>NZ_BMJV01000001.1 GCF_014643635.1 Salipiger pallidus
GCGAAGCGTTCCTCGAGGCTGGCGAGATCGGCACCGGTTTCCGAGCGGAAGCTCACCCGCATGAAGAAGTTGCCCGTCTCGAAATCGTCGAACTGGGAGCTGTCGGTCAGGTTGCAGCCCTCATCGGTGAGGAAGCTGGCGATGGCGGCTACGATGCCGCGGGTCGAGGGGCATCTGACGGTCAGGGCAAAAGTGCTCACGGGGCGGTTTCCTGTCTCGAAATCTCGGGTGCGGGCCCATGCGGGCGTGGCGGCAGGGGATGATGTTGCGGGGTGGCGGCCCGGGTCCGGGGCGCTTCAACAGCGTTTGTGCCCTCAAATCTTCGCGCCCGATGGTGCGGGCGCGACCTTGCAACGCTGCCCTGCGACATGGCGCCTCGCCGCGTCCAAAACCGCCATGGGCCCGCGAACATGGGACAATCCGGGGCCCAAACCCAGCTTTTGCCTTGTGTGGCTGCGGGGATCGGCCTACCCCGATAAGGTGTCACCATTTCCGACGGGACCGCGCCCACCGGTGGCCCGCAGACCGAACGAAGACGGGGAAGCAGTAGAGTTCATGACCGAAAGTTCCATCAGCGCCAGAGTGTCCCAGCTGCTTCATTTCCTCTACCCGGAGCTGGACCAGCACATCCTTGCCTCGAAGGTCATCGACGCGTTCTGGCCGGATAACCTGCATCGCCGCCGCAAGCCCCGCAAGCCGGGCAACAATCTTTGGACGCAGAACGACGCGGTTCTCATCACCTATGGCGACAGCCTGATCGACGGGCACCACAAGCCTCTCGACCTCATGCATGACTTCCTGCTCACTCACATGAAGGGCGTGGTCAACGGCGTGCACATTCTGCCGTTCTTTCCCTTCACCTCGGACGACGGGTTCGCCGTCACCGATTACCGCAAGGTGAACCCGCAACTGGGGGAATGGGCGGACATCCAGCGTATCGGATCGGAATTCCACCTGATGTCGGACCTCGTGCTCAACCATGTCAGCAGTCAGGGCGTGTGGTTTAACGCCTACCTGCAGGGGCAGAAGCCCTATGATGGGTTCTTCTTCGAAGCCTCGCCCGATGATGACGTTTCCATGGTCACCCGGCCGCGCACCACGCCGCTTCTGCGCGAGGTCGAGACCGCCATGGGCACCCGACACGTCTGGTGCACCTTCAGCCATGACCAGGTCGATCTTGATTTCCGCAACCCCGAGGTGCTGCTCGAGATCGTCCGCATCATCCGGCTGCACATCGACATGGGGGTGCGGATCATCCGGCTTGATGCGGTGGCGTTCCTGTGGAAGCAGATCGGCACCAACAGCATCCACCTGCCGCAGACCCACGCGGTGATCCAGCTGATGCGCGTTCTGATGGATTACGCCATCGAGACGGTGATCCTGCTGACCGAAACCAACGTGCCCAAGGCCGAGAACCTCAGTTACTTCGGCAACCGCAACGAAGCGCACGTGGTCTACAATTTCCCGCTGCCGCCGCTGGTGCTGCACGCGATGATGTCCGGGAACGCGAAGTATCTCATCAACTGGCAGCGTACCATGCCGCCGGCGCCACTGGGGTGTGCCTATCTCAACTTCACCGCCAGCCATGACGGCATCGGCATGCGCCCCGCCGAAGGGCTGTTGCCCGCGCCCGAGGTTGGGCAGATCATCGATACCATCCGAGAGATCGGCGGGAAGGTCTCCATGCGGTCGCTGCCTGGTGGGGGCGAGGCGCCCTACGAGCTCAACTGCACCTATTTCGAGGCCATGGGCCGCACGTTCGAGGGCAGGGACGACCACCATCTCGACCGGTTCCTGTGTTCCCAGACCATCCCCATGTCGCTTGAGGGCATTCCTGCCTTCTACATCCACTCCATGCTGGGCACCCCCAACGACACCGACGCGGTGGACCGGCGCGGCATGAACCGGGCGATCAACCGTCATCGCTGGGATTACGCGGCGCTGAAGGAGCAGTTGGACGATCCACAAAGCGTCCACGCCCGCGTCCTGGCCATGCTGTCCGAGCGCCTGAAGATCCGCGCGAAACAGCCGGGCTTCCACCCCAATGCCACGCAGTTCACGCTCAACATGGATGAACGGGTCTTCGGCCTTTGGCGGCAGTCGCTGGATCGGGCGCAGTCGATCTTCACGCTGCACAACGTGAGCGCGGACACGATTGACATCCCCGAGAGTGACTTGAACCTGATCGCGGACGAAACCTGGGTCGACCTCCTGAGCGGCGAGACCATCGAGGCGGGGCCTGTGACCCTGGCGCCGTACCAGTGCCGCTGGATCACGAACCTGGCCCCGGTCGCCTGACTGCAGCAAGGCGCTGAAACGCGACGTGCGCCTTGCGATTGGCGGGCGTCAGGAGAGCGCCGGAGGCCAGCCCTGGGGCCTGTCGCATATACATCAAATGATTCGCATTTGATAAACCTATGCGCACGGAGCGCAGGGGCCAATTGCCTGTGTTTGCAGCGATTGGTCACGAACAGGGGACAAGCGTCGCCATATTTTCGAATGTGGCGGACAAAAAATCGCGACGACATCACGGTTGCGTGACTGTTTCCAAAAATTGCACATTTCCTCCTTCCGTGTTCAAACCATACATGCGGAACCTTGCGGGCAAGCCTTGTTTTGTTAGGGCTTATCTGTCAGTGGCAATCTCGCGCTGAGGAAACAATGACCGTCAAATACCCGGCATCTTGGCCGAAATTCCGCCTCAATTGATCCTTAACGGGCCGGTTTCGGCGGTTTTCCGCGAATTTTATTCTTTGAGGCCCCCTGTCTCAGTCCTATTAATCCTCCAAGCCCGACTGGGGGTGACGACGACAGGCCACGGGGGCGGTCTTCGAGCGACAAGTGTCCGTGAGGATGCGTGTGAATGCGAAATCGGGCCTTGGCCCTGCCGCTGGTGTTATTCTTCGCTGTGCGTGGAATTCGATCATCAGGGTGCGCGAAGTTCACGCAGGCCTTGCAGGCGCGACGTGCATGTAAATCCGGTTGTGCCATGCACAGCCAAAGTGATCGTAGCCGGGGTGCGCTTCGGTTTGCTGTATTGAGGGTCGAAAAACTATGGCTGATCTTACATTGGATTGGAGCGCTCTGGGCGCTTACGGTGTAAACCTTACCAACACTGCGCCCGGCGATGTGACCACCTCCGTGGAGACCGGCGGCGTCGCGGTCGACATCACATTCACCGGTCAGGACGACGAGGCGCAGGCCTTTACCGTGAACTTCGACGCTTACGTGCCCGAAGGTTCCGACGTGGATCCTGCCTCGCACCTAAAGCTGTTCGGAGCCGGCGGTGACAGCGACGACGGGGTCAGCCCGACATCGACCACAACCCTGAACTTCCGCGCCACCAACGATGTCTATGGCGACGAAGTGCAGAACGTGTCGTTCATCCTCAATGACGTGGATGGGGGCGACCGCAGCGACCTCGGGGACCTGGAAGAATACGCCGACGCGACCGGTGGCAGCTTTGCCGATCTGGTGACCATCAACGCCTATGACGCCGATGGCAACCCGGTGGATGTGACCATCACTCCGCTGGGCACGACCACGTCCGTGGACGGCCAGACCGCATCCGGTGACACGATCACCGCCTTCGCGGATCAGAACGGCACACTTCAAGTCAGCATCGCCGGCCCGGTTGCCAGCGTCGAGGTGGTTTACGCCAACGGCGGCACCTCCACTCAGGGGACGCTGATCTCGGACATCGATTTCTCGACCACGGATGCCGACGGCGGCGATGGTATCCCGGTCGCGGTGGATGACAGCGCCACCACCCCCGAGGACGTGGCCATTACGGTGGATGTGCTGGAAAACGACAGCGATCCGGATGGCCAGGCGCTGACCGTGACATCTGCGACCTCCACGAACGGCACTGTCGTGGTGAACGAGAACAACACGATCACCTTCACTCCCGATGCGGATTACAACGGTCCGGCCGAGGTGGTCTACACGATCGAGGATCCTGACGGGAACACCGCCACCGGCACGGTCGACATCGTCGTTGAGCCTGTGAACGACGCGCCCGTGGCCCTGGATGACGACGTCGACACCGACGTGGACACCCCTGTCACCTTTGACCCCACCGAGAACGACACCGACGTCGACGGCGACGATCTGACCGTGATCAGCGTGACCGATCCGGACAACGGAACCGCCGTGATCAACGAAGACGGCACGGTGACCTACACCCCTGACGACGGTTACACCGGCGACGATACCATCACCTACGTGGTCGATGACGGCAATGGCGGCACCGACGAGGGTACCATCACTGTGACCACCGGCGACGACACCGGGGCAGGCGGCAATACCCCGCCCGTGGCTGTTGATGACGAATATACCACCGGCATCGATACCGCTCTGACTGTCGATCCGACCGAGAACGACAGCGACGCCGACGGTGATCCGCTTACGGTCGGAAGCATCGGCGAGGCTGAATTCGGCACCGCGGTTCTCAATGAGGACGGCACCGTCACTTACACGCCCGACGCGGGCTTCACTGGCACGGACGCGGTGACCTACACCGTCGACGACGGCAATGGCGGGACCGCCGAAGGCACCATGTTCGTCACCGTCGACGACGGCACCCTTCCGCCCGGGCCGCCGCTCGACAATACGGCACCGCTCGCCGTGGACGATCTCTATTCCACCTCCGGCACCTCGCCCGCCACCTTCGATCCGACCCTGAACGACAGCGATCCAGAGGGCGACCCGCTGACCATCACCGCCATCGGCGAGGCGCCCAACGGCACCGCGACGCTGAACCCTGATGGGACCGTCACCTTCGTCGCGGACGAGGGCTTCACCGGCTACGACAGCTTTGGCTACACCGTGAGCGATGGCAACGGCGGTGAATCCAGCGCCTACATCACGGTCGAGGTGCTGCCCTGCTTCACCCCCGGAACGCTGATCGCGACGCCTCAAGGCGAGCGCATGGTCGAGGACCTCGAGGTCGGTGACCGGGTCATCACCCGCGATAACGGCATCCAGGAGATCCGTTGGATCGGCCGCCGTGACCTCACCGGCCACGAACTGGCGCGCAAGCCGCAGCTGCGCCCGGTGCTGATCCAGCAAGGTGCGCTTGGCAAGAACCTGCCCGAGCATGACCTGCTCGTGTCGCCCAACCACCGCGTTCTGGTCGCCAACGACAAGACCGCGCTTTACTTCGAGGAACGCGAAGTGCTGGCAGCCGCCAAGCATCTTACCGGGCTCGAGGGCGTGGATGAGGTCGACACCCTTGGCGTGAGCTACATCCACATGATGTTCGACAACCACGAGGTGGTCCTGTCCAACGGCGCATGGACGGAAAGCTTCCAGCCGGGCGATCTGTCCCTCCGCGGCATCGGTGATGAGCAGCGTCAGGAAATCTTTGAGCTGTTCCCTGAGCTGGAGCATGCCGAGGGCATCGAAGCCTATGGCGCGGCCCGCCGGTCGCTCAAGAAGCACGAGGCGGCGCTGCTCACCAGCTGAGCCGCCGCGCGGGATCAGAGCACCGGGATCACTTCGGTGCGCTGCGTCCCGGTGTTGCGGGAACGAATAAAAAACGGGGCGGCCCAGGCCGCCCCGTTTTTCGTCCAGGATCATCAGTCAGACGCAGACTTTCGGTCTTGCAACGGCGTGTGGCCCGCCCACACCGTGATCAGGCGTTACCGGACCCCGTGAAGCGCGACGCATCCGCCGCGGCGCGCCGGATGGCGTTCGACTTGTGGACCGTCTCCATGTACTCGGCCTCGGGGTCGCTGTCATAGACCACGCCGCCGCCCGCCTGAATGTAGAGCTTTTCATCCTGCACGATTGCGGTTCGCAGGGCGATGCACATGTCCATGTCTCCGCCCGCACTGAAGTAGCCCACGCCGCCGCCGTAGACACCGCGCTTTTCCGGCTCGAGCTCGTCGATGATCTCCATGGCGCGGACCTTCGGCGCACCCGACACCGTGCCCGCGGGCATCCCGGCAAAGAAAGCGGACAGCGCGTCCTGATCTTCGGCCAGCTCGCCCACGACGTTGGACACGATGTGCATCACATGGCTGTAGCGCTCGATGATGAACTTCTCGGTGGGGCGCACGGTGCCGATCTTGGACACCTTGCCGGTGTCGTTGCGCCCTAGGTCAAGCAGCATGAGATGTTCCGCAAGTTCCTTCTTGTCGGCGAGCAGGTCTGCCTCGAGCGCGCGATCCTCTTCCGGCGTCGCGCCGCGGGGACGGGTACCGGCGATGGGACGAATGGTCACCTCGCGCCCGAAGACCCGCACGAGGATCTCCGGGGAGGCGCCGATCACCTGGAAGCCGCCGAAGTTGAAATAGAACATGAAGGGCGACGGGTTGGTCCGCCGCAGGCTGCGATAGAGTGAAAACGGCGGATGCCGGAATTCCTGCGTCCAGCGCTGCGCCGGCACCACCTGAAAGATGTCGCCCTTGCGGATGTAATCCTTGGCGGTCTCGACGGCAGCCATGTAGCTTTCGCGGGTGAAGTTCGACACCGGCGGCGCGGCCTCGTGCGCCTCGCCAAGGTCGCGGCTGGCCTGCGGCATGGCGCGCTCCAGATCGCGCACGGCGTCCATGACGCGCTCGGCGGCGCGGGCATAGGCGGCCTTGGCCGAGACACCCGGCGTGACCCATGCGGGGGCAACCACGGTCACCTCGCCCTTGACCCCGTCCAGCACCGTGACCACCGACGGACGCAGCATCAGCGCGTCGGGCAGGCCAAGTGGATCGGGGTTCACGTTCGGCAGGTGTTCCACCAGCCGGATCATGTCATAGCCAAGATAGCCGAAAAGCCCCGCCGCCGATTGCGGCAGATCCTCGGGCAATTCGATGCGCGAGGCGTCGATGAGCTGGCGCAGAGAGGTCAGCGGATCCGCCTTGCACGGTTCGAACGCATCAGGATCGAAGCGGGCCTCGCGATTGATCGAGGCGGCACCGTCATGGCATTTCCACACGGTGTCGGGCTTCATGCCGATGATGGAGTAGCGCCCACGCACCTCGCCGCCGGTCACCGATTCCAGCATGAAGGCGTCCTTCTGGGCGCCGGTCAGCTTCAGCATCAGCGACACCGGGGTGTCGAGGTCGGCGGCCAGGCGGGCATAGACCACCTGGTTCTGCCCGTCCTGATAGGCCTTTGCGAACTGATCGAATTCGGGAATGAGCGTTGCCATGGGGCCTTACCGGATGTTGGTGAGCACGGCGTTCACCGCCGACTGATCGACGGTCACGCCCGCCCGTGTCTGGATGTCCGAGGCAAGCATGCCGTAGAGATCCTGGTTCACGCTGCTCGCGGCGCTGTCACGCAGCTGGTCCACGAGACCGGCAAGTTGTTCGTCCCCGAGATCTGCCTCGGTGATCTCGTCAAGGCGCACCACGAGGGCACCACCGTCGCCGGGGATGGACCGGGCCTGGCCGGGTTCGAGGTCGAAGGCCGCTTCAAGCACCGCTGCAGGCACCCCGTCGATCTGGGCGTTGCGGGTCAGGCCCGCTTCCTCGATGGGCTCGAGGCCGAGCTCCACGAAGGTCTGACCGCCAGCCAGCTGCTCGGCGATGCTGTTACCTTGTGCGACGAGGGCGTCGGTGATCTGCTGCTGTTCCCACAGGGTGCGGACCTCGTCCTCGACAGCGTCGAAGGGCTCGGGCGCAGGGCCGCGCAGCTCGTCGAGGCGCAGGGCAAAGATGCCGCCGTCGCCAAGGTCCTCGACCGTGGGATAGTCTCCTTCGGCAACCGCCGCAGCGGCAGAGCGGAAGCTCTCGTAGGCGGCGATGTCTTCGTCCGAGGTGTCGGTCCAGTCGATCTGGCCAAGCTGCATCTCGGTGTCCTGTGCGAGTTCCTCGAGGGTCGCACCACCCGCAAGCTCGTCGTCCACGTCCATGGTCATGTCGGCGATGACGCGGCGGGCGCGGTCCAGGACAAGGCTGTCGCGCAGGTCGCCCTCGGCCTCTTCAAAGCTGGTGATCTGCTCGGCAAGCACGCCGTTGACCCGGTAGAGCGCCGGCCCGAGGGGCGAGGGCGCAGGGCCGACAACATCGTCGACCTCGGCTGCAAAGACCGCCTCGCCGGCGTCGCCGAGCGCACCCTGATCCACATCGCCCATGTCGGTGTCCATCAGTTGCAGGCCGCGTTCCTCGACGATAGTTTCGAAATCGGCCTCGCCCGAGGCGATGCGGTCGGCGGCGGACTGTGCGGTTTCCTCGTTCGAGAAGATCAGCCGTTCCACGAGGCGGCGTTCGGGCAGGTTAAATTCCCCGCGGCGTTCCTCGTAGGCGGCGCGCAGGGCATCCTCGGACACCTCGACGGTGTCGACGATCATGTCCGGCGTGATCCAGGCGTAGGTGATCGCCTTGGTCTCGGGCAGGGTGAAGGCGTCCTGGTTGGACTCGTAGGTCGCCTGCAGATCCTCGTCCGAAGGCTCGCCGATCTCGGTGGTGAGCGCGTCAGGGCCGATTTCCGCGAAGGTAAAGCTGCGCTCTTCGGCAACGTAGCTGACCAGCGTGTCCATGTAGGTATCGGGCAGGGTGGTGCCCGCAAGGACGGCGGCCTGTAGCAGCGACCGGGCGCTGTCGCGGCGCACGCTCTCTTCGAACTCCGCCTCGTCCAGCCCGGCGTTCTGCAGCGCGTAGGAATAGGCGGTGCGGTCGAAGCTGCCGTCCGAGCCCTGGAAGGCCTGGATGTCGCGCAGTTCCGCCGCGACCCGTTCGTCGCCCACCGAAAGCCCGAGGCGCGCGGTCTCGTCATCGAGCGCGGCGTTGGTCACCACCTGCGCCAGCACCTGGTCGGTGAGACCGAACTGGCGGGCCTGCTCCAACGTCATGGGCTGACCGCTCTGGGCCTCGAAGGCGCGCATTTCAGACTGCAGTGCGCGGGCGTAGTCGTTGGCGGTGATGCGGGTGTCGCCCACATGGCCAAGCTCCGTCACGCCGCCGGAGAAATTGACGGTGCCGAAGGCCCCGAAGCCGAGGAAAGAGGCGATGAGAACGCCCCAGACCAGGTATTTGGTGATGCCGTTCTTGCCCCGGGCCATGGCCGCCTCTTTCTGTGTCTGACTTCAGTCTCTTGGCGCCCGTGTCTACGCTGCGTCCGTCCGTGCTGCAAGGGGCCAGTCCAGCGCGCCAAGCCGTTCGAACAGCGCCGTGATGCCGGCCTCGTCAAGGTTGGCAAAGGCAAAGCGGAAGTGGCGCGCGCCGTCCGCATCGCCCTCCGGCATGAACATGGTGCCGGGCAGGGTGAGGATTCCCGCGTCGCGCACGAGTTTGGGCGCCAGCGTCGCAGAACTTTCGGCAAAGGGATGGCGCACATACGCGAAATAAGCGCCGCAGCCGCGCAGGGTCCAGCCCTTGGTCTCGAGCTTGCGGAAGCCATCCGCCACGGCGCGTCCCCGGGCAAGGATCTCGCTGCGCTCGCCGGCCACCCAGGGGCCGAGGTTCTGCAGCCCCCAGAGCGCAGCGTACTGGCCCACCTGCGGCGGGCAGATGGTCACGGTGTCGAGGAACTTCTCCACCTCCTCCAGCAGCCCCGTGCCGGTGACGATGGCGCCCACCCGGTGCCCGGTCAGGCGGTATGATTTCGAGAAGCTGTAAAGCTGAACCAGAGTGTCCTCGCGCCCTTCACGGGACAGCAGGTCATGAGGTGCACCGCTGCGGCTGTCGAAATCGCGATAGGTCTCGTCCACGATGAGGCGCAGGCCTTTTTCGCGCGCAAGATCGTAAAGCTCGGTCATGATCTCGGGTGGATACTCGACGCCGCCGGGATTGTTCGGCGACACCAAGACGATGGCGCGGGTGCGGTCGGTGACAAGGGCGCGGGCGGTCTCGGCCCTCGGCAGAAGGCCGTCGTCCGTGGGCAGCGGCACCGTGGTGACGCCCTGCATGTCCAGCCACATGCGGTGGTTGAAGTACCACGGGGTGGGCAGCAGCACCTCGTCTCCCTCGCCGCAAAGCGCGGCGATGGTGGCGGCGAAGGCCTGGTTGCAGCCGGCGGTGATGGCGACCTCGGCGGCGCTGATGGGCGTGCCATAATGCGCGCTCCAGTTGGCCGCCAGCTCTTCGCGCAAGGCAGGCAGGCCGAGGACGGGGCCGTAAAGGTGCAGCTCGGGGCGCTCCATGGCCTCGGCTAGGGCCCGGCGCAGGGGCGCGGGGGGCGGATCGACCGGGGCGGCTTGGCTCACGTTCAGCAGCGGGCGCTGGGGCGGAAAGCTCAGCCCGTCGAGCCAGCGCCGGGCCTCGGGAACCGGCGGGGTGAAGGTGGCTTGGGTGCGCGTGGGCTTGATCATCGTTGGTCCGCCGGTCGTGAATGGTGCGGAACGCTACCAGCGCCGCCGGACAAGCGAAAGGGGGGCCTCAGCCCCCGGGGGCCGCGCCGTCGTAATTGGCGCGGGCGGCGCGGATGCGATCGTGGTTCTGGTCGGCCCAGTCGGTCAGCACCGCGATGGGCGCAAGCGACGACAGACCCAGCGGCGTCAGGGCATATTCTACTGACGGCGGCTTGGTCGGATACACCGTGCGCGAGATCAGCCCGTCGCGCTCCAGCTCGCGCAGGGACTGGGTCAGCATCCGCTTCGAGATGTCGCCCACCTGCCGTTGCAGCGCGGAAAACCGCTTCGGCCCGGATTTCAGCGCAATGAGCAGCAGCAGCGTCCACTTCTGACCCACGCGGTCCAGGACATCGCGGATCGGGCACAGGCCGGTGTCGGCCGGCGCGCCGGGGTGAGCCGCCATGCGGTCGAGCACGTCGAGATCGTGGTTACCTTGAAGTTCCCTGGTCACGGAAAGATGCCTCCTTCACGGGCGCTGCACGGCGGTCTAGATTTGAGACCATATCCCGAGTCGGAGCCGGAGTGAAGCGGTCCCGACGCTCGGGACAGACGGGGGCGCCGCAGGGGGCGATCCCGCAAGAAACCATCGGGCGAAGGCCCCGAAGAAAGGAACACCCATGTCCATCAAGTATCTCGTCACCGGCGCCTCCGGTCAGCTTGGCGCCAAGGCCATCGACGCACTGCTTGCCCGCGTCCCGGCGTCCGACATCGGCGCCCTCGTGCGCCGTCCCGAGGCGGCAGCGCCGCTCGAAGCCAAGGGCGTGACGGTGCGCATCGCCTCCTATGACGACGAAGCGGCGCTCGAGGCGGCCTTTGCCGGGGTGGAGCGCCTGTTGCTGGTGTCCTCGAGCGAGGTCGGCAAGCGCGCGGCGCAGCATGGCAATGTCATCAAGGCGGCCAAGGCCGCGGGCGTGGGCTTTGTCGCCTATACCTCGATCCTGCGCGCCGACACGTCGCCGCTGACCGTGCTGCCGCCCGAACACAAGGCCACCGAAGACGCGCTTGCCGCATCGGGCCTGAGCTATGTGCTGCTGCGCAACGGCTGGTACACCGAGAACTACGCCATGGGTGCCAAGGGCGCGGTGGAGAATGGCGGCATGATCGGCACCATCGGCGAGGGCCGTGTGTCGAGCGCCTCGCGCGACGATTACGCCGAAGCGGCGGCCATCGTGCTGACCGGCGATCTGCCGGCCTCGGGGGCGGTCTACGAGCTGGCAGGCGACGACAGCTACACATTGCCCGAGTTTGCCGCCGCCCTGACCGAACTGTCGGGCAAGGAAGTCACTTACACCAACCTGCCCGCCGCCGAGTACAAGGCCGCGCTGACCGGTTTTGGCCTGCCCGAGCCGGTCGCCGACATGCTGGCAGACAGTGAAACCGGCGCATCGCAGGGGGGGCTCCAGTCCGATGACAAGACCCTGTCGACACTTCTGGGCCGTCCCACGACCCCGTGGAAAGAGACGCTGAAGGCGGCGCTCTGAACGAAAACCGCCCCGCGCCAATTCCGGCGCGGGGCGGTGCAAATTCCTTGAAAGGAATTTGGGCAATGGTCTGAGCGGGCGGCTGGGGTCAGTCGCTGTCGCCCCGGTAGGGTTTGACGTATTGCAGCGCCATGTCCCAAGGGAAGAAGATCCAGGTGTCCTGGCTGACCTCGGTGATGTAGCTGTCGACCTGCGGCTTGCCCATGGGTTTGGCATAGACCGTGGCCACGTGGGCCTTGGGGTAAAGGCGGCGCACCAGCTCCAGCGTTTTGCCGCTGTCCACGAGGTCGTCGATGATAAGGATCCCCGAGCCGTCCCCGACAAGGTCGGCATCTGGGGATTTCAGCACCTGCGCCTCGCGCCGCTGGTCGGCCTTGCCACCGCCCGAGTGGTAGCTTTTCACGCTGATCGTATCCACCGTGCGGATGTCGAGCTCGCGGGCGATGATCATGGCCGGGGCCATGCCGCCCCGGGTGATCGCCACGACGGCCTTCCAGCCGCCATCAGCGGGGCCATGCCCCTGCAGGCGCCAGGCCAGCGCCCGAGCATCGCGGTGCAGCTGGTCCCAGCTGACGTGGAAACCCTTCTCGTGTGGAAGCAGGTCCTTGTCCATGGCGTATCCTTCCCTTGGGACGCGTCTCAGGCCTTGGTGATGTCGGGCGCGTCGACGGCCTTCATGCCGACCACGTGATAGCCCGCATCCACGTGATGCGTCTCGCCCGTCACGCCGCTGCCGAGGTCCGACAGCAGGTAAAGCGCCGATCCACCCACGTCGTCGATGGTGACGTTGCGGCGCAGGGGCGAGTTGTAGGCATTCCAGTTCAGGATGTAGCGAAAATCGCCGATCCCCGAGGCCGCGAGGGTCTTGATCGGGCCGGCCGAGATCGCGTTGACCCGGATGCCGTCCTTCCCAAGATCCTCGGACAGGTACCGGACCGACGCCTCAAGGGCCGCCTTGGCCACGCCCATGACGTTGTAGTGAGGCATGATGCGTTCTGCACCGTAATAGGTGAGGGTCAGGGCCGAGCCGCCCTTGTTCATCATCTTCTCGGCGCGCTGCATCACCGCGGTGAAGCTGTAGACCGAGATGTCCATGGTCAGCTTGAAGTTCTCACGGCTGGTGTCCACGTAACGGCCACGCAGTTCGCTCTTGTCCGAGAAGCCGATGGCATGCACCACGAAATCGAGGTTGTCCCAGCGTTCCCCCAGCGAGGTGAAGAGCGCGTCGATGGATGGCTCGTCACCCACATCGCAGGGCAGGACGATGTCCGACCCCAGCTGTTCGGCCAGCGGCCCCACACGTTTCTTAAGCGCTTCGCCCTGGTACGAGAAGGCAAGTTCCGCCCCTGCGTTCCGGAGGGCCTTGGCGATGCCCCATGCGATAGACTTGTCGTTGGCAAGCCCCATGATGAGGCCACGCTTGCCCGCCATCAGAGTGTTTGACATTACCTTCCCCTAACCGGCATTCCTGTTCCGGCTTCCTTTAGGGCATGCCCAAGGGGGCTTCAAGTGTCGGTGCCACCCGAGCACCCCTCAAGGAGATATCTCATGTCCGACCGTACCGGCCTTTTCGCGGGGGACGACCCCTTTGCCATCGCTCGCCGCTGGCTTTCTGAGGCCGAGGCGACCGAGATCAACGATCCCAACGCCATTGCCCTTGCCACTGTCGACGCGGACGGGCTGCCCAACAGCCGCATGGTGCTTCTCAAAGAAATCGAGAATGACGCCTTCGTCTTCTATACCAATTACGAAAGCGCCAAGGCGCAGGAAATCGAGGGCGCCGGAAAGGCGGCCTTCGTGATGCACTGGAAATCCCTGCGCCGGCAGGTGCGGGTGCGCGGAACCGTCACCCGCGAGGACGGCCCGCAAGCGGATGCCTACTATGACAGCCGGTCGCTGAAATCCCGCCTCGGGGCATGGGCCAGCAAGCAGAGCCGGCCTCTGGACTCCCGCGCCTCGCTGATGGCCGAGGTCGCGAAGATCACCGCAACCAAGGGAACCAAACCGGCCCGGCCACCGTTTTGGGGGGGATACCGCATCACCCCCCTCGAAATAGAGTTCTGGGCCGATGGTCAGTTCCGACTTCACGACCGATTTGTGTGGCGCAGGCGGAACACCGCCGACAACTGGAGCGTAGCACGCCTAAACCCGTGAATATCACGTTACATGAAGTGCGATCCGTCACAAAATAGCGCTTGGTGATGCTTGCAATCCAGAGGGCGTTTGTCGCAAGACAATCTGGGGATACGCTAACACTCAGAAGTTTGGAAACGCAGTTGACACAAGAAGACGCAGAGGTACGCCGCGTAATCGGAAAGGTGAAATGGTTCGATCCGGTGAAGGGGTTCGGCTTTGTCATCGCCGACGAGGGAGGGCCGGATATCCTCCTGCATGCCAATGTTCTCCGGAATTTTGGCCAGAGTTCGGTGGCGGACAATGCGCAGATCGAGATCTCGGTGCAAAAGACGGAGCGCGGCATTCAGGCCACTGAAGTGCTGCGCATCGATCCGCCCGAGGTGCCCGCAGGCGCGCCGCTGGCAGATTTTGAAGGCATCGATCCGGAGGTGATCGCCGCAGCTCCGCTTGAGCCGGCGCGGGTGAAATGGTTCGACAAGGGCAAGGGCTTCGGCTTTGCCAACATCTTTGGCCGGTCCAGCGACATCTTCATTCATATCGAGGTTCTCCGCCGGTCCGGCCTTGCCGACCTGCAACCGGGCGAAGCGCTGGCTATCCGCGTCATCGACGGCAAGCGGGGCCTCATGGCAACAGAGGTCTGCGCATGGGAAGCCGCACTCGCAACTGCCTGATCGCACTCGCGATCCTTGCCGCAGGGCCCGTCACGGCGCAGGGCTGCCGCGACGATGTCCTGCGTCTTAAAGGGGATTGGGGCAGCGCGCGCTTTAACGTGGACGTCGCCGATACGGTGGCAGAACGTTCCAAGGGTCTCATGTTCGTGGAGGACATGCCCTCGTCACAGGGCATGCTCTTTGCCTACGATCAGGAGCGTCCTGTGTCCTTTTGGATGAAGAACACATTGATCCCGCTGGACATTATCTTTGCCGATGCGCAGGGGCAGGTGGTTTCGGTGCATGCGGATGCCATTCCGCATGATGAAACGCCGATCCCCAGCGGGGAACCGGCACAATACGTGCTTGAGATCAACGGCGGGCTTGCCGAGCGGATGGGGATCGTGCCCGGCAGCGTCATGCAGCACCCCGCGATCAAGGATGCGGTCTGGGCCTGCGAATAGCCGGCAACCGGCGCCGGAGGGGGTTTGCCATGCCACATTTCAGGGCTGGCACTTTCCCGCGCTGACCTGCAAAAATTGCCTTCCATCTGCCGCGTTCCGAGGGTAGAGGAGGGCCATCGGGGCGTAGCGCAGCTTGGTAGCGCGTCTGTTTTGGGTACAGAAGGTCGTGAGTTCGAATCTCGCCGCCCCGACCACTTCACTTTCATGATCAGTTGTTGTCCTCACCCCCTGCAAGCGCTGGGGTTTTCGCTGTCTGCCTGATTTGGGTGCATGTTTTTTCGTGCACACTTGCAATCCCAGTGTTGCTTGCATGTCGCGCGGTCTTTCGCTGGTGCGATGGGGATAAGTTGAGGCGAGTTCTCAACAGCTGTGGATAACCATTGCGGGAAGGCTGCATTTCCTACGCTTCGCCTAGCCTGCACATGCCCCTCATCCATGTGGATGAAACGGGGACAACCCATAGCGCTTGTAGCGGCTCACCATGGTGGCACCAAATATATGGGACTAGCGGCCGAAAAAGCCGTTGACCCATGCGACGGTTTCGGGCCAGTTTGTGCAGGCCGGACCAAGCACCACAATATGTTGTGGTTGAGCTGTGGCCCAAACCTATCAGTGTCAGAAGACGTCGCGCGGGGCAGGCAGAGCCTCCTGCGGTCTGGATGGGTGTGCCAGTTGTCCGGCAAGTGCGTTAAGGATCAGCTGGAGCAGGACAGCCATGAAGATCGAGAGAAAGTACACCAAGGCCGGGCAGGACGCCTATGCCGATATCGAGTTTGTCACCACGAGCTCGGAAATCCGCAACCCGGACGGTACTTCGGTCTTCAAGCTCGACACGCTCGAAGTGCCTGCGAAATGGAGCCAGGTCGCCTCGGACGTTATCGCTCAGAAATACTTCCGCAAAGCCGGCGTTCCGACCGAACTGAAGAAAGTCGCCGAGAAGGGCGTGCCCGAGTTCCTCTGGCGCTCGGTGCCGGCGAACACCGACACCCCAAAGGGTGGTGAGACCTCGGCCAAGCAGGTGTTTGACCGCCTGGCGGGCGCATGGGCCTACTGGGGCTGGAAAGGCGGCTATTTCACCACTGAGGACGACGCACGCGCCTACTATGACGAGATGCGCCACATGCTGGCCGCTCAGGTCGCCGCGCCCAATTCGCCGCAGTGGTTCAACACCGGCCTGCACTGGGCCTATGGCATCGACGGCCCCGGTCAGGGGCACCATTACGTCGACTACAAGACCGGCAAGCTGACCCGATCCAAATCCTCCTACGAGCACCCGCAGCCGCACGCCTGCTTCATTCAGTCGGTGTCTGACGATCTGGTGAACGAGGGCGGCATCATGGACCTCTGGGTCCGCGAGGCGCGTCTGTTCAAGTACGGCTCCGGCACCGGCACCAACTTCAGCTCGCTGCGGGCCGAGGGCGAAAGCCTGTCGGGCGGCGGCCGGTCGTCGGGCCTGATGGGTTTCCTCAAGATCGGGGACCGCGCCGCCGGTGCCATCAAGTCGGGTGGCACCACGCGCCGCGCCGCCAAGATGGTCATCGTCGACAGCGATCACCCGGACATCGAGGAATTCATCAACTGGAAGGTCAAGGAAGAGCAGAAGGTTGCCAGCCTTGTCGCCGGGTCCAAGATGCACGAGAAGATGCTCAACGACATCTTCGCCGCCATTCGCAACTGGGAAGGGCTTGAGGAAGATGCCTATGAGGCCAACGCCAACCTCGGCCTGAAAAAGGCGATCCGCGAGGCCAAGAAGGTCTCGATCCCGGAAACCTATATCAAGCGCGTGCTGGACTACGCGCGTCAGGGCTATGCCTCGATCGAGTTCCCGACCTATGACACCGATTGGGATTCCGAGGCTTACGCGTCCGTCTCGGGGCAGAACTCCAACAACTCGATCCGCGTGACCGACGCCTTCCTCGAGGCGATCAAGGACGGCAAGCTGTGGGAGCTGATCCGTCGCACCGATGGTTCCGTGGCGAAAACCGTGGACGCGCGCGAGCTGTGGGAGCAGATCGGCCACGCCGCATGGGCCTGCGCCGATCCGGGCATTCAGTTCCACGATACCGTCAACGCATGGCATACCTGCCCGGAGGATGGTGAGATCCGCGGCTCGAACCCGTGCTCGGAATACATGTTCCTTGACGACACCGCCTGCAACCTTGCGTCCATGAACCTGCTCACCTTCCTCGAGGACGGCGCGTTCGATGCGGAACGCTACATGCATGCCGCGCGGCTTTGGACCATCACGCTCGAAGTGTCGGTGCTGATGGCGCAATTTCCTTCGAAGGAAATTGCCCAACGCTCCTACGATTTCCGCACGCTGGGCCTTGGCTATGCCAACATCGGCGGGCTGCTGATGAACCTCGGTCTTGGCTATGACAGCGACGAGGGCCGCGCGCTGTGCGGTGCCCTCACTGCGATCATGACCGGCGTGTCCTACGCCACCTCCGCCGAGATGGCGGGGGAGCTGGGGGCCTTCCCGGGCTATGCGCGCAACGCCGATCACATGCTGCGGGTCATCCGCAATCACCGCACCGCTGCCTATGGCGAGGCTGAGGGCTACGAGGGGCTGGCGGTCAAGCCGGTGCCGCTCGACCACGCGAACTGCCCCGATGCGCGGCTGATCGCGCTGTCCAAGTCCGCATGGGACGAGGCACTGCGTCTTGGCGAACAGCACGGGTACCGCAATGCGCAGGTCTCGGTGATCGCGCCCACGGGCACCATTGGCCTCGTCATGGATTGCGACACCACCGGGATCGAGCCGGACTTCGCGCTGGTAAAGTTCAAGAAGCTCGCCGGGGGTGGGTACTTCAAGATCATCAACCAGTCGGTGCCCGCGGCGCTCATGAAGCTGGGCTACCCTTCGGCCCAGATCGAAGAGATCATCGGTTACGCGGTGGGCCACCAGACCCTTGGCAACGCGCCCGGGATCAACCACGGCACACTGGCCGGCCACGGCTTTGGCCCCGCGCAGATCGAGAAGGTCGAAGGCGCGCTGGCAACGGCCTTCGACATCCGCTTTGTGTTCAACCAGTGGACCCTCGGCGCAGAGTTCTGCCGCGAGACTCTCGGCATCCCGGCCGACAAGCTCAACGATCCCACCTTCGACCTCCTGCGCCATCTCGGGTTCACCAAGCGCGAGATCGACGCTGCCAATGACCACGTCTGCGGTACCATGACCCTCGAGGGCGCGCCGCATCTGGACCCGGCGCACTTAAACGTCTTCGACTGTGCAAATCCCTGTGGAAAGAAAGGGACGCGTTACCTGTCGGTCCACAGCCACATCCACATGATGGCCGCCGCGCAAAGCTTTATTTCCGGGGCAATTTCCAAGACCATCAACATGCCGAACTCGGCCACGGTCGAGGATTGCCAGAAGGCCTACGAGCTGTCGTGGTCGCTGGGGGTAAAGGCCAACGCGCTTTACCGTGACGGGTCGAAACTGTCGCAGCCGCTGGCCTCTGCGTTGGTCGAGGATGACGATGAGGCGCTGGAGGTTCTGGAAACCGGCACCCCGCAGGAGAAGGCACAGGTCATCGCCGAGAAGATCGTCGAGAAGGTGGTCATCAAGGAGGTCATCCGTGCCGGTCGCACCAAAATGCCCGAGCGTCGCAAGGGCTATACCCAGAAGGCGGTCGTGGGTGGGCACAAGGTTTATCTGCGCACGGGCGAATACCAGGACGGCTCGCTCGGCGAGATCTTCATCGACATGCACAAGGAAGGTGCCGGCTTCCGCGCGATGATGAACAACTTCGCAATCGCGGTGAGCGTCGGCCTGCAATACGGTGTTCCGCTTGAGGAATTCGTTGATGCCTTCACCTTCACCAAGTTCGAGCCGGCGGGCATGGTGCAGGGCAATGACAGCATCAAGAACGCCACCTCGATCCTCGACTACATCTTCCGGGAATTGGCGGTGAGCTACCTTGACCGCACGGATCTGGCACACGTTAAGCCGTCGGGGGCCACGTTCGACGATCTTGGCCGTGGTGAGGAGGACAGCGTGCGCAACGTGCAGGAGCTGTCCGAGACCACCGCCGCGCGGTCCCTCGAGATGCTCAAGCAGATCTCGTCCACGGGCTACCTGCGCAAGCGTCTGCCGCAGGAGCTGGTGGTGCTTCAGGGCGGACAGCCCACGAGCGCCGGCAATGTCTCTGCGGTCTCCCCGCAGGCGGCCTCGGCGGTGGCAACCCTGTCGGGCAGCAGCTCGGCCATGGCCATGGATGCGCGCGCCAAGGCGCGGATGCAGGGCTACGAGGGCGAAGCCTGCGGTGAATGCGGCAACTACACGCTTGTGCGCAACGGCACCTGCATGAAGTGCAACACCTGCGGATCGACCAGCGGCTGCAGCTGATCGCGCATGCATCTGAGCGTAAAGGCCCCCGGTTGGGGGCCTTTTTGAGTCAGGAGATGGCGAAGTCTTTCAGGGCCTTGCGTATCAGCTTGCCATTGGCGTTCCGGGGCAGCGCGTCCACCCGGATAAAGGCACGCGGCTGTTTGTACCGCGCGAGCCGGGACGCGGCCTCGTCCTTAAGATCCTCTTCGTCGAGCTCTTGAGGCGCGAGGTAGAAGGCCGCGATGATGCTGACGCCGTCCTTGATCGCTACGTCCGTGACGCCGATCTCGGTGATGCCCGGAAGATCCGCGAGCGCGGCCTCCACCTCGATGGGCGAGACGCGATAGCCTCCGGCGTTCATCATGTCATCGCCTCGGCCAAGGTAGGTTATCTCTGAAGATTCACTCATAACTCCATGATCTCCGGTAAGAAACCAGCCGTTCGTGAAACGCTTTGCAGTCTCGTCCGGGGCTCCGTGGTAGCCCATCATGAGCCCATGGTCCGACGCGTCGATGGCGATGGTGCCGGGCGTGCCCAAAGGCACAGGCTCACCGTCGTCACCCAGGATGGCCACGCGCCGACCAGCCTGAGGCCGCCCGAGCGCTTCCGGCGCGGCGGGACGGTCCGGCGCTGAGGAGATGAAAGTGGAACATTCCGACATGCCGAACGCCTCGAATATTTCGGTACCGGTGGCATCCTGCCAGGCGCTTCTGACGGTCGGAGCCAGCTTTTCACCGGCGGCGAGGCCGTGGCGCAGCTTGGGCAGCGGCGGAATGGAGGACTTCAAAATTTGCCTGTAAACACCCGGAGCAGCGGCAAAAATGCTCGCGTCATTGCGCTTCATCAGCAGCGGTAGCTGTGCCGGATCGGTGCCGGCCACCGGGATCAGCGCAGTGGCGCCCATGGTCCACGGATCCATGAGGCCGGTACCCAGCGTGTAGGTCCAGTTGAAGGCGCCAGCGTGTAGCAGGCGGTCGGTGCTGCGCAGGCCGTACCACCCCTCCATCATCATTTGCCGCGCCCAGATCGCCCGGTGGGCATGGGCAACGGGGCGCGGCAGTCCCGAGGTGCCGGAGGTGTAGATGATGTAGGCCAGCCGATCGGGGTCGCCCATATCGTACGCTGCCGGAGGCAAATCGCGCCACGGGGTGTAGGTGTTGGGGCCGTGAACCGGAACGTCCGTTTCTGGACAGGCGACGCTTTCGGCGCGAAGGATCGCGGCGGGCCGCAGGGCGGCGATCATTGGCGCGACCTCACGCTCGGTCAGTTGCGACGAGGTGGGCACGGGCACGATGCCGGCGGCGATGGCCCCAAGGTAGGCGATGGGGAAATCCACCGTATTGCCCAACCGCAGCAGCATGATGTCACCGGGCACGAGGCCGGTTTGCAGCAGGCCCGTGGCGGTACCGCGCACCGCGGCAATGAGGCGCGCGTAGGACCAGCGCTCCGCCCCAGTGACGCGCAGAATGGCCAGAGCGATCTTGTCCGGGGTCGCCTCGCCAGCGGCCAGCACATGGGCCGCGAGGTTGAACGGAGACGGGCAGGGAGCGGGCGCGCCCTGATCGAAAATGGAAAGCATGCGAAGCCCTTGTGCTGAGTGCGGTGCTTGTGGTGGTTGCGCGGGGCGGGTGCCGGTCCTATAGCATGGCGCATGAACCGGGACCCGAAAACCCTCATCCGACTTGCCCGTGAAAACGGCGAAGAGGCCATGGCCGAGCCGCTCGACCTTGGCGCCCGCGTGCGCGAACTGCGCAAGGAGCGGGACTGGACACTAGAGCAGGCAGCCCGGGAGGCCGGGCTGGCCCGCTCGACCCTGTCCAAGATCGAGAACGGGCAGATGTCGCCCACCTATGACGCTTTGAAGAAGCTGGCCCTTGGCCTTGGCATCGGCGTGCCTCAGCTGTTCACTCAGCCCAAGCGTGACCAGGTGTCAGGGCGTCTGGTGCACACCCGCGACGGAGAGGGGCTGCCGCAAACCACAGTGACGTATGAGCACGAGCTGCTGGCGGAAACTCTGACCAAAAAGAAAATGCTGCCATACCGCGCTCGGGTGCGGGCGCGGAAGATGGATGAATTCGATGGCTGGGTCCGTCACGACGGTGAGGAGTTCCTCTACGTCCTGACCGGAGTGATCCGGTTCTATACCGAGTTCTACGAGCCCATCGAAATGCGACGGGGAGACAGCGCCTATTATGACGCTTCCATGGGCCACAACGTGGTGTCTGTCAGCCCCGAGGATGCATCGATCCTGTGGGTGACCTCTCTGGGCTGAGCAGCCTTAGGCTTCGCGGGCGAGCGCTGCCACACGTGCCAGTTCCTGATCGCGTGTCGCTGCTGCCTGTTCAGGGGCCGCCTGCGCATCGATCCAGGTGTCGTCTGGGCGTGTCTTCTGACTGTCGAGGGTGATCTGACTATTTTGGCCGGGTTTGACCCGGGACATAAATTGAAACATCCGCCGTACCTCCTGTTCAGCGTAGAAACGCCCAAGCCGTGCCTTGGGTTTCTCTATGTTGCATGAATTTCCAGTGACACAAAAACGTTTTAATCAGACTGACACCTAGATTTCATCAAGGTATCAAACAACTGCGCGGGCTATCGGCTCGGGAAGCATCTCGGGAAAGAGCAGATCCCTCAGCTCGTGATGCGCCTCGGCGAGGGTCAGATCGTGGCTGTCGGCAACGATGCGGGCCATTTCATTCAAGTGTGACGGCGGCTGTTGCAGGCTGCCGGGGCTTAGGTGGGGGAAGCGCGTTTCTAGCCGTTTCGAAGCGCGGGTCCAGTTGCTTGTGACGCGGGTCCATTCCATGTGTTTCATGCCTTCGCAACGCCGTTTGGGCGAACTCTGTTCCGGCCGTTCGCGGGCGGTCGGCAGCAAAACGCCGGAGACCCGCGAAGGCCCCCGGCGATTGTGCCATCAGAGATCCTAACGCAGGGTTATTACCGCTCAGGCAGAAGGCCCCTCGGGGCAAATCTCAGGACTACGAGCATAATGACGCCCATGGTCAGCAGCCGCATATGCTGCACGCTGCCGAGCAGGTGATCCTTGAGCCACGAGCCATCGGCCATACCGGCGGTCACGACGCCCATGAACCATTGCCCCATGGGTTCCACCTGCACCCAGAGAAACCACACGAGGAAACCGCCCAAAACGGCCCCGAGGTTGTTGCCAGATCCGCCCACGATCACCATCACCCAGATCAGGAAGGTGTAGCGCAGGGGCTGGTAGCTCGATGGCGTCAGCTGTCCATCGAGGGTTGTCATCATCGCGCCCGCGATACCGCAGAGCATCGACCCAAGAATGAATACCTGCAGGTGCCGCGCGGTGACATCCTTGCCCATCGCCTCCGCGGCTTCTTCGTTGTCGCGGATGGCACGCATCATGCGGCCCCAGGGCGAGTTCAGCGCCAGCTGTGCCAGCACCAGCAGCGCCACGAGCACAGCGGTGAACATCAGCGAATAGCCGATCTTGACGTATAGGGTGGAGGCCGTGGTGGCGTCGAACCCGAAACTCGCGGCCCGTTCGACGAAGGCGGGATCGCCTTGCAGGTCAACCTCGTAGGGGACGGGGCGGGGCAGGCCGATCATGTTCTTGACGCCGCGCGCCAGCCAGTCCTCGTTCTTCATCACGGCCACGATGATTTCAGCAATGCCAAGCGTTGCAATGGCGAGGTAGTCAGACCGCAGCCCCAGAGCCGTCTTGCCGATGACCCAAGCCACCCCGGCGGCCAAGAGCCCGCCCACGGGCCAAGCCAGCAGGACCGGAAGGCCAAGCCCGCCGATGTTGCCGCTGATCGCGGGGTTCACCGCCTCGATCGCCGCGACGGCGGGATCGAGCAGCGCCCGGTAGGCGACAAAGCCCAGCCCGGCAATGATAAGCACCGCGATGGCGCGCAGACCGCGGCCCAGCCGCTTCCATGCCAGCACCGACAGCGCGATGGCCGCAGCCCCCAGCGCCAGTGCCGCGACGACCCGCCAGCCGCCCGCGGCCCACGCCTCGGGTACCGGCGCGACCGAGGTCAGCACCACCGCGAGGCCGCCCACGGCGACAAAGCCCATGACGCCGACGTTGAAGAGGCCCGCCAGGCCCCATTGCAGGTTCACGCCAAGCGCCATGATGGCGCTCACCAGACCCATGTTGAGGATGATCAGCGCCGAGTTCCAGCTTTGCACGAAGCCTGTGCCAAGGATCAGCGCCGCGACCAGTGCGAAAAGGGCAAGCGTTCTCATATGGATTTCCCCTGGAACAGGCCGGTCGGCCGGATCAGCAGCACGATCACGAGGATGACGAAGCTGACCGCGAACTTGTAGTCGGTGCCCAGCAACTGCAGCAGGCCGTCAGGCTCCATCCCCTCAGGGACCATGTAGCCGACCACCCGCTTCCAGGCGTAGGTGAAGATCACCTCGGAATAGGCGATGATGAAGCCTCCCGCGATGGCGCCGATGGGGCTGCCGATGCCGCCCACGATGGCGCTGGCGAAGATCGGCAGCAGCAGCTGGAAATAGGTGAAGGCCTTGAAGCTCTTGTCGAGCCCGTAAAGCGTGCCGGCGATGGTCGCCAGCGCCGCCACGAGGATCCACGTCACGCGCACGACCCGCTCGGGGTTGATGCCGGACAACAGGGCAAGATCCTCGTTGTCGGAATAGGCGCGCATGGACTTGCCGGTGCGGGTGCGATTGAGGAACCAGAACAGCGCCACCATCACCACGATCGCGGTCACCACCGTGATTGCCTGCGTCGTCTTCAGCGCCAGCCCTTCGTCGAGGCCGGTTAACGCCTTGAAATCCCGCGCGGACATGACAAAACGCTCGCCATCGGCAAAGTTCTGGTCGTCGGGCCCGATGATGAACCGGGTCAGGCCATTGTAGATGAACATCACCCCGGTCGAGACGATGACGAGGATCACCGGCTTGACCCGCTGTGCGCGGTAGAAGCGGTAGACCAGCCGGTCCGTCGCCAGCAGCAGCAGCGCCGCGCCGAAGATGCCCACCGGCAGCGCCAGTAGCGCCGTGGGTAGCGGACCGAAGCCAATCCCCGCGGATTGCAGTCCCCAGGTGGCAAGGATCGTCACCATGGTGCCAAAGGCCATGGTGTCGCCATGGGCGAAGTTGGAGAACCGCAGGATGCTGTAGATCAGCGTCACACCAAGCGCGCCCAGAGCCAGTTGGCTCCCATAGGCGGTGGCGGGGATCAGCACGAAGTTGGCAAGCACCACGAGACCGTTGAGCAGGTCCATCAGCGACGCTCCTTTTTCCTGAGGGCGGTCATTGCGCCGCCTCGCATTGCCCGAGGTAGCTGATCATCATCGGCCCCTCGCTCATGTGCACGGTGTAGCGAGCCGTGCCGTCCACACCGACGGTCATCAGATGCCGCTCTTCGAAGCTGCCGCCCGAAAGCGACATGGCACCGCCATCGCGCACTCCCAGAAGCTCGACCTCCGTGGCTTCGGAGGACAGCAGGACGCGCGCCACCATGGCGCTCTCGTCCATCCCGCCGGCCATGCCGGTCAGGTGCGGAGCAAAGCCGCTGTCTGCGCAGGGCTCGCCCTCGACGCATTCGGTGTCGAAGCTGCAATCAAGCGCGATCTCGGCCCGCACCGGGGCGTCGTCCAGCGACAGATTGCGCGCCGCCTCGCCGTGGCCGGCATCCTGTGCCGCCAGCGGGGCGGCAATCAGCAACAGCGCGGCTAGCCCGGGCAGGGTGGTCGGGTTGGTCATTCTCTCACCCTCCGAGGAAACTGCGGCGCACTGCGGTATCGGCCAGAAGCTCGGCCCCGGTGCCGGTATGGGCATTGGCCCCCTGCACGAGCACGTAGCCCTTGTCGGCGATCTCGAGCGCCTGCCTTGCGTTCTGTTCCACCATGAGCACCGGAAGACCGGTGCGGGCCACCTCGATGATCCGGTCGAAGAGCTCGTCCATGACGATAGGCGACACGCCGGCGGTCGGCTCGTCGAGCATGAGCACCTTGGGCTTCGTCATCAGCGCCCGGCCCACGGCCACCTGCTGGCGCTGTCCGCCCGAAAGCTCGCCCGCCGCCTGCCGCCGCTTGTCACGCAGGATGGGGAAGAGGTCATAAACCTGCTCCATCGTGCCATGAAAATCATCGTCGCGGATAAAGGCCCCCATCTCGAGGTTCTCTTCCACGCTCATGGAGGCGAAGATGTTGTTGGTCTGCGGCACGAAGCCCATGCCCTTGCGCACCCGCGCCTGCGGGCTGAGCGCGGTGATATCCTCACCATCAAGCCTCACGGATCCCTCGCGAAGATCCAGCATGCCGAAGACCGCCTTCATGGCCGTGGACTTGCCCGCGCCGTTGGGTCCGACGATGACGGCGATCTCGCCGCGCTCCACCGCGATGGTGCAGCCGTGCAAGATGTCCGCGCCGCGCCCGTAGCCGCCACGCATGGCCTCGCCGATCAGGTAGGGCGCCGCGCCCGCCGCCTGAGCTACATCGCCGGTCATCGCACCGCCCCCTGTTTCTTCTCGTGGGCAAATACGCCGGGAGAAGCCGCCAGCGGCGGCTGGGGGCAGAGCCCCCGTCCGAGCCGAGCCATCATGCCTGAAGCTCCTTGTTCTTGAGACCGGTGCCAAGATAGGCCTCGATCACCGCCTCGTTCGCCTTGATCTCATCCAGCGTGCCCTGCGCCAGCTTGCGCCCCTCGGCCATGACAATGACCGGATCACAGATGCGCCCGATGAAATCCATGTCATGTTCGATGACGCAAAAGGTGTAGCCGCGCTCACGGTTGAGGCGAAGGATGGTCTCGGCGATGGTGCCAAGAAGCGTGCGGTTCACGCCCGCGCCCACTTCGTCAAGGAACACCACCTTGGCGTCCACCATCATCGTGCGCCCAAGCTCGAGCAGCTTCTTCTGGCCCCCAGACAGGTTGCCGGCCTTCTCGTCCTTCAGATGCGAAATCGTCAGGAAATCAAGCACCTCATCCGCCTTCTTCAGCAGCGCGGCCTCTTCCTGAGCGATCCGCCCGCGTCCGAACCACGCGTTCCAGAGCGATTCCCCGGCCTGTTGTCCGGGCACCATCATGAGGTTCTCACGGCAGGACATGGAGCTGAATTCGTGCGCGATCTGGAAGGTCCGCAGCAGGCCTTTGTGAAAAAGCTCGTGCGGCGGCAGGCCGGTGATGTCCTCACCGTCCATGAAGACCTTGCCGGAGGTCGGCGGTAGCGCCCCGGCGATGACGTTGAACAGGGTGGACTTGCCCGCGCCGTTGGGGCCGACGAGCCCTGTGATGGTGCCATCGGCAATCTCGAAATCGGCGCCGTCCACGGCCCGGAAGCCGCCGAAATGGCGATGCAGGTTCTCGATACGGATCAAAGGACTGTCTCCCCCCGGGCCGTCTTGCGCGGCCCTGTCATGCAACAGCCCGGGATCTGCACCCCGGGCCGCCATCTGTCAACGTCTCCCTTGCACCTGCCGGTGCAGGGCGGCGTCACGTCACTTGAACGATACGGTCTCGTAGGCGCCGCCCTCGATCTCGTAGTAGCGGTAGGTGCCGGCCGCCTCGCCGGGACCGACGAGTTCCACGTTGGTCGCACCGACATAGTCGATGTCACCGCCGCTCTCGAGGATTTCCAGCGCCTTGCCAAGCTCGCCCGGCAGGATCGGCTCGCCCGGTGCGTTGGCCACGTCGAGAACGTTCGCCGCAACCGCCGCGGAAGACGCTTCGCCGCCCTTCATCATCGCCAGCGCGATGAGGGCTGCAGCGTCGTAGCTTTCGCGGGTGTAGGAGCTTTCCGCCGTCACGCCTGCTTCGTTGGCCAGGGTCGAGAACGCCTCTGCGCCTTCGCCTTCGGCCCACGGAACCGATCCGAAGCTGCCCTCGAGATCATTGCCGAGGTCCGCGATCAGCGCGTCCGAATACATCCCGTCGCCCATGGCGAAGGTGTCGAAGGCCCCGGTGTCGAGCGCGGACTGGATGATGCCCTTGCCGCCCTGGTCCGAGTAGCCCAGCACCACGAGAACCTCGCCGCCAGCAGAGGCCAGCGCGCCGATCTCGGCCGAGTAGTCACCCTTGCCGTCTTCATGCGATGCGGTGAGAGTGATCTCGCCGCCCGCTTCGGTGAAGGCCGCCTCGAAGCTGTCGGCAAAGCCCTTGCCATAGTCGTTGTTGGTGTAGGTCACCGCGACCGAGCTGATGCCACGCTCGTTCAGGATCTCAGCGAGGACTTCTCCCTGGCGAGCATCCGACGGCGAAGTACGGAAGAAGAGGCCATTGTCCTCGGCTTCCGACAGGCCCGGCGAGGTGGCCGAGGGCGAGATCATCGGCACGCCGTTGGGCACGGCGACGTTGGACAGGACCGCGCCGGTCACGCCCGAGCAGTCGGCGCCCATGATGGCGACGACGCCGTCGGTGGTCACGAGGCGTTCTGCAGCGGCCGTGGCGGCGGCGCTGTCTACGCAGGTGCTGTCTGCGCGCACCGGCACGAGGGTGACCCCCTCGAGGAAGTTGCCGCTGTCGTTGATTTCCTTAAGCGCAAGCTCGGCGCTTCCCGCCATGGACGGGGTCAGGGATTCGATCGGGCCGGTAAAGCCAAGGATGATCCCAATGCCAGCGTCTTCCGCCTGGGCGGCACCACCTGCGAGCAGCGCGGTGGCGGCGGAGGCCATGAGCCACTTCTTCATTGTTCCTGTCTCCCTCGTTGGAACATTTGATTGGTGCGAAGGCTATGCGTCACGCGTGGAAAAGGGAAGAGGGATCAACACATGCCGATACCGCGGAATCGCGTTGACCACGCGGCAGCCGGTGCGTGTGAAAGGGCCTACGGCTTTGCCGAAGTTTGCACCGGTCCACTTGGCACAGGACGGGTCAGGGGATTGCCTTTGACACTCAACCCCGAGGATCGAGACCGCGCTCGGAAGGCGCTGCCCCGTCCCCTGCGAAATATTTGAGGCAAGACAAAACCGGGGGCGTGGATTTCCATTTGCCTCAAATGTTCATGTGGAAGGCATCCGCAATCTTGGGTCGGGCCTGAGTCACCGGCAACGGCGGCATGACATGGTCAGGAACGCAAAAGGCGGCGCCACTGAGGGCGCCGCCTATCGTGTTGCAATGCTCAAGGATCAGGCGGTGGCCGTATCCGCGGGCTGCTGGTGCAGCTGCAGCTGGTTGAGCTCTTCGGCTACGAGGAACGCCAGTTCCAGAGACTGCGATGCGTTCAGGCGCGGATCGCAGGCGGTGTGGTAGCGGTCGCTCAGGTTCTCGTCCGATACGGCGAAGACGCCGCCGGTGCATTCGGTCACGTCCTGGCCGGTCATCTCGAAATGCACGCCGCCGGGAATGGTGCCCTGCTGCTTGTGAACCGCGAAGAACTCGCGCACCTCGGAGAGGACCCGGTCGAAGGGACGGGTCTTGTAGCCCGAGGCGGACTTGATGGTGTTGCCGTGCATCGGATCGCAGACCCAGAGAACGTTGGCACCTTCCTCGCGCACGGCCTCGATGAGGCGGGGCAGGTTGTCGGCCACCTGGCCGGCACCGAAGCGGGTGATGAGCGTCAGCCGGCCCGCCTCGTTCTGCGGGTTCAGCTTCTTCATCAGAACCTTGAGATCCTCGGAAGTCATCGAGGGGCCGCACTTGAGGCCGATCGGGTTCATCACGCCGCGGGCGAATTCCACGTGCGCGCCGTCGGGCTGACGGGTACGGTCGCCGATCCAAACCATGTGGCCCGAGCCCGCGAGCCATTTGCCGGAGGTCGAATCGACGCGGGTCAGTGCCTCTTCGTATTCCAGCAGCAGCGATTCATGGCTGGTGTAGAAATGCACCTGGTGCAGCGCCGCCGAACGGTTGCTGTCGATGCCCGCAGCCTTGATGAAATCAAGCGTGTCGCCGATGCGCATGGCCATTTCGCGGTAGCGCGCGGCTTTTTCGCCCTCGGTGAAGCCAAGGGTCCAGCGGTGCACCTCGTGCACGTCCGCGTAGCCGCCGGTCGAGAAGGCGCGCAGCAGGTTCAGCGTGGCGGCTGACTGCGTGTAGGCATGCAGCATCTTCTGCGGGTTGGGCTTGCGGGCTGTGGGGGTGAAGTCCAGCTCGTTGATGATGTCACCCCGGAAGCTCGGCAGTTCGACACCATCCACGGTTTCCGTGGGGGCAGAACGCGGCTTGGCGAACTGGCCCGCCATGCGGCCGACCTTCACCACCGGCACCTTGGCACCGTATGTCAGCACCATGGCCATCTGCAGCATCACCTTGAAGGTGTCACGGATCGCCGACCCGGTGAACTGGTCGAAAGCCTCGGCGCAGTCGCCGCCCTGAAGCAGGAAGGCCTCGCCGCGCGACGCCTTGCCCAACTCTTCGCGCAGCCGCCGTGCTTCGCCGGCAAAGACCAGCGGCGGATACTTCGAAAGCTGAGCCTCGACGGTTTCCAGTTCGGCCTGATCGGTATAGTCGGGCATCTGGATGCGGGGCTTGGTACGCCAGCTCGATTTTGTCCACTCGCTCATGATCTTTCTCCCAGTCGATCTCCGTTAGCGAAAACGTCCGGTGCATATACAGAAGGCGCCCCCTTAAGGCCACAGGAAAGTGTGCGTGCCGCTTGACGCCATTTGACACATCTGCACATCTGGTCGGACCGTTCCGGTGGCCCCGCGGCGCCTGTCGCACGAAGCGCTCTGGAATGGCTGGATAAACCGTTCGGACCCGGGGGGCACCATGTCGCTGTCTCGTACCTCTAGAGGAGACACCTCGCAGCCCGCGCGGCGGCGGTTTGTCTTCGTTCTGCTTCCCGATTTCACGCTTCTGAGCTTTGCCGCCGCGGTCGAGGCGCTTCGCATCGCCAACCGCATGGCAGGCACTCATGTCTACGAGTGGATGCTGACCTCAGAAGGCGGCGGCTCGGTGCGCTGTTCGGCGGGCATGGACTACCAGCTTGACGGTGATCTGCCCGAGCTGACGCGCGATGACGTGGTGCTTGTCTGCGGCGGCATCGACGTGGCGGCGGCGACCACCAAGAAGCTTCTGGGCTGGCTGCGGCGTGAGGCGCGGCGCGGGCTGACCATGGGCGGCCTGTGCACCGCTGCCTGGACACTGGCCGAGGCCGGACTGCTTGATGGCAAGCGCGCCACCATCCACTGGGAAAACCACGATGGTTTCGAAGAGGAATTTCCCGAGGTCGAGCTGACCAAGTCGGTTTTCGTACTTGATGGCAACCGGCTGTCCACCGCCGGGGGGACATCGTCCATCGACCTGATGCTGAAGCTCATCGCCGACGATCATGGCGAGGAGCTGGCCAACGCGGTGGCCGACCAGCTGATTTATTCCACCATTCGCACCGACCGTGACACCCAGCGTCTGTCCACGCCGACCCGCATCGGCGTGCGCCATCCCAAGCTGTCGCAGGTCATCAAGATGATGGAAGGCAACATCGAGGACCCCATCAGCCCCGCCATCCTCGCGCGTGAGGTGGGCATGTCGACGCGACAGCTGGAGCGGCTGTTCCGGCGGTACCTGACCCGCAGTCCCAAGCGATACTACATGGAATTGCGGCTTCAGAAGGCGCGCAACCTGCTGATGCAGACGGACATGAGCGTCATCAACGTGGCGCTGGCCTGCGGATTCACCAGCCCCTCGCATTTCTCGAAATGCTACCGCGCGCATTACAAGACGACACCCTACCGCGAGCGCGGCAGCCAAGGCACCAAGGCGGCATCGTCCACCTGAGCGATCATGGCAGGGCGGCGCGGTAGAGCGTGCCGTTGACCTCGGACAGGAACCAGATGTCGCCATCCGGGCCCTGGTCTACGTCACGCACCCGCAGCGTGGCTTCGCTTTCGAGCCTTTCCGCCTCGCGCAGCGGGTCGCCGGTCAGGCGGGAGATGTAGTTGAACTTGAGCGAGCCCACCAGCATGTCGCCGTTCCAGTCGCCCCCCTCGAGGAACACCGCGTCCGACGGGGCGATGGAGGGATCCCAGTAGAACTCGGGCTGCTCCATACCGTCCTTGGCAGTGCCCTCGCCAATCTGCGCACCAGAATAGTGCCGCCCGTACGAGATCACCGGCCAGCCGTAGTTGGCACCGGGCGCGATCCGGTTTACTTCGTCCCCGCCTTGAGCGCCATGTTCCACCACGAAAAGCTGCCCTGACGCGTCGAAGGCAGCCCCTTGCGGATTGCGGTGGCCGTAGGACCAGATCTCGGGCTGTGCACCGTTCTGACCGACGAACGGATTGTCGTCGGGGACCGATCCGTCACGATTGATGCGGATCACCGAGCCGTTGTGGCGCGACAGATCCTGTGCGGCGGGGCGGTCTCCGCGTTCGCCGATGGTGACGAACAATGTCCCGTCCGGCGCTTCGCGGATGCGAGAACCGAAATGCGCGCCGCCGCTGGAACCGGGGGCCATCTCGAAGATGGTTTGCGCATTCTCAAGCGCGGTCGCGCCTTCGGGCAGGGTTGCCTTGAGTACAGCAGTGCCTGCACCGCCCTTCTGCGGGCGCGAGTACGTCAGGAAAATCTCGCGGGTTTCGGCGAAATCCCGAGGCAGCATGACATCGAGAAGGCCGCCCTGACGCTGGGTGTAGAGTTCGGGAAGCCCCGAAATGCGCTCTGACGCGCCGTCGCGGACGGTCAGAAGCGAACCAGCTTTCTCGGTGATGAAGATCGTGCCATCCGGTGCCACGTCAAAGCCCCAAGGCATATCGAGCCCCTGAACGATGGGTGTGACAGTGAGGTCGCCGAGGCTGCTGGCGATGTCCACCTCCTCCTGCGCAGCGGCAGGCAGGGCAAGGATGGAAAGGGTTGTGGCGATGGCGGCTCGGGTCATGGCAACGTCTCCTTTAAGGAATGATATGGCCTGATTTCGCGACCTGCCAAGCGTGCGGACGATCACTTCCGCGCCAGAGGGCGGCTGCGCGACAGTCGTAGGTGAAAACGCGGGAACCCTTTGGCCCGCCGTGCGTAGTCCGGTGATGCCTGCAAGCTAGGGAGACCCTGCATGGGACGTATCCAGATGAAGACCCGGATGGGGGTGGCCGTGATGGCCGGCGCCATGGCGACGGCGCCCGCGGCGAATGCTGCCGAAGACCTGTTCCGCCCGCTCCCCGCCGAAGCCCGCGATCTTGGCGACATGCGCTGGGAAAAACGCCCCGTTTTGGTCTTTGCCCCAGCGCCGAGCGATCCGGACTATGTCCGCCAGATGGATCTCCTGCGGGCCGCCAAGGCGGCGCTTGCCGAGCGTGACATCGTGGTGCTGAGCGATCTGGACGATCGCACCCCGTCGCCCTTGCGCCAGGGCTTTCAGCCCGGTGGATTCAAGATTGTTCTGGTGGGCAAGGACGGCGGTGTGAAACTCGAACGTAACGACGTGACCGCGCCCGAAGACCTCATGGCGCTGATCGACACGATGCCGATGCGCATCCGCGAGGCCTCCGAGTAACCTCAGCTTTTATGGCGACGCTCTTGGACAAGTCCCGCTCTGCCAGGCGGGGCTTTTCATTTGGGGCCGATGGCCCCGTCGGGTCAGTTGGCGCTGCATCCGAGGCGGCAGGACCCGGCTATCTTCGGCGACCCATGAACGGGCCAAACAGGCCCCCTTGCGGGGTTCCGGCCAAATCAGCCCCCGTCTGGGGCAAATCGACCCGAGAACGGGAGAGCCATTTCTTTGCTTGGATGGCCCGCCTGTCGGAAACGCAAACGCCCCCGCCGGTTATCTGGACGGGGGCGTTCATTTTTGCAAAGAGAGCCTTTCAGGCAGGCTCGACCTCGGGCGTGCTCGTATCGCCGAAATCTTCCGGCGACAGCAACGCCAGCTGATCTTCGGCCCAGTGGCGCGTGTCGCGCTTTTCAACCGAGGCCTGCAGCAGCTTCATGCGTGCGCGGCGTTCTTCCTCCGGCATGTCGAGCGCCAGGTCGATGGCGAAATCCATGGCTCGGGTTGAGAAGGGGTTGGTCAGCACCGCTGCACCAAGCTCTACTGCCGCACCGGCGAACTCCGACAGGACCAGCACGCCGTCACCGTCCTTGCGGGCGGCCACGTATTCCTTGCAAACAAGGTTCATGCCGTCCGCCAGCGGCGTGATCCATGCCACGTCCGCCACCTGGTACCAGGCCACAAGTTCCTCGAACGGCACCGCGCGGGAAATCAGCGCGACCGGCTGGAATGTGAAGCTGCCGAAGCGGCCATTGATGCGACCGGCAATTTCTTCGAGTTCCTTCTGGATCGGCTCGTAGACCGTCATGTTGCGGTTCGCGGGAACCGAAACGTGCAGCAGTCTCACCACGCCGCGCAGATCCGGACGCCGCTCCAGAAGGCGCTCGAATGCGATGAGCTGGTCTGCGCCACCCTTGGTGTAGTCGGTCCGGCCAACGGACAGCAGCACGCGGGTGTCGCCGATTTCGGACCGGAACTTCTCGGCTAGCTTGTCGGTTTTCTCCGTATTCGCGAGTTCGCGAATGTAGTCCACGTCGACCCCCACGGGCGTTACGCCAAGCTGGACTTCACGTTCCTCGGTATAAATGCTGGTGGGCACCGTTCGGTCCGACAGGGCCGAGCCTTCGGACATCAGGTCCGGGTCCACCTTGATCCGTGGCACATTGCCCACGTCCCGAAGCGAACGGACGCAGCTGACGAAATTCGAGGCATAGCGCGGAATGTGGAACCCGACCACGTCGCAGGCGAGCAGCGATTCGATGATCTCGCCGCGCCACGGCAGCACGTTGAACATGTCCGCCGCCGGGAAGGGTGTGTGGTGGTAGAACGAGATCCGCACGTCGGGGCGCATCTGGCGCAGGTAGCCGGGCACGAGCCAGAGGTTGTAGTCGTGCACCCAGACCGACGCACCGGGCGCGGCCTCGGCGGCGGCGGCTTCAGCGAAGGCCCAGTTGACCTCCTTGAAGGTGGGCCAGTCCACCGGGTCGTAGTTGTACTTTTCCTTGAAGCCGTGAAGAATCGGCCAGAAGGCCTCTTTCGAGGTCACATGGTAGAAGCTTTTCACCTGGTCCGGGGTCAGCGGCAGGCGGTACACGGTGTACTTGCCAAAGCTGTCCTCGATCCTGATGACCCGGTCGAACCCTGGATCCGAGGAATCCTCGGCCTCTTTCCATGCAACCCAAGCGGCATTTTCCACTTTCCCGAAAAAGCTTTTCAGGGTTGGGACGATGCCGTTCGGGCTCTTGTTGGCGCGGTATTCGACCTTACCGTCGACTTCCACCTCGTCATAAGGCTGTCTGTGATAGACGATCACGAGATCGCTGGACATCTCAGGCTCCTTTCGGGAGAGGGTGAAGATTGAAGGCCTCGATGGCCTCGAGGATGCCGGCGGCGCCGATGGCTTCGGCGCAATGCACCTGCGGCTTGCCAGACACTTTGTCCAGCAGCGCCTGTTCAGAGCCGCCTACAGCGACGGCCTGAAGCCCGCAGACCAGCATCGACAAGTCATTGAGAGTATCCCCGGCGGCCAGCACGCGACCTTCCTCAATCCCGAGGTGGGTCACGAGGCGGCGCAGGGAGGGACCTTTCGAAATGCCGCGGGGCAGGACGTCGAAATACTTGTTGTCCGACACGAGCGTGTCATGGCCCATCTCGCGCACCTTATCATGTGCACTGTCGTCAAAGGCATCGGGATCAAGGTCGTAGCTGATGCGGTACCGGAAATCGGTTTCTTGAAGCGTCAGGCCCGGATGGCCGTGCAGCGCGTCGCGCACGGTGGCCCCAGCGTCCCCCCAAGTTTCGGCGATCTCGACCTCGAGCGGCTCGATGGGATGGATCTTGCCGTCCTCGACCCGGGCAATGGTCGTGCCGACATCACCCACCACATACTCGGGCCAGGGCACGCCACCGTCACAGAGTTTGCCAATGAACTTGGGGTCGCGGCCGGTGACAAAGATCAGCCCCACGGTCTCGCGATTGGCCTCGATCCAATCGTAGAGCCGGGCGCGATCTTCTTCGGTGCCACCAAGGAACGTGCCGTCAAGGTCGGTGGCCAGCACGAACTTGCAGTCGGCAATGTTGCGGCCATGGGGATGGTCAAAGCTCATGCGTGGTCTGCCTCGTGAGGATGTAGATTGATGTCGAGCGCGCGGGGTTCGCCCTCGATGGGTCGGGACCAGAGCGCCCGGAAGGTTTCGGCAAGCGGCGCACCCTCGTGAAGGATGGCGTGCACCGCTTCGCAGATCGGCATCTCGACCCGCACACGGCGCGCAAGATCGACGACTGAAATTGCGTTGACCTCGCCCTCGACGACAGTGGGCTTGCCACCGAAGCACTCGTCCCGGGGAATACCCTGACCCAGCTGGGTGCCAAGCGACATGTTTCGCGAGGTGCTCGAAGAGCAGGTCAGGGTGAGATCACCTGCTCCTGCAAGCCCTGTCACGGTCTCGCGCTTGCCGCCCAGTGCCTCTGCCAGGAACTTCATCTCGTCCATGCCGCGCGTGATGAGCGCGGCGCGGGTGTTCTCGGCAAAACCGGCACCGGTCATCATGCCGCATGCGATGGCGATCACGTTCTTGACCGCGCCGCCGACCTCTACCCCGACGATGTCGTCCGAGACGTAAGGACGGAAAGCTTGCGTCTGCATGGTCAACGCGAGCCGCGCCGCGGGCGCGCGCTCAGGCGCAATTCGGTCATGGTGACGGAATGGGAAGGCGACGGTGGCCGCCGTGGGGTGACCAAGTGCGGTTTCATGGGCGAAGGTTGGGCCCGAGAGGGCCCCCACGGGGTGGCCGGGCAGCTCTTCCTCGATCACGTGGCTGAGCAGGAACCCCGTGCCGCGTTCAATGCCCTTGCAGCAAAGCGCGATCGGAATGCCCTCGGGCAGATGATCACGCATTTTGCGCGCCATCTCACGCAGCGTGTGAGACGGGGTTACCAGCAACACTGCCTCGGCACCGCTTAGCGCGTGGGCGAGGTCGGAGGTGGGTTCCAGCTTTTCGGGCAGGTCGATGCCGGGAAGATGCTCGGGATTTTGACGGGTTTCAGCCATGGCGGTTGCAAGGCTCTCACGTCGTCCCCAAAGCCGGGTTTCACAGCCGGCGGTAGCAGCAACGATGGCGAGGGCGGTGCCCCAGCTGCCCATCCCGATCACCGCGATGCGGCCGTAAGGTTCTGCGCGGCTTGGGGTAGCACCGGTGGTGCGCGATGGCGGGATGTTCAATGTCAATCCGTCCATAATAACTTGCCGAGGCACCCCTGTCGGGTGTCACGGCCAATGGGCTCACTCCTGTTTCAGTACATCTGCAACGTTATACATGCGGAATGGTTCCTAATCACAAGGCAGGGAGGTGGTTTTTCTGACCGCAGGCCCCCGATGCAAGGATTGCATCAAAATTAAGCTGAAAGGAGCGTCCAGTCCGGAAAAAATGGCACTGAGAACACGTAGTCCAAGCAATTCAAGCATTTTTTGCGGCTCTCTCGCCAAGGGTCTGAATTCAAATAGTTTTGAAAACTCATAACAAATCTTCAATTTTCCCGGGAACCCAGCGGCCTTCAATGTCGTTCCTTTGACGTGCGCGCTGAAGGGCATAAGCTCTTACCCAATAGCTGCAGTGCGGCAACATTGCGTTGACGCATTTTCTACGACGCCATCGATCTGAAGATCAAGGAGACCTACCCGTGACCCAATCCAACCCGACATCCCGCCAGAAAGTGCGCACCGCGATCTTCCCGGTGGCCGGGCTCGGTACGCGTTTTCTTCCCGCAACTAAAGCGACCCCGAAAGAGCTGCTTCCAGTTCTCGACAAGCCGCTGATCCAATTTGCCATCGACGAGGCTCGTGAGGCTGGCATTGAGCGCATGATCTTCGTGTCACACCCCTCCAAGGGTGCCATCGAGCGTTATGTCCTGCAGGACGAAGAGCTTTGCGGCACCTTGCGTTCCAAAGGAAAGCACAAGATTGCCGATCGCCTTCATGAGGATGCGATCGACCCCGAGGAGGAACAAGCGCATTTCGTAATGCAGAACGACCCTTTGGGTCTGGGACATGCAGTGCTTTGCGCTGCCGACGACGTTCTCGAAGGACCTGTCGCAGTCATCCTGCCCGACGATCTTATCCTCGGCGACAAGGGCTGCATCCGCGAGATGATCGAAGCCTACGAGACCTCCGATAGCGGCCACATGGTCGCCACGATGGAAGTGGCTCGGGACGAGGTGTCCGCCTACGGCGTTCTGGACCCGCTGCAGCAGGATGGCAACGTCATCCGTGCTCGAGGCATGGTTGAAAAGCCTGACGCAGACGAGGCTCCGTCGCTCCATGCGGTTGTGGGGCGGTACGTGCTCGATGCGTCGATCTTCGAAGACCTGCGCACCCAGGGCGCCGGGCTTGGCGGTGAGATCCAGCTGACCGATGCCATTGCCAAGGGTATCGAGCGGGTTGGCCTCTGCGGCTTCCAGTTCAGCGGCGAGCGCTTCGACTGCGGCTCCAAGGCGGGTATGCTGCGCGCAACCCTCGCGATGGCGGGGGCGCGTCCGGAATTCAACGACGTGCTGAACCGGTCATCGGCGCTTCCCATCGCGGCCGAGTGACGCGGCGGCCGAATTACCCAGCCTTTAGACAATAAAACAAGGAACCTCGCGGGCTTCAACTCCGCGAGGTTTTTGTTTGGCCTATGCCTTTGCGTCAGTCGTTGCCACAGGCAGCCAGTAGCAAGCGAGGCCGCAGCTGGGATAATCCATCGACTGAGTTTTGAAAGCTAATGTTCGCCGTTTGCAAATTCTTAGTTTTTAGCTGCGAACGTCCTAGGCGACGACTTTCTGGCAATAGGATGCCTACGCAATGTGCCGTCGTAGTCATCCAAGCTGAGTGCCCCGGGCAGCGCAAGCAAGTCAGTCACCACAAGCGGTCCAACCGTGCGGCGTCTTTTCGCGTCCGGGATCGGCGTGGCAGCGTGGCTGCTGAAGTAGCGCGCCTTAGCGGCAGGGCGCAGCTCAGGTCGGGACGATCGGAGTCTCAGTCTTCGTCGTTGTCGATCACAAGCCGCAGATGACCCCGGCTTCTGGTGCCAGGTCCGGCGGGTGCCTTGGGCGCGAACGGTGCGGCGGGTTCCGCCAGGTCCGTGAGGCGCGGCTCCGTGCGGTCGTCGACGGTGGTAAAGCGTGCGCCTGTGCTGGGCATAACAATCGCCGGGCGGATATCGACAGAATCGATGGAAAATCGACGCGGGGTGCGGCCGATGCGCCCCGTGGTGGTCAGGACGCCGATCAGTCGGGTCATGTCGCCCATGTCCGACCGCAAGGGCAGGAGCAGCATGTGGCCGATCAGGTCATTCTTGCCGAGGCCGGCTTCCCCGCGCAGGTCCATACGCACCGCGGCACCTTCCGCGAACACGCGGGAGACTGCATCTCCCAGCGTCTCGCGGGCATCGGCGGCGAACAGGGCGGATAGAGGCATGCCGCCGGTTTCCATGCCCATGAGATCGTTGAGATGGCTGCCAGCGACGCGAAGCTTGGCCAGCGTCGGGGCAATCCGCTCGGCAAGGAAGGCGTATTCCAAAGCGCTTTCGATCCCACGCGGATCGATATGGCTGCGAAGCGGGATCTCACCGGTTTCACCTGCCAGCCCCTGCCAGTAGCTTTCGAGCAGGCGCAGCGGCGCCAGCCGCTTTTGCTTGTCATGCTCTGTCATGGATACCACACCTCGGCCATTTCCACTCTTACCGAACATTTGCGCACTCCTTCATTGTCATGTCGCGCAGCGCGGTCGGAGCCCCCGTTCCAACTTGGCAGCTATTGTTGTCATGTTGAGTCTCAAGTTACTTCAAATGCGGCGCGATTGCGCCTCATTTGTGACCCAAAGGTTAACATCCATAGTGGGGCGCCCGCTTGTCACCGCTCGAGCGACTGAGTAAGCCGTTGAATTTCAGGAGCCGCACTCAGTTCGTCGGCATCTTAACGTAGGGAGGCCAAAATGCGGCAATCCATGACCGGTTTTGCGTCACATTCCGGAGATCACGGCGACCTGCGCTGGATCTGGGAGCTTCGGGGCGTCAACGGCAAGGGGCTGGAGCTCCGGTTGCGCCTTCCGGACCGCATCGAGGGGCTGGAGCCGCTGGTGCGCAGCGCTGCAGGCAAACGTCTGGCGCGAGGCAATGTGCAAGTCTCCCTGCGGCTTTCCGGGGCCGCCGAAGAGGGCGCGTCCGAACTGGACGAAACGGGCATGGCTCGGGTGCTGGACGCCATCGCACGGATCGAGGCAGCCGCCGGACGCCGGGGCCTCGCGCTCGAGCCGTCGACAGCCGCACAGATCGTGGCGCTGCGCGGCGTCATGGCCTCGGGGCAGTTTTCCGTGGACAGCACCGAGCTGCGCAAGGCGCTGCTCACGGGGTTCGAAGCGGCGCTAGACGCCTTCGTGGAGATGCGCTGCCGCGAAGGCGCGGCACTGCATGCGGTCCTGTCCGCGCAGCTTGACGAGATCGAGGGGTTGATCCGCGATGCCGCCCAAGCTGTCGAGGCGCGCCGCGACGAGCAGGCGGAGCGGCTGCGCGCCCAGCTGGCCCGCGTGATGGACGCCGCCGACAGTGCCGACCCGGTCCGTGTCGCGCAGGAGCTGGCGCTGATCGCGGTGAAATCCGACGTGACAGAAGAGCTCGACCGCCTCTCTGCCCACGTGGATGCGGCGCACGATCTGCTGGCCTCAGAAGGGCCGGTGGGCCGGAAGCTCGACTTCCTGATGCAGGAATTCAACCGCGAGGCTAACACGCTTTGCTCGAAATCCGGCGCTTCGGCATTGACGCAGATCGGCCTGACCCTCAAGACGGTCATCGACCAGATGCGCGAGCAGGTCCAGAACGTGGAGTAAAGATATATGAACCGACGGGGTCTTCTGATCATCCTGTCCTCGCCTTCGGGCGCGGGGAAATCGACGCTGGCCAAGCGTCTGCGGGCATGGGATCCGTCGATCATCTTCTCGGTGTCGGCCACCACCCGCGCGCCGCGCCCCGGCGAGGTGGACGGCGAGGATTATCACTTCATGACCGAAAGCGCCTTCAAGAAGGCGGTGAACGCGGGCGACATGCTGGAACATGCGCATGTGTTCGGCAACTTCTACGGCTCTCCCAAGGGGCCGGTGCGAGATGCAATCATCGACGGCAAGGATGTGCTGTTTGACATCGACTGGCAGGGCGCCCAGCAGATGACCAATTCCGAACTTGCGCTGCACACGCTGTCGATCTTCCTGCTGCCACCCTCCATCGCCGAGCTCAAGCGCCGGCTGGAACAGCGTGGGCAGGACGGGGCTGACATCATCGACCGCCGCATGCAGAAAAGCTGGGACGAGATCTCGCACTGGGGATCGTATGATTTCGTGCTGGTGAACGAGGAACTCGACGAGACCGAGGCACGGCTGAAAAGCATCGTCACCGCCTCGCGTCTGCGGCGCACCCAGCAGCCTCAGCTGCTGGACCATGTGCGCAGGCTGCAGCAGGAATTCGAGGTCACTGAGTGATGCCGATCTATGCCCTTGACGGCATCGCGCCGCAGATCGCCGCTGGGGCCTGGGTCGCGCCCGATGCGAACATCGTTGGCAGGGTCGTGCTCGAAGAGGCGTCTTCGGTCTGGTTTGGCTGCACCCTGCGCGGCGATAACGAAGAGATCCGCGTGGGCGCCGGCAGCAACCTGCAGGAAGACGTGGTGTGCCACACGGACATGGGCTTTCCGCTGATCATCGGTGCGGGGTGCACCATCGGCCACAAGGCGATGATCCACGGCTGCTCCATCGGCGAGAACACCCTCATCGGTATGGGGGCGACCATCCTCAACGGCGCGAAGATCGGCCGCGATTGCCTGATCGGCGCCGGCGCGCTGGTGCCCGAGGGCAAGGAAATTCCCGACGGTAGCCTTGTCATGGGCATGCCCGGCAAGGTGGTACGCCAGCTGGACGAGGCCGCCATCGAAAAGCTTCGCGACTCGGCCCTGCGCTACCAGAAAAACGCGCGGCGCTTTGCGCAGGGGCTCAAGAAACTCTGACACTGTCATGAAACCGTTGCAAATCTGGTGTTCACGTCGCGCTTCGGCGCGGCGGATGGTTCGGAGCGTGGGCAAGGCAGCGGGAGACCGGGCGTGAAGGCGGAAGCGGAACAATTCGTCGGGGCGGTGCCCCTTCCGGCGTTGCTCATCCGCTGGGACGAGCGGGTGGTCGCGACCAATGCTGAACTGCGCGACGTTCTGGGCGAGGGCCTCGAGGGCCGGCATTTCATCACCGCTCTGCGCCAGCCCATTCTCCTCGATGCGATCGAGGCGACGTTCCGCGACGGCGTCCACCGGATGACCCGCTACCAGCATTCCAGCGGCCAGCAGACCACCACCTGGAACGTCTCGAGCCGGCTCGTGGCGCTCGAGAAGGGGCCGGGCGTGATGCTGACCTTCCAGGATGTGAGCCACCTCGAACAGGCCAGCCAGATGCGCCGCGATTTCGTTGCCAACGTGAGCCACGAGCTGCGCACGCCGCTGACCGCGCTTCTGGGATTCATTGAAACGCTCAAGGGGCCGGCGCGGAACGACGAAGGGGCCCGAGACAGGTTCTTGACGATCATGGAGGCCGAAGCCGGCCGGATGGAGCGCCTCGTTGGCGACTTGCTGTCCCTCAGCCGGGTTGAGGCGGAAGAGAGGGTACGCCCCCTCAACCCGCTGGATCTACCGGGGCTGGTGCGGTCTGTGGTAAGCGGGCTGGCGCCCTTGGCGGAGGAGGCGGGCATCACGCTTCTGACGGACTTGCCGGAGGGTACACTCGAAATTCCCGGCGATCCGGACCAGCTGCGGCAGGTGCTCGTGAACCTCACCGAGAACGCGGTGAAATACTCCGGCAAGGGCGCCGAAGTGCGCATCCGTCTTGATCCTCCCAGCTACCGCAAGCGCCTGCGCACCGACGGTATCGAGCTGTCGGTGACGGACACCGGGCCGGGGATCGACCCGATTCACATTCCGCGCCTGACCGAACGGTTCTACCGCGTCGACACCCACCGCTCGCGCGAGAAGGGCGGCACCGGGCTGGGACTTGCCATCGTCAAGCACATCGTCAACCGTCACCGGGGCCGCATGCGCATCGAAAGCGCGCCGGGCAAGGGCACAACCTTCAGCGTGGTGCTGCCGGTGCGCTGAGCGCGGCTGGCGTCCGAAAAGCGGGGCCTTACCTGGGAAAGGCCCTGTGGCAGGCCCGATGCCATGTCGTTGAAGAGGGCACCGGCAGGTTTCGCTCAACCGGTTATGGACAGGTTGTCAGATCAGTGGCCTCGACCGGAATGCGCCTCGGCGATGGCGGGCAGGGCGGTCAGCACCGCCTGCGCGTCGTACCCCCCGGGGAAGGTCTCGTCCAGCCAGCCTTCATCGGCGCCAACGATTGTCACCGGAAACCGGTCCAGCTCAATCAGTCGCGCGATACAGAACCGGTGATTGCCCGACCCGGTTTTGACCAGCCGCCCGCCGGGCCCGATCACCGCGCTCGATTCGAACCCGGTTTCGGCAGCGTCGAAACCGCGGGTGCGGATGCTGTCGAAGAGATCAGGCATGGTGCCGCCGAGAAAGCCCAGGATCTCATCCTCGCTGCGGAATGCCGTCGTCTTGTAACGCGCTTCCCCCTTGCGCGAGAGCGCATCCATCATCTGGGCATGCCACAGGCTGCCGCGCGGATCGTCCCGGTGCGCCTGCAGATCCGCCAGAAGGGCGTAGCGCTGGGTGTCCTCCACGGGGGTGGCCGCGCCGAAAAACCGGGTCGGAATGGCGAAGGGTTCGGCCTTGCGAATCCCGGGACGCAGCGGATTGAGCAAAGGTCTAGGCAGGAAACGTGACAGCCGCCTTAATCTCTCACGGCCCACCGGCCACTTGGATCCCAGCTGCAGCTCGATCGACATCGGCGCGATCCAGATCACGGCGGCATCCCCGGCGGATGACTTGAAGTCTTTTTGTTTCAATGCGTTGCCTCCCGCTGTGCGGCCAGCGCCGCGATCCCGCGCCACGGCGCTCCTGTCATAGGAGGTGACGGCGCGCTTTACCATAGAGGGCAGAAAATCGTCCGATCCGGCGCGTTGTCATGAAACCGTTACACGCCCGTCACAAAAGCATAGCGCGCCGGGCTTAGGCGTCACCGCGAGGTCCCCGAGGGGATTGGGACTTAAACCAAAGACAGGAGCATACTTCATGCAATCCGTTAAACTCGCCGCTTCGGCAATCGCCATCGCAGCCGTGTCGGCTTCGGCCGCTGCCGCCCGTGACAACGTTCAGGTCGCGGGTTCCTCCACCGTGCTGCCCTACGCCTCGATCGTGGCGGAAGCCTTCGGCGAGAACTTCGATTTCCCGACCCCGGTCGTGGAATCGGGCGGCTCCTCCGCCGGCCTGTCGCGCTTCTGCGAAGGCGTGGGCGAGAACACCATCGACATCGCCAACGCATCCCGCGCCATCCGCGAGCGCGAGATCGAAGCCTGCGCCGAAAACGGCGTGACGGACATCATCGAAACCCGCATCGGCTATGACGGCATCGTCTTCGCCAGCCAGATCGACGGCCCCGAATTCACCGCGTTCGAGCCGGCCGACTGGTTCAACGCCCTTGGCGCTCAGGTGCTTGTGGACGGCGAGATCGTCGACAACCCCCACACCAACTGGGCCGAATTCAACTCGGATCTACCGGACGTCGAGATCGCGGCCTTCATCCCGGGCACCCGCCACGGCACCCGCGAAGTCTTCGAGGAAAAGGTTCTGCTGCAGGGCTGTGAAGACACCGGCGCCATGGAAGCTATGATCGCAGGCGGCATGTCCGAAGACGACGCCGAGGATGCCTGCATGGCAGTCCGCACCGACGGCCTGTCGGTCGACATCGACGGCGACTACACCGAGACCCTCGCACGCATCGGCTCCAACTCGGACGGCGTCGGCGTCTTCGGCCTCGCGTTCTACGAGAACAACACCGACACCCTGAAGGTCGCCACCATGTCCGGTGTCGAGCCCTCGACCGAGAGCATCGCGTCGGGTGAATACCCGGTGTCGCGCCCGCTGTTCTTCTACATCAAGAAGGCCCACATCGGCGTCATCCCCGGCCTGAAGGAATACGCTGAGTTCTTCGTCTCCAACGAGATCGCCGGCCCGAACGGCCCGCTCGCCAACTACGGCCTCGTGTCCGATCCCGAGCTGGAAGCGACCCAGCAGAAGATCGCTGACGAAGAGACCATGGGCTCGAGCATGTAATCTGTCCCCTCGGGGATCGATACCACGGGGCGGCGGGCTTAACGCCGCCCCGTTTTCGCCTTAGGAAGGCACTGTCGCAAAACCTGAATACCGGGGGCATCATGCCGGTCACTTGGCTATTTCTCATCGTTCTGGCGATTGCGCTGGCCGGCTATTTCGCCGGCAGGGCCCGTGTCGCAAGCGCGTCCGGCGGGGACCGCCCGCATTCTCTTCCCAATTACTACGGCTGGAACGTCGCGCTCAAGGCACTGGTGCCCGCGCTTCTGGTTCTGGCCGTCTGGCTCGTCGCCCAGCCCTTCGTGGTCAGCACCACCGTCAGCGCCCAGCTGGGCGAGGGCGCCGTGCCCGAAGGCTCGACCATCGGCCTTGTCATGTCGGACGTGCGGCGGGTGGCGGACGGGCTTGATGCAGCGGTCGAGCAGGGACTGATGAGCGCCTCCGAGGCGTCCGGCCTCGATGCCGCCACGAGCAATGTCCGCGACCGCCTGGCCGAGGCCGGTGCCGCCATCGGCGGCAGCGTCAGCCCCGAGGTGTTGGCCGCCGCCCAGACCTGGCGTGCCATGACCGCGACAGGGACGCTGATGATGACCGCCGTGGTCCTCGCGCTTGCCATCGGCGGTGCTGCCTGGGGCTGGCTGCAGACCTCTGCCGAATTCCGGGCCCGCAACTCTGTCGAAGGCGCGATCCGCATCATCCTGCTGGGCGCCGCCTGCATTGCCATCCTGACCACGCTCGGGATCGTGCTTTCGCTGATCGGCAACACGATCCAGTTCTTCCGCATCTATCCCGCCTCCGAATTCTTTGGTTCGCTGACCTGGTCGCCGTCCTTTGGTGGTGGCTCGCAGCTGGGCATCTGGCCACTGCTCTGGGGCACGCTCTATATCTCGTTCATCGCGCTGCTGGTGGCGGTGCCGATCGGCCTCTTCGCCGCCGTCTACCTTTCGGAATACGCAGGGCCCAAGATGCGCGCATGGGCCAAGCCTCTGCTCGAGGTGCTCGCGGGCATCCCGACCATCGTCTACGGTCTCTTCGCGCTGCTCACCGTCGGCCCGCTGCTGCTATCAGTCTTTGGCCGTGACGGCCTGGGCTGGATGCAGGCAGGCACCGCCGTAATGACCGCCGGCCTTGTCATGGGCATCATGCTGATCCCCTTTGTCAGCTCTCTGTCGGACGACATCATCAATGCCGTGCCTCAATCCTTGCGTGACGGATCGTACGGGCTTGGTGCCACCAAGTCCGAAACCATCAAGCAAGTGATCCTGCCCGCGGCACTTCCGGGCATCGTCGGCGCGGTGCTTCTGGCTGCGTCCCGCGCCATAGGCGAGACCATGATCGTGGTGCTCGGGGCAGGGGCCGCGGCAAGGCTGTCGCTCAACCCTTTCGACGCCATGACCACCGTGACCGCCAAGATCGTCAGCCAGCTTACCGGGGACGCGGATTTTGCATCGCCGGAAGCGCTGGTGGCCTTCGCCCTTGGCATGACGCTGTTTGTCATGACCCTCGGGCTCAATGTCTTCGCGCTTTATATCGTGCGCAAATACCGGGAGCAGTACGACTGATGTCCGACGCAACCTATTCCGGCGCAGGCAAGGGCCGGTCGAGCCTGACCACCGCCGACGCCCGCACCGCCAAGCGCAACGCTGCCGAAAAGCGCTTCCGCTTCTACGGACTGGCCGCCATCGGCGCGGGGATGTTTTTCCTCGTGGTGCTGCTGACCGCCATCGTGTCCAATGGCATCGGTGCTTTCCAGCAAACCTTCATCGAGGTGCCCGTGTACCTCGACGAACAGGCGCTCGACCCCAATGGCAACCGCGATCCTGCGGACATGCGCAAGGTGTCCACTTTCGGCTACAACCCGCTGATCCAGACCGCGCTTTACCAGCAGGTCCGCGACGCAGGGATCGAGACGTCCTACGAGGACGCCGGCGACATGAAGGCGCTGTTGTCCGCCTCCGCCGCCGCCGAGGTTCGCGACTGGGTGCTCGAGAACCCCGGCCGCATCGGCGACACGGTGACCTTCGAGCTGCTCGCCTCGAGCCGGGTCGATGGCTACCTCAAGGACCGCGTGAGCCGTGACAGCATCGTCAACGACCGCAACATCGATGCCGGTCACCTGGACCTGGTGGATGCGCTTCAGGCAGACGGTGCCCTGCACAAGAGCTTCAACCCCGGCTTCATCTTCGGCTCGGATGCCTCCGAAAGCCGGGCCGAGCAGGCGGGCCTTGGCGTGTCGATGCTGGGCTCGCTGTTCATGATGCTGGTGGTGCTGGTGCTGGCGCTGCCGATCGGTGTTGCGGCTTCGATCTACCTCGAGGAATTCGCGCCCAAGAACCGCATTACCGACATCATCGAGGTAAACATCAGCAACCTTGCCGCCGTTCCCTCGATCGTATTCGGTATCTTGGGCCTTGCCGCCTTCATCCAGTTTGCGCATCTTCCGCAATCCGCGCCGCTGGTGGGGGGGCTCGTGCTGACGCTGATGACGCTGCCGACGATCATCATCTCGACCCGCGCCTCGCTCAAGGCGGTTCCGCCGTCGATCCGCGATGCGGCCCTCGGCGTTGGCGCCTCCAAGATGCAGGCAACCTTCCACCACGTCCTGCCGCTGGCCATGCCGGGCATCCTGACCGGGACCATCATCGGCCTTGCCCAGGCTCTTGGGGAAACCGCGCCGCTGCTGCTGATCGGCATGGTAGGCTATATCGCCACCAACTACCCCGACGGGATCGTCTCGGGCTTCATGGCGCCGAACTCGGCCATGCCCGCACAGATCTACGAATGGGCCAAGCGGGCCGACCCCGCCTACTACGAGCGCGCCTGGGGCGGGATCATCATCCTGCTGGTGTTCCTGCTCATCATGAACGTGATCGCCGTCGTGCTCCGCCGCAAATTCGAACGCCGGTGGTGACCCATGGACGCGACCAACATAAAAAGGGATGATCCCATGTATGACGCACCGCTGAGGAAGACGGAATTGGACGTTCAACAGAACAAGATCGCAGCCCGTGACGTGCAGGTCTATTACGGTGACACGCACGCCATCAAGGACGTGTCCGTGGACATCCTCGACAAGACCGTGACGGCATTCATCGGGCCTTCGGGCTGTGGCAAGTCGACCTTCCTGCGCACGCTCAACCGGATGAACGACACCATCGATATCTGCCGCGTCGAAGGGCAGATCAGTATCGATGGTGACGACATCTACGACAAGCGCGTCGACCCGGTGCAGCTGCGCGCCAAGGTGGGTATGGTCTTCCAAAAGCCCAACCCGTTCCCCAAGTCGATCTACGACAACGTGGCTTACGGCCCGCGCATCCACGGCCTTGCCCGCAACAAGGCCGAGCTCGACGAGATCGTCGAAAAGGCCCTGCGCCGCGGTGCCATCTGGAACGAGGTCAAGGACCGCCTGCACGCCCCCGGCACCGGTCTTTCGGGTGGTCAGCAGCAGCGCCTGTGCATCGCCCGCGCCGTGGCGACCGAGCCCGAAGTGCTGCTGATGGACGAGCCGTGCTCGGCGCTCGACCCCATCGCCACCGCCCAGGTCGAGGAACTCATCGACGAGCTGCGGCAGGATTACTCGGTGGTGATCGTCACCCACTCCATGCAGCAGGCGGCGCGTGTGTCCCAGAAGACCGCGTTTTTCCACCTCGGTAACCTCGTCGAATACGGCGAGACCAGCCAGATCTTCACCAACCCCGTGGACCCGCGCACGGAAAGCTACATCACCGGACGGATCGGATAAGTCATGAGCGAGCTCAATCAACACATCGCCTCGGCCTTTGATCGCGACCTCGAAGGCATCCAGGCACAGATCCTCAAGATGGGCGGCCTCGTTGAGGTTGCCATCTCGGACGCTGCCAAGTCGCTGGAAACCCGCGACGAGGAGCTGGCCGAACAAGTGCGCCGTGGCGACAAGGCCATCGACGCAATGGAAGAGGCCCTCAACGAGGAAGCCGCCCGCGTCATCGCCCTGCGCGCTCCCACTGCGCGCGACCTGCGTGTCGTTCTGGCGGTGATGCGTATCTCGGGCAACCTCGAGCGGATCGGCGATCTGTCCAAGAACATGGCCAAGCGCACCGGTGTGCTCGCGCAGATGTCGCCCATCAGTGGCTCGACCGCCGCCCTGCGCCGCATGGCGCGGGACGTGGAGATGATGCTGAAGGACGCGCTGGACGCCTACATCAAGCGTGATGCGGCTCTGGCCCAGGACGTGATCGAACGCGATGCCGAAGTGGACCAGATGTACAACACGCTGTTCCGCGAGTTCCTGACCTTCATGCTCGAAGATCCGCGCAACATTACCTCGTGCATGCACCTGCATTTCATCGCCAAGAACATCGAACGCATGGGCGACCATGTGACCTCGATCTCCGAGCAGGTGATCTTCATGGCCACCGGTCGCAAGCCCGACGAGCCGCGGATGAAGGGGGATCGCACCTCCACCGACCCGACGCTCAGCGCCGACATCGAGGTCGAGTGATCCATGGCTGCCGATCAACCCACCGTCCTGGTGGTCGAGGACGAAGCGGCGCAGCGCGAGGTGCTGCGCTATAACCTGGAGGCCGAAGGCTTCCGCGTGGCTGCTGCCGCCAACGGCGAGGAAGCGCTTGTCCTCATGGACGAGGAAGCCCCCGACGTCGTGGTGCTGGACTGGATGCTGCCGAACCTGTCGGGAATCGAGGTCTGCCGCCAGTTCAAGACCAAGAACGAAACCCGCGCGGTTCCGGTCATCATGCTCTCGGCCCGCTCGGAAGAAGTGGACCGGGTGCGCGGCCTTGAAACCGGCGCCGATGACTACGTCATCAAGCCCTACAGCGTGCGCGAGCTCATGGCCCGGGTGAAGGCGCAGCTGCGCCGGGCGCGTCCTGCCGCTGCGGGGCTTCGGCTGGAGTATTCGGACATCACGCTCGATGCGGAGACCCACCGCGTGATGCGCGACGGGCAGGAGCTGAAACTTGGCCCCACCGAGTTCCGACTGCTGTCCACCTTCATGGAAAAGCCCGGTCGCGTCTGGTCGCGCGAGCAGCTCCTGGATCGGGTCTGGGGCCGCGACATCTATGTCGACACGCGCACCGTGGACGTCCATATCGGCCGCCTGCGCAAGGCACTTGGCGTGCATGGGGGTGACGATCCGCTGCGCACCGTGCGCGGCGCGGGCTACGCGCTTGGCTGACGCCTGACAATCTGCACCGGGGCCGGTTCGGCCCCGGTAACCTGCGCCCGGACCCGGGCGGGATGGGCAGGCGCGGGGCCTGTTATGCCTTTTTCTTTTTCTTCGATTTTTTCTTTTTTCCGGACGCTTCTGCGTCCTTGGCCGTCTTTGCAGACATTGCTGCCTTCTCGGCCTTCTTCGAAGCCTTCCCGGCTTTCTCTGCCTTGGCCGCCTTCTTCTTTGCCTTCTTCACGGCTTTCTTCGGCTTTTCGGCCTTCTTGGGTTTGTCAGCCTTCTTCGACGTGCCGGAGGTGTTCCGAGTTGCAGCCTTTGCCTTCTTCGCAGCTTTCTTGGCGGCCTTCTTTTTGGAAGTCTTCCGAGTCTTCTTTACCTCGTTCTTAGACGAAGCCGTGGCGACAGCTTCCGGAGTCGGAGCTTCGGGCGCTGTTTGTTCAGCTTCCATGCGCTCTTCGGCATCCGCCAGAAGTTCTGCCGCGGCTTCGATCAGCATCTGAGCGCGGATCAGCTGAACCCGGGGCAGGGCGGTCAGGTGCTCGGGCGAGGCGGAAGCAAGGGCTGCAGGGCTCTCGATGCCCATCTCGCGCATGGCCGAGGCCATGGCCGGGCCGACACCGCGGACGGAAGTCAGGTCTTTCACTTGTCTCTCCCACATGATTTTCACCAGAGTGCGCCCAAACCGGAGGATTCGTCCATACGTGTCCATGCCGGGGTTGCGCAGCCGCACGGATCGCCGTATAGGCGCGTCACGAACCCCGCAGGCGGGGTCGGGCTATTGCGGGAGACATCCGCGATACGTCCACCGGTTGCCCCATTTGGGTCAAGCCCCCGCCGAGGATATGAAACCGGAAAAGGATACGGACATGGCTCTTCCCGAGTTCTCCATGCGCCAGCTGCTTGAAGCAGGCGTGCACTTCGGCCACCAGACGCAGCGCTGGAACCCCCGCATGGGCGAGTTCATCTACGGTGCGCGCAACGGCATCCACATCATGGACCTGACGCAGACCGTCCCGATGCTGGACGCTGCTCTGAACGCCATCCGCGAAACCGTTGCCAAGGGTGGTAGCGTTCTCTTCGTCGGCACCAAGCGCCAGGCGGCCCAGCCGATCGCGGACGCAGCCGAGAAGTGCGCACAGTTCTACATGAACCACCGCTGGCTCGGCGGCACGCTGACCAACTGGCAGACCGTTTCGCAGTCCATCAACCGCCTCAAGGCGATTGATGAGCGTCTTGAAGCAGGCGCAGAAGGCCTCACCAAGAAAGAGCGCCTGCACATGGAACGCGAGCAGTCGAAACTGCAGGCGTCGCTGGGCGGCATCCGCGAAATGGGCGGCCTGCCGGACATGCTCTTCATCATCGACGTGAAGAAAGAGCAGCTGGCCATCGCAGAAGCCAAGAAGCTGGGCATTCCGGTCGTCGCCATCGTCGACACCAACTGCTCGCCCGACGGCGTTGACTACATCATCCCGGGCAACGACGACGCGGCACGCGCCATTGCGCTCTACTGCGACCTCGTGAGCCGCGCGGCCCTCGATGGCATGACCGGCCAGATGGAAGCTGCAGGCGTTGACCTCGGCGCGCTCGAAGACGCGCCGGCCGAGGAACTGCTCGCAGACGCGAACCAGTAAGGACACTGCGCACCGCGCGGGCAGGGTGCCCGGGCGGTGCCGCCTACCGGCGGTCCGGTGCGCTGTCGCTGCCCGAACCGATCCGGCCCTGAGTTATCAGGACTGTCGCGAAAGCGTCACCCAAGCATGACATGAGCGGCATGGCCCGAGGCGAGGCCGGCCGCCGTTTACCATTCGAGAGGGAACCCACACCATGGCGATCACTGCTGCACAGGTGAAAGAACTGCGCGAAATGACCGGCGCAGGCATGATGGATGCCAAGAAGGCGCTGACCGAGACCGACGGCGACATGGAAGCCGCCGTTGACTGGCTGCGCACCAAGGGCCTCGCAAAGGCTGCCAAGAAATCGGGCCGTACCGCTGCAGAAGGCCTCGTGGCCGTGCAGGTCAACGGTGGCGTCGGCGTCGCTGTCGAGGTGAACGCAGAGACCGACTTCGTTGCCAAGAACGCCGAATTCCAGACCATGGTTTCGGATATCGCCACTGCCGCAACCGGCGTGGACAGCATCGAGGCGCTGAACGATGCAGAAATCGGCGGCAAGAAAGTTTCGGACGTCATCACCGACAAGATCGCCAAGATCGGCGAGAACATGACCCTGCGCCGGATGGCCAAGGTCGAAGGTGAAGTCGTGTCGACCTACGTGCACAACGCAGCTGCGGACGGCCTTGGCCAGATCGGTGTGCTGGTTGCCATGAACGGCGGCAGCGAAGAATTCGGCAAGCAGGTCGCGATGCACGTCGCAGCTGCCGATCCGCGTCCGCAGGCTCTGAACGCTGACGATCTCGATCCGGCGATCATCGAAAAGGAACGTCAGGTCCAGATCGACATCGCACGTGAATCCGGCAAGCCGGAAGCCGTGATCGAGAAGATGATCGAAGGCCGCATGAAGAAGTTCCTGGCAGAGATCACCCTGCTGAACCAGTCCTTCGTCATCAACCCCGACCTGACCGTCGAGCAGGCCGCCAAGGAAGCCGGCGCAACCATCGTGGGCTTCGTGCGCATGCAGGTCGGTGAAGGCATCGAGAAGAAGGTCGAAGACTTCGCGGCAGAAGTTGCCAAGGCAGCTCAGGGCTGATCGGGCCCGCCCGGGCGCTTCGTCCGGGCACCGCTGAAATGAGTAGAGCCGCCCCGTGATGGGGCGGCTCTTTTCGTATGCGGCCAACCCATGGATTGGGGATGAGGGGCAGGCCGACAGTCAGGGTGCCGAACCGGCCCGCACGAGAAATGCACGGAACCGATCCGACGTGAAAACCCAGCGCCCCCGTAATTGCGAAGGTTGGATCCTCGGGTTCCCATGGCAAAAGCCACCACTCACGGAACATATGTAGACTGACAATTTCTGCGGCAGGTTGAAAGACAGGTATCCCTAACAGGCAGAGGTTTTCTTGCCTAAGCGTCAACTTCAGGACACAAATTGCCGAAAAATTTAATGCTCATCTAAGAAAATCGAAAATCCTCATCGCCGGTAACATGCAATGCTTGTGCGTCCGGGAACACTCGCTGAGATCGGCCTGATCGCCACGACTCGACCGAGCGGTTCGCTTTTTCAACCATTGGTCTTCGTGGCGTCGGTTCTATCTCAGATGTCGAGAATGAACATCTGGTTCTGGAAGACCGCCTTGGCGACAGCCTGCGCCGTCGTTTCGACATTCAGCGCCTCGCGCGCAAGACGGAGATGCTTTTCGATGGTGGCCTGCGTCAGGCCCATGATTGCGGCGATGTCTTGCATGGTCTTGCCGTCACCGACCCATTCCAGTGCCTCACGCTGACGTTTTGTCAGCGACTGGTTGGGGGATATGTAGGGCAGGGTGAGGATCTTCAGATGCGCGACGTTGTTCAGAAGCATGATATCCGCACCGTGCTGCGCCCACATGGCATCAACTTCACGCTGCGCCATGCCGGGAGCCGCGGTCAGCGCGATGGCGCCCTTGGACCGGTGCGAGACCGAGCGGAAGCTAATGGAATAACCAGCGCGCACATCCTTAGACAGGTTGAACTCGATCACCTTACGGACGGAGTCCGAAATATCTCCGCGCTCTAGCTGCTCTCCCAGCACACGCCAGGAACAGGCACCGTCGTTCTCCAGCGCCCAGTTCACCATGGGCGCGTTGTGATAAAGCCCTTGGCCCACGAAGACGTCGGTGTAGTCGGCCTTGTGATTGGTCAGAAGGACAAAGTCGTTGGGATCGCCCAGCGAGGTTTGCGTGCGGTAGCGGGTATGACCATACATCAGCCGGTCGAACCCGTAGACTGCCATGACATTGAGGTGCATCGCCCAGAGCTCTTCGACGCTGCCACAATTGGTCATGTCGGTGAGCGTGGTGCGCAGATCCACCCCGAGACTCATCAGGCGGCTCCGAGATCGTCGAGATGACCCTTCATCGCGTCCATGGCCAGCGTGTAGCCACGCGCGCCAAAGCCGCAGATGATGCCGACCGCCACGCGCGAGATGTAGCTCTTGTGGCGAAACTCCTCGCGGGCATGGGTGTTCGACAAGTGCAGTTCAATCGTGGGAATCTCGGCCGAACTGATTGCGTCCATAAGCGCCACGGAAGTGTGGGTGTAGGCACCGGCATTGAGGATCAACCCGTGCAGCGTGCCACGCGCTGCGTGGATCGCGTCGATAAGCACACCTTCGTGGTTGCTTTGTTCGAAACGGACGGACACTCCAATCTTTTCTGCATGGGCAAGGCACATGGCCTCTACATCCGACAGCGTCGTATGGCCGTAGACCTCGGGCTGCCGAACGCCCAGAAGGTTGAGATTTGGCCCGTTCAGGACAAGAAACCGGTGCATGTAGATCTCCTTGGCAATAGTGCGGAAGTAGCCGAGCCAAGGTGAACTTGTCCAGTTCCGGGTGACCCGAGGGCATCCACACCGGTCCAACTAATACTTATATTACATAATACAAATTATGAGAGTACCGTGTAAAATGACTTTGGGGCCGCCCCACACGCCTCTGATTATCCTTTCCAACGGGTCAATGCCATCGCCCGACATTCGGTTGTCGTGAGACGCTGCGAAATATGCGCCTTGCGCTTGCCGCCGCGTGCGGGCTCGGTCAAAACGACATCATGAACGAAGACCTGCAAATCATCTGCATCGGATCGGTGCTCTGGGATGTGATCGGACGCTCTGCCAGCAACATGCGGCAAGGTTCGGATGTGCCCGGCCATATCACCCGGCTGCCCGGCGGCGTGGCGCTCAACATTGCCATGACCTTCGCGCGCTTCGGCTTGCGCCCCGTGCTGCTGAGCACCGTGGGCCGCGATCCCGAGGGCAACGAGCTGATCGAAGCGTGCGAGGCGCTCGGCTGCGATACGCAATTTGTCTATAGATCCGAAGACCTTCCGACGGACCGTTACATGGCCGTCGAAGGCGCGAACGGCCTTATTGCCGCGATCGCCGACGCCCATTCGCTGGAGCGTGCTGGAAGCCGTATCCTGCAGCCGTTGACTGACGGCTCGCTCGCTTCTGCGGACAAGCCTTTCAAAGGCGCTGTCGCCGTGGACGGCAACCTCACCGCGGCGCTGCTGGACGAGATCGCTCGCGATCCGGCCTATGACGGCACCGACCTGCGCATCGCCCCGGCAAGCCCCGGCAAGGCCGAGCGCCTTATGCCGTTTCTGCGCGCTGGCCGCGGCGTCCTTTACGTTAATCTCGAGGAAGCTGGCCTGCTGTGCCAGACCACCTTCGACAGCGCGCCACTGGCCGCCGCAAAGCTGGTGGAACGCGGAGCCGCGCGCGCCATCGTCACCAATGGCGGGGATGCCGCCGCCGATGCGATCCCCGGGTCGATCATCGCAGAACGCCCGCCGGAGGTGCTGGTCACGCGCGTGACCGGTGCTGGCGATACCTTCATGGCCGCGCATATCGTGGCCGATCTTGGCGGCGCGGGCCGTGCCGAGGCCCTGAGCCTCGCGCTCGACGCGGCTGCCACCTACGTATCCGGAGACATTCCTTCATGAGCCTCTTCACCCTGTCGGCCCCGGTGGCCGAGGCGCTGGCCTCGGGCGCGCCCGTTGTCGCGCTGGAATCCACCATCATCACCCATGGCATGCCCTGGCCGCAAAACCTTGAAATGGCGCGGAAAGTCGAAGACACCGTGCGCGCCGAAGGCGCCGTTCCAGCGACCATCGCGGTGCTTGACGGTCAGCTGTGCATCGGCCTCGATGATGCGCAGCTCGAAAAGCTCGCGCAGGCCCGGAGCGTCGCCAAGCTGAGCCGCGCAGACTTGGGTGTCTGCATGGCCGAGGGCCGCACCGGCGCAACAACGGTGGCCGCCACGATGATTGCCGCCGCGCTTGCCGGCATCCGTGTCTTTGCCACCGGCGGCATCGGCGGCGTGCACCAGGGCGCCGAGCAAAGCTTTGACATCTCAGCCGATTTGCAGGAACTGGCGCAGACGCCAGTGACCGTGGTCTGTGCCGGTGCCAAGGCGATCCTTGACCTTCCCAAGACGCTGGAAGTGCTTGAAACACTTGGGGTTCCCGTCATTGCCTATGGTCAGGACCAGCTGCCGGCCTTCTGGTCGCGCGAAGCCGGCCTGCGCGCTCCGCTTCGCATGGATAGCGCCAGGGCAATTGCCACCGCCATGGCCATGCGTGGCGCGCTCGGGTTGCCGGGCGGCCAGCTGGTGGCCAACCCGATCCCGGCCTCTGCCGAAATCCCGCGCGATGTGCTGGCGCCGGTCATCGCCCGTGCCAATGCGGACGCCGAACAGCACGGCATTCGCGGCAAGGACCTGACGCCGTACCTGCTCCAGCGCATCTTTGAGCTGACCGAGGGCCGGTCCCTCGAGTCCAACATCGAACTGGTCCTGAACAACGCAAAGCTTGGCGCGCAGATCGCCGCCGAGATCAGCGCCCTGCCCGCATGATATCCCACTGGCGCGGCCCATTGCAGGTGGCCGCGCCAGTGCATAGGTTCACGACATCCTCACCTCCCCGAGAGTGGCCAGTCCCCAGATGAAAACCCCCTTTGATGAAAAGCCGCGCAAACCCGGTCTGATCGCGTCCTTGCGCGCCAGCTTCCTCACGGGGCTAGTGGTGATCGCACCCGTGGGCCTGACCATCTGGCTGATCTGGACGCTATTCGGCTGGGTCGACAGCTTTGTGCTTCCGCTGGTGCCGTCACGCTTCAATCCAGAAGAGTATATCGGCATCAACCTTCACGGCTTTGGAGTCCTGTTTTTCCTTGGCTTCACCATCGTTGTCGGCTGGGTCGCAAAGGGGCTGATCGGCCGGTCGCTGATCCGCTTCGGTGAAAGCCTCGTGGATCGCACGCCGGTGGTGCGCTCGATCTACTCAGGCATCAAGCAGATCGCTGAGACGGTCTTTGCCCAGAGCGAACGCAGCTTCGAAAAGGCCTGCATGGTCGAATACCCGCGCAAGGGCATCTGGGCCATCGGCTTCATCTCGACCAAAGCCAAGGGCGAGATCGCCCTGCAGGGCCCCGCAGAAGGCGGCCTCGTGTCGGTCTTCGTGCCGACCACGCCCAACCCCACTTCTGGCTTCCTGCTGTACTTTCCGGCGCAGGACGTGGTAGAGCTGGACATGAGCATCGAGGACGCGGCCAAGCTGGTGATCTCGGCCGGCCTCGTCTATCCCCCCGACCGCGCCGGAGCCAAGCCGGACGTGGCGCAGGTGCGCAAGGCGTCCTGACGGGCTTCTCGCGCTGCACCCAATCTGAGGCAGAGCCCGTGACGGCAGCCATTTTGGCCCGCATGTCTTTGCCTAAAGCACGATCTGCCATGCGCGCCGCAGCGACCGCCCAGGCCCTCAGCCCTCCAGCCGCCCTGCCCGCCTTGATCGAATTTCTGATTTTTCTAGCAATTGCGCAGGCTTGTTCGGCTATGTCCACGTGCTCAGTACGCTGGCGGACCGTCCTGCGCGATTGGTTGCCCTGCACGGCTGCAGCATGAGCGCAGAAAGCCACCGATCATCCCTGGGGTGCCCTGTGCTGCAACCGGGCCGACGCCTGACTGACGAGATGCAAACGGCTCTGGCGGCCCGGCGGAAAGCTGTCCGGCGCGCCAGAGATCAGCGGGTCGATCCCGCAAGTTCGGAGAGCATCGAGCCTGTCATCCGCGAAACCTGCGCTGGCCCGAACAAAGCCAAGCTCAGCTAGACGTGGGCGCTGTCGGGCTTTGGCCGCGCAATGCCTGTCACGCTTGGCTGAGCACCGACATGGGCAAGACGGCCAATCATGTTGCTGCATCACCACTCTGCTCTGCTCAACAGGTCCTTTCGGTCTGGGGTCTTTGAGAGCAGTCCAGGGTACAGCCCAACCGCGTGGATGCGCCAGGCACACTCTACAGGCAGCCTTCGCAGTATATCCTCTTCAGGCGAACATCGCCCGCAAGTCCACGGTCTGCCGCATGCCAATCTCTGATCCGTGCTCTGCAAGAAACCCATCGGCAGCTATGCGCCCGGCTTCTTTCAGCTGCGTCACGATGGTCGGGAACGGCACCAGCTTGGTGGCCACCGACAAACTGTTCATCAGCGCGTCGTCGGCGATCATGTGCACCCGCAGTTTCTTCATGGCTCCTGGGCTCACGGAGCCCGCCTCGATCAAGCGCTGCACGAACTCGATGGCCCGCAACTCGCGCAAGAGCGCAGAGTTGAAACTGATCTCGTTGATCCGGTTCTGGATCTCCTGCGGCGTCACCGGCAGCGCCTCGCGCACCAGCGGGTTGATGTTCACGATGACCAGATCATCCGGCAACGATGGCTTGAACAAGGGAAACAGCACCGGGTTGCCGGAATAGCCACCATCCCAGAAAGCCTCTGTCTCGCCGGTTTCGGGGTCCGTCATCTCCACCGCCTGGAACAGCGTCGGCAGGCACGCCGAGGCAAGGATGGCATCGGGGCACAGGCGCTCGCGCTCGAACACCCGAACCTTGCCGTCACGCACGGAGGTCGCCGATACGAAAAGCTCGGGCCCTTCGGCGCAGCACACACTTTCAAAATCAAGCTGTTCGAGGATGTCTGCCAGAGGATTGCGATACAGCGGCCCCCAGGCATAGGGTGACAACATGCGCCCCACCGCCTCACCGGCGGCAAAAGCCACGGAGTACTGCACCGTGCGGCTCACCAACCCGGGATCGGGCAGCCATGCGGTCATCCATTCCGGCACTCCGTGGTCCTGCAGCCCCGCCACCTCGTGCCACAGCCAGTCGAGCGTCGCGCGCGCTTCCTCGCGCCCGCCCCGCGCCAGCCCCGCCTTCAGCGCGGCACCGTTGAGCGCACCCGCAGACGTCCCCGATATGGCAGCGATCTCAATGTCGCTCTCCTCAAGCAGTCGGTCGAGCACCCCCCAGGTAAAGGCGCCATGCGCGCCGCCCCCCTGCAATGCCAGGCAAATCCGTCTCATGAGGGCACCCCTTACCGTTTCCTTTGACCACAAATATCCCCGGGGTCAGCGAGCCCCGGCTCGCGAAGGGGGCGGAGCCCCCTCCCGCCGGTCTCAAAGAGCGGTCCAGCCACCGTCCACCGAGATCGTCGTGCCGGTGATCTGCTCTGCCGCGTCGGAGCACAGGAACACCGCCGTGCCGCCAAGTTGCTCGACCGTGGCGAATTCCTTCGACGGCTGACGGTCGAGGATCACTTTCTCGATCACCTCGTCTTCCGTCATGTCATACTTCTTGGCGGTGTCCGGGATCTGCGCCTCCACCAGCGGCGTCCTGACGTAGCCAGGGCAGATGGCGTTGCAGGTGATCGGCTCCTTGGCGGTCTCGAGCGCGACCACCTTGGTCATGCCCACGACGCCGTGCTTGGCTGCCACGTAGGCCGATTTGTAGGGTGACGCGGTCAGGCCATGGGCAGAGGCAATGTTGATCACCCGGCCCCAGCCCGCGGTGCGCATCATCGGAAGCGCCGCCGCCGTGCAATGGAAGGTCGAGCTCATGTTGATGGCAATGATCGCGTCCCATTTCTCGACGGGGAACTCATCCAGCGGCGCCACGTGCTGGATCCCGGCATTGTTCACCAGGATATCGCACGCGCCGGCCTTTTCAATCAGCGCGCGGCAGTCGTCACCCTTGGACATGTCGGCTTGAATGTAGCGAACCGGAACGCCGAATTCGCGGGCCATGTCTTCGGCCAGCTGGTGGTCTTCGGGCGCATTGGTGAAGCTGTTGAGTACCACGGACGCCCCGGCCCGCGCCAGTTCGCGCGCGACCCCAAGGCCGATGCCCGAGTTGGAACCAGTTATGACGGCGGTCTTGCCCTTGAGTGACATGGGGTGAAATCTCCTCTTGATATGCACACAGCCTAGCATGCTGCACCTGCAAGATAAGAGACAATCTGGCGCAGCTTTTCCTGCTGGCAAGCGTCGCCCACGCGGGTTAGGGAGAACGCCTCACCCCCCGCAGAGAGTCGGCCCCAAGGCCGGTGCGGTCCGGTAGGCGGATCAGGACGCAACCCCCGCCACAGAACAAAAAAAACGCCGGCACAAGGCCGGCGTCCAGTCATTGAGGCAGGTTTCATACAGGCAAGAAACCTATCGAGCAGTGCCCCCTTTATACGCTCTTTGCATTCAGAGTCCAAGCTAAAAGTTTGAAAAGGCGTAAAAGCCCCGGTACGGTTCAGGTCCAATAAAACAAGGGCAGTCAGGGATTGTTGAAGATATGATGGCCGATTATTTCCACCGCCGTACGGTACTCGCGACCCTCGTTTCGCTGGGAATCGGGCTGTCGGGGCCCTCTTTTGCCGCCCCGCAGCATGGAATCGCCATGTACGGCGACCCCGCCCTGCCCTCAGACTACGATCATCTGCCCTACACCAATCCCGATGCGCCCACCGGCGGACGTCTGGTGATGGGCGAAGTCGGCAGCTTTGACAGCCTCAATCCGCATATCCTCAAGGGGACCAGCCCGTGGCAGCTGCGCTTTCTCGCCTACGAGAGCCTCATGGGCCGCAGCTGGGACGAACCCTTCACGCTCTATGGCCTGCTGGCCGAATCCGTTGACACCGCGCCGGACCGCTCATGGGTGGAATTCACCCTGCGCCCCGAAGCGCGGTTCTCCGACGGCAGCCCGGTCACCGTCGAGGACGTGATGTGGAGCTACGAGACCCTCGGCACCGAAGGGCATCCGCGCTACCGCGGTGCCTGGGGCCAGGTGGACAGCATGGAACAGACAGGCCCGCGCTCGGTCCGCTTCACCTTCAACACCGACAACCGCGAACTTGCGCTTATCATCGGCATGCGCCCTATCCTGAAAAAGGCGCAGTGGGAGGGGATCGACTTTTCGCAAAGCGGGCTTGGCACCCTCCCCATCGGCTCCGCGCCCTATGTCATCGACAATTTCGACGCCGGTCGGCAGGTCACGCTGCGCCGCAACCCCGATTACTGGGGCAAGGATCTGCCGTTCATGCGCGGTCAGGCCAATCTCGACGAGATCCGCATGGAGTTCTTCGGCGACAGCACAGTGCTGTTCGAGGCCTTCAAGGCTGGCGAGCTGAACGCCATCCGCGAAACCAACGAAGAAAAATGGCAGACCCAGTATGATTTCCCCGCCGTGGAGGCCGGCGACGTGGTGAAATCCGACATCGAGCATGACCGCCCCTCGGGGATGACCGGCTTCGTGATGAATACCCGCAGCAAGGTGTTCTCGGACTGGCAGGTGCGCGATGCCATGCTGCACGCTTTCAACTTCGAATACATCAACGAGACGATGACCGGCTCGCGCCAGCCCCGCATTACCTCGTATTTTTCTAACTCCGAGCTGGCGATGCTCGAGGGCCCCGCGACGGGGCGCGTGGCCGAGCTTCTGGCGCCCTACCAGGACAGCCTGCTGCCCGGCACGATCGAGGGGTACACCCTGCCCGTCAGCGACGGCAGCGCCCGCAACCGCGCCGGCATTGGTGCCGCCATGGACCTCATGGCCGAAGCCGGCTGGACCATTCAGGACGGGGTCATGAAGGACGAGGACGGACGCCCCTTCCGGTTTGAGATCGTCCTGTCGCAGGGCAATACCGAGGAACAGTCGATCATCGACATCTTCGCCCAGGGCCTGCGCCGCATCGGCATTACACCGCATGTCACCGTCATCGATGCCGCCCAGTACAACGAGCGGGTCAACAATTTCGACTTCGACATGACATTCTTCCGGCGCGGCATTTCCTTGTCGCCGGGCAACGAGCAGCGTCTATACTGGGGGTCGGACGCGGCGGACGAGATTGGGTCGCGCAATCTCATGGGCATGAAGTCCCCCGCCGCGGACGCGATGATCGACACGCTTCTCAACGCCACCAGCCGCGAGGATTTCCTTGCCGCCAGCCGAGCGCTCGACCGCGTGCTCACCGCCGGACGTTACGTGATCCCGATCTACCAGTGGAACGTGTCGCACATCGCCCATGTGGCAGAGCTGACCTATCCTCAGCAGATTCCAGCCTACGGGGACTGGACAGACTGGATGCCCAATGCATGGTGGTGGCAGAGTGAGTGACGGCGTAAAGGCCGAAGGCTGATGCGCGCGATCTCGCCGCGCACTGGCACGGTACAATGACCCCAAAAGTGGCCGAACAATTCTGGCCGAACGAACAGAGCCGACCAACCCGGCCGACCAAGAAGAAGCAACAAGAGCAGACCGATGAAACAGGCATATCTCATTCTGGCGCTGGCGACGCTGGTCGCAGGCTGTGGCACCGTCGATGGCGTCGGGCAGGACATCAGCTCCGCCTCGCACATGGTTCAGGGCTGGTTCTACTAACCACGCTGCCACCATTCCTGCCGCTCCCTCCGCCCCGGCCCGTCATGGGCCGGGTTTTGGTGGTTTTGCCCATGGGTTTGATTGCGAAATCTTGACGTCTTAGACCTTTTGGCACGTTCCTTGCCCGCGCCTTCCGGCTATCCTGTCCCGGAGGGTGAGGAGATCGAGGCAAATCATGACCAATCGCGCGCAACGTCTAACTGAGACCGGGCAGAACCGTGCCCTCGTGGTGGATGACCACCCGCTGTTCTGCGATGCCCTCACCCTGACGCTTCAGTCCATTGCCGACTTCGAGGAAATCCGCACCGCCGGAACCCTCGAAAAAGCGCTCGAGGTGGTGGCCCAAGGCGGTCAGCCGGATCTGGTGATCCTTGATCTCAACCTGCCGGACGTGAACGGGCTAGATGGGCTTGTGCGGCTGCGCAATGCCGCGCCGGGGGCTGCGATCCTCATTGCCTCGTCCATGGCCGACAACCGGATGATCAGCCACGCCATAAAGGCCGGAGCCGATGGCTTCGTACCGAAACATTCGCAGCGCTCCGTCTTCCGCCGCGCCTTCGAGGCGCTGGCCCGGGGCGAGGCCTTTACCCCCGACGGCTATATCGACCCCCACGGCCCCGGTGACAGCGGCGCCGGCGACGCGCTGTCCCGGCTTGCCACATTGACCAACCAGCAGGCGCGCATCCTGTCGCTGATCTGCGAGGGCAAGCTGAACAAGCAGATCGCCTATGACCTGTCCATCGCGGAAACGACGGTGAAGGCCCATGTCACTGCGATCATGCGAAAACTCGGGGTCCACAGCCGCACGCAGGCAGTGCTGATCGCGCAAGAGGCGAACTTCAACCGGGTCTTGCCAACGGAAGGCACTGGCGCTTAACCTGCTTCACCACATCGCTTGGGAGGGTCGATGTCGTGGACGGAGCCAATGGGCACCCCACCGGGGAGGACATGCTGATAGACGCCCCATTCGGCGGCGCGTTGCGCGTTGCGCAGGTGGGCTGCGAGATCCGCTCGCCCGTGCGTGAGCTTGCCCAGCGGCTCGGGCCTGGTCCGTTCGAACTGGTCTGCCTCTTCGCCTCGCCGCAGGCGGATTTCCCGGCGCTGAACCGGGCCGCCAGCACGGCCTTCGGCACGGCGGACGTCTTTGCCTGCACCACCGCCGGAGAGATCGGCGAAAACGGCTACGAGGATGGCCAGATCATCGCCGTTGCCTTTCCGTCGTCGCTGTTCAAGGTCGATGCGCTGGTCATTGACGAGCTGGATTCGGTGAATGACAGCAAGCTGATCGACCAGCTGATGCAGCGGCGCCTTACCCTTGGCATCGAAGCCCCTGACATGGCGTCGGAATTCGCCTTCCTCATGGTCGACGGCCTGTCCCTTCAGGAAGAGAATGTCGCCACGCTTCTGGCCTCGGCCATGGGGCCCATGCCGCTGTTCGGCGGGTCCACCGGCGATGGCACCGCCTTTGGCACCACCTGGCTGTCGCACAATGGGTGCATCCGCAGCAACGCCGCGCTTCTGGCGCTGGTGCGCTCTCGCTGGCAAGTCAAGGTGTTCAGCTTCGACCACCTGCTGCCCACCGAGGTGCGCATGGTCGTCACCGCCGCCGATCCCGGCCGCCGCAAGGTGACCGAGATCAACGCCGAGCCCGCGGCTCAGGAATACGCCCGCCTGCTGGGGCGTGATCCGGGGCTACTCGATACCTTCACCTTTGCGGCGCATCCGGTGGTTGTCCGTCTGGGAGACAGCCACCATGTGCGCTCGATCCAGCGGCTCGATGACGATGGCAACATGGTTTTCTTCTCGGCCATCAACGAAGGCATGGTGCTGACCCTTGCTCAGCATCAGGACATGGCCGGCCATCTCGAACAGGCACTGGCAGAACTTGCGAACGGCGGCGAGGCACCAGCTCAGATCCTTGGCTGCGATTGCGTGCTGCGCCGGGTCGAGGCCGGGCAGTTCCAGAAGACCCGCGAGATCTCGGAAATCCTGACCCGGCACAACGTGGTGGGCTTCAACACCTATGGCGAACAGTTCGGCGCCCTGCATGTGAACCAGACGCTGACCGGTGTCGCATTCTATGCCCCCGACGGTGAAGAGGATGCAGCGGGATGTCCCTGATCAACCCCGCCGACAGCCTCGAGCGGCAAAACGAGAAGCTTATCCGCATTGCCGCATCGCTCATGCGCCACGTCGAACACGGCACCGCGCAGTCGGGCGAGGCCTATGCCCAGTTCGAACGCGCCGCCCTGCTGGAAAAACGCGTGCGCGAGCGCACCATCGAGCTTGAGCGCACGCTCAACCTGCTGCACGAATCCAACAGCCAGCTGGCCCGCGCAAATGACGAGACCGAGGATGCCCGCCGCAACCTCGCCGACGCCATCGAAACGGTGTCCGAGGGCTTTGCGCTGTTTGATGGCGACGACCGGCTGGTGATGTGCAACTCGCGCTTTTGCCGCGATTTCCGCGATACCGTACGCGACCTGCGCCCGGGGCTGGCCTTTGCCCATTACGTCGAACGGGTCAGCCGGTCGCGACACCTGTTCCTGCCCGAAGGGATCAGCGCCGCCGAATGGTGCGCCGAGCGTCTGCGTAAGCACGCGGACCGGCGGGCAATGTTCAACGTGCGCCATGGTCAGGACCGCTGGCTGCAGGTGTCCGAACACCGCACGGCCAACGGAGGCACGGTCGTGCTTCAGACCGATGTGACGGACCTCATAAGGCTGGAACGGCAAGAGAGGCTGAAGCTCAAGGACAAGCAGACGCGGATGATCCGCGCCACTCTCGACCATCTCGATCAGGGGGTGTGCATCTTTGATGAACACGGGCGGCTCGTGGCCTGGAACGAAAAGACCGGCACGCTGCTGAACCTGCCCGCCCGACGCCTGCATCTCGGGGCATCCTTCGCGGGGCTGCTGGAGCGTGTGGAACAGGAATTCCGCTTTTCCGACGCTGGTGACCGCGAGGCATTCATCACCTGGGCGGCGCTTGGCGGCCATCGCGGGCCTATCCACTTTGAACTGATGCGCGACACCGGTGCGATCATCCAGGTCTTTGGCCGTGGCATGCCTGACGGCGGTTTTCTGTTCTCATCCACCGATGTGACCGCCGAACGCGAAGCCGCGCGCCGCCTGACGGAAGTCAACGAGATGCTCGAGGCGCGGGTGATGGAGCGCACGCTCGAGCTCGAGGACGCGCTGTCGGCGGCCGAGCGAGCCAATGCCTCGAAATCCCGATTTGTCGCGGCGGCAAGCCATGATCTGCTGCAGCCCCTGTCGGCGGCCAAGCTCTTCATCTCGTCGCTGTCGGACCGGTCGCAATCACCCGGCGACCGGGCGGTGCTCGACAAGGCGGAAAGCGCGCTCACCTCTGCCGAGCAGCTGATCGACGCGCTGCTGGACATCTCAAAGCTGGAATCCGACGGTCTCAACTTCGACATCCGCCCTGTGGCGCTGCGCGAGATCCTCGGCCCCCTGCGGGACGAGATGGAGGTGCTTGCCGCCCGCAAGGGGCTGCGCCTGCGCATGGTGGACAGCTCCCTGACGGTCGAGACCGACCCGTCCTACCTGCGCCGCGTGGTCCAGAACCTCGTGGGCAACGCCATCCGCTATACCGCCGAAGGCACGGTGCTGGTGGGGGTGCGCCGCGCCGGAGGGGCCGCCCGGATCGAGGTCCGCGACACTGGCCCCGGCATTGCCGAGGATGACCAGTCCGCTATCTTCGAGGAATTTCACCGGCTCGATTCAGGGGCGTCGGCCAATGACGGGCTTGGCCTTGGCCTTGCCATCGTGGAACGCGCCTGTGCGCGGCTGGGGCACCCCCTTGGTCTCTGGTCCGAGCCGGGGCGCGGGTCGTGCTTCATGGTCAGCCTGCCGGTGCTGGGCAGCGTGGCACCCAAACGCGCCGCCTCGCCCACACCGGCGCGCCCGGCGGGTCTGGCGCAAGCGGGGCTCATCGTGCTGCTGGTCGAGAACGACCCGCAGCTGCGCCGCGCCATGACGGTGCTGATGGAGAGCTGGGGCGTCAACGTGATCGAAGCCGAGAACGCCGACGGCGCGCTCGAGCTGCTACAGGATCTGGAGATCACCCCCGATGCTCTGGTGCTTGACTACCAGCTTGGCGCGGGCATGTCCGGCACCCAGCTCTTCGGCGAGATCACCACGCGGCTGGGGCGGCTTCCTTGCGTCATCGTCTCGGCCGATCGGTCTGTTGCCCTGCGAGAGGCCTGCGACGGCCTCAGGATCGAGCTGCTAAGCAAGCCGGTGGATCGGCATCGGCTGGGCCGCTTCTTCGATGCGGTCGTGCGAGGCGGCATCGTGGCAGTGTAGTGCACGGTTTTTGTTCAGCGCCCTTTGAAGAGCGAGCCGAGGATGCCCCGCACCAGACGTTTGCCGGTGGTGCCTGACAGCTCCTTCAACACCGCCTGCCCCAGCGCTTCGCCCACTGACTGCGGCGCACTGTAGCGACGCGACGTGGATTTGCCCGAGGTCTGCGCGCGAGACGCAGGATCATAACGGCGGGCACGGGAGTATCCGCGCTCGGTGGGGGCTTCAGGCTCCGGCCGGGCCGCCTCGGCTTGCGTTGCGGCGGTCTTGGCGCGGGCGCGTAGCATCTCGTAGGCGCTGTGGCGGTCCACCGGGGTGTCATAGCGCCCTGCCAGGGGCGAGGCGTCGATCACCGCGCGGCGCTCGTCTTCAGTGATCGGGCCCAGTTGCGTGGACGGTGGGCGGATCAGCGTGCGCTGTACGATGCCGGGCACGCCCTTCTTTTGCAGCATGGAGGTCACCGCCTCACCAGTGCCCACCTCGCGGATGGCGGTTTCCGTGTCGAAGGCGGGGTTCGGGCGGTAGGTTTCGGCGGCAAGGCGCAGCGCCTTCCTGTCGCGCGCGGTGAAGGCTCGCAGCGCATGCTGCACCCGGTTGCCCAGCTGCCCGAGGATGTCCTCGGGAATGTCGTCGGGGTTTTGCGTGACGAAAAAAACCCCGACCCCCTTGGAGCGGATCAGCCGCGCCACCTGTTCGACCTTGTCCACCAGCGCCTTGGGGGCGTCATCGAACAGCAGGTGCGCCTCATCGAAGAAGAACACGAGCTTCGGCTTGTCTGGGTTGCCCACCTCGGGGAGTTCCTCGAAAAGCTCGGACAGAAGCCACAGCAGGAAAGTGGCGTAAAACCGAGCCGATGCCATGAGCTGATCGGCGGCAAGGATGTTGACCTGCCCACGGCCGTCCGGCGCGGTGCGCATGAGATCCTCCAGCGCCAGCGCGGGTTCACCGAAAAATTCCGTTGCGCCTTGATTTTCCAGCACCAGGAGCCGGCGCTGGATCGCGCCCACCGATGCTGTCGAGATATTGCCGTAGCGCAGGGACAACGCCTCGCGGTTCTCGCCCACCCAGACCAGCAGTGCGCGAAGGTCCTTGAGGTCCAGAAGCGGCAACCCCTCCTCGTCGGAGAGCCGGAAGGCGATGTTGAGAACGCCCTCCTGCGCTTCGGTCAACTCGAGTAGCCGGGCAAGCAGCAACGGCCCCATCTCGGCCACGGTGGCGCGCACCGGGTGGCCCTGCCGTCCGAAGACATCCCAGAACACCGCCGGGGTGTCATGGTATCGGTAATCATCGAAGCCGATGGTGGCGCTGCGGTCCGTGAACGCCCCATGCAGCGGCGCGGTGTCGCGGCCCGCCCGGGCGAGACCGGACAGATCGCCCTTAACGTCGGACAGGAACACCGGAACACCGGCGTTGGAAAACCCCTCCGCAAGGATCTGCAACGTCACCGTCTTGCCGGTGCCGGTCGCTCCGGCGATCAGCCCGTGGCGGTTGCCGTAGTTCAATGAAAGGAACTGCTTTTCCCGGTAGTTTTCGCCACCACCGCCTATAAAAACATCACTGCCCACGGCCGCCCCCCAAGTCTGCACGATGTTGAGCATACATTCTTAACCATTTGATGCCAGTATCCTTTTTGTCCAAGGCAACATGTCCTCTCCTGCCTTGGACTGACTTCCTCCCTGTCAGACTGGCCGCGCCTACGGGTGCGGCCTTTTTTGCTGCGCGCTCAACGTGGCCGGGCGATAATGGGAGTTGACCACCGCATGAGAGTTTCGTAGCGTCCGGGCAATGACAAAGTCGGCCAGTCCGACAGGGAGCAAGGGGAAAGGGGCCGCGAGGTCCCTTTTCTCTTTTGTAAAGCGCCCTTGCGACAGATCGCCGAGCCGTGAAGGCAAGGTTTTTCCCCCCTGACAGCACGTTTCGGCCATGCTACTTGGGCCCTGACGTATGAACATAGTCAAAGAGGAATTTTCCATGAGCAGAAGGCTGAACATGCTCTGGGCGCTGCCGCTGATGGCAAGCCTGGGTGCCGCACCTGCGCTGGCACAGGACGCGACCGAAGGCGCAGAGGGCGCCACCACCGAAGCGCCCGCAAGCGGCGACACGGAAGCTCCCGAAAGCGGCGGCACGGAAGCGCCTGCAGGCGGCAGCAACATCGGCGGGCCGCTCTCCATGGGCGAGGCCGAGGGTAACACCGGCGCAGCCAAGGGTGGTCCCGAGAGCTACATCAAGGAAACCCACGGCGATTGGCAGCTGCAGTGCCTGCGCGTGCCCGAGGGGAGCGATGCGGAAGATCCCTGCCAGATGTACCAGCTGCTCAAGGATTCCGAAGGCAACAACGTTGCCGAAGTCAGCATGTTCCGCCTGTCGAACGGTGGCCAGGTCTCCGGTGGCGGCACTTTCGTGGTCCCGCTGGAAACCCTGCTGACTCAGAAGCTGGCGATTTCGGTCGATGGTGGTCAGGCCAAGCGCTATGATTTCTCGTTCTGCACCCGCATCGGCTGCTACGCGCGTGTCGGCTTTTCCCAAGAGGACATCGCACGGTTCAAGGGCGGCGCGGAAAGCACCATCCGGATCATTCCGGCGCTCGCACCGGACCAGACGGTCGAGCTGACCATGTCCCTGTCCGGGTTTACCGCCGCATATGACGAAACCACGGCCCTGCGCCAGTGATCGCAGACACCGGCCCTTCTTAGCCGGTGACATATACGGAAAAGGCCGCCCGGCGCATGCTGGGCGGCCTTTTTCATGCGGTGATGGCGGGATCAGGCGCCCGCTTCGGGGCGACCGAGGCCACGCAGGACAGCCCGCGCAGCGCGCAGCCCGGGATGTTCACCCCCAAACCCCAGCCGATCCATGGTCATCTGCATCGCCTCGGCCTGTTGCTGCGGATGATCCAGCACCTGAAGCAAGGCGGCGGCAATGGGGCCGGGCCGGCAGGCCTTGCCGATAAACTCGGGCACGGCGCGGGTTTCGGACACGAGGTTGACCAGTGTCACGCTGTCTACGCGAAGCATTCGCCCTATGATCTGCCGAGACAACCAGCCCATGTCATAGGCGATGACCATGGGTGTTCCCGCCGCCGCCAGTTCCAGCGATACGGTCCCAGAGGCCGCTAGCGCCACGTCTGCCGCTGCGAAAGCGGCACGCTTGCGGGCGGCGGCATCAACTCCGCTGTCGCGCGCATCGAGGATCAGCGGATCACCGGGCCATTTGCCACACAGTTCCTTGACCAGATCCGCTACGGGCGCCGCAGCAGGGATCACCAGCCGCAGGTCCGGGCGGTCCCGCGTCAGGCGCTCTGCGACCGCACCAAACACCGGGGCGAGCCGCGTCACCTCGGACCGGCGTGAGCCCGGCAGGACCAGCGCCATGGGCGCATCGCCGATGCCAGCGGACTGTCGCCAGGCAAGCGCATCGCCCGCATCGGCCTGCGGGTCAGTGACCACCGGGTGACCCACGAAATCGCATTCCATCCCCGCCGCCTGCATGTAAGGCGGCTCGAAAGGCAGCAACGCAAGCACCTGGTCCACATGCGGCGCCATCTTTGCGGCGCGACCCGGACGCCATGCCCAGACCGTGGGAGCTACGTAATGAACGACGCGTATATCACTGTTCTTCTTAACAAGTTCCGCAACGCGAAGATTGAACTCGGGCAAATCTATGGTCACCAGAACATCGGGCTTCGCCGCAACGATGGCATCGGCTGTCTCACGGATGCGCCGTTTGAGCGCGCTGTACTGGCGCAGGATCTCGGTGATCCCCATGACGCTGATCTCTTCCATCGGAAACAGGCTCTGCAGGCCCCGCGCGATCATGCGTTCCCCACCAATGCCGGTAAAGCTGACGTCGGGCACGAGGTCCGACAGACCTTCCATCAAAGCCGCGCCCAGCTTGTCGCCAGATGGCTCTCCCGCGATGACGAAAATCTCCATCAGGCCCCGTCCCTGTTCCTGATCCAGAGGAACCGCCCCGCAGCGTCGAGCTGCGCCACGACGCGGTCGAGATCAAGCACCATGACCCCTTCATGGGACAGCACGATGCCCGTAAGTCCTTTCTCCACCACCTTTTCAATGGTCTGAGGTCCGATCACCGGGAGGTCGGCACGGCGGTCCTGACCCGGTTTCTCGGCCTTGTAAAGGATCGCGCCGCCGCCTGCTTCGAGGCCGTCGAGCATGGCGTCGGTACCCGCGTCATCCTCACGAGCGCGCACGCTGGAGGCATCGACAACGCAGGATTGGCCAAGATCGCGCTTTCCCTGTTCGCGGCTGACGAGATCACCGATCTTCGCGGCCTGCTCGTCGCCGTGTCGTGGGCGCGCGTGGGTCAGTACCCCGGCGGGCGGCAAAAGACGCGGTGCAGCCTCGTGGGCGCCGATAACGGTGATCCCCGCCTCTTCGAAGATCTCGATGATGGCACGCAGGGCGCCGTCATCACCCAGCTCAAGAGCGGCGGCAATGCGGGGCACCAGCGGCGCGGTGGCCGCGTCGATGACGGCGGGGTCGATGTCCGGTCGACGGATCGTCCCGCACATGCACAATCGGTCCACGCCACGTTCCACCAAACGCGACACAAGGGTTCCCAGCGTCTCGAGCCGGAAGGTCATGTCCGCAGACAGGCTATCAGGCGGCATATGTTCCAGAGCGCAGACGATCGGTGTCTGCCGACAGCTAGAGAATACCGCGCCCGGAAGGCCGCCCTGTCCCGCGATGAGCGCCAGCATCCCCGGTCAGCCCGGCGTCAGGAAATGGCGGTCGCTGTCACCCAGGATGAAGGTAACGATTTCCTTAACATAGTCGCTTTGCGTCTCGTCCCCGAGCCGCCGGGCACGATCGGCAAAGGCGCCCTCGCCCTGGGCCAGCATCTGGAACGCGGCGCGCAGTGCGGTGATGTCTGCACGGCTGACACCGCGGCGCTTGAGACCCACGAGGTTCAGCCCATCAAGCTTGCCGCGCGGGGCCTGCACCAGGCCATAGGGGATGACATCGTTGGTCACCATGGTGACCGCTCCGATGATAGCGCCGTGGCCGATGCGCACCCACTGGTGCACACCCGAAAGGCCCCCGACGATGACGTCATCTTCGATCACGCAATGGCCCGCGATGGCGCTGTTGTTGACCAGGATCACACGGTTGCCGATCTGCACGTCATGAGCCACGTGGCAGCCTGCCATGAACAGACCGTCATCGCCCACACGGGTGACGCCGCCACCGCCCTCGGTGCCGCAGTTCATGGTGACATGTTCACGGATACGGTTGCGTTTGCCGACGATCAGCCGGCTGTCCTCGCCCTTGAACTTGAGATCCTGCGGGATCTCTCCGATCACCGCGAACGAGAACACGACGGTGTCCTCGCCGATCTCCGTGTCGCCGGTAATGACGACATGGGATTTCAGCTCGACCCGGGGGCCAAGGACGGCCTCGGGTCCGACGTGGCAGAACGGGCCAATGATGCAGCCTTCCCCGATGCTGGCCCCGTCCTCCACGACGGCGGAAGGGTGAATCTGCGTGGTCATACCGGCAGGTCCATCATCGCGGTGAAATCGGCCTCGGCAGCCATGTCGCCGTCAACGGTGGCGACCCCCCTGAACTTCCAGACCTTACCGCCCGGCTTGCCACGTACGGTGGTCAGCTCCATGCGCAGCTGGTCGCCAGGCACCACCATGCGGCGGAACTTGCAGTTGTCGATGGCCATGAAATAGACCTTGAGCTCCTTGTCCGCGAGATCAAGAGCCGTGCCCACCATCACCGCTGCGGTCTGCGCCATCGCCTCGACGATTGTGACGCCGGGCATGATCGGGTTTCCGGGAAAATGGCCCTGGAAATGCGGCTCGTTCATGGTGACGTTCTTGATCCCGACGGCGGATTTGATGCCGTCGATGTCGACCACACGATCCACCAGCAGGAACGGGTAGCGATGCGGCAGGATGCGCTGAATCAGCTGGATGTCCGCGGTAAGCAGCGTCTCTGTCATGGTGGGCCTTTTCCTGTCCGATTGTTGGGTCTGTCCCTAGCAACCCGCTGGCGGCAGGGCAAGCCGGGCGCGCGGCGCGGCGGCGGAACGCCGCGGCACGGTTCAGGGGGTGTCGTTCACCGCGTCAGCGATGCTTCCGGCGATGTCGTCAACGTCGATAGAACCATCTTCGACGGCGGCATCCACGTGGTCGATGGCGGTGTCGGTGATGTCCACCGCATCCACCGACATCAGCACCTGACGCTTGTCCAGCACCACCAAGGCACCGGATTCACGCATGATCTGTCCGATCACCGGCTCAACCGTGGCAAGGAACAGCCTCCGTCGGCTTTCCGAGGCGTTGCCAAGCGCGCGGGCCTTGGCATCCTGTTCGCGCCGCAGCTCCTGCACCTTTTCGTCGAAGGCATTGGCCAGCTCGCGAAAGTCAGCCTGCTCCATGGTCCGGCGCTTTTCGGTCAGTGCCCGTTCTTCGGCGGTCAACTCGGCTTCGATGCGGCGGTTCTCGGCGGCGATGGCCGCGCCGCGCTCTTCAAGGGCTGCGGTGACAGCCTCCCCGTAGGCGCTTTCCGAAAACATCCGGTCGAAATCCACCGTCAGGATTGGGCTGACGGTGGCCCCTTGCTGCAACAGCTCCTGCTGGGCGGTCGCCGGAACGGCAGCCGCCGCGATCCCGATGGACAGGACCGCGGCGGCACATTTGCGAAGATCGCCGACCATGTCAGAACTTGGTCGAGATCGAGAAGCTGAAGTTCTGATCCTTGTCCCGCTCTTCCTTCTGCACGGCGCGCGAGAAGTTGAGGCGAAGCGGACCAAGCGCCGAATCCCAGAACACCGAGACGCCCAGCACGTGGCGGGCCGAGAAGTCCTCGTAAAGCACTTCATTGGTGGTGTTCGAGCTGGTGTAATCGGACAGGCCCCAGACCGACCCGACGTCATAGAAGACGCCACCGGTGATGCCGTATTCCTCTGGCAGACCCAGCGGGAACTCTGCTTCGAACCGCGCCACGGCAAAGTAGTTGCCGCCAAGGCTGTCATCCACGTCCGACGCACTGTCGTATTCACGCGGGCCGAGGCCGCCGTATTCAAAGCCACGGAAGGTGGAATCGTTCAGCAGGTAACGGTCGGTGACGCGGCTTTCACCCTTGCTGTAATGCAGCGCGCCGGCATCGAAGGTGGCACGCAGCGTGACTTCCTCGTTGAGGACACGGGTCTGGGCAACCGCACGCAGGTTCGTCTTGACGAAGTTGCTGTCGCCGCCAACGCCGAACTCCTGCCCGAATTCCAGCAGGACGCCCGCGTTCGGGTTCAGCCCGGTGCGCCGGGTGTCATAGCTCAGCAGGTAGGTCAGGCTGTGGTCGATGCGCGAGCCTTCGTCCTCTTCCGCCCGGATGATCTGGCCGGCGTCGTTCTCATAGGCGTTCTGGATATCCGTGTAGCGCGCGCTGTAGCGCAGGGTCATCCGCGTGGTTTCGGACACCGGGAAAGTCAGGCTCGGGGTAAACGAGCCAGTGGTGGTGTCGTACTCGGAATACTGCTGATCGGTCTCGGTATAGTTCAGCGCAATCCCGAGCCGCAGATCCCGGCCAAGGAAGGCAGGTTCGGCAAAGTTGAAGTTGTAGGCAGACGCGCTCGACGCGGTGTTGATGCCGAAGGACAACTGCTGCCCGCGCCCGAGGAAGTTCTGTTCCGCGAAGGACAGCGCAAGGCCGAAACCACTGGAGGTCGAGTAGGACCCGCCGAAGCCGAGCGAGCCGGTAGGCGCCTCTTCCACGTTCACGTCCACGATGACCTGCTGCGGGGTCGACCCCTCGCGCGCCTCGACATCGGCATTGGCAAAGTAGCCAAGCGCACGGATGCGCTCTGCCGCCTGCCGGATGGCGCGCGGGTTGAAGGGGTCGCCCTCGGCAGTGTCGAACTGGCGCCGGACCACGCGGTCCAGCGTGGTGGTGTTGCCCTCGATGTCGATGCGCTCAACGAACACGCGGCGGCCGCGGGTCAGCTGGAATTCGACGTCAAGGGTGAGGTCGCGCTCGTTGCGGGTGACCACCGGCTCGACACGCACGAAGTTCAGCCCCTGCCGGACTGCAAGCCGCTCCAGCCGGGCGATCTGGTTCTCGACGATCGACGGCGAATAGACACCGCCAGGGCTGGCGGTCAGCGCGTTCTGGAAGGAGGCGACATTGACCTCTGGCAGGTCCGATCCGACGGTGATGTTGCCGAAGTTGAACTGCTGCCCTTCCTCAACGTTGAAGGTGATGAAGTAAGCATCCCGCTCGGCGCTCAGCTCGGAATTCACGCCCGTGATGCGGAAGTCGACATAGCCCCGCGACGCATAGAAATCCTGCAGCAGCTGCCGGTCGAAGGCGATGCGCTCCTCGATGAAGGTGTCGCTCCGGATAAGCGCCCGCAGGAAGCCGGCCTGCGTGGTCTCGAGCACGCGGCGCAGGCGACGGTCGGAATAGGCGCTGTTGCCCACGAAGCCGATGCGCTCGACCTCGGTGACGCCGCCTTCGAAGATCTCGTAGACCAGGTCGACACGGTTATCGGACCGCCGGATGAGCTTTGGCGTCACCCGTGCGGAAATGCGCCCCTGCTCGGTGTAGGCTGCGGCGATGGTCGCAGCGTCCTCTTCAGCGATGGTGGGATTGTAGACCCGGCGCGACTGCGAGCGCACAAGCGGGGCAAGATCCTCGTCGTCAATGCGGCTGTTGCCCTCGAAGGCGACCGCGTTGACGGTGGGATATTCGGTCACGCTGATCACAAGCGTGTTGCCCTGCGGCACGATCTCGACCCGCTCGAACAGCCCCGAGGCCACAAGCCTCTGGTAGGCGTCGTTCAGCTCGGCCCCACTGACCGGGGCGCCGCGTGCGATTCCCGCGTAGCTGAGGATGGTTCCCTGCTCAATCCGCTGGTTGCCCTCGATGGACACGTTGCTGAACGAGAAGGTTTGCGCCATGACCGGCTTCGGTGCCGCGGTCAAAGCGACTGAAATCGCGACTGAAAGTGCTGCGAGAGAAGCACTTGTCCTGAAGATGCGCACAAAGCGCCGGGGCTTTTGCCCCGTTAGCCCGTAGGTCATACCGCCAATCCGTTCCGCCATAATCTTTTTTTACGTGAGTACCTAGATTGGGGAACCTTGTCAAAAGCCGAAGCGGCTTTTCGGTGACCGTCTTAGAGAGATCCCAGGAATGCCCCAAGGTACAGCGCGCCAACGATGAAGCCGATACACAGTAGGCGATCCCAGTTGATCTGGAACAGAAGGCTGAGGCCGCGATAGCCGGACTGGAGGGTATGCATGGTAGATTGCCCGATAGATTGGGCGCGGCCCGGGCCGCGCCATGGGTGAATTGCCGGAAGGTCTAGTTCAATAATATGGCTGAACTTGGGCGGCCGCCCGGGCACCGATCGGATGCTGCGCCGCAGCTACAGACCGGCAGTGCCCCTCTTCACGGCCAAATCGCACGCCGTCCCTGCTCCCTTTGCCACAAGTCTTCCAAGGACAACGAGGGGCAGCGCCCGCCGTTGCCGCAGGCACCATGGTCAGGGGCAGAACAGATCGTTGGTCAGGGCAAAGGTCATCAACGCAAGGATCAGGAACAGGCCCACCGACATGAGCACGTTCAGCGCCCGGTCCGACGGCGGTTTGCCGGTGACGCCTTCCCAAGCATGGAACACAAGGTGCCCACCATCGAGCACCGGAACCGGGAACAGGTTCAGCAGACCCACGGCGGTGGAGAGCACCGCGATAAAGGTGATGAAGCTCTGCCCGCCCTGGCTTGCCATGGCCCCGGATGTCTGCGCTATGCTGATCGGCCCAGACAGGTTGCACGACGAGATCTTACCCACAGCCATGTGCCACAGGCCCGACAGCGATCCTGTGACGATGTCCCAGGTGCGCTCCACTCCGCCGGTGAAGGCCTCGACGGGCCCGACGAAACCAGTGGCCGGCTCGAAGGCAAGCCCGCCGACGATGCCGATGCGGTACACGGCCTGATAACCGCCTTCCGGCAGCGGCTCATCGGTCCGCTTGGGGGTCATGGACAGCGGGATCTCGGTCCCGTCACGCCAGACCACCAGGTCGAGCGGCGCACCTTCTGAGCCTTCGACCTTGTCCTTCAGCTGCTGGAAGGCATAGGCCGGCTCTCCGCCGATGGAGGTAATGATATCGCCGGGCTCGATCCCCGCCTCGAAGGCTGCCGAACGCGGCACCACCTGGGTGGCGATGGGCGGATAGACATAGGGCCCGTCCACGGTCATTTCGCTGCCGTCGCGTTCCACAACATAAGGCAGCACCGGCTCTTCCGGCAGCGCCTGCATGAAGGCCTCAAACCCAGCGCCATCGTCGAAGGACGGCATGGTCTGGCCGTCAATGGTCAGGATCACGTCCCCCTGGCGCAGTTCCTGAGCGGTGGGCAGTGCCCGTAGCTCTCCAACGGTGAAGGGGTCGGCCACCCTGCCCTGCACCATGAAAAGACAGGTGAAGATCACGATGGTCAGGATGAAGTTGAACACAGGCCCGGCGGCCACCGTGGCCGACCGTGCCCAGAGCGGCGCGCCGTTCATGGTGCGGCGGCGTTCCTCGGGGCTGAGCTCGGCCAGGGCGTCCTCGTCGGCCCCTCCACTGGCATTGGCATCGCCTTTGAACTTGACGTAGCCGCCAAACGGCAGCGCGGCGATCTGCCATTTCGTGCCGCGCTTGTCATAGCGCGACACCAGCACCGGTCCGAAGCCAAGGCTGAACACGTCTGCATCGATTCCCGACCAGCGGCCAACGATGTAATGTCCATATTCATGGATGGCGACGATGATCGAAAGGGCGATCACGAAGAAGGCGAGGGTGTAGAGAAGACCTCCGAATTGCGGGATCAACGTCGAAATATCCAAAACCTGTCGCCTCTTTATCGTTTCGTCATCGTCCGGTCGGACGGTCGTTCCGGTGCCGGAGGCCTCCGGCACCCTATCAGCTTGCGGCTTGCATGCCCATGATTTCGTCCGCGGTGATACGGGCGAGATGGTCGGCAGAGCGCACGTTATCAAGTGTGAACCCGGCATGAATGAGGCTGTCTTGGGCCGAAACACAGGTTAGTGTTTCCTCCACGACACGCGCCATGTCGTTGAACCCGATCCGCCGGTCGATGAACGCATCGAGCGCGCGCTCCTTGGCAGCGTTGAACACCGCGCCCGTAAGCCCGCCCGCCTGCATCACCTCGCGTGCTAGCCGCAGCGCGGGCCAGCGCGTCTCGGACGCCTCGCGGAAGGTGAACTGGCCCAGCTTCACGAGATCAAGCCGCTCGACCGGCAGCGCCTGCCGGGCCGGGTGGTGCAGCGCAAAGCCGATGGCGTGGCGCATGTCGGCTGGCCCCACATGGGCCATGAGGGCTCCGTCCCGGAACCCCACCAGAGCGTGTATCATCGATTCAGGATGAACAACGACCTCTATCATTCCCGGCTCGATCCCAAAGAATTCCTTGGTCTCAATGAGTTCCAGCGCCTTGTTGAACATGGAGGCGGAATCAATCGTGATCCGCTGCCCCATCGCCCAGTTGGGATGGGTCGCAGCCTGCTCAGGCGTGGCTTGCGCCAGCTGTTCAAGTGGCCAATCGCGGAACGCTCCGCCACTGGCGGTGATAATCACCCGCTCAACCGCGGCCAAGTCCTCGCCGATGAGGGCCTGGAAGACAGCGGAATGCTCGCTGTCCACGGGCAGGATTTTGGCACTAGTGGCGCGCGCGGTCTCCATCATCAGAGGGCCGGCGCAGACCATGCTTTCCTTGTTGGCCAGCGCAAGGCTCGCACCCTGCTCCAGCGCGTGCAGGCCTGGGGCCAAGCCCGCCGCGCCGACGATGGCCGACATCACCCAGTCTGCCGGTCGCTGCGCCGCCTCGATCAGCGCCGATTCACCCGCGGCCGCCTCGACACCGCTTCCGGCAAGCGCATCGCGCAGGTCCGCCAGACGCTCGGGGTCGGCGGTCACTGCCACTTCGGCGTCAAACTCGATGGCATCGCGGGCCAGCCGTTCGATGTTGCCAGCGCCCGTCAGAGCAACGACGCGGTATGCCTCGCGGTCACGCCTCACCAGGTCGAGCGTGTTCTGCCCGATGGAGCCGGTGGCCCCGAATACGGAAATACGTCGCATCACAGCCCCTTCAGAGCGCGGTCACAGTCCCGGGGGGAAGTCGATGATTTGCCCCGCGATGAGCAGGAACAGCGCCGCGCCCAGCATGCCGTCAAACCGGTCCAGCAGGCCGCCATGCCCCGGCAGCAGGTTCGAGCTATCCTTGACCCCTGCCCGCCGCTTGATGGTGCTTTCGGCCATGTCACCGATCTGGCTCGCCATGGAAATGGCGATGGAAATGCCCATGAGGCCGAAGCCAGCATAGGTGGTGCCAGCGAACAGCAGACCGACGATGGCCGCGCCGATCCAACCGGCGATGGCCCCGGACCATGTCTTCTTGGGCGACACACGCGGCCAGAGCTTCGGCCCGCCAAAGATGCGCCCGGCGAAATATCCGCCCACGTCGGTGATGACGACCACGCAGGTCAGCCACAGCATCCAGACGATTCCGAGCTCGGCACGCACGGACATGAAACCATAGCCCGCCAGAAGGATCATCGCGGTGAACACCGCGTAGGTCACGCCGCCCCGCTCCATCCGGCCAAAACCGGCCATTGACGGTAGCAGCAGCAGCGGCAGCGCAAAGGACGCGGGCAGGTAGATCGAGGCCAATGCGCAGCCCCCCGCCAGCCCGCCCAGCAGGTTGGCTGACTTGTCGCGGTTGGTGTCGACCATGCGCACCAGTTCCCACACCATGATGCCGCAGGCTGCCGAGATGAACAGGCGCCACGCGATACCGCCGATCCACACGGTGACCAGCGCGATGGCGATGAGGATCGCCGCAGAGATCATCCGCGGCTTCAGATCGTTCCAACGGGAAGATGTCATGCCCGGACGCCTCCATAGCGTCTGTCCCGCGTGCCATAGGCGGACACGAGACGGGAAAATTCCTCGGCCCCGAAATCGGGCCAGAGCGTGTCGACGAACTCGTATTCCGCATAGGCCGACTGCCACAGCAGAAAGTTCGAGATGCGCGCCTCGCCGGAGGTCCGGATGACAAGATCCGGGTCCGGCAGCACGCAGGTGTCGAGGTAGCGCGGCAGCGTCTCCTCGTCCACCGAGGCTGGATCGAGCTTGCCCGCCGCGACGTCCTCGGCCAGCCGGCGTGTGGCGCGGGCCACCTCATCACGGCCGCCATAATTGATGGCGATGGTCAGGTTCACCCCGGTGCAGTCCACGGTCATCTGCTCTAGCTCGTCCATGAGGCGCACCAGCTTGTGGTCGAGCCGCACCCGGTCGCCGATGAAGCGCACCTGCACGTTCTCGGCCTTGAGCGCCCTCGCCTCCTTGGTGATGTAGCGCCGGAACAGGCTCATGAGACCGGCCACCTCGGACTGGGTGCGCTTCCAGTTCTCGGTCGAAAAAGCGAAGATCGTCAGATACTTGACGCCTACATCAGGACAGGCCTGGACGATCTCGCGAACGCGCTTGGCGCCGGCGTGGTGACCAAAGAGCCTTGGCCGCCCGCGCGCCTGCGCCCAGCGGCCATTGCCATCCATGATGACGGCGACATGACGCGGCCCGGCGCCCTCGCGGATCGGTTTGCCCATGCGACTGCGTCCTCCCTGCGGCCCGGTCGTGGACCGGTTCTCCAGCCCCGGTGACCCGGCATGTTCCGTCTCGTGACCCGGCGTGTCCGATGCCCGCCCGGATGGGCCGGACATCTTTGCCGCGCGCGAAAAGATCCGCAGGCTCAAACCTGCATAATCTCTTCCTGCTTGGTCTCCAGGGCGCTGTCCACCTTCTTGATGTAGGTGTCGGTCAGGTCCTGCACCTCGGATTCCCAGAACTTCTGGTCGTCCTCGGCCATGCCGTCGCCCTTGGCCTTCTTGATCTGGTCCATGCCGTCGCGCCGCACGTTGCGGATCGAGACCCGGGCATGCTCGGCGTACTGGCCGGCCACCTTCGTCAGCTCGCGGCGGCGCTCTTCGTTCAGCTCGGGGATCGGCAGCATGATGATGGTGCCGTTCATTTGGGGGTTGATGCCCAGCCCGCTCTCGCGGATCGCCTTCTCGACCTTGTTCACCATCGACTTGTCCCAGACATTGATGGTGACCATGCGCGGCTCGGGGACGTTGACCGTGCCGACTTGGTTGATCGGGGTCATCTGCCCGTAAGCCTCGACCTGCACCGGCTCCAGCATGGAGGCCGAGGCGCGGCCCGTACGGAGCGATGCGAATTCCGTACGCAGGTTTGCCATGGCGCCGTCCATGCGGCGCTTGAGGTCGTCCGTGTCCAGTTCGAATTCTTCAGCCATGATAAATCTTGCCCGCTCAGATGGTTCTCTATTCGGGCCACGTTCTAGAGCAGCGTCGCCCGGATGTATAGCCTCGCCTCGAAAGCGTGGACCCCTGCTTCTTCTCTTGGAAAAATACGCCGGGGGGGGGCGAAGGCGGGGGCAGAGCCCCCTCGGCCATGCCCTCTCAGCCGACCTTGGTGTAGGTGCCCTGCCCTGCAAGGATGCCGCGGAAGCCGCCCGGCTCGTCCAGCGGGAAGACGATGATCGGCAGGTTGTTGTCCCGCGACAGCGCGATGGCAGATGCGTCCATGACCTTGAGGTTCTTCACCAGAACGTCGTCGTAGCTCACGCTGTCATAACGCTTGGCATTGGGGTTGGTGCGCGGGTCGCTGTCGTAGACCCCGTCGGTGCCATTCTTGCCCATGAACAGCGCCTCGCAGGCCATTTCGTTGGCCCGCAGCGCCGAGGCGGTGTCGGTGGTGAAATAGGGATTGCCGGTGCCCGCGGCAAAGATGCACACCCGCTTCTTCTCGAGATGGCGCACGGCGCGGCGGCGGATGTAGGGCTCGGCCACCTCGTCCATGCGGATCGCGCTGATGACGCGGGTGAAGACGCCCAGCTCTTCGAGCGACGACTGCATCGCCAGTGCGTTCATCACGGTGGCCAGCATCCCCATGTAATCGGCGGTGGTCCGCTCCATCCCCTGCGCCGAGCCCGCAAGCCCGCGGAAGATGTTGCCGCCACCGATGACCATGCAGATCTCGACACCCATGTCGTGCACCGACTTGATCTCACGGGCGATGCGCTCGACCGTTGGCGGATGCAACCCATAGCCTTGGTCGCCCATGAGCGCCTCTCCCGAGATTTTCAGCAGCACGCGCTTGTAGGTGGTCTGCGGGATCTCGGTCATGTTGCGCTCCATGGCTGCTGGGGTCTAGGATCGGGGCCATATGTGGCGGAAAATGCGCCCGCCCGCAATGCCGTGAATGCGCCCGATAGCAACCCGATGACGCACCGACCCCAAGGAGAGACCGCTTGGCCGACAGACTGACCAGCCTTGCGCCGGATCGCCACCGGCATGTGCTGATTGCAGGCCCCACCGCCAGCGGCAAGTCGGCGCTGGCGCTTGAGATCGCGGCGCGCGACGGCGGTATCGTGGTCAATGCCGACGCGCTGCAGGTGTTCGACGACTGGCGCGTGCTGTCGGCCCGCCCCTCGCCCGAGGAAGAGGCGCAGGCGCCCCACGCGCTGTATGGTCACGTGCCGGGCACACAGGCCTATTCCGTCGGGCAATGGCTGCGCGATCTCCAGCCGTTGGTGGCGGGCGGTGAGCGGCTTATCATCACCGGTGGCACCGGGCTGTATTTCACCGCGCTCACCGAGGGGCTGGCCGAGATCCCTGCCACGCCTGCGCCGCTGCGCGCGCGGGCAATGACGCGGATCGAGGCCGAAGGTCATGACGGCATGGCAGCTGAGCTTGACCCCGAGAGCCGCGCCCGGATCGACCTTGCCAACCCCATGCGGGTGCAGCGCGCTTGGGAGGTGCTTCAGGCCACCGGGCGCGGCATCGCAGCATGGCAGGATGACACGCCGCCGCCGCTGCTGCCGCTGACCGAAGTGCAGCCGATTCTCTTTGATGCGCCCAAGGACTGGCTCACCCCCCGCATCGAACGGCGCTTTGCGGCGATGATCGCGGGCGGCGCACTGGACGAGGCGCGGGCCAACCTGGACGGTTGGCGGCCCGATCTGCCCTCGGCCAAGGCCATCGGCGCCGCCGAGCTCATCGCGCATCTGCGTGGCGAGATGAGCCTCGAGGACGCGTCGGAGCGTGCAACCATCCTCACCCGGCAATTTGCCAAGCGGCAGCGAAGCTGGTTCCGGGCACGCATGGCCGGCTGGCCGGTGATCTCGACCGCAGAACTGCCAGCGTGAGCAGCTCCCGCGCTTCCGGCGCCGTCTCCGGCACGGACACGCGGGGCACACCGCTGGCACGGGGCGCACCGGATCGCTGGGCCAGCTGGCGAACTGACACTACCGCCTTCTGCATGACCGGCCGGACCACACGCTGGTCTGGCTGACCCGGGGACAGGGTCGCGCCATCCTAAACGGTCTGCGCATGGGGGCTGGGCGCCTGTATCGCGCTCTATCTCCCGGCAAGCGTTTTGTATTTAATTGGCTCCGGTGCGCGCAGCCTTGGCCTTGTCCTGCATTCTCCACCGGTGATGGGCGAACTCTGGCCCGACATGCCCTGCGTATTTTGGGTGCGTGACGGCAAGGCACCGGGCAAGCTGACCGGCTTGCTGGGCGCAGGCTGCACGCGGCGCAGGACCTTTTGGCGCAGCCACAGGCACCCGTGAACCGCATTGCAGAAAACCTCGGGTTTTACAGCGCGACCTTTTCGCCCGCTTTACCCGCAATAACACCGACCTCCCCGACCGAGATCCGGCATCGTGTCAAGCCCGGCCCGCGCCGAAGCGGCTTTGCACGATGATAACCGCAGTCGTGATAGACCTTGCATGGTGCGGGGCCAGGATCTGCTATAGTTTTCCTGTAAGGCGCACTCCGTCGCGTACGGAACGGCACAGCAAGGACAGGGCATGACACAGTATCGCAAGCCCGGCGAGATCCACCCGGCAGCTCTCGCCCATGCAAGGGAGCTGTCGGCGGGGCAGATCGACCGTCGCGAATTCCTCACTCGGACCACGGGCCTTGGCCTGTCGGCGGCCACGGCCTATGCGCTTGGCGGCCTTGGCAGTCCGGCCGTGGCACAGACCTCGGACGAGGCGATGGCGGACACGCGCGACACCTTGCGCATCCAGATGGAGGTTCGTCCGCTGCGTGACCCGCGCCGCGCCGACTGGTCCGAGATCGCCAACATCTACCGCGGCTGGCTTGAGTATCTCGTGGAGTACGAGCGCGACGGCACCGTGCGCGGCATGCTTCTAGAAGATTGGGAGGTCAGCGACGACGCCACCCGCTACCTGCTGCATCTGCGCCCCGAGGTGCGCTGGAACAATGGCGACGCCTTCACCGCCGCCGATGTCACCCGAATGTTCGCCTACTGGTGCGACCGCAGCGCCGAGGGCAATTCCATGGCTGGCCGCCTTGCGGTTCTCGTGGACCCCGAAACCGGCATGCTGGCCGAGGGCGCGGTGACGGCCCTCGATGACCTCACCGTGGAATTGCTGCTGCCCGCTCCGGATGTCACCCTGATGGTCGGCCTGTCCGACTATCCTGCCGCTCTGGTCCATGCCAGCCACGATCCCGAAACGATGCTGGAAAACCCCGTTGGAACAGGCCCTTATCTTCCACAGCTTCTAGATCCCGCAAACCGCGCGGTGCTGCAGCGCAACCACGATCATGACTGGTGGGGCGACACCGCCGAAGGCTGGGGCGGCGCCACTATCGAACGGATCGAGTTCATTGATTATGGCACCGATCCGGCAAGCTGGCTTGCCGCCGCCAAGGCTGGCGACATCGACATGCTATACGAGAACATCGGCGATTTCATCGCGCTGGCTGATGACATCGGCTGGCAGCGTTCCGAGGTGGTCACCGGCTCGACGGTGGTGCTGCGCGGCAACCAGCAGGCCCGGGTCGGCGCCACGATGCCATACGCCGACCTGCGCGTGCGACGAGCCTTGCAGCTGGCCATCGACAACGAGATCATGCTCGAGCTCGGTCATGCCGGCCTTGGGCTCGTGGCGCAGAACCACCACGTCGCGCCGGTGCACCCAGATTACGCAGATATCGGCCCCACGCCTTTCGACCCCGCGCAGGCACGGGTGATGATGGAAGAGGCCGGAATGACGGAGTTCGAGCACGACCTCGTCACCCTTGATGACGGGCTGGCCATGCGCGCCGGCGATGCGGCTGCGGCGATGCTGCGCGATGCGGGCTTCACAGTGACCCGCACGGTCCTGCCCGGGTCACGCTTCTGGTCGGAGTGGCAAAGCTACCCGCTGTCGATCACCGAATGGAACCACCGCCCCCTCGGGATACAGGTGCTGGCGCTGGCCTACCGGTCTGGTGAGCCATGGAATGAAAGCGCCTACGCCAACCCCGACTTCGACGCGCTTGTGGCCGAGGCGTTGACCATCGCCGACGCAGAGGCGCGCAAGGACACCATGGCAAAGCTAGAACGCATGTTGCAGGAGGACGGCGTCATCGTACAGCCCTTCTGGCGCTCGCTTTACCGTCACGCACGCCGCGGCGTCACCGGAGCCGAGATCCACCCGTCTTTCGAGATCCACCTTTATAAGCTGGGCCTCGACGGCTAGGCGCCTCAGTCCTCCAAAAGAGGCTCGTACCGCTTGTCGGTCAGGGTCTTGAGAAAGGCCACCAGCGCATCGATGCGCTGATCATCAAGCGCGGGGCCGATGGTCAACTCGTCCATGGCGATGTTCTCCGCCACTTCTGGCGGACCGAAGGGGGCGCCGGTTTCGGGGTTGATTTTCCGGGCCTCGTTGCGCGTGTTGTAGGTGTTGTAGAACAGGATCACCGTGCGCAGATCCTCGAAAATGCCGTTATGCATGTAGGGCGCAGTCACAGCAACGTTGCGCAAGGTGGGCGTCCGGTAGCGCCCCATGGTCTCGGGCGGCGCTCCGGTGCCGGCGTTGCCATGAAGCCCGCCATCCTTGACCGTCACCGCGTTACGCTCGCGCAGTAGGCGGTTCTCGGGAACGCCGAGGTTGTAATAGCGATAGTCAGAAAACGTCTCTTCGGGGTCAATGGCGCTTGCCTGCAGCTGGTGGCACTGGTTGCAGTTGGTGAACTGCTGGGAGAAGAACAGCAGCCGCCCAAGCTCTTCCTGCTTGGTCAGCTCTACCTCGCCGCGCAGGAAGCGGTCGTAGCGGGAATCGAAGGTGGCGAACTCCGCGCCGCGCTCGAAGGCAGCGATGGCGCTGGTCATCGCGTCATAGGCGCTGTCCGGATCGTCCAGAACCCCGGCCCCGTACAATGCCGGGAAGGCCTGCGCATAGGCGGGATCGTCGCGCAGGCGGGCGGCGATGGCCTCGCGCCCGTCCATCCCCATCTCGAGTGGGTTGAGCGGAGGCCCGCCTGCCTGCTCTTCGAGCGTGCCGGCCCGGCCATCGTGGAACAACCCGCCGACCCATTCGCCATCCTCGGCCCGGCCAAAGCCGGGGATATAGGCGGCATAGGTGGCGGTGGGCGCATTGCGATCCCCGACCGAGGCCCCATCGTCACCAATGGACGCCGCACCGCGCGGGTCGGCAAAGCCATATTCGGGATCATGGCAGGTGGCGCAGCTTTGTGTGCGGTTGCGCGACAGGTTCACGTCGAAGAACAGCGCTCGCCCCAGCGCTTCGGCGGTCTGCGGCACCTCGGGCGCGGTGGAGCGCACCGCCGACGCGGCAAGCCCCGCGACAAGCGCGGCGGCAACGGCTAAACTGTAGATCGGGGCGGATCGCATGGCAGGCTCCTGCGCACGGGATTTTCCGCCTGTCTAGCGCCCTGCCCGGCCAGCGTCAATTTCCGATGGTTTTAGTCGGAAAGGCTCAACTGCCCCAGATGGTTTTCACGTAATTTCTTGTCTCGCGGTAAGGCGGCACGCCGCCGTGCTTGACCACCGCCCCGGGGCCGGCGTTGTAGGCAGCCAGCGCTAGCCGCCACGAGCCGAAGGCCTGATACTGCTGCTTGAGATAACGCGCTCCGCCCTCGAGGTTCTGCGCCGGATCGTGCGGGTCGACACCAAGCTGGCGGGCGGTGAACGGCATCAGCTGGGCAAGCCCGATGGCCCCCTTGTGCGAAAGGGCGCGGGGATTGAAGTTCGATTCCTGCTTCACGAGGCGCAGGAACAGATCCTCCGGGATGCCGTTGCGCCGTGCGGCCCCGCGCGCGAGATCAGCATAGGCGCCATTGTACGCACCGCGGTAGACCGGCTGGCTCGCCGCCTCGTCACCGCCCATGGGGCCCCACTTCGTCGGCGTCACCACCGATGGTGCGGCAAGGCGGACCTTGCTGCGCTTTTCTTCGTAGGCGCGCTTTTCAAGCACCCCGGTCTGCTGGCGGAATTGCATCCGGTTGCTGGAAAACAGGCCGTCGGCCGAGGCGGACGTCGCCCCCAGCGCAGCACACACAAGCACGGGCAGAACCCGCTTCGCCAAACCTCGCATCAATCACCCTGTCCTGGTCTTCACTATCCCTGAGGCGCACTATACGGATCACGCCGATTTTCGCCACCCCCGGGCCATGCAGCGCGCAGACACCCGCCGATGCGCCAGCAGAGCCCCCTGTTTGGGCAGGAAATCATTAACTATGTCGCGTCATGATGGAATGCGCCGCGAGGGCCGTTCGCCGGTGGCGTCCCCCCGGGGGGACGTGTAAACCTGACGGCCAACCCCATCGGGGAAGAATCGGAACAAAGACATGAGGACGACATGGCCGGATCGGTGAACAAGGTGATCCTGGTGGGCAATCTCGGGGCGGACCCCGAGACGCGCACCTTCCAGAACGGGGGCAAGGTCTGCAACCTGCGCATCGCGACCTCTGAGAACTGGAAGGACCGCAACACCGGCGAGCGCCGCGAGCGGACCGAATGGCATTCGGTCGCGATCTTCTCGGAGCCGCTGGCGCGCATCGCCGAGCAATACCTGCGCAAGGGCTCCAAGGTCTACATCGAAGGCCAGCTGGAAACCCGCAAGTGGCAGGACCAGTCCGGCGCGGACCGCTACAGCACCGAAGTTGTGCTGCGCCCCTACCGTGGCGAACTGACGCTTCTGGACAGCCGCCAAGGCGGCGGTGGCGGCGACTTCGGTGGTGGCTCGGGCGGCGGCAACTATGGCGGCGGCGGTGGTGACTACAGCGGTGGCGGCGGCGATTACGGCGGCGGCTCCGGTGGAGGCTACGGCGGCGGGTCCAGCGGCGGCTCCGGCGGTGGTGGCGGTCGCGCCCCATCGCGCGATCTGGACGACGAAATCCCGTTCTAAGGCGCCAGCGCCCCATTGCACATCCAAACGGCCCGCCAGATTGGCGGGCCGTTCTTCATTCTGGATCAGGCGGTTGGGGCTCGCTTTTCAGAGAGGTCCGTCCTCGAGCACACCGTCCGCCGACATCTGCGCGTAAAGCAGCCCTTCGCGCAGGCCACGGTCTGCAACGGACAGCCGGTCCGTGGGCCAGATCCGCAAAAGCGCCTGCAAAATCGCCGCCCCGGACATGATAAGAGCCTGCCGGTCCTCCCCGATGCGTGGATCCTTGCGCCGCCCTGCCGGCCCCATCTCGAGGTAGCGGGCGATCACCGTTTCGATCTGGTCCGAGGTCATGCGCAGCCCGTCCACCTTGGTCCGGTCATACCGCCGCAGCCCCAGATGAGACGCCGCCACCGTGGTCACCGTGCCGCTGGTGCCGACGATCTGGAACCCCTCGCGTGCCTGCGCATCCTTGTAGGGCGCGAATTCCGCGAGGTTTTCTTCGAAGAACCAGCTCATCAAGGCATAGCGGGCCGCGTCGTCCTCCACGTCCGAGAACTGGTCGCGGAGCGTGGCCACCCCGAGGGGCACGGAAATCCAGTCGACCACCTTGGCGGCGGGAAACGGGCTTTCGGGCGGATGGAACCCCGCATGCAACCGCATGATCGCCGCAGGCCGGTCGCGCCGGGGGACGGAGTTGAGGTCGATCCACACAAGCTCGGTCGAGCCGCCGCCGATATCCACAACCAGTAGCTGTTCGGTCCGCGTTGAAACCAGCGGCGCACAGGAAATCACGGCCAGCCGGGCTTCTTCCTCTGGCTGGATGATCTCGAGTTGGAGGCCGGTTTCGCGCTTCACTTGACGCATGAAATCGCGGGCATTGACCGCACGGCGGCAGGCCTCGGTGGCCACGAGCCGCATGCGTTCCACCCCGTGACGGCGGATCTTTTGCTGACACACCCGCAAGGCACCGATGGTGCGTTGCATGGAGGCACGCGACAGCCGCCCGCTCCTTTCGAGGCCGTGCCCGAGCTGGACCGACTTGGAAAACGAGTCCACCACATGGAACTGGCTGCCCTTTGGCTGGGCAATCAGCATGCGGCACGAATTTGTACCCAGATCCAGAGCGGCATAAAGCGCGCTCGGATCGGGCGGTTGGGGCGCGGAGTTCTCTACCGGCTTTGGGAAAACGTCCGCACCTCTGGGACGCCTTGGCGCCATGTCTGAGCGCCTTTCCGAATTTTAAGTTGGGATCAGGATACGCGGCGTGTCCCGGTGGCGCAAGCACCATGGGCCTACGCCCCGAAAGGATTGTCGAAAAATGTCATCGAGAAGTCGTTTTCCGGGACCTCCAAGTGTCGCAGGGCATCGCGTGTAGCGGGCTGAAGGTCATCGATCAAAACCCTGTGACTGCTCGGATTTTTTCAGTCTAAGCCGCACCGGCGGCCCGGTCTGTGCGGCAAGGTCGTCGCTTAAGGTGCCCGGCTCGGAGCTACGGCGCACCCGGTCAAGGCGCCCAAGGTCCGGGCTGGTGACAAGCCATATCCGAAGGACGTGATGCCGGATGAGCGAAGCGGCCCGATTGCCCCTCTTGATGCCAGAAGAAGACGTCGGGATCGGGGTCCATGGGCAGGTTCACCACCCCGCCCCGCAGCGTGCGGCTGTTGCGAGGCTCGTGCAGCTCAATCACCGGGCGGGTGCAGGCCGACAGCATGCGTTTCAGCGGGTCGTGGGTGGCGCAGAGCCGCCGCCAGCCTTCGCACCTTTCCCAGAGCCGGGAGCGACAGAGGCGGTGCCGCAGTCCAGACGCTGCTCCGCCTCACCCGGAAGCGGAACCGCGGGGGCAATCCGAGCCAGCGCGGCCTTGACCGCCGATCATCCGGACTTCGGCACAGCCCTGTAGGCGACCCGGCATTTATGCGTGGCCATCACCATACACGCCCTGCCCATAAGCGCCGGACAGCGCTGCCACCACGCGGGTAACATGAGGAACTTTCATAGTTTCTATGGAAAATTTTCAGTTCCGCTCATATGGCGCCGCGCGCCGGGCTGGCGTAGGAAGGCGTCGCTCATCGCGCCGCTTGTGTCGGAACCGGAACCTGCGGCGCGCTTACCTCACGCTACTATCGTCCTTACCGGACCCGGAGACGCTACCATGCCCGACGTCACCATCGTCTATTGGCGGGACATTCCCGCGCAGATCATCGTCGGCCGCGGCCGACGCGGCGCCAAGGCGCCCCTGCCCGAACGCTTCGAACAGGCGATCGACCGGGCGGCGATGAAGGTCGGGGCAGCGGACACGGACGCCTATCTTGCCGAATGGCGTAAGGGCGAACCCTACCCGGTGGACGGAGATGCACAGGCCGCGGCGGATGCCGAAGCCGCCCGCATCGATGCCGAATACGATCAGGCCCGTATCAAGGCGCTGATCGCAAACGATGGATGGGCGCCGCCCGAATGAGCACGAAGGATTGGCTGATGGGTCTTCTGAACTTCCGCAAACCGAAAGCGACCCCCGCACATGGCGGTCTTGACGATCTGCTGGGCGGCTACTCCATCGAGGTGATGCCGCGCACCGCCGAGAAGGTCGAGGATTTCCGCGCCATCCTGCCGAAAGGCACCCGCGTCTACATCGCCCACATTCAGGGCACCCCGATCGAGGACATGGTCGCCACCGCTGCGCGCATCGCCGGCGAAGGCTTTGATGTCATGCCGCATTTTCCCGCCCGCATCATCAAGGATGAGGCCACGCTAACGGACTGGATCGCCCGCTACCAAGGCGAAGCAGGTGTGAAGCAGGCGTTGGTCCTCGCGGGCGGTGTCTCCGAGCCCGAGGGCGAATTCCACAGCTCCATGCAGCTGCTGGAAACCGGCGCCTTCGACCGCGCGGGCTTTGAGCGGCTGCACGTGGCCGGCCACCCCGAGGGCAACCGCGACATCGACATGGACGGCGGCGACACGTCGGTGATGGAAGCGGCCCGCTGGAAGCAAGCGTTCTCCGAACGTACCGATGCGCAGATGGCCATGGTCACCCAGTTCGCCTTCGAGGCGGGCCCGGTGTTGGACTGGGCGCAGCGGCTGCGGGACGGCGGTGTGGACCTGCCGGTGCACATCGGGCTTGCGGGGCCGGCCAAGCTTCAGACGCTGATCAAGTTCGCGATCGCCTGCGGTGTCGGCCCGTCGCTGAAGGTCCTCCAGAAGCGCGCGCTTGACGTGAGCAAGCTGGTGATGCCCTACGAGCCCACCGAGATTGCTGTGGAACTGGCCGCTCGGAAGGCGCAAGCCAATGATTTTCCTGTAGAGCAGGTGCATCTCTTCCCGCTTGGCGGTATCAAGACCTGCGCCGCATGGGCAACCGAACATGGCGGCGCGGCAACGCAACCGGCCGCCTCGGCGGTCTGAACACCCGGAACGGACCTTCATGAAAGCCCTGCTCTTCGATCTTGACGGAACCCTGTTGATCTCCGACCCGCTGCACATCGCGGTGTTTGGGGATCTCTTCGCCGAACGGGACATGGAGTTTTCCGAGGAGTTCTATGAGCGCCAGATCCACGGCTCGCACAATGCCGACATCTTCCCAAAGCTGTTCCCGGGCGAAGACCCCGAGGCGCTGGCCGAGGAAAAGGAAGCGCGCTTTCGCGAGCGGCTGACCACGGGCACCCCGCCCATGGCCGGCGCGCGGGCGTTGCTGGATCTGGCCCGGGACAAGGGCTGGGCGCTGGCGGTGGTCACCAATGCGCCACGCATCAACGCCGAGCACATGCTGAAGGCCATCGGCCTGCGGGACGATTTCGAGGTGCTGGTGATCGGCGACGAATGTGCCAAGGGCAAGCCCGATCCCGAACCCTATCTCGAGGCGATGCGCCAGCTGGGCGTACGCCCGCAGGATTGCATTGCCTTCGAGGACAGCCAGAGCGGCATGCGCGCCGCCGCCCGGTCCGGGGCCTACCCGGTGGGCATCTGTTCGGGTCTGGCGCCCGACCGGCTGTTCGAGGCGGGCGCAAAGGCCGCCATCGAAGATTACGAAGACGACGCGCTGCAAGCCATCCTTGCGCGCCTTGAGGAGTAAGAAGACATGACCAGGACCGTTATCGAGTCCCAGAGCAAGACCGTCACCATCGGCTTCGACGAGCCGTTCTGCGTGATCGGCGAGCGCATCAACCCCACCGGCCGCAAGAAGCTCGCAGCCGAACTTGAGGCCGGTGACTACTCGACCGTCGAAAATGACGCCATCGCGCAGGTGGCGGCCGGGGCCGCGGTGCTCGATATCAACGCGGGCGTGGTCTACAACTCGAACCCCAACCCCAACGAGACCGAGCCGCCCCTCATGCGTTCCATCGTCGAGCTGGTGCAGGGCCTCGTGGACGTGCCCCTGTGCATCGACAGCTCCGTGCCAGGCGCGCTCGAGGCCGGGCTCGAGGCTGCCAATGGCCGCCCGCTGCTGAACTCGGTCACCGGCGAGGAAGAGCGTCTCGAGCTGGTCCTGCCGCTGGTCAAGAAATACAACGTGCCGGTCGTGGCGATCTCGAACGACGACACCGGGATTTCCGAAGACCCCGACGTGCGCTTTGCCGTGGCCAAGAAGATCGTGGAGCGCGCTGCCGATTTCGGCATTCCCGCCCATGACATCGTGGTCGATCCGCTGGTGATGCCCATCGGCGCCATGGCAACCGCGGGCCAGCAGGTGTTCGCCCTCGTGCGCCGCCTGCGCGACGAGCTTGGAGTGAACACCACCTGCGGCGCGTCGAACATCAGCTTCGGCCTGCCCAACCGTCACGGCATCAACAACGCTTTCCTGCCCATGGCAATCGGCGCCGGCATGACCTCGGCCATCATGAACCCCGTGGCCCTGCCGGTCACACAAAAGGCCATCGCCGAGAAGAAGGCCGCCGTGGAGGCCGCCGGTATCGTCCTGCCGGAAGGCATGGATGACGAGACCTTCGTGAGCCTCTTCGGCCTTGGATCCACCACCTCGAGGGCCGGCAAGGAGATGGAGGCGATCCGCGCCGCCAACCTGCTCAACAACCAGGATCCGCACGGCGGGTCGTGGATTGCCTTCAACAAGGCCGGCGACCAAGGCGGGCCGACCAGTGGACGCCGGGGTGGCGGTCGTCGTCGGCGCGGCTGAACCACGCCTTACTTGATAAAACACGCACGTTGAACACGCAGGCGGGGTGCCATAAGGGTGCCCCGTCTTTCGGTTTTCAGGCGCTGTTCACGGGGGCGGTTTCATAATCATTGTGAGGATTATGAATTTGCTTCACCGGCGCCGTTATGGAAAACCAGCCACCAGATACAAAGGCTGACCACTGATGTCCGACGCTCTTTCCGAACTTCTTGCCACACGCGACTGGCTTCTGGCCGATGGCGCGACCGGCACGAATCTTTTCAACATGGGTCTCAGCTCGGGCGATGCGCCGGAGTTCTGGAACGTGGATCACCCTGATCGCATTCGCGCGCTCTACAAGGGCGCCGTGGACGCTGGCTCGGACATCTTCCTCACCAACAGCTTCGGCGGCAACGCCTCGCGGCTGAAACTGCACGACGCCGCCCACCGCGCCCACGAACTGAGCCGCATTTCGGCCGAACTGGGCCGTGACGTGGCCGATGCCTCCGGCCGCAAGGTGGTCGTCGCGGGCTCGGTCGGCCCCACCGGCGAGATCATGGGCGCCGTCGGCACGCTCAGCCACGAAAGCGCCGTGGAGATGTTCGAGGAAACCGCGCAGGGCCTCAAGGATGGTGGCGCGGATGTGCTCTGGGTCGAGACGATCTCGGCCCCCGAGGAATTCCGCGCCGCGGCCGAGGCCTTTGCCAATGTCGGCATGCCCTGGTGCGGCACCATGAGCTTCGACACCGCTGGGCGCACCATGATGGGCGTGACCAGCCAGGACTTCGTGGGCCTCGTGGACGAGCTGCCCAACCCGCCGCTGGCCTTCGGCGCCAACTGCGGCGTGGGCGCGTCGGACCTGATGCGCACGGTACTGGGCTTTACCGCCACGGGCACCGAACGCCCGGTGATCGCCAAGGGCAACGCCGGCATTCCGCGCTACGAGGATGGCCATATCCACTATAACGGCACGCCCGAACTGATGGCGCAATATGCCTGCCTTGCCCGCGATGCCGGCGCGAAGATCATCGGCGGCTGCTGCGGCACCATGCCGGAACACCTGAGTGCCATGCGCGCGGCGCTGGAAACCCAGCCGCGCGAGCCGCGCCCGACGCTGGAACAGGTGGCCGAAGTGCTTGGCGGGTTCAGCTCGGACAACGACGGCACCGGCGATATGTCGGACGCGCCAAAGCGCGAGCGGCGCGGGCGTCGTCGCAGCTGACGCCGTTGGCGAAAACTTAACCACCCCGGTGACAGACTCGAGCGCATGCAACCTGCGCCCCTGCCCATCTCGCCGGATCTTTGGCTCACGCAGCTTTTCGCATCGCGTACCGCTGCGACGGGCGGCGTGGTGCGGCGCAAGACACGGGATATCGAACGGATTGTCGGACATGAGCGTTTCATGGCGGAACTGGACAGGCACGGCTTTCGGGCCGTGCAGAACGGAGGGCAGACCATCGTGTTCTGCAACCGTGAGCCGGCGCATGTCCTGCGATGACCGCGCTGCGGCGAGGCTGGGCAAATTCCTTGCAAGGAATTTGCGGTCCCGGCGCGCAGGCTCAGAACAGGCTCAGCTGGTCTCCGGCCCGTGGCGGCGGCGCGAAGAGATCCGTGCGCAGCGGCGGCAGCCTGCGGTCGAGGCCGAGGCGCCGCGCCGCCCGTGCAAACCGCTTGCCGATCAGCTCCGCATGCGGCCCATCGCCGCGCATCCGGTGATGCCACTGGCTGCTGTAGACCTCGCCCCCGTGCATTTCGCGCAGCCGGGCCATGACCCGCGCGGCGCGGTCCGGGTAATGCTCGGCCAACCAGTCCTGCCACAGCGGGGCCACCTCGCGCGGCAGTCGCAGCATAATCCAGCTTGCCGCCGAAGCCCCCGCCTCTGCCCCGGCTTCGAGGAGGCGTTCGACCTCGTGATCGGTCAGCCCCGGCACCACCGGGGAGACCATGAGCCGGACCTCTATGCCTGCAGCGCTCAGGCGCCGTATGGTCTCGAGTCGACGCTTTGGGGGCGGAACGCGCGGCTCCATTTTGCGGCTCAGCCCGGCGTCGAGCGTGGTGATGGAGATACCGACCCGGGCCAGACCACGCGCGGCCATGTCCGACAGTATGTCGATGTCGCGCTCGATCAGCGTGCCCTTGGTGACGATGCCCACCGGATGCCGGAAAGCGCGCAGCACTTCGAGACAGCCGCGCATGATGCCCCGGTCCCGCTCGATGGGCTGGTACGGATCGGTGTTGGTGCCGATGGCCACTGCCTCCGGCACGTAACGCTGCGCACGCAGCTCGCGCGCGAGCACCTCCGGTGCGTCCGGTCGGGCCACCAGCCGCGTTTCGAAATCAAGCCCCGGCGACAGACCGAGGTAGGCATGACTTGGCCGCGCAAAGCAGTAGATGCAGCCATGCTCGCACCCCCTGTAGGGGTTGATGGTGCGGTCGAAGGGGATGTCCGGCGAACGCACGTAGTTGATCAGGCTGCGGGGCCGTTCCTCGCTGACCTCGGTGCGCAGGGGCGGCAGATCATCGTTGCGGTCCCATCCATCGTCCACTGCCTCCCGGGCATGGCGTTCGAACCGACCGCTGTCGCTGGTCGCCGCGCCCCGCCCGCGGCGCCGTTCGGAGGGGATAAAGCGCATGCCGTCCTGCATGGCACGACCATAGAACGTATGCGGAACATCCGCAACAGCGGCCCTCATGCGTCGTTGACGCGCCCGCGCGTGTCGCAAATATTCAAGCGTCTGTCGCTCCTCGGCGTCAGGCAGGAAGATGACCACCCCCGCGTGCAAAGCCACGCCAGAACCCGGGAAGACGCCCATGTCCGATGAAGAAGACGACATCATCCTGAGCGAACTCGACGACGACGAGCTTGTCGAACAGATGTTCGATGACCTCTACGACGGCATGAAGGACGAGATCGTCGAAGGCGTGAACATCCTGCTTGAACGCGGATGGCAGCCCTACGACATCCTCACCAAGGCGCTGGTCGGCGGCATGACCGTGGTCGGCAACGACTTCCGCGACGGTATCCTCTTCGTACCCGAGGTGCTTCTGGCCGCAAACGCCATGAAGGGCGGCATGGGGATCCTCAAGCCTCTGCTGGCCGAAACCGGCGCGCCGACCATCGGCAAGATGGTCATCGGCACTGTCAAGGGCGACATCCACGACATCGGCAAGAACCTCGTGGCGATGATGATGGAGGGCGCGGGCTTCGAGGTGATCGACCTCGGGATCAACAACCCGGTCGAGAACTACATCGACAAGGCCGCCGCCGAGAAGGCCGACATCATCGGCATGTCCGCTCTTCTGACCACCACCATGCCCTACATGAAGGTGGTCATCGACACGATGAAGGAACAGGGCATCCGCGACGATTACGTTGTGCTCGTGGGCGGCGCACCGCTCAACGAGGAGTTCGGCAAGGCCATCGGTGCCGACGCCTATTGCCGCGACGCTGCGGTCGCGGTGGAAACCGCCAAGTCGCTCATGGCTCGCCGCCACAACCAGGCCGGCATGGCCTGAACCAGCCGCGCCGGGCAGCCCTTGCCCGGCGCCGCCCCAATGATGCGCCCTGACATGGCAACCTAACGGAAGGTTCATGGTTTACGCCAACAGTCGTTGAAAGCTGGGAAATTCGGCTTATATTCGTGAAAAGACCCGATCTGATGTGCAGAGGAGTGCAGCATGCCGGTGACCCATTTCGTGACCATGATCGTTGCAGTTCTTGCACTTTCTGGGCTGACCCTCTGGGCGTTCCTGTCCTGGGGCGCCGGTACGGTGGTTCCGCTGCTTCTGGCCGCAGGGCTTGCACTTCGCTGGGCCATGTCGCCCGTCAAGCTTGACGATGGACACGCCTGACCGCCCGGTTCCGGTTGCAGTCGCACCGACCTTGGCCAGCCGTACCAGAAGCCACACAAGGGTTGTGGCAACGATCCCCGACGATCAGACCCTGACCGAGAAAGGCTTTGACGCTGCGCCCGATACAGAGGCAGACACGAGGCCTGGCATGGTGCCCGAGGCCGAGCGCCTTCTGGTGATCGCCTGTGGCGCTCTTGCGCGTGAGATCATAGCCATTCGCGACGCATCCGGCTTGTCGCATATCGATCTGACCTGCCTCCCCGCCATCCTTCACAACCATCCGGACCGGATCACAGGCGCGGTGGAAGACGCCGTGCAGAAGCACAAAGGCAGCCACGCCCGGATCTTCGTCGCCTACGCCGACTGCGGCACCGGAGGACAGCTCAGGACCGCCTGTGACCGTCTCGGGGTCGAGATGATCGACGGCCCCCATTGCTACGCCTTCTACGAGGGGCTGACCCAGTTCGCCGAGCGCGACGACGCCACCAGCTTTTACCTCACCGATTTCCTTGTCCGGCAGTTCGATGCCTTCGTGTGGAAGCCGCTGGGCCTCGACCGCCACCCCGAGCTGCGGGATATGTATTTCGGCAATTACAGGTCACTGGTCTACCAAGCACAGACCGATGATCCGGAGCTGGACGTGCGTGCGCGCATCTGCGCCGACAGGCTGGGGCTACGCTACGAACGCAGACTTACCGGCTACGGGGATCTCGGGGCCGCGCTTCGTGACTGGGTCAGGGACTGACGCGCTCCAATAGGGGCGCTCAGTGACCGAAGGCCGGTGACTGACAAGCTGGTTGCTTCAAGCCAGTCCCCAAGCGCTTCAGACCCAAGTCCCCGGCTCAGCCGCCCGTGGTACGTCGCAGCAGCGCCGAAACCGGCACCATAGCCACGCTGCTGGCGCGGTCCTGAAGCCCCCAGAGCAGCAGCGCCGACACTGTGTCGGCCCGCAGCCGTCCAAGCATCACGACGCCCTCTTCCTGCCGCGCCTTGAACGCGGCCTGGTCGAGGAAGCGGCGCATCACGCGTGGATCCTGCCCTTGCCCGTCAAAATCGCGGAACACACTGATGGCGGGTACGCCTTCGCGCTGCGCGAGGGTTTGTCCGGTGTTGAACCCTCTGGGTTGCAGCAGCAGCCCATGGCCGGACTGCGACAGGTAGCCTGCCGCCTGCTCGGTCATGGCGCGGCCCGCCTGCAGTCCCATGACGGGATCCTCCATCACGGCCACCGCTTCGGGCACGGCCCCAAGCGCCCCTTCGAGCGCCACCTCGAGATCCGAAGCCTGCGCCCCCTCTGGCGCGCCGGCGATGGTCAAAACCTCAAACCCCTCCGCGCGGTAGGCTGCGGCGGTCGCGGCAGCGTCGGGATGCGACGGTGAGATCGCGAAGCTGACCGGGAACGGAAATTCCCCCACGGAGTCCGGCCCCAGCGGCCCGCTGCCATCGTCGATCAGGACGATCGACATCCACGGATCCTCGGGCGCTGCATCAAATGCTGCGGCAAAGCGGCGAATGGGCCGACTGTCATCGACCTCGGCATCGGAGTTTGGCGCGGCGCTGTCTCCGCCAATGCTCGGTAGGCGGCTGGACGATGCGCTGCCGTTGCGGTTGATCAATGTGCCGGCACGGGTGCCGATGATTTCACGCGGCGCGTCGCTGTCATCGGTGTCCGTGGCAGCTTCAGGGGCTTCGGCTACTTCCGGGTCGGCCTCGGGCGTGATCTGTGGCATCACGCGCGGCTGCACCTGGGCCATTTGCTCCGGGGCCTCCGCAGCCTCAACAGGAGCGTCAGCCGGGTCCGCCTCGATGGCTGCAGTTTCGGCCCGATCATCGGCGGGCGCAGGGGCGGCCTCCGGCTCCGGATCAAGGCCCAGTATAGGTTCGGCAGAGGCCGTGTCGATCTCGGGGGTGGTGTCCGGCCCGGGCGTCTGCGGTGCGTCGGGAAGCTCCTCAAGGCGCGCTTCCGGGTCGGAGACCCCGGCGTTGGCGCGAGGCGCTTCCGACTCGGCGGGCTGCTCGGGCAGTGGCGTGATCTGCGTTGTCGCCTCTGGCGGGGTATCGTTGTCCGCGGCACCGGACGGAACACTGTCGGCGGGCGCGCTGGACGCGGTGTCCGGCAGCGCCGGGGCCTCGGGGCGGCCTGCTGTGCCGTCCGATTCCATGCCTTGGGCGGGCATGACCGGTGCAGCGGCATCAGGCTGCGGAGACTGCATCGCCATCTGCGGCTCTTGGGTTTCGGTCACAGGCGGCTCGGAGGGGGGCAATGGCTCGAGGTCCGAGGCAGGCTCTTCGGACGTGACCACGGGCTCCTGCTGCATAGCGCCCGGCATGACGCTATCTGAGCCTTTTGGATCCGGAGCGGTCCGTTCGGCAATCTGCCGGTCCGGCGGCCCTACCGCGATGGCCAGCACCCCGGCCCCGGCCACAGACACCACGGAGCCGATCACGATCCCAGCCACAAAACCCTTCGACATCACCTGTGCCTCTGCCTTGCCTCGCAAGGGCGATCCGCCCCGCCTGTTGCCTTGCGCTCCGCACCTTGACCGGCGCGCTGATGGGCGGGTCCTGTCCCGAACCCTTTGACGGCGCATCCCCTTGACGCTGCACCGTCCTCGGGCGCATGTATACCCCCAACACGACCCTGCCTTCCAGCCGAGATTGCCCCATGCTTCTGCTCATCGACAACTATGACAGCTTCACCTGGAACCTCGTGCACTACGTGGGCGAGCTGGGCACCGATGTGAGGGTGGTCCGCAACGATGCTCTGACCGTGCAGGACGCCATTGCGATGAACCCCGCGGGCATCCTGCTGAGCCCTGGCCCCTGTGATCCCGACCAGGCAGGCATCTGCCTTGCCCTGACCGAAGCCGCCGCCGAAACCCGCACGCCGCTCTTCGGCGTCTGCCTTGGGCACCAGACCATCGGCCAGAGCTTTGGTGGCAAGGTGGTCCAGCATTCCGAGATCGTGCACGGCAAGATGGGCACCATGCATCACGACGACACCGGCGTGTTTGCCGGCCTGCCCAGCCCTTATGAGGCAACCCGCTACCATTCGCTGGTGGTAGAGCGTGAGAGCCTGCCCGATTGCCTTGTCCCCAATGCGTGGCTGGAGGACGGCACCATCATGGGCCTGCGCCACCGCGACCTGCCTATCCACGGCGTGCAGTTCCACCCCGAGAGCATCGCCTCGGAGCATGGGCACGCCCTGATCCAGAACTTCCTGAAGACCATGAAAGTCCCTGCATGAGCGACCGCCTCAAGCCGTTGATCGGCACCGCCGCCACCCGTCCGCTCACGCGCGAGGAGGCCGAGACCGCCTTTGACGTGCTGTTCGAGGGTGAAGCGACCCCGGCCCAGATGGGTGGCTTTCTCATGGCCCTGCGGACCCGTGGCGAAACGGTGGAAGAATATGCCGCCGCCGCCAGCGTCATGCGCTCGAAGGGTCACAAAGTCGATGGGCCCGCGGGCGCCATCGACATCGTCGGCACTGGCGGTGATGGCAAGGGCACGCTGAACATCTCGACTGCGACGGCCTTCGTGGTCGCCGGCGCTGGCGTGACTGTTGCAAAGCACGGCAACCGCAACCTGTCGTCGAAGTCGGGCTCAGCCGATGCCATCGCCCAGATGGGCATCGAGGTGATGCTGCCCGCTACAGCCATCGCCCCCATCCTGCGTGACGTGGGCATCTGCTTCATGATGGCCCCCATGCACCATCCGGCGATGAAGCATGTTGCCCCGGTGCGCATGGAACTTGGGACAAGAACGATCTTCAACATACTGGGGCCGCTCACAAATCCCGCCGGGGTCAAGCGCCAGCTCACCGGCGCCTTTTCCCGTGAGATGATCCGCCCAATGGCCGAGACCCTCGCCGCGCTTGGGTCGGAGCGGGCCTGGCTGGTGCACGGCTCGGACGGAACGGACGAGCTGGCGATTTCCGGAATGAGCTGGCTTGCCGCGCTCGAAGAGGACGGCACCGTGCGCGAAAGTGAGATCCACCCCGAGGATGCGGGCCTGCCGGTCCATCCCTTCGAGGAGATCGTGGGCGGCACCCCGGCCGAGAACGCCGAGGCCTTCCGCGCCCTGCTGAACGGCACAAAGACCGCTTACCGCGACGCAGTGTTGCTAAACTCCGCCGCCGCGTTGGTGGTCGCCGGAGCCGCGGACGATCTGCGTGCCGGGGCCGACATGGCGCGCGCAAGCATCGACAGCGGCGCGGCACTGGCCAAGGTCACGGCTCTGGCAGAGGCCTCGCAGAAGGCCGCATGAGCGCCCTTGTCCCGCCCAACTGGGCGCATCTGCCGTTCTTCACCGAGGATCTGCCCCGCATCGACGCCTCGCTTTCAGGCGTGGCGGACGTCCTGCCGCCAGAACATCAGCGCTTCGCGGCGCTCGAGGCCGCCGCGCCCGATGATGTGCGCGTGGTAATCCTTGGGCAGGACCCCTACCCGACGCCCGGCCACGCCCATGGGCTGGCCTTCTCGGTCGAACCGGATGTGCGGCCTTTGCCGCGCTCTCTGGGCAACATCTTCAAGGAGCTCGACGCCGAATTCGGCGCGGTGCCGCCGAACGGAGACCTCCGGTTCTGGGCCGCCCAAGGGGTGCTTTTGCTCAACACCGCGCTGTCGGTGCCTGCCCGGAACGCTGGGGCCCATGCCCGGCTTGGCTGGTCGAAACTTACGTCGCAAGTGCTTGAAACCCTGTCGGAACGCCCCCGTGCCTTCATCCTCTGGGGAAACCATGCGCAGAGCTTTGCCAAACACATTCACGGGGATGAACACCTTGTGCTGACATCAGCCCACCCGTCTCCGCTGTCCGCAAGACGCGGCTTTTTCGGCTCGCGCCCCTTTTCCCGCGTGAACGAGTGGCTTAATGCAAGGGGCGAACCCCCGATCAACTGGACCACGCCGGAGGCCCGATGACACAGACGATCCTCGACAAGATCAAGGCCTACAAGCTCGAAGAGGTCGCCGCTGACAAGGCCGCCGTGCCCTACGCCGAGGTTGAGGCCGCTGCGCGCGCGGCTTCTCCGGTGCGTCCCTTTGCAGAAGCGCTTCGTAAGGCATCGGCCACAGGCTATGGCCTGATTGCCGAGGTCAAGAAAGCGTCGCCGTCCAAGGGACTGATCCGCGAAGATTTTCATCCCGCGACACTCGCAGCCGCTTATGAGCGTGGCGGTGCCACCTGCCTGTCGGTGCTTACCGATACGCCATCTTTCCAGGGCGCCAAGCCTTTCCTGACCGAGGCACGTGCGGCGACGTCACTGCCAGCGCTGCGCAAGGATTTCATGTACGACACCTACCAGGTGGCCGAAGCCCGCGCCCTTGGCGGTGACTGCATCCTCATCATCATGGCAAGCGTCTCGGACGCGCAGGCGGCCGAGCTCGAGGATGCCGCCCTTGGCTGGGGTATGGACGCCCTGATCGAGGTGCACGACGCCAGCGAACTGGAAAGAGCCCTTCGCCTGAAGTCCCCACTGATCGGCATAAACAATCGCAATCTCAAGACCTTCGAGACCACGCTTGATACTTCGCGTGAACTGTCGAAGGGTGTCGGCGATGATCGCCTTCTGATCTCTGAATCGGGTCTGAACACGCCTGAAGACCTTGCGGATATGGCATCTTGCGGGGCGCGGACGTTCCTCATCGGAGAAAGTCTCATGCGCAAGGAAGACGTCGAGCAGGCCACGCGCGATCTGCTGCGCAATCCGGTGCCCGCATGAGCGGCCTTACCCATTTTGACGCCAAGGGCGATGCCCACATGGTCGATGTCTCGGAAAAGGCAGTGACTGCCCGCATCGCGACGGCGGAAGCCTACGTCAAGATGGCTCCTGAAACCTTTGATATCATTACTGAAGGTCGGGCCAAAAAAGGTGACGTGATCGGCATTGCCCGGCTTGCGGGCATCATGGGTGCGAAGAAGACGCCGGATCTCATCCCGCTGTGCCACCCGCTCCCCGTGTCCAAGGTCTCGGTTGACCTGATCCCGGACCCGGAACTTCCGGGCCTGCGGATCGAGGCGACGGTCAAGACCACCGGCCAGACCGGCGTGGAGATGGAGGCCCTGACCGCCGCTTCCACCGCGGCGCTCACGGTCTATGACATGGCTAAGGCCGTTGATCGCGCCATGGTGATTGGCGGCCTTCGCGTGGTTCTGAAAGACGGTGGAAAATCAGGAAGATACGAGGCGACATGATCACCGTATCCGAAGCGCTCGACCGACTGTTCTCACTGGTGGAGCCGCTCGGAATCGAAGAGGTTCCGCTGTTGGGGGCCTCCGGCCGGGTGCTTGCCGCCCCGGTTGAGGCAATGCGCGATCAGCCGCCCTTTGCCGCCTCGGCCATGGATGGCTATGCCGTGACAGACGCCCGTCCGGGCATGAGCTTTGACGTGATCGGCGAAGCCGCAGCGGGGGCGCGGTTCGACGGTCTTGTCGGCGCCGGACAGGCGGTCCGGATCTTCACCGGTGCGCCGGTACCCGAAGGCGCCACCACCGTGGTCATCCAGGAGGATATTGATCGCGACGGCGGGCGCATCACCATCACCGACCGCTTCAGCCGCGGCGACCATATACGCCCCGCTGCAGGGGATTTCCGCAAGGGTGACCGCATCGATGCACCTCGTCGGCTGGGCCCACAGGACATCGCCTTGATGGCGTCCATGAACATCGCCAGAGTTCCGGTGATCCGTCGTCCGAAAGTGGCGCTGATCTCCACCGGGGATGAACTGGTGATGCCCGGAGAGCAGCCGGGGCCGGATCAGATCATCGCTTCGAACACCTTCGGTCTGCATGCCCTTCTGCGCGACCTGGGCGCCGAGCCAAGGCTGATGCCAATCGCCCGTGACACCGAAACGTCCCTGCGCAACGTGTTCGGCATGGTGGATGATGCGGACCTCGTGGTGACCATTGGCGGGGCTTCTGTCGGGGATCATGACCTCGTGGCCAAGGTGGCCGGAGACATGGGCCTTGATCGAGCCTTCCACAAAGTGGCAATGCGCCCGGGCAAGCCCCTCATGTCGGGACGGCTGGGCAATGCCATGATGATCGGCCTGCCCGGAAATCCCGTTTCTGCAATGGTTTGTGGGTATGTTTTCATCGCCCCCGTCATCCGCGCGATGCAAGGGCTTGGCCGCGAAGCCGTTTCCCGCACCACGGCGCCACTGGTCGCGCCGCTCGAGGCCAACGGCCTGCGCGAGCACTACATGCGCGCCCGGCTCGGCCCCGACGGAGTGTCCGCGTTCGACAGGCAGGACAGCTCGTTGCTCAGCATCCTCGGCGAAGCCGACGCATTGATCGTGCGGCCCCCGCACGATCCCCCAAGGAACACCGGCGACATCGTGCAAATCGTTCGCCTCTAAGCGAAATCCGCATGGCATGGCGTTGACACAAAACGAGAACATGGCTAGAACAAAAGGAACCAACAACAGCGGGAACACGCGACATGCTGACCAGAAAACAACTGGATCTTCTTGATTTCATCAACAAGCGACTGCAGCGCGACGGTGTTCCCCCCAGCTTTGATGAAATGAAGGAAGCGCTTGATCTTAGGTCGAAATCCGGGATCCATCGCCTGATCACCGCGCTCGAGGAGCGGGGCTTCATCCGTCGGTTGGCCCACCGTGCCCGCGCCATCGAGATCGTGAAGCTGCCCGAAAGCCTTGGCGGCAAGCCGCAGGGTTTTTCCCCCGAGGTCATCGACGGCGACCGCCCCGATGGGCGCCCTGCCAATGCGCAGCCCATCAGCAATATCGAGGCAATGGAGCTGCCGGTGCTGGGCCGCATCGCCGCCGGCGTGCCGATCCAAAGCATTTCCGACAATCCGCCGAACATTGCTGTTCCGGGCGCCATGCTCAGCTCGAACGCCAAGCACTACGCTCTTGAAGTCAAAGGCGATTCCATGATTGGCGCAGGGATCAACGATGGCGATGTCGTGATCATCCGCGAATCCGGATCGGCCGACAACGGCGATATCGTGGTGGCGCAGGTCGATGGTTACGAAGCAACGCTCAAACGGTTCCGAAAGAAGGGTGACACCATCGTTCTCGAAGCGGCCAACCCGGCTTACGAGCCGCGTGTGCTGCCGTCCGGATCGGTCAAGGTTCAGGGCCGTCTCGTCGGATTGATCCGGACCTACTGAACGTCTGTTCCGGCGGCTGGGGCGCGAGGCGCTCCAGCCATGCCGAAGCAAGAACAAGCCAGTCTCTGACCTCGGGCCAATTGTTCCGGTCCGCCCGGTGCCACAATCGCGCCCCCGCGGCAGTTTCAAAGCGCGGCCCCTCTGGCACCAGCCAGACGGCGACTGATCCGGTCTTCCGGAGACGCTTCGGGTCGTAGATGTCACAATTGGGATGGTCCGGCAGGTCCACGCTGGAGACCACCAGCCCGGGCGTCTGACAACCTTCGAAGCTTTCCGCTGCGCGCTTGCCTTGCAGGTGTGTGACCTCCAGCCCCGCGAAATGGATGCGCGCCTGACGCTCCGGGGCCCCACCGGGCCATAGCGCGGCAGCTCCCGCCTGATCGCGGCTGTCTCCGTCATTTTCGAGCCATATCCCCGCAACGAAGCTTGCACCCCGGTCCCGCGACAAGGCGCGACCCCGTTCGGTCATGGCTCCCACGAGGGTGCCGGTGTCGGCGATGAGCAGGTCGGGCCGGCTCGCACTGCTCCACAGGATGGCCGCCACCAGCATCGGGACAAAGCCTGCCCAGCGGGTCCGGCCATGCCAGAGGGCGATGAACAGCGCCCCGAGGGCCAGCAGCGGCAATACCGTGCCATCGGGGGCCACGATGCGCCCGACGGATCCGTCCCAGCCCGACACTGTCCGCGCGACGGTCAGGATCCACCAAAGACCGATCTCCATGACCCGGAGCGCCAGCCAGTCGAGGCCCAGCGGCATCAGCAGCGCCGCCACCACTGCCATAGGCACCACGAGCACGCCCATCACTGGCACCGAAACCAGATTCGCAACCAACCCGTAGTGGGACATCAGGTTGAAATGGGCCATGGCAACCGGTGCTGTCGCCAGGGACGCGGTGATGGATGACACCAACAGCGACACCCCCGGGCGTGCCCATCCCGGCGCGCCGCTTTCAAGGCGCGCCTCCCGCAGCCACCCGAAGACCACCACCAGCGCGACAGTCGCGGCGAAGGACATCTGGAACCCGGGGCCCAGCAATGCCTCGGGGCGCAGCACCAGCACGACGAGCGCCGCCAGCGCCACCGCCCTCAGCGACAGCGCGCGGCGGTCGAAGATCACAGCGAGCAGCATCACCGACACCATCACGAAGGCCCGTTCGGTCGCGACGTTGCCTCCCGATAGGGCGAGATACCCGGAGGCGGCCACCAGCGCCACCCCTGCGGCCAGCTTCTTGCCGGGCCAACGGTGGCGACTGTGGGTATGCAGCAGGAACCCCAACCGGGCCGCGCCAAAGACGAAGCCCGCGAGCAGCCCCATGTGCAGGCCCGAAATCGCCAGCAGATGCGCGAGGTTGCTGTGTCGCAGCGCCTCGAGCGTCTCCTGTCCCATCCCCGAGCGATCGCCGGTCATGATGGCTGCGGCAAAGGCGCCCGTCTCGCCCGGCAGTAGTCGCTGGACCCGGGCCGACAGCCACATGCGCGTCTTGGAGATCCATTGCCCACTTGCTGGAGGCTCCAGCAAAAGCAGAGGCGTGCGGGTGTAGCCGACGGCCCCGAGCCCGAGGAACCATGCGTGTCGGCGGAAATCGAAGCCCCCGGGTTCTGCAGCGCCCCCGGGGGCAGACAAATGGCCGGTGGTTATCACCACCTGACCCGGCTTCGGGTCAAGGAATCCCTGGTCGCCATGCAGCGATACCCGCACCTGCGCCGGCGTGTCATCAGGTGCCATGCGCCTCAGAACCACGCGGTCGAGTGTCAGCCGGACCGCGTCAGAGGCAGAGCGGTCGATCTTGACCACGCGGCCCTCAATGGGGCCGTAATAGCGGAAATCCAGTTGCGGGCCGGCCACCATGTGCGCCCGAAGCCCGGCGAGGGCGAGTCCCAGCCCGATCAGCCCGGCCGCGACGACGAGGGGTGCGTGCCCCACCCAAAGTCGCCGCGCCAAGGCCACCGCCACCAGCCCGAGCGCCCCCGACAGGACAAGCGCCCAAGGCGGTGGTTCGGTTGACAGCGAGAAATACAGCCCGATCCCGCCGGCCAGCGCCACAGGCACCCAGGGAAACAGGTGTCCCCGCTGACCGGTCAACCCCTCCTGAAGCCGTGCCGCGATCTGCCGCATACTTATCCCCGCTCTTCGGCCCGGACGCCAGCTTCCGTCTTCTGGTCCTGCCGCCCGGCCCCGTACTTGCCCCTGACCCGTCCGGTGGGTAAGGAACGCCCTAAGACCGTAGCTCCGTCATGGTTACCGGGCCGTTAATGCCAACACCGCGGACCGTGACGGCTCAAGGCCACTGAAGAAGGTACCGCATGTCCGCCGCATCCTCCGCCGACACCCCGTCCACCGACCGCCCGGTTGTCACCCGTTTCGCCCCGTCGCCCACCGGCTACCTGCACATCGGCGGCGCCCGCACCGCCCTGTTCAACTGGCTCTACGCACGCGGCCGCGGTGGCCGTTTCCTGCTGCGCATCGAGGACACGGACCGTGCGCGTTCGACCCCCGAGGCAACGGCGGCAATCCTCAAGGGCTTGGCGTGGCTTGGCCTCGATCATGACGGCGAGGTGGTGAGCCAGTTCGAAGGCGCTGCCCGTCACGCTGAGGTGGTCAACGAACTGCTGGCCAAGGGTCAGGCCTACAAGTGCTTCTCGACCCAAGAGGAAATCGAGGCCTTCCGCGAAGCTGCCCGCGCCGAGGGCCGCAGCACCCTGTTCCGCAGCCCGTGGCGCGATGCCGATCCGGCGACCCACCCCGATGCGCCTTACGTGATCCGCCTGCGCACCGCCGAGGATGGCGAGACCGTCATCAACGACGAAGTTCAGGGCCGCGTCGCGATCCGCAACGATCAGCTTGACGACATGATCCTGTTACGCTCGGATGGCACTCCGGTGTATATGCTGGCGGTGGTCGTGGACGACCACGACATGGGCGTGACCCATGTGATCCGGGGGGACGATCACCTGAACAACGCGGCACGGCAGATGGGCATCTACACCGCCATGGGCTGGCCGCTGCCGGTCTATGCCCACATCCCGCTGATCCACGGCCCCGACGGCAAGAAGCTGTCGAAGCGCCACGGCGCCCTCGGGGTCGATGAATACCAGAAGATCGGCTACCCCGCCGCGGGCATGCGCAACTACCTGGCCCGCCTCGGCTGGAGCCACGGCGACGACGAATTCTTCACCGATGAGCAGGCGATGGAATGGTTCGATCTTGGCGGAATCGGCAAGGCCCCTGCACGGCTGGATTTCAAGAAGCTCGATCACGTCTGCGGACAGCACATCGCCGCCGCGGACGATGCTGCACTGCTGCATGAAATCGAGGCATTTCTTGACGTCACCGATCAGCCGGCACTTGATGCGACGCAACGTGACGGCCTGACGCGCGGCATGTATTGCCTGAAAGAGCGCGCGAAAACGATCCCGGAACTGCTTGAAAAGGCTGAGTTCGTTCTGGCGAAAGCGCCGCTGCAGCCGGACGAGAAGGCGCAAAAGGCGTTGGATGATGTATCCCGTGGTATACTGGCGACATTGACGCCGCAGCTGCAAAGTGCTAGCTGGTCGCGGGATGAACTTGAGGGGTTGATGGCGGCGTTTGCCGAAGCACAGGGGACGAAGTTCGGCAAGCTTGCCGCCCCCCTGCGTGCCGCGCTTGCCGGCCGTGCCGTGACCCCTAGTGTATTCGACATGATGCTGGTGCTCGGCAAGGAGGAGACAATCCTTCGCATTGAGCAGGCAGCAACCCCGGCCGCCAGCTGACGGCGACGGTCGGGGAATGGGCCTGACGGCGCTAACCTAGCGGACCGCAAGGCCATGTGCAGAATGATCGCCCAGGCGCAGCTCGCTGCGCCCAGGCCTTTTCGAAAGGAACGACGAAAGCATGGCTGACACCCCGACCAAGACCGCAAAGCTGACAATCGACGACAAGAGCTTCGATCTGCCGATCTACTCGCCCACAGCAGGGCCGGATGTTCTCGACATCCGCAAGCTCTATGGCCAGGCGGGCGTGTTCACCTACGATCCGGGCTTCACCTCGACCGCGAGCTGCGACAGCACCATCACGTTCATCGACGGTGACAAGGGCGAGCTGCTGCACCGGGGCTACCCGATCGACCAGCTGGCGGAAAAGTCGCATTACCTCGAGGTCTGCTATCTGCTGCTTTACGGCGAGCTGCCGTCGGCTGCCGAGCTTGAGAAATTCGAAAACACCATCACCCGCCACACCATGCTGCACGAACAGATGCAGTATTTCTTCCGTGGCTTTCGCCGTGACGCGCACCCGATGGCGACCATGGTGGGCGTGGTCGGTGCCATGTCGGCGTTCTACCATGACAGCACCGACATCGCCGATCCGCACCAGCGCGAGATCGCGTCGCACCGCCTCATTGCCAAGATGCCGACCATCGCGGCATGGGCCTACAAGTACTCGATCGGCCAGCCTTTCGTGTACCCGCGCAACGATCTGAGCTATGCGGCAAACTTCCTGCACATGTGCTTCAGCGTTCCGGCCGAGGATTACCACGTCGATCCGATCCTGAGCCGCGCCATGGACCGGATCTTCACCCTGCACGCGGATCACGAGCAGAACGCTTCGACTTCGACGGTGCGTCTGGCATCGTCCTCGGGCGCGAACCCGTTCGCCTGCATCGCGGCTGGCATCGCCTGCCTCTGGGGCCCGGCACATGGCGGCGCCAACCAGGCTTGCCTCGAGATGCTCAAGGAAATCGGCACCCCCGACAAGATCCCCGAGTACATCGCCCGCGCCAAGGACAAGAACGATCCGTTCCGCCTCATGGGCTTCGGCCACCGCGTCTACAAGAACCACGACCCTCGCGCGACGGTGATGAAGAAGTCCGCGGACGAGGTACTGGACCTGCTCGGGGTCGAGAACAACCCGATCCTCGCCACCGCTAAGGCGCTGGAAGAGGCCGCGCTCAAGGACGACTACTTCGCCGAGAAGAAGCTGTTCCCGAACGTCGACTTCTACTCGGGCATCATCCTCGAGGCGATGGGCTTCCCGACTTCGATGTTCACGCCGATCTTCGCGCTGTCGCGCACTGTCGGCTGGGTGTCGCAGTGGAAGGAAATGCTGAACGATCCGCAGAACAAGATCGGTCGTCCGCGCCAGCTGTACCTCGGCAGCACCACCCGCGACTACACCGACATCGAGAACCGTTGAGTTCCGGTTTTCCAAGGACATGAAAGGCCGCCCTTAACTGGGCGGCCTTTTTTATGGGTGCGACATGGCGTGATCGGGCCTTGCGTCGAAGCGGTGGCATTGCATCCGCCCGGCAATGCAATAGATCAGGTCCCGAAGCCCGCAAGGCACCCTGCCAAGCCACTTCGCCGGGCAGCACCTCTTCTCAGTGTAGGCTGAGGATCACCGAGATGTCCCGCGCCGTCAGCCCGTCCATCAATTTGCGCTCGTCGCCGTTGAGGGTCTTGCCTTCGGCCACGCGGGCTTGGATCGTTTGAGCGATCTGGCTGGTCGACTGGTAATAAAGGTCGGGCTGTTCGCGGCTCAGCTCCTCGACCATCCGGGTGAGGATCACCTTCTGCCGTTCGGCATCGGTTTCGGATTTCTTTTCCTGCAGCATGGCGCACCTTTTCCTGAGCTTCTATTGAGATAGGCCCGCTGGCACGGGCGGTAAACCCCGAGGCGGCTCAGCGGCCTTCGAACTGCGGGGCGCGCTTGTCGAGGAAGGCCTCGACCCCTTCGCGAAAATCCTGCGTCCTGCCGCAGTCCCCCTGCAACTGCGCTTCCAGCGCAAGCTGGCCCGCAAGGTCATTCTCGAAGGCGCCGCGAAGGGCGGTCTTAATGCGGGCATAGGCTTCGGTGGGCCCGCTCGCCAGCTGTGCGGCGCGTGCCTTCCATGCAGCGTCGAACTCTTCGGAGGGAACCGCTTCCCAGATCATACCCCAGGCTTCGGCCTTGCGCGCCGGAATGCGGTCAGCGAAAAGCGCCGCACCCATGGCCTTGGCAAGACCCATCTGGCGCGGCAGGGCCCATGTGCCGCCCGCGTCGGGGATAAGGCCGATCCGCGTGAAGGCCTGCATGAAGAACGCGTCTTCCGAAGCAATCACCACGTCATGCACCAACGCAAGGTTCGCGCCGGCCCCCGCCGCCGCGCCGTTCACCGCAGCAATGGTCGGCACCGGGCAGTCCACGATGGCCTTCAGCATCGGCTCGTATTCCTCGCGCAGCACTGCCTCGAGATCGAGCTTCGCCACCGCGTCCCGGTCACCCAGATCCTGCCCCGAGCAGAATGCCCGGCCGTCGCCGGTCAGCACCACCACCCGCGCCTCGCGGCCACCCCGGCTGACGGCATCAGTGATCTCAGCCCGCATGGTGGTGTCGAGCGCGTTCATCACGTCGGGCCGCGCGAGAGTGATCTGCGCCACGCCATCTGTGAGGTCATAGCGAATGGTCGAATAGCTCATCGGGGGTCTCCTGCCTCTCGTGTTGGGGCATGAAACACCGCCGACGCGCCCGGACAAAGCCAAACGCGGCGTCACAGCTCGCAAGTCAGGATATGACGTCAGGCCTAGCGGTCGGACCGATCGAGGATCTCGCGCAGGCGCCGTTCCTCGTCCGCATCGAGCCGCGCCTCGGTGGGGGCATCGGCCCTTGCGCGGCCCCGCAGGTACACCGCACCGCCCCCAGCCGCCGCGACGAACAGCAGTGGCCCGGCCGCCCAGAGCAGCCAGTTCCAGCCGCCGGTGGTGGGCGACAGCAGCACAAATTCGCCATAACGATCCACGAGATAGGCGATCACCTCTTCGTCACTGTCCCCGGCCACAAGCCGTTCGCGCACCAGCAGGCGCAAATCGCGCGCCAGCGCGGCATTGCTGTCGTCGATGTTCTCGTTCTGGCAGACAAGGCAGCGCAGCCCCTTCGACAGCTCGCGCGCCCGCGCCTCGAGCGCGGGATCGTCGAGGATCTCGTCGGGCTGCACGGCGAACACCGGACCGCTGAGGCTTGCGGCAAGCGCAAGGGCGGTGACGAGACGGCGCATCATTCTGCGGGCACTCCCTTTGCCGGGGCCGCCTTGCGCGCGCCCGCGGCAACGCGGAAACGACGGTCCGACAGGCTCAGCGCGCCGCCGAGGGCCATCAGGAACGCACCCCCCCAGATCCAGTTGGCAAGCGGCTTCACATAGACCCGCATGGTCCAGCCGCCATCCTGCTGCCGGTCGCCAAGCACCACATAGATGTCACGCAAGAAGCGGTAGTCGATGGCGGCCTCGGTCGTGGGCATCTTGGCCACGGGATAGGTGCGCTTTTGCGGGTAGAGATGCGCGATCTCGCCGCCCTGCCCGTCTGCCTTGCGTACCGACACCTCGCCCTGATCGGCGAACCAGTTCGGCCCCTGAATGCGTTGCACATCCAGAAGGGTGATTTCGTAAGCGCCCACGGTGAACGGCTCGTTCAGGGACGCGGCGCGGATGTCTTCCTCCTGCCACGCCATGAGCCCGGCGATCCCCGCCATGGTCACCCCGAGGCCCGCATGGGCGACGACGCGGCCCCAGTCAGCGCGCGGCAGCCGAGCAAGCCGGCGCAGGTCCCGCGACTGCCCAAGCTTCGACAGGATGTCGATCACCGCGCCGCAAATCAGCCAGGTCCCGAGGAACATGCCGATGGGGCCCAGAAGGCTGCGCCCGGTCTGCATGGTCCAGAAAAGCGCTCCCACGGCCACGGCAAGTGCCAGCGCGGGTGCCAGTTGTCGCATGGCCCGGCCGACCTTGCCGCGCTTCCAGCCCAGCAGGGAGCCCAATGGCAGCAGCAGGCCTAGGATCACCATGAACGGCGTGAAGGCCATATTGAAGAACGGTGCCCCGACGCTCAGCTTGCGGTCAAAGGCCATTTCGGCCACCAGCGGCCACAGCGTGCCCACAAAGACCACGAAACAGGCCACCGCCAGCAGGATGTTGTTGGCCACCAGCGCGGATTCCCTGCTGACCACGCCAAAAACGCCCTTGGCCTGCATGATACCCGCCCGCGCGGCGTAAAGCGTCAGCGCGCCGCCGGTAAAGATGACCAGGATGGCAAGGATGAACACGCCGCGCTCCGGGTCGGTGGCAAAGGCATGCACCGATGTCAGCACACCCGACCGGACGATGAAGGTGCCGATGAGCGAGAACCCGAAGGCAAGGATCGCCAGCAGTATGGTCCAGCTTTTCAGCGCCTCGCGCTTTTCCACGACGATGGCGGAATGCAGCAGGGCGGCGGCCAGAAGCCAGGGCATGAAGGACGCATTCTCGACCGGATCCCAGAACCAGAAACCGCCCCAGCCAAGCTCGTAATAGGCCCACCACGACCCCAGCGCGATGCCGATGGTCAGCATGACCCAGCTCAGCAATGTCCAGGGCCGCACCCAGCGGCCCCAGGCGGCATCCACCCGACCCTCAATCAGCGCAGCCACGGCAAAGCTGAAGCAGATGCTCAGGCCCACGTAGCCGAGGTAAAGGAACGGCGGATGGAAGGCGAGACCGGGATCCTGCAGCAGAGGGTTGAGATCCTGCCCGTCAAAGGGCGGCGTCTCGAGCCGCAGGAACGGGTTCGAGGTCCACAGAATGAACGCATAAAAGGCGACCCCCACCATGGCCTGAACCGACAGCACCCGCGCCCGCAAGGTAGGCGGCAGGTTGCCCCCGAACCACGCGGCCATGGCCCCGAACAGCGCAAGGATCAGCACCCACAGCAGCATCGAGCCCTCGTGGTTCCCCCAAACGCCGGAGATCTTGTAGAGCAGCGGTTTGGCCGAATGGCTGTTAAGCACCACCAACCGCAATGAGAAGTCGGAAACGATGAAGGCATGGGTCAGCGCGGCAAAACTGCCGGCGACCAGCAAAAGCTGCGCGGTGGCGGCAGGCTCGGCCACGGCCATCCAGCCGGGCAAGCGCCGTGACGCGCCGATCATCGGAACCACTGCCTGCACGCAGGCCACAAGAAACGCGAGGATAAGCGCGAAATGTCCAAGTTCGGTAACCATGGCCCACCTATAGAAGAGGCGCGCCCTGCCCGACAATCGAAATCACGCAACCTGCAGGTAACGCTTTTGTCGCAGGGCGTTCTCTAGCCTTGGATTTCCTTTGACAAAAAATATCCCGGGGAGGAATGGCCGAAGGCCAGGAGGGGCAGCGCCCCTCACGGCGTCACGATCCTCCCAGCGCCCGCCATTCGGCAAGCGCTGGGTTGTCACCGGCGCCTGCAAGTGGGTCTGGGGCGCCCCCGGCAGTCCAACCACCCCCGACAGTTGCAGCGCGATGGGCTTCGGCTTCTGCCCGCAGCGCCTCGAGCCCGCGCAGTTGTCCCATAACCTCGGGCACCGCCGCGACGGTAGCAGCCATCTCGCGGCGAAACTGCTGCCCCTTGGTCTGATGGCGCGCACCAAAGTAAAAGCCGACGATCGCCACAAGAAGCCACCACAGCGGCTCCGGCACAAGGGCGATGCCGGTCATGCGCTCGGCGAACCATACCGGGTCCACCATGGCCGAAGTGAACAGCCCCAGCGTCCCAAGCGCCATCGCCGGGCGCGGCACACGGTTGAGCCCATCCATGATCCGGTCGAACCGCGACTGCTTGGAGCGCGCAAGAAATTCCGCCGCGAACTGCTCCAGCGCTGCGTCCTGCAGTCCTGCATCGCGGCTTGCCTGCGCCTCGGCGTTAACCCTGAACACTTCGGCGGTGTCGCGGATCACGTTTGCACCGCCTCCGAACAGCAGTCCCATGAGCTTGTCGATCATCGCCATGTCGCCACCCGAGCCTGGAACTCCGCGTCGCTCATGTGAAAGCGGGGCGAGATGAACTGCTCGGCGCGCCGGATCCAGCCACCCTTCCCGCCTGCCCGGGTCCTCGCGTATTTTCGGCTTGCGGGGCGGGCATCGGCGAGTGTGAAATAGTAGTTGCGCCGGGCGATGCCATAGGCGTCGGCGATGTGGTCCGCCGCGCGGTCATGGGCGCGGCGGCAGGCAGCGATGGTGACCGGCCCGATGATGCCGTCGACACTTAGCCGTTCGCCCATCTCGATCAGCAGTCGCTGCAGGATCTTCACCGCGTTGGTGCCGGCGTTGACGTACATGTCGAAAACCGACGCATGCAGCGCTTCGGGCAATTCCTCGATCCGGGGGCGATCAAAATAGTCGCGCATGAATATCTCGACCGCCTGCGCCCGGTCTAGTCCCTGCACGTCACGGGCATCGATGTCACCGTCACCGTCTAAGTCCATCCCGAGGCGGCGCATGGTGTGGATCGTAACGCCGTGGTTCGTGGCACCGCCAGGGTCATCAGGGTCATTCACATAGCCCCCCTCACGGGCGACGATCTGGTCGGCGATTTGCCGGACGTGGTTGGTTGCGGTCATGTCAGCTCTCCCGCGGATCAGCCTCGGACAACGGGGACCCCAAACATGGGGGCTCCCCTGAGACAGAACTTGCCAACAGTTGGTTAACCGATCGTTCCACCACCGACCGGAGCCTGGTCATGCAAGTTTTGACAGCCGATGAGATCATCAGCCTTCTTCGGCTCGCGCCTCAGCCGGAGGGTCGCCACTGCAGTCAGACTTGGGCCATCCCACCGGCGCAGTGGACCAAGCGATCCTCGGGAGCCTGCACCCTTTTCCTTCTCAAGCGTTATGTGCGCAGCCACTGGCGCCGGGCCGGTGCCTACGAGATCTGGCTGAGGCACGCGGGCGCGCCGCTGGCGCTGGTAATCGCGCATACCGATGCGGATCCGCGCCGGGATCTGCGGCCGGGACCGAACCTTCCATCAGGTGACTGACCGCAACAAGAGGTGCCCAGAGAACGGTGGCCGGCCGCGCGCAGCAAGGGGGGGACCGGATGCGTCTCAGCTGCACCGTCACCCCCGGCTTCGACATTTGCTAGTTGCGCGAAATGTCAGGGAAATTTCTATTCCAACACGAAAAAGGCCGGGGAACTCCCCGGCCTTCCTTCGAAACATGTGATGTGCCGATCAGTTGGCGAAGGATTCGTCGACGTCGGGCATCTCCATCATCTGGTCTTTGGTGTAGTTGGTGACGATCACGTAGGTGCCATCATCGATCGGCATCAGCTTCACGTCATCAAGCGAGATGTGGATGTGCTTGTCGCCAATGTCGAGGAAACCGCCGACTTCGGCAACAACGCCCTCGAGGGAACCGTCAGAGCTCAGAACGATGTCTTCGATCGAACCGACATTGTCCCAGTCTTCGGAGACCGTGTCATAGCCACCCATGTCGGAGCCCGATGCCATCTCATCATTGCCTTCGGGGGCCATGGTGCTGTCGCCTTGGGCCATCTCGGTGTCGGCGGTCGGCTCCATCGCGGCGTCGCCTTCAGCCATCTCGGCATCACCTTCCGTCGCCATGGTGGTGTCGCCTTCGGCAGCGGCAGCGTCGTCCATTTCGACGTCGCCTGCGTCAGCGTTGACGGCGTACACTGCACCACCAAGGATGTCACGGACGCGGATCAGACCATCTTCGTCATTTGCGAAAAGATCACCGGTGTCGGCCATCGTTTCGTTCATCTCGGATCCGGCTTCATCAGCGGCCTGCTGCATTTCCTGGCCGGCTTCTTCCATCTCCTGACCAGCTTCGTCGGCAGCCTGTTCCATCTCCTGACCGGCTTCCTCAGCGCCGCCTTCGATGGCCTCACCGGTGTTTTCCGCAGCCTGCTCCGCGTTCTCGCCGGCCTGCTCCAGGTTCTGCTCAACCGAGCTGTCGGCTTCGTTCATGGTGGTGTTTTCGTCGGCGGTCTGGGCGTAACCTGCGGTACCCGCGGTAAGCGCGATTGCAGCGACGGTCATGGTAAGGCGTTTCATCGTGAAGTTCCTCCGTTTGGTGTCGTCATTGTCGACGTCTGCCCACACAACACGCGAAAAGCGGGCACCGTTCCTCACGACACCCGCTTTCCTAATGACAAAATTGTCATGGAACTTTACGACGCATTCCCGTGCACGAATGCGAGGAGCGCCTGGGTCGATCCGTCCTTATTTTCGGCGCTTTGTTGGCCCGACACCATGGGGCCAAGCGCGGTTGCCAGCTCCTTGCCCAGTTCCACGCCCCACTGGTCATAGGAGTTGATGTCGAGGATCACGCCTTCGACGAATACCCGGTGTTCATAGAGCGCCACGATGCGACCCAGCATCTCAGGGGTGAGCTGCGGATAGATCAGTGTGGTGGATGGCCGGTTGCCCGGGAACACCCGGTGCCGGGCCTGCCTCTCCAGCTCATCACCCTCGAACGTGCCAGCGACCTTGCCGCGCGCCTCTTCAAGGTCGCGGCCACGCATCAGCGCCTCGGACTGCGCGAGGCAGTTGGCCACCAGAAGCTCGTGATGGTGGCGCAATTCCGGCTCATGCCCGCGGGCGGCCACGAGGAACTCGCACGGCACCACGCGTGTGCCCTGATGGATCAGCTGGTAGAACGCGTGCTGACCGTTGGTGCCCGGCTCGCCCCAGACCACGGGGCCGGAGTTGCAGGCAAGGTCCTTGCCGTCCATGCTGACGCCCTTGCCATTGCTCTCCATCTCCAGCTGCTGAAGATAGGCGGGCAGTCGGGCAAGGCGGTTGTCATAGGGCAGCACCGCGCGGGTGCCGTGGCCCAGCACCTGATTGTGCCACATGCCCACGAGGGCCAGCATCACCGGCATGTTGTCCGCCAACGGCGTGTTGCGGAAATGCAGATCCATGGACTCGCCGCCCTTGAGGAAGGCGCGGAAATCCTCGGGGCCGACGGCGATCATCATGGAAAGACCAATGGGCCCCCACATGGAATAACGTCCGCCGACCCAGTCCTCGAAGCCGAAAACACGGCTTTCCGGGATACCCCATTCGCCCGCCTTCTCGCGGTTCGACGACAGCGCGATGAACTTGCCATCGGTGGTCTGCCCGTTCGCCTCGAGCCAGTCCCACGCGGTCTTGCCGTTGGTCATGGTTTCGATGGTGGTGAAGGTCTTGGACGCGATGATGAAGATCGTCGTCGCCGGGTTACAGCGCTTCAGCGTGTCCGCGATGTCGGCGCCGTCGACGTTGGACACGAAGTGGCAACGTGGGCCGTCATGAAAGGGCGCCAGCGCGATGGTGCCCATCTTGGGGCCAAGGTCCGAGCCGCCGATGCCGATGTTGACCACGTCGGTTACATCGCTGGCGCGGATCTCGCGGGCCAGCTCTTCCATGCGGCCAAGGGTGCCGAGCACCTCGGGCATCACGTCGTCGCCGTCCACCAGCACCGGCGTGCCGGTGAGGTTACGCAGTGCAGTATGCAACACGGCGCGGCCTTCGGTTTCGTTGATCTTGTCACCCGCGAACATCGCCTCGGCGCGGGCACCGACCTTGGCGTCCTCGGCGACCTTCAGCAGCGCGGCGACCACCTCGGCATCCAGCTGGGTCTTGGAGTAATCCAGCACCATGCCGTCTTGCTCGACCGAAAAGCTCTGCGCCCGGGTGGCATCCTCAGCAAACAGGCCATCGATCCGGCGCCTTTCGCGTGCGGCCGCAAGGCGTTTCAGCTCATCCCACATGGTCGTGTCTCTCTTTTGTTGTCTGGTTAGCCTCGGACCATACGCGATGGCCCGGTCATCGCAGCGCCATGCTGTCAGCGCTATCAAAACGAAACGACGCCCCCCCCCGGACCATGCCGGAGGGGCCGCTTTCAGTTCATTCGGCCCAGTGGACCGTTGCCTCATCGAGGATGGCGTTGATCGGCGCCTCGATGGCGGGCAGACCCTTGGCCTTGGCCAGAACCTCGCGCTTTTCGCGGCCGTAGATCAGGATGTGCTTCTTCATCGCTCCGTCCAGCGCCGACGCCGACAGGGTGATGCGCGGCTCGGGCGCGCCGGGCGCGCGCATCGGCAGAAGAATGGGCGCGTCGGGCGACAGCGCCTCCTCAAGTTTGTCGGCCTCGGGGAAGATCGAGGCGGTGTGCATGTCCGCCCCCATGCCCAGAAGCACCACCGCCAGAGGCAGCGACGGCGCGATGGCATCGGCCAGCTCCGCCAGCTTGTCCTCGGGGGTCTCCGCCTCCGCGTAAAGCGGCAGCAGGCGTGCCGCCGATGCGCGGTCGGTCAGGAGACGCTCACGCAACAGGCGTGTGTTGGACCGGTCCGAGCTTTCCGGCACCCAGCGTTCGTCGGTCAGCAGCACATCGACGCGCGACCAGTCGAGATCGGCGGCGCAAAGCGCGTCGAACACCGGCCCGGGCGAGGTCCCGCCCGGCACGGCAAGCGCCGCGCGGTCCTGATGGGACAGCGCAGCTCGCAGCTCTCCTGCGATCTGGCTGGCAAGGTCGATCGCGAGCATTTCGCGGTCAGCGTATTCCTTGAAGTCGTAGGTCATCCCTTGATGCTCCTCCATCGGCGGCCGTCGCGGTTGATGAGAAACGCCGCATCATCCGGACCGGCACTGCCGGCGTCGTAGGGTTTGGGGTTGTCCCCCCGGCGTTCCCAGCCTTCGATCAGCGGATCGGTCCAGGCCCATGCGGCCTCGACCTCATCACCGCGCATGAAAAGCGTCTGGTTGCCGCGGATCACGTCCATAATAAGCCGCTCGTAGGCGTCGGTCACATCCTCCGCCTGCTCGCCAAGCGCATCGGCAAAGGTCATGTCCAGCGGCACGTCCACAAGACGCATGCCCCCCGGGCCCGGTTCCTTGATGGTCACGCCAAGGGTCATGCCCTCGTTCGGCTGCAGGCGGATCGACAGCACGTTGCGGTGACGCCCCGAGTCGATGCCGAAGATCGAATGCGGGGTTTCCTTGAAGACGATGGCGATCTCCGACGCGCGTCCGCTCAGCCGCTTGCCGGTGCGCAGGTAGAAGGGCGTGTTCGCCCAACGCCAGTTCGAGATAAAACACTTGAGCGCGATGTAGCTCTCGGTCTTCGAGGCGGGATTCTCCGCATCCTCGCGGTAGGAGGCGCAGGTCCCGTCCGAGGTGTACTGCCCCCGCACGATCTGGTCCGGGTCTACCGGGTCCAGCGCGCGGATCACCTTGAGCTTCTCATCGCGCACCGCATCCGCCTCGAAGCGCGCGGGCGGCTCCATGGCAATGAGGCACAGCAGCTGCATCAGGTGGTTCTGCACCATGTCCCGCATGGCGCCGGAGTTGTCATAGTAGGACCCGCGCCCACCGACGCCGACGGTCTCGGCCACAGTGATCTGGATGTGGTCGATGTACTGGGCGTTCCACAGCGGTTCGAACAGCATGTTGCCGAAACGGACGGCCATGAGGTTCTGCACCGTCTCCTTCCCGAGGTAGTGGTCGATCCGGTAGATCTGGTCCTCGTAGAAATGCTGCGCCAGCTCTTCGTTGAGGGCGCGCGCGGTCTCGAGATCGTGGCCGAATGGCTTTTCCACCACGATGCGCGACTCGCGCTGCGCCAGCCCGTGGCTGCGAAGCTGCTCGGCCAGCGGGCCGAAGAGGTTCGGACCGACCGAGAAGTAGAAGGCGCGCACCCGCTCCTCGTCATCGACGAGCAGCTCCTGCAGTTCCTTCCACCCACCTTCGCCCATGGCGTCCACGGGCACGTAGCTCAGGTGCCGGAGGAAATCCTCCACGGCGTCCTTGTCGGCAGAGTGCTTGCCAGCGTGTTCTTCGATGGCGGCGCGGATCAGGTCCCGGTAGCCGGCATCGTCCATGTCGGCGCGGGCCGCGCCAATGATGCGGCTTTCGGTCGGGATCTGGCCTGCGACGAAGCGACGGAAAAGGCCGGGAAGGATCTTGCGCTGTGCAAGATCACCGGTGCCGCCGAAGATCACAAGATCGAACGGGCTTACGGGAATGACGCGGGATACCATCGGTGGCCTGTCTCCGATTCTCTGTATTTCTTGCGGTTCAGGGCGAACGGGAAGTCGTTAGCGCTAACCACGCGGCCTTCCCTAACCCAATCGTTTCGCGGAGTCTAACACCACGTCAGCGGTCTGCAATGCGTGCGGGGCAAAAGCCCGACAGTTGAGCAAATGCCGGTTCAATTTGACAGGCGAAAGCGCGCCATGTCCTCACGGCCTGCTTGAACGGGCTGACCGGGCATGCGACCCATTGCGCGCAGCTCGAAAGGACCCCGATGCCCCAACGTATCATCATCGACACCGACCCTGGCCAGGACGACGCGGTTGCAATTCTGCTGGCTCTTGCCTCGCCCGAAGACATCGAGGTGCTGGGCATCACCGCCGTTGCCGGGAACGTGCCGCTGAATCTGACCGTGCTGAATGCTCGCAAGGTGTGTGAACTTGCAGGTCGTCCCGACGTCCCGGTCTATGCCGGCTGCGACCGCCCCCTGCGCAAGCCGCTGGTCACCGCCGAGCACGTACACGGCAAGACCGGCCTCGACGGGCCGGACCTGCCAGAACCCACCATGCCGGTGCAAGCCCAGCACGGGGTGGATTTCATCATCGACACCCTGCGCAACGAACCTGAAGGCACGGTTACGCTGTGCCCGCTGGGTCCGCTCACCAACATCGCCACCGCGTTCGAGCGCGCGCCCGACATCAAGTCGCGGGTCAAGCGCATCGTCCTCATGGGCGGTGCCTATTTCGAGGTGGGCAACATCACCCCCGCGGCCGAGTTCAACATCTACGTCGACCCCGAAGCCGCGGCAGCGGTCTTTGCCTCGGGCGTTCCCATCACGGTGCTGCCGCTGGACGTGACACACAAGGCGCTGGTCACGACCGCCCGCAACGAGGCGTTCCGCGCGCTTGGCACGGAGGTTGGTATCGCCGTGGCCGAGATGACCGACTTTTTCGAACGTTTCGACCGGGAGAAATACGGCTCGGACGGCGCGCCCCTGCATGATCCCTGCGTTACCGCGTGGCTGATCCGCCCCGACCTGTTCTCCGGGCGCGAGATCAACGTCGAGATCGAGGTGGACAGCCCCCTCACCCGCGGCATGACCGTGGCCGACTGGTGGGGCGTGACCGATCGCCCGGCCAATGCCTTTTTCATTGGCGATCTCGATGCGGACGGCTTTTTCGACCTGCTCACCGAGCGGCTGGCGCGTCTCTGATCCGACAGCCCCCTAGTTTCCCGTAACCAGTTCCCGGTTTGCCCTGATCCCAGCGAGGCCCCTTCGATGAAATCCCTCCACCTCGCCGACCTGTCGGATGCCGACAAGGTTGTTGCCATGACGCTTGCGTTCCATGCAGAGCAGGGCTTTGACAGCGACGAAGACCATGTGCGCGGTGCCATCCTCCCACTGCTCGAGGGCATTCCTCACGGTGCCCTCTGGGTCATCGGTCCGCGCAAGTCTCCGGTGGGGTATGTCGCGGTGAGCTTCGGCTGGAGCCTGGAGTTCGGTGGCCTCGACGCCGTGGTGGACGAGATCTACGTGCGCCCCGCCGTGCGCCGCCGGGGCATGGGCGGCGATGCGCTGCACCAGCTGTCGCTGGGCCTACGCGAGGGCGGCATCCGCGCCATGCACCTGGAGGTGGCGCGCGCCGACGAGCAGGCGCAGCGCTTTTACCGCCGCAACCGCTTTGCGCTGAGGGACGACTATGTCTTCATGAGCCGCGTGCTCTGACACCCCCCTTACTTTCGCGGCCCGGGGACACTACGTTTCCGCTATGACCCTGCACATTCCTTTCGACAACAGCTACGCCCGCCTGCCGGATGGCTTCTTCACCCGGCTCGACCCAACGGCAGTCAGCACGCCCAGTCTGGTGGCTTTCAACCAGCCGCTGGCGGACAGCCTCGGGATAACGGGCTATGACGACAACCGCCTTGCCGAACTGCTGTCCGGCAACGTGCTCCCCGAGGGCGCAGAGCCCTTGGCGCAGATTTATGCCGGCCATCAGTTCGGTGGGTTCTCGCCCCAGCTGGGGGATGGTCGGGCGCATTTGCTCGGCGAGGTCGTCGGCAAGGACGGCATCCGCCGCGACATCCAGCTCAAGGGCTCTGGCCCCACACCTTATTCGCGGCGGGGTGACGGGCGCGCGTGGCTTGGGCCGGTGCTGCGCGAATACGTGGTGTCCGAGGCGATGCATGCGCTCGGCGTGCCCACCACCCGCGCCCTTGCTGCCGTGCGTACCGGCGAGCCGATCCTCCGCGAAAACGGCCCCGTGCCGGGCGCTGTCCTGACCCGCGTGGCGCAAAGCCACATCCGCGTCGGGACCTTCGAGCTTTTCGCCTCGCGCGGCGAGAAGGACGCACTGAAGATCCTCTTTAAGCACACCCGCGACCGGCACTACCCAGACGCTGATGGCCCCGAGGCGCTGTTGCAACAGGCCTGCGACCGGCAGGCGGCGCTGGTCATGCAGTGGATGTCCCTCGGCTTCATCCACGGGGTGATGAACACCGACAACTGCACCCTTTCGGGCGAGACCATCGACTACGGCCCCTGCGCCTTCATGGACAGCTACCATGCGGGACAGGTCTTTTCCTCCATCGACCGCGACGGGCGCTATGCCTTCGGCGCGCAGGCGGACATCATCATCTGGAACATGGCGCAGCTGGCCACCTGCCTCGTGCCGCTGATGCCCGACGAGGATGCCGCCGTGGAACGCTTTACCGAGATCGTGCACGGCATGGCGGACACCCTGCGCCGCGAGTGGCTGAAGCGCTTTTGCGCCAAGGTCGGCATCGCTACCCCCAGCCCTGAAGATGGCGCGCTGGTGGGCGAGCTGCTGAAGCTGATGCAAACAGACAGGGCAGATTTCACAAACACCTTCCGCGCGCTTCTGGGCGATGATGCCCGCGACCAGTTCACCGACCGCGCAGCGTTCGACGCGTGGGAGACCCGCTGGCGCAAGCGCATCGAGAGCGAGCCGGACCCCGAGGGCCTTATGCGCCGCACGAACCCGGCGGTGATCCCTCGCAATCACCGGATCGAGCAGATGATCGCCGCCGCAGTCGAAGGCGACGATGCCCCGTTCCACCGCCTCAACGCCGTTCTCTCGCGCCCCTTCGACGAGGCCCCCGAGGACGAGGACCTGCGCCGTCCGCCCACCGAGGCCGAGATCGTCCCTGCCACCTTCTGCGGCACCTGATGCGGCATTGCGGGGCGGACACTTAACACTTTTTCGGTCGGCGCCGCTCTGCCACTGTGGCGCCGACACATGACACTCTTGGGAGGGAAACACGCATGGGCATGATGAAAACACTGGCAAAGGTCGCCATCGGATATGCCGCCGCGCGCGGAGTGGACCGCATGTCCGGCGGGCGCGGCATTGGCGGTTTGATGGGCGGCAAGGCGCAGCTCAAGGGGTCCGAGCCGGGCACTGCGCAACAGGCCCAGCTGGGCCAGATGATGGGCGGCGGCGGGCTGTCCGACATGGTCGCGAAGTTCCAGCAGGGCGGACTTGGCGCCATGATGGGCGGGGCCGGTCAAGGCGCCGGCCTCGCAGGCATGCTCTCCGCCGCCGGCGGGGCCGCCGCTGCCGGTGGTGCCGGCGTCGGCGCCCTGCTCGACCAGTTCAACAAGACCGGCGCTACCAGCCCCGAGGCCGAGGCCATTGCCGGTCTGATGCTGCGCGCCATGATCCAGGCCGCCAAGTCCGACGGCGAAATCGACGCCGCCGAAAAGGCCCGCATCGTGGAAAGCGTCGGAGAAGATGCCACCCCCGAGGACATGGCCTTCGTGCGCGACCAGCTTTCCGCACCGCTCGACCCCGAGGGTCTGGCAAAGGACACCCCGGAGACCGCGAAGCCACAGGTCTATTCCGCCGCGCTGATGACCATTGTGGTGGACACGGATGAAGAAGCGGAATTCCTCGACCGGCTTGCCAAGTCCATGGGACTGAGCGAAACGGTGGTGAACCAGCTTCACATGCAGATGGGCGTGCAACCGCTCTACGCCTGACCTTTCGGGCGCCTGCGCAACGCGGCCCCGCCCGGTCGGAAAGGACGATGTCATGCCAGCCAGTTCCGGCCCGACCAACTCCAGCAAGGGTATTGCCCTTGCAGCCTTCGGCGCGCTGATCTTGACGCCGGATGCGCTCTTTATGCGGCTGTCCGGCATGGACGGCTGGCAGATGATGGCATGGCGTGGGCTGTGTACCGGAGCAATGTTCTGGGGGATCTGGCTTGTGCTCCGTCGCCCCGGGGGCGGTGTTCGCGGTCTCGCCCGCCCGGCGGCGGCAGTGCTGGTTCTGGCCCATTTCCTCAATGCGCTGCTGTTCCCACTGGGCATTTCCTCGGCGCCGGTGGCGGTTGTGCTGCTGGCGGTCGCAACAATGCCGGTTTGCGCCGCGCTGATGTCGCGGCTCGTTCTGGGCGAGCCAACCTCCGTCCGCACATGGGCCGCCATCGCTGCGGTCCTGACGGGTATCATCATCGCGGTCAGCGAAGGGCACGCGCTGTCGCTCGATCCAGCGGCGCTTCTCGGTGCGGCCTGCGGCCTTGGCGTGGCGCTCTGCCTTGCCACCACCTTCGTCACCTTGCGCCGGGCGCCGGACCTGCCATTGCTGCCGGCGCTGGGCTGCGGCAGCGCCCTTGCCGGCCTTATGGGGCTTGCGATCACAGGGCCTGCGCAGATGACGGATGGCAACGTACCGTCCATCCTGGTGACCGGCCTTGTGATCCTGCCCGCATCGTTCTTCGCCCTCTCCAGCGCGTCGCGCCTGACGCAGGCGGCCAATGTCGGCCTTCTCATGTTGCTGGAGACGGTGCTTGGCCCGGCATGGGTCTGGCTCGGCCTCGGCGAGGCCCCGTCCGAGCGCATGCTCATTGGCGCAGCCATCGTGGTGGGCAGCCTCGCGCTTTACATCGCTGCCCCGCGTCGTCGCCGCGCCCTGCCCGCCTGATCGGACGCGGCCCGGCGAAAGCCCGGCCCGCCGCCGTCTTCTCTTGAAAAATATACCGGGGTAGTCGCCGCAGGAGACGGTCGCAGAGCCCCCTGTGATCAGGGCGATCATCCCAAACTCCCGCTCCGAAGACCGCCCTACACCAGGCCACCGTGTCGCGACCGTTTGTGCTGCGGCGAGGTCCGTCAAATGCCCTGAGAAGGCCGCCCTTGGTGTCAATCGAGGGTAATGTTCACCCGGCGGTTCTGCTTGCCCTTGTTCTCGATCTTGCCCAGCCGGATGCGTCCGATCTCACCGGTGCGGGCCACGTGGGTGCCGCCGCAGGGCTGCAGGTCCACCTGGTCCCGCCCCATGCCGATACGTACAAGCCGCACCTGCCCCTGACCTCGGGGGGGGTGCACGGACATGGTCTTCACCAGCTCGGGGCTGGCATCGAGCACGGCTTCGTCGATCCAGTCCTCACTCACCACCAGGTCGCGATCCACCATGCGGTTCATCTCGGCCTCGAGCGCTTCGCGATCCTCAGGCGGCTCGGGCATCGCGAAATCAAGCCGACCGGACCCGGCGCCGATCTGCCCACCGGTCACCGGCAGCGGGATCACGACCGACAGCAGATGCAACGCCGTGTGCACCCGCATCATCCGGTGCCGCCGTTCCCAATCAATGCGCTGGGTGAGATAAAGCCCCACCGGCGGCAAGGCCACAGGCTCGGCCGGCACCAGCACGACTGCACCATCGTCGCCCTTCACCGCCGTGGCGATCAGCGCAGAGCCACCGGCCCAGTCAAGCCGTCCACTATCGCCGGGCTGGCCGCCGCCCTTGGCATAGAACACCGTCTGGTCGAGCACGAGGCCCCCTTCGGGCGTATGTGCCACGATCCGGCCAGGCGCATCGCGCATGTAGGCATCTTCGCGAAACAGCAACCTGGTCATCGTCCGCCCTCTCCTCCGGATCCATCCGCGTCGCCGCCGGTATCATCAAGGCGCCCGGCGGGCATGGTGTCGTTGCGCCCCGAGACGCGTGCCGTTGCCTCGTCAGCCTGCGGGGTCTTTTTGGGCTCGGGCTCGGGCTTTGGCTTGTCCTCAGCCTCGCCGCGCAGTGCCTCGGGATTGCGCAGCCAGATGTCACGCTGTGCGAACGGAATCTCGATCCCCTCTTCCTTGAAGCGACGGGCGATCTCGTGGTGGAAATCCGAGGTGACGAAGATCTTGTGCCCGACGTCCCGGATCACCGCCCGGATCACGAAGTTCAATGAATCCGCCCCGAATTCCTCGAAGGTGACCATCGGTTCGGGATTGAGCAGAACCATGTCATGTTCACGCACGACCTTGAGCAGAATGTCCTCGACCTGCCGGGTGTCCGACCCGTAGGCGACGCCGACGTTGACCACCACGCGCCCGATGACATTGCCGCGGGTGTAGTTGGTCACCCGCCCCGACACGAAGTCCGAGTTGGGCACAATGAGGTCGGTGCGGTCGAAGGTCTCGATCCGGGTGGAGCGCACCGAGATGTCCTTGACGATGCCATGGGTGCCACCGGTCTCGATCCAGTCACCCTCGGAAATCGGGCGTTCGATCAGCAGGATGATCCCTGACACGAAGTTCGACACGATGTTCTGCAGGCCGAAACCGATACCGACAGACAGCGCACCGGCAACGATGGCAAGCGACGACAGATCGAGACCGGCCGCGGTGATCGCCACCAGCGCGGCGATGAAGATCCCGACGTAGCCAAGCCCCGACACGATGGCGGTCTGCCCGCCCGGTTCGATCTTGGTGCGTGGCAGGATGGAGCTGCGCATGCCGCTCTGGGTTAGGCGCGTGATGCCGTAGCCCAGCAGGAAGACGATGATGAACGTCAGGAAATCAGCCGGGGAAATCCGCGTCTCGCCAAAGACGAAGCCTTCCTGGAACCGTGCCCAGAGCTCGGTGAGGTCGGCAACCCGTGCACCCCAGATCAGTGCCAGCGGCGGCAGAGACAGCACCACCAGGAACAACCCGGCAAGGACAGGGAAAAGGCTGTCGGATGCCTGCGCGTTGCGTCCGGTCGCCAGCTCGTAAAGGTCGTTGACGAAACGTTGCAGCACCAGCACGAAGGCCAGAAGCGCAAGGGATTTGATGGTGGGATACACCAGCCCCTGACCAACTGCGTCATAACCGATGGCCGACATGATCGGGCCGACGATGGCCAGCACGATCACGATCCGCCCCAGGGTCCGCGCCATGCTCAGCCGGAAGGCCGAGCCTTCCAGCAGCGTGCCTTCGGGGTTGTCGCTTGCGGTTTCCTCAGGCTTCAGCCGTGTCAGGATCTGCCCCAGCCGCGACAGCATCAGCGCACAGAGCAGAAGCACCGGGAAGTCCAGCACCACCTGCGTGTCCTTGCTGTAGGCAAAGATCTCGCCCACGGTCTGCCCGGCCGAGCGTACCACCAGCAGGATTGCAAGGATGTTGGCATAGTACCGCGCCTCGAGCCGGCGCGCGGAGGGCAAGGGCAGCGTGGCGACCTGGTCGTTGCGGTTAAAGCTCTGGTCCGCAAGCCAGCGGATCGACAGCAGCACAAGGCCCCAGCCCGGCACCATCTCGAGGATGCGCTGGCCGTTGAAGCCCGCGAGACCTGTCGTCTTCAGCGCCACCGTCAGGGCCAAAAGTCCCAGGAAGGGGATAATGATTCCCCCCAAAGACGCGAGGAAGCCCCAGACGCCGGTGCCCCGACGGGTCCGGCTGCGCAGCCAGTCGACCAGATTGCGTACCCAGACCGGGCCACGCATCACCAGCAGAACTGCAAGCGCCAGCAGAAGCAGGATGACCGGCAGATCGCGACGCAGGTCGCGCTGCTTCGCGTCGGACTGAACGTTGCGCCAGAACTCGGCACCGAGGCTGCTCACAGAGTTGACCACCGCCCGCGCCGTCTGCGTCCACAGTGCAGGGTTCAGCGGCGTCGGCCCCAGCTCCAGCAGGGCATTGGTCTGGCGGGTTCGGATGATTTCGTCGATCTCGCGGATCAGCCCGTCGGCCCGGGTGTAGGCCTCTTCGGCCCGCAGCACAGGCGCCTGCAACCGCTCAAGCTCTGAATTGAGCTCGTCTCTGCGGGCGGCGATGCTGCTCGGCTCGGATTCGCCCTCATCAGGGGCAGGACCCAAAGACGAGATCTGCGATTCCAGCGTCTGGATGCGTGTGGAGTTGGTGCTTTCGGCCTGCAGGAAGGTGTCCCGCCAACCTGCAAGATCGCTGCGAAGGCTTTCCAGCGCTTCGGTCGAGACGTTGGCGCCATCAACGGCAGTTTCGGCCCGGTTCCCGAGCAGCGTCCAGCTGTCATAATCAAGCTGATCATCCTGCGCTGTCGCCAGACCGGCGGACAGGCATAGGAACACGGCCGCGCAGACCATCAGGCTGGCGGAGGCGGCGGCTGTCTTCAGCCTGCGAAGAAGGAAAGTCATGCGTCCTCGAACACGCCCGGGATGGAAGCGGGCGACCTGTCAAGCCAGCCCGGCACCGGCAGACCCTTGCCCTTGAGGAAGCCGGGATTGAACAGCTTCGACTGGTAGCGGTTGCCGAAATCGCACAGCACCGTGACGATGGTATGACCTGGCCCCATCTCCTGCGCCATGCGAATGGCACCTGCAACGTTCACCCCGGACGAGCCGCCGAGGCAGAGCCCCTCTTCGGACAGCAGGTCGAAGACGATGGGCAGCGCTTCCTCATCAGGGATGCGGCAGGTGAAATCGGGGGTGAAGCCCTCGAGGTTGGCGGTGATGCGCCCTTGTCCGATGCCTTCAGAGATGGAATCGCCGGGGTTGTCCTGCCCGGTATAGATCTTGAAAAGGCCTGCGCCTGCCGGATCGGCAAGGCCGACCTTCACGCCCTTGGGCTGCAGCGCCATGCCGACGCCCGCCAGCGTGCCGCCCGAACCCACGGCGCAGATGAAGCCGTCGACCTTGCCGCCGGTCTGCTCCCAGATCTCGGGGCCGGTGGTCTCGATGTGGGCCAGCCGGTTGGCGACGTTGTCAAACTGGTTGGCCCAGATCGCGCCATGCTGTTCGGTGCGCGCCAGTTCTTCGGCAAGCCGTCCAGAATAGCGCACGTAGTTGTTGGGGTTCGCGTAAGGAGCGGCGGGCACCTGCACCAGCTCTGCGCCCGCAAGGCGCAGCATATCCTTCTTTTCCTGGCTCTGCGTCTCGGGGATGACGATGACCGTCTTGAATCCCATGGAGGCGCCGACCAGTGCAAGGCCGATCCCGGTGTTGCCGGCGGTGCCCTCGACAATGGTGCCGCCGGGCTCCAGCAGGCCCTTCTCGACCGCGTCGCGGATGATGTAGAGCGCCGCACGGTCCTTGACCGACTGGCCGGGGTTGGCGAATTCCGCCTTGCCGAGGATGGTGCAGCCGGTCATCTCGCTCGCCTTGCGCAGCTTGATGAGCGGCGTATTCCCGATGGCCTGTGCCAGATCCTGAGCGAACCGCATGAAAGCCTCTCCCTTTGTGGCGCGTCGGGGGACAGGTTTAGGCCGCGTGCTGCCGGAACTCAAGCGCCTGCGCGCAGCTCCTCGCGATGACGTGCGAGCCACAGGAGCATCATCACCAGAGGGCCGGCATTCACCTCACCGCTGTCCACCAGCTCCATGGCCCGATCAAAGCTTACAACGTGGCTTTTGATGTCCTCGTGCTCTTCATCGAGGCCCGACACGCCATTGTCATCCATGCTGAGGGAACACAGGTCAAGGAAGCAGTGAAAGAACTCGGAGCTGTAACCGGGCGAGGCATAGACCTTGACCATCGGCACTAGCCTGCTGAGCGTGATGTCGGCCTCTTCCTCGGCCTCGCGGCGGGCGGTGTCTTCGGGGGCCTCGCCCGCGTCCACCAGCCCGGCAGGCGGCTCGAGCGTCACGGGGAACGGATCGCCCCTCAGGATCGGGCCATACCGCAATTGTTCGATCAGAAGCACCCGGTCGGTCTGCGGATCATAGGGCAGCACCAGCGCGGCATCGTAGGCAACGAACCCCTCGCGCGAGAAGGTCTCGGACCAGCTGCCATCGAACCGCTCGTGGCGCATGTCAAAAGCGCGCAGGCGAAAAAAACCGTCAAAGCCGGGACGGTCGCGGACGATCTCGACCTTGTCGAGCCCGCGCCCCGTGCGCAGCTCGTGCGGGGCGCCCTGCCCGCCCATCTGCCGCGCCCACGCGCGGGCGGCGATGAAGGGGCGCAACCGGGCGATCTCGGACGGGTCGGCGCTGCCGTGGCGCTGCATGATGTCCTCGGCGGCGATGCAGGCCATGGTAGCCCAGCGGGCCTCCCACGCGGACAGCTCGAAGCGTTCGGCGCTGCGGCTGGCCTTGGCGGCCTGCGTGGGCACGGTGGCGGTCAGGCTCTCGCCGCCCGCCTCGACAGCCAGACGACGGAGCGCGCCCTCGTGGAAGGCGATTCGCGCCATGTCCTCGCGACTTGCGTCGCGCAGCAGCAGCCCCGCGACCACGGCGCCTCGGTTGGCGGTCAGAACGGCGGTGGGAAAGCCCTTGCCATCGCTCAGGAGAGCGGCGTGATCACGCAGCACCGCAGGCTCGCACACCGCATCGCGGCCCAGCACCCGTGACAGCAGGGGCGCATGGCACAGCGGGCCATAGAGAAAGATGTCGGACAAGGGACAGGACTCCTCGGCGCCTGAAGGCGCCGGTTCAGCGCCAGTGGCGCGATGCGGTTTCAGTCAGGATCGCCGAGACGCCCGCGCCGACGATCATGAGAATGACAAAGCCCGGATCGGCGAGGTTGGCAGCGTATTCGATGGCAATCTGGAAGATCGCTGCAAAGGCTTCCATGGCACTGTCGTAGCGCTGGCGCAAGGCCAGGTGGACCATCTGGCGGGTCGCCTGGAACAGCAGTGCCCAGAAGATCAGCGCGAACACGCCCGTGATGCCATGGGACAGCGCCGCGCTGAACCCGCGTCCGGCGCGGGGGCCGACGATGATCCAGCCACACAGAAAGCCGATTGCGGCGTTGATATAGTTGAAATTGCCGAAATACATGTCCTGCGGCCAGATCTGCTGAACGTAGTCAGACCCTATCCAACCAAGCACCATGAGGCAAAGCGCGGCAACGAGCCGGGCGGCGGTAAACATGAACCCACGGCCTCTTCAAAGAAATACATGACGTGGGGCAAACTGCCGCCAAAGCCCACCCGGGCACAAGCCCCAAGGCGGCAGTCGTAGGGCGGCTGTGATCTTTGCGGGACACCGCGCAACCGGCGGGGATGTGCCGTCCGACAAGAGGCTTGGACCGCCGGCTTCCTTGCCCCGCTACGGCTCAGAAATCCCGGTTCTCGTAGGCGTCAAGCGCGGCCTTGCGGCCTTCGTCGGCGGTAACTACCGGCTCGGGGTAGTCATCCTGCGGCGTGATCGCCCAGCTTTCGGGGATGGCGTCGAAGTAACTCAGCGCGGTGTCCGACGGCGAGTCATAGCCTTCGGCGATCCATGCCTTGCGATAAGCCTCTTCCGGGTCGAACTTCTCGGCTTGGGTGATCGGGTTGAAGACGCGGAAATAGGGCGTGGCATCGGGCCCCGACCCGGCGGTCCATTGCCAGCCAAGCGCGTTCGACGCCGGATCCCAGTCGGTCAGGCAATCTTCGAACCACTGCTGGCCGATGCGCCAGTGGCACATCAGGTGCTTGGTGAGGTAGCTGGCCACGATCATCCGCGCGCGGTTGTGCATCCTTCCCGTGACGTACATCTCTCGCAGTGCCGCATCGACGAATGGAATTCCGGTGCGCGCCCGCTTCCACGCGATGACCTCAGATCGGCGCTCGTCCTCGTTCCAGGGGAAGGCCGCCCATTCCTCGCGCCAGCTGCTGTCGGTGATATGCGGGGTGTGCCACAGCAGGTGATACGCGAACTCGCGCCAGACCAGTTCCTTGACCCAGGTTTCGGCGCCGTCCTTGCCCGCCTCAATGGAGCGCTGCCCGGCGTGCCAGCATTGCGCTGGACTGATCTCGCCCAGCGACAGGTACTCGGACATGAGCGAACAGCCGTCCTCGGCTACCATGTTACGCCCTGTCTTGTAGTCGTCGATCCGGTCACGCACGAAAACCCCGAGGCGCGACTGCGCTGCCTGCTCGCCGGGATCGGTATGCCGCGCCACGATCTCGGCCCCGCGCCGCATGGCCGCGCCCAGCTGCCAGTCCTCAAGGGCATCGCCCTCAGGCCAGTCGGACGGCGCCTTGAGCGACGACGGAGCGGACAGTGGTTTGGGCACGTCGCGGTCCGCTACCGCACGCCAATACGGGGAATAAACCTTGTAGAAGCCACCCTGCTTGGTCTCGACGGTCCATGGTTCGAAAAGCAGGTGGCCGGTGTGGCTCTCCGCCTCGATGCCCTTGTCCTTCAGCGCCGACTTGATGGCGCTGTCACGTTCGACGGAGACCTGATCGTAAGCACGCTGCCACAGGACGGTGTCCGCGCCAGTTTCGTCCACCAGCGCCTCGAGCACCTCGCGGGCGGGTCCGGCGCGCAGGACAAGACGGCTGCCCATATCCCCGAGCGCCTTGCCGAACACCTCCAGCCCCTGCCCCAGCCGCCAGCGCGGCGCGGCGCCAAGGTCGTCCACCGTGTGGTCGCGGATGAACACCGGGATCACCGGGCGCCCGGTCTCTGCGGCGGCATGAAAGGCGGCGTGGTCGGTCAGCCGCAAATCGCGGCGGACCCAGACGATGACGGGGCTGTTCTGGTCGGGCATGGCATCTCCTTGAAGGCTCGCAAATAGCGTGATGCCGTGCCGGTCAAGCCCTCAGAGCACTTGGTCGAGCGCCTCGATCAGCTGCGCCACCTCGGCTTCGCTGGTGTAATGCACGAAAGACAGGCGCAGCACACCCTGCTCGGGGTCGATCCCCATCGCTCTCAGCGGACGGTGGGCGTAGAAGTTGCCGCCTCCCGCCATCACCTTGTGCCCGGCGAGCGCGCGGGCCACCGGCTCGGCGGCGCGGCCCAGATCCACAGCCACGGTGGGCGCGCGCATGGCCGCATCGCGCGGCCCCAGCAGGCGGATGGAATTGCGGCCCCCGAGGAAGTCCAGCAGCGGCTGCATCAGCGTCACCTCGTGGGCGTGCATCATCCCGGACACCTCCGAGGGTGCGATGCCCTGGTGCGCGGCAAGCGCCTCGACGTAATCGACCATTCCGGCGCAAGCAGCCACCTGCGCATGGTCCGGCCCTGCCGGAGTGAACCGCTTGTAGAGAACGTCTCCGTTGAAGCCATGAGCCTGGTTCGGGAGCCGCCCGGCAAGCTCGTGGCGAATGACCATGATGCCCTGATGGGGGCCGAAGGTCTTGTAGGCCGAGAACAGGTAGATGTCACAGCCAAGCGCCCCCACGTCCGGGAAGCCGTGGGGCGCAAAGCTCACGCCGTCGACACAGGTAAAGGCCCCGGCGGCATGGGCGGCGGCGGTAATCTCGGCCACCGTGTTGATCTCGCCCACCACGTTGGAGCAATGCGGGAAGCAGACCAGCCGCACCTTCTCGTCGGTGAGCAGTGGTGCCAGCGCCTCGGGATCGAGGCGGCCTGTGACCGGGTCGATCTTCCATTCGCGCACCTCGATGCCGTGATCGGCCAGCTTGCGCCATGGGCCGGAATTGGCCTCGTGATCCTGGTTGGTGACCACAATGGCATCGCCGGGCACCAGAAATTCGCTGAACGCCTGCGCCAGTACATAGGTGTTCTGAGTGGTCGAGGGACCAAAGCTCAGATCGTCCCGCGCCACTCCCAGCAGACCGGCGAGCCGGGTGCGGGCCTCGTCCATCTCGGCCCCGCCGGCTTCGGAGGCGGGGTAAGGCGCGTAGGGCTGCACCTTGCGCTGGTGGTAGAAGCGCATCAGCCGGTCAATCACCGGCTGGCAGGTGTACGAGCCCCCGGCGTTCTCGAAGAAGGCCCAGCCGTCGAGCGACGACTCGGACAAGGCGGGGAACTGACCGCGAACGAACTCAATATCCAGCATGCGACTCTCCTTTTTCAAGGCAGAACAAAGCCGCTCCGCCTGCAAGGGTCAAGCACTTGCCTTCAAATGAAAAATGCGCGGACCAATCGGCCCGCGCATTCATTGGTTTCAGATCAGGGATCCGTTCAGAGCTTGTGCTCTGCCCGCAGGCCCTTCCAGATCGCGAAGCACATGATCAGCAGCACCACGGCGAACAGAAGGCCGGTCGAGATGACCATGGATTGCAGCGCGCTGAGGCCGCCTGCCAGAAGCAGCGTGATCGCCACGGCACCTTCGAAGACCGCCCAGAACACCCGCTGGGGCACCGGTGCGTCGACCTTGCCGCCCGCGGTGATCGTGTCGATCACGAGCGAGCCGGAGTCCGACGAGGTCACGAAGAACACCACCACCAGCAGGATGCCGATGAAGGACGTGATGCTGGCCATGGGAAGATCGTCGAGCACGCGGAACAGCTGCACCGGCAGGTCTGCGTCCACGGCGGCACGGTAGCCTTCGTTGACCAGCTGGCCGATGGCGGTGCCACCGAAGACGGTCATCCAGAACACCGACACGATGGTCGGAATGATCAGGACGCAGATCAGGAACTCGCGCACGGTCCGGCCACGGCTGACGCGGGCGATGAACATGCCCACGAACGGCGACCAGGAGATCCACCATGCCCAGTAGTACGAGGTCCAGCCCTGCACGAAGTTGGTGTCCTCACGTCCGAAGGGGTTGGACAGGGACGGCAGGTACTCGAAATAGCCCAGCAGGTTGCCGAAGAACGCGCTCACGAGATCGCCTGTCGGGCCGACGAAGAACACGAACACCACCAGCAGGACCGCGAGAGCCATGTTGATCTCGGACAGCACCTTCACGCCGCCATCGAGGCCGCGCACCACCGAGATGAGCGCGAAGCCCGTGATTGCCGCGATCAGGATCACCAGCAGCCACATGCTGTCCGAGGTGCCCGACTCGTCGACGTTGCCGAAGGCAAGGCCGAGGAAGCGGCGAGTGCCCTCGGTCGGATCACCGGATCCGAAGAGGTCGGTCAGACCGGCAGCCGCCTGGCTGGAGCCGAGACCAAGCGACGTGGCAAGGCCGAAGAGCGTGGCGAACACCGCGATGATGTCGATGATATGACCCCACCAGCCCCAGACGCGTTCGCCCAGGATCGGGTAAAAGGCGGAGCGCACGGAGAGCGGCAGGCCCTTGTTGTATGAGAACAACGCCAGCGCCAGTGCGAGAACCGCGTAGATCGCCCAAGGGTGCAGACCCCAGTGGAAGATCGTCGCTGCCATGGCGAGTTTTTCCGACGCAACCTCGTCACCCTCGGCGCCGCCCAGCGGTGCCCAGTCGGTCCGCAGGCCGTCTTCGCCCACAGAGGTGCCCCCCATGGAGGTGCCGAAGTGGGTCAGCGGCTCGCCCACGCCGTAGAACATCAGGCCGATGCCCATGCCCGCAGCGAACAGCATCGCGAACCAGCCGAGGTAGCCGTAATCGGGCGTCGCCTCGGCGCCGCCGAGACGCACCTTGCCCACCGGAAGCACGATAAGCGCGATGCAGAACAGCACGAAGATGTTGCCGACGCTCAGGAACAGCCAGTCGAAGGACTGGGTGACAAAGCTGAACAGCCATGAGAACCCGCTGGAGGCGGTGTCCGGGAAGATCAGGGTGAACAGCACGAAGAGCACGATCACCGCACCCGAGATCACGAAGACCGGGTTGTGGATGTCGACCCCGAACGGGCCGATACGCGTTTCGATGTTGTCCTGTCCGATCTCGTAATCGGTGTCGATGATCTGGGCGGCGCCTTCCGGCGCGGGGACGCCTACGTCCTCCGATCCCGTGTCATCATTGTTGTTGTCAGTCATTCACCAATTTCCCCCTTTTTTCGTTTCGTTGAGGTCTTCTTTTAAGCTTTCGTTCACGCCAGGCACTTTAGATGGCTCATGCGCCCTGTTGGCGATCAGCCGGTTGGGCGACTTCGTGTTCCAACTCGTCATTGCAGCGCCCCAGCCTGCCGGAGCGTATCATGCGGCGGTATCGATCCTGTGTCGGGCGTTTTGCCCGTCGCACTGGGTATGCCGATAGCCCGGCAAGCCCGTCCCGTCGCGTGTGGCCGAGCTTAGAACAGAAAAAACCATCGGCAGAAACCTGCGCGCCATTAAAATGTACAAAAACGACATTTCCGATGCGTCTTGACCATAGTACCCGGATCTTGTGTTCGCCCGGTGATGCCTTGCCTGCAAAGTGTCAGGGCGTGTCGCAAAACGGCGATGGACGGTATCGCATGTCGTTTTCGGAACAGCCCACTGGTGCATGTTTACAACGGCGATAAAGGGATCATGTTGACAGCTCCGGAAGAAATGCCAGATCCGAAAGCCACCCCTTCGCCCCGGCACCAGTGACCATCGAGTGTACCTGACCGCGGTGGTGGGCCTGATGGTTGAACATGTGCGCCACACACAGCGACATCGGGCGCGACATCTGTGCGCCCGTCGCGCCGGAGACCCAGCGCAGTTCACCCGACAGCGCCACATGGTCCACGCCGGCAGCCCAGTCCGACAGGTGACCGTCGAGACGGGACCGCTCCGCCGACCAGGCCCCCACCGAACGGGTGAGCTCCGGGCTTTGGTCAAGGCCGCATTCAGGCTTCGGCCATCCGGCAAAGCGGCTCATCCACATCTGATCGGCCCACAGGATGTGATTCACGGTGCCCAGCATGCTGCCAAAGAAGGCTCCGCGATCCGAGCTGACCACCTTCGGGGGCAAGGCCTCGAGCGCCTGCCGCATGAGGTCGTTTTGCCAGGCATTGTAGCGGGTCATGAACAAAAGCCATTGGTGGTCGGGCATGAGGTCTCTCTTCACATAGGAACGGCAGGGGCGTTGCCGCGACAGCCGTCTCCTGCCCCGACCTCACCAGCCGACTTCGGACGACTCGGGCTGGACTGCGCATCACAACGTCACTAGAAACAAGGGTCATGCCCGCCACAAGATCAAACAGCACAGATCGATCCACCGAGATCGCCGCCGAACTGCGCGATGCCATCGTCGCGGGCAAACTCATCGTCGGTGACCGCCTGCCGTCGGAGGCCGAGCTTGCCACCCAGTTCGGGGTGTCTCGCCCGACGGTACGCGAAGCGCTCAAGCGGCTGGCGGCGCAATCTCTGATCCGCACCCGTCGTGGTGCGTCCGGCGGAGCGTTCGTCAACCAGCTGTCCTACGATGCGGCGCATGCGCAGCAGATCACCACCTCGACCCTGCTGCTGTCCATGAACGACATCGGCTTCGACGTGGCCTGCGAGGCGCGCTTTGCGATGGAGCGGGCCTGTGCGCCGCTGGCCTGCGCCCGGCGTCAGAGCGATCATCTGGCCACCATGCAGGCCGAGATCGCCCGCCAGTCAGACCCTGCCCTCACCGACGAGGATTTCTGCGCCTCCGACGTGGCCTTTCACCGGGCGCTGGTGGATGCGGCGGGCAATCCGGTGCTGTCCTACCAGCTGGCCGGAGCTGTCGAGGCCATGCAGCCACTGATGAACATGATCACCTTCACAGCCCGCGACCGTGCCCGCATCATCGCCCTGCATCGGCGCATCGCCGATGCGGTCGAGACGCAGACCGGGGCCGGATGCATCACGGCGCTCGAAGAGCTCGAAACCTATACCCGGGAACTCGGTCGCGACGCGGTGGCCCGGCATGCGGCGCGCAAGGCTGGACGAACGCAAGGCAGTTGAACCCTGCCGATGCTCGGCGAGCCGCGCCGTTCTCAGGACAGCGTTCAGGTGATGGTGCTGTCGTTGCGTTGGGTGAAGATCGCGTCGCTTTTGCGTGTCACTTTCCGCAAGCGGTGCCCGTCCATTTCTCGGGGCTGCCCAGCGTGCTGCAGAATTCGCTGTCCCGCCTGACCTCTGGTCCGGACATCACCGTGCCAACGGCTTGTGTGGCAGCCAGCATGCCGTCAGCTTCGATCATCATTTGGACATGTTCAGACTGGCTCAGCATCCGCCCTGCCGGGCCAGTGGTACGGAACCCACGGCCTCGGGCGACGTATGGGCAGCCTGCTTGCGAATGGCATACATGCCAACGGATAGCAGCGCCTGGATGATGAATCTGACAAGGGTACTGCGCGAACGGATCAAAAACCTGAATAGACCGCCGCATTGATTAGAGTGCGCAAGTACCCGGAAGTTACCCACTTTAACGTTTTTGACTGCACCATACAGCACTCCAAGCTCAGTAAAACGATTCAGTAGTATTGGGTATTCACAGCCCCGTGATGGCTCGCTAGCCTTTGAAACCGGTGGAAGAGGAGCCGCCGCACGCGCCCTTAATAGGGGGCGCGGCATTTCGGGGAACAACCGGGATCCAAGGGAGGAGACCCAATGAAACATGCATTCGTGGCTGCGGTAGCGGCCTCATTCGTCGCATCCGGCGCAAACGCGCAGGAGCTGTTCGAGATGACCAGCGGCTATGCCAACAACCTGCCGATCCTCGGCACCGCGTCGGTCGCCTTCGTGGACAAGATCAACTCGATTTCCACTGACGTCGAGTTCGAACACTTCAACCCCGGCGAACTGGTGCCCGCTCTGGAAATGCTTGACGCCACATCGAACGGATCGGTGGACGCGGCCTATTCCACCTCCGGTTACTGGCAGGGCAAGATGGCGGCTGCAGGCCTTTTTGCCGCCGTGCCCTTTGGCCCTGAGCCGGGCGAGATGCTGGCATGGATGCTTTACGATGACGGGCTCAGCTATTTCCAGCAGATGTACGACGACAACGGCTACAACGTGAAGGTCCTACTGTGCGGCATGTACGCGCCGGAAACCTCGGGCTGGTTCAAGAAGGAAATTAACAGCATGGAAGACCTGCAGGGTCTGAACATGCGCTTCTTCGGCCTTGGTGCCGAGGTGATGGCCAAGCTTGGGGTGTCGACCTCGTTGCTGGCGGGTGGCGACATCTTCCCGGCGCTGGAGCGCGGGGCCATTGACGCCACCGAGTTCTCCATGCCGCTGGTCGATGCCAACCTCGGCTTCTACAACATCGCGAAATACAACTACTTCCCCGGCTGGCACCAGCCCTCGACCATGTTCGAGCTGCTGATCAACAAGGACAAGTGGGAAGACCTCGACGAGATTGCCCAGAACCAAATTGAAATCGCCTGCATGGCCAACCTCGCCGACAACTTCGCGGAAGGCGAAGCCAAGAACTTCCCCGCCATGAAGGAGAACGTCGAAGAACACGGCGTCGAGATCAAGAACTGGAACGAGGAACAGTTGCAGCACTTCGAGACCGCATGGCTCGAGGTGGCCGACGAGCTCGCAGCCGAGGATGCCTTCTTTGCCGAGGTCTGGGCCGACCTGCAGGAATTCCGTGAGGGCTACAAGCTGTGGGGCAACAACATCTACCTGCCGCGACCCTACACCTCGGTCGCTGACCAGTGATTTTGGCCAGCAATCTTGGACCAAAGATTGCGGGCCAGTGATCCTCTGACATCGTGACCCCGGCCGGGGCGGCGCGTCGCTGCCCCGGCCCTGACGTGATGCGCAACGGAAGGCAGGCGCAAATGACAGAAGCTTCAGACGTCGTGGCCGCCATCTCCGATCCCGGCGAGATCGGGCGGGCCGAACACACCCGCGCCGACCGGATGGTTGTGATGGTGTCGAACCTTGCCGCTTGGCTGTTCCCCATCCTCATGGTGGCGATCTGCGCACAGGTGATCCTGCGCCAGATGGGCCACAACCAGGCATGGCTCGATGACCTGCAATGGTGGCTTTATGGCATGGCCGTGATGATCGGCATCGCCTACGCGGTAACCACCAACAGCCACGTGCGGGTGGACATCTTCTACGACAATTTCGAACAGCGAAAGCGCATCCGCACCGACATCTTCGGCCTTGCCTGGCTGTTCCTGCCCTTCATCATCCTGTGCTGGGACGTGACGCTGGACTACGCGCTGACCTCGATCCGCGCGAGCGAGGGATCGGACAGCCCCAACGGGCTGCACAGGCTGTGGCTGCTCAAGACCTTCCTGAACCTCAGCTTCCTGTTCATCGCCTTCGCCACCTGGGCGGCCTACGTGCGGCTGCTGGGCAAGCTGACGCGCCCGATGCTGTGGAAGAAGCTGCTGTTCGCCTTCCCGGCGGTGGCTTATGCCATCAACCTCGCGCTCTATTACACACTCTTCGGGGTCTTCTACCTCACTCGTGGCCCCGAGATGGACGCCCGCGACGTGAGCCGCCTGCCCGTTTTCGGCGAGCTCGAGTTCGGCCCGCATGAAATGCGCTGGACCGTCCTCGGCGCGCTTGTCCTGACCGTGGCCATCATCGCGCTGGCCCGCGCGCTTGCGCGAAAGGAGGCCTGATCCATGGAGTGGTTGACCGTCAACGAGATCGCCGTCGCGGCGATGTTCCTCACCTTCATCTGGATGCTGTTCCGTGGCATCCCCGTGGCCTTCGCCCTTGTGGGCGTGTCCCTGATCTTCGTGCTTATCGCCGAGATCGGCCTTGATCCCTACCGCCGGTTCTGGGGCGAGATCATGGCCTTCGACCGCACCGGCATCGACTACCGCAAGCTGCAGGCGCTGTCCGGGCGGATCTTCGGCAACACCATCAAGAATCCGGTGCTCGTGGCGCTGCCCATGTTCATCTACATGGGGCTGATGCTGGACCAATCCGGCGTTGCGCAGCGCATGATGCACGCGATGCAGAAACTGTTCGGAGGCCTGCGCGGCGGGCTGTCGCTTACCGTGCTGCTGATCGGCATCATCCTTGCGGCCTCCACCGGCGTTATCGGGGCCTCGGTGACCTTGTTGGGAGTGATGGCTCTGCCCGCAATGATGGCGCAGAACTACTCGAAACCCATCGCCACGGGCACCATTGCCAGTGCGGGGACGCTGGGCATCCTGATCCCGCCATCGATCATGCTGGTGATCATGTCGGACCAGCTGGCCATCTCGCTCGGTGATCTGTTCATGGGGGCGCTGTTCCCCGGGCTCATCCTCGGCGCGCTCTACATCGTGTTCATCGTCATCTACGGCCTCATCTCACCGGACAGCATGCCCGCCCCCGAACGCACGCAGGCCGTCGGCTGGGACGAGATCCGCGAAGTGCTGGTGGCCGTGGTGCCGCCTATGCTGCTGATCCTGCTGGTGCTGGGCTCGATCTTCGTCGGCCTCGCGACGCCCACCGAAGCCTCCGGCCTCGGCGCGCTGGGCGCCACGCTGCTGGCGCTGTTTGCCCGCAAGCTGAACCTCAAGGTCTTCCGCGAGGTGGCGCGATCCACGCTCAACACATCGGGCTACATCGTGGGAATCTTTCTTGCGGCGAACTTCTTTGCCTACGTGCTGCGCCGCTACGGCGGAGACGAGATCGTGCAGGAGCTGGTGCTTTCAGCCTTCGACAGCCCCTACTGGACCGTGGCCTTCATCCTGTTCATCGTGTTCTGTCTCGGCTTCCTGCTGGACTGGATCGAGATCACCATCATCATCATGCCCCTGATGCTGCCCATCATCCAAGGGCTCGAACTTGCAGTGCCCGGCTATGATCAGGTGCGCGATCCGCAGGTGGTGTGGTTCGCCATCCTCGTGGCGGTGACCTTGCAGACCTCATTCCTGACACCGCCCGTGGGCTTTGCTCTGTTCTACCTCAAAGGCGTCTGCCCGCCGGGCGTGTCACTGGCGCATATCTACCGGGGCATCATCCCCTTCGTCATGCTCCAGCTTCTGGGCCTGCTCATCGTCTTCGAGTTCCCTGCGCTGACCACGTGGCTGCCCTCGGTGGCCTACGGCAACTGACCTGTCGCGCCTGCCGGACGCCGCGCGAGCGTATGCCTCCGGCAGGCGCATTTACCAAAGAGAAGAAGCAGCCGGGCGGGCGCCTGCCATTCTTGTGTTTCCAAATACGCACCCTCGCAACAGGGCCACCAAGCCACGCCCGAGGGCTTTGCTGTCTCAGACGCCCATTCGCCGGAAGAGCTGCGGCAGCATTTCGGGAAGATCCTCGGCAATGAGCCCCGGTCCGAAGGTACGCGCCGCTTCCACATGCAGCCATGTTCCCAGTTCGGCGGCACCGAGAACATCGAGCGCTTCGGGCTCCGATGTCGCCAAGAGGCCGGCAATCAGCCCAGCTAGCACGTCGCCGGCACCCGCGGTGCCAAGCCAGGGAACAGCGCGTTCACGCAGCGCCGAGTGGATCGAAGCGCAGCCGTCAGGCCGCGCGATGACCGTTGCCGCACCTTTCAGCAGCACCGTGCAGCCAGCCCGGGCGGCGGCGGCGCGGGCGGCCTCGATGCGGCCAGTTTCGGGCATGGCCTGCGTGATGTCGGGAAACAGCCTGCGGAACTCGCCATCGTGTGGGGTCAGGATGGCACGGTCATGCAGCATCTCGAACAGCCGCGCCGGGTGATCGGCGAAGGCGGTCAGCGCGTCCGCATCAAGCACGCAGGCCCGGCGGACTGATAGTGCCGCAGGCACGAGCATTGCCGCCCGCCGCATCCCAAGCCCCGGCCCGAGCACGATGCAGCGCAGCCGCTCGTCCTCGAGCATGTGGCGCAGGTCGTGCCCCTCGATCACCACACGCAACATGATGGCGTTGAGCTGCGCCGCATGTTCCGCGATGGCCGCCTGCGGCACACCGATGCTCACCAGTCCCGCCCCGACCCGAAGCGCCGCCCGCGCGGCCATGCGCGCCGCGCCGCCCTGCCCGACGCCACCCGCAAGCACGAGCACATGACCGCGTTCATACTTGTGCCGCGCGGCACGCAGGCCAGTGACATGGTTGTACCAGCCCCCGGTGCCCTGCGTATCGGGGCTGATGAGGCGAAGCGCATCCGGTGCCTTCGGTGTTGCGACCAGCGCGGCAGGATCGGTTGAAAACGGCGTTCCGATGCCGATGTCGACCACCTTGAGCACGGCCCCGGCGCCCTCGCTGAGCATGTGGCCGGGCTTCGGCCGGTGGAACGTGACGCAAAGGTCCGGCGTCATCCATTCACCAAGATCCTCGGCGGAGGTCACCGGTCCGGCAAGGTACTGGCCGCGATCCACATCGAAGCCTGACGGGCAATCCACCGCCACGAGCTTTAGCGCGCCACCTCCCCGTCGCGACCGTACCGCCGCGACGGCTGCAGGCACCTCGGCTGGAATCGGCCGCGACAGCCCGATGCCGAACACCGCATCCACGAGCAAGTCAGGGCGCTCCCCGGTTCCGGTATCGTCGATGTGCTTCACCGGGCCAAGCGCCGACCACTCGTCATGCATGGCGCGGGCATCCGCTGACAGGCGCTCTGCATCGCCCATGAAGAAGACCTCGACCTGCCAGCCGCGCTGCGCCAGAAGCCGGGCCACCACGAACCCGTCGCCGCCATTATTGCCCGGCCCGCACAGCACCACCGCATGCGGTGCGCCCGGCACCAGATCCGGCCAATGCCCGCAGATGGCTTCAACGACACCGGCCCCCGCGCGCTCCATCAGCTCGCGCCCCGATGCCCGCTTTTCGCGCATTGCGAGGGCCTCTGCCTCCCGCATCTGCGCAACAGTCAGCAATTCTGACATTTTGCCCCTTCTGAAGTTCTCAAACTGCCCATTTTTAGTGCCACTTGCACATAAAATAATCTACGAGTAGGAATCGCCCTACACACCCCCTGCCCCCTTCCGCTATCGGATTGTGGCGGTCAGCCAGACATGTTCTGGCAGGGTCCGACACGGGATTACGAGGAGAAAAAGACCATGAAAAAGGTCGAGGCGATCATCAAGCCCTTCAAGCTCGACGAGGTCAAGGAAGCGCTCCAGGATGCCGGCATCCAGGGCCTTTCGGTTCTCGAAGTGAAAGGCTTTGGCCGCCAGAAGGGCCACACCGAGCTGTATCGCGGCGCGGAGTATGTGGTCGACTTCCTGCCCAAGGTGAAGATCGAAGTCGTCCTCGATGACGACATGGTCGACGCAGCCGTCGAAGCGATCATCAACGCGGCGAAAACCGACAAAATCGGTGACGGCAAGATCTTCGTGAGCCCCGTCGAACAAGCTATCCGCATCCGGACCGGCGAAGCCGGCTCGGACGCGCTCTGAGGCTGGCGGGCCGCCTTTCGCGGGCGGTCTCCCCTCGAACAACCAGACCCCCATACCGGACCCAATTGAAGAAAGGGAATCAGGGAATGAGCATCAAGGACGTCATCAAGTTGATGAAGGACGAGGAAGTCGCCTACGTCGACATCCGCTTCACCGACCCGCGCGGCAAGCTGCAGCACGTCACGGTGATCGCGGACGAAGTCGACGAGGATTTCCTCGAAGAAGGCTTCATGTTCGACGGCTCCTCCATCGCTGGCTGGAAGTCGATCGAAGCATCGGACATGAAACTGATGCCCGATCCCGACAGCGTCTACATCGACCCGTTCTATGCCGAGAAGACCCTCTGCGTGCACTGCTCGATCGTCGAGCCGGACACCGGCGAAGCCTATGACCGTGACCCGCGCGGCACCGCTCAGAAGGCCGAAGCCTACCTGATCTCGTCGGGTATCGGCGATGCGTCCTACTTCGGCCCCGAAGCGGAATTCTTCCTCTTCGACGACGTGAAGTACTCGGTTTCGCCGAACAAGGTCTCCTACGAGATCGACGCCGACCACGCTGCGTGGAACACCGACGCAGACTTCGAGCTGGGCAACCTGGGCCACCGCCCGACCTTTAAGGGCGGCTACTTCCCGGTAAACCCGATGGACGATGGCCAGGACATCCGTTCCGAGATGCTGTCGACCATGAAGCGCCTCGGCATGAAGGTCGACAAGCACCACCACGAAGTTGCGACCTCGCAGCACGAGCTGGGCCTTATCTTCGGCTCGCTGACCAAGCAGGCGGACGAGCTTCAGAAGTACAAGTACGTCATCCACAACGTGGCACAGGCTTACGGTCGTTCGGCGACCTTCATGCCCAAGCCGGTCAAGGGTGACAACGGTTCGGGCATGCACGTGAACATGTCGATCTGGAAGGACGGCAAGCCGCTCTTCGCAGGCGACAAGTACGCGGACCTCAGCCAGGAAGCGCTGTACTTCATCGGCGGTATCCTGAAGCACGCCAAGGCTCTGAACGCCTTCACCAACCCGTCGACCAACTCCTACAAGCGTCTGGTCCCGGGCTACGAAGCTCCCGTTCTGCGCGCCTACTCCGCACGCAACCGTTCGGGCTGCGTCCGTATTCCGTGGACCGAATCCCCGAAGGCCAAGCGCGTCGAGGCTCGTTTCCCCGATCCCGCGGCGAACCCCTACCTGTGCTTCGCCGCACTTCTGATGGCCGGCCTTGACGGCATCAAGAACAAGATTGATCCGGGCGAAGCCATGGACAAGAACCTCTACGACCTTCCGCCGGAAGAGCTCGCAGAGATCCCGACCGTCTGTGGATCGCTCCGCGAAGCCATGGAAGAGCTGAAGGCCGACATGGACTTCCTTCTGGCCGGTGACGTGTTCACCAAGAGCCAGATCGAAGGCTACATCGACCTGAAGATGGAAGAGATCGAAGCCTACGAGATGACCCCGCACCCGATGGAATTCGCGCTGTACTACAGCTGCTGATCCCGTCCGCGGACATCGCGACATCAGGGGCGCCCTTGCGGGGCGCCCCTTTTTTTTCGTGCCCCTGGGCGAGGTCATCCATTGGCCGCCCACCTGCGCCCCGTCTTGGCCGTCCATCTCGAGGTCTGCGCGTGACGCCCAAGCCTGTCCGGGCCGTGCTGTCGCATTCACATGTCGGTCCGGGCGTCCGAAAGCCTTGGTAAACGGCTACGAGTACAGGACGAGAAGACCGACACAGCAAGTGAGTGGCGCACAAAACGACACCGACCTCAGGACACACGATCTGCGCAATAGCGGTCTCGCGTGGGGATTTTGTGCGCAAAACCACGAAGTTTGCGGCTGTTTCAGTAGATATTGCCCGGTCGGATACACTGCATACGGGAGATTGCGTCAGTTTCGCCCCATTTGGCCCGGCATGGGGCAAAAACAGGGCGCATCATGTCCAAACCCGCACCAACCAAGCCATGTTTACCCAATTCTCTCCATATTTGCCTCACAGTATCAGTCTGTTCGCTATTACAGCTGCAAGAGGTCCCGACATGGATGCGACATCCACTCTGTGTGCCCGACTTGTGTGCCCCGCCGATATGTTCACCGGCTTCACCCGCCTTGCGGATGCGCTTGAAACCGCGCTGGTCAGCCACGGCCTGACGATCCTCGAACGTGACAACAGGGATGAACAATCTGCCTGCCTGCGCACCGATGGGGTCGACTGGCGGCTCGAGATGCGGCCCGCTGCCGAAGGCCGGCACGAAGCGATGCTGACCGCCTCCGGCGACGCCGCCACCGTGCGCCGCGCGCTTGCGGTGATCGCAGCAACCACCGGGCCAGGCGCTGCGCTCCGTCCGCGCCGCATACGTCCCGACGCTGCGCAGCCGTCCCCGAGGCCCCATGCCGCCCACCCGGCTCCGCGGCCGCGCCGGGTGACGCCCCACCGGAGCGAAGCGGCGGCCCTGCGCGACCCGAGCCCCCATCAACACATCTTGTCCGTTCCTACTGCACAAAGCGATGCCGCGTTACGGGCTCGCCTACGCGAGGCTTTCGCCCGTTCCCCAGACGTGGACCCGTCGCCGGATCGTGCTGCGCGCATTGCCCAACCGGTCCAGACCTGCGCCCGGCTGCTTGCCAGCGAGCGCGGGCGCGCCTTGGGTGTGCTTGCCCTTTCCGGAGCGTTGTTTCTGACGGACAGCAAGGCGGTTCTGGCTGGGCTGTTGCCGCTCTGATTGCTGATCGGCGGCGCGGCGCGCACCGATAAGATTGTATTTGCCCGATGTGTCCTCCGGGCTACCCTGATCCGGTAGATTTGAAGTTTTCGGAGTAGATCAAACATGCCTCGCGCCATCCGTACCGTCACGGCAGCCGCCGCGCTTGCCCTCGGCCTTGCCGGGGCGGCCCAGGCCGCCACCTGCGGCAACACCTCGAGCGGCTACCAGGCCTGGAAACAGGAGTTCGCCGCCGAGGCCCAGCAGGCCGGAGTAGGCCAGCGTGGCATCCAGGCGCTGATGGGGGCCCAGTACTCGGGCACCACCATCTCTGCCGACCGCAACCAGACCGGCGTGCGCTATTCGCTGGATGAGTTCATCCGCATCCGCCTTGGGTCGGTGGATGGCTTTGCGGCCACGGCGCGCAAGCGGATCCAGCAGAATCCGCAGTTCTATAGCTCGCTCGAACAGCGCTACGGCGTCCCGGCTGGCATCCTCGTGGCGATCCACGGCATGGAAACCGGGTTTGGCCGCACCATGGGCAATGTCCCGGTGATCTCGTCGATCACCACCGTAGCTTATGATTGCCGCCGCTCGGACTTCTTCACGCCTCATGCGCTGGCGGCGCTGCAGATGGTCGACCGCGGCATGCTTTCGGCCAACCAGCAGGGCGCGGCCCATGGCGAGCTGGGCCACACCCAGTTCCTGCCGGGCAACGCCATGCGCTATGGCGTCGACGGCAACGGTGATGGCCGTGTGGACTTTTACAACCAGTACGACGCACTTGCCTCGACCGCAAACTTCCTGCGTCAGAAAGGCTGGCAGCCCGGCCAACCCTTCGGCGAAGGCACACAAAACTTCCGTGTGCTGAATGAATGGAACGCCGCCACGGTGTACCAGCAGGCGATCGCACGGGTTGCCGCGCGTATCGAGGGCTGAACAAGGCCTTCCGGACCACCGCGCGGGACAGCCTCCGCGCGGTGGTTAACTTCCCACTAACGTCAACATGCTGCCCCCGAGCGGCCTTATTCGTTTTCTAACATGTTCTCGCGAACCGTTTTCCGGCTCAACAAGCGAGTATCATGGCGCTACCGACGTATCCCTATGCCGGGCTTCACCTCGGCCAGAATGGCGATATCAACCTGCTGGCCTGCCTCACGGCAGCAGCCGAGGTCTTGCGCCGTCTGGATGGATATTCCGGCCGCCCCCTTCAGACATCTCGAAAACGCCCGGCCCTGATGGGCGACCGCGTCGGCCTGGTGCTGCGCCCCGGTTCCGCCTCCTCCGGCATGGATGATAGCGGCGTCCGCAAGCTCGAGATCCGCGTCATTTCGCGCGAGGCGGGGCCAGCGGAGGACGACCTCGTCACCTCTCTTCTGGCGGAAACCGTGCTTACGCTCATGGACGAGGTCGAAGTCGACATCGTCGAATGGTTGTCGCCCGATTGCATGATCGAGGCGGACGAGTTCGTCGATCTGCTGTTCCCGGACGAGCAAGAATTCATCGACACCCCGAGCGCTGCTGTTTGCAAGCCCGAGTACGACCACGATGAAGACGCGCGGCTCGCACAGAGCATACGCAGCGCCATCTGCGCGGCCGAACACATCGCGCCGCTTGCGGATCACCCCTCGCGCATCACATCTGGCGCAGATCGGGCCAACGGGGCCAAAACGGACGACGCACCAGCCTGCCGGATCAATCGCGACATTTATGATGCCCCCGGCACCACTCGAAGCACTGTGCCCGATCCGGAACCGCGGGACGACGAGGACGACCCGCACGGCGATATCGAGGACGCCCTGCCGCGCCGTTCAGCCATGCTCGGAGCTATGGGCATGATCGTCGCGGTGTTTGGCTACAGCGTCAGGCTCATCGGGATGGCTTGCCTTTGGCTTATGCGGGCCATCGACCTGCGGCTGCTGTCTCGGGCGCTTTCGGTGGGTATGGCACTGATAGCACTGACCAATTCGGACGCGCTTTGGGCCATGGTGGAAGGTGCGCTCAAATAATCGCGGAAGGTGGTTTCTCGGCCGCGGGAAGCCCGTCGCCGTAATCGTCACGCGCCACCACGTAGGTATGGATCGAAAACACCACCGCCCCGGTTTCCGGCAGCCGTACGAGGCATTGCCGTTCGGAGCGGAAATAGGGTGCTGTTCGCGGCTCGACCCGATCGGCGTCGTGCTGCCTTGATCCCGGCTGGAACAACGCCGGGTCGTCGTGCCACAGGCGATTCCACCGCACCAGGGGCCGGTCCGGCCGAACCCCGTCAAAGAGGCGCTGCACCCGCGCCGCGATCGCCGCATCGTACTCGGGGATGGGACTGTGAATCTCGGAGAGCGGGCGCATGTATTTTTGCGCCAACCGCCAGCCTGCAGGAAAACACAGCACCGCGCCGGTGAGCAGGTGTTCGTCACCGCCACGCTTTTCCAGCAGACACAGATCCTCTTGTACCAGCAGGCCCAGCGTGGCCATGGGGTCACTGGTGTCGATCCCCACGGCAACGCCATCCGGCCGGATCACCCGGCTGCCTTCGCGGCGGAATGGGCCGGGAAGGCGGCCGAGGACCGTTTGCAGAAGTTCCTCCGCCGCAGATCGCGCCCCCTCGTCCATGGCGATCACCGCGTCGCGTTTCCCGGCGATCAACCGCTCGCGTTCTGCCATCTGCGCGGCAAAGGCCTCATCTGCCAGAAGCCAGTCGTTCATGCTTAGCGGTGAGACGTTCGGCAAAGGACGATGGATGCCGAAATCATGGGGAATACGGGTTTGCAGGATCATACCTGATGGGTAGATGCCCTCACGGCACCGTGCAAGCCCTGCCGCAACGCAACGCGGCGCGGAACTGCTCCGCGCCGCGCGTCTGTGCGTACTGACAGTAAAGGCCTCAGCCGCGGGCCTGGCCCACCAGCCTCCACACCGCCGGGAGGATCATCGCGGCCAGCGCCAGCTTGATCGCATCCCCGACGAGGAACGGCGTCAGGCCCCATTCGAGAAGTGGCTTGTCCCAGCCATAGAGCATCCCCAACCAGATCAGACCGGGCACGTACAGCACCAGGTTGCCCAGCAGCATCGCCCCGGCCATCTTCGGCGCAGAACGGTCCCAGCCCGCGCGGGCCAGCAGACCCATAAGCAAGGTGGCCATGACATAGCCCACGAGGTAGCCACCGGTGCTGCCCATCATGTATTCGATGCCGTTCAGCTCGGCGGTCGAGTTCTGGAAGATGTCAAAGCCCAGCACGCCGACGATCATGTAGCCCATGATCGTCACCAGCCCAAGGCGCGGGCCGTAGGCCGCGCCGACGCCGAGGACGGCGAAAGTGCCAAGGCTCATCGCCACCGGCGAGCCGGGCACAGGCACCTTGATCTTGGCACAGACGGCAAGCAGCGCAATGCCGGCCAACACAAGGATGGCCTGTTTCGCCCGCAATGCGACGCCGTCACTGGCGCCGAAGGTTTCCACCAGAACGGAGTGGTTCTGCGTGATCTGCATCGGTTGTCTCCCTCAAGATCTCAATGGCGTAAATTCCTGCCTCAATCATTTCATCATCACAACAGATCACAAGCGTCGCCGCAGGGTTAATTTGCAAATCCGTGGTTTGCTGTTGCAAAGCGACTTGAACGGTTTTCGCGGCGTATTATGGACTATCCCGGCGGACATATGCCCTTGCCCCTGGCGTCCCCAGCCGGGAGCTCATCGGCGGGCCGATCCAGCTTGTAGCAGCCATGTGGGGGTGTCATCCTGTCCATAGGTTCTGTCCAAGAGGTTGCCGCCAATGCCGGGCAAGTCTTTGTCTATCGCCCTATCAAGCGCCAGTGTTCCCAGCACCCTCGAGCCGGTTATGAGCCCTAGCGGCGCTGCGCTTCATCCTGAAATGACCGGAGAGGTTACGCCCGGCCATAACGTCAGACACAGCAGCGTGGGATGCGTGCACAGCACGGCGGGACGCGGTCACCGCCATGCCGCAGTGCGGGTGATGCCTTGCGCCCTGCCCGCGCTCACTGGCTCAACGCAATGGATCAGGCGCGGCACCGGGTGCGCCTGTGGCTGAGGGCGGCACCCCGATCACGTCGATCCGCAATCTTGGCCCCGCAGTCGAGGCTGCCTGCAGCCGTGCCGGCATCAAGGACGCAGAAACCCTGCGTTCCATGGGGGCCGATGCCGCCTACGAAGCCATGGTCCGCGCCGGCACCAAGCCGCATTTCATCGGCTATTACGTCATGCACATGGGGCTTCAGGGCCGGCCGTGGAACGACTGCCAAGGCAAGGAGAAGGACCAATTGCGCGAGATGTTCGACGCACTCTGCGCCAGGGCCCGGCCGGCCGTGGCTCGGCTCGAGGGACTAGATGCGATCCTGAACGAGATCGGTGTCATTACCCCGCCGCGCCGGTGACCGGTGCCCGGCAGTCCGGCCTACGCCTGCGTCGCAACGGAACCTCTGCTGCCTGACGGTGTTGTGATATCAACTGGAAACACAACGGAGGCTCCGATCATGGACCTTATTCGCATCATCGCCGCCATCCTGCTGCCGCCCCTCGGTGTCTTTCTGCAGGTCGGCATCGGCAAGCACTTCTGGATCAACATCCTTCTGACCATTCTTGGCTACATCCCAGGCATCGTCCACGCCATCTGGATCATCGCCCGTACACCCCGCTACGCCTGATCACCATGCAGATGTCGAACAACAGTGATCGCACCTTCGAGCGGGTGGCCCGCGTCGAGCGAGTGGCCCGGAGCATGGACCGAGCTTACCGGCTGCCGTTCACACAGATCCGGTTCGGCTGGGATGGGCTGCTAGGACTCTTGCCCGGCATCGGGGACTCGCTGGCGGTTGCACCTGCCGTTTGGATTATCAATGAGGCGCGGGAAATGGGGGTGCCGAAACCCCTGCTCGTGCAGATGGCCGGAAATATCGGCGTCGATTGGCTGATCGGTCTCGTACCGCTGGTGGGTGATATCTTCGACATCGGCTTCAAGTCGAACTCGCGCAACGCGGCACTTCTGCGTCGCTGGGCGGAAGAACAACGGGTGACGCCGGGAAGCGGCCCGGCGCGCGCACCGAATGTCTCGACCAGCCCGGCCTGAACATGTGGCCCTGAACCGCTGCTGCTGAAAAGGCATGCCACGCCGCAATGAAAAACGGGCGCTCTGAGGAGCGCCCGTTTCGTCATGTTTGCCGCGCGCTGAAGGTCAGCGCGTCGGGTTGGTTCAGCCGACGAGCTCGAGGCCCGAGAAGTAGTACGCGATTTCTTCCGCGGCGGTTTCCGGAGCATCGGAGCCGTGCACGGAGTTCTCGCCAACGGATTCTGCGAACTCGGCGCGGATGGTGCCTTCGGCGGCGTCCGCGGGGTTGGTCGCGCCCATCACTTCACGGTTCTTGGCGATGGCGCCTTCACCTTCGAGAACCTGCACGACGACCGGCTCGGACGCCATGAACTCGCACAGCTCGTCATAGAAGGGACGCTCTGCGTGCACCTTGTAGAATTCGCCAGCTTGCGCCTTGGTCAGCTGGATGCGCTTTTGCGCGATGATGCGCAGGCCCGCTTCCTCGAACTTGGCATTGATCTTGCCGGTCAGGTTGCGGCGGGTTGCATCGGGCTTGATGATCGAAAGGGTGCGTTCGACGGCCATGTTGGTCTCCATTGAAAAGCCGGGCAGCTGGCCCGGCCGGTATTTGCTGGAGGGGCGTTAACATGGCGCTGACCATTTGGAAAGTCCGAAGCAGTCGGCGCCCTGGGTGGCCCCCGCAGTAGCGGCACGCTGCCGCGCCCCACAAGCGAGGGGCCCTGCCCCTCGCGCTCCCCGGGATACTTGAGGTCAAAGGAAGCAGGGCGCCGCGTCTAATGGCATTTGACAACCCCCTGCGCTCTGGTAAGGCCCCGTCATGCTTCGTATCGACGATATCTCCTTTTCCATCGAGGGCAGGCCCCTGCTCGAAGGCGCCAGCGCCACCATTCCTGCCGGCCACAAGGTGGGCCTCGTGGGGCCGAACGGCGCGGGCAAGACCACGCTGTTCCGGCTGATCCGCGGCGAGCTGACGCTTGACGGCGGCGAGATCTCCATGCCCGAGAAGGCGCGGGTCGGCGGAGTCGCCCAGGAAGCGCCCGCGTCGGACATGACGCTGGTGGAGACGGTGCTTGCCGCCGATACCGAGCGTGCCGCGCTGATGGCCGAAGCCGAGACAGCGACCGACCCGAACCGCATTGCCGACGTTCAGACCCGGCTGGCGGACATCGACGCCTGGTCCGCCGAGGCGCGGGCATCGTCCATCCTCAAGGGGCTCGGCTTTGACGAGAACGACCAGAAGCGCCCCAGCGCGGATTTTTCGGGCGGCTGGCGGATGCGCCTGGCGCTTGCGGGGGTCCTGTTCGCCCAGCCCGATGTGCTGCTGCTCGACGAGCCGACCAACTACCTCGACCTCGAGGGGGCGCTCTGGCTCGAGAGCTATCTTGCGAAATACCCGCACACGGTCATCGTCATCAGCCACGACCGCGGGCTGCTGAACAGGGCCGTGGGCGCGATCCTGCATCTCGAGGACCGCAAGCTTGTGCTCTACCAGGGCGGCTATGACACCTTCGCCCGCACCCGTGCGGAGCGCCGCGCCGTTCAGGCCGCCGCCGCCCGCAAGCAGGATGAGCGCAAGGCCCACCTGCAGAGTTTTGTCGACCGCTTCCGTGCCAAGGCCTCGAAGGCCAAGCAGGCGCAGGCGCGTCTGAAGATGATCGCGAAAATGGACACGATCACCGCCCCCGAGGAAGCGGCCAAACGGGTGTTCAGCTTCCCACAGCCCGACCAGCTGTCACCGCCCATCATCGCGCTCGAGGGCGGCGCGACGGGCTACGGCGACCGCAAGGTGCTGGGCCGCCTCAACCTGCGGATCGACCAGGATGACCGCATTGCACTGCTGGGCCGCAACGGTCAGGGCAAATCGACCCTGTCGAAGCTGCTCGCCGAACGCCTCGAGCTGATGGATGGCAAGATCACCCGCAGCTCCAAGCTGCGCATCGGCTACTTCGCCCAGCACCAGGTGGACGAGCTGCACCTTGACGAAAGCCCGCTCCAGCACCTGCAACGCGAACGCCCTGACACGCCGCCCGCGCGCCTGCGCGCGCAGCTGGCCGGCTTCGGCCTTGGTGCCGAACAGGCCGAGACCGTGGTGGGGCGCCTTTCAGGCGGCCAGAAGGCACGGCTGTCGCTTCTGCTTGCAACGCTTGATGCGCCACATATGCTCATCCTCGACGAGCCGACCAACCACCTCGACATTGAAAGCCGCGAGGCCCTGGTCGAGGCACTCACTGCCTATTCCGGCGCTGTGATCCTGGTGAGCCACGACATGCACCTGCTGAGCCTCGTGGCAGACCGGCTCTGGCTGGTGAAGGATGGCACGGTGACGCCCTACGACGACGATCTCGACGCCTATCGCAGCATGCTGCTCACCCCGGAAAAGCCCGCGAAAGCCGCGAAGCCCGAACCGGTCAAGGCCCCCAAACCCTCGCGTGATGCCATCCTCGCCCTGCGCTCCGATGCGCGCAAGTGCGAGGCCCGGGTCGAGAAGATCGAGCAAATGCGTGAGAAGCTTGCCACCAAGCTTGCCGATCCTGATCTTTACGAGAGCGCACGCGCCAACGAGCTGGAAACCTGGAACAAGAAATACGCCGAGGTCATGGATGGTCTCCACAAGGCCGAGGCCCTCTGGGAAGCGGCCCTGGAAAAGCTCGACGCTGCCGAAAAGGCCTGAACGGCGCGCCGCCCTGCACTTCTTCTCTTTTTCCAAATGCGCCTGGGGGAATAGGCGGAGCCGAGGGGGCGGAGCCCCCGCCGCGCCGCCGCGTCACGCTCAGCCCCGCTGGACAACGCGGTGCGTCTCCGCCTAGGATTTTCCAATGGACATGGCGTTTCTGGTCACCTCTTTCGCAACGCTTTTCGTGGTGATCGACCCCATAGGTCTCACCCCGGTCTTCATTGCCCTAACGCAAGGTGCCGACGGTGGGCACAGGCGCCGCATGGCGATCCGTTCGTGCGCCGTGGCCTTCGGCGTGCTGACGCTGTTTGCCTTTCTCGGCGAAGCGGTGCTTGGCTTCATCGGGATCTCCATGCCCGCGTTCCGCATCGCGGGCGGAATCCTGCTCTTTCTAACCGCGTTGGACATGCTGTTCGAACGGCGCAGCAAACGCCGCGAGGACAAGGCCGAGGACGATGACGCCCTGCCCGACCCGTCGGTCTTTCCTATAGGCATCCCGCTGATTGCCGGACCGGGTGCCATCGCGACTATCATCTTGCTGGCCGGCCAGACCGGCAGCATCGGTGGCACGCTCGCGGTGCTGGGCGTGATGACCGTCGTGCTGCTGATGGTGCTGGCACTGTTCCTTATCGCCGGAAGCATCGAGCGGGCGCTGGGGCACACGGGCATCATCGTGGTCACGCGGCTGCTGGGCATGCTGCTCGCGGCCCTGTCCGTGCAATTCGTTATCGACGGGCTGCGCAACATGGGTGCGCTTGGCTGACCCTTGGCCGAGGTCCGGTCCCCGTCCCATATGAGGATCGACGGCCGAGGCAGAGCACAGGACGAAGGAGACGTACCGCATGACCGGATACGAGTTCGGACGACTGGCCTATCTTGGGATCTTTCTGGCCGCCATCGCCGGGATTTATCTGCTGCAGAGTCGGGCCAGCTGGCGGCGTGGCCTGGTTTATGCTGCCACCTGGGCGCTGATCTTTCTGGGGGTCATCGCCGCAGTCGGGCTGTGGGACGACATCCGCGGTGCGGCGCTGCCCCGGCAGGCGGTGTTCAGCGATGCGGGCCATGTCGAGCTGCCGCGGGCCCGGGATGGGCACTACTACGTGTCTCTCGACATAAACGGCAGCGCCACGCGCTTCGTCGTCGACACCGGGGCCAGCGGCATGGTGCTGACCCGCGAGGATGCCGCGCGCGCCGGGATAGACCTTGGCGCCCTGCCGTTCCACGGCTCGGCCAGCACCGCCAACGGCATGGTGCGCACCGCGCCGGTGGTGCTTGACGAGGTCGCGCTCGGGCCGTTTACCGACCGCAATGTGAGGGCCTACGTGAACGAAGGCGACATGCATGGCTCGCTTCTTGGCATGAGCTACCTACAGCGGTTTTCCCGTCTCGAGATCGCGAACGGACGGCTGATCCTCGAACGCTGACCTCCCCCGAGCGCCAATTTCCTTGCCAAGAAATGTGCCGTCCCGGTGCTCAGCACAGAAAGAGGTTGCCCGGAGCCCCGTTCTCGTCTATCGGAGCGGCTCTTACGCGGGGTGACAGCCTTGGAGGCACCCCCATATCAGATGGAGATACAAAGATGGCTAACGAGATTCCTGATCTTGTAGTCCTGGAACGGCCGGGGACGGGCAAGGGCGCCGCTCGGCAGGCACGCCGCGATGGCATGGTTCCGGGGATTGTTTTCGGTGGTGAGGGCGAACCCCTCGCGATCCAGATGGACTTCAACGTGCTGCTCAAGCAGCTGAAGGCCGGTCGCTTCAAGCAGACCCTTTTCAACCTCAAGGTTGAAGGCCATGATGACGTTCGCGTCATCTGCCGCGATGTGCAGCGCGATGTGGTGAAGGACCTTCCCACCCACTTCGACCTGCTGCGCCTGCGCCGCACCACCCGGATCAACCTGTTCGTCCACGTTGATTTCATCAACGAAGACAAGGCCCCCGGCATCAAGAAGGGCGGCGTCCTGACCGTCGTGCGTCAGGAAGTCGAACTGAACGTCCTCGCGGGCGACATCCCCGACCACATCACCGTGGATCTCGAGGGCAAGGACATCGGCGATGTGATCCACATCTCCGACGTGACCCTGCCGGACGGCGTCAAGCCGACCATCGAGCGTGATTTCGTCATCGCGAACATCTCGGCACCGCGCGGCCTGCGCGCCGATGATGCGGCAGACGACGAAGAAGAGGGCGGCGAGGAGTAATCCCCGCCCTGAGCGCGACATCGGAACGGCCCCGTCAGAAATGGCGGGGCCGTTTTCCGTTCCGGACGGCGCATGGCCCAAGAAACATGGGGAGCGGCAGACTCCAGAGGCAAAGCGGACCGGCAGGCCTTGTCCAAAGGCAGCGCTTTCGATCACCGCCGATCGCTCTAGGCATGGCCTGCACTAGGGCAATGGCATCGGAGGGCGGGTATCTCGCGCCCGACGGGAAGACGCCGCCTGCGCAAAGAGCGCCCCACTCTCCGGCCATCGCGTACATCCCCTGTGATCACATACCGCGATCACTCTGCGGGATCGGACCCCACGGCCACCGCCACCATCTGCGCAAGGTCCAGCCCAAGGCTGCGGTCGTACGCCATCCAGCCGGCGGTCACCAGCACCGCCCAGAGCAGGCTGAACAGTGACCCCACGAGGAAATACTCGGCAAAGCGCTTGTCATCGAGTTCTTTGAACCGCGCCACGGTCTTGAGCGCGATCACCGCCGCAAGGATCTGCCAGCTCTGCGTGGCGATCCCAAGCCCAACAATCAGACGCTCCAGCGATCCGATGACGCGCCCTGCCCGGGCTTCGGCCTGTCCGGAGCCGCTATCACCGGCCGCGTCGGGCCCTGCTATGGTCGCTGCGTTGGCCTCTGTACCGGTTTCCATCTCGGGGCTGCGCGGAGCTGGTCGCAGGGACGGCAGGCGGAACAGAAGCCGGCAGGCGAGGTTGCCACCCGCTGTCAGCAAGAACAGCGCCGCTGCGCAATAGGCCACCGCATGCGCAAGGCTCGGCCAGTCACGAAGCACATCCGTCATGGCACCGCCCCTGTCCACGATTGAAGGGCCGCAGCAATGGCATCCCACTGGGCGAGGTAGGCCTCGTAATGTCCGGCGCTGCGCACCTTGTAGATGCTGTGCACCGATACGCCCCGCTGCCGAGCCAGCTGCATGGCGGACATGCCGCCAATCTGCGCGGTGATGTCGTCGCGCTGACGGTCGGTCCAGCCGCTTTCGATCGCGCTCAGGCCCGCGCCAAGCGCGTCCAGAACCGTCTCTTCGACGGTATCCTGCGCGGCCTCCGGATCGACCGAAAAGCGGTAGAGCGTCACCGCCTTCTTCTCGTCCAGCCGGTCGCGGGCCCGGCCGAAACCCGGCCCCATCATGTTCCACGCCCGTTCCGGGTTGGGAGGCGTGCGCAGCAGCACCTGCCCGAGAACAAAACGGCAGTCGATCCCCTCGGCCAGCAGTCCAAGCCGCAAGTGACGCATGATCGCAAGCCCCGCAGGCGCGTCGCGCAAGACGCCCTGAAACTCGTCCCCCAGCGTGATGGTGAGCGGTGACAGAAGTTCGTCACCGTACCGCACATTCGCATCCGCGATGGCGGCGTTGAACCGCGCGTGAAGATGCGCTGCCGACAGCGCCGTTTCGCTGCCCAGAAGATCGCCCATCAAGACGGCATTCATATTCTGATTTGAGCCTGCCATGGGCTAATACTGCAATATACCCCTCAAAGGGTCAATATCATGATTTACCCCTGCGTGGGTAAATGATCCACCTCTGCCCGCAGATCCACCCATCGGGTTGTCGTCCGCCGCCATTCCACCATATCAAGGCTCAAGACACACAGACAGACCGCAAGCATCCGGAGACGCGCGTTGCAGATTTTCACCGGCCTCGGCAACCCCGGCAGCAAGTACGCCGCAAACCGCCACAATATCGGGTTCATGGCAATGGACCGCATCGCCTCGGACCATGGGTTCACCCCGTGGCGCAAGGCGTTTCAGGGCATGGCAGCCGAAGGCCGGCTTGGCGGTGACAAGGTGCTGCTTCTCAAGCCCGGCACCTTCATGAACCTTTCGGGCCAGTCCGTGGGCGAAGCCATGCGGTTCTACAAGCTGGAGCCCGGCGATGTCACCGTCTTCCACGACGAGCTGGACCTCGCCCCGTCAAAATGCCGCGTCAAGACCGGTGGCGGCCACGCGGGCCACAACGGCCTGCGATCCATCCACCAGCATATCGGCGAAGCCTATCAGCGGGTCCGGCTTGGCATCGGCCACCCCGGCCGCAAGGAGCTGGTGGCGGCCTACGTTTTGCATGACTTTGCCAAGGCCGACCAGGACTGGCTGGACGATTTGCTCCGGGGCATGAGTGACGGCGCCGACGCGCTGGCCAAGGGCGACACGGGCGGATTCCAGAACGCCGTGGCGCTACGGGTCAATCCACCCCGATCCGGAACCGGAACCGCAGGTGGCAAATCGAGCGGTGCAGAAAAATCGAAAGCTGCGACACCCAAAATTGCGACACCCGATGCCACCCCTCCCACAGCTAGCCAAGCTGGCCCACGAGATGAAACGCCGCCCACCGAAGAAGACACCCGCTCGCCCTTGCAAAAGCTGGCGGACCGCTTCCGCTGAGACACTGGACAGGGGGCTGCCCATCCGGCAGGCTCGGACCAAGGAGATCCACATGACCCAGAAGGAACCGGCCATCAACGTGCTCGGAGGGCCGCTGACCCCATGCTCTTCCGATCCACTGACGGGGTATTTCCGCGATGCCCATTGCAATACCTGCTCACAGGACACTGGCAGTCACACCGTCTGCGCCGTCATGACTGCCGAGTTCCTCGCCTTCTCGGCTTATGTCGGCAACGATCTGTCTACTCCACGTCCCGAGCTTGGGTTCGCCGGTCTGAAGCCGGGGGATCAGTGGTGTCTTTGCGCGATGAGATTCCTGCAGGCCCATGACGAAGGCTGCGCCCCGCGCGTGGACCTGGGCGCGACGCATGCGCGCGCACTTGATCTGGTTGCGCTTGATATTCTGGAACAGCACGCCACTGCCTGACCGTTCTTGGCCAGACCACAATTGGCTGGCGCGACAGGCATCAGCGTGTCGGGACGAGCACCGGGGTTTGCTTGGGGTGACGCACCTCCGCGCGCTTGCGCCGCTTCGGTGCTCCGAATAGCTGCCACACACCGTTCACCAGCTGACGTGGGACGGTGTCGTCCTGCACAGCACGCGGCTGCGATCCGCGGTACATCACCTTGGTCGTGGCGGTGCTGCTTTGCATGGTCATCACCGTCATCGTACGCACCGTGGTCGCATCAGTCGACAAAACGGTGGTGGCGGTGTTCATTCGGATGCGCATGCAAGCTCCCATATCTGGTGTCCAAGGCCAACACCTCCAAATGGTGTTGGTTCCACGCATTGCGCGCTGGATGCAACCCGCCCCATGTCACAAGCATGGCATCAGGGCACGACGCATCCCCACCCTTGCTCCTCGGGCTCGCATGGGCGATAGCAGGGCCATCCACGCCAGCGCAGGACAAAGACCCATGAAGATCGCCACCTTCAACATCAACGGTATCAAGGCCCGCATCGACGCGCTGTGTGACTGGCTCGACGAGGCGCAACCCGACGTGGCGCTCTTGCAGGAGATCAAGTCCGTGGATGAAGGTTTCCCCCGCGAGCTTTTCGAGGATCGTGGCTATCAGGTGGAAACCCACGGCCAGAAAAGCTTCAACGGCGTCGCCATCCTGTCCAAGCTGCCGCTCGAGGACGTGACCCGTGGCCTGCCCGGCGATGACAGCGACGAACAGGCGCGCTGGATCGAGGCGACGGTGATGGGCGAGACGCAGGCAGTGCGGATCTGCGGGCTCTACCTGCCCAACGGCAACCCGGCGCCGGGGCCGAAGTACGACTACAAGCTGGCATGGATGGAACGGCTTGAAGCGCGGGCAAAGCAGCTTCTGGAGGATGAGATGCCCAGCCTCATGGCCGGCGACTACAACGTCATCCCGCAGGCCGAAGACGCCGCCAAGCCCGAGGCCTGGACTGAGGATGCGCTATTCCTGCCGCAGACCCGCGCCGCCTTCCGCCGGATCCTCAACCTCGGCTTCACCGAGGCGTTCCGCAGCCGTCACCCCGAGCCGGGGCATTATAGCTTTTGGGATTACCAGGCGGGCGCGTGGCAGCGCAACAACGGCATCCGCATCGACCACTTGCTGCTCAGCCCGCAGGCGGCGGACCTTCTGGCCGACGTGCAGATCGACCGCGACATTCGCGGCCGCGACAAGCCCTCGGACCACGTTCCGGTGTGGATAGAGCTGGCGGCCTGACCAAAGGTCCTGGCATGGCGCACGCTGCCGCCCTGTCCGCAGCGTCAGGGCGGAGCCCGCAGAAATTCACCGCGCCCCCTGCGGGATGACCGGCGGCCCCCTGCTTGCGTCTGCCGCCTGTGACGCCTACATCTTGCACCAAGGACAACATGAACGGAGTGCGCCACATGGCCATGGAAGCGACGGAGATCGAACAGCTCATACGGGCCACGTTCCCCGATGCGAAGATAACGATCACCGACCTTGCGGGAGACGGCAATCACTATGCCGCCGAGGTGATCGACGAAAGCTTCCGAGGTCAGAACCGCGTCCAGCAGCAGCGCGCCGTCTACGCGGCGCTTAAGGGCAAGATGGACGGCAACCACGGCGACCTCCACGCCCTAGCCCTCACCACAAAGGTGCCGGACTGACGGCACCTGCCCGACATATCGGCGCGGCCCCCAGCGGCCCGTGCCCTTTCCGAAAACGGAGACAGACATGACCGACGCCAAGACCACCATCGACGAGACGGTAAAGGCAAACACCGTGGTGCTTTACATGAAAGGCACCAAGGCCATGCCCCAGTGCGGCTTTTCCAGCCGCGTGGCAGGCGTGCTGAACTACATGGGCGTCGATTACCTCGACGTGAACGTGCTGGCTGATGACGGCATCCGCCAGGGCATCAAGGATTACTCGGACTGGCCGACCATCCCCCAGCTGTACGTAAACGGCGAATTCGTCGGCGGCTGCGACATCATCACCGAGATGACTCTGTCTGGAGAGCTCGACAAGCTCTTCGAGGACAGCGGCGTCACCTATGACAAGGGCGCTGCCGAGAAGATCCGCGAAGCCAACGCCTGATCGGCGCCAAAGCTGCCGCGACAAGCCAACAGCGAAACGCCCTCCCTCAACCGGAGGGCGTTTTTGTGTGTGTGTTCACCGTTCGATTGACAGGTAGCCCACCTGCCCGGCCCTGGGCCGGATCGGACGCCGCCAGGGATCAAGCTGCCCCACACCTGCCGAAAAGCAGCTCGGCTGGAGCCGGGCTCAGTGGCTCGCACTTTGACAACGGCCCGGTACCCTGGACGGCAGACGGCCCTGCGTCCGCCCCGCGGGCACGCGGCCAAGAGTGCGTATTTTCAAAGAGAAGAAATGAAAAGAGTGCCCTTGCCCCAGCGCGAAAACCCGCCGTGAGACATGGGGCATGGGGCGGGAGCGATGGGTTCAGCTTTCGGGCGCCTCGTAGACGCCCTGCTCTTTCAGCGCGTCGATGACTTCCTTGGGCATGTAGGTCTCGTCGTGTTTGGCGAGGATCTCCGAGGCTTCAAAGACCCCGGAAACGTAGCGGCCCGTTCCGACCATGCCCTGATTTTCTGAGAAAAGATCCGGCAGCACCCCGGCGAAAACCACCGGAACGGTAGCACCACCGTCGGTCACGTTGAAGCGGATCTCGTGTCCGTTTCCGCGCTCGATCGATCCCTCCTCGACAAGGCCGCCGATGCGAAAGGTCTCGGACGGGCTGGGCGGTTCGGCGACCAGCTGGCTCGGGGAGCGGAAGAAGTTGATGCCGTCGCGCATGGCATAGCCAATCATCGCCGTCGACACGAGCAGCGCAAAGGCTGTCAGAGCGACAATCTGGATCCGGCGTTGCTTCTTGAGCGTTTTGAGCGACATGCGGTTACCTCCGGGGATCATCTTGTCGCATGTCGGCGCCCCGAGCGCCACACACGTGTGCGTCAGATACCCCATACTTTGGAAGGGCTTCCCTGACCTGCATCAAGCTTACGGGCCGCTTAGGCCGATTCAAACGCGATGGAGCGGCGCAGGAAGCGTGTCGCGTGGCCCGACACCTTGCGCGGATCGCCCGTCGTGAGGAAGCGGGGCTCCGTGCCGCTGCCAAGCATGCCGGGGTGACGCTGGAGATAGTCGGCAAGCGAGTCCGCCACGAGGTTGGCCTGCGAATACACCTTCACGTCCGGCCCCAGCGCATCCTGGAAGATGTCCTGCATCAGCGGATAATGCGTGCAGCCAAGGATCGCGGCCTCAGGGGTTGGCATCTTGCGCAAAAGCGCATCCACGTGGCTGCGCACCAGCGCCTCGGCCAGGATCATGTCGCCGTCCTCGATCGCATCCACGAGGCCGCCACAAGCCTGCGCCTCGACGTCAACACCGATGGCGCGGAAGGCCAGCTCGCGCTGGAAGGCCCGCGCCCGGACGGTGGCGGGCGTCGCAAAGAGCGCCACGTGCTGCACACCGACTTCACGGGGCGGCGAATTGTCACCCCACTGGCGCTGGGTCATCGCCTCGATTAGCGGAACGAAGACCCCCAGGACCCGCTTGTCGCGCGGGATGAAGTTCTCCTGCATCCGCCGCAGGGCCGCGGCGCTGGCGGTGTTGCAGGCAAGGATGACGAGGTCACAGCCGTTGTCCCAAAGGCGCGACACCGCGTCAGTGGTCAAATCGTAAATGTCATCGGCTGTGCGCACGCCATAGGGCGCATGGGCGCTATCGGCGTAGTAGACGAATGGCACATCCGGTAGGCGGCGGCTCACCGCGTCCAGAACGGTGAGCCCGCCCAAGCCTGAATCGAATACACCAACCGCCATGGCCCGTCTCCTGATCGCCGCGCCGCGCGAGTCGTGTCCCGCGCGGCCTTCGGTCCGGTCTTACGAGGCTTCGAGGCGGAAATCCATTGCGACTGTTACCTTATTCCGCCGCCTGCGACAGAGGGGCGCCGCCAGAGCGGATGACCGCCAGAAGTTCTTCGCGGCGTTTCGATGCCTCGCGCTGGTTGGCCTCCTTCACCGGGCCGAAGCCCCGGATCGACAAGGGCAGTTCAGCCAGCGCGATGGCCGCCTCCAGCGTCTGCGCCGTCACCTGCGGCAGAACCTCGGACATGTCGGCCTCGAACTGCGTGATGAGCGCCCGCTCCATCCGCCGCTCGGCAGTGCGCCCGAACGGATCGAACGGTGTGCCCCGAAGCCCCTTCAGTTTCGCCAGCAGCCCGAAGGCCGTCAGCATTCCCTCGCCATAAGTCTTCTTGACCGGACGACCGTCGGAGCCCTCCTTGGTCATGATCGGTGGAGCAAGATGGAAGGTCATCCGGAAGCCATCCTCGAAGGTCTCGGCAGCTTTCGCGCGGGTCTCGAGATGAAGTCGCGCCACCTCGTATTCATCCTTGTAGGACAAAAGCTTGTGGTACCCTCTTGAGACGGCGTCACGCAGGCTTTCGTCCTCGATACCATCGACCAGCGCCCGGTAGCGTCGGGCAAGCCGCTTGCCCTGATAGGCCACGAGATGTCGTTCGCGGAAGGCGATCCGTTCGGACAGCGTGCGTGGACGCTCGACCACTTTCGGGGTCAGAAGCGCATTGGCCTCGGCAGGATGCAATGCAGCCCAGCGACCGATCTCAAAGGCACGCAGGTTGCGGTCGACCGCCGCGCCGTTGAGGCGGATGGCATCTTCAATGGCCTGATGGGGGATTGGGACGAGGCCGTTCTGCCATGCCGCGCCGAGGATCATCATGTTGGAGAAGATCGAGTCACCCATGGTGATCCGCGCCAGTTCCGAAGTATCCAGAAGCGTCACTCGTTCTTGCATGCGCGCTTCAAGAGCAAGCTTCAAGCGGTCGTTAGGAATATGGAATTCCGGATCGCGGGTGAATTCTCCGGTGACGATCTCGTGGCTGTTGACCACCGCGCCGGTCCGTCCGGTGCGCGTGAGGCCCAAGGTCTTGGCCCCCGCACTGACAACCAGGTCGCCGCCGATGAGGGCGTCCGCCTCGCCAATCGCGACGCGCACCGCGCTGATGTCCTCGGGGCGGTTGGCCAGCCTCAGGTGGATGTGCACCGCGCCGCCCTTCTGAGCGAGGCCCGCCATCTCCATCATGCCAGCGCCAAGCCCGGCGATCTGCGCCGCCTGCGCCAGCACCGCGCCAATGGTCACCACGCCGGTGCCGCCGACGCCGGTGATGACGACGTTATGCGTGCCGCTGATTGCCGGCAGCTGAGGGTCCGGCAAATCCGGCAAATCGAGCGCCGCGGTTTCGCTCTTCCGCAGCCTCGCGCCTTCAAGGCTCACGAAGGACGGGCAGAAGCCCTTGAGACAGGAGAAGTCCTTGTTGCAGCTCGACTGGTCAATGGCGCGCTTGCGGCCAAGCTCGGTGTCCACAGGCACGATGGCGACGCAATTCGACTGCACCCCGCAGTCACCGCAGCCCTCACAGACATCGGTGTTGATGAAGATCCGCTTGTCCGGATCCGGGAAGGTCCCACGCTTGCGGCGGCGGCGTTTTTCGGCGGCGCAGGTCTGGATATACAGGATGACCGAGACACCCTCGATGGCTTCGAACCGGCGCTGGACAGCGGCCATATCGACACGCTCATGTTTATCAATGCCTTGCGGGAAGGCGTAGAAGTCCACATATTCCTTATCATCATAAACAACCGCAAGATGTTCGACGCCCATGGCCTTGAGTTCACTGGCAATTCTTCCTGCGGTAAGGTCACCCTCATTGGGTTGCCCGCCCGTCATAGCGACGGCGTCGTTGAACAGGATCTTGTAGGTGATGTTGGTGCCAGCTGCCAGTGCCGCGCGGATCGCCTGCACGCCGGAGTGGTTGTAGGTTCCGTCTCCAAGGTTCTGGAAAACATGGGGTCTTTTGGAAAACGGCGCTTCACCTATCCAGTTCGCACCTTCACCGCCCATATGAGTGAAGCCGGTGGTCTCGCGGTCCATCCACTGCACCATGTAGTGGCAGCCGATCCCCGCGTAAGCGCGCGCACCGTCGGGCAGCTTGGTCGAGGTGTTGTGCGGGCAGCCGGCGCAGAAGTACGGCAGCCGCGCGGCGATCTCCTCTGCGTTGTCTGATTTTCTCGCATCATCAAGAGATTGCATCGCAGACCTGAGACGATCCGAGCCGCGCCCCTCGTCGATAAGGATGCGCCCCAAACGCTCGGCTATCATGATGGGATCAAGAGCACCTTGGGTCGGGAACAACTCGGGCCCATGCATCGAGCCTGCGCCGCCACCGATGTGCCAACCATAGACCCGGCGGCCGCGCCGATCGTCGAAGATCGCCTCCTTGACCTGCACTTCGATCAGCTTGCGCTTTTCCTCGACCACGACGATCAGGTCGAGCCCTTCAGCCCAGTCGTGGAAGCCCCTCATATCCAACGGGAATGTCTGGCCGACCTTGTAGGTCGTGATGCCAAGCCGCTCGGCTTCCGTCTCGTCGATGCCCAGGAGCGACAGCGCGTGCACGAGATCGAGCCAGTTTTTGCCTGCTGCCACTAGACCGATCCTGGCCCCCGGTTTGCCCCACATGCGCTTGTCCATGCGGTTGGCATGAGAAAACGCCTCTGCGGCAAAGCGTTTGTGGTCGATGATGCGCTTTTCCTGCTCGTGCGGGGTGTCGCCAAGCCGGATGTTCAGCCCGCCCTGCGGCATGGTGAAGAAATCAGGCGTCGTCAGAGACATGCGGTCCGCTCTTCCGTCAACCACGGCGGTGGCCTCGACCGTGTCCTTCATGGTCTTGAGGCCCACCCAGACGCCCGCGAACCGTGACAGCGCATAGGCATAGACGCCGTAATCAAGCACCTCCTGAACGCCTGCAGGGCTGACCACGGGCATGTAGGCATCGACCATGGCCCATTCGGACTGATGCAGCACGGTCGAGCTTTCGCCGGTGTGATCATCGCCCATGGCCATTATGACGCCGCCATGTTTCGAGGTGCCCGCCATGTTGGCGTGGCGCATAACGTCGCCAGAGCGGTCCACCCCAGGGCCCTTGCCATACCAAAGGCCGAAGACACCATCGTACTTGCCTTCACCGCGCAGTTCGGCCTGCTGGCTCCCCCACAGCGCGGTGGCGGCGAGATCCTCGTTCAGCCCCTCCTGGAACAGCACGTCCGCGGCACGCAGGTGCTTTTCCGCCTTTTTCATCTGAAGATCCACGGCGCCGAGCGGCGAGCCACGATAGCCGGTAACGTAGCCGGCGGTGTTCAGCCCCGCAGCCCGGTCGCGGGCTTTCTGGATCAGCATGAGCCGGACCAGCGCCTGTGTGCCATTGAGCAACACAGGGCTACGTTCGAGGTTGAAACGGTCGTCGAGAGTGATTTCGTGCTTGGTCATGTGCGCCTCCCGTCGCTCATCACTTGTGCATCGTAACACAATTTTAGGTCAAAAACGCTGACCCTCATAGGTAATTTTTCGTGTATTATTGCGGGAGACGTTCATGTGAGAATGCATGGGTGGCCAATTAACGATTGTATCGTATAGATGGCGCGCGAGCAGGGCATAGGTACTGGAATGGACTGGGACAAATTAAGAATATTTCACGCGGTGGCTGACGCCGGAAGCCTGACACACGCGGGCGATGCGCTGCATCTCTCGCAGTCGGCAGTGTCGCGGCAGATCCGGTCCCTCGAAGAGTCGCTCAATACCACATTGTTCCATCGCCACGCCCGCGGCCTGATTCTCACCGAACAGGGCGAACTGCTGTTCGACGCGACCGCCTCAATGGTGAAGCGGATCGACGCCGCCACCGCCCGCATTCGTGACAGCGAAGAAGAAGTGTTCGGCGAACTGAAGGTCACGACGACACACGGCTTCGGCGTGCTGTGGCTCGCCCCGCGCCTGACCAAGCTCTACGAGAAATACCCCGACCTGAAGGTCGACCTCATGCTCGAGGAACGGGTGCTCGACCTGCCCATGCGCGAAGCCGATGTTGCCATCCGCATGAAGGAGCCAAGCCAGGCGGACCTCATCCGCAAGCGGCTGATGTCGATCCGCATGCGCATGTATGCCTCGCCCGACTACCTTGCTGAACGGGGCGAGCCGCTGTCACTCGACGATCTTGGGAAACACCGTCTGATTTGCCAGAACCCCGCCTCGGCGCAGGTGGCCGCCGGCAAGCTGCTGGTGCAGGAACTGCTGACCTACGACATCCAGACCGCGCTTACGGTGAACAACTATTTCGGCGTTCTGCAGGCGGTGGTTGCGGGCCTCGGGATCGGCGTGCTGCCGGACTACATCATCGAAGATTTCCCAAAAGTGGTCCGCGTACTGCCCGAGGTGGAAAGCAACGAGGTGCCCGTGTTCCTCGCATACCCGGAAGAACTGCGTCATTCCAAGCGCGTAGCCGCGTTCCGCGACTTCGTTCAGGACGAAATCTTCGCCCACAGGCGTCAATTGAGAGCAATGGGCGCAGACTAAGATACTGCTTAAAGCGTGAGACATGCGCCACATGCATAGCGGGAATGCTACGGTTGCGCCCTCTTAATCCTTGAACGACTCAATACTGATAACATATTCGGCAGATGAAGGTTGAAGCGCCCTTCGGCGCATCATCTTCATACCTCCCTGTTGGACTACGGCCGAGCTTTGTGCTCGGCCTTTTTTTTAGGTGCTTGCTCTGGCCAGCTTTTTTGCTCAGGCGGTTCTGCAACCTCGATGCTATCCTCACATAACGGCTTCCGCGCTTGGCTGGTCGCTCGACTCAACCTCAGGGCTCTTCAGGGGGCTTTCAGGTGGTGGCTTTCATCGCGTCGTTTTCGTCCCGACGGTTCTTTCTGAGGCAGGCTTCTCCAATGCCCTGACCGCCTGCACCCAGATACTGCACCTGAGCCCACGGACCGGGTCCGCGCGCTTTGTGACATGACCTTGCCGCGGAACAGGGAGCGGATCGCCCCGGACCGGAGACATCCGACACATCGATACGCATGCCCATATCATGAACGGCGGTGCCCCCGCCGCCGGTGCGTTCGTCGGATACGTTGCTCGGACGGCATGTCATCTCTCTGAAAGCCTCCAGAACCTCCAAGGACAAAAATCTCTGTAATCACACAGTCCAGGGAGCCTCGAAGAGGCCGGGAAAATGTCGGTCCGCGCTGAACTCTCTTCTCAAGCGCCCGCTGGGGGACGAAGACAAGCGGCTGGCCCAAGCAGAGGCACGGTGGCGACGCTGACACAGCTGTGCCGTTTGGCCGGCGCGCAACAGAAGCCCTTTTTCACGCGCAAACTTTGGCATGCGGCACGGCATCGTCGGAAAGAGCGCGACCTGAGACCGCCTGCGCATTGCCGTGCGATTCTACAGGCTGGAACGCAGCGGGCAAACGCATGACCGGAGCCACGGGCTAGATGAAACCCAGGTGCGCCGGCTGGCCCGGTTGCTCCGGATGGGTCACACCTGACAATTCACGGCGCAAAGCCACAGCTTTGGGCCGCGCCCCTCTTCCCCCGGCGTGAACCATGCACTAAAGAGCGCGCAAGTCTTCCAGAGGGGAAAGTTCATGCAGGAACCGGCAATCACCGAAGAGCTGATCGCGGCACACGGCATCAAGCCGGACGAGTATGCGCGCATTCTTCAGATCATGGACCGCGAGCCGACCTTCACCGAGCTTGGCATTTTTTCGGCCATGTGGAACGAGCACTGCTCGTACAAATCGTCCAAGCTTCACCTCAAGGGTCTGCCCACCAAGGGCCCGCAGGTGATCTGCGGACCCGGTGAGAATGCCGGCGTTGTCGATATCGGTGACGGTCAGGCCGTGGTCTTCAAGATGGAAAGCCACAACCACCCCTCCTACATCGAACCCTATCAAGGCGCGGCCACCGGCGTCGGCGGCATTCTGCGGGACGTGTTCACCATGGGCGCGCGCCCGGTCGCGGCGATGAACTCGCTGTCCTTTGGTGAAAAGGCCCACCACAAGACCCGTCAGCTGGTGCATGGCGTGGTCGAAGGCGTGGGCGGCTACGGCAATTGCTTCGGCGTGCCGACCGTGGGCGGCGAAGTGCGCTTCCACCCGGCCTACAACGGCAACTGCCTCGTCAACGCCTTTGCGGCGGGCCTCGCGGACACCGACAAGATCTTCTATTCGGCCGCAAGCGGCGTTGGCCGCCCGGTGGTGTACCTTGGCGCGAAGACGGGCCGTGACGGCGTCGGCGGCGCGACCATGGCCTCGGCGGAATTCGACGAAACCATCGAGGAAAAGCGCCCCACGGTTCAGGTGGGCGATCCCTTCACCGAAAAACGCCTGATGGAAGCCACTCTGGAGCTGATGCAGACCGGCGCCGTGATCTCGATCCAGGACATGGGCGCGGCGGGCCTCACCTGCTCGGCCGTGGAAATGGGCGACAAGGGTGGCCTTGGCATCCGGCTCGACCTCGAGAAGGTGCCACAGCGCGAAGACGGCATGACCGCCTACGAGATGATGCTCTCCGAAAGCCAGGAGCGCATGCTCATGGTGCTCGACCCGGCCAAGGAAGCAGAGGCCAAGGCAGTGTTCGTCAAGTGGGACCTCGACTTCGCCATCGTCGGTGAGACCATTGACGAGGACCGTTTCCTCGTGGTGCACAACGGCGAGGTCAAGGCGGACATGCCGCTGTCCAAACTGTCCTCCTCGGCACCGGAGTATGACCGTCCCTGGACCCCGACCGAGGCCGCTGCCCAGCTCGATGACGTGCCCGCCGTGGACCCGATCGACGGTCTGAAGGCGCTGATCGCCAGCCCCAACTACAGCTCGCGCCAGTGGGTCTACGAGCAGTACGACAGCCAAGTGATGGCCGACACCGTGCGCATCCCGGGCTTCGGCTCGGGCGTGATCCGCGTTCATGGCACCGACAAGAAGCTGGCTTTCACCAGCGATGTCACGCCTCGCTATGTCAAGGCCAACCCTCAGATGGGTGGCCGCCAGGCGGTGGCAGAGGCCTATCGGAACCTCACCGCCGTGGGCGCCCTGCCGCTGGCCACCACCGACAACCTCAACTTCGGAAATCCCGAAAAGCCCGAGATCATGGGCCAGTTCGTCGGCGCGCTGAAGGGCATCGGCGAAGCCTGCGAAGCGCTCGATATGCCGATCGTGTCGGGCAACGTGTCGCTCTACAACGAGACCGACGGCGTTGGCATCCTGCCGACTCCGACCATTGGTGCCGTGGGCCTCATCGCCGCCGATGAAGAGCCGATCCTAGGCTATGCGCGTGACGGCCACGTGGCCATCCTCGTGGGTGCGCCGGGCAGCCACCTGGGGCAGTCGGCCCTGCTTGCGGAGGTCTTCAACCGTGAAGAGGGTGACGCCCCCGCGGTCGATCTGGACGAGGAAAGGCGCAACGGTGAATTCATTCGCGCCAACCGCGAATGGATCAAGTGCTGTACCGACCTCAGCGATGGCGGCCTTGCGCTTGCCGCGTTCGAGATGGCCGAGGCCTCCGGCGTCGGCGTCACCCTCGACAGCGCCGATCAGGCTGAACTGTTCGGCGAGGATCAGGGCCGCTACCTCGTGGCCTGCAGCTACGACGCCGCCGAGGCGCTGATGATCGCTGCCGGTCAGGCCGGCGTTACCATCCACACCGTGGGCCGTTTCGGCGGCACATCGGTCAAGCTGGGTGGGTCTGACGTGGCCCTGGACGAGCTGTCGGCGGTCTACCGCTCCAGCTTCGGCGATCATTTCGGCTGAACTTCCAGCCAGCTTCGAAACCCACGGGCGCGCGCCATCGCTGGCCGCGCCCGTTCCCGTTTGAACACAGACTTTAATCGCAACCACCGCGTTCCAGTGGCCGTCGAATGCGGAAAATACCGTTATTTCTGCAAAACCGGGTTTACTAATGGATGATTAAATTTATATCATCTTCAATTGAAAGTTGGATGGTCGCTTGCGCCGCCATCGCTGGTATACCGTGTTTCGTATCGCCTGTTTTCCCCTCATCCGTTGCGGCCAGCGCCGCAGTGCCAACAAGCTGACCTCGAAACATGAACAATTGGGACGATCTCAGGTTTCTTGTCGCCCTATCCAAGACCGGGACGATGACAGCCGCAGCCAAGAGCCTTGGCACCAACACAGCCACGGTGTCGCGCCGTATCGAGCGCCTGTCCGAGACCCTTGGCCAACCAGCCTTCATCAAGACTGCAGATGGCTGGCGGCCCTCGACGGCGATCAGCTCGCTCATCCAGCTGGCGCAATCCTTTGATGGCCAGTTGCAAAGCGCGCTGAACGAACACGCCGGGGACACCGAGGCCGAGGCGGTGACGATCAACATCGGCTGTTTCCCCATCCTGACCAACCTGATCCTCGTTCCCGGGCTGACCGAACACCAGGATCTTCTGGGCGGGGTCAAGCTTACCTTCTCGGACCGGTTCTTCAAGGAAGGGCTGGGGGACCACGATCTGGTCATCCAGTACCATCGCCCCGCACAGGGTCGCATCGTGGCCCGCAAGGTGGGCACCATGTGCTATCGCTTCTGCAAGTTCCGGGACGCGCCTGATGCAACGGAATGGGTCGGTCTTGGCGAGGCCCATGACGGCTCGACATTGATGCGCTTTGGCCACGAGCATTTCAATCGACCTCCGAAGGTGCGGGTCGATAACCTCACGGCGCTCCACGGCCTCATGCAGGTGACCCGCCTGCCCGGCCCGGTTCCCGAGATCCTCGTGCAGCGCGATCCCAACCTCATTCCCATCTCCGATGACATGCCGTCCCAGGTCGAGGAATGCTGGGTGTTCTACCATGAGAGTCGGCGCAACGATCCCGGCATCCGTCGCGCGCTGGATTGGATCATCCGCTGTTTCGACACGGTTCCGTCGCTCGAAACGCCGCAGCACGGCAAAATCTGACCAGACCACCGTGAATGACACGACCGAGGGCGGCCTTCAACGGCCGCCCCCGGTCGTGTCATGATGGGTCAAAGGCTGTAGATGGCACCGAACTTTGCCTCGAGGTAATCCAGCAAAGGCTCTTCCGAGGGCGTCTCGCCCCCACAGGCCCGGCTGATCACCTCGCGCGGCTCATAAAGACCGCCATATTGCTGCACGTTCTCGGCCAGCCAGCCGGTGGCCGGGACAAGATTGCCTTCCTCGAGCTGCGCATCGAGATCCGGCACAGCCGTGCGCAGTGCCTTGTGCAGGCAGCCAGCATAGACGTTGCCCAGCGTGTAGGTCGGGAAATAGCCGAACAGCCCCGCCGACCAGTGCACGTCCTGCAACACACCGTCCGAGGGCTTGTCCACCGCGTACCCGAAATCGGCGCGGAAGCGTTCGTTCCACGCAGCCTCGAGATCGTCGACCTCAAGTTCTCCGGACACGATGGCCCGCTCCAGATCGAAGCGCAGCAGGACATGCAGGTTGTACTGCACCTCGTCCGCCTCGGTGCGGATGTAACCGTTCTGCACGTGGTTTACGGCAGCATAGAAGGCATCGGGACCATCAAGGCCGATGTCGCCGAAATGCTCGGTCATCCGGGCATAGAGCCAGCGGGTGAAGGCGCGGCTGCGGCCCAGCTGGTTCTCGTAGATCCGGCTCTGGCTTTCGTGCACGCCCATGGAAACGCCCTCGCCCAGCGGGGTGAACCGGTACTCGGGGCGGATGCGCTGTTCATAGGTGGCGTGACCGACCTCGTGGATGGTCGAGTAAAGACAGTTGAACGGGTCGAGCGCACTGGTCCGGGTGGTGATGCGCACGTCATCGCCTGAGCCCGAGCTGAACGGGTGCACGGACTTATCGAGCCGTCCGCGCGCCATCTCGTAACCGAAGGTCTTGGCCACGAGATGGGCAAGGCGCAGTTGCGCCTGCTCGTCGAAGGGACCAGTGGGCGGCTGGGGCTGGGGCCGTTCCAGCACCGCCTCACGCAGGGCCACGAGGCGCGGGCGCAAGGCGCCGAACATCTGCGACAGCTGCGCAGCGGTAGCGCCGGGCTCATAGTCGCTCAGCATCGCGTCGTAGACATCCCCCCCCGAAGAAAGCGCCGCGCCCTCCTCGCGCTTGAGTGCCACGACCTCGCGCAGAACCGGAGCGAATGCGCCGAAATCATCGTCGGCGCGGGCCTCGGCCCAGGCCCTGTGCGACCGGCTCGTGGCTCGGGCAAGCGCCGTGGCAAGATCCGCGGGCACCTTGCGGGCGCGGTCATAGCTACGCCTTATGTGACGCAACTGGGCGTTCGCTTCCTCGTCCAGCGCCCCGCCCTCCAGGTCGGCCAGCCAGCCGCCGATGCGCTGATCGGTGCGGCGGGCATGCAGGACGGACTCCATCGCCGCCATTTCCTCGGCCCGCTGATCGCCGGCGCCGTGGGGCATCATCACCTCCTGGTCCCAGGCCAGACGAGCCGCCACCTGCCCGAGGGCTCCAGTTTCACGGATGAAGCTCATGAGATCATCGTACGCGGTCATTTAAGGGTCCCCCGGATGGAATGTGCCTTGGGATATTGCGCTCCGAAGCGGGCGCGCAGGATCAGCACCCAAAGCACGACGGCCCCGATCTGGTGGGTGATCGCGATATGCAGCTGCGCCATGTAGAGCACCGTGGCGATGCCGAGGATCACCTGCAGCAGCATGACCGCCATCACCGCGTTGAAGCGGAAACGGGTGTCGGGATTGGCCGACTTGCGTGCCCGGAGCCACGTGATGATGCCGAAGACGAAGAGCAGGTAGCCCGCCATGCGGTGCATGAACTGCACGAGGCCGGGATCCTCGAAGAAGTTGCGCCAGACGGGCTGCAGATCGAAGGGCTGCGGCGGGAAGAACCCACCCGCCATCAGCGGCCAGTCGGTGTAGCTGCGGCCCGCGTCGATTCCGGCCACCAGCGCCCCCAGCAGGATCTGCAGGAAGGCAAAATGCATGAGGCCGGTGCCCATGGAAAACAGCTTGGCCTCGCGCCCGCGACGGGCCTGCATGAGATCCCGCTCGGGCCGCTTAAGGGCAAAGATGTACCATGCGGTGAAGCCGAGGATGATGAAGGCAAGGCCAAGGTGGATCGCCAGCCGGTACGAGGCGACGCTGATCATCTCGGCCCCAAGCCCCGAGGCCACCATCCACCAGCCAATCGCCCCCTGAAGACCGCCAAGCGCCCCAAGGCCCAGCAGCCGCGGCGTCCAGCCCTTGGGGATCTTGCGCGCCACGAGGAACCCAAAGAAGCCAAGCGCCCAGACAAGGCCGATCACCCGGCCCAGCTGACGATGCCCCCATTCCCACCAGTAGATGCCCTTGAACTCCTGCAAGCTCATCTGGTTGTTGAGGATCTCGAACTGCGGGATCTGCTGGTAGAGCGCGAATTCCGCCTCCCAATCCGCCTCGTTCAGGGGCGGGATCGCGCCGGTAAGCGGCTTCCACTCGGTGATCGAAAGCCCGCTCTCGGTCAGCCGGGTGAGGCCGCCCACCACGATCATCGCCATGACAAGGGCAAAGATCACCATCAGCCAGACCCGGATCGCGCCGCGCGCGCCGCCCCGTCCGCGGTCGATCATGCCACCCTCGGGCTGAACCCTCGGGGCGCTGTCGCCCACCTCTTCAAACAGCTTGCGCTTCTGGGACATGTCTCACTCCGTAGTTCGTGGCGGACGATAGAAGTGCTGCGATCCGCCTTCAAGACCCGCACGCCGGGACCACAGTGCAAATTCCTTGCAAGGAATTTGCCCGAGGCCCCGATGTCAGGTCTATCCGCGCTCTTTCCAGCGGACCATCTGCCGCATCACCCCGTGCAGGGTCCGCACGTCCTCGCTGGTAAAGGGCATGCGGCTCCAGAGGTTGCGCAGGGTCAGCTTCATCGCCGGCGCCTTGTGCTCTGGGAAGAAGAACCCCGCCTCCTCGAGCCGCTCCTCGTAATGCTCGGCCAGCTTCTCGACCTCGATGGCGCTGGCCCAGGCCGCGCCCGCCAGCTCGTCGCGCCGCGCCTCGACCGCCCCGCTGGCGCGGCGCCATTCATAGGAGCACAGCAGCACGCATTGGGCGAGATTCAGCGACGGGAACTCCGGGTTCACCGGCACCGAGATCAGAGCGTTGGCCTGCGCCACGTCCGCGTTCTCGAGGCCCGCGCGCTCGGGCCCGAACATCACCGCGACCTTGCCACCCTGCGCGATGCGCTCGGCGGCCACCCGCATGGCTTCTTCCGGCGAATAGACCGGCTTGGTCAGGCCCCGCGACCGCGCGGTGGTGGCAAAGACCAGGTCGCAGTCGCCGACCGCGCCCGCCACATCTTCGCTCAACACCGCCTCGTCCAGAAGCCGCCCCGCCCCCGAGGCCATGGCCACGCTGTCGGCGTTGGGCCAGCCGTCGCGCGGGCTCACGAGCCGCATCCGGTCAAGCCCGAAATTCCACATGGCGCGCGCCGCCGACCCGATGTTCTGGGCCATCTGCGGCCGCACGAGGACAAAGCTGGGCTGTCTGGTTTCGCTGGGCATGGCCCCTCCGTCGTGTTGCGCGGCCTCGATAAGCCTCTCCCCCCCCAAGGGCAAGCCTCGCGACGAGCCTGCTTCCTTTGACGACAAATATCCCCGCCGGAGGCATCCAACCCCACCGCTGGCGCAACTCATCGGCAAACGCGCCAACGCACCCCCTTGGCACCGCCCGCCCGCGCAGGATATAGCACCCCGAACTTGAGCAGGAGCCGAAGACATGGCCGACACCGAACGCCCCCAGCTGTACCTCGTCACGCCCCCCGAGTTCGACCTCTCGGATTTCCCGGCGAAACTCTCCGCCGTGCTGGAGGCCGAAGAGATCGCCTGCATCCGGCTTGCCCTCGCCACCCGGGACGAGGACCGCATCACCCGCGCCGCAGACGCGGTGCGCGAGGTGGCCCATGCTCATGATGTGGCGCTGGTGATCGACACCCACGTGGTGCTGGCGCAGCGGCTCGGGCTCGACGGTGTGCACCTCACCGACGGGGCGCGTACCGTCCGCCACGCCCGCAAGGAACTCGGCCCGGACGCCATCGTCGGTGCGTTCTGCGGTGCCTCGCGCCACGACGGCCTGTCCGCAGGCGAAGGCGGCGCTGATTACGTCTCGTTCGGGCCCTGCGCCGGTGACGCTCTCGGGGACGGGACGCTGGCCGAGCAGGAGCTTTTCGGCTGGTGGTCCGAGATGATCGAGGTGCCGGTCGTGGCCGAAGGTGGCCTGACCCCGGAGATCATCGCGCAGCTTGCGCCGATCACCGACTTCTTCGGCATCGGCGAGGAGATCTGGTCCGCGGAGGATCCGGTGGCCGCGCTCAAGGCGCTCACCGCCGCCATGTGATCTGGGCAGCCAATGCCGGCGGACCAGCTCAGGCAGTCCGCCGAGCAGGACTGAGCGATCAGGCCAGAACGCTTAGGGCAGAACGCTTAGGCCTGACGCATCAGGCCTCCGGGCCAGTGGCGACCGCCGGAGCCTCACCTTGCGGATGGGTCCCGCGCACCTGCGCCTCGAGCCGTGCTGCAAGGGTCTTGCGGTTGGGGTAGTCGTCCACGCGCAGCGGTGAATGGAACACCACCTCTACCTTGCCGCGGCGCGGCTCGCCCAACACCCGCAGCAGGTGAGGCCCGAAGTCCATCCCCCCCCACCAGCCATAGGCCCGCGCATCGCGGCCCCGGGGCGCGTGGTAAATCAGCGTCACCGCCTGAACCTGCGTCTGATGCCGCAGCCGGTCACCGAAGAACGCGGCGAACAGCGTCGGCTTGAAGGGCAGCACCCGCTGCCCGTCGGTCGAGGTGCCCTCGGGGAAGAACAGCAGCGGTGCGCCCTCCAGCAGCCGGGCTTCGAACGCGTCCCGCTGCGCTGCCGCCTCACGCGGATCACGGGTGATGAAGACCGTCCCCGTCACCCGTGCCAGAAAGCCGATGAAGGGCCAGCCCGCCACCTCGGACTTCGAGACGAAGCGCACTGGCCGACAGGCGTTCAATACGAAGATATCTAGCCACGACGAGTGGTTTGCCACCAGCCCTCCCCGCCCGTGCATCGCCGGACCGGAATGCGTCAGCTGCAGGCCGATGATCGCCACTGCCGCACGGCTGACCGCCAGCGTCACCCATGGACTGAGCGGACGCCGCGTGCCGCAGAACATCCGCTCTCCAAGCCGCAGCACCAGCTTGACCACCAGCCCGAGGCAGATCAGCGTACCGAGCAGTATCCCGCGCATGACCGCCAGCCCCCATTCAAGCGGCCCGAGTGGCCGCAGAACCGGCTCCTCGCCGCGCCAGGTGGGGCCGCCGAGGCTCATCCCCGGCCCTTCGTGTAGATCCCGGCCGCCTTGGCGTTGAGGTGGGCGGTGTCCATGATGAGGCAGATATCGGTGGTGTTGAACGCCTCATCCACGAAGGCGCCGTCGCCCACCGCGCCGCCAAGCCGTAGGTAGCCCTTGATGAGGCTGGGCACCTCGAGCATCGCGCGGCGCCGGTCAATCTCCGCCTCTCGCACGAGGTCCATCCGCTGGTAGCGGCGCGACCGCACCCGCAACTCCGGCACGGCCAGATGACGGTGGTGCAGCAGCGACAAAGGCTCGGCCAGCCGCGCTACGTCGGTGCCATGGAACGAGGCGGTGCCGAAAAGGATTTCGATGCCATGTTCGGCCACGTACTCGGCCAGCGCGTTCCACAGATGCATCATCGCCGTGCCACCGCGGTAATCGGGGTGCAGACAGGACCGCCCCAGTTCCAGCAGACGCCGCCCCGAAGCGCGCAGCGGCTCGAGGTCGTATTCATCCTCCGAGTAGAACTGGCCGGCGGCCCGGGCCTGGTCGTCGCGCAGCAGGCGGTAGACACCGACCACCACGCCGCCACGGCTCTCGTCAGCCAGAATCAGATGATCGAAAAACGGATCGAAGCGGTCTCTTTCAAGTCGCGCGTCGTGGTCCACCAGCGTGCCGCTGCCGCCCAGCTCGCGTACGAAAACCTCGTAACGCAACCGCTGCGCCGCAGTGATGTCCTGAGTGTCCCGTGCCAGCCGCACGGTGAAGTTCCTGTCGTCCAGCGCCATCCGCCGCCCCTCGCCGTTGGGCGTTTTCTACTGCGCGTGTCACCAAAGGAAAACCGATTTCGCCAGCATCGTGTCATCGGCGACAACCCGCCGTCAGCAAAACCGGGCACCGTATGGTTAACGTTTGATAAACACTTGCGGCGTTAGCCTAGTCTCCGAAGATCGGGGTCAGGGTCACGCGGCTGCCGTCGATGACAACCTTGCCCTGATCGCGAAAGTTGACCGTGATGCGGCCACCGATGTTGGATTGAACCTGCCCAATGCCCCAGTCGGGGCGGTCCGGGTGGCTTACCAGCATGCCCGGTTCGAGCAATGCGTTGATGTCGTTCATGTGCCTGTCACCTTCAGCCTGTCCCCTCAAGGAGCCTTCCATGCCCATCGATACCGCGAAACTCGCCACCTTGGTAGCCTCGCGCCTGTGCCATGACCTGGTCAGCCCGGTGGGCGCGATCTCGAACGGGCTCGAACTCATCGCGCTCGCAGGGACTCCCGGTCCCGAGGAGATGGAGCTTATCGAACAAAGCTGCACCTCGGCCACCGCCCGGCTGAATTTCTTCCGCGTGGCCTTTGGCAATGCCTCGACTGAACAGGACGTAGGCTATCGCGAGGCGGCCAAGCTGCTGGCCAACTACAGCGCAGGCAGCCGGCTCGTCATGGAATGGACCCTCACGACCGATGCTCCCCGAACCGAGGTGCAGCTGGCCTTTCTCGCGGCGCTTTGCTGCGAAAGTGCCCTCCCCATGGGGGGCAAGGTGAAGGTGGGGCTGGATGGTGAGACCTGGCACATCAGCGGAACGGGCCAGCGGGTCGCCCCCGAGGAGCACCTGTGGTCGGCCCTGTCCACCGCCAGCTACGACGATGATCTGGCCCCTGCAAGGGTGCAGTTCGCCCTGCTGGCGATGCTTGCGCCCCGAAGGGGACGCAAGTTGATCTCCCATGCCGGGGAGGCGGGCGCCTCGCTCGAGATCGTCTGACGCGCCGCGCCGATCAGGCAAGGCTTGGGCCGTATTTCAGGCCCGGACGGTCCCTTCGCCGCGCACCACGTACTTGAAAGAGGTCAGCTGCTCGGCCCCCACGGGGCCGCGGGCGTGCATCTTTCCGGTGGCGATACCAATCTCAGCACCCATCCCGAACTCGCCGCCGTCGGCGAACTGGGTCGAGGCGTTGATCATCACGATGGCGCTGTCCACCCGCTCGACGAAACGCTCGATCGCCGCCGGATCTTCGGCGAGGATGCCGTCGGTGTGGTTGGAGCCGAACTGACGGATATGGGAAATCGCCCCATCCACGTCATCGACCACCTTCGCGGCGATGATGCTGTCGAGGTACTCGCATCCCCAATCCTCGGCGCTGGCTTGCTTGGTACCCTCGATGGCCTGCAGGGTCTCGTCCGCGCGGACCTCGACCCCGGCCTCGAGCAGCGCCTTGATGACCCCCTGCCCGATGGTGTCCACCGCATCACGATGGATCAGCAGACACTCGGCCGAACCGCAGACACCGGTGCGCCGGGTCTTAGCGTTCATCACCACCTTGAGCGCGGTCACCGGGTCGGCGCTGGGATCGATGTAGATGTGCACGATGCCCTCGAGATGGGCGAACACCGGCACCCGCGCCTCGCGCTGCACCAGCCCGACAAGACCTTTGCCGCCACGCGGCACGATCACGTCCACGTAGTCGGTCATGGTCAGCAGCTCGGCCACCGCCGCGCGGTCGCGGGTCGGCACCAGCTGCACCGCATCCTCAGGCAAACCGGCCGCGCGCAGCCCCTCGACGAGGCAGGCGTAGATCGCGCCGCTGGAATGGAAGCTCTCCGAGCCACCGCGCAGGATTACCGCATTGCCCGACTTCAGGCACAGCGCGCCCGCGTCGGCGGTCACGTTGGGCCGGCTTTCGTAGATCACCCCGATGACGCCAAGCGGCGTGCGGACGCGTTTGATCTTCAGGCCCGTGGGCCGGTCCCATTCCGCGATGACCTTGCCCACCGGATCATCCTGAGCGGCGATGGCGCGCAGCCCCTCGACGATGCCGGAAATGCGGTCCTCGGTCAGCAGAAGCCGGTCCATCATGGCATCCGAAAGGCCCTTGTCGCGCCCGAAGTCGAGATCGCGGGCATTGGCCTCGACGATCTCGGCCCGGCGCGCCCAGACCGCGTCGGCGGCGGCACTCAGCGCGCGCTCCTTCGCCTCTGGCGGGGCAAAGGCGAGCTCGGCTGCGGCCGCTTTCGCACGACGGCCGATTTCGGTCATGACGGCGTGGATGTCGTCCATGTCTTTCATCGCGTTTACCCCATGAGGTTTGTGTCAAGGATGGCCCTTATAACCAGCGCCCCTTTCGCGGAACAGCGAAATCTGAACAGTGACGGGATTGCCCCCGGGGCGAGGTTTGCGTTAATCCCGTTAACATTCCATATTGGTCTGCAGCACAACGCCGTCACCGAGTCCGCAACCGGGCCCTGCATGCCACCTCCCCGCACGCCACGCATTCACAGCCAAGCAAGGAGCAGCCGCCAGTGACCCTTCCCTTCGACGGCGCCATCAGCGCCTTCTACGAGACTGGAGCACCGGACCACGTCCGCGAGGCCATCGCGAGCGCGGGAAAAGACGACATCCTCTCACCCAGCTATCCCTACGACGAAGAGATCAAGACGAAGGACTACGACCGCGAGATCAAGGCGCTGCAAGTCGAGCTCGTCAAAATGCAGGCCTGGGCCCGAAAGACCGGCAAACGCATCGCCTGCCTTTTCGAGGGACGCGATGCCGCCGGCAAGGGCGGCACCATCAAACGCTTCCGCGAGAACCTCAACCCTCGCGGCGCCCGCGTGGTCGCCCTGCCCGCCCCCTCGGATGCCGAGGCGACGCAATGGTATTTCCAGCGCTACGTGGATCACCTGCCCGCGGGTGGCGAGATCGTGTTCTACGACCGCTCGTGGTACAATCGCGGCGTGGTCGAAAAGGTCTTCGGCTTTTGCACCGACGCGCAGCGCGAAGCGTTTTTCGACCAGGTGCCCGCCTTCGAACAGCTGCTGGTGGACGAGGGCATCGTGCTCATCAAGTTCTGGCTCAACGTGGGACGCGCAGAACAGCTGCGGCGCTTCCTCAAGCGCGAGGCCGATCCGCTCAAGCAATGGAAGCTCAGCGCCATCGACGTGAAGGGCCTCGAGCGCTGGCATGACTATTCCGCGGCGATCGAGGAAACCTTGTCGCGCAGCCACACCGACGTGGCCCCGTGGACCATCGTGCGCTCGGACGACAAGAAACGCGCCCGGCTCGCTGCCATTCGCCACGTGCTCTCGCAACTCGAATATGACCGCAAGGATCACGCGGTGGTTGGCACCCCCGACCCGAAGATCACCGGAGGCCCCGAGATCTGGAATGCCTAAACGCGGCTACCATCACGGCAACCTGCGCCGCGCCCTAGTGGATGCGGCCCTCCAGCTGATCGAGGCCAAGGGCCCCACCGGCTTCACCCTGTCCGAGACCGCCAAGCAGGCCGGCGTTACCCCCGCCGCGGTCTACAGGCATTTCTCCGGACGCGAGGATCTCATCGCCGAGGCCGCACGCGAAGGCTACGAGATCTTCGCCGATGTCATGCAATACGCCTATGACACCCACCAGCCCTCCGCGCTTGCCGCCTTCGAGGCAACGGGCCGCGCCTACCTTGCCTTCGCGCGCAAATATCCCGGCCACTACATCGCCATGTTCGAAAGCGGAATCTCGGTGAACAGCTCGCCCGAGCTCGCCCGCATCAGCGCCCGCGCCCGAGGCGTTCAAGAACGCGCAGCACAGGAGCTGTCGCAGCACATCCCCCCCGAAAAGCGCCCCCCCACCAGCATGGTTTCTGCCCATATCTGGGCGCTGTCTCACGGCGTGGTCGAGCTCTTTGCCCGCAATTCGCCCGGCACTCAATCCCCCTTCCCGCCCGAGGCGCTTCTGGAATCTGGCATCGGGATCTACCTGCGCGGCCTTGGCATCCTGCCCCCAGACAGCTGACGCCCATAGCAAACGCCCCACAGAAAACGCCCAAGTGTTTCCTTTGACCGACAAGTATCCCGGGGGGTCGCGGCGCAGCCGCGGCGGGGCAGCGCCCCATCCCGGCTCCAGATCTAGGCTATCGCGATGACCGAAAAGACCTTCCTTCTGTGCCCCGGTGCCTCGAAATCGGGAACCACGTGGATCCGCACCTACCTTGGGCGCGCGCCCGGCGCTGACATGGGACCCTTGGGGGAAATGCAGGTCTGGGACGCGGCGACAGTCCCGGAAAAGGCGCATTTCCTGATGCCAAGGCCGCCCGCCTACCGCCGCGCCGAATTTCGCCTGCATCGCGCGCTGGGGGTGAAGCCCCGCGGCAAGGTGCTGCGCTGGCACCTGCAACAGGACCTGTCCCGCTATGTGCCGTGGTTCGCCGCGCGGCTCGACCGGCCGGGCATACATCTGACCGGAGACGTGACCCCGGGGTATGCCGCACTGAGCACCGACAGCTTCCGGCGCATCGACAGCGCCTTCGCCGAGCGCGGGATCACCGTGAAAACCGTCTTCACGATGCGCGATCCGATCGAACGGGCGTGGTCTCTGATCAAGATGTACCGCCGCAAGGCCAAGCTCGATGACAGCCTGAGCGATGCCGAGGCTTTCGTCCAGATCTTCGGCCCCGGCGGGCGCGGCAGCACAGATCCCAACTATCATGTCACCCTGTCGCGCCTCGGCGAGGTCTTCGGCCCCGAGCGCCAGTTTCTCACGCTCTACGAAGATCTGTTCGTCCCGGCGACAATCAGCCGCCTGTCGGACTTCGCTGGCATCCCGGCCTGGCCCGATGCGGGCGCGGCCCCGGTGAACGCCGCAGGCGACCGCAGTGGCCTGCCGCAGGGCGTGGCAGAAGAGGTCTTCCCCTGCTTTGCCCGGGATTACGAGGTTGTTCTTGGACGCTTGCCCCAGGCCGAAACCCTATGGCCCCACGCGCACCTTCTGGCAACGAGCTGATTGACCTAAAAAAAGGCGCGGAGCCAATGCCCGCGCCCAGTGGAAGATGTTCCGGCAGGTCCGGGGATTCAGCCCCGCCAGAACACGCGACGTGCCTCTTTGTAAGCCACGTGACGTTCCAGTCCGACATCGCGAAGCAGATGTGGTTCGAGCTTCGACAGCGCCAGTCGTGTACGCCGGCGCTCGGACCACTTGGCAAAGGTTACCGCGAAACGCAGGGCAGCTGCCGAGACGGCAGGCAGCGGATGCTGTGCGTCGAGATAGGCGAGAAGCGGGGCGTGTGCGGATTGTGCCATTCGATGTCTCCGATTTTGTACTGGTACAATTTCCTTGATTAGCGTGAATAGTTGGTACATTGTGCCAAAATGAACGTCGAGAAAAACATTGTCACCGATACAATAAGCGATCTCTTCGCGTTGCAATCGGGCGGGCCGAAGTATCGTGCCCTCTCTGCGGCGCTGCGGCAGGGCATCGATGAGGGCAAGTTGCCGAAGGGCACCCGCCTGCCCCCGGTGCGTGAACTGGCCTGGCGACTGGGCATGACCCCCGGCACCGTGGCCCGCGCCTACACCGCGCTCACCGACGAAGCGGTGCTTGTGGCTGAAGTGGGCCGCGGCACCTTCGTGAGCGGCAGGCCCGACACCAAGCCGTCGCTATATTTCTCGACCGCGAAATCCATTACGGAAGATGGCCACGAGATGGTCAGCCTGTTCACCGCCCGCCTGCCCGATCTGGGCCAGGTTGCGTTGATCCAGAAGGGGTTCGAGCAGATCTCTCAGACCCCCGCCACCTCGTTGCTGGACTACCCCTCGGCGGCCTCCTACGCCCCCGCGCGACAGGCGGTGGTCGACTGGCTGGCGCATGTCCCTCTCGGGGCGCTGCACCACGAGGACGTCGTGCTCAGCCATGGCGCGCAAAGCGGGCTGTCACTGGTCATGCAGGCGGTTCTGCGCGGCCGCCGTCCGGTGGTCATGGTCGAGGAACTGGCCTATCCCGGCTATCGCCGCGCCGCCGAATTGCTTCGCGCCGACATTGTCTCGGTTCCCATGGACCAGCATGGGATTGTACCGGGCGCGCTCGCGGAACTGGCGCAGCGCCACGAGGGACAGCTGCTGTGCACCTCGCCCGAACTGCACAACCCCACCTCCATCGTCACCTCTCCCGAGCGCCGGCGCGAGATCGCGGACGTTTCGCTCAAGTGTGGCTTCGACATTCTCGAGGATGACAGCACATTCCTCGGTGCCAGCCGCGCGGAAAGCTACCGTGCCCTTCTGCCTGATACCGGCTGGTTCGTAAGCTCGATCTCCAAGACCCTCACCCCCGCGCTGCGCATCGGCTTTGCCGTCGCACCGCAGGCCCGCCGGACCGATCTGCGCCGCACCGCCGAGAACGGCTTTTTCGGCCTCTCCCGTCCATTGGCGGACCTCACCCGCTACCTTCTGACCCTGCCGGACACCGAGGCCATCGTCGGCGCGGTACGCCAGCGCAACGCCGCATATGTGCGTGAGACAGTGAACGTGCTGGGCGGCTTCGACCTTGGCTGGAACGAACATTCGCCTTTCGCCTGGTTGCGGCTGCCCGAAGGCTGGCGCGCCGCTGCCTTCTGCCTTGCGGCTGAAGCCCGCGGTGTGCAGGTGCGCCCGGCCGAGGATTTCGCCTCGCGCCATGCCTACGCCCCCCATGCGATCCGCATCGGCATGAACGCCCAGGTCCCCATGCCTGACTTCCAGGCCGCCCTGCAGCGCCTGCGCGAGCTTCTCGACAATCCCCCCGAACGCATGCAGGCCTGACGTCAGACTGTGGAGGCGACCGCGAGTTGGTGCGGGGCCCCCTTGGCGCGTTGATGGACGTGGGCACGCCCCGTGATCCTAGGTTGGCAACCAACCCCGACTTGAGCGACGACCGCACCGGCGCCGGTCATGCCGCCACCAGTGCGCTGACAATCAGCCAAGCCGACCGTATCCATGAGCAGCTCCAAGATTTTGATGGGCCACAACCGCCGTTTTCCTCATTAAATTGGGGTATTATAATACCATAATTTTAAGTCTCTGATTTCACTCATATAATCAAGATCTATGGCGCTTGACCTGTTCTGCGGGATCTCTATAACCGCGCAATCAGTTCAGGGCAGCCCCCGCGCCGTCCCCGGACCTCAGACAACGTTCAAGCTCTAAGGGCAACGCGATGAAAACCTACTCTGCGACACCGGCAGACATCGAGAAGCAGTGGATCGTGATCGACGCCGAAGGCGTCGTTCTCGGTCGTCTCGCCTCGATCGTCGCCATGCGTCTGCGTGGCAAGCACAAGGCCACCTTCACCCCGCACATGGATATGGGCGACAATGTCATCGTCATCAACGCCGACAAGGTGCAGATGACCGGCAAGAAGCGTGAAGAAAACTTCTACTGGCACACCGGTCACCCGGGCGGCATCAAATCCCGCACCAAGGCCCAGATCCTCGAGGGTGCACACCCCGAGCGCGTGGTCTTCCAGGCCGTCAAGCGCATGCTGCCGGGCAACCGCCTGGCGCGCGAGCAGCTGACCAACCTGCGTATTTACGCTTCCGCCGAGCACCCCCACGAGGCGCAGTCGCCCGAAGTGCTCGACGTCAAGTCGATGAACAAGAAAAACACCCGGGTGTAATCATGGCCGAACAGATCAATTCCCTGGAAGAACTCGGCACCGCAGCCGGCATCGATGCCGCTCCGGAAGTCGTTGAAGAGCCCCGCGAGCCCGTCCGTGACGAGCTGGGCCGTTCCTACGCCACCGGCAAGCGGAAGGACGCCGTCGCACGCGTCTGGATCAAGCCCGGCTCCGGCAAGGTCGTCGTGAACGGCAAGGAACAGAACGCCTACTTCGCACGTCCCGTGCTGCAGATGATCCTGCGTCAGCCCTTCACCATTGCCGGTGTGGAAGACCAGTTCGACGTCTATGCCACCGTCAAGGGCGGCGGCCTCTCGGGTCAGGCTGGTGCGGTCAAGCACGGCATCTCGAAGGCGCTGCAGCTGTACGATCCCTCGCTGCGTTCGGCCCTGAAGGCCGCAGGCTTCCTGACCCGCGACAGCCGCGTGGTGGAACGTAAGAAGTTCGGTAAGCGCAAGGCACGCCGCAGCTTCCAGTTCTCGAAGCGCTGATACGGTCCGCTTCGGCGGAACTTGCTACGATTTGGAAAGGCCCGCAGTATCTGCGGGCCTTTTTCCGTTGACGCCCTTCGCTTCGGCACTGGCTCATCAGGGGGTCGGCATCATCGGCGCAGGTGGGATGGAATAGGTCAACGATGCATGCGCCACTGCCTTTTCGGATCCTTCCGAATAAAGCAGGACATCGGTTACGCTCAGGGTCCGCCCGAGTTTCAGCAGGCGCGCCTCGGCCAGCAGGTCAGTCGCCGCTTCGGGCTTGCGCATGAAATCGATGGAGCAATGGGTGGTGACCGTCAGCGCCTGCGGCCCGATCCGCGCCAGCGTCGCGACATAGGCCGCCACATCCGCCAGCGCAAACATCGAAGGCCCCGACACCGTGCCACCGGGACGCAGGTGGCTTTCAGACACGATCATCCGCATCACCAGCAATTCCTCGTCCATGCGGTCGATCCCGAACATCCCATCGACCTGCGGAAAGACATCCGCCAGGAACGCTTCCATCTCGGGAACCGTGAATTTCAGTCTCATGCTTTCCTCCCTTGCAATAGGCGTCTAGGCTGCCCGGAAAGCGGAGGAGAGGACAAGATGGACCTGCTGGAACGTCACGACACTGACGCAATCGCCAACCTGACACTGAACGCGCCCGAGCGGCTCAATGCACTGTCCGACGACATGCTTGCGGCGCTGCAGGCCCAGATCGAGGCGCTGCAATCGGATCAGTCGATCCGGGTGGTAACCATCGAAGGCGCCGGAAAGGTGTTCTGCGCCGGGCATGATCTCAAGGAGATGCAGCAGGGCCGCCAGTCCGAAGACAAGGGCCGCGCCTATTTTGCCGACCTCTTCGCGCGCTGTTCAAAGGTGATGACGGGTCTCCAGCACCTGCCCCAGCCTGTGATCGCGAAGGTCCATGGCATCGCCACCGCCGCCGGCTGCCAGCTGGTGGCCAGCTGCGACATGGCTGTAGCGGCCGAGGGCACGAAATTCGGGGTCAACGGCGTGAACATCGGCCTTTTCTGTTCAACGCCCATGGTCGCCCTGACCCGCAACATCCCCGCCAAGCAGGCGTTTGAGATGCTCACCACCGGGCGCTTCGTCGAGGCGGAGGAGGCGCTGCGCCTCGGGCTGGTCAACCGCGTGGTCCCCCATGACATGCTGGACACGGCAACCGAAGAGCTGGCACAGCGAGTGGCCGGCAAGCTGGGATCGGCCGTGCGGATCGGCAAGGAGGCGTTCTACGAGCAAGCGGTCATGAGTGTTGATGACGCCTATGCCTACGCCGCTGACGTGATGGTTGAAAACATGCTGTGGCGTGACACCGATGAGGGGATTTCGGCATTCCTTGAAAAGCGCAGCCCGGCCTGGACGCAGTAGGATAGGCGGAAAAGCCGCCTGTGTCGGCGGAAACACACCTACCGAGGCTAGGGCGGAACGGAAACCGGGCCGTCGCGCGTTATAGAGACAAACTCGCTAACGAAAGGAGTGTTTCCATGTTCCGCAAACTTGCACTTGCCGCCCTGTCGGCATCCGCCATCGCCATGCCCCTTGCCGCAACAACCGCCAACGCCGCCCCCAAGGGCTGCCCGCCGGGGCTTGCTTCCAAGGGCTGCGTGCCGCCGGGACAGGCCAAGAAGATGTACAAGGATCGCTCCGATGACCGCGGGGAACATCGCTGGCGCACAGGTGATCGGCTGACCGGTGACTACGTCATCATCCGCGACCCGCAGCGCTATGGCCTGCGTGACGGCACCTATTATCGCAGTGGCGGCGAGGTCTTCCGCGTTGATCCTGACACCCGCCGCATCCTTGACGTGATCGGCGCAGTGGCAGCACTGACCAACAACTGACCGCGTTCGGTGGCTGTTTCGGACGTCCCCGAAGCAGCTGTCCTGAGATTGGACTTGCAAAGTGGATCGCCTTGGCGGCCCCCTTATGTCGTTCCGCGCAGCCTCATCAGCCTCACCAGCCTCACCAGCCTCACCAGCCTCACCAGCCTCACCAGCCTCACCAGCCTCACCAGCCTCACCAGCCTCACCAGCCTCACCAGCCTCACCAGCCTCACCAGCCTCACCAGCCTCACCAGCCTCACCAGCCTCACCAGCCTCACCAGCCTCACCAGCCTCACCAGCCTCACCCAAAAGGGTCGCGTTGCCTAATTTCGGGGTCAACCGAAGAACGCGCCGTTTTGGGTCGCTCTTTCCACTGCTGATCCGGTGGCATCGGCCTGAAATAAATCCACCTCCGCCCAGTTCCAAGGACCAGTGACGGTTACAAGCGCGACCCCGGTGCCTGCAAACGGGCCTGCCTCCTCCGCACGAGCGCATCGTATCGGCGGAACTGTCCCTCGGGCCAGAAAAACGGCACACGGAAACAGTCATAGCACCAGGCACCTCCCCCGCTGCTCCGACTGGCGGATCGCTTATCTACGGCCTCGACGAAAGCTCGGCCTCGTCCCCTGCAGCTATTCAGCATACTTTCCCTACATCATCGGCATCTTAATCCCGACGCTGGTGAATGGTGGTGTCCCGGGCCTCGGGATGCACATCCCCATCTCATCGCCATGTCGCTTTTCGCAGCGTGGCGAACTTCCTCCAGTGCAATACCATCGCGCCTGTGGGGGTGAAGCTGCTGAGCGTTCAGGGCACCAGCTTTGTATGCTTCAGGGCGGTGCTGGCCGCAGACTTTGCGGCGAAGAACGACGGCGGCACCCAAAATGACATCTCGCCGATGATCTTCGTCCTCTGCCTTGCGGGCTGCGTCATCGCAGCTGGTCCTGAGCCGCGTCATCGTCAAGTTGGGCAACTTCATCACCCTGACTGCGACAGGCATCGCCCTCACCGTGGTCGGCCTGTCACTGTTCAAGCTAGCTTTCCCGATCTCGCGGGCGGCGCACAGACGGGCGACAGCCTGGTGGAGCGGATGAGCCTTGCCCTTTGATGTATCGTTCTAGCGGTGACCCTTTTGCTGACCGCCATGGGGGCGCGATGCTGTGGATCGCGGCCATCTTGGTAGCGCTGATCGTGGACTCCCTCGTCGCCATACTGCTGGGCGAGGTGATTTTAGCCTCGCCGGGGCGGGCAAGCTGCTCGCAATCCCGCACCTATGCAGTACGGGGTTGATTTTGACCTAGCGGTGTTGATCCACATCGCCTTCATCGCCGTGGTGACCACGAACAAGACCTCGGGCAACCTGACGGCGAATCCCGTGATCTCTGACCAACCAGTGAGGGAACTGGTGTATTCGCCGCGCATCAAGGGCGGCATCCTCGCGGATGGCATCAACTCTGGGCTGGCCGCGCTGTTCAAAACACTACCGAACATAACGTTTTTGCAAAACAGCGGCGTCATCCAGATGACCGGCGTCGCAAGCCGTCATGTGGGGCACTATATCGCCGTTTTCCTCGTGCTTCCGGGGCATAATCCCCGCGAGGCACAGCTGCGCTCAGTGAATCCGAAAACTGCCTGCACTGAAACTGATCGGAACCATCGCGGTGTCGGGGCGCCGCTTCCCTTGCAAAACAGCATATCGACCGCCGCAAGGCCTATGTCATGGCAGTGAGCGTCGGTCTTTGCATTTGTGTCGGCACTGACGCCGGAGGCAACGCAGCACCTGCCCAAGGTCGACAAGCAAGTGGTGGCGAACACTGCCGCGAAATGGCGAATATCACCAACCGCGGGAGTGCCGCCATCCGCAACCTGTGCATGGCCCTCACCGGTGAGGGCCATTGCGGGGCAACGCCAGAAATGGCGCCACCCCAAACCGGTCATTCCGCGGCAAGCTTGCGCGGCTTGAGCAGCTGCTTGAGGTAGTGGCCGGTGTGGCTGCGCGGCTCTTCGGCGACCTCTTCGGGGGTGCCGGTCACCACGATCTCGCCGCCGCCATCACCACCTTCGGGGCCAATGTCGATGATGTGGTCGGCGGTCTTGATGACGTCGAGGTTGTGTTCGATCACCACGACCGAATTGCCCTGTTCCACCAATTCGTGCAGCACTTCCAGCAATTTACGGACATCCTCGAAATGCAGGCCCGTGGTGGGCTCGTCGAGGATGTAGAGCGTGCGGCCCGTGGATCGGCGCGCAAGCTCCTTCGACAGCTTGACCCGCTGCGCTTCGCCGCCCGATAGGGTCGTGGCCTGCTGGCCGACCTTCACGTAGCCGAGGCCCACGCGCATCAGCGCATCCATCTTTTCACGGATCGAGGGCACCGCCTGGAAGAAGGTCTGCGCCTCTTCGACGGTCATGTCGAGCACGTCGGCGATGGACTTGCCCTTGAACTGCACCTCGAGCGTCTCGCGGTTGTAGCGCTTGCCCTTGCAGGTCTCGCATTCGACATAGACGTCCGGCAGGAAGTGCATCTCGATCTTGATGACGCCGTCGCCCTGACAGGCCTCGCAGCGGCCCCCCTTGACGTTGAAGCTGAACCGGCCCGGTTTGTAGCCGCGCGCCTTGGCCTCGGGGAGCCCCGCGAACCAGTCCCGGATGGGCGTGAAGGCGCCGGTGTAAGTGGCAGGGTTCGACCGGGGCGTGCGCCCGATGGGGCGCTGGTCGATGTCGATGACCTTGTCGAGATGCTCGAACCCCTTGATGGTCTCGCAGGGCGCAGGCGTCTCGCGCGCGCCGTTAAGCTTCATCGCGGCGTTCTTGTAGAGCGTTTCGATGGTCAGGGTGGACTTGCCGCCGCCCGAGACCCCCGACACGCAGACGAACTTGCCCAAGGGAAATTCGGCGGAGACGTTCTTGAGGTTGTTGCCCGTCGCCTTCACCACCTTCAGCTTCTTGCCGTTGCCCTTGCGCCGGGTCTTGGGGACGGCGATCTCGCGCGTTCCGGCAAGGTACTGGCCGGTGAGCGAGGCGGGATCGTCGCTGATCTCCTGGGGGGTACCCTTGGAGACCACCTGCCCGCCATGCACGCCGGCGCCGGGGCCGATATCGAAGACGTAATCCGCCTGACGGATCATGTCCTCGTCGTGCTCCACCACGATCACCGTGTTGCCCTGATCGCGCAGGGATTTCAGCGTGCCGATGAGACGGTCGTTGTCACGCTGGTGCAGGCCGATGGAGGGCTCGTCGAGCACGTAAAGTACGCCCGTCAGTCCCGAGCCGATCTGCGAGGCCAGCCGGATCCGCTGGCTTTCACCGCCCGAAAGCGTGCCGGCGGCGCGGGACATGGTAAGGTACTCGAGGCCCACGTTGTTGAGGAAGCCGAGACGCTCGCGGATTTCCTTGAGGATGGCGCGGGCGATCTCATTCTTCTGCTTGGTCAGCGCTTCGGGGACGGTGTCGATCCAGGCATAGGCTTCCTTGATGGACATCTCCACCACCTGCCCGATGTGCAGCAGGTTGCCGGGCGTGCCGATCTTGACCGCCAGTGCCTCTTCACGGAGGCGATAGCCATCGCAAGTACCGCAGGGGCGGTTGTTCTGGTAGCGCTCGAATTCCTCGCGCACCCAGTTGCTGTCGGTCTCGCGGTAGCGACGTTCCATGTTGGGAATGACGCCCTCGAACACCCGCTCCACCTGGTAGACGCGGCCGCCCTCGTCATATCGGAACTCGATCTCCTCGTCGCCGGAGCCGTAGAGGAACACCTGCTTCACATGGGCGTCGAGGTCCTTCCAAGGAGTCGAGCGCTTGAAACCGTAGTGCTTGGCAAGGCTTTCGATGGTCTGGAGGAAATACGGCGACTTGCCCTTGCGCCACGGCGCAATGGCCCCATCGGCGATCTTGAGCGCCGCGTCGGGGACGACCAGCCGTTCATCAAAGAACAGCTCGACCCCGAGGCCGTCGCAATCTGGACAGGCACCGAAGGGCGCGTTGAACGAGAACAGGCGCGGCTCGATCTCGGGGATGGTGAAGCCGCTGACCGGGCAGGCGAAGTTTTCGCTGAAGGTGATGCGTTCGGGCTCACCTTCCTTCGGCGCAGTCTCAAGAATGGCGATGCCGCTTGCTAGGTCCAGCGCCGTGCGGAAGCTGTCCGCCAGTCGTGTCTCCAGCCCCTCGCGCACCACGATGCGGTCCACCACCACGTCAATGTCATGGCGAAACTTCTTGTCGAGCATCGGCGGGGTGTCGAGCTCGTGGAACTCTCCGTCCACCTTGACCCTCTGGAAGCCCTGCTTGCGCAGCTCCAGCATTTCCTTGCGGTACTCGCCCTTGCGGTCGCGCACGATGGGGGCCAGCAGGTAGCCGCGGGTGCCCTCTTCCATCGCCATCACGCGGTCGACCATGTCCTGCACCTGCTGCGCTTCGATGGGCATGCCGGTCGCGGGGGAGTAGGGCGTGCCGACACGGGCGAAGAGCAGGCGCATATAATCGTAGATCTCGGTCACCGTGCCAACGGTGGAGCGCGGGTTCTTCGACGTGGTCTTCTGCTCGATGGAGATCGCAGGCGAAAGGCCCGCAATATGATCCACGTCGGGCTTTTCCATCATGTCGAGGAACTGCCGCGCATAGGCGGACAGGGATTCCACGTAGCGGCGCTGGCCTTCGGCATATACGGTATCGAAGGCAAGCGAGGATTTGCCCGATCCCGACAAGCCGGTGATCACCACCAGCTCGTCGCGCGGGATATCCACGTCAATGGACTTGAGGTTGTGCTCGCGGGCACCGCGCACCTCGATCTGTTTCAGCTCCGGCATGGGACCTCCGAGTTCGGATGGCGGATACATAGGGTAAAGTCTTGACCGATCCAATGGGAAAGCAAGAACATTAGGGGAACTTTCATAATTCCGTGTCAAGCGCCCTACCCTTTGCAATGCAGGATCCGCCGCAGGTGCAGACGCGCAGCCGGTCAAATATTCGCCATGCGGTTGTGAAGGGAGGGCCTAGACGATTGCCTGCAATCCTTTTTGGGCGATATCTCGCCGATAAGATGTGCTAACGTCTGCGCGCTGTAGATGTGTCCTGCCCCTTCTTTCGGGCTTCCAAGGATCCGTACCATGACCAATCACCGCGCTATCTTGCCGGCCTCCAGCCAGCTCTTTGGCCCGGCGGCGATCACGATCACCGTGCGCGGTCGCTTTGCCGTGTCCTCGGCCGATGGCCGTGACCTCACTCCTGGCTATCGCAAGGAACGGGCCCTGCTTGCCCTGCTGGCCCTGGCCCCCGGCCGGCGGTGCGCGCGGGCGTGGCTTCAGGCAATGCTCTGGTCCGAGAAGCCGGCGGACAAGGCGTCGGCGAACCTGCGGCGGGCACTGGCCAACCTGCGCCTGGCCCTCGGGCCTGCCGAAGCGGCGCTGAAGGCCAGCCGCATCGACATCTGGCTCGATGACAGCGTCACCGTGGACAGCACCCCGGTCGGTTCCGGCCCGCAGGAGCTTCTGGCGCAAATCGAGGCGCCGGATCCCGCCTTCGATGAATGGCTCCGTGATCTTCGTGCCGGAGATGTCACGGATCACGATCCTGCCGAACTGACGGGAGGGCCCTTGCGGGCCCCTGCGGCCGATACGCCATGTGGGCACGCGGGGCGCACCGGGACCGTGATCACCATCAAATCGAAAGAGCGCAGCCATGCAGATGATGCGCGCTTCCTTGAGGTACTCCTTATCGACACCCTGTCCTCGCGGCTCGAGGCAGAGGGTGCGGACGCGATCTACGTCGACAGCGATCCCGGTAAAGACCTGCTCGATCGGGCGGCGACCATCATTCACCTCGAGATCACTTCCGTGGTGGCAGGGGGACTTTGGAATGTTCTCCTGCGCGCGCTGGCCGACCACAACCGGCGGTTTTTGTGGTCGGGCCGTCTGCGCCTCGCCGCCGACGTGGCACAGCTGGCGCAGGGCTTCGAAGTTGAGGCGTTCGCCAGCCGGGCGCTGCATCAAATCCAGCTGAAATCCCAGGCCACCAGCCCCCGCAACCCGTCGTCGTTGCTGGTGATGCAGCGGGCGGCGGCACAGCTTTATTCCTCGGACCCCGATCAGTTCCAGCGCGCCCGCACCGACCTGCAGTCTCTGGGCGGAGGCGACAGTGCGCCCGTGGCGCTGGCCTGGCAGGGCTTTGCCCGGCTCGTGGGGCGGCTGGAGTTCGGCGTTGCGGATCGCGACCTGGGGGCCGAGGCAGAGGCGCTGTGCCAGGAGGCAGCGGCACGGCAGCCAGGCAACCCGCTGGTGGCGGCACTCACCTCGCGCATTGCGCTGGACCTGACGGGGGACGGCGAACGCGCCGCCTGGTGGGCCCGGGCCGCGCTCGACGGAGACGACCGCAACCCCTACGCACTACAGGCGGCCAGCCGGGTGGCGATGCTGGAGGGGCGGGCAGATGACGCATTTGCCCGCGCGCAGGAAGGACGCCGTGCCGCGCAGGGCCTGCCCCACGCTTTTGCCTGGGACATGGAGCTGTGCCTCACCGCGCTTGGGATCGGAGCGCTGGATGAGGCGCGGGCCGCGGCCAAAGCGGCGCACCAGCAGAACCCGCAATACCGCGCTGCGCTGCGCTACCTCGTGGCGCTGGACTTGCTGAGCGGTGACACCGAGGGGGCTGCGCGGGCGACGGATCACCTGCGCCGGTTCGAGCCGGGTTTCAGGACATCGGACCTATCGCGGTGCGACTACCCGATGCTGACCCTGCGCAAGCTGGGCTATGCCAGCGCACTGCCGGCCTGATCAGGCACACCGCCCGCGACAATTCCTGCCCGAAGCGCTGCTGCCACGGACGTTCCCGCGATGCGGAACCGCTGCGCGCCCCCATTGCCAAGCGCCGCGCGCGCTCCGAACGGACCAATTGGGCGCTCCGCAAGCCCTGCCCCTGTGGCCAGATCCACCAGCACGGGCTGGGGATTTTGCGGCTTTGCGCCACCACTATAAGGCGCTTCACGCAAAGTGGCCCCATCGCGCCACCCCGCGCCGACCCGCGCAATGGCGGCGGTTTCTGCCACCGTCAGCATGGAGGCCGTCCCAGCCCGGAGCACCTGTACCGATGCGCCGCCGGGATCGCCGAGCTCGAACAGGCCAAGTCGGTCCCGTGGCCGGTAGCCGCGGCTTTCGAACCGGCTGCCGCGTGCGGGTGCGGCGGGATCGGGCTCGAACCCGGTCTCGTCTCGCAGGATCCACGCCTCCGCCCCCGGCAGAGAGATCTGCCACAGCCCGAACGGAGCCCGAGCCACGCGGGCCTTGCGCGCCGCCGTGGCGCACAGCGTCACCCGAGTGCACATCAGACCGCCATGAAGCGAGCGCGTCCAGATCGCACCCGCCGCCCGGCCATTGACCTCGAGCCGCCCGAGCCCCTGCGACACTGGCACCGTCACGCTGCTGCCGTCCGGCGCGGTCAGGGTCAGCGGCCCGCCCCCCGCGGGGTGGATCAGCTCGGCCGTGTTCGGGGAATGGTCGTCCGGCACCAGCCTCCAGCCCAGCGGCTCATCCGCGCCGAGGATGGCATGGCCTTGCGCCTGTCGGTGGTTGCCCATGGGCAGCACCAGCGTGACATCGACGCCCTGCGACCGGATCTCGGTCAGGGCGCCCCGAAGCTGGTCCAACACTTTAGCCGATCCATCAGCGCCGCCCCCCGGCCCGCCGTAGAAGCCGAAGGCGAGCAGCAGGGTCAGCGCGTAGCGCCCGCTTCGCCCTTCCGCCCGGCGTAGCGCGTCGACCTGCCCCACGGCTCCACGGACCGCAGGCACCAGCAGCCCCCGCATGAGCCCGCCAGTGATATCCGTGACCGCCGCTGCAGGCAGCTCCACCGCGTGCAGGCGCGCGTTCCGGGGCGCGGTCGACAGCACCATGTCCGCCATGGCGGTGCCATGGGCCTGAGCGTCTGCCCCAAAGAGCGGTCGTCCGCCCCGCCCGGCTGCGAACACGCTTGACGGCAGCTCGAGCGCCAGCCGGGCGCGGTTGGCACGGTCCCCGGCACGGGTGCCGCCACGGCTTTGGAGGGCCGCCAGACTCTGCGACCCGAGCACTTCATGCGACACCTCCGCTCCGCTGCGCAGCACAAGCCCGCCGCAGGAGGCAAAGCGCGCCCGCCCCGATCCATCGCGGAACGCCGGGTTCCAGAAGGCGATCCCGGCATCGATCACGGCGATCTCCGCAGGATCGGCCCCCGGCGCGGTGCCATGCGCGGTCTGAGGTTTGCCATGCGTGCCGCGTTCACTGGCACCCCCTTCGCTGAGCAGGTCCGGCCCCTGATCGCCCCCCGCGTCGATGGTGCGCGGCCCAAACACCACTGATGCCCGCGCATCGGCCCCCAGCGCTGCGCACAGCCCAGCGAGGCTTTTGGACGACACTGCAATCCCGCCCTCCGGCCGTGCCAACGTCAGGGCGCCATCATCAGCGCGCCGGAACAGCACCGGCAGCGGCGGCGCCGCATCTCCAAGGAATTCGGGCAAGGCTGCCGGCAGAAGGTTGTCGGGCGCCCAATCCGGGCTGAAGGCGTGCGTGTAGCTCAGCATCAGCGCACCCCGGTTTCGGAGGCCACCACGCGCATGGCCGTGGCAAGGATGCCGCTCGCCCCCTTGGCCTCAAGGCCCGCGGGGGCCATGCCTTCGGACCCGCTGACCGGCGGCAGGGCGTCATAGAGACCGCCCTCCCCCGAGCCTGCCCATCCCGAGGCCACGTCTGCCGAGGCGGGTGCCGTCGAGGGCACCCCCAGCCGCGCGGCAAAGACCGGTGCCAGCGCTGCCGCCAGCACCCGCCCCATGTGGCCATCATGTTCATAATGGACCCCCGCGACCACGCGGTTCTCTTCTATCCGGGCGGCGACAAGGCGCAGTTCCTGCGAGGGTTGGCCGAAGATCATCGCCTCCATGGCAAAGGCCAGCGCGTGGGCTTCGCTGGCGTGGCCACTGGGACAGGAGGCGTGGGCAGGCACCGCGATCACCGGGTTGACTGCGGAAGTGAGGTCACTGGGCCGTGGCACGTTCAGCAGGAACTTGGCCTGCACCACCACCTTGCCCGCCGCTGCCAGCACCGCGTCTAGCACCGCCAGTGTCATCGGGTGGCTGGCGCGGGTCATCGGGTAAGCCAGCCCGAGAAAGCTCAGGATGTCGGATTTCTGGATGGTGATTTCCGAGATCCGCTCGGCTCGCAGCCAGCGCCGCGCATTGATCCCTTCGAGCGCGGGTTTTGGCGACACCGGCTTGCCCTTTGCGTCGACGAAAGGTGACGTGAGGGTGCAGAGCACCTCGCCATCCAGCAGCACCTCGACATGCCCATCGGTCTTGGCAGGCTGGACCGCAAGGCCGGCAGACAGCGCCTCGGTCATCATGATGTGACGGTGCAGCGGGATCAGGCGGGACAGGATGCGCTCGGGCGTCTGTTCGGGAGCGATGGCCGAGACATCATCGGGAATTGCATTCGGCAGGGTCAGCGCCACTGCGTCGAGCGCGTGGGCCAGCTGCGCGGGGCTGGCACCGCCACCACCCCCGGCGGTCTGGGTCTGCTGGGTTTGCTGAGTCTGTTGAGTTTGTTGAGTTTGTTGGGTCTGCTGCGTCTGTTGAGTCTGCAGGATCGAGGAAAAGGACATTCTGGAACGCTCCACTGTCGGTTTTGTTTTTCGGCACGTTAGCCAAAGCTCGCCGCTCCGTCACCTCTTCCATTGGTAGATTTCATAGCGGTGAAATCCCGCTAGGAGGGTTGGCCTTGCTTAGGGTCAGTAAGCTCCGTAGGAACAGCAGAGAGACCTTGGCACGGCTTGAGCCATTTCGAACCACACTCCCCCACTGCGAGATCGCGGACCGCGTTCGGCAAACGGCGCTTGATGTGACCAACCAGTACCCGGCGTTTCAGCAAGCCAAGAACGGCGAGGCGTCTGCGCCCCTAGGGGCGGACGAAGATACCGTTGCAGGGGGCGCGGCGCATGTTCCGAGGGCTGACCCATGACGCCTGTCACAAGGTGCGCCGGGGCGATCTGACCATTCTGATACAGCAGCTCACCCAGTCCGCATCGAGCGTGGAATGCCCCTTCCCAGGCGTCTACACCTCTGGTCAGGGGGCGGTGTTCGACGTCACCTTTGCAGGGATGCTCGTGGCCTCGACACCGACGAAAGGGCGAGCCGCGCCGACGAAAGCCCGAGGGCAAGGCATACTTGCGATTTCAACGGCGTCGATCCGAATGCGGTGGGCATGGCAGGTGGGTTCGGACGAGCTGGCCTCCGAGATGGCCGAGGTCGGTGTCGGGGTGCTTCTGCGTGATTGCCATTCTACAAAATCTGACGACCAAGGCGTGCAGCCCGAAACAGCTATCAACCTGGCGACGCCGACCGTATGTCTTCCGGGCATGCCCTTCGCCACCAGCGAGGACAAACGCGCGGAGGCACGGGGCGTTCTGATCGCGAGCACGATGCTGCGCGGCTCAACCACTGTTGCCCAGACCGGCCCTTCCCCCCCTCGCAGTTCATGCTGATCATCAGCGTCCCGCTTCCATAACCGACATGGCGGACATGGCCGATATAGCCCCTTACGCGGACGGGCGGATCAGCGACGGCATGAAGACCATCAGCCAGAACTCCGCCGGACAGGCCAAAAGCGTGGATCACATGATGTGCTGAAGCTACGGCAAGGACCTGCAGAACGGTGCGAACTGCAGGGGCAAGTTCAGCCTTTACCAGGCCCCGCCGAACGCGCGCCTCGTCCGTACCCCGCATGATCCGGTCCCCTACGTGCAGTCTTCGAGGCGTGTCTCAACGCCCACTCATTGTGCTGGGACATAAGCACATCAACGATAAAGGCCTGCCCGGAGGCGGCCGCAACTCCATGCCTGAGGGCTTCACGTGCTTCTACGATGGCGGCACCATGATCGCCGTCACAAGGGAGACGCGCGGAGTAAATGACACTATGGTGTTCGTCTGGGGCAAGGACGGCACCGGCGCCGCGAAGCGGGCGCTCGATCCATGGTTGGCCCACAACCGCTGAGAGCTGTCAGCCGCCATGGGGCCGTTAAGGGAAGTTTCGCGCGGCCAACGACCGGCCCTGCGCCCATCAAGATATCAGCCCCTTGGGGCAGGCCCAAAAAAGCCCCGGCGCAACGAATTGCGCTGGGGCGACCAGGTAAAGCACTGGGAAACGGTCACTCGCCACTCACATGAGGGACGTGCAAATCACTCGGCCTTCATGGCCTCGATCGAGATCTGCACCTCGACTTCGTCGCTCACGTAGGGGGCGAACATGTCGACGCCATAATCAGACCGCAGCAGCGTGGTGGTGGCGAAGAAGCCAAGCCACGGCTTGCCTTCCATCGGGTGCTCGCCGGCCTGGGTCAGCTGAGTGTCGAGCACGACTTCCTTGGTGGTGCCGTTGAGGGTCAGATCGCCGGTGATCTCGGCGGTGTTCTCGCCGGTGACGTTGATCGAGGTGGAGGTGAAGGTAACCATGTCCTCATCGGAGGCGCCGAAGAAATCGTCGCCCATGAAGTGTTCCTTGCGCGGCTCCCAGCCGGTGATCATCGAGTTGACCGGGAAGGACACTTCGACGGACGACGCTGCGGGATCTTCGGCATCGTAGGAGATATCGCCCTCGAAGCCCGAGTACATGCCGAAGCCGGTGGAGTAGCCGAGGTGGTTGTAGGAGAACACGATCTGGCTGTGGCTGCTGTCGAGCGTGTAGCTTTCTGCGGCGGCATTGGCGGCAAGGGGGGCGGCGGCGACGAGACCGGCGAGGAGGAGGGATTTCATTGTCAGGCTCCATAGGGGCTGTGTTTCGTGTATGGGCCTAAGATGGCATGTCTGGGCATTCCGGCAATTGGCGGTCCCCCAACAGGTTCCGTGCGCAAATGAACAGGCGGGTGGCTTGAAATGGACCAACCGCGACGAAAGCTTTCCGGCCCGGCTCGACGCAATGCCAACAGGCCGGACCCTCCCCGCCTCGGGTGCCCACCGCATACGAAAAGGCCGACCCCGACGGTGTCGGACCCGGCCTTTCGGAGGGGAGACAATACAGCCCGACCCGATGCGCCCAGGCGTGTCGTGCGTTCAGGGGCGTTAGAAAGGCCGGTTCAGCGGTGTTGGCTGCGCGCGCCCACCAGCGCACTGAGGCCACCGATCAGCAGGAACAGCGACGAGCCCAGCTTGATGAACATTACGTCCGGCACAGGGGTCGATCCCGGAACCAGCCAGAGCGCGAAAGCCGACAGCGTCATGGCAAGGCCGACCACCGCCAGGGCCACGCGCGCGGCCAATGTTGCCGCTTCGCTTGCAGACCGGGGGCCGGCACATCGGACGAAGGACGGGATGTTGGTGTAGGTCGCGCTCATGATCGTCTGCTCTTTCGTTGATGCGCCTCGCGGGGGACCACGGGCCATGCATTCTGTGTTTTATCTTTCATCAGGTCGGATCAGGGCAAGAATGCGACAGGATGCGGGAAAACTACAGGCAGCCACGCTGCACCGGCACATGTCCGCCCACGGGCCCTGCCCCACATGGCGCGCCACGGGCCCTTGATCCCCGCGCCAAAGCGTGTATACGGCACCTCTCTCCGCGCAATACAGCGACCCGCGCAGACTCTCGTGGACAGGGGCGGAGACAATGCCCTGCCCTATGAAATGCGCCCAGACAGAAATGGAGCTCACATGCCGCTTTACGAGCATGTATTCATCTCGCGCCAGGATCTTTCCAACGCGCAGGCCGAAGGTCTCGTCGAACATTTCGGCACCGTCCTTTCGGATAACGGCGGCAAGGTCGTCGATTCCGAGTACTGGGGCGTCAAGACCATGGCGTTCAAGATCAACAAGAACCGCAAGGGCCACTACGCCTTCCTGCGCACCGATGCACCGGCAACGGCTGTCCAGGAAATGGAACGCCTGATGCGCCTGCACGATGACGTCATGCGCGTTCTGACCATCCGGGTCGACGAACACGCCGAAGGCCCGTCGATCCAGATGCAGAAGCGCGACGAGCGCGAAGGCCGCCGCGAGCGCCGTAACTGATCGCCTGAACGAAAGGACGTACCAATGGCTGCAAAACCGTTTTTCCGCCGTCGCAAGGTCTGCCCCTTCTCGGGCGACAATGCACCCAAAATCGACTACAAGGACACCAAGCTGCTGCAGCGTTACGTGTCCGAACGCGGCAAGATCGTGCCCTCGCGCATCACCGCCGTGTCCGCCAAGAAGCAGCGTGAGCTGGCCCGCGCAATCAAGCGCGCCCGCTTCCTCGCCCTTCTGCCCTACGTCGTGAAATAAGGAGCCAGGCACATGCAAGTCATCCTTCTGGAACGCGTGGCCAAGCTTGGCCAGATGGGCGATGTCGTGGACGTCAAGCCCGGATATGCTCGCAACTACCTGCTTCTGCAGGGCAAGGCGCTGACCGCTTCGAAAGAGAACATCTCTTCCTTCGAAGACCAGAAAGCCCAGCTCGAGGCGCGCAACCTCGAGTCCAAGAAAGAAGCCGAAGCGCTCGCCGAGAAACTTGACGGCCAGCAGTTCGTCGTGATCCGTCAGGCATCCGACGGCGGCAACCTCTACGGTTCGGTCACCACCCGCGACGCGGCTGACCTTGCCACCGAGGAAGGCTTCTCGATCGACCGCAAGCAGGTCATCATCCGCCAGCCGATCAAGGTTCTCGGCCTGCACGAAGTCGAGGTGCACCTGCACCCCGAAGTCATGTGCGTGGTCGAACTGAACGTCGCACGTTCGCCCGAAGAGGCCGAACTGCAGGCATCCGGCAAGTCGATCCAGGACCTGGCCGCTGAAGAAGAGGCCCAGGCCGAATTCGAAGTGTCCCAGCTGTTCGACGACATGGGCAGCGCCGCGGACGAGGACTCGGACATCGTCGAGACCCCCGAAGGCAATTCCGAAGACTGATCCCTACCCGGGACAGCCTCGAAGCCAACACAAGCCGCGCCCCTCACGGGCGCGGCTTTTTTTGTGATCTATATGATATTCACTTTATGGAATTTGCTATGCTAGTATTAAACGGTTTTTCAGATTAAGCATGCTGAATTGGGGACACCAGCCAATGGCAAGATCTTAACCGTCTAAAGTGGTTCCAATTGAAATAGAGCCGCGGACAAAGCAAACGCCAGCGATAGCGCTGCTAGCCATGTAACGAGGATGACGAAGTGACTCTGGAAGAACGTATCGCATCGCGACTCCGTCAATACCGGCAGGCCTCAGGGCTGACCCAGACCGAACTGGCCAATCGCGTTGGCGCGCATACGCAGCAGATATATCGCTATGAATCCGGCGGCAGCCGCATTCCGGCGGCGCATTTGGTGCAGATTTCACAGTCCCTCGGACGCCCCCTGGAAGACTTCTATCAGGAAGGTCAGCCCATGTCTCATGACGACGAGGACGTGATGCGCGATCTGCGCGTGGTGGCCAGCCTCGTGCGCGGCCTCCCCGCCGAGCGCCGGCAAGCGGTCATCGACCTGCTCAGGGCCATGGCGACTCCCCAAGCAACCGGCTCGGCCTGACCAACCGAAAAGCAGCCATCTGGCAGGCCTGCACCGCGGTCTTCAAGAATGGAAAAAGGCCGCCCTCGCAGGCGGCCTTTCCTCTTTCCGCAACCGGACAGGCCGGTCCCGCGCCGGATCAGGCTTCGTCGAGCTCTTCGACAGCCTTCTGCAGCTCTTCCTTGGTCACTTCCTTCTCGGAGACCTTGGCCTGCTCGACGATGTGGTCGATGACCTTGTCTTCGAAGATCGGCGCGCGCAGCTGCTGCTGCATCTGCTGGTTCTGACGAACGAAGTCGAAGAACGCACGCTCCTGGCCGGGGTACTGACGCGCCTGGGACATGATCGCCTGGGTCATCTCGGCGTCGGTCACTTCGACCTCTGCCTTCTGGCCAATCTCGGCGAGCAGCAGGCCGAGGCGCACCCGGCGCTCGGCAAGGGTGTTGTGCTCTTCAGTGGTCTCGATCTCACCGTGGTCGTGACCCTGAACCTCGGGGTTCTCTTCGTGCCACAGCTGATGCGCGATCTGCTTGGCCTCTGCCTCGACCAGCGACGGCGGCAGGTCAAAGCTGACCAGACCGTCGAGCTTGTCGAGCAGGTCACGCTTCATCACCTGGCGCGCGGCGCCGGAGTATTCTGCTTCGAGACGCTCGGCGATCTGTGCCTTCAGGCCGGCCAGATCCTCTGCACCGAACTTCTTGGCCATCTCATCGTCGATTTCGGCGGCGACGGGCTCTTTCACGGCCTTGACGGTCACGTCGAAGACAGCTGCCTTGCCGGCAAGATGCTCAGCGCCGTATTCCTCGGGGAAGGAAACCTCGACGGCCTTCTCGTCACCGACTTTCACGCCGACCAGCTGCTCTTCGAAGCCGGGGATGAAGGAGTTGGAGCCGAGAACCAGCGGGTAGTCTTCTGCAGCGCCGCCTTCGAAGGCTTCGCCGTCGACCTTGCCCACGAAGTCGATCACGACTTGATCGCCATCTTCCGCAGCTGCACCTTCGGCGCGGTCGTTGAAGTCCTGCGCAGTTTCCGCGAGCGATGCGAGCGCTTCGTCAACGGCCGAATCCTCGGCCTTCACGACCAGCTTCTCGACTTCAACGCCGGAGAAATCGACTTCGGGAACCTCGGGGAGCTTCTCGTAGGACATTTCGACGTTGACGTCGTCGCCCTCTTTCCAGTCATCGTTGGTCATCTTGACCTGCGGCTGGAGCGCGGGACGGTCGCCGCTGTCCTCAAAGTGCTTGGACATTGCTTCGTCGATGGATTCCTGCATCGACTCGCCCATGATGCGCTGGCCGAACTGCTTCTTGAGAAGCGGCATGGGAACCTTGCCCTTGCGGAAGCCCTTCATCTCGATGTCGGGTTGCGCTTCCTTCAGCTTGGCGTTGACCTTCGCGTCCAGTTCCTCGGCGGTGAGGACCAGCTCGTAAGCGCGCTTGAGCCCTTCGTTCAGCGTCTCGGTGACCTGCATACCATTTCCCTATGCTTCTTGCAGGGCACGCCGCACGGCGCCCCTCTGCACTGTAGAATTTGCGGTCTTCTATGCGTCCGTGTCCTTCTGTGCAAGGCGCATTTCGCCGCCGCCGCGCAGGTTGCGCAGCCGACTGCAGATGGCACTTGTCAGGGGCGGCACGCTGGCGTAATCAGCAAGGCGTCGCGGGTGTAGCTCAATGGTAGAGCAGCAGCTTCCCAAGCTGATGACGAGGGTTCGATTCCCTTCACCCGCTCCAATCCCCCTCATTTCATATATATTTATCAGACTCTTAGAGTGTGATGTGTCCCATGCAAAAATGGGGCGTGGGACACTTGGGCATCTGCCCCTTGTGCCAGGCGGTGGCGAAAGCGCCCTGTTCCGGCGCTGCGTCTCCTGAACAAGCGGTGGCCCGATGCGCATCGACCGGAGCCGAGGAGATGCCGTTCTACCCTGTAAGGATCTTGATCAGCCGCGCGCGGGGACAGCAGCGCAGGCGAACCGCTTCAGGTCCAACGGTATCGTTGCAGGAGGGTAGCTTAGTGTTGTCTTGGGTAGCGATATGGCAGCGGGCCCTGTCTGGAAGGGCCCGCTGCAGAACAGTGAGCAACTGAACGCGCACCATTGACGGCGTTTATTGAGAGAGTACCGCGAAGCCCCGTCGGGCTCCGCGGTAGATCTGATCAAGCATCGCAACGTGACCAGAAAGGTGACATCGGGAAATGCCACACAACCCAGAGTACACACCGAATTTAACCAATCAACCAGAATAGCGACATCTGAGCGCCGATTTAACGTCGACTTCGGATCGCGCTCATACCAAGCGCGTCATTTACGTCCTGCCGCCCAGCCTCTTCACCCAGCGCGACCAGGCGAATGTGCCGCCGCTGAAGAGGCCGTAGAGCAGCACCGCCAGCATGGTCGATGCGGTATTGATGTCGATGGTGACGAGGCCGGCCGCCTTGTCATAGGCCACGAAGGGCAGCGCAGCGGCGAGGCCCGCCAGGGGCAGCAGGATGAACACCCGCAGCAGCAGGGCGATATGTCCGGTCATGGTAAAGTCCTTTCAGAGATGAGCGGCGCGCGGCCGCATTGAGATGGAAGTGTTCGCGGCGCTCAGGCGCCCTTGAGGGCGGCGCCCGCCAGGTCGCGGATCTCGGCAAGGCGCCAGCGGTAGCGCGTCACCTCGGTGGCCGGATCGGTGGCAGCGATGGGCTGGCCCTGGCGCGCTCCGAGCCATGCAGGCACAGAGAACCCCGGGCAGGCCTTGGCCGCGTACTGGTTGTGGCCTGAGATCTTCAGGCCGGGTCCATGCGCCGCCTGCAGCTGTTCGAGCAGCGCGGTCAGCGCCCCGCCCTGTTCAACGGTGAAGTGATCGGAGAAGGCGTCGGTTTCGGCTGAGCCGTGACCGCCGAGCAGGCAGACCCCGATCGTGTCCGCGTTGTGGCCGATGACATGGGCGCCGGGTGTCTCGACCGGACGGCCCGCCGCGACAGCGCCGTCGCGGTCGACCAGGTAGTGATAGCCTATGTCGTTCCAGCCGTTGCCATCGACGTGCCAGGACCGGATGGCCCGGATCTTGGCCGCCAGCGGCGCGGCGGCAAGCCAGCCCGGGTGAGTGGCGCTGCAATGGACAATGATTTCAGTGATGGTGCGCATGATTTTCTCCCATGCCGAAAGACCCCGCTCGCGGGGTGTGGTGATTGAAATGTCGGAAGGTTCAGCTGGCCGGCAGCAGCCGGTACGGGAGGCCCGCCGTGCGGTCCTCAAGCGTCGCTTCCCCGTCAGCACCGGGACAGCGGTAGGTCAGGGTCAGGTAGACCACGATGCGGCCGGGCCGCAGCACCTTCGGTGGGATCATCTCGACCCGCAGGCGCTGGGTGTTGGTGTCGATCTGGCGGCTCACTGGTCCCTTGCGCGACCGCTCGCCCGGCGTCGGAATGTTGAGCTCATCGGTGAAGATCGGCACCCAGTCGATGAGACGGCACCCCTCTCCCAGCCGCGTTCTGGCGATGACCAGGATCATCACCACGTTGTCGCCCTGCGTCACCGGCTCCTGGATGTAGCTGAGCCCGTCCGGCTGGCGGATCACCCGGTCCTCGCCGTTCGCGCGCGCAACGTCCACCTGCAGCTGCTGCACCGTCGCCTCGAGACGGCGGAAGTCATCCACGAAACCGGAGGCCATGCCATAGATGTCCCGTAGCGGGCCGAGCGTCATCCCCCAGATCAGGCTGCACCCGCCGAAGATCGCCGCGATGGCGCCCATGATCTTGCCCGCCTCGATCAGCCGGCCCCGCCAGCTGCGCGGAAACTCGTCACCGGTCATATGTTTGTCTCCCATTCGGCCTCCGATGGTCCGAGGTCATAGAAAAGCCCGCGCGAGGCGGGCGATGGTCAGCGTCATGCGAGGAAGCAACCACCAAGCCATGATCTCTGCCTCCTCTCCTCAGCTCGGCATCGGCATCGGCGGCCAGACAGGCGCGGCTGGGTCCTCAACCGTCTCCGGCATGTTCCGCAGCGCCTGACGGTACTGCTTCCATGCGGTCACGCCGCCCGGCGGCGAGACATCAGGAAGCACGGACCAGTCACTTTCCAACAACAACTGATCTCGCCGGGCCCTCATCGCAGTCATTGCGTCCGCTTTCAGGTCCTCGGCGGTGATGATCTGGCTCATGTCGATATTGCTCATTCCAGGATCTCCTCGGTGTTGTAGGGCGGCAGCTCGACCGGACCGTCAGGCACGTCGACCAGCGGCTCGGGGAAGCAGGTTTCTTCGGGCGCATTGCCGCCGTGCGGCAGGACGACCGGCACCGTCAGCACGCCAGCCTCGTCACGGGTCACGTCACCGGCAATCCAGTCGCAGTTGATCGCGGCGCGGGGCAACGTCGCACCCGCAGGGAGGGCCGAGAAGTCGAAGGCCTCGCCATTGATGGTCAGGGTGTCGCCGCTCTTGAACAGTTCAAGCTGCGTGTCGAGACGAACGGGGGAGAGGATGATGTTCATCTGGTGGTCTCCTTAGAACCAGCGGCCAATGGCGGTGTAGGAAGCATTCACGTCCACGGTCCCAGCTTCGGCGCGCCACCAGCGGAATTGCACCGTGGTGGACGTTCGCACTGCACTGACCGGGATCGCGTCCCCCGTGGCGATGTCGTTAGTGTCACTATTGACGTTGGGTGAAGCAGCAAACGGCGCAGGAAAGTTCGCCGAGGCGACTGATCCGGATCTGAACCCACCAGCGTATGCAACGCCTATCGCGATAGACGACAGCGATTGCGACCCCCAGCAAATCTGAGTGCCGTCCGCGAGCCGCAGATACGATCCGTTGGCGTTGCTTCCGTATTCAAACAGCCCTCCTGTCGGAGAGCCCCCAGACTGACTGACGGCACCAAGAACGTTGCGGGTGGAGTAATTCTCGCGCCAAGGGTTCCATCCCCCGCCTATGGTGCCCTCACGCTCCCAGGTGCGCATGGAAGCGAAGCCTGCGTTGGCCACAGAGGTGTAGACTTGCTTGATACCTCCGTTGTCGTAACGCTGCACATGAAGGAACCCATACACGCTGGACAGCGCCGCACCGCTGTGTGTGGGACGGACCCCAGCCAATGAGGGGCTGATGGTGCGATACCACCCGTTCGGGGTGTCGAATGCGTCCAGATCGGTCACCGCCGGGGGCGTAAGCGTCCCCAGCCCATGACCACCATTTGTGACCACCTTCCCCCCGGTGGTATCGGTCAGGCTCGCCATGACGGCGGTGCCGATCAGAGGCGCGTCGAGTTGCAACCCGGCACTCGACAGCCGCGCCCTGCGGATGGCGTTCGTGACAAAGTCCAGAACGTCGCCACCGGGCAGGTTCACCCCAGTGTTGCCGTCCGACGCACCACGAACAGACGGCTGTGCATTCGTCCCCACCGGGAAGCGCCCAGCCAAGGTGCCCTCGTTGTGGCCACGCATGGTGTCAATAGCCGAGAAGAGCGCATTGCTGGCCTCTTCCAGAAGACCATCGATGGGAAGGATCTGGTAAACTGCGCCCGTCTGGGTGGACCCCTGATAGGGCGTGGCGAGCGTGATCTGCGTGTTGCTGACCACGACCGCGATCTCATAGAGCCGACCATCCGGCAGGTAGATCGCCTGTCCGAGCTTGACGCTCGCCACCCATGCAGTGCCGGAGCCGGTCACTGTCGTGTTGCCGTTCGTGACGGACACAGTGCCGTCGCTATACCATGTCGGCATGTTCTTACCTCTTGATCTGTTGTGCGAAGAAATCGACCCGGCAGATACGCATGCGCGGACTGCCCGGTTGGAGCCGCGCCCGGAGGCGATAGCGCCGCTGTTCGGTGGCGCTGCGGGTGTCCGCCGTGGCGTGCGTGAACGGGCTCATCTGACCGTCAGCTGCCTTGCCGGGGATAATCCCGGTCGCCGAGAAGCGGATGCCCTCCCACGCGCTCCAGGGTGCCTGTTCGTTGGCGCGATATTGCATCTCGAAGGCAACCAGTCCCCATGCCTCGCTGAGAGGGGCGTCGATGTTGCAGCTGGCCTCAAGCCGCACGCGCGACCCCGCCTCGACATCCAGCGGGTCCAGCGTGACGATCGTCGTGTAGTCGGTGGTGGTCACGAGGACGAAATCCGCGTCGTTCGTCGAGACGTAGGGTTGAGCAAACTCGTGAGACAACGACGACACGGCGCCGGGGATGATCTGACGACCACCGACGAATAGCCGATCCGTAATGATCTCTTCCGCAAAGAGCTGGTCGACCACGGCGGTGTTGATCTGGGCAATGCCGGTGATCTGCACGTAATCCGGCGCAAGTCGAGCCGTGGTCACTGGACCGCTAACACCGTCTGTGACGCTCACCATTTCGAAGACGTTCTGACCGTTCAGACGGAAGACATACCCTGCGGAGATCCCATTAACGCTGGCCTGAGCGAAAGCGGTGGCCGCTGCCATCGCCGTCAGATTGCCGTAGCTGGCCGAGATCTGCTGGTTGACTGCGGCGACGGCCCCGGCAGCGGTGACGCGCGTTGCGGCGACGTTGGAGATCCACGCGTTGTTATCTGCTACAGCCGCCGAAACGATGTCATACTGCGTCGAGAGGGCATGCACCTCGCCGTCGATGCGCTCCACCTGTGTGCCGAGTGTGGACGTGACCTGCGCATTTCCTGCAATCTCGCCATTCGCCTCGATTATGTCGGTCTCGAGTTCGGTGGTGCGCTGCGCCAGCGCGGACAGGTCATCATCTTGTGCATCGACCTGCGTCTGCACGCCATCGATGGCGCTGGCGTTGGCGTCCGCCGCGCCCTGCGCGGTCGAGACGCTGTTTTGCAGGGCAACAATAGACTGCCCCTGCGAGCTCACCGTGCCCTCGACGTTGGTCACGCGGGTGTTGGTCTGCGTGATCGCACTCCCATTGGCCGACACCCCAGCCTCGGCATCTGTCAGGCGCACACCAAGATCCGACACATCACCGCTGACGACATCGAGCCCCTGCTCGGTCTGCGTCATCCGCGTGGTCAGCCCGCCGATGGCATTGCCTTGCGCCTCAGTTTCGCCCTCGGTCGCGCCCATCCGCACTTCGAGTACGCTGACATCCTGAGAGACAGCATCGAGGTCATCGCCAATCAGTGACACCTCGGTGTTCAGACCCGCGATACCATCGGCATTCACGACCACGCCGGCATCGACATCCTCGAGCTGATTACTGAGCTGCGCCAGCGACTGGCCTTGCAGGGTGATGCTGTTCTCGGCGCTGGTCAGACGGGTGCCGTGCTGCGAGATCGCACTGCCATTGGCCGAGACGCCGGTCTCGGCATCCGTCATCCGCACGCCGAGTTCGGACAGGTCGGCAGAGACGATGTCGAGCCCGTTCTCAGCCTGCGTCATCCGCGTGGTGATACCGCCGAGCGCCGTGCCCTGCGCTTCAATCTCGGTCTCGGTCGTGTCCACGCGCACTTCGAGGCCACTGATGTCCTGTGCCACCGCATCCACACTCTGTTCGGTCTGCGTCACGCGGCCGCCAAGTTCCTCCGTCGCCGTGGCGATGGTCTGACCAAGTACCGTCTCGGTCTGCGTGATCTGTTGTGACAGCGCCTCATCAGCCGTGGCCCGGGTGGTCTGCTCCTCGTTGATCGCCGCTTGCGCTTCGCCAAGACCCGCCGACAGCTGACTGGCCTGCTGAGCCAATGCTTCGTCCGCCGTGGCGCGCGCAGTGCGCTCGGACACAATGCTGGCTTGCGCCTCACCGAGCGCCGCCCCGAGAAGCTCGCGCGCGGTGGCCTCGGCCAGAAGACCCTCTTCGACCCATGTGCGCACCTCTTCCAGCGAGACGGCCACCGCATCGCGGGCGTTCTCTTCCGCGGTGAATGCGTTCCACATGTCCACGATGCTGCGCGCGGTGCTCGCACGCTGCTCGCCCTGTAGCTCCCGGACGGACGACACGATCAGCGTGCGGCTCGCGGCCTCTGCAGTCAGGCCCTCCTCGTTCCGCGCCACGCGGCCCGTCAACTCGGTGACAGCGTCTGCGGTGCCCTCGGCCTGCCCACTGACACCATCGAGGTCGGCGCTGATCTGCGTGATCGACTCCCCAAGGGCCTCGTCCTCGGCGGCACGCACGCGCAGCTCATTGCGGATCTGCGCGTTCGATGTGTCCACTGCAGCGCGCAGCTCGGTCACATCTGAAGCAATGGCCCGGTCCTGCTCGTCGATATACGCCTGCTGTTCCGAGCGCGCCTGCGCCTCGGACACGCGGATAGCTTCCTCCGCCTCGTAGCGCCCCCACATATCCGCGATGGACCGCGCGGTCAGATCGTTCAGGTCTCGGGAGATGATGCGAGACGCCTCGACCGACTGGCGGATCGTCGCCCCATCCGGCAGGGCCTCGATCACCTGCTCGGCGGCGGTGAGGCGAGCCGTGTACGGGCCAAACTCAACTTTCGTTACGCGTTCGGTGATCTGCCCCTGCAGGCTTTCGAGCGTGCTGGTGACGCTCGTCATGGTGACGAGGCCGCCGTCAACTCTCAGTGCCGAGGCATGCTCCTCGAGGGTTCCATTGACCCCATCGAGGGTAATCCCGACCTCCCGCACATCTGCGATCAGATCATCAAGGTAGTGAAGCTGCGACGGGTCCGTGATGGCCCGGAACACCTCCTGATTCACATAGGCCTGGGTCGCTGACAGCTCGAGTTTCGCCGTGGCTGCATCGAGGTTCACTCGAACCTCAGAGACCTGATCTTGCAGGTACTCGAAGGCCTCGATTTTGACCGTGCCGTCCTCGGGATTAACGTAGATCCCGGCGCCAGTCAGGCGCTGGTCGGTGGACCACTGCAGGTCTGCCAGCGCCATCATGCGCTGCATCAGATCACGCCCGGTCTGCTCGACGGACCGGATGCGCGGCAGGGTGTCGGTGAGGCGCTGCTCTTCGGCCTCGATGCGCGTGGACAGCGGCACCGGCGCGGTGAGCGGGCCAATAGAGCGCTCGATGGCCTCCGCCAGCGGCAGCCCGCCGAAGTCGCCAAAGGCCCCGAATGTGCTCTGCACCGTTGCAATTAGCTCCGCGACGGTTCCTGTAGCATCCTCAATAGCCACGTCGTGCCGATCAAAGGCCGTGTCGATCCGCTCGCGCAGCTCATCCGCGATGTCGTCCCCCGTAAGGCGCAGATCCGGCGTCGTCACCGCCATCCAGCCCGACCAGCGGCGCAGGTCCGGCGCGCCGGTGACAAAGCTGGCACGAACCTCATAGGCGACATCAGGCAGCAGGCCGTCCGAGAGGGTGATCGGGGTTTCCGACGCCTCGGCAAAGCGCCCCTGGTGGATCACCTCGCCGGTCGCGGCCACGCGCAGCTGCCACGTCACGCGAACGGTGCGGTTGGCGGGCGCGACCCACGACAGGCGGATGGCCGGGCGGCGGGCGGTGCCATCAGCATCGGCGATGCTGGCCGGCACGGCGGACGCAACAATCGCGGGCGGGGCCGGTGCGGCTGTCGTCGCCGTAACATCGGCGGGCGCGGCAACCCAGCCGCGTGTCTTGCCCTCGCGCCCGGTGGTCCGGGCCTCAACGCTGTAGCTCACACCCTCATCCAGCGCGCCGGTGAGCAGGCTGTACTCGCCCGCCGGAACGGTCTCGCCGTAGGTCCAAGGCGTCTCGTCCTCATCCGCCTCGCGCCAGCGCAGCTGCACCGTCACCCCGTCGATGTCCGCGCGGGACGCAACGGGGGCCAACTGCACCGCGATGCGCGGGCGCACCGACAGGTCTGGTAGCACAATCTGGGTGCGGTCCGACGAATAGGCCGCGGTGATGACCGGCGCCGGCGGCAGGTCCGAGGTCGCGGGGCGCGGCAGAGTGATGACCGGGTTGTAGGGCGGGATCTCGGAGGTGGCCGCGTCCAGCACCCAAGGCGCGGCATCCACCACCTCGATCAGCGCGGTCTCGTCCGCCTCAGGGCGCACCGCCATCACCAGCATGTCGGCGCTGCGCTGCTCGGTCTCCTCGATGGCGACGAGGTCACCAACGTCGATGTCACCCTCGACCACCCCCACCGACGGGTTCCAGACGCGGGCCTGCGGGTCCACCGGCGAGGCCACCGCAAAGGCATGAATGCCCCCGCTGACATTGCGCACCACCATGCGGAAGCTGGCCTGATCGAAGTCGAACACGTCATCCAACGTGATGCTGGTGATAAGCCCGCCCTCGATCGTCAGCGCCTTCACACGCGCTTCGCCCACGCCAATCAGGGGCACGTCATGCACCAGCCGGATCTTGTCGCCCTGCTGGATGTGGATGCTTTCCCAGTCCGCCTTGAACGAATGGGTCTCCGGGCGATGCAGCGCCGTGGCGAGGTGGTAGCGGCCAAGCCGATAGGTGTTGCCCTCGTCCTCGTCCTCGGCCGTCACGACCGTGCCGGGCAGCTGCAGGGTCTCGAGCTCGGTGGCGGTCTGGCGGGTGTAGCCGTCCATCAGCACCAGCACCTCGTCCTCCTGCCAGTCCAGCCGCTCGGAGCGAACCATGGCGCGGAAGCCGTGGATCTCGCGTGGGAAGGTCAGTTTCGAGCGGTAGTCCCAGCTGTTGCGCGGGGTGAACACCTGGCGCACCGGCCCCGCCGCCCCGTCGCGCACCACGCTGTAATGCAGGTCAGCCAGGGTACGGCGGGCCCGCCCGGCGGCGCAGATAATGTCGAGCACGTCCGCCAGCTGGGTCGCGGTATCCACCACGTAATCGCAGGTCCAGTGCGGCTCCTCTGCGGCCCAGGCATAGAGCGCTGCGAGGTCGATCCGATCATCCGTCACCGGGCGGCGCAGATGCGGGCCGCGCAGGGCCTGCGCGTAGAGCCATGCCGGGTGGCGCACCGGGCGCGGTTCGGTCCACTGCAGGTTGCCGTCGAGTTCCGGCGCCAGCTGCTGCACGATGGCGTTGAGGCTGTCGATCCGCCCGTTGAGCTGGTCGTTGGCCTTGATGCGCAGGGCGATCTCGGCAATGCCCTCGTGGCTCGGCAGCTTGCCATCGCGGAAGGACCGGATCGCGGTCAGATAGCCCGCGTTCTGGTCTCCGGTGTCGTCGTCGATACGGTCCAGCCGCTCGACGCGGATGGCATATTCGCCCGGCTCCGGGAACGTGATGTCATAGCTGTAGCGGCGCAGGGTGGTGGATTTGGCCTTGTAGGTCTTCTGCCCCGCCGAGATCCACGCCCCCTCGTCCACGCCGCTTGCGATGGGCTGGTAGCTGAAGCGGAAGCTGGCCTCGTGCTTGCCCACCTCGCCGTCATTGGTGTCGTAGAGGCCGCTTGTGAAGCTGATGTCGACGCTGGCCGAGACGGTCTGCTCGCGGGTGTAGCGCACCACCGGCGCATCGCGGTCCGGAAGATCGTTGTAGCTGTCCTCGGCCACGTCGCTCGGGTAGAGCCGCATGGTCTCGGCCCCCTGCCGCCAGCCGGGCTGCGGCTGCTGGTAGGTGCCGCTGGTCTCGGTGATTGCCACGAAGTCGCGGCGGTCCCCGGCAAGGAGATACAGCGGCGGCGGGTTCTCAAGCGGCGGTGCTGCAACGGCGCCGGCAATGCGCAGCCGCCAGCGGCGGGACACACCATCCCCGCCGAAGTCATCAGAGGCCCACTCGATGCCCGTGGTCTGGCCCGGCCAGGTCTGCACCTGTGTCCATGCGCCGCCGTCTTCGGACACATCCAGCGCGAGATCGAAGGAGCCGCCCGCATCGCCGCAGGTCACGTCCGCCAAGATGCGCGCGCGGCTCACTGCATCCGCAGGCTCGAAGATATAGCTGTCGCCCACATCCTGCAGCCGGGCGCGCGGCGTGTGCGCCTCCTCATTCCGGGTCGGCACCAGATCCGCAAGGTCGGGCATCGCCGCGAGGGTGCGCTCGCGGTCGATGTTGAGCATCTCGAGCTCGACCCCCTTGAACTCCCAGATCGGGGTATTGCCGATGCGCAGATCCTCAAGCATCACCCCCGCATCTCCACCCCAGCCGAAGGTCATACGGGCGCGGTAATAGATGTCTTTGCCGACCGTCTCGGAATAGCCCGAGGCCGTGAGCGTCGGATACATGCGGTGACGGCCGAGGACGGTCGGATAGACGCCATAGGGATTGGCTGCGTTGGCGGTGCCGGTGATCGCGTAGTTCTGCGGCCCGCCTGCCCCGCCCTGCTGTGCCGGCGGGATCAGGCTGTTGATCGCAAGCGCGCCGACAACGGTGACCGCGCCCACGGTCAGGGCGTAGGCTGTTGAGGTCGCGGAAAGACCCAACGCCGTGCCAGCAAGCCACGTCGCGGCATGCGGCAGGGCAGCCGAGGCGATCATGCCGACAAGCGCACCGCCCTCCTGCGGCGGATAGTAGGCTTCCACGCGGGTGCCGATGGTCGGGCGGGTCCTGGCCCACATGTCGAGCGGGACGATCGAGGCATTCGCGCCGCGGATCAGGCACACCACCGGCGGGCCGTACCGGCGCATATCCATGTTCAGCTGACGCACAATCTCAGCCACGGAAGTGCCAAGAGGGGCATAGGCCGAGATCAGGTCACGGCGCAGCGGGTGACGGTTGCCCGCCACCTCGATCATGGTCTGATCATCCAGCAATTCTGTAAATCCCTTCCAGGCGGCCACCCCATTCGGTGCCGCGCCACCGCTCGATGCGGCTGCAGTGCTCGTGGTCATCGAGCGTGTGGAGCATGTCCCGATCGCTCAGGGCATAGCCAAGGTGCAGCGGGCGCCCCCGCATCACGAAGAGAAGCACGTCCCCCTCTTGGGCCCGCTCCACTGTCGTGAAGTCGGTGCGGTAGCGATCCACCACCCCGAGGCGCACGGCGCCGGCCATGTCACAGGCCGGATCCGTGATCTCGCGCCCGAACCGCAGGCGCTGCAGCGCGAGCCACAGCCCGAGGCAGTCGAACGCCACCGGCCCCCGCCCACGCTCCGCGTAAGGCAGGCCGATCCAGTCATCGGTCCACATTGGGAATGCCTTTCAGATGTAGCTATGAGCTACCCATCAATTGACAGAAGGATCATTGCAGCTTATAGCTACAACAATGAAGAACGTGACCTACAAGCCCGCCGCTCTGAAAAGCCTGCGCAAGATGCCGCGCAACGAAGCAGAGCGCATCCGCTCCAAGGTCAGCCAATACGCCGCCGACCCGGACGCGCAGACGAACAACGTCAAAGCGCTGAAAGGCCGTGAAGGCATCCGGCTTCGCGTTGGAGATTGGCGCGTCATCATGGACGATCAGGGCGAAGTTCTGGACGTTCTCAAGATCGGGCCGCGCGGCGGCGTTTACGACTGAAGGAGGCACACCATGAAGGACATGGTTACTATCCCCCGTGAAGAATACGAGGCGCTTCTTGCCGCCCGTGAAGACCTCGAAGACATTGCCGCCTATGACAAGGCCAAGGCTGATGGCGGTGACAGCATCCCTGACGCCTATGTCGGGCGCATACTGGACGGGGAAAGCCCTGTACGCGTCTTCCGCGACTTGCGTGGCCTGACCCAGCAGGCTCTTGCTGATGCTTCCGGTGTGAACCGCGCCTACATTGCCGAAATCGAGGCCCGCAAAAAGCCTGGCTCAACCACCGCCCTCAAGAAGCTGGCTGACGCCTTGGGTTTTGACCTAAGCGACTTGGTCTGAATCTCAGGCCTTCGCCTGCGGGCCCCGGCACCTTGTACGTCTTCGGGCTTCATGTGGGGTTCTCCATCAGAACAGCGCCGGGGTGTTGCCCGGCGTCATGGTGAGCCAGCCGAATTGCTCCTCGAGCACCGGCTCGAGGGTCATGGTCCCGCTGATCTTGAGCGCGTCATACTCGACGCCATAAATCTGCACCTCGAACGGCCCGCGTTCGATCACGTCCGGGGTCGAGGTCAGCACCCACGCAACCCGGGCGTAGATCTCGCCCGTGATGCTACGCAGCTGCGGGATAAGCTCGCGGGTGACGTTCTGCGCCGACCAGTTGAGGACCGGCAGCACGCCCTCCTCGCTCTCCGGCAAGGTGAGCGTGAAGGGGAACGGGTGATAGGTTTCCCCGCCGTGGGTCAGCGGCTCCCCGTTGCTCACGAGGCAGACAGGGGCCTCCCAAGCCGGGTGGCTCAGGCGCAGGATCGTGGTGAGGATCTCGGGGCTTTCCTGCGCGTAGATCGCCGTGCGCAGCCGCGTGCTGATCTCGTGCGTCATGGCAGGATCTCAAGCGTGGCAGTGACCTCACGGCGCACACCTTTCGGCTCGACCGAATAGCCACCGACGAAACGGAAACTGCGCTCAAGCCCGTCCAGCGGGTCGGTTGCCGTAAAGGCCAGGACACCCTCGCCCAGCTCCTCACGGAAGAACGTCTCGAAGGTGTCGAGCTGCGCGAGGGTCAGCTGCGACATCCGCCCCTGGCGCTGCATCGGGGCTGAGGATGACCGCCGCCGAACCTTTGCCGGCCCCTTGCTCATCGGAGTGCGGATCACATCAGGCTGAACGTCCCGGCGCGCGCCGCGGGCAGACTGGAAGAATGGAAGGCTGGCGGGCCAGATTGGCATGTCATTGTCCTTTCGGGAGAGGGCGACCACCCCAGCGACGACGCATCGCGCCATCCATGCTGCCGCTGGCGAGTTCATCGCGCATGACCTGCCGGACCATGCGGATGTTCATACCGCCATCAGGGGTCCGGGTGACCTCGGCGGTGGTGCCCTCGATGGTTTCAATCTTCACCGGCATGTTGACGACAGGCTGTAGCGACGCTGAAGACGCGCCCGCAGACGCACCGCCAAGGAAACCACCGTCCGCGAACTTCGGCAGCCGGCGTGTCCGGATCGCTTCCATGAAGTCGACGCCATAGTGGTCGACCGCATCCGCCGGCTGCATGAACTCCCCGCGCGAGCCCCAGAACAGCAGGTTGTCCTGCCGCTTGCCACCGGCCCCCTCAAGCTGGCCAACGGCGCGCCGTACTTTGCGAAATCTGCCGCCCCCTGCCCGGCGCGGAAACTCGCCACCATCGGCATAGAGCCCGGCAGACGCCATGGTCCCGGGAGAAGCCGAATATCCAGCACTCGCCACGCCAGAGAACTTCGCCCCAAGGCCCTGCCCCGAGAAGGCCTGATCCATCAGCATCGCGAGCTGCTGCCAAACCGGATCCAAGGCGAGGCTCCAAAGCTTGTCGAGGATCATCGACGTCATGTCATCCCAGAAGCCTTCGATCCCGGCACCGCCGGGCTTGAGGTTCTCAAAGAGTCCGGAGATCTGCTGCTTATAGCCGTCAATGCGCTCAGCGCGGTCTTCCTGCGCATCCTTGTTGCGCTCAGTCGCTTCGGTATCGGCATCCTTGGCCGCGACCAAGCGCGCATATTCGATAGCGTTCTCTTGGATCACTTGGCGCAAGGTGCGACCATCTTCGACCGATGCCTTGTCAACGTCGATGCCCTGCTGTTTCGCGCGGTTCAGCGCCTCATACTCGAACGTGAGCCGCGCCTGCTCTTCGACAGACCGGCCCGTTAGACTTGCCTCGAGGCGCAGCTGCTCGAGTTGCTGCTCACCGACGGCCACCACCTCACGAAGCGTCGCGGCGCGCTCCCGTGCCGCTTCAGCGGATTTGGTGTCTGCCTCCGCCATAGATTGCGCCCGCGCGCCACGGTCGGAATCGTATGCAGCGAGGATGTCAGCATCTCCGGCGCGGTTCAGCCCCTCCCATTCAGAGCGCAGCGCCGCGGGGTTGCGGCCACGCCGCGCAATGAGCCTATCCGCCATCTGATCCTGCAGATCTCCAGTGAACAGCTCATTGCCGGTGAGGCCCATTTCCTTGATGAGGCCGCGCAGGGTGGTGCTGACGATCTGGTACATGCCCACCGCTGATGAGTTGTGCGGGTTATCTGGGTGCGCGAGCATCTGCCGTTGAAGCGCCTGCACCTGGTTCAGGGTCATGCCTTCGAGGTTCACCGGCCCCGTGTAGCGATCATAATCGAGGGTGGTGTTGTAGCCCTTCGCGCGCGGGTGCGATCCGGGCGCAGTGCCCTCAAGCCACGCGATGAAGGATCGCATGCCGTCCTGCGCAACCGCCGGCGTCGAGGGGAAATCTTTCTCAAGGCTCGCGCCCTGCACCCGGGACTTCTGGTAGTCAGCAAAGGCGCGCGCGGCGCGGTCGATCTCGTCAGCAGCCTGGCCGGCGCTGTCAGCGGTAGCGTCAAAGGGCCGTTCCTCGGAGAGGTCCCGCGAGATGTCGAGTACCTCCCGATGGCGTTCGAGGAGGCGCTCCTCGTTCTTTTCGAGGTCTGCAAGACCAGCGGCATTCTCGCGGAACCGTTCCAGATCCTCAGACCGAAGCTGCCGCCCGGCGATGACCGCCTCATTGATGGCGGTGACCAGCGCTCCGTAGGCGCGGCGCAGCTCGGCCTCCGACCCCGCGCCGTCAATGGCTTCGACCTCATCCCCGAAGATCCCCGCCGCTGCTGCCATTTCGCGCAGTTTCTCAAGCGCAGCATTGCCTGCCAGCGGCCCGCCACCGTCGAGGATCGTTTGGAGTGCAGCACCAGCTTCCTCGAAGGCAGGACCGATGGCCTGGATCTCGCTGAAGCTCTCCATAAAGGCGGTGGCCGAGATCTCGAGCGCGCCGGCCTGCTCGGCCATCTTCGCCATCTGCATGAGGTAGCGGTTGGTCGGGCCCTCCGGCGCCCCGGTCTGCAGGTTGGTCCGGAACAGCATGCGATAGCGCGCCGCGAAGTCATCGAAGCCATCTCCATCCCAGAACGCCCCGCTCATGCTGTCCTGCGCAGCCTTCAGCTCACGCTGCGCATCCTCGAGCGCCTGCACCAGGTTGGCGCGGGTCTGAACCAGCATCGCCTCGGTCGCAGCGCTCACCTGCCCACGAAGTTCCTTCTGCTCATCCGCGGCCCGCTTCGAGGCGGCCTGGTATTCGTCGAGCGCACTGGCGGCGGCCTTCGCGGCGACATCTGCCCGGTCGATCGCATCCGCCGCCTTGTCCGTATCAAGGCCGAACGCGATCAGGGACGCGGCTGTGATCGCAAGCGACAGCGGTCCGCCAAGCACCCCCGTCAGAACACGCGCAGCCGCACCGAGCCGCGTCACCGGCCCCACGGCGCGGCCGGCAACGGTACCCACGCCAGAGACCGACCCGGCAAGCTCGATGTAGGCCGCGCGCATGGCGACAGCTTTCGCCACGGCAAGCGTCATCCCTTTGCCGACCAGATAGACGGTGAGCGCCTGCGCCACCCGCTCAACGATCTCTTCGACCTCTTGGAAGTTCTCGGTGAGATAGCGCAGCGCCTCGGTCAGGCGGCGGGTGAACTTCTCCGCGATCTCGAGGCCACCGTTCTGCGCAGACTCGAGCTGCAGCGCTTCCCAGGCGGCGGCCAACTCCTTCAGCGCGCCCTCGAGGCCGCGCATCCGCACTTCGGCCTGTTCCTGTGCCGAAACCTCACCGATGGCCGAGGCGAGATCGCGGAAGCCGTCCGCCCCCTGCTCCGCCAGCGCTGCCGCCGTGCGGATCGCGTCGGTGCCGAACACGGTCTTCAGAGCCTCGAGGCGGCTGGCCTCGTCCAGACCCGCAAGCCCGTCCTGAAGCTCCTGCGCAATCTCGGCCATCTCCTTCATGTTGCCATTGGCGTCGAAGAACTCGAGGCCAAGATCAGACATCACCGCGGCGGCCTTGGCGGACTCGGGCACCAGTCGCTGCAGGAAGGTCTTGTAGGACGTGCCGGCGTCCGAGCCGGAGGCAAAGCTCGAGGCAGTCGCGGAGAGCGTCGTCAGGAAGTCATTGATCTCGACGCCCGTGGTCCCGGCCACGCCGCCCGCCTGCGCGATCGCGAGGCGCAGGTCATCGAAACCGAACTTTGAGGTGAAGGCAGCACCGGTGAGCCGGTCGACGATCTCAGGCAGCTCCGCAGCGGTGAGCCCGAACTGCTGCATCACGTCAGTGACCAGATCCGCCGAGGGCGCAATCTCAGCGCCAAGGGCGCTGGCCAGCATCACCGAGCTGTCGAGCGCGCCCCCGAGGATGTTGGTAACTGAAACCCCGTTCTTCGCCAGCACCTCGATGGCCTCGGCGGCCTGCATGGCGCTGAAGGCCGTGGTCTCACCGAGACGCTTGGCCGCTTCACTGAGCCGGTCGAGGTCACCTTCACTGGCCTGCGTCGCCGCCTCGACCCGCTGCATCATTGCCTGGAACTGGCGGCCCACGTCGAGCGCGCCCCTGCCGAAGGCCACCAGACCGCCGGCCAGCGCTGTGGTGCCCATGAACCGTGCGAGACGCTGGACGGCAGGCAACTCCTGGCTCATGGAATGGAGCGAGCCCTTGAGCTGCCGCGCCGCGCCGTCAGTTTCACGCAGGCCCGCGCTTGCCGGCCGCCCCGCGGACTGGATGCGCTTCAGGCTTTGCTCACCGGACCGGCCAAGCGCCTTCAGGTCCGCCTCGAGCTGCTGCTTGCCGGCTGCCGAGAGGCGGATCGTGTAGCTGCGCGTCGTGGTGCTCATGACTTGCCTTCGGTCTCACGGTTGCGGGCAGCGGCCTGCAGCAGGCCCAGTTCCCAGAACGGCAGCAGCAGCGCCGCCACGGATGTCGGAATGCCCTGCGCCTCGGTCATCGCGAGGCAGGCAGGCATGTCGAGCCCGGCATAGCCGGCGGGCCCGATGCGGCGCTGATGCGCCAGGCTGGCAGCGATGGCGGCAAGGGCGCGGCCCTCGACGCTCTGCGGCGCGTGCGTGTCTTCGGGACAGGCGCCCTCACCCCCGAACCTCGCGCAGGAAAAGCCGGGGGTTGCCCGGCAGTCAGCGCAGAAGCTCAGGCCTCCGCCGTAGCGGTATGCGGCGAGGGCGCGGAGACGTTTCCCTCCATCTCCACAGCCACGACCGGTGCCATCAGGCTTTGGTGCAGCACCGAGGCCGTGCCAGGGAAGAGATCGAGGAAGATATCGATAGTCGCAGCTTCAAACGGCGCGGGCGCGCCTGTTTCATCCTCAAGCCCCTCCCAGCCGGTGCCGAACCGGACCAGAAGGAGTTTGACGAAGTGCCTATCGGCCTGCCCGCGCAGAGCATCTTCGTGCTCTGGCCCGAGATCCTCATCATCGAGCGCCGCCGCATCGAAGGCATGGGCCGGCGGCAAGGTCTCGCGGGCGAGCCGCATGGCCGCAGCCTGTGCCTCGCGCAAATCGGAAAAGCCGAACTGCCGGAAGGACACGGTGACGCCATATCCGAGCGGGATGGTGCGGGCCCCGGCCAGGGCCCGCGACAGACGCAGCACCATCAGGCGGCGTTCGCGTAGTCGGAGGTGCTGTTGACCAGCGTCACCTCGAACAGTTCCTGCCCCACGGCAGGACGGTTGGCGCGCCAGTTGAAGTTCTGCGAGATCACCCCTCGCCCGTCGATCGGCAGACCGTTTCGCTCAAGCGTGACCGAGGGCACGCGCAGGCTAAGACTGTAACTGGCGTTCATTGGCCAGGACAGGACCAAGGACAAGGGCGTGCCCGCCGAGGCTGCGTCATAAAGCGTAGTGGAGCGGAACCTCCCGGTGAGCGCGCCGCTCAAATCCCACATGCCCGGGCTGATGTCATCGGCGGTGGCCAGTCCGTTCATGGTTTCCTGGTCCGCTTCGCGCCCGGTGTTGAGGGTCAAGCTTACCTGCGTCACTGCTGCGTCGTTGCCGTCGAGGGTCAGCCCCCCTTGGAAGCCAACGGGCACCGGATCAGGCGAGAAGGCCACCGGCGAGGCGTCGAGTGTTGCGCCCGCCTTGACCTCTTCACGGCCCACCATGTTCAGCGTCACGCGCTGGCGCGTGCCGTTCTTCTGCGCCGTGATCTCGAGACCGGCAATCGCCAGGCTGTCCTGCACAAAATGCGCGACGGTGTCGGTGTGGCTGATGCCATGGGTGGCCAGCAGGATGGCGGGGTTCGCCTTGGCGGTGAACACATGGGTATAGGGGCCGGTGCCACTGGTTTCCGGCAGCCCGAGGATCTGCGCTAGATGCCAGCCGATGCTGTCGAGGCCCATGGGCACCTCGATGCCGCCCGCGAGATTGCGCAGGCCTGCCACGGTGTCACCGGGGAACGCATCGCCTCGGATCGCCTCGTCATTGGCCAGCTCACCCGAGGGCACGACGTTGTAGCTGTAGAACGGCATCAGGTAGAAGCCGCCGGCCGCCGCCGCTTCGGCAGCACCGAAGGCAGCCTGACGGCGCGAGAGGAACTTGGCGCGATCGCCGCGTGCGTTGGGCATGGGTCACTCCATTGGGTTGTGGGTGGTTTCGTAAAACAGCGTGGCGACCAGCACCGCGCCCTTGAGTGTCTCCGCCCCGGGCATGGGCACGGATTCGCTTTCCTTAGGTGCAGACAGCTCGAGCCAGTCGACTGCGCCGCCGAGGGTTTGGTCTGCCAGCAGCAGCGCCGCCGTCCGCGTCATTGCCGCGTCGAGATCCGCATCGCGCTGCACCGCCTCTGCGGCCTGCACCACGTGCTCGAGGTCGACATCCCGGCTCCATTCGCGAACGCCGGTGCCGAGGCGCACCCCCTCTTCGACAGGGTTTGCCGGGGCCAGGTTTACGAGGCCGCCCTCGGGATAGTGCAGCGGTAGATCAGGATCGCGCAGGATGGTGGCGCCGTGTCCGGCCAGCGCGGCCTGCAGCGCCAGCAGCGCGGCTTCATGAGTGCTTGGCATCAGCGCAGCCTCCGGCGTGACAGGGTCTGAAATTCACGGTCGATGTCGCCCGCAAGGCCACTCAGGGCCGCCCGCTCGACACGCTCCACGTTGAGCCGCTTGCGCAGGCGCGCCCGGGGCACCAGCCAGAACATCGGCACGGTGTGGAGCCCCGTCCCGCTGGCCAGCGCGCGCTTGCTCTTCGAGAGGGCGTAGCCGCCCTTCTTCGTGGCCCGCTGATTGTCCACCACCAGCAGCGAGGTGCCGCCTTTGACATAGACGAAGCGCAGGCGCCCGAAGCGATGCTCCGGAAACGTCGAGGGGCTGATCCTCTTGCGGCCCATGCCGAGCTTCGGCGCCGATGGCGTCGGGATCGCGAGGAAGAAGCCCTCGCTCGATTTGACATCGGAGCCCTCATCGAAGGCTCTGATCAGCTTGTCGGCCTTGGTGAAGACAAGGGATGCGGCCCCGAGGCTGGCCCCGTTGCGAGGATAGCTCTCATGCCGCCAACTCTTGGACAGGCGCTGCCCCAGCCCCCCGGCGATGACATCGGCCCTGAGGGCGTGCTTCAGGGCCGTCGCCCGTCCATGCACCCCCCTGGTCACCGCGCGCTCCGCGAGATCCAGCTCTTCGCGCATATATTGCTCGAGGTTGCCTTCGAGGGCGGCCTCGAGGCGCGTCCGGCTCATTCCTCGGATGCGTCCGTGATCTCGGGCGCGGCGGCAGGCGCCGTCTCCTCGACCAGCGCCCCGCGTGCCGCGAGCGCATCACGATCCGCCGGTGGCAACGCGCCCGACCAGCCCGCAGGCAGATGGCGCTTGCGGCCGGGGCGGGATGCGATCTCGGCGGCAGCGCCGAGGGTGACCGCAACATCAGCCGCGGCAGGTTTCTTCCTGGTCATGTTGAGCCTCGTCATGTCGTCGGAATGGTGTCGAGCCGCACCTTGTAGCGGCGCGGATCGGTGACCTTGTGGTGCTGCACCTTGCGGCGCTCCCCGCCGATCTGGATCACAGTGCCCCGATCAAAGCCCGCGAAGGCCACCGCGAGGATCTCGAAGACGCCGGTGGCGTCCTGCACCTGCAGCTGCCCGAACTCGAGCGCACCATCGGGCCGGGTGGGCAGCAGCTTCACAGGCCGCGCCAGCCCGTCCGGGTCGAGGACCGCCGCGACACCGTGACGGTGAAAGGTGGCCTCGACACTGCGCAGGAACGGATCAGGCGGCATCAGTCTTCGCCGGTGCCGCCCTGGCCAAGGAGGTCGGCGCTGCCATCCTGACCCGCGACCGTATCACCCCCGGTCGCGGACGCTGCACCGGTCCCGGCGTCGGTCGTGGCGGAAGTGGGCGCGGTTGTGGCCGCCGCACCGCCCGTCGCACCGTCTGCGCCTATCGCATTGCCCATCCCCTTGCCCTCGGCAGCCTTGCCGCCCTTGGCCGCCCGCATGCCGGTGTCCTTGCTGTCGACGATCTCGAACGGCTCGTCACGCGCGCCGGTGCCTGCCGCCTCAATCTCGTCCGCGATCGCTTCCGGCACCAACCCGCTCCAGCCTTTCGGCAGATGGCGCTTGGAGCGCGTGTCGAGCTTGTAGCTATGCGGCGCGATCATCTTCACCCGAACATCCGAGCCTGTGGTCTTCTGCTTGGTCTTTCTGGCCATGCTGTCTCTCCCGTCATGGCGACCCGGCCCGAAGGCCGGGCCGAGGTCATCAGTTGGAGGTGCGGCCTTCGACCAGCACCCCGGGACGCATGCAGATCTGCATGTTCTGCATCATCGCCTCGACGTCGACGAAGCGATCCTCCTGCCGGTCGGGGAACACTGCTGAGTAGAAGTCGCGGCCCGGCGTGTTGGCCATGCCCACGTAGTCCGGCGAGCCGTTGAAGGTGCGGAAGGTCTGGCGTGTGCCCAGCGGGAAGAAGGCCGCCTTGGCTTCACCGATGAAGCTGCGGGTGACGGTCGTGCCGTCTTCCTGCGGCACCGGCGCCTCCGCTAGGTATTCCTTCCAGCGGATGCCGCCGAACTCGAAGCCGTCCGAGGTGTCGTCACGCAGCGGATCGCCACCATTGGCGTTCTGGTAATACTTGTAGCGCTCCTTGAAGTCCGCGTGGCCCATGAGCTTGTCAGTAAAGTCGGGGTGGATCAGCGAGCCGACACCGGCCATGACGTCACCCATCAGGTTCAGCCGGATGTGGCGAGTCACTTCCTTGCACTTCGCGGCAAGGTCGGTGGTCGCGGTGCCGAAGGTGAAGTCCACCGACTTGCGGTTGATCTCGAACTTGTCGAACAAGTTCATCAGCTCGGAGCCATCAGCGTCGAGGACCACCCCCTGCAGCGCCCCGGCGCGGTGATACTCGCGGGTGATGTCGATCGACCCGCGCAGCTCTTCCTGCCGGTCCATCACCTCGTCCTGCGCCTGCTTCAGCTCGGTCTCGGAGCCGAAGGCGCGGATGTTGTCGATATCGTCAGCGGTGATGCGCGACTTGAGGCCGAAGCGCTCGGTGCGGAAGTCCACCATCTTGCGCTTGCCGCGCGCTTGGCCGGGCAGCGGCGAGCCACGCTCGGAGGACTGCACCAGCTGCAGCACACCGTCCTTCTTCTCGATCGAGAACACGGTGCCGCGGATCGCCTTGGCAGTGAAGAGGCCCATGGCCCCGATGGTGCCCCACTGGTTGGGGATCATGCGGATGGCTTCGCCGAGCGCCATGGCCGAGAATCCGTCGCCCTTGAAGATGTTGATATGGGCCATCACAGGCCTCCTGTTCTGAACTGCGCGCGCGGCGCGGAATGACAAACGCCGCCCCGAGGGGCGGCGCGCTGCGAGACTGGAAGAGACGCGCCGCCGTGGCGCGGCAGGGTCAGGTGGTGACGATGCCCGCCGCCTTGAGGGCAGCGCAGGCGGTGTCACGGTTGGCTTCGGTGGCCCAGCTTGCGTCGAAGACGAGGCCGCCCCGGCGGCAGCGGGTATGGCGGGCCTGCACCAGCGCCTTCACGTCCGCTTCTGCAGCAGCTGCACCGCCGCGCAGCACGGCCACCGGGGTCTCGGAGCCGTCCGCCGCGCCCATCACGCTGCGGATCAGCTTGCCCGAGGCGGTCACCCGGCCCAGGACGGTGCCCGGCTCGAGGTCGGCACCCGCGCCGATGGTTTCGACGTCGCGGCTGTACTCCGCTTTGTCATAGAGGATGAAATCGCCGGGCGTCCGGCCTTCAATCTTGGGAGGCATTGTCGTGTCCTTTCGGATGTGAGGTCAGTCGAGGCCCGGCTCGGTGCCGGGCGTTACTTCGCGCCCCAGCGCTCGGCAGCGCGGGACTGGATGCCTGGCTCGGCCGGGGCGCCGCCGCCCGAGGCCGAGGCACCGGGGGTTTCGAGCTCGGTGGCTTCCGCGTCGATGCTCGCCGACAGGCTCGAGGCCCCGGCGCCGCCCTTGGGCGCCGCCGCCAGGTGCTTGATCGCCTCCGCCGAGGCCATGTCGCTGTCAAAGGCGAAGCTGCGCGCGAGATCCTCACGGCCCTCTGCTTCGGGGCTGCGCAGGATCGCCGCGATACGGGCCTTGGGATCTTCGGCGGCGGGCGCGGTGGGCGCCGGGGCCTCCGGTGTGGAGGCTTCGGCCTGCGGCGCGGGCGCCGGCGTGGTGGCCGAGGTGTCGGTCGTGGGCGCCGGGATGGTGGCCGCCGGCGGCGTGGTCTTGGTCTGTCCGGACATGGTGGTGGCTCCTGTTGCAGGGGTGGACTGCCGCGCCGGAGCGCGGCCATTGATTTCGTCAGCAAAGGCCTCGAAGGCCTCGCGCGGGTTGGCGATCTCATCGGCAAGCCCTGCCTCGATTGCATCTGTGCCGATCAGGCAACGGGCCTCGGTGGCAAGCGCCGCCTCGGCGCTGAGGCGCGTGCCGCGCCCCTGCCCCACGGTCTCGGCGAAGATCCCGCGCAGCTGCTCCATCTCGGCCTGCAGATCGTCCCGCACCGCCTCGGGCAGCGGCGCATAGGGGTTGCCGTCTGCCTTGTGCGCGCCGGCAGCGATCACCGTCACCTGCATGCCCATGGCTTCCAGACGGGCCGAGTAATCCGCGTGCATGCAGATCACGCCGATGGACCCGGCCCCGGCGGTGCGCGGCATGATGATGCGCGTGGCCTGCGATGCGATCGCGTAACCCGCCGAATAGGCGTGATCGCTCACGAAGGCCCAGACCGGTTTTTCCTCGCGCAGCTCGCGGATCTGGTCGGCCAGGGAAAAGCACCCGGCCACCTCGCCGCCGAAGCTGTCGATCTCGAGCGCGACGCCCCGCACCATGCGGTCCCGCCGCGCCGTGTCGATCTGCGCGGCAAGCCCCTCGTAAGAGGTTTCGCCAGAAGACTGGCCGAGCCAGGCACCACGATGCACCAGCGTGCCGGTGACCGGGATCACCGCGACGCCGTCACGCACCCGGTAGCCCTCGCGGCCACCAGAGCGGATGTCGCCCTCGAGGCGCTCATCGAGCAGAGAGGCACGGGCGCGGCGGCTGGCCTCCGGTGAGACCTCGGCGCCAAGCACCTCGACGTCGCCGCCGGTGATGCGCGGGCCAAGCCCCATGATGAATGCCGCCGCCTTCGCAGGCGCAGCAAGAAGCGGCGTGTGGAACACACGCGCCGCGATCTGCGGATGTCGCATTCTGTCAGTCCTCGGATACCTGCGCCGGGCCGCCCGCCGCCGGGCCCAGCAGTTTGGCGAAGCTTTCCTGCGCCGGGTGCAGCATGCCATCGGGCATTGCCGTGATCTCGCGCCCGATCTGCTCCATGTTGTCGGCGTAGTCGGTGCCGGTCAGCTCCGCCGCCTCTTCCTCGAGCGTCGAAAGCCCCAGCGCCACGCGCATCGCAGCCGCCTGCGCTTCCTTGACCGGATCGACGAAGCCCTTGCCCGGCCCGATCCACTTGGCCCGGGCATAGGCCGGCCAATACATGTGGAAGTCCGGCGCATTACCCGGCAGGCGGATATGCCCGTCAAGCACCTGCTCTTCGAGCCATGCCATGAAGTACGGCTGGCAGAAGCCCTGCGAAAAGGCGACCCGGCGTGCGGTCCAGCCGCGCCAAATCTCGATCATCGCCGCGCGGGCGCTCGAGTAGTTCGTCTTCGACCAGTCCGAGGCGAGCTGCTCGTAGCTGATGCCAAGGCCCGAGGCGATGTTGCGCAGCACCGCGGCCTCGAAGTCCGCGAACTGCGCCGCCGGCCGGGCGGTCGACACCATGCCGATCTCGTCATTGGGATAGAGCGTCTGGATCCGGGCACCGCCCAGCTTCACACCGCCCTTTCCACTGTAATACTCGCTGCGGCCCTCCTGGTAGTTCAGGAAGGCTGAGGCGTCACCATCGCCGAACATCTCATCCATGGCCTCCGGGCCCATCGGGCTCTTGATGAAGGCCGCGAGGATCGCGTTGATGACCGCTGCCTGCAGCTCCACTCGCGAATAGTGGTCCTCCATCTTCAGGCGCTCGATGATCGGTGCGAGGCGGCTCACGCCGCGTGTCTGCCCATCTCGAGCCTTGTCGAAGAAGTGGATCACCTGCGGGCGCCCGTTCGCCCCTTCGCGCCCGATGCGCTTCCAGGTCATCGCATCGGCCACGTTCGCCCAGGCGCTGTCCTGGTGCCCCTGCCGGAAGTGGTAGGCCCGGGCCACGCCGTCGCGCGTCACCTCGACGCCACCGCGCAGGCTCTGCTCGTCCGCCGCGTCATAGGGGTTGCTCAGCAGGTCCGGGTCGACCAGCCGCAGCGTCGTCTTGAAGGGCCGCGCCGCCCGCCAGTTGACCAGCCCCAGTGCCTCGCCTTCGATCAGGTAGGTGCGGTAGGCGCTGCCGAAGAGTTGCGGCATGGTCTGCGACCGCGTGGTGTCGCAATAGCGGCGCGGATCATCCGCATGCAGGCGCCAACGCGCCTCGACCTGTTCCTTGAACTCCTGCGCCCAGTCCGAGCTCAGCCCCAGCGCGCGCCAGTCCGGCTTCAGCAGCGGCCGGAAGTTCGCGCCGATGACGCCGTCGACCTCCTTCGAGATCGCCCCCGCCGCCCAGCCATTGTTGCGCCCGAGATCCCGCGCCCGCGCCGTGATCCGATCACGGCCCGGCAGGATCTCGGCATCCGCCGCACGGTTCGACGGAAGGAACCCGCTCAGTGTGTCGATACCGGTGTCGGCGGCCACGTAGGGCGCGCTGCCATTGAAGCCTGCATCCCGCATGGCGCCACGTTTGCGGCGCGAGACCAGCGGCACACGGGTTAGGTCGGCGAGGCGTTCCGTCATCAGAACACCACCCGGCGCGAGCCCGGCCCGCGACCGCGCCCAAGCTCGCGCTTCAGCGACCCGATGTAGCGGCGCAGCTCGCCTTCCTTGGCGGGGCCGTACTCGGTGCGGTGGCCGTCATAGGCGGTGACGGTCACGCTCTGGCCGATCAGCACCTGGTGCAGGGCCTCTTCGGCCTCTTCCAGCCGGGCCTCGAGCGTCGCGGTATCAGCCATTCTGCTTCCTCAGGAGATCGGAGAGCCGCCCCGCCTTCCGCTTCGAGGCGGGGCGTGCGGCCCTGGTGTCGTTGTGCTCAGTGGCAGCGGCTGGTGCGACCAGCGCGCCGTCGAAGAGATCGGGCTGCACATCCGGCGGCGCGGCCCCCCGCTCCGCCGCAATGGCGTCCCACTGGTCATCGGTGTTCGAGGCCCATCCGGCCCGGAGCGCCGCGGCCTCGGCATAGTTCATCGTATCGAGCGCTTCGTTGCGCCGGGTCGGTTCGACCAGCACCCAGCGGCTGGTCATCACCCCCGCCTTGTTGCGCGACAGCACCCGATGCTCGGAAGTGAGCATGCGGTAATACTCATCCCCGAGCCCCACGGCGAACTGGGCATAGCCCCGCTCTTCGGGGTCTTCCTTGCCGAGGTGGGCATAGAGCCCCGCCTTGAGCGACGAGACATTGAGGTTGAAGGCGCGCTTCTGCGCCCGCTTCACCTTGCCATCCTTGCGGCGGTCGAACTTCTGCAGCGCCATCAGCGGCCCGTTCTCGGTCGAGCCGCCCTTCACGATGATGACCCGGCCCCAGGGATGGGACTTTGCCCAGCTCCAAACATCATCGGTGTAGGCCCCGCCGTCGATCGCGAGGATGTCGATCGCGACGCGCAGGCCAAGCTGCGTCCGCCATTCCTGCTTGAGCAGCGCATTCAGCGCGGCGCGGCCCTCATCATCACCGATGTGATGCGGGATCACCCGGTAATCGATCACCCAGCGCCGCCGGTTGGCACCAAAGGCCACCAGCTGCACCTCGATCCGGTCATCCTGGCAATCGACACCCGCGGCGAAGATGAAGCCCGTGGCCGGCAGGACACCGAGATCCATCACCGTGCCCGGCTCGGCCAGCTCGGCCCGGTCGCGCAGCTTTTCCCAATCCGGCGCGTCCGTCGCCTGCTCGTAGGGCAGCCCGAGTACGTCGTTCCAGAACACCTGCTCAACCTGCGCCTTGATCGGCTTGGCCGTCGCGGTCTTCGACGCCTTGGCCGCGTCCTTTTGCTCGCCGCCCGCCTCGGTCAGCGTCGAACTGCCCGCTTCCAGCCGCGTCCAGCCCATCATCTGCGCGTATTCTACCGCGATCGAGGCCCAGTCCCGCTGCGGTGCATAGGCCCGCCACAGGTGGAAGCCCGGATGGTCCCCGTGCGGGTTCCCCGGCACCCAGCGCCCCTGCCGGACAATCCGTTCCTTGTCCGCGTGCCGGATCGCCGACCGGCAGCTCTCGCAGGTGAAATGTGCCGCGTGAAGCCGCTCCGGCTCGAGGCTGGCCTTGAAGTTCTCCCAGGTCAGCGGCTGCATGAAGCCGCAGTGCGGACACGGCACGTTGAACAGCCGCTTGTCGCTACGCTCGTAAGCGATGGTGATCCGGCAGGTGCCCTTGATCAAAGATGTCGAGACACGAAGGAGCTTCGCATCATCGAAGCCCGAGGCCCGGCTTTCCGCCAGCTTCTCCGGGTCGCCCTTGTCCGAGGTCTCGAACTTCGAGAGGTCATCCATGATGACGAGGCGGCGGCTGGTGCCGGTCAGGTCCGCCGGAGACCCGGACGAGGCCACCTTCAGCGAGCCGTTCAGGTCCAGCGTCTCCTGGTTGAAGATGTTGTCGCGGTTCTCACCGCGGCCCGAGCCGAAAACCTTGATGAGCCCCGGCGCTTGGCGGCGCATGGGCATCCACTTGTTGTTGACCCACTCGCTGGCGGCGCTGCCCGTCGGATGGACAATCAGCGAATCCAGCGGTGTGTATTCGTGCCAGGCCCCCAGCGTGGGCTGGATGACCGAAACCGTCTTGCCCCACTGCGCCGAACCGCGCAGCGTGACCTCCCGGCAAGGATGCTCCGGCGAAAGCACCTCGTGGATCTCGCGCAGGAACTCGAAGCGCGAGATGTCGAATTCTCCCGAGATCGGCGAGCGTTCGTCGAACTCGATGTTCTCCTCACACCAGCGGGTGATGTTCGGCGGCGGCGGCGGCACCATGGCCCGCGCCATCGCCGCGCAGACGGTCCGCTGCGCGGACGCAACGAAGCCCATCAGAAATCAGCCTCGCGATCGTCGTCGCTCAGGTCGGCGGCATCAGCTTCGTCCTGAAGCGCCCTCGCCCGCCGGGTGCGATGTTCACGCCAATGATCTAGCAGGATCTTACGCGCCTGCTTGAAGTCCACCCCCAACTCGTCTGCCAGAGACCGGGCACCGCGTTTCAGCAGATCCTCGATCTGTGCCAGTTCTTTCGACAGCGCCCGCGCAGCCTCGCGCGCAGCATTGTCAGCCAGCACCATGCTGCCCTCTTCGAGCTGGTTCTGGCGGCGCAGACGCCGCGCCTCCTCCTCGACTTTCTGGATGCGGGCCAGCTCGTAGCGGTCCGGATCTCGCGGGGCCAGCTGGCCTTCGCGGGGCGATGCTGCTGCGGGCTGCGGATCGCGGATCCGTTCCTTGGTACCAGCACCGTTGCCCAGCATCTGCCCGGGATCGAGGCGGTGATCAAGCGCCGCCCGCACCTTCTCGACGTTGAAGCGCCGGGCCCGGCCATCGCCGGTGTAACAGCCATCAAGCTTGCCCTGCGACACGTACTGGCTGATCCGCCCCTTGGTGACGCCAAGTTCCTTCGCAAGCTCGGTGGTGTTCATGCGCCCTTGCCCGTGATGTTTACCGGACCCTCCAAGTTTAGCCCCGTAAGTTTAGGCTTTCTGAATGGTTTAGCGTTCCAAAACCTGTGCGCTTAGCCGCCCCGTATACGGTCAGACCCCAGGAGGGACCCGTCGGTTTTTTGTCAGCGTGGAGTTTGCCTGGAAATCCAGAGTGTAAATCTCTTGGATTGCGGAGATAGCGGCGGCGCAGGCGGTGGCCCCAACGAAAAGCGCCCGGTAGCATCTCTGCTCCGGGCGTGGTTCGGTTCGCCTGCAATCTGTCAACGAAGTGAGAATCCGTCAACCCGGTTTCTGCCAGGGCTTCATCGGCGGCATGTCGGCGGTCACCTCGAAGCCAGTCAGATCGCAGCGGATCCGGAAGGTGGTCTGCAGCTCGAGCAGCGCCGACCACCAGCCGAGCCATGCCCTGCGGGCCGCCGCCACCTCGCGCGCGCCGCCCTCAAAGACCACCCGGCAGGCATAGCCGTCGCCCTTGCCCAGCAGGGGTGCAGGCCAGCGACCCGGACCACGCCAGACTTCGCGCACCGCGTACCGCCCGTGCTTGCAGTTCCGCCACTCGACCGGCTCACAGCGAGGCCGGATGCCCTGCCCCCAGTCCGGCCAGCTGCCGCGCCGCGCGAGATCCGCAAGCCACACCGCCGTGCGCCGCCCGCCGCAGCCCTCGGGCAGCGCGGCCAACGCCGAGGCCACGAGATCAGCATCCGGGTGCGGCTCAGACCGACCACCACCGTCGACCGAACAGCCGAGATCTCCGCGCTTCATCAGGATGTATTCCATGCTGACGCCGGGGCGCTCCCCTGCGGTGCTGCCCATCTCGTCGAAGTCCAGCTGCACCTTCTCGACCTGGAAGGCCCATGTGAGCAGATCCCAGATTGACACCGGGGTCTTGCCTGCCCGGCCGGGCCGAACCCGTGCAACGCTGAACTCGTGCGCCATGTTCATCATACTGTTCCTTCTCGGAAGTCTTCCGGCAACAGGGCCATGGCCCGCGCCTCCAGGTCGTTGATCCATGTGAGGAATTGCAGGTCATCAGCACTGGCGACGCCCCGGCGCTCCCGGTCCGAGCGCACGCGCCGGTCGCTGTCGAGCGACTGCGCCTTGCTCCGTACCATGCGCCATTCACCGTCCTTGTGCGGCGGGCGCTTGAACTTCTCGAGGTACAGGAACTCCGCGACCAGCGTGCCCTCGGCATAGGCCTTCGGACCCCGCGCCGAGCCGAACCAGCTCGCGATGACCGGGATCTCCTCGAGCGAGCGTGGCGCCACGATTTCCGCCAGTGGAACGATGGTGGCCATGCGCGGCCAACCGCGTTTGTCCTTCCCCTCGCCCCGATACTTCAGGAAGTTGCGCAGCGTGACCAGCTGCTCGTCGCTCAGGTAGGCCAGCCCATCCGCTAGGTCGGTCAGGAACTTCTTGTGCCGCTCCTCGCGCACGTCGCCGGGCTTGCGAAAGCCCCAGTCGGTCAGCGGCGCGATCAGCAGCCGGCGCACCCGATCCCGCTTGGTCTCGGTGGTCGAGGTCTGCTCGGCGGTCATGCCCTCCCCCCCCTCTCAGCACCTTCTGAGCGCCGACTTATCCACAAGCAGGACAAGAGGAATGAGGCGAGAATGTTCTCTCCTGTCTTTCTCGTTTTCATTTCTTTCTCCTTTCCTCTCATGCAGCCGACAGAATGTCGGCGGTTCTGTCCGCATTCTGTCCGAAAGCGTCCAGTTCTGTCCCGCGGACAGAAACGAACGGAAACGGACAGAACGTCAGCGGCGCCAGGCAGTCGTGCCGAGCGCTTCCATGCCTTCGATAATGCGGGAAACCGTGCGGTTGCCGGTCGGGTAGGCGTCAGTCAGCCAGCGGTGCAGCGACACGATGTACTGCGGGTTGCCCGCGATCCGCTCGTCACCGAGATCCGCCACGCTCTTGCGCAGGCGATTGATGGCGGTGCGCTCGCGTTCTGCGGCTGCGCGGTCATCGCTCTTGTCGCGAGCGGCGATGGCATCGAGGACCACCTCGACCACCACGTCGTGCATCAGGCGCACCTCGCCGGTGTCGGGGACCTGGCACAGGTGCCAGCCATAGAGCGGCGACAGATCCCGCCGGGCCCAGCCCTGCCATGTCTCGACGGACATGCCCACGAGACCGGCCAGCAGGTTGTCGTCGTTGGGCAGCGTGCCCACCGGGTTCTGGTAGCGCGACTTGCACCACAGCGCCTGCGAGATGGCGAGGACCGCCCATTCGCCGCGCTGGGTAGCGCGGGTGTAGAAGTCGCTGTTGAGCCAGCGATCATAGTGGAACTTGAAGTAGGAATGGGACTCGAGCCGCGTGCCGTGCGGCAGCGGGTACTCCGGCAGGCTTGTGTTGTCCCGTGCCAGCGTGATGGTCGATGTCGCGGTCATGTGCGCCTGCCCCGCTTGCTGGTGTTGGAAAGGCGCGCGAGACGGCCGGGCTTCGGATTGGAATGAACCGCCTCGCGCGGAACCAGCCCCGAGGGACATGGGCCGGTATGGGGATCGGGGGCGCTCATCGCGGCGCCTCCCAAGGTGCGGCGGGCAGGCTCACCTGCGCCAGCGACAGCACGTCGCCCTTGCCGCTCGACACGGTCATGGTGACCACATGCTTGCCGCCCCGGATCTCGTGCCTGAGACCCGCCCGCGTGTCCTGGTCATGCCGTGGCAGGCGGCGCATCTTGGGCGGACGGCCAAGGATATCATCGCGGGAGCTCATGCGGCCCCCCTTTGCGCGCACTGGACTGCGGCGTGCAGCCAGGGCGCAAAGCCGTCATCCTCGAGCAGCGCCAACATCACCTTGTCGGCGCTGGGGCGGCTCACGGCACCCCACCAGTTCCACGCGGTGCTGCAGCGCACCTCGAAATGCGCGGCGACGTCCTCGGGGTTGCGGAAATGCTGCCGAAGGTACGCGGCCCAGAGCTCGGCCGAGATCATGCGCAGGCGGTAACGGTCCAGAAGTTTGGACCGCGACCGCCCTGCCCTCGGCGCGGCAAGGTCAGCGCATGACCCATTCGATACGACCAGTTTCAGATGATCGCTCATGCCGCGTCCTCCTTGGCCGGATGTTTCTTCATGAAATCACGCAGGCGATCGGCTCGGGCCATGGTTGGACTCGAGCGGCCATCCTTCCAGGAGTCCCACTCATTCCAGCCAGCACCGATGGCGGCCCTGAGGACCGCTTGCGGCTTCCTGTCTACCGAGGCCGCGTAAGCCTCCACGTCTGCGATTAACTGCTCCATGCCGGACATATAGGAAAGTTTTCCGAACATGACTAGGAATTTTTTCCCGTCGCCAGTTCTGGCACCTTGTGGGAAAGTATACCCATGACAGAAAGCGATCCGTTCGTGATGGGGTTGATGGAGGTCTTCAGGCGCAACCCGCAACTGAAGCCATCCTCAGTCTCGAAACAGGCAGGCCTCAGCGACTCCGCAATCAGGAAGATGTTCCAGAACCCTGGAGCCTCGCCGAAGATCTCGACAGCGACGAAGATCTCCGGCGTTCTTGGCATGAGCGTTGAAGAGGTGACATCGAGCACACCTGCCGGCCTGAGCCGTCTGCGGCCTACTTTCCCACTTATGGGGCGGATACGTAATGGCGGATCGGTCGAGTGGCTGAGCAATCATGAGAAACTTCAAGCCCCTGGCGTCCTGTGTCCGCCGGGACTAGCGCTCGATAAGCTCGAAGCCCTCGAGGTCGCTGACACGAGTTGTGAGCCGGTATTCAGCAAGGGCGATATTCTGCTCTACGACAAATCCACGAGCAGCGGAGCGCCTGCTGAGATGTTTGGCCATCGCTGCGTCGTCAAAGACGAAAAAGGTGCGATTTCGATCCGCCAGATAAAACCGACCGAGACCGCCGGAAGGGTAAATCTCATCGCTCTAACGCCGAATGCACTGCACGAGCTCGACAAGGCCGTAGAGTGGACGTCGAGAATACGACTACATTGGCCCGCCGAGCTGGTGCGGATAAAGACCCGTACTGGCGTGCAGGCAGTGAAAAGCGACGAAGCCAACCAAGAACCCAGCCCCAAATCCGATAGCGCGTAAGGCCCAAGCTAGACCGGTGCTGGCTGCACCACCGGACGTAACCGGAAAACTTTCCTACTTTTGGTTGACATGGGAATACTTTCCCACAATCTTACCTCTATCGAAACCGATGGAGGCAAGCATGCCGCGTAAAGTCATCCACCCCGAAGAAGCCGCCTTTCTGACCGATCCGGATGCCGCCACGTCCGACCACGTCAAACGCTTGGACATCTGGCTTCAGGCGAAGGCCCGCCAAGGGCACCCCATCACCGCCGAGGCAGGCAACCGCCTGCATGACCTCGACCAGCGCATCACCGGCCGGTCGGACTTCGTGGTGGTGGACCCGCAGGGCGATCCCGACCCCACGCCACCTGCCCCCGCGCAGCCCGAGCCGGAAACAGCCTTCCAGCGCCGCACGCGCCTCATCCGCGCTGCCATCACTGCGCGCCGCAGCGGCGGGGATGCGGCATGAAGCTTGAGAATCTGCCTCGCACCGCCGAAAGCCTGACCTCGTATCAAAGCGGAGATCCACTCCGCAGGTGGCTTGCCGATGCGCGGCTTCACCGGTGCCGCACCACTGTGAGGTGGAGCATCCTCTCCGGAGCCTGCATGATCGCCGGGCTCATCGTCTGGAAGATCGCCTGATGAAACACCACAGGAAGGCTCGACATGGCTAAAGCAACCGCCCCATCCATGCCCACGCCACGCCAGATCCAGGACGCCTTCGAGGCGGTCAGAGCGCTCCACCCCGGCGCGCGGATCGTCTCGGTCGGCCCTGACGGCGTGAAGTTCGACTATGCCGATGGAACGGCCGCGCCCGGCCAGGCCACGACAACAGACAAGCGGGCACCCATCGCTTGGACGTGACGACATGAAGATCAGATTTCCCGGCCTGCTGGCAGAGAAGCTACCATCCGGCGCCACTCGCTACAGGGTCCGCGTCGAGGGCGACAAGACACGGCGCATCCCGCTGTCGGTCGCGCCGGATCACCCGCAGTTCATGGAGATCTACCGCGCCGCACGGGCCGGGCTGGTCCTAACCCCGGAAAGCTCACCCGAGGACCGCGCCATCCGCTATTCCATCGGCTGGATCGCCGCCAAGCACCTTGCCGCGATGGAACGCGACGTGGAGGCAGGCGCGACCTCGCCCCTCACGCTCAAGAAGCGCGTCGGCGTGATGAAGGTGCTGACCGAGCGCTACGCCGATTACGCGATGGTCATGCCGCAGGCCAAGCTGATCGAACTGCGCGACGAGTTCATCGCGACGCCCGCCCGGGCGGACAGCATCATCGAGGGCATTCGTTCGATGTATCGCTGGGCCTGTGAGCGCGGGCTGTGCGAGACCAACCCGGCCGCCGGGATTGCCAGGATCGACACCGGCCGAGGTGGCGCCCTGCCCTGGACCGCGGATGATCTCCGAAGGTTCCGGGCCGCGCATCCCGCCGGGACTACGCCCCACCTCTGCCTGACGCTGCTCATGTTCACGGCCTGCAGGATTGGCGACGCAATCTGGCTTGGCCCCAGCAATGAAACGACGGTGCAAGGCGTCAAGGCGCTGCGCTGGCAACCGTCCAAGCGCGGCTCGGCCGAGGTCACCATTCCAATGCTGCCGCCCCTATACCGCGCCACACGCGCGGCGCCGGTCCGGGGAAAGACCTACCTTCTCAATGCGAAGGGCCGCGCCTTTTCGTCCCCCGACTCCCTGGGCAACATGTTCCGACGCTGGTGCATCGCGGCGGGCCTCGAAGGGCGCTCGGCCCATGGTGTCCGCAAGGCAGCGGGTCACCTCCTGGCACAGGAAGGCTGCTCGCAATACCAGATCATGACGATCCATGGACACACTCAGGCGCAGACCTCCGAGATCTACACCAAAGGCGTCGAGCGCTGGAAGATGGCGCAGGCAGCCATGGCGGCACTGGAAGGCATGGAATGGTGAGGCCGGCCTCCTCCGCTTCGAGCTTTCGAGCAAGGGGCTGTCGGACTGACCCTGTTATCCTTGGGAACGTGCGTCACAGGCAGCTTCGGGCCACGAATTGCTCGCGGCAAAAAACGAGGCTATCCCCCGACCTCGCTTCTAACTATCGGTGTCATCCATGAACGATATTGTACCCCCATGCCCCGAATGCTCGTCACCCTATGCCTATCAGGTTGGCGCCCTCTTCAACTGCCCGGAATGCGGACATGAATGGGTGTCCGACGCGCCGACCGAAACCGCATCCGACGTGCGTGACAGCGTCGGCAATGTCCTCAAGGACGGCGACACAGTCACCGTGATCAAGGACCTGAAGGTCAAAGGCTCCTCCCTCGTGGTCAAGGTCGGGACCAAGGTGCGCGGCATCCGGTTGGTCGACGGCGACCACGACATCGATTGCAAGATCCCCGGCGTCGGCCAGATGGGCCTCAAATCCCAGTTCGTAAAGAAAGTGACGGGGTAAGGCCGCGAGGCAGAAAGTTCAGGCAAAGACCCTCGGCCCTATTGTGTTTGGCGAGGTCATTCCGGCCCAAAGGAGCTGTTGGCCGGAATCTCAATTGCCTCAGAGCAGCTTCCCCATGCCGGACCTTTCTGCACCTGCCACCATGGTCCAGGGCCCCGAAACCCATAGCGGGGACTGAAGTGAGCTTTCGCTGCGGTCGCCCGGTTGGTTAGGTTCGTCAGGTGGCGAATGGCGCGGATGCCTTAGGTGCATCGGGCATTACCCGATGCAAACATGTCCCGCGGCTTCTAGGCATTGCACTGCTTTTTCAGCGTCTGAGTTAGATACAAGCACATGCTCGCCGTCGTACGTGCAGACGACAAAAACACCTATATCATTGGCTGAAAGAGGTTCGATAAGGGAGAGGACAATTCCAGAAGCATCGAACGGGAACGGCCCAATCGTGCGCAGGCAGGCCCAACCTCTTTCTGATGTCACGTGAGCGGGAACCCGGTCTTCCAGGCAGACTATGGTTGTTTCGTCATCGGAGGTGATGACCGCTTTGAAGCCTGGGCCGTTCATCCAGCCGGGTAGGTCCGCATCGGCTGGAAGTCGAGAAACAGCATAGCGTCCGGGAACAAAGCGAGTTTGCAGCGCGTGGTCCAAATCTGGTCCCTCCACAGTTTTACTGAAGAAGGACATTCCCAGACATAACGCTTTGCGTCAGACAGAAGCTTCATCTTCCAAGATGATTATCTCCTGTAGGTTATGCCGCGGAGGCGGCGCTGCCAAGCAGCTATTCACTCTATCCGCAGCTCATGCCAGTTCGGGCTCAGTGTGGACATCGGGCGACGCGCTTGCTGGATGGCCAGATGGACCGGCGCTCCCGGCCGAGACGGACAATTGCCGTCGTTCGCCAGACTGGTCAGCGCTGCAGCGCAGCTTCCTTTAACCGACCATTCGTGTATCGCGCAGCCCGTTCCAACCGCCCAGTGCCCTCGGCGCGAACAAAGCTGTCGTTGATCATCAGCTTTGAGCAGGTCAGAGCTGACGCCATGTCCAGAGACCTCAGTAGGATGTCTGCCACGAAGTCTCTGAACGGGTCCATTAGGCGATCAACGATGGCCTTGGCTGTGGAGGGCCGGTCTGGACGTCATAGCTGGCAGGACTTGAATCGTTCACATAGTGATGAAATACCGTGCAAAAATTGGCGGAGCAGATCGATTTGCACATATTAAAGTCACTTGGTCCCGCTGTTGCACGCGTCTCAATGATGGAAGCCCTTCGCGCCGGACTAGGCGCATTGATCGGCCTTGGAACGACCGGGCTGTTCCTTCTGTCGCCCAGTATGGACACCCAGCTGGGTCTTTACCTTGTCGCACCCTTTGGCGCGTCTTCTGTGCTGCTTTTCGCGGTGCCGAACAGCCCGCTTGCGCAACCTTGGTCGGCCATCGTCGGCAACACCGTCGCGGCACTCGTCGGGGTCGCTGTCTGCCTTGCAGTTTCAGATCCCACCCTGCGGATCGCGCTCGCCGTAGGTCTCGCGATCACGGCGACCATCCTGTGCCGCGCGGTTCACCCGCCGGCGGGCGCGGTCGCGATGACCGCGGCCATGTCGCCCGAGGCCATCTCGCATCTCGGGTTCTGGTTTGCCCTGAGCCCGATAGCCGTGGGCACTTTGATGCTTGTCCTGCTGGCCACGGTCTACGCGCGTCTGACCGGCCGCCACTATCCGTTTCGGCAATTCGATAGCTCCAGCACGCATGGGACAGAGGATCGCAATCCGATCGAACGCCTTGGACTGTCCGAAGAAGGGCTTAGCAATATTCTCAAACGCTACAGCCAGTCTTTCAATCTTGGTGTCGAGGATCTGGCGAGACTGATCGGCGCGGCTGAATTACAGGCCGCCACGCAGGCTTCCGGGCCCTTGACGGCCAAGGATATCATGTCCCGTGACCTCGTGACGGTCGGTCAGGAAAAGGCCCTGGGCGATATAGCGGACCTGTTTCGACAGCACCGCTTCACCTCCATTCCGGTGATTGCGAGCGACAGGACGTTTCTCGGTATTATCTTCCAGATGAACCTCATCACCCAAGCACGCTCCGATGCCTTGCGGCTGGATCGGGGATACCTTGCGTCCCTTAAGAGGCTGCTGGATCGCGAGCGGACGAAGCCAGTCAGGGCCGGAGACGTCATGAACGTCGCGGTTCCGCGGGCGACAAGCAATACACCGATCGGCGCATTGTTACCGATGATGGCTGATGGTGCGACAGATGCCGTGCCTGTGCTTGAATACGGCAAAATTGTCGGCATCGTCACCCGAACGGACCTGATTGCCGCCTTCGCGCACAGCGCGATACGCGCCAAGACCTGAAGGAGGGCGATCGGCAGATACGCGGTGCGGCAACGACTGCTCATCTCACTCCCCCACCACACCACTGCGATTTGGCCTGCTTCGCAATCCTAAGCTCACTGGGGGCGGGACCTGCGGCAACGCTGCGGCCGAGACCTCAGCCAGAGATCGCGTGCCGCTGGTCCGAGCCCAGAGCTGTCGTTCGTACCAAGCTCGGGGGTTGGCGCTTCCGGCCCAAAGCTGCCTTTCATGTGGGTCTCGTCACTGCGACGCAGCTTCGCCGAACCGGCCTTCGCGACATCATGCAGCATTCGCAGGAAACCGCACTGCTGACCGCCAATTTTGCGCCGATCAGGGCCACGCTGAATGACTAGGAAACCGATACACCCCACGCGTCGCCTTCAGGCCAAAAGCTGCTCCAGTTCCAGCTCCATCTGGATAACGAAGCCGGATGCGGTCGATGCAAAGTCGACCCGGCCCATGAACTGCCCCTCGACCGTTGCCTTGATCAAACGGCTGCCGAAACCCGATCCCGAGACCACATCTGGTTTCGGCGTGGGGCATTCCTCGGCCCATGTGATCGTCAGTGTAGACCCGGAGACCGTCCAGCGGATCGTAAGGTGGCCGCCCGGCTGGAGCAGCGCACCATACTTTGCAGCGTTGGTCGCAAGCTCGTGCAAGATCAGGGCCATACCGGTCGCGGCCCGTTCGCCAAGCTGCATCTGCGGTCCGTCACAAAGACTTGCACCGACGAGATCCCCACCGAGGTGCGGCGCCAGGATCTGGTCGACCAGATCGCTGAGCGACACGGTGCCCGATGTGATGGTCCCCTGACCGCTGAACCGGATCAGGTTGTGGGCTTGCGCCAACGCCTGCATGCGCCCCTGAACCGAGGCGGCCATCTCCGCAGGGGTTTCGCTCGTGCGCGCCGCCATCGACACGATGCCACCGACGAGCGTGAACAGGTTCTTCACGCGGTGGTTCAACTCGTCAAGAAGCAGTTGCCGACTTTCCTCAGCCATCTTGATGGCGTGAATATCCGTACAGGTTCCGTACCAGCGGACGATCTGGCCGCTCTCGTCGCGCACGCATTGAGCCCGCCCGATCATCCAGCGATACTCTCCAGAGCGGTGCCGCAGGCGGTATTCGATGTGGTAGGGCTTGCCCGTTGCCAAGCTGCCTGCCCAGACTTCCGTCGTGCGGTCCTGATCCTCGGGATGGAACATCCCCTTCCATGCCTGTCCGTCGGTCGAGCCCTGCGGAACACCCGTGAAGTCGTACCACCGGTCGTTGAAGTAGTCATGATACCCGTCAGGCCGTGTCGACCAGATCATCTGGTCGATCGAGTTCGCGATCGCATGGTATTTCTGCTCGCTGTCGCGCACGGCCGTCAGGGCGCGCATCGTCTCGGTAACGTCTGTCGCCTGGACAAAGATTCCCTGCCGCGCTCCAACCTCATCAGAAATCGGCTGGAACACGAAATCGACATGTCGCTGCTCTGTGTGGCCGCTTCGGTTGAAGGCGACTGGTACGGCGCGCCCGACATGGGGTTCTCCGGTGCAGTAAACTTGGTCGAGCAGATCCGTGAAGCCCTGATCGACCACCTCAGGCAAGACATCCCTGACCGCCTTGCCGAGAAGGTCCTGCTTCCCAACAAGATCAAGGTAGGCCGGGTTGGCAATGTCGAACACATGGTCGGGGCCCCGAAGGATGGCGATCGCGCCAGGGGCTTGCCGAAACATTCTCGACAGGCGGGAGACTTCTTTCGCGGCGTTCAGACGCGCCTGTACGATCTGGGTCGTCTCGTTCCCCTGGTTGAATATTCCGGAAATGCGATTGTCCTCGCCCCGGATTGCGGTGAAGCTGTAGTTCCAATAGGTTTCCTGAACGATCCCGCCGCGCTTTATCGGCAACATCTGATCGTAGGCGGAGAATCCTTCGCCAGTTTCGAGTACCTTCGCGAATTGCGGCCCCACCACCTCCCAGATGTCACCCCAGACTTCCGCCGCCGGACGGCCAAGCGCCCAGGGATGGCGCTCGGCGGGGATCGGTGACCAGGCATCGTTGTAGAGCAACCGAAGCTCGGGCCCCCAGTAGATTGCCGTCGGGAAGCTGGAGTTGAGGCTGATCGACAGCGCCGACCGGAGCGACTGCGGCCACGTCTGCACCGGGCCAAGAGGCGTAGATGCCCAGTCGTAGTCCCGGATGAGTTGCCCCATCCTGCCACCACCGTCCAGGAACGCCCCTGCCGCATCGAGACCCATGGTTGCTCCTTCGTCCATTCCTCAGGCCAGAAGCCCTCAGGATCGTGGCATAGTCCGGTCTTTTCCGAAAGACGACATCACACGAGGGCGAGCTCCAAGGTGTTCGGGCAAGCGAGTTTATCAGCTCGGCCTCGGTTCGGCTTTGGTCAAGCAATTTAGCGCAGAAAATGAATGGTCGCCCCGCGAGACTACGCCGGGGCCTCGCCCCACGCGTCCGGCCCTCTCCGGACATTCGCCAGGTTGGGGCCCGCCGCGCTGCAGCTTGCCCGAACCGGCCATTCAGGCCTTCGCGCAGCATTTCCTACGATCCGATGTCGGCAGTGCGGACAAAGTGGGCTTTCGCTGAGGTTGCGCCAACGTCTGGTTTGGTAAATCAAGCAGGTACAGCTTTTTGAGCCAAAGGACTTTCCATGAAGACCGTGAAACTGGAGCACGAATATGCCTCACCGGCAAAGGATGTCTGGGCGTTGGCAACGGACCTTGATGCTCTCAGGGAGATTATGGATGGCGTTGTCACCTTCGAGGGCTTGCCGAACGGTCGCGTCTATCGGGGCCAGAAGATGACCGTCCAGGTATCGCTGTTTGGAAGGTTGCCGGCTCAGCCGTATTTCATGGAAGTCTTGGAATGTGACGACGACGCAATGATATTGCGGTCTTTTGAAAAGGGCGCAGGAGTCAAGTCGTGGCGCCACACTCTGACCGTTGAACCGCACCAATCAGGATCCCGGCTGCGTGACATTATTGAGATCGACGCGGGCCGGATGTCGTGGGTCTTCGCTGCCTGGGCGCGGTTTCTGTATCGCAAGCGACACGAACCGCGCGTTCGCATGTTGGCGGAAATGCAGGCGAAACGGTCTGCGAGTTAGTTGTCCGATCCAGTGTCGCCACTAAGTGGAGCGAGATGGACTGCGGTACTCCGCAATATATGCAGCGAGCTGCAAGAGGGGCTCGGAGCAGACATGCGGTGCCGCGGCGAATCCTGCTCCACGCAGGCAGCGGCGACCGTGGCTCTCGGCCCGAAGCTGCCGTTCGCAAGCCTTGTAAAAGCTTTACTGCAGCATCTCGAACTAGACCTTGGCAACTCTCCAAATGCCCACAAATGTTTCAATACCCACAACGGGTGTGCCGTAAGATTGCCTCGATTTTAAAAATAATGTGACAAATCTCTCGAAACGTTTCTGGAGATGCCTCCATATCTTTTGTTTGAAATTTTCCACCTGTCGCCCGAGTGAAAAGTTTTACATCCAAGTTATCAAACTCGCTAAACCTTTTTCCGAGCAGTTTCGCCATTACCTCTCGGTACTCAGCTGTTGCGGCCAATCTACTTGCTAGCTTATGCTCTGCAGACTTCAATTCATGAATCTTCCCTTGATCATCCCACTTCCCGAGCCAACACGCTTCACAAAGATCCAGAACTTCCCTAAGGTCAGAACTGAATTCAAGTAAAACCTCTCTCTTCGAGACCCTTTTGTTCAATATCAGTGTGTAAGTAAAGGCGAGGAGCGCCCCGAAACCAACCGCTGCTAGCGCGCTTAGATATGTGTGGTAAGTTGGTGTAGGCGAGACAGAGGACCACAGAAATATAGAAAGCATACGGAAATAATCTCTTTATATCCCTGAACTCACCTTTCGACCTTTGCGTCCCCAATGTGCTCAAAGATGCTAGCGCTATATCTATCATAGTAGGGGGTTTTAGGCACTAAACTCAGCCGCTTCTTAATTTCATTTTTTGGAATTATCCCCTTACGCACTAGCCCCCCGAAGGCTTCCTCAAGGAAGGAAGATCCAAAGTTCAAAACGCCTTCTAAAGAGATCTCAACAATTCTATCCTCACGTACTGCCGTTTGAAATGCGGGGGTCAGAACAGAATCTCTATATTTCTGCCCGTTGTAATCCCCATCGTTGTCATCACGCCCCGACGGGAATTTTGAAAAGTCGGAAAGCTTTAGCATAATATTTTCACTCATTCGTTTCAACTCCAGCCGGGAGCGACAGGCGCCACTCCACTAAAGTGCCTTCTAGCTCGGTAGACAACCCGCTCTTGGTGATGCCAGTTCCCTTACTATATCGATAAAAGCCGTACCTACTGACGATGCTGATGGACCCATCATCACAAAGATCAATTAAAGATTGCATCTGCGGCAGGCCAAGACCTCGCTGAGGATCTTGCGTCTGAGTTTTTCCTTTTTTCATAGAATAGTTAATATAGTGCTGATCGTGCGTGCCGATACGTTCAGCCTTATCGCGATCGTAATCGAAATCTGGCACTACCGATCGCATTATGGTTTCGACTGCATGTTTAAACCATTCCCGCTGTGGAAGAGTTCCAGGGATTGTAGCCCCTTGATCATATACCACCACTCGAATTTCGCGTTTATCGCGATCAGCTTGCGCCGCAAACCACCACTGTCCAATCGTGTCGTACTCTGAGTTTTCGACAAATTCTTTGGGGTATGCATGACGAGCGACATTGATCATAGCTTCGCTAACAACGCTATTGATATCTATCAGCAGCTGTTCAGCATACTCGTCATCAACCGAAAGGAACCTTAGCAGTTCCAATACACGGTCCGAACATTCTTCCAGACCATTTGCATTAGTCCCGGACACAGCACTAGTCACTTTTCGACCAGAAACACCTCCAATGTGGACAGGTATTCCAGAGCCAACCCCCACATGCCCAACGAACTCAAAGAATCCCACATCATGTAAAACCTGAAAAACGTCTTGAGGCCACTCACCGTAATTAATGGCTGGGGGTGTTATACCGGACATACGTCGTGCTCGGTCATAGCATGATGCGATGACAAGTGCAGCCGATACAGATATAGATTCAATCTTAGAGAAATCATAGAACGTAGAAATACGTGGCAAGCGATTGGGAATCTCTTTCACCCAATTTACACGATTAGATGATGGAGATCTTTTTCTCCCCATCTTTTCTCTAATAGACTTTAGGAAGAGGAGAGTATCTTCAATTCCATCCTCAAAATTTATGAGATGAGGCGGGTTCATTGGAGGTTTCATACAGAGTGCTGTGCGCTCTTGCTGACCGTCCCAAATGCGTACCTTAAAGGCCTTGGGATTAGGGACGCCTTGCGACGAGAAACTCCGAATGGCCGTCAATCTACGAGCCCGACGAACGTGGTGTCTCTGCGCTCTCACTGATCGATGCGCCAATATGGCCTTATAACGAGGGGTGAGCTTCTTCATCTATAAGTCGGCCAACTGAAAAGTTACGTTGTGCAGCGCGGCATGTACGTTGTGAGCTTTCTCAGCGCAAGTTCTTCGCGTCCTCCAGATCAAGCTAGTGGACTACCTTGTGCGCGCGCAAGGCTGAACTATCTTACTTTAAGTGACGTAGGGTGGTTTGAAGCTGTATTTCAAGTGGTTACCTATGCCCGATCGCCCATCCAGAACTTTGATGCAGCTAAGAAGTAGGTCGGCCGCTTGTCGTTCCTTCTCGCTTAGCGGGTCATAGCAACGAAGATCGGTATTCCGCCCTTCGTGTCGTCCAGGCGGCTACTGCCCCATGTTCCTCACTGAATGTCCGCTTCCTCGGGTCGACCGGGGCACCTTGGCGTCCGCAGCGAAGGTCCGCTCCCCGCCCTTTCTGACAGCGCCTGGTGTCACGCTTAGCGCTTTAAGAATGTCGCCAACGGGCGGCGTCTGTAGAACCGCTGTGTCGGACGGATCCCGCCACCCCGACAGCAACCCAGTGCGCCGACCTACCCCGCATGGCTGAGCCATGGCAGCAGGTTGACTCTGCATAGCCAAAACGCTGCAATGCAGCCGCAATCTACTACCTCCGGACTGGCTCCAACATGGTCAACCATACTCTTCGCACGTCAACATCGAACGCCTTCAGTGCCCTCGAGGCTGTTCTTTCGAAGAGCTACAGGTTCATCGCGATCGATGTTGAGACAGCCAACTCTGACGCTGGCAGCATCTGCCAGATCGGTCTCGCCTGCGTCGGCGATAATTATGTGGAAGAAGTTGTTACGCTTCTGATCAATCCGCAGTGCCACTTCGGGGCAATGAACATCCAGATCCACGGCATCCGCCCCGAGCATGTCTCGGGTGAGCCCCTGTTCGAGGACTTCCTGGACGCGGTTGGTGACTTCCTCGAGCGGCACGCCCTGTTCCAGCACAGCTCGTTCGACTCCCGGGCCATCAAAAGCGCGACCGAGGCCTGCAACCGTATCTCCGCACCCCTGCAATGGAACGACAGCGTCAAGATCGCCCGACGCGCCTGGCCTGAATTCAAGGGCAACGGGGGGCATGGGCTCAGCCATCTCAAGACTGCGCTGGGGCTGGATTTCCGGCATCACGACGCCGGCGAGGATGCCCGCGCTTCGGCCGAGATCGTGTTGCTGGCGGAGGCGCAGATGGGCATGCCTTACCAGGACATCCTCGGCCCAAGCCAAACACGGCCGACCAGGAAGGCATCGGTCGCACGCACCGGCTGCACTGACGCACCGCTGTCCGGCAAGATCGCGGTATTTACAGGGGCTCTCACCATGACTCGCCGGGAGACTGCCGAGGTCGCGTCGCGTGCGGGCATCACCACGGCGCAAAGCGTGTCGAAGAACGTTCATCTTCTGGTCGTTGGCGACCAAGACCTCTCAGCGCTGGCGGAGGATGAAAGCAAGAGCGCAAAGCATCGGAAGGCTGAGGCGCTAATTGCCAAAGGGTGCGAGCTGAGAATCATCGGCGAGACTGACTTTCTCGCGCTAATCGCCGTGAGCTGACGTTTCCCTATCCGTCCTTTGCAACAGGCTTGGACGCCCCAAGAGATGCCAAGTATCCGAAATTCGGGCTTGGCACTCACCATGTCCGAATTTACTGACTGCGTAGAGTTTGAGCGGACGAAAGAGCCTTCCCGCTGAGCTCGTCTCCCTGAAACGAGCCGGACGTATTCCAAGAGGCTCAAGTCACCTTGCCGTCCAGCGGCGTATCAAGGCCGTCCTTCGCGACCTCAAAGACCACCTGCCCGCCCTTGTCGAGGAACCGCTCGCGCTGCGCGACGCCAAAGTCACGGTAGGGATAGGTGCTGCGGGGGATCGGTGGGCTGAACTGCTCGAGGCGATCGGACGGCGCTTCATCGAGGGTCAGATCCGCAGGCTCGAGGTCATAAGCGAGGCAACGGACCAGCGTCATTTTCCGTGGGACACCTGTCGCTTAACCTCTTGATTTCGCTCAGTCGCAAAATGCCGACATGTGGGACACCTCTTCACTGATTTCCCGGCGAAAATCCGGATTTTCAGTATCCCTTCACCCGCTCCAATCCCTCCCATTCCATCTATATTTATCAGACCATTGGGGCGTGATGTATCCCAGACCATCTCTGAGCCGTCGGACACTGCGGCATCTGAACGGCGTGCCGGGCTATGCTGTGCGGCCCAGATAAGGGCTGCGGTTCCTCTCGGAAAAGCGCCCGGCGACCGCACCCAAGCACAGGATCTCGCAAGCGACATTGCCACCGATGGTGGTGAGTTTGCTGCTTGCGATGGGTGAGATATCGCAACGGGCCCTTTTCCGTCGAGCACGCCACAGAGACGCGAGCAATCTATCGCACCTTCACACCTACGCCTTTCGAGAGAGAGGGCCGCAAAGCCCCGTCGAGCTTTGCGGCCAAACCGATCAAGCATCGCAACGTGATCAGGATGGTGACATTGGGATGCCACACAACCTAAGATAATACACGCCGGCTTTTCAAGCAACCGATTTAAGGGGAGGTCGCATTGCTGTTTCGAGAACTCAGCATTGCATGCAAGCAAAGCGCATCATTTCTCAGATGCTCCTCCCAGGCCTCATCACCCAACGCGATCACCCAAAGGTGCCACTGCTGCAAGGGCCATAGAGCAAAATCCGCTGAGGCTTGAGGTGCTGCCGATCTCGTTCGCGACGAGGCCCTGTGCCTTGTCATAGGCCCGCACCAGCGTAACGGCGAGGCCCGCAAGCGGCAGCATTATGAACGGGCGCAACAGCGGTGACCCTTTTTCTTGGTCACATCCTTCCAGAATTAAGCGGCACGCGTCCGCGTGGGGTGTGGGAAAGTTTTAACCCTAAGGCCTGAACGAGGACGACGTCCGTCCGGTTGCGGGCTCGGGCAAAGCGCCAGCGGTGGCGGGTCGTGATGGTCGCCGGGTCGTCCCTGGCCGCGGGCTGGCCCCGGTGCGCACTAAGCCGCACCGGCATCGAGAGCCTGGAACCGTCTTTCACCGCGGGCTGGTTGTGGCCCAGGATCTTCAGGCCCGGCCCATCCGCCGCCTGCAGCCTCTCAATGAGCGCGTTGAGCGCCCTGCCCTAATGATGGCTGAAGGCGTCGGCCTCCGCCGGGCCGTGGCCGCCGAGCAGGCGGTCCTTAATCATGTCTGAGTTGTGGCCTATCACGCGGGAAAAGGTGTTCCGATCGGGCGGCCCACCATGACAACGCCAGCGCGCTTGATGGCTTCATTGAAGATGATGGGCGTTGTCGCGCACGAGGGTGAGGGGTCCCCGGGCCTCCAATATGGTCACCGCAAGGTATGAGCAGACCTCCAAAGACGCCTTCCAAGACGGCCAGTTGGCAAACTGACGACAAGCCGCCGAGGCCGCGCGGACCACTGATCGTTTGGGTCGATCCCTCAATGCAGTGGGACGCCATCCTGTTGGGCCGTCGCCCCCGTCAGAAGGCCTGTGCCGGCGCTGCGATCCAAGCATGCCTCATTTTCAAGGCCCTCTTGAGGCCGACGTTTCGCCAAGGCGTGCCATTGGTCCTTCGACACTGGCGCGGTTTCGTGGCGAGCCTGCCCGAACCGTCCGGGCTCGATTGGTCCGGGACGGACGTCAACACTCTGTCACGTCCGCTGCCCGGCAGGCGCGATTGCAAGATGCAGCCGAGAGGGTCCGGAAAAACTTGAACGTGACGGTCTCGTATAGCGGCTGCAAATCTGATTGCGCCCTCTCGGAACATCACTCCGGGATGCCCTGCCGGGTGACAGTCAGCACCGGCATCAAGATGGAGGGCTAAGACGCGCCATCGGCTGTTCATATGGCTGGCCGTCCCGAACAAACCAACCACCAGGCTGTGTGGTCACAAGGCGGTCCCTCCCTCGGATGTCTCATGCGGTCCCGAGCCAAAGCAAGCTCCGTCAGCTTGATGCGAAAGGCCACGCCTTTTTGGCGGCAGGCTTCGCTCACAACAGGTTCCGGCGCAGGTGCGAGCGGCATGATGCCAAGGGTGCATCAGCTTGTGGCAGCCGCGATCCAGCCGGCCCCCCTTTGACGCGACAAGGTTGCGTCTCGGAAAGGTTCATTGCGATCCGCAGTCTCTTTGTGGCGCAGACGCCGTCAATCCAGACCAGGCGGCGGCGCTGAAAGATGGCGTCAACAGACGAGGCCGCCCACACCGTCATGGATTATCAGGTCCTTGGCCACCGGAATGCCGATGGGGATCCAGCTGCGGTACCCACTAAAGGTCAAATGATCCGCAGCAACGAGTCCCCCCGCCGGTCGGTGTGGCCGGGCCGGCATAAGCGCCTAAGTAAGACGTGAGTCCAACACGAGAGACACGGAATGGCCGAACGCCCACCGACCGAAGCAGGTCGTGATGCCGTCATCACCCAAGGCATCGTCACAGACAACCCGGAAGCATTGCTTCGCGGCACAGGATGGCGCGTTGTATGGGCGATCTTTCGCGAGGGCGGCTTGCGGCTCTGGAGCGATGACGCCTTCGGGCTGGCCGGAAATGTCGCCTTCCGCGTCCTCATGGCCGTCTTCCCGTTCCTGATCTTCACGTCTTCCCTGACCGCCTTCTTCGGAAATCAGAGCATGGCCGAAGACCTGATCTCGTTCCTGATCGCGATCGTGCCGGATACCTTGATCGAACCCATCGTCTCCGAGGTCCGCCAGGTGATGACGGTGCAGCGCGGCGGGGTGCTGTCGCTCGGCATCCTGCTTACCATCTGGTTTGCACTGGGCGGTGTCGACGGCATCCGGGTGGGCCTCAACCGGGCCTACGGGATCCGCGAGACGCGCCCCTGGTACGTGCTCTATCCGCTGATGGCGCTGATGGTGCTGATCGCCAGCCTGGTCCTGGTCCTGGTGGGCTACCTCCTTGTGCTCGCCCCCCGCGCCGGCTCGTGGCTGCACGTCCTGTTCCCCAGTTTCGACCCGGCCTCCGTGACGGTGAGCCTCGTGCGCTACCCTTCGGCCGCGCTCATTCTGATCGCGTCCCTGTTTCTGGCCCACGTGCTCCTCCCGGCCCGGCGCACGCGCTTTTCGTCGATCTATCCGGGCGTGCTGTTCACGGTTGCGTCGTGGATCCTGCTGACAGTCGCCTTCTCGTTCTACCTCGCGCATTTTGCCTCCTACGCAAGCTACTACGGCGGCCTCGCGGGGATCATTGCGGCCCTGTACTTCATGTATTTGGCTGCGCTGGTTCTCATTTTTGGCGGAGAGCTCAACCGGGCGATACGCATCCGCCGCCTGTCACGCGCGATGCGCGGCCGCGGATAAATAGCGAGGCTTCCATGGCGCCGAGTGTGGGAGCCCGTTCAACGCTTGGTGCCCTCGTGCACCATCATGCTTACCGCTGCGTTCCCTCTTTGGGTATAAGAGGGCTTTGCGTGGGTCGATAGCAGGGCTCGCTCAATCCGCCCCATTGCTGCCTGGTCGCACATACGCAGAGAGCAAGGAAGGGATAGAGGTCAAGCGTACCAGTCACGGCGGTTTGCGCTTCAGCAGGCCGGCCAGCTGGGTGACCGAAGGCGTGTCAGCGCCGGTTGATGATGAGCCTTATGCTCCCCGCGTGGGCCTCGGCTGTAAGGCGCCGTCACACCAGACAGGCCTCGCTCCAACAACAACAATCCTCGGGAAGCATTCTGACAGGTAAGCGCCACGGGTGCACGAGGGCCAACGCAGCGCCGGTCTCAGTAGACACTGCGACGGCGCAAGATCTCCTGAACCAGACCATTGCGCGCCGGTAGGAAGCAGCAGGCAAGTACGAAGCGGAGCGGGTTGATGATCATCATGGCGCAGCACTCTCCGTTTGACACGTGATCCGTGGACGGCAGGGCATAGAACCCGGCCCGACCCATGGATTAGGTCAGACCGGATTCGGTTCCATGAACCTTCTGCAACAGCTTTGCGACAGCAGCCGCGCGCGGATCAGAGGTAATCGGCGCGCTGCAGGCCATACTTGGCCATCTTCTCGTTGAGGGTCCGGCGCGGCAGGCACAGCTCGTCCATCACCGACGAAATCGCCCCCTTGTGGCGCCGCATGGTGTTGTCGATGAGCATGCGCTCAAACGCCTCGACATATTCCTTGAGCGGCTTGCCCTCGGTGGTCATCACCGGCTGCATGTCTTCGTGGTCGTTCATCAGCAGGGACGCGATAGTACCCTGCCCCCGCCGCGATTGCAGCACCGCCCGCTCGGCAAGATTGATGAGCTGGCGCACGTTGCCGGGCCACGGCGCCTGAAGCAGCTGAGCCGCCTCCTGCGCGCTGACCTGCGGTGCATCGCAGCCGTATTCGTCGGCGAAATCCTCGGACAGACGTGTGAACAGCGTCAGGATGTCCTCGCCGCGCGACCGCAGCGGCGGCACGGTGATCTTGAGCGCCGCAAGCCGGTAATAGAGATCCGGGCGCAGTGCGCTTTCACAGGTACGGCCCTCGTCCTGCAGGTTGCAGATCGCGACGATGCGGGTTTCGGGCGGATTGCCCTGATCGTTGATGACCGACAGCAACCGCGCCTGCGCACTGTCGGTAAGGCTCTCCACGTCCTCGAGAACAAGCGTACCGCCGCGGGCCTCTTCCATGGCCGGAAGGCGCGTGTCCTCGGGTTGCATCGGGCCAAAGAGGCGCTGCATCAGCGCGTCCTCATCCATGGCGGCACAGGACAGCAGCACGAACTTCTTCCCTGCCCGGCTGCCGACCGCGTGCAGCGCATGGGCGATCAGCGTCTTGCCGGTGCCGGTTTCACCGTCGATCAGCACATGACCGTCCGCCTGGCCGAGGTCCAGCACATCTTCACGCAGACGCTCCATCGCCGGGCTCTGGCCGATCAGCTTTGACATGATCTGGCCACCGTCCGACAGCTCCTTGCGCAGGGCACGGTTGTCCAGCGTCAGGCGGCGCGCGTTGGTCGCCTTCTTGGCCAGTTCGGACATGCGGTCGGGGTTGAACGGCTTTTCAAGGAAATCATAGGCGCCGAGGCGCATGGCCTCGACCGCCATGGGAACGTCGCCATGGCCGGTAATCATGATGACCGGCAACGTGCTATCATTGCCCATGAGCTTCTTGAGAAACTGTATCCCGTCCATGCCCGGCATGCGGATGTCCGAAATGACGATCCCGGGATAATCCGGGCTCAGGGTGGACAGTGCCTCTTCGGCACTGCCAAAGCTCTCGGTGTCGTAACCGGACAGCGCTAGCCACTGGCTGATGGACTGGCGCATGTCCTTTTCATCATCAACGATGGCAATCTTCATGGCTTTTGTCATTCGTGTCTTTCGCCTTTTCCAAGCCTTCGCATGGCCGCGCCGTCATTCTGCGGCGTCAGCGCTTTCATTCAAGATAGGGAGCTGCATCTCAAAAACAGCCCCTCCGTCGGTTCCGTTCCGCGCCGTGAGCCTGCCGCCAAGGTCCGCGACGATGCCAGAACTGATCGCAAGCCCGAGGCCCGTGCCATCGCCGGGCTGCTTCGTGGTGTAGAACGGTTCGAACAACTCATCGAGATCCTCGATGCCGTGACCGTTGTCGCGCACGCTCAGAACGGCGGTTTCGCCGCTGGCGAGAATGATCTCGATCTCCGGGTGTGCTTCGGATTTCGTGGCATCGATGGCATTGCGCAACAGGTTCACGAGCACCTGTTCGATCCGCATACGGTCGCCCATCACGCGCACCGGCACGTCGGGCAGGATCTTGGAAATCCGCACGCGACGCGTTTTCAGCTGCGGCTCCATCATCGACAGCGCCGAGGCAAGCGCATCGGCCATGTCCACCGGGCTAAGTTGCTCCTGCCCCTTGCGGGCATAGGATTTGAGCTGCCGGGTGATGGCGCCCATGCGTTCGATCAGGTCATCGATGCGGTGGAAGGCGGTCATCGCCTCTTCCGGGCGGTTGCGGCGCAACAAGAGCCGCGCGCCCGCAAGATAGGTCTTCATCGCCGCAAGCGGCTGGTTCAGCTCGTGGCTCACGGCGGCTGACATCTCACCCAAGGCGGCAAGTTTGCTACTTTGTTCAAGCGTTTGCTCGGCGGAAGCAAGGTTCTGCTGAACCCTCTCGCGTTCCGCGATCTCACGCTGCAGCCGCGCGTTGAGACGGCGCAATTCAAGGGATTCCCGCTGGAACAGCGCCATGCGCAGGGCGGTCCGGCGCGATAGCGCGTAAAACGCCAGCGCGGCCAACAGGGCAAAGCCCATGATCTCGAGCGCGAGCACCGCGTTCACCTTCTCGCGCACCGAGGCATAGGTGGTGAAGGTCGCCATGGTCCAGCCACGGAACGGTATACGGCCATCGACGCGCATCACCGCCTCGCCCGCCACGTAAGCGTCGGGCGGCAAGGCAGTCCAATCTGCGGTTGCCTTGATGGCGCGCTCGATGGCACCCTCGGGGCTTTGCCGGGCAAGCGCCTCGGCAATGGTCCGTCCGCGCCAGCGCGGCTCGGTGGCAAGCACGATCGTACCTTCGGAATTCAGCACGGCGACAGCGTCCGTGATGCCGGCCCAGGCCCGTTCAAACTTGGCCAGGTCCACCTCGACGACGATCACGCCGATGACGGAGTTCTGCACCTCGAGCCGGCGTGAATAGGTGAAGCTATAGCCGCCTGCCTCACGGGCCTGCGTGGTGAAGACCGTCGTGTTCGAACGCAGCGCGTCAACAAAATGCGGTGCGTTGCGATGCTGCTCGCCAAGCCGGTTGCGGTCGGTGGCGGCAACGATACGCCCATCGCGATCCAGCAGGATCAACGAGGCCGCACCAATTTCATCCACGTAAGAGATAAGCCGTTGAGAAGACTGGCTGAAATCGCCTGAATTCAAGGCCCCGATCAAAGCCGGGTCGCGCGACAGGAGCTGAGGCACGATGGCGTTGCGGCGCAGTTCCGACAGGATATTGCCGGAGTACAGCGCAAGGCGCAGCTCGGCCCGGTTTCGTGTACTTTCGGTAAACCTGTCGGTGAGCATCAGGTTGGTGATCCACACCGTGGTCACCGCGAGCAGGACAAGGACGCCAAGCGCAACGCGAACCCGCCAGCCCAATGGCCCGGATTTGCGATTGTGTCTTGAGGTCTCTGTGCTCTTTCCCGACATGCGGCGCAGGTTACGCGCCACGTGTCGGAGGCTCAAGTCAAGCTTCTGCCAGTGCCGAGGTCAGATTGGCGAAAAGGCGCGCACCGTCCTCGTTGCCCTGGGACGGATCGCAGGCGCGTTCCGGGTGCGGCATCATACCCAGCACGCGGCGGTTGTCCGACAGGATGCCGGCAATGTCGCGGTCGGACCCGTTGGGGTTGTCGGTGTAGCGGAACGCCACCCGGCCCTCGCCCTCAAGCATGTCGAGCGTCGCATCGTCGGCAGTGTAGTTGCCGTCGTGGTGGGCGATCGGAATTCCGATGGTCTCGCCCGCTTCGTAGCCACGGGTAAAGATCGACTGGTTTTCGCGCAGCTCGAGGCCGACGGTCCGGCAGATGTACTTGAGCCCGCCGTTGCGCAGCAAAGCGCCGGGCAGGATCTTGGTTTCCGTCAGAACCTGGAAGCCATTGCAGATCCCAAGAACATATCCGCCACGTTCAGCGTGCGATTTCACTTCGTGACAGATCGGGGAGTTGGCAGCGATGGCGCCGCAGCGCAGGTAATCTCCGAAGGAAAAGCCGCCGGGGATGCCCACGATGTCGATGCCGGACGGCAGGGCCGTATCCTTGTGCCAGACCATCTCTACATCGAGACCCGCTTTACGGAACCCTTCGGCGAGATCCCGGTCGCAGTTGGAACCAGGGAAGACGATGACGGCAGCTTTCATGAGGAACTCCCTAGGCTGGCGGAGAGGCGTGTCGCCGCATCGCATAGCGGCTTTCAATCTGCGGTGCAATCTTGCATCCAAGCTTTGTACCCTGTCGCCAAGCTCCTTCATCGTTCTTCTGTCGGCTGCTCGGTTGCACAACTGGCATCATGGGGCTTGCGGCTTGCGGCTTGCGGCTTGCGGCTTGCGGCTTGCGGCTTGCGGCTTGCGGCTTGCGGCTTGCGGCTTGCGGCTTGCGGCTTGCGGCTTGCGGCTTGCGGCTTGCGGAAAGGCGTCTCAGGACCTTCTATTGCACGCAAGCCCCCCCACTGCGCTGCCATCTCAGAAGTCTGCCCAGCCATCGCCGTTTGCAGCGACCGCGACCTTCGGACCGGGGCTGACCTTGGCGCTCTTTGCGTCCCAAGCCTTCATCTCATCCGACCAGGAGCTTGCCACGGGCGCCTGTTCCAGCAGGTTCTTCGAAGTGGCAACCTCTGCCGACGGACCGGTAGCCCCCCCTGCGCTATCGAACACATCGAGCGTTTCAGACAGGCGCTGCGCTTCGCTGTTGAGGCTCTGGCCGGCTGCATTCAGCTCTTCAACCACGGCCGCATTGTGCTGTGTCATGGCTTCAAGCTGCTGCATCCCGCTGTTGATCTCGCTCAGGCCGTCGGTCTGGCTGCGGACCGAAACCGCAATATGGGAAATAAGGCTGCCCAAAAGGTCCACCTGTTCGAGCATCTGCCCGAGCGATGCGCCGGTCTGCTGAACGAGGTTGCTGCCTTCCCGTACCTCGTCGTTGCTGGCGCGAATAAGGGTCTTGATTTCCTGCGCCGCTTCGGCGGCGGTCTGAGCGAGGCTTCGCACTTCGGATGCCACAACTGCAAAACCGCGCCCGGCGTCGCCGGCACGCGCCGCTTCGACCCCGGCGTTCAGCGCCAGAAGGTTGGTCTGGAATGCGATATCATCGATCGCGATGATGATATTGTTGATCTTGGACGAAGCATCTTCGATGCGGGCGATGGCTTCGATGGCACGGCCGAGGACCTGTTCGCTTTCGGCAGAAAGCCGGCGGCTGTTCGTGGCAACCTTGTCCGCCTTTTCGGCATTGTTGGCGATCTCGGTGCCAGTGCTTGCCAGCGCATCGAGAGACCCGGCGGATTTCTCGAGTGTGGCAGCCTGCTCTTCGACCCGGCGGGCAAGATCGTCGGAGGTAGACCCGATTTCCGAGGCTGCCCCACGCACCCCGAAGGCAACTGCGCCAACCGCGTCCATCGCCTGTTGGAGGCTTTCCACCCCAGCGTTGAAGTCGGCCCGCAGTTCGGCATATTCGGGCGGCAGACTGACATCTTCGCCGATGCGCGCGCTCAGATCCCGGGCCGCCAGCTGTTCGAGACCTTCACGAAGGACCCGAACGGCGACTTCCTGCGACGCACGACGCTGTTCGAGTTCCGCGTCCTTCTGCCGCGACTGGATCAACTGGGAGCGAAAGCTGTCCACTGCCCGCGCCACGGTGCCGAGCTCGTCGGCACGGTGGCGGCAAGGCACGTCCTCCATAAGCTCACCCTCGGACATCTCGCGGATACGCTCTGAGATCTGGTGTAGAGGGCTGACATTGCGGCTCAGTAGCCACCAAAGGATGGCTGCCCCAAGGAACATCGCCACGCCGGCGGCAATCAGGCCGGTCAGCCGCGTTGACCACAGCTGTGCATCGACGACACTGCGATCGACGCCGACATAGAAAATACCAATGACATCACCGCTGCCCGACAAGATCGGCTCGTACACAGTGTAGTAGGGATTGCCGAGGATCACCGCTTCGCCGCGGAAGGTTTCTTCGTTCATCATCGAGGCGTGGACCGGGTTGGAGGTGCCAAGCCAAGTTCCAACGGCACGGTTGCCATCGGGCTTGATGATGTTGGTGGAAAGACGGATGAAATCACCTTCTTCGGGGACCCAGCCGAACACCGTTGCCGTTTCACCCGAGATCTGGCCCACCCTGTCGATCAGGGCATGGCCGGCCAGATCGGCAATGGCATTCCAACGCACCTCCTCGATCCGGCCAGCGTCATCATAATCGACCTCCACCCCGGGGAACTGCGACTGGAACTGATCGATCAGGATTCTAAGGGATACATCCTGTTGCGCTTGTGCGGATTCCGACGCTGCCTGCCGCTCGGCCCTGTCGAACACGAACAGCAAGGACAGGCAGGTCACGAGCAACAGAAACGTCAGGCTGGCCATAAGCCTTGCCTTGATGGAGGTCCGGAGGAGTTTCATGGGCTGGCGCGCTCCTGGGCAGGTGGTTTTCCTGCTGGGTAACGCCAAGCCATGAATGGAAGCTGAAGATTCAGCCTTCTAAGGAAAATTCCGTCCGCTTTACCACTAGCCACCACGAGCAAAACGGCCCGCACCTGCGCGCGGGCCGTTTCAGAAGATTGGAGCCGTCCGATCCGGCACGGATCAGAGCAATTCGATCCGGTAGCTTTCGATGACCGTGTTGGCGAGCAGCTTCTCGCACATCTCGGCCACGTCCGCCTCGCTGGAGCCGTCCGCAAGATCGAGCTCAATGACCTTGCCCTGCCGAACACCGCTGACGCCGTCGAAGCCCAGCCCGTGCAGGGCGTGCTTCACGGCCTCTCCCTGCGGATCGAGGACCCCGTCCTTGAGCATCACATGCACCCGTGCCTTCATGGCGTTCTCTCCGTAATCCCTGCGAAGGACCCCTGCCCCTCGTCTTTCCGATAATTGCCCGTCCGCCGTATCAATGACGAACGGGCCTCAAGTCAGTTGATGAGCTTGGGCTTGACCGCGTGGGTCGCCTGTTTCGGCATCACGCCAAGGCGCTGCGCCACTTCCGTATAGGCGTCGGTGAGCGAGCCCAGATCGCGGCGGAACACGTCCTTGTCGAGCTTCTGGCCGGTTTCCATGTCCCAAAGGCGCATGGAGTCGGGCGAAATCTCGTCCGCGAGGATCAGGCGCTGGTAATCACCATCGTAGACGCGGCCGATCTCGATCTTGAAGTCCACCAGCTTGATACCGACGCCATACATCAGGCCCGACAGATAGTCGTTGACGCGCAGCGACAGGCTCAGGATGTCGTCCATGTCCTGCTGGCTGGCCCAGCCGAAGGCAGCGATATGCTCTTCGGTGACCAGCGGATCGCCCAGCTTGTCGTCCTTGTAGCAGTATTCCACGATGGGACGCGGCAGCGGCATGCCTTCCTCGAGCCCAAGGCGCTTGGCCATCGAACCGGCCGCGATGTTGCGCACGATCACCTCGAGCGGAACGATCTCGCAGGCGCGGACCAGCTGCTCGCGCATGTTGAGGCGCTTGATGAAGTGGGTGGGAACACCGATGGTGTTCAGCCCGGTCATGAAGAACTCGGACAGGCGGTTGTTGAGCACGCCCTTGCCTTCGATCACGTCCTTCTTCTGGGCGTTGAAGGCGGTCGCATCGTCCTTGAAGTACTGCACGATGGTCCCCGGTTCGGGGCCTTCATACAGAATCTTCGCCTTGCCTTCGTAGATCTTCTTGCGGCGTGCCATGAGAATCCTTTCGCAACAGCCTGAGCAATCGGCCCGGCGTCCTTACCGGCCCTATAAATCATGGCTCGCGCGCTCGCAAGCGGCGGTATGAGCGGAAGAGGACGGCGTTACACCATGGCCTGGCTGCGACGCACCGCCGGGGCCAACGACTGAACGCCTTTGCGATACGGCAGCAGCCCCGGCCCGTTCCGTGCGGAAAGACGGGAAAGGCGCCCGGCGGCGGGCCAAAGGCAGCGGGGCGCCATTCCTTGAGGGCAGCCCGAAACATTGCACAATCGTACCGGTGCAGTGATCTTGCTGTCCTGGCGGTGCCGGAAATCCGGTCGCACCTTGGCACAAGGATGACCGTCTCGGACGATTTAAGTCAAAACCCGGTTGGCATTGCGCGCGAAGCCCCTGATCGCCCGGGGCCTGTGCGGCGGTCATACCGCCATGACGATATCCGCGCGCAGCCCACCCAGTGTCTCGCTTTGTCCAAGCCGCAAAACCCCGCCATGCGAGCGGGCGATGTCCGCCGCGATGGCGAGCCCCAGTCCCACGCCGCTTCCCTTGTCCTGATTGCGCGACGGGTCGAGCCGCACGAATGGCCGCAACGCGTCCTCGCGCTGTTCATGCGCAATGCCGGGTCCGTCATCCTCGACCCTCAGGCGCAGGCTCTTGTCGGTGAGTGTCACCGACACTTCGCAGTGTGTGCCGTACCGCACCGCATTGCCGATGAGGTTGTCGAGAGCCCGGCGCATGGAGGTGGGCTTCAGCATCACCTGCCCCTCGCCCTCCACCTGCGCCAGCGTCACGTCCTGCCCGGCGCGCTGGCGGTCCTCGACCACCGCCTGGACCAGTGACACCGGAGACACCATTTCGGCCGGCCCCGACTGACCATCCCCACGCGCGAAATCGAGAAACGCGTCGATCAGCCGCTGCATGTCCTCCACGTCACGCTCCAGCGGCTCGCGATCTTCGTCGTCGAGCATCGACAGCCCCAGCCGCAGCCGGGTGATCGGGGTGCGCAGATCATGACTTACCCCGGACAGCATCATCGTGCGCTGTTCAATCTGCCGCTCGATCCGGTTGCGCATGTCGAGAAACGCACTGCCCGCCGCCCGCACTTCGACCGCACCCGAGGGTGAATAGGGGATCTGCCGCCCCCGTCCAAAGGCTTCGGCGGCTTCGGCAAGCCGGGTTATGGGCCGCAGCTGGTTGCGCAGGTAGAGAAAGGCGATCACCGTCATCACCACGCCGAACACCATCATGTTCACGAAAAGCTGGTGCGCATTGGTGGGGGACGCCCTGCGCCGCGCCGTCTCGACCAGCCAGATCCCGTCCGCCCGGCGCACGTAAACCGCAAGTGCCGTGTCATCGGGCAACATGATACGTTCGGTTCCGGCAATGGACCGATCCAGCGTGCGCCGTACCACGAGACCCGAGAAATCGTACCACCTCCGCTCGTCCGCCGCGGGCAGCGCCGCTTCGGTCACCTGCCTGACATCAAGGTCGAGCGGCCGTGCCAGTTCGGGCCGCGACAGCGCGAGGGTGATCTCCCGCGCCAGCTCGCGGCTCATCTGGCTCGAGACGTCCTCGAAGTGGCGCTGCACGAAGACCACGGACACCACGAGCTGCAGCGTGACGACCGGCAGCAGCAGGATCAGCGCGGCCCGACCATAGAGCCCGCGCGGCATATAGCGTTTGAGCCATTGGAACATGTTGGCTACCTCTTCGATGACAGGACGCAGGAAAGACCCGAAGATGCAGGACCCGCAACCCGATTTCGCCCCCATGCCCGGCATTGCTCAAGAGCTTGCCCCCGGGCTGAGGCGTATTCTGGCCCCGAACCCGTCGGCGATGACCTTCCGCGGGACCAACACCTACCTTGTCGGAGAGCGCGCCGTCGCGGTGATCGATCCCGGCCCCGACCTGCCGGAGCATCTGGGCGCGATCCTCGCGGCCCTAGGTCCGGGCCAGCACGTGAGCCACATCTTCGTCAGCCATGCCCATCTCGACCATTCCCCGCTGGCCGCCCGTCTGTCGCAAGCCGCCGGTGCGCCGGTATTGGCCTACGGCGATGCGCGCGCGGGTCGCTCTGCGGCCATGGAGAAGCTGTCCCGCAGCGGCCTTGTCGGAGGTGGCGAAGGCGTCGATCACGCATTCGCGCCTGACCGGCTGCTCGTTGATGGCCAGGTCGTCGAAGGAGATGGCTGGTGCCTTGAAGCACTGTACACACCTGGCCACTTCGGCAACCACATGGCTTTTGCGTGGAACGACACCCTGTTCTGTGGAGATCTCGTGATGGGCTGGGCCACGTCCCTGGTATCGCCTCCGGACGGAGACCTCACGGCCTTCATGTCATCGCTCGAGCGCCTGCGGTCGCGCAACTGGCGCATCCTACACCCCGGCCACGGCGCTCCGGTCTCCCGTCCCCGGGCCCGGATCACCGAACTGCTGTTGCACCGCGAGAAGCGCGGTGCCCAGATACTCAGGGCCCTGACCGAGCGGCCAGCAACCGCCTCCGAACTCGCGACTGCGATCTACACTGAAACGCCCCCGGCCCTGCTGCCGGCCGCGAGCCGCAATGTCTTGGCGCATCTGCTTGATCTGCACGCCCGCGGTGCCGTCCGCTGCGTTGAGCAACTGGGAGAAAATGCCCGCTTTACGGTGACTTGAGAGGAAAATCGAAAAACATTCAAAAAAGTTCGAAAACCCTCTGGACGCCCCTGAACCCGATTGCTATACGCCCCACACACCGCAGGACGCGGCGCCACGGACCCTCACGGATCACACGGCAAAGCGCTCCAACGCAAAAGTTCCGGCGTAGCTCAGCGGTAGAGCAGTTGACTGTTAATCAATTGGTCGTAGGTTCGATCCCTACCGCCGGAGCCAATTCACCCACTAAGCCGTTGATAATCAAGGCATAGGCTGAATTTGGCAAGTACGGTGTCACACAGCACTGTAGCACAAGTTCCTGAAATGCGGGTCGCTCGTCTCCACTCCTGGAGGCCCCATCTTGGCGACCACCCCTTACCTCCTACAACGCGGCTCCACCTGGAGCTGGCGTCGGCGTGTGCCTGAGTTTTCCACAAAAACCCGACATTGGCAGCTGTCTCTGCGCACCAAGGACCGGTCGATCGCGTGTATCATCGCACGCAGATTGAACTACGAGTGCGACCGGATGCTGGATGCAATCACCGATGGAAAGCTGACCACCGCCCAGGCCAAGGCCTGGCTGACCTCAGTTGTGCGCAGCGAGCTTGACCGCATCGAGCGTCAGCGCATGATCAGCCGGATGGACCCGGTGGGCTCATCCGAAGAGGACCGGCGTCTCGATTGGGCGACGGCGCGCGCCTGGTCCCACCTGGCGAGCAAGGGACTGCATCCGGAGCTCTCCGCTCACGACCGACGCACCGTACTTAACGAAGGTTCAAGCGAAGCAGATATCGCGTCTCTAGAGACCATGCTTGGCGTCCTGTCGCGCGATGTGCTGTCCGAAGCGGGCGTCAACAAGATGCTTCGCGCCGCGCGGGACAGCATTCAAACGGCTACAGGCGAGACCTTGAACCCTACGGCCGAGACGATTCTCTCTCTTCGGCAACTGCTGCTGGCCGGAAAGGCCGCGGCCTGGTCCGCATCTGAAGGTCGGGAAGATCCGAGCCTTGAACAAGCGCGCGCCCTTGCGCGGGAAATCCTCGACGGTACGCCTGCCGAGAACACCGAACCCGGAGAGCCCCTTCACATCTCCGGGGAAACCACACTGATCGAGGCACCTACCCCACCTCAAGTCTCAGCCCAAAGGCCAGATTTCAGTTTCGATCCGGACATTGTCGCGCTCGTAGAGCGCATCAACGCCGAGAAGGACCGCGAGCATATCAAGGAAGACACCAGAAAGCAGCTTTCATCGCAGGCGCACCTCTTCGTCAAGGCTACGGGCATCACCGATGTTCGGGATATTACGCAGGGCCATCTCAAGTTCTACAAATCGGTCCTGCAACGCCTTCCGACGAGCTACGGGAAAAGCGCAAGGGATGCAGACAGGACTATCGATGAGCTTCTTGCACGCGCCGAGGATCTTCCCGAAAAGAAAGTCGGCCTCTCGCCTCGAACGATCAACGGCCACCTGGACCGGTTCAAGCTCATCTTCCAGTTCGCCAAAAGCGAAAGCATCGCGATTTCGGACTCGATCGAACTCGGCCTGCTCCGCGTGCGGGAAGAAAAGCGCAACCGCGACAAGCGCGAAGCCTTCACCCTGCCGGAACTCCAGCAGGTCTTCCGGCATCCGATCTGGACGGGGTGCAGGTCAACATCGCGGCGCCATGAGCGCGGCAACATCGTGAAGGCGGATGGGCTCTACTGGGGACCTATCCTGGCTGGCTACAGTGGCGCCCGGCGGGAGGAGGTTCTCGGGCTGGAACCCCGCGATGTCGTGTCCGTCGACGGCATTCCCTGCTACCACATCCGCGACAACATGCACCGCGGGGTCAAGACCTTCAGTTCGGAGCGCCTGGTTCCGATTCACGCGCATCTGATCGAACTGGGCTTTCTCAGGCATGTCGACGACATGCGCATGCGCGGTGCCACGGCCCTCTTCCCCGAATTGATCGCGACAAATGATAGCCAGTCCTTCGGTGACAAGATCTATTACAACTGGGCGAAGGCGCTGGTGTTGCAGCTGGACGGCAACCCCAGGGAACTCTGCTTCCACTCGTTCCGCCATTATGCCATTGCCCACCTGAAGGAGTTGCCCGAGGTCAGCGAGAAGCAGCGCCGTGACCTGGTCGGGCACAGCGGCGGTGACGTGCATGACGAGCAATATGATGTCGCCACGTCGATGACCGTGATGAGTGGCGTGGTCGCGAAGCTTCCGCGATTGTTCTGACGCGCTGACGAGATCACTGCCTGGCGGGCCTACCGAACATGATTACGAATGGCGCGGATCGTCGCATCAGGATCAGAAAACCATTTTCGACATATCGGATGCTTCGGCTCGTGATTGCCCGCCCGGGGGGCCCTCCGCCCTAGGTTCTTTCGCGCGCAAGTCTCCCGTGGGTCGCGCGCAAGTGTTCCTTGCTCGACCCGAAGCGACAATTGCGATCCGATAAACATGTTAGGCATGGCCAGTCTGGTCTCCGAGCCCCTTGGGCGGAAAGTACGGAATTCCCGTCAAGGTCAACTCAGCCGGTGCTTGGCAGGCGCTTCACAGTCCACTCGGCGCACCAGGCCCGCACGGTTATCCACATAATAGCGACATGAGACGGCCTCGTGCTAGCATTCGGGCGTGCTGGGGAATCCTGCAGCAATTACAATGTCGGACAGAATAGCTGCCAAAGGAACAACCACGTTGACTGACAACCAGGCCATCATCTGCGCCCGCACCGGCCCTACGTTCCCCCAGATCATCGGTCACCCTGACGGGGGGCGCGCATGACCGCCCGGCGGGACAAGCTCGTGAAGGTGCGCTTCTCACAGGAGGAGTTTGCGCTGCTGGAAACGCTGCGCCGGACCGCGGGATCGGAGGGCCGCTCTGTATTCATCCGCAGACGGACTCTGGAACCCGAAATCGGCACACGGGCGATCGCGGATCTTATCGGTCAGGTCGGTGTGACGCTGAACACCGAAGATATCGCTCCCAAACAGCTCGACCACTTGGCGCTTCTCCTCGACGGGCTCACGCAAGAGCTCCGCAGGGTTAAGAAAAGCTGATCGATGCGCGCGCATAACACCTTCCACAAAACGGCCGGCGTCCTGCCCGACTATGACCTGCGCGACGGTGCGGAATTCATCGGTGGCACAATCCCCCGCGCAGATCCCGTTTTCATGCGCGACCGCTTGGACAACCTCGCGGATGGTGCGGGAGTGATGCACATGACATTGTCGCTGCCCGTAGGACTGCGGGCCAGTCGCGAAACGTGGCATGCGATTGTCATGGCGCAGCTCCACCTTATGGGCCTGCCCGCCAGGCGCACTCCGTGGGTCGCGGCCCGTCATACGGATGCCAACTGCGACCATGTGCATGTTGCCATCGCCCTGCGTGGCTTTGACGGATCCCGCCTGCGCCCCGAGACCGGCGACATCAGGACAAGTCGCAATCACCAGATGCTGGCCCGGCGCCTCGGCTTGCCCGTACCAGACTACTTCAACGCTCAGATCCCGCGCCTCGACCCACCGGTCATTTCCCGCCGGCTGACCACGGCGCCCAAGATAAGGCTGAGCGAGGCCCTCAGATCCATCTTCACAACCGAGCGCCCAAGAACCCTCGACGCCCTCGATGATGCTCTGGCGCGGCAATCCCCGGCCATCCGACGCACCAAGACGCAGAATACGCATGGGACCACGAGCCACCTGTTCAACTTGGATGGAGCCAAAATCTTCGGAGGCGAGTTGGGGCCAGCCTGGGAGCCGCGACACCTTGAGAGGCGCCTCGCTCATGCAAATGCCCTTCACCGCCTTCGACTGCGCCTGAGCACCCAGATCTTTATCGCAGCCCTCCTGCCTCACGCGAAACCACTCATGGAATTCGAACATGCAAAAAAAGATGACAACCCTGACCCCACCTCAGGAACACGAAGTGTTGCTGAAAACGATGCTCACCATGGACGACAAGGTGGATCAGCTGCTCCCGCTGCTCGATCTACTGAACGACCCCGATCACCCGATGTCCGAACTGGGCAAAGCCCTGATCGAGGTGCTTCAGAGGATCTCGGAGGATCTACGGCAAGCAACAAGCCTCCGGGAAGAGCACCGCGCAGGCTTGGATCAGGCGAGCGAGACCAATGCCGCACTGTCACAGATGCTCAAGGCCATCTCGGGGCAGCTTCAGGAGATTCGGGCGGAGAACCGCAGCTTGAAGCAGCAGATCTCCGAGATCCACGGCCTGATGTTCAGTCCGGTCGACTGACCTTCGGTCAGCAGCTCAGGCAGCTTCTCCGTTTCCTTCACGCGGGCTTCAGTGGCTGGCGCTGGCGCCGTTCGGACAAATCAGCGATTCAGGTAACGTTCCGGGATGGAAGCGTTGCCGAGGTGATCGGCGGCATCCTGGTCAACGCGGGTGAGGAAGGTGAAGTCACCCAGTTCACCGAAGGCTGGCGCAAGAAGTTCGGGGAGGTGGATGTTGAGATACCCGGAACGTCAGACGACCACACCCCGGAACCGATGTAGTAAGACCGTACCATCCCCTTTTACGGATGCCGGAAGACGTCTGCAGCAGCAGACCGATGCCTCAATATGCGAGAACCAGATAATGTCCCAAGTGGTGTAGCTCCTCATGGGCCTCACGCACACTGTCAGGCCGAGCAGCTCGGTCGTGCTGCGCAGCAGGTAGGCTGACCACGACCTCATCGCAGACCGGCGTGACCGTTTCCAGAGGTAGCGTCCACGCACGTGGTGTAATTTCAGCGCCGTCGAAGGTGTAATCCCGGGTGGTCACCGAGGTGTATGATCGAGGTGGAGTTTGGCGACTTCAACCACGGATCACACGGAGACCCCGATGACCAAGACGAACATGGGCAGGTCGTGAAGCGGGCGCAGATCGACAGCGAGCCCGAGGCGCTTATCGCCTTCCTGCGGGACCTGCCCTTTACCATCGAGGCAATCGGACTGGAGGCAGGGCCGCTGTCGCAGTGGCTTCATCGCGGCCTGGGTGAAGCGGGCTTCGAACTGGTCCTGATGGAGACCCGGCAGGTCAAGGCGGTCCTGAAGGCCATGCCCGTCAAAACCGACCGCCGCGATGCCGAGGGCATTGCCAGGCTGCTCCGCATGGGCTGGTTCAGGCCGGTCCACTGCAAGTCGGTGTCCGCTCAGGAGATGCGCGCTTTGCTGAGCGCCCGCAAGGCGGTCCAGAAGGCGGCACTGGACATCGAGCAGTCCTTGCGCGGGGTCCTGCGCAATTTCGGGATGAAGCTCGGTCCTGTCGGCAAGGGCAAGGGGCGCTATGAATCACGGGTCCGAGAGCTGGTTGCCGGGAATGCCGCGCTGGAGGCAGCAGCCTCGGCCATCCTCGATGCCCGGATGGTGCTGCGCGACAGGCTATCGGCGCTGGTCCGCAGGGTGCTCGAGCTTGCCCGGCAGGACGATGCCTGCCGACTGATGATGACGATGCCCGGAGTCGGCGCCGTGGTCGCATTGACCGTGCGCTCGGCGATCGACGATCCGGCGCGGTTCCGGTCGTCTCGGGATGTAGGACCATGGGTCGGCCTGACGCCGCGGCGGGAACAGTCAGGCGAGCGCGATGTCACCGGCAGGATCACCAAGGCAGGAGATGCAGCGCTGCGGACGGCGCTCTTCAATGCCGCCACCGTGATGATGCATAATGCGAGGCCATGCTGGCTCAAGGCATGGGGCATGCAGGTTGCCAGACGCCGCGGATCGAAGCGCGCCACAGTGGCCGTCGCACGGCGGATCGGCGTCGTGCTTCATCGGATGTGGCTGGACGGAACCGACTTCCGCCCGCAGCGCAAGCCGGTCCCGACTACAGCCTGAGACGATCATCGACACGGCAAGAAGGAGAAGATCAACTTCTGGCAGGGTCTGCCCCGCCACGAAGAAGTCCCCACCGGGACGCGGTTCCCGGCGACGCCGGATATGACGCTGCCGCCGGACGTTCCATCCGAGCGCGTTTTCCAGATGGGCGCCCGGGAACCGATCTCACCGACATCATGTAGGCGGCCAGCGCGCCGACCACGGACGGAAGCATGACACCGGTATGGGACTGGGAGTGGAGGCGATGGCGCTGCAGAAGGAGCACATGGTTTTGCCCAGGACCAACGCGGCTGTCGGCGCGGGCGGCGCTCCGATATCTGATGTCTCCGCGCCGCCCGCGCCTCGCGTTCCGCAGCCAGCCCGGCAATTGCGGCTGCCTCGCCGTGCAAATTCCGGATTGACGGCAGGGGCCCCAAGACGGAAGTGTCATGTATCGCCCGCGCTGGACTGTGCATTCCTCAGTCTGCTCCATCGGGACTGCCCCTACCAATATCCAGATCGAGGGTTTGTTAAGGAAGATCACGACGACGTACGTGCGTCGCTTGATCTCACCATTCAGGAGCTCAATTGGTTTCGTGGAATTCAATTTGGCGCAATGCTGGGCCGGGAAGGTCAGGTAGGACAGTACGTCTTCCTCCGCCGCACCCACGAGCATGGCCAGTTTCAGCAGCTTGAACCGCATCTCGTCCGCTACCAGTGGGTCGCCTTGGCGACGGGTCTTACCGCGTCGTGGTCGAGCTGAGCAAAGGCGGTGGTGATAAAAGCCGAGGCTACCCTGCGGCTGCTCTTGCCTGCATGGGCGAGCGCATTGCATTGGAAATGAACCCGGCAGCGCTGCCATGAGGTCGCCAGCCCCCGCGCCGTGACCGCCTTGATGCCCGCACGCGCATCGCTAATTACCAGCTTCACGCCGGAAAGGCAGCGGCGCACGAGGTCGCGCAAAAATTCTGTCCAGAAGGGCTCGGCTTCGGAAGCACTGATCGCGATGCCCATCACTTCGCGTCGGCCGTCGGTGTTCACGCACACCGCGATCGTCACAGCGACGGACACGATCCGACCGCCCTGGCGGACCTTGAGATAGGTCGCCTCGATCCATAGGCAGGGCCATTCTCCCTCGATCGGTCGGGTGAGGAAGGCATCGACCGCGTCGAAACCCCATAGACCTAGGCCTCTTGGATGACGGCCGTCAGCGCCTGTTCCGCCGAGCGACGGGGCTCGAGGAACAAGGGCACGTAGGAGCCGGTCCGCAGAAGTCGGATGCGTAACTGGCCACTGTCCGCACGGGTTTGCCAATCCCTGTCGCAGTAGCCATTCCGTTGCGCCAACCGCTTGGTGCTCTTGGCGCCGACCTCCAGCTCCATCAGCTGCTCGGCGGCAAAGCCGATCATCTCGCGCATCAGGTCCGCATCGCCGCTCTTCTCGACGAGCGCGCGAAGGTCATCATCGGTCCGGTCATCGGGTCTATCCCTCGGTTCAAGTTGGTGTCAGCAAGCCGACCCTACTGAGAAACACGATGGCCCCCGACAGCTAAACCACGCACCGGGACGTCACCCGCAGGAACTTGCACGGATCGGAACCCTAATCACCCAAACGTTGTTCTTCCACTTTATGATCCACTCATGGGAAGGAGGCCTTTGGATGTCCGGACAGGAAGGCGATGCGGATCTCGTCTACGCGATTACCCACCTCGAGGCACCGCCCGACCCGCCGGAATGGTGGCGCGGAGCGGCCTTCTACGAAGTGTACCTGCACTCATTCAATGATGCGTCTGGTGACGGGCTGGGCGACCTTCGCGGCGTGACCGAGCGGCTGGATTACATCACCTCGCTCGGTGTCGACGGGATCTGGCTCACGCCGCCCTACGCCTCGCCGCAGGATGACAATGGGTATGACGTGTCAGACTTTCGCGCAATCCATCCACCCTTCGGCACGATGGACGACATGAACGAGCTGATTGCCGCCTGCCATGACAGGGGGCTGCGCATCCTACTCGACCTCGTTCTGGGGCACAGCTCGGATCAGCACGCTTGGTTCGAGGAAAGCGCCGCATCACGCGACGGGGATAAGGCGGACTGGTACGTCTGGGCCGACCCCGCCCCAGATGGCGGGCCGCCCAACAACTGGATCAGCTCGTTCGGCGGCCGCGCCTGGAGGTGGGAGCCGCGGCGGGCCCAGTATTGCTATCGCCCCTTCCTGCGCAGCCAGCCAGCGCTCAACCTCGCCAACCAGCAGGTGATGGCCGAGATGCTGGACGTGATGCGCTTCTGGCTGGACCTCGGTATTGACGGCTTCCGACTGGACGCGATCCAGTGCCTCTCCTTTGACGGGGCGCTGCGGTCCAACCCGCCGGCGCGGGATGCCGAGAACCCCTCGGTAGGAGGCGGGCCGAACAACCCTTTCAAGGGACAGATGCATCTATTCGACCGCGACGTACCTGAGGCCATCCCATTGCTGCATCACATTCGCCGTGTCGCTGACGAATACGATCCGCCCCGCGCTCTCATCGGCGAGTTGGCCGACGTGGACAGCTCACGCCTCGCGCCGAAATACACCGTGGGCGACGACCGCCTGCACGCGGTCTACGATTTCGACCTCATCAATCGTGGCGAGACGATCTGGGACTGGAGGCGCATGCTCGACATCCGCTCGCGCTACCTCGTACCGGGGGCGAGCCTGAACGTCTTCACCAACCATGACAGCCCACGCGCGGTCTCGAACCTGATGCCCGAGGCATGCGCCGCCGGACGCAGCGCCGAGGCAGCGAAGATGCTTTTGTTCCTGCAAGCCACGCTCTCGGGGGGTATGATCCTGTTCCAAGGGGAAGAGTTAGGGCTCGAGCAGCCCAACCTGTCAGCGGACGAGATCACCGACCCTTGGGCGAAAGCGCTCTGGCCGGATTTCGAGGGACGCGACGGCGTGCGATGCCCCATCCCGTGGGAGGAGGACGCTGCCTCCGCCGGATTTTCCGACGCGGACACGCCCTGGAAACGGGCCCGCGACGGGCAACGCGCCATGGCGGTCGATGTGCAGGAGGCAGACCCCGCGTCGGTCCTGCGCTACACCCGAGACCTGCTGGCTTGGCGACGAAGCCTCCCCATGCTGCGCATCGCGCGCGAGGTCACTTTGCAGGACCTGCCCGGGAACGTCATCGGCTACCGCCGCGAGTATGGCGACACGCACCTGAATTGCTACGTCAACTTCGGCCTCGGCTCCGAAAAGATCACACTTCCGCAAGCCGGGCTGAAAGCCCTGTTTGCCACTGGTACGGCGACGGTGGAGGGTGACAGGCTCACCCTCGGCGGTCTCGGCGCGGTCGCGCTGGCCTGACTCATCCAAGCCGACAGACAAGGAGAGGACATCATGCCCCTTCCCCAACGCTCGATCTCCGCGCCGGCAGCCGCCCGAGAGCAGCGCGAGATGTGGTGGCACCGGGCCACCGGCTACCAGATCTACCCACGCAGCTTTGCCGACAGCAATGGCGACGGTGTCGGCGACATTCCCGGGATCATCTCGCGGCTCGGGCATCTGGCAGACCTCGGGATCGGCTTTATCTGGCTTTCGCCGGTCTACGCCTCGCCGATGGTCGACAACGGCTATGACATTGCCGACTACCGTGCCATCGCCCCCGAATATGGCACGCTGGAGGATATGGACCGCCTGATCGCCGAGGCCCGGGAGCGCGGCATCGGCATCGTCATGGATCTCGTCGTCAACCACAGCTCATCACTGCATGACTGGTTCCGCGCGGCGCGCGCTTCCCGCGAGGCTCCCGAGCACGATTATTATATCTGGCGTGATGCAGCGCCGGACGGCGGCCCTCCCGATGATCAGCAGGCTGCCTTCGGTGGACCGGCCTGGTCTTGGGTCGAAGAGGTGGCCCAGTATTACTTCCACTATTTCAGCCCTGCACAGCCTGACCTGAACTGGGCCAACCCGGCGCTTCGAACCGAAATCTACGACATGATGCGCTGGTGGCTGGATCGCGGCATCGCGGGGTTCCGGATGGATGTCATCAGTCTCATCGGCAAAGATGTCGATGCGCGCGTCTACGAAGAAGGCCCGACCCTGCACGACCATCTTCAGGAAATGCACCGCGAGGTGCTGGCGGGCCGGGACATCGTGACCATAGGCGAAAGTTGGTCGGTGTCTCCTGAAACCGGTTTGCTCTATTGCGGTCGCGACCGGAGGGAACTCGACATGGTTTTCGAGTTCAGCCACATCCGGGAAGGCTGGGACCCCGAACGCGGCAAGTTCGCACCCCGACCATTCGACTTGCGCGGGTTCAAGCGCGAGCTGTTCGCTTGGCAGGATCTGACGCGGCATGACGGCTGGACATCGCTGTTCCTGAGCAACCATGACCTACCGCGACAAGTCTCCTTCTACGCCGACGACGGCCCCTACCGCCGCGAGGCCGCAAAGATGCTTGCGACCGTGCTGCATCTGCTCAAGGGCACCCCGTTCGTCTACCAGGGCGAAGAGATCGGCATGACGAATGCCGCCTTCGAGCGCATCGACCAATACCGCGATCTCGAGACGCTGAACCATTTCGAGGCACAGATCGCGGCGGGCGTGCCGCTTGAAGAGTTTATCGCCGGGGCACGGCGCAACAGCCGCGACAATTCCCGCACTCCAATGCAATGGAGCCCAGGGCCGCACGCCGGGTTCACCACCGGCACGCCGTGGATCGAGGTGAACGCCAACGCCTCAGAAATCAATGTCGAACAGGACAGTGCGCAGCCGGACGGTATCCTTGCTCACTATCGCAAGCTGGTCGCCCTGCGCCGAGAGCGCGACATCGTGGCCTTTGGTGAGACCGAGTCCTTTCTTGCAAACAGTCCTTCGGTCATGGCTTACCAGCGCCGCCTTGGCGCGCAGAGGCTGGTGGTGCTGGGCAATTTCACCGGCCAGGAGCAGGATGTCGAGCTGCCCGAAGATATCGCGGCGGGAGCGGGCGTCTGCCTTATCGCATCTCATGACAAACGCGGTGAGCTGCCGCGGCAACTGCGGCTCGCCCCCTATGAAAGCTTCGCGGTGCTGACCAGCTGATCCGGAAGATGAAACTTCCATCCCCCCGCGAGCCTTCGCCGGTCAGGCCCGCGGCGCCGGTCGGCGCGGCGTCATTGCTCGGCTACGGCGAGGCGGTTCTGAACGCTAAGCACGCCGGGCACCGAACGGGCGATGCCGTCAGCGAGTGTCCGCTGGAATTCCAGCGCAACCGCGCCGTCCATTTCTACGACACCGCCGGACACACGAACCGCGATTTGCTCATCCTCGAGCCTGCCGTCTGCCCCAAGCGCACGTTCTACGCCCTGGGCGAGAGCGGCGTCGGTGGCGGGCTCGCCACCGGGGACCGGCACGGCGGGGTCAGGCTCCATGGGTTGCCTCACCCCGTGAAAACCGCCCGGGCGATCCGGCTCTGCTCGCTCTGAGAACAGCGTACGCTCTTTGCTTTCCTCGGTCTTTGACATGGGACCTCCAGTGTAGATCAGGTCAGCTTCGGCGCGCAGTCGCAAAACCGCTGCCTCAGGGCATCAACAAACTGCATCAGCAGACGTTCCCACCCGCGGCTGCCGGTGCGGGAACTGCCCCCGTCGCTTTGCGTTGGACTCGACAGAAAGGAGGTTCCATGCCTGTCCCTGCAACCCCTCCCGAACCGCCGACTACGCCGCCGGCTGATATGCCTCCCGCCGAGGTGCCACCCACGCCGGGCCCCGACATCCCTCTCGAACCGCCGCGCGAGATGGCTCCCGAGCCTGACCTGCCCCCGGAAGCGCCGCCGGAGCCAGACCCTGAGCTTCCGCCAGATCAGCCCGGTGAGACGCCCGATCCCGACATTCCCCCCGGTCCGGTCCCTGTCTGACAGGAGGTCCCCATGCCGGATATCGAAACACGCCTTACCACCATTGAGGCCCGCCTGATTGCCCATCGCAAGCTGCTCGCCCGGCTCGTGGAATTGCTTGGGCCGGAGGAAAAGGGCTCGCTCACGGCTTGGATCAAAGATCGAGAGATTCTGCGGGACGGGCAGGAAGACCCTGCGGCACTGCCCACAGAGGTTGCCGTTCTGCCTCTTGGGATCGCCGAGGAATTTCAGGAGATCCGTGCTCTTATCGACCGGCGTGGCCCGAGGGAGTAAGCAGCCTGACCGCGCCGGACCACAGGTTCACAACCCTGAATATATTTGATAACCAATATCACCACCCTAGGGTCAAAGGGCACGCAAGAGAGCATTCGCTTGCAAGTGCCGGCCCCGGGGGGACGCACCCCTCGCGCCGTGCTTGCCAACCCCTTGGGAGAGGCAGACGCGATGAGCCATCCAACCTATCTGAACACCACGCGCCGGGGCTTTCTCGGCGGCACTGCCGCAGCATCGGCACTCGCCCTCGGAGCGCGCGCCCGAGCGCAAGACGCGCCGGCGCTGGAAGAGTACACCCCAGAGTACCTGAGCGCGGCCGAATGGGCCTTCGTCATGGCCGCCACGGCGCGGATTATCCCTTCGGACGGTGACGGCCCCGGCGCGATCGAAACGCGGGTACCGGTCTTCATCGATCTGCAGCTGGCTGGGGATTTCGGCAATGCCGCCGATCTCTACATGGAAGGCCCGTTCAAACCGGATGCCCCCGACACGCTGGGTCCGCAAAGCCCGCTGACCCCCGCCGAGATCTACCGTGGCGCCATCGAGCGCATCGACGCCGCCTGCACCGATGACTATGGCAGCGTCTTTGCCGATCTCGCCCCCACCCAGCAGGACGAGGTGCTGAGCGCCCTCGAGGAAGGCCCCTCGACCAGCGGCAACACCTCCGACATGGCCGAGGACGCCGGCGGCGCCGCCCCGAACACGGACGGCAGCACCGCCTTCGGCCTCACGCCCGAGTTGAAGGAATTCTTCTCGCTGCTCGTGCAGAACACTAAGGAAGGCTATTTCGCCGACCCCATGTACGGCGGCAACGCGGGCATGGCCGCCTGGAGCTATATCGGCTTTCCCGGTGCGCGGGGCAGCTATGCCGAATGGGTCGGACGCGAGGAAGACTACCCGCTCGGCCCCGTCTCCATCTCCGGCGAAAGGGCGTAACCCATGGCAAGAACCGACACGAAACGCGATGTGGTCATCGTCGGCCTCGGCTGGACCGGCGCCATCGCCGGGATCGAGCTGGCCAAGGAAGGCCTCGACATCCTCGCGCTGGAACGCGGGCCGGACCGATCCACCGTGCCCGACTTCAAATATCCCGATGTCATCGACGAGCTGCGCTTCGGCATCCGTTACGGCTATATGCAGCGCCCCAAAAAATCCACGCTGACCATCCGCCGCAGCCTGGACGAAGAAGCCATGCCCTACCGGCGGCTCGGCTCCTTCCTGCCCGGTGATGGCGTGGGCGGCGCGGGCATCCACTGGAACGGCCAGACCTGGCGCCCGCAGGCGCAGGAGTACCGTCTGCGGTCCTATGTCGAGGAAACCTTCGGCGCCGATGCCATCCCCGAGGACATGACCATTCAGGACTGGGGCGTCACCGCCGAGGAGCTGGAACCCTACTATGATCGGTTCGAATACATGGCCGGGATTTCCGGTCAGGCCGGCGTGGTGAACGGCGAGACGATCGAGGGCGGTAACCCCTTTGAGCCGAACCGGTCCCGCGACTACCCGCTACCACCGCTGGCCCAGCAGCCCGACAGCCTGCATTTCGCCGACGTGGCGCGGCAGATGGGCTATCACCCCTTCCCGCGTCCGGCGGCCAATGCCTCGGCCCCGCATGTGAACGAATACGGCATGCAGCTGGGACCGTGCAATTACTGCGGGTTCTGCGCGCGCTACGGCTGCCTGAACTATTCGAAATCCTCGCCGCAGACCTGCGTCTTGGATGCGCTGAAGCGGTATGAGAACTTCAAGTACCGGGTGAATTCCGAGGTGCTGCGCGTTAACCTGGCCGAGGACGGGCAGACCGCGACCGGCGTCACCTACTGGGATGCCGAGGCCGAGGAAGAGGTGACCCAGCCCGCCGACATCGTGATCCTCGCCGCCTACTCGATCCACAACGTCCACCTGATGCTGCTGTCGGGGATCGGCGAACCCTACAACCCGCAGACCGGTACCGGCACGACGGGCAAGAACTACAGCTACCAGATGAACGGCGGCACCACGATGTTCTTCAACGACCGCCAGTTCAATCCCTTCGTGGCGGCGGGCTCGTCTGGCATGTCGATCAACGATTTCGGCATGGAACAGATCGACTACGCCGCAGAGGGCTTCATCGGTGGCAGCTACATGACCTGCGGCCATTCCAACGGCCAGCCCATTCGCGGCATCGCGGTGCCCGAGGGCACGCCGAACTGGGGCGCGGGTTGGAAGCAGGCGGTCGGCGAACATTACGGCCATTCCACCTCGCTCGGCTCGCACGGGTCGAACATGTCGTACCGCGACTGTTACCTCGATCTCGACCCGACCTATACGGACCCGCATGGTCGGCCACTGCTGCGGCTGACCTTCGACTGGAAGGACAACGACATCTGCATGACCCAGTTCATGCGCCAGCGCATCGAGGAGATCGTAGAGGCCATGGAACCTGACAGCTGGCAGTCGAGCTACAAGGAAGACGGGGCCACCTACGACGTGCGTCCCTACCAGACGACCCACAACGTCGGCGGCGCGATCATGGGCGAGAACCCGCAGACCTCTTCGATCAACCGCTTCCAGCAGGCGTGGGGGCAACACAACGTCTTCGTGCTTGGCGCGTCCTCCTTCCCGCAGAACATCCAGTACAACCCGACCGGCGCGGTGGGGGCACTGGCCTACTGGACGACCGACGCCATCGTGAACCAATACCTGCCGAACCCAGGGCCCCTGGTCTGAGGAGATGACACCATGAAGACCTTCCTTCGCATCCTCGGCGCGCTGGTGATCGTCGGCGTCGTCGCCCTTCTGGCGTTCATCTTCTGGCCGGTGTCGCGCAGCGCTCCGCAGCAGGTGGCCGCCAGCGCTCCGGAACCGGCGGAACATGGCGAATACGCGATGCGCCTCGCTGATTGCGCGGCCTGCCATACCGCCGAGGGCGGCGAGCCCTTCGCCGGTGGGCGGCCCATCGAAAGTCCGGTAGGCACCATCTACTCGGCCAACATCACCCCGGACTCCGAAACCGGCATCGGCGGCTGGACCCTGGCCGAGTTCCGGGGGGCGCTGATCGACGGGCTCGACGACGAGGGGCACCATCTCTATCCGGCGATGCCCTACACAAACTACCGCGGGCTGACCGAAACCGACATTGCCGGGCTGCACCACTACTTCATCGAAGACCTCGAGCCGGTGCGCAACGATGTGCCCGCAAACGACCTGCCCTTCCCCTTCGACCAACGCTGGGGCCTGCGGGCGTGGAAATGGGTTGCGATGCCCGACGTCGGCTTTGTCTCGGGCGCAGCCTCGGACGACCAGATCGAACGCGGAGCGTATCTTGTCGAAGGTCCGGGTCATTGCGGCGCCTGCCACAGCCCGCGCAACACGCTCTTCGTGCAGGACGGCTACACGGCCGATGATGCCGGTTTCCTGACCGGTGGCGTCATCGCGGGCTGGACTGCGCCCGCCCTCCGCGGAGAGGACAGCGCCATCGCCGGCTGGACGGCCGAAGAGGTGGCGCAGATCCTCGGCACCGGACGCAATGCCCACGCCGCGATTAACGGTGAGATGGCCTTGGTGGTCGAGGACAGCACGCAGTACTTCACCGAAGACGACATGACGGCGATGTCGCGCTACCTCGTCCGTCTTGACGACAATGGCGCGGAAACGGCACAAACGCAGGAAACGCCGTCGGGCGGCCTTGCCGAACGCCTCTCCGACGATCCGGCAACCGAGACCGAACGGATACTTGCGTCTGCAGATCCGGGCATGCCCGAGGGCGCGCGGCTCTACCTGGACAATTGCGGGGCCTGCCATTTCGTCGACGGCAAGGGCGCGGACGAGGTCTTTCCCGAGCTTGATGGAAGCTCGATCGTCCAGGCGGGAGAGCCCACCGGCCTCATCTCGATGATCCTCCACGGTGGCGCTCTTCCCTCAACCGAGGCGCGCCCCTACGCTCTGCGCATGCCGGGCTTCGCCGACCGTCTTTCGGACGAAGAGGTGGCTACCCTCGCCACCTTCCTGCGGAGCGCCTGGAACAACGAAGCGTCTGGAGCTGTCGAGGCAGGCGCCGTTGCGGACATGCGCTCCGAAGAGGGCGGCTGACCATCGCTGTCGCGGGCCGCTGTCATGACGCGGCCCGCCACGACACCTGCGGGCTCTGCATGTCGTGCGTCTCGCGGCGTAGAAGCAGCCGAAGATCGAGCCCTCCACCATGAGAGCGCAGGCGAGGAGATCCCTTTTAGTGCTGGGACGCCTAAATGACGGCAAAAAACCGTGCCATGTTGTCTGGACCAAACATCGCCTTCTCCCTGAATAGCCCCGCGTTTCTTAGACGCCTTCGTGTCTCAGTTTCTGCTCCCGCTCGAAGTCGACGGGCGACAGCATTCCGTTCCGGGCGTGTTTGCGCTTCGGGTTGTAGAACATCTCAATGTAATCGAACACATCCTGCCTGGCTTCTTCGCGTGTTCGGTAGGTCCGTCGCCTGATCCGTTCACGCTTCAATAGGTTGAAGAAGCTCTCGGCGACCGCGTTGTCATGACAGTTCCCTCGGCGGCTCATCGAGTGCTCCAGATTGTGGGCCCGCAGGAATGCCGCCCAGTCCATGCTGGTAAACTGGCTGCCCTGGTCCGAATGTATCAGGACCTTCTCCTTGGGCTTTCTTCGCCACGTCGCCACCAGCAGCGCTTGCAGGACAACGTCTGTCGTCTGGCGGCTCTGCATTGCCCAGCCGACGACACGACGCGAGAACAGATCGATGGCCACGGCGAGATAGGCAAAGCCTTCCTGCGTGCGGATGTAGGTGATGTCGGTCACCCAAACGCTGTCCGGTGTCGCCACTTCAAACTGCCGGTCCAGTGTGTTGTCGATGACCATCGAGGGTTTGCCGCCATACTTCCCCGGTCGGCGCTTGTAGCCGATCTGCGCCTTGATGCCGGCCAAGCTGGTCAGGCGGGCGACCCGGTTCAGGCAGATGCTTTCGCCCTGCTCGAGAAGGTCATCATGCAGCTTGCGATGGCCGTAGACCTTGCCGCTGTCCACCCACGCCTCCTTCAGCATCTCGGTCTGCCGCTTGTCTTCTTGAGCTCGCTTACTCAGCGGTGCCTTCAGCCAGGCATAGAACCCGCTCGGCTGTATGCGCAGACAGCGGCACATGGCCCTGACAGAGAACTGTCCGCGATGCTCGGCTACGAACGCGTATCTCACTTTGCATCCCTGGCGAAATACGCGGTCGCCTTTTTTAGGATATCCCGCTCCTCCGTCACTCTCAGAAGCTCACGCTTGAGCCGACGGATCTCCGCCTCTTTCTCAGCGTCACCGGATGACGCCTTCGCGAACTTCTTCTTCCAGGCGTAGAGCGAATACGCGCTGACCCCGAGACGCTCCGACACTTCCCTGACCGGGTAGCCCCGCTCGGTGATCTGCGCGACGGCGTCTCTCTTGAAATCGTCGCTGAACTTGGTGCTGCTCATCATGGCCTCCTTGCCTCAAAATTAGCAAAGAAGGCGTCCACGATACACGGGGCTATTCAGAACAGCTCAGCAGAATAGCCACGGGGGTGACTACGAATTGCGTCAGAGTGGCGGTTGCAGCCCGACAAGTAGCGGCACATCAGTGTCACCCTGTTTCGCCGGTCAACCAGGCCAGCGCCTCGGTCTGCGTATCGAACTCTCTTGTTTCCTCCACTTTGGTTCGTTCACCGTCAAGCTCGGTATACTCCTCACCCCGAAATCGGTAATCCACTTTATCGGGAAAACTTCGCAACTCGAGCTGCCAGACTTCACGGGCACCTTGCGCTTCAAGAAGTGTCCATCCTGCGTGTGTCATGTTAGTCCTCCGGCTTCATGCGTTTATCTACAAAAACGCATCGCGGCTCTATAAGGTTTCCTATTCCTCGCTAACCCGGCCAACCAGGCCCTCGCACGTCACGACAAGGCGGCGTTTGAATCCCTAAATGGCGGTCTCGGCTTAGAAAGCGCCTCTTACTCAATGAGATACCCCCCGAAATTCGGACACTGACATAGGCTATGATTTGCAGTCTGCTGATCTTCGACGATAAGGAGATCAGAGATGTCGAAACGGAAGCAGCACGCGCCTGAGTTCAAGGCCAAGGTCGCGCTGGAAGCCCTGAAAAGGCGAGGGTTGGAGGGACCGTCGCGCCCGTGGCGCGGCGTAAGCCCGAACAACGCCGCGGAGCGCGCGCTGCGCGCTGTCGCGCTTGGCCGCAGGTCCTTGGCTCTTCGCCGGCTCGGAGCGCGGCTGCGACCGCGCAGCATCCATATATTCCCTGATCGTCACCGCCAAGCTGAACGACGTCGTTCCTCAGGCGTGGCTCGCGGATGTCCTTGCCAGACTACCCGACACGACGACTTCTCGGGTGCCGGATCTGCTGCCATGGAACTGGTCTCGAACTCCGCAAAGGATGGCCGCATGACCCTGATCGCCCGCCTCCGTATTATCCTGAACGATGTCGACCCGCAGCCGATGCGCCATAACGAGGTGCCGCTGAAGATCAGATTCGACCGGCTGCATGAGGTCATTAGGCGGCCATGGGCTGGACCGACACCCATCTTTACGAGTTCCGGGTGGGGGATGCCGGTTGGGGCGAGCCCGATCCGGACGGGTTCTACGACGGCCCCATGGACGCGAAGAAGATGACGCTGGAAAAGCTGATCGACCAGACCGGCACCAGGACGGTCCAGTATATCTACGACGTCGGCGATGACTGGGACCACAGTATCCGGATTTAGCGGGTCAACGAGGCCGCCCCGGGCATGACCTATCCACTGCTGCTGACGGCCGCCGCGGCCTGCCCGCCCGAGGACGTCGGCGGCGCCCGGGGCTACGAGGAGTTACTCGAAGCGCTCGCCAATCCCAATCACGAGCAGCACACATATATGGTCCACTGGTCCGGCGGGAACTTCGACGCCGAAGATGCCGGAATCGCCAGCATCATCGAACGCTTCGATCGGCTTGCGAAGATATGGGCCCCGCGGCCCCGCAAACCCAAACCTACGATCTGAGAGACGCCAGCGACCGCGGCCTACGCCGGATGGTTACCATTGATCTGCTCCCGCTTCATTTCATTGAGCTGGGATGCGCGTCACCAAGCATATCCAAGCTCATAATACTTCGGCGCATTTCCCAAGCGACGCCAGTTTGGGCTCCTACGCCTGCACGCCCGTCACGGCTCTCAAGTCGAGGTCCAACGTCGCAGTCATGCCGTTCGGAATAAACTCCCTGGAGAATTTTCCTCCGAGCGAAGAGCCGACCGTGGTCTGGCACATGCGCGTCCCAAAACCCACGTGACCGGGGTCGCCAGACCCGGGCTTGGTGACGCAGACTTCCGTCCACTGAACAATCAGCCGTTCGCCCTTCTGCTCCGCCCGGATCGCGACGCCGTCTCCTGCTTCAGAGAGACCTCCGTATTTCACGGCATTGGTTGCCAGCTCAAAGAAAACGAGTGACAGAGGCGTGATGGCAGCCGGGCAGACGTTAAGCTCCGGCACATCCTGTCTCACGGAAGCGCCCCCGCTGAAGGGTTCCAGGATCGAGTTAATGAGTTGGACCAGAGCAGTGCCCTTTGGCCTTGCTCCAGCGGGATCATCTACGGCGCACGCATGGACCGAGGCCAACGCGTGGAGGCGTTGGCGCATGACTGTGACAAGCTCCTGGACGCTGTCCGCTTGGCGCGCCGCGATAGAAAGAAGTCCGCCGGCCACCGCGAAGGAATTTCCGACCCGATGGCGCATCTCGGAAAGAAGGAGCTGCTGCCTTTCTGAAGCCTGGCGTTGCAGGGTAATATCCCGTGCGATCTTCGACGCGCCGATGATGTTGCCATTGGTACTGCGCACCGGGGAAACGGTGAGCGAGATCGGTACGAGCCTTCCGTCCTTACGCTTCCGGACTGTCTCTAGGTTCGAGATCCGCTCACCCCGACGCAGCCGAGCGATGAAACCGGCTTCTTCGTTTATGCGATCATCAGGAAAGATCAACGTAATCGACCGACCGATAGCCTCCTCGGCGGTATATCCGAAAAGCCGCTCCGCGCCCGGGTTCCAACTCCGGATGATGCTGTCGAGCCCCTTCGTGATGATCGCATCATCCGACCCCTCAACAATTGCGGCGAGATGCTGGTGAAGGCTCTCGGGAGCTTCGAGTTCTGAAGATCTACTCTGTGCCATGGTCATAGAAGCATATCCATCCACGATGATTTGGGCAATTTCCTTTGACTGGCGCAAGCCAAAAATCACAAGCGACGAGGCACGAAGCCGCGGAACTGGGCGTGCCGATGAGGTCATGCGAAAGTCTGCCGCCCCACCTTGCGCCCCGGCCCCTAACACGCGCGCTGGGTGTCGGCGCGAGTCCCAGTGAAGGTCCGCTGTCCGCCCCCTCCACCCGACTTCGCAACTGCGGCGTAAATCGAGTAAATCGGCTGACGGCAGCTGACCGGTGTCGGGTTTTGGATCTTGGACGCCCCGTCTCCTCCGCGCGCTTCCGCGACGGTCCGGCTCGGAGAAGCGGCACCTTTCGTTAGTGCGAGGCAAGCTCGACAATTGCAGCTGAGGTGCCGTTCAAGTTCGTTGGGTGCCAGGCCTGTTTCAGGGGCGAGTTCGTGCCCTGCGCTCAGCGGCTACTTCGGAGCGCATTTCTCCTATGTCGGAGTGGAATTGTTGCTCAGGGCGCCTGGTAGCGCCGCCGAATATGAGCGCGGCCAGGTCACCAAGCCCGCTCATTCTGAACGATCAAGCCGAGTGATCCCCCTCATCCTCCTACTCTGCCCCGCGTCGCAAGCCACTCTTCCATCACCTGCCTGACAACCTCTGGCCGCGACGGCAGATCCTCTTGTTCGCGGCGATAGTCATCGATTGCCTTCAGCATGCTCTGATCCATCCGGATCGTAACAGGGGCCGTGTCGCGCGGTGGACGTCCCATTTTAGCCACGTCGAATCTCCTTCAAGAAACTACTTGACTAAATGACGTCATAAATCTAAATTGTCAAGTGTGACGGGGACTCTCACCTCCCCATCACACTCTAACCTCAACCGATCCACAGGAGATCGATCATGGCTGACACCTGCCCTACCACGCGCCACGGCGCGGATGAAACCGTGTACTTCCGCCATTCGCCCGTCTCGGGCCACTTCTCGCACCTGCTCGCGGCCCTGGCCGCTGCGATCGAGGCTGAGCGTGACATTGAGAACGGTCTCTGGTCCGATCCGGGATTCGATCATTGGTTGAAGGAGGCGGAACTCGGGTGGGAACTTGCCACCGGTCGCTGCTACTCCGTCATCGACGCACCAGCTACCCGTCCGAGCGATGTCCCGCTCCAGCGTTTCGCGCGTCACTTGCACTGGACGCTCGGCTGCGAGACCGCTGCCGAACTCCGGACTGCTCGCCAGGTCGTTGCGGGACATCCGGACCTGTTTTCCTGGAACGGGAATTGCCCCGAGGCGCTGCGCGTCGCGCAGATGCTCGCGCGCGGTCAACAGCAGTTCGACGAGATCTGCAATCTCGACATGTTGAACCCGATTGATGCCGTGGCCCCCCCGGAGGCTTTCACCGGTTACGAGTCCTTCGCCGCCTGATCTCCACAAACGTGGTCCCGGCACCCTGATGCCCTGTCCCGTAACGGGTCAGGGCTCAAACAACCGTGCTCGCGTTCTCAGCCGACATATTCTCGGAGGTCCAGCAATGGCTCATCCCTCACATTTCTCACTCAAACCCGGACCCGTTCGCCCGCATATCTACATCGGCGCGTCCCGGACCGAGCTTTATCTGCCGCGTGGTTCCCGGAACCTCTCCCCGGAAGGTTGGTCCCGCACCTATTCCGGGCCGATCAAAACGGAGTGGAAGGCAATTGCCCAGACCAAGGGCTTCGACCTAATCGAGCGGATCCGGGACAAGTCCCATGTTGTGTTGCGGTGCCACACCTGCGGCGCCTTGACGGCGCAGAAGCTCTTCACCTTACGCAGCGCCCAGCCAGCTTGTGCGAGTTGCAGGCATCACGCCATCCTGGCAATGGCGCAGCAGGCAGGCTTGGAATTTCAGGGCTACGATCCGGAATACTATAAGCTTGGCATCTACCGCGCTCCATGTGGTCACACCGTGCGCCGACAGTTCGGACAGATCGAACGGATTGCAGGCGGCCACTGCAAGTTACGCTGCGAGACCTGCCATTCCGGAAAAGAGGCGGACGAAGCAGCGGACCGTGGGTGGCAACTTCTGGGAAGCGATCCGGAAGGCAACCCGAACTACCGGTTCTATCAGCACGGCTGTGGTCACACGCAGAGGATCGCCCGCCCGAACATGCAGAGCGGCCGCTTTCAATGCACCGCATGCGGGGAAAGCTGGGCCACCGCGCCCAGCCACCTCTATGCCATTCGTCTGGAGCTTCCGAACGGGCTGAAGGTCGTGAAGCTCGGCTTCTCGCGTGACCCGCGATCGCGGCTGCATCACCAGCTCCTGCTTCGATCCGGAATCCAGGCAGAGCTTTTGCGGACCGTTCCGCAGCCGAATGGCCATACCGCGCTGTGCCAGGAGAAGGCCCTCCACCGCGCGCTGAAGAAGTCTCATCCGGACGCAGTCATTCCGCATGATCATTTTCGGGACTGGCTCGCGGTCAAGACCGAGGTCTACGGGATCGAGGTGGCACCGATCATCCTGAAGTACCTAGACGACATCCGGAAGAAATAGCGGCCCAAGCGTGGCCCGGTTCCGGAACGGTTCTGTCTGGAGCCGGAGCCGCCGCAGCGGCCCGGCCCGTTTGCCCGGGATCGTAACCCGCACGCCACAGTGTGCGGGGCGCCCTGACCTGCGCCGTGACGCCCACATACCGGACAGCGCCACGTCTTCTTCCCTGAACCTTCCCACGCCCCTTCCGGATCGCGGCCCCAACCCGGGCGCCCTGATCCGTACAGTACGGAGCTGACAATGACCCAACCTTCCCCCCAATCCCCCCTTCCAAAGAAAAATGGAGCGAAGCGCCCGCACTGGTGGGGCTTTGCCCGCGACTGCATCGCGCGCCTGCGCGCAACCGAAACCGACATCGTCGATCTGGAACGGCGTGCCACGGCCGGCGACACCGCCGCAGTTGACACTTTGATGGCGTACGAAGGCGGCGACAGCCCGAAACCGCCTTCGCGCCGCGATGTTTCCGGGATGGAGTCCGCCGCCGAGGCCATGGGTCACGTCAACAGCGCGCCTCATCTGCCACAGGACGAGTGGCACGCAATCGCGGCAGACGGCGGCGACCCCTTCGCCACCGCTCAGGACGGCAGCACCCGTCCCGCCATCCCGCTTCCCCTCCGCGACGTGATCCTGCTGGCGCGCCTTGCCGCAACCTTCCGGGATGCGGAGAGCTGGGAGGCGAGCCTCCAACCCGGAGCGTTGACGATCTTGGTCGGCCTCGAACCCACCCTCTACCTCGGAAAGTTGCTGACTGGGGCAATGCTGCCGGAGGGCTGGTCGACCCAGAGCCGGGCGCCTCGCGTGTCGCCGCACCCGGTGCTCCAGCTGCCAGACCGGCCAGTCTCGGACAAGGAACTGGAGCGCCTGCTTCAGCATCCGGCGCCAATCCTGCTGCCGGTCGCGAAGCAGGAGCACCTGCCATCTCTCGTCGGCTTCGGCGAGACAGGCGCGCGCCTTCTGGTCCTCGAAAGGGTGAATGCCGATATCCTGCTCTTCGCCCTGAGCGTCAGCCACAGCGCGACCGGACGGATCGATGCGGACAGCGTGCGGGCACTGTTGCCCAGCGACGAGTGCCTGGCCAGTTTGGAGACGGGACACCTGGCTATGGCGTGCCGCGCGCAGACAGCCCGCGAGGTGGCAGAACGGATCTCGTTGATGACCAGGACAGCACCCGCAGGCGAGGTCGCACGGGAACGCTCCGGCCCGGCCATCATCGACGGCACCACGCCCGCGCATCAGGCTGTCCGGAACATCGTGGAGGACCTCGCGGCGTGGCAGGCCGGTGATCTGGGCTGGAGCGAGATGTCGCGCTCGCTCTTGATCCATGGCGTGCCGGGGACTGGCAAGACCTACCTTGCCCGGCAGCTGTCCGAGGCCGCTGGTGTCGCTCTGGTCGAGGGCAGCTTTGCTGACTGGCAGTCCCAAGGACATCTTGGACATATGCTTGCCGCTATGACCAAATGCTGCGACGCGGCGATCGCGAAAGCTCCGTCTGTCTTGTTCATCGATGAAGTCGACGCTGCCGGTTCACGTTTTGACGGGGATCAGCACGGGATGAGCTACCGAACGCAAGTCGTGAACGGCTTCCTTCAGCAGATCGACAGGCTGGCGCGCACCCCGGGCGTGATCCTGATCGGGGCCTGCAACCAGATCAGCCGATTGGACCCAGCCATCACGCGCCCTGGCCGCTTTGACCAGATTCAGCGGATGCCACTTCCATCGCTTGCAGATATCAGGCTGATCTTACGCAAAAGGCTGGTGGATACGCTGCCGGACAACGAGATCGACAGCTTGGCCCGCGCCGCCACGGGCAAGACCCCCGCCGAACTCGACGCCGCATTGCGTGCCGCCACCGCGCGCGCGCGGCGGCAACGGCTGCCCATGTCATCCGACCTGATGCGCCGACACCTCGGGGTCGATCGGCCCAACCCGGAACTGCTCCGCCGTATCGCCGTCCACGAAGCCGGTCACGCGCTTGCCGCCGAGCTGCTGGTTCCGGGATCTGTCGTGAAGCTCAGCCTCTCTGACCGCGACGGCCGGACCGAACGCCGTTCGACCTTCGTCGAGCTGACGGTCGAGGAGATCGAGAACGAACTCCTGATCCTGATGGCAGGTCGCGCGGCCGAGCGGCTGGTTCTGGGCACGATCTCCAGCGGTGCAGGTGGAGATCGTGAGAGCGACCTCGCCCTGGCCACTGGGCTAGTCTTGCAAATGGACCGAGAGCTGGGCCTTGGCCGCAATGGCGATGCCTGGCTGGGGCCTGCCGACATGCACAGGCTGACCGAGGAGGAGCAACAGAGGGTGAGGGCGAAGCTGGGTCAGGCCATGAACCACGCCGCGAAACTCCTCACGCCACACATCGGCCAGCTAAATGAAGTGGCAGCCGCGCTCATCGACGTCCGAGAGCTCCACGGCGCGGCAATGAGGCGGCTGATCGCCGGACCGGATCGAGAACCCACACTTAGTCGTAGCTAACCTTCGGGAACTGCTTGGACCGTGCGACCAAACTGGATACCCTTCCCCTGTGCTACAACTGTAGCACATCGACGTAACACAGACAGCGACCCGCGCAGCGCAAATGACAGCGTTTTCAATGGCTTAAAATGCGGTCGAATTTTGCTCCGCGCCCTACCGCCGGAGCCAATTTCCCTAAGATACCAAACTTTACACCTCCCAACTTAGCTTGGATGATGGAGAGCGGTTCGAGGCTGAATGTTGAAGGCGTTGAACACAGGCTCGCCCACCGTGGGCAGACCTGTGCTGCTCTGAGGTAATCCGTCTCCCCGTAAGGAGAGGCACCATATACCCAACTCATGCCTTTACTTCACCAATGGCGTTTCCGCTTCCGACGCCGCCTAAAGGTGCTTTTCACGTCTCGACCGCTTACTTTGGCCCGAGTGACGACAGACGTGAATTTTGCGCATACCTGGATCAGGGCATTGGTCGCGGAGTGCGATGTGCCAGACGCACAAGGCCAATATCGAAATCCAAACTGCAGACCCTTGTTACGAACGAGGGGCCGGCCGAGACCATGTCACTCGCCGTCGACTTGTAGTCTCGTTTCCTGTTTGTCGACGGAAGGACACACGGGTGGAGTTCAAATTCGCCATGTGTCACCTTGATGGTACCCCGTCACGATCGATAACTCGACACAGCACGTGAGCTCCATCCAATGAAGACTGCCGACCTCATCGACGAACATGCCGCCCTACTGCGGCTCGTTCATCTTCCGTTCCGACATTATGGTCGCAAGCCTCACATCTTCGGCCCAGTGCAAACGGTCAAGTGCTTCGAGGACAACACCGCCTTGCGCGCACAGCTGGAGACGCCAGGAGAGGGGCGCGTTCTGGTCGTGGATGCCGGCGGCTCGACCCGGATCGCGGTGCTGGGCGACATGCTGGCCGATCTGGCGATTGCGAACGGTTGGGAGGGGGTCGTCATAAGCGGTGCCATCCGCGACAGTGCCGAGATCGCCTCGATGGATACGCTGATCTTCGCATTGGGCACCTCACCCGTGAAAAGCGCCAAGGACGGGCTCGGCAAGGTGGGCGGGCCTGTCGAACTGGGCGGAGTGCGGATTGCGCCCGGAGACTGGATCTATGCCGATGCCGACGGAGTACTCATGAGTAGCGAAAAGCTGGTTTAAGCTGACCCGGAGCCGGCAGTTCCGCCAAGCGGCGCGAGTGCGTTCAGCCAGCTCCGTCCGCACGCTTTGCGAGCGGCGCGAAGCAAGACCGAAAGCAAGCGTCGTCTGAGAAGAGCGAGCGCTGCTGCGGGCCCGATCCGCTGCCGTGTCACTCGAACAAACGGATCCGCGCGGCTGTTGCAGCGGTCCTCAAGAACCCCTGGTCGGACCCGGTCAGGAACCCGGTCGCTCCCAGAACGCGCATCGCGTTGGCGTCGATGCGATCGTTTGCAAGCACCAGTGCGGGCATAGCGGCCGATGTCGCCGCCGTCAAAAGATGCGTGACGGCGCGGTCCAGCCCCCCGCCTTCCGCTGCCGCGCCCATACTGGCCCCGAGGTCTGCGCGGCCGATGAAGATCGCGTCGAGTCCTTCGGTCGCGACGATCTTGTCGATCCGGCCCAGCGCTTCGGCTTCTTCGATCATTGCGATGACGGCAGTGCGTGCATCCTGCGCCGCCATGTAGTCGGCCACGGGCACGCCACCGAACGCGCCTGCGCGTGTGGTGGGCGAGAGCCCACGCCCACCAGCATAGCGCGAAAGCGCGACGATCTCGCGAGCGACGGCGGCAGAGGACACATGCGGCACCAGCACGCCATCGGCACCGCTGTCCAGTACGCGCAGGATGTCACCGGGCTGACGAACCCGCACCAGCCCTGCCATGCGGTGCGCCCGGCAGGCCAGCAGGATGGCATCGGTCGTCTCGGGGTTCAGCGGCGCGTGTTCCTCGTCGATCACGACAAAATCGAAGCCCAGCGTCCCCAGGATCTCGGCGGGCTGGGTCGAGGGGATCTTGAGGAAGGTCCCCAGCACCGGCTCGGGAGCGCGCAGGCGTGCGCGAAATCCGGCCCTCATCCGAAGCACACCTTGTCCCGACCCTTGGTCCCGAGGATCGCGCGCGCCTCATCCGGGGTGGCGATCTCATGGCCCAGATCCTCGAGGATGCGCCGGATCTTGGTGACCATCTGCGCGTTGCTCTGCGCGAGCTGGCCCTTGGCGATATAGAGGTTGTCCTCCAGCCCGAAGCGGACATGCCCGCCGAGGATCGCCCCCATGGTGACCAGCGGGAATTGTGACCGGCCCGCGCCCAGCACCGACAGCAGGTGATCGTCACCGAAAAGCCGATCCGCCGTGGCGCGCATGTGCATGAGGTTTTCTGGATCAGTGCCCTGCGCCCCGGTGACGCCAAAGATCGCCTGCACGAAGAACGGCGGTTTCACCAGGCCCCGGTCCGCGAAATACGCGAAGTTGTACAGGTGGCCTGTATCATAGCATTCGAACTCGAAACGGGTGCCGGTCTCGGACAGCGTGGCCAGAACCGTCTCGATCTGGGTGAAGGTGTTGGACATGATCAGGTCGCGGGTGCCACGCAGGTAATCGACCTCCCATGGCTGCGGATCACGGCAGCCCTTTTCGGCTGCGGAGATGTTGAAGTTGAACGACCCCATATTGAGCGAGGCCAGCTCCGGTGCGGCCTGCACGGCGGGGGCGATGCGATCCTCCGTCGACATGCCCAGCCCGCCGCCGGTGGTGATGTTCACGATGGCATCCGTGGCCTCGTGGATGCGCGGCAGGAAGGCGGCGTAATGGGCCGGATCCTGGCTTGGCGCTCCGGTCCCGGGCATTCGAGCGTGCAGGTGGAGCACCGCGGCACCGGCCTCGGCGGCACCGATGGCGCTTTCGGCGATCTGGTCGGCGGTCACCGGCAAATGTGGCGACATGGACGGTGTGTGGATGGAGCCGGTCACGGCGCAGGAAATAATGGTCTATCTCGTAGTCCGGGGCACTGGGACCTCCTTTGGTCTGGGTCGGCCCGGATCACCTCCGGGCCGTGGATAGATTCAGAACACCTTGACGAGGCGCAGCTGCACGACGCTGTCGTATTCAAAGCCGCCTTCGACGTTGATGTCCTTGGCGTACATGCCCTGAACCTGAGTGGTCTGGTCGAACCAGTGGCTGCCATAGAAGCGCAACTGGTCGCGGTGAGTCTTGAGACCGGTTTCGACACCGTTCACCTTCTGCGCACCGCCGCGCTGGCCGCTATACCCGAAGGTCACCGAGGTCGGCCCCCATTGCTTGCGTAGCATCGTCTGAAGCTGCCACGACGGGGCGCGCTCGTAATCGGCGCCGTCCTCAGTGTGGTCCATGCTGAACGCCACATCGAGCGCGGCATCGAGGTAGAACCCGTTGCCCAGCCCCTGAATCAGGCCGACCTGCGGCGTGATCGACCAAGTGCCTTCACCGATGCCGATACTGGTCGGATCGTAGTGTCCCGTGGGTGCCGTGGCAAACAGCGACAGCCCCAGCGTGGTGCCGGTTTCGGGGTTGTCCGGTTGCACCGGCCAGAGCGTGAGCCCAACGGTGGTGTCGCCGATGCCACTGGTGGTGTCCTGCGGCAGGGTGCCGATGTCGACGTCACCGATGCTGGAGAACGGCATCACAAGGTGCCACACCGCCGGAAGGCCGCCGTATTCGGTGTAATACAGCCCGCGCAGGATGGCGACATCGGCGTCGAATGTCGATCCCGGCACGTCGTCGCCGTCGATCTCGAGCCGGTCCGAGCTCAGGTGCTGATAATAGATCATGCCCACGGCGGTGCCGCTGGGCACGATTGTGTAGTCCGCCGGGCCCACATCGATGGCTTGCGCCGGCGCGGCGGCCATGGTCAGCGCGACTGCGGTGACGCCAAGGCTGTAGATCATCTTCATAAATTCTCCTCCCTGAGTTATTCGAAGACGGTGAAATCGGGGGGCCTATTCGGCGGCCACTTGGGGGTGTGGCTGCGCAAGCGAGTATTGGCCACGGTGGTAGAGCAGCGGCGCGCTGTCAGAGGTCTCGAACCCGGTCACCCGGCCGATCAGGATCCAATGATCGCCGCCGTCGAGGATGTTCTCGCGGGCGCATTGGATCCTGGCGCATGTCTCGGGCAGAAGCAGGCTTCCGCCGTGCCCTTCGATGACGTCGAGCCCGGCGAACTTGTCGTCGCTGCGGCGCGCGAAATGGTTCGACAGCTCGATCTGGTCATGGGCGAGGATGTTGACCGCGAAATGGCTTGCGGCCTCGAAGATGGGAAAGCTCGACGAGCTCTTGAGCAGGCTCCAAAGGATCAGCGGCGGCGTCAGAGACAGCGAGTTGAAGCTGTTGGCCGTGACACCGACGCGCTGGCCATCCGCCTGCGCGGTGATGACGGTGACACCGGTGGCAAAGCACCCGAGCGCTGCGCGAAAGGCGCGCGGATCGAACCCGCTCTCGGCGGGGAAAGTCTTGCTGGCCATGGGGACCTCCAGATGGGTAGGAAAATCTGACAGGGGTAAGTGGCCCGCCCCGGTGGGCGAGGCGGGCCATTGATGGATCAGAAGAGCGAGGGATCGGGCTCCAGACCCATCAGCGCGCGTCCGAGGATCTGCGCGCAGATGTCGTAATCGGTATAAGCATGCGCCGCGGTCATGTGGCTGTTGCGGAACAGGCGCTGCGCTTCTGCATCGTCGAACCATGCCGAACCGCCCGACGCCTCAAACAGCCGATCAACCGCCGCAACGAACATCTTGACCGCATAGGCCTGATTGGTCCGCCAGAAGGCCATCTGCGTTGGCGTCGGGTATTCATGACGTTCGGCATGGTCGCGCATCTCGGCCCATGTCTTTTCGAGGAAGGCCCGGCCCGCCGCCACCTGGTGGGTGCTCTCGGCCAGGCGCATGCAGGCCGGGATCGACTGGCCGACCTTCGCGCCGGTATAGGCGCGCACGCGGCCCTGCGTACGTTCGGTGTAAAGCTCGATCATACGCTCCGCGACGCCGAGACTGACCGCCGAGAAGCAGCTGGCAAAGACGTAGATGAAGGGCACGTGATAGATCTGGCTGTCAGGATAAAGCGCGCCGCCCGCCGAGGTCAGCATCATCAGTGCGGGCACGCTTTCGATCCGGTGCTCCGGCACGAAGGCATCCCTGACCACCAGCGTCTTCGACCCGGTGCCGCGCATCCCGACGGTAAACCAGTTGTCTTTGATCTCATAGTCAGAGCGCGGCACGATGGCAAAGCTGTAGACCTTGCCCATCTCCGCATCATCGCGCAGGAACCCGAGGATGGCCCAGGTTGCATGATCGCAGCCCGAAGACCAACCGAATTCCCCGGAGAAGCGCACACCGCCCTCCACTTCGGTGGACTTGCCGTAAGGAGCGATGGACGAAGAGGACAGCGTGTCCGGGTCGTCGCCCCAGATCTCGTCCTGCAACTCCTTCGAGTAGAGCGCGATCTGGTGAGCATGCTCTGCCAGCAGCGACATCGCCCAGGCGGTCGAACCGCACGCCGTGGCGATCAGCGCGATGCAGTCCTCGAAGTCGGGCACCGGCATTTCCAGCCCGCCGTAGGCCTTCGGCTGAAAGGCCCGATGCAGACCGGTGCCCTTGAGCAGTTCGATGTTCTCGGCAGGGACCATGCGATCCGCTTCGGCCTTCGGCGCGTTTGCCTTGATCTGTGGCAGGACCGCGCGAACGCGGTCGATCATCGGGGTGGTGTCGTCGAACATGGGTCTTCTCCTCCCTATGCGGTTCAGTCAGTCAGGAATGCGATGGCCACATCGCGAAAGCGCGCATCGGCGGTCAGGCCGACGTGGCCGGGGCCGTCGATCAGCTGATGCCTGGCCCCCGGCAGAGCCGAGACGAGCCGCGCATCGGGCTGCGCAACCGCATCGTCGGTGCTGTTGAAGATCAGGGTCGGTGCCTGGATGGCGGCGAGCCGCGTCTCGGTCAGGACCGGGTTGGCGGGCCGTTCCAGCACGGCGGCCAGACAGGCCGGGTCCGATCCGCTCTTGGCCGCGTAGGCCAGCAGCGCTGCAACCTGCGGCGCATGGTCGGTCGTCTCACCGCGCAGCGCGGCCACGATGGCCGGACCGGCGGCTTCAGGCGCAAAGAGGTTGTCTCCGATCCCGCCCAGGACCAGCCTTCCATGCGCGCCGGGGCTGCGTGCCTCCAGCTCCAGCAACAGCTTGGTCCCCAGCGAAAACCCGATCGCCCCGTGCAGCCCGGCGGGCAATTTCGCCGCGAGGTCGCTGGCCAGGTCGGCATAGGCTTCGGGGTTATGCGGACCGCCCTGCGGACCATGCCCCGCGACATCTATACCGACCGGCTCCATGCCAGCGTCGCGAAGAGCGTCGTCCCAGCCATCGGCCTGCCAGGTCGCGGCATAGGAGCCACCCCAGCCATGGACAAGTGCGACCCGCTTCATGCCGAAGCTCCCTTGGCAGCCTGCGCGGCCTTCTTCAGGTCGGGCGTGTCGGCCCCGGCAAAGACCAGCGCGCCCCGGACTTCGCGAAACCGCCAACCGTCCGGCGTTTTGACACAGTCAAAGGTGAAGTCCGCAAGCGTGGACGGCGCCTCCAAAGGCAGGGGACGTGGGCCCGTGCCGGAAAACACCGTGACTGTCGCGGCGAGCCTTGCGCCCTCCCCCGGCAGCGCCCGAAGGTTCGTGCAAAGATGCCGGGTGGCGCGCTGCCGCTCTGTCGAGAGGGTGCGGCGGGCGGCGAAGTAACGGCTCAGCTCTGCGGTGCCCGCAGCGCGGAAGTCCTCGATCACCAGCGCGCCTGCAGGAGTGAACAGCACCGCGCCGGGCGTGTCGTCCACCTCGTCCACCACGGCCCAGAAGCGCAGGACAAGCTCCTGCGCCGCCAGGAATATGTCCGGCGAAAGGCTCACGATCCCACCGTCATGAAGGTTTCGGCCATCTCGTAGCCCCAGCCGTTCATCACGTCCGTCAGTTGCTCCGGTGCGATGTCCACGTCGAGCGGGGTCGCGTCATCGGCGAATTGCTCCATCCCCGACGAGAACTCGTTGCGGTTGCCGAAGGGGTCGAAGGCATAGGCGTAGTTGTTGGTGCCAAAGCCGGTGGATTTTCCCAGACCCGCATTGTGCCGCCCCGGCCCGAATTCCCAGCGATGGCCGGTTTCCATGAGCCGATCCGACAGGCGGAAGTAGTGGTTGCCATCCTCCACCGCAAAGGCCACGTGATGCAGCCGGTCCGAAGGCCGCACCGCCCGCATGTAGGCGATGTCATGGTCAAAGGCCGAGCCGCGCAGCCAGATGCCCGCCAGTTGCCCGCCAACGGAAATGTTCAGGGACGACTTGAAGCCGATCATCATCAGGAAGTCGCGCATCACCCCCGGGTCGACTTCGCCCAGCAGGTTGATATGGTCCATATCGGTCGGGATATGTGAGCCCCTGGCGTCGAAGTCCACGATGCCCGCACGGCGCTCGGCGCCGCCGGTGCAGAGCCGCAGCTCATGGCCCGAGGGGAGGTGGAACTTCAGCGTCGCGCCCTCACCGGGGCGGCTGTCGCCGTTGAGACGCTCGGCCGTTACGCCTTCCTTTTTCAGGATGCTCTCGACGCGGTCGAGATCTTCTTGATCGTCAACGCCAAAGGTGAAATTCTCCAGCGATTGCCTGCCCTTGACCAACGTGATGTCGGCGGCCTTGCCGCGGCAGGCAAGGTGGACAGCGTCGGCGTCACGCGACAGCACGGTCAGGCCCAGCACGTCCTCGTACCAGGCAAGCGCCTTTCCAAGATCGCCAACCCTGACGGCAGCGTGGTCGATACGGTTGATCCCCATGATGTGATCCTTTTCTCAGTCAAAAGTGTTCGCGACGGCCACCGCTTTGGGGCCGCATGACGGCAGGCGCAGAGCGCGTGCCGGAGACCATGCACACAGACGCCATCGCGCCCGGATGGGTGCGTCTCACGCGCTGTGGTGTTGGTCACTGAAATGTCGGGTGATGGCGCGGTATCGCGCCTCCGGATGGCTCAGCTCGAACGTTGTCGTCTGATCATGTCGTCGTCCTCCCTGCGGGCTCTCCCGGGCCCTCGTTGTGTGCAGCCCTCCAGCTGCAATGTCCAAAGACTACGGCAGATTGTAATTTGAACAAATAGTCATTTTGTAAATTCCGCAGAGTGAAATTGGCGCAGAGGTATGGCTTCGGGGTGGTCCCGGCGCTGCGGCTGCGGCATACCTCGGACGTTGCCAGTCCAATTTGACGATCAGAGGCCCCGCTTCGCGCATGTCAGAAAACACCGAGAACGCCGACGAGGCCATTGTCCGCATGGGCTACCGCACCGTGCGGAACGCTCGCCGTGCAGAGATCGGTGCCGCGCGTCGAGCCAAGTCGCGCAACACGATCCTGACGGCAGCCTTCGCCTGCTACGGGCGCGCGGACGGGCGTATTGTCCGGATCGAGGACATCTGCAAGGCGGCAGGCGTGGCGCGGGGCACCTTCTACAACCACTTCGATGATCTCGAAGCGCTCCGCTATCAATTGCTCGAAGAAATGACGAGGGAGTTCGACCGTGCCGTCCACCACATGTTCGGCGCGCTGGAGAATGCCGCCGAGCAGAGCGCCGTCGCCATCCGCTACTACCTGCACGCGGCGGAAAAGAACCCCGCCTGGGGCTGGGCGATGATCCACTCCAGCGCGCCGGGGCATACCTTTGGCGAGACGGTCTGGCACAACTCGCTGGTGACGATCCGGCGCGGCGTGGAGGAGGGAGTGTTCCACATCCCCACGGCAGAGATCGGGCGCGACATCCTCATGGGCGCGGTCGCGGCGGCCATGGTGTCGATCACCAGCGGCGCGACCCCGGGCGACTACCCCGAGCAGATCTCTGAACACATCCTGATGGCCTTTGGCATGTCCCGGGATGCGGCGCGCGACCTGTCACGCCGCCCGCTGCCCGCCCTGCCGCCGATCGCGCATGAGACCATCGTCATCGCCTCGATGCCGGCGCTGGGGGACATCGCGGATTAGGGTCACTCGATCTCGGTCCGCGCCAGCGGGTAATCTGCGGCGTTCAGCACCCATCCGTCCTTCGTCGAGAAATCCATGCGCGGCGGCGAGAAGATATCGACGATCTGCGTCGTCTCCGAGGTCCACAGCGTCGTGTGGATTGCGGGCGGCGGCAGCACCGTGACCGAAGGACTGGCGCAACGGATATGCATGTCCGGCAGCCAGTCCGCCATGTCAGACGTCCAGGGCCAGCGCAGGAAATGCTCAAAACTGCCCTCCAGCGTCAGGCTGACCTGTTCGAAGCTGGCGTGGTAATGCGGCGAGACCTTGGCCGCATCGCGCGGCGCAACAAAGCGTGGCAGCACGTTCACCATCATCGTCGTGCAGCGGAAGATGCGGCCAAAACGCCCGTCCTGCTCAGGCACGTCGAGGTCATAGGCGCGCAGGCGAAAGCCGCCCACCGGATCGGGCCATTGCTGGAACGGCGGAATGTGCGGATTGGCCGGGATCTCCGGATTAGCGCAGTGCGCCACGAGGTCGTCCGCGCGCGTCGTGTAGAGAAAGCTCACCTGACCCCTGCCTCGCACCGTCACGGTGCTGTCTCCGGGCGGGACGACAAACAGGTGATTGCCGGAATGGTCGCTGACCGTGCCCGCCGTGGTCTCGATGTCAAAACGGACATCGGCGTCGGTCGAGAACACCATGTACTCGTCCAACTGCCCTGCTCGGGCAAAGGTGGCCGTGCCCTCCAGGCGCACCAGCCGCACCACGAGGTTGGTGCAGCGCATCATCCACGCCTGCCAGCCGTCGCCCGTCTGCTGGGGCGGCTCCTGGCTGAAATTGCCCACTTCCGGGCCGCAGAACGGGCCGGAGAAGCTGCGCTCTTTCGACATGGAGGTCAGTGCCTTGCGCGGATCGCTGTCATCGAACATGGGGGGCCTATGTCTTGTCTGCGGTGGCCTTCCACCTCGCATGTCGGACCTCGTCGCACACGGGAAACGTGCGCCTGTTCCACGGTGCGGAATTGCACTGCCGCGCGCTTGAGGTCCTGCGCGGGCGGTGCCACGACGGATGGAAACGGAGACCCCCATGACCCAAGCGCTCGTCATTCTCGCCCACCCCGACATGGGCCGCAGCCGCATCAGCCGAAGCTGGGCCGAGGCCATCCACGCCGCAGATGACATCACGTTGCACGACCTTTACGCGCGCTACCCCGATGGGCAGATCGACGGAGAGGCCGAGCGGCAGCTGGTGACCCGTCACGACCGCATCGTGCTGCAATTCCCCCTGACCTGGTATTCCTGCCCGCCGTTGCTGTCGGTCTGGCAGACCAAGATCATGAAGCGCGGCTGGGCCTACGGTCCCGGTGGGCGAGCGCTGCGGCTCAAGACGCTGGGCATCGCGTTCTCCACCGGCTCGAACGGCCGCGACTACCAGCCGGACGGACGCTATGGCCGCACTTTGGACGAGGTCACAGTGCCCTTCGAACTGATGGCCGTGCATACGGGCATGCACTATCTACCGCCATTTACCTTGACCGGCGCAAGGGAATGCGATGACGCGACGGTTGCCGCCTCCGCGCAGGATTTCCTCCACCATATCCGGCAGGTCGCACCGCGCATTGTCGCCTCCGGCAAGGATGACGACCGCGCGCGCACCGTCTACCCTGATGATGCGGGCGCACACACGTAGGACTCGCCCTTCTCGCAGGCCTCCGTGGCGGCGCGCAATTCGGTCTTCAGCGCAGCCACGTCGACATTGGCACGCGCGAAATACGTGATCCCCAACGTGCCGACCAGCTTGCGCCCTAGCCGCAGCGGTACGGCAATCGAATGAGTCTCGGGCTGGATATTGCCCGTGCGCTCGCCAAAGCCACTGGCCCGGGTGAGCGCCACGACCGCATCAGCGCGCTGCGCGATGGCCTCCGCCTCCGCCGGACTTGCCGCCGCCTGCTGGAGCAACGCCACGAGATGCGCGCGTTCCTCCTTGGGGCAGAACCCTAGGTAGGCGCGCCCATGGGCATAATCCAGCAACGTCATCCGGCGGTTGATCGTCGACTGGTAGTGCGACAGCGGGCTCATGGGGATTGTGCTGAAGCGGATCACCAGCGCATCCACATCGAGCGTCGCCACCGCCGTCGGCCAGAGCATGCGGCGGGTCAGCGCTTCCGCCGTCTCACGCGCCACGTCGAAGACTTGCGGCAACCCGTGATGCCCCGCTCCAAGCGCTGCGACCTTCTCGGTCACGCAATAGCCGGCCTGTCGACCGATCTTGCGCACGTAGCCGGCCTTCATAAGCGTCTCCAGAAGGCGCACGACCGTCGGAGCGGGCAGACCCGTCTCCTGAGCGAGATACTGCACGCGGACCACCGGCGCGCGGTTCATCAGTACAAGGATCTGCAAGGTCCGTTCGACCGAGCGGACTGTCTTCTGAGGCGCGGACTCCATGACAATACTCGTACAAGAACGCCGTCAGCGTGAAAAGCGCCTTGGCCGGAAGAGGCAGGCAGGCTCAACATGGCACCCAGATGTGGTGTTCCATCATGAGCATCGTGCAAGACCGCAGAATGGGCGACGATCAGACCATGTGCTCAGGCAGCATACCACCGCCGGAGCAGACTTGAGGCAAGATGAACTGCGTCAAGCTTCGCGGCCAATTGCTAATGGATAGAGAACTTGATCGGCAGGTTGCGGACATCCAAATCCGCAGCGCTTTTCCCAATCGTTGCGCAGCTTTTAGCATACCTGTCATAGTGGCCAGCCGGATGAGCAGAGACCGCGTTGGCGTGCGATATGACTCTCGCGCAATGACAGGCTTTCAGCCGTGAAGCCCGAGCCGCTCGCGCAGATTTCGGTCAGCTTCCGTTGCCCCCCTGGCCGGTGTTCGCTTGCGTGTCTTCCATGTCTTCCATGTCTTCCATGTCTGCCACGTCTGCACAAATGTGCACTGGCCGCCCGCAGGCAGCAGTCTATGCGGCACCATTCGCAGACATCCTGAGATCTGGCCTAACGAGGTATTCCCGATTGCCTCGGACGGGTTGCAACCGGGCGCTGTTCCCTGTTCTGTCCTGCAACGATACCTGCTCCGGGCCGCGCAACTTGCGTGATACCGGACCGCCGCCACAGGACACGCCATGACCATCCGCTTCCTTCACGCGTCCGACCTTCATCTGGGGCGCAAATTCGCGTCGATCCCTCAGCCGCCGGACGGCAACGTGCGAGGCCGCCTGATGGAAGCCCGCCACGCGGTCATCGGGCGCCTTGCCACGGCGGCGGAGGACCGCGCGGCGAAGCACGTGCTGCTGGCGGGCGACACGTTCGACACTGCAACCCCGTCACCGTCACTGGTGCGGCAGGCGCTGGCGGCGATGGGCGAAGCACCGGACGTCACGTGGTGGCTGCTGCCGGGCAACCATGACAACCTGCGCGACGCCGAGCCCCTGTGGGAAATGATCCGCGCGACGGCCCCCGCCAATGTGCACCCGGTGACCCGGGCAGAACCCATCGAGATGGGTAGCGGAGCGACACTTCTGCCCTGCCCCGTCGCCTATCGCGCCAGCGGAAGCGATCCGACCGAAGCGCTCGTCACCATGCCCAGCCCGGATGGCAACCTGCGCATCGGGCTGGCCCATGGCGGCATAACCGATTTCACTGAAAGCGGCGAAGTAATCGCCCCGGACCGCGACCGCAGCGCGCGGCTTGATTACCTCGCCCTTGGCGACTGGCATGGCCGCATGGAGGTATCCGCGCGGGTGCATTACGCTGGCAGCCCTGAACAAGACCGGTTCAAGCATGACCGCCGCGGCTCCTGTCTTGCGGTATCCCTTGATCCGGGGGGCCTACCCGACGTCGAGACCGTCGAGATCGGGCAGTTCCTGTGGACCGAGGCCGAGCTGCCCCTCTATCCCGGCCAGGATGCGGCGGCGGCGCTCGGAGCGCTGCTGCCGTCCACCGGGCGTAGGGATATCCTGATGCGGCTGCATGCCACCGGCCGGGCCGGGCTTGGCGACCGGGCCGCGCTTGAGCAGGCCGCCCGAAACGCAGCTCCCGAGTTTGCGCATTTCGAGCTGCGCACCGACCGGCTCGGGACCCAGTACGATGCCGGCGACCTCGACCAGATCGACCGGGAGGGCGGTGCCCTGCGGCTTGCCGCGGAGGCGCTGGTGGCCGATGCCGAGACCGAAGAGCTTGCCGCTGCGGATCGCGACGCCGCCCGCGATGCACTGGCGCGGCTCTATTCATACGTACGCGAAGGAGCCGAGAAATGAAGCTGCGCAGCATTCGGCTAGAGAACATCCGCCGCTTCACGTCCCCATTTGAAATCAAGGATATAGGAGATGGTCTCAATGTCCTGAGCGAACCCAATGAGTTCGGGAAATCCACGGTATTCGACGCCCTTCACGCGCTTTTCTTCAAGCCCCATGGCAGCGCCGACAAGGAGATGAAGGCCCTGCGCCCGCATGCCGGGGGTGCGCCCGAGATCAGCGTGGAGATCGAGCTTCCCGAGGGCCGTTTTACCATTTCCAAGCGCTGGTTCCAGAAGCCGCACGCCACGGTTCACCAAGCCGGACGGCTGGTGGCGCAGTCGGATGCGGCAGAGGCATGGATCGCCGCTGCGCTTGGGCAGTCCGGTGGCGGCCCCGCCGGCCTGATCTGGGTCCGCCAGGGCATGACCTCGCTGACCGATGGAACGACCAGGGAAAAGGCAGCGGCCTTCGAAGCGCGCCGCGATTTGATGTCCTCGGTCAGTGAAGAGGTCGAGGCCATGACCGGCGGGCGCCGCATGGATGACGCCCTGCGCCGTTGCCAGGACGAGCTGTCCACCTATGCCACCGCGACCGGCCGCCCGCTCAAGAGCGGCCCATGGAAGCAGGCGCAGGACACGCGTGACGCGCTGAGCGCCGAGCGTGACCGGCTGGAACAATTGAGCCGCGATCTGCATGAGGCTCTGAGCGCGCGCAGCACGGCCCGTCGCATTCTTGCGGAACTGACGGATCCAGAGGAGGCCGAGGCCCGCCGACGTCGCCTCGAAACCGCGGCAAAGGCGCATGCAGAGGCGGAACGCCATGCCAGCCGGGTCGACACTCTCGAACGTGCGGCCGAGATGGCCCGGTTGAACGAACAAAGCCTGCGTCGGCGCCTCGGGGACTTCCGGAAAGCGATCGCCGAACAGCACGACAGTGCCGCAAAGGTCAACGCTGCCCGGGCGAGCGCCACTGCCGCCGGCCAGACCCTCGATAGCGCAACGACCGCCAGAAGAGGCGCTGCCGACGCCCTGCGCATTGCAAGCGATCGGCTTGCGGCGACCGAGGCAGAGCGCCGCGCCGCGCAGGCGGCACAGGCCGCCCGCGACAGCGCGGACCGGCGCAAGGATCTCGAGGCACGGATAAGCCAGGCGGAAGCCCGGCGCGACGAGATGGAGACCGCCAAGGCCGCGATCCGTGGCCTGCGTGATGCCGAGTTGCAGAAGATCGAGACGCTGGCCGCAGAACTCGCTGCCGCCAAAGCCGCGCGCAACGCCAGCGCCACGCAGATCACCGCGCGCTACGACGGACACGCGCGTCTGCATCTTGACGGCGCCGAGCTTGCGCCCGGCACCCCCGTGCCGCTCACACGAAGCGCATGCATCATCATCGAAGGGATCGGCCAGCTCGACATCCAGCCGCCCGAAACCGGCGGAAGCGATACGGTTGCCGTCGCCCGCAAGGCGCTGGAGGATGCCCTTGCCAGTCACGGCCTTGGTGGCCTCGAGGCCGCGCGCGCCTCGGCCCGCTCCCGCAAGGAGGCCGAGACCCGCCACAATGAGGCCCGTGCGGTGCTGGCCAGCCTGGCCCCGGACGGGCTTGAGCCGCTGCGCGAGGCTCTCGCCGCCCTGCCCGCGCCCATGGATCACGAAGACGTCCCTGAACCCGCCGCCGCCGAAGCGGCTTATGAGGCGGCGCGGGACAGCGAAAGGGCCGCGCGCGAGGCCCTTGGCCTGCAGGACGAGGCACGGTCGGTCGCGCTGGCGGAAAAGACCGGAGCGGACACCCTTTTGGCGCAACTTCTGGAACGGCAGGCCCGGGCCACCGCCGCCCTTTCCGCCATGGACGGTGACGCGGCGACCCTCGAGGCGGAAACCGCTGCCGCCGCCATCACCCTGCATGATGCCGAAGCCGAGGCCCGGACCATGCGCGAGGCTGCCCCCGATCTCGCGGGGGCACGCGCGGCACTTGACCGCGCGCAGTCGGTCGAAGACGCCGCCCGCAAGCGCATCGACACCCTGCGCCCCGAACTGGCCGCCCTCGACGAGCGGATCCGCAACGCTTCGGGCAGCGCCGTCGAGGAGCGCCTCGTCGAGACCGAGGACGCATTGGCCGCTGCCACCGACAGGCTTGGCCGCATCGAACACGAGGTTGCCGTCCTGACGCGCCTCTACGCAGCGCTGACCGCCGCGCGGGCTCAGGCTCGCGAGCGCTATTTTGAACCCATCGCGCGCGAGTTGCGCCCCCTGCTGAACCTGCTCTGGCCGGAGGCCGAGCTCACCTGGGCCGAGCAGTCCCTGCTGCCCGATGGCCTGATACGGGATGGACGCACGGAACCGCTCGAGATCCTGTCCGGGGGCACGCAGGAGCAGATCGCGCTGCTGGTCCGGCTGGCCTTTGCTCGGATGCTGGGCAAGACGGGTCAGGTCGCGCCGGTGATCCTCGACGATGCATTGGTTTTTACCGACGACGACCGGATCGAGCGCATGTTCGACGCATTGCACCGGCAGGCGGGTGACATGCAGATCCTCGTTCTGACCTGCCGCCAGCGCGCCTTCCGCAACCTCGGCGGCAAGGATCTGAGGGCCCTGCCCGCCTGAAAGCCGCCCCGTCGTGTGACGCGCATGACAGGACCCGTCGCCACCAAGACGCTGGCGGGGCGCGGTGTACCTCGTCTCTGCGCCCAGACACTGAGCCCAGCGGATGCCTCAATCCATGCCCGGCCCCCATCCTTGGCCTCATGGCATACCGGGAGGCCCTCATCGGCCTGAAAGTGGCGTGTTCCAAAGCGCCCTTCAGACTGCGCCAATTGGCGGACCGGCTGCCCCAAGTCTCGGTAGAAGCGGATTAATTCTCGTTCTGTTGAAGAAATTTCGTAAACGGGCCGATTTCGGTCTTGTAACCCCTGTGCTCCCTTGGCATACGCGTCGGCGGAGATGTGGCCGAGTGGTCGAAGGCGCTCCCCTGCTAAGGGAGTAGGCCCGGAAGGGTCTCGAGGGTTCGAATCCCTTCGTCTCCGCCATTTTTCAGTTTTGAAGACGAAAATCCCACTCAGAATCAGATTGATAGCATCGGTCATCGCCAAGCTTTAGTTGTTTCGTGATACGAGCTCGCGAATACTTCCGGGCTGCGCATCGTAGGCAAGCTGCAGAGTCTGTGGCAGCCGCACCGACTTTTGCCAAAGCACAAATGGCCAGCGGCGCGCTCTGAGGTGCCGAGGGACCTAGCTCTGCAAGGGAACCGAACGGCAGTGGCAGACTGGCCAGACCTGCGGCTGACAGGAGGCGTGTTAAAGCAAAAGCGCGGCGTGCCACGCCCTGTGGTGGCCCATGCTCCGCCATATCCGAAGCGCGCCAGAGCGGGGCACGGAGAGGTCCCCGAGACGCCATCTGGTGAAGCCCATCGCGCACCGCCGGCCCTTCGGCCAGCAGCACGCGCGCGAGAACCGCGGCAGGGACTGGAGATCAGCTCACCACGCTCTGGCGCTGTTCTCCCAGCCCCTCGACCCGTAGAGCAAGCCGGTCCCCCTGACGGAGGAACCGCTGCGGGCGCATCCCCATGCCCACCCCCGCAGGGGTGCCCGTCGCGATGAGATCCCCGGGCAGCAAGTCCATGAACCCGCTCAGGTACGAGATGATCTCGGCCACACCGAAAATCATGTCCGACGTCTCACCGTCCTGAACGCGCTCTCCGTTCAGGTCCAGTGACAGCTTCAGCGCCTGCGGATCCGGCACCTCGTCCGCCGTCACGAGCCATGGCCCCACCGGGCCAAAGCCCGGTGCGGACTTGCCCTTGATCCACTGGCCGCCCCGTTCCGCCTGCCAATGGCGTTCAGACAGGTCGTTGACAGTGCAATAGCCTGCCACGTGATCCAGCGCCTCGGCCTCGGAAACGTTGCGGCAGCGTTGGCCGATGACCACGCCAAGCTCGACCTCCCAGTCGGCCTTCTCGGCGCCCGGCGGCAGGTGCAGATCGTCGTCGGGGCCCGAAAGCGCCGAGGTGGACTTGGAAAAGATGATCGGCTCGGACGGGCGCGCCATGCCGGATTCTTCCGCATGCTTGGCGTAGTTCAGGCCGATGCACAGGAAGTTTGGCACCGAGGCCAGGCAAGCGCCGATCCGCGCCTGTGGCCCCACGATGGGCAGCGACGTCAGGTCAAGCGCTCTCACCCGGTCCAGAGCCGCTGGGGACACCCCGGCCCCCGCAAAATCGGGCACCTGCCCCGACAGGTCGCGAATGCGGCCCTCGGCATCAAGCACACAGGGCCGTTCATGCCCCTTCGGGCCGGTTCGCAGCAGTTTCATTCGATATCCTCCTCTTTATCCGGTTGGGCTCTGCCCTGCGCCGCCTCGGCGTCCAGGGCGGCCACGATGTCCTGGGCCATGCGCGCCAAATGCGCCTCGACCGCCTGCCCCGCCGCCTCCCGGTTTCGCGCCTTGAGAGCGGCAAGAATGGTGCCATGATCGCGGGTCACCCGAGCGCGGTTGCGGTCCATCCGTGCCTGCAGATAGCGGGCGCGCCAGAGTCGGGCGAGATATTCTCCGTGGGTCTGCGCCAGCGCCGCGTTGTGCGAGGCCTGCGCCACCCGCAGGTGAAAGGCCATGTCCAGCTCAAACGCCTCGAGCGGATCCATGTCGTCGATCTCACGAAGGATCCTGCCCTGCAGCGCATGTAGCGCTTCGAGATCCTCTGCGGTGGCATTGTCGCAGGCCAGCTGCGCCGACAGCACCTCGAGCGATTGCAGCACGATGACCTGGTCGCGCACCTCGCTGGCTGTGGGCGCGGCCACCAGAGGGCTGCGCGCCGGGCGCAGCACCAGCAGGCCGTCCTTGGCAAGGATGCGGATCGCCTCGCGCATGGGTGTGCGGCTGACGCCCATGGCGGCGGCGCTGTCGCGCTCGCGCAGCTGCGCGCCCGGCGGCAGGGTGCCGCGCAGGATCTCGCGCCGCAGGCGGGCGGCGATCTGTTCGGCAAGGGTGTCGGCGGCGCCGGAGGGCTGCACGGCTCAGCCCCGCCCGATGAAGGGCATGGCGGTCGCCATCACCGTGACGAACTGCACGTTGGCATCAAGCGGCAGAGACGCCATGTGCAGCACGGTCGACGCGCAATGCCCGGCATCCATCACCGGCTCGGGCGCGACATGCCCGTCCGCCTGCGGCACGCCCTGCGCCATGGGGGCGGCCATGTCAGTCAGCGCGTTGCCGATGTCGATCTGCCCGCAGGCGATGTCGAAGGCGCGTCCATCAAGGCTTAGCGCCTTGGTGAGGCCGGTGATCGCGTGTTTCGAGGTGGTATAGGGCACCGAGCCCCACCGCGGCACATGGGCCGAGATCGACCCGTTGTTGATGATCCGACCGCCTTGCGGATCCTGCCGCCGCATCTGGCCAAAGGCGGCACGGGCGCACAGCACCACGCCAGTAATGTTCACGGAACAGACCGACAGCCAATCCTCCACCGGGATCTCGTCGATCATCGCGCCCTTGGCAAAGACGCCGGCATTGTTGAACAGCGCATCAAGCCGCCCCCATTCGGCCACGGCCCGGGCAAAGCCCGCCTCTACCGCATCTGGGTCCGAGACATCGAAGGGCAGCACAAGGGCGTCCGGATTGTCTGCAGCGGTCTCTGCCAGCGGCGCTTCGCGGCGGCCCACGAGGCCTACCTTCCAGCCTGCGTCCAGAAAGGCCCGTGCGGTGAGACGGCCAATGCCGCTGCCCGCCCCGGTGATGATGATACTCCCTGCCATCTGCTCTGCCATGCTCTCCCCCTGTTGCGGCTTGCTTGCCCACGTTTCCCTGCGGGTATACCAAATGCAAGATCCCATCCACCGGAGCAAGACAATGACTGCCTTCGAGGCCCTGAGCCAGATCCTCGGCCACCGCTTCACGACCGAGGCCGCCGCCCGCCGGCAGAACGCCCGGAACGACGGGCACCATCCCGAGATCCAGCCCGACGCGGTCGCCTTTCCCGAAACCACCGAAGAGGTCGCGAGGATCGTCGCCGTCTGCGCTGAACATAACGTGCCGCTGGTGGCTTTCGGCACCGGCACCTCTCTCGAAGGGCAGCATCTTGCGGTGATGGGCGGGGTGAGCCTTGATTTCAGCCGCATGAACAAGGTGCTGAAAATCAACGCCGAGAACATGAACGTGGTGGTCCAACCCGGTGTCACCCGCAAGCAACTCAATGAGGAGCTGCGCGCGACGGGGCTGTTCTTCCCCATCGACCCAGGCGCCGACGCCTCGCTTGGCGGCATGGCGGCAACCCGGGCCAGTGGCACCACCGCGGTGCGCTACGGCACCATGCGCGAGAATGTCCTCGCGCTCGAGGCGGTGATGTCCGACGGCAGCATCATCCGCACCGGCTCGGAGGCGCGCAAATCCTCGGCCGGCTATGACCTGACGCACCTGCTGGTGGGCTCGGAAGGCACGCTGGGCCTCATCACCGAGCTGACCCTCAAGCTGCACGGCCAGCCCGAGGCGGTGGCGGCCGCGACCTGCCGGTTTGCCACCGTGACCGAGGCGGTGGATTGCGTCATAGCCACCATCCAGAGCGGCATTCCCATGGCGCGGATCGAATTGGTGGACGAGATGATGGTGCGCGGTTTCAACCTTGCGCAAGATACGGGTTTGCCGGAAATCCCTCATCTTTTCCTAGAGTTCCACGGCGGACCTCATGCAGTTTCCGAACAGGTCTCGAGCTTCCGTGAGCTGGCCGAGGGCATGGGCGCCGGCGGCTGGGCCGAGGCCAGCACCACCGAGGACCGCAACCGCCTCTGGAGCCTGCGCCACGGGGCGCTGCCCGCGATCACCGCGCTCGATCCCGGGCCGGGCAAGCGCACCATGTCGACGGATGTCTGCGTGCCGATCTCGCGCCTTGCCGAGGCGGTGGCGGTAGCGAGGACCGAAGCCGATGCGCGTGGGCTGCTCTGTACCATCGTCGGGCACGTTGGCGACGGCAACTTCCATTGCGGGCTGCGCTACGATCCGGCCGACCCCGAGCAGGTGGCCGAGGTGACCGCGTTCTCGGGCGTGCTGGCCGAAGCCGCGCTGCGCCTTGGTGGCACCGTGAGCGGCGAACATGGCATCGGCATCGGAAAACAGGGCTACATGCAGGCCGAACATGGCGCGGCGCTTGACTGGATGGCGCGGGTCAAGTCAGCCTTCGATCCCGGGGGCATCCTCAACCCCGGCAAAATGCTGCCGCCGGGATCGTCTTCTTTGGAGTAAAGCCATGGGCGCCTTCCTCGCACTTGGAGAATGCATGGTCGAGCTGGCCCCTGTTTCGGCGGGCGGGCTCTATCGCCGCGGCTTTGCCGGGGACAGTTTCAACACTGCCTGGTACGCCCGCCGCCTGCTGCCTCAGGAATGGAGCGTAGATTACGCAACCTGCGTCGGCGACGACCCTCTCAGCGACGAGATGCTGGCCTTCATGCAGGCCGAAGGCATCGGTACCGACAGCGTGCGGCGCATAGAAGGCAGCTCGGTCGGACTTTACATGATCTCGGTGCAGGACGGTGAGCGGCAGTTTTGCTACTGGCGCGGCCAGTCTGCGGCGCGGCAGATGGCCGGGGATCTCAAGTGGCTTGATGGCGTTCTGAAGGGCCGCGACATGATCCATTTCTCGGCCATCACACTTGCGATCCTGCCGCCGAAATCGCGCGAGTTCTTCTGCGGCGCCATTGCGCGGGCACGCAAGAAAGGCGCCATCGTCACCTTCGACACCAACCTGCGGCCCGCCCTATGGGAAAGCACCGATGCCATGCGCCAAGGGCTGAGCATGGGTGCGCGCACCGCCGATATCGTGCTGCCATCGTTCGACGAAGACAGCGTGCTGTTCGAGGATGCCACGCCTGCGGAGACCGCAGAACGCTACGCGGCGCTCGGGGCAGACATGGTGGCCGTGAAGCACCGGAGCGAGGCGCTGACCCTCTGGCAGCGCGACGCCGGGCTTTCGGAGTTGCAGGTGCCGCATGTGGAGACTGTCGTTGACACCACCGCAGCCGGGGACAGCTTTGCCGCGGGGCTGCTGGCCGGGCTTGCCATGGGGGCCGGGCTCGAGGAAGCTGCGGCACAGGGCGCGAAGCTGGCGGGTCGGGTGATCGGCGCTCCGGGGGCTCTGGTGCCTGAGGCGGTGCTGCCCGCCTGAGAGACAACCAGCGCAGCGCCCGGCTAAGATGCCGGGACGAGAGGCGCTGTCCCTCGCGCTCCCCGGGATGTTTCTGGCAAGAGGACGCGGCAAAGGTCCCCTTTAGCTGGCGGCGCACGGCCAAGCCCACCAACCGGCGCATATCGGGCCGCTCGCGTGGAGGCGGGCCCATTTAGGACATCGCCTTTCGGGGCGTCGATGTAGCAGGCGTGCGGCGTAGCTCGGCACTCGCAAGGACCGGAAGCAGGCTGTCCGAATGAGGGCCATTATCTGTAAGACAAGTCGGCTATCGGGCCGAGGCGTTTGCATGGCGCAGGTACACCCCGGCCCGGCACCAAAGCAAGGCTGCAAGGCCAGCGCGTCATTGATCGTCCGATTGTCATCTTGGGGATGACGAGGGACTGCGGCCTTGAGCAAAACGGGGGCGCAATGGCCCCCGCTGACGTCATGTGTTGAAGAGGAAATGCAGGACGTCGCCGTCCTTGACCGTGTAGGTCTTGCCTTCGGCCCGCATCTTGCCGGCTTCTTTCGCACCCTGTTCGCCGCCATTGGCGATGAAATCCTCGTAGGCGATGGTCTCGGCGCGGATGAAACCCTTTTCGAAATCACCGTGGATCACGCCTGCCGCCTGCGGAGCCTGTGTGCCGGTGCGGATGGTCCAGGCGCGCGCTTCCTTGGGTCCAACCGTGAAGTAGGTCTCAAGGTGCAGCAGCTCGTAGCCGGCACGGATCAGGCGGTCGAGGCCGGCTTCTTCGAGCCCGAGCTCGCCAAGGAACATCTCGGCCTCCTCGGCGTCGAGCTGGCTGATCTCTTCCTCGATCTTGGCGGAGATCACCACGTGGCTGTTGCCCTGCTCGGCGGCCATGGCAGCGACCTTCTCCGACAGCGCGTTGCCGGTGGCGGCTTCGGCTTCATCGACGTTGCAGACGTAGAGCACCGGCTTGGAGCTCAGCAGCTGCAGCATCTTCCACTGTTTGATGTCGTCTTCATCGACCTCGACGAGGCGGGCGGGCTTGCCCTGCTCGAGCATCTCAAGCGCCATCTTCATCAGGCGTTCCTGCTGGACCGCCTCCTTGTCGCCGCCGCGCACCTTGCGCACGATGTTCTGGAGCCGCTTCTCGAGGCTTTCCATGTCGGCGATGATGAGCTCGGTTTCGATGGTCTCGGCATCGGACACCGGGTCCACGCGGCCGTCGACGTGGGTGACGTCGTCATCCTCAAAGCAGCGCAGCACGTGGGCGATGGCGTCGGTCTCGCGGATGTTCGCGAGGAACTGGTTGCCAAGGCCCTCGCCCTTGGACGCGCCCTTCACCAGGCCCGCGATATCCACGAAGGTCATGCGGGTGGGAATGATGCTCTTGGACTGCGCGATCTCGGCCAGTTTGTCGAGGCGGCTGTCCGGTACGGCGACCTCGCCCACGTTGGGCTCGATCGTGCAGAAGGGGAAGTTCGCCGCCTGCGCCGCGGCGGTTTTGGTCAGCGCGTTGAAGAGGGTCGACTTGCCGACGTTCGGCAGACCGACGATGCCCATGCGAAAGCCCATGTCACGATCCTTGTTTGGCGTTGGCCGCCTTCTAGGCAGGGAAACGCGCAAGTGCAAGCGGCCCTGCGGGTCAGCCTTTCCGCATGGCCGGAAGCGCCTGCCACCAGAACCGCGCCAGCAGCAGCACCGCGGCGGCCCCGAGACCGATGGACAGCCCGCCCCAGACCCCGAGCGAGCCGAAGCCCAACCAGATCCCGAGCCCCCATGCCGCCGGAAGCCCCAGGCACCAGTAGGCCACCGCTGCCATCACCATGGGCACCTTGGTGTCCTGCAGGCCGCGCAAGAAGCCGAGGCTGACCACCTGCAGCGCGTCTACCAGCTGGAACAGCGCCGCCACGGCCAGCAGCTGCACGCCGATGGCAAGGATGGCGTCCCGGTCAGGATCGGTGGGCGAGATGAAGAGCCCCACGAGCGTGCCGGGGATCAGCAGGAACATGGCCACCGCGACCACCACCGCCGTGACCGAGATCGCGAAGGTCGCCCGCGCCTCACGCGCAAGGAAGGCATGGTCCCCACGGCCCCGCGCCTGCCCCGCACGCACTGTGGCGACGTTCGACAGTCCCAGATGCACCATGAAGGTGGCGGCTGTGATCTGCAGCGCGATGCCATGCGCCGCCAGCGGCGCGGTGCCGAACCAGCCGATGAGGATGGCCGAGGCGGCAAAGAGGCCGACTTCGGCCAGCGTGGTCAGGCCGATGGGCCAGCCGAGGGCAAAGACCTCACGCAGCACTTCCGCGTCGGGGCGCCAGAAGCGCTGCCACAGCGGGTATTCCGGCAGGCGCAGGCGGGCATAGGCCACGACACCTAGCAAAGACACCCCGTGCGACACGAGGCTGGCAATGGCGGCACCGCGAATGCCAAGCTCGGGCGCACCCCAGTTGCCGAAGATCAGCGCGTAATTGGCCAGCGCGTTGGCCACGGCCGCGAAGACGGTGATCCACAGCACCACGCGGGTGTGCTCCAGCGCGGCAAGGAAGCTCTTGAACACCATGACCCCAAGCGCCGGCAGAAGTCCCGCCCCGGCGATGCGCAGGTAGATCTGAGCGTCGAGTGCCACCTGAGGCTCCTGCCCCATGGCCCTCAGGATCGGGGCCGACATCCACATCAGCGGGAAGACCAGCGCGAAGAACCCCGCCGACAGCCAGAGCCCCATGCGTGTGGCGCGGCGGATGCGGGCATGGTTGCCCTGCGCGTCGTATTGCGCCACCAACGGCATCACCGCCCAGGCAAAGCCCGACCCGAAGAGAAAGAGCACCGCGAAGGCCATGCTTCCGAGGGTCAGCGCCGCCAATTCGGCCACCCCGTAGCGCCCGATCATGGCCGCATCGGTAAAGCCGATTGCCATCTGCGCCAAGTGCCCGCCAATCAGGGGCAGGCCAAGCGCGAGGATTGCCCTCGCATGGGCGCGATATGGTTGAGCGATGGTCATCACCCGGGCTTATAGAGACGCTGCCCCTGCGGCAATAGCCGTCCTGCGGGACGCTGCGGCACCATGACGGGCCGCGATGGATTGGATGTAGAGAAACGAATGCACGCTGGAAGTGGCAAACCCGCGCTGGACAGCCGTGTGCTTGTCCCTGCCCGCCTGCCTCAAGACGGCCTGCCCGCGGTCTTGCAAAGCGCTGCACCTCCTCAACCGGGGCCTCGCCACCTCGGGTGACGCCCCGACGTCGCAAGCTACGCCACACCTTCTCGAGCCAAGTCGCTCCCCATCGCGTGGCACCCTCTCGTCTCGCGCTGTGCCTCAGCGTTCCACACAGCGCCCCTCGTCTCACCACCGCGAAGCGTGCTCTTGCGGCATGCTCCACTCCCCCCGAGCCGAAGCTGGCCGATCGCGTCAAGCCAACGCGTTCCCTGCCATAAGCACGCACCTGTGCTCCACGCTTTCCCCCGCCTCACTCTTGCTGGACCCTGCTCTCTTGGCGCACCAACCTTCCCTGAACGACGCCTGCGCCCGGCTGCGCGCGGTGTGTCCGGACCGGCAGCACGTCGTTTCGGACGTCCGCTCAAAGTGCCCCGCTCGGGCCCCCGTATGTCCTTGATCCGGAAAACCCGGCAACAGGAGGCGTGCGGCGTCATCCACCAGCGCGCGCCAGCAACAACGCGACACTGCTCCCCGAAGCGCCGCAGCGCACCCCTTCTGCCCAGACCTGAGGGGAGGGTGCGGGCTTACCGGTCACAGGCAGGCCGGAACACCATTTCGTCGGTTGCAACCACATGCCCCCCGTGCTTCCTGCAACCCCAACACATCAGGAGCCCGCCCATGTTGCGCCGCCTATACGACTGGACCATGTCGATGGCCGACCACCCCAAGGCCCTCTGGATCCTTGCCGCGGTGGCCTTCATCGAAGCCTCGGTGTTCCCGATTCCGCCGGACGTTCTGATGATCCCCATGATCCTCGCCGCGCCGCGCAAGGCATGGCTCATCGCGCTGGTGGCGACTGTGTCTTCGGTGGTCGGGGGACTGGCGGGCTATGCGATCGGGCAGTTCGCCTTTGAAGGCGTCGGACGGCCCATTCTCGAGGCGCTCGGAAAGGGCGACAGCATCGCCGCCTTCAACGACAAGTTCAACGGCGTCGGCTTCTGGGCGGTGCTCATCGCAGGTGTCACCCCCTTCCCGTTCAAGGTCATCACCATCATGTCGGGCTGGACGGCGATGCCGCTCGGCACATTCATCGTCACCGCCATCATCGCGCGGGCGCTTCGTTTCTTTGTGGTGGCCGGCCTGCTGCGGGCCTTCGGACAGCCAGTGCGCGATTTCATCGAGCGCAGACTTGGCTTGGTTTTCACCCTGTTCTGCCTGATCCTTCTGGGCGGCTTCTACCTCGTGAGGTACCTTTGACCCTGTCCCGTAATATCCTCGTCGCGCTGGCCACTGCCGGGTCCGCCGCGGTCCTCCTCGGCGCTTTCGGCTTCCAGTACATCGGCGGGCTGCCCCCGTGCCACCTGTGCCTGTGGCAACGCTGGCCCCATGCCATTGCCATACTCATCGGGGCTCTCGCGCTTGCGGTGCCGGGCCGGGTGCTGCCAGTGCTGGGGGCGCTCGCTGCGCTCGCCACCGCGGCGGTCGGCGTCTACCACACCGGGGTTGAGCGCAAATGGTGGGAAGGCCCCACCACCTGCACCGCCTCAGGCGACATCTCGACCCTAAGCGCAGACGACGCGATCAACCAGATCATGGGCGCCGCGATCACCCGCTGCGACGATGTGCTGTGGCAGTTCCTTGGCCTGTCCATGGCCAGCTGGAACGCGATCATCAGCGTCGTGCTGGCGGGCCTCTGGATCGCCGCCGCCCGCAAGAGCCGCGCCTGACGGCGGCTCGGGGGCCCGTTCCGGTGCCCTGAACCAAAGTTACCCCCCCCCGGATCTGCACCCGGGGGGCAATGGCACCGGGCACTCTACCGGTGCAGATCGGTCTTGATGGCGATGGGCCAGTCCGCCGCCCCCATCTCAGGAGACCACCCATGACCCGCCTTTTCACCACCGCCATTTCGCCCTCGCCCTCAGCACGCTACCGCTGACCGGTGCCTCGGCCTCTCCGGGTATCGACGCGGCCACTGACGCGAAGATGCGCGACACGCTGGCCGCCAGCGGCTACGACGTGCACCACGTCGACAGCGAGGACGGCAAGATCGAGGTCTATGCCATGAAAAATGGCCGCAAGCTCTCGCTCTGCCTCGACGATGCCCTCAACATCATGAAGACCAAGGAGGACTGAGGCGCGGCGGGGCGCATCATGCAGGGCAACGCGCGGGAGGAGAGCGAGCCTCGGGGCGATGCCGTGGACACGGAACAGATGACAGCCCCGCCGCACTCTGGCATGACGGCCCCATGACGAACCGCATCGCCTTCTGGCTGGCCCTCATCCTCGTCGCGGCGATCGCGGTCGACGTGATCGTGTTCGGCGCCGAACACCTGCTCTTCCTTGCCAGGAAGTTCTTCGCCTTGCTCGACTGGGTCGCATTCTGGCGCTGACAGCGCCGCCTGCGTCACCGTGCCCTGTCCCTTCGGGGTGTTAATGTTAGCGCAAGCAGTTGACTTTCCTCGTGCAAGCTGTTGGTCTGCGCGCAAACCGCATCTGACATGGATAGGAGAGTTCCATGACCGTCAAGGTTGCCATCAACGGCTTCGGCCGTATCGGCCGCAACGTGCTTCGTGCCATCATCGAGTCGGGCCGCACCGACATCGAGGTCATCGCGATCAACGATCTCGGCCCGGTCGAGACCAACGCCCACCTGCTCCAGTTCGACAGCGTGCATGGCCGTTTCCCCGCCGAGGTGAAGGTCGACGGTGACACCATCGACGTGGGCCGCGGCCCGATCAAGGTATCGGCCGAGCGCAACCCCGGCGATCTGCCGTGGGGTGACGTGGACGTGGTACTGGAATGCACCGGCATCTTCACCGCCCGTGAAAAGGCCGCAATGCACCTCGCCAACGGCGCAAGCCGTGTGCTGGTGTCCGCGCCCGCAACGGGCGCCGACAAGACCATCGTGTTTGGCGTCAACGACGACACGCTGACCAAGGACGACCTCGTGGTCTCCAACGCGTCCTGCACCACCAACTGCCTGTCGCCTGTCGCCAAGGTGCTCAACGACAGCATCGGGATCGTGAAGGGCTTCATGACCACGATCCACTCCTACACCGGCGACCAGCCGACGTTGGACACTATGCACAAGGACCTCTACCGCGCCCGCGCCGCGGCGCTGTCGATGATCCCGACGTCGACCGGTGCCGCCAAGGCCGTCGGCCTCGTGCTGCCGGAACTCAACGGCAAGCTCGACGGCGTCGCGATCCGCGTGCCGACCCCGAACGTGTCGGTCGTCGACCTGACCTTCGAAGCCGCACGCGAGACCACCGTGGAAGAGATCAACGATGCGATCCGCGCCGCCGCCAACGGTCCGCTGAAGGGCATTCTGGGCTTCACCGACAAGCCCAACGTTTCCATCGACTTTAACCATGACAGCCATTCTTCGATCTTCCACACGGACCAAACCAAGGTCATGGAAGGCACCATGTGCCGCATCCTGACCTGGTACGACAACGAATGGGGTTTCTCGAACCGTATGGCGGACACCGCCGTCGCCATGGGCAAGCTTATCTGAGACCGCGCGGGCCACGGCCCGAAGCATTGCTGACCTTGAAAGGGGCGTGGCCGATGGCCGCGCCCCTTTTCAGTCGCCCGGTATCTGCCGGGCCACAGTATGGGCCTGCGATGCGCCTTTCCCCCTATGGTATCCAGCAAGGCTAACAGCCCATCGCGGTTGCTCGCGTCGTGCTTTGGGCCGATGCGCCCCTAGACCTTCGGCCACCGGCCTGCTGTTGGCACGAGGCATCGTCCGAGCGCCCGGCCCGGGCCCCTGCTCAGCGACTACCTGCGCAGCCGTCTGGCCACATGACCGACGATCCGCATATGCCACCGCCAGGGCGCCTGATTGGACGAGGGGCCGTCCGCACGAAGATGCCATGGGGTCTTTTCGGGAAGCACTGTTGAAACGCGTCAGGCCACGGACGTCTGCGCCGGGGCCAAGCCGTGGAACCATGACCTCTCGCCAGCTCCTGCCGCCGGCGTCCCTCCCCGGGGGCTGTTGTTTGCTACTGTCAGCGATCTTCGCGTAGTCCTGTGAATTTTCCGTTTACCAGCCCCCCGAACCGCCGTTCGCAGGGCTTGGCGGAATGGGCACGAGCCGCGAAGCGCTCAGCCGCCGCCATGCACAGATTGCAGAGCGCCACGCCATTTTCGTCGATTGTGCTGCGTCGCAGCATGAGTAAGTTGGCGCTAACAGAAACGAAGGGAGGAGAAACGGAGACATTGCCATGACCCAAATTATCGCCACCCTGAAAAACCGCCTCGACGCCCACAGCCGATTTCGCCGCACCCTGCGCGAACTTCGCGCAATGCCGCTGGACGTGGCGCTTGACCTCGAACTGAACCCCGCCGAATTCCGCCGCATCGCGGCCGAGGCCGTCTACGGGCCCGCCCGCGCCTGACATCTGAACCCATACAGCAACCGACACAGCCAGACCCTCGAAAGGATCGCCACATGTCCGTCATTTCCCGCATGTACCGCCGTTACGCCTATCGCCGCACGCTCAACACCCTGCGCTGCCTGCCCTCGCGCACCCGCATCGATTGCGACATTGAAGGCCACGAGCGCGAGATCGCCAACCGCGTTGCCACCGGCTTCTGATCGCTTCCGGCCCGTAAGGGTGCGGACGCGACCCCTTCCAGCCCGGACGCGGAGCATGCTTCGCGCCGGGCGGACCCCGTTCAGGTCGATCCGATCGATTTCAGCGGAACTTGCCGTCCAGAGCGTCATTCACCTGCGGCGTTACGAACTTGCTCACATCGCCCCCCAGCCGCGAGATTTCCTTGACCAGCTTGGACGCGATCGCCTGATGCCGCGCCTCGGCCATCAGGAACACCGTCTCGACGCTTGAATCGAGCGACCGGTTCATTCCCACCATCTGGTATTCGTATTCGAAATCCGCGACGGCCCTCAGACCGCGGATGATCATCTGCGCACCCACATCGCGGGCGCAGTTAATGAGCAGGTTCTCGAACGGATGCACGACGATCTCGATCCCCGCATCCTCGGCCAGCTTGGCGCTTTCCGCCTCGATCATAGCCACGCGTTCTTCCAGCGAGAACAGCGGCCCCTTGTCGCGGTTGATCGCGACGCCAATGACCAGCCGGTCGACCAGAACCGCGGCGCGGCGGATGATGTCGATATGGCCGTGAGTGATCGGGTCAAAGGTGCCGGGGTAAAGACCGATGCGCATGGGGGCTGCTCCTCCGTCCCGTCTGCAGTTGCGGCACGCAACAATATTGCGCCTCGGAATGCAACCCCCCGGAGGAAATTCCATGCTGCCGCTGCAGCATAGCCGCGGCGGCAGACCAGTGCCTGATGCGTGTCAGTGCCCCATGATCATGCCCTGCAGGGCGCTTTTCTCCATCGCAAGTTCGTCGATCTGGGCAGCAACCACGTCGCCGATGGTGATGATCCCGACCATGACCCCATCCTCGACCACCGGCATGTGACGGAAGCGGCCTTCGGTCATGCGGGCAAGCACCGAGGTGCTGTCCTCGTCCCGGGTGCAGGTCTGCAGTTTGGCGGTCATCAGCTCGTCCACCCGCAGGGTCAACACCTCGCCCCCCTCGCTTGACAGGCGGCGGACGATGTCGCGCTCGGACAGGATGCCAAGGGGCGTCTGCCCGTCCTCGGAAACCACCACGCCGCCGATGCGCCGTTCGGCCAGCACCCGGGCCGCAGCTGCGACGCTGGTGCCAGGGGCCACGGTGACGACGCCGTCATCCTTCTTGTCCTTGAGTATCTGCTGCACCTGCATTCGCGCTCTCCTCCAATCGCTCTCATGCGTTTGAAATCAGGGTCCGCGCCCTGCGACATTCTGTCAAGTAAGACCTTCGAGTCTTAATAATTCCCTGCGAACCCCCGCCACAAGCGCATCGGAAAAGGCATCAAGCCGCCCAAGTCGGCGATCATCCGCATGGCGCACGAGGTAAAAGCTGCGGGTGATCGACACTTCGTCTGCCAGCACCTTGCGCAGCCCCGGCGCGGCGGGCAGCGCGAAATCATGGACAATGCCCACCCCGGCGCCCTGCCGCAGCCAGTTGAACTGCACCGACACCGCGTTCGAGGCGAGGCCCACGCGTTCGAGCCCCAGCTCGCCCAGGTAATCGAGCTCTTTGTCGAAGATCATGTCGGGGATGTAGCCCACCATCCTGTGCCCGCGCAGGTCGGCAAGGCTGCGGATCGGGGCATGGCGCGCGAGATACTCGTCGGAGGCCGCAAGGTGCAGGCGGTAATCAGTGAGCTTTTGCACCACCAGCCGACCCGCGGTGGGGGCCGACACACCGATGGCGAGGTCCGCCTCGCGCCGCGACAGGTTCACCACCCGCGGCAAAGCGACGATCTGGATCTCCAGCTCGGGATTGTGCGCGCCGATCTCGGCGCAGACTTGCGGCAAAAGAAAATTCGCCATGCCATCGGGCGCGCCGATGCGGATCTGGCCGGACATGCCGCTACCCGCCCCACGAACCGCCTGCGTGCCAAGGCCAAGCGCTGCCTCGGCGCTTTCCGCGTGGGACAAAAGCCGCGATCCGGCTTCGGTCAGCGCATAGCCCTGAGGGCCCTTGGCAAAGAGCGGTTGGCCCAGCGTTTCCTCCAGCCGCGCCACACGGCGACCCACCGTGGCCGGATCCATGCGCAGCACCCGCCCCGCCCCCGACAGGCCACCGCCCCGCGCCACCGCAAGGAAGATCCTCAGGTCATCCCAGTTGTCCCGCATCTCGCCCCCCTTTGCAAAAACGCAAAACCTTTTTGCCGCATTACCTCTGTACCGTGCGTTTTCGCAAGACTACTCTGGCGCCAACCCGGGCCTTCCGCCCGGAACGCCCCAAGGGAGGAGCCGATCATGAAGGACCAACAGGACGTGAAAGAGCTTACGCATTTCATCAACGGCAAGCATGTGAAGGGCACCTCGGGCCGCTTCACCGAGGTGTTCAACCCCGCCACCGGCGAAGCCATCGCCAAGGTGCCGCTGGCCACCGTGGACGAACTGAACGATGCCGTGGCCAAGGCCGCCGAGGCGCAAAAGGCCTGGGCTGCGACCAACCCGCAGCGCCGCGCCCGCGTAATGATGAAGTTCGGTGCCCTCATCAACGAACACATGGACGAGCTGGCCGAACTGGTCAGCCTCGAACACGGCAAGACCCTGCCCGACGCCAAGGGCGACGTGCAGCGCGGTCTCGAGGTGGTCGAGGTCTGCATGGGCGCGCCGAGCCTGCTCAAGGGCGAGTTCACCGATGACGGCGGCCCCGGCATCGATCTTTATTCCATGCGCCAGCCGCTGGGCGTGGTTGCGGGCATCACGCCCTTCAACTTCCCCGCCATGATCCCTCTGTGGAAAATGGCCCCGGCGCTGGCCTGCGGCAACGCCATGATCCTCAAGCCCTCCGAGCGCGTGCCCTCGACCTCGCTGCGCCTTGCGGAGCTGATCATCGAGGCAGGCCTGCCCGAGGGCGTGCTGCAGGTGGTCAACGGCGACAAGGAGACCGTGGACGCGATCCTCGACAACGACACCGTACAGGCGGTGGGCTTTGTCGGCTCGACCCCGATCGCGCAGTACATCTATGGCCGCGCTGCAACCAACGGAAAGCGCGCCCAGTGCTTTGGCGGTGCCAAGAACCACATGATCATCATGCCCGACGCGGACCTCGACAAGGCTGCAGACGCGCTTGTGGGCGCAAGCTTCGGCGCGGCGGGCGAACGCTGCATGGCGATCTCAGTCGCGGTGCCCGTAGGCAAGGAAACTGCCGACAAGCTGGTCGAAAAGCTGGTGCCCCGCATCGAGGCGCTCAAGGTCGGCCCCTACACTGCCGGGGACGACGTGGATTACGGCCCGGTCATCACCGCCGCCTCCAAGGACCGCATCGCGGGCCTGATCGAAAGCGGCATCGAGGCCGGTGCCGACCTCATCGTCGATGGCCGCGATTTCACCCTGCAGGGCTACGAGAACGGCTTCTTCGTGGGCCCGTCCATGTTCGACAACGTGACCCCCGACATGGAGATCTACAAGCAGGAGATCTTTGGCCCGGTGTTGACCCAGGTGCGCACCGAGACCTACGAGGACGCGCTGAACCTCATCATCGACAACGACTACGGCAATGGAACGGCGATCTACACCGCAGACGGCGACACAGCGCGCGACTTCGCGCACCGGGTCAATGTCGGGATGGTGGGCATCAACTTCCCAATCCCCGTGCCGCTGTCGTACCACAGCTTCGGTGGCTGGAAGAAATCTGCCTTTGGCGACCTCAACCAGTACGGCCCCGACGCCTTCAAGTTCTACACCAAGACCAAGACCGTCACGGCGCGCTGGTTCTCGGGGATCAAGGAAGGTGGCGAGTTCAACTTCAAGGCCATGGACTGATCAACGTTTCCGCCTCAGGCGTCACGCCTTCCGCACCCTCCGGCCCACGTGCCGGGGGGTGTTGTTGTTGTGGCACTCTCCCGCACGGGACCGAAAGGCAGGCATCAGAGCATCAGGTTGAAGATCATGTACGAAGCCCTTGGCACCACCGCCTGATTTGCGATGGTTCGCTTGACAGCCCGACCTCCCGCGTTCAATCTTAGGAAGAGTTTAAACTCATCTCGCCACCAAAAAATTGTCAGCCAGGCGGATTGTCAGCCAGGCGGGTTGGAAGAGCCGAACGTGCCCGTAGATCTGGTGATTTTGCCCCAAGCGTCTTTAGGCTACCTGCGCTTTCGCAGGGTTGTGACGCCCGTTGAATACATCGCCTGCATCCGCCGCCTTCTTGACGCACCCGAGATGTCCCCCGAAACGAAGATCCTCGCGGACCTGTCCCGGGTCGAGGACGTCGCTGCCGATTTCAAGCAGCTGCTGACCCTCGTAATGGTCAAAGCGCGGCTAAGCGCCAAGGTGGCGCCGGGCACAGCCTATGCCTTCATCGCACCGGATGACGGTGCCTTCGATGCCTGCCGCATGTTTGAGCAGATCGCAGAGACGACACTGCCCTACCGGATCAATGTCTCCCGACGCGAGGCTGAAGCGCTGCGCTTTCTGGGGCGGCCCGAACGGACGGTAGCCGATCTGCTGCGCCTCGCGGACTGAACGCTGCGCCCTTGCACCGGGCCGGGCGGCGCGGCAAAAGGGGCCGGCCTAGCATCGGAGCCGTCATGAAGATCTGCATTGTCACGTCTGATTACTTCGTCCCGGGCGAAACCTTCATCAACCGCCACATAGAGCATGCCTTCGGCGGCAACACCTGCGTGCTTGCCGGACGGTTCAACGGCAACGATCCGCTGGGCAAGCCGCTCTTCGTGCGCCGCTCCCGGCTGAGCGCCGCAGACCGCGTCCGGGCGCCCTTCGCGATGGGCTGGAACGCGCTGACCGAGCACACCGGCCGCCTGCCCTTCGGGGCGAACCGCGCAAGGCTTGCCGCGTGGCTGCGTGAGAGCCAAGTGGATGTCATCCTTGCGGAATTCGGCACTCAGGCGCTTGTGATCTCGAAGCTCGCGCAGGAGCTGGGGTTACCCTGCTTCACCTATTTCCGCGGCACTGATGCCAGCTTCGCCCTGCGACAGGCCAGGACCGTGCGCGCCTATCGGCGGATGATGCCACGTCTGGCGGGGGTCTTCTCGGTTTCGCAATTCCTTCTCGACAACCTTGCACGCCATGGTGTCACCCATCCCAACGCTCACGTGGTGCCCTCTGGCGTGGACATCCGCCGCTTCACGCCTGAGGCAAAGGGTCCCGGCAGCTTCCTTGCCGTGGGCCGCATGGTGGAGAAGAAAGCGCCGCAGGTGACGCTGCGCGCCTTTGCGACCGCCGCGAAAGGGCGCGAGGCGCATCTCACATTCATCGGCGACGGCCCCCTTCTAGAGGAATGCCGTTCCATGGCCGCTGATCTGGGTGTGGCAGACCAGGTCACCTTCACCGGCGCGCTGCCCCATGACGAGGTCCGCCAGCACCTCCAGCGGACCGAGACCTTCCTGCAGCACTCGGTCACCGCGCAGAACGGCAACACCGAAGGGCTGCCCACCGCCATTCAGGAGGCGCTGGCCTGCGGCTGCATCACACTGTCGACCATCCACGCCGGCATCCCCGAGGCGGTGGATCACGGCACCAACGGCCTGCTGGTGGACGAATGGGATGAAGCCGGCTTTGCAACCCGCATCGCCGAGATCCTCAACATGGATGACCGCTCGGCCATGACCCGCGCCGCGCGGGCGACCGCCGAGGCAAAGTTCGACAACGACGTGCTGCTGACGAAGATGGAGGGCATCATCCGTGACACGATGGCCCGCTGACGCGGCACCGAAACACGCCGGGCCCGTGCCGCCAGACAGACCGACGCCCCACCGGCTTCACCTCCGCCCCATACGAACGGAACGCCCATGACCGAGATCACCCTCCGCCGCCCCGACGACTGGCACCTGCACCTGCGCGATGGCGCCATGCTGCAGGCCGTGACCCCCGAGACCGCCCGCCATTTCGGCCGCGCGATCATCATGCCCAACCTCGTACCCCCGGTAGTGACCGGTGCAGATGCCGCCGCCTACCGCAGCCGCATCATGGCCGCCGTGCCCGAGGGATCCGGTTTCACCCCGCTGATGACGCTCTATCTCACGGAACAGACCGACCCGGCGGACGTGGTGAAGGCGAAACAGGACGGCCTCATCACCGCGCTCAAACTGTACCCGGCGGGCGCCACCACTAATTCCGCCTCCGGCGTGCGCGACTTCGACAAGGTACGCCCAGTGCTCGAGGCGATGGCGGAACACGGCATTCCGCTGTGCGTGCATGGCGAGGTGGTCGACGGCGACGTGGACATCTTCGACCGCGAGGCGGTGTTCATCGACCGCGTGCTCGATCCGATCCGTCGCGCCACCCCCGGACTCAAGGTGGTCATGGAGCACATCACCACCAAGGACGGCGTCGATTACGCCCGCGCCGGCGGTGACACCCTCGGGGCGACGATCACCACGCACCACCTGGTCATCAACCGCAACCACATCCTCGTCGGCGGGATCAAGCCGCACTACTACTGCCTGCCCGTGGCCAAGCGCGAAACCCACCGCGCCGCACTGGTCGAGGCGGCAACCTCGGGCGACCCGAGCTTCTTCCTCGGCACCGACAGCGCGCCGCACACGGATCCCAACAAGGAATCCGCCTGTGGCTGCGCCGGTTGCTTCACCGCGCCCAATACCATGTCGATCCTCGCGGAGGTCTTCGAAAAGGCCGGCGCGCTGGACAAGCTCGAGGGCTTCACCTCGCTCAATGGTCCGGCCTTCTACGGCCTGCCCGCCAACGAGGACCACATCACCCTCACCAAGGGCGAGCCGGTGAGCTACCCCGCCAAGATCGACACCGGCGACGGCCCCCTCACCGTGTTCGAGCCGGGCTTCCCCCTGCACTGGCACGTGACCGAAGCCTGATCGGCTAAGTCCGCAGTCACGAAGCAATCCGGGCAGGCAGGGCATAGCGTTCTGCCTGCCTCCCCACACCGGGGCCCCCCCAGCACAGGCCGAACCTTCGGCGCCGCCGGTCCAACCCGCCGACCGGACAACCACACCGCAGCGAACATGCGTCGCAAGCGCGCTACCTCCCTGCTTCTTCTCTTCGCCAAATACGCCCGCCGGAGGCGTCCCGCCCCCGCTCCAAGCGCACATCTGCCCCCATTCCGGGCGCAATCCCCCTTCTCAAACAAGCGCAGTTCGGGGTAAGGCAGCGGCGACAACCAAGGAGTGCCCCCATGATCCCCTCGTCCTACCCCTCCCCCGAAGAAATCGCCCGCCTCTCCGCGCGGATGCTGTGGGAGATCGGGGCGGTCCATTTCATGGAAAACGGCGAGCCTTTCAAGCTTGCCTCGGGCCTGCCCTCGCCGGTCTACATCGACTGCCGCAAACCCAACTCCTTCCCGCGCGTACGTTCAACCCTGATGGACTTCCTGACCGTCACAGTCATGCGCAACGCCGGCTTCGAAGCGTTCGACAATGTCGCGGGCGGTGAAACCGCGGGCATCCCGTTTGCCGCGATGGTCGCCGAGCGCATGGCCCTGCCCATGACCTACGTGCGCAAGAAGCCCAAGGGCTACGGCCGCAATGCCCGTATCGAGGGCGTGATGACGGAAGGCCAGCGGGTTCTGCTGGTCGAGGACCTGACCACCGACGGCGGCTCGAAGCTCAGCTTCGTGGACGCGATCCGCGAAACTGGCGCCACCTGTGCCCACACCGCGGTCATCTTCTACTACGGCATTTTCCCCGAGACCACGAAGACCCTCGGCGACCATGGCGTCGAGCTACATTACCTGTGCACCTGGCATGACGTGCTGGCCGAGGCCAAGGCACGCGGCGGATTTGATGAAGCCACACTCGCAGCGGTCGAAGCCTTCCTCGAAGACCCGCGTAAATGGCAGGCGGAAAACGGCGCATGACCTAGCGTCAATCACGCCGGCCGGGGCTCATTGCAGGCCCCGGCAACCCCACCATATTTGGTGAAAGCCGCAAGCTCTGATACCATATGATAGTCTGCTCCGGCGAATCCCGGCGCGGGCCTTGATGAGCTTCTCGCTTATCCACAGACATATCCCGATTGGTTGCGCGCCAAGCCTGCGCTATGAGCAGCGCTCAGGGGCAGCCGTCACGGCAGAACGGGACAAAGGGGCAGAGCAATGAACGACCAGAGCGTGTTCAACGCGTCAGGCATCGAGGTAGAGCAGGCCGAGACAATGCCGCATTCGATCGAGGCCGAGCAGCAGCTGCTGGGCGCGATCCTGACCAACAACGACGTCTACGACCGCATCGCGTCGATCATCGGCGCGTCGCATTTCTTCGAGCCGGTGCACCAGCGTATCTACGAGATCGCCGCCGCCCGCATCGCCAAGAACAACCTCGCCTCCCCGGTGACCCTCAAGGCCTTCATGGAAGACGACGAGGGCCTCAAGGAACTTGGCGGCCCGGCCTATCTTGCCCGTCTTGCGGGGGCCGCAGTGTCCTCCTTCGCGGTTCGCGACTATGCGCAGATGATCTACGATCTCGCGGTGCGTCGTGATCTCATCCGCCTCGGGCGCGACATCGCTGACCGCGCCGCCAAGGTCGATGTGAAATCCGAGCCCAAGGAACAGATCGTCGAGGCCGAACAGGCCCTCTACAAGCTCGCTGAGCAGGGCCAGACCGAAGGTGGCTTCCAGTCCTTCCTGCGCGCCGTGACCGATGCGGTGAACGTGGCCAACGCTGCCTACCAGCGCGAAGGCGGCCTTGCGGGCATCTCGACCGGCCTCGACGACATGGACAAGAAGCTCGGCGGCCTGCACCCGTCGGACCTTCTGATCCTCGCGGGTCGTCCATCGATGGGCAAAACCTCGCTGGCCACCAACATTGCCTTCAACATCGCCAAGGCCTATCGCCGCGGCACGCTGCACGACGGCTCAGAGGGCGCGGTTGACGGCGGCGTCGTGGGTTTCTTCTCACTCGAGATGAGCGCCGAACAGCTGGCCTCCCGTATCCTCGCCGAAGCATCCGAGATCAGCTCGCACAAGATCCGTCAGGGGGACATGGACGAACGCGAATTCCGCCGCTTCGTCGACGCCGCCAAGGAGCTCGAGGCCTGTCCGCTCTACATCGACGACACCGCCGCGCTGCCGATCAGCCAGGTCGCCGCGCGCTCGCGCCGTCTGAAGCGGACCCACGGGCTTGATCTCATCATCGTCGACTACCTGCAGCTTCTGCGCGGCACCGCCGAGAACCGGGTGCAGGAGATCGGCGAGATCTCCATGGGCCTCAAGGCCATTGCCAAGGAGCTCAACATCCCGGTGATCGCCCTGTCGCAGCTGTCGCGTCAGGTGGAATCGCGCGAGGACAAGCGGCCGCAGCTGTCGGACCTTCGGGAATCGGGCTCGATCGAACAGGATGCCGACGTGGTGATGTTCGTGTTCCGCGAGGAATACTACGTCGAACGGGAAAAGCCCTCGGACGACCGCCTCGACGAGATGGCCGCGTGGCAGGAGAAGATGTCGCGCCTGCACGGCAAGGCCGAGGTCATCGTGGGCAAGCAGCGTCACGGCCCCATCGGCACGGTCGAGCTGTCCTTCGAGTCGCAGTTCACCCGCTTTGGCAACCTCGTCAAACCGTGGCAGCAGGGCGGCGACGACGGCTACTGATACCGGCAACACCGGGGCACATGGACGGAGGGGCGTGGCAATTGCCGCGCCCCTTTCTCTTTCCCTCTTGACCCTGCTCGCGCTTCGTATTCCAAGCGGAGCATGGCACAGGCAAAGCTTACTATCGACCTCGCCGCGATCCGCGCCAACTGGCGCGCGCTCGCTGATCTTTCCACCGGCGAGGCCGGCGCCGTGGTCAAGGCGGATGCCTATGGCCTTGGCGTAGACAGGGTTGCCCCGGCCCTTGCGGCAGAAGGCGCCCGGCGCTTCTTTGTCGCTGTCGCCGAAGAGGGCGTCGCGGTGCGCCGCGCCCTTGGTCCCGGCCCAGAGATCTGCGTCTTCGGCGGGCACATGGAGGGTGATGCGGCCCTCTTGCGCGACCATAAGCTTGTGCCGATGATCAACTCCATCGACCAGATGCTTCGCCATGTCGAAGCGCTGCCCGGCCATCCTTTCGGCATTCAGCTCGACAGCGGCATGAACCGCCTCGGGATGGAGCCCTCGGAATGGTCCGCCCTGCGCGAGGTCGCCCTGGCCCAGAATCCGGTACTGGTGATGTCGCACCTCGCCTGCGCCGACGAGCCCGACCACGGCATGAACGCTTTCCAGCTACGTACCTTCCGCGAGATGACCGACGGCATCGACGCGCCCCGGTCGCTGTCGGCCACAGGGGGAACACTGCTCGGTCCCGACTACCATTTCGACGTCACCCGCCCCGGCATCGGGGTCTACGGCGGCCGTCCCTTCGTGGATGCAAAGCCGGTGGTCGGCCTGTCGCTGCCGGTGATCCAACACCGCGAATGCACGCCGGGCGAAAGCGTTGGTTACGGCAACCAGCATGTCTGCCGCGTGCCCACGCGCGTCGCCACCGTCTCTGCCGGCTACGCCGACGGCATCCAGCGCTACCTGTCGCCCAAGGGCGCGCTCTGGGCCGGAGACATCCGGTGCAAGATCCTCGGGCGCGTGTCCATGGACCTCATCACCGTTGATGTCACTCATCTCAAGACCGTGCCTCCCACGCTCGACCTTCTGGGCGACCGGCAGGGCATCGACCAGGTGGCCGATGCCATCGGCACCATCGGCTACGAGGTGCTGACCTCGCTGGGCCGCCGTTACAACCGCGTCTACTCGGGCGGCTGAGCCGACATGAGCCTGACCGCCCCCCTTGCCCTGATTGGCCGCATCACGCTTGGTCTGCTTGCGGCTGTCGGGCGGGTGTCAATCTTTACGGGCCGGGCGGCCAGCCACATACTCCGCCCGCCCTTCTACCCGCGCGAGATCCTGTCGGCCTTCATCGGCATCGGCTGGCTGTCGCTGCCCGTGGTGGGCCTTACGGCAGTCTTCACGGGCGCGGCGCTTGCGCTGCAGATCTATTCGGGCGGCGCGCGCTTCAACGCCGAGGCAGTGGTGCCGCAGATCGTGGCCATCGGCATGGTGCGCGAACTGGGCCCTGTTCTGGTGGGGCTGATGATCGCCGCACGCGTCACCTCGAGCATCGCCGCCGAGATCGCCACCATGAAGGTGACCGAACAGATCGACGCGCTGACCACCCTGTCCACGAACCCGATGAAATACCTCGTCGCCCCGCGCCTGCTGGCGGCTCTTGTGACGGTGCCGCTGCTGGTGGGCGTGGGCGACATCATCGGCATCTTCGGCGGCTACACGGTGGCCACCAGCTCTCTGGGGTTCAACCCGGGCAGCTACCTCACCAATACGGTCAACTTCCTTGAACCGCTCGACGTCATATCGAGTCTTGCCAAGGGCTGCGCCTTCGGCGGCATCTCGGCACTGATGGGCTGCTATTATGGCATGGCCTCGGGGCGCGGCGCACAAGGGGTGGGCACAGCCACCAAGGGCTCGGTCGAGGCGGCGGCGGTGCTGATCCTTGCCGCCAACTTCCTGCTCACGGGGGCGTTCTTTTCCGTATGACCAAGGCCGCCGACACCCCACCGATGATCGCCCTGACCGAGGTTGCCAAGGCGTTCGGTCCCAAGCAGGTGCTGCGCGGCGTTGATCTGAGCGTGGCGCGCGGCACTTCGATGGTGATTATCGGCGGATCGGGCACCGGCAAGTCGGTTCTGCTGAAATGCATCCTCGGGCTGGTCGAGCCCGACGCGGGCCGCATCGCCGTGGACGGCGCTGACATAAACGAGGGTGACCGGGACGCGTTTCTTGCCCGTTTCGGGATGCTCTTCCAGGGCGGCGCGCTGTTCGACAGCCTACCCGTCTGGCAGAACGTCGCCTTCCGCCTGCTGCGCGGCCAGCTGCGGCGCCCCAAGGCCGAGGCGCGCGAGATCGCCATCGAAAAGCTGCGCCGCGTGGGTCTGACCCCGGACGTGGCTGATGCCTTCCCCGCGGAGCTGTCGGGCGGCATGCAAAAGCGCGTGGGCCTTGCCCGCGCCATCGCCGCCGACCCCGAGATCATCTTCTTTGACGAGCCGACCACGGGCCTTGATCCGATCATGGCCGGGGTCATCAACGACCTCATCCGCGAGATCGTGACCGAGATGGGGGCGACGGCGATGACCATCACCCATGACATGACCTCGGTGCGGGCCATCGCCGACACTGTGGCCATGCTGCACGATGGGGTCATCAAGTGGACCGGCCCGGTTTCACAGATGGACAATTCCCCCGACCCTTACCTGCAACAGTTCATCCACGGGCGCGCAACGGGCCCCATTGCCGCCGTGAGGTAACACTATGTTCGAACCCAGCCCCGTGCTGCTTGCTTTCTTGCTCTTCAAACGCTTTGCCTTCATGCCGCTGGTGGCGTCGCTGTCGCTGGTGCGGGCGCTGCGGGCGCGGGCACCGTCGCGCTACATGGCGATCACCGCGCTGGTTGTCGCCGTTATCGAGTGCATCCTGCTGCTGGCCCCGGTGGCTGGTCTGACCGGAGGACATTTGGCCGCAATGGGCCAACGCTTCATGAACATGGGCAACGGCATGCTGCCGCTGCTGGTGCCGTCGCTTTTCCTCGCAATCAGTGCGTACATCCCCGGCAGCCGCGACCGAGGCATCGACTTTGCCCATATCGCCTTGCTGTGGATCCTCGTGGGGCTCTGGGTTGCAACGCTCGTGGTCTGACGGACTGCTGCGCTGGCTCAACCTGTCGCTGCTGCTGCTCTACCCGCTGTCTTGGACCGCGCCACTGATGCGCGCCGGGCTGCTCCCGCTGTTCGCCCTTGACGAAATCAGCGTGCTGAGCGGCATCTCCGCCCTGTGGCAGACCGACCGGCTATTGGCGCTGGTGGTGGCGCTGTTCGCCCTTGTCGCGCCCATTGCGAAAACCGCTGGCGTGGCGCTGGTGCAATTCGGCATCCTCGGACGGCGCGCGCTTGGGCCTCTGGGCCTGCTGGGAAAGTTCGCCATGGCCGACGTGTTCCTGGTCGCGCTCTATGTCGTTCTTGCCAAGGGAATCGGCGTCGGACGGCTGGAGACCGCCTGCGGGCTCTACCTTTTTAGCGCTTGCATCTTCGTATCGGTCATCATTACCGCCATCGAATCGCGTCAGACGTCCTAGTTCCCTAAAGACGGATCCAAGACAACCCTCTATTAATAAGGGAAAAATAAATAAACTGCCCAATACATTCAAAATTTAATTCACGTGGCGCGCAACCTTCGGCGTATTATCGCCGTTAACTTTCCATCCAACGCCGTTGATAAGGGTGAGAATGATGACGACGCAACTCAGGTCTGCCGCGCTAACTTTCCAGATGCTGATGCAACGCGTCGCGTTCTTGCTGTTCACCGCCCTTGGTGTAGGACTTGCAGGCTATACCGCCCTTGCGGCGATGGGTGTCGTTCCTTGGCTGGCGATGCCGCTTCAGTTCGGCGACACGCTGGTGGCCGACGGTGGAGCATGGCTTCAGGTCGGCGTGACCCTGCTTGCCTTCGGTCTGATCTTCTTCCTTCCAACCAACGCCCGGGTGATGGCGCTCGAAACCTCGCACCGCCGGTTCCACATGAACATGCGCGACGTGGCCCGCGCCTACTCCGCGAGCCACAGAGCGGATCGCGAAGGTGTCTTCACCCTGCCCTCCGAATTCGACAGCGTCCGCGAGCGCATCGCATGGCTGCGCGATCATCCCGATCTTGGCGATCTTGAACCCTCCGTTCTCGAGGTTGCGGCGCAGATGAGCCACGTGTCCCGCGATCTGGCGCAGACCTATTCCGACCGCAATGTTGCCCGCGCCCGTGATTTCCTGACCGCCCGGCAGGCCGAGATCGACGAACTGAACGAGCGCCTTGTCGAAGCCAAGCAGATCGCCAACGAGATCCGCCAGTGGAACAACCGCGTCGAGCTCGAGGAAGACGTGGCCGAGGCCCAGATGGTACGCCTGTGCGAGGAACTCGAAGAAATCCTTCCTGAGATCCTTCCCGAATCCGAACACCGCGAAGCGCCTCTGGTCCTTGCCCAGACTGACCGCACCTCGGAGCGTGCCTCCGGGTGGACCGGTGGTCCGGCGGTGGCCCAGGCGGCAGCCCCCCGCCCCGATGACCGGGTCGTGCCGCTTGGTACGCGGCAAGCCGCCGAGTAACCGTCTGCCCCCGGTGCGACACGGCGATCACGATGTGTCTTGCACCCCAATGAACGACCCCACAGGTGCATGCCGCGGCTTGCACCTGTCTTCATTGCGGGGCAATTAGGCGCATGGCACGTGCATCCTCCAATTTCGTCTGTCAGTCCTGCGGGGCAGCAACCTCCAAGTGGTCCGGTCGCTGCGAATCCTGCGGCGAATGGAATTCCATCGTTGAGGAAGAGCCGCTGTCCACCGGCCCTGCCGGCAAGGTGCTTGGCAACGTGCGCGGCCGTTCGGCCAAGCTGGTGGACCTGTCGCACCCCGAGGACCCGCCCCCCCGCACCGCCTGCGCAATAAGCGAGCTGGACCGCGTGCTTGGTGGCGGGCTTGTGCCAGGCTCGGCCATTTTGGTGGGTGGCGATCCGGGGATCGGCAAATCGACCCTGCTGCTGCAGGCGGCTGCGGCCTTTGCCAAGTCGGGGCTGTCGGTGATCTATGCCAGCGGCGAAGAGGCCAGCGCGCAGGTGCGCATGCGGGCGCGGCGTCTCGGGCTTGAACAGGCCCCCGTCCGTCTTGCGGCCGAAACCAACCTGCGCGACATCCTTACCACGTTGGAAAAGGAAAAGCCGCAGCTGGTGATCGTGGATTCGATCCAGACCATGTGGTCGGACAACGTGACCAGCGCGCCCGGGTCGGTGGCGCAGGTGCGTGCGGCCGCGCATGAACTCACGAGCTTTGCGAAAAGCCGCAACACCAGCGTCATCATGGTGGGCCACGTCACCAAGGACGGCCAGATCGCCGGTCCCCGGGTTGTCGAGCACATGGTCGACACGGTGCTTTATTTCGAGGGCGAGCGCGGCCATCAGTTCCGCATTCTTCGCAGCGTCAAGAACCGCTTCGGCCCCGCTGATGAGATCGGCGTCTTCGAGATGACCGGCGCGGGCCTTTCGGAGGTCGGCAACCCGTCGGCGCTGTTCTTGTCGGAACGCGGCACCCCGGCGCCGGGATCGGTGGTGTTCTCAGGCATCGAGGGCACGCGGCCCGTGCTCGTAGAATTGCAGGCGCTGGTTGCCCCCACCCCACATTCGCAGCCCCGGCGCAGCGTGGTGGGTTGGGACGGCAGCCGCCTTGCGATGATCCTCGCGGTGCTCGAGGCCCGTTGCGGCATCCCCTTCGCGGGGCTTGATGTCTATCTCAACGTGGCCGGCGGCATGAAGATCAGCGAACCGGCGGCGGATCTTGCGGTGGCGGCTGCGCTGCTTTCCGCGCGGGAAGATGTGGCATTGCCACCCGAGACGGTGGTTTTCGGAGAAATCAGCCTGTCGGGGGCGCTTCGCCCGGTGGCGCAGTCCGAAAACCGGTTGAAAGAAGCGCAAAAACTTGGTTTCTCCACGGCGATACTGCCGCGCGGCGGCAAGGCTAAGGCCAAGGGTATGACATTGACCGAAATGCCGGATCTCGCCACCGTGGTGGGAGAGGTGTTCGGCGCAGGCTGAGCCCGGACGGGCACGGCGCAAGGCCAGTTAGAACGGCGACAAGGAACGGGAACGTATGGAAGGTTTCACTGTATTCGATGGCATCGTCGCCGTCGTCATCGTGCTATCGGCACTGCTGGCATATTCGCGGGGCATCGTCCGCGAGACGCTCGCCATCCTTGGCTGGGTGGTTGCGGCGATCCTCGCGTATATGTTCGCGCCGCAGGTACAGCCGCTGGTGCAGGAGATCCCGGTCGTCGGTGAATTCCTGCAGGACAGCTGCGAGCTCTCGCTGATTGCCGGTTTCGCTGTGGTGCTGGCACTGGCGCTGGTGGTGGTGTCGCTGTTCACCCCAGTGTTCTCAGGGCTGGTACAACGGTCTGCGCTTGGCGGTCTTGATCAGGGGCTCGGGTTCCTCTTTGGCGTGGCGCGGGGCATCCTGCTCGTCGCGATCGGCTTTTTCGTCTACGACACCGTCATCACCGCGATGGACGTGCCGATGATCGATAACTCGCGCTCGGCCCTTGTGTTCTCGCAGTTCACCGGCCGCATCGAGGAGCAGAACCCCGAGGCCGCGCTTGGCTGGATCACCCTTCAGTACGAGCAGCTTGTTTCGGCCTGTGCCGCTCCGACGCCCAGCGACGCCTGAGCCAAACCAAACCGAAGTCATGAAACGCGCGCCTTCCGGGGCGCGCGTTTTTCATTGCGGCATTGATTGCGGTGATGAGCCCGTCTGCACGGTTGGTCTGATCGCACCGTATCCCGCCCGGTTCGGGGATAGTCCGGGCAAAACCGGGATCCGGAAAACGCGGCCCTTACTGTCACGCCTCAGTCGGCGGCAGACCATTCCGGCAGCGGGAAAATCCGGTCGTAGGCCCAGTTGAAAACCAGACCGAACACCATGTAGAACCCCGCAACCGCCAGATCCAACACCAGCGCCTGCAACAGCGTCATTCCGAGGTACCAGGCGACGAAGGGCAGCAGCAGTGCCAGCAGCCCCAGCTCGAAGCTCACCGCGTGCAGGATGCGGAGTGCGCCGGTCTTCTGCGTGGTGCCGCGCAGGCGTTTCATCGCAAGATCGAAGATGTGGTTGAAGACCATGTTCCACAGCATCGCGACGGTGGCACCGACGATGCCCACCACGCCGACGTCCCCTGCGGGCAGATGAAACAGAAGCGATCCCAGCGGGATCATCAGCAGCAGCGCGATGATCTCGAAGCTGATGGCGTGGCGGATACGGTCGGGAAAGGAACGCATGGGCGACCTCCGAATAGGTGCCGGGTCGTCCCGGCAATTGTCCGAAAATGGGGAGGTCGTCCTCGCGCGGGCAACATGGCTGTCGCCCGCGCGGAAATCAAGGGCTCAGAGCAGTACGGACCGGATTGCCAGTGCCACGAGGGTCACGGTTCCGAGCCCGGCGAGGTACAAAAGCACAAACCAGCCGATGCGGCGCATCAGTGATACCCCTCGTCCGGGTCCAGCTTGCCCCGGAACACCCAGTAGGCATAGGCGGTGTAGGCTAGGATGATCGGAACCAGAACCACAGCCCCCACGAACATGAACATCTGACTGCTTTCCGGCGCTGCCGCGTCCTGCAGCGTGATCGTCGGCGGGATCACCCACGGCCACATGGACAGACCCAACCCCACGAAGCACAGCGCGAAAAGCGCCAGCGCGATCATCATCGGCAACCAGTCCGGCCCCCGCGCGTGGGTCAGCGCCCAGGCCAGCCAGAGCGTCAGCGCCCCCACCAGCACCGGCACGATGGCAACCTCTAGGATTCCCGGCCAGCTCAGCCAGCGCTCGAAATAGGCGGTCTCGAGGAATGGCGTTGCGGCGGACACCGCCACGATGCCGATCACCGTGAGCACCCCCGCGATGCGGGCCATGTTGCGCGCCCGTTCCTGGATCTTGCCTTCGACCTTGATGTTGAGCCAGCAGGCCCCCAGCAGCGCGTAGCCCGCGACGACCGCGGCACCGCACAGCAGCGTGAAGGGCGTCAGCCAATCCCACCAGCCGCCCGCGTAGGCGCGCCCTTCCACCTCGATGCCCTGCAGAAGCGCGCCAAGCGTCATGCCCTGCGCCATGGCGGCGACGGTGGATCCTCCGATGAAGGCCGCGTCCCAGATCCAGCGGGTGATGGGCCGCCGCGCCTTCCAGCGGAACTCGAACGCAACGCCGCGGAAGATCAGGCCCAGAAGCATGGCGATGATCAGCGGGTAGGTCGCCGGCAGGATCACCGCGTAGGCCAGCGGGAAGGCGGCAAAAAGGCCCCCGCCGCCCAGCACCAGCCATGTCTCGTTGCCGTCCCAGACCGGGGCGACGGTATTCATCATCAGGTCCCGGTCGCGCTTTTCCGGGAAGAACGGGTAAAGGATGCCGAGCCCGAGGTCGAACCCGTCGAGGACCACGTAGACGAAGACGGCAAAGGCCAGCAGAAGCGCCCATGCGGTTGTGAGGTCGATCATCATGCGCGGGTCCCCCCGGTGGCGTCGGTGGTAATCTCGGTGGCCTTGGGATCACGGTTGCTCATCTGTTGCTGCGGCGTGATGCCCGCCGACCGCGTCGGCCCCGGCTCGGCGTTCGGGCCGCGTTCCTTGGGTGTTGGCGGGGTCAGCATATGGCGCAGGATATAGACGACGCCTGCCCCGAAGACCGCAAAGTAGATCACGATGAAGGCCACGAGCGACCAGCCCACCGCGCCTGCACCCAAAGGAGACACCGCGTCGGCGGTCAACAACTCTCCGTAGACAACGTAAGGCTGGCGGCCAACCTCGGTGGTGATCCAGCCGGCGATCACGGCAACAAGGCCTGACGGCCCCATGGCCACCATCAGTCGCCACAGCATCGGCGTGGCGCCAAGGTTCCCGCGCCAGCGTGCCCACAGCCCCCAGAGCCCGGCCAGCACCATCAGCATCCCGAGCCCCACCATGACACGGAAGGACCAGAACACCACAGCCACGGGCGGCTCCAACTCATCCGGCACCACGTCGAGCCCCGCAAGCGCCCCGTTCCAGCCCTTGCCGAAGATGACCGAGCTCAGATGCGGGATCTCGAGCGCATAGCGCACTTCCCCCGCCTCTTGGTCCGGCAGCCCGAACAGGATCAACGGCGCGCCGTCCTCGTGACTTTCGAAATGGCCCTCCATGGCAGAGATCTTGGCAGGCTGGTATTCCAGCGTGTTGAGCCCGTGTTCATGGCCCAGCATGACCTGCAGGGGCGCGGTGACGGCGATCATCCACATGGCCATGGAGAACATGCGCACCACACCGGGATTGTGCGACCGGCCCTTGAGAAGGTGCCATGCTCCGACACCGCCGACGATGAAGGCCGTGGTGAGGTAAGCGGCGGTCAGGGTGTGCGCGAGACGGTACGGGAAGGACGGGGTGAAGACGATGGCCCACCAATCCTCGGGGATGAACTGGCCCACCTCGTTCACGCCAAAGCCCTGCGGCGTCTGCATCCAGCTGTTCACGGACAGGATCCATGTGGCACTGATGGCGGTGCCGACGGCGACCATGGCGGTGGCGAACATGTGCAGCCCCGGCCCCACCTTTCGCCGCCCGAACAGCATGATGCCAAGGAAGCCTGCCTCAAGGAAGAAGGCGGTCAGCACCTCGTAGGCCATGAGCGGGCCCACCACCGGTCCTGCCTTGTCGGAAAAGCCGGACCAGTTGGTGCCGAACTGGTAAGACATGACGATCCCCGACACCACGCCCATGGCAAAGCTGATGGCGAAGATCTTGAGCCAGTAGTTGAAGACGTTGAGGTAGGTTTCGTCCTTCGTCCACAGCCACATGGCGTTCAGCACGGCAAGGTAGCTTGCCAGCCCGATGCTGATCGACGGGAATATGAAGTGGAAGGACACGGTGAACCCGAACTGTATCCGGGCCAGCATCAAGGCATCGAGCCCGAGGAAGCTGTCCATAACATGTCTCCTGCCTGTGACTTTATATGCGAGTTAGGGCATCCCACGCCCCCGGCCAGTTGCACAATGTGGTCAGCTGTCGCGCGAGACGGGATGCCGCAGGGCAAAGTTTCCCTGAAATGTCACGTTTTCGCGCAATGCTCCCGAATCCGGGGAGATTTGTCATCGTCCCGTGACACGGGCGCAACATGCCTTTATGTGGGGCGCATAACTCCCCAATACCGGATACGGAGCTGCCCTTGTCCGATCGCCAGATGCCCCCCGCCCACCCTTTCGATTTTGACGCAATCGACGGGGACAAACTGCATGAAGAATGCGGAGTCTTCGGCTGTATCGGTGTCACCGATGCCGCCAACTTCGTTGCCTTGGGCCTTCATGCCCTGCAACACCGTGGACAGGAGGCAGGCGGCATCGTCTCCTATGCCCCCGACCATGGCTTCAACTCTGCCCGCCGCTTTGGCTACGTCCGCGACAACTTCACCAAGCAGTCGCTGATGGAAACCCTGCCCGGCGCGCTGGCCATCGGCCACGTGCGCTATTCCACCGCCGGATCGAAGGGCGCCGCCATCCGCGACGTCCAGCCGTTCTTCGGCGAGTTCTCCATGGGCGGTGCGGCGATTGCCCACAACGGCAATATCACCAACGCAGAGGCCCTGCGCCGCGAGTTGATCGAGCGCGGCTCGATCTTCCAAAGCTCGTCGGACAGCGAATGCATCATCCACCTGATGGCCCGTTCGCTTCAGCGTGACATCCCCTCCCGCATGGAAGACGCGCTGCGCCGCGTCGAAGGCGCGTTCTCGGTGGTCGCCATGACCCGCACCAAGCTGATCGGCGTGCGCGACGCGCTCGGCGTGCGCCCGCTGGTGCTGGGCAAGCTCGGCGATGGCTGGTGCCTGAGCTCGGAAACCTGCGCTCTCGACATCATCGGCGCCGAATTCGTCCGCGAGATCGAGCCGGGCGAGATGGTGGTCATCACCGAACAGGGGGTCGAAAGCACCAAGCCTTTCCGTGCCAAGCGCTCACGCTTCTGCATCTTCGAGCACGTGTATTTCTCGCGCCCCGACTCGATCATCGGCGGCCAGTCTGTCTACGAAACGCGTCGGCAGATCGGTGTGGAGCTTGCCCGCGAGGCAGCTGTCGACGCGGATCTCGTTTGCCCGGTGCCCGACAGCGGCACCCCGGCGGCCATCGGCTACGCGCATGAAAGCGGCATTCCCTACGGCATGGGGATCATCCGCAACCAGTACATGGGCCGGACCTTCATCGAGCCGACCGAACAGATCCGCAACATGGGTGTGCGCCTCAAGCTCAACGTCAACCGCGCGCTCATCAGGGGCAAGCGGGTCGTGCTGGTGGACGACTCGGTGGTACGCGGGACCACGTCGCGCAAGATCAAGGAGATGATCCTCGATGCCGGCGCGGCCGAGGTGCACTTCCGCATCGCCTCCCCGCCCACCGCCTGGCCGTGCTTCTACGGTGTCGACACGCCCCAGCGCGAAAAGCTGCTGGCGGCGACCATGTCCGAAGAAGAGATGCGCGATCACCTCGGCGTGGATTCGCTGAAGTTCATCTCACTCGATGGCCTCTACCGCGCAGCGGGAGAGGACGGCGGACGCAACAACGCTCACCCGCAATACTGCGACGCCTGCTTCTCGGGGGAATATCCCGTGGAACCGGCGGACATGATCGAGAAAGGCTTCAAGCTGAAGGCCGCCGAATAAGGCCTCCGCCCATCGCTTCGAACGGCTCCCTTCGGGGAGCCGTTTTCGTTTCCGCACCGTATCCGGCACGAAGCCCGCGGGAGACCAATGCAAGCCCGCGGACAGGGCCGCACGTTTCTCGTTGGCAACTGTCTGCCGGTCTCCCGGCGCCTTCCTGCCCGCAGGACGCCAATCACCACGCCGTGACCTGCCGCCCCCTTATGGCGTGAGCTCGATGCCGGTATCTGTCTCGGACACGCTGTTGCAACGTTGGAGACGCAGGCTATGGCACAGGAACTCACCCCCTCGAACGTCGCGAAAACCGCGACCCGCTCTGCTGACATTCCCCGCCGAGGCATCGTGCTGCTCGGAATTTACGGATCCGAAGAGGCCCCATCAGTACTCTTCCGCACCCCCGGCGGAAAGACCGGCAGCGCCCGCATTGGCGAACGCATCGCCGGGCTGCGGATCGTGGCGGTGGACGATGGGCGCGTCGCGCTGGCCAACGGCAAAACCGCTCACTGGGTGAGCGTTCCCGGCAACGATTGACAACGGCGTGCAACCGGGCGACATCGATGCCATGACACAGACGCCCGAGCCTCAGATCGCCATCGTTACCGGAGCCTCCCGTGGGCTTGGCTTTGCCCTCGCCGAAGCACTGGCCCCCCGTTTTCACGTTGTTGCGGTGGGCCGCACCACCGGCGGGCTTGAAGATCTCGACGACCGCATCAAGGCACGCGGCGGCAGCGCCACGCTGGCGCCCATGGACATCACTAAGGCCGATGCCATGGCCCAGCTCTGCCGCTCTATCCATGATCGCTGGGGCGGCGCCGCGCTCTGGGTGCATACGGCCGTCCACGCCGCCCCCCTCGCGCCTGCCAGCCACATGGCACCCAAGGATTTCGACAAGTCTGTCAGCACCAACGTGAGCGCCATGGGCCACCTCGTGCCCTACATGGCAGCCCTTCTGGGGACCGAAGGCCAAGCCCTGTTCTTCGACGATCCCCACGCTGGCGAGCGGTTCTACGGCCATTATGGCAGCACCAAGGCGGCGCAGATCGCCCTCGCCCGCTCCTGGGCTGCCGAGACGGTAAAGACCGGTCCGGACGTAAAGGTCCTCACCCCGCGCCCGATGAACACCACCACCCGGATGCGCTTCCATCCCGGCGAGGACAAGGATGCACTCGCCACCCCCTACGCCGAAGCCGCACGCCTGCTGGCCGAAGCCGGGCTGGACTGACACGCGCATCGCCTGACTGCCATGCAGGAGCCTCCGGCGGGGATATTTGAAGTCAAAGGAAACATCGGGGTCCGCTCGGGCCAATGCGTTTTTCCTTTGACCAGAAATATCCCGGGGGAGAGCGCGCAGCGGCGCGCGAGGGGGCAGCGCCCCCGGTTTGCAACGGTCCGAACCTGTTTTGCCACGGTGGCATGGGCCACGCGCTTGCCCCTCGCGTCCAGTTTCCGTATTCAGTCGCAAAGACAGGGGTTTTCATGCGTATTCTCATCACCAACGACGACGGCATCAACGCTCCGGGCCTTGCGGTGCTCGAGGCCATCGCCACCGAGATCGCCGGCCCCGAGGGTGAAGTCTGGACCGTAGCCCCCGCCTTCGAGCAATCGGGCGTTGGCCACTGCATCAGCTACTCGCGCCCCATGATGGTTTCCGAACTGGCACCGCGCCGCTGGGCCGCCGAGGGCAGCCCCGCCGACTGCGTCCTTGCGGGGATCCACGACGTCCTGGCCGACACCCCCCCCGACCTCGTGCTGTCCGGCGTCAACCGCGGCAACAACGCCGCCGAGAACGTGCTTTATTCCGGCACCATTGGCGGTGCGCTCGAGGCGTCGCTGCAGGGGCTTCCGGCCATCGCTCTGTCTCAGTACCTGGGGCCGCAGACCAGCGACCTCGAGAACCCGTTCGAGGCGGCGGCGACCTATGGTGCTGCGGTGATCCGCGACATCCTCGAGAAAGCGCCGCAGGACGATGCGGAATACCGCCTGTTCTGGAATGTGAATTTCCCGCCTGTGCCGGCCTCGGACGTGCGCGGCGTTTGCCTCGCGCCGCAGGGCAAGCGCCGCGGCACCTCGTTCGCCACCAAACCGCAGATGTCCCCTGCCGGGCGCAAGTTCCTGTGGGTCCAAGGTGGCGACCAGCGGGCCGAGGCGACGCCCGGCTCGGATGCGGCGCTCAACCTCGAGGGTCATATCTCGGTGACGCCCATGCGGGCGGATTTCACCGCCCATGACATGCTCCCCGCCCTCAAGGACGCCTGGCCATGAGCTTTGACGCCGAGGCCAAGATGCAGTTCCTCTTTGCCCTTCGCTCGCAGGGGATCACTGACCAGCGCGTGCTGCACGCGATGGAGAAGATCGACCGTGGCGCCTTCGTCAAAAGCTACTTCCCCGAGCGCGCCTACGAGGACATGCCCCTGCCGATCCCCTGCGGGCAGACCATCTCGCAGCCCTCGGTCGTTGGCCTCATGACCCAGGCGCTGGAGCTCACGGGCCGCGAGAAGGTTCTCGAGATCGGCACCGGCTCCGGCTACCAGGCAGCGATCCTGAGCCAGCTGGCACGGCGGGTCTACACCGTGGATCGGCACCGCCGCCTCGTGGCCGAAGCGCGCGAGGTGTTTCAGAGCCTCGATCTTGCCAACATCACCGCCTTTACCGCCGACGGCAGCTTCGGGCTGCCCGACCAGGCCCCGTTCGACCGCATCCTCGTGACCGCCGCCGCCGAAGACCCACCCGGGCCGCTCTTGGCCCAGCTGAGGATCGGGGGTATCATGGTGGTTCCCGTGGGCCAGTCGGACGCGGTGCAGCGCTTGATCCGCGTGACCCGCACCGACCAGGGCTTCGACTACGACGAGCTGCGCCCCGTGCGCTTTGTGCCGCTGGTGGAGGGCTTGGCCAAGGACGGCTAGACCCACACCTGCTTTTGCCATGCCGTGACGTCCCGGACACAAGGGGCGCATCAGAGGACATCGAGATGACCCGTTCCAACCGTCAGCCCCCTGCCCCTGGATCCGTCGTGCCGCTGCGTTTCATGACGCCGCTTGCGCTCGTGGCGGCGCTCGGCGCCTGCTCCGAGCCGCTCGATTACGACATGCGCGGCCGCATGGGCGGCGCGGTCGACACCAGCGATGCAGCCCTCTCCGCAACGGCCGGTCGCCCACGCCCCGATGATCGCGGCATCATCTCCTACCCGAACTATCAGGTGGTCGTGGCACGGCGGAACGACACGGTCGCCTCGGTCGCGGGCCGCATCGGCGTGCCTGCCGGCGAGTTGGCGCGCTACAACGGCATGCAGTCAAACACCAGCCTGCGCGACGGCGAAATCCTCGCGCTGCCGGGCCGGGTCTCCGAGCCGTCGCCTGCCACGGGCGCCACCGCCACCGGTCCAATCCGCCCTGCTGCCGAAGTGGACATCACCACGCTAGCGGGTAACGCCATCAACAATGCACCGGCGACCCCTGCGCGCGCCGCGCCCGCCGCCAATGATGGCAGCGGGGTGGAACCGATCCGACACAAGGTCACCCGCGGCGAGACCGCCTACACCATCGCGCGGCTCTACAATGTGACACCCTCGTCGTTGGCGGAATGGAACGCGCTTGGCTCGGACCTGAGCCTGCGTGAAGGCCAGTACCTGCTGATCCCCGTGGGCAGCCCGGCCCCTTCGGCTTCGGCCTCCACCGCCCCGGCAGCGGCAAGTGCCGCACCAGCCGTCGCCTCCGAAACACAAAGCAGCTCGTCCTCCTCCGGCATTCCCGAGCCCTCTGACACGCCTTCGGCCACCGCCGCCGACATCGAGCGCCCCGGCCCGGTGAGCGAGCCTGCTCCGAAGCCTGCGCCCGCACCGACACCAGCGCCGAAGCCTGCCCCCGAGCCGCAAAGCCCACCGGCACAAGCGTCGGGTGGCGGCAGCATGTCCATGCCGGTGAACGGCAGCATCATCCGCGAATATTCCAAGGGCAGCAACGACGGTATCGACATTTCGGCCACGGCAGGCACACCGGTAAAAGCGGCGGCCTCCGGTACCGTCGCGGCGGTGACCACCAACACCGAGAACGTGAAGATCCTTGTGATCCGCCACCCGGACGACGTGCTGTCGATCTACACCCATATCGACAACCTCAGCGTCTCTAAGGGCGATGCAGTCAGCCGGGGCCAGAACATCGGCCAAGTCCGCGCGGGTGATCCCGCCTTCCTGCACTTCGAGGTCCGCAAGGGCTTCGACAGCGTGAACCCGATGACCTACCTGAACTGACGGTTCCGCCTGACCGGATCGGTCATGGACCACACGACGCAGCGCCCATCGGGCGCCGCGTTTTCGTTTGTCAGATCGGAGGTTTCTATGCCGCACCGTTTCCGCGCTGGATAATCCAGAAGCAAGCTGTCCCGGTGACCGGCACAGCAAAAAGGCAGGGGCCCAGCGGCGCCCTGCCTTTTTCGATCCACAGTTCAGTCCGGATCAGCCCAGCGAAACGCCTTCGCGGCCCGCAAGGTCGGTGAAATACTGCCACGCCACCCGTCCTGACCGCGCACCTCGGGTGGCCTGCCATTCGATGGCCTCGGCCTTGAGCCGCTCGGGCGCGATGCTGACGCCGTAGGCGGCGCAGTAGCCGTCGATCATCTCGAGGTACTCGTCCTGCGAACAGGGGTGGAAACCCAGCCAAAGGCCGAAGCGGTCAGACAGGGATACCTTTTCCTCGGTCGCCTCGCTGGGGTTGATTGCGCTCGAGCGTTCGTTCTCGATCATGTCCCGCGGCATCAGGTGGCGGCGGTTTGAAGTGGCGTAAAACAGGACGTTCTCGGGGCGGCCTTCGATGCCGCCGTCCAGCACTGCCTTGAGGCTCTTGTAATGCTGGTCATCGTGCGAAAACGACAGGTCGTCGCAGAACAGCACGAAGCGTTTGTCCGAGGCGCGCAGAAGGTTCAGCAGGCGCGCCACGCTGGGCAGATCCTCGCGCTGAAGCTCCACCAGCTTGAGATCATGGCCCTTAGCGCGCACGGCGGCACAGACCGCCTTGACCACGCTTGACTTGCCCATGCCCCTTGCGCCCCAGAGCAGCGCGTTGTTCGCGGCCATGCCGGCGGCAAAGCGGGCCGTGTTGTCCAGCAGCGTGTCGCGGCTGCGGTCGATGCCCACCAGCAGGGACAGGTCCACCCGGTTCACCTGCGGCACCGGCTCCAGCCGGTCTGGCTCCGTGTGCCAGACCAACGCTTCGGCAATGTCGAAATCCGGCGCGGCAAGAGGCGCCGGAGCAATACGCTCCAGCGCCGCCGCGATCCGCTCAAGAGCGTCTTCGGTCACTTGCGGTCTTCCTTGTCGTCATCCGCCTCGGCGATGTCGGCGGCTTCCTCGTCGTCCTCGAACCACAGGCCTTGGGCCCGGAGCTCTTTCTCGCGCTTACGTTCCACCATGCGAACCAGAACGATCGAGATCTCATAGAGGCCATAGACCACCGCGAAGAGGATGATCTGGGTGGTTACGTCCGGCGGGGTCACCACGGCGGCAAGGCCGAGGATCGCCACAACGGCGTATTTGCGAACCGAGCCAAGACCTTCGGCAGACACCAGCCCAGCCTTGCCCATGAGGGTCAGCAGCACCGGCAGCTGGAAGCACAGCCCAAAAGCCATGATGAACTTCAGCGTGATGTCGAGGCTTTCGTTCACCTTGCCGAAGAAGGTGATGCGGATGCCCTCGTCCGCTGCGGGGGCAGCGGCAGGCGCGACCTCACCGGCGGGAATGCCGGCAACACCGTCACTCACCCGTTCGGCGGCGGTGCTGATGAGCCCGTTCATCACCGACGGCAGGTCGGCAAAGCCGAGGAAGAAGGCCATGGCCAGCGGCGTCACCACGAAATGCGCAAAGCTGGCGCCCAGCAGGAACATCAGCGGCGAGGCCACCAGGAACGGCAGGAAGGCGCCTTTCTCGGACTTGTAGAGCCCCGGCGCAACAAAGCGCCACAGCTGGTGTCCGATCACCGGGAAGGCCAGCGCGAAGCCGAACACCATGGAAATGCGAAACAGCGTGAACAGGTATTCCTGCGGGCTGGTGTACTGCATCACCGGGTCCGGGTCCCCGAGCTGCATCAGCGTGTCCTTGATCGGCTCCAGCAAAAACTGCAGGATCGGCTCGGCCACGGTGAAGGCCAGCACGATGCCGATGATGAAGGCCACCACCGACCGGATCAGCCGGGTGCGCAGCTCGGCCAGGTGTTCGATCAACGGGGCCGAGCTGTCTTCGATCTCGTCACGGTCTGCGTGGCTCATGCCTCGTCTTCTTTCTTGAGGGCTGCCTCGAGCTCGGCCGCCTTGGCCGCCGATTCCTCGGCCCGCTTGGCGGCACGATCCGCTTCACGCTTCTGGCGTTCGGCAGCGGCCCGCGCGGTGCTCGCCTCGATCTTGCGCTTCTGGGCCTCGCGCTCGGGGTCGGGCGTGGCTGCGGGCGCGGGATCAGGCTTGGCGTCTGCCTTGGGCTCGGGGGCGCCGGGGTCTTCTTTCAGCCCTTGGGTCTTCGAGGGCGGATTGATGTCGGTCATCGACTTGGCCGCATCGCGCACCCCGTCCATGGCCGAGCCGATCGGGTTGGTTGCGGTCTTGAAGGTCTTGGCCACGTCCCGCACGCCGGATTCATCGGCAGCGTCGTTCATGGCGCGGGTGAATTCGCGCGCCATGCCGCGCGCCTTGCCGACGAAGCGGCCGACGTTGCGGAACAGCATCGGCAGATCCTTCGGCCCCACGACGATAAGCGCCACGACGCCGATGACCATCAGTTCAGACCATCCGAGGTCGAACATGCCGGCTTACACCTTGTCTTTCTCTTCCTCGGGCGTCACGTCGCGTGCGCCGTCGGCCTTTTCGTTCTCGAGCTCGTTGCTGCCGTCGCTCACGCCCTTCTTGAAGGCGGTGATGCCCTTGCCGACCTCACCCATGAGGTTCGAGATCTTGCCGCGACCGAACAGAACCAGCACCACGACGGCGATCAGAAGAAGGCCGGGAAGGCCGATGTTGTTGAGCATGTCTTTGTCTCCTGTGTCAGGCCCCCGTCCCGGCGGCCTGCGTAAACCTGTTCACGATCTCTACGGCGCGCGCGAAAAGGCCGAAAGATGGATTCGCATCGGCAAGGCCCCGGAGATGGCAAATCTTGGGGAAGTGATTGACATCATCCTGTCAGGAGCGCAGATCGTCAGCATGATTGATCACCCCGAAACCCGGCAAGACCGCCTTGCGCTGCTGATGCAGCGGCTGAGGGATGGCGCGCTGCACCGGGCCGAGGACATGGCGGCGGACTTCGGAGTGTCGGTGCGCACGATCTACCGCGACATGGATGCCCTTGGACGGGCGGGCATCGCCATCGAGGGCACGCGCGGCGCGGGCTACCGCGCGCAGGCGCGGCTGACCCTGCCGCCGCTGAACCTGACGGAAACCGAACTCGAGGTGCTGCACCTCGGGCTTGCTGCGGTGGGGGCCGGCGCGGGCGACATGCCAGAACTGGCCGAGGCCGCACGCAGCCTGTCCGAACGCATCGACGCCCTGCTGCCCGAGGACGGCCCCGCCTCTGCCGCCTTCGGCTTTGCCGACCCGGCGCTGGCGCAGGCGGCGCGGGGCTTTCGCCACATGCCGGCCATCCGCGCCGCGATCCGCGCCCGCCAGAAGCTGCGCCTTTGGGTCGAGGGGCTGGATAAGCCGCAGGATATTCGGCCACTGGCGCTCGATTACTGGGGGCGGGTTTGGACCTGCACCGCGTGGAACGAAACCACCGAGGCCTTCACGGAACTCCGGCTCGAGACCATCGACAGGCTCATGCCCCTGCCCGGCCTGTTCCTTGACGAGGACGGCAAGCAGCTGGTGGACTACCGCGCCCGCCGCTGACCTTCGCCCCTCTCAGGCACCCACCGCCTCGGCAGAGCCAAGCTCCTCGCGCTTGCGGTAGAGGAGCGAACGGCCTTCGGAAAACAGGTGCACCTTGGCGGGCTCTGCCGTGAGAGGCACGTCGCGCCCGCGCAGGCCCTGATGGATGCCGGGCAACTTGGCAATTACCGGGTCCGCAAGCCCCTTCTCGGGCTCGTAGTGCAGCAATGTGACCTCTCCCAGTGCCTCGGTCAGCGCAACCTTGCCGCGATAGATCGCCTCGCCTTCGGCGATGGTCAGATCCTCGGGCCGGATACCGACATTGACCTTCAGCCCCATGTCGCCGTCGCGTGTGGGGATTTCGGACACCGCAGTGCCACCACCCGCCAGCTTCACCGTTGTGCGCGGTCCGGTGCCAACCACCTCGCCCGGCAACAGGTTCATGGCCGGAGAGCCGATGAACTGGGCGACAAACTCAGAATTGGGCGTCTCGTAGAGCTCGAGCGGCGTGCCCACCTGTGCCACGCCCTTTTTGGCAAGCACCACGATGCGGGTCGCCAGGGTCATCGCCTCGACTTGGTCGTGGGTAACGTAGATCATCGTACGGTCGGGCATCTTTTCTTTGAGCTGCGCGATCTCGATCCGGGTCGCCACCCGCAGCGCCGCATCGAGGTTCGACAGCGGCTCGTCGAACAGATAGACCTTGGGATCACGCACGATGGCACGCCCGATGGCAACCCGCTGGCGCTGCCCGCCGGACAGCGCCTTGGGCAGTCGGTCGAGATAGGGCGTCAGCTGCAGCATCTTCGCCGCGCGCTGCACCGCCTCTTCGATCTCGGCCTTGGACTTCTTGGCGATCTGAAGCGCGAAGGCCATGTTGTCGCGCACGGTCATATGCGGATAAAGCGCGTAGCTCTGGAACACCATGGCGATGCCGCGCTGCGCGGGAGGAACGTCGTTGACGCGCTGCCCGTCGATATCAAGCGTGCCGTGGGTGATCTTTTCCAGCCCCGCGATCATCCGCAGCAGCGTGGATTTCCCGCAGCCCGAAGGGCCGACGAAGACGATCAACTCCCCGGCTTCGATGTCGAGGTCGATGTGTTTGAGCACCTCGACCGTGCCGCCGTAGGTCTTGCCCACATCGCTCAGTTTCAGATCGGCCATCGTCGTCCCCTCCCTTTCTCAGACCTTCAGTGCCAGCACCGGCTGCCACGGGCCGAGATGCAATTTGCCGTCCGGCGCGGGACCTGTCGAGCCAAGTTCGCTTCCGATCTGGTGCCACTTGCCCTCGGGGGCCTCGATGGTCGCCGGATCGCGGCTGATGTTGAAGGCACAGAAGATCTCCTCGCGCTCGCCGCAGCGGTGGAAACTGAGCACGGTGCCGTCACAGCTGACCTTGCTCATGGCGCCGTCTCGCAGCGCCCGGTGATTGTGCCTGAACGAGATGGCGCGCCGGTAGTGGTGCAGCATCGCCGACGGATCCTTTTCCTGCGCCTCGACCGAGCGTTTCAGGTGGTCGGGACTGACCGGAAGCCACGAGTTTTCGCTGGTGGTGAAGCCGCCGTTGTGATGGTCGTTCTGCCACACCATCGGAGTGCGCGCCCCGTCCCGCCCCTTGAAGGCCGGCCAGAAGCGTTTGCCGTAGGGATCCTGAAGATCCTCGTAGCGCAATTCCGCCTCGGGCAGCGCCAGTTCCTCGCCCTGGTAGATGCAGGCCGAGCCGCGCAGGCACATCATCATGGTCATATAAAGCCGCGCCCCCGCCTCGGGCACCCCCCAGCGGGAGATGTGGCGCACCACGTCATGGTTGGAAAACGCCCAGCAGGCCCAGCCGCCGTTGGCCTTCTCGTCGAAATCGTCCATCACCTGCTTGACGTAGGCGGCGGTGGGCGCGTGGTCCGACAGAAGCTCAAAGGCGTAGGACATGTGCAGGTGTTTGTCGCCGCGGGTGTATTCACCCAGCACCTCGAGGCCGCGCTGATCCTCGCCGATCTCGCCCACGGCGGCGGCGTTGTAGCGGTTCATCAGCTCGCGCAGCCGGGCGAGGAACGCGAGGTTCTCGGGCTGGGTCTTGTCGTAAAGGTGGTTCTGCCATGTGTAGGGGTTCACGGCAGGCGCGGTCATGGGGTTGCGGTCTTCCGGGGCAAGCGCGGGATTGTCGCGCAGCTGGGCGTCATGGGTGTAGAAGTTCACCGTATCGAGACGGAAGCCGTCCACCCCCCGGTCAAGCCAGAACTGCGCGATGCCCAGCAATGCCTCCTGAACCTGCGGCTCGTGGAAGTTGAGGTCTGGCTGTTCGGTGAGGAAGTTGTGCAGGTAATACTGGCAGCGCGTCGGCTCCCACTGCCAGGCCGACCCGCCGAAGATCGACAGCCAGTTGTTCGGCGGTGTGCCATCGGGCTTGGCGTCGGCCCAGACGTACCAGTTGGATTTCGCGTTGTCCTTGCTGGTGCGGCTTTCCTCGAACCAAGGGTGTTCGATGGACGAGTGTGAAATCACGAGATCCATCAGCACCTTGATGCCGTGCACGTGGGCGATGCGGATAACCTCGTCGAAATCCGACAGGCTGCCGAACATCGGGTCCACGTCGCAGTAATCGCTGACGTCATAGCCGAAGTCATGCATGGGAGAGCGGAAGAAGGGCGAGATCCAGACCGCGTCCACCCCGAGCGAGGCGATATGCGGCAACCGCTGCGCGATGCCCAGAAGGTCGCCGACGCCGTCGCCGTTGGTGTCCTGGTAGCTGCGCGGGTAGATCTGGTAGATCACCGCGCCGCGCCACCAGTCGGGGTTCTTGTCGAGGTGGAGGGTGTCGTTCATGTAAGCCTCATTTTACGGAGCCGGCCAGCAGACCGCGCACTAGGTATTTCTGCATCGCGAAGAACACGGCCAAGGGCACGGCGATAGACACGAAGGCCGCCGCCGCGAGGATCCCCCAGTCGCCGCCACGACTGCCCAGCAGGTCGTCCGCGATCTTGACGGTCATCACCCAGCTGGAGCTGTTGGAAGGAAGGAAAACCTTGGCCACAAGCAGATCGTTCCACGTCCACAGGAACTGGAAGATGGCAAAGCTCGCCAGCGCCGGAAAGGACAGCGGCAGCACGATCTTGGTGAAGACCTGAAAGTCCGTGGCCCCGTCGACCTTGGCGCTTTCGATGATGTCGCGCGGCAGGCCGGTCATGTAGTTGCGCAGGATGTAGATGGCGAGCGGCAGGCCGAACCCCGTATGCGCCAGCCATATGCCAAGAAAGCTCTGCCCGATGCCGATGTCGTTGTGCAGCGTCAGCATGGGCACCAGCGCCAGTTGCAGCGGCACCACCAGCAGCCCCACCACCATGGCCACAAGCCATCCCCGGCCCGGGAAATCCATCCACGCCAGTGCATAGGCGGCGAAAGCGGCGATGAGGATCGGGATCACCGTCGCCGGGATGGTCACCGTCAGCGTGTTGATGAACGCCTGGTCCATATTGTCGGAGCTGAGGATCAGCTCGTAGTTCTGAAGCCCGAAATCAGGGGGCTGCTGAGAGACAATGTAAAGCGATGGCGCGCGACGCGGCTCGCTGTCTTGTACCCATTCATAGGTACCGTCGCTTTCCATGGTGAGCGCGCGATCGATGAACCAGCCCTGAACGGCGCGTCCGTCCTCGTCAGTTTCGGGGATCTGCGGCTCGCCCCCCGTCTCCCAAGCAGTCTCGAAGTTCTCGGTGTCGATCTCGCCGCCCTCGTCGAGCACCTCCAGTTTCAGCCGGCCATAGGTCATCCCCGCTTCTGCCGCTCCGGGATCGCGCGAGGTGATGCCGAAGGCCGACACGCTCCCCGAGCCGTCCTCGCCGAAGACATTGCCCGATAGCACGTAGAGATCGCCGTCCCGGGTGGGCTCGCCCATCTCGGGGGTGACGCGGATCGCCTGTTCGACGGGAAACAGCGACATCCACCAGCCGGTTTCGGAAATCTGCTGCCGGTCGCGGAAGGAGGACACCGCAAGACCCACCGTGGGAATGAGCCAGATCAGCACCAGAAGCAGTACCGAAAGGTTGGTAACGATGGACAGCCCGCTTTTCTTGCCTGCGATATTATCCATGGATCACAGCTCCTTCCGGGCCTGGCGGATGTTCCAGATCATCACCGGGGTCACGATCAGCATGATGACGAAGGCCACCGCTGTCGCCCGCCCATCATCGCGGAACATGTAGTCCATCATGTAGCTGGGCAGGATCTCGGTGTCGAAATTGCCGCCCGTCATGGTGTAGACGATGTCGAAGACCTTGAGCGTAAGGAACGTGATCGTCGTCCAGACCACCACGATGGTCCCGGCGATCTGCGGCACCTTGATGCGGAAGAACACCTGGAACGGGTTCGCGCCGTCGACGATGGCCGCCTCGATGGTTTCCTCGGGGATGCCGCGCAGGGCGGCGCTCAGGATCACCATGGCGAAACCGGTCTGCATCCAGACCATAATGAACATGATGAAGAAGTTGTTCCAGAACGGGATCTGAAGCGGATCGACCGGCGCAAACCCCATCGAGTCGCGAATGGCGTTGATGATGCCGATGTCGGGATCGGCGGCATAGACGAATTTCCAGATCAGCGAGGCACCCACGAAGCTGATCGCCATGGGCATGAAGATCAGCGATTTCGCGATCGCCCCCCAGCGCAGGCGGTCCGTCAGCTGCGCCACCAGCAGGCCGAAGAACGTCGCCCCCGCCGGCACGAAGATCACCCAGAGAAAGTTGTTGAGCAGCGCCGTACGGAACCCGGCTTCGCCGAACATCTCGGTGTAATTGCCAAGTCCGATGAATACGTCACCCGAGCGGTTGAAGAGCGACCGCCAGAAGCTGCCGATCACCGGGTAGACCAGATAAAGCCCCAGCGCGAGGATCGCCGGAAGCAGAAAAAGCCACGGTCGCACCATGGTAGCACGCCGGATGTTGCGCCCGTGGTCGTCGCTGCGCGCCGGAAAGATCACCCGGTCCAGCACGAGGTTCGATCCGTAAAAATAGGCGATGCAGCCACCGACCCCGATGAAGATGGTCAGGATGCCCTGGATGATTGGCGACATGGTCGGCGTCTCCCCCTAATGCTCCAGCATGATCCCGCGCATCAGCCGGGCCTCGTATCAGCGCAAGGCGCGGGCCTGCGTCAGCCCGCGCCATCATGCATTACTGGATGCCGTCCCAGCGCGACTGGATCGCGGCGCCAACGTTTTCGGCGCTGTCGCCGGTGACAAAATCGACCATGCCGGTCCAGAAGGCACCGGCCCCGATCTCGGAGGGCATGAGGTCCGAGGCGTCGTAGCGGAAGGTGGTGGCATCGGCGATGATCTCGCCCATGGCCCGCTGCGCATCGGAGGCATAGACATCAAGGTTAACGCCCGCATGAGCGGTCAGGAACCCGTCCTGCGCCATCCACAATTCATGCGCGATGGGCAGTTTGAGAAACTCAAGCATGGCGCTTGCACCGTCCGACGGGTTGGTGATCGAAAACAGCGTGCCCGCGCCAAGCACGGGCTTGCCAAGGTCACGGTCTTCGTAGGCGGGAAGGTAGAAGAAATCCGCATCCTGACCGAGTTCGACGTTATCGGGGAAAAAGGCGGGGATGAAGCTGGCCTGCCGGTGCATGTAGCATTCGGGTGGCACCGAGAAGAGGCCGTTGGGGCTGTCGCGGAAGTCGGTGGTAGCGGCCACCTGCGCCCCGCCCTGCACGTAATCGTCGTTCTTCACGAACCAGCCGAATTCCTCCATCGCCTCGACCACGGCTGGGTCATCGAAGGGGATCTCGTTGGTCACCCACTGGTCATAGACCGACGGGTCCTGCGTGCGCAGCATCAGGTCCTCGACCCAGTCGGTGGCGGGCCAGCCCGTCGCCGCGCCGGACCCGAGGCCGATGCACCACGGCGTGCCGCCATCGTCGACGATCTGCTGGGTCAACTCCTTGAGCTCTTCCATGCTCTCGGGGATCTCGTAGCCCATCTCGTCGAAGGCGATGGGCGAATACCAGACCAGAGACTTGAGGTCGACGCGATAGAACTGGCCGTAAAGATGTTCCTCGCCATCTTCGCCTTCATACGTCGCCAGATCCACCCAGCTGTCCCCGGCCGAGTAGTTTTCGGCCACCCAGTCGGCGGTTTCCTCGGGCAGCGGCGTCAGCAGGCCCTGGCTGGCCATGTCGGCGGCAAGGCCCGGCTGCGGGAAGACCGCGAGGTTGGGCGCGGTGCCCGCGCGGGCGGCAATCACGATGTCCTGTTCGAAACTGTCCGAGCCGGAGTAGTTCACGTCAGCGCCAGTGGCTTCCTCGAAGTAGCGGAACATCACGTCCACCTTGTCCTTCTCAAGGCCGGTCCAGGGGCCGGTGATCTCGATGGTCTCGCCCGAGAGGTCGTATTCATCGGCGAAGGCCTCGAAGCCGTCCCAGTGCATATCGCCCGAGCCGATCTCGAACGGCATGTCCTGCGCTTGCGCCCCGGCGGCCAGCGCGATGAGCGCGCCGCCGCAGAGCAGCCGGTTGCGGATGGTGCTGGTGATCGTGGTGGTCATCGTGACGTCTCCCTCCCGTCTATCGCGGATCTGGGTCCGCATCTTGCAGCCTTGAGAAGATTCTCCCAAAGCGCTTTGGCTTTTCGGCACGGTCTCGCGACAATGGAAGTCTGTCAACCGCAACGTGCCGGTATTTCATTCTGTTCTATCGCGGTGGCGGGTCATTTCAAGGCAGTCTGAAAAGATCTTCCCAACCGGTTTGGTTTGCGGTTACCCTCCCCGGCACCCGAAGCGCTTTGAAAGATCTGCCACCCGTGAACCTCAAGATGCTCGCAGCGCACCTGGGCCTGTCCCAGACCACCGTCAGCCGGGCGCTGAACGGCTACCCCGAGGTGTCCGAGGCCACCCGGCAGCGGGTGTGCGATGCGGCGCAGGCGCTGAACTACCGGCCCAATGCCCGGGCCAAGGGGCTGGCCACGGGCCGCGCCATGGCGGTGGGACATGTCATCCCGGTGTCCACCCAGCACGAGATGGTCAACCCGGTCTTCGGCGATTTCATCGCGGGGGCGTCGCAGGCCTACCTTGCCGCGGGCTACGACATGACCCTGTCGATGACCGGCGACGAGGACGAGGCTGACAATTATCGCCGCCTCAAGGCCAAGGGCGACGTGGACGGGCTGATCGTGCATGGCCCTCGCATCAACGACGGGCGCATCCCCTTCCTTCAGGGGCTTGGCCTGCCCTTCGTGGTGCATGGACGCGCCTCGGGGATCGCCAGCGATTACAGCTGGGTCGACATGAACAACGTCTCGGCCTTTCGCCGCGCCACATCCTTCCTGATCGACCTCGGGCATCGTCGCATCGCGCTCATCAACGGGCTCGAGACCATGGATTTCGCCCACCGCCGGCGCATCGGCTTCGAGGAGGCGCTGGCGGACCGCGGTCTCGTGCCGGCCCCTGCTCTGATGCACAGCGGCGAGATGACCGAAAGCTATGGCTACACCGCCATGTGCCACCTGCTGGCACTGGACGATGCGCCCACGGCGGTGCTGTCGTCATCGTCGATCATCGCAATCGGCATCCGCCGCGCGCTGCACGAAGCGGGGCTGACCCTCGGGCGCGACGTGTCGGTGATTACCCATGACGACGATCTGACCTACCTGTCCAACGGGCGCGACGTGCCGATCTTTACCGCCGTGCGGTCCTCGGTCCGCGAGGCCGGCCGGATCGCCGCCGAGATGCTGCTGCGTCATATCGCGGCCCCGCAAACCGCGCCGGAGAGCCACCTGCTCGAGGCGCAGCTTATCATCGGTGGGTCCACCGGCCCCGCGCCATGAAACCCGCCCATCCCCTGAAACCGAAACGCTGACAGGACCGACCTTCATGCAATTGTCGCGCAAGGACTTTCCAGACGACTTCATCTTTGGAACCGCCACCTCGAGCTACCAGATCGAAGGCCACGGCTTCGGCGGCGCGGGGCGTACCCACTGGGATGATTTCGCGGACACCCCCGGCAACGTGGTGCGCGCCGAAAACGGCGCCACCGCCTGCGATCACTACCACCGTTACGAGGAAGACCTCGACCTCGTGAAGGCCGCCGGGTTCGACGCCTACCGCTTTTCCATCAGCTGGGCGCGGGTGCTTCCCGAGGGGCGTGGGACGGTGAACGCGGAAGGTCTCGATTTCTACGACCGCCTGACCGACGCGATGCTGGAACGGGGCCTGAAACCCTTTGCCACGCTCTACCACTGGGAATTGCCGTCCGCCTTGGCGGACATGGGCGGCTGGCGCAACCGGGACATCGCCGCGTGGTTCGGCGATTACACCGAGACCGTGATGCGCAGGCTTGGCGACCGCATGGAAACCGTCGCCCCGATCAACGAGCCGTGGTGTGTGGCATGGCTGAGCCATTTCCTTGGCGGTCAGGCCCCGGGGCTGCGCGACATACGGGCTGCGAGCCGCGCGATGCACCATGTTCTGCTGGCCCATGGCCGCGCCACCGAAGTCATGCGCGGGCTCGGGATGTCGGGGCTTGGCTGCGTCTTCAACCTTGAATGGGCGGAGCCTGCGGAGGACACCCCCGAGGCGCAGCTGGCCGCCGCGCGCTACGATGGCCTCTACAACCGCTGGTTCATGGGCGGAGCGTTCAAGGGCGAATACCCCGACATCGTGCTTGAAGGGCTGGAGCCCCACCTGCCGAAGGGCTGGCAGGACGACATGGGCCTCATCTCTCAGCCGCTCGACTGGTGCGGGATCAACTACTACACCCGCTCGAACATGGCGCCCGCGGACACGCCCTGGCCGGCCCACAAGCCCGTTCCCGGCATCCTGCCCAAGACTTTCATGGACTGGGAGATCTACCCCGAGGGCCTCTACCGCTTCCTCACCCGCACTGCCGAGGAATACACCGGTGATCTGCCGATCTATGTCACGGAAAACGGGATGGCCGCGCTTGATGAGCCCGGCCCGGACGGGGCCATAGAGGACGACCACCGCATCGCCTATTTCGACGCGCATCTCGCGCAGGTGAACCGCGCCATCGCGGGCGGCGTCCCGGTCAAAGGCTATTTCGCGTGGTCGCTACTGGACAATTACGAATGGAGCTTCGGCTATGACAAGCGCTTCGGCCTTGTCCATGTGGATCTCGAGACGCTTGCGCGGACGCCCAAAGCCTCCTACCACGCCATGACGAGAGCGCTAACAAAACACGCGGAGGTGTGACGCCATGAGCCAGCAACCCCTAGCCGTCCTTGCCGATATTGGCGGAACAAACACCCGCGTGGCGCTTGCCTGCGGCGCGCAGGTGGATGCCGCCAGCGTCAAGCGGTACACCAACGCCAACTGGGAGGGCATCGGCCCGGTGCTCAAGGACTACCTGGCCCAGACCGGCGCCAAGGTCGAGGCCGCCTGCGTCGCCATGGCGGGCCCGGTGCGCGACAGCGCGGGCACGCTTACCAACCTCGACTGGCACGTGGACCGTGAGATCCTGTTCGCCGCCACCGGCGCGGAAACCCTCGCGGTGCTCAACGACATGCAGGCGCAGGGCCACGCGCTGGGGCACATCCCCGACGACTGCCTGACGCAGATCCTCCCCGGCCAGCCCGCCAGCCCGCAATCGGCGCGGCTCGTGGTGGGCGTCGGCACCGGCATGAACGCCGCCGCCGCCTTCCGGCTGGGCGATCGCACCCTCGTGCCGCCCGCCGAGGCCGGGCACACAACCCTTGGCCTGCGCACCGAGGAAGAACACCGCCTTGCGGCCTACATCGCGCACAACCACGAAAGCCCCGGGGTGGAACACTTCATCTCGGGCCGCGGGTTCGAGCGGATCTGGAACTGGCTGTGCCACGAGGACGGCATCGAGGACACGCGCAAGGCGGCCGACATCATGGCGCTGTTCCATGAGGGCGACGACCGGGCGCGGCGCGCGGTCTCGATGTTCTCGACCCTGCTGGGCCGGGCCTGCGGCGATCTGGCGCTCATCACCCTGCCCTTCGGCGGGCTTTACCTGATCGGCGGCGTGGCCCGGCACTTCGGTCCGCACCTGATGGCGCACGGCTTTAAAGAAGGCTTCACCGACAAGGGACGTTTCTCTGACTTCATGGAGCAGTTTCCTGTACATCTGGTGGAAGACGACTTCGCGGCGCTCACCGGATGTGCATGTCACCTCGCAGAACAGATGCAAACGAACGCGTGAGCGCCATGTGCCTTGCCATCCGGGCCGGTTCCTGATGACTCCATGGGCATACCCGTCCGACAAACGGGCGCGGCACACGCAATATCCCGCCCCGCCTCTCCTTGGCGCGGGGCGCGGCCAAACCTCTTTAGCGAGCGTTCAGCCATGATCCACACCAAGACCACACCCCTTCGCGACTCCATTCTGCGCCACCTGACCTACAGCTTCGGCAAGGATCCCGAACACGCGATCCTCGAAGACTGGCGCATGGCGCTCAGCTTTGCCGTCCGTGACCGGATCGTCGACGCGTGGTTCAAGGCCACCCAGAAAACTTACGAGACCGGCGCCAAGCGGGTCTATTACCTGTCGATGGAATTCCTCATCGGCCGTCTTCTCGAGGACGGCATCGTCAACCTCGAGCTGGTGGACGAGGCGAAATCGGCGCTGGCCGAGTATGGCAAGGACTACCACGAGGTCCTGAACGACGAGCCCGATGCGGCGCTTGGCAATGGCGGCCTCGGGCGGCTGGCGGCCTGCTTCCTCGAAAGCCTGTCGACCATCGGCTGCCCCGCCCATGGCTACGGCATCCGCTACGAACACGGCCTCTTCCGCCAGAGCTTTGTCGACGGGCGTCAGGTCGAGATGCCCGAGCACTGGCTCGAACAGCGCCACGCCTGGGAATTCGAGCGTCCCGAAGTGCGCTACCGTATCGGCTTTGGCGGCCACGTGGACACCCGGGGCGAGACCGTGCGCTGGTACCCGTCCGAGGAAGTCGAGGCCGAGGCCTATGACACCCCCGTGGTCGGCTGGAAGGGCCGCTGGGCCAACACCCTGCGCCTGTGGTCCGGCCGGGCGATCCATCCGTTCGACCTCGATGCGTTCAATCATGGCGACTACACCAGGGCCGCAGCCCCCGAGGCACTGGCTCGAACCATCAGCCGCGTGCTCTACCCCGACGACACCACCGAGCAAGGCAAGGAGCTGCGCCTCAAGCAGGAATATTTCCTGACCGGTGCCGCCCTGCGCGACATCCTGCGCCGCTTCAACAACCAGTTCGGTGACCTGCGCCGCCTGCCGGAGAAGGTGTCGATCCAGCTCAACGATACGCACCCGGCCATCGCCGGCCCTGAACTGGTGCGCATCCTGCATGACGAGCGGGGCCTGTCATTCCAGGAGTCGGTCGAGATTGCCCGAGGCACTCTTTCCTATACCAACCACACACTTCTGCCCGAAGCGCTTGAGACCTGGGGCGAAGGCCTATTCGGCAAGCTGCTGCCGCGTCATTTGCAGATCGTCGACCAGATCGACCACGAACATGCCAAGAATTTCCCCAAGCGCACGCAATCCATGCGCTCGGACAACCTCGTGAAGATGGGGCCTTTGTCCTTCGTGATGGCACACCATGTGAACGGCGTGTCGGCCCTGCACACGGAGCTCATGAAGACAACCGTCTTCGAAGAGCTTCACAACCTGCACCCTGAGCGCATCGTCAACCAGACCAACGGCGTCACGCCGCGGCGCTGGCTGCTGGCCTGCAACCCGCGGCTTGCGGGCCTCATCACCTCGTCCATTGGCGAGGATTGGGTCGATGACCTCGGTCAGCTCTCGAAGCTCGAGCCCTTCGTCGAGGATGCGGGGTGGCTCGACAAGTATTCCACCATCAAGCGGTCCAACAAGGTCGAGCTGTCGAACTGGATGAGCAGCGCCCATGGCATCCACGCTGACCCCGACATGCTGTTCGACGTGCAGATCAAGCGTCTGCACGAATACAAGCGCCAGCACCTCAACATCCTGGAAACGATCGCGCACTGGCTGGAAATCCGTGACAATCCGAACGCGGACTGGACGCCGCGCCTCAAGCTCTTCGCAGGCAAGGCGGCGCCGGGGTACTTCTTTGCCAAGGACATCATCCGCCTCATCAACGACGCGGCAGCGGTCATCAACTCCGATCCGATGACCTCGAAGTTCCTCAAGATCGCGTTTCTGCCGAACTACAACGTGACGCTGGCCGAACGGCTGGTCCCGGCGGCGGATCTGTCGGAACAGATCTCGACCGCGGGCAAGGAAGCATCGGGCACCGGCAACATGAAATTTGCCCTGAACGGCGCGCCCACGGTCGGCACGCTCGACGGCGCGAACGTGGAGATCCGCGAACATGTAGGGGCCGAGAACTTCTTCCTCTTCGGCATGACCGCCGAGCAAGTGATGGAGCGCCGCACCACAGAGGCCCACGCCCGCAAGGCCATCGAGGCCGACCCGCGCTTGAAACGGGCCCTGGACGAGATCCGGGCGGGCCGCTTCTCGCCGTCCGAGCCGGGGCGCTACGAGGGCATCGTGAGCAATCTAGAGGGGGCGGATTACTTCCTCGTCTGTTCAGATTTCACCGATTACTGGCGCGCACAGCGCGAGGTAGACGCGTCCTTCAAGGACACGCTCGGCTGGGCGCGCATGGCCGCACTCAACACCGCGCGGTCTGGCTGGTTCTCGTCCGACCGGACAATCCGTGGCTACATGAATGACATCTGGAAGGCTGAAAGCCTGCTGGAAAAATGAGCAGTTAGGGGACGCGTGTCCCCATTGCGAACTCCGTGGATCGGGCTACAGTCCGGGGTATGATGGATGCAAGCACTCCTCCCGCCTCGGAATTTGAACGCCTGATCCACGGGCAGCATGATGACCCGTTCGCCCTTCTGGGGCCGCACGGAACTGGCAAGGACCGGATCGTCACCGTCTTCGATCCAGGTGCCCAGACGCTTCATGCTGTGACCGATGACGGCACCACCCACCCCCTGACGCCCATGGGCGGCGCGCCCGGTATCTTCCGCGGCCCGGTGCCCGGCAGCGGCCATTACTGGCTGCGCGGCGAGGCCTCGGGCAACACCTGGGAATTCGAAGACGCCTACCGCTTCGGGCCGGTGCTGGGCGAGATGGACGAATACCTGCTGGGCGAAGGCAGCCACCTGCGGATCTGGCAGGCGCTTGGTGCCCATGTGATCGAGCACGAAGGCCAGTGGGGCTGCCAGTTCGCGGTCTGGGCGCCCAATGCGCGCCGGGTGTCCGTCGTGGGTGATTTCAACTGGTGGGACGGTCGCCGCCACGCCATGCGCCGCCGGGGCGCCACCGGCGTGTGGGAGATCTTCGTGCCCTTTGTCGCCGACGGCGCGGTCTACCGCTACGAGATCCTCGGGGCCGATGGCCAGGTTCAGCCGCTCAAGGCCGACCCGGTGGGCTTTGGCTCGCAGCACCCGCCGGAGAATGCGTCGATCGTACGCGACATATCGGGCTATGGCTGGTCCGACGATGAGTGGATGACAACCCGCGCCGAAGCCCAGAAGCGCGAGGCCCCGATCAGCGTCTACGAGGTGCACCTTCCCTCGTGGCGGCGTAAGGACTGGGGCCGCCCGATTTCCTACATCGAGGCCGCGAAGGAACTGATCGACTACGTCGCCGACATGGGCTTCACCCATATCGAACTGATGCCGATCAGCGAATATCCCTTTGACGGCTCGTGGGGCTACCAGCCGGTGGGCATGTTCGCCCCAACCATCCGCTGCGGCCTGCCACACGAGTTCCGCGATCTGGTGAACGCCGCGCACAAGGCGGGCATCGGCGTCATCCTCGACTGGGTGCCGGGCCATTTCCCGAGTGACCCGCACGGGCTTGGAAAGTTCGATGGCACTGCGCTCTATGAACACGCGGACCCGAGGGAAGGCTTCCACAAGGACTGGAACACCCTCATCTACAATTATGGCCGTGCCGAGGTGTCGAACTTCCTCACCGCCAACGCGCTTTACTGGCTCGAGGAATACCACGCCGACGGTCTGCGGGTGGATGCGGTGGCCTCCATGCTCTACCGCGACTATTCGCGCAATCCCGGCGAATGGGTGCCCAACAAGGACGGCGGGCGCGAGAACTACGAAGCCATCGCGGTGCTGCAGCGCATGAACACCGAAACCTATGGCGCGCACTCGGGCATCATGACCGTGGCCGAGGAAAGCACCGCCTACCCCGGCGTGTCGCAGCCGGTGAACCAGGGTGGCCTTGGCTTCGGGTTCAAGTGGAACATGGGCTGGATGAACGACACGCTCGAGTACATGAAGAAGGACCCGATCCACCGCAGCCATCATCACCACCAGATGACCTTCGGGCTGGTCTATGCTTATTCGGAAAACTTCATCCTGCCGATCAGCCATGACGAGGTGGTGCACGGCAAGGGGTCGATGATCGGCAAGATGCCCGGGAGCGATTGGGAACAGTTCGCCAACCTGCGCGCCTACTACGGCTTCATGTGGGGTCATCCGGGCAAGAAGCTGCTGTTCATGGGACAGGAGCTGGCGCAGCGGTCGGAATGGAACCACGATGCACAGGTCGACTGGGATTGCCTTGCAGATCCGCGCCATGCGGGGATCCAGGCGCTCGTGCGTGACCTCAACCACCTCTACACCAGTACGCCTGCACTGCACGTGCGCGACTGTTTCGAGGATGGGTTCGAATGGATCGTTGGTGGCGACAGCCAGAATTCCGTCTTCGTCTGGACCCGCAAGGCCGGCCCTGAAGACCCGCAGGTGGTGGTGATCTGCAACTTCACCCCGCAGGAACAATCGGCCTACCGCATCGGCATGCCGACGGCGGGCACATGGCGCGAGGCGCTTAATAGCGACGCCGAAATCTACGGCGGCGGCAACCGGGGCAATTACGGACAGGTGGAGGCCGTGGAAGGAGAGATGCACGGCCAGCCGGCGCATGTGGATCTCACAGTGCCACCCCTGTCCGCGATCTACCTCATCAAAGACTGACCGGGACGACCCCCGACCAGATCTAGGACGCTTGGGGCTTGCCGGAGGACAATGGCGCCGCAGGTAAACAAAGGGGGCCGCAGCGCGAGGCGCGGCCCCCTGCCAAAGGGAGGGACCCAATATGCCTCGGACACCACATCGGCTTGCCAGCAGATCCATGGCCTTCGTGCTAGCGGGAGGGCGCGGCTCGCGCCTGCACGAACTTACGGACACCCGCGTCAAACCCGCCGTCTATTTCGGCGGCAAGACGCGGATCATCGACTTCGCCCTTTCGAACGCGCTCAATTCGGGGATCCGCAAGATCTCGGTGGCGACGCAGTACAAGGCACACAGCCTGATCCGCCACCTGCAGCGGGGTTGGACCTTCTTCCGGGCCGAGCGCAACGAATTTCTCGACATTCTGCCCGCCTCGCAACGGGTGGATGAAGGCATGTGGTATCGCGGCACCGCCGATGCTGTGGCCCAGAACATCGACATCATCGACAGCTACGACATCGACTACATCGTGATCCTTGCAGGCGACCACGTCTACAAAATGGATTACGAGGTGATGATCGCCCAGCACGCCGAAAGCGGCGCCGACGTGACCGTGGGCTGCCTGACTGTGGACCGCTCCGAGGCGTCGGCCTTTGGCTGCATGGCGGTCGACGGACAAGACCGCGTCACGTCCTTCCTCGAAAAGCCCAAGGATCCGCCGGGTCTGCCGGAGGATCCGGATAAATCGCTGGTCTCCATGGGGATCTACGTCTTCACCTGGAGCTTCCTGCGCGAGCGGCTGATCGAGGACATGGCGAGCGACACCTCGAGCCATGATTTCGGCAAAGACCTCATCCCCGAGATCGTCGCCAAGGGCACCGCGCAGGCTCACCGGTTCGAGGACAGCTGCGTGCGCTCGCCGGCCGGCACGCCCGCCTACTGGCGCGACGTGGGCACGTTGGATGCCTTCTGGAAAGCCAACATCAACCTCACGGAATTTGCTCCGGAACTCGACCTGTGGGACCGCGACTGGCCGATCTGGACCTATTCCGAACTCGCCCCGCCCGCCAAGTTCATTCACGATGAAGCGGACAGGCGCGGGACTGCTGTCAGCTCACTCGTGACGGGCGGCTGTATCGTCTCGGGGACGGAAATCCGAGAGTCGCTGCTGTTCACCATGTGCCACACGAACTCTTATTCCTCGCTCAACCGCGTGGTAGCGCTTCCTTATGTCTACGTAGCGCGCCATGCCCGGCTGAAGAACGTTGTCATCAACCGCGGGGTGCATATCCCTGAAGGATTGGTGGTCGGCGAGGACCCCGTGGAAGACGCCAAGTGGTTCCGCGTTACCGACAATGGCGTGACACTCATCACCCAGCGGATGCTGGACCGGAGGGAAGCCGAAAAATGACGAAGGTTCTGTCGGTCACGTCGGAATGCGTGCCGCTGATCAAGACCGGGGGGCTGGCGGATGTCGCCGGGGCCCTGCCGGGCGCTCTGGCACCGCACGGGGTCGAGATGCGCACCCTCTTGCCAGGCTATCCCAAGGTCATCGCCGCCATGGGCCGCAAGAAGACCGTCGCACAATGGGACGACCTTTTCGGCGGTTTTGCCCGGGTCTGGCGCGGCAAGCTTGGGCAGCAGGTGCTTTACGTGCTCGACGCACCGCACCTGTTTGATCGGGACGGCGGGCCCTATTCCGATGCCATGGGCCGCGACTGGCAGGACAACGCTGAACGCTTTGCAGCGCTGTCCTACGCCGCCGCCCGCATCTGTGCCGACGGAATCGAGGGCTGGCAGCCACAGATTCTGCACTGCCACGACTGGCAGGCGGGCTTCGCGCCGCTCTACCTGCGCGAGCTTGGCGCAGGCGATCGCGTGAAATCCTTGCTGACCATACACAACATCGCCTTCCAGGGCATCACCCGGGCGTCGATGATCGAACGGCTTGGCCTTCCGCATTCGGGCTTCAACGAACGCGGATACGAATACTGGAACAATATCAGCGCTTTGAAGGCCGGCCTTGTCTACGCGGATAAACTTTCCACCGTGTCGCCCACCTATGCGTCCGAACTTATGACCGAAGATTTCGGCATGGGTCTCGACGGCGTCTTGCAACAGCGACAGGAAGATCTGACCGGTATCCTCAACGGCATCGACGAAGGCATATGGTCGGCTCCCTACAAGAGCCCCTCGGGCAAGGCCAAGCATCGCCGCGCGCTGCGGAAGGAGTTCGGGCTGCCCGACTGGCCCGGCCCGGTCTGCGTGCTGATCTCGCGGCTGACCGAGCAGAAGGGTCTCGACCTCCTATTGCAGGCGCTGCCCGCGCTACTGGACCGCGGCGGCCAGCTGGTGCTGCTCGGAAGCGGCGATCGCGCGCTGGAGCAGGCTTTCCTCGACTACGCAGAAGTGCACCCCGGTGTCGCCACCACCATCGGCTATGACGAGGCGCTGGCCCGCCGCATGATCGCCGGGGGCGACGCCATCCTCGTGCCCTCACGGTTCGAACCTTGCGGGCTGACGCAGCTTTACGGCCTCGCCCATGGCACCCTGCCGCTGGTGGCTCTGACGGGCGGGCTCGCGGACACGGTCATCAATGCATCGCCTGCCGGATTGGCAGCGGGGGCGGCAACCGGGGTGCAGTTCCACCCGGTGACCGCGCAGGCCCTTGCACAAGCTCTCATGAAGCTGGTCAAACTCTTCGAGGACCGTGCAACCTGGACGAAGATGATGAAGAATGCCATGGCAGCCCCAGTCGGCTGGAGCCACTCCGCCAGCGCCTACGCAGAGCTTTACCGCGACATGGCCCGAGGCACATGACCTCTCCCGAGATCCTTGCCGGCAGCCCCGCACAGCTTGGGGCGACCTTTGACGGTGACGGGGTGAATTTCGCCGTGTTCTCGGAACATGCCGAGGCGGTGCAGCTTTGTCTTTTCGACGAACATGGCGTGGAAACCACTCGTATGCCGCTGCCCGAGCGAGACGGCCAGATCTGGTACGGTCGCGTGCCGGGCCTGATGCCGGGGCAACATTACGGCTACCGCGCGCTCGGGGCGTTCGACCCCGAGAACGGCCACCGCTTTAACCCGGCAAAGCTGCTGATTGACCCCTATGCCAAGCGCCTCACCGGCCACCCGGTCTGGCACGATGCGCTCATGGGCGGTACCACATCGCCCGACCCGCAGGACAGCGCGCGCTACATGCCGAAATCCATCGTCGAGGACCCCAGCTTTGACTGGGGCGCGCAGGGGCACCGGGCGCCGCAGACCCCGCTGGAGGAAAGCGTCATCTATGAAGCCCACGTCAAGGGCTTCACCCAGACCTTTCCGGGCGCCGACCATCCCGGCCATTTCCTTGCGCTGGCCTCTGACGCGGTTCTGGAATACCTGATCCGGCTTGGGGTCACGGCGGTCGAACTGCTGCCTGTCCATGCTTTCCTCAATGACCGCTTCCTCGTGAAGAAGGGGCTGGTGAACTACTGGGGCTACCAGACCATCGGCTTTTTCGCACCCGAGCCGCGCTTCATGACCGAAGGCAGGCTGTGGGAATTCCAGTACATGGTCGCGCGGCTGCATTCGGCGGGGATCGAGGTGATCCTCGACGTGGTCTACAACCACTCCGGCGAAGGCGACGAACACGGCCCCACGCTGTCCTTCCGAGGCCTCGACAACCGGTCCTACTACCGCCTTCAGGACGACAAGCGCCACTACATCAACGACACCGGCACCGGCAACACGATGAACCTCGAGCATCCGATGGTGCTGCGCATGGTGATGGACAGCCTGCGCTACTGGGCGACGACCATGGGCGTGGACGGTTTCCGGTTTGACTTGTGCTCGACTCTGGGGCGCACCGACACGGGCTTTGACCGGAACGGTGCATTCTTTAAGGCCGTCCAGCAAGACCCTGTTCTGGCGATGAAAAAGATGATCGCTGAGCCGTGGGATATTGGCCCCGGCGGCTATCAGGTGGGCAATTACAACGCGCAGTTCTCGGAATGGAACGACCAATTCCGCGACGGCGTGCGCAGCTTCTGGCGCGGCGATCTGGGCCTCGTGCCAAAGCTCGCGGACCGCATCACCGGTTCGGCGGGGCTGTTCGATCATTCCGGGCGGCAGGCCACGTCCTCGGTCAACCTCATCACTGCCCATGACGGGTTCACCCTCATGGACGTGGTGAGCTACAACGAAAAGCATAATGACGCCAACGGCGAGGACAACCGCGACGGCCACGGCGACAACCATTCGGACAACATGGGCCACGAGGGCCCCACAGAGGACGAGGCGATAAATGACGCCCGCGCCCTGCGCCGCCGCAACATGATGGCAACCCTGCTGCTGAGCCAAGGCACCCCGATGATCCTTGCAGGGGACGAGTTCGGCAACTCCCAGCGCGGCAACAACAACGCCTATTGCCAGGACAACGCCACCGGCTGGCTTGACTGGTACAGCGCCGATGAGCAGTTCATCGAATTCACCCGCTGGCTCATCAACTTCCGGCAGGCCCACCCGATCCTGCGGCAGAAGCGCTTCCTGCACTCGCGCCCGCGCATCGTCGATGGCGTGCCCGACCTCTTCTGGTGGCGCGCCGACGGCACCGAGATGACCCGCGCCGACTGGACCAATGGCCACCTGCAAACGCTCTGCGCCGAATTTCGCATGGCCAGCGGCACGCCCAGCTATGCCCAAAGGGAAGAAGCGATCTACCTTGCCTTCAACGCCGGTGACGCTGTGCGCCTGACCTTGCCCGGAGTACCCCGTGGCTTCAGCTGGGTCCGCCACATCGACACCAACACCCCCACGCCCGAGGCCGCGCCCGTGGGCGCCCATTTCGATATGGCGGCTTGTTCCGTCGTGGCCTTCGTCGAGGAGCCTGCATGACTGAAAAAACACTGGAAGAACGCGCCGCAAGTGCCGGAATCCTATCAGAATTCCGAGACCTTTCCGGCCAGATCCAGCACACCAGTGACGACACCCGCCGCGCCCTTCTGGCGGCCATGGGGCTTGAGGATGGCATGGTGGCGCCGGACCAGTCGCTGCCCCGCTGGCTGATTTGCGAGCCGGGCATTCCCGCGCCGCTCGACTGTCCGACCGACTGGCAGATCACGCTCGAGGACGGAACCACGATCGAAGGGCGCGGCCCCCTGCCTGCGCTGCCGCTGGGCCGCCACCTGCTGACCACCAGTGGCGCTAAATGCTGGTTGCTGAGCGCCCCCGCACGCCTGTCGCTGCCGGACCCGATGTGGGGCCTCATGGTGCCGCTGGCCTGCCTGCGCGGGATCGGAGAAGCCGGGATCGGCAGCTACCGTGATCTTGCCCGCCTCACCGAAGGGCTCGGCACCATGGGTGCCGCCTTTGCCGGGATCAATCCGATCCACGCCGGGTTCCTGAGCGATTTGGGGGGCTTCAGCCCCTACACGCCATCCCACCGCCGCCGCCTCGCGCCGCTTTATCTGCATACCGAGGCTGCCGCCAAAGACCCCGGCCCGCTACTGGAGCTCAGCCAGGAGATCCCCGCGCGGCTGTCTGCGCTCGAGGCCGAATTCCACGCCAGTCCGCCGGGCCCGGCCTTCGAGGCTTACCTCGCTCACGAGGGCGAAGCGCTGCACCGCTTCGCGGTCCATCAGGCATTGTCGGAAAAGCTCGGGCCATACTGGGACACCTGGCCCGAAGCCTACCACGACCCCGCCTCCGAGGCCGTCACAAGCGCCGCGCGCGACATGGCAGACCGCGTTCGGTTCCACGCATGGCTGCAGTATCGCACCGAGGCGGAACTGACGGAAACCCAAGCAAAGGCAAAGGCTTCAGGCATGAAGCTCGGGCTTTACCTTGACCTAGCGGTTGGCACCCATCCGCACGGGGCCGAGACGTGGGAAGACCGCAACGCCTTTGCCTTCGGTGCCAGCCTCGGCGCGCCGCCCGACGCCTTCGCACCTCAGGGGCAGAACTGGAACCTTGCGCCCTTCAACCCCGCGCATCTCATCGACACCGGCTTTGAGGCTCTGGCCCTGACCCTGCGCCAGCAGCTGCGGTTCTCGGGTGCGCTGCGCATTGACCATATCCTTGGCTTCGAGCGCGCCTACTGGGTTGCCGACGGCCAGCCCGGCGCCTATGTCGCCATGCCCCGTGATGCGATGCTGGCCATCGCCCGGATTGAGGCCGCACGCGCCGGGGCGGTCATCGTGGGCGAAGATCTCGGGGTGATCCCCGACGGTCTACAGCACGAGCTTGAGCAAAGCGGCATCCTCGGCTGCCGCCTAATGTGTTTCGAGCATGACGGCGATCCGCCCTGGTACAAAGCCCCGCAAGCCTATTCCAAGGGCGCGATTGCCAGCTTCTCGTCCCATGACGCGCCCACCTGGAAAGGCTGGCGGGAGGGTCGCGAGATCAAGCTGCGCCGCGACATCGGCATCATCGATCCGTCACATGTGGATGGCATGCTGGGCTTCCGCGGCCGCGAGGTCGAAGGCATGGACGGCGCAACGTCGCCCTACCGCGGCGACCATGCCCCCGAACGCCCCGAGGCCATGGCCTCGCTTCTGGCCGCCACCGCGTCGCGCATGGTGGCACTTCAGGTCGAGGATATGCTCGGGATGGCGGATCAGCCGAACCTTCCAGGCACCGTGTTCGAATATCCCAATTGGCGTCAGCGACTTGCCGCCGGAGTGGCGGGCATCACATCCTCGCCCGTGCTTGCAAACTGCGCCCGTATCATGAAACGTGCCGGGCGATAGGAGACCTATTTCAAGATGACCACCATTCGCACCGTTCCCACCGATCCCATCGACGGCCAGAAGCCCGGCACCTCGGGCCTGCGCAAGAAGACGGCCGTGTTCCAGGAACATCATTACCTCGAGAATTTCATCCAGAGCATCTGGGACGGCATCGGTGGCGTCGAGGGCAAGACCCTCGTGCTGGGCGGTGACGGGCGCCACTTCAACGGCCAGGCCGCGCAGGTCGTGCTGCGCATGGCCGCCGCATCGGGCGCCAAGAAGGTGATCGTCGCCAAGCGCGCCCTGCTGTCGACCCCCGCCGCATCGAACCTCATCCGCAAGCGCGGCGCCGACGGTGGCATCATCCTTTCGGCAAGCCACAATCCCGGCGGCCCTAACGGCGATTTCGGCGTGAAGTTCAACAGCTCGAACGGCGGGCCCGCGTCCGAAACCATCACCGGCAAGATCTTCGATGCGACCAAATCCATCGCCGAATTCAAGATCACCGAAACCCAGGACATCGGCCTGCGCACCCTTGAGACCGTGAGCCTTGGCGACATGGAGATCGAGATCGTCGATCCCGTGGACGATTACGCCGACCTCATGGCGGAGCTCTTTGATTTCGACGCCATCCGCGCACTGTTCAAATCAGACTTCCGCATGCGTTTCGACGCCATGCACGCCGTCACCGGCCCCTATGCCAGCCGCATCCTGCAGGAGATGCTTGGCGCGTCGCCGGGCACGGTGTTCAACGCGATCCCCCTTCCCGATTTCGGCGACGGCCACCCCGACCCGAACCCCACCTGGGCGAAACAGCTCTGGGACGAGATGATGTCAGCCTCGGGGCCCGACCTCGGCGCCGCCTCGGACGGTGACGGCGATCGCAACATGATCGTGGGCCGTCAGTGCTACGTGTCGCCCTCGGACAGCCTTGCGGTGCTGGCAGCCAACGCAACGCTGGTACCGGGCTACAAGGACGGCCTCAAGGGTGTGGCGCGGTCGATGCCCACCAGTCAAGCGGTGGACCGCGTGGCCGAGAAGCTCGGGATCGACTGCTACGAGACCCCGACCGGCTGGAAGTTCTTCGGCAACCTTCTTGACGCAGGCAAGGCCACGCTCTGCGGCGAGGAGAGCTTTGGCACCGGGTCCGATCACGTACGCGAAAAGGATGGTCTTTGGGCGGTGCTGTTCTGGCTCAACATCCTTGCGGTCAAGAAATGCTCGGTCGCCGAGCTGATGGACGAACACTGGGCCACCTACGGGCGCAACTACTACTCGCGCCACGATTACGAGGCGGTGGACAGCGACGCCGCCGCCGGGGTCATGGACCACGTGCGCGGCCAACTCGGTAGCCTGCCGGGTCAGAGCTTCGGCAGCCTCAAGGTCGTGTCAGCGGACGAGTTTGCCTATGACGATCCGGTGGACGGCTCGCGCGCCGAAGGCCAGGGCCTGCGGGTCGGCTTCGAAGGGGGCGGCCGCCTTGTGCTGCGTCTTTCGGGCACCGGCACCGAGGGCGCGACCCTGCGCGTCTATCTTGAGAAGGTCGAAACCGATCCGGCGCAGTTCGGGCTCGACCCGCAGGAAGCGCTGGCCGAGGTCATCGCAGCCGCCGAGACCATCGCCGAGATCAAGGCCCGCACAGGCCGCGATGCTCCCGACGTCATCACCTGACCCAAGGTGGACACGCTTCGCGCCATCGCGCTGATGGTCCTGTCAATGGCGCTGCTGGCTGGCAGTGATGCTTTCCTGAAACTGGCCTCCGGACATGCTCCGGTGGGCCAGGTCATGGCGATGTTGAGCATAGGCGGCACGGCGGTTCTTGTGGCGCTGGCGCTGACGCGGCGAGTGCCACTGCGCTGGCGCGACCTCACGAGCGGCAAGATCCTGCTGCGCAACGGCTTCGAGATGATCGGCGCCATCGGCATGGTTGTGGGGCTGTCACGCATCCCCCTGTCACTGATGGCGGCAATCATGCAGACCGCGCCACTCGTGGTGACCATCGGCGCGGCGCTGTTCCTTCATGAACCCGTGGGCTGGCGGCGTTGGTGTGCCATCGGCGTGGGCCTCGTGGGCATGCTCATGGTCATCCGCCCCTTTGGGGCAGGCTTCACCGGGTGGGAGCTGTTCCCGGTGATCGGCGTCACCGGCCTCGCGGCGCGCGACCTTGTCACCCGCACCCTGCCCGCCCATCTCGATTCCATCGCCGTCTCGGCCTACGGTTTCGGCGCGGTGCTGCCCGCCGGACTGCTGCTGATGTTGATCACCCAAAGCCCGGTCAGCCTCGATCCCGCAGCGTTCGGCTACATGGCGGGCGCGGTGGTGGTGACGGCATCGGGCTACCTCGCGGTGACGGCCGCCATGCGCATGGCGCCGGTGTCCTCGGTGGCGCCGTTCCGGTACACGCGGCTGGTGTTCACCGCCGGGCTGGGGATGATGTTCTTTGACGAACGGCCTGACGAGTGGACTCTTGCCGGCGCGGCGCTGATCCTTGCGGCGGGGCTCTACAGTTTCCTGCGCGAACGACGCCTCGCGCGGCCTGCCTGAGCTCTCTGCCCGGCTCCATCACCCCGATACGGTCAGGCGGACATGGCAGGACCACATTCGCAAAACCGCGCGGCGCGCCCGACACCATCACCCGTCAAGGTCGGCGCGCCCCGGCCAACCGATGCAAACAGACCGCCGGCTGCCGATCATAAGCACGCTCCGGCTCTTCTTCTCTTTGAAAATACGCAAAAAGACACACCGGCCACGCCACACGGCGCCCCGGCCAGACGCGTTCCCGCTGCAATCGGCGCCCCTTTAGTTCATCTGCCACCCGGCTCGGTTGCCGGGCAGCCACAGGCGCAGGGCTTGCAGGACATAATCGGAGCCCGCTTGCCCCACCGGTCTGCCGGCGTCGCGAGCCGCGCCAACGGGCAGCGTGTCAAACCCGGCCGTTGATCTCCTGGATTTCCGGCGGCAGAGGCCGCCCGGTGCCGTCCACGGACACCGTCTCGCGGGTGCGCGGCAGGGCCTGGGGCATCTCCTTCTGGATCCACGTCACCAGCTTCTCGCGGATCTCGCAGCGCAGATCGTAGGTGCGCGGCGCAGAGCGGGCGGAGGCCAGAATACGCACCTCCATCTCGCGTTCGCGGAAATCGTTGACCTGCACCACGAAGACCTCGCCATCCCACAGCTCGGAGCTTTCCACAGCCTTGCGCGCAGCTTCGCGCAGGCGGGCGATGTCCGTGGTGTGGTCGAGGTAGAGCAGCACGTTGCCGATAAGCGACGAGGTGTCCCGTGTCCAGTTCTGGAACGGCTGCTCAATGAAGTAGCTCAGCGGCACGACAAGGCGCCGCCAGTCCCAGATCTTGATGACCACGTAGGTGCCGGTGATCTCCTCGATCCAGCCCCATTCACCCTCGACGATCACCGCATCGTCGATGCGGATGGGCTGGGTGATGGCCAGCTGAATGCCCGCGATCATGTTCTTGAGCACCGGCTGAAAGGCCAGACCGACGACAATACCGGCGGCACCACCGGCGGCGAGCAGCGACACGCCCCATTGCCGCACCCCGTCAAAGGTCATCAGGATGGCCGCCGTGGCGATGATGACGATCATCCATCCCGCCATCCGCACGAGGATACGGCTTTGGGTGACGTGCTTGCGGGCAAGGTAATTGTCCTCGGAGTCCAGCGTGAACTTGCGCAGGTGCACCGTGGTCCAGATCTGCAGGGCGGTGTGCACCGTCCAGCCTACCAGCACCATGAAAGCGATGAGTAGCGCGTGACGGCCCAGCTGGGTGCCCTCGGGCGATAAGGGCGCCACGGCGACGCCCACGGTCAGGGCAGCCACCAGCAGCCCAAGCCGCAGCGGGCGGCGGGTGCGGGCCACGAGGCTGCGCCAGAACAGGTCCTTCTGCGCCACCATGCGGTTCAGGATGCCGAACGCCAGCCGGAAGACAATCAGCCCCGCGAGGAAGGCGACCACGAGCACCGCCACCGGCATCACCCATGTGGGCAGCACAGGAATGACCTCTTCGATACCGGTGGTGATTTCCTCGACCTGTGTGCCGAGCTGCTCAAGTTCATGTTCCATTACATCTCCTGCCATCGCGCGCCTCCTCTCCGCTCGTGGCTTCTGTCGGTTTTCTGCACTTGCATCGTCAGTTAGCCGCAGCGCGGCGTTAGGCAAAAGCCGAGGCGGCGGAAAACCGCGAAACAGCGATTTCCCGCGCCTCCCCCTTGCACTTTTCGGGCAGAACTGCGCGTTATGCAGGCGACACATGTTAGCGGTATCGGCAGGACCCGGGAGACCCGGCGCCGCCGGTCCCCAGTGTTAGCGCCCTGCCTCGCGGGGCAGCGTTTACATCCATGCCGGGGCTGTTATAGCTCGGGATCAAAGGCTTTTATCGCGGGAGGGAACACCCCATGAGCACCATTATCGACATCCACGCGCGCGAGATCATCGACAGCCGCGGCAACCCCACCGTCGAGGTGGACGTGACGCTCGAAGACGGCTCCATGGGCCGGGCCGCCGTGCCCTCGGGCGCCTCCACCGGCGTGCACGAAGCACACGAGCGCCGCGATGGCGACAAGTCGCGCTTCATGGGCAAGGGCGTGCTCGAGGCCGTGGCCGCCGTCAACGGCGAGATCGCCGAGGCGCTGGTGGGCTTCGACGCCACCGAGCAGGAAGCCATCGACGGCGCGATGATCGAACTGGACGGCACCGAGAACAAGGGACGCCTCGGCGCCAACGCCATCCTCGGCGTGTCGCTGGCAGTTGCCAAGGCAGCGGCGGAATTCACCGGCCAGCCGCTCTACCGTTACGTCGGCGGCACCTCGGCCCGCGTCCTGCCCGTGCCCATGATGAACATCATCAACGGCGGCGAGCACGCGGACAACCCCATCGACATCCAGGAATTCATGATCATGCCAGTGGCGGCGGAAAACATCCGCGAAGCCGTGCGCATGGGCTCCGAGGTGTTCCACACCCTCAAGAAGGAACTGTCGGCGGCGGGCATGTCCACCGGCCTTGGCGATGAAGGCGGATTTGCACCCGAACTGGGCAGCACCACTGAAGCGCTCGATTTCATCCTGAAGTCCATCGAGAAGGCCGGCTACAAGCCCGGCGAGGACATCTTCCTCGCGCTCGATTGCGCCTCGACCGAGTACTACAAGGACGGCAAGTACGAGATGAAGGGCGAAGGCAAGTCCCTGACCTCTGCCGAGAACGCCGATTACCTCGCCGAGCTGGTGGCCAACTACCCGATCATCTCGATCGAGGACGGCATGGCCGAGGACGACTGGGACGGCTGGAAGATGCTCACCGACAAGATCGGCGCATCGGTGCAGCTGGTGGGTGACGACCTCTTCGTGACCAACCCCGCCCGCCTTTCCATGGGCATTGAACAGGGCGTGGGCAACTCCATGCTGGTCAAGGTGAACCAGATCGGCTCGCTGTCGGAGACACTTAAGGCCGTCGATATGGCCCACCGCGCGCGCTACACCAACGTGATGTCCCACCGCTCGGGCGAAACCGAGGATGCGACCATCGCCGACCTCGCCGTCGCCACCAACTGCGGCCAGATCAAGACCGGCTCGCTCGCACGCTCGGACCGGCTGGCCAAGTACAACCAGCTGATCCGCATCGAGGAAATGCTGGGCGACACCGCGATCTACGCGGGCAAGTCGATCCTGCGCTAAGCGCGTCCGCACCGCCCCAGCCACGGGGCGGTGCAAATTCCTGTCACAGGAATTTGGTCGCCGGGCCGATCGGGAGCAAACGGAAAAGGGGCGGCACCGCGCGGGTGCCGCCCCTTTTTTCATGCCGCTTTTCATGCCGCTTTTCATGCCGTGACCGGCAAAGCAGTGACTGGCAATACGGTGTCTGGCAGGCTCAAGACGCCTTGGCTTCGACCTCGTCTGCCACCGCCTCGGCCCGGGCCGCGAGCTCCGCCAGCGTATCGGTGACGCTCTTGGGGATCACCGGCACCTCGACCTTTTCGGCCTCCGGCGCGGGACGCCCGCGCAGTTCCTTGAGCTCTTCGGCCATGACGCCCATGCGGTCCTCGGCAGCGCGCAGCCGCTCTTCGAGGCCCACGGTCTTGTCCGCAAGCATGAGCCCCGCCATCAACAGCATCCGCCCCTCGGGCATGCGGCCGATCTGATCCACCAGAACCCGCGCCTCGGTGTCGAGCATGCGCGCGGCGGTCAGAAGGTATTGCTCTTCGCCCTGCTGGCAGGCCACGTCGAAGCTGCGCCCGCCGATGTTGATCTGTACCTCGATCTGTTCGCTCATTGCGCGGCCTCCCCATGGTTTCCGCTGGTTTCGGGCGCGGTATTCTCAGATGTCTCACCGGCGGCCTGCGCCAGCAACGGCTCGAGCGCGCCAAGCACAGCACGCGCCTCGGCTTCCTCGAGGGCGCGCGCCGCGCGCAGCGCCTCGAGTTCCGCCAGCATTGCCTTGTTGACGAGGTGAGGCTCACCGACGTTGCCCAACAGCGCCTCACGCATTTCCTGATTGGTGCGCATGAGCATCTCGTTGGACAGGCGCATGCGCTGAACTTCGCCGTCGAGCGCGGCGAGGCTCTCACGCTGCGCCTCGAGTTGTTCTCGCAGCGCCGCGTCGGCGGCCACGTCCGGCGCGCTCGGGGCCGTTGGCGTGTCGTTCAGGCGGGCGCGCAGCACCCTCACCCGCTCTTCGAGCTGGGCGTTGGCCATCTTCTCCTCGTCGAGAAGATCGCGCATGCGGGCGGCTTCGCTGACCGCGGCGTTGAGTTCGGCCTCCATGGCGTAACGGTCGGCCTTCGCCGCTTCGGCGGCGGCGGCATCCTCGGCGGAGGTGTCAGGCTGCTCCACCGGGGCCGACAGCCCCTCGACCCCTTGTGCAATGCGGTCGAGCGCCCGGGTGAGGCGCGACTGCAATTCGTCGATCTGGCTCATCATGCCCTCTCAAGTCTGCCCATCGGGGTCTGTCCTGCCGATCCGCGCGCGAATCGCAATGGCCCCGTTCCGGGGCAGTCTACCAAGCGCTTTCTGAAAATGCGCCCCCATAACTTCCAACGCCTTATCGCCACCCGTTCACCCATCGCAGAAGCGCCGGATCGCCCATGAAACCGTTTATGATACCGCCAACGCTTGATCTTCGCCCACGGGCTGGTATTCACCACGGCAACGGCCCACCGGGAGAGAAAGAGGACGTCATCTTGGACATCAAAGCCCTGCGCGAAGCCCATCCCGAGCACTGGATGCGCTCCACCGCCATCCGTGCCCTTACCCTTGACGCGGTCGCAGCCGCCAATTCCGGCCACTCCGGCATGCCCATCGGCATGGCCGACGTGGCAACGGTGCTGTGGTCGAAGCACATGAAGTTCGACGCCAAGAACCCCACCTGGCCCGACCGCGACCGGTTCATCCTGTCCGCCGGCCATGGCTCGATGCTGATCTACTCGCTGCTCTACCTTGCCGGCGATCCGCAGATCACCCTCGACGAGGTGAAGAACTTCCGCCAGTGGGGCGCCCGCACCGCCGGCCACCCCGAGAACTTCCATGCCGATGCCATCGAGATGACCACTGGTCCGCTCGGCCAGGGCATCTCGTCCTCGGTCGGCTTCGCCATTGCCGAAGAGAACCTGCGCGCCCGTCACGGCAAGCAGGTCGTGGATCACTACACCTATGTCATCGCCGGTGACGGCTGCCTCATGGAAGGCGTCAGCCAGGAAGCCATCGGCATCGCCGGCCGCTACGGCCTTGGCCGCCTCGTGGTGTTCTGGGACAACAACGACATCACCATCGACGGCAAGGTGTCCCTGTCGGATCGCACCGACCAGGTGGCGCGCTTCAAGGCGTCCGGCTGGCACGTGCAGGAAATCGACGGCCACGACCCCGAGGCCATCGACGCCGCCATCTCCGCCGCCAAGAAAGTCACCGACCAGCCGTCGATGATCGCTTGCAAGACCCACATCGCCCTCGGCCACGCCGCCCAGGACACGTCCAAAGGTCACGGCGCGCTCACCAACGCTGACCAGAACACCGAAGCCAAGGCTGGCTGGGGCTGGACCGCTGGCGAATTCGACATTCCCGCCGACGTCAAGTCGTGGTGGGAAGAGGCCGGTTCGCGCGGTGCCTCCGAGCGTGAAGCATGGGAAGCCCGCCTTGCAGGTCTGTCGGACCGCAAGCAGCAGGAATTCGCCCGCGTCATGGCCGGCGATGCTCCCAAGAAGCTGTCGTCCGTCATTCGCGCGTTCAAGAAGCAGAACGCCGACTCCCAGCCCAAGGTCGCGACCCGCAAGGCATCGGAAATGGTGCTCGAGGTGGTGAACCCGGTGATGACCGAGACCATCGGCGGCTCTGCCGACCTGACCGGCTCGAACAACACCAAGACCGGTGACATGGGCATCTTCGACACCGAGGACCGCAAGGGCCGTTACGTCTACTGGGGCATCCGTGAACACGGCATGGCCGCCGCGATGAACGGCATCTCGCTGCACGGCGGCCTGCGCGCCTACGGCGGCACCTTCATGGCGTTCACCGACTACGCGCGTCCCGCGATGCGTCTGGCGGCCCTGCAGAAGACCCCCACGGTCTTCGTCATGACCCATGACAGCATCGGCCTTGGCGAAGACGGCCCAACCCACCAGCCGATCGAGCATCTTGCCATCAGCCGCGCGACCCCGAACATGTTCGTGTTCCGTCCCGCGGACGTGGTGGAAACCGCCGAAGCATGGGAAATCGCGCTGACGCAGAAAGAGACGCCGTCGGTGCTGTCGCTGACCCGTCAGGGCCTGCCGACGCTGCGCAAAGAGCACAAGAACAACAACCTTGTCGAAAAGGGCGCCTATATCCTTGCTGACGCGGAAGGCAAGCGTCAGGCGATCCTGCTGGCCACCGGTTCGGAAGTCGAGATTGCCATGAAGGCGCGCGACATCCTGCAGGCCGAGGGCATCGGCACCCGCGTGGTCTCCATGCCCTGCTGGGAGCTGTTCGAAGCGCAGGAGGAATCCTACCGCAAGCGCGTTCTGCCAGCCGGCCCCGTGCGCGTGGGCGTCGAGGCAGCGGCCCGCTTCGGCTGGGACCGCTGGCTGCTGGGCGAGCGTGGCCGCGAGGCCAAGGCGGCCTTCGTGGGCATGGAAAGCTTCGGTGCCTCCGCTCCGGCAGAGGTGCTGTACGAGAAGTTCGGCATCACGGCCGAGAACGTGGCCCAGAAGGTCCGCGACATGCTCTGATCGCGGTTCTGCCGTGACGAATGAAGGCCCGGCGCACCCCTTGCGCCGGGCCTTTTTCATTGCCTGTACCCGCGCCGGCCGCCTACTGTCCTGCCTGAAAGGAGCCCCCACATGAGCATCCTCGTCCCCGGCCCCGATGGCCGCCCGCGCTGCGGCTGGTGTGGCACCGTGCCGGAGTTCTTCCCCTACCACGACGCGGAATGGGGCTTTCCGGTCAGCGATGACCGTCGGCTCTTCGAGAAGCTCTGCCTCGAGAGTTTCCAGTCCGGCCTCAGCTGGCGCACCATCCTTGCCAAGCGCGAAAACTTTCGTGCGGCTTTTGCAGGTTTCGACATCGAACGCATGGCCGCCTTCGACGAGACGGACGTGGAGCGCCTGCTTGGGGATGCGGGCATCATCCGCCACAGGGGCAAGATCGAGGCGGTCATCAACAACGCCCGCCGCTGCATCGAGTTGACGGAACGCGAAGGCTCCCTCGCCCGCTTCGTCTGGACCTACGAGCCCGCGCCCGATGGACTGCCCCCGCAATCGCAGACCACCTCGCCCGCCTCGGTGGCGCTGTCGAAAGAGCTGAAGAAACGCGGCTGGAAGTTTGTCGGCCCCACCACGGTCTACGCCTTCATGCAGGCGATGGGCTTGATCAACGATCATCTCGAGGGCTGCGCTCTGCGCGAGGCAGCGGCAGAGGCCCGCCGCGTCTTCAGCCCACCCTCCTGACGCCCTCCGGCCTGAGAGCGCGCCCAAGGCGCCCGCAGCAGTGCAGCGCCCTTATCTGGACCGAGGGAAACCTCACCACGTATCAGTCGGTCGCCTCCAGCCACGCGGCCATCGGTCAGCCGCCGCCCGAAGAAGCGCCCGCACGAGGGCAAAGACACAGCGGTTGCGAGGTGCAGACGATCACCCTACGCTACCGGGGGCAAGGTGCCGTCAGCAGTAGAGAGGGTCACATGACAGCTTTCGTGATCGGCCAGATGATGATCCACGACCGCGGCTGGATGGATGAGTACTTCGCCAAGATCCCCGACGTGGTGGCACGGCACGGGGGCGCCTTTCGGGTGCGGGGCGGCGCGCCCGAGCGTATGGAGGGCGATGCTCCCCTGCCGCACGCGGCCTTCATCATCGAATTCCCCGACCGGGATCACGCAACGGCGTTCTGGAATTCCGATGCGTTCCAGTCCCTCGCCCTCCTGAGGCGCCCGGGCTCCACGCTGGATGCGCTTCTGGTCGACGGGCTGGACTGACCCGGCTCCGTGGCGTGCCGCCTTGGGGTAGACAAGATATCCCTATCGCACGCAAAGCGCCGGCGCGCTTGTTCCTAAAACACAGCTTTCGACAACACACTCGACGGCCCGAAGGGACGCTTCGGCAGGGACGCTCTGCCTGGCCAAGGGCAGGACGCCACCCGGAAAGCCCTACCGCGCATGTTGCGACAGGCACCGCTTCAGCCCTCACCCACTTTGGTAAACTGTGGCTCAGTGCGGCGCCTTCTTGCCCGGCAGAAGCGGCAGGATACCCTTGGTTATCACGGGGACGAGGATGGTGCCCCAGACGATGCCGAGCACGAAATCCTGCGCGGCGGTGGCAAGCCACATGACCGCGGGCGCGAGATCCTCGGACACGGCGTGGGCGGCGATCTCGGACCAGTGGTGGATGAACTCCTCGGGCGCATGCCAGCCCATCTCGGCCAACATGTGCACGATGATCGATCCACCGACCCAAAGCATGGCAGCGGTGCCCACAACGGTCAGGATCTTCATCACCCAAGGCATGCCCTTGACGATGCCCCGGCCGATGGCCCGCGTGATCCCCAGCTTGCCCACCTGCGTCAGCCACAGCCCGATATCATCCATCTTCACGATCACCGCCACGGCACCATAGACCAGCGCGGTGATTCCAAGGCCCACCAGTGCCAGCACTGCGGCCTGGATCCACACCTCGGTCGCGTCGATGGTCGACAGCGCAAGGGTCATGATCTCGGCCGACAGGATGAAGTCGGTCTTGATCGCCCCCTTTACCTTGGCTTCCTCGAGATGCGCGGGATCGGTCTTTTCCGCAAGTGCCGCGTCCGGCCCCGAGGGTTTATGCGGCGACAGCGCATGGATGACTTTCTCTGCCCCTTCAAAGCACAGGAACGAGCCCCCGAGGATCAGCAGCGGTGGCACCAGCCACGGTGCGAAAGCCGCCATGAGAAGAGCCGCGGGCAGCAGGATGATGAGCTTGTTGAAGATGGAGCCGCGAGCGATCTTCCAGATGATCGGCAACTCGCGGGCGGGCGCAAATCCGTGCACGTATTTCGGCGTCACCGCGGCGTCGTCGATCACCACGCCCACCGCCTTCGACCCGGCCTTGGCCGCGTTGGCGGTAATGTCGTCGACCGAGGCCGCCGCCAGCTTGGCGATCGCCGCCACGTCGTCGAGAAGCGCGAAAAGCCCGCTCATATAAGTCTCCGATCCATGTTTCACGGCAACGTAGCGGAGCCGTGAAGATGATCAAGAAATGCCACGCGCGACTGTTTGCGCAAGCATCGCAAAATGCCCCGACAAATGTTAGCGCCACCTTCATGTTTATCGCTAACACTATGAAATGGTTGCGCTAATTGTGTTGGAATCCAGAAACGCGCAGGTATACGAACCCTTGCCCACTGGCCCCAGCAAGGAGAGAATGCCATGACAGTCACCGTCGGGATCAACGGTTTCGGCCGCATTGGCCGCTGCACGCTGGCCCATATCGCCGAAAGCGCACGCAACGATGTCCAGGTGGTCCGCATTAATGCCACCGGCCCGATTGAGACGGCCGCCCACCTGATGCGCTATGACAGCGTGCACGGGCGCTTCGGCTCCGAGGTGAAAGTCGTGGGGGGCAATGCGCTCGATCTCGGGCGTGGCCCGATCGAGGTGATGTCGACCTACAATACCGCCGAGCTTGACTGGAGCGGTTGCGACGTGGTGCTCGAATGCACCGGCAAGTTCAACGATGGCCACAAGGCGGATGCCCACATCCGCCAAGGCGCGAAATCGGTGCTGATCTCAGCCCCGGCAAAGAATGTACAGAAAACCATCGTATACGGGGTGAACCACCGCGATCTCGTCAAGGGTGACGTGATGATCTCGAACGGATCGTGCACCACCAACGGGCTCGCCCCGCTGGCCAAGGTGCTCGACGATGCCATAGGTATCGAGTCCGGCGTCATGACCACGATCCACAGCTACACCGGCGACCAGCCGACGCTGGACCGGCGGCACGACGATCTCTACCGTGCCCGCGCCGCCGCCATGGCGATGATCCCCACCTCCACCGGGGCCGCCAAGGCGCTTGGCGAGGTTCTGCCGAACCTCAAGGGCAAGCTCGACGGCTCGGCCATCCGCGTGCCCACCCCCAACGTGAGCGCTGTGGACCTGACGTTCCAGGCCAGCAAGGACGTGACCGTCGAAGATGTGAACGAGGTTGTGCGTGAAGCCGCTGCGGGCCGTATGGGAATGGTACTTGCGTACGACCCCGAACCCAAGGTATCAGTGGATTTCAACCACACGACGTCTAGTTCGATCTTCGCACCGGATCAGACGCGAGTGGTCGGCAAGCGCACCGTGCGCGTGCTGGCGTGGTATGACAACGAGTGGGGCTTTTCGGCCCGCATGGCCGACGTGGCAGCTGCCATGGGCCGCCTGCACCACTAGGTGACGGCACGGGTCAGACCCCACACGAAGAGGCGGCGGAGGGGAGACCGCCGCCTCTTTATTCATCCCGGCCTGATCCATCCCGTTCAAACTTTCAGCCAAGACTCTGAACACGCCGCCGAGGGGTCGCTTTTCGGCTGATGGACCTTTGGTGGCCAATCGGTTGCAAGGAAATGCCAAACACGCGGCACCAGATGCGGAGCCCTGCGGTACAGGGCTCCGCATCTGGCACGGTCAGCTCAGCTTGTCGATCCAGGCGGCGAACCCCTTCATGACGCCACGCAGGAAGTCCTTGGTGCCATCATTGGTGATGTTGCCCTGCTCGTCGAACAGATCGTGGAGCCCGCCCACATAAGCCTCGGGCTGCTGCATCGCGGGCATGTTGAGGAATACGAGCGACTGGCGCAGGTGGTGGTTCGCCCCGAACCCGCCGATCCCCCCCGGCGAGCCAGTGACGATGGCGGCGGGCTTACCGTCCCACACGCTGCTCCCGTAGGGCCGCGAGCCGACGTCCAGCGCGTTCTTGACGTTCGCCGGCAGTGACCGGTTGTATTCCGGAGTCACGAACAACACCGCGTCCGCCCGGCCCATACACTTGCGGAACCGGACCCATGCCTCGGGAACGACGGCTTCATCAAGGTCGGGGTTGTAAAGCGGCAGATCCCCGGTCCCCACGAAGGTGAATTCCAGACCATCGGGCGCCAGCCCCACAAGAGCCTGCGCAAGCTTGCGGTTGTACGATCCCTCCCTCAGGGATCCGACGATCACGGCAACATGCTTCGACATGATGAGCTCCTTTGTGCTTCACGAACAAAGATAGTGCTGGCAGGCCGCAATGATCAGTGCACGGATCGCGCTGCATCTGTGCAGGGATACACAATTAATGCGGGATTTTTCCTGGGACCGTTTCGACGCGTGAGAGAGCGGCCCCAAGGGCGCGCCCTGCCTCGCCTACTGCCTCTGGACGATGCGCAAGGCCGAGCGCCCGCAACGGTCAGAAGTGACCGTCACCGCTCAGGAGTAACAACCCGACCGACCGCCGGCAACGCGGCCCCATGGCTTTGCCACCGCCGCTGAGCTAAAGCACATGCCGCATTCGAACGTCGCAACCGTTTGGAAGAGGCTCACACCCCAGCCCCGCGCCATCCATGAGCGTCCGCGACGAAGACGCATACACTCCCTCATCTTGCTCGTACCGAATTTTGCACAGACCCGGCCGACCGCGCTCGCAACGCCTGCAAACGACAAGTCAGGCGCGCCGCCCGCCCTGCATCTTCTCTTGAAAATACGCATTGCGCAGCGTCGGGGCCGGGCGCTGCACTGGTGGGTCAAGCCCGCCGCAGGGCCAGCACCGCGTTGAGGCCGCCAAAGGCGAAGGCGTTGGACAACACCGCCGACACCTCGGCCTCACGCGCCTCGTTCGGCACCACGTCGAGCGCGCATTCCGCGTCAGGCTCCTCATGGTTGATTGTGGGGGCGATCACCCCCTCGCGCAGGGCCATGATGCAGGCCAGCAGCTCCACCGCGCCGGTGCCGCCAATACAGTGCCCATGCATCGCCTTGGTGGACGAGATCATCACCCGGTCAGACTGCGGCCCGAGCGCGTCCGCCACGGCGGCGCATTCGGTTTTGTCATTGGCGGCGGTGCCGGTGCCATGGGCATTGATGTACCCCACCTCCTCGCGCGCCATGCCCGCATCGCGCAGCGCGCCGGAAATGGCCCGCGCGGCGCCTTGCTTGGAGGGCATCACGATGTCCGACGCATCCGAGGTCATGGCAAACCCCGCCACCTCGCAGAGGATCTCGGCCCCCCGCGCCTTCGCGTGCTCGTATTCTTCGAAGACGAAGACACCTGCCCCCTCTCCTTGCACCATACCATTGCGATTGGCGGAAAACGGGCGACAACCGTCCTTGGACATGACCCGAAGCCCTTCCCAAGCCTTGACCCCGCCAAAGCACAGCATGGATTCCGACCCACCGGTGAGCATCACCGAACACATTCCCGACCTCACCATCTGGAAGGCCATGCCCATGGCATGGTTCGACGACGCGCAGGCGGTGGCCACGGTAAAGGTGGGGCCGCGCAGGTTCATCTCCATGCTCACGTGGCTGGCGGCGGCGTTGTTCATCAGCTTCGGCACCACGAAGGGATGAACGCGGTTCTTCCCCTCTTCGTAGACCGAGCGGTAATTGTCGTCCTGTGTGGTCAGCCCGCCGCCGGAGGTGCCCAGCACCACGCCGGAGCAATCGGCAAGTTCGCCATGGAATGTCAGGCCCGACTGTGCCACCGCCTCGCGGGCGGACAGCAACGCGAACTGAGTGAAGCGATCGTAAAGCGCCAGCTGCTGGCGGTTGAACGCGGTCTCGGGATTATAGCCCTTGACCTGACCGCCGATGCGGATCGACAGGCGTTCCACGTCGCGGAACTCCAGTTCCGAGATGCCGCAGCGCCCCTCGCGCATGGCCGCAAGGGTCTGGTCCACGTTCCGCCCCAGCGCGTTGATCGTTCCCGCGCCGGTGATGACGACCCGTTTCACGCGTCGGCCTGCTCAGCGATCAGCGTCTTGATGCCGGCCACGATGGTGGCGACCGATGAGATGTCAAAATCGCTCTGGTCGGGCTCGTTTGCATTAAAAGGAATCGAGATGTCAAAGGCTTCCTCGATGGCGAAGATGCTCTCGACCAACCCGAGGCTGTCGATACCGAGATCCTCCGGACTGCTGTCCATCGTCACATCGGACGGCTCCAGCATGGCCTGCTCCGCGAGGATCGCGATGACCTTCTCCCTGACAGTCGTGTCACTCATGGCATAGCTCCCTGCTGCCCTTCAGACGCGGTCCATCTACCCGTCCCCGCGCTCCTTGGGAACCGCTTTCTTCAGAGCGGCCACATCGCGCAGAAGCCGCGGCAAGCGGCGCAGCGCCTTGTAGCTTTCGATACTGCTGTCCATCTTGGTGGCCGGGTAGCCCAACACCGCCCGCCCCGCAGGGACGTTGGACATGACGACACTGGCCGCACCGGCAATCACGCGGTCACCGACGAAGATGTTGTCCACCACGCCGGCCTTGCCGCCCAGCACCACGTTGTCCCCGATGCGCGCGGATCCGGCGATGCCTGCCTGTCCGCAAAGCAGGCAATTGCGCCCGATCTCCACATTGTGACCCACCTGCACGAGGTTGTCGATCTTGGTTCCGTCGCCGATGCGGGTGGCACGCACAGTGCCCCGGTCGATGCAGGTGTTCGAGCCGACCTCGACATCATCCCCTATCTCGACGCCGCCCAGCGAATGGATGCGGGCCCAGGCCTGCGCCTCGGCATCGCTTTCACGCCCGAGGGTGCTGCGCACCTTCTCGACCCCGGACGGCTCGGGCGTGACGTAGGAGAATCCGTCACCACCGATCACCGCGCCCATCTGAGCGATGAAGCGGGCGCCGATGCGCAGACGTGGGCCAATCATCACCCCTGCATGGAGCAGCGCGTTCGGGCCGATCTCGGTCCATGCACCGATTGTGCAATGCGGCCCCACAACCGTTCCATCTCCGAGGCGCACGCCTGCGCCGATGACAGCGAGCGGCCCGATACTCACGCCCTCGCCGATCTCGGCACTGGGGTCCACGACCGCTGAGGGGTGCAGGCCCTCACCCCAGCCCTGGCCCGGGTCCATCATCGCAGAAAGCCCTGACAGGGCGTGGCGCGGACGCTTGGCCAGCAGCGCGGCGGCAAGGCCCATGGCCCGCCAGTCCGCGCCCTCCCAGAGCATGGCGACACGTGCGGCCCCTTCCGGGATCTGTGCGGCAAAATCGGGTTTCATGGCCAGCGCGATCTCTGTCTCCGAGGCCAGCGCGGGCTCGTTGACGCCGCTCACGATGATGTCGGTGTCGCCCTCGGCGGTAAGACCCAAGGCGGCGGCGATCTCGGCAATGCTGTAGGACATGGAGGACTCCGGGCTGTCTGCGCCCCGCGTGCTGGACGCACGCGAGGCTTTTCGTCCCCGGCAGACTTAGCTTTGCGGACGCCCCAACGCCACCCCTTCAGCGGCCAGCGCCTGCCAGATCTTCGCGTCACGCCCGTAGACGTCGTTGCGGAAGTTGATGTGGCCCTTGGGCGTGGTGAAGGCGGTCCGGTAGACAAGATGCACCGGAACCGGGGTTTCGAGGTTTACCCGCGTCTCGGCCCCCGTGCGCAGGCGGCTCTGGAAGAAGCCCACCGGATCGTCGGTCTGAAGCGCCAGCAGCGCCTTTGCGAAATCTTGCGGATCGTTCAGCCGGATGCAGCCATGGGAATAGGTGCGCTGCGTCTGGTTGAAAAGGCTCTTGGAGGGCGTGTCGTGCAGGTAGATGTTGTACTTGTTCGGGAACATGAACTTCACCAGCCCCAGCGCGTTGCGCGGCCCCGGCGGCTGGCGCATGGAGAACGGGAAACTCGCAGCGGAATACTGCGAGAAACCCCGCCCCCGGTTAACCCGGCGCCCGTTCCTGTCGGTGATCTCGAGATGGCTGACCGCGCCGGGGTTGCGGCGCAACTGCGGCAGGTATTCCTTCACCACGATGGACCGGGGCACGTACCACGAGGGGTTGATGACCATGTGGCTCATCACGTCCGAGAATTCCGGCGTGCGCCGGTCTGGGTCCTGATGCCCGATGACCGAACGGGTTTCAAAGGTGACCTTGCCATCGTCGATGATCTTGGCGTGGAAATCCACGAGGTTGACGAAGACATGTCGCTTGCCCCGCCCTTCGGGTAGGTTCAGCCAGCGCTCACGCTCCATGGCGACGAGAACCGATTGCAGACGCGCCTCGGGCGAAGTGTTGATCGCGCTCAGGGTCGAGCCGCCGACGATGCCGTCCACCGCAAGACCGTGGTCCGCCTGGAAATCCGACACCGCGCTGCGCATGGTGTCATCGAAGACAGCCGTGAGCGTCGGCTTGAGGTAGCCCATGGCGCTAAGCCGGTCACGCAAGGACACAACTTGCTGCCCACTGTCACCCAGCTCGAGCCGCGTCGCAGTGACAGGCATGCCCCAGCCGCCGTGGGCGATCGTGCGCTCGAGCTCGAGCTTTGCGCGCATGAGGCCGGCATATTCCGGCGTGCGTGGTGCAATGCCATGGATCACCGTGCGCGGCTCACCGTCGGCCATGGCCTGCAGCAATGCTTCGCTGGGGACGCGAATTGGCGGGCGCTTGATACCACTGTCGACGCGGCGCCCGTCTAGCATGCCGCCGTTGAGATCATGGGCAAAGCGCAGGAAAGTGCGGCTAAGCTCGATTTCCATTTCGCCCATGGCACGCTCGCCTGTGACGCGGGCCATGCGGGCCATCAGGCCATCGGCATCGTAACGCGCTTCGGGCAGGCCGTGGTCAGACGCGGTCGCCAGCGCCTCGATCAAGGCGGACCGGCGTTCCGCGCCCACAGCATCCGCCGCGGTCCACAGCGGGGCAAAGTCGCGCGCACGGTAGAAGGCAGCGAGCCCCTCGTCCTCGGACAACGCTTCGGCAACCGCCTGCTTGTATGCAGTCATCCCCAGCCCGGCCGTCAGGCTGGGCGCGGAGCTTTGCGCCGCGGCCTCCTGGGGCAGCGCCCCGGCGACCAGCCCGGAAACGACGATGGCAACCACGCCGGATAGCACGGTGCGGGTTCTGCGTTCTCGGTTCGTCGTCATGGGGGCCCCGGATCTATGGATAACCTAGTTCTACAAATGAGATAGTCGCATTCAGCGAGTGTCCACCGCATTCTGCTACGAGGAGGATGTTTAAGGGCGCAACTGTTTCACCAACGTCACGCACCGGCCCGAAGATCTGTTCTTGGCAAAGAAGCCACACATGTCTTGTGACATACGCAAGTTTTCGCCCAAAACACTTGCCTATGGAACCAAAATCGTCGTGACGCTTCCGACTCTTTAAACCTTGTGCCATACAAGAGGAACATCTGGGGAGAGATGGCAGGTCGTCCAACGAGGCGACATAAACAGGTACAGCGACTAAACGGGACAGGCGCTTTCACATGACTGAACAATCTGCAGGCGGCTTCACACGCCGCGGCCTTCTTGGCGCATTTGCAGCCACCCTCGTCACGGCAGCACCAACTTACGCGAACGCAGCCGGCTTTCTACGGGGATCTGGCGACATTCGACGGCTGAAGATGTACTCGGGACGAACCGGTGAAAAGATCGACATGATCTACTGGATCGAGGGCGAATACATTCCGGAAGCTCTCAAAGAAATCAACCACTTCATGCGCGACTGGCGCACCGACGATGTCAAGAACATCGACGCGCGCACCATCGATATCATGACGGCCGCGCATAACCTGACCGGCAGCTCCGAGCCTTACATGCTCATTTCCGGCTACCGGTCGCCCAAGACCAATGCGATGCTCCGTGCGCGTAGCAGCGGAGTGGCAAAAAAGTCCCGCCATCTTCTTGGCGAAGCGGCAGATCTGCACATGAACTCACGCTCCGTGAATCAATTGGCAAAAGCAGCTTCCGCCTGCCGCGCAGGTGGCGTCGGGCGTTACACGAGCTCCAGCTTCGTGCACATGGACTGCGGCCCGGTTCGCTCCTGGGGTAGCTAACGGCTTCGCGCATCCTTCCACGGAACCAACTCAGAAAAAGGCGCCCGGTTCCCGGGCGCCTCTTCTTTTTTACAATTTATTAACTTTCGGTAGTGGCCAACCATCCCGCCAGCGCGGAATGGCGGTATCGTCACCCCATGCGGCGCAGGTAGGTCCACGTCGGCACCTTGGCTGAACGCGCAAGGCAGTAGGCCTCTGCGTCACCGATATACTCGAAGCCACAATTCGTCAGGACCCGCGCCGATGCAGCATTGTCCTGGAACACACTGGCGAAAATCGTCGAAGAATTCTGCGGATTTGCCTCGACCAGCGCACGCACCGCCTCGGAGCCGTGGCCCGTGTTCCAAAACGGAGGAGCGACCCAGTACCCGATCTCGCTCTGAGCCGTGTCGATGCGCTTGAGCGAGATAACCCCAAGCACCTCTGATCCACCCTGCCCCGATGCATCCAGCGCCCAGATGTCGCTGCCACGATCCTGCGCTGTCGCGCGGCTGATATAGGCGTCGATGGCGCCCGGCGGCAGCGGATGGGGAATCGAGATGGTCATGCGCGCCACGCGCTGGTCACCGGCATAAAGCGCCAGGAGACCGGAATCCGAGCGGCGCAGCGGGCGCAGCATGAACCGCTCTGCGGGGATGTCAGCCTGAAGCGCGACCGGCGCAGGCCGTTCGGGGCTTTTGAGTTGGTCCAGGTTCATGTGCATGCTCCTCTTATGCACGTCCTCTTGGTCGTTCCGCGCCCTCCCCCCGAAGACGTGGGGACGAATGCCCCCGGAACGAAAAAGGGGACCGGCGATGCCGATCCCCTTCATTTCTTGCTGCGAGATCGGCTTACTCGGCAGCCTCCGCCACGGGCAGGATGGATACGAAGGTGCGACCCTTCAGACCCTTGTGGAAGGACACGGAGCCTTCTTCGGTTGCGAAGATGGTGTGGTCCTTGCCCATGCCCACGCCGTTGCCCGGCCAGAACTTGGTGCCGCGCTGACGGATGATGATGTTACCTGCTTTGGCGGCTTGGCCACCGTACAGTTTCACGCCAAGGCGGCGTCCTGCGGAGTCGCGGCCGTTACGGGACGAACCGCCTGCTTTTTTATGTGCCATAGGTCAGTCTCCTTGTACTCAGGCGAGGGTCTTGGCTTGTTCAACCCACTCGGGCTTCACTTTGGCGGCCTCGAACGTGTCGGGGTTCACCGCAGCGAGGTCAGCGTAAGTGTTGATGCCTGCTTCGTTGAGCTTCTTGGCGGCGGCGGGGCCGACACCGGTGATCTGGGTCAGGTCGTCGCCTGCGGCTGCGGGAGCAGCTGCCGGAGCGGCGGACTTCGGAGCGGAACCCGCGCCGATGGCTGCCTTGACGCCGGACTTGTCTGCGCCGGACGCAAGGATCTCGGTCACGCGGACAAGGGTCAGCTTCTGGCGGTGGCCCTTGGTGCGCTGCGAGCTGTGCTTACGGCGACGCTTGACGAAGTTGATGACCTTGTCGGCCTTGATCTGGTCGACCACCTCTGCCTGCACGGCTGCGCCTGAAACGAGCGGCGCGCCGACGGTGACGCTGTCACCACCCAGCATGAGGATATCGTTGAACTGCACGGTTTCACCCGCGTCTGCGGCCAGCTTTTCCACGCGCAGGATATCACCTGCCTGGACTTTGTACTGCTTGCCGCCGGTTTTCATCACCGCGAACATCGTCGTCTTCCTTTTTCTACCGCGTCCTGTGGCGCCCGGTACGGGACTTTTGGGGGGCAATCCCCGCCGTCGGACAGCGCGCCCTTCGAGGGCTGCTGTAAATATATGAATCAGAAGCGGGGCTGCAAGAGCCCCGTCCGAGCCGCGCTTATGCGAAGATAGGGTGCATTTGTCAAGCCTGGCTGAAGACGCGGAACGATCCGGCCCGAAGGTCTCATAGATCCTGTGCCATCATCTGCTGCGCCGCCGCCCGCCCCAGCGCATAGGAGATGCCGTCGTACATGCCGTTGAAGGCCTCGAACAGCGCGCGGTTCATCGCCTTGCCCTCGGGGCTGCCCGACAGCTTGACGTAATCACGCATCTCGCGATCGGTCAGGGGCCCGTAGGCCAGCAGCAGGTAGGCATAGAGCCATTCGCGGGTGTCGGCGCGGGTTTCCGGCTCGGACGCCCAGACCTCGGTCAGGATATCATCTTCGGACATCTCGAGCGCGCCGCCGTCCACGAGGCCGATGTAGAACTGATAGCTGGCGTTGAGCGCACCCACCACGTTCTCGTTCACAAGATCGTTGGCCTGAACGAATCGTGTGATCTGCCCCAAACGCGGGTCGGACGAGCCGTCGATCTGATTGAAGGCCTCGCGCGCGGCTCCTTCGACGCCATCATCAATGAGGGCTCGGCGGGCGGCCAGTTCTTTATCGACGATGCCATCCCCCGGAGCGGTCCGGAAATATTCCAGCAGCGGTGCGGGATCGGTGTCGCCGAAGCTCTCGGCAAAACCGTGGCGCACCACGTTCTCCATGGTGTCGGTGTCGTAGATCGCCGACACCTCGTCCATCCAGCGTTTGGTCGCGCCGCCAGGGATAAGGTCCATGGCCATTTCTTGCCCGTAGGACATCCCCTCCTCTCGCATGATCCCGACAATCTCGGGCAGCCCGAGCGCATCGAGAAGCGCGTTCGTCTCCTCTCCCTGCTCTGCGCTGGCACAAAGCGGTGCAAAGATGGTCATGACGGAAAGGCATGCGACAAGGCGCAGGTGCATGTAGAAGATTCCCCGGTAAGCAAGTGCATCGCACCCTATGCCTCGCTCGGGTCTTTTCCAAGGGCACGGCTGCGTGATGAACGTTCTCGGCGCGAGTTCTCATTTTTCTCGAATTTCCCTGTTGCACCCCCCGGCGCATACCGCTAAACGCCCCCTCACCAAGACCCCCGCGGAGAGGTGCCGGAGTGGTCGAACGGGGCGGTCTCGAAAACCGTTGACCCTTCACGGGGTCCCAGGGTTCGAATCCCTGTCTCTCCGCCACAATCCTTTCAAGGGATTGGCAACCCACAATAAATCGTTGTGCCCTGCCATCCGGTTCAATCCGAATGCTGTGCCTTTTCAGGCCTGTTTCGCGCCTTCGTTGCAGCTTCGGACAGGCTCTGTAGGGGACGTCTTCCCCCTGCCCCGAACTGGCGGCTGGCGCGGCCCCCCCTCCCTCTACACCTTCATGTCGAAACAGGGCATAACCGCCCCGACTCGAACCCCTCATGAAAGGACAAGGGACGATGCACGACATCCGCACCATCCGCGAGAACCCCGCGCTCTGGGACGCGGCGCTCCAGCGCCGCGGGGTGGAGGCCCAGTCGTCTTCGGTCCTCTCGATCGACGAAGAACGCCGCGCCGCCATTCACGCCGCCGAGACCGCTCAGGCCGAGCAGAACAAGGCCTCCAAGGAAGTGGGCAAGGCAAAGGCATCCGGCGACGAGGCCGAATTCGAACGGCTCCGCGCCCTCGTGGGCGAGAAGAAGGCCGAGGTCGCGGCCATGCAGGCCCGCGCCAAGGAACTGGACGCCCAACTGACCGAGATGCTCATGGGCATCCCCAACCTGCCCTACGACGACATCCCCGACGGGGCTGACGAGGACGACAACGTCGAAATCCACCGCTGGGGCACGCCCGGTAGCTACGACTTCAAGCCGCTCGAACATTACGAGCTGCCCGGCGTCAAATCCGGCATGGATTTCGAGACCGCCGCCAAGCTGTCCGGCGCGCGCTTCGTCGTGTTGTCCGGCGCGGTGGCCCGCATCCACCGCGCGCTGGCGCAGTTCATGCTCGACACCCACACCGAGGAAAACGGTCTCACCGAGACCTGGACCCCGGTTCTGGTGCGCGACGAGATGATGCAGGGCACCGGCCAGCTGCCGAAATTCGGCGAGGACAGCTACCAGACCCGCGAAGGCTGGTGGCTGGTGCCCACCGCCGAGGTCACGCTGACCAACATCGTCAACGGCCTGACCGTAGACGAAGACACCCTGCCCCGCCGCTACGTTGCGCACACCCAGTGCTTCCGCTCCGAAGCGGGCAGCGCGGGCCGTGACACTGCGGGCATGCTGCGCCAGCACCAGTTCGAGAAGGTCGAGATGGTGTCGGTGACCCATCCCGACAAATCTCGCGAAGAGCTTGATCGGATGACCGGCTGCGCGCAGGGCATCCTTGAAAAGCTCGGGCTGCCTTACCGGACCGTGGTGCTTTGCACTGGCGACATGGGCTTCGGCGCGCGCCGCACCCATGACATCGAGGTCTGGCTGCCCGGACAGGACAGCTACCGCGAGATCAGCTCGGTGTCGGTCTGCGGTGATTTCCAGGCGCGGCGCATGAACGCCCGCTTCAAGCCCGCCGGCGGCGGCAAGCCCGACTGGCTGCACACACTGAACGGCTCGGGCCTTGCGGTGGGACGCTGCCTTATCGCCGTGCTCGAAAACGGCCAGCAGGCGGACGGGTCGGTCAAGCTGCCCGAGGCGCTGCACCCGTGGCTGGGCGGCAAGACCACCCTCACCGCCGATGGCAAGCTGGTCTGAGCCATGCAGAAGCTCATGGCCGCTGCCACCTTCATCGTGACCCTCGCCTTCGCGGCGGTGGTCCTCAGCTGGAGCGGTTTCGGGGGCTATCCCCCCGAGGCCTTCCCGGTGCCCCAGGACAATCCGCCGGTCCAGCCGGCGGGCTACGCCTTTGCCATATGGGGGCTCATCGTGCTGTGGCTTCTCGCGGGCACCGGCTTTGGCCTGCTGCGCCGCAGTGAAGAGGCCGACTGGCAACCTCATCGCAAGTGGCTGACGATCAGCATCCTCATCGGCGTGCCGTGGCTGCCGGTGGCAGGCATGTCGCCGATCATCGCCACGGTGATGATCTGGGCGATGCTGGTCACCGCCATTGTGGCGCTGTTCCTGACCGGGGACATGGACCGCTGGCTGCAAACCTCGCCGGTGGCAATCTACGCCGGCTGGCTTACCGCCGCCGCACCTGTGGCCGTGGGCTTTCTGCTGGGCGGCTACGGCCTGCTCGGGCCGACATCGGCGGCTCTGGTGGGGCTCGGGATCGCCCTCGCCATTGCGCTGGTGATCCAGTACCGCCTGCACCGTGCGCCGCTTTACGGCATCACGGTGATCTGGGCGCTGGTCGCGGTCATCATCGCCAACACCGCACCGCTCAACATCGCCGTGGTCGGCGTGGCTGTGATTGGCATCGTGGCGATCCTCGCGCTGCGAGCGACCGATACTGAATGATACCAGAGAAGGGCAAGGCGACAGGTTCGCCTTGCCCTTCCTCCTCGCCTCTTCGCTCCCTGCCTTTGCCTTGAAGGGTGCTGCGCGATCCTTGTCCCGACATTTCCGGATTGATCGGGCAGATACCTGATCGCGTCGCGGGAACCGCCGATGACGGCGGAACGTTCCTGCCTGCACCACGTGATCAGGACCGACGTCACATGCAGATTTTCACATGCCCCAATTGCGGCGCGTCTCTCTATTTTCACAACACCGGCTGTGTCTGCGGCGAACAGGTCAGCTTTGCCCCGGACAGCCAGGCCATGGTTCCGCTGCGCGACCCTTGTGCCAATCGTGAGATCATCGGTTGCAACTGGCTGGCGGAGAACGGAGGGCTGTGCCGCTCCTGTGCCATGACAGAAGTGCTCCCCGACCTGCGCGAAGATGCAAACCGCCCTCTTTGGGAAACCTCGGAACTGGCCAAGCGCTGGATGCTTGCCAGCCTCATGCGGTGGGGCTGGTTTACCCCTGCCGATCCCGGGGACAGGCCAGTGTTCAAGATGCTGTCTGAAGTGACAGCCGCCGGGGACGCCAACGTGGTCATGGGCCACGCAAACGGCACCATCACGATCAACGTGTCGGAGGCAAGCGAGGCCGAGATTGTCAAACGGCAGGAACAGCTGAGCGAGCTTTACCGGTCCATGCTGGGGCACATGCGCCACGAAACGGCGCATTTCCTCTTTGTGCGTCTGTCGGACTCGCCCGAGTTCCTTGACCAGTTCCGCACCGTCTTTGGCGATGAGCGTGCCGATTACGGCAAGGCACTCGAGCGCCATTATGATGACCCCGAGCCGGCAGATTACGATCATATCACGAGTTACGCCAACGCTCACCCCCATGAGGACTGGGCGGAAACCCTGGCGCATCTGATGCATCTGATCGATCTTCTGGACAGTGCCGCCGCCGTCTCGCTGTCACTTCCCGAAGGACCGAAACCGGGCCACGACCCCTATGCCACCGCCGATGTGGATGCCGAGATTTCCATGGCGGTGGACATGGCTATCGCCATCAACCACGTGAACCGTGCGATGGATCTGCCGGACCTCTACCCGTTCGTCCTCACCCAGGGCGTTCGCGAGAAGATCTCTTTTGCGCACGGATGGCTGAGGCGCAACGCCAGCTGATCCTTCGTGCCGTTTGGCTTCAGAGGGTGCTTTGCTCCGCTACCTGCGGCCGCCCCCTAGACATCTGAGGCTAATGGAAACAGAGCGGCACCCTGAGGGGCGTATTTTCGAGAAGGCGTCAGGAATAGGTTAGCCATTTGGCCAGGAAGGGAGCAGCGCGCATTGTGCCACCTTGCGAAGCTGCATGATGTCTGGTCGACAAGCTCGTCCCCCCCCCCGCAGGCGTCGCTGGATCAACAGGGCACTGCAAACATCTGCATGGGTGCCCCCTCTGAGGCAATGTCATCGGGGGGAGCGCACTGAAGGTCAGCCCCGGTTTTTGCCGAGGTGCTTTTTCAGTGCGCCCGCGTTCTTCTCGCGGCGGCCCTTGTAGGGGTTCCGGTCTCCTTGTCCGCGCATGTAGAGCCGGATCGGCGTGCCGGGCATGTCAAAGCTCTCGCGCAGGCCATTGACCAAGTATCGCGTGTAGCTGTCGGGCATCTTGTCGGGATGCGAGCACATCACGACAAAGCCCGGCGGGCGGGTCTTGGCCTGGGTCATGTAGCGCAGCTTGATGCGCTTGCCCTGCGGCGCGGGGGGCGGGTGGCTCGACACCATGCCCTCGAGCCAGCGGTTGAGCTGACCGGTGGAGATGCGGCGGTTCCACGTCTGCCACGCCTTCATGATAGCGGCGTTGAGACGGTCGAGGCCACGCCCGGTACGGGCCGAAACGGTCACAAGCGGCGCGCCGCGAAGCTGCGGCAGAAGCCGGTCGAAGGCTTCCTTCAGGTCGCGCAGCTTTTCCTGCTTGTTGTCCTCGATATCCCACTTGTTCACGGCAACGACCACGGCGCGCCCCTCACGCTCCGCGAGGTCGGCGATGCGCAGGTCCTGCTGTTCGAAGGGGATCGCGGCATCCAGAAGCACCACCACAACCTCGGCGAACTTGACCGCGCGGAGACCGTCGGACACCGACAGTTTCTCGAGCTTTTCCTGAACCTTGGCCCGTTTACGCATACCGGCGGTATCGAAGATGCGCATCGGCGTGCCCTCCCAGTCCATGCGGACGGAGATGGCGTCGCGGGTGATCCCTGCCTCGGGACCAGTGAGCAGGCGGTCCTCACCGAGAATCTTGTTGATGAGCGTCGACTTGCCCGCGTTGGGACGGCCCACCACGGCAATCTGAAGCGGCTTCTTGTCGGTCAGCTCGGGCAGCGAGGTGTCGACGTCTTCTTCGTCCTCATCCTCGGGGAGGTCGACCTCGACTTCTGGCGCTTCTTCGGCGGCGCGTTCGGCATAGCCGTCGGCCAGCGGTTGCAGCGCAGTGTAGAGTTCCGGCAGGCCTTCGCCATGTTCTGCAGACAGGCGCAGCGGCTCGCCGAGACCAAGACCCCAGGCTTCGATCACGCCCGCGTCGGCGGCAGAGCCTTCGCCCTTGTTGGCGGCAAGGATCACGTGCTTGGAGCGCTTGCGCAGGATCTCGGCAAAGATCTCATCCACCGGGGTCACGCCGACACGGGCGTCGATCATGAACAGGCACACGTCGGCCATGTCCACCGCACGTTCCGTCAGACGGCGCATGCGGCCCTGCAGGCTGTCGTCGGTGGCATCCTCGAGACCGGCGGTGTCGATCACGGTAAAGCGCAGATCACCAAGGCGCGCCTCGCCTTCGCGCAGGTCGCGCGTCACCCCGGGCTGGTCGTCCACCAGCGCGAGACGCCGGCCCACGAGCCGGTTGAAGAGCGTCGACTTGCCCACGTTGGGGCGGCCGACGATGGCGAGCGAGAAGGTCATGCGGATTACCTCGGGATCACAAGCTGCCCCGATAGCGCATTTGTGCCCAAGGGAAAAGGGGCCATGAAAAAAGGGGGCCGAAGCCCCCTTTTCCCGGATATGATCGGTCGGGCCGGCTCAGCGATAGCCGAGCAGCTGGCCATCGGTGCTGACCACGTAAAGCGTACCACCTGCAACGATCGGCATGGTTGTGGCCCCGCCCGGCACCTCGGTTACACCCGTGAGAGCGCCATTGGTGGGATCGAAGCTGCGCAGGTAGCCATCGGACGATGCAACGATGAGCCGCCCCCCCGCGAGGATCGGGCCGTGATGCGCATAGGCGCTGTCGCGGCGGCGCTGCGGACGGCGGACCTCTTCGTAGCCCGGCAGGTCCACGGACCAAACCTGCTCGCCCGTGGACGCATCAAGTCGCACGAGTTTGTAGGTGTCGGATACGAGGAACACCGAATCTCCCGCGGGCCAGATCGGAGCGAGCGTGCCCATCTGCGCGGTCCAGAGCCGGTCACCGCTACCTTCCGAGAAGGCAGCGACGCGGCCCGAGTGGTTGCCTACATAAACCCTGCCATCGGCAATCACAGGGCCGCCGGTGAGGTCGCTTACCGTCGCGATGGCATATCCCTCCCGGCTGCCCGACACAGCGCCGTTCCAGCGCCGCATGCCACCCTCGCGGAAGGCGGCCTGAACGCCACCATTGCCGAAGCCGAAGATCACCGACTTTGCCCCGATGGCGGGGGACGGCGCGCCGGCGAAGTTGTGAATGCTCTCGACGCTTTCGATCTGCCAGCGAATACGGCCCGTGGCCGTTTCGATCGCCCAGGCACGGCTGTCGCCCGACACGACGTAGGCCAGATCACCCTGCACCGACGGCGCGCCGGTGGCTGTGCCCCCCAGCTGCTGTTGCCAGATCTCGGCTCCCGTCGCCGGATCGAGGGCAGTGAGGCTGCCAAAGCCCGACGCGACATAGAGCCGACCGCCAGAGACGGCCAGGCCGCCGCCCTGCGCCTGCTGCGCCGTGTCACGGGCCGGAATCATCGGCTTGCGCCACAGCACCTGACCCGAGGTCGACACTGCGGTCAGCACGTGTTCGCTGTCCATGGCGAAGATGCGCCCGTCCGCGGCGACCGGGTCGACATTGAGCCGGTTGCGGCGGCTGTCCCCCGCGCCGATGTCCACAGACAGCACCGGACTCAGCGACGCGGCCAGTGCCGCGTTGCCGACGCGCATCGCCGGGGATGCCGGGCTCTGGGCCCAGGCGCCGTTGCTGGAAATGGCGGGAAGGGAGATAGCCCGCGCGCCGTTCATCGGCGCGGGGTCGGTGGTCGAGGCACCCTCGAGCACCTCGCGCGTGCCGTAGCGTTCGCCGGGAAGAATGACATCGGCCTCTTCGCAGCCCGCAAGGACGGTCAGCCCGATGAGCCCCGCCGTGATTGTGGTGATACGCAAATCCACTGCCCTCGTCCTGTTCTGCCGTCTTGTCCGCACCGGTCAGCCGGCGTCCGTTTCGCCACCCAGCGCCACAATCAACTGCGACGCGCGCTGGCGCAAGCCCGAGGTCGCCTCGGAATCCTCGGTGATGCCCCGCAGCCGTGAGATCGCCGCGTCACTGTCGCCGGCTTCGATCTCGATCAGGGCAAGTTGTTCTTCTGCTAGCAGCCTCAGGGGCTTGCCGGGAATCGCCAGGGCCTCGAGCCCGGCGCGGCGGTCATCCGCAGACAAGCCGCTGCCAGGGCGGCTCAGGGCCTTGAAGCTGGCGATCTCGCGGTAGATCTCCGGCACGCCATCATTGGCAGCGACCGCCTCGAGCGATTGCGTTGCAGCGGCCTCGTCCCCGGCCCTGCCTGCCTCGGCGGCGAGCAGCATGGACAGGATCGCCTCGGAGCCGGCGGTGGGCGCGTCGATGGCCGACAGCGCCTCGGCGCGGGCGGCAGGCTCTTCGGCCTCGAGCGCGGTAAGGATCTCGTCTCCGAGCGCCTGCGCCGCGGCGCGGTCCTGCGCGCTGGAATATTCGTGCCAGGCGGCGCCGCCCACGAGCACCACCACCAGCAGCACCGCCACCCAGCCCCAGCGCTTGATCAGCGCGTAAAGGCGGTCGCGGCGGACCTCTTCTGTCACCTCGTCGATGAAACTGTCGGTATCGCTCAAGGGGCCTCTCCGGTCTTGTGTCGCCCCCTCCTTACAGGCCTGTGCCGGGCGTGCCAAGGCACCCTCGAGCATCCGCCTGATGCGGCCAGGACTTCCGCGCCCCGGATACGCCGGTGGCGGGCGGCGGAACGGGGCGCAAGAGGGGGGCGCTGCCCCCGACCCTGCGGGTCTCCCCCGGGATACTTGAGGTCAAAGGAAATCCGAGGCGCGTTACAGGGTGGCGTTGGTGGCGCCACCGTCGAGAAGGATGTTCTGACCGATGATGTAGCCCGCGTGGGACGAACAGAGGAAGGCGCACATGCGGCCGAAATCGCCGGCGTCCCCGTAGCGCGCGGCTGGGATCGAGGCCGCGCGGCTTGCGCGGGCTTCAGCGCGGGTGATGCTTTGCTGGCTGGCGGCATGGTCGTCCATCTGGTCGATCCGGGCGGTGTCATGCACGCCGGGCAGCAGGTTGTTGATGGCAACGCCATGTTTCGCCACCTCCCGGGCCATGCCGGCGACAAATCCGGTGAGGCCGGCGCGGGCGGAGTTCGACAGGCCGAGCGGCCGGATCGGTGCCTTGACCGAGCTCGAGGTGATGTTGACCACCCTGCCCCAGCCGCGCTGCATCATCCCCGGCACCAGCGCCTGCATCAGGGCAATCGGGCTCAGCATGGAGCCGTCGAGGGCGGCGATGAAATCGTCGCGGTTCCAGTCCTGCCAGTCTCCGGGGGGCGGGCCACCGGCGTTGGTGACGAGGATGTCTGCATCGCCCGCCACGTCGAGCAGCCGGGCGCGGCCGTCTTGGGTGGTGACATCCGCTACGAGCGTGAGGACCTCGGCACCGGTGCGGTCCCGCAGCGTTTGGGCCGCTTCGAGCAGCGGGCCTTCGCGGCGGGCGTTGATGACCACGGTGCAGCCCGCCTCTGCCAGCGCTTCGGCACACCCGAACCCGAGCCCCTGCGAGGAGGCGCAGACCACCGCACGGCGGCCTTTGATGTGAAGATCCATGACAGGTGCCTCGTTTTCGTTCCGACCGGGTGCCATATGATGACACATTCCCTTTTCAGACAATGGGGCTATGCTACCGCCGCATGGTGCCGGTGTCGCGAGACGGCTTCGAGGCGGCGCACAGGTCGATGGGGCCGCAGCGCGGAGCGCGTCCCGCTTTTTGGAAGGCAGGAACTGCATGAGCCAGTCGCACGGAGCACGCGCAGCGCACAGCGTCCGCGTCTATCGCGCCGAACAGATACGCGTCGTCAACGGCGCAAATCTCGGCGACGGGCTGAGCTTTGCCGACGACCTCGTCCTGGACGACATCTACCGTCTGTCGCCGGTTGCCGGGCTGCACCGCTTGTCGCTTTATCCGTCGAGCGAGCAGCCTTTCGCAATTGCGCCCGACACCGAAATCGCTGCGCCCGGTGCCGACCTGCACCTTGATTGCGCGGTGACCTTCATGTCCGGCGACGGCCAGACCACCGAGGGGCTGGTGCTGGTGGAAACCGACGAGGACGGCGGCGTCGCGGGCGTGCTGTTCCTGGCGTTGGGGGCGATGACCCCGCGGCAGGATTACGCGCTGGTGGGTATTTCGCGCGAGGCGGCGTTGCAGACATTCGCGCAGGTAGCTTGCGTGTCTTTCACCCGCGGCACACTGATCACCATGGCATCGGGCGCGCAGAAGCCGGTCGAGGAGCTTGCGGTGGGAGACCGGGTGCTGACCCGTGACGACGGGCCGCAGCCGGTGCGCTGGCTGGGCCACCATACCACCCGCGCCGCCGGGGCCTTCGCGCCGATCCTGATCAAAGCCGGTGTGCTCAACAACTCAGGCGACCTCCTGGTGGGCCCTGATCACCGTCTGTTCATCTACCAGCGGCAGGATCGGCTTGGAGCCGGGCGAGCCGAGCTTCTGGTCAAGGCGCGTCACTTGGTGAATGGCGACACGATCACCAGGGTTGAGGGTGGGTTCATCGATTTCTACCAGATGATTTTCGACCATCATCAGATCATCTATGCCGAGGGGATCGCCGCCGAATCCATGCTGGTGGACACCCGGACGCGCGCTGCCCTGCCCGAGGAACTGGGCGACCGGATCGGGCAGCTCCTGCCTAGTCATCGCAAGAGCGATCATGGGGATCTCGAGGTTCACGAGGCCCTTCTGGACCGGCCCGACCTTGCGGAACTGCTGCGCAAGTCATCGCGCGGCTAGGCCTGCGCTTCGTTGCTTGAACGCCGGTGGGCGTGGTTATAGGACGGTGGGCAAATCCCACCCCCAGCGCGATTGGATAGGCCATCACGGGTTGGGGGGGTGTTGGGATAGAGCTCTGCCACCGTGGCGCACAAACACTCCCCCGCGTATTTTGGGAACTCCCAGGGTATTTGGAAAAACGGAGAGTGAACACCATAACGTTGGCGTCCTTGTCGCTGAGGCGGCGGCGCGATGCGACCCGAGGTGGCCGCGCGGCATCTTGGGCATGACGGCTCGGGGTCGGGATGGCTTGCCCTGAACGCCGCTCCCGACCGACGGAGGGTCTGCGCATCCCTTTGCCAGTCAGTGATTGCGCAGCGCGTTGATCAGCTCGTCCTTTGTCATGTCCGAGCGTCCCTCGATCTCCAGTTCTTGCGCGCGGCTGTAAAGGTCATCCTTGGTCCAGTCCTCGTAGGCAGGCGCCTTGCCGCCTTTTTCTGAGGGGTGCATGTCGGGATTGGCCTTGGCATTGGAAATGCGGGCGGCCTTTTCCTTGGACATGCCTTTGTCGCGCAGGTCTTCGTAGAGTTTCTCGTCCTTGAGGCTCGGATTGGGCATGGCGTCTCTCCCTTTACGGTCGAAACGCTCAGGAGACCCGTGCGGTTCCCCTTCCCAATAGCGCACGGCGCAGCTATATCGCGCCCATGCTGGACACCCCTTCGAACCGCCCCGACCTGCCCGCGGAAATCGCCCGCCGCCGTACCTTTGCGATCATCTCGCACCCGGACGCCGGCAAGACGACGCTGACCGAGAAATTCCTCCTGTATGGCGGCGCCATCCAGATGGCCGGGCAGGTGCGCGCCAAGGGCGAGGCCCGGCGCACCCGGTCGGACTTCATGAAAATGGAGCAGGAGCGCGGGATCTCGGTCTCTGCCTCGGCCATGTCGTTCGATTACGGGCAGTACCGTTACAACCTCGTGGACACGCCCGGCCACTCGGATTTCTCCGAGGACACCTACCGAACGCTGACGGCGGTGGACGCGGCAGTCATGGTGATCGACGGCGCCAAGGGCGTCGAATCCCAGACCCAGAAGCTGTTCGAGGTCTGCCGCCTGCGAGATCTGCCGATCCTGACCTTCTGCAACAAGATGGACCGCGAGGCCCGCGATGTCTTCGAGATCATCGACGAGATCCAGGAAAACCTTGCCATCGACGTGACCCCGGCAAGCTGGCCCATCGGCATGGGTCGCGATTTCCTCGGCTGCTACGACATGGTGCGCAACCGGCTCGAGCTGATGGACCGGGCGGACCGCAACAAGGTCGCCGAAAGCATCAAGCTCGAGGGGCTGGACGATCCCAAGCTCGACGAGCACATCCCCGCCGACCTGCTGGAAAAGCTGCGCGAAGAGGTCGAGATGGCGCGTGAGCTGCTGCCGCAGCTAGATGCGCAATCGGTTCTCGAAGGCCACCTGACGCCGATCTGGTTCGGCTCGGCGATCAACTCCTTCGGCGTGCGCGAACTGATGGACGGCATCGGCAACCTCGCCCCCGAGCCGCAGCCCACCAAAGCCGAGCCGCGGCAGATCTCGCCTGATGAGAAGAAGGTGGCAGGCTTCGTGTTCAAGGTGCAGGCCAACATGGACCCCAAGCACCGCGACCGCATCGCCTTTGTCCGCCTGTCGTCGGGCCATTTCGAACGCGGCATGAAGCTGACCCATGTCCGCACGAAAAAGCCCATGAGCATCGCAAGCCCGGTGCTGTTCCTTGCCGCTGACCGCGAGCTGGCCGAAGAGGCGTGGGCCGGCGACATCATCGGCATCCCCAACCACGGGCAACTGCGCATCGGCGACACGCTCACCGAAGGCGAGGCGCTGAAGGTCACCGGAATCCCGTCATTTGCGCCCGAACTTCTGCAGGGCGTGCGCGCGGGCGATCCGATGAAGGCCAAGCACCTCGAGAAGGCGCTGTTCCAGTTCGCCGAGGAAGGCGCGGCCAAGGTGTTCAAGCCCGATATCGGTTCCGGCTACATCGTGGGCGTTGTCGGCGCGCTGCAGTTCGAGGTTCTGGGCGCGCGGATCGAGCAGGAATATGGCCTGCCCGTGCGTTTTGAGGGCTCGCAGTTCACCTCGGCGCGCTGGGTGCATGGGGACAAGCTGGCAGTGGACAAGTTCGTCAACGCCAACAAGCAGCACATCGCGCATGATAACGACGGCGACGTGGTCTACCTCACCCGGATGCAGTGGGACATCGACAGGGTGGTGCGGGACTATCCCGACGTGACCCTCTCGGCGACCAAGGAAATGATGGTGTGATGCACCGGCAGGAGCGCTTGCGCTCCAAGCCTTGGCCGTCACCGGGCGTTTCACGATCCATGATAGAAAACTTTCCGGACACAAAAAAAGGGGCGGCCCAAGCGGGCCGCCCCTTATCGTTTCACGGGTCGCGAAGCGCTCAGCTGCCCTGAAGCAGCGGAGTGATGCGGCGCACACCTGCGCGGCGGTTGGCGCGCTCGGCGGCTTGGGTTTCCACCGCGAGGTCACCTTCGCCGTACCCCTGAAGCACCATGTTCTCAGGCGGCACCTGGAAGTACTCGGTCAGCGCAAGCGCCACCGATTCCGCACGGCGGTCTGACAGAGCAAGGTTGTAGCTCCATGCGCCCACCGCATCCGTGTGGCCTTCGATCAGGAAGACTTCGCCGGGATTGTCGGCAATGATCTGCTTCATCGCGTTGCCGAGGCTGGCCAAGGCCCGCGCCTCCTCGGGGCGGATCGCTGCGGAGCCGGTTTCGAAGTTGATCGAATCTACGCTGATCTCGGGGATCAGGTGCCGCACCGCATCGATGTTGCGCACTTGGTTGAGCGAGAAGCTCCGACCCACATCCGTATTCTGCGAGGCAAGTGCCGCCGCAAGATCAGTTTCGGACACTTCCTGCAGGTTCATCCGGCGGGTGTTGTCCTGAGCTTGAGGCAGCTCGTTTATCACGACCTCGGTTTCCTGCCGGGTGTCGTCGAACAGCACGACTTCCTGACCGTTGGGGAGGGTACGGGCGCGACGCAGCACGCGGCCATCTGCCGCTTTGATGGTCTCAACCGAGGTGCCATCCTCGTAAGCCACGACCGAACGGGTGGAACCGTCATCGTAGCGGTAGGTGGTCACGTCCGAGCCGGGCTGGCGCAGCAGCACGTCGTCATTGCGCAGTACGCGGTACTGGCCATTTTCCTCGACCACGAGACGATCGCCGGTGTCCTCGACCACGCGGGCATTGTCCCCGAGGATCTCGTTCAGAGCCACGGCACCAAGGCCAAGCAGGGCGGCCGCGCCGAAGGCATTGCGTGCGGAGTTGTCGTCGTCGTCGTCGTCCTTGTCTTTGCGATTGCCGGTCAGCTGGCCGGTGGCCTCGCCAATGCGGGTGCGGAAGTCTTCGTTCGAGCTGCGCACATCGTCTTCCGATAGCTGTTCCTCGACGACCTCAGGCTCGTTACCGGCCTGCTCCTCGCCTTCACCGGACATCGCTGCGGCAGCGGCAGAGCCTGCGCCAAGACGCTCGGCAATGCGAGACGCGAGATCGGCCTGCTCTTGATCATCGGCCGGTGCCGTGGGCTCAGGGCTGTCGGCAGCGGTGTCGGTGTCGGTGTCGGTGTCGGTGGAATTACCGGCGGGGGTCTCCTCGGCGGTCACGCCCTGACCATCGGCATTCCCTTGTTCCGGTGCATCTTCAGCCATCGCCGGAGCGTCGGAGGGTGCCTCTTCGGCAGTCTCCTGCGGCTGATCGGCGGCTTCTTCAGAAGACGGGACTGCCTCTGCCGGCGCATCTTCTGCGCTCATGGCACGGTCGGCAGCATCCGGGATTGGGTCGCTCAGCGCAGGCTGGTCCCCAGAACCGTTCAGCGAACCATCCGCGGCGGCGTCAGCGTCGGTGGTGCCTTCAGCTTCGACATTGGCCGAACCTTCAGCCTCTGTATCGCCGCCAAGAGCACCTTCGAGACGCTGGATGTCTTCGTCGGAGACTTGGGAGTCGGCTGCTTCAGGTGCAGCTTCAGCGGTAGCGGGTGCATCGGCCTGCTCCGGAGCTGCTTGCTCCGTGGGTTCGGGCTGCGGCTCGGGGCTGGAGTCGGCTTGAGCCGCGTTGCCGTTGGCTTTGTTGTTGCCGTTGCCTTGGTTTCCATTGCCTTGGTTCGCATTGCCCAGAGCTCGGTTTTCGCCGTCGCCAGCATTTGCGGCAGGCACGTCATCCTGACCACCATCGGCCTGATCCGAGTTGCCTTGATTGCCATTGCCGGGGCGCGCTTCGCCCAAGCTGGGCATCTCGGCGATGCGATCGCAATTGACGCCTTCCGGCGCCGTGCCGTCCTCGCAGGCAGCCTTCAGCTGCGGCAGCCGCTTGCGCAGCTCATCGGCCCCAAGGTTGCCAAGGCCTTCTCCAAGATTGAGGCCTCCGTTGCCGCGAAGCTCCCCTTCGGCTTGCTGGTTGCCCAGCGACTGCGCGAAAGCAGGACTGGTCAGGCTGGCGACGACGACCAGCATGGTGGTCGTCTTGAGAAGCGGTCTGGTCATGCTGTGGTCCTTTTCCTCTGTGCCGCGTTTCGGCAGCGGTCGAAGGTTTTAACGCACGGCATATCGTATTGGTTCAAACCAGCGGCGGGATTCTGCCGAAAGAGCCAAGTGGCTCCTTTTGCGGTCCAGCCCCCCACCCTGCCTCAGGTCCTGCCCTCCGCTCCCGGGGTCAGAGCTTGCCGCGCCGTCCCCGTGCGCCGCCCCTGCGTTGCGCGCCGCTGCCCGATACCAGCCCTTCGCGCAGCACCTGCGACATGGGATGGTCCGGCGCATCATCGTGGCGGCGCAGCAGCGCCTCGATGTGACGCTCCGTCTCGGTGTCCTCGGGCAGGGACAGGGCCCAATCAAGAAAGATCGATCGGCATTCACCCGGACCGATGCCGTCGATTTTGTAGGCTTCTCGGATCAAGCCCTTGGGATCGTGGCCCTTGTCTGCATTTTCGATGGCGGTCATTGGCTGTCCTCGGGCAATGCTGTGTCGATGATGGCGGCGGCGCGGGCGGTCATGTCTGCCAACGTATCGCGCAGGGCCTGCGGGCTTTCCGTGCCGGTCAGCCGGGTAAGGAAGGCGCGCCCGCCCGCCCCCGCCTCCTGCGCGTCGAACGCCCCTTCGGTGATGAGACGCGCGCCGATCTGCAGGCTCCAGCACAGGCGGGCGGTTGCGGCGAGGTGGTCAGCGTCCTCGCGGCTCACCAACGCCAGCCTGGCCGCAGCGGCCAGCCCACGCGAGGTCCGCCGCGGCCCACTGCCAGACAGCAGCGCGGCGGCCTGCGCGAAAAGCTCGATATCCTGCAGGCGGCCCCGACCGATCTTGGGATCCCACGGATCGCCCTGCCCCTTGGCCGCATGGATACGGCGGCGCATGTTGGCGAGTTCGGCCAGTACCTTGTCACCCTCCTGCGGGAGGGCCAGCACATCCGTGCGCAGCGCCTCGACCTCGGCGGCCAGTTCCGGCGGGCCGGTCACGACCCGCGCGCGGGTCAGCGCAAGGTGCTCCCACACCCAAGCCTCGGTGCGCTGGTAGTCGCTGAAGGACGACAGCGCCGTGGCCACTGGCCCCTGGTTCCCCGAGGGGCGCAGGCGCATGTCCACCTCGTAAAGCTTGCCCTCGGCCATGGGCGCGGTCATCGCGGTGATAAGCGCCTGTGTCAGCCGGGCATAGTACTGCCGAGAGGGCAGCGGGCGACGTCCCTCCGAGGCCTCGACCCCGTCGGGATCATAGATCACGATGAGGTCGAGATCGGACAGAGCATGCAGCCGCCCCGCCCCGAGCGATCCCATTCCCAGCAGCGCCGCGCCGCGCCCCGGCGCGGGCCCGTGCTTGCGGGCGAACTCCTCCTGCACGACCGGAAAAAGCGCCGCAAGCACGGCGCCCGCAAGGTCTGCATACTGCTGCCCCGCTTCCTCGGGTTCGGAGAGCCCGCGCAGCAAGTGCACGCCCACGCGGAAATGCCATTCACGGGTCCAGCGCCGCGCCATGTCGAGGCGGCTCTCATAATCCTCCTCGCGCGACAGCACCTCCGACAGGCCCGCGGTCAGCGCCGACGCCCCGGGCCACGCGCTGAAGAAATCCCCGCCGATCACCGCGTCGAACACCGCAGCATTGCGCGACAGGTAGCGTGCAAGGTCCGGCGACGTCGACACGATGTCCACAAGCAGGTCAATAAGCTGCGGGTTGGCATCGAACAGCGCGAAAAGCTGCACCCCGGCAGGCAGCCCCGCGAGGAAGCCGTCAAAGGCCGCCAGAGCCTCCTTCGGACGGTCGGCACGGGCGAGGCGTCCAAGGATCTCGGGGCGCAGGCGCTTGAAGATTTCCACCGCTCGCCCCGACCGTAGCGCCGGGTAGTTGGGCCAGCGTGCCACCTCGTCGCTGCATTCCAGCTCTTCGGGGATGTCGCCGCAGGCCGAGGTCGGACCATCGGGCACGAAGAAATCCTCGGTCAGCGCATGCACCTCGTCAAGCCGAGCCCGGATCGTATCCCCGAGGTCTTTGGCGTCGGCACCCATGAGCGCGGCAAGCCGGTGGAACCCCTCGTTGGTAGACGGCAGCTGATGGGTCTGCGCGTCGCGCAGCATCTGGACCCGGTGCTCGACCTCGCGGTGGGCGCGATAGTGGTCCACCAGCCGATCTGTCACGTCCCTCGGCACCCATCCCGTTTCAGCCAACACCCGCAGCCCGTCCACGGTGCCGCGCACCCGCAGCTCGGGCTCGCGGCCGCCGGCAATGATCTGGCGGGTCTGGGTGAAGAACTCGATTTCCCGGATGCCGCCCCGGCCCAGCTTCATGTCGTGTCCCTGCAGGCTGATCGCGCCATGGCCCTTACGGTCCCGGTAGCGCAGCCGCATGTCATGAGCATCCTGCACCGCGGTGAAATCGAGGTGCCGCCGCCACACGAAGGGCCGCAGCGCATCGAGGAACCGTTCGCCCGCATCGATGTCGCCGGCGCAGGGCCGTGCCTTGACGTAGGCCGCCCGCTCCCAGGCCCGTCCAAGGCTTTCGTAGTAGCGCTCGGCTGCTTCCATGGAGATGCACACCGGCGTCACCGCCGGATCGGGACGCAGTCGCAGGTCGGTACGGAAGACATAGCCTTCGCCGGTGAGATCACTCAGTAGGGCCGTCATCCGGCGCGTCGCCCGTACGAAGGCAGACCGCGCTTCGTGGAAATCGTCGCTGTCGAACCGGTCCTGATCGAACAGGCAGATGAGGTCGATGTCAGAGCTGTAGTTGAGCTCGTAGGCGCCCATTTTGCCCATGGCCAGAACCACCATGCCGCAGGCGTCGCCGAGGTTATCCTCAGACGACACACCGGGCAGCTTGCCGCGCCTGACCTCGCGCGCCAGCGACACCTCGAGCGCGCGCTGCACCGCGCCCTCCGCCAGCCGGGTCAGCGCGCCGGTGACCTCCTCGAGGCTCCAAGCCCCAGACAGGTCCGCCAGCGCGGTCAGCAGCGCCAGCCGCCGCTTGGCGGTCCGCAGGCCGCTTTCAACCTTGTCGTCCGGCAGCTCTGGCAGGCCCGCAAGCACCGCCTCGAGCGCATCTTCGGGGGCCTGCACGGCGTCTTCAAGCCATGCCCCCTCGCGCTGAAGCAGGCCATGCAGATAGGGGCTGGACCCACCAGCCCCTGCGATCAGTTCGGCGACGGGACCGTCGGCCCAGGGACAGGACGCGAGGGCTTCTTCGCCAAGCTCGGTCTCGAAGGGGCGTGGCAGGCGGGTGATGCGGCTGGCGATACTCATGGTGCCTCTTGTATGGGCATTCGGTCGCCTGCGCGCAATGGGACATGCGTCGTTGCGTCTCTTGGAACAGGCGTAGCGATGGCCAGCAAAAAGGACACGCCCGCGTGCACCGGCAAGGCCGTCTGCAACCGCAGAGGAACGCCCCCGCGCAACAGGTCAGGTACGGCCGTGTGTGACAGGATATGGACACTTGCGAGAAGCGGAATGCAGTGGCCGTGCGGACTTGCACCTTCCCGGCCGCAATGGTCTGTCTCCCACGCACAGACAGGAGTCACCGATGAGCAAGAGCCTCAAGCGCGTCCGCGCGGCGCTGGAAGATGCAGGTCAGACCGTGGACATCCGCGAGGTCGACAAGGCCCGCACCGCGCAGGAGGCGGCGGACAGCGTTGGCTGTAATCTCGACCAGATCGCAAAGTCGATCATCTTTCTTGCGCAGGATAGCGGCGACGCGGTGCTCTTCCTTACCGCCGGAGGAAACAAGGTTTGCGCCGAAAAGGCCTCGGCCCTCGCGGGCGAGCCCCTGGGCAAGGCGGACGCAGCGCTGATCCGGGCGCAGACGGGCTTTGCCATCGGCGGCGTGTCCCCGGTGGGCCACCTGTCGCCGATCCGCGCCTGGATTGACCCCCGGCTGCTGGAGTTCCCGCAAGTCTATGCCGCGGCGGGCACGCCACGGCACCTCTTCGCGATAGACCCGGCCCGCTTGCCCTCGCTGACCGGTGCGGTCGCGGCAGAGTTCACGCTCTGATCCTTACGGGCGGGGCTTGCACTGTCCTTCGTCCGAGAGCGCCGCATTTTCCGCGCAAACGCACTGCCGGACCACCTCTCAGCACGGGACCACGGTGGCCATCATATCCCATGTCCTGTGCATCGTACTTGACCCGCCCGATGCGGATGGTACTGAGACAGGCACGGTGGGCCTGTAGCTCAATTGGTTAGAGCAGGGCGCTCATAACGCCTTGGTTGCGGGTTCAAGTCCTGCCGGGCCTACCAAAAACACCGCAAAAGCCGATGTTCCCAATCGAGGCGTGGACCACAGAAGTCGCATTCTGGTCCATGTGACATCACTGACTTGCAAGCGAAATGGAGCACCTTCGCGAGGCGCGTCGCGCCGGTCAGCAAGGGTGGTGTGATACCGTGGAATGGGACAGGGACACTGTGGGCCTTGTCTCGATGGAAAAGGCGCCCCCACAAATTCCGGATGCCGGGCGCCCATCGGAACAGCGCGCCATGTCAAACAGCATCACAATCACGATCTTGAACTGGCTCGAGAACAGCACCGCGAACAGATGGGGCGGTCACTGGCGTGCGCCCCGGCAATCTGAGCCTGGCGTGCCGCCGCACTATATTACTGGACCAGCCGCACCTCGCAGCTTGCTCCGAGCACCTGCAAATCCGCCGGGGCAATGAACAGCCCCACAATGTCATGTACGATTGCCCCGAGCAGCGCCTCGAGCGGTGACAGCAAAGACGTGACACCGCCCAGTAGTCCTCCGACTAATCCCCCCAAGCCGCCCAAGGGAAGCTGGTCCAGGAGATCCGTTGCCTCATTTGTGATATTCTGGAGCGTCCCCTCGAGCCGCGCCGAGATCTGTTTGACCGTTCTGTCCCGAACCTCATCCGCGGTGAAGCGCACCGCCAAGTCCGCGGCTTCCACAAGGTGAATTTCCTCGCGCACGGACAGGCCCAGAAGCTCCAGTTCCACCTCCAGCACCGCAAGCGCTGCACTGGCGGGGCTGAATAGCGCGCTGGCGTTGTCACCCCCGCTGCACATGGAGGAAGCACCGCTCAGCTGCGCTGTCGCCTGCGCCACCTGGAGCCCGAGATTGAGTTTCACCAGTCCGAGCAGGTCGAGACCATTGATCCCGAGGCGGATCTGGGCGGTCTCGGCGTAGGCCTCGGGCGATCCGGGCTCCACGTCGGTAACGATGCGGCGCGGCTCCAACACGGTCAGGGACAGCGGGACGTTCGCAATCCCGCCCAGATCAGCCCTCAGGTCAAGATCCACCATGTGCTGAGACAGCAGCTCCAGAGACGCAAAGACCAAATCAGACCCATCCACCGACGCGCCAGGAATCCTTGCGCCCACCTCAAGACCGCGGTTGGCCTCATCGATCTCGAGCACTTCGCCAAGCCGGATCGTCTCGGGCGGCGCCGGCACATCCAGCCCGAGCGCCACAGACCAAAGCTGCGCCAGGCTGACGTCGGCATCGAGGACATCACCATAGGTCATCGGCGCATCGAGATCTGTCGCCAGCGTTTCCAGCAGCGCATCGACCTGAAGGTCCAGTGCCCCGTCAGAGCACAGCAGGTCCAGGTTCGCTCCCAGCAGAGGCTGCAGCGCCCCTCTGAACAGGTTGAGCGACGTCAGGCAGTTTGACAGGCTGAAGCTGACCCGCTCGCGCTGAACCGCCGTGGCACTGCGGGCAATCGGGGCCTGAATGCCCTCCCACAAGGTTGCAACGGCATTGGTGTGCGCTACCGAGCGCACCACGACATGCGCGGCGTTCGGCCGGCGCAAATCTCCCGGCTCTTTGGGTGTGAATACACGGTTTTCCCAACGCCCAAGCAGAACCTGTTCGGCCAGCGGATCAGACGCCTCGAACTTTTGGTTGTTGGCAATTGAACGGCGCGCCTGCTGTAGCGCCGCATCGTCCTCATACGAGTGCCGCACCGCCTCGAGCGCAGCCATGTCGGCCTGTCCCTGCAGGTAGCTTCTGTGGCTGTTGATCTGAAGCACATCGAAGACAACCGCCGCGCCCAGAAGCATTGCGGGAAGCAGCACGACGGTGGCGGCGGTGATCCCACCATATTGTTCTTTCCAGAAATTCATCGTCAGCGCCCAATCAAGACTGCTTGACCGACAATCTCCGAGGATCCGCCGTTGATCGTCGAGAACACGGAGCTGAAGCCCATATAGGACAGATCGTAGGATAGCTGTATAATGTTCCAGCCGGTCTGAGCACTCGCACTGCAGGTTGGCGACCCGAGATACTCAGGCCGGATCAGGGAGAAGGTATCCGCCAGGGCCTGCAACAACTCCTGTTCGACGTCGTCGCATAGATCTGCCTGGCTCAAGGCATCACCGCTGTATTGCAACGCTTGCCGCGCGATCTCGAGCGCCAGCTGCTGAACATCGGAGATCGTCATCAGATACAGCGCCAGCCAGAACAGGCCCGTCAGGATCACCAGAAAAACTGGTAGTAAGATCGCGAACTCAACGGTCACCGACCCACTTTGGTCGCGCACCACTTTCCGAAGACGTGTTGACAAATTACTCAGCAAAACCGTTCCCCGACCTTAGTTTGGAAATATATCGATAAGGATTAGTTGAACAAAATTTGGGTCAAATTGAGGAAATCGGCACAGATCCAGAGAAAATTTCGCAAATGAATAGCTTCAATGCGAATGCACAAAAACGCTCAAGACCTGCCAAGTTAGGATTAATAGAATAGAGAGCGCAAAAAAGTCTCATAAACTGCCATGTTAGGGTTAGGACCCATCGATTTGGTTGGGCACGCGTGAGTCACCGTTCGAAACCGAGCGGTGAGCATGTCTGGTCTTTTCTGGTTTAGCGATGCGCAGATGGCGAGTCTGGGGCCTTTGTTCCCGAAGTCACACGGCAGGCCTTATGTCGATGACCGGCGCGTTCTGAGCGGCTTAGTCTTTATCAATCGCAACGGCTTGCGCTGGCGAGATGCGCCAAGGGAATACGGCCCGCACAAGACGCTCTACAACCGTTGAAAGCGGTGGAGCGACCGGGGTGTCTTCGCCGGCATCATGACGAGGCTGGCCGCAGAGCACGGTGAGGAGACGACCGTGTTGATCGAAGCAACTGATCTGAAAGCTCATCGTACGGCGTCCAGCCAGGGCGTCAAAAAAGGGGGGGGGTCGCCTGATTAGCCGGACGAAGGGAGGCATGAACACGAACTTGCACGCCATCTGCGACAGCCAGGGCCGGCCCATGGACCTATCCCTGACCGCTGGTCCCGTCAGCGACCACATCGGGGCACGTGCGCTCTTCAGCGGGCTGCCCAACGTGACGTGGCTTCTCGGAGATCGCGGCTACGATGCCGACTGGTTCAGAGAAGCATTTCAGGACAACAAGATAGGCCATTGCCTCCCTGGCGGAAAGCAGCGGAAGACACATCTCCGCTAGCACAAGCGCAGATATAAGAGGCGTAACCGGATCAAGATCATGTTTGACGGCCTCAAGAAATTGAGACGCGTAGCGACGCGTTATGACCGATGTCCCCAAACCTTCTTTTCGGCAGTCATACTCGCATAAATCGTCATTTTCTGGCTGTGAGACTCAATGAGTCCAGAGCCTAGTCGTATTGCATGGCACCGTGGCCCCTCTTACCATCACAACCCATCGGCTTTCTACAGTGACCGCTGAATTCGTCCTGTCCGCCCCCGGCGTCGTGGCAGTCCGCACGGCGATCCTCTATGCGGTACCGGTGCTGGTAATCGCCATGATCACCGCCGGGGCCAGCGTCTCGCGGGGCGCTCCGGGGCTCCCATCCGGGCAAGCGTCACCGCATGGCACTCGCGGCGGCCAACGGTCTGGCCGTGCTCGTTCCATCCTCCGTATTCCTCGGGTTGCGGGCGCAAGCGGGCCATTTTGCCGCGCCTTTCGTCCTCGTACAGATCGTCGAACTGGCCGCGGGGGCGGTGAATATCTTCCTGCTCGCGCTTAACATGAAGGCTGGAATGGCGTTGCGCGCGCGGCGGGTACGGCGGGAAAAGTCGTCACATGAGAGTATTCTTCGCCTCTCTCGCGGTCCTCGAATCGGCCGGGTTCGCCGACACGATGCTCTGCATCGGTCTCGCATTCGACGGCTACTGGACCACCCTGCCGCCAGAAGAAGTCCTGGCATGGTACGCCGTGAACAGCGGGTTCATCGCGCGGACCATACCGGTCGTGGCGGGCCCCGCGCTGCTAGGTCTTCTCGGATCACTCTGGCTCGCGCGGCGCGACCGGAGCGCGCGCGGACCGTGGGCGATCGCTACCGCCCAAAACTGGGGCTGGCGCTCGCCACAGGGGTCTACCACCTGCCAACGAACTCGGCACTCGCCAGCGGAGAGATCCTGCCAGAAGCCGTGTCGTCGACGTTGCGAACCTGGCTTACCCTCCAACGCTCGGTCTCGTCGCGGGCGGTTTTGCCCTGCGCACGATCTGACTTAAGAAAGGCGTTCCAGCATGCACCTGTGCATCTTTCGCTCTCCCCCTAAGACAGACCTTTCAGGATTGCGGCGCGCGGCGGTTTCGACCCTCATCCCGGACCCAAATGCGACAGCGCCAGCCCACGCTCGCGCAAATGGCCACTTCGAGTAAGTGACCGCGCTGCGCCGAGCTTCAAGGCCTATGTGCGCTGGGGGACATGTAGCGCCGGAACGCTAAGCCATGGGCGCCCTGACCTGTCGCGATGCCTCATGCTGCGCGAGATGCCTGTCATGGAAGGGGGTGGTCTACAAATGAGGGCCAGTCATCGCATCAAGGGCCCAAATGTGAAATTTATCGCTATGCGTTCTGAGGTTAGAAGACGATCTTAAAGGTCTTCCGAGGCTTTCAGAGTTTAAGCTAAGCTATGGCTTTGCAGGCACGCGTCATTCTCCCGGCTGCTCCACTCGCACACGAAATTCGGCCGCTAACGCCTCGCCCCCTACCGTGGACCCGAAGCACGGATGTCAGTAACCCGGCTATCCCGCACCGTGCAGAAGAACGCCGCCGAGACTGTCGCGCTCGCAAAATGCCCGACGTGTGAGTTGCCAGTAGTACGGCGGGTCCTTTCTGAAAGGGCCCGCCGATCGTGTCTGAGCAACCGAAATCACAGCCTTGGCTACGCCTCGGATAAGAGAGAGACCGCCGCAAGGCCCCGTCGAACCTTGCGGCGAATCTGACCAAGCATCGCAACGTGATCAGAAGGGTGGCGAATGGATGCCACGGGGAACAGTCTACCTTTCCACCGAACGGGTTCAATACTTCATATTGTCCGCATGTATTAGAAAAGTGTGATCACGGTTTTGCATTTGTGCGAGCCGTTCGGCTCAGTCGCAAGGGGTGACCACTTTTCCGCGCCGCGATCGCCGGAAGGCGAACTTGGCTTCAACCGTCTTTCGATGCCAGAGAAGGACGCTGAAGCCGGCGGTGACTGGGAAGTTATGGAGGGTGCCCAAGCAAGTTCGGCAATCGGGCAATCCGGATCCGAGGCCAACCACAAGACCCAAGCCCTGCCATCGAGCGGCCAGCGACATAGCAATGCCGCAAAGCCCCGTCGGGCTCTGCGGCATCTCTGATCAGGCATCGCAACGTGATCAGCAAGGCAGCATCAGGGATGCTACTCAACCCAAAGTGGTTACTCAGGGATCAAGTTTCAACGCCGCGACTCGGAGATATGGCGCCAAACTGCGTGAGACGAGGTTTGCATACCGTAAAGGTCGAGCGCTTCAGATACCGTTGGCACCCCCACCCTCTTTCGGCGTTTTGCTGCGGTAAAGGCCGGTGCCGCGCTGGCAGGCCCCTTCGCGGTGACATGATGGGCCGGTGCCTTTTACGTTCCATGACTAGCGCTCATCAGCGCCAGTGGCGCGGCGGGCCCACCACACTTCATACCGCCGGCTGGGCCGAGGTCGAACGCCAGGGCGGCAAGGCGTCTGTCTGGCGGAAAAGAATGAAGGCCGACATGAGCTACACCATCCTTGGACATCCAAGCCGGAGCAATTGGGAACTGACGCTCGGCACCATGACATTCGGCGCTGAAACGAAGGAAGATAAATCACTTGAAGTGAATGGTGCCTTCGAGGAGGCGCACGGTAACCTGATCGGCACATCAGAGCGTCCATGCCGGGGACGAGACCGAGGCGATTGTCGGACGCTATGTCGCCGTCCGGCTGTTGGATGTCACGCAGCACGCCAGTCTTACCACCGAGGGCCGCTATAGCATCTGGCCCGCAATCAGGGCTCACAGCCTGTCGCGCCGCAGCCGGCACAATGCGCTGAAGCTGCCACTGCAGCGGCTGCAGGTGGACACCATCCACCTGTACCAGTTGCACGCGGCGGACATGCTGACCTCGTCGAGGAACAGTTGCATATCTTTGCCGACGCGATCCGGGCCGGCTAGATCCATGACGATGGCCTGTCTTACGTCACCGGCTGGCAGCTGCAGCTGTTCGTACCCACCACGGACCCGCCTGGCCAGTCCAAGCTGGTGTCACTGCAACTGCGGTTAAACCTGTGGTCGCGCGAGATCGAACAGGAAGCCCTTCCGTCGCTCCAGGACAACGACATCGAACGGCTGCCGTGGTCGCCGCACGCGGTTGGCTGGCGTGCGGACCAAAATGTACATGCGCGGCGGCACCGCGTCCGAAATCACCCGCGCCGGCGACGGCACGGCACATTCAGAGTGATCCACGGCCGAGTTCCTGTCCCGGCCCCGCAGCTGGGCCAGCATTGAGGCGCAATGCGACATCGCCAAGCACCACGACGCATCCTCGGCGCAAATGGCGCTGAAATGGCCGCCCCAATTTATCGGGCGCGGATCCTTGACCAGCTTGTATCCAACTTGGGGGCAGAAGCGCTCGAGCTTCCGGGGGCGACGGACCGGTTGGGACAGCTCAGCCGCCCACTGCGCGACACGACCTCCCCCTACTGCGACTTCGGCGTGGTGCAGCGGCAGCGCTTTCTCGCCATGGGCGCACAGGGTACCATTGACATCGAAGGAGTGCTCCGACGCATCATTTCACGGCAAGGTGATCAGAACCATGGGGCGGCGCAGCCCCTTGCCGAACCGGCCCCATTCAGCGCCTTGACGGTCGCCGGCCCCGACATTTTGCTCTAAATGATCTGATATGGCGGCGGCATCGCGGCAAAATAGAACTAGCGCTTCGAGTCCCTGACCGGCACCGCCCGCAGCGGCTGGCCCTACACCGGCTTCCTCGCCGACGCGCCCGCATAACACCAAGAGGCATCGGCTTGATTTCGCCGCTTGCGACGATAGAATGCCAGTGAATGACGAGTATCACCTCCCTCCCCGATGATGACCCCCTGTGCCACGACGTCCAGCGCGTCGGGGTGATTGCCGACATCTCGCTCCTTCTCGAGGCCTGCAATGCGGCGACGGGAATGGGCTTCACGGCAATCGCCCGGGTGACCGAGGACCGCTGGGTGACTTGCATGGCACTGGACAAGGCCGACTTCGGCCTCAAGCCCGGTGATGAGCTCGATGTAAGGTCTACCTTGTGTCACGAAGTGCGCGGGACGCGCAGCACGATCTTGATCCCTGACGTGGACGCGAGCGAGACCTACTGCAGCCACCACACTCCGCGCACCTACAAGTTCAAGAGCTACATCTCGGTGCCGATCATGCGCAGTGACGGCAGCTTCTGGGGCACCCTGTGCGCCCTCGACCCCAAGCCCCGCGACCTGACGCCCGAGACGGAACGGCTGTTCCAGCTGTTCGCACGGCTCATTGCCCGCGAGCTCGACCGGCAGGACGAGCTGGAAAAAGGTCGTGCCAACCTGCAAACCGAACGCGACACCGCCCGACTGCGTGAAGAGTTCATCGCCATCGTCGGCCATGATCTACGCAACCCGATCGCCGCGGTCACCTCCGGACTGCGCATGATGTCGGAACGCGACCTGCCCCCCGAACAGACGCAGATGGTCATCTTGGAGATGCAGCGGGCGCTGACCCGCGCCAGCCAGATCATCACCAACCTGATGGATTTCGCCCGGGGCCGCCTTGGCGCGGGAATCGAGGTCGAAGCACCTCGCCCCGTGGACCTCGAGCCGGTGTTCCGCGATGTGATCTCTGAGATCACCAAGGTTGCGCCTCAGCGGGTCGAATGCAACATCGATCTGCCCAACCCCATCGTGGCCGACCCCCAGCGGCTGGGCCAGCTGCTGTCGAACCTGCTGGGCAACGCGGTGACCCACGGGGACAGCACCCATCCTGTCATCATCGACATCGCACAGCGCGGCGATCAGCTTCACGCCTCGGTCACCAACCAAGGCGAGCCAATTCCCGAAGATGTGAAGGCGTCTTTGTTCCAACCTTTTTCGCGCAGAAAAGGACAGAACAGCCTTCATGGATTGGGTCTGGGGCTTTACATCGCGTCCGAGATCGCGCGGGCCCACGGCGGCCGGCTCGACGTGACGTCCACCGCTGAGGCCGGAACCACCTTCGCGCTCAGCATGCCAGCACGGCAGGGCTGAACCGCGCTCAGGCCATGGCGCGGGCCAGGTCGTCCACTTCCAGCGGCTTTTCGACGAACACGCCGCCTACCGGCAGCGCACCGACGTCCGGGACCGGCCGACCTGACATGACGATAATCCGGCAGTGTTCCGACCGTCGGCGCACTTCGGCGGCGAGCGCCAGCCCTTTGAGCGGTCCGGGCATGTCGATGTCGGTGATAAGCACATCCATGCGTTCCGCGTTCTCGAACACCTCAAGCGCCTCGGCCACGTTCCCGGCCTCGACCACGCGGTGCCCCATGTCGGAAAGGCTGAAGGCCAAGTCCATTCGAATGATGACCTCGTCTTCTACGAGAAGGATATCTAGGGGGTGACAGGTCATGGCTTTGGCTCCGTGTCCGGGGTGGGTCTACAGCGCAGGTCTGACACAGAAGCCGTACGGCACATGTTCCCAACGAACGACTGGCGGCAGGGTTCCAGTGCCCGGAAAGATACCTTGAGCCCAAACACTCCCGAACCCGCCTGCTCCAATGCGATGCCCCCCGAAGCAGATGCTACGGGGGGCTGAAAGACGCCGGGACTTGGCGCGGGCCCGCACGTGAGATCGCGCGGGCGCAGGAGATTGGCCAGGCCTCAGCTTTCCGGCGTCTGCGTGAAGAGTTCCACCAGATCGCGGCCCACCTTGTCGGCCCAGAGATCGAAGGCCGGCTTTGCCGCCTCGGCGAAAGCTTCAAGCTCTTCGGGGGTCGGATCGTAGACCTCCATCCCCTCGTCCTTCAGCAGCTGGATGCCTTCCTCGGTCTGCTCGCGGGTCAACTCCTTTTGCCAGTCCATCGCCTCGGTGGCGGCGGTCTGGATCATCTCCTGCTGCTCGGGATCGAGCGCCTCCCACTTGGCAAGGCTCATCATCAGGAAGGCGGGATCGTAGGAATAGTGCCAGTTGGTGATGTACTTTTGCACTTCGTAGACGCGCTGCGGGATGATCACCGCGCCGATGGGGTTCTCCTGCCCGTCCACCACGCCCTGCTGCAGTGCCGAGAACGTCTCGGTCCACTGGATCTGCTGGGGGTTGGCCCCCAGCTCGGACATCACATCGATGAACATCGGGCCCGCGACGCGGATCTTCAGACCGGCAAGGTCCTCGGGCGTGCGGATGGGCCGCTTGGAGTTGGTCAGCTCGCGGAAGCCGCTTTCGCCCCAGGCGAGCAGCTTCAGATCGTGCTCTTCCATGATGCGGGCCATTTCCTCGCCCGCGGGGCCGTTCACCGCTGCATCCACCTCGTCATACCCCGAGAACAGGTAGGGCAGCGAGAAGGCCGACATCTCGGGCACGAGCGTCGAGATGGTGATCGCCGAGGTCACCGAGAAATCGAGCGAGCCGCGCGCCAGCATCTCGCCCTGCTTGAGCTGGTCGCCTCCGGTCAGAACCGCGTTGGGAAAGACCTTCACGGTCATGTCCCCTCCGGACGCCTCATCCAGCAGCTCGGCAAAGCGCTCGGCGCCCTGGGTGCGGCTGCTGTTCTCGTTGGTTTCCGACGACAGCCGGAAGGTTTCGGCACTGGCGATGCCGGGCGCGCAAAGGGCTACGGCCATCGCCGCGGTGGTGATCAGTTTTCCGAAAGTCATAAGGTTCTCCTCCCTCTTCGAATTCATGGCAGCCGCGTCAGGCGCAGCGTGCCGACAGTCCTCCGTCGACGACGATCTGCGTGCCGTTGACGTAGCGAGCCTCGTCCGAGGCAAGGAACAGCGCCGCGTAGGCGGTGTCCCAGGCATCGCCCATCTTGCCGGTAGGGCTGGTGCGGTTGCGCTGTTCGATCATGCTGTCCACGTCTCCTCCGTAGGACGCGGTCAGCGGCGTGCGGATCATCGGGGTGTCCATCAGCCCCGGCAGCACGCAATTGGCACGGATGCCCTGCGCCGCGTATTGCAACGCGATATTCTGAGTCATCGCCATCACCGCCGCCTTGCTGGCGGTATAGGCCACGTAGGGAAAGCCGATCCAGCGAAGCGCGGCCACCGAGCCGATGTTGACGATGGAGCCTGCACCCTGTTCGACCATCACCGGCAGCACGTGCTTGCAGGCAAGGAAGATCCCCGTCTGATTCACTTCGAGCACCCGGCGCCAGCTTTCCTCGGAGGTTTCGACCGGCCCACCGGTTTCGGCAATGCCCACGTTGTTGTGCAGCACGTCGATGCCGCCCAGCGCCTTGACGGCCCCCTCGGACAGCGCCTCGAGATCGGCAGCAGAGGTGATGTCAGCGCGCATTGCGGTCGCGTCAAAGCCCTCTGCTCGGACGGCCTCCGCGGTACGCTCGGCCGCAGTGAGATCGCGGTCGGCGATCACCAGAGACGCCCCTTCGCGGGCATAGAGCAGCGCCGAGGCCTTGCCGTTCGACAGCCCTTCCTCGGGCGAACCGCCGCCGATCAGCAGCACGCGCTTTCCATCCACACGGCCGGCCCTGTGATGGGCGGGCACGATGCTCCCGGCTGTTTTCACGGCTGTCTCCTCCACCGATATGGCCGCAGACCGGTACTCCCAACCTGTCTTGCAGCGCAACACTTTATGTTCATATTATGGAACACACGGATGAGTAAGTGTCCATTGAGGAATTGGATTGTGTGCATGAGTGCGAATTAATTAATTGATTCTGCGTATCAAATGCCTTCAACCACCCTCTCACATCAGAACGCAGCAATGACCATATTATGAGAATAAATGAACTTCGCTGCGCTTTCCGCAGAATCGCGGAGCAGCCGGGCTGGCCCAAGCGCCCAGCGCCCGCTAGACATCGGTCAGACCTTCGCCGCTGATAAGAAAGCCCCCCATGGCCCCGAAACAGGAAAAGACCACCGGCGCCCAAAGCCTGCACCGTTCCTTTGGACTGCTTCGGATGATCTCGTCCCATGCGGCGCGGGGGTTGAGCCTCGTGGAGATCTGCAAGCGCTCCGGCATTGCCCGAAGCACAGTCTACCGCATGCTGCGCGCCTTGCAGAACGAAGGGCTGGTCGAACAGGATCCCGACGATGACCGCTACTACCTCGGGCGCGAAGCGTGGCTCATGGGGCTGGCGGCCGAAAGCCGGTACGGCATGACAGACGTGGCAAAGGCGACGCTGGCCTCGCTCAGTGCCGAGGCAGGGGACATTTCGTTGTTCCTGCAGCGCATCGGCACCCATACGGTCTGCATTGCCCGCAACGAAGGAAGCTATCCCGTGCGCACGCACACTGCGCAGGTGGGCGGGCGGTATCCTCTTGGCGTGGGCGGGGGCAGCCTGGCCATCCTGGCCGCCTGCCCCGATGACGAGATCGACTGGATCCTCGAGCGCAACGCCGACGAAATGGCGCGGGACCACCCCGGCTTTCCGCCGCCTTTCCTTCGCGAGCTGATCGACGAAACCCGCGCGAACGGCTATGCAGTGAACCCGGGCCGGGTCTATGCCGAAAGCTGGGGGGTGGGCATTCCATTCTTCGATCCGCAAGGCACTCCTCGCGGGGCGATCTCGCTTGCCGGGGTTCCGAACCGCATCGAACCCCGCATTCCCGAGGTGGTGACCATCCTCAAGAATGAACAGCCCCGCCTCGAGAAACGCCTCTATGGTGCCGCGTCGGGACGTGGGATCGACTGAGACAGCGCGGCCATGACGTCGCGGCAAAGACCGGCCGACGCCCAGCGCCGAAGGCTGTTTCCAGTCGCCCTGCCCCAATATGGCCCTAACTCTCCCGGCAACGGCATCCCGGGGCGCGCCACGGGACTGCACACTCACGAAACACTATCCCAATGGGAGATCCCGACATGGCACAGACTGGCAAGCAACTATTTACCACGCTGGACGCGGACGGCACCCTGACCGTCAAGATAGAAGACGTCGCAATCCCCGAGCCCACCGGATCGCAGGTGCTGGTCAAGATGGAAGCCGCGCCGATCAATCCGTCGGACCTTGCCATCCTCGTGGGTGGCGCAGACCTCGACACCGCGCATTACACGCCGGGCAAGTTCGTCGCCACCGTGCCCGAAGCGGTCAACGCGGGATCGGGCGCCCGGCACGGCCTTAAGCTCCCTGCCGGGAATGAGGGCGCCGGTACGGTGATCGCCGCTGGTGACAGCGACGCGGCACAGGCGCTGATGGGGCAGCGGGTGTCCTGCGTCCCGGGCAATGCCTACAGCCAGTATTGTGTTGCCGAAGCGGCTATGTGCCTGCCTCTTGGCGATCATTCCGCCAAGGACGGCGCCAGTGCCTTCGTCAATCCGATGACCGCGCTCGGCTTTGTCGAGAGCGCGCGCATGGACGGGCAGGATGCGATCCTTCACACTGTGGGTGCGTCGAACCTCGGGCAGATGCTGACGCGGATATGCAAGGAGGATGGCATCGGCCTCGTGAACATCGTGCGGAAGGCTGAGCAGGCAGAGCTCCTGACGCAAATGGGCGCCTCGAACGTGGTGAACTCCTCCGACGACGGGTTCATGCAGCAACTCACCTCTGCAATTGAAGACACGGGCGCCTTCTACGGCTTTGATCCCATCGGGGGCGGGCGTACGGTGGATACCGTCTTCAAGGCCATGGAGAAGGTCGCCGTGAGCCAAATGACCGAGTATTCGCGCTATGGCTCCAACCAGCTCAAGCGGATGTTCATCTATGGCCGGCTCGACAACAGCCCCACCACGCTGACCCCCGGCTACGGCTTTGGCTGGTCTCTGTCCGGCTGGCTTTTGTTCCCCTTCCTGCAATCTGCCGGCACCGAGACCGTCCAGCGCATGCGTCAGCGCGTACGCGACACGCTGACGACCACCTTTGCCAGCCACTACAAGGCGCATGTCGGTCTCGAGGAGATGCTGACCAAGGAAGCGGTGACGGATTACGCCGGCATGAAGACCGGTGAGAAGTACCTCGTGACCCCTTGGGCCTGAGCACCTGACGCGTCTTTTGGAGCCTTGGAGCCTTGGAGCCTTGGAGCCTTGGAGCCTTGGAGCCTTGGAGCCTTGGAGCCTTGGAGCCTTGGAGCCTTGGAGCCTTGGAGCCTTGGAGCCTTGGAGCCTTGGAGCCTTGGAGCCTTGGAGCCTTGGAGCCTTGGAGCCTTGGAGCCTTGGAGCCTTGGAGCCTTGGAGCCTTGGAGCCTTGGAGCCTTGGAGCCTTGGAGCCTTGGAGCCTTGGAGCCTTGGAGCCTTGGAGCCTTGGAGCCTTGGAGCCTTGGAGCCTTGGAGCCTTGGAGCCTTGGAGCCTTGGAGCCTTGGAGCCTTGGAGCCTTGGAGCCTTGGAGCCTTGGAGCCTTGGAGCCTTGGAGCCTTGGAGCCTTGGAGCCTTGGAGCCTTGGAGCCTTGGAGCCTTGGAGCCTTGGAGCCTTGGAGCCTTGGAGCCTTGGAGCCTTGGAGCCTTGGAGCCTTGGAGCCTTGGAGCCTTGGAGCCTTGGAGCCTTGGAGCCTTGGAGCCTTGGAGCCTTGGAGCCTTGGAGCCTTGGAAATTCGCGCCGGGTTCGAACGCAAGGACAAATCTGCATCCATCGAAAAATTCCAGCCGTCGCCCCGATCAGCCGGGTGGCGGCGCGAGGGACATCGCAATCATCCGCCAATCAGGAACCGCTCACGCTGATAGCTGTTCTATTCCCTTGCCGAATGGTATTAATTCCCCGTCATGGCACGCCCGTGCACACAAGGAACTCAAACGCCAACTTCCCCAAGGAGGCCCGCAATGAGCGCTCATATCGTTATTGTCCTGATACTGACGCCCTTCGTGCTGGCATTCGTTTACGCAGGCATACACGAGTACCTGCGCTACAAGTCCGAGGGCAAGGCAACCTATGGCCTCGTGTTCGACGAAGAAACCGGCACCTCCTACGTGACCGGCATCGGCGACGAGGACGAGGCATTCGACCCGGAAGAGTTCGACCCCGCCGATTACAATGACCCCGAGATCGCCGACGAGTCCAAAACCTGAGCCGACGGCTCGGATGTAAGGGGGCATGTCTTGCCCCTTCTTACGCAATGCCGGCTGTTCGCATCACCACAGGCAGTTTTGCCGGGCAGTCCCCTGACTGTCCTTGCGCACCCCCTCTTGCGCAACTGGGCGCGTAGCACTAAACGCCCCCGCAACCGGTCGCAGCCTACCCGGTCAACAAAACAAGGGTCAAAAATGAAAACTCTCGTCATCTGCTCGGGCGGACTCGATTCCGTGTCGCTCGCCCACATCACCGCTGCCGAGCATCAGCTCACGCGGCTGGTCTCCTTCGATTACGGCCAGCGCCATCGCAAGGAGCTCGACTTCGCCGAGGCCGCTGCAACGCGCCTTGGCGTTCCCTTTCACCTCATCGACATGCGCACCATTGGGGCCGCGCTGACCGGATCGGCGCTGACCGACGACATAGACGTGCCCGACGGCCATTACGCCGAAGAGACCATGCGCATCACCGTGGTCCCCAACCGCAATGCCGTCATGCTGGCCATCGGCTTCGGCGTTGCCGCCGCCAACGGCGACGAGGCGGTTGCAACGGCGGTCCATGGCGGCGATCACTTCATCTACCCCGACTGCCGCCCCGCCTTCACCCAGGCCTTCGGGGCGATGCAGCGCATGGCGCTTGACGGATATGCGGACGTGGCGCTCCATACCCCCTTCGTCACCCGCACCAAAGCCGACATCGTCGTCGAGGGCGCCAGGCATGCGACCCCCTTTGCCGAAACGTGGTCCTGCTACAAGGGTGGTGATCTGCATTGCGGGCGCTGCGGCACCTGCGTGGAGCGGCGCGAGGCGTTCCACCTCGCAGGCGTGGCCGATCCAACGGCCTACGCGGACCCCGACTACTGGCGGCAGGCCATCGCAGGACGGGAGGTGCAGTGATGTTCCGCATCCGCAAGGAATTCCACTTCTCCGCCTCGCACCAGTTGACCCACCTGCCGGACGATCACCAGTGCGCTCGGCTGCATGGGCACAACTATATCGTTGTGGTCGAGCTGGCCTCGGGCACCCTGAACGCAGATGGCTTTGTACGCGATTACCATGATCTCAAGCCGCTCAAGAGCTATATCGACGGCGCGTTCGACCACCGGCACCTGAACGATGTGCTCGACATGCCCTCGACCGCCGAGAACATGGCGAAGCATTTCTTCGACTGGTGCAAGGCCCGCTGGCCGGAAACCAGCGCCGTTCTGGTCAGCGAGACGCCCAAGACATGGGCGGAGTACCGGCCATGACCAGCCTGCGCATCGCCGAGATCTTTGGCCCCACCATCCAGGGCGAAGGTGCTCTCATCGGAGAGCCGACTGTGTTCGTGCGCGCGGGTGGCTGCGATTACCGCTGCTCGTGGTGCGACAGCCTGCACGCGGTGGACAGCGCCTATCGCCACCAATGGGCCCCCATGGCACCCGAGGCGATCTGGACCGAGCTGCAGCAGCTGTCGGGCGGCCAGCCTCTTACCGTGTCGATAAGCGGTGGCAACCCGGCCATTCAGGACTTCGGCCCGCTCATCTCGCTGGGCCGGGCCGAGGGGTACCGCTTTGCCTGCGAAACCCAAGGGTCGGTGGCCCGGCCCTGGTTTGCAGATCTCGACACGCTTGTGCTGTCGCCCAAGCCCCCCTCGAGCGGCGAGACCGTGGATTGGGACGCCTTTGCACACTGTGTCGAGGCAGGGCGCGGCGCGCGCAGCACGGTCATGAAAATCGTCATCTTCGACCGCACCGATTACGACTGGGCCAAGCACGCTCACGCCCGGTTCCCGGATCTGCCGCTGTATCTGCAGCCCGGCAATCCCGAGGTGGACCCGGAAGAGCCCGTGGACCTTGGCGCGCTGTCGGACCGGCTGGGCTGGCTGACCGACACCGCCATGGCCGACCGCTGGTTCGCCCCCCGTATCCTCCCGCAGCTGCATGTGCTCATCTGGGGCAACAAGCGCGGCGTCTGACCTTTCGGAGACCTTACCATGACCGACAGCATCTACAGCAACCTGACCCAACTTGGCGGCGACACCCGCATCCCCGAAAGCCCCGAGGCGGCTGAGCTCGAGCGGGTGCAGAACCCGCAGGCCGACGTGCAGTACAACGTGCGTTTCACCGCGCCCGAGTTCACCTCGCTATGCCCGATGACCGGCCAGCCAGATTTCGCACACATGGTCATCGACTACGTGCCCGGGCAGTGGCTGGTGGAAAGCAAGTCTCTGAAGCTTTATCTGACATCCTTCCGCAATCACGGGGCCTTCCACGAAGATTGCACCGTTTCCATCGCCCGCCGGCTCGTCGAGTTCCTCGATCCGCAATGGCTGCGCATCGGCGGCTACTGGTACCCGCGCGGCGGCATCCCCATCGATGTGTTCTGGCAAACCGGCCCCATGCCCGAAGGCGTCTGGATCCCCGATCAGGGCGTCCCCCCCTACCGCGGACGAGGCTGAGCGGCCCGGCATTCCATGATTGGTGGTCAGTGAACGGCATTGATGGCCGAGCGTGTCCTGTGCTGGACATGCCTCAAAGCACGAGGCCTGCTGGCTCGGCTACAGGCCGGGGCATACCTTCTGATCCAGTGTCTGCGATGAGGGGGGTCGCCTGAACACGTTCAGGCTCTCCCAAGAAACTGGTCATAATGGCCAGCTAGATTGCGAGTCATCCGAACACGGTCGGGCTCTCCTGCCACGCAGAGCGACATGATTAGGTGGGCGCCAGGCCCACGGGCAGGCGGACTTGGCCAGCTAGATTGCGAGGCATCCGAACACGGTCGGGCTTTCCTGCCACGCAGAGCGACATGATGCGGCGGGCGCCCGGCCCACGGGCAGGCGGACCCTGCGCATGCCGTGGCAACACCCGAGCTGCCGAGCTGCCGAGCTGCCGAGCTGCCGAGCTGCCGAGCTGCCGAGCTGCCGAGAAGCGATGCAGCGTCATTGCAACCGGATCAACCAGTCTGCATCGTCGGACTGACTGGCAGCCATCTGGCTCAAAAGCGCACAGCGCCAACGTGGCTGGCGCATGGTCGCGCATCCGAGGCCTTTGATGCGCCGGAATGCCAGCGCCATTGCCTGCCAACCGACCTTCTCCAAGGCGTCTGGTGCGACCGCCCGTCCTGCACGCTGCTATGCGACGACATGCGGGTCCATGATGATCACTCGCCTTTGCGCGCGGCAACGTTCGCGCGCCGACTATGGGCTGGAACCGCCCGCCAATGTGGGCCACTACCGCAAGGCACCCCTGCTGCCGAAAAGGAGCCCGTTATTTCCTTCCCCGTCGCAATTGCCCTTACCCTCGTCATGTCCGCCGTGGGGCTGACCTACGAGATCGCCGCGGGCCGCGTGCTTGCTCCGTTCTTCGGAACCTCACTCATCACCTGGACCACGGTGATCGCCACGGTGCTCAGCGGCTTTTCCCTTGGCAGTGGGATCGGCGGCATGGTCGCCGAACGCCCTCGGCCGCAGGCGCTCCGCCACGCCCGCGCCGCGCTGGTGGCGGCAGCGGTACTGATGACCGTCTCACCGACGCTGCTCGGGTTGTTCCACGGCTGGGGCGCGCGCGGCACCTCGGGCATGGTGATCTGCGTGATCCTCGTGTTCTTCCCCGCCTCGGTGTTCATCACCCTGCCCTCGCCCCTGCTGGCCAAGCTCGCCATCGAGGCGCGACCCGGACGCGAAGGCTCCTCGCTGGGCTTCGTGCTGGCGGCGGGCTCTGTCGGGGCGATCTTTGGATCGGTGCTGTCCGGCTTCGTGGCCTTGCCGCTGATCGGGGCCACCGCCACCTTCGCCACCTGCGGGGTGCTGGCGCTCGGCTGCCTGCCGTTCCTGCGCGGCAGTGCGCCCGGCTCGCGCGGCACCATCCTCGCGGCGGTCGGGTTCGTCGGCTTTGCCGGGCTGGCGGGCGCACCGGCCTGCCAGTTCGAATCCGGGCAGTCCTGCCTTTACGTCGAAACGCGTGGCCCCGAGGTGCGGCTGTTTTCGGACGGGGTGCTGCAGGCCGCCGAGGACCGGCAGCAGGAGGTATCCGCAAACGGTGACCCGACACTGGCGCTGCCCTACACTGACTGGCTCTGGTCGCGGCTCGACACCGACCTCGGCCCCGACGCCAAAGTCCTGTTCATTGGCGGAGGCGGCTACACCCTGCCGACCGAGCTGCTCGACTCGCGCCCCGACGCACAGGCAATCACGGTCGAGATCGACCCTCTGGTCACCGAAGTGGTGCGGGCCCACATGCCGCGCGCCAGCACCATGATCGAACAGGCCGGATTTGACGCCACGAAACCTGCAGCCGGGCCGGACCAGCGCCTTGGCATCGTGCACGCCGATGGACGCGCCTATCTGAACGAGACGGACGCGCGCTTTGACGCGGCGGTGATGGATGCGTTTTCCTCGGGCTCCGTCCCGGCGCACCTTGTGACGGTCGAAACCTACGAACGGCTGCGCGAGGTGGTGGACGGGCCCGTCTACGTCAACCTGATTGACCGCCCCGATGGCCCGCTTGCGCGCGGGGTGCACCAGATCCTGTCGCAGCTTTACGCGCACGTGGAGGTGGTTCAGGGCAACATCAGCGCACGGGGACTTGGCAACGTGCTTCTTGCCGCGTCGGACAGCCCGCTAGCCCCGCTGGCCCAGCTGCCTGAAGGCTACGGCCCGGCAAAGCTGAGCCCTACTCGCGCCTTCACCGACGACCGAGGCTGGGTCGGCCACCGCTAGCAGGTGGCTCCGGGGTGCCCAAGCCGCACGGTGGCGGCCTGGGCGTCGTCATGGGACCGCAGCCCCCGGTGGGGATCAGGTCAAGACGATCAGGCCGGAATGATCACGCCCGGAAGGTTGCCTGTCATCGTCTCATTCGGCTGGAAGTGGATGACCGACCGGATGGATTGTCCCGCGTGAAGCAGATCGAACGCGGTGTTGATCTGCTCGTGGGTCATGTTGTGGGTGATGTAGGGATCCACGTCAAAATCTCCGCGCAACCATTCGTCCACCATGCCCGGCAGCTGGCTGCGCCCCAGCACGCCGCCAAAGGCCGACCCGCGCCAGACCCGGCCCGTGACCAGCTGGAAGGGCCGCGTGGCGATCTCTTCGCCGGCACCGGCGACGCCGATCACGGTGCATTCGCCCCAACCCTTGTGGCAGCATTCCAGCGCCGAGCGCATAACGTTGACGTTGCCGATGCACTCGAAGGAATAGTCCACGCCGCCGTCCGTCATATCGACGATGACATCCTGGATGGGCTGGCCGAAGTCCCTGGGATTGATGCACTCATGCGCGCCTAGCTGCTTGGCGAGGGCGAACTTGCTCGGGTTGGTGTCGATTCCGATGATGCGGCTTGCGCCTTGCATCTTCGCCCCTTGGATCACCGCCATGCCGACCGCTCCGAGGCCAAAGACCGCAACGGTCGCGCCCGCCTCGACCTTGGCGGTGTTGCGTACCGCGCCCATGCCGGTCGGCACGGCGCAGCCCATCACCGAGGCCTTGGCCAAAGGCGCGTCCTTCGAGATCTTTGCCACGGCGATCTCGGGCAGCACGGTGTATTCCGCGAAGGTCGAGGTGCCCATGTAGTGGTGGATCATCTGCCCCTTGTAGCTGAACCGCGAGGTGCCGTCGGGCATCAGGCCCAGACCTTGGGTCTTACGGATCGACTGGCTGAGGTTGGTCTTGCCCGACTTGATGTAGGGGCAGTTGGGGTCTTCGGGGGTGTAGAGCGGGATCACGTGATCGCCGGGCACCACGGAGATGACGCCCCGGCCAACCTCTTTGACGATGCCCACGCCCTCGTGGCCGAGCACTGCGGGAAACAGCCCCTCGGGATCGCGGCCCGACAGGGTGAACATGTCGGTGTGGCACAGGCTGGTGGTGACGATACGGACGAGAACCTCGCCCTCTTTCGGGCCCTCGAGGTCGATCTCCTCGATCTCGAGGGAGCGGTTGGCTTCCCAGGCAACGGCGGCGCGGACTTTCATGGGATCATTCCTCTTGTTGTTGTCTGCCGTGATGTTATGAAATAACGTTCGACCCCATGGAGCCGATACCCGGCAGATCCGGCCAACCAGCACCGCAATCCGGCCTTACGAGACGTTCATGTCTGCACAAGATACCCCCGCCCGCCGCATCGGGCTTGTCATCTATCCCGGCTTCAAGACGCTCGAGGCCACTGGCCCCCTGAGTGTGCTCCATTACGCCAACGAACACCTGCGCGTTGCCGGGCGCCCGACGGGCTATGACGTCACGGTCATGGCCCCGCGCCCGGGTCATGTGCCATCCGATACGCTGGTGTCGCTTGAGGCGACCGAGGCACTGCCGCAAGGTGATCTGCCCAACACAGTGTTCATCGCTGGCGCCGCCGCCATCGAAGACGCGCTGGAACGCGAGGCCGACCTCGTGCGCTGGTGCCGCCGCCACTGGCGTGAGGCCGACCGCTTTGCCGCGCTGTGCACCGGCAGTTTCTTCCTTGCCGCCGCGGGTCTGCTGGACGGCAAGCCTGCCGCCACGCACTGGAATTACGCTGAGCGCCTGGCGCAGCTCTTTCCCGAGGTTCAGGTGGATGCGGATGCCATCTTCGTGCAAAGCGGCAGCCTCTGGACCTCGGCTGGGGTGACGGCGGCCATCGACTTGTCACTGGCCTTCGTCGAACAGGATCATGGCCGTGACATCGCCCTGAGGGTCGCACGGGACATGGTGATGTACCTCAAGCGCCCCGGCGGACAATCGCAGTTCTCGACAGTCCTGACCGGGCAGATGTCCGGGGCCTCCGGCGTGGCGGATGTTCGCAGCTGGGCCAGCCTCAACCTCGAGCAGCCCATGACGCTGGACGATCTCGCGACCCGCGCCGGGATGAGCGTGCGCAGCTTCACCCGCGCCTTCACCGCCGAAGTCGGCCTGTCGCCCATGGCCTGGCTCGAGCAGGTTCGGAGCGACCGGGCCCGCACGCTGCTTCTGGACGGCGACCTGCCGCTCAAAGCCATCGCGCAGCGGGCCGGCTTCCGCTCGGACGAGCAGATGCGCAAGGTATTCCGCCGCCGCTTTTCACTGTCGCCAAGGGACTACCGCGCAAGATTTACCACCTCGCGCAGCGCCTGAGCGGCTACCACGGAATCTGCCGTCCGGCGTAGTCTAGGAACTGCCCGGTCTGTTCGGGCGTCACGCCGTCGATCACCGCCAACAGGCGCTGAGCCGCTTCATCGGCGGTCACAGTCGGATGCCGGTCCTGATAGCCTTCGGTAAAGCGCGTCCGGACGGTCCCGGGATGCAGGCAGACGCAGCTCAGGTGGCGATACTTGCGCGCAAGTTCAATCGAGGCACCATGGATCAGCTGGTTCACACCGGCCTTGGCCGCACGGTAGCCGTACCAGCCCCCCATGCGGTTGTCCCCGATGGAGCCCACCCGCGCCGACAGCACGGCAAAGACCGCTCGGCTGTCCCGCGGTAGCAGGCGACGCGCATGTTTCAGCACGAGAAGTGGCCCGATGCCATTGACGGCGTATTGCTGCGCCAGCGCCTCCGCCGAGACGGCGTCGAGCGATTTCTCCGGCTCCGCCCCGTCGATCCGCAGCGCCCCCGTGGCAACGAAGATCAGATCGAACGGTCCCTCCAGCGCCCCGAGCGCCCGGGCGATGGTCTCTTCATTGGTGAGGTCGAAGCCATCGACGGATCGCGACAGCCCGGTGACCTCGACATTCCTTGAGCGAAGGGCTTCGGTTGTCGCCAACCCGATACCTCCCGACGCGCCTATGACAAGAGCTCTGTTCATGGCATGCAATCTAGCGGGACCGGCGCATCCTTCAAATCTGTGACACTTCCGTATCAGCGCCCGTTGCGCCACGATCTTCGGCCTGCGCATCCATGGCCGGGACTGGCCGGAACAGCCTGCTAAACCCTGAAGTTCGGCAGCACGCCGTGATCGCCACCCTACGCGCCGGGCGATCCTGAGTACCCGCGCCCCAATCCCCTAGAGCGTGAGACAAGTGGCTGAGGGCGGGATGAACCGCTCAGGTCGGTCTGTAACGCATGGCGAGCCACAAAAATCCCGGCAATGCTTGCACAGAACAGCCCCATTCCCGCAACCAATCCGCCTCTCCGCCTAGTATGCTGGCTGCCCTACCACGCAAGACCGCCGAAGCGTCTGCGATTGCCTCATGTTCCTGATCCGACACTCCAGCACCCGATCAAGCCTGTAACCGGCGCTGAGCGCAGTCCTGACGAGCGCCGAATATGCATTGTCGTCAGAGTGTCGCGCTTCGCAGATACAAGGTGTCGGCTCTGGCAGCGCCGCAGTTCCCCCTCAGGTAGAAGGCCGTGGCAGCAACATCGCGCGAAGGGTCACCTTCCGAAAACTATTTGCCGAAAGGCGCATTTTTTGCCGACAACGCTCTGGACAGTCCTCGGAAGCTCGGCTATTTCGCCCTCACCCGAAGGGCAGCGCCCTTCACCCAGTGCCCGGGTAGCTCAGGGGTAGAGCAGTGGATTGAAAATCCTCGTGTCGGTGGTTCGATTCCGCCCCCGGGCACCATTACTAATAAAATCATGATAAATTCATATATTCAGGCGCTGATTTGTCCGACTGGTGGACATTTCTGCGAAAGATGCGACGCTATTTGTCTTGGCTTTGTTTTCCTGCAAGGCCGCGAAATGCGAACTCGGCGCGAATTTTGACTCGCTGCTCCGGTATAACGCGCCACTTCTTTACTTCTCCAATGGCCGGTAATCGCGTTGATCTCTTTGGTGCGTCCCAGCTCTACAAGGCGTGCGGCGGCTGCCTTCTGTGTCCGTGAACCGAACACTCTTTCAAACCCGCCTCATCGAACCCCTTGCGGAAACGAATGCCGAAGTCCTTAGAGGTAAAGGGGCGGTTGAAGACCGTGACCAGGAACGCAAGATCGCGGGTCGGCGTCTGGTCAATGATCCCTGCAACTCGGGGATGATCTGAATTTCCATCCGAAAGGGTTTGCGGTTGCGTCCCTTCTGCTGGATGAACACAAGCCATCCGTTCCCGACATGCTGTCGGCTGAGCAGAACAGGTCCGAACGCCTCAGGCCGTGTAGATCGCCAAGGTCAAGTGACCTGCTCCCCTTGGAGTCCGCGGCTTTAAGCTCGCGCTGTTCAGCGTTTCCCCCTATCCGCGGCCAGATCTGACACGGCGCGCTTACGCTTCACGGCTTCCAACGCCACACGAGCCCTCAAGCAAGCGTCGTGGCTTCTGCGTTTCGAAAAGTTCTGATCCCCTCGTTCTGCAAACTGGAAATTGTCAGATTGCTGTCCGGTCATCCAAGAGGTGCTCCGGTTGATGAAGTTCCTCACGTCCAAGCTTGCTGCCCGTTCCGGTGGCGGGCATTGTTGTTGTCGAAACAGATTCTCTTGCACACGAAGGCCTCACGCCCATGAAGAATTCGGTGGCTTATCCTCAGCTTCTGAAGTGCCGACTGTTTGCCGACTTGTGCCATGATGACAAGGCGGAGTTGCTGGACCGTTGCACCGCGCGCACCTACGAGCTGCCCGAAACGGTCCTGAAGCAGGGAGAGCTGTCGCCGGGGATCTTTTTCATCGCGCACGGCCGCATGGACGTGATTGTTCACGGGGACGGCGGAGAGCAAACGCTACTCGCACATCTGGGTCCCGGTGATACTGCCGGAGAGATTGAGTGCATTTCACAGGAACCCTGCATCGCGTCATGCAGGACACAACCCTTGGCAACGCTTCTGCTGTGCCCTCAGCCCGTCGTGGCGGACTACCTGCGCGTGCCATTGTTCATTCGCAACGTGGCGTCGGTTTTCCGCGGCAGGCTCGAGCAGGACAATGCCATGAAGGCTCTTGATCAGCATGGCTCCCTTGAACAACGTCTTTTCCTGAGGCTGAGGACGCTCTGTGATGGACGCGACCGGGTTCGCGCGAACCAGGCACATCTTGCGGAAATCCTTGGATGTTCGCGCCAAAGCATCAACAAGGCGATCGGTCGGCTGCGTACCGCTGGCATAATCGAGGTCGCCAAGGGAGAAGTCCGCCTCCTTCAATCCGATCCGGCTCTTGAAGAGCTTGCGGACACGCCACGCCTTGGCACCGTCGCGCAGTCGGGCTGAGCGGATCATGTCAAAAGCTGAATCGGCGGCCGCCCCGTTTGAAGGTCGCTGCTCTGAACGATCAGCGACCACGCGCCCGATCACCAGCTGCTGGCCTCTTTCTGGAGGCCAAGGTCCACGCTGTCCCAGCCGGAGGAACCTGCTGCGGCCTGCTTGCTGAGCGTGAAGACGGACACGCTCTGGCTCAGCGCTGCGCTGTTGCTTGACAAAGTCCGGGTAACGCTGGTGGTCTCGTTGACCATCGCCGCGTTCTGCTGCGTCACCGTATCAAGCTGCGAGATGGCGGTGTTGATTTCTCCGAGAGTCATGGTCTGTTCATTCAGGCCATGCACCACTTCGCGGATCCGGTCCGAGATACGCTCGACCCCGCCGAAGATACTGGTCAGCTCACCGCTGGCGCGCACCACGAGCTCGACCCCGGCTTTCACGTGATCACCGCTTTCGCTGATCAGCCCCTTGATCTCCTGCGCTGATTCCGCAGAGCGCTGCGCCAGCGAACGCACTTCGGAGGCAACTACCGCAAAGCCGCGGCCGGCCTCGCCGGCGCGGGCGGCTTCGACCCCAGCATTCAGTGCCAGGAGGTTGGTCTGGAAGGCGATGTCGTCGATCACCGAGATGATCTGCGAAATCGATTCCGACGATGTCTCGATCCGCTTCATCGCGGTGGTCACATCTTCGACCACCTTGCTGCTGCCCTCGGCCGCGCCCTTGGTGTCCTCAGCCTCGCGTCCGACTTCGGACGCGTAGTCCGCGGCGGAGCGAGCGTTGGAATTCAGCTCTTCCACCGCTGCGGCCGTCTGTTCGAGCGTTGCCGCCTGGGTTTCAGTGCGGCGCGACAGTTCATCGGAGTTGGTGCCGATCTGCGTGGCGATGCCGTCGATCATATCCGAAACGCCCCGCACCTGCGTGATGAGGGTGGCAAAGGTTTCGACCGCGATATTGAAGGCGTCCGCAAGCTCGTAAAGGCGATCGTTTTCCTGCAGATCCACGCGCACCGTGAGGTCCCCCTTGGACAGCGCGTCCAGCCCTTTCGCGATCTCGCGGATCGCCTCGCGCTGGCTGGTGATCTCCGTAGCGATCTTGGTAATTCGCACCACCTCTCCCGTCTCGTCGAAGACCGGGGCGTAGGTGGCCGCGATCCAGATCACCTCGTCTTCCTTGGTGATCCTCGGGAATTCGTCCGAAAAGAATTCCCCGGCCTTCAGCCGTTCCCAAAAATTCTTGTAGTTTTCAGTTTCGCGGTACTTGCGCTGCACGAAGATGCTGTGATGCTTCCCGACCACCTCATCGGCAGTGTAACCCAATGCGTTCAGAAAATTGTCATTGGCATGCAGGATGATCCCATCCGGTGAGAAATGGATGACAGCCTGCGTCCTTTCCACGATCTGGATCAGCGCGGCATCCGCGCTGATCGCTTCGGGCTTATGTTCGGCCTTGCGCGAAAACCACATTATCGAATCCCTTATCCGCCTGATGTGGTCTGCTATACTCCCTCAACTCTTACCGAAGCCTGAATGCCCGCTCAGGCGGGCACATTGGCCATCAGCGACTCGTAGGCGATGGAATAGCTTTCGCGCCGCGCCGCAGGATCGTGCATGGCGCTGGACAGGATCATCTCGTCCGGGCGGTAGCGGTCGATGATGGCGCTCAGCTGCTCGCCCACCTGTTCGGGGTTGCCCGTTGCCGAGATCGACAGCGCGTGTTCCGCAGAGGCGACGAACCGCGGATCCGCCACCGATGAGATATCGTCAACGGGGTACGGGAAACGCCCCGGGGTGCCGGTTCGAAGGGCGATGAACTGCTGCTGTTGCGAGGTCTTGAGGCGGCGCGCCTGCGCCTCGGTCTCGGCCGCCCAGACGTTCGCGGCCAGCATGAAATGCGGCTTGTCGGTGACGCCGGGCTGGAACCGGTCGCGGTAGATGCTGATCGCCTGCTCCAGCGCGTCAGGCGCGAAGTGCGAGGCGAAGGCATACGGCAGGCCCAGATGCGCCGCCAGCTGAGCCCCGAACAGAGACGAGCCGAGGATCCAAACGGGCACGAAGGTGCCCTGCCCCGGCACCGCGCGCACCGGCTGGTTCTCCACGGGGTTGCCCAGGAAGCCGAGCAGCTCCACCACATCCTCGGGGAAACGGTCTGACGATGTGTGGTTGCGGCGCAGCGCCATGGCGGTGACCTGGTCCGAGCCGGGCGCGCGCCCGAGGCCTAGGTCGATGCGGTCGGGGAAGAAGCTGGCCAGCGTGCCGAATTGCTCTGCGATTACCAGCGGCGAGTGGTTGGGCAGCATGACGCCGCCTGCGCCCACGCGGATGCGCGAGGTAGCGGCAGCGACCTGCCCGATCACCACCGAGGTCGCGGCAGAGGCGATGCCGGTCATGTTGTGATGTTCCGCCAGCCAGAACCGGTGGTAGCCGGTCTTCTCCGCGTGCTGCGCCAGCGCGACCGTATCGGCAAGCGACTGCGGCACGGAGCCGCCTTCGGGAACGGTGGAGAGGTCGAGTACGGAAAGCGGGATCATGGGCTGCATCCTTTGTGTAAGGTTCCCGATGTAACCACGCCTGACGCTCATGAAAGGCCGCCGCCGGATATTCGGCGGCGGAAAAACGTTGCGCTGCGGTCACGAAACCGTGCGCGGCAGTCAGCCGCCCGTGTAGACCTCGACTGTCGGCAGATCTGTGAGCGGCGCCTCGATCAGGCGCATGGCCGCGAGCGACAGGCGGCTGCCGCCGGTGGCCGGCCCGGCAATGGGGATCAGATCGACCTGCGCCGACTTGCCATTGTAGACCACCCGCCCCTTGCCCTCGGCGGTGACCAGCGGCGTCTCAAGCCAGAAGCCCGAGCGGGACGGATCGCCCAGCGAGGCCACCGTGGTGCCCAGGCTGCGTTCGCCCGCAGGTTCTGATGGGGCAGAGGCCGCGGCACGTTCCTCGGCGCTGGTGGTGTCGAACTGGTCGACGGTCCGGGCGCCCGCCGGGGGGCGAATGGCCTCGGCAGCGGGCGACGTCGGGGCGTCGCCTGCAGGCGGCGCGGTCACGGATGCGGGGGCCGCATCGGGGGTTTTATCGAACATGCCGGATACGGAGGCGCAGCCAGACAAAAGGACAAGCGGGAGGGCATATGCTATCTTCATGTGCAAAGAGTATCGCCAATCGCCGATTTGGCAATCATCGCCGTGCTTGCCCCGCGTTGATCGGCAAACTAGGTAACTGTCATGGACAAACTCATCGATCCCTTCGCACGCCCGATTTCCTACCTGCGGGTCTCGGTCACTGACCGCTGCGATTTCCGCTGCGTCTATTGCATGTCGGAGAACATGACATTCCTTCCCAAGAAGGAGCTTCTGACGCTCGAGGAACTGGACCGGCTGTGCTCCACCTTCGTCGGCCTCGGGGTCGAGAAGCTGCGCATCACCGGCGGCGAGCCGCTGGTCCGACGCGAGATCATGACCTTCTTCAACGCCATGACCCGCCATCTGGACAGCGGCGCCTTGAAGGAGCTGACACTCACGACCAACGGCTCGCAGCTCGAGAAATTTGCGCAGCCGCTGTGGGATGCAGGGGTGCGGCGGGTCAACATCTCGCTCGATACGCTTGATGAGCAGAAGTTCGCGGACATCACCCGTTGGGGCCGCTTGCCCCAGGTGCTGCGCGGCATCGACGCGGCGCAGGCCGCGGGCATGCGGGTGAAGCTGAACGCGGTGGCGCTCAAGGGCTTCAATGAACCCGAGCTCTTCAGCATGACCGAATGGTGCGCCAAGCGTGACATCGACCTGACGTGGATCGAAGTCATGCCCATGGGCGACATCGGCAACGAGGACCGGCTGGGCCAGTACTGGAAGCTTACCGACCTGCGCGACCGCTTGGCCGAGCAGTACACCCTCACCGATCTGCCCGAGAGCACCGGCGGCCCGGCGCGCTACGTGCGCCTCGAGGAAACCGGGCAGAAGGTGGGCTTCATCACGCCGCTGAGCCATAACTTCTGCGAAAGCTGCAACCGGGTGCGCCTGACCTGCACCGGCGATCTCTTCATGTGCCTCGGACAGGAAGACCGCGCCGACCTGCGCAGCGCCCTGCGCAACCACCCCGACAGCGATGCGCCGCTGGAACAGGCGATCCGCAAGGCGATCTCGATGAAGCCGGAGGGCCACGATTTCGACTATTCGCGCCAGTCGGTCGATGGCCGCGTGTCCCGCCACATGAGCCACACCGGAGGCTGACCGCCCTGCCCGCACTGCGGCCGATTGCTGCCGCCATCATCCTGCCCCCGTGTTACCGCTGCCACGCCCGCGCCGCTTTCGGTCGCGGGCGTTCGCATGTCACGGGGGGTGAAAGGCTTGCGACATGGGCACTCTGCCGCCTCATTCCGCCGGTCTTTCCGGAATGATTTGCGCCGCCACAAGGGCGAACCTGGCCCAAGAATATCAAAAAAACAATAAAATACATATACTTAACCAAAAACACAAAGGGTTTTCAAAAAACGAAAGCCGTCCTTGCATGTACTACAGACCCAGATCGCCGTTTTGCCCCATAGTCTCCCATAAGGCGCCCAGAAGCCGGTCAATCAATGGATCATCCGATGAACTGAGCAGATAGGCTGAAACCCAAGTGTCCGACAATCGACTGACCGTGCGGCGACTGACCGCAGCCGACAAGACCGAATGGCGGGCGCTCTGGACCGCCTACCTCGCGTTCTACGAAAGTTCCGTGCCCGAAGAGGTTTACGGCACCACCTTCTCAAGGCTGACCGACGAGGCCGACCCGCAGCAGAACGCGCTGGTGGCAGAGATGGACGGCAGGCTGGTGGGGCTGGTGCATTACCTGTTCCACCGCCACAACTGGAAGATCGAAGAGGTCTGTTATCTGCAGGATCTCTACGCCGCGCCGGAGGCCCGGGGCACCGGCGTCGGCCGTGCGCTGATCGAGGCGGTCTATGCCGCCGCCGACGAGGCCGGCGCTCCATCGGTCTACTGGACGACGCAAGAGTTCAACCACACGGCCCGCCAGCTTTATGACCGCATCGGCGCCCTGACTCCCTTCATCAAGTACCAGAGGGCATGATGCGCAAGATCCTTCTCCCCCTCCTTGCCCTTGCCATGGGCGCCTGCGTCCCGGTGCCCTCGCCCGACACGGCGACCCGTACGGCCATCTCGTTTCAGGACACCAGCGGCCTGCCCACGATGAAGAGCTTCTCGCATCCCCGCCCCACGGCACCGCGGGTGTCGAACACCGACCTTGCGCGGGATTTCATCGACCTGTCCTTCTTGCTGGAATCCGGTCGGCTGCTGCCCGCCTTCACCCGGTTCGAGGGGCCGATCACAATCCGCCTCGCGGGGACGCCGCCGCCGTCGCTGCGCATGGATCTCAACCGGCTGGTGCACCGGCTGCGCACCGAGGCGCAGATCGACATCCGCCAGACCTCCGAGCCGCGTGCCAACCTGTCCGTGGTCGCCATTCCCCGCGCCGAGATCCGTCGCCACTTGCCGCAGGCCGCCTGTTTCGTGGTGCCGAACGTGTCGTCCTTCGACGAGTACCTCGGTGCCCGTCGCAATGGGCAGGTGAGCTGGTCCACCGTCACCGTGCGCCAGCGCGTGGCCGTGTTCCTGCCTTCGGACGCCGCCCCGCAGGAGGTGCGCGATTGCCTTCACGAAGAGATCGCGCAGGCGCTGGGTCCGCTCAACGACATGTACCGGCTGGCGGATTCGGTGTTCAACGATGACAACATCCACACCGTGCTGACCGGCTATGACATGATGGTGCTGCGGGCCTACTATGATCCGTCCCTGCGGTCGGGGATGTCACGGGCCGACGTGATGGCCCGGCTGCCGGCGATCCTGTCTCGGGTGAACCCGCAAGGCACTTCCATCGCACCTCAGCGCCTCGGCCATACCCCCCGCCCCTGGCTTGAGGCGGTGCAGACCGCCCTTGGACCCGGGGCGTCGCCGGGCCAGCGCCGGGCCGCTGCGCAAAAGGCGGTGAGCATCGCTACCACCCTTGGCTGGACCGATCACCGCCGCGGCTTTTCCCATTACGCCCTCGGCCGTATACTGCAGGGCGTCAGCGCCAGCGCCGCCAAGGACCAGTTCGCCCTCGCGCAGCGCTATTTCTCCGCCGCTCCGAACACCGAACTGCACCAGGCCTATGTCGCCTCTCAGCTGGCCGCCTATGCCATCAACGCAGGTCAGGCCAACGAGGCACTGAGCCTGATCGGTCGCCACTTGGACACCGCGCAGCGCCACGAGAACGCTGCCCTGCTGTCCACGCTGATGATGCTGCGCGCCGAGGCAATGGAGCTCTCGGGCCGCGCGGCTGAAGGGCGGCAGGTCCGTCTGGACTCCCTCGGCTGGGCACGCTACGGCTTCGGCTCGGACTGGGCGGTGCGCGCCAAACTGCGCGAAATCGCATCGCTCAATCCGGTCAAGGGAGGCTGAGGAGACCCACAATGATCGTGATCGCAGCCGTGCTTATCGGCGCAGTGCTGGGTGGGATGACCGCCCGCAAGCGCAAGGGAAACAAGGCCGATATCGCGCAGTTCGTCGTGGTCTATGCCATCGCCTTCGGTCTGGCCGGGCTGATCGTCACGATCATCATCGAAAAGTCCGTCACCTGATCCCCAAATTCCTTCGCAAAGAATTTGATCGCCGTGCCCGGCCCCGGGTGCGGCGTTGCCATGCGGTGGACCCGTCCGCGGTCCCCCGGCACAATCCTTTCCATCCGCACCCTTGGCAGAACGCTTCATCCCGCTAACTTGCCCTGCAACAGGATATCAAGCAGACTTTACGCACAGGGAGTGCCCTCATGACCCCCCGCAATCTTCTTGCCGCTTCCGCGCTGGCCACCGCCCTCACCACCACGATCGCGGGCAGCGCCATGGCCGACATTACCGTTTCGTCCAAGATCGACACTGAAGGCGGCCTCTTGGGCAACATCATCGCCCTCGCACTCGAGGATGCGGGCCTTCCGGTGAACCGCCGTCTTCAGCTGGGCGGCACGCAGGTCGTGCGCGAGGCCATCATGGCCGGCCAGATCGACATCTACCCCGAGTACACCGGCAACGCCGCCTTCTTCTTCAACGAGGCGGACAGCGACGTCTGGAAGGACGCCGAGGCCGCCCACGAGCGCGCCGCCGAGCTTGATGCCGAGGCCAACGATATCGCCTGGCTGGCCTCCGCGCCCGCCAACAACACCTGGGCCATCGCCGTCACCGGCCCCTTGGCCGAGGAAAACAACCTCAGCACCATGACCGAGTTCGGAAAGTGGATCGCGGATGGCGGCGACATCACCCTTGCTGCCTCGACCGAGTTCGTGTCCTCGCCCGCCGTGCTTCCAGCCATGCAGGAGACCTACGGCTTCGAGCTGACCGAAGACCAGACCGTGATCCTGTCGGGTGGCGACACCGCCGCCACCATCCAGGCCGCTGCGCGCGGCACGTCGGGCGTGAACGCGGCCATGGTCTATGGCACCGATGGCGGTGTCGGCGCCACCGGCCTCAAGGTGATGGAAGACGACCAGGGCGTGCAGCCGGTCTACGAGCCCACCCCCATCGTGCGGCAAGAGGTGCTGGACGAGTACCCCTCGATCCCTGAGGTGCTGGACCCGATCTTCGCAGAGCTCGACATGGAGACGCTGCAGCAGCTGAACGGCCGCATCCAGGTTGGCGGCGAGCCGGCGGAGGCCGTGGCCCGCGACTACCTGACCACCGCCGGGGTGCTGGCCGGAAACTAGGACTGACCGCGTGAGCGATACTGCCACGACACCTGCAGGGCTCCGGGGGCTGTCGCCTCCGGGGCTTCTGTTTGCCGTACTTGGGGCAGTGTCTCTCCTGCTGCCCTTCATGACTCTGCGCGCCAACCGGATCGTCGCGGGCGAGGGTCTGCCCGCTTGGCAGATCGCCGAGCCGGGGATCACCCTGCCCGGCCTCACCGTGCTCGCCCTCGGGCTGGCGCTTGGCCTGCCCGCCTCCCGCCCGGCGCTGCGCCTTGGCGGCGCGCTTCTGGCGCTGGCGGCGTTAATCTTCCTTCTGACAAACGGTGCAACAGCGTTGATGCAGGATGCCGGAGACTACGCCCGCGTCTCACCAGCCTCCGGTTTCTGGTGCCTCCTCGCGGTGACGCTTCTGCTGGCCGCCGACGCACTGGCGCAGATGCGCCCCGGCCCCGCGCTGCGGGCCGTTCTGCTGGCGGGCGCACTTGGCGCGCTGTGGGCAACCCTCGCATCGGGCCTGCTGTCCGAGCTGTCCATCGGCATCGAATACGCCTCCCGCGCCTCCGGGTTCGCGCGGGCCACCGTGCGGCACCTGTGGCTGTCGCTGGGCTCGCTCGCCGTGGCTGCCGCCATCGGCTTTCCGCTGGGCATCGCCTGCCACCGGGTCCCCGCCATGCGCGCGGCGACGCTGGCCACGCTCAGCTTCGTGCAGACCATCCCGTCGCTGGCCATGTTCGGCATCATGATCCCGCTGCTGGGCGCGCTGGTCACCGCGCTTCCGGCGCTTCAGGCCATGGGCATCGCCGGCATCGGCTTTGCCCCCGCCTTCGTCGCGCTGGTGCTCTATTCCCTGCTGCCGGTGGTCGCTAACACAGTCGCGGGCCTTGATGCGGCGCCCAAACCCGCCATCGAGGCCGCGCGCGGCATGGGCCTCACCCCAATGCAGCGCCTGTGGCAGGTCGAACTGCCGCTGGGTCTTCCCGTCCTTCTTGCAGGGGTGCGCATCGTGCTGGTGCAGAACATCGGCCTTGCGGTCATTGCCGGGCTGATCGGCGGCGGCGGCTACGGCACCTTTGTCTTTCAGGGGCTGAACCAGACCGCGACGGACCTCATCCTGCTGGGCGCCCTGCCCACAGTCCTGCTGGCCATGGTTGCCGCCATCACCATGGACATCCTCGTGGACCTCTCCCGCCGCACACCGGAGCATGCCCGATGATCGAGATCGACCGCCTCACCCGCCTCTACGACGGCAAGCCCGCTTGCGACGCGGTGTCCATGACCATCGAGACCGGCACCATCACCGCCATTGTCGGCACATCGGGGTCAGGCAAGACGACCCTTCTGCGGATGATCAACCGGCTGGTCGAGCCAAGCTCGGGCGAGGTGCGCATCAACGGCACCCCGACCCATTCGGAAAAGCCGCACCTGCTGCGCCGCCGCATCGGCTATGCCATCCAGGGTCATGGCCTTTTCCCCCACCACACGGTGGGCCGCAACATCGGTGCGGTGCCGCGCCTGCTGGGCTGGCCGAAGGACAGGATCGCGGCTCGCGTGGACGAGCTTCTGACGCTGTTCTCCATGGACCCGTCCGAGTTCCGCGACCGCTTCCCCGCCGAGCTTTCGGGCGGCCAGCAGCAGCGCGTGGGGGTCGCTCGGGCGCTGGCCTCGCGGCCCGACCTTCTGCTGATGGACGAGCCCTTCGGTGCGCTCGACCCGATCATCCGCACCCGCGCGCAGGACGATCTGCGCCAGATCCAGAGGCACCTCGGGTCGACGATCCTCATCGTCACCCATGACATGGACGAGGCCATCCGCCTTGCGGACCGCATCGCCGTGATGGATGCGGGCAAGCTAGTGCAATACGGCACCCCCGCCGAGATCATCGCGCATCCTGCCACCCCCTTCGTGGCCGAGATGGTGGGCGAAGCAGACCGCCCCCTGCGCCTGCTCGCCCTGCTCCAGGTGTCCGAGCTCGCCGAAAGCGGGCCCGCGGACGGGCCCGAGATTGCCCCCGATGCCACGCTGCGCGACGCACTGTCAGCCTGCCTCTGGTCGGGCCGCGAGTCGCTGCCGGTGAGGGGCACCACCCAGCGCGTGACGCTGGAAGCAATCCGTAGCCGCGCCGGAGCACACGCATGACGACAGCGCCCCGCAATGCGCCCATGGCCCTGCGCGTCGCGCCCATGGCCCTGCGCCTCGCGCTCATCATCCTGCTCGCGGCTCTGGTTCTTGCCCCAGGCCTCTTCGAGCCGGTCTTCGCCCCCATCGCGCCCGTGGGCGGCCCGGTGATCTACACCCGCTCGTCGCTGCTATCGCTCTCGCTGTCGCATCTGGGACTGGTGGCGGCAGCCTCTCTGGCCTCGACCATCGTGGCGGTGACGCTGGCGATCCTCGTCACACGCCCCGCGGGCGAAGCGTTCCGCCCCCTGTCACGTTCGATCACCAACATCGGCCAGACCTTCCCGCCGGTGGCGGTGCTTGCCCTCGCTGTGCCGGCATTGGGCTTCGGCGTAGGCCCAACCCTGGTGGCGCTGTTCCTCTACGGCCTGCTGCCGATCTTCGAGAACGCCATGACCGGCCTCACAACACTGCCTCCGCAGGTGCTCGAGGCGGCGCGAGGCACCGGGCTCAGCCGCCGCCAGCGCCTGTGGCAGGTGGAGCTGCCACTTGCCGCTCCGGTGATCCTAGCGGGCATCCGCCTGTCGCTGGTCATTGCGCTTGGCACCGCCACCATCGGGTCCACCGTTGCGGCACGGACGCTGGGCGAGGTGATCATCGCCGGGTTGCTGACCTCGAACACCGCCTTCGTGCTTCAGGGCGGGCTGATCGTTGGCCTCTTCGCAGCGCTGCTTTACGATGCCATGGTCCAGATCGAACGCCGCCTCGCCCGCCGCATGGGCCGCAGCTGATCTTGCAGAAGCGCCCCATTCGCGTACCCTGAGGTCAAGCCGGAACCAGGCCAAAGGACCGCGCATGTTCGTCCCCTTCTTCGAGAACCTCCGCAAGGCGCATGTGCCCGTCAGCTTGCGCGAATACCTCACCTTCCTCGAGGCGATGGCCGCGGGTCTGGCCACCTATGACATGGAGGGCTTCTACTACCTTGCCCGCAGCGCCATGGTGAAGAACGAGGCCCATATCGACCGCTTCGACCGCGCCTTCGCCGCCAGCTTCGAAGGGCTCGAGGCGATCAGCGCCAAGGACGTGCTCGAGGCCGTGGACCTCCCCGAGGATTGGCTGCGGAAGATGGCCGAAAAGCACCTCTCCCCGGAGGAGATGGCCGAGATCGAGGCATTGGGCGGCTTCGACAAGCTTATGGAGACGCTGCAGCAACGCCTCAAGGAACAGGAGGGCCGTCACCAGGGCGGCAACAAGTGGATCGGCACCGCCGGGACATCTCCCTTCGGCGCCTATGGCTACAACCCCGAGGGCGTGCGCATCGGGCAGAAGGAAAGCCGCCACCGCCGCGCGGTCAAGGTGTGGGACAAGCGCGAGTTCCGCAACCTCGACGACAGCGTGGAGCTGGGCACGCGCAACATCAAGGTCGCGCTCAAGCGCCTGCGCTCGTGGGCCCGCGATGGAGCCCATCAAGAGCTCGACCTAGACGGCACGATCCGGGCGACCGCGAACAACGGCTACCTTGACGTCAAAACCCGCCCCGAGCGGCGCAACGCGGTGAAGCTGCTTCTCTTTCTTGACGTGGGCGGGTCGATGGACATGCACATCCGCGTGGTCGAAGAGCTGTTCTCGGCCGCCCGCGCCGAGTTCAAGCACCTCGAATACTACTACTTCCACAACTGCCTCTACGAGGGCGTGTGGCGTGACAACCGCCGCCGGTGGGAGGCGCAGACCCCAACCTGGGACGTGCTTCACACCTATGGGCCGGACTACAAGTGCATCTTCGTCGGAGACGCCTCCATGTCCCCCTACGAGATCGCCTACCCAGGCGGAGCCAACGAGCACTGGAACCCCGAGGCTGGCCAGACATGGCTGTCCCGCGCCCGGGCACAATGGCCCGATCACCTCTGGATCAACCCGGTCCCCGAACAGCACTGGCAATACACCCAGAGCATTGCCATGATCCGCGAGATCTTCGAAGACCGCATGGTGCCCATGACCCTCGAAGGACTGGACCGCGGCATCAGAACGCTGGCGAGATGAGCGACGCCTGACTGTCCTCAAAAGCTGTGACCGATTGGCAGCTCCGCGCTCTGCCCAGTCCGCTGCTTGCGCCCGCTAGCCCGAACGCCCGGCACCGTGCCGCCGGGCGCGCCCTTCCCCTTCTTCTCTTTCAAAATACGCAAAAAGCCACCAGCGCCGTTCAGCCCGGCGCCCGATGGGTCAGACCTTCACCTCGAGTCCCTCGATCTCCTCCGGCTCCCCCAGCGCGGCGGCAATCCACTCGGTCATCGGCTTTTAGGGAAGGAACCGGTCGATATAGGCGTCAAGCGGATCGTCGAGCTCTACCGCGTATGTGCGAAGCCGGGTGCGGACCGGCGCGAACATGGCATCGGCCATGCTGGGCGCCCCGAACAGGAAAAGCCCGCCGCAGGTCTCAAGGCACTCGGACCAGATCCCCAGCACCCGCGCCATGTCCGGGCGCGCACCAGAGAAGATCTTGACGTTTCGTGCCGCGCCTTGATGTTCATGGGCAGCGCCGAGCGCGGGTTGTGGAAGCCCGCGTGCATCTCGCCCGAGATCGCGCGGCAATGCGCCCGCGCCACCACATCGGTCGGGTAGAGCCCCGCCTCGGGAAACAGCTTGTTGAGATAGCCCGCGATGGCCAGCGTGTCCCACACCTGCACCTTGCGATGGGTCAGCCGCGGCATCCGCACCTTGAACGGCAGCAGCAGTTTCTGCCGCATCTGCGCATCCGTGGGGTCCACCGGCTCTTCCATGCAATCACGGTCGGACGTTTTGCACAGCAACCAGCCGCGCATCGTTCAGGACGAGTAACTCTTCGATGAAATGGTCAGTGTTGCCTTGGCCAAGACCACGTCTCACCGGCACCGTGCTGCACTGAGACATGAAATTTTTGTCGCGCGCGTTCGTTTTCTAGCCGGACCTTTCACAGGCAGCTGGAGATAACCAAACGTGTTTTATGCACGATGCCAGAGGCTTGATGAACAAATCGGCCTTCTGCCCCACAGCGCAACTGCCCTCCAGGCCCTCCCACCCTGAGGGGCCATGGGCAGAGCTACTTCGCCACAAGGCGGGGCTCGCGGACATGATTTCGCGATCGAGGCTCAGCCATGAACGGCCCTCCTTCGAGATCACCAGCGTCAGGGCCGACAACCGCGACCTGCCGGTCACCGAAGAGGTTGCGCTTGACCTGCCGTTCGGCACTCTTCTGCTCTTCCGCAAGGACATCGACACCCGGCAACCCAAGGTGCTGGTGACGGCGCCTCTCAGAACACTTTGCGACGCGGCTGGCAGGCAGCCTACAGACGTTGTGGCAGGATCAGGACATCTACATCACCAGCTGGAAGAACACCCAGAAGGGCGGCCTCTTCGGAGGCGAGAATCACGTCGCCTATGTCATCCGGTTCATGGAACAGATCGGCCGCGGCGGACATATCCTCGGGGTCTGCCAACCCTGCGTGCAGGCGCTCGCCGCAGTCACCGTGATGTCCGCAAGCACCGCGACCCCGCTCAGCATGCCACTCGTGGCCGTGCCTGTGGATGTGCGCAGCCCCAGCTCGGTGAATGATCTGGCCAATGAAAAGCCGCTGGCCTGGTTACAGCGCAACGTGATCTCCACCGTGCCCGGACGTCTCCCCTGTGCCGGGCGGCGGGTCTATCCCGGCGCCGTGCAGCTGACCGCCTTCATGCCTATGAACATGGACCGCCACCGTGGCCAGCATCGCAAGCTCTACGAACATCTCACCGGCGGGGAAGCGGCGAAAGCGCAGCGCATCAAGGACTTCTACGACGATAATTTCGCGGTGCTCCACCTCACCGAGGAGTTCTCCATCCAGACCATCGACCACAACTTTCAGCAAGCCGGATTGGCCACCGGCGATTTGACATACCGTGGCCGCAAGCGTGATCCATCAGGGATCACCCGCACAGCCCCTCTGACGGACAAAGGCCGCCGCGACGACATCTGCGGGCTTGGCCAGACCACCGCAGCGCATGATTTGTGAGCATCGCTGCGCCCTCGCCTGAAGCGACATCACCTTCAAGATAACGTAGGCCACCACGGCGTCTTCAACGGCCCCCGATGGCGGTCCGAGATTTACCGGTGGTGCGCAACATGATCCTTGCGATGGAATAGGCTCAGGTGATCCGGAACAATTTGTAAGCGATTGCTTCGTCATTCTATCCCGCGCAAAGTGGGCGACCGGCAAACCCAGTGCTAGAGCTTAGGGAATAGGCACTGGCATACGTGCCGCGTTCCATCACGCCCACTACATCGGTCGTCCAAAGCCAGGTCTCTGAAATCGGGCCCGGTTCGAAAGCCGACGAGTTACCCCGTTCTTCGGAACAACAAGTGGAGGCGCTTTTGAGGTGCTTCAGACACCTCACCAGCAAACCAAAGCAGCCCATCCCCCGCGCAGCGCGTTTCCAAGGCTAACGGGGCCATGCGGTCCGTTGCGGCAATCCTTGCGGTTTCCGCGTAAGCCGCGATAGGCCGGTGTAATTATCTGTGGCGTTTCATTTTTCAGTCGCCCGACCGTGTCGGCATCCTAAAGCTAGTCGGCCGCGAAAGGGGCGAAGCGCCAGAGGCGCACGAATCTTGGCTGCCAACGAACGGGGTAATCTTAGAAAAAACAAAGGGATAAAGTGGCGCACCCGAAAGGATTCGAACCTTTGGCCTCTGCCTTCGGAGGGCAGCGCTCTATCCAGCTGAGCTACGGGTGCCTGAGGCGGGTGATAAGCCATCCGCAAAGCGCCTGCAATCAGGAAATCGGGCCGGGCGCAGGTTTCCTTGCACAGGGGCAGCAGGGCTCGGCCAGCATGGTCATCTAGGCGGATCATCTCGGGCATCTGGACCGCTGCAAAACCAGCCGCAGTAAGCTAGACTGTGAGGCTATCGGTGCCGGCAGACCGCGCCTTGGGAAAGATTGCGGTGTGCAGCAGTTACCAGAGCGCCACCGCCCACGGGCCGCTGCGATCAGTATGGACCATGAAACCATGGACCAGAAAATGCCCGCCTGTCGCCAGTTGAACGTCGGCCCGTGACAGAAGGTCCGCGTGGATCGCGCCCGGCACTCCCGAGAACCGGTAGGAGATCAGGATCGCGTTCTGCCCCTCGAGCCAGCCCGCCGTCAGCGCATCGCCTTCGATGGAAGACATCCCATCCGACAGCCACGCCGGCTCCACATGGGCACGCCCCCGGCACCGCCACATTGAGAAAACCAACGATGGTCACGGACAGCTTGGGGAACACCTTGCGCAGGCGTTATTGCAGACCGCGATCAGGCAAAGAGATCGTGCGCCAGTTCCAGTGCGTCCACCAGCGCATCCACCTCGTCCTCGGTGTTGTAGAGACCGAAGGACGCGCGGCAGGTGGCCGAAACGCCAAGGTGCTCCATCAGCGGGCCGGCGCAGTGATGCCCTGCCCTCACTGCGACGCCCTTCTTGTCGAGGATCGTCGAGATGTCATGGGGATGCGCCGCTCCGTCCAACGTGAACGAGAAGATCGCAGCCTTGCCCGGCGCATGGCCCTGCACCTGAAGCCAGTTGAGGCCAGAGAGCCGCGCCTTGGCATAGGAGGCAAGGTTGGCCTCGTGGGCGGCAATGTTGTGCATTCCGAGGTCCATGAGGTAGTCGAGCGCCACACCAAGGCCGATCTGCTGGACGATGCCGGGGGTACCGGCCTCAAACTTCATCGGGGGCTCGGCATAGCTCACGCAATCCTTGCGGACCTCGCGGATCATGTCGCCGCCGCCCATGAAGGGGATCATCTCGGCCATGCGCTCCTTGCGGATGAAGATCGCGCCCGACCCCGAGGGACCGTAAAGCTTGTGACCAGTGATGGCGTAGAAATCGCAGCCGATGTCCTCGACATCCACGGGCATGTGCACCGCGCCCTGGCTGCCGTCCACCAGAACCGGGACGCCCCGTTCGCGGGCGGCGTGGCTGATGGTCTTCACGTCCACCACGGTGCCCAGCACGTTCGACACCTGCGTGATGGCAACGAGTTTGGTCTTGGGGCCGATGGCATCGATCACCTTCTGCGGATCAAGCGCCCCGGTGGCATCCACGTCGACCCACTTCAAAACCACGCCAAGGCGTTCGCGCAGGAAATGCCAGGGCACGATGTTTGCGTGATGCTCCATCACCGACAGCACGATCTCGTCCCCGGCCTGCAGGCGCGGCATGGCCCAGCCGTAGGCGACAAGATTGATGCCTTCCGTGGTACCAGAGGTGAAGACGATCTCGTCCTCGTCCTTGGCGCCGAGGAAGCGGGCGATGATGCCGCGCGTGCCCTCGTATTTCTCGGTCGAGAGGTTCGACAGGTAATGCAGGCCCCGGTGGACGTTGGCGTAATCCTCGGCATAGCCGCGGGTCACCGCGTCGATCACCACCTGCGGCTTTTGTGCCGAGGCGCCATTGTCGAGATAGACCAGCGGCTTGCCGTTCACCTCGCGCGAGAGGATCGGGAAATCGCGGCGAATTTCGATCACATCATACATCATTGATACCCGTGTCGGGCCCGAAGCCCAAAGTCATCATCACCGAAACCAGCACGAAGCTGGCTAAGGCACCGGCCATGATCAGGACCATGGCCGCCTTCCAAGCGTTGCCGAACCCATGCGCCACATCGATGAAGTTCGCAAGGATCCAGATCCCGACCACCGCTCCCGCGATGGCGAGCACGCTCCCGAGAGAACCGGCCGATACCACCCCCAGCAGAAGCAGCACGAACTGCAGCCCCGCCCGCAGGATCTGCGCCCAGGACAGCAGGAAAAGGATGTCGCGGTTGCGCCCCGTTCCGCCCCACATGCGTCCGAAACTGCCGATAGCGCTTACCAGCAGCAGCAGGACCGTCCCCAGCAGGATGGCGACCATTACCGGACCGTATCCCAGCGGCAGCACTGTTCCCGGTGCCATCGCCAGCGTCAGTCCCGCAACCAGCGCATTGAGCACGACGGCAAGCGCGAACAACGTCAGCGCCGCTTCACGCCCAGGCTCCTGCGCCAGAAGATGCTGCGCCACCATGCGTGGCGCCATCACCGTCTCCAGCGCAAGGCGCATCACGCCGCCAGCAGTCACGCCGCACGCTCCGCCCGGGGTTCGGTCACCGCCGCAAGGCCTGAGAGCCAGAACCACAGGAAGGCCGCGAACCACGCCCCTCCCACTAGGGTCAGCGCAGGTCCGGCGCCGATAAGCCCCGAGACAAGGCCGTTCAACAGGACCAGCGGGCTTGACGCGAGCATGGCCCAGAACAGCGCCAATCGCGCGCCGTAACCGGTGGTCCGGCGGCGCGTCACCACGCCCCACAGCATCCCGACCAGCGACACGAGGTAAGCCAGCAGCGGGGCCATCACCAGCCAGCCCAGCAGCGCACCGCCGAGCCTCGGGTTGAGGTCCGCCCCATCGAGGTGGGCTTCACGCGCCAATGCAGGCATCGCCGCGATGAAGAACAGCCCGCAGGCCGCCATGAGGATCATCAGCGCGCGATCCTCGCGCGGGCCTTCCGAATAGATCCGGGAGACCACGCGGCGAGGGCCGGTCCATGTGGCGACGATATCGCGCGAGATGGTCATGTCAGCCGCGCCGACGTTCGAGCCATGCCGCCACCCGGGCGTTCAGCTCGTCCTGCAGTTCCTGGCTTTCGATCTCCAGCACTGCCTCGGCGATGAAGGCGATGGTCAGCAGATCCTCGGCGATGCCACGCGGCAGGCCTCGGGCACGCAGGTAGAACAGGCCGTCCTCGTCGATCGCGCCAGAGGTGGAGCCGTGCGAACAGGCCACGTCATCGGCGTAGATCTCAAGCTCCGGCTTGGCGAGGAACTGGCTGTCGTCGTCCAGCAGCAGCGACTGGCTGATCTGGTAGCCGTCGGTCTTCTGGGCGCCGGGCTTCACCAGGATCTTGCCCTGGAAGACACCCGTGGCACCATTGCGCAGCACCTTCTTGAAGACCTGCCGGCTTTCGCAGTTCACCGCGTCGTGGGTGATGAACACCGTGTCATCGTGAAGGAAGTCGCCGTCACCCATGCAGGCACCGGCAACGTGGGCCACGGCGTCATCACCCAGAAGCTCGAGCACGACCTCGTTGCGGGTCAGCACACCATTCACCGTGAGGGTGAAGGTCTTGAACGTGCTTTCCGTGCCGAGACGGCCGAAGATGTGCGTTGCCGCACGGCGTTCATGATCGCGGCCCTGCGCACGGATGTGGTGGAAGCCCGCGCCATCGGCGACCTCGACCTCCATGCAGTTGTTGAACCGCGCGGCAGCCGGGCCGTTTTCGAGGATCGTCACGTCGCCGGTCTTTTCGACTTTCACCACGTGATGCAGAATCGCGTCCGAGCTGTCCGAGCCATGGTTGTAGACGAAGTTCACCGGCTTGCTCACCGGGCCGGTGACGCGCATCACGATGCCGTCCGTGGCAAAGGCGGTGTTAAGCGCCGCCAGCGGGCGCTGCACCGGGGTCTGCCCTGCCTCTTCGAGCGTGCCGTAGAGGTCCTTTGCCCAGAGGATGTCGGTGCTGTCCGACAGCCGCGCGAACTCGATGTTCTCAAGCGACAGATCATCGCTCGCCGCCTCGTCGAAGACTCCGTCGGTAAAGACGATTTTCAGACGGTCGATGCCGTCCCAAAACGGCGCCTCGTCATCTTCGAAGACTGCCGCCGGGGTCGGGTCCACCGACACCAGCGTCTCGGGGCGAGTGTACTTCCAGTACTCGTCACGGGCACCGGGCAGGCCCATGTCCTGCAACCGGGCCAGCGCCGCCTTGCGGGCGGGCGCAGACCAGCCGCCCTCGGGCAGGCTCAGCGCCGCGATGCGCGCGTCGGTCGCATCCTGTTTCAGTTTCGGAAGGGCCATTTACGCCTCCTCTTCGATCAGGTCGGCATACCCGTTGTGTTCGACCTCGAGCGCCAGCTCGGGGCCGCCGGTCTTGATGATGCGGCCGTTGTACATGATGTGCACCACGTCCGGCTTGATGTGGTCGAGAAGGCGCTGGTAGTGCGTGATCACAAGGAACCCGCGGCCTTCATCGCGCAGCGCGTTCACGCCGTCGGCGACCAGCTTCATCGCGTCCACGTCGAGGCCGCTATCGGTCTCGTCAAGGATGCAAAGCTTGGGCTCGAGCATCGCCATCTGCAGGATCTCGTTGCGCTTTTTCTCGCCGCCCGAGAAGCCGACGTTCACGGGGCGCTTGAGCATCTCGGCATCGATCTTCAGATCCTTGGCCTTCTCGCGGACGACCTTGAGGAACTCGGTCGAGGACATTTCCTCTTCGCCACGCGCCTTGCGCTGGCTGTTCACCGCGGTGCGCAGGAAGGTCATGTTGCCGACGCCGGGGATCTCGACGGGGTATTGGAAGGCAAGGAAGAGGCCGGCGGCGGCGCGCTCTTCGGGGTCCATGTCAAGGAGGTCTTCGCCCAGAAGTTCCGCGCTACCGTCGGTGACCTCGTAGCCGTCCTTGCCCGACAGGACATAGGACAGGGTCGACTTGCCCGACCCGTTCGGGCCCATGATCGCATGCACCTTGCCCGCTTCGACGGTCAGGTCCACACCCTTGAGGATCTGCTTATCCTCTTCTTCAAGTTTCACGTGCAGGTTTTTGATCTCAAGCATCTTTTTCCATCTCCTGTCAGGGGCGCGCGCCCCGTCGTCTGTCATCGGATGCCGGCCCTCAGGGCCGCATCGTCCATTCCATGATCCGCAAAAGCCGCCCCGGAGGGATTGGCTGCGGGGTGATCTCGAACCGGGCCATGCGCCCGGTCATCTGCGGCGCCCCGAGGAACTCTTCCACCTTGTGGTAATGCTCCCGCGGCGCGTAATCGTCGAAGAGCAGCGCCATGGGCCGCTCGGCCAGGTAGGCGGTCGCCAGCGCACAGCCCACCCGGAACCGCCCGTCCACCAGCACCACGTCGGGCTGCCGGAATTCTTTCAGCCCCCAGACCTCGAGCGGATAGCGCGGCCAGCGCCGCCATTCGCTGTCGTCCTTGGGATGGCCCCAGTCCTTGGTCTCACCGATGTCGGCCCAGATCACGTCGACCTCGGTGCCGTCCGCGGGCGGGTTCTGATCGAACCAGCCGCGCATCATCTGCGCCCAGTCCCGGTCGCTTTCCACCGAGAACACCGTCCGCCCCGGAAGCTCCGAGGCAAGCACCGTCGAGCCGCCCGAGCCGTACTCGAGGATGACCTGCGCACGGCCATAGAGGTCGCGCAGCAGCGCGGCCTCGGCCTCGGGCATGGTCAGCTCCGGGCGCGGTATGGGCGCAGGCGCGGTCACTCGACCACGACCGCCGTTCCGGAAGCCGAGACCATGAGCATCGAGTTGCCCACCACCTCGTAGTCGATGTCGACACCGACCACCGCGTTGGCGCCAAGGTTTGCAGCGCGCTGCTCGAGCTCCTTGAAGGCAACCTCACGGGCGTCCTGCAGCTTGCGCTCGTAAGCGCCAGACCGGCCGCCAACGATGTCGGTCACCTGCGCGAAAAGATCGCGCACCACGTTGGCGCCCATGATCGCCTCGCCGACCACCACGCCTTTGTAGGCGGTGATCCGGTGGCCTTCGATGTTGTTGGTCGTCGTAACAATCATCTTTTTCTCCCAAGGGTTTGCCATGAAAAGCTCATGCAGTGGTGAAATAGGTGATCGCCATCATGACGATCAAGGCAAGGCCGGCCCCTGCGCTGGCGGTGACAAGGACGGACCCGGCAAGAATGCCCTCCGTCCTGCCCTTGCGCTTGCGCAGGGTGAGTCCGATGAGCAGTCCCAGAAAGACACCGATGGCGGCGCCCGACGATTGCAGGGCAAGCTGCTGGATCATACGCCTGTGCTCCCGTGGCCGGGGTGGCGGGCCTTAGCCCACCGACCCTTCAAGCGAGATGGCCACCAGCGCCTGAGCTTCCATGGCGAACTCCATGGGCAGGGCCTGCAGCACTTCCTTGCAGAAGCCGTTGACGATCAGGGCCACGGCCTCTTCCTCGTCCATGCCGCGCTGCTGGCAGTAGAACATCTGCTCGTCGTCCACCTTGGAGGTGGTCGCCTCGTGCTCCACCCGGCTCGAGTTGTTCTTGACCTCAATGTAGGGGACGGTGTGCGCCCCGCATTTGTCACCGATCAGAAGACTGTCGCACTGGGTGTAGTTGCGGCTTTCCTTGGCCTTGGGGTGCATGGACACAAGGCCACGGTAGGTGTTCTGCGCCACACCCGCAGAGATGCCCTTGGACACGATGCGCGAACGGGTGTTCTTGCCAAGGTGCACCATCTTGGTGCCGGTGTCCGCCTGCTGGTGGCCGTTTGTGATGGCGATGGAGTAGAACTCGCCCTGGCTCTCGTTGCCGCGCAGGATGCAGGACGGGTATTTCCACGTCACCGCCGAGCCGGTTTCCACCTGCGTCCACATGACCTTGGCACGGTCGCCACGGCAATCGGCACGCTTGGTGACGAAGTTGTAGATGCCGCCCTTGCCGTCCTCGTCGCCGGGGAACCAGTTCTGGACGGTGGAATATTTCACCTCGGCGTCTTCCTCGACCACGATCTCGACCACGGCGGCGTGCAGCTGCGCGGTGTCACGCTTGGGCGCGGTGCAGCCCTCAAGGTAGCTCACATACGAGCCCTTGTCGGCGATGATGAGCGTGCGTTCGAACTGGCCGGTGTTCTCCGCGTTGATACGGAAGTAGGTCGACAGTTCCATCGGGCAGCGCACGCCGGGCGGCACGTAGACGAACGAGCCGTCCGAGAAGACCGCCGAGTTCAGCGTGGCATAGTAGTTGTCCGACACCGGAACCACCGAGCCGAGATACTTTTTCACCAGCTCGGGATGCTCGCGGATCGCCTCGGAAATAGAGCAGAAGATCACCCCTGCCTTCTCAAGTTCCTTTTTGAAGGTCGTGCCCACGGAAACGGAGTCGAACACCGCGTCCACTGCGACCTTGCGCTGCTCCTTGCCATCGGCGGGGGTACTTTCGGCCCCTTCGACACCGGCAAGAACCATCTGCTCCTTGAGCGGGATGCCGAGCTTTTCATAGGTCGCCAGCAGCTTGGGGTCCACGTCGTCCAGCGACTTGGGCTTTTCCGCCATGCTCTTGGGCCGGGCGTAGTAATACTGTTCCTGGAAGTCGATCTTGGGATAATTGACCATGGCCCAGTCAGGTTCGGTCTTGGTCAGCCAGCGCTCGTAGGCGGCAAGGCGCCATTCGGTCATCCACTCCGGCTCTTCGTTCTTTTCCGAGATGAGGCGCACGATATCGGCCGAAAGACCCTTCGGCGCGTACTCCATCTCGATGTCGGTCTCCCAGCCGTACTTGTAGGTGGAAACGGCCTCGACCGCATTCACGGTCTCCTGGTCGACCCCTTCCTTGACGGTCACATTGTCGAAGGCTGCCATCTTGTCTCTCCTGTCATCACGCGAAGACCCTTCGCGTGGTTGCATTCCCGGCGCGGCTTACGCGCCCAATTCGATCGGCGCGGTCTCGCGCGCCCTGCTTCATGGGCACAACTCGCGCCCTCGTCTTGCGTCGCGCCCTTGCGAAGCGCTGTTGTTGTCGCGCCATAACGGGCGCCGTTGTCCCCTGCGCCTGCCATCCCGCGCCCGACCGTAGCCGCCCTGCCCGAGGCAGGCCATGGCCTGCGCTGGTCAGCTCCGGCGGCGGCCCAGCTGCTTCAGCCAGCTTTCCGCGAACCGGACCACGTCCTCCTCCCGCACCCCCGGCCCAAGGCTCACCCGGATGGCCGAGCGCGCCGTCTCCTCGTCATGCCCCATGGCCTCCAACACGCCACTGGGGCGCAGCTTGCCGCTGGAGCAGGCCGACCCGGCGCTGACCGCGAACCCGGCGAGGTCCATCTGCATGACTTGCGTTTCCCCTTTCCAACCCGGCATTGCGAAGCACGAGGTATTAGGTAAACGCGGTGCATCTTTCCCGACAAAAATAGTATCTTTGGAGGAGTTCGCAATCACATTCTCTAGAATGTTTCTAAGTTTCTCCACCTCGCCCCAGACACCCTGCTCCATATCTCTCATGGCAGCCTCGGCCGCGGCGGCGAAGCCGGCGATTCCCGCAAGGTTCTCGGTCCCCGCCCGGCGGCCCATCTCCTGCCCGCCGCCCAGCAGCTGCGCCGCAAGGTCGGTGCCGCGCTTGAGCACCAGCGCTCCGATGCCCTTGGGCCCGCCCAGCTTGTGCGCCGACACCAACGCCGCAGTGCAGCCCGCCCAGTTGAAAGCAAAGGGGATCTTGCCGAAGGCCTGCGTGGCATCCACCACCGCCAGGCCTTGCGGCAACGCCTCCTGGATCACCCCCGTCTCGGAATTGGCAACCTGCAGCACCGCCTGCTCAGGCACCTCCACGGCCACCTGCCCACGTGCGTCTACCGCAAGCGACGGCTCGATCCACGCCTTGACGGCGTCATGTTCGACCTCGGCGCCCAAGAGGCCGCGCCCGGCGCAGGCCAGCGCCGCTGCCTCGGTGGCACCGGACAGGAAGACCACGTCCGCTCCATCCGCCCCGAGCGCCGAGGCCACCTGCCCCCGCGCCCGCTCCAGAAGCGCCTTGGCCGCCCGCCCCTCGGCATGAACCGAGGACGGATTGCCCACCACGTCGAAGGCGGCCACCATGGCCTCGCGCGCCTCGGGGCGCATCGGCGCCGTGGCATTCCAGTCTAGATAGCAGCGCTGCAAACCAGCCCCTTCCCATGTTTCCTTTGACGGCAAATATCCCGGGGGAGTCCGCCCCAGGCGGACGGGGGCAGAGCCCCCGATCCCATCACCGGCTCACGGCTCGTCAACCACCGCAAAGAGCGACGGCACCGCCGGACAGGGCGCAAGGGTGTTGTCAATGATGTCCGAAAGCCTCGTCTGATGCAGAAAGACGTAGACATGCGCCGACAGGCTCTGCCACAGTCGGTTGGTCAGCGACTGCGCCCGGCTTCCGGACGCGCCACCGGACGCACCGGCACCCTTGTGCATGGCGTCCACAGTCTCGTCCACTGCGCCGAGGATATCCACCACACGGATCTCCGAGGCCGGCCGCGCAAGGCGATACCCGCCACCGGGACCTCGGACCGATTCTACCAGCCCCGCCCGGCGCAGCTTGACGAAGAGCTGCTCGAGATAGGGCAGCGACACGTCCTGTCGCCGCGAGATATCGCTGAGCGTCACCAGCCCGCTGCCGGACTGCATCGCGATATCCGTCAGCGCCACCATGGCATACCGCCCCTTCGTGCTGAGCTTCATGTCACACCTCCCGGCCAACTGGCCCCCAACGATTGACCTCGGCGCGGTCATTGCCTAGATGCAACCGCAGCCCACCCGGCATCCGGCCGGGTCTGGAACCGTTCTAAGGTGTCTGAGCATTTTCGTCAAGAATTGCCGCACCCGCGTCGAGGAGCACATTCGCAGAATGCCCGAGGTCATCTTTCCCGGACCCGAAGGCCGCCTTGAAGGCCGCTACCACCCCCAGAAGGATCGCGATGCGCCCATCGCCATCGTGCTTCATCCCCACCCGCAGTTCGGCGGGACGATGAACAACAAGGTTGTCTACAACCTGCACTATGCCTTCTACAACATGGGCTTCACGGTCCTGCGCTTCAACTTCCGCGGTGTTGGCCGCAGCCAGGGCGAGTACGACCAGGGCATCGGCGAGCTGTCGGATGCCGCATCGGCGCTCGATTACCTGCAGTCGATGAACAACAACTCCAAGCATTGCTGGGTCGCGGGCTTCTCGTTCGGTGCGTGGATCGGCATGCAGCTGCTCATGCGTCGCCCCGAGATCACCGGCTTCGTGTCGGTCTCGCCGCCGGCGAACATGTACGATTTCTCCTTCCTCGCGCCCTGCCCGTCATCGGGCCTGATCATCAACGGCACCGCCGACCGCGTGGCCCCGCCCGCCGACACCACGAGCCTGGTCAACAAGCTCAAGGAGCAGAAGGGCATCACCATTAGCCACGAGGAAGTCGAGGGCTCCGGCCACTTCTTCGAGGAACCGCACATGGAAACCATGATCGGGTCTGTGAACTCCTACGTGAAGCGTCGCCTCACCGAAAACTCGCGCTGAACCATCCGGGCCCGAGCCGTGATCACCGCATCACCGCTCAGGGCCGGCCCTCAGCCAAGCGCACCTGGTGATGCGGCCTTTGCCGTCGCATCACCTGCCGCAGTCGGCTCAGTCCGGGGCCGCGGTGGGTCCAGCTCCTTCGACGAAGCAGTATCTGTTTCGGGCAATAGCTCATGGCCCCGTCCCGCCATCGCCTGCACGCAGGCACGGACACGTCCCATGGAAGCCATAGGGTGCAGCTCTTGATCCCAAGTGCACACGGCCCCGGCCGGCCCAGCACGTTGCATCTCGGACTCTAGGTACATTTGCGTGTACCGCCGCAGATCGCGGGACCGGATGAGCCCCGCCAGCGACCGCGCCGTAAAAGCACCTCGGCCCACGATCATCAGCTGACGGCCCGACTCGTACCGTTCCATGATGTCTCAGTGGGCGGTCATAACGTTCCGCGTCCCCCCGCCCCGAGCACCTCCGCTAAGAACCGTGTTTCAGACCCTCGCGATGCCGCTGAGGCCAAGATCAGTGCCCCCGCGAGATAGACTTCGGCAGCTGCACGATTTCGTCCGGAGCAGTTTGCAGCGTTAAGCGTGTAGGGATTGCTGCGGCATCGGGCCGGTTCGACGTTCCGTCACAGAAGTCGCACTGCGTTTCATCCACAAATTCCCGGGAATGTGAGTCGGCGAGTCAAATCCATCAACCGAAGGCGGCAGGTCGGCGGCAGCTTTTGCCAATTCCCCGACCGTAGCACTCGCAGATGCCCTGCCCGCTTTCCTCCGGGCGCCACATTGCCTATTGATGGCGCATCACAGCACCCATCAAACGAGGCACGCGATGTCCCTGACACAGCAACTCGCCGACAAGCTCGCGGAAGACACCTTCAAGGTGATGGACACCACCGGCGACGACCGTTTCTTCATGGAAGTGGCCGCGGTGATCGGGGCGTCCTCGACGACGCTGGAAGAGGCTTACCTCACCTCGGTGCGTGTGCGCATCGCCGAGCGCCGGGCCCGCAAGTTCATGATCGACCGCATCAACGGCGTCGCATCTGACCCCACGGACGTGGATCTGTGAGCGTGGACCGTCTCGACGCACAGATGGCCTTCCTCATGGAGGCCGACAAGCTCAAGGCCATCACCCGCGCAACCCGCAACCACGACGGCCGGTTCGAGAATTCCGCTGAACACAGCTGGCACCTGGCGCTGTTCGCCACGGTTCTGGCCGAACATGCACCCGAACCGGTGAACGTTGGGCGTGTCGTGAAGATGCTGCTGATCCACGACATCGTCGAGATCGACGCAGGCGATGCGCCGATCTTCGGCGAGGTTGACCACTCGGCGGTGGATGCCAGCGAACGGGCTGCCGCGGACCGGCTGTTCGGCCTATTGCCCCAGGACCAGGCCACAGAGTTCCTGGAGCTCTGGCACGAGTTTGAGGACAACGAGACCCCCGATGCGCGCTTTGCCAAGTCGCTGGACCGGTTCCAGCCTCCCAACCTGAACCTCGCCATCGGCGGTGGCAGCTGGACTGACTACAACGTGTCGCTTGAGACCTTCGAGGGCAAGCTGGCTCCGAAGATCCAGCGCGGGGCACCGGCGCTTTGGAATTGGTTGCATCCCCGGGTGAAGGCGTTCTTCCGGACCGCCTGATCGCGGCGTGCTGGAATCGTCCATGCGCGACGCCCGGCCGCGATGACGTGACGCCTCCGGCGGGTGTAGTTGGAAAGAGAAGACGGCCGGGGCCGGTGTCGCTTCCGGCCTCCTGCTTTTCGAGCGTGCTTGTGTCAGACATCACGGCGGCGCGTGTCGACCTCGCCCTTCCCCCTTGTCGCAGAGCTTGCGCGCCGTTCGCGTTCGTATCTCAACCGAGGAGACCGCGACAGCGAGTGTCATCCTGGCTTTGCGCTTGGGTCCCCGTTCTTTCAGGCGGCGGCGCAGGTCATGTCTCATGACCGTTGCGCTTAGCTGGCCGACGTGGTTCGGGCGGACGCACCGGGGCAAAAAAAGGCCGGAGGCATGTGTCGCCTCCGGCCCGCTGATGTCCGATGCCGGGGCGGCACCTCGGCCCCGAGCTACGATCAGTAATGGATCGCGCGACCCCATGCGTCGAGGACGCTTTCATGCATCATCTCGGACAAGGTGGGGTGCGGGAAGACAGTGTTCATGAGGTCTTCCTCGGTGGTCTCCAGCTGACGGCCCACCACGTAGCCCTGGATCAGCTCGGTCACTTCCGCGCCGACCATGTGGGCACCCAGAAGCGCGCCAGTCTTTTCGTCAAAGACAGTCTTCACCATGCCCTCGGGCTCACCAAGAGCGATGGCCTTGCCGTTGCCGATGAAGGGGAAGCGGCCGACCTTGATCTTGTAGCCCGCCTCTTTCGCCTGAGCTTCGGTCATGCCGACGCTGGCAACCTGCGGGTGGCAGTAGGTGCAGCCCGCGATGCTGTCCGGGTCCACCGCGTGCGGATGGCCGCCGGCAATCAGCTCGGCCACCATGACGCCCTCGTGGGACGCCTTGTGCGCCAGCCACGGCGCGCCGGCGATGTCACCGATGGCGTAGATGCCCTCGACCCCGGTGCGGCAGTGCTTGTCGACAACCACGTGAGTGCGTTCGACCTTGACGCCAACCTCCTCGAGGCCAAGCCCTTCGGTGTTGCCGATGATGCCCACGGCGGAGATCACCGTGTCGAACTCTTCGGTGGTGGTCTTGCCGCCGCTTTCGATATGGGCGGTGACCTTGCCATTGCCGCGGTCGAGCTTCTTGACCATGGTCTTTTCGCGGATCTTCATGCCCTGCTTCTCGAACTGCTTCTTGGCGAACTTCGAGATTTCTTCGTCCTCGACGGGCAGGACGCGGTCCATGACCTCGACCACGGTCGTATCGGCACCGAGCGTGTTGTAGAAGCTGGCAAATTCGATGCCGATGGCACCCGACCCGATGACCAGCAGCTTTTTCGGCATGCGTTTGGGCTGCAACGCCGCCTTGTAAGTCCAGACCAGATCCCCGTCCGCCTCGAGGCCGGGCAATTCGCGGGCGCGGGCACCGGTGGCGACCACGATGGATTTCGCGGTCAGCTCTTCGGTGCCTTTGTCCGTCTTGACCGACACCTTGCCCTTGGCGGTGATGGTGGCGTCGCCCATGATCGCCGTCACCTTGTTTTTCTTGAGCAGGTGCGAGATCCCCGAGCTCAGCTGCTTGGCCACGCCGCGCGAGCGCTTGACCACCTCGTCGAGATCGAATCCGATCTTCTCGGCGGTGAGGCCGTAATCCTTGGCGCGGTGCATGTAGTGGAAGATCTCGGACGAGCGCAGCAGCGCCTTGGTCGGAATGCAGCCCCAGTTGAGGCAGATGCCCCCCATGTGCTCACGTTCTACGCAGGCCACCTTGAGGCCCAGCTGCGCACCGCGGATGGCGGCGACATAGCCCCCCGGTCCGGCACCGATGACGATCATGTCGAAGCTTTGCGAAGCCATGGCTCTCTCCTGCCGTGTCAAATTAGTTTGGTGCTAAACCATTTTCCGCAACGCTTCAACAACCGGGGGCGGAAATGCCAACGGCCCGCAGGGATGTCCCCACGGGCCGCCGGCAATCAGTGCAGATCCACGCTCAGGCGGCAGCCGAGGTCTCTTCAAGCTTGCGCAGGGTGGCACCGTAACCGCCCTCTTCGACAAAGGCGCGTTCCGCAGCGGTGGTTGCCCGGTCGAGCGCGTCGTTGCGGTAGGGGAAGCGGCCGAAATCGCGGATCACCTCACGATGCGCACGCGCGTGCAGCAGGTTCGCGCTTCCGGTACGCGGCATGCGCTCTTTCATGAGACGGATGCAGCGGTCCTGGTCGCACAGGTTCTCCGAGTGCATGAGAGGCAGGTAGAAGAACTGTCGCGCCGGCTCGTCGATCTTGAGATCATAGCCCTTCCAGATCGACTGCTTGGCCGCCGCCAGCGCCACCTCGTCCGAGGAAAAGGCCTTGCCGGAGCCCCGGAACATGTTGCGCGAGAACTGATCCAGCAGGATTACGTAGGCCAGCGCACCCGAAGCATAGGTCAGCCACAGACCGAACCGACCATCCATCGCCTCTTTCCAGGTGTCTTCGAACTGCTCACGGATCGACGCATCGAGCGCGTCGTCCTGAGCGTACCATTTCGCAGGGCCGACCTCGTCGATCCAGAACGCAAGAATGTCTTCGGGGCCTTTCATGGCCTGAGGCTCCTTTTTTCGTATCCCCCGGGGCATCGGGTGTCTTGGGAATGTTACAATCGGATCCGAGCCGAACAAAAGTAAAGAATTCTGTCAATTACGACATGTCGCCAGCCTGTGGCGTCATTTCGCCGCTCAGGAAGCCTTGTCCGTTGCAGAATGCTCATCTGCTTCTGCTTCAGCGGCTTCCGCAGCCTCGATCGCGTATTCCTGCGCGACCCCCACTGCCACCGGCGAAGCCGACGGCAGGACCATGGCATAAGGGGCGGTATCGGTTGCGGACGGTGCGGCGCGGCGGGTCATCCGGAACAGTGCGTAGGCGGTGACCGCCATCATCAGTACGGCGATCTGGCCAAAGAAGCCCCCCGGACCGAATGTCTCGATTGCCCAGCCAACGGTAATCGGGCCGAAGATCGCGCCCACCCCGTTGACGAACAGAAGACCGGCAGACGCCGAGGCCATGTTCTCGGGCTCGAGGAAGTCGTTGGTATAGGCGATGATCATCGAATAAAGCGGGTTGGCCGCGCCCCCCGCGAAGAAGGCGGCGATCAGAAGCACGTTGAAGTTTTCCGGCGCCACAACGGCGAGGCAGGCCGCGAGGCCGCCAGCGAAGGCGACCGCGGCGATCAGCTTGCGCCGGTCCATGCGGTCTGACAGCCAGCCCAGCGGATATTGCGTCACCAGCGCGCCCACGTAGAACGATGCCACGAACATCGAGATCTGCCCCAGTGACAGGCCCACCTCTGCGGCGAAGACCGCGGCCATGCCGAACTGCGCCGAGAACACGCCGCCCAGCAGGAAAAGCGACACAACGCCCAAGGGCGAAACACGGTACAGCTCGATAAGGGTCATTCGCTTGGTGGTGCCGAATGCCGGTGTCGGGGCGACCGACAGCAGAATAGGCGCGAAGGCGATGGAGACCAGCACCGACGGGATCACGAACAGCAGGAAGCCCGAGGGGTCGGGGATCAGCAGCACTGCCTGCGCACCGATGATGCCGAGCATCTGCACGATCATGTAAAGGGACAGCGACTGCCCTCGCTGTTCGTTTGACGCGGCGTTGTTGAGCCAGCTTTCCGCTGTCACGTAGACGCCGCAGTAGCAGAAGCCGATCACCATGCGCTCCAGCGTCCAGACCGCGGGATGCGGGAAGGACGGGTAAAGGATCAGCACCGCCGAGATAAAGGACCCCAGCGCGGCGAAGACCCGCACGTGCCCCACGCGTCGGATCATTCCCGGCGTCAGGCGCGAGGCAACCAGGAAGCCGGCGAAATAGGCGGACATGACCACCGACATGGAAAAGGCCGAGAAGCCTGCGTCGCTGCCTCTCACACCCAGCAACGAGCCCTGAAGGCCGTTGCCCAACATCAGCAGCAGGATGCCCAGAAGCAGGGCCCAGGAATGTCTCAGGACGTCGAACATGTCGCGTGCGTCTCCTTGCAGTGGCGGTGGCGCACACCGCCGCGGTGGGGGTGCACCTGCCCGTCGTAGCCGCCCGGTGCAAGAGGATTCGACCTAAAGTTTTTGTGGCAAGAAAGGGGCATCGGCGACAAACGGCGCAACCGCCGCTCGCCGCCCGTGCTGACACTGCCCCAAAGGGCTGAGAAAAACGTTAATTCCCATGTTTCGTGATTGCGCAAAACAACCCTGCAGAGAATCGGTTAAGCAGCGGTTCAAGCATAGTTAATCGAATGCACACCAATGAAACACTCACGCATCCTGATATGTAAATCGTTTTACTCGGTAACGCAGCATTAATAAAAAGCTCAATGCAAATACCCCTTTAATTGTCGAAAGCGGAATCATGTCCAAATAAAGGCAATTTCGCCGCAATCCCGACCTATTTCGGCGGCGAAATCTGGCTTGGGTAGAGGCGAACGGTTCAGGTAGTTAACTGCTCCCAGTTGGAAGAGAGTCCAGTATGTATGGAAGGTCGAAGACACGGAAATTTCTGAAAACGTTTTCCCGGGAAGACGACGGCGCCTTCACTCTTGAAATGGTCATCTGGTCGCCTCTGATCCTCGGAGCGATCCTGCTTATCCTCGACTTTGCCTTCCTGATGACGGTGGATGCGGGCATGTGGCACGCCAGCCGCGACACCGCCCGAGCCCTGTCGACGCACCGTATCCGCCCCGACGAAGCAGAAGAGTACATGCGCGGCCGCTTGCAATACCTGCGCGACGATTACGACATCAATATCGACGTATCCCGAAGCGAGGTCGTGGCCTCGGTCGCGCTGGATACCACGGACGCGGCACTTACCCCGGTGATCGGACGCTACGTGGTGGGCACTTTGAATGCTCGCGTGGCCATGATGCGGGAGCCGGAATGATGCGCATGCCCCTGTTTCCCATCAAAGCGCCTTGCCTGTCATTGGGCCAGTTGATCCGTTCCGACGACGGGGCGGGCACCCTGACCAGCCTTTTTGTGCTTACCGTCTGCCTGCTCATGGGGGGCGCAGCGGTGGACATCGCCAACGCTTACCGCGTCAAGGAAGTGCTTCAGGCCAATGCCGAAGCCAGCGCCATAAGCGGCGCAGTCCGCATGTCCGAACCCCTTGAGAGTGAAACCGCACGGGATACGGCCCGCCGCATCGCCGACATCGGGCTAACCCAGGCGGGATTGTCCGATGCCTGGCATGACGCCGGCTTTGAGGTGGGGCTGGTGGATCCGCTGACCGATACCTTCACCCCCGTCCCCATGCCCGCCGCCGGCCAGCTACCGGGCCCGGGCATCAATGCGGTGCGCGTGTCGCTGCACCGCGATGCCGCACATGGCAATCCCGAACCGTTGCGTGTCGTCGGGCTGTTCGGCTTCGACCCATGGGATATCAGCGGTCAGGCCGTTGCCATGCTGCGCAACCGCCCGACGCTCGAGTGCATCGATCCGCTGCTCTCGCTTCAGGCGCGGGTCGATGTGTCCTCCCGCAACGCGTTCGTCGGGATCTGCCTGCACGCCAATGCTGCGGTGAGCTATGGAGAGGTGCCGTCCTGGCGGCGCGACGTGGTGGATGATGTGGTAAACCGTCTGCTCCTCGACGCAGCGGGCGGCGGGCTTCTGACCAGCTTTGTCTCACCGGTGCAGCCGTCAGAGATCATGGCCATGGTTGCCTCCGTGGACAGGACCGTGGACCTGCACGATCTCGACAACCTCTCGGTGGTCAGCGACGGTAGCCTGCATGTGACCTGCAAAGACAATGAGGTGCTGCACCTCGAGGACGGCTTCGTTCTGCAGAACGCGGCGATCTACTCCGATTGCCCCGTGCGGATCGAGGGCGAGGTCAGCCTTGATGCCAGCCTGCTCGTGGCCAACCTTTCATCACTGCTGACCGATCCCGATGCCATAAAGGTGACGCCCGATGCGCTCCTGACCGGCTCGCCGGCCTGTGCGCCGGGGGACGGGGTGCAAATCCTGCTGTTTGCCGATCTCGACGCCGTGGTTGGAATCCCCGCGCTTGTGTCCACGGACACACCGCTGGGCGCGTTCATCGACGAGACGGTGGGCACAGTAGGCACGGTCCTTGACAGCACACTGACCCTCGTGGGCGGCATCCTGAATCCGCTGGTGGACACGGTGTCGGACCTGACTTCTGACCTGCCGCTGCTGCCGATCTGCCTCAACGCGGAAACGATGCTGTCGTCGGACACGGTTGCCCTGCGCTAAGCTTTCGGCAGCAGCAGAGAGGCATCCCCGTAGGAGAAGAAGCGGTAGCGTTCGGTCACTGCGTGATCGTAGATCCGCATCACCCGGTCGCGCCCCATGAGGGCCGAGACCAGCATCATCAGCGTCGATTTCGGAAGGTGGAAGTTGGTCATCAGCGCGTCCGCCACCCGGAAATCAAAGCCGGGATAGATGAAGATGTCGGTGACCCCCGTCCAGGGCGCAATGACGCCGCTGTCCCGCGCGGCGGTCTCGATCAGGCGCAAGGCGGTGGTGCCCACGGGGATCACCCGTCCGCCGGCAGCCTTGGTGGCGACGATCTCGGATGCCGCCGCAGCGGTGACCTCGCCCCATTCGCCGTGCATCTTGTGTGTGGTGACATCATCGACCTTGACCGGAAGGAAAGTCCCCGCGCCCACGTGCAGCGTCACGCGGGTGAACTGCACCCCCTTCGCCTCCAGCGCATCCAACAGCGGCTGGTCAAAATGCAGCGACGCGGTTGGGGCGGCGACCGCGCCGGAATGTTCGGCCCAGACGGTCTGGTAATCGCTCTTGTCCTGATCGTCCGCCGCGCGCTTGGCCGCGATGTAGGGCGGCAGAGGCATGGCGCCTGCCTCGTCCAGCGCCTTGTCAAAATCCTCGCCTACGAGGTTGAAGCGGAATAGGCCCTGCCCGTCCTCCCGCGCCTCGAGCTTTGCCGACAGGGCGTCCGAAAACACCACCACCTCGCCGTCGCGCAGCTTGCGCAGGGGTTTGACCAGCGCCGCCCATGTGCCGTCCGCGCGCGGCTCGAGCAGCGTCAGTTCCACCTGCGCCCGTGTGAGCCCGTGTTCGCTTTCCCGCTCGCGCCAGCCGTTCAGCCGCGCCGGGATCACCCGCGTGTCGTTCAGCACGAGCCGGTCGCCGGGGCGCAGCCAGTCCAGAAGGTCGGTCACCCGGCCATCGTGGATCGTGTCCCCCTCGGCCACCAGAAGCCGCGCTGACGAGCGCGGGCTTGCGGGCCGCGTGGCAATGAGATCCTCGGGAAGATCGAAGTCGAAGTCGCTGAGCTGCATGGGATTTCTTCGCAATGGCCGGGCGCGCGACGCGCTATTGGTTGAGGCTGGGGGGCGGGCGACGGAAGATGTCACGGAACATCCCCGGAGTGAAGACCGAAAGCGGGTTTACCGACACCTGCGGCTCGCGCACCGGGCCGCGCAGGTTGAAGTTGAAGCCGATGAGTCCCTCGCCCTTGCGCGAGAACAGCCGCCCGATGCCGTTGATGATGTAGATCGGCGACAGCACGCCCTGCATGTCCATGGTCTGCGAGCCAAGGTTGTAATACCCATCCATGGAGATCCCCATGGAGGGGCCGGTGGCGCTCGACCGTTGCAGGATCACCTGCGTGGGCGTCAGGCGGAACCGCGCATCCACCTCGCTGAAATAGAGGCCGGGCCCGTTCAGCTCATCGATGAGCCCCACCACAGAGATGGCGTCGATAAGGCCGGTGATGGCCGGTGCATTGTTGAGCCGCGCCCCCCCGATCTCGAGATTGCCGTCATAGTGCCCGGTCTGTCCCGGCACCGGCACGAGGGTCAGATCGAAGGTGCCGTCCTGAACGTTGCGGAAGATGCCCGCACCTTCCAGAACATCGCCCGCATCGCGCGCCTGAAGCCGGATGGCCGAGCCGCCGTTGGTGGGCAAGACCCGGCCAGTGATGGGAGCCTGCCCGCCGACGCTGGCGGTGAACTGGCCATCAAGCCCCGCAGCGGTCTGTGCAAAGCTTCCCTGGAAGCCGGTCAGCGCGATCTGCTCCGACACCTGCAGCCGGTCGAGGCGTACCGCGATGGGCCCGCCCCCGGAGCCGCTCCCGCCCGATCCGCCCCCAAAGGGCGCGCGGCGCAGGTCCAGCGTGCCGCCGTTCAGCGCCACCGCGGGCGGGGCGCCCTGCCCGCGCGAGCTCAGCACCGCAGAGCCGTCAAGCCAGCCTCCCACCCGCAACCGCGGCAGATCCAGCCGGTCGAACTGCCCCGAGGAGGTCAGCCGCACAGCGCCCCGCGCCTCGAGCCCGGCGGCGTTCAGCGACAGCCGCTCCACCGTGAGCGGACGGCCAAAGCGCCCCGCCACCTCGAAACGGCCCGTACCGCCTTGGGTCAGCCGCCAGCCGATCTGAGGCAGCGACAGCCCCACCCCCGCCAGCGACGAGGTCAGCGAAAAGCGCGGGGCCTGCCCGTTCGGCAGATCGATTGTCAGCTGCGCCGGCCCCGAGCCGCTGATGGTGCCCGGCGGCAACCCGATGCCCAGAGACTGCGCCGCCGCCTCCGACAGGGTCACCTGCCCCTCCACCCGGCCCGTGCCGGGGGTCAGCGGCTGGGTCCAGCTGCCGTTGAAGGGAATGCCGTCCATTTGCACCCGGCCCGAAACCACGATGCGGTCATCGTTGAGGTCGAGCGCCAGCCGCTGCGCGCTGAGCCGCTTGCCGGGCACGATCTCGGTGCTGGCAAAGCCTGTGACGCTGCCCGAGGCGCTGATCGCGATCTCCTCGCGTTGAACGCCGCGTTTCAGCGGGATCACCAGCTGTCCGGTCAGCGCCGCCGTCCCGTCGCCAAGCGCCACGGGCTTCTTGGCCTTCTGCATGATCTCGAGCTTGGGGCTGTCGATGTAGGACAGCACCGCCTCCATCGGCCCGCGTGCCTTCAGGTCGAGGATCCCCGTCCAGGGCCGCACGGTCATGTCAGGGATGGTGAAGGTCGAACCCGCTCCGTCCAGCCGCCCGCCCTGAGGCGGCGCGACATAGCCATCCTCGAGCGTCACAGCCATGCGGTCATCGTAAAGCGTGAACTGCCCCGATGCCCCCTCAAGCCGCGGCAGGTTGCGGGCATAGGTCAGCTCTCCGCCTTCGATGCGGGCGTCGATATAGGGTTTCAGACGTCCGCCAGGATCGAGCCGCAGCGCAATCACCGCATCGTGCAGGGTGGCGGCGTGGATGTTCTCGGACACCCATTTGCGGGCCTTGACGTTGCCTTCCTTGCCACCCTCGGGCCAGAGGCTCATCAGCTTGTCCCGCTCCAGCCGCGCCACCCGCGCATCCAGCGCCATGCGCCAGCCCTCGGGCTCGGCGGCAAGGCTGCCCGAGACCCGGAGCGGCAGCTCCGCGTCGGTGATGCGCAGGCGGCCCAGCTCGAAGCGAAAAGGATCGAAGGCAAGGCGCCAGTCCAGCTCGGCTCCGTCGATGCGCACCGGGCTGTCGAGGAACCCCTCCGGGTCCGCTTCGAACTGTGAGATGCGGAACTGGCCGACCATGGCATCGGGCAGACGGCCACTGCCATTCTGCTGCAGCTGCGCCCGGCCCGAGGACTGCAACGTGCCCAGAGCGCTGGCCACATGGATGTCGTCGAAGGTCAGCGTGCCGGCTGCGGGATCATAAGAAAAATAGGTGCGGGCAAAGCTGAAGGGGATCGGCTCGGTCCGAGTGTTCGGCTGTAGCACGCCCGCGCCGATCTGAAGCGTGGCATTGAGAGCACCAAGCCGCCCCTCTTCGGTCATGCTGGCCCGCAGCGCTCCGGAGATCGGCGCCCGAAGCCCCCCGAGCCAGGCCAGCGCCGGGCTTTGCGTGGCAATGTCCTGCGCTTCAAGCCCCGACAGGTTGACGCCGAACTGAGCCGAGCCTTCACCGATGGTGTTCTCGGCGGTCACCGCAAGCGTCGCGGGCACGTCACCACGCCCCAGCACCGACACATCGCCCGCAAGGCGCAGGCTACGCCCCTCGCGGGTGATCGACACGCGTCCGCCGTCGGCGGTCCAGCCGCGCTGCGCCCGTGCGTCCTCGTAGCGGATGGTCAGCGCCTCGGCGCTGATCGAAGTCAGCTTGTCGAGGCGCGGATCCTCGAGGGCGCGCTGAAGATTGGCCAGCATGGTCGGGATGTCCGGGGTTGGCGTGTCGGAGGCGAACACATCCCCCAGCGCCAGGCCGAACCGCCCGTCCGCATCGCGCCGCATGGCGAGCGAGGCCCCCGACAGATGCACCAGACGCAGATCGATCCGACCCCGGAAGAGATCGGCAAAGGTCATCCCGGCCACGAGGTTCGACAGCTGCGCCACCGGGGCGCCGGTGTCACTGCGGATGCCCACGTCCACCAGCCTGACCCGGGCCATCCCGTCGGGCCGGACTTCCAGCTGCAAGTCCCCGAAGCTGAGGTCGATCCCCGGAACCGCCTGCGCGATGCGCTCTTCGATCTGCTCCCGCAGCCAGCCTGGCGCCGACAGGGGCCGCTCCATCACCGACCACAGCCCTGCCCCCGCCAGCAAGACGATCACCGTCAGGACCGAGAAGATCCCCCCAAGCCAGCGCCGCTTGCGCCCTTTCTTGCGGGGCTTCGGTGCAATGGGCGTCTTGGCTGTGCCCCTCTCGGGAGCTTCACCCTCAGTCTGGCCATCCTCTGTGCCGCCGGTCTCCGGCGTGCTGCCCGCAGGGCCGCCGCCGGGAGTCGCGGCATCGTCCTCCGGCGAAGGGGTGCTGCTCTCGGCATCCTCGCAGGAGGACGTACCGCTCTGCCGACTGCCTGTATCGCTGCCGTTGGCAACGCTCAGGTCCATGCGGCTGCTCTCGTCCACGGCAGGCCCGGCGCCTGCCGAACGGTCGTCTTCCATGCCGGCGCGGGCTTGGTCAGCCCCTTGCGGGCGTTGGTCTTTCGGGGAGGTGTCGCTCAAGGGGCGGCGGTCTCTGTTTGCATCTGCGTCCGGGCGTTCTACACCGTGAGGCGATACACATCCAAACACAATTCCGGAGCCAGAGCCATGACCGACACCGCCCCCGATTTCACCCTGCCCTGCACTGGCGGAGACGACGTCACGCTGACAGCCCTGCGCCCCGCCCCGGTGGTACTGTTCTTCTACCCGCGTGACGACACCTCGGGCTGCACCCTCGAGAACCAGGATTTCACCCGCCTGCTGCCCGAGTTCGAGGCCGCAGGCGCGAAGGTCTTCGGCATTTCCAAGGACAGCCTTGCTAGCCACGACAAGTTCATGGCCAAGAAGGAGCTGACCGTGCCGCTGCTATCGGACGAAGGCTCCGAGGTCTGCGAGGCCTACGGCGTGTTCAAGGAAAAGAAGATGTACGGCAAGACCTTCATGGGCATCGAGCGGTCCACCTTCCTTGTCGGGCCGGATGGGCAGATTGCGCAGGAATGGCGCAAGGTTAAGGTGCCCGGCCACGCCGACGAGGTGCTGGAAGCGGTGCGCGCGCTCTGATATCCGGCCTCACCGCCCCTGCCGCAGAGCCGGCCGGGGCGGTGCAAATTCCTTGGCAAGGAATTTGCCCGAAGACAATGACGCAGCCCGAAGGAGCCCGGCGATGCTGACCCTCAGCGAGATGGCGGTGGATGTGCTTACCACCGCGGACGGACGCGAGAAGACCGCGAAATCCCACGCCCATGCCGCCGCATGGCGCGCCGCGCGCGATGCCGGAACACCGCTCGAGATCGGCAGTGCGACGCCGCCCCTGCGCCCGTCCCGTCCGGCAGAGCCCGAGCTGCTCAGCCCACGCGAGGTGCCCAAACGCAAGCCCGGGTCGCCGCAGGGCCGTATCGCGCTGCTCCACGCGGTCGCTCATATCGAGCTCAACGCCGTCGATCTGCACTGGGACATCATCGCCCGCTTCACCGACACGCGCTTCCCGCTTGGCTTTTACGATGACTGGGTGCGCGCCGCTGATGAGGAATCCAAGCACTTCAACCTCATGTGCGACTGCCTCGAAGAGCTTGGCAGCCATTATGGTGCCCTGCCCGCCCACGCGGGCATGTGGCGCGCCGCGGAGGACACCGCCGAGGATCTCATGGGCCGCCTCGCCGTAGTACCCATGGTGCTCGAGGCGCGTGGGCTCGACGTGACGCCGGGCATGATCGAGATCTTCCGCAAGGCCAAGGTGGACAGCGCAATTGCCGCGCTCGAGACCATCTACGCCGAGGAAGTGGGCCACGTGGCCTACGGATCAAAGTGGTTCCATTTCCTTTGCGGCCGTCACGATCTCGATCCGCGCGACGTGTTCCACGACCTCGTCCGGACCTATTTCAAGGGTGGCCTCAAGCCCCCCTTCAACGAGGAGAAACGAGCCGAAGCCGGGCTGCCACCGGATTTCTACTGGCCCCTCGCAAACGAGACTCCCCATACGAAACGCACAACCTGAAGGTTTCAAACCCTCGAACTGAAACGAAAACCGGCGGATTCTCGCCATTTTCCGGCTGATCGGCGGTATCCGACGCGTTTTCCCCGTGAACGTTGTTGCGACGGCAACACTCCGTGGTCTATCCCGTTCGCGGGCCGGACAGGTTGAGTGATCAGCCTTCCGGGACGGGACTGAAGACGAGGGACAGACCATTGCGAACGCGTCTCGCGATCAGAATGCATGCGCTCATGGAGCGATTTTTTCCGGAACGCAGGCTTTTCCTGAAATCCGATTCCGACACAAGGTTCATCCGGCTCCGGTCGGAAACCCAGCTTGCCGCCTTCCTTGGCTGCACCGCGCTGGTTGCATGGACCACGGTGGCCACGTCGATCCTGCTGATGGACAGCATCAGCGCCGGCAACTTCCGCGAACAGGCCAAGCGCGACCAGATCACCTATCAGCGCAGGCTCAATGAACTTTCCGGCGAACGCGACAGCCGTGCCGCCGAAGCACTGGCCGCTCAGGAACGCTTCAACAGCGCGCTGCAGCAGGTTTCGGCCATGCAGTCGAGGCTGCTCGACAGCGAGGCTCGCCGCCGCGAGCTGGAAACCGGCATTGACGTGATCCAGACCACTTTGCGCGACACCATGAAGGAGCGCGAGCAGACCTCGGACCGCCTTGCCGCTCTGGAAAGTCGCATTGAGGGTGGCGCTGTGCAGGCCGCCGGGGGTGGCGAAGCAGACGCCACACTCGACATGCTGGCAGATGCACTCGCCCGCACCGCGGAACAACGCGATCAAGTGGTGGCCGACGCCCGCGACGCGCTTACCCGCGCGGATGACATGGCCACCGAGATCCGCCTCATGGAAGAAGAGAACGACCGCATCTTCCGCCAGCTCGAAGAGGCGATGACCGTCTCGGTGAAACCGCTCGACAAGATGTTCGAAGCTGCGGGCATGGACCCCGACAACATCATCAACCAGGTGCGCCGCGGCTATTCCGGCCAAGGTGGTCCGCTGAACCCGATCACCTTCTCGACCCGCGGTGGCACCGTGTCTTCGGACGCCGAGCGCGCCAACCGCATCCTGGGAGAGATGGACCGGCTGAACCTCTACCGCATCGCCTCGCAGAAGCTGCCCTTTGCCGTGCCGCTGAAGGATGCCTTCCGCTTCACATCGGGCTTTGGCCGCCGCTGGGGCCGCCTGCACGCCGGCACCGATTTCGCAGCGCCGCACGGCACCCCGATCTATGCAACCGCAGATGGTGTCGTCACATATGCAGGCTGGATGTCGGGCTACGGCCGCCTTGTGAAGATCAAGCACGAGTTCGGGATCGAGACACGCTATGCGCACCAGTCCAAAATCCACGTGAAGGTTGGCCAAAGAGTCTCGCGCGGGGATCGGATCGGTGATATGGGGAATACCGGACGGTCGACCGGAACGCACCTTCATTACGAGGTTCGCGTGGGAGGTGAGGCTGTGAACCCCATGATCTACATCAAGGCTGCAAACGATGTTTTCTAAAAGCAAAATCAACGAGCCTGGCCCGAAGGCCGAGGACACCTCCGCACCGAAGCCCGCGGCAGAAGCACCCCGCCAGCCTGCGACCGAGTACAAGCCGTCGACCCCGCCCAAGGCCAAGCCGCCCGCCTCTGTCCTGTCGAGCGACCTGCACATCACCGGCAACCTCAAGACCACCGGTGACATCCAGGTCGAGGGCACCGTGGAAGGCGACATCCGCGCCCATCTTCTGACCATCGGCGAGACCGCAACCATCAAGGGTGAAGTGGTCGCCGATGACGTGGTCATCAATGGCCGTATCGTGGGCCGCGTCCGTGGCCTTAAGGTCCGCCTGACCGCGACCGCCCGGGTTGAGGGTGACATTATCCACAAGACCATCGCCATCGAAAGCGGTGCCCATTTCGAAGGCTCCGTGCAGCGCCAGGACGACCCGCTGTCCACCCGCGGCAAGGGCTCGGCACCGGCAGCGGCCCCGCAACCGGCCCGCGCCGGATCGGCCAGCGAAGGCGAAGCCTGAGCGTCTGCCCAAGGGCCTATTCCGCCAAGGATCTGACCAAGCGCCGGGCCGCACAGCCCGGCGTTTTTCGTTTCGCTCTCACGTTTCCGTTGTCGCCATGGCAGTGCCGCACTCGGACCTCCGGGCCATACTGCCGGACATGACAACGCCGGACCTCCCGGCCCGGCGCTCGTGTCATGTCAGTCTCGTGCTACGCGGACGGCGCCTCAGCCCATCACAGCCTTGCGAAGCATGTTCAGTGCCACGAGGATAAGGAACCCGCCAAAGAAGCGCTTGAGCCGGCTGGCATCCGTTGCATGGGCGATCTTGACCCCCAGCGGCGCGGTCAGCAGGGTCATCACGATGATGACGAGGAAGGCGGGAATGTTCACCGCCCCAAGGGTGAACGGCGGACTGGACTCCGGACCGATCTCAACCAGCAGGAACCCCAGCGCCGATGGCAGCGCAATGGCAAGGCCGAAGCCGGCCGCAGTTGCCACGGCACGGTGGATTGCCACGTTGTGCAGCGTCATGAATGGCACGCCGAAGCTGCCGCCCCCGATGCCCATGAGCACAGACAATAGCCCCACCACGGGCGAATAGATGTACTGCCGCCCGCCCTTCGGCATCTCCTGCGCCACGCGCCATGCGTTGCTGCCGAAGGCCATGTAGGCACCGATGAAAAGTCCGACGAACCCGAAGATCGCCTGCAGCGTGCTCGACCGCAGCCCCGCTGCCGCTAGCACGCCGATCAGGGCGCCGATGACAATGCCCGGCGCCCACTGCTTCAGGATGGTCCAGTCCACCGCCCCCTTGCGATTGTGGCTCAGGACCGAGCGGATCGAGGTGACGCAGATGGTCGCCAGCGACGTGGCAAGGCAGACCTGCATAAGCTCCGGGCCGTCATATCCCATCAGCGTGAAGCTGTAGAAGAACGATGGAACAAGCACGATGCCGCCGCCCACGCCCAGCAGGCCGGCAAGCACCCCTGCCACGCCGCCGATGACGACGAGGAAGGCGAACAGTTCGAGTATGAGGATTGGATCGGGCATGTAGGTCTCCGGTCAGGGCCGCCTGTCTGAAGAGGCGGCGGAAAGCGTCTCGGCCAGCACCAGAAAGGCAGTGGCCACGTGGCTGCGCATGTGTTGGCGGGCAGCCTGTGCATCCTTGCCGATGATCGCCTCGGCGATAGCGGCATGTTCAATGTGAGAGGTGGCCATGCGGTCGGCATCGGCCCGGAAGTTGGCATCGCGCCAGCCGAAGGTCCGCAGGTTCAGATCCTGCAGCGACGCGGCAAGGATATCATTGCGCGCTCCCGTCCGGATCGCCGCGTGGAAGGCGAGGTTGAGAGCCGCATAGCCTTCGGGGTCCGTGGTGACCTCTCCTTCCTGCAGGAGGGCGGCAAGCTGGCGGCGCTCGATCTCGGACATGCGCAGGGCGGCAAGTGCGGCAATGGCGCCCTCGATCTCGCCCGCGGCCTCGAACAGGCGCTCAAGTTCATCCATGCTTTGCTGACGGACCACGAAAGCACGGCGGGTGCCGCGTTCGGCAAGACGCGCCTGCTCGAGCCGGTGCAGTGCCTCGCGCACCGGTGTTCGGGAGACGCCGAACCGTGCCGCAAGCGGCTGCTCCGACAGGGGCTCGCCGGGCGCGAGGCGCCCAGAGACGATCTCCTGCAGCAGGCTGCCAAAGATCTGGTCTGCGGTTCTGTCGGACACGATCTGCGATTCCCCCGTTGATCCGGTGTACCGTTTCATTGCATATGTATACATGTCAGCTCAACCGGATTCGATGACAACCATTCGGAAGGTGACAGGCAAGGAGATGACGGCGCGGCCCCTGCCACGCTGCCCAAGGGACAGGACGACCACATGCATGATTTCTTCTCGGCGCGCCGCCCCGCGCCGCTGGCCACCACCGCGATGATCGCGACCTCGCATCCGCTGGCGACCTCTGCCGGCCACGAGATCCTGAGCGCTGGCGGCTCGGCCGTCGATGCGGCCATTGCCGCCGTGGCGGTGCAATGCGTGGTCGACCCCCTGATGACCGGCATCGGCGGCGACTGCTTCGCGCTCTATGCCCCCAAGGACGGCCCGATCAAGGCGCTGAATGGCTCGGGCCGGGCCCCTGCCGCCGCCACTGTCGAGACTCTGAAGGCCGCCGGGCTCGGGGACAGCGTCCCGCAGACCAGCCCCCACGCGGTGACAATCCCCGGCGCGATCTCGGCTTGGTGCCGCCTGCATGACGATCACGGCACGCTGCCACTGGAACGGCTTTTTGCCCGCGCCATCGCCTACGCGGAAAATGGCTACCCGGTTACCCCGCGCGTTGCCATGGACTGGGCGAAAGAGGCGTCGGTCGTCGAGGGCGATGCCCATGCAGCCGCCGTCTTCCTGCCAGGAGGCACGCCCCCGAAGGCGGGCGACCGCCATGCCCAACCGCTGGTCGGCGCGCGCCTGCGCGAAATCGCTGCGAAGGGTGCGGCAGGCTTCTACGAGGGCGAGACCGCCGCGAAGATGGCCGCGCACCTGCAATCGCTCGGCGGCCTGCACACGCCTGAGGATTTCCACGCCGGCAAGGACGCCGCCTTCTGGACCGATCCGATCCACGCCGAATATGCCGGGCACGATGTCTATGAATGCCCCCCCAACGGACAGGGCGTGGTGGCGCTGCTGATCCTGCGCATCCTGTCACGCTTTGACATGGGCGAGGGCCTCTCGGAGGCGGACCGCATCCACCTGCACGCCGAGGCAACCAAGCTGGGCTACCATCACCGCGACGCGCTTCTGGCGGACCCCGAGCAATGCCCGGCCCTTGTGGAAACACTGCTGTCGGACGAGGTGGTCGATGCCCTCGCCGCGCGTATCGACATGACCCGCGCCCTGCCCCCGGCGCTGTGGGACGAACCCGAGCACAAGGACACCATCTACATCTCCGTGGTGGACGCGGAGGGCAACGCGCTCAGCTTCATCAACTCGATCTTCCACGGCTTCGGCTCGGGTCGGCTCTGCCCCGAGACCGGCGTGCTGTTCCAGTCGCGCGGTGCCGCCTTCCGGCTGATCGAAGGCCATCCCAATGCAATCGCGCCGGGCAAGCGGCCGCTGCATACGATCATTCCCGGCATCCTCGTCAAGGACGGCGTGCCGGTGATGCCCTTCGGCGTCATGGGCGGGCAGTACCAGGCGGCGGGCCACGCGGCCTTCCTGTCGGGGCTGCTGGATCTCGGCCTCGGAGTGCAGGAGGCCATGGACGCCCCGCGCAGCTTTGCCATTGGTGACGTGCTGCAGATCGAACCGGGCGTGTCCGCCGAGGCGCGCGCCAGCCTCGAGGCTCGGGGCCACAAGCTGGAGGTCCAGACCAGTCCCATCGGCGGCAGCCAGGCGGTGCGCATCCACGAGGGCACCGGCTTCCTCGAGGGCGGGAGCGACACGCGTAAGGACGGTATGGCGCTGGGGTTCTAGAGGCCACGCCAAGGGCCACTGCCTAGGGAAAGGGGCGCCGCGAAGGGATCGCGGCGCCCCTTCTGCGTGTTCGCGCCATGGCGCTCAGAACATAGTGTTGTCGTTTATGGCCTTGGCGGGCACCGGCTGCATGCCCTCCAAGAGCTCGACGATGATGCCACCCCCGGCTCGGAAAATGTCGACGATCGTCCGGTCCAGATCGTCTTCGGCGATTCTGGGATAAACATGCAGCCACAGAAGGCGGCCGCTGCTTGCGCAGCGCTCGATCTCGGAGAACCCATCAGACCTCTCGGCGAAGAAGCTGGCAGAGTACTTCACGACGGGCTCTTTGCCGTCGGGCAGGTAGGGACTTGGATGTCGCCGTCAGCCATCGCCGAGACCCTGCCCTCATGATCGAGGAAGATGCCCTCACGGAATCCGATGACCAGCACGAGGGTCTCGGCCTACTGCGCCGGATCGCGCGGAGCATCATGCGCAATGAGGCGCGACGTGGTGCAGGCCACGGCAAGAAAGGCCGCAGGCAGGGTGAGCTTGTGGAAGTTCACACGGCGCTCATCCTTCTGGACTGGGGAAAGATGGTTTCTCGCTACCACCCCAAGAAGCATCGCGCGTGGTGGCTACCGCGCTGGCGATTGGGGACCTGCCCCCCGGATGCCACCCAAACGTGACAGGGGCGCCGCGATCTGCGCAGCGCCCCTGTCCGTTTGAAGACAAATTGTCGTGCGCTCCGGCAAATCTGCCGGGACGCTTCGCGATCAGTGCGTGACCGCGCCCGATCCCTTGTCCTCGCCCTTCGATGCGCGCAGGGCGGCGGCGGCCTCTTCGGCCTCCTCGTCCCACTCGATCGGCTCCGGCTCGCCCACAAGAGCGATCTTGAGCACTTCGGACACGTGCTTGACCGGGATGATTTCCAACCCTTCCTTCACGTTGTCGGGCAGCTCGGCCAGATCCTTTTCGTTCTCTTCGGGAATGAGAACGGTCTTGATCCCGCCTCGCAGCGCCGCGAGCAGCTTTTCCTTCAGCCCGCCAATGGCGGAGGCGTTGCCGCGCAGCGTGACCTCGCCGGTCATGGCGATGTCCTTGCGCACCGGCAGCCCGGTGAGGACCGACACGATGGCCGTGACCATGGCCAGACCCGCAGACGGGCCATCCTTGGGCGTCGCGCCATCAGGCACGTGCACGTGGATGTCCATCTTGTCAAAGCGCGGTGGCTTGACCCCGATCTGCGGCGCGACGGAGCGCACGTAGGACGACGCCGCCTCGATGCTCTCCTTCATCACGTCGCCGAGCTTGCCGGTGGTCTTCATCCGGCCCTTGCCGGGCAGTTTGAGCGCCTCGATGTGCAACAGGTCGCCGCCCACGGAGGTGTAGGCCAGACCGGTGACGACACCCACCTGGTTTTCATCCTCCGCAAGGCCGTAGCGGAATTTCCGCACCCCGAGGAAATCGTCGATGTTGTCCGAGGTCACGTCCACGTGCTCGGCCTCTTTCTTGACGATCTTGGTCACGGATTTCCGAGCAAGGCGCGCGATCTCACGCTCAAGGTTCCGAACCCCGGCCTCGCGGGTGTAGTACCGGATGATGTCCGTCAGCGCCCCATCGGTGACCGAGAATTCGCCCTTCTTCAGACCATGCGCTTTGACCTCTTTATCAAGAAGGTGACGCTTGGCGATCTGGAGCTTCTCGTCCTCGGTGTAGCCCGACAGCGGGATGATCTCCATCCGGTCAAGCAGCGGCCCAGGCATGTTGTAGCTGTTCGAGGTCGTCACGAACATCACGTTGCTCAGGTCGTATTCCACCTCGAGATAGTGGTCCACGAAGGTACCGTTCTGTTCCGGGTCGAGTACTTCAAGCATCGCCGAGGCCGGATCGCCACGGAAGTCCTGCCCCATCTTGTCGATCTCGTCGAGCAGGATGAGCGGGTTCGTGGTCTTGGCTTTCTTCAGTGCCTGGATGATCTTGCCGGGCATGGAGCCGATGTAGGTCCGGCGATGGCCGCGGATTTCGGATTCATCGCGCACGCCACCCAGACTGATGCGGATGAACTCACGCCCCGTGGATTTCGCCATGGACTTGCCAAGCGAGGTCTTGCCGACGCCCGGAGGGCCGACGAGGCAGAGGATCGGGCCCTTCAGCTTCTGGCTGCGCGCCTGAACCGCGAGATACTCGACGATACGCTCCTTTACCTTCTCGAGGCTGTAATGGTCGTGATCGAGGATCTCCTGCGCCTTGCCGAGGTCCTTCTTCACGCGGGACTTGGTGCCCCACGGGATCGACAGCATCCAGTCGAGATAGTTGCGCACCACCGTGGCTTCGGCGGACATGGGGCTCATGTTGCGCAGCTTCTTGAGCTCCGCATCGGCCTTTTCACGCGCTTCCTTGGACAGCTTGGTTGCGTTGATCCGCTCTTCGAGCTCGGCCACTTCGTTCTGGCCGTCCTCGCCATCGCCGAGTTCCTTCTGAATGGCCTTCATCTGCTCATTCAGATAGTACTCGCGCTGGGTCTTCTCCATCTGGCTCTTGACGCGGGTCTTGATCTTCTTCTCGACCTGAAGCACCGACAGCTCGCCCTGCATCAGGCCGTAGACCTTCTCGAGCCGCTCGGAGATCGGCAGCGTTTCCAGCAGATCCTGCTTCTGGTCCACCTCGATGCCGAGGTGCCCCGCCACGAGATCGGCAAGCTTCGCGGGCTCTTCGGTCTCGGAGACGGCGGAGAGCGCCTCTTCGGGGATGTTCTTCTTGACCTTGGCATACCGCTCGAACTCTTCGGCGACGGTGCGGGTCAGTGCCTCGATGGTCGACGCATCACCGGGCATCTCCGAGACATACTCGGCCTTTGCCTCGAAGAAGCTGTCATTCTCGATGTACTCGGTGATCTTCACGCGGCTCTGGCCTTCGACCAGCACCTTGACGGTGCCGTCGGGCAGCTTGAGCAGCTGCAGCACGTTGGCGAGAACGCCAGCGCGGTAGATCCCGTCCGAGTCCGGATCGTCGACCGAAGGGTCGATCTGAGCGGCAAGCAGGATCTGCTTGTCGTCAGCCATCACCTCTTCCAGCGCCTTCACCGATTTTTCGCGCCCCACGAAGAGCGGCACGATCATGTGGGGGAACACCACGATGTCCCGCAGCGGCAGCACAGGATAGGAGGAGTTGAGAGCCTGTTGCATGTGCATTCCTTCACTTGGCAGGATGGCCCGGCCCCGGTCTTCCGGCAGCTACCACCATCCCCTTAACTCTTGCTTAATTGGGGCCGCCCCTGCAGCAAATCAACCACGGCCCGGGTGCGCGCCAGAATGACCCTGCACGCAGGTGGGCGCAAGCGAACATTCTTCGCTTGGCGTCTCGCAAACGACACAAACCCCGCACGCGGAGCGTGCGGGGCAGCGCCATCCGCCCTTGGGGCCGGCGCATCGGGGCAGTGACGTCGCGGCGCCGGATCAGCTGTCCTTCGATGTCTCCGCCGACTTGGCGGCTGCCTTCATGCGGGCCAAAAGCTCGTCCTTGGCGGATTTTCCGCCCGTCGCGGCCTTGCCCTTGTTGCTGGCGCCATTGGGGTCGAACCGCGGTGCGTTGCGGCCAAGCTTCGCGCCGCCGGATTTGCTGTAATCCATGGGATGTCATCCTCTGAAGAAGGGCGCCCCTGCCGGGCCGCCCTGAAACGATGCTCATGCACCGCCGCGCGGATTCAGGCAAGCATTGCCTGCACGGTCCGCGAAAGTTTGAACGAAAGCGCTCAGGCGCTTTCCTCCTCGAGGGTCGGATAATCGGTGTAGCCCTCGGCCCCGCCACCGTAGAAGGTGGACTGGTCGCCCTCGTTCAGCGGTGCATCCTTACGCAGCCGGTCCACGAGGTCGGGGTTCGAGATGAAGGGCCGGCCGAAGGCCACCAGCTCGGCCTTGCCCGAGGCGACAGCATCCAGCGCAAGCGCCCGGTCGTAGCCGTTGTTGGCCATGTAGGGCCCGTCGAAAAGCGCACGCAGCGCCTCGATGCTCTGGCCCTCTTCCAGCTCGCGCGAGCCGCCCGTGGCGCCCTCGATCATGTGCAAGAAGGCGAGGCCGTACTTTTTAAGCCCCTTCACCACGTAGTCGAAATCCGCCTGCGGGTTTTCGTCGTCGATGCCGTTGGCGGGCGAGAACGGAGACAGGCGCAGGCCGGTTCGATCCGCGCCGATCTCGTCTGTCACTGCGTCCAGCACTGCAAACAGGAACTTGGCACGGTTCTCGATCGGGCCGCCCCAGTCATCATCGCGCTGGTTCGCGCCGGTCTTGAGGAATTGGTCGATGAGATAGCCATTGGCGCCGTGCACCTCGACACCGTCAAAGCCTGCCTCGATGGCGCATTTCGCGGCGTGCCGGTAATCCTCGATGGTGGCGGCGATCTCGTCTTCGGTCAGGGCGCGGGGCACGGAGGTTTCCTCGAACCCGTTGTGGGTGAAGGTCTTGCCGCCCGCCCCGATGGCCGAGGGCGCAGCGGGCGCCTGCCCGCCGGGCTGAAGCGAGGTGTGGCTTATGCGGCCCACGTGCCACAGCTGCACGACAATGCGCCCGCCGGCCTCGTGAACCGCGTCCGTCACCTTGCGCCATGCGGCGACCTGTTCGGGGCTGTGGATGCCGGGGGTCTGGATGTAGCCCTTGCCCACGGGCGAGATCTGCGTCGCCTCGGTGACGATGAGGCCCGCACCGGCGCGCTGGCGGTAGTATTCGACATGCAGGTCGGTGACGCAGCCGGTTTCATCATCGGCACGGTTGCGGGTGAGCGGGGCCATGACCACGCGGTTGGCCATGTCGATGGCACCGGCGGTGAAGGGAGTGAAGAGCGCTTCGGTCATGTTGGTCTCCTGTTCTGGCGGCCGTGGTGGCCGGTTGGAACAGGACTTAGGCACGGATCGTCGCGCAGCAATGGTTCGCGCATGCACAGCCCCGTGCGGATATGCACATACTTGAATATATAGCCGCGGAACCTGCGTCATTGGCCTGCATGCACACGTGAGGGCCCCTGCGCATCCGTTAAGTTCGATCCGATGCGCCTGCGTCCCCGGCCTGAGCCAGCGGGAGACCGGCCGGCCACACACCCGCCCACTGCGCTCAGAGCCGGGGGATGTCGCCGTCGGCCCGGCCTGCGTGGAAGGCCGCTTCCCACGCCTCGAACCGTCCTTCGGCGATGGCGTGGCGCATCTCGTCCATGATGTCCTGAAAGTACTGGAGGTTGTGCCAGCTGAGCAGCATCCCCGAGATCATCTCGCGTGAGCGATAGACGTGGTGCAGGTAGGCACGGCTGTAGTTGCGGCAGGCCGGGCAGGAGCAATCCTCGTCAAGCGGGCGTGGATCGTCCGCGTGGCGGATGTTCTTGAGGTTGACCACACCGTGCCGGGTGAAGGCCTGCCCGGTGCGCCCCGAGCGGGTGGGCAGCACGCAATCCATCATGTCGATGCCGCGTTTCACCGCGCCGACGATGTCGTCAGGCTTGCCCACGCCCATGAGGTAGCGCGGCTTGTCCACCGGAAGGTTCTGCGGCGCATGGTCGAGGCAGGCGAACATCGCCTCCTGCCCCTCGCCCACGGCAAGCCCCCCGACCGCGTAGCCGTCGAAGCCGATATCCGTCAGCGCCTTGGCGGATTCTGCCCGCAGGTCAGGCTCTAGCCCGCCCTGCTGGATGCCGAAGAGCATGTGGCCGGGGCGATCCCCGAAGGCTTCGCGCGAGCGGGCGGCCCACCGCATGGACAGCCGCATGGATGTGTCGAGCCGGTCGCGGTCGGCGGGCAGCGCCGGGCATTCATCGAAGGCCATGACGATGTCCGAGCCGAGCAGTTTCTGGATTTCCATGGACCGCTCGGGGCTGAGCATGTGCTTGGAGCCGTCGATATGGCTGCGGAAGGTCACCCCGTCCTCGGTGAGCTTTCGCAGCTCGGCAAGGCTCATCACCTGGAAGCCGCCAGAATCCGTGAGGATGGGCCTGTCCCAGTTCATGAAGCTGTGCAGCCCGCCGAGACGCGCGATGCGCTCGGCGGTGGGGCGCAGCATCAGGTGATAGGTGTTGCCCAGCAGGATGTCCGCCCCGGTGGAGCGCACCTGGTCGGGCATCATCGCCTTGACCGTGGCGGCGGTGCCCACGGGCATGAAGGCGGGGGTGCGGATCTCGCCCCTTGGGGTCTGGATGACGCCGGTGCGGGCGCGGCCATCGGTGGCGTGCAGGGTGAAGGACGTGGTGCTCATGGCCTTGTCCCATGCCGCAAACGACGCGGGTTGCCAAGGGTGTTTGGCGAGGATCGGCGCCGGTCGGCCCGGTGCTGACCGCCTGCCGGAGACCAACGGGCGCCCCCTGCCTGGCCTTGCGATGCCTGAGGGCGCCGGAACGAGGGGCGCTGCCCCTCGCGCTCCCCGGGATACTTGAGGTCAAAGGAAACGAGGGGGCGGGGCCCCTTGGCGAGAGTCTTGGCCTGCACGGTGAAAGAGCCGCGTATTTTAGATTTGTAGGCAGCGTTCATGTGTTGAGGCCATGATGGGCCTACAGAGAGAAATGAATGCGTCCGGCAGGCGAGAGACAGCCCGGAGCGCGATGCAACAGCCCAACCGATCGGACCGGTGGCACGTAACGCCCCGGCCGGATAGCTTTACGAGAGGGAGAGATCTGCCCATGAAAAAGACCTTTGCCACCGCGTTTGCCGCGACCTGCGTCCTTGCCGTTCCCGCTGCCGAGGCCGGTGGCCTGTTCGGCACCGTAGGGAGCCTCCGGTCCACCGCGGGCAACCCACATCCGGGCGACGGCTACCAGGGGCAGATCTATGTAACCCCGGCGGGCTGCAGCTATTCGAGGGCGCAGGTGCCGGGCTACAAACCGACCTGGCACCTGATCCTCAACGGGCAGGATGCGGGACTGACCCGGGCGGCGCGCAGCTGCCCGACCATGCTGGGGGATTACGAGCAGCTCTGAGCAGACAGGGCCACAACCCGGGCCGCCTGTTCGTGGTCGCGCACGGGCGGGCACCGTTGCACCACCTACGCCGCAAAGCGCAGGTCGCTGATTGCGTGGGACGGGTTCGCGGGCCACTGTGCTGCGCATGAACGATACTCCGGATTCCGGCGGCGCGCGCCGCATTTCACCAGCCCCAAGCGACAGCCAGTCGCCGGACGAGCTGCGGCGCCCCACATGGCCCGGCGGCATCCCTGCGGTGCTCACGCAGATGGAAGGGCGGCGCGACCGTATCGACTATGCACAGGGCGACGCGCCGCCTGCCGTCAATCTGGACTTTGCACAGCTAAGCACGCAGGTGGTCGGTGATCCCGACGCCGAGCCCGCCGAGGCAGGGCCTTTCCGCTCGGGCTATCACCGCAAGCGCCACGCGCTGCGCAAGGAGCTGGCAGGCCAGAGCGAACTGGTGTTCCTCAACGCCCTGCTCATCGCCCACCTGCGCAAGCGGGAGTTTCCCGAGCATCTGCCCTCGCTGTTCCACCGGCTATGGGCCGAACAGGGCGAGCATCTTCTTGAGAGGCTGAACCAGCGTTGGCTGGTCTCCTCGGTCACCACCTTCGGGGACCATGGCGCAACGCCGGTGCAGCGGTCGGTGGGGCTTGGGCTGACGGTGCTGTTCGGGACCATGAAGCTCTACGAAACCGAGCGGCTCTATTCCGGGCGCACGCCGGACAAGGCCTTTCCCCTTGATGGCAAGGTGAACGCCCGGCTGCCGATGGAAATGGACGCCTATGCGATCGGCGGCGGCGGGCTCGACGTGAACATGATCGGGCGGCTGTGGCTCGAGGCCGAGGGGGATGCAGTGATCGCGCCGCTGGCCCACCGACTGCTCGACCTGCTGGTGCATGACGACCGCACCCTGTTCCGCCGCCTGATGACCATGCGCACCCGCAAGGCCCGCAAGGATACGCACGGCCAGCCTGCGACCACAGCCGCCAAGGCCGAAGCCCCTGCACCAGTGCCGCTCAGCGCCCACGAGCTGACGGCCCGGACCCTGCGCTGGGGCATCGTTTCGACTCAGCGCGGCCCCCTGCCCGCGCTCGCCCGCTTCGCCGCGCATCACCTGGAGCTTGGGGCGGAGGCGTTGCACCTTTTCCTCGACGAGCCCGACGAGGCAATCGCCGCTTTCCTCGAGCGGCATCCGAACATCCACGTCACCCGTTGCGATGCCGCGTGGTGGCAAGCGACCGGCAAGGAGCGCCCCGACGCTCACCAGCTGCGCCAGGCGCACAACGCAACCCGCGCCCTGCGCGAGACTGCTGGCAGCCTTGACTGGCTTGGACACGTCGACGTGGATGAGTTCCTTCTTCCCCGGCGTCCCGTTGCTGAGCTGCTGTCCGAGGTTTCACCCCGCCATGCCCTTGCGCGGATGGCCCCCGTGGAGGCGCTGGCCCCCGGCAGCGGCTGGCCACAGCATTTCAAGCGCACCCATCATCACGCCGGCCAGCCAAAAGCAGTGCTGCAGGACATCTACCCCACCTTCGGGCTGCATCTGTACGGCGGGTTCCTCAGCCACACCTCGGGCAAGGTCTTTGCCCGCACCGGCATTCCCGAAACACGCCTTGGCATCCACACGCTCAAATACCGCGGCAGCGATGCCACCAACCGTGCCCGGCTGGATGACTTGCCTCTGGCACACCTGCACGCCCCAAGCTGGGAGCATTTCCACGATCACCTCGCCTTCCGCCGCGCCCGCGGCTCGTACCGGCCCCGGTCGGAGCGGGTCGAAATGGGGCAGGCGAACCTCATTGCCTTTCTTGCCGAGGAAGAGGGCGAGGCGGGGTTGCGGATGCTCTTTGACGAGGTCTGCGCGGACACGCCGACCTTGCGCGACCGGCTGGCTGCCCATGACATGCTGCTGACCGAGACCTTCGATCCCGATGCGGCGGTAGCGCGGGTCTTCGGAGCGCTGCCGTGATCCGCTGGGGCACCGTCACTACGACCAACGCGCCGCTGCCCGAGATCCTCGACTTTGCCGCATGGCATCTCGAGCTCGGTGCGCATCGGGTCTACATGTATCTCGATGAAGACATGCCGCAGGCCGAGGCGGTGCTGCGCGCCCACCCCAAGCTGCGGGTGTTCCGCACCGATGCCGCGTGGTGGGACAAGCGCGGCGGACGGCCAGCAAAGCACCAGGTGCGGCAGGGGGCCAACGCTCGCCATGCGGGCAACCGCAAGCCCGAGGTCGACTGGCTGGCCCATATCGACACCGACGAGTTCCTGCTGCCCGCCACGCCGCTCGAGGCGCAGCTTGCCGCGCTGCCCGGGCATTGCCTTTGTGCCCGCGTCCGCCCGGTGGAGGCGCTGGCCGGACCGGGGCCCGAGGTGCTGTTCAAGGCGTTCCACCTGGACCAGAGCCAGCGGCAGGCCGCTGCCCACGCCTGCTTCGGGCCATGGGCGCAGCACCTTTCCGGCGGGTTCCTGAGCCACGTCGCCGGTAAGCTTCTGTTTCGCCCGGGCACCAAGGGCCTGCAGATCCGCATACATAACGTCACGCTGGATGGCGTCGACAACCCCGGAATGCAGCCCCTGCCCCTGACCGAGCTAGGGCATTTCCACGCCGCCAGCTGGGACCAGTTTCTTGCCGCCTACCGATTCCGCCTTGCGCGCGGCTCATACAGGTCAGAACTGAAGCCGCAGTCACGCACGACCGGTGCCGTGAATCTGCACGATCTCTTCGCCATGATAGAGCACACCGGCGGCGAAGAGGCGCTGCGCCAGTTTCACGACGAGGTCTGCACCGCAACGCCCGGGCTTGTGCGGCGGTTGGAGCAGCATGGCCTGTTGCGCCGCCATGCCATGGATCTGCCCGCCCTGCGCGCCCGACATTTCCCAGAAGCCACCGATAATTAAACATTGCCGGACTGCTTAAGCGCAAAAAGCTGAGATTCCTCGAATCAACCTGTGCCGGCCAAGACCGGAGGCCGGAAAACTGACGCGAAAACCATAGTTTCAGCGCTGCGTGAGCGTTCTCATTGACCTTTGCCCGCTGTTTCCGGTAAAAGCGCCGCAATCGGGATCGGTTATGCCATGAAATGCAGGGCCATACGGGCCTGATCCCGAACCAGATGAGCGGGCCGCGTTTCGAGTGTCCGCACCCAAATCGGACACGCATGACAAAGTTTTCTGATCTCAACCTGAACCCCAAGGTTCTCAAGGCCATCGAAGAAGCGGGCTACGAGACGCCCACGCCGATCCAGGCGGGCGCGATTCCCCCGGCTCTCGAAGGCAAGGACGTGCTGGGCATCGCCCAGACCGGTACCGGCAAGACCGCCAGCTTTACCCTGCCGATGATCACCTCGCTGGCCCGCGGCCGCGCCCGCGCCCGGATGCCGCGGAGCCTCGTGCTCTGCCCCACCCGCGAGCTTGCCGCCCAGGTCGCCGAGAACTTCGACACCTACGCCAAGTACGTGAAGCTCACCAAGGCGCTGCTGATCGGCGGCGTGAGCTTCAAGGAACAGGAGCAGCTGATCGACAAGGGCGTCGACGTGCTGATCGCCACCCCCGGCCGCCTGCTCGACCATTTCGAGCGCGGCAAACTGATCCTCACCGATGTGAAGGTCATGGTCGTGGACGAAGCCGACCGGATGCTCGACATGGGCTTTATCCCGGATATTGAGCGGATCTTCTCGCTCACGCCCTTCACCCGCCAGACGCTGTTCTTCTCGGCCACCATGGCGCCCGAGATCGAACGCATCACCAACACCTTCCTGTCGAACCCCGAGCGCATCGAAGTGGCCCGTCAGGCCACCGCCTCCGAGACGATTGAACAGGGCGCCGTGTTCTTCAAGGCGTCGCGCAAGGACCGTGAGGCCAGCGAAAAGCGCGATGTTCTGCGCAAGCTGATCGAGCACGAAGGCGACAAGTGCACTAACGCGATCGTCTTCTGCAATCGCAAGGTGGACGTGGATATCGTGGCAAAATCCCTCGTGAAGCACGGCTACAACGCCGCGCCGATCCACGGTGATCTGGAGCAGAGCCAGCGCATGCGCACGCTCGAGGGCTTCCGTGACGGGTCGGTTCGCCTGCTGATCGCATCGGACGTGGCGGCCCGCGGTCTTGATGTGCCAAGCGTGAGCCACGTTTTCAACTTCGACGTTCCTGGCCATGCGGAAGATTACGTGCACCGCATCGGTCGCACTGGCCGTGCCGGTCGTGAGGGCAAGGCCTTCACCATCGTGAACGCCCGCGACGAGAAGAACTTCGAAGACGTGGAAAAGCTGATGCAGCGCGAGATCCCCCGCATTGAGCTTCCCGGTGTTCAGGCCACTACGGCCGATGCGCCCGAAGCAGCCGGCGAGGAAAAGCCGAAGCCCAAGCGCACCCGGACCCGCAAGCCCCGCAACGCCCCGAAAGAGGCCGTCGCCGAGGCCCCTGCAGAAACCGTGGCAGAGCAGCAGCCGGCTCAGGAGCAACCCACACAGGCACAGCCCGCCGAGCCTGCAGCTTCGGCAGCGCCTGAGGCAGAGGCCGCCAACGACAGCGCCGACAAGAAGCCGGCCCGCTCGCGCAGCCGGTCGCGCAAGACCACTGAACAACGGGACGAAAACCGCTCGTCCTCGCGTGGCGGCCGCGACAACAACGTGGTGGGCATGGGCGATCACATGCCCGAGTTCATTGCGCTGAGCTTTGACGAACGCCGCGCGAGCTGACGCCGCATCGCAATTTGCCGGGAAGGGCCAATCCTCAAGGGGTTGGCCCTTTTTTCATGCGCCATTGATTTTGGGCGTGGACTAACCTCATCTCAAGCAATTTGGGCAAGATTTCGGGGCATGAAACAGACGCCCGCCCTCGCTCAGAATCAGCGTGCCGTCCCGCGAGTGGCCTGCGCCATGGATGCCATTGCACATTTCGATTGTAGCAGTCAGCTACGGTGCGAGACTGTCGATATCTCGATACAAGGGGCGCAGCTGAGATTCCGGGGCGATCTGAGCAAGACCGGGGTCGGCAATTTTGACGGCCTCCTCATTCCCGGCGTAGACACATTCCACGTTGAAATGCGGTGGATCGACGGCAGCCGCGCAGGGGTGCCGTTCTCAGGTCCGAAGGAAGAGCTTCTGCTGCTCTACAAGCTGGTCGAGCACCTTCAAAAGATGCGCCGCGAACATGTCAGCGCACAGACAAAGGGGGGAGTGACTGACCGGACATAAGGGCTTCGCTGCGCTTGGCGCTTGGCGCTTGGCGCTTGGCGCTTGGCGCTTGAAGCTTGGAGCAGCCAGCTCCCGAAGCCAGGTCAAAAAGTCCCAGCGACAGCGCAACGCAGAACGGGCACCCTGTAAGGGTGCCCGCATCTTGATTGACGTGTCAGTCGCGCAGGATGGCCATGCTGGCCTCATCCCAGCCGATCCACACCGGCACATCTCCGGACAGAGCCTGGCCAGTGCCCGCGTCGGTGTAGGCACGCAGGGTCGCGCCCTGTGCCTGCTCCACCGCGATATCGAGCGCCATGCGACTGCCAAGGAAGGTCTTGCCGGTGACCCTGCCCTGAACCGCGTTCGCGGTCTCAGGCCGCGCCGCGTGGAAACCCAGCCGTTCGAGCCGCACCGACGCGGTCACTGGCTGACCCGCCACCGGCAGTCCAGCGGGAGCGGTGCCGCGCAGGGTCTGGCCGAACCAGTCCATTACCGCGGTGTCGCCCTCGGTGCCGCGCAGCTCTCCGTGCAGCAGGTTGGTCTCGCCAATGAATTCCGCCACGAAGCGCGTGGCAGGCTGGAAGTAGAGCTCCTCGGGGGTGCCGTCCTGCTCAACCTTGCCCTTGTTCATTACCACGATGCGGTCAGACATGGTCAGCGCCTCTTCCTGATCGTGGGTCACGAAAAAGAAGGTCTTGTGGGTGCGGCGCTGGATTGACTTCAGTTCCTGCTGCACCTGCCCGCGCAGCTTCGCATCGAGCGCGCCAAGCGGCTCGTCCAGCAGCAGCAGCGCGGGATCCGGGGCCAGCGCCCGCGCCAGAGCAACCCGCTGACGCTGGCCGCCCGACAGTTGCGCGGGGTAGCGGTCGCCGAAGGCATCAAGCTCGAGGAAGGACATGATCTCGTCCTGGCGGGCGCGGATCTCGGTCTTGCCCATGCCCTTCAGTTCGAGGCCGAAGCCGATGTTCTGGCGCACGGTCATGTGCGGGAACAGCGCATAGTCCTGGAACACCATGTTGACGTTGCGCTTTTCCGGGGGGCGCCGGGTTACGTCCTCGCCGCGCAGCAGAACCTTGCCGTTGGTGGGCTGCTCGAACCCGCCAAGGATGCGCAGGGTGGTGGACTTGCCGCAGCCCGACGGGCCAAGGAAGGTGACGAACTCGCCCTCGGCGATGTCGAGGCTCAGCTCTGACAGGGCCACCGTGTCGCCAAAGCGCTTGGTGATGCCGTCAAGGCGGACAAGGGGTGCGTTGGACATGTCAGGAGTCCTTGTTCATGCGACGGGTAAAGCGTTCAGCCCAGACGCCGATCACGGCGGTCAAGAGCAGCGCGGCGGTCGCGATGGCATTGATTTCAGGGGACATCCCCGATTTCAGCTTGGCAAAGATCAGCACCGGAAGCGTCGGCTCGTATCCCCCGAGGAAGAACGACCGCACGAAATCGTCGAAGCTGAGCAGCAGGCAGAAGATCGACGCGCCCATGATCGCGGGCACGAGATAGGGGAAGGTGATGCGCAGGAACGCGATCAGCGGATCGGCCCCGAGGTCGCGGGCCGCCTCGATCTGGCTTTTGGGCAGCGTCGAGAGCCGCGCCATGACCACCAATACCACGAAGGGCACGTTGTGCACCGCGTGGGCCCAGACGATGGCCCCCATGCCCGGCTCGATCCCGAGGTAGCGGGCATAGATGCGGAAGGCGATGGCCGATATGATGCCGGGGATCAGCGCCGGCAGGATGGTCATCCCGAAGATCACCGCCCTGCCCCAGAACTTGCGCCCCTCGAGCAGCACGGCGATCCAGGTGCCCACGATGATCGACCCGATGGTCGACAGCACCGCGATGGCCACGGAGTAAAGAAAGGCCGAGATCGTCTCGGCGTCTTCGAATACCCCCATGTACCAGTCAAGCGTGTAGCTGCGGATCGGGAAGCCAATGAACTTGCTGTCCTTGAACCCCATGAGAACCATGAGGATCAGCGGCACGAAGACATAGGCGACGAAGGCCCAGTAGACGCAGGACAAAAGGATGCGGTTGCGGCGGTTCATGTCTTGTCCCCCTTGCGCAGCATGGTCATGAGGCGCTGGAACGCGGCGGTGATGCAAAGCGCTGCAAGGAACATGATGATGGCAAAGGCCGCGCCCGTGGGCCATTGCGTGCCGGCCACGTGGAAGAAGCCCGCAATGGTTTCCGCGAACACCGTGGTGGAGGGCCCGCCGAGCAGAACCGGGGTCGCGTAAAAGCCCGTGGAGATCAGGAAGACCAGCGTGCAGCCCGACGAGATGCCCTCGATGGTCAGCGGCAGGGTCACGCGGCGGAACCGCGTCCATGCCCCCGCCCCAAGGTCTGCGGCCGCCTCATTGAGCGATTTCGGCAGCTTTTCCAGCGCCGAATACAGCGGCAGCAGCATGTAGAGCGCGGTGAGATAAACAATACCGACCCCCATGGAAAAGCTGGTGTACATGAACGGGATAGGCCGGTCGATCAGCCCGAACCATTTCAACACGAGGTTCACCGCCCCGGTATTGCCCAGCAGGATCATGATGGCATAGGTCCGCACGATCTCGCCCACCCAGAACGGGATCAGCAGCAGCAAAAGCAGCAGCATACGGTTCTTGGGGCTGACATGGCGGGCCAGGAAATAGGCCACCGGGTAGGTCAGGATCAGCGTGCAGAAGGTGAACACTCCCGCAAAGATCAGCGTCCGGAAGAACGGCTGCCAGAACAGCGGATCCTGGAAGAACTTAAGGTAATGCTCGATGGTGAGGTGCTGCTCCACACCAGGCGCGACCGGATAGGCATCGGTCAGCGACACGCGCAGCATCTGCACCATCGGACCAAGGTGCTGTGTCAGCACCCAAAGGATCGGAAAGACGGCCAGCACGATGAACTGGCGCCGCGGCGACGCGGTCGTGAAGCTGGCCATGGCCCGGTACGGACCCCAGCCGGCCAGCCGCCCCCAGAAGGTGGCGTCGGATGCAGGGACGGTGCCGCGTGCTGCGCGCGCGGATGCGTCGTAACTCATGGGGAAGCCCTCTTGGGGGGAGAATGCGTGCCCCCTGCCCGAATGCCCGGACAGGGGGAGAAAGCCGGTGGTCCGGATCAGGCGGCCTTGATGGCCTCGACCGCCGGATCAACCAGCCCGTACTTCATCTCGTTCGCTTCCGAACGGAAGAACTGCAGGTTTGCCAGCTGCTCATCCGGGAACGAGGTCGACTTCTTCTCGAGGTCGGTCAGGTACTGGCTGCTGTCCTTGTAGGTCGAGATGAAGCCCGACGCCTTGGTCATCGCCGCGCCGATCTCGGGCGAGCCGAGGATAGCGTTGAGGAAGGTGTAGGCGTTGTCCGGGTTCGGGCAATTCTTGGCGATGTTGTAGGTGTAGACGAAGCCGTAGGATCCTTCCTGCGGGATCGTCATGCCAAGCGGGAAGCCGTCGTTGATGAGCGCGGCCGCCGGGCCGTTCCAAGAATGGCCCAGCACGATGTCCTGGTTGACCATCATCTGCTGGAACTCGGCACCGCCGTCATAGAACTTGCGGACCTTGGGCTTGTTCTCAATGAGGAAGTTCTTGGCTTCCTCGACGATCTGCGCGGCTTTCTCGGGATCATCGAGATATGCGACCATGTTGCCGTCGTAGCCCATCATCAGCATCACGATCGACATCATGTCCTGGATGATATAGGCGTTCTGGCCCGCGTACTGGTCCGAGAACAGGGTGTCCCAGGTCTGCGCTTCCTCGGCGGTCACTACGTCGGAGTTGTAGGCCAGCACTTCCATGCCCGACAGGATCGGCGCCCCCCACTTTTCGCCGTTGATGGTCGACCAGTCGGATTCCGAGAAGGTGGGGTTGATGTTGCCCCAGCTGGTCAGACGGTCGAGGTCGAGCGGCGCGAGCAGGTCGCTATCGATGAACTGCAGGAAACGGTGGCCCGCCACGGTCATGATGTCCACCGTGGGGTTAGGCGCCTCGGCGGCAAGCAGGCTGAACTGCTTGCCCTGGTCGTCCACGAGGCGGACGTTGACCTTGATGCCGGTCTCGTCCTGGAACTGTTCCTTGAACGCTTCGGGGACGAAGTCGTTGTAGGTCCAGATGTTCACCTCACCACCCTGCTGGGCGTGGGCGCGGCGCAGGTAGGCCGGGGATGCAAGGGTCGCACCGGCGGCTGCGGTGGTCGACAGGAACTTACGGCGGTTGAGGATGAGCTTCGTCATTTGGCGTCTCTCCATGTTGGGTTTTCCGTATCGTTTATCATTGTCACGACGCCGTCTGGGGCGTCTTCCGCAAAAGGCCGGTACGGGCGGCATCCTGCAGGTCTTCAAGGCTGTAGCGCCCGAGGTCAAGCGCATTGAGTATCTCGTTTTCTCCAGCAAAATCGCGGCCGTACATGGCCGAGAATATCTGGATTCCCGCCTCGTGCAGCGGCGCGGGACGGCCCGCGAGACGCCCCAGGACGGCGGTGGCCTGAAGACCGTAGGGCACATCCTCGGTGACATAGCGGCTGTCTGCGGTGGCAGGCCCGGTGCCGCCGGTGCCCTGAGCATACATCTGCTGGTTCATTTCCGAAACGCTTGCTTCGGGTACGTGGAAGCTGACTGAGAAATGTTCGAAGATGGTCTTGGTCTGCAGGCCCAGCATCTCGGCGATGGCAAGCCGTTCAAGATCCAGCGCCTCGAGCAGCGCGCCCACCTTGGGGGTGACGTTCTGGCCCTGAGACCATGTCTCGCCGCGCTCCATGCGGGTGATGTTGCCAAGGGCGATGCCCATGTGGTTCTGCGGGTTGAGGTTGCTCAGCGTTATCGCCAGCAGCCCCTCGCGCGGCACGAAGACATCCCCGAAAAGCTGCGTGCAGGCCGCCTTCGCGCAGTCGCTGCGGGTGTCGGGCACGGTGCAGAGATCGACCTTCTTGCGCACGGTGTTGACCTTGACCGAAGCATCCTCGCCTCGCCGCCCGGTGACGGCGGTGGTGCCCCATGCGGTGATCACGGCACTGATGCCACGGGCCGCAAGCCCCTCGGTCAGGTAGATCGCGCCAAGGCTGGCGTGGCTGCTGACGATAACATGCTGGCCTTCGCGGATATGCGGGATCAGCGCGTCGAACACCGCCTTGTGGCCATAGCCCGGCAACGCGATCAGGATTGCCTCGTTCGCCTCGCAAAGCTCCTGCGCCGAGGACGCAACGCGCGGGGTAAATTCGGTCTCGATGCCGCCGGTGGCCTTCAGGGGGCCGTCCTTGAGGCACTCGGTCGAGGCGCCCGAGGGCGACCACAACATCGGATCATGGCCGTTGACGTGCAGCAGAGCGGCAGAGCCAAAGGCGATGGAGCCCGCGCCCGCGATACCGACGCGGCTCATGTGCTGACCTCTTCGCGCACCGGATCGCCCAGCACGTGCATGAGGCGGTTGGCCCAGCCAAAGAGCGAGGTCGACAGAATGAGGTCGAGGATTTCCTCGTCGGTCAGTCCCGCGTCGCGCAGAGCCTGCATGTCCTCTTCGGTGGCCCCGACAGGTGCCTCGGAGAGCTTGCGCGCGAAGTCGAAGATCGCCCGGTTCCGCGGGGAAAGGTCTGCGTTCAGGCCCTTGGTGAACAGCTCGTCTGTGACCTCGGTGCTTTTCTCGAGCTTGGCGTGGCGGTCGGCATGGACCGCGGCACAGTAGATGCAGCGGTTGACCATGCTCGCGCCGATGGCGCCCAGTTCGCGCTCGGAGCGGGACATGCCGCCCTCGTCGTACATGATGGCGTTGAACAGCGGCGAGCGGACCTTGAGGCTTTCCACGTCATGGGCCAGCGTCAGCACATAGGCAGACACCTTGGTGTTCGACGGCGTCACCTGAAGCGCCTCGAGCTGTTCGGGCGTGGCGCTGGCCAGATCCACCGGCGTGACACGGGGCTGCCACGTGGGAACCGTGCGGGTGAACTTGTGGACGATGCGGCTCATGCGGTGGCTCCCATCAGCTTGAGGCCTGCGACCACGCGCAGCTGGTAGGCGACAAAGGCGGTCAGCTCGCAAAGACGCACGATGTCGGCGTCAGAGACCCCCGCCGATTGCAGCCCGGCGATGTCCTCGGCAGCGATGTCGCGGGTCTGGTTCGCGACCTTGTCGGTGAAGGCGACGATATGGCCAAGGCCCTCGTTCATGCCATTCGATGCTCCATCAGCCAGCGCAGCCATGTCTCCGGCCCCTTCCGCATAGCGCGCGGCAAGATCCGGCATGCCGCCGGCAGCGGCGATCCGGGCGGCCAGAGCGGCACGCAGGTCATGCGGAATGCCACCGGCCTGAAGCGGGCGAAGCACAGCGTTTTCAGCCGCTTGCGTGGCGTCCATGATGTTGGTGCGGGTCTTTGCCGCCTCGGCCACGGGGCCGTCCGTCACGCCGCCGACGGCAAGCGCGGTCGTCTCGAAGAGGCTCATGCCACCTTCTCCTTGGTCGTCTTGAGTTTGGTTTCCGGCAGCTCGGACGCGGTCCATTCGGACCCGTCAAGCTCGGGTGTCTCGTAGTCGAGCATGGCCTGCCAGTGCTGGTCCACGTCCTCGGCATAAAGCCTGGCCGCCATCGAGCGTGCCAACCACGACGCCCCATCAGAGATTCCGGGTATGTCACCCGACACCTTGCCGGTGCTCGCGGACGAGCCGTAGTTGAAACAATAGACGTGGCTCAGCCAAGGCGCCGCGCCCTCTTCCCGTTCGCGGAAGCTGAAGTCGGGATTGAGGTAGGGGAAGTTCCCCAGATCGTGGTGCTGCTCGTCCGCGGGGGGCGTGTAGACGTCTTTCCAGAGCAGGATCTGCGCCGCGGTCTCACCGAATTCGGTGCGCGCCATGGGGTCGATGACGAACCCGGTGCCAAGGATCACGAAATCGCAGACGTAAGATGTGCCGTCAGTGAAGTGGATCTCGATCTCGTCACCGTGCTGGGTGATGCGCTCCGTGCCCTTGCCAAAGTGGAAATGGGCGTTGTCATGCTTGCTCACCCGCAGGGTGGAGCCATGCGGCGCCGGGGTCTGTGTGGCAAGGCTGTAGCGCATGAAGCGCCAGCGCCATTCGTCCGGCAGCTCGGCATAGCCGGCGGTGAACCCGTAGGAGCCGATGCCCATCATCTTGTTGACCGTGGGCATTTCCTTGCGGCGGATCAGGTGGCGGACCTCGGCAGCGCCATGTTCCAGCGCCTCGGCGGCGTTGTCTACGGCAGAGGCCCCCACCCCGATGACGCCGACGCGCTTGCCCTTGAGGGCGGCGAAGTCGATATCGTCGGCGCTATGCGCCCAGAACCGGCGGTCGAGCCCTTGGGCAAAGGCGGGAATGTTCGGCCCGCCGGTGCCGTCGCGGCCCGTCGCGAACACCAGCTTGCGACAGGTCACCACCTCGCCGGTGCTCAGGGTCAGGCGCAGCATGTCGCCTTCGGCGGGCTCAACGCGGTCCACCGAAACACCGTTTTCCACCGGCACGTTCAGCGCCTTGCGGTACCAGCGCAGGTAGTCCATCCACTGAGGGCGCGGGATCTTGTCCAGTGCATGCCACGCGGTGGTGCCGAACTGGGCGCGGAACCACGCCTGGAAGGTCAGCATGCCATGGCCGCCCGCAGGCCCCGTCAGGGTCTTGGGCGAACGCAGCGTCAGCATGCGGGCATAGTTGAGCCAAGGTCCCTCGAGGCCCTCGGGGTTGCGGTCAAGCACGCGGATGTTGCGGATGCCGCCCCGGGTGAGGTTGAGCCAGGCCACGAGGCCGCACATGCCGCCCCCGATGATGACCACGTCGGTCACGCCATCGCGCGGGGGCACCCAATCCTTGCCGGGATAACACAGGACTTCGAGATCCTCGTTCAGGCGCGCTTCCAGCACCTCGAGGCCCTGTCCGTCGATGGGGAGAGAGTCATTCGTCTGCATACGAATCATCCTAAATCAAATTTTGCGCAGGGTGGAGCATCAGACAGGAGTTTTCACCCAATTCGGATGCAGATCGTCGATATGATATGCATGAACGTGAACGTGGCCAGCGCCCGTCGCGCCGTGGTTGCGCAGATGAGGGTGGTTGTCCGGCAGCTCGGGATGCGCGTGACTGCGCTCGAGCGTATCAGAGGCGGGCCAGACCCTCATGGCGATCAATCCAGTTATTGCCGAAAGCAGCGCCAGCGCCAGCAGCGCGTGTTCCAGCGTGACCACGCCGCCCAGCCAGCCCGCCAGCGGGTAGGCCAGCAGCCAGCCCGCATGGCTCAGCGAAAACTGCGCCGCAAACACCGCAGCACGATCCTCGCGCGCGGCAGAGCGGGCGATGACCAGCCCGCCCGGGGTCAGCACCAGCGACGAAGCCAGTCCGAAGCCCGCCCATACGCCCAGCAGGACGGTCAGGGGAGGCTGCGGCGCAAGACCGAAGCCTGCGCCGATGGTGGCAAAGGCAAAGACGCCCAGCAGCATCGCGACCCGTTCCCCCGCACCCGCCACGAGCCGCGGCACGACGAAGGCCCCCACCGCAGCCCCTGCCCCGTAGCCCGCCATCAGCACCGGGTATAGCCCGTCCGCATCCCCCAGCCGTGCGCCGGCGTAGACCACAGTGTTGACCAGCACCCATGCCATGGACAGCGACAGTGCGAAGTTCAGCAGGAACAGGCCACGTAGACGCGGGGTTTTGCCATAGATCCACATGCCGCGCATGGCGCGCTGCAGGAACGGCCCCTTGCGCTGCACCGTGCCTCGCTCGGGGAAGCGGGTGAGCATGAGGAACAGGACCGATCCCGCAAAGGCGATGGCCGCAAAGAGGAACAGCGCGTTCGGCGCCACCAGCTTCAGCACCGATGCGGCGATCACCGGGCTGAGGAACGTTTCAAGCGTGTAGGCCACCCGTGACCATGACAAAGCGCGGGTATAGCTGGCCTCGTCCGGCAGCACGTCGGGGATCACCGACTGGAACAGCGGCGTGAAGCCCGAAGCCAGCACGAAGAAGACGAAGGCCAGAGCCGCAATCTCCCCCGTGGCGGTGGCGAAGACCATGGGCAGCAACAGCAGCATGCGGCCCGCGTCCAGCAGGACCATGGCGCGCTTGCGCGGCAGCCCCGCCAGCAGGCTTTCGGCGAACGGCGCCAGCCCCACGTAAGCCACCATCTTGAGCGCCAGCAGCAGCCCCAGCACACGCCCGCCCGCCGCGTCACCACCGATGCGGTAGGCAGCCAGCGACAAAGCCACGGTGAGCAGCCCGACACCCAGCAACGAACAGATCTGCGCTGCAAAAAGGGTGCGAAACGTGCCGTTGGCTAGCGGGCTGGCGGCTTTGGTGGTCATGAGGCAAGGCTCTCCGGTGACGGGCTCTTGGGCGCAAAGCGGGCGGTGGCCCGATCGGCAAGGTACAGCGGCCTGTAGTCTGTGGCCTCCCGGGCCAGACTGTCCACCGCCGCGATGACGAAATCTGCCTTGTCATCGCTCATCAGCGCCGAAAGGTTAAGGCGCACCCAGCCCGGCTTGGCGGTTTCCTCGCCTGCAGCGATGGCGGCGAAGGCGCTTTCGGAATGTGTCTCGTCAAGCCCCAGTAGCCGATGCGCGTAAGGGCCGGCGCAGGCGCAGCCGCCTCGTGCCTGCACCCCGTGCAGGTCCGACAGCAGGCGCGTGAAAAACTGGTGATGCACCAGCCCGCCCTGCCCGTCCCGCACCCGGAACGAGAAGATCGGCAACGCATCGGGACCAGGATGGCCCAACAGCTCGAGGTTCGGGTTCCGGCGCCAGACCGCCTCGGCCCGCGCCCGCAGCGCCTTTTGCCGCGCGGCAAGCCATTCGGCCCCGAGCGCCTCCTTGACCAGCATGGCCAGAGCCACGCGGATGTCACCGACCACGTTGGGGGTGCCGCCCTCTTCGCGGTCCTCGAGGCTCCGGCTGTAGGTATGGCCCCAGGGCGATACGAAGCTCACCGTGCCGCCACCGGGCAGCGTGGGCGTGCTGCGACGCACCACCGCCTCGCGCACCACCATGACACCCGACGCGCCGGGGCCGCCGGGGAACTTGTGGGGCGAGAAGACGATGGCGTCCTTCTGGGCATCGCTGCCCTGCTCCACGTTCATGCGGATGTAGGGGGCCGCCGCGCCGTAATCCCAGACCGCCACGGCACCATGGGCCTTGAGGGTCCGCGTCACCGCATCGCTGTCGGTCAGGATGCCCGTCACGTTGGAGGCGGCCGAGAAGCTCCCCACGATCAGCTCAGCATCTTGCGCAGCGGTCAGCGCCGCCTCCAGCGCGCCCATGTCTGGCCCGCCGGTGGCGGCCTCGGGGATCTCGACCACTTCGGCGCCACTCTCGCGCCAGGGCAAAATGTTGGAATGGTGCTCGTAGGGGCCGATCAGCACCACCGCCCGCGCGCCCCGCGCCACGGTGCCGGCGATGTCCAGAAGCCCCACCAACCGGTTAAGCCCAGCGGTCGACCCGGATCCCGCAAAGACCGTGGCATAGCCGTCCCCCGCGCCCACCATACGTGCCACTTCAGCCCGCGCCGCCTCGCGCAGCTTGGTGGAATAGGCGCCCACGAAGGACGCTTGCGTGTGGCTGTTGGCGTAGTATGGCAGCACGTGATCGCGCACGAAATCCTCGATCTGCGCCAGCGCACGGCCCGAGGCGACGTAATCGGCATAGACCAGCAGTTTTTCCCCGAACGGTCCATCGATCATTGCTTTGTCCCCGATCAGCCCGGCGCGAAGCCACGCTATAAGGTCGGGGCGGCGCAGGGATTGGGCAAAGTCTTCGAGGGGACGCATGGCGGGGTCCTTTCCGGGAGAGAGCGTATTTCGCAACAATGCCACGCCTGAGGCAAAATACTTCACATATTAACCCCTTTAGAACCCCTTAATTCTATCATATGATCGCTTTATGACCATCAAGATAGATCATCTGGACCGCCGCATATTAGCTGAGCTTCAGCGCGACTCGTCGCAGTCGCAGCGCGCTCTCAGTGAGCGGGTGGGCCTGTCGCAGAACGCCTGCTGGCGCAGGCTCAAGGCGCTTGAGGCCGAAGGGGTGATCCGCAACCACACGGTGGTACTGGACCGCAAGCTGCTAGACGCGGGGCTGGTGGTTTTTGTGATGGTCAAGACCCGGCACCATTCGGCGGACTGGCTCAGGCAGTTCCGCAACCATGTCTCCGCGATCCCGGACGTGATCGATTTCTTCCGCATCGGCGGCGATTACGACTACTTGCTCAAGATCATCACCCGCGACATGAACAGCTATGACGAGGTCTACAAGCGCCTCATCGACGGGGTGGAACTCGAGACGGTGACCTCCTATTTCGGCATGGAAGCCATCGAGGAACAGCGCCCAATTCCATTCTGAGCCCGAAAGGGTCTGACAGCCCCCCCTGCAAGCCATTGCGCGAACATGCTTTTCCAAAGCAATGTAAAAAACTTTCACATCCACCCTTGCAAGGCGAGTAAGGCGTCCTCATCTGATGTAATGTGAAAGACATTCACATGACCGAAACGAGACAACGAGAGACAAGGACACGCCCATGACCGCCGCCGTGCAATTCGAAGACCGCCCCGCCAATCCCGGGTGGCTCAAGCGCGCCGAGGCCTGGCTGGACGAGCGCGGACGCCCCGCATGGCTCGTGGCCATGGTACTTGGTTTCATCTTTTTCTGGCCTGTCGGCCTTGGCCTTCTGGGCTACATGATCTGGAGCAAACGCATGTTCGGAACCACCTGCCGCAAGGCCCGCAACGCAACCTATCGCCAGGGTTTCAACGCCATGAAGCCGTCGGGCAACTCGGCCTTCGACGCCTACAAGGCCGATACGCTGAAGCGGCTCGAGGACGAACAGAAGAGCTTTGAGGACTTCCTTGGCCGCCTGCGCGACGCCCGCGACAAGGCAGAGTTCGACCAGTTCATGGACGAACGCGCCCGCAAGGCCCGCGACGTAAAGGAAGAGGAAGACGCCTGATCGCGTCCCTGCAATGATCGGTGGCGGCCCCTGCGGGCCGCTGCCCAAGGACCAGAACCGCGGCCTTTAATACCCCCCACTCACGGCCTGACCTGCACAGAACACTGCTCGGCTCGGCCCACCGAAAACACAATTACGAGGACACAGCCCAGCCCATGCCCGTCGAATTCCACACCAGCGACTCCTATGGCCACCTGCCGGATCCCGTGCGCCAGAGCGCATTCTACGACAGCGTGGCCGTCAAACGCGGCATCGCCTGGGTCATCGACACGATGATCGTCGCGGTGCTGGTCTGTATCGCCCTCATCCTGACTGCCTTCCTCGGGCTGTTCATCTTCTTCGCGCTGTGGCTCGCCGTGGGCTTTGCCTACCGCGTCCTGACCATCTCGAATGGGTCGGCCACCTGGGGCATGCGCCTCATGGCAATCGAATTCCGCGACTGGCAGGGCCAGCGCTTCGACTTCAGCCAGGCGCTGCTACACACGCTCGGCTATACCCTGTGCGTGTCGGTGCCGCCGCTTCAGATCATCTCGGTGATCTGCATGTTCGCAACGGAACGCGGCCAGGGCCTGAGCGACCTTGCACTGGGCACCACGGCGCTCAACAAGCGGGCATAAGCCCGACGCGGGGCAGCCTCGTTCTGCGCAGCCTCCACCCCAATCCCTAGCAAGGGCTCCGGATACCTCATGTCCCCGGACAGGCAGGCAAACCCGAGGCCCTTCGCCATTTTCGGGGGGGTTGGCGGATTGCCGAATCGTTGCTACGTTTTCGTCCGGAACAGCCCACAGGATCGACATGCGTCATTCGCTTCCCCTCGCGCCGCAATTCTACGTGACGGCGCCGCAACCCTGCCCGTACCTGCCGGGCCGGATGGAGCGGAAGCTGTTTACCGCGCTGCAGGGCGACAGCGCCGGGAAGCTGAACGACAGCCTGTCCAAGCAGGGCTTTCGCCGGTCGCAGAACGTGCTTTACCGGCCATCCTGTTCGGATTGTACCGCGTGCCTGTCGGCCCGCATCGACGTGCGTCGTTTCACACCGTCAAAAAGCCAGCGCCGCGCCTTGTCGCGGAACGGCAACCTTGCGCGCCGCGCCTCAAGTCCATGGGCGACGGAAGAGCAGTTTGACCTGTTCCGCCGCTACCTTGATGTCCGCCACGCGGATGGCGGCATGGCAGACATGGACATCTTCGAATTCGCCGCGATGATCGAGGAAACCCCGATCCGCAGCCGCGTTGTGGAATACTGCGACGATGCGAGTGGAGAGCTGAAGGCGGTTTGCCTGACGGACGTGCTCGATGACGGGGTGTCCATGGTCTACTCCTTCTACGAGCCCGAGCTGCAAAAGCGCAGCTTGGGCACCTGGATGATCCTTGACCATATCGCCATCGCACGCGAGGCAGGGCTGCCTTACGTCTACCTTGGCTACTGGGTGCCGGGATCATCCAAGATGGGCTACAAGGCGCAGTTCAGCGCGCTCGAGGTGTATCGCAGGGGACGCTGGGAGCTGGTGCAGGACCTGTCGGATTACGACGAGGAACGCCACCCGCTGACCACCGACCCCATCGCCGAACAGGTGGCCAACATCTCTCTGCCCGACAGCCGCAGCTGAGCCATCCTTCGATTACGCAAAAAGGCCGCCCCTGATGGGCGGCCTTTCGCTGTTGTTCAAGCGAGGTTCTCAGCGCGACAGGGCCGTGGTGATCTGCCCCGAAAGCTCCGAGATCGCCGCCCCGGTGGCCTGCGCCACGCCCTGCGGTGTTGCCGACGTCATGGGCACGGAGATGTCGAACCGCTGGATACGTTCGCGCACGATGCGGTCGTAGGAGCTGATGGCATATTGCCCGGTCAGCTGCAGCGTGCCGTTCGACCGCCCCACCAGCTGCGAAACGGTCACCGCCACCGCAGCCTGTGCGTCTTCCTCGAGCGGCCAGGGCTCGGGGGCCACTGCGGCTGAACTGCGCCTGCCGATCTGCTCGGAGATGGCCAGCGTCACCGCCCGGCCCGGATCATCGGCCCAGAGCGCGTTGTCGATCTGGGTCAGCGCGCCGTCCTCGCCCTCGAGAAGGATCTCGGAGGCATCCGCGTAAAGCGGCAGCGACACATCCCGCACCTCGAGGCTCGAGACGCCAAGGCGCACGGCCCCCTGCTCGGCGGGCGGGTCGATGAGGAAACGCTGTTCGGCCCCGGAACAGGCGGCGAGCAGCAGCACGAAAGGAAGGATGGTTTTCATGGGTCAGCGTCCGAATAGCAGGGAGTTGGGGTTACGCTCGATCTCCCGGGCAAGCCGGGTGAGCGCCTCAGCCGCCTCGCGCACTTCGCGCAAGGCCGCCACGGTTTCGCGGTTGAAGGACGAGTTGTCGCCGTAGCTTTGCAGGGTGATCTGAGCATCGCCCACCAGCGCCTGAATGCGCGCCGAAAGCGCGGGCAGTTCCCGCACCGCCTGCTCGACCGCTGCCGCCGCGTCACGGGCCGAGGCCATGGTGGCGTTGGCGTTCTCTACCACGCCGCCTTCGCGCAGTTCAGCCAGCGTTTCGCGCAGTTCGTTGAGGGCGTTCGACACCGCATTGGGCAGGTTGCGCGCCTGGTCCGTGTCGATCAAGCGGTCGGCACTGTTCAGAAGCTCGGTCGCCTGGTTGATGAAGGCCTCGAGCGGCAGGTTGTTCGCCGTCTCCACGAGGGCACGGAAATCGCTGATAAGCTGCGGCAGCTCGGCGGTTGCGCCCTCTACATCGGCGGCAACGCCGGTCACCGTGTCGGCGGCCTCGGACGCGCTTTCCAGCGTCGCGACCAGCTGGCCCACCATGTCGGCGGTGCGCAGATCCTCGACGATGCCGCGCAGCTCGGACACGGTCGCGTTGAGTTCACCCGGAAGCGCCTGCATGTCCTCGGACCCCAGGATGCCGCGCGCGTCATCAAGAAGCCCGGTGACCGAGCCTGGCACCGCCCGCAGGTCGGGATCGCCGGCAAGGCTCTCGACCGCCGCGAGGGTGGAGATGGCCTGTTGCATCAGCTCTTCCACGGGCAGGTTGTCGACGCGCTGGAACAGCCCCTGCGCGGTGGCCGCCATGTCCGGGATCTCGGATTCCACCGAAGGGATCACCGGCGCTTCGGTGTCAAAGATGCCAAGGGCGGCAGGTGCCGCATCGGGCATGTCCACCAGTTCGATCATCAGCCCCTGGCTGAACAGCCCCTCGCTGGCAAGCCGCGCCCGCAGGCCGTTCTGCACCGATTCTGCAAGGAAGCGGATGGTTTCGGCATCCTGCGCGTCATCCTCGAGGCCCAGCGTCCGCGGGTCGATCGAGATCGAGGCCCGCAGCTTGACCCGTTGCTCGCCGGTGGTGTCGTCGATGAAGGCGCCAAGCCCGCGCACCGACCCGATCCGGAGGCCGCGGTAAGTGACGGACGATCCGGCCTCGAGGCCACGTACGCTTTCGTCAAACTCGACCACGAGGTCGACGCCGTTGTCCACGCTTTCGCTGAAGACGCTGTCGCGCGCCGCGCCCTCGTCATCAAAGAGATCGAAGACATAGCGGGACGGCACCGGGTTGCCGCCGGAGAATACCGTGTCGAAGGCCACCCCGCCCCGGATCAGGGACGAGATCGATCCCACCGACAGGTTGAGGCCACCGGGACCGAAGTTGAAGCTGAAGCCGGACGTATCCCAGAACCGCGTGGCAGTGGTGATGCGACGGTCATGTGGCGCCTCGATAAAAGCATCCACGATCACGCCGTTGCCGCTGTCCAGAAGGCGCGGCGTCTCGATCCGGCCGACCTCAATGCCCTGGTGGAAAATCGGCGAACCGGCGGTCAGCTGGCTGCCATCCTCAGCACGGATGACGATGCGGGTGCCCTCCATCCCGGGCTTGACCAGCGGCGCGGAATTGACCCCCTCGAAGGCGCGTGTTTCAGAGGCGCCCTCGGTGGTGGGCTCGAAGCCCGCCTCGATGTAGACGCCCGACAGCACCGTCGACAGGCCCGTGATGCCCGACGTGCTGACCTCCGGGCGCACAACCCAGAACTGGGCGTCCGACGGGATCGCGTGCACCACCTCGCGATCGATGCGTGCCTCGACCATGACCGAAGAGAGGTCCGAGGTGAATTCGACGCTTTCCACTTGGCCGATGCCCACGTCGCGGTAGCGCACCGTGGTTTCGCCGGGGACGACACCCGCTGCGTTCTCGAAGCGGATGGTGATCAGGCTGCCGCGTTCGGCGTAGCTTTGCCACGCGATGAACAGCGTCACCGCCAGCGCCGCGATGGGCACCAGCCATGTCAGCGACAGGTTGCTCCAGATCGACCGCTTGCGGCCCTCGATCTTCATGTTTGCCGGTTTGTTCGGCTCAGCCATTGTGGTCGTCGTCCCCGTCTGCGTCCCAGATCAGCCGGGCATCGAAGCTTTCGGCCGAGAGCATGGTGAAGCTCACCGACAGCGCAAAGCTGACGGCGGCAATTCCTGGATTGATGGATGCCGCGAAATCGAGCTGCACCAGCGACGACAGGATCGCGACGACGAAGACGTCGATCATCGACCAGCGGCCGATGAACTCGACCACCTCGTATAGCTTGTGCCGCGTGTGCGCGGACAGTTTGACCCGGTGGTTGATGCTCAGCGCGAGGTAGGCGATGGCGATGAACTTGGATACCGGAATGATGATGGAGGCGATGAAGACGATTGCCGCAACGCCGTAGCTTCCGTGGTGCAGCAGATCGACCACACCGCCGTAAATGGTACTGTTGCTTTCCTGCCCGAGGATCTGCGTGCGCAGCATCGGGTAGATGTTGGCCGGAATGTAGACCACCAGCCCGGCGAACAGCCAGGCCCAGACCCGCTGCAACGACGTCTCGTCACGGGTGCTGACCTGGCTGCCACAGCGGCCGCAAGTGGTGGTTCCGGCGGGGTTCACGCGGCCGCACTGAACGCAGCCCACGAGCCCTGCGGCCTTTGCCGTCAGGACGCCCGGCGTCGTTCCAGTGTCTTCCAAAGCGTCAGCCTGCTCATGAAGTTGTCTTTCAGCACGGTCACGATGACCAGCGCCACGAAGGCCCAGAAGGCAGGCCCGATGAAGATATGCGCCATGCCCGCCACCTTGACGAGCGCGACGGCCACGCCGACGATGAACACCTCGGCCATGGCCCAGGGACGCAGGTGGTCGGCGATGCGAAAGGCCCATTCCGCGTGGCGCGCCGGCGGGTAGCCCGCCGCCATGGGGGCCAGCACATAAATGAGCGCGATAAAACGGATTGAAGGCAGGACCACGATAAGCGCCACCATCGCCAAGGTCAGCGGTGCGGTCAGCCCGTTGGAGAATGCCATGATTGTATCGAGCAGAGACGAGCGGTGCATCCGCCCTGCCGCCTCGAGTTCCAGGAATGGAAAGAAGATCGCCGCCACCATCAGGATGAGCGCCGCCAGCGCCAGCATGATGATGCGGGTCATCGCCGTCTTGCGCGGTGCCTCGAGCACCGCGTGGCAGCGCACACAATAGGCAGTGTCCCCGGGCGCGACGTCACGCTCGAGATGCAGGGCATCGCAATTGGGGCAGGCGATCAGCTCGGAGAGGTCGGGAAGATCGCCGGTGGTTTCCAGACTCATGCCCCTAACCTAGACCGAGGATGCAGGTTCGGAAAGTGGCACAGCTGAGACAGCACCATGCAGGGTCCCGAAAGTGCAAGGGCGCAACGTTCCTGCGCCCTTGCTGGCGATGGTCCCGGCGCCTCAGCTGAGGCGGCTGATGACGACGGTCACCTCGGGCTTCTTGCCGATCTCGTTGTTGGTGCTGTTGCGCGTGATGCGCCGCATTTCCTCTTCGAGCTTGTCGTCGTTGGTCAGGGTCTTGGCCCCTGCCCGCCCGAGGAACTGGCTCAGGTCCTCTTCGAGCACCTCGACGAGCGATGCGTTGGACCGTCCGGTTTCCGGCAGGCCCATAAGCTCGCACCACGGCTCGCCCAGCGGCTCGTCGTCCTCGTCGAGGATAACCGTCACCACCACGTGCCCGTTCAGAGCCATGCGGATCCTGTCACGCACGATGCCGTCCATGGCGCCGATCTGCACAGACCCGTCCAGATAGGTGCGCCCTGCGTCGATCCATTCGGCCACCGTGGGCTGGTTGCCCGAGAGGTCGATCATCATGCCGTTGACCGCCAGAACACCGGTGCGGCCCTTGCCCTCGGCCAGTTTGACGTGCTCGCGCAGGTGGCGATGTTCGCCGTGCATGGGCACCACGATCTGCGGGTTCACGATGTCCTGCAGCTTGGCGAGGTCCGGCCCGTTGGCGTGGCCCGACACGTGATAGCTGCCGTCGCGATCCTCGACCACGTCCACGCCCTTTTCGGACAGGTTGTTCATGATCCGGATCACGTCTTTTTCGTTGCCCGGAATGGTCTTGGACGAGAACAGGAAGAGATCGCCCTCCTTGAGCTCGATGCCGTTGTACTTGCCCCGCGCCAGCTGGGCCGAAGCAGCCCGGCGTTCGCCTTGGCTACCGGTAACGATCAGCATGACGTTCTCGCGCGGGATCTGAGTGGCATCCTCGGGGCCGATCACGGTCGGAAAATCCGTCAGCACGCCGGTTTCGATGGCCGCTTCGATCATGCGGCGCATGGCGCGGCCCAGAAGGCAGATCGACCGCCCTGCCCGGTCACCCGCCTGCGCGAGGGTCTTCACCCGCGCCACGTTGCTGGCGAAAGTGGTCGATACGACCATGTTCGGCGCCTCGGACACCAGCTTTTCGATGTTCGGCCCCACGGTGGATTCCGACCGGCCGGGATTGGGCGAGAAGACGTTGGTCGAGTCGCAGATCATCGCCTTGATGCCGCCCGCGCAGACCTCGGCCCAGAGCTTGGGATCGAAGGCCTCGCCCACCACGGGGCTTTCGTCGAGCTTGAAGTCGCCGGTGTGGATCAGGCGGCCCTGCGGCGTGTCGATCACCAGCGCCGAGCTTTCGGGGATGGAGTGCGAGATCGGCAGGAAGCCCACGGTGAAGGGGCCGGCCTTGATGGTCTCGGGCCACTTCGACGCGGTGCGGATGGTGTCTTCGGACAGGCCGTACTCCGCCACCTTGTGCCGCGCGAGGTTGGCGGTGAAGGCACGGGCGTAGATCGGCACGCCGAGGCGCTCGAAGGTGTGGCCGACGGCGCCCACGTGGTCTTCGTGGGCGTGGGTGATGAACACGGCCTCGATGCGGCTGCGGTTCTTCTCGAGCCACGAGATGTCGGCAAAGATGATGTCCACGCCGGGCGTGGTGTCCATGTCGGGGAACGCCACGCCAAGATCGACGACGATCAGGCGTTCCTTGCCCGGTTCGCCATAGCCGTAGACGTAGCAGTTCATTCCGATTTCACCCGCCCCGCCAAGGGGGAGGTAGATGATACGTTCACTCATGAGGGTGTTTGCCTCTTGTTGTATGCGTGGATGACTGTGAGACCATGCATCGTGAGCGCATCCACCCACTCGTCGAAGAGGTCTTCCGATTGCTGGAAAAGAGGTGCCAGCCCACCTGTGGATATGACCTTCATCGGACGGGCCCGTTCGGCCTTGATGCGGTCGCAGATTTCGCGGACGAGGCCGATATAGCCCCAGAAGATGCCTGACTGCATGCAGGCGACGGTGTTGGTGCCAACTACGCTTGCGGGACGGGAAATGTCCACATGCGGAAGCGCCGCGGCGGCAAGATGAAGCGCTTCTAGCGAAAGATTCACGCCGGGGGCGATGACGCCGCCCACGTAGGCGCCGTCGTGGTCCACCACGTCAAAGGTCGTGGCCGTGCCGAAATCGACGACGATGATGTCTCCACCATGAAGATCGTAGCCCGCCACCGTATTTACAAGGCGGTCGGGGCCGACATTCGTGCCAGCGTCCACCCGCACGGCCACGGGTAGAAGGCAGTCGGGCTTACCGACCACATAAGGCCGGGTGTTGAAATAGCGGTCCGACAGGACGCGCAGGTTGAACACCACGCGGGGCACCGTGCTCGAGATGATGACATCGGTGATCTGCGCTTCGATCTTCTGGAAGTCCATGAGGGTCGAGAGCCAGACGTAATACTGGTCCGCCGTGCGCTGGTGTTCGGTCGAGGTGCGCCACGTGGCAAGGAACTTCGTACCGTCCCAGATGGAGAAGACGGTGTTGGTGTTGCCGCAGTCGATGGCCAGAAGCATGGAAACTCTCTCCCTCAGAAGAATACGTCGGCAGCGGGAATGGCCTGACGGCCCGCCCGCGTGGTCAGCACGAGGTTGCCCGAGCCATCCACGGTTTCGAAGGTACCGGTGGTCTCAGTCCGGCCGGTGCGGGCGGTAATGACCTCGCCAAGGCGCGCCGCGCGGGCAAGCCACGCCTCGCGGATCGGCTCGAACCCATAGGTGACGAAACGTGCCTCGTGCAGGGCGTAGGCCTCGGCCAGCAGGTCGAGGAATTCCTCCGGAGCGATCCGCGCGCCGGTCTCCGAAAGCAGCGACACGGGCCGCACCGCGCCCGGCTCGACCTCGTTCGCGCCGGGCGCGGCCACAAGGTTGACGCCGATGCCGATGGCCAAATGCTGCACGCCCTGCCGCTGCCCGAGGCTTTCCAGCAGAATGCCCGCGACCTTGCCGCCATTGAGCAGCACATCGTTGGGCCACTTCAGCGCCAGCCCGTCCACCCGTCCGGTGGCGGCGGCGAAGGCATCGTAAAGCGCCAGCGACGCCACGAAACTGCGCAGCGCCACCACCTGCGGCGCCTCGCGCGGACGCATCACCAGCGTCGCGGCGAAATTGCCCGGCGGCATGGTCCAGGCCCGGCCCCGGCGGCCCCGACCCGCGGTCTGGTTCAGCGCACAGATCCATTCCGGTCCTGCCATCATGCCCGCACGCCGGGCCGCCTCGGCATTTGTGCTGTCGATTTCCGCCATCACCCGGCGGCCGTATCCCGCGGGCCAGCTCATCGTGCCCTGCCCGTCTCGTATCTGGGTGTTCTCAACTCTCAGGCCTTTCACGCAAAGCGGCGCGCCCGTCAGCCGCGCCACTCAAGTCTTCTAGCAAATCGGGCTCAGTTGACCAGCGTCGCCGCGGCAGAGGCTGCGGCGCCCTCTACACCGAAGAGGTTGACCACCCCCACGACCATGATGGCCGCCGACGCCACGAGGAAGCCCCAGAGCACCGGAGAGCCGCCCGCGTCAAGCTTGTCCGTGCGGTCTTCGCCAAAGTACATGAAGTAGACGATGCGCAGATAATAGTAGGCCGAGATCACCGACGCGATCACGCCCGCCACCGCCAGCCAGACAAGGCCCCCGCCATAGGCGGCCTGCAACACGTAGAGCTTGCCGAAGAAGCCCACCAGCGGCGGCACGCCCGCGAGGCTGAACAGCAGCACCAGCATGGCCAGCGCGCGGGTCGGCTCCTTCTTGGCGTAGAGCCCGAGGCTGTCGATGTCCGAAACCGGTTGGCCGTCGCGGGTCATGGACAGAATGAAGGCGAAGGTTCCGACGTTCATGGTGACGTAGATCGCCATGTAGACCAGCATCGCCTGCACACCGAATTCCGTGCCCGCCGCAAGGCCCATAAGCGCGTAGCCCATGTGGGTGATCGACGAATAGGCCATCAGGCGCTTGATGTCCTTTTGCCCGATCGCCGCGATGGAGCCGAGGAACATGGACAGCAGCGACAGCACCGCGACCACCTGGCTCCAGTCCGCGATGGCGCCGCCAAAAGCGTCGAACAGCAGCCGGGCGAAAAGGCCCATGGCCGCCACTTTCGGCGCGGTGGCGAAGAAGGCGGTCACCGGGGTCGGCGAGCCTTCGTAGACGTCCGGCGTCCACATGTGGAACGGCACGGCCGAGACCTTAAAGGCAAGCCCCGACATCATCAGCACGAGGCCAATGAGCAGACCGACCGACAACCGGTCCTCGGTGGCGGCGGCGATGATCCCCGAGAACAGCGTGGTGCCCGAATAGCCGTAGACCAGCGACGCGCCATAGAGCAGCAGGCCCGACGACAGAGCGCCGAGAACAAAGTACTTGAGGCCCGCTTCGGTCGACTTCTCGCTGTCGCGGCGCAGGGCGGCGACGACGTAGAGCGCCAGAGATTGCAGCTCAAGCCCCATGTAAAGCGTGATGAGGTCCCCTGCGGAGACCATGACCATCATGCCCACCACGCCCAGCAGCACCAGCACCGGGTATTCGAACCGCAGGATGTTGTGGCGCTTCATGTAGCCCTCGGACATCAGCAGCACCGCCGCCGCCGAAAGCAGGATCGCCACCTTGGCAAAGCGCGAGAACGCGTCGTCCACGAACATGCCATGGAAGGCGATGCGCGGCTCCGGCCCGCCCGTCGTGCCAACCCAGATCGCCATGAGCAGCATCAGCCCCGAGGCACCCCAGACCAGCAACGGTGCCGCCTTGTCCTTGCCGGTATAGACGGCTCCGACGAGGGCCAGCATGGCGATCACCGCCAGCAGGATCTCCGGAAGGATGATGTTGAGATCAGCCGAGATCATGTCCCGCCCCCCTAGTGGTTGGCTTCGGCCACAGTCGCACCGCCAAGATCGGCGGCGGCGATGGCCGTGTCGTAGTTGTCAAGAAGCGCTTCGACCGCAGGGCCGGTGATGTCCAGCGCAGCCGAGGGGTAGACCCCCAGCCACAGGGTCATCACCACCAGCGGCGCAAAGATCCAGCGCTCGCGCGGGGTCATATCCTGGATGGTCTTAAGGCTCTCTTTGATGAGATCCCCGAAGACCACCCGGCGATAGAGCCACAGAGCGTAGGCCGCCGAGAAGATCACCCCTGAGGTGGCGAACAGGGCAACCCAGGTGTTGACCTGGAAGATCCCCATGAGCGTCAGGAACTCCCCGACAAAGCCCGAGGTCCCCGGAAGGCCCACATTGGCCATGGTGAAGAACATGAAGACCAGCGCATAGGCGGGCATGCGGTTCACGAGGCCGCCGTAAGCGTCGATCTCGCGGGTGTGCATGCGGTCGTAGATCACGCCGACGCAGAGGAACAGCGCGCCCGAGATGAAGCCGTGGCTGATCATCTGGAAGATCGCGCCGTCGACGCCCTGCTGGTTGGCGGTGAAGATGCCCATGGTCACGTACCCCATGTGGGCGACGGACGAATAGGCGATGAGCTTTTTCATGTCCTCCTGCACCAGCGCGACCAGCGAGGTGTAGACGATGGCGATGGCGCTCATCCAGAAGATCAGCGGTGCCATCACCTCGGACCCCACCGGGAACATGGGCAGGCTGAAGCGCAGGAAGCCATAGCCGCCCAGCTTCAGAAGGATCGCTGCCAGCACGACCGAACCCGCGGTGGGCGCCTGAACGTGCGCGTCGGGAAGCCAAGTGTGCACTGGCCACATGGGCATCTTGACCGCGAAGCTGGCGAAGAAGGCCAGCCACAGCATGGTCTGCATGCCGCCGACGATGTGGATGCCCAGCACCTCGAAGTCCGCGAAGGCGAACTGGTGGGTGAGCAGCGTCGGGATATCAGTGGTCCCTGCGTCCGCATACATGGCGACCATGGCCACCAGCATCAGCACCGACCCAAGGAAGGTGTAGAGGAAGAACTTGAACGACGCGTAAATGCGGTTCGCCCCGCCCCAGATGCCGATGATGAGGAACATCGGGATCAGCCCTGCCTCGAAGAACAGGTAGAACAGCACCAGGTCCAGCGCCATGAACACGCCGAGCATCAGCGTTTCCAGCAGCAGGAAGGCGATCACGTATTCCTTCACCCGGCTCTTCACGTCCCAGCTGGCGAGGATGGTCAGCGGCATCATGAAGGTGGTGAGCATGACGAACAGCACCGAGATGCCGTCGACGCCCATCTTGTAACGCAGGCCCATGATCCATTGGCCCTCTTCCACCATCTGGAAGCCGGTCTGCGACCGGTCGAACTGGAAGAAGATGAACAGCGAGATCACGAAGGTCGCGGTGGTTGCGATCATCGCCAGCCACTTGGCATTCCGGTCCGCGGCCGCGTCGCCCCCGCGCAGGAACAGCGCGAGGATCGCCGCCGCAAGCGCGGGCAGGAAGGTGACGATGGACAGAAGGTTATCCATTAGTGTGCCCCTCCGGAGATCGACATCCATGTGACGAGAAGCACGATCCCGATCACCATGGCGAAGGCGTAGGTAAAGATGAAGCCGGACTGCGCGCGGCCCGCAAGCTTGGTGAAGAAGGGAATGATCCCCATGGCAAGGCCGTTGATGCCGCCGTCAATGACGCCACCATCGCCGCGCTTCCAGAAGAAACGGCCAAGGCCCTTGGCGCTGCGCACAAAGAGGAAGTCATAGGCCTCGTCGAAGTACCACTTGTTGAGCAGGAAAAGGTACAGCGGGCGTTGCTGTTTGGCCAGCTTGCGCGGCAAGGTGGGGTTCACGATGTAGAACCAGTACGCCACGCCGAACCCGATGAGCATCGCCACGAAGGGCGTCAGCTTGACCCAGACCGGCGCGTGGTGCGCGTCATCCATGACCGTGTTGTCCGGGGCCATGTAGATGGCGCCATACTCAAGACCGGCGGCGGGGGCGGCGTGATTGCCGTCTTCACCCGCGGCGTCGTCTGCCATTGCAGTCGCTTCCGCGCCCTCTTCGATGGCGGTGTCAGCGGTTACGGTGCCTTCCGCGCCCTCTTCGGTGGCGGTGTCGGCGGTTGCGGTGCCTTCCGCGCCCACTTCGGTGGCGGTGTCGGCGGTTGCAGTCTCTTCCGCAGCCGCTTCACTTGAGGCTTCGGCAGGTGCAGCCTCATCCGCGCCCTCACCGGTCGCGGTGTCGGCCATGGCGGTCTCTTCGCCGTGCGCCGCCTCTTCGCCGTGCTCGGAGGCCTCGGCGTGGTGAGCAGGCATGCCGAAGAAGCTCAGCACCTTGTCGTGGTTTCCGAAGAAACTCGAATAGAACACCATCCCCGAGAAGATCGCACCGATGGCAAGCACGCCAAGCGGGATGGTCATCACGCGCGGGCTTTCATGGGCGTGGTCGTGGGTGTGCTTGTCCCCCCGTGCCTTGCCGTAGAAGGTCATGAACATGAGACGCCAGCTATAGAAGCTGGTGAACAGCGCCGCGATGACCAGCATCCAGAAGGCGTAGCCGCCGCTGGTGCCGGCCCATGCGCTTTCGATCACCGCGTCCTTCGACACAAAGCCCGCAAAGCCCAGCCAGCCGGTCAGCGGGATGCCCACGCCGGTGATGGCAAGGGTGCCGATCATCATGGCCCAGAATGTCAGTGGGATCTTGTGGCGCAGGTTGCCGTAGTTCCGCATGTCCTGTTCGTGGTGCATCGCATGAATGACCGAGCCCGCGCCAAGGAACAGCATGGCCTTGAAGAAGGCGTGGGTCAGCAGGTGGAACATGGCCACCGGGTAGACGCCGACGCCGGCGGCGACGAACATGTAGCCCAGCTGCGAGCAGGTCGAATAGGCGATGACGCGCTTGATGTCGTTCTGCACGAGCCCGATCGTTGCGGCGAAGAACGCCGTGGTGGCCCCAAGGAAGGTGATGAAGGCCGTGGCGTTCGGTGCGAATTCCATCAGCGGCGACATCCGGCAGACGAGGAACACGCCCGCGGTCACCATGGTGGCCGCGTGGATCAGCGCCGACACCGGGGTCGGGCCTTCCATCGCGTCGGGCAGCCAGGTGTGCAGCAACAGCTGCGCCGACTTGCCCATCGCGCCGATGAACAGCAGGAAGGCGATCAGCTCAGCCGCGTTCCAGTCGGTCCACAGGAAGTGCAGCTCGGTTTCCGCAATGGTCGGCACAGCGGCGAAAATGTTGTCGAACTGGATGCTGTCGGTCAGGAAGAACAGGCCGAAAATCCCCAGCGCGAAGCCGAAGTCGCCCACGCGGTTGACCACGAAGGCCTTGATCGCCGCAGCCCCTGCCGACGGCTTCTTGTAGTAAAAGCCGATGAGCAGGTAGGACGCGAGGCCCACACCTTCCCAGCCGAAGAACATCTGCACGAGGTTGTCCGAGGTCACCAGAGCCAGCATCGCGAAGGTGAAGAGCGACAGGTATGCGAAGAACCGGGCGCGGTAGGGCGTGTGTTCGAACTGCGGGTCATGCGCCATGTAGCCGAAGCTGTAGAGGTGCACGAGCGCCGACACCGTGTTGATCACAATGAGCATGATCGCCGTCAGCCGGTCCACCCGGATCGACCAGTCAGTCGACAGCGTACCGCTTTCGATGAAGCGGAAGAGCGTGACGGTATGCGCCTCGCCAAGGGTCAGGAACACGATCCAGGACAGCAGCGCGGCAAGGAAGAGCAGGCCCGTGGTGGTCCACTGCGCGCCCTTCTCGCCGATGAACTTCCAGCCGAAGCCGGCGATGATGGCCCCGATCAGCGGAGCGAAGAGAATGATCGTCACCATCGCGGATCAGCCTTTCATCACGTTGACGTCTTCCACGGCGATCGAGCCGCGGTTGCGGAAGAAACAGACGAGGATCGCAAGGCCGATCGCGGCCTCGGCGGCAGCGACCGTCAGGATGAACAGCGTGAACACCTGCCCCGCGAGATCGCCGAGGTAGGACGAGAACGCCACCATGTTGATGTTCACCGACAGCAGGATGAGCTCGAGGCTCATGAGCAGGATGATGACGTTCTTGCGGTTCAGGAAGATCCCGAAGATGCCGATGACGAACAGCACCGCTGCCACCGTCAGGTAATGTTCAAGCCCGATCATTGCATGCCTCCCTTGCGGCGCGACTGGCGCGCTCCGAGGACCACGGGCACGAAGATGCCCGCGAAAAAGATGGCTATCCAGCTGGCTACGCTCATCGCTGTCCCTCTTCCTGCCCCGTGCTCCGGGGCCTCGTATCTTGTCACCGGGGCCGTTCGCCCCGTTACCCAGCGGGGGCCGTGGCCCCCGGTATCCCTACATCGCCGGTCTGCCCGTCAGAGGCCCTGCCCCGGCTTCACGTCTTTCAGCTCCATGGCCTTGGCCGGATCGCGGTACATCTGCGCCAGCACGTTCTGGCGTTTGACATCCTGGCGGTGGCGCATGGTCAGCACGATTGCCCCGATCATTGCCACCAGCAGGATCAGACCCGACAGCTGGAAGGCGAGGAAGTAGCGGTCATAGAGCAGCACGCCGATGGCGGCGGTGTTGTGCATGTCCGTCGGCGTCGGCGCGGTGGAGAGCTCGGCCGCCATCTCGGAGGTTTCCCAGACACCGAAGGCCATACCCAGCTGCATCAGCAGCACGATGCCGATCAGCAGCGCGAGGGGCATGTATTTCGCCATGCCCGCGCGCAGTTCGGCAAAGTCCACGTCCAGCATCATCACCACGAAGAGGAACAGCACCGCGACCGCGCCCACGTAGACGATCACCAGCAGCATCGCCACGAATTCCGCCCCGAGCAGAACGAACAGCCCCGCCGAGCTGAGGAAGGCGAGGATCAGCCAGAGCACCGAATGCACCGGGTTGCGGCTTATGACGGTGAACAGCCCGCCCACGATGGCGCACAGGGCAAAGAGATAAAAGGCAAAGACCATCATGCGTCGTCATCCTTGTTGTCTTCCATGACCTCGCGCGCCAGCTCCATGGCGCGGGTCATGGCGGGTATGCCGGCGAACATCGATATATGCGCGATGGTCTCGGCGATCTCGTCCTTGGTGGCGCCGGCCTCCATGAGGTGGCGCACGGTCATGCGCACCGGCGTGTCGGCCTGCGCGCCCTGCATGGTCAGCCCGGCCAGCGTCAGAAGAAGCCGGGTCTTGGAATCAAGGCCCTCCTTCGACATGCCACGCCCGAACCAGAATTCCATGAACTCCTTTGGCATGGTCGGCCAGAGCTTTTCGTATTCCTTGGGACTGAAGTTCTCGAGGGCGGGATTGAACATCCGCGCCATCTCCTGTGCCTGCGCCATCATCAGCTCGAAGGGGGTTTTCTCGCTCATGCGCAGATCTCCGTCGAGCCGCGCGGGCGGCCCTGGCAGGCTTCGAAGGTCAGGCACATGGCGATCATCGTCCTCTCCAAAGATCAGCGATACGGTGCGTCGAGTTCCAGGTTGCGGGCGATCTCCGCCTCCCATCGTTCGCCGTTCTCGAGAAGCTTCTGCTTGTCGTAGAACAGCTCTTCGCGGGTTTCGGTCGAGAACTCGAAATTCGGACCTTCGACAATGGCGTCTACCGGGCAGGCTTCCTGGCAGAAGCCGCAGTAGATGCATTTCGTCATGTCGATGTCGTAGCGCGTGGTCCGGCGGGAGCCGTCGTCGCGCGGCTCGGCGTCGATGGTGATGGCCTGTGCCGGGCAGATCGCCTCGCAGAGCTTGCAGGCGATGCATCGCTCTTCCCCGTTGGGGTAGCGGCGCAGCGCGTGTTCCCCGCGGAAGCGGGGCGACAGATACCCTTTTTCATGGGGATAGTTCAGCGTGGGCTTCGGCGCGAAGAAGTAGCGCAGCCCCAGCTGGAACCCCTTGATGAAGTCAAACAGCAGGAAATATTTCGCGGCGCGGCCGTAATCGATCTGCGTCATGTGGCTTACACTCCCGTGGTCCAGCGGGCGAAGAGGCCCCAGAACCATCCGAATTTGGCGGCGAAGGCGGTGAAGACGACCCAGACGAGGCTGAACGGAAGGAAGACCTTCCAGCCAAGGCGCATCAGCTGGTCATAGCGGTAGCGCGGGGTGATCGCTTTCACCATGGCGAAGAGGAAGAAGAAGAAGGCCATCTTGCCCACCATCCACAGCGCGCCGTCAGGCAGGCCGGGGATCGGCGACAGCCAGCCACCGAAGAACAGCAGCGAGGTCAGCGCGCACATCAGGAAGATGGCGATGTATTCACCGGCCATGAACAGCAGGAACGGCGTGGCCGAATATTCCACCTGATAGCCCGCGACCAGTTCCGATTCCGCTTCGGGAAGATCGAAGGGCGGGCGGTTGGTTTCCGCAAGGCAAGAGATGAAGAACAGGAAGACCATCGGGAAATGCGGCAGCCAGTACCAGCCGAAGAGGCCAAAGCCGGTGTCCTGCGCGTGCACGATCTGGCCGAAGTTCATCGAGCCGGTCGAAATGATCACGCCGATGATGATCAGGCCGATGGAAACCTCGTAGGAGATCATCTGCGCCGCCGACCGGAGCGAGCCGAGGAACGGGTATTTCGAGTTCGAGGCCCAGCCGCCCATGATGACGCCGTATACCTCGAGCGACGAGATCGCCATGACATAGAGGATCGCCACGTTGATGTCGGCCAGCACCCAGCCATCGGCAAATGGGATCGCCGCCCAGGCGATCATCGCCATCACGAAGGAAATCATCGGCGCCATGATAAACACGGCCTTGTCAGAACCCGCCGGGATCACCACTTCCTTGACAACGTACTTGAGCGCGTCGGCAACCGACTGGAGGATGCCGTAGGTGCCCACCACGTTGGGGCCGCGCCGCATCTGCACGGCGGCCCAGATCTTGCGGTCCCCGTAGACGAGGAACAGCAGCGAGATCATCACGAAGCCAAGCACCGCGACGCATTGCGCGAGGATGATCACGAAGATCCCGAAGGGGGTTGAGAAGAAGTCTGCCATCAAGTGTCCCTCACACCATCGGTATTCCGTTCTCGGCACAGGCCAGGGCGACGACTTCCGCGTCTATGGTTTTCAACCCTTGGGGCAATGCAGCCGAGATCGTGTAAACAGCATCTCCGCGCCAGAGGCCACCCTCCTGCGCGACATTTGTTCGCAAGTGACGGGCAAAGCCGTAACCGCGAATGAGCGCATATTGTGCCGCAGCGCAGCGCGCGTAATCCTCCACGTCGCCCGTGTCGCGGGCGCCGCGCATGGCGACGAAGAAATTCACCAGATCTCCGTCAAGCAGGGCCGTGTCCACCCCTTCATACACGGGCTCGAACGGCGCTTCGGGCGCCTGCGAGGTGGTCTCGCAGGCGGTGAGCGCGCCAAGCGCCGCAAGGGATATGAGCAGACGGCCCATCAACGTCATTCCGCCGCCAGTGGCGCGTCGCGACGTGCCTTGGCGTTGGCCGACAGCTCAGCCATGAGCACGGACGAGCGGGCGATGGGGTTGGTCAACCAGAAGTCCCTTACCGCGTAGCGGAAAGACGCGTCGCCAAGCGATCCCGTCTCGGGCGCGGACCAGTCGTTCTCCGCAACGGTGTCGATGCCCGCAAGATGCGGCACCGCCTCGATGAGCGCGCGGCGCAGCTGCGCCATGCTGTCCCAAGGCAGCTTCGCGCCGATCTCGGCCGAAAGCGCCCGGAAGATCGCCCAGTTTTCCTTGGCCTCTCCCGGCGGGAAACAAGCGCGCAGCGCCAATTGAGGGCGGCCTTCGGTGTTCACGAACAGGCCGTTCTCCTCGGTGTAGGCGGCGGCGGGCAGAATGACGTCGGCGCGATGTGCACCGCGGTCGCCGTGGCTGCCCTGATAGATCACGAACGGCCCGTCGCCGATTTCGATCTCGTCCGCGCCGAGGTTCCAGACCACGTCGGCCCCCTCCATCGCAGCGTCCATGCCGCCGTCTGTCACTGCACCCACGTCCATCGCTCCCACGCGGGAGGCGGCGGTGTGAAGCACCATGAACTTCGACTTGGTATCGGCGGCCAGCTTCATCGCGGCGGCCAGCACCGCAGCACCGTCTGCCTCCTGCAGGGCGCCCTGTCCCACGATGACGACCGAAGGCGCGTCCAGCACCTTGTTGTAGCTCTTGCCCAGAAGCGAATTCAGTGCCGCCCGGTCGTTGCCCACATGAGCATAATCATAGGTCAGATCGACCGCCTCGCCCACGAGGCCCACGTTCGCGCCCGCGGCCCAGGCCTTGCGAATGCGCGCATTCAGCACCGGCGCTTCCTCGCGCGGGTTGGTGCCGATCAGCTGGATGAATTTCGCGTTATCGATGTCGTCGATGGTGGCGGTGCCCACGTAGCCCGAACGGTTGCCCGCCGGCAGTTTCGCGCCATCGGTGCGGCATTCGACGGACCCGCCCTGCCCCTCGATCAGGGTCTTGAGCGAGAATGCCGCCTCCACCGGGGCGAGGTCGCCCACGAGGCCCACGGGCTTTTTCGCGCCCTTCATGGCTTCGGTGACCTTGGACAGCGCCTCGGGCCAGGTGGCGGGCTTCAGCTTGCCATCCACGCGGATATAAGGCCGATCAAGACGCTGGCGGCGCAGGCCGTCCCAGACAAAGCGGGTCTTGTCGGAAATCCATTCCTCGTTCACGCCGTCATGGTTGCGCGGCAGGAAGCGCATCACTTCGCGGCCCTTCGTGTCCACGCGGATCGACGAGCCAAGCGCATCCATCACGTCGATGCTCTCGGTCTTGGTCAGCTCCCACGGACGGGCGGTGAAAGCGTAGGGCTTCGACACCAGCGCGCCCACCGGGCACAGGTCGATGATGTTGCCCTGCAGGTTCGAATCCAGCGTCTGGTTGAGGTAGCTGGTGATTTCCGCATCCTCGCCGCGGCCGGTCTGGCCCATCTGGGTGATGCCCGCCACCTCGGTGGTGAAGCGGACACAGCGGGTGCAGGAAATGCAGCGCGTCATGTGGGTTTCGACCAGCGGCCCAAGGTCGAGGTCTGTCACCGCGCGCTTCGGTTCGCGGTAGCGGCTGAAATCGACGCCGTAGGCCATAGCCTGGTCCTGAAGGTCGCATTCACCGCCTTGGTCGCAGATCGGGCAATCCAGCGGGTGGTTGATGAGCAGGAACTCCATCACCCCCTCGCGGGCCTTCTTGACCATGGGCGAGTTGGTCTTGATCACGGGCGGTTGGCCTTCCGGGCCGGGGCGCAGGTCGCGCACCTGCATGGCGCAGGAAGCCGCAGGCTTGGGCGGGCCGCCGACGACCTCTACAAGGCACATGCGGCAGTTGCCCGCGATGGACAGCCGCTCGTGGTAACAGAAGCGGGGGATCTCGATCCCGGCCTCTTCGCAGGCCTGGATCAGTGTCATCGCCGGATCGACTTCCAGCTCTTCCCCGTCGATGATGATCTTGCGCAGGTCACTCATTGGCATATTCCCAGACAGAATGCGGTGACGGGGCGCTGCGTGGCGCCCCGTGGCCCGGCATTGCGGGCGTCAGGCTGTGGCCCGCGCCGCGCATCACCGTGCTCTCAGAAGCTGACCGATGGCCGAGCCCCTCTCGATTTCCTCACGCCCGACGCGGCAATAGCCTTCGGACTGCCCGAGGGTCACGCCCCTCGCCTGCAGCCAGGCTTCGCCCTCGGCGCGGTATTTCTTCTTCTCAGCCTTCGAGGTTACGTAATCCTCGATCTCCTCGTCGGAGTAGCCCATCGACCGGGCGGTCGACTTGAGCGAGTTGAGGTAGCTGTAGGCGGTGATCATCCGCGCGCTGACATCGTCACATTTCTTGCGAATCTCGTCCGCGATGCCGACGGCCAGAAGGCCCTGGTGAACCGCGTCCACTTCGCCCAGCGATGCGCGGGCCGCTGCAGGCCCCGCCGAAAGCCCCGCCGCGAGGGCAAGCGCCCCCAGCATGGCCTTGACCGATCTGGATGCAAACATGTGTCGTCTCCCGTACATGGTTCCGACCTCCGAACGGAGGCCTCCATGTGGGAAGGTGACGATGCAGGGGGCGGTCATGCAATCACCGCCCGAGCACATCCCCGTTATGACGGCCCCTTGTGTCACTCGCGGCAGGTCCCCTGGAAGGTCAGCTTGTCGCCCTCTACCGGCAGCTGAGCCTGCGGCGTGTCCGGCCCGACGGCCCAGTCGATGTCCGAAGTACCCAGATATTTGATGCAGTAGCGGATCCCTTGGTACTCGGTGGCACCGATCGCACCCTCGAGCGACGCACTCACCGGACCGCCGGTGGCGACAAAGCTCGCCCGGTCGCCGCGAACGCGCTTGGCGTCGCCGGTAAAGACCATGCCGCCATATTCGTACCGCTTGGCCTTGGAGCCGAAGACGCTGCAGCCCGCCAGCGTTGCAAGCGCCAGCCCAAGCAGCATTCCGTTCCGTGCCATTCCTCGTTTCACGTCGTCTCGTCCTTCTTCACATGGTCCGCAGGGCCTGCCCCACCGGGCTGCCCTCCGCCATTTCCTGCCGCGCAGCGGCGCAAAGCGTCGCGGGCTGCGCCGGGCTCGCGCCGGTGCGGGCCATCCAGGCGTCAACCGCTGCCATGGTGCGGTCAAAATCATGGGTCATGAACAGCGCATCAAGTGCGGCGCGATCTTCGCCTTCGGCCACCATTTGCTCGGTCACGCGGTTGACCGCCCCGCCGTAGGGAGACGACGCAAGGTAGATCCCCTCGCCGTAGCAGTTGTCGGCGATCCGCTCCGCAATCGTCTGAGTGGCGACGCGCGCCTCCCAGCGATCCTTGAGCGAGCCGCTGGCCGCAGTGGTGCCGACGCTGGCGGACGGACCGCAGGCGGTCAGCGCAAGCGCAACAAACGGATATGCAGGCAAAAAGCGCATCATTCCGCCGCCATCGCGCCCATGCGGCCGGTCTTCTTGGCCTTGATGCGGTCTTCGATCTCTTCGCGGAAGTGGCGGATGAGGCCCTGGATCGGCCAGGCCGCCGCATCGCCGAGCGCGCAGATGGTGTGCCCCTCGACCTGCTTGGTCACATCCAGCAGCATGTCGATCTCCTCGACCTCTGCCTCGCCCGATACCAGCCGGTCCATGACCCGCATCATCCAGCCGGTGCCCTCGCGGCACGGGGTGCACTGGCCACAGCTTTCATGCTTGAAGAACTTCGACAGGCGCCACACCGCCTTCACCACGTCCACCGAGTTGTCCATGACGATCATACAGCCGGTGCCGAAGCTCGAGCGGTTCTCGCGCATCCAGTCGAAATCGAAGATCGCATCCTCGAGCTTGTCCTTGGGCAGGATCGGGCAGGACGCGCCGCCGGGGATGATGGCCTTGAGGTTGTCCCAGCCGCCGCGGATGCCGCCGCCATGCTTTTCGATGAGCTCGCGCACGGGCAGCGACAGCTCGTCCTCGAAGACGCAAGGGGTGTTCACGTGGCCAGTCAGGCCCATGAGCTTGGTGCCCGAGTTGTTCTTGCGCCCAAAGCCCGAGAACCAAGACGCACCGCGCCGCAGGATGGTCGGGCAGACGGCGATGGACTCCACGTTGTTCACCGTGGTGGGGCAACCATAAAGGCCCGCGCCCGCCGGGAACGGCGGCTTCATGCGCGGCATGCCCTTCTTGCCCTCGAGGCTTTCGATCAGGGCAGTTTCCTCGCCGCAGATGTAGGCCCCCGCCCCGTGGTGCAGGTAAAGGTCGAAATCCCAGCCCGAGCCGCAGGCGTTCTTACCGATGAGGCCAGCGTCATAGCATTCGTCGATGGCGGCCTGCAGGGCCTCCTTCTCGCGGATGTATTCGCCCCGGATGTAGATGTAGGACGCATGCGCCCCCATCGCGAAGGACGCGATCAGCGCACCCTCGATCAGCGTGTGAGGATCGTGGCGCATGATCTCGCGGTCCTTGCAGGTCGCGGGTTCGGATTCGTCGGCGTTGATGACGAGGTAATGCGGACGCCCGTCGCTTTCCTTGGGCATGAAAGACCACTTCAGCCCGGTCGGAAAGCCCGCCCCGCCCCGGCCACGCAGGCCGGATGCCTTCATCTCGTCCACGATCCACTCGCGGCCCTTCTCCAGGATCCCGGCGGTCCCGTCCCAATGGCCACGCTTTTTCGCCCCCGCCAGCGTGCGATCATGCATGCCGTAGAGATTGGTGAAAATGCGGTCCTCGTCCTTCAGCATCGCATCACTCCTCGTTCGCGCGGGCGGCCCGGCGCGCACGCCATAGCCCGAAAATCATCCAAATCGCCGTCCCGAACCCGGCAATCGCCGCCAGGTCGAAGAAAGCCCGAGTGCGCTGGCTCCAGTCCAGCGCGGCACCGGCAGCGGTGGCGGCCATCCAGGCCAGGCCCGTTCCGGCGATGACGAGCGCGATGATGCGCCCCTGCCGGTTATGATCCTGCCGGCCCGTCATGCCGTCCGCCTCTCAATCCCTCCGGCGCAGATGTCAGCCGGCTTTATTCCTGCCTGACCGGATTGGCCGGTCAGGTTCACGTCTCGCAGCGCGACCGGGTGCATTCCCCCCAGCGCGTGTCTTAGCTTTCACCGGCCCCTTCGCCCGTGGACAGCGCCTTGGCCTGCGACACCCATTCGTCGCGGGTCACGCGGCCTCGGAAGCCCTGAAGGTTCTCGTCGACCCACGCGACTTCCGCATCGGTCCAGCCGGCGATCTGGTCGAAGTGGTAGAAGCCCAGCTCGTGGCACAGCTCCTCGAGCTTCGGCCCGATGCCCTTGATCTGCTTGAGGTCGTCCGCCCCGCCATCGCGCGGCCCTTCGAGGGCGTCGGGACGGGTGCCAGCCTGCTGCTCCTCGGCCGACGCTCCTTCGGCGGCGTCCTTGACCTCGGTCGCATTTTCAACCGGCGCTTCGCGCTTGTCGATGCCGGTACTGTCGGCGGGCACATCCTCGGCCAGCTCAGGCGCATGGGTTTCCGGCTTGGCATCACCCTTCTCATCCGAGCGGTCATGCCACGGGGTGCGCAGCGGCACCTCGGTGCCGTCGATGCGTTTGATGGTGTCGCCGAGTTCGGTCGCCAGCGCGACGGAGGCGTTGTATTCCGGACGCCCCTCCACATGGCCGGTCAGCACGACCGGGCCGCCCAGCGGTTCGGACGAATAGCGGCCGTTCTGCGGGCCCGGCACCGGCACATTGCCGGCGGCCAGCTCGTCCAGAAGCTCGCCAAGGCGAGCCGCGGTCAGGTCTTCGTAGTAATCCTTGCCGATCTGGGCCATGGGCGCGTTGGCACAGGACCCAAGACACTCCACCTCTTCCCAGGAGAACTTGCCGTCCTCTGATAGCATGTGCGCCTTGGGGGCGATCTTGTCCTTGCAGACCGAAATCAAATCCTCGGATCCGCAGATCATGCAGGTCGTGGTGCCGCAGATCTGGATATGCGCGACCGAGCCCACCGGCGAGAGCTGGAACATGAAGTAGAAGGTCGCCACCTCGAGCACGCGAATGTAGGCCATGCCCAGCATCTCGGCCACGGTCTCGATGGCCCGCTGGCTGAGCCAGCCTTCCTGTTCCTGCGCACGCCACAGCAGCGGGATGACCGCGCTGGCCTGACGGCCCTCGGGATACTTGGTCATCTGGGCATCGGCCCAGGCCAGGTTGGCATCGGTGAAAGCAAAGCTTTCGGGCTGTTCGGGATGAAGACGGCGCAGCATCGGGTCGGTCCTATCGGGTCAGCACGCTAAGGTGCAGGCGGGGCGGCAGGCCGCGGCCTGCCCTGCCCGGCAACCGGGCAACGGTTGGGTCTTGGCCGCGATCACGCAGCAGACTCGGGCGCGGGGGTATCGACCACCGGCGCCGCCGGGGTGCAGGACCCCGAGATCAGACGGAAACCACCGCTTTCGGTCATCTCTGCCTCGCCACGGGTGATGCGGTACTGCGCCACCTCGTTGATCTTCATGCGGGTCATGCCGGTCTGAAGTTCGACGGGCAGGTAGTCGGATTCATAGGTAAGCTCGCAGCCGATGGAGGCCACCGCATCGTCGAAGGCGGCGAGATCCTCGTCCCCGGTGCCCTCGGGCGGCATGGCAACGCACGCGGCGGTGGCGATGAGAGGCAGCAGGCTCAGGCACATCTTCAGCTTCACGGTCGCAAATCCCTTCTTGTCTTTTTCGCGGCCGTCCTGGCCGTCTTGTCTTGGCGGATCGGGCCGCGTCGGGCGCCCCGATCCGTATCATGCAGTCGCGATCAGCGGTCGACTTCGCCAAACACGATGTCGAGCGAGCCCAGAATGGCAGCAACATCCGCAAGCTGGTGATGCTTGCACACGTAATCCATGGACTGCAGGTGCAGGAAGCCCGGCGCCCGCAGCTTGGCGCGGTAGGGTTTGTTGCTGCCGTCCGCCACGAGGTAGACGCCGAATTCGCCTTTTGGCGCCTCGACGGCGGCATAAACCTCGCCCGCAGGCACATGGAAGCCCTCGGTGTAGAGCTTGAAGTGGTGGATGAGCGCCTCCATGGAGGTCTTCATCTCGGACCGTTTCGGCGGCGTCAGCTTGCCGCGCGCCAGCACATCGCCCTGGTTCTCGGGCTCGCGCAGCTTGGCGATGGCCTGCTTCATGATCTTCACGCTCTCGCGCATCTCGGCCACGCGGCAAAGGTAACGGTCGTAGCAGTCGCCATTTTTGCCGACCGGGATCTGGAACTCGAACTCGTCGTAGCACTCGTAGGGCTGCGCCCGGCGCAGGTCCCATGCCAGCCCCGAGCCGCGCACCATGACGCCGGAATAACCGTGCATCAGGATTTCTTCCTCGGTCACCACGCCGATGTCGGCGTTGCGCTGCTTGAAGATCCGGTTCTCGGTGAGCAGATCGTCGATGTCCTGAAGCCGCGCCGGGAACTGGTCGCACCACGCGTCGAGATCGTCGATCAGGTCGGGCGGCAGATCCTGGTGAACGCCACCGGGGCGGAAATAGGCCGCGTGCAGGCGCGCGCCGGAGGCCCGCTCATAGAAGATCATCAGCTTCTCACGCTCCTCGAACCCCCAGAGCGGCGGCGTCAGCGCGCCCACGTCCATGGCCTGCGTGGTCACGTTCAGCAGGTGGTTCAGGATGCGCCCGATCTCGCAGTAAAGCACGCGGATGATCTGCGCCCGGCGCGGCACAATGGTGCCGGTCAGCTTCTCGATGGCAAGGCACCAGGCGTGCTCTTGGTTCATCGTGCCGACGTAATCGAGCCGGTCAAAATAGGGCAGGTTTTGCAGGTAGGTGCGCGATTCCATCAGCTTTTCGGTGCCGCGGTGCAGCAGGCCGATGTGGGGATCGCAGCGTTCCACGATCTCGCCGTCAAGCTCCAGCACGAGGCGCAGCACGCCGTGTGCCGCCGGGTGCTGCGGCCCGAAGTTGATGTTGAAATTGCGGATCTTCTGTTCGCCCACGAGGGCGTCGGTGGAGCCGTCGTCGAACTTTGAGCCATCCATCATTTCGTGCCCTCTGCCTTGTCATCGGCCTTCTCGTCGCCGGGCAGCACGTACTGCGCCCCTTCCCACGGCGACATGAAATCGAACTGCCGGTATTCCTGAACGAGGCTCACTGGCTCGTAGACCACGCGCTTGAGCTCTTCGTCGTAGCGCACCTCGACATAGCCCGTGGTCGGGAAGTCCTTGCGCAGCGGATGGCCGCGGAAGCCGTAATCGGTGAGGATGCGGCGCAGGTCCGGGTGCCCCGAGAACACGATGCCGAACATGTCGAACACCTCGCGTTCGAACCAGTTGGCACTCACATGCACCGGGGTGATCGACGGCACGGTCTCGTCTTCACGCACGGCGACGCGCAGGCGGATACGGTGGTTCTGGTACATCGACAGGAAGTGATAGACCACGTCGAACCGCTTGGCCCGCTCGGGGTAGTCCACGGCGGTGATGTCCACGAGGCTATTGAACCGGCAGGACGGGTCGGTCTTGAGAAACTCCGTGAAGCCCACGATGTTGCTCAGGGCCACGTCCACGTTGAGCTCGCCGAAGGCGATGCTCCAGCCGATCACGCAATCGGGGCGCTTCAGCTCCAGATGCTGGCCGAGTTCCTTGAGTGCCTGGGTCATGTGGTCCCCTCCCTCAGCGTACGATCGTGCCGGTACGCCGGATCTTCTTCTGCAGCGCCATCAGGCCGTAGAGCAGCGCCTCGGCGGTCGGCGGGCAGCCCGGCACATAGACATCCACGGGCACGATACGGTCACAGCCCCGAACGACGGAATAGCTGTAGTGATAGTAGCCGCCACCATTGGCGCAGGATCCCATGGAGATCACATAGCGCGGTTCGGGCATCTGGTCGTAAACCTTGCGCAGCGCCGGTGCCATCTTGTTGGTCAGGGTGCCGGCGACGATCATCAGGTCGGACTGGCGCGGGCTGGCGCGCGGCGCGGCCCCGAAGCGTTCCAGATCGTAACGCGGCATCGAGGTATGCATCATCTCGATGGCGCAGCAGGCAAGACCGAAGGTCATCCAGTGAAGACTGCCGGTGCGGGCCCAGTTGACCACGTCATCGACGGATGTGAGCAGGAAGCCCCGGTCGGTCAGCTCGCGGTTCAGCGCCTGGGTAGCGACCTCGCGGTCGCCCTGCGCCGTGTTCGGCCCGGTCATCACTCCCATTCGAGCGCCCCTTTCTTCCATTCGTATGCAAAGCCTGCGGTCAGCACCGCGAGGAAGACCATCATCGACCAGAAGCCCACCATGCTCACGTCCTTGAAGGCGGTGGCCCAGGGGAAGAGGAAGGCGATCTCGAGGTCGAAGATGATGAACAGGATCGACACGAGGTAGAATCGCACGTCGAATTTCATCCGGGCGTCATCAAAGGCGTTGAACCCGCATTCATACGCCGACACCTTTTCAGGGTCGGGATTGCGCACGGCAAGCACGACGGCTGCAAGGATGAGAATGGCGCCGAGTGCGATTGCGACGGCCAGGAAAACGAGGATCGGGAGGTACTCCCGCAGCATCTCTTCCATTGCTGGCTCCTTTGCGAGGCGCGCCGGGCCTGCGGCGCGGTAACCATGGCGATGTTGCCTTGCTAGACGTGACTTATCGCCGCCCGTGGTCGGGGTCAACAAGCTGTACACATAAAGCCTAAGGCTTAAATCTGTGAATTATTAACGCGATAGAAGGCATTACGCCTTGAGCGAGCTTTTTCTGCACTATTTTTAGGGTGCTCCGGGTCGCCGCATGCAACCGCCAAGGCGCGGAAGGCTCCGTCGCGTCACGCCTTTATTCACTGCCCATGCGCCCGGTTTCTACGCAGTTACAGGGTTTCTGGCAGAGCCACCCGTCCGGCGGCGCGCGCCGATCACTTCCATGAGAGCGGGCGTTTCTCGAGGAAGGCACCGATGCCCGCCTGCGCCTCAGCACTTTCCCAGCGGCGGGCAAGGGCGTCGATGGCGTGATCCACCTGGCCCTGCGTCACCTCGCCCGCAAGGTGGTTGAGAAGCGCCTTCGCCTCGCGGACGGCGAAGGGGGCGCAGTCAAGATAGGGTGCCACCTCGGCCTCCACCGCATCGTCCAGCGCCTCCGGCGCGACGGCGCGTGCCAGCAGGTTCAGGCGTACCGCCTCGGCGGCGCTGAAGACGCGGCCGTTCATGAACACTTCGCGCGCGCACACCTCGCCCATCCGGCGCAGCACATAAGGGCCGATGTTGGCGGGAATGATGCCAAGCTTCACCTCGGTCAGCGCCATGCGCAGGCCCTCCGCACCGATGGCCATGTCGCACACGGCCGCAAGCCCCACACCGCCGCCGAACGCATTGCCCTGCACCCGCCCAATGAGGGGCATTGGCAGCGCCGCCAGCGCCTGCAGCGCGCTGGCGATGCGCCGCGATTCAGCAGTGCGAGCGGCGGCATCCATGCCGAATTGCTCGCGCATCCACGCGAGGTCGGCCCCGGCGCAGAAGGTTGGCCCGTCGGCGGCAAGGATCACCACACGCACGCCGTCCTCCTGCGCCAGCTGCCGCGCCGCTGCCTCCAGCTCGGTCATCATCTGCGCCGACAGCGCATTGTGCTTGGCCGCCCGCGCCAGCGAAAGCGTCGCCACCCCTCGCACATCGGTCTCGAGTCTGATGAACTCCATCGACACTCTCCTCAGCCTCTCATGGCGCGCGCCATCTGCGCCGCCTCCTGCACGATCCCCATGTCGAGCCCGGTATCATACCCCAGATCTGCCAGCCGCGCCGCCAGCACCTCGGTGGCGACATTGCCCGCGGCCCCCGGCGCGTAGGGACAGCCGCCAAGCCCGCCCACGGCGGCGTCGAAGACCCGAAGCCCGCGCACCAGAGACACCTCGACATTGTCAAGCGCCCGGCCCGCGGTGTCGTGGAAATGTCCCGCCAGCTGGGCCGCGGGCACCTCATCGAGCACGGCCGCGAGCATCGCCTCCACCGCCTCGGGCGTGCCGCGCCCGATGGTGTCGCCAAGAGAAACCTCGTAGCAGCCCATATCCCTCAGGGCCGCCACGACACGGGCCACCCCATCCGGTGCCACCTTGCCGTAGTAGGGGCATTCTACCACGCAGGAGACATAGCCCCTCACCTTCACTCCCCGTGCAAGGGCCGCCTCCGCCACTGGTCGGAAGCGGTTAAGGCTCTCGTCGATGCTCGCGTTGATATTGGCGCGGCTGAAGCCTTCGGAGGCCGATCCGAAGATCGCCACCTCGTCCGCCTTCGCTGCCATCGCCGCCTCGAACCCCTTCATGTTCGGGGTCAACGCCGCGTAGGACACGCCCCTTTCACGCCGGATGCCAGCCAGCACCTCGGCCGAGCTGGCCATCTGCGGCACCCACTTGGGACTCACGAAGCTGGCGCATTCGATACGGCGGAATCCGGCACGCGACAGGCAATCCACCAGTGCCACCTTGTCCGCGACCGCAATATCACGCGGCTCGTTCTGCAGGCCATCGCGGGGCCCGACCTCGAAGATCTCGACTGTTTCGGTCACGATGGCACCTCCCACGCCGGGTAGAATTCCTGCGCGTAAAGCCGCGGCCCGGCCCCTGGCAGGGACGCATTGAACGCTTCTCGCTGCGTGATACGTTCATACCAGTCAGCCAGCTGCGGGTGTCCATCCAGCACCGCGAAATGCCGCGCCATGTAGACCGCCTGCCCGATAGCCACGTCCACCGCCGAGAACGCGCTCCCCAGCATATACTCACAGCCCCCAAGCCGCGCCTCAAGCGCATCATAGCATTTTCCGATGCGCTTCGCCTCGAGCTGCATAATGATGGGCGAGCGCATGCTGTCGTCCCGCAGCATGATGTGCTGCTGGGTAAGATTGGCGCAATGCTGGCTCAGGGTCTCGGCAAAGTGCAGCCAGGACAGGAACGCCCTGCGATCAGGGTGGCCAGAGGCGCGTCCCAGCCAGGCTTCGGCAAAACGCTCGCAGAGGTATTCCATCATGGCGAGGCTCTCGAACATGACGCCGCCGTCCATCTCGAGAGCTGGCACCCGGCCGGCAGGCGACAGCGACAGGTACGCCGCATCGCGCAAGCTGCGGTCCATGGCGTGGGGAACGACCTCGAACTCCACGCCGAGTTCATGCAAAAGCCAGAGCACACGCATGGAGCGGCTTTCGGGCACGTGATGCAGCACGATCATGCGGCCACGTCCCCGTCATCCTCGAGCCGGATGAGCGCCGCCCCCGCCTCGACCTGGTCCCCGGCATCGGCCAGCACCTCGGCCACCACGCCGTCACGGGCTGCGGTCAGCGTATGCTCCATCTTCATCGCCTCGAGGACCACCAGCCGGTCGCCCGCCGATACATGCTGGCCCGCGCTGGCAAGCACCGACATGACCTTGCCCGGCATCGGCGCCTCGACAAGGTTCCCCGACGCCCCAGCCGCGGCCGCCCGCTCCAGAGGGTCGACCACGCGGAAGGCACGGCCACCGCCCTCGAAGACGGTCACGAAATCCCCTTCGGCAAAGACCTCTGCGCCAGGCACACCATCGAAGCGCCAGATTCCCCCCTGCCGCTCAGCGGACACCTCGGACCCGTCCAAGGCGACCGCAACCCGCCCCGGCCCTGTCACACGCAGCACGACCTGAAGCTCCTGCCCGCCATGCTCCAGCAGCACCGTACGCTTCAGCGGTTGCCAAAGCGTGAATCCCTGAAGCGGCCCCGCCTCGTCGCAGATCCCAGCTGCCACCAGCGAGGCCTGCGCCACGGCCCGGTCAGAAATGCCCGGACCAGCCACCAGCGCTTCCAGATCACGCCCGATCAATCCGGTATCCACCTCCCCGGCGGCGAACCCTTCGTGCCGCGCCAGCGCGCCAAGGAAGGCAAGATTGGTCACGGTACCGGCCACCTGCGTCCCGGCCAGTCCCCGCGCCAGCTTGCGCAAGGCAATCTCACGGGTGGTGCCATGGGTGATCACCTTGGCGATCATCGGATCGTAGTGAGGCGAGATCACATCCCCCGACCGCACCCCGCTGTCTGCCCGCACCCCTTCGGGGAAGGCCAGATGCGCCAACCGTCCGGTAGCGGGCAGAAACCCTGCAGGCACGTCCTCGGCATACAGCCGCGCCTCGAAGGCGTGACCGTCAAGGCGTAGATCGTCCTGCGCCAGCGGCAAAGGCTCGCCAGCCGCCACCCGCAACTGCCATTCCACCAGGTCGACGCCGGTCACGGCCTCGGTCACCGGATGCTCGACCTGCAGGCGGGTGTTCATCTCCATGAACCAGAACCGGTCGGGCCGCAGTCCCTCCGAGCCATCCACGATGAACTCCACCGTACCCGCCCCCTTGTAACCGATGGCCTCGGCAGCGCGCACGGCAGCCTGCCCCATGGCCTCGCGCATGGCGGCAGTCATGCCCGGCGCGGGCGCCTCTTCGATGACCTTCTGATGCCGGCGCTGCAGGGAACAATCGCGCTCGAACAGGTGCACAGCCCGGGTGCCGTCGCCAAACACCTGCACCTCGATGTGACGCGGCGCGCTTACGAATTTCTCGATCAGCACCGCAGGGTTGCCAAAGGCGGTGCGCGCCTCGGCCTGCGCACTGGCGAGCGCCTCGGCAAAGCCAGCTGCCGCCTCGACCAGCCGCATCCCCTTGCCGCCGCCCCCAGCAACCGCCTTGATCAGCACGGGGAAGCCGATCTCCCCGGCCCGCTCCGCAAGGAACCCAGCGTCCTGCTCGGCCCCGTGATACCCCGGCACCACCGGAACGCCGGCCTCGGCCATGAGCCGCTTGGCCGCGTCCTTGAGCCCCATGGCCCGGATCGCCGCAGCCCCCGGCCCCACGAACACAAGCCCTGCCGCCTCCACAGCCTCGACGAAGTCCGGGTTCTCGGACAGAAACCCGTAGCCCGGATGGATCGCCCCCGCGCCGGTGCTCAAAGCCGCCTCGATGATGGCATCGCCCCGCAGGTAGCTCTCGGCGGGTGCCGCCCCCCCGATACAGACCGCCGCATCAGCCATGGCGACGTGGGCCGCACCCGCATCCACATCCGAATTCACCGCCACACAGCGCAGACCCATGGCCCGCGCGGTCCGGATCACACGGCAGGCAATCTCGCCCCGGTTGGCTATGAGCAGCGTATCAAACATCGTGCAATCCCCTGCTTCTTCTCTTTCCAAATACGCAAAACACGGCCCCTCTACCGGCGCCGCGCCGGGCCCTACATGCGGAAAACGCCAAAGCGGGTCTCCTCGATAGGCGCGTTCAGCGATGCTGCCAGCGACAGCGCCAGCACCGCCCGGCTCTTGCGCGGATCGACGATGCCGTCGTCCCAAAGCCGCGCCGTGGCATAAAGCGGATGCGACTGGCGCTCGAACATGTCGATGGTGGGCTGCTTGAAGGCAGCCTCCTCGGCCTCTGACCACGCACCGCCGCCGCGCTCGATGGCATCGCGCTTCACTGTCGCCAACACCCCCGCCGCCTGCGCGCCTCCCATCACCGAAATGCGCGAATTCGGCCATGTCCAGAGAAAGCGCGGCTGGTACGCCCGCCCCGCCATGCCGTAGTTCCCCGCCCCGAATGAGCCGCCAACGAGCATGGTGATCTTGGGCACCGAGGTGGTCGCCACCGCCGTCACCATCTTGGCGCCGTGACGGGCAATCCCCTCGTTCTCGTATTTGCGGCCGACCATGAAGCCGGTGATGTTCTGCAGGAACACCAGCGGCACCTTTCTCTGGGAACACAGCTCGATGAAATGTGCGCCCTTCTGCGCCGCCTCGGAAAACAGCACGCCGTTGTTGGCGACGATGCCCACGGGCATCCCCTCCACATGGGCAAAGCCGGTGACCAGCGTCTCGCCATAGCGCGGCTTGAACTCGTCAAAGCGCGAGCCATCCACTAGCCGCGCGATGACCTCGCGGATGTCGTAGGGTGTGCGCAGATCGCCCGGCACCACGCCGAGGATCTCGTCAGGGTCATAGGCTGGCGGCTCGGGTGATTGCAGCGCCACATGCGCGCCGGTGTCGGGCCCCAGCGAGCCCACCGCCCGCCGTGCCAGGGCGAGCGCGTGGGCGTCGTCTTCGGCAAGGTAGTCGGCCACGCCCGACAGCCGGGTGTGGACGTCGCCGCCTCCCAGATCCTCGGCCGAGACCACCTCGCCGGTGGCTGCCTTCACCAGCGGCGGGCCGGCAAGGAAGATGGTGCCCTGTTCGCGCACGATGATGGTCACGTCGGACATGGCGGGCACATAGGCGCCCCCCGCGGTGCACGACCCCATGACCACGGCGATCTGGGCGATTCCCTTGGCGCTCATCCGGGCCTGATTGTAGAAGATCCGGCCGAAATGGTCGCGGTCCGGGAACACCTCGTCCTGGTTGGGAAGGTTCGCCCCTCCGCTGTCCACGAGGTAGATGCAGGGCAGCCGGTTTTCCTCGGCGATCTCCTGGGCGCGCAGGTGCTTTTTGACGGACATGGGGTAATAGGTGCCGCCCTTCACCGTGGCGTCGTTGCACAGCACCATGACCTGTCGTCCCTGCACCCGGCCGATTCCCGCGATCATCCCTGCGCTGGGTGCCGCCCCGTCATAGAGGCCGTGTGCCGCCAGCGCCCCGACCTCGAGAAACGGCGCGCCAGGATCGAGCAAGTTGGCCACCCGTTCGCGCGGCAGCATCTTGCCCCGCGACAGATGCCGCTCCCGCGCCTTGTCACCGCCTCCGGCAGCAGCGGCCAAGGCAGCCCCGCGGATCTCGTCCAGCGCGGCAAGATGGGCATCGCGGTTGGCTCGAAAACCCTCCGAGGACGGGATCGCGGCGGATTGCAGTTTCATGTCTCACCTCCGGCAGTCATCTGTGGCGCTTCGGTCTCGGCGCAGGCGCGAGCCTTGAGCTCTTTGCGGATCACCTTTCCGGTGACCGTCATCGGAAGCGCGTCAAGAAACGATATTTCCCTTGGATATGAATATCCTGCGAGGCGATCCTTCACCCAATTCTGAAGCGTATCGGCAGACGCCTCGGCGCCCTCGCGCAGCACGACATAAGCTTTCACGATCTCGGTCCGCACCGGGTCGGGCTTGCCCACAACGCCCACGGTCGCGACGGCGGGATGGGTGAGCAGACAATCCTCGACCTCGGCGGGACCGATGCGGTAGCCGCCCGAGGTGATCACGTCATCCTCGCGCCCGACAAAGCGCAGGTAGCCGTCCTCCCACCGCCCGCGGTCACCGGTCAGCAGCCAATCGCCCCGGAACTTGTCGCGGGTGGCCTCGGGATTGTTCCAGTATTCCAGCATCATGGATGGCGCACCCCGGGCGATGGCAATATCGCCTTCGCCCTCCGTCTCGTGGCCCTTGTCGTCGATCACCCCGATGCGAAAGCCGGGGCTGGGCTTGCCGATGCAGCCCGGCCGCGCCGGAAACAGCGCCGCGCAGGAGCTGGCCACCATGTTGCATTCGGTCTGGCCGTAGAACTCGTTGATCTCCACCCCGAGCGCCTCGCGTCCCCAGGCCAGCATTTCGGCACCGAGCGGCTCGCCGCCGCTGGCAACGGTGCGAAGACCGGGAATGCGGGCGTTTTCGGCCTTCAGCATCCGCAGGGCGGTTGGCGGGAAAAACACATTTGTGACAGAACCTTCCGCACAGATCTTCAGGCACTGAGAAACCCCGAACCGCTGCATGCGCGAGGCCACCACCGGCACCCCCAGCGTAAGTGCGGGCATCGCCACGTCAAAAAGCCCGCCAATCCAAGCCCAGTCCGCAGGGGTCCAGAGCACATCGCCGGGCTGGCCCAGCAGATCGTGGCTCATCTCCACCCCGGGCAGATGCCCCGTCAGCAGCCGGTGGCCGTGCAGTGCCCCCTTGGGCTTGCCCGTGGTGCCGCTGGTGTAGATGAGCACCGCTGGCGTTTCGGCCCCGGTCTCTGCCGGGGCATGGACCTCGGGCGCAGGCAGCGCCTCCTCGGTCAGAACCGCCACGTCGAAGGGCGCCAACACCGCCGCCCCCTCCGCGTCGCTCACCGCCACCCGAAGGCCGCTGTCGTCCAGCCGCGAGGCCAGCGCATCCTGCCGGAAAAGCTTGAACAGCGGCACGGAGATAGCCCCCATGCGCCATGCCGCCACATGCGCCGCCGCGCAGAGCACCGATTGCGACAGCAAAACACCCACCAGGTCCCCACGCCGGATGCCGCGGGCCCGCAGGCCGGCCTCGACCCGCCGCGACAGCTCTTGCAGTGCGCCGTACGTGACGCGCCGGGACGTCTCGCCCAACTCATGGATCGCCACGCGGTCCGGCTCTAGGGCGGCCCAGTCATCGCAGACCTGCGCCGCCATGTTCATGGGGCCCGACGGGCTGCGCGCCTGCGCGCAAAGCTGCTCGTAGCCGATGCCATCCGGGAGGCTGCGACGGGACGAAGCGGTCATGCCAGCCCCCGGCAAACACGCATTGCACGGTCACCATATGACCGATTTGCCACAGCATATCTCCCTGAAATCACGGCTTGATTCAGATCAACACCGCGACTCGCCCGACGCGTCACACCGCAGGCAACAAGACACCGAAAGGACAGAAGATGAGCCTGAACTTCCTCACCACCGCAGCGATCCTTGCGCTTTGCGCCACCGGCGCGGCGGCCCAGCAGAAGGGTGACATGACCCTTGGCCTCGGGCTGGCGTGGGTGAACCCGACCGGCGACAACGGCAGCCTTGCGAATGGCGCGCTCGACATGGACGTGGGCGACGACACCCAGCTGTCGCTGACTTTCGAATACTTCCTCATGGACAACCTCGGCCTCGAGGTGCTGGCCGCCACACCGTTTACCAACCAGGTCAAGGGCAACGGCGGCGACGTGGTGAAGGTCAAGCACTTGCCGCCCACCGTGTCGCTGAACTACCACTTCGCCAATGCCAGCCGCTTTACCCCCTTCCTCGGGGCCGGTGTGAACTACACCGCCGTGCTCGACCTCGACGACCAGAAGATCTCGGGTCTGGACGTGAAGGACAGCTGGGGCCTCGCGGCGCATCTTGGCGTAGACTACGCGATCAGTGAAAAATCCGCCCTGCGACTTGATGCGCGGTACATCGATATCGACCTCGACGTGGATCTGAACGGGTCCGACATCGGCACGGTCGAGGTCGACCCGTGGGTGATCGGGATGTCCTACATCTGGAAGTTCTGAGATCTTTCGACGGGCCGCATCGGCGGCGGCCCTGGACTGGCGCGCCACATCGGCGCGCCTTTTTTTTGTTCTCTCACATTCACTTGAGATGCAATCCTTATCCGGCGCACAAAGCCTTTTCATGGCTTAACCCATCGCCGACATAAGCTCGCGGCCCACCAGCATGCGCCGGATCTCCGAGGTGCCCGCACCGATTTCCATCAGCTTGGCATCGCGGAACAGTCGCGCCACCGGCGCATCCGCGAGGAAGCCTGCGCCGCCCATGGCCTGCACCGCCTGGTGCGCCTGAACCATAGCCTGCTCGGATGCATAAAGGCAGCAGGCCGCCGCGTCCTGCCGGGTCACATCACCTCGGTCGCAGGCGCGCGCCACCTCGTAGACATAGGCCCGCGCCGAGTTCATCGCGGTGTACATGTCGGCGATCTTGCCCTGCATCAGCTGGAAGGACCCCACGGGCTGGCCGAACTGCTTGCGCTCGGCCATGTATGGCATCACCTCGTCAAGGCAGGCGGCCATGATCCCGGTACCGATCCCCGCGAGCACGACCCGTTCGTAATCGAGCCCCGACATCAGCACGCGCACGCCGCGTCCCTCTTCCCCGAGGATATTGTCGAACGGCACCTCCACGTCCTCGAAGATCAGCTCGGCGGTGTTGGACCCACGCATCCCCAACTTGTCGAAATGCGGCGAGGTACTGAAGCCGGTCATAGTCTTTTCAATCAGGAAGGCGGTGATGCCCTTCGATCCGGCGTCGGGGTCGGTCTTGGCGTAGACCACCAGCGTGTCGGCGTCAGGGCCGTTGGTGATCCAGTACTTGTTGCCGTTAAGGATGAAGCGATCGTTCTTCTTTTCCGCCCGCAGCTTCATGCTCACCACGTCCGAGCCTGCTCCTGCTTCAGACATGGCCAGCGCGCCGACATTTGCTCCTGACACCAGCCCCGGCAGGTACTTGCGCTTCTGCTCGTCCGATCCGTTCAGTTTGATCTGGTTCACGCACAGGTTGCTGTGCGCGCCGTAGCTCAGCGACACGGAAGCGCTGGCGCGGGCGATTTCCTCGACTGCGATGACATGGGCAAGATAGCCCATGCCCGACCCGCCGTACGCCTCGGGCACGGTGATGCCGAGCAGCCCAAGCTGTCCCATCTCGGACCAGAGGTCATTGGGAAAGGCATTGGTCGTGTCGATCTGCGCTGCCATCGGGCGCACGCGCTCCTGCGCCCAGCGATGAACCATCTCGCGCAGGGCATTCACATCTTCCCCGAGGTCGAACCTCATACCTGCGTCGAACATCCCCCGCCCTCCTCCTGACGACTTTTATTGAACGCTTGTTCATATCTAGGCGCAGCTCCGGCGATCCGTCAAGCGCCACGACGTGTTCCGTCGCGGCGCTTGGAACGCAGAGCATGGGGGCGGCGTTGTGTGGGCAACAGACGAAAGGAGGACATCATGTCCAAGACCCTCAAGCAGGAATTCTGGAAGCAACTCAAAGATGTGCGTGCCGGACTGCTGGCAGCCGACGGCGAACGCCCGGTGCCCATGTCGCCGCAGGGAGACGAGGACGAGAACGCGATCTGGTTCATCACTGCAGCGGGCAGCGCAGCGCACCGCGGTGCCAAATCCGGCGGCGAGGCGTCTTTCCATGTCGCTGATTCGAAGGCGCATCTTTATGCCAACGTCTTCGGCAAGCTGAGCCTCGTGAACGACAACGACAAGCTGGACGAGTTGTGGAATGCCTTCGCAGCCGCATGGTTCGAGGACGGTCGCGATGACAGCGCTGTGCAGTTGGTGAAGTTCACCCCTCACGAAGCCGAGGTCTGGGCTGGAGACGGTGGCGCAAGCTTCCTCTACGAGATCGCCAAGGCCAACATTACCGGTGACACGCCGGACGCGGGCGAGCATGGTCGGGTGGTCTTCTGATCCCTGCCCATAGGATTCGCCCAATGCTACGTGCCTGCCTTGCCCCTCTGCTCTGCTTCGTTCCCCTCATGTCGAACGCCGAGCAGGTGGGCGAGGTGGGCGTTGACTGGGTTGGCAATGACATCCTCATCGAGGCCATTGCCGATCCCGAGGTCGAAGGCGTCACCTGCCACGTCGCCTATTTTGACCGCGGCCTGATTGACCGGCTCTCTAAGGGCAATTGGTTCGAGGATCCGTCCAACGGCTCCATCTCCTGCCGACAAACGGGCCCTATTACCATTGGTGACATCGACCGCAGCGAAGAAGGCGAGGACGTCTTCCGCACCTCGCGGTCCATCATTTTCAAGAGTCTGCGGGTCAAGCGCATCTTTGACGAGGCCAACCAGACGCTGATCTACCTCGTGCATGCGCAACAGGTTAAGGACGGGTCGGCAAAGCTCGCGATTTCTACCGTGCCGCTTTACGGGTCAGATTGAAGCTCATCGCCGCCGTGGCGTTGCTTGGGCCAGTTGACCTGGGCTCTTCGGCCGTCGCCCTCGCCCTGCGGGGCTTCGCTCAGATGGTCTGAGACGTGACGTCGTGCCCGTAGATCCAGTCGAACTGTCCCATGAGCTTGCTCGGCGCCATGCAGCTGACCATGCCCAGCCCCATATGGGCCACGCCCCGCAGCAGCGGCGTGCGCAGGTGGTATTTCCACGCATTTCCCGAAGCTGCCGCAACGATCCGCTGGCAGCGATCACGCCGCAACGACTGGTAACGCGCCAATGCCTCGTCACGAGGGCGTGCCGCGAGGCAAGCGGCCAGCACCCAAGCGTCCTCGAGCGCCATGTTCGCCCCCTGCGCCATGAAGGGCAGCGTGGCGTGGGCGGCATCGCCCACAAGCGCCACCCCCGGCGCATGCCAGCGCTGCGCCACCGGGTGGCGGAATAACCCCCAAAGCCCGACTCGCTCCACATGCCCGAGCATCTCGGGCACAACCCCGCCAAAGCGGGCGAAGGCGCGGCGCAGATCGTCCGGATTGCCCTCTTGCGCCCAGCCTTCCTCCGTCCAGGCGCTGCGGGCCTCGGCGGCCACGAGGTTGACCATGGACCCATCGCGCAGCGGATAGCTGACGATATGCCGCCCCGGCCCCATGTGGACCCAGGCCTCGGACGGGTGATCGAAGCTGTTGGGCACGATGGCACGCCATGCCACCTGCCCGGTGAATTTCGGCTGGGACGGGCCGTCGACCGCCGGGCGAAGCACCGAATGCAACCCGTCCGCGCCGACCACGAGATCGGCCTCGACGGTGTCGCCATTGCACAGGTCAAGCCTCGGGAGATCCCCCGGCGTCACCGAGCGGGCATTCTGAAGAAGGCGGATCTTGACCCCCCTGTTGCGGGCGGTTTCGGCCAGCAGGTCGACAAGATCGGCGCGGTGGACAAAGCGGTAATCCTGACCCTCGGGCAGCTGCCCCAGGTCTAGCCGTGCGACCTCGGCCCCGTGTCGGAAGTTGCGCAGCATCACTGCGCGTGCCTTGCAGGAGCGTTCAGCGAGCTGCGGGCCAAGCCCCAGCGCCTCGATCACCCGCAGGCCGTTGGGGCTGACCTGGATACCGGCACCGACCTCGGTCAGCGCTTCGGCACGTTCGAGCACTCTCACCCGCGCGCCGTGTCGGTGCAGGGCCAGTGCAGTGGCCAGTCCTCCGATGCCGCCGCCGGCCACGACGACACGCAACCCCTGCAACGCCTCAGGCTTCATGCCCGTTCCTTCCCATGCCGTTCTGCCCGTCCCGGGCCTGCAATGCACCTGCCATGGGTCCATGGCATTGGCCTGCCGTGGCCCCCGACGCAAAGCGCCGGAGCAATTCGCCCCGGCGCCTTGTCGGTCTTTTACGTCACGGCTTCAAGGATCCGTTGCGGGATCAATCGTCGCGGTGCACCTTCTCACGGCGTTCATGACGCTCCTGCGCCTCGAGGCTCATGGTGGCGATGGGCCGTGCGTCGAGCCGCTTGAGCGAGATGGGCTCGCCGGTCACGTCGCAATAGCCATATTCCCCTTCGTCGATTCGGCGCAGGGCGCTGTCGATCTTGGCCACCAGCTTACGCTGGCGGTCACGGGTGCGCAGTTCCAGAGCGCGATCTGTCTCTTCGCTGGCACGGTCCGTAACGTCGGGAATGTTGCGGGTGGCTTCTTGCAGGGCCTCGATGGTGTCTCGGCTTTCGGCAAGAATGTCGTTTTTCCAGGCAAGCAACTTGCGGCGGAAATATTCGAGCTGACGCTCGTTCATGAACGGCTCGTCCTCGGCGGGACGATAGTCGTCCGGAAGGAAGGTTTCGGGCTTCATTGCTGCTCCCTCTGACAAGCCGGACGGACATATGAAATCGTTCGTAGATCCCCGGCACCCCTTGCGCCGCTGGAAGTATCCCAAGCTCAAGGTGTTGTCACTACACAATCAAGCGGCGAACAGGGGAAAGCGCTGGATGCCCTTGCGGGTGGATGCGCAAACCCACGGCACAGAGCGCGAAATTGGACAAATCCCACCAATTCGACGCCGTCCGGCATCGGTTTTCGACAAACTCCGCCTCGGCGTGCCGGAGCAAGCGCTGCCTAAAAAAACGGCGACAGCTGGTACGCTGTACGAGCAAGCCAGCTGACCTTGGGTCATCGCATCAGCCGGAGCGGTGATTTTGCGGCAGGGATACGCGGGGCGCTGCGCGGGGCACGGCAACATCCCGCGCCAAAACCTATCTTCGCACTGCCCCAGTGAGGGCGATGCTGGCAAAGGCCTTCCTCCGCGCATGGACTGCATCCCTTACGATATCGAAGGCCCTGCCCGGCCTTCGCGCAGCGATGATCCCGCTTTGTCCCTGCCCGCCTCCACCCATTAATTTGCCCTGTGCCACCCCCGCGCGTGCGGGTGGTCCAGCGACATGCCCAGACACACCGGCGCGCTCGCCAGCCGTCCCGGTGGAGTGCACGAGTTCCTCCAAGCCGGGTCGTTCGGCTCCTAAGGTGTCGGTCGGCCTCCCCGCGGTGTGTGCCGGGCTTGCATGGGCCCGTCCGGCTGCCTATCCCGGAGAGGCACGAACCTTTGGGGAGGACGCGAATGCGCTTTGACGGCACCGACAGCTATGTCGCCACGGGCGATCTGACCATGGCGGTGAACGCCGCGATCACGCTGGAACGCCCGCTTCTGGTGAAGGGAGAGCCGGGCACCGGCAAGACCGAGCTGGCGCGGCAGGTGGCGGCCTCGCTGGGGCTGCCGATGATCGAGTGGAACGTCAAATCCACCACCCGGGCCCAGCAGGGCCTTTACGAGTACGACGCCGTCAGCCGCCTGCGCGACAGCCAGCTGGGTGATGAGCGGGTCCATGACGTGTCCAACTACATCCGCAAGGGCAAGCTGTGGCAGGCCTTCGAGGCGGACGAACGCGTGGTGCTTCTGATCGACGAGGTGGACAAGGCCGACATCGAATTCCCGAACGATCTGCTGCAGGAACTCGACCGCATGGAATTCCATGTCTACGAGACCGGGCAGACCGTGAAAGCCAAGGTCCGGCCGATCGTCATCATAACCTCGAACAATGAAAAAGAGCTGCCGGATGCTTTCCTGCGCCGCTGCTTCTTCCACTACATCCGGTTCCCTGAACCCGAGGTTCTCCGGCGTATCGTCGAGGTGCATCACCCCGGCATCAAGCCCGCCCTGCTGACCGCTGCGCTGACCCAGTTTTACGAGCTGCGCGAGCAGCCGGGGCTGAAGAAGAAACCGTCGACCTCGGAGGTGATCGACTGGCTGAAACTGCTACTGGCCGAGGATCTGACGGCAGAGGATCTCAAGCGTGATGCCGGCGATGCCCTGCCGAAGCTGCACGGGGCGCTTTTGAAGAACGAGCAGGATGTGCACCTGTTCGAGCGGCTGGCCTTCATGGCGCGGCGGCAGGGGCGTTAGGCCGGTCGAGGCAGGGCCCCTCGAGGCCCGCGCTTCGGGGGCGTTTATAGAGGGCGTCGCTGGGGCTGTTTCAGGGCACTCTGTCTGGCGAGCGTTTCAGGGGGCGCTGCCCCCGGCCCTGCGGGCCTCCCCCGGGATATTTTCGGTCAAAGGAAACGCGGCCTTGCTGGAGAGCGGGCTTTGCGCCCCCTTGGTCTGTCCGGAGGTTTTCTGGGGGCGCGATTTCGCATGCACGGGCCAATTGCTTGACGGCGGCGCGCGAATGGCGCAACGGGAAATGGTATACCATTTTCACGAGCCTTCCCGATGCTGACCGTCCTCACTCACGACATCCTGCCGGTGTTCGCCATTCTTGCCCTTGGCTTCGTGCTGGGGCGCGGCGGGGTGATCGCTCGGGCCGAGGCGGCGGCGGCGAACCGCATCTCGTTCATGGTGATGCAGCCGGCGCTGATCTTTCCCACGGTGGCGGCGGCGCCGCTGGATCTGTTCGAATGGGGCGGGCTTGGGCTGTATTTCGCCTGCGAGATCGCCGTGTTTGCCGTGGCCTTCGGGATCTTTCGCAGGATGATGGGGCGCGAGACCGGGGAGGCGTGGCTGCTGTCCATGGCCGTCGTTTTCGTCAACACACTGCTTTATGTCTGGCCGGTCTCGGTGATGATCTACGGGGATGGCGAGGCAGCGACCCTGCCGGTGATGGCCATCGCCGTGTTCGACACTGCCGTCACTTTCGCAATCTTCATCATCGGAACTGAACTCATTATGCGCCCGTCCACCAGCATCGGGCCGGTCCTGCGGCGGATCGCCGTGAACCCGGTGCTGCTGTCCATCGTGTTGGGGCTGGGGGTGAACCTTTTTGGCCTGTCTCTGCCGGTGCCCCTGCTCGAGGCGTTGCAGTTCGCGGGCAAGACCGCCGCGCCGCTGACGCTGTTTGCCCTCGGAGTGATCCTGTCGGCAGGCTCGCTGGTGCCCTCGGCGCCCGTGGCCGTGGCGGCGGGGATGAAGCTGATGGCCTTCCCGGCACTGGTGGGTCTCGCGCTGCAGCTGGGCGAGGTCGGGGGGCAATGGCAGGAGCAGGTGACACTGGCCTCGGCGGGGCCGTCGGGGTCCATGGCCTTCGCCCTGGCGATGCTTTACGGCGTGCGCACCGATGCTGTGGCGCCGGTGATCGTCTGGACCTCGGTGCTGTCGCTGGTGTCGCTGGCGGTGCTGGCCTGAGAGCGCATCGGGGCTGACCGGAGGGGGCGCGTCCTCCGCCTGCCCGTCTATGGCCCCCCGTTGCTGAAGGGCGGCTCAGTCCACCGGGAAGACGAAGCAGCGGTCGCGGCGCACGGTGAGCCAGAACGGCGTGCCCTTGCGCGGCAGGAACACGTTGGGCACCGTCGCCTTGATCAGCCCGCCGTCGAAATCCATGCGGAACTCCACGAGGCTTTCCGAACCCATGAAGCGCGCCCGTTCCACCACGCCCCGGGCCGGGGTCCCGGCCCGTTCGGTCGTGTTTGGCGCGCGCCCGCCACGGTCGAAGTCGATGCCCACGTGCTGCGGCCGGAACACGATGTCCACCTGCGCGCCATCGTGCACGCCGGGCGCAAGGAATGGCCCGAAGGGGGTGTCCACCAGCGCGCCATGAACGGTGCCGCGCAGTTCGTTCGTGTCCGAGAAGAACGCCACCGCCGCCTTGTCCGCCGGGGCGTTGAAGATGTTGTAAGGCGCGCCCTGCTGCACGATGCGCCCGTCGCGCATCAGCGCGATCTCGTCAGCCATGCGCATGGCCTCTTCGGGCTCGTGAGTGACCAGCAGGACCGAGGTGCCCTCTTCCTTCAGCAGCGACAGGGTCTCGTCGCGGATACCGTCACGCAGGCGGTTGTCGAGGCCGGAGAACGGCTCGTCCATGAGCATGATGCGCGGTTTGGGCGCAAGGGCACGCGCCAGCGCCACGCGCTGCTGTTCACCGCCTGACAGCTGGTGGGGGTATTCGTCGATGTAGTGGACGAGGCCTACACGCTCGAGCAGTTCAGCGGCGCGGCGGCGCTTGTCGGCCTTCGCGCCCTTGAGGCCGAACGCCACGTTGTCGCCCACCGACAAGTGCGGAAACAGGGCGAAATCCTGGAACATCAGGCCGATCTGGCGACGCTCGGGAGGAACGCGGAACACCGTGTCGCAGATCAGCTCTCCGTCCACGTGGATGGTCCCTGCGTCCTGCATGTCGACGCCCGCGATCATGCGCAGGGTGGTCGACTTGCCGCATCCCGACGGACCCAGAAGGCAAGTCACGTCACCGGGCGCGATGCTGAGCGACACGTCATCGACCACGGCGCGCCCTTCGAAACGGCGCACAAGATTGCTGACCTGAAGCCTTGGGGGGGTGCTCTCCAAGGTGCTGCCTCGCCTGTTCTGGCCCCTGCGGGCGGTTGGCAAGGGGCGTAGCAATAAGCGCCCGCCCCTGCAAGCGCCCGGCCCCTAGGACGTAGGCTCAGGCGCCGGCCACCTCGAACGCCTTGCCAAGGCGTGGCAGCCGTGCCTTTTTCAGCAGGCCGCGCATGGTCCAGTCCTCGCCCGACAGGCGGCGGGCTTCGGCCAGGACCGCCTCGCAGGCATCGCGCACCTTGCCGGGGTTCGCCTCGCACAGACCGCGCAGGAAGCCGTCGGCGTCAACGCGCGACAGCCCCTCTTCGGCAAGGATGCCGCGGGGGAAATCCTTGGCGTTCTCAGTGACGATCATGTCCGCGCTGCTCGCGATGGCAGCGGCAAGGACATGCAGATCCGCCGGGTCCGGCAGCCAGAGCCGACGCTCCATGTCGGGCGAGAACTTCACCTCGGAGCGCGGCCAGTCGCGGCGGACATTGGCGATCTCGCCGCGCGCCTGCATCTCGCCCATGGGGCCGAGCTTGCGCGCGGCGAGCGCCCATTCCTCAAGAATGCGCGCCGACCACAGCGGCTGGAACAGCCCCTGCGCCGCGCAACCCAGCAGCACCTCGCGCATCACCGTGGGGTAGATGACGCAAGTGTCGAGCAGGACCTTCACAGGCGGAAGACCAGCGCCTTCAGATAGCCCGATTCCGCCAGCTGCGGCATCAGTGGATGGTCCGGGCCAGCACCGCCGGTATAAAGCAGCTGTGCACGGCGTCCGGCCCGGCCGATGCCGCGCAGGCATGCGCCGGTAAAGCTGCTAAGGTCCGCGGCATGGCTGCATGAACACAGCACGAGGTAGCCGCCTTCGTCCACCAGCGGGGCGGCAAGGCGCGCGGTCTTCTCGTAAGCGCGCAGGCCTGCCTCTAGGGCGGGTTTCGCCGGTGCGAAGGCGGGCGGATCGCAAATAACGATGCCGAAGCGCCTGCCCTCTTCGCCGAGCGCGCCCAGCACGTCGAAGGCATCGCCCTGCCGCGCGTCGAAGCGGTCCGCAGCGCCCATGCGCTCGGCGCCCTGTGCCGCCAGAGCCAGCGCCGGGGCGGAGCCGTCCACCGACAGGGCCGAAGCCGCGCCACCTGCCAGCGCGGCGAGGGCAAAGCCACCCACGTGGCTGAACACGTCGAGCACATCCTGCCCTTCCGCAAGCCTGGCCGCGAAGGCGTGATTGGGGCGCTGGTCGTAGAAGAGGCCCGTTTTCTGGCCACCGGTGAGGTCGGCCATGTAGGTGGCGCCGTTCATCTCGACCGGCAGCGGCGCGTCGGGCGCAGTGCCAAGCAGGATGGCATTCTCATCATCGAGACCCTCGAGCTGGCGCCCGCGCGAGCCGGCATTCTTGAGGATGGTCGTGATCCCGGTGACCTCGGCCAGCGCCTCGGCCAGCTGCGGCAGCAGCGCTTCGGCCCATGCGGCGTTGGGCTGGATCACGCAGGTGTCGCCGAAGCGGTCGATGATGACGCCGGGAAAGCCGTCGGCTTCCGCGTGCACAAGCCGGTAATAAGGTGCATCGAACAGCCGTTCGCGCAGCGACAGCGCCTTGGACAGGCGAGCTGTCAGCCAGTCCTTGCCAATCTCGGCATCGGTGTCGCGGTCGAGCATCCGCGCAGCGATCTTCGAGGCGGGTGTCATGCCGACAAGGCCGATGGGCGTGCGCTCGGCATCCTCGAGCACAGCGACCGTGCCGGGGGCAAGGCCCTTGGTGCGGCGGTCAAGCACGAGTTCATTGGAATAAACCCAAGGGAAACCGCGGCGGATGGCACGGGCATTGGCTTTGGGCGTGAGGCGGACGACGGGATATGAGGGGGCTGTCATGGCGCCTCCGTTACCGCGTGGCACGGCACTTGGGAAGAGTGAAACAGCGCATCGGCGATCTGCGGGCCCGGGAAGGCACCGGTCCACGCGATGTCCCGGCGGCCCGACCGGCTGCCATCAGTCCGCTGCCCTTGCGCCACTTACCGGGCTTTGCGCGCGGATGACGGCCCCGGTCGCGCCGTGCGCGGCATCGTCACTCTGACAAACAGCGATCTGAGACAGATGTTGCCGATCAGGGGCATGTCGGCTCCCCTTCTGCCCGGTTCGACAATGCGAAGACACACCCCGCGCACAGGACATCCCGACGGTGATTGAAAGCTGAAGACTGACATTGGCCCAATCCGCGTCATGGCTGCCAAACCAGTCTGCCCGCAGGCTGCCTTCCTCTTGGGCTGTCTGCAGCATGATGCAACGTGTGGTCGATTTCCTGCAGAAGGTCTCGACCGAGGCATTTACTGATAGCGCTAACCGGGCTAACGTCACCGGTGGAAAAGGAAGTCACACGAATGCCGCGCCTGCCCGGCGCTCTCGGAACCGCCGCCCCCGCGCGCCGTTTTCCGAAGCGGGCCTGCGCGCATTCGCCGCGCGCATTCAAGGGGCGCGCACCAGTCACAGGTTCTTGCCAGAGGATGGAGCAATGCCACTCGACGCCACGATCGCCAAGGTCACCCAAGCCATCGAAGCCCGCTCGGAAGAGCGCCGTGCAACCTATCTCGACCGCATGGCCCAGGCCGCGGAGGAAGGCACCCGCCGCGCCCACCTGACCTGCGGCAACCAGGCGCACGCCTACGCGGCCATGGGCGGCGACAAGGGATCCCTGGCCGAAGGACGCGCGCCCAATCTTGGGATCGTCACCGCCTACAACGACATGCTTTCGGCGCATCAGCCGTTCGAAGGCTACCCCGCCATCATCCGCGAGGCGGCCCGCGCCGCGGGCGGCACGGCGCAGGTGGCGGGCGGCGTGCCCGCCATGTGCGACGGGGTCACTCAAGGGCAGGTCGGCATGGAGCTGTCGCTGTTCTCGCGCGATGTGATCGCGCTGGCGGCTGGCGTGTCGCTCAGCCACAATACCTTTGATAGCGCCGTCTACCTTGGCGTCTGCGACAAGATCGTTCCGGGCCTTGTTATCGGCGCGGCAACCTTCGGCTACATCCCCGGTATTTTCATCCCCGCCGGCCCCATGACCAGCGGTCTGCCCAACGACGAAAAATCCAAGGTGCGCCAGCAGTTTGCCACAGGCGAGGTCGGCCGCGACAAGCTGATGGAGGCCGAGATGGCGTCCTACCATGGTCCCGGCACCTGCACCTTCTACGGCACCGCCAACTCCAACCAGATGCTGATGGAGATCATGGGCCTGCACCTGCCCGGTGCCAGTTTCGTCAATCCCGGCACCCCCCTTCGCGACGCTCTGACCGAGGCGGGCACGAAACGCGCGCTCGAGATCACCAAGCTGGGCAATGATTACCGCCCCGTCTGCGACATCCTCGACGCCAAGGCCTTCGTCAACGGCATCGTCGGGCTTATGGCAACGGGTGGGTCCACCAACCTCGTGCTGCACCTGCCTGCCATGGCCCGTGCCGCGGGGATCGAGCTGACGCTCGACGATTTCGACGCGATCTCGTCGGTGGTGCCACTGATGGCCAAGGTCTATCCCAACGGGCTTGCGGACGTGAACCACTTCCACGCTGCCGGGGGCCTTCAGTACCTCATCGGCCAGCTTCTGGACGCGGGGCTGATGCACGAGGACGTCAAGACCGTGGCGGGCGACGGGCTGTCGCTCTACCGCTCCGAGCCGAAGCTGCGGGACGGCGTGCTAAGCTACGAGCCCGCCTCGACCGAGACACAGAACGATCGCATCCTGCGCCCGGCCTCGGACGCGTTCCAGCCGACCGGGGGTCTCAAGCAGATGCATGGCAACCTCGGGCACGGGATGATGAAGATCTCGGCCGTGGCGCCCGAGCGCCACGTCATCGAAGCCAAGGCGCGCATCTTCCACGACCAGGAAAGCGTCAAGGAGGCGTTCAAGGCCGGTGAGTTCACCGAGGACACCATCGTCGTGGTCCGCTTTCAGGGGCCGTCCGCCAATGGCATGCCCGAGCTGCATTCCCTGACCCCCACCCTCGCGGTGCTTCAGGATCGCGGGCTGAAGGTGGCGCTGGTGACAGACGGACGTATGTCCGGCGCGTCTGGCAAGGTGCCCAGCGCGATCCATGTCTCGCCCGAGGCCAAGCATGGCGGCCCGCTGGCGAAACTGCGCGATGGCGACATCGTGCGGGTGGATGCGGTGGCAGGCACGCTGTCCTGCCTCACCGAAGGGTTCGAGGATCGCGCGCCGGTGCAGCCGGACCTTGCGGGCAACGGCCATGGCGTCGGGCGAGAGCTGTTCGAGGCGTTCCGCCAGAACGTCGGCCTTGCGTCGAACGGAGCGGCGGTCGTGGTCTAAGACCGCCCGGGCGGGCCGGCCCCGGCCCGCCCCCACGCTCCCGGACCCGGAGCCTGTCGCCTGCGCTCCCAAGTATCTCACGGCCCGCCCTGGGCGTCTTTCCGCCTCTCGGACCATCCTGCCCCCGGGCGTCGCGCTGTACCTTGGCTGGCTGCTGACGTACCATGCGGGCCGCTGGATTCGGCCGGTCTCACCGGGGCAGGCTCAGGCGGGAACGGGACAGTCTGCCAGTGCGCTGCCGGGTTGTGGTCTTCTGCCCCCGCCAGCCGCGACCAGAGATGTTCAGCACCCTCCCAAGCTGTCCCGCTGCACTATTGGCCGTAGCGCCTTGATTTCGGGGGACGCCCTGTCGCAGGCACAGCGTGAGCCGTCCGTCTCCCCTTCAGCCCGCAGCCCCACGGAAAGGCGCCCAGCGCGACCGGCTGTTCAACGGGCCTGTGGGTAGGTGATGATCGACAGGTATTTCGCCGGGATTTCCACCAAGACCTCGGGCCCGTGCGGCGCATCGGAATCGAACAGCAAGCTGTCACCGGGCTCGAGCAGGTAAAGCTGATCGCCGTGACGGTAGTCGATCACGCCCTCCAGCATGTAGATCAGCTCGATTCCCTCGTGCTGGAAGGCCGGGAAGCGGTCGGATTCACTGTCTAGGGTGATGAGGTAGGGTTCGACCACCACGCCCGAATTATTCGACCCGATATGGCCCAGAAGATTGTACTGGTGTCCAGCGCGGGTGCCGGCACGCTCGATCTCGGCGCCCTGCCCGGCCTTCACATGCATCGCCCCGCGTGCCTCCTCGAAGCCCGTGAACAGCTGCACCAGTGGCACCCGGAGGGCATTGGCCAGCGATTGCAGCGTGTTGAGCGAGGGCGAGATCACCCCGTTTTCGATCTTGGACAGCATGCCCACCGACAGCCCGGTCTGCTGCGCCAGCTCGGAGCCTGTCATGCGCTGGCGTTTACGCAGCTCGCGCACCTGCCGACCGATGGCGACCTCGAGGTTTTTCTCGCGCACTTCGCGAACGGCATGGGGGTTTTGGGTGAGCTTGCTGTCGGGGGTCTTCATGGATGGTCCGTCTGGCCTCTGGGTGCTCCGTCGTGATGGTGTCATGGCGTTCATGTCAAGCCTTGCGTGCCTGAGAGGCGGTGGCTCATGGCCCGATCTTCGCGGTATTCGGGGGATGCTCCCCGCGCCGTCCGAGCGTCTTCCGCTGGTCACTACGCACGCCTGAGGAAAGGCCTGCGAGATCGTCGCAGGCTTTTGCTCTGCGCAGGTCCAGGCGTTGGCCGGGCTTCACCAGCCGAGGACTGCAGCCTTCCTCGGCCGGATCGTGGAGCGGCGCTAGGCTCATCTCGCAAGGCAAACGGGTCATGGCGATCTCCGGCTCATAGCTGCCAGACACGATGCAGTCGGGCTGTACCCCCTCGGGGTGCTTCAGCTAGCCCATGCTGATGGCCTCCCCCACGCGTGACTTAGCAACCCGAGCTGAGATAGCCGACCCACTCGCCGTTCCGGTACAACGTCTCGCCCCCAGCAGCACCACCTCGCGTGCAGCGGTAAAGGGTCACCAGCCTGCGGGCGAGCGGCGCAGTGCGAGCGGCCTCGATGGCGTCCCTTCCACCGTAGGTGGCCTTGGCCTTTGACACGTCGAACCCAAGTCCTGCCTCCAGCGGCGTGGTATCATGCCCGATGTCACCACCCCAGGCACAGTAGCCCTTGCCGAAGCGCAGCGTTTCGATGGCGCGACAGCCTACGTCGACTGCGCATTGCTGTCTTGCGAATGGCCTTGTGTTCACGTCCCACGGCGGCGGGCCAGGTGGGCCGCCCGTCGGTGGGCAGGGAGGGCGCGCCCACCACGTTGCTCACTCCATCAGTGGCCAGAGGTCCTGCGCCTCCGATGGGCTGAGCAGCTGCAGGTCCAGCCCGAAGCTGCGGGCGGCAGTGGCCTGCCGTTTGCCTTCCCTCCAACATTCCTAACTGCAGGCAAGACCCAACCCGCCGTTGCGCTTCCATCCAGTGGTTTGCCCGGTCTCGGCGTCAAGCGCATCGTACAGTTTGACCGAATAGCCCTACAGTTCGGTGATATTGTCCAAGCCGCGCAGCTGCCCCACCAGCCCCGCGGCGTGGAAGGGCGTTCCAGAGGTCAGCTTGTGCGCCTCGAGCCGCATCACCTCCGAGCCAGGCTCTGCAAGGAGACAGGCGTGGGAAAGCCGATAATGCCGCCGCGACGATGTCAGCGTGGGCCTCCGCGGGGAAGCTCATGTCAGGTTCCAGTCATCAAGCGCCACGTGGAAGCGGGCGAGGGTCTCGCCCGTGTAGGCGTCATAGTCGAAATCGACCTCCGAGGTGATCTCGGACACCATCGACCACATCGCCTCGCGCAGGAGCGAGGCACATTTCATAGCGCGGTAGCTGCGAATCCAGTCCTGGCCCGGAGTGCGTCCGAGATAGAGCGCCAGCATCTCGGCCTCCGCCTCTTCGGGAAGACCCGAATTGCTTGCCAGCCCGCCCAAGTCGAAACTCGGAGCGTTGAAGCCGCCATATTCCCAATTAACCAGCCAGAGCCTGCCGCCCTCGTCGCGGATGATGTTCTGCGGCAGAAGGTCATTGTGGCCCAGCACCAGCGCAATCTCTCCAACCGCCTCCTCGAGGCGCATGGCCTCGGTCATCAGCATGGGAAGCTTCATCATGTGCGGTGAGCCCTGCTGGCCAAGGACGCTGGCGTAGCTGCGCAGGACATGGAAGACCCAGAAGGTCAGCACCGGGCCGGTGATGCGGCGCGACAGGTCGCGGTGGACCCGGCCCACCAGTTCCACCGCCTCGCGTAGCGTGGCGGGATCGTGCAGGTCGGCCTTGGTGAGAGCCGCGCTCGGAATGAAGTCGGTGACGATAACGCCCGGCTCCGCATGGCGCAGCATGGGGGAAATCCCCGCATAGCCCGCCGCTTCGGTGAGGCTGCGTTCGTTCCAACGCATCACGAGATGCTCGGGAATGTCCTGCCCCAACCGGACGACATAGCGCCCCGAGGGATCCGTCACCACGAATTTGAGGGTGGTCCTCGCACCGGGCAGCGGCTCGATCTTTGGCTGGCCCGACCAGAAGCCAAGGGCGCGAACACGGTCTTCAGGGGTCATGCGATGTCGTCTCCTTTCGCCCGGGCCTTGCCGAGACCTAAACGCGGGAATGGCACCACCGGGTGGGCGAGCCGCTTCTGGTGATAATCGATCTGCCCGATCTCGAGCGCGGTGCCAAGACCGGCATGGGTCACGTCGACCCGGGCCAGTGCGATGGTCTGCCCGAGGATATGGGACCGGGTGGCGAATGCCACCACGCCTAGCTGCACGCGCCCCACTCGCACTGGGCGGGCACGGTTGTCGTGTCCAGCAGCAGGCCCACCAGTTTGCGCTGCGGCTATGGCTTGCGCCGCTCCAGCGCCTCGCGCCCGGAGCACGGCATCGCTTTAAACGTCAGCGGCACGGTAAGGCCGATGCCTGCCTCGAACGGGCCGGACTGGTTGTCGAACTCGTGACCGGTCAAGGTCAGCCCACCCTCGATCCGCAACATGTCGAGCGCGGCAAGGCCCAGAGGCTCGAGCCCGCGCGGGCGCCCTTCGGCCCAGATGGCGTCAAAGATCTCGGGGGGCGTCCAACACCTCGACGCCCAGCGCTCCGGTATAGCCGGTGCGCGAGATCATCACCGGCCGGCCGACGAAATCCTCCAGCCTTGCGATGGTGACATGGAACCAGCCCAGCGCGTCCACCGTCGGGCGGCCCGGCGGGGTCCAGGACAGCGCCAACAGGATCTGCAGCGACAGCCGCCCCTGCACGCCGCCTTGTGCTGCTGGTCGGTGGAGCTGCGCACATGGGCGTCCATGCCCAGTCTCACTGCCTCCTCCCGCAATAAGCTGCCGCAATGACCACAGTCGCCGATCCGGCGCGAGGTGTGGCCTCTGAGCCGGAACACGATGCCGTCGTCGCTCATCTCGCCGTGTTCATCGCAGGCGGCAGGATAGACCACCTGCCCGATGCAAAGCTTATCGATGTTGCGGGTCACGCAATGCTTCATCAGATCCGCGGCTTCAGGGCCGATCACCGCGACTTCGCGCAAGGGCGACAGCTCCGTGATCACCACTTGTTCGCGGCAGGCCCGGTATTCGCCCAGCGCGCCGACTGAGGGGAAGTTGCCCGGCAGCCAGTAGCCCGTGTATTCGGTGAAATCCCGGAGTGGGCGCAAAGCTGCCATGGCCCCCGTGAGGGGCACGACATAGCCGTTGTTGCGGATGGACGTGATTGCCTTCTTCTTGTGCGTCTTCCACTGGACGAACGCCTCGTGCGCGCCCTCGACGCGAAGCTGGGGTTATCGGTTCCCGTGATCAGTTCTTTGACGTAGTCGCCCTGATACTCTGTCGCATCATGATCCGTTTCTCCTGCGTCTTCGTCAGCCTGGCGGGACTGCCAGTCGGCCGCCATCGCCGCACTATGTCGCCCCGGTTTTATCCCATGGGTGCCGTACGGTGCGCCCCGGTGACCGAGTTGCAACCGTATTTCCATCATTGCGATCCGATGCCATCGCCTGAATAGATGGTCCCAAGGATCAGCATGTCGCGCCCGTCGCATTCATCAGCATCGTGGACATAACGGACATGGAGGATGCGCCCGCTGAACCCCTCGAAGCCAGGGTCACAGGGCACGTCGCGGAAGCCGAAATGTTCGTCAAAGCAATGGTCGGCCAGCTTCAGCCCCTCTTTGGGGCCGTTGGACCTCAGTTTGCGGCATATCGACCCATGCACGGGGTTGGCTTACCCTTAGACGCCCGTGCGCCAGGCATTGCGCCACAGACCGCTCCAGTCGGCCTGTTTCCAGTAACAGACGAACTCGGAAATCTCCTCGCCCCTCTCTGCCGCTCACTGGCACCCCAAAAGCTGGGTAAGGCCAGACGGACCGGCACCGATCAGGCGAACCTTCGTTCCCTGATCTACCGATGTGCAATTTTTACTGATGGTTATAAGGTTTTCTCATAAGGCAACCATTCTTCTTGCCACTCTGGGTTTTCTTAAGAGAACCTGAGGTAGATCAGGGAGGGCTGCACGACCATGGGGCAAAGACAGCGCGGGAGGTCCATCACATGCATTTTCTGGTACTCAATCATCAACGCCCACCCCACCGCGGTGCCCTTCTCGAGATGGTGGCGGCCGCCGGTCACGACTGGACGCGCGTCCTTCTGCACGAGGGCACGCCGCTTCCCCCGCTCGACGGCTTCGATGCGGTCTGGGTCAAGAGTGGCTCCATGGACGTCTGGCAGGAAGAAGCCCATCCGTGGCTGCGCGCCGAAAAGGCGCTTATCCGCGAGGCGGTGGTGGACAGGGGCATGCCCTACCTCGGCATCTGCCTCGGCCACCAGCTGCTGGCCAGTGCTCTTGGCGGCGAGGTCCTCCTCGGCACGCCCGAGGTCGGGGTCAAGACCGTCACCCTGCACGGAAGCTCGCCATACATGAGCGATGTGCCCTCGCCTCTGCCAGTGCTGCAATGGCATGCCGCCGAGGTCATCCGCCCACCGGAGGGCGCAGTGGTGCTTGCCTCGTCCCCGGCCTGCTCGGTCGAGGCTATGAGCTGGGGGGACAAGGCACTGTCGGTCCAGTTCGACCTGGAGGCCAAGAAGGAAAGCCTGCGCCACTGGACGGAACCGGCTCCGCGTAACCTCGACGCAGAGGCCACCAACGGCCGGTGGCGGGATGGCCTAGAAGAGGCGCTGGCGCAGCAGCTGCCCGGCATCCACCGGTCGGCCCGGCAGATCTATGACAACTGGTGCCGCCAGTGCGGCATCCCCAACGAACCACCAGGGACGATCAAATGAGCGTTGAACCGATCTCCTACGCGGTTTTCGAGGCTCGCACCGTCCACCTGCAATGTGGCATCACGCTGCGGGACGCAAAACTGGCCTAAACCACCCATGGCACGCTCAATGCTGTAAAGGACAACGTGGTGGACTGCCCAACCCGCTACGGTGGCACCCATGCGGACAACGCCTTTCTCATCGGGCCGGGAATGGCGCTGGACCCCCATACGTATTTCATCGTGGTGCCCGACATGCTGGGCAACGGCGTGTGATCATCCCCCTCGAACACGCCCCTGCCCCTGCACGGCCCGGATTTCCCGAAGATCACACAGTATGACAACGTCATGCTTCAGGAACGGCTGCTGCGCGAGGTCTTTGGGATAGAGAAGATCCGCCTCACCTGCGGCTGGTCCATGGGCGGGCAGCAGGCCTTTCACTGGGCGGCGCCGTTCCCGTCCCGCGTCGCCGCCACGGCCTGTTTCTGCGGGCAAGATGCCAGCGTGTTGCCAAGGATCGTGTCGGACAACACAAATGCTCCGTCCATCGTGATAGGTGCGCTGGGGGCCGGGAGGATCGCCGCCATGCTCTGACGGCCCGCGCCAGACCTAGGCGGCTGCCGTGTCCGCCTGCAGCAGGCCCGGCACGCCGGAGCGCAAAGCCCTGCACAAACCAAAACCGGCCCGCCGCGGCGAGCGGGTTCCTTGCGCGCAAGCCCACCTCAGCGCGAGGTAAAGCTGATCGGCAGTGAGATCGGCCCGGTGTTGCCACTGTCCGCAAGCCATGTGGCCCCGTCCCCGATCACCGGCGCACCCATCCGCGCCGACAGAACCCGGTAGGCCACCGCCATGTCATTGCGCGCCACGAGCTTGCCGAGGCAGTGATGCACCCCGCCGCCGAAGCCGAAGTTGCGCGCTCGCTTCTCGGTGATGTCAAAGGCAGCGCCCTCCATGACTTCGGGGTCGGTGCCCGCGCTTTCCGAATAAAGGTGCAGCACGGTGCCCTTGGGAATGGTGATGCCGCCGTAGTCGAAATCCTCGTTCGCCTCGCACGACACCCATGTGATCGTGGGGCGCACCCGCATGACCTCGGTCGCCGCCGCCATGTCGAGCGACGGGTCGGCGGCAAGCGCCTCCCACTGCCCGGGGTGGGCGGCGAACATCGACATGCCAAGGCCCAGCTGGTTGCGCGTCGTGTCCACCCCCGCGAAGGCCAGCATTAGGGCAAGGTTCCAAAGCTCCCCGTGGCTCAGCCGGTCGCCACCTTCGCGGGCCTGGACCATCACCGACAGGATGTCGTCACCGGGGCTCGTCTCACGCTCTTTCAGGACGCCGGTGATGTAATCGCCAAGCTCGATGGTGGCGGCCTCGATCTCGTCCACGCGATCGGGGAAGTTCACACCAAGCGCCAGCCCCATGGTGGCCGAGGTGCGCAGGATGAACGGCGCCTCGCGTTCCGGCAGGCCGAGCAGCAGGCATAGCACCCGCGCCGCATAGGGGTCGGCGAATTCGGCCATGAAATCGCACGAACCGCGTTCGATGAACCCGTCGGCAAGATCGTTCGCGATACGTTCGAACTCGGGCATGAGCGCCTTGACGATCTTGGGTGAAAACGCCGGGTTCACCAGCTTGCGCAGCCGCCAGTGGTCATCGCCTTCGGTGACGAGGATCGAAGTGTTCCACCAGTCGGCGAACACCCCCGACGTGACCCCGTTCAGGGCAGGCCAGGCATGGCTGCCCTGGATCAGGGACTTGTGGGTGAGAAGCTGGCCCATCTCCTTGTGGCGCAGCACCGCAAGGCCATAGGGCGTGCGGGCGTACCAGCTGCGCGCGCGCGCCTCGCGCACCGGAGTGAGAATGCAGGGTTCGCCACGTCGAGGTAGGGCGCGTCGGGAAACTGCTGCTTCAGCGTCACGGCAGGCACTCCATGCAGGTGTCCTTCTCCCAGTCGATCACGGTGGACAGGAACGGCGCCCACTGGTCGGTCTTGTACTCATGGTAGAGGCGGAACATCTCGCCGGGAAGGCCACGCTGCACAACCTCGTCATTTTCGAGGTGAACCAGCGCCTCACCCAGCGACATGGGCAGTTTCTTGACCGTCTTGCCCTGCGCCATGGCGTCGCAGATGTTGCGCTCTTCGGGAGAGCCGGGATCAAGGCTGTTGTCGAGCCCCTCATCCATCGCCGCGAGCAGCGCCGAGCCCATCAGGCTTTCGAGTTGATCGAAGTGGTAGCAGTAGGGTTTCGACATGCCGTCGGTAGGCTTGCCGTTCTCGTCGTTCTTCAGCCACATCATCTCGGGCTTGGTGCCCATGCGCAGGTGCAGCCCGTGCTTTTCCTGGAGGGCCTTGTGCATCCGGCGCAGGCTGCCGCGGCAGTCGGCGGTAAGGAACGCGCCGGGATCGACCTTTTTCTCGCGGTTGCGGAACAGGGTGCAGTACAGGCGACCGAGTTCGGGGGCCTGGGGAAGCTGCATGAAGGTCTTGGGCTCGGGTTCGGGGATGCCCACCAGCTCGGCGGCCTCGGGGCCGTAACCGAGATAATCGCCCGCGCGGTTGGTAAAGAGGTTCACCGTGGCGCCAGAGACCAGCTGAAAGCCCTTCTTGGCGACGCTTCCCATTGATCGGACGGGATGCCCTTGCCCATGATCTTGCCGGTCACCGAAACGAACTGAAGGTAGAGATACTTGATCCCCAGCGCGTCGATCTTCTAGCGCGCCGCCTTGATCTTCTGGTCGCGTCCAGGCTCTTCGACAAAGCCCACGATACCCATCTGTCCCGACTTCCTTGTTGACCTTTTCTGCAGTCAGACAGCCCGACCGTGTCAGCACCTGACCAGAGAAACCAATTCTTTACGGGAAAATTTTATTCCCAAAGATGGAGTCGCCCAGCAATCCGTCAAGGCCCGTTTGCACAGCGCACAACGATCACGCAATCGCGAGGACAAGGCGCCAGCGTTTGAACAAAAACGATGATCGCCCCCGACCGCCATGCGGCCACGTTTTGCCTGCAGGAAACTTTATTCACTCTGGGGACAGGGTGAACACACCCCGCCCGCCCCCGTCTCATCTGACCGGACATCCGAACGGGCAACAAGAATACAACCAATGGGGAACCTAGGACAATGGAACAGGAAATTGCCGCGCTGACAGAGCGGTTGGCGGCCCTCGAGGGCGCCTCCGGAATGTCGGGCACAATCAACTCCGAAATCTTCTACTGGTGGTGTACCGCCCTGATGATCGCCATCCACGCGGGCTTTCTGGCCTATGAGATGGGAGCGAGCCGGGTGAAGAACGTGCTGGCATCGGGGATCAAGAACATCCTCGCCTTCGCCTTCATGGTGCCGACCTTCTATTTCTTCGGCTGGTACATCTACAACTCGTTCTATGAAGGCCTGCCGCCCTCGGGCGCGGTCGGCCTGCCATGGGAAGCGTCTATGGGGCCGAACCTCACCGACAACGCCACCGGCATCTTCTGGGCCGCCTTCACGCTGTTCGCAGCCACCACCGCCTCGATCTTCTCGGGCGCGGTGATCGAACGCATCCAGACCGCGGGCTTCCTGATCCTCGCGATCCTGCTGGGGTCGGTCGTATGGATCCTTGGCGGTGCATGGGGCTGGCACCCGACCGGCTGGCTGCTGACCGAATTCGGCTACCATGACGTGGGCGCCGCGGGCGTCGTGCACATGGTCGCGGGCTTCTTCGCGCTTGGCGTGCTGATCAACCTCGGGCCGCGCGTGGGCAAGTTCAACAGCGACGGTTCGGCCAATGCGATCTTCGCGCATAACGTGCCCTTCACCATCACCGGCCTGATGCTCATCATCGTGGGCTTCTTCGGCTTCCTCGGCGGGTGCATCATCTACATGCCCGGCGAGCAGTGGATCAACATCTACGGCCAGCCCACCACCCTGTCGGCCTTTGCGTTCAACACGCTCATGGGCATGGCGGGCGGCATCATCGGCGCATGGGTCAAGACCCGAGATCCGTTCTGGATGATGTCCGGTGCCCTGATCGGCATCTTCGCCGCCGCATCGGGCCTTGATGTCTACTACCCGCCCGTGGCCTTCGTGCTGGGCACCTTCGGCGGCTTCGTCGTCCCGATGGTCGCCGTCCAGCTTGAAAAGATGGGCATCGACGACGCGGTCGGTGCCTTCCCGGTGCATGGCATCGGCGGCATGATCGGTGTGCTGGCCTGCGGCGTCTTTGCCGGCGGCTACCCCAACATCGACGGCTACCCGCCGGTGTCGCTCTGGGGTCAGCTGGTGGGTGCCACGACCATGGGGGTGCTCGGCTTCGTGCCCGGCTTCCTGGTGAGCTTCTTGCTCAATGCCATGGGCCTGTTGCGGGTGCCCGACCACATTCAGGAAATGGGTCTCGACATCGTCAAGGTGCCGGTTTCGGCCTACCCCGAGAACTACACCCCGGGCCCGGTGTCCGTGGCCACCCCGAGCGGCGCTGCCGCCGCACCCGCCGAATAAGGCCCACCGTATAAGGAAGAACGGATCACATGAACACTTCTCCGATCGACAGTTGGGACGGCGCCGAGGCGGTCTTCACCTATGCCGACAACCCGGCGATGATGGGGCTTTTCCTGCTGGTGGCTCTGGCCATCACCTTCGGCACGATCATCATCGCAGCCGTGCATGAAAAACACGCCTACAACAATCACTGACGCCTCTTGATCAGATGAGACCGAAGGGGGCGTGCCGCGCGGCTCGCCCCCTTCTTCACGGTCGTGTGGGGTGCTGCGCGGCGCTCAGCGGTCGCTGACGAAAGCGTGCAGCGCCGCCGGGTGGCGCAGGGTGATACGCCCGTAGCCAAGCTCGACCCAGCCCTGCTCCGCAAAGCGGCGCAGCACCGAATTCGCCGTGTGGCGCGAGACGTTGGCCATCTCGCTCAGCTCGGTCTGGGTTATGGTGCAGGGCGGCCCCGCACACGGATCATCCTGCGGATCATCCCCCAGAATGCGCAGCAGCACCGATGCGATGCGCAGGTCCGACTTGCGGATCAGCAGGTCCGTCACCACGCGGGCCAGGATCATCTGGTTGTACTCAGACAGTGACATGAACTCGCGCGATGCATCAGGCAGTGCACGATTGATGCGCACGATGGACTCCAGCGACAGCAGCCCCACCACAGACGGTTCCATGGTGCGGAACGCGAGGTAGCGTGACTGGCCACTGTTGGCCGGGCCCTGCCCGAACCATGACCCGGGGCGAAAGATATGCCCCAGCGCGATGCCCTCGGCTCGGCTTTCGCCGTAAACCCCGAAGCTGCCCTCGATCACTGCGTAGATGCCGCCGGGATCATCACCGATATGGTGCAGAAAGCTGTTGCTGTCGTACTTGGCAACGGTCAGCTCGGACCGGACCGCCTCGCGGAACGGCGCAGACCGCTGCGCCATCCAGCCGCGATCAACCGCGTCCCAGGCTCTGTGCTTCTCCAGCTGCATCCGCTTTCATCTCCCGATGAGAAAAATCCAGACAAAATCCCCAAATGTCAGGTTTTGAACAATTGGCTCGGCGAAGTCCACTAAGGAACCGGCGTACCGGTGCTCACTGCATCATCTTTACGAGTTTCCTTGTGTTAACGTACCCCCGGAGGGGCTGCGCATGCCTTCGGGCGTGGCGCAGCCTCGACAGGAGTGCCCCCGGTATTTCAGCCCGTTCACTCCCCCGTAGGCGGGGTCTTGCCAAGGTCCGGAATCCCTGACTGCCCATTTCCGGACACCCCTGCTAGGGATGGCGCGGCGGCGCCGACTGGCACCGCAGGCGGTCGCCAGAATTGGTCGGAGGCCGCGTTCAAAATCATCTCTTGAAGGGTATATTTGCCTGCATTTTCAGCACCCAGAACGGGGGAGGCGGCACGGCTCGTCTCCCCTTTTTCATGTCAGGCAGCAGGCGCCCGCCGTCGGTCAGGCCGCAGGGGCTTTGACGGGTGACGCCGCCCGGAGGCGCTGGTACGGTGGCGCGAAGGATAAGGGAAAATCACGTCATGCAGCGTTACGAATACAAGGTCCTGCCCGCCCCAGCCAAGGGCGAGAAGGCCAAGGCGGTCAAGGGCCCCGAAGGACGGTTCGCCCATTCCATCGAGCGGCTGATGAACGAAATGGCGCAGGCCGGCTGGGAATACCTTCGCGCTGAGACGCTGCCCAGCGAGGAACGCAGCGGCCTGGCCTCGACCCAGACCATCTGGCGCAACCTTCTGGTGTTCCGTCGCGAGATGGTGGCCCCGGCCGCAGTCCCTGCCCCGGCGCCTTCCGTGGCGGCTCCCGAAACGGCCTCGGGCCCCGCGACCACGCAGGCGCCCGCCGCGGCCCCTGCTCCGGCCCCCAGGCCGGACCGGACCGACGAGGGCCTGAGCGGTCGCAGGCTTGCCTCCGCACCGGAGCTAGCGGCGGCGTCTGCCGGTGCTCCGGCGGTGGCCGCCCCCGAGCGCGAGGCGAAGTCGCCCTCAGCCGAGGTCACGACGACCGATGGAGAATCGATTGTGCTGTCTGCACCCGGCGATGACACGGATGACGGTGACGCGTCCTCCGAAACGCCTTCGTCGGTCCTCACGAACCGCAAGTAACTCGGTCGCGGCACCGAGTTACATGTGGCAAAGGCGCCGAAAATCGCCGCCTCTGCCCAACGCCCCTCGGCCCGCCCATGCCCGGCGAACGTCTGCTGATCATACCGTCCAGCAGGCCACTACGCGGTGAAAAGCCGCTGGATGGCCCACTGGCACCAACCCGCAACATGGCCGTGGACCTTGGCCCGCGGCGGGCCTGCGGGCCTTAGCCGGCCGCCTGACCTGAGAGCCTCATCGCGCGAGCCGTCCGTCGCCTCGCGCCACGGGTCTCTTCCGCAGCGCGAAGCCAGTGGTCTCAGCCCGCCACGTCCAGCGACAAGGCGTGGATCTCGGTCGTCAGATCACCCAGTGCCTTGTGCACCATGCGGTGCTGCGCCACGCGGTTCTGCCCTTTCAGCTCGGGCGCGCGCAACCTTACGTGGAAATGGCTTTCCCCGCTTCCGTCGTCGCCCGCATGGCCCGAATGTCGCGCGCTGTCGTTGCGCACCTCCAGTTCGCTCACGGCAAATGCCTGCCGAATCCGTGTCTCGATTTCCGCCGATCGTTTCAAATTTCGTCTCCTGACCTCTTCAATCCTGTGAGGGATTGTCTAAACTCCCTCGTCCGAGTCGGAAAGGTGAGACCATGAGCAGCAGTGACCCCTTCGGTTTCGATATGTCGGTGAAGTCTTCGAAGAAGAAGAACCCCCGCGGACGCCGTGGCATGTCGGGCGAACAGGAAACATCAACCCGCGTCTGTGACCACGAGGGCTGTCAGGAGCCCGGCAAGTTCCGCGCCCCCAAGGCGCCGGACGTGCTGGATGACTTCTTCTGGTTCTGCAAGGAGCACGTGCGCGATTACAATCAGAAGTGGAGCTTCTTCGACGGCAAGACTGAAGCCGAGATGAACGCCCAGCAAAGCTCCGACAAGGTGTGGGAACGCCGCACCAAGGATTACCGCGACCCCGAGGCCCGCGCCTGGGCGCGGCTTGGCATCGAGGACCCGCACCAGGTGCTGGGCGACAACGCCACGCGCAACCCCGGCCGCACTGGCGGCAGCGCCAACGCCGGCCGCCGCCTGCCCGCGACCGAGAGAAAGGCGCTCGAGATCCTCGATGTGGAGAAGGCGGAAACGAAGGCTGACATCCGCAAGGCCTACAAGGCGCTTATCAAAGTCCTGCACCCGGACATGAACGGCGGCGACCGCAGCCAGGAAGAGCAGCTGCAGGAGGTCGTCTGGGCCTGGGACCAGATGAAGGACAGCCGCAACTTCAGCTGACCCCGCCCGCTGGCTCGGACCGACACGAAGGGGCCCTCGCGGCCCTTTCTTTCATTCCTGCGCCGGAAAGGGCGTCATCCTGCCCGAACCTCATGAGCCATGAGTTGCGGCCCTTCCCGGCGCCGACACTCACCGAACACGCTCACCAAAGACACGCGCGTGCCCCGTTTGCGCTGAGGGACAAAGCCCGGCCATAGGCTGGGGCGTGGCCGAGGCGTTACGCGTGATTATCGTGACCTGCCCGGCTTTTGTCGTCCCACGCGGCAGACGACCGGAAACCTCCGAACATAGGCATTTGCCCTGACGGGACATCACCATCGGGCTCTGTTTCCGAGCAAGTGGGGCTGACCGCGCCACGGGCTGGCGAGAGAGGCACTGCCCCCCACTCCGGCTTTGTCAGCGGCCTGCCAGCGCCCAGCGGATGACGCAGCGCCCATTCTGTCCGTGGGGGGATGCGCATGAAACAGGGGCCACACCAATACTGGTGCAGCCCCTGTTTCATGCGCTGCGGGCGCACCCGTCAGAGCGCTTCGACCTGCAGTCGCCGTCGGCCAAACTGGCCGATCTGAGCCCACCTCTTCGCTGCGCTCTCACGCGCCTTGGGCCCCGTCCCGGCCAATCATGGCGGGTGGACCAACCGAAGCAGGCTCAGGCGGGGGCGAAGGTCATGCTGACGCCGTTGATGCAGTGGCGCATGCCCGTCGGTTCCGGACCGTCATCGAAGATATGGCCAAGGTGCGACCCACAGCGGCTGCAGTGACATTCGGTCCGGGTCATGAAGAACGACCGGTCTTGCTTGGTACCGATCCCGCCCTCGATCGCCGACGTGAAGGATGGCCAGCCGGTGCCGCTGTCGAACTTGGTCTCCGAGGAATAGACAGGCTGCTCGCAGCCCTTACACAGGAAGGTGCCTGCCCGTTTCTCGTCATTGAGCGGCGAGGTGTAGGCGCGCTCGGTCGCCTCCTCGCGCATTACGCTGTATTCCAGATCAGTCAGCATGGCGCGCCATTCGGCCTCGGTCCGGGTGACCTCGTACCCTTGGGCAGCAACGGCGCGGTGACCGGCAAGGCCCGCGACGCTGGCGGTCCCGGCAAGAAAACTCCGTCTCATCATCTGTCGCAACTCCTCTGGCTTGGGTTCGGCAGCGCCGGTCCTCATGGGGCGGCGCTGCCCTTGATATGGGGGCGCGGGCAGGATCGGTCCAGCCCGCGCCGATCCGCGAGTGGATCACATGGCGGGCAGGAGCACGCGGTCGATGACGTGGATCACGCCGTTCGATTGCTTCACGTCCGCGATGGTCACGGTGGCGCTGCGGCCCTGTTCGTCGGTCAGAACGATGTCCTGGCCTTCCATCTTGGCCTGCAGGGTGCAGCCGCCCACGGTGGGCACCGGGTGCATGCCGCCGTCATCGGCGATCATCTGGGCGATGGCACCCGACATGGCGTTGGCCGAAACCACGTGGCAGGTCAGGATCTTGGCCAGCTGGTCCTTGTTCTCATCCATCATCAGCTGCGACAGGCTCTCATCCGAAATCTTGTCGAAGGCCGCATCGGTGGGTGCGAAGACGGTGAACGGGCCTTCCGAGTTCAGCGTGTCCACGAGGCCGGCCTGCTTGACTGCGGCGACAAGGGTTTCGTGATCGGCGGAATTCACCGCGTTCTCGACAATGGTCTTGTCGGCGTACATCGGCGCGCCGCCAACCATCGGGTTGTCCTGCGCGAAGGCCGGAGCGGCAAGGCCGAGGGCAAGGGCTGCGGTGGTAAGTGCGGTGTTGAAACGGGTCATAAGGACTCTCCTCCAGTTATCCTGCACCGGCTCGGTTGAACCGGATGTGCCCGAAGCCACGGCTGGGCGCATTGGAAGGTTTCAATTCCTGCGATCACGGGTACGTGATAACCTTTGGGTGCTGCGGAAGATTGTGCCGGGCGTCGGTTGGGGGGGCACGGCCTGGCGACCCGTCTTGTACGAAAAGTACAGCCGGTCCGCGCATACCCAATCGTGCGATCGCGCACCGAACACCCTGACGGACACAGCGTTCGCGGCCCTTTTGACAGGCTCCCCCGCAGCGCCGCCCCAGCCGACCCGCGCTCAGAGCCGACCGGGTGCCCGCGCGCCGAGCATCATGAGATCTGCCGCGCGGCCGATACCGGCGGCCAGTGTCGAGATGGCGCCTGCCCGCCCCGACGCTCCGCAATGCCGAAGCAGGCCGGAGTGGGCCGCGCGGGTCAGCCCACTTGCCTGCCGTGGCTCCAGACGCCACGGATCACCGGTGTGCCCTCGTTCATGCGTACCCGCACCACGTCACCCAAAAGCCCCGGCGCAATCCGCCCGCGGTCGGTCAGCCCCGCCGCCTGCGCGGGCCCGGCGCTGACCGTGGCGATGGCACGCGGCAGATCATCCCAGATGTCAGCCAGCCGGAAGGCGGCGGTCATCAGCGACGACGGCACGTAGTCAGAACTGAGGATGTTCAGCAGGCCCTTCTCGGCCAGCTCCGCCGCCGCCACGTTACCGGAATGCGAGCCGCCCCGGATCAGGTTCGGCGCCCCCATCATCACCGCGATGCCATGCGCGTGGCAGGCCTCGGCGGCTTCGGCGGTGGTGGGGAATTCGGCCAGCCGCACACCGTGATCTGCGCTTGTTGCCACGTGTTCGGGCAGGGTGTCGTCATGGCTCGCCAGCACCGCGCCAAGCCTGCGCGCCGCCGCGACCGCCCCGGCCTCGTGCTGGTTCCCAAGCCGCGCGTGGATCGCCCTGAGCCCCGCCACGTGGTCCTCGAACTGCGCGTCGTTGAGGCCATGCTTGCCGCAGACATATTCCTTCAGCTTTTCCAGATCGCGGAATTGCCGCTGTCCCGGCGTGTGATCCATGATCGACAGCACGCCCACCCGGTCGGCTTCGGTGAATTCGTCCAGCTCCTCGATCAGGGTTTCGGAGCAGACCTCCGCCCGCAGGTGCAGGAAGTGGCTGATCTTGAGCATTCCCCGCGCCCGCGCCTCGAGGATCTCGGACGCCACGGGCCGCGCATACTTGCGGTAATCCGTGCGCCCGTCCGACACCACCGAGCCCACGCGGATCGCGTCGAAGACGGTGGTGATCCCGCAGGAGGCCAGCTCGCCGTCATGGGCAAGGATCGCCGCCATGTGCGGCCAGTCCACCTTGGGGCGGGGCTGGATGTGCCGCTCAAGGTTGTCGGTGTGCAGCTCGATGAGGCCGGGGATCAGCAGGTCGCCATCGCAATCCACCGCGCCTTTCGGCGCCGTTCCGGTATCGACCGACGCAATGCGCCCATCCCGGATCAGCAGGCTGCCCTGCACCACGTCACCCTCCAGCACGATGCGGGCATTGCCCAGCGCCGTCTCACCCGTTGCCACCGCGTGGCCCACGTTCATGTCGTCCATGCTCTGCCCTTTCTGTCGTCATTGCCCTGTGACATGACGGGGATAAAGCCGCCGTCATGCCGGAACATCAAATGCCCGAATTCACCCGTTACGCCGTCTACTACGCGCCCGATCCCGGCCTGTTTGCCGCCTTCTGCGCAAGCTGGCTCGGCTGGGATGCCACCGCCGGAACCCAGGTGCCGCACCCTGATCTGCCGGGCCTGCCGCTGCCCGTCGAGGAAATCACCCGCACGCCCCGCAAGTACGGCTTTCACGGAACCCTGAAGCCGCCTTTCGTGCCCACGCGAGGCCGGCCCGCGCTCGAGGCGGATCTTGCCGCGCTGGCGGCCCGGCTGGCACCGGTGGAGACCGGACCGCTGGAGCTCGAGCGCATCGGAAGCTTCCTTGCCCTCACGCCCACCGGCGACACCTCTACGCTCGCCGAAACGGCGGCCGAGATCGTACGCGGTCTCGACGCCCACCGCACCCCGGCCACAGAGGCCGAACTGGCGCGCCGCCGCAAGGCCCGGCTCAGCCCCGCGCAAGAGGCGAACCTCGTGCAATGGGGCTATCCTTACGTGATGGAAGCATTCCAGTTCCACCTCACCCTCTCGGGCCGCCTGCCCCACGGCATGGCCGAAGAGGTGGCCAAGGTGCTCGAGCCGCAGCTTGCACCGCTGTTGCCCCAGCCCTTCGCGCTGACCTCCCTGTGCCTCTTCGGCGAGGCCATAGATGGTCGCTTTCATTTGCTCCACCGTTACAGGCTCACTGGCTGAACCAGCGCCGCGATGGCCGCCACGGCGTCCTCCACGGGGCCGGAATTGTCGATCTCATGCACAGGGGCGTCCACTTCGGGCAGCGCAAAGCCCGCCCGCGCCAGCCGCCCGGCGATCTCGCCTTCGCTCTCGCGTCCGCGCCCGGCCAGCCGCTCGGCCAGCACCTCGGGGCGAGCGGTGATGTGCAGCACTTCAAGCCCGGGGAACCGCGCCGCCGCCTGCGGCAGCACCGCGCGGCTGAGGTTGCACAGCAGCACCTCGCCCGCGCCAAGCTGCGCCTCCACGCCCGCTGGCACGCCGTAACGCAGCCCATGAGCGCGCCACTCCAGCGCAAAGGCCCCGCCCGAAGACATCTCCGCGAACCGCGCTTCGCTCACACCGTCGAAATCCTCGCCCCCGGCGGATGCAGGCCGCGTGATGACCCGGCGCACAAGCCGCACGGGCAATCGCGAGGCGACCTCGGCCATGAGAGTGTCCTTGCCTACCCCCGATGGCCCCACGACCGCATACAGCCGCCCGCTCATGATGCCGTTCACGATGCAACCCGAGGCGCAAAGCCGCTCACGTCCAGCTCCCGGTCGCAGATCGCCTCGCGCGCCGCCTCGTCATGGAAGATCCCGAGGATCGCCGCGCCCCCGGCCTTGGCCTCGCGGATGAGATCGAGCACCACCTCCCGGTTGGTCGCATCGAGCGACGCCGTCGGCTCGTCCAGCAGCATCGCGGGAAAGCTGCGCGCAAAGCCACGCGCGATGTTCACCCGCTGCTGCTCACCGCCAGAGAAGGTGGTGGGCGACAGGGACCAAAGCCGCTCGGGCAGGTTGAGCCGCGCCAGCAGATCCCGCGCCCGCGCCTCGCCTTCCGAACGGCTGCCGCCCGCGGCCCACACCGGCTCGGCCACCACATCAAGCGTCGGCACCCGGGGCACCACCCGCAGGAACTGGCTGACGTAGCCCAGCACCTCGCGGCGCAGCGCAATCACCTCACGCGGCGCTGCCCGCGCCACATCCAGCCCACCGACCATGATCGACCCTGCCCCGCACAGGTAGTTGCCGTAGATCATCCGCATGAGCGTGGATTTCCCGGCCCCGGAGTTTCCCACCAGCGCCACGCATTCTCCCGGCGCCACCTCCAGCGAGGCGCCCGCCATGACGGGGATCACGGCCCCGCCCTGGTTGTGCAGCACGAAATCCTTCGAAACGTCAGACAAGGCGATCATGGCTTCTTCTCTTTCCAAATACGCTCAGGGGGGCTGGGGGGCAGACTGCCCTCCAGCTAACGGGCGGGTCCGGGCGGCACGGTACCGTCCGGCGCTCAGGGGGTCCGGGGGCGGCACGCCCCCGGTGGTGGGGGCGCGGGGGACGCCACCGTCCCCCGCCTTCCCCGCGCGACGCATCACACCAGCAATACGCTCGACACGAGCAGCTGCGTATACCCATGCTGCGGATCGTCCAGCACCTGATCGGTCAGGCCCGCTTCCACGACCCGGCCATCCTTCATCACCATCAGCCGGTCCGCGAGCAGCCGCACCACCGCCAGATCATGCGTGACAATGATCGCCGACAGCCCCATCTCGCGCACAAGGCCGCGCAGCAGGTCAAGCAGCCGCGCCTGCACGCTCACGTCAAGCCCACCCGTGGGCTCGTCCATGAACACCAGCCTCGGCCCGGTGACGAGGTTGCGCGCGATCTGCAGCCGCTGCTGCATGCCGCCGGAAAACGCCCTTGGCCGGTCATCCACCCGGTCCGCCGGGATCTCCACCCTACCAAGCCAGTCCACCGCCTGCTCGCGGATGTCACCGTAATGGCGCGCGCCCACGGCCATGAGCCGCTCGCCCACGTTGGCCCCGGCGCTCACCCCCATGCGCAGACCGTCGCGCGCATGCTGGTGCACGAAGGCCCAGTCGGTGCGGCCCAGCATCCGCCGCTCGGGCTCGGACATGGTCAGCACATCGCGCGCCCCCTCGGCGCGGGTGTCGAACACCACGCGCCCCGCATCGGGCGCAAGATGCCCCGCAAGGCAGCTCAGCAGCGTCGACTTGCCCGACCCGCTTTCCCCCACGATGCCCATGACCTCGCCGGGGTAAAGGTCGAACGACACATCCCCGCAGCCCAGCCGCGCGCCATAGCGCTTGGTCAGACCGTCTACCTGCAACAAGGGCGTCATGCCAAAGCCTCCCCCGAAAGACGCCCCGCATGGCCCAAAGCCCGCCGCGTGGCGCAGAAATCCGTGTCCGAGCAGACAAACATCCGCCCGCCCTCGTCATCGACGATCACCTCGTCGAGATAGCTGTCCCCGCAGCCGCACAGATCACAGTCGTGATCCGCCTTGGAGGCCTCGAACGGGTGATCCTCGAAATCAAGGCTCTCGACCCGGCAGTATGGCGGCAACGCATAGATCCGCTGTTCGCGGCCCGCGCCGAACAGCTGGATCGCCGGGCTTTCCAGCCTCGGGTTGTCGAACTTCGGGATCGGCGAAGGGTCCATGACATAGCGCCCCTCGACCTTCACCGGGTAGGCGTAGGCGGTGGAGATCGCGCCGTTGTGGGCAATATCCTCGTAAAGCTTCACATGCATGAGGCCGTATTCCTCAAGCGCATGCATCTTGCGCGTCTCAGTCTCGCGCGGCTCCAGAAACCGCAAGGGCTCCGGGATCGGCACCTGGTAGACAAGGATCTGGCCTTCGGTCAGGGGCGTCTCGGGGATGCGGTGGCGGGTCTGGATGAGGCTGGCCTCGCCCGTCGCCTCGGTCACCGCCACCCCGGCGGTGCGCTGGAAGAACTTGCGGATGGACACCGCGTTTGTCGTGTCGTCCGCCCCCTGGTCGATGACCTTGAGCACGTCATCAGGCTCAAGGCAGGCCGCCGTCACCTGCACGCCCCCGGTGCCCCAGCCATAGGGCATGGGCATTTCGCGGCTCGCAAAGGGCACCTGGTATCCGGGGATCGCAAGCGCCTTCAGCAACGCACGACGGATCATCCGCTTGGTCTGCTCGTCGAGATAGGCGAAGTTGTAGGCAGGGTCATGCCTGCCGGTGCCTGCCTGATCGGTGCTTGCCCGATCCGCTTGGGCCTGATCCACTTGGGCCTCATCCATGGCCGTCTGAACACTCATTCCGCCGCCTCCTTCTGGCCTGCCACCACGTCACCTTGCGCTGCCGCCTCCCGGCGCATCCGGCGCACCAGCTCCATCTCGGACTGGAAATCGACGTAATGGGGCAGCTTGATATGCTCGAGGAACCCCGTGGCCTGGATGTTGTCACTGTGGGCCAGCACGAATTCCTCGTCCTGCGCCGGGGCGCCGGTGTTTTCCTCGCCCAGCTCTTCTGCCCGCAGCGCACGGTCCACCAGCGCCATGGAGATCGCCTTGCGCTCGGTCTGGCCGAAGACGAGGCCGTAGCCCCGGGTAAACTGCGGCGGCTCGACCTTGGAGCCTTTGAACTGGTTCACCGTCTCGCATTCGGTCAGGACCACCTCGCCGATGCAGATGTCAAAGCCCAGCTCGGGGATCTCCATCTCGACCTCGACGGTACCGATGCGCAGCTCGCCCACAAAGGCGTGGTTGCGCCCGTAGCCGCGCTGGGTGGAATAGGCCATGCCGAGCACAAAGCCCTCGTCCCCCCGCGTCAGCGCCTGAAGGCGCAGGGCGCGGCCTGCCGGAAATTCCAGCGGCTCGCGCGTGAGGTCCGGCGGCACCTCGTCCGAGGCCGGCTCGTCCTGGATCAGATCATCACGGCCAAGGAAACCGGTGATATGCGGCTTCGGAGTGGTGTCCGGGGTGCCGCTCGGCGGCTGCGGCACTTCACCCTCGGCGGCGAGTTTGAAATCAAGCAGCCGGTGGGTGTAATCGAACGTGGGCCCAAGCACCTGCCCGCCCGGCGCGTCCTTGAAGGTCGCGCTCACCCGACGGTCGCAGCGCATGGTGCCGGTATCCACGGGGCGTGACGTGCCGATACGCGGCAGTGTTGTGCGATAGGCGCGCAGCAGGAACACCGCCTCGATCAGATCGCCCCGCGCCTGCTTGATCGCCAGCGCCGCAAGATCGGGATCGTAGAGCGAGCCCTCGGCCATCACCCGGTTCACCGCAAGGCTCATCTGCTCGCGGATCTGGGCGACCGACAGCTCGGGCACCGCACGGTCGCCCCGGCGTTCATGGGCCAGCCACTCGTGCGCGGCGTCGATGGCGCGCTCACCGCCCTTTACTGCGACATACATGTGATGTCCTCCACTGTCGTGCTTCGGGGGATCGCCGCAAGGCGCGGCCCGCAGGTCAGCATCGCATCCCAACCAAGCGGGAAGCGGCGGGCGTTGGCCCTGAAGGCAGCAACATCCGGCACAGGCAGGAACGCCTCGTCCCTGATGCCCGGCCCCGTAAGCCGCGCGCCCTTACCGTCGAGGCTGGCGACCTCGACGATCAGCGTGGCCGCTCGGTCGGGATACTCGGGCGTGCCGATGGCGTATGCGTCATGGGAGGCTAGCGCCTCCCATGTGCCAAGGGCGAACATCGCCTCCCCGGCGGGCACGATGGGCGCGCCGATGTGGAAGGCGACCCAGTCGCGCACGCCCTGCACGTCATGGCCCGGCGCAAGGTGAAGCAGCGTTTCCCGGTCGCACAGCGTCAGCAGCAGCACCGCCGCCGCCGCGCTGAGCGGCGCGGGGGCTGACGCGCCGGATACCTCGTGGATGGTGCCCGGCATCGCCATCGCTTGAAGCGCCGCACGGAAGGCGCGGGCCGATTGTGGCGCGGGGTCGGCAAAGCCCCCGGTCAGAACATCTGGCTGCATCGTCAGTCTCCCCGAACCATGGTGAAGAAATCCACCTTCGTGGCGGCGGCCTTCGCGGCACGAGCCTCTCGGCGGGCGGTTTCCTCGCGCTCCAGCGGCTCGAGCACCGTCTCGCGCAGCTGCGGCGCGGAGGCTCCCTGCATCAGCGCATCCACTAGCGCGGCGCGTTCGGCGTGGGCCTTGTCGCGCCCCTGTACACAGGCATGGCCAACCTCGCCCGAGGCAAGGCGCAGCGCGCAGCGGGTCACAGTCATCTCACCCATGTTGAAGGCTGCCCCGGTGCCGCCCATGCGGCCACGCACCATGACGCCGCCCACCTCTGGGGGGCGCAGCCAGCTGGCCTCGGGGCGCGGGCCTGCCGCCTCCATCAGCGCCTGAAGCCGCGGCGCGGGGGACCGGGCCAGAAGCCCCATCCAGCCCTTCCGGGCGCTGGTGTCGATGTCTGTCTGGTTCATCTGGACAACCTTGCCGACCTGTCTATATTTCTATACAACTAGACAAATCATAGGGCCAAGCGATCGATCCGCGCAAGCCCCATTCCATGAAACTTCTGCGACAAAGGGGCAGACGTGACCCGCAGCCCGATCTGGAAATCCATCGTCACCGAGCTTGAGGGCGACATCGCCCGTGGCCATTATGCCCCCGGTGACAAGCTGCCCACCGAGGCAGAGTTGTCGCGCCGTTTCGGCGTCAACCGGCACACGGCGCGGCGGGCACTGGCGGACATGGCCGAGCGCGATGTTGTCCATGCGCGGCGCGGCGCGGGGGTGTTCGTGAAGGCCGCACCCTTCGACTATCCCATCGGGGAGCGGGTGCGGTTCTCGCAAAATGCCCGCGCCTCAGGGCGCACCCCGGAAAAGCGCACTCTGCGGCTGGAGACCCGCCCCTGCGATGCCACCGAAGCCAAGGCGCTTGCCCTGTCCGAGGGCAGCCCGGTGCTGGTCTACGAGGGGCTTTCACTGGCGGGCGGCACTGCCATCGCACATTTCTTCAGCGTCTTTCCTGAACCCCGCCTGCCGGGGCTGAGACAGGCCATAGAAGCGCACGGCACCGTGACCGAGGCCCTGCGCGCGGTTGGCGTTCCCGATTACACTCGCGCCCAGACCCGCCTCACTGCCGAAGCCGCGACGCCAGTGCAGGCGCTGCACCTGACCATGCGCGAAGGCCAGCCCCTGCTGCGCAGCGAAAGTGTCAACCACGGGCCGGACGGCACCCCGGTGGAGTACGGTCTGACATGGTTTGCAGGCGACCGGGTGACCCTGACGATTTCCGCAACCGAGGCGGGCGGGCGTCATGCGCCTGACACGTCGACCCCCTAGAACGGGTCAAAACGCAACGCGAACCCCGAGCGGTGACATGGCCCTGCTTCCCCCCCTCCGACTGGTCGGCGCCACGATCCTGCGCGGCGACGCGCTTCAGAAACGCTCACTCGTGATCGAGAACGGGCTGATCTCCAAGGGGCCGCTGCCGCCGGTGGACCTGTCGGGGTACCTGCTGCTGCCCGGCATTATCGACCTGCACGGCGACGCGTTCGAGCGTCACATTGCCCCCCGCCCCTCGGCGCATTTTCCCATCGAGGCGGGTCTGCGCTGGACCGACCGCGAGGCCGCAAGCCACGGGGTCACCACCGCCTGGCTCGCGCAGTGCTGGAGCTGGGAGGGCGGCATGCGCGGCCCTGATTTCGCCATCGAGGTGATGCAGGCCATGGCCGATTACCGGCCCCGGATGCTCACCGACCTGCGCCTCCAGCTGCGCTGCGAGACGCACATGCCCGACACGCAGGCGCGCATGCTTGCAGCCATCCGCCGCTTCGGGGTCGACTATGTGGTGTTCAACAACCACCTGCCCGAAACCTTCGAGCTGGCGCAGACCAACCCTCACAAGGTGGCGGGCTGGGCCGAACGCGGCGGCATGACGCTGAATGAATTCCTCGTGGTGCTGGAGCGCGCCAAGGCGCTGGGGCGCGAGGTGCCGCGCCATCTGTGCGCGCTGGCCGAGGCCTTCGACGCCATGGACATCCGCTATGGCAGTCATGACGACCCCGATGGCGAAACGCGGGAATACTACCGCATCCTCGGGGCCCGCATCGCCGAGTTTCCCACCACCCTGTCGGCGGCGAAACTGGCGCGGGCCTGCAACGATCCGGTGCTGATGGGCGCACCCAACGTCGTACGCGGCGGCAGCCAGGCGGGCAACGTGTCGGCCAATACGCTGATCGCGCAGGGCCTGTGCGATGCGCTGGTGTCCGACTATCACTACCCCTGCCTTGCCCGCGCCGCATGGACGCTGGTGGACCGCGGGCTGTGCGATCTGCCCACCGCCTGGGCGCTGGTCAGCAAGGGCCCGGCCGGAATCATGGGACTGGCCGACCGCGGCACGCTCGATCATGGCAAGCGGGCCGACGTGGTCGTCGTCAACGAGGACAGCCGCGAGATCGAGGCCACCATCTGCGGAGGCCGCCTCACCTATCTTGCCGGAGAGGCCGGCGCGCGGCTCCTGGGCGCCATGGCAGGCGAGCGGCTGGCGGCGGAATAGCACAAAGCGCCTCTTTCTTTGCCAGCCCGGCGCTGGACGCCGTGGCAGCCGCCAGTCAGCCTGCCTTCGGCGGAGGCGCCGCATTCGCATGGCGGACGCAGCAGGAGCAGCGCCCGCACCCACCTCTCGAACCTGTGGGCAGCTGGCCAACAGGTACGATGCAGTGCCGCTGAGACCGCCCACGCAAGGGGCACTCGCAAACAACGGGGAAGCAGTGCCGACTTCATCGGCTGAAAGAGATCTTTGGCCGTCCCTTTGCTCTCATGCAGCCCGCATCCACAAGCCCGGTCAGAGCCGTGACAGAAGCTCGGTCTTCTTGGCCTCGAATTCCGCCTCGCTGAGGAGGCCGCCATCGCGCAGATCGGCAAGCTTGCGGATCAGGCCAATGATCTGCTCCGCGTCCCCGGCACCAGCCGCCACGCTCACCGCGGGCGTGGACCGTGGAACGGCCTGAACGGGCTTCGCTCCGGCCATCTCAACGGTTTCGGGGGCGAGCGGCTCGGCTGGTTCGGGGGCGGTGCGGCCCTCTTGTCCGGCGGCTGGCGTATTGCTGCCCTTCTCCTCGCGAGGAGCCGAATTGAAGTCCCCAGCGCCCTCATTCGATGATCCAATCCCGGGGGCGTCTTGCGAAACCGGAGCCTCGGCGGCGACGTCACCCGGGGCAAACGTGCTTTGTATTTCACGCGCTGGCACCGCGTCCGTGACAGTCTGTCCGTCCTCCCCAGGCACCTCGCCCCCCACGCGCGTCAGCGACGACAGCAGGACAAGCCCGTGCTGGCTGGTGAAGCTCAGAGACTGGTCTCCGTGCTGTTGCTGCGACACGCCGAAGATCCGATGGTCTCCGGTGTCGTAAACCTCGATCCGGCCGCCGAAATCGATGGCGAGCCGGCGGGTCTGCGGGAACACGGCATAGCGCAGGTTATTCTGCGAACCGGTCGAGGAGGGCTGCCCCAGCTCGCCCGGCCAGCCGTGCCCGCCGACCGAGCCGTAGGGCACGAAGAGGCTTGCGCTTGGGGATTGCGACTGGCTCTGCCTCCCTTGCGGCGCGCTCGGCGCAGCGGCGAAAAGCTGGTTCGCCACCATCGCCTGCGATAGCTCGCGGCACAGCCCGTCCACCTGCGCCTTGAGCGCATTGTTGAACATGTCGCCCACCATGGTCATGCCGCCCTGCGACCACTGGCCCATGCCGCCCAGTTCGGGGTGGTTGAACTGCGCCTGCGTGCCCTGACCTGCCGCCAGAGCGACCAGCAGGGTTTCGGCGGCGTCCGGGGATACCGCGTGGCAAGCGGCGATCTCGGACACGAGGCGCAGGCCTTCCGGTGTAAGGCGGGTCATGGCAGCGGTCCTTCATCCAAAGGAGGAGTCGCACCGGCTTAACATACCGCCACCGAGGCGACCACTGCCGCCCCGGCGCAACTATTCGTATGCCTCGAGAAACGCCTCGATCTGCATCGTGCGGAAATCCTGAAGCCGCTCGCGCAGCAGATCGTGGGACCAGTCCCACCACGCCAGCCTCAACAGCCGCTCGGCGATGGGCGGCGCGAAACGTTCGCGCAGCGGCACCGCGGGCACCCCGGCGACGATCATGTACGGGGCGACGTCCCTCGTCACAACGGCGCCCGCCGCGACCACCGCGCCATGGCCGATGGTGACCTCGGGGCGTACCACCGCGCCGTGGCCGATCCAGGTGTCATGGCCCACATGGGCGCGGCGCGACAGCCGGTGGGCAAAGAAATCCTCGTCCCGCCCCGCATCGTCCCAGTAATCGCTCGAGCGATACAGGAAATGATGCAACGACGGTTGCTGCATCGGGTGATCCGTGGGGCCGATGCGGGCAAAGCTGGCGATGTTGGCGAATTTGCCAACGGTGGTGTTGGCCACGTCCGCATAGCGGTCGGTGTAGCTGTAATCACCAAGCGCCGAGTGCAGCAGCCGCGTGCCCTGCCCCAGTTCGGTGTAGCGGCCAAGGGTGGCCGCCACGATCTCGCAGCCGGGGTGAATGAACGGCTCTTCGGAAAGACGCGGCATCAGTCCCCCTTGATGAGCTTGCGCCGCAGCCAGCCCGAAAAGCTGTCCATGGCAAAGACCAGCGCGATCACGAGGATGATATAGTAGCTTACCTCTTCCCAGTCCTTCTGGGTGATCATCGCTTGCGTCAGCAGCAGGCCGATGCCGCCCCCGGTGATGGCACCGATGATGGTCGCGCTGCGGGTGTTGCTTTCGAAGAAATAGAGGATCTGGCTCAGGAACACAGGCGTCACCTGCGGGATCACCCCGAAGCGGTAGCGCTGCACGGGCTTGGCACCGGTGGAGGCGATGCCCTCGATCTGCTTGCCGTCGGTGTTCTCGAGCGCTTCCGAGAACATCTTGCCGAAGCTGCCCGTGTCGGTCAGCAGGATCGCCAGCGCGCCGGTCAGCGGACCGGGACCGAAGGCACGGGACAGCACCACCGTCCAGATCAGCGCATCGGTGCCGCGCAGGAAGTCGAACACCCGGCGGAAGCCGAAGCGCACCACCTTGAGCGGGGTAAAGTTGCGCGCCGCGAGGAAGGCCAACGGCAGGGCCACGATGGCCGCCCCGAAGGTGCCGAGGAAGGCCATGAGAACCGTCTCGACCAGCGCCCATGCCACGTCGCCGTGGCGCCACATGGTGTTGTTCCAGAAATCATCGAAGATCTGTGACGTCTCGCCACCCATCGCGCGGCTGGCAAGGTCGGCCACTCCCATGCCGTGGTAGGGGCTGTCGAGAGTGAAGAAGAACAACTCCCACCCGGCGGAATAGTGAAACACCTCGGACCGGTTGCGGGTGATGGTCAGGCGGCCCGCGTCGGTGGTGATCGCCACGCGGTTGCCCGATGCGTTGATCCAGTCGGGCAAATCGCCCTCGGGGAACGTCGCCTGAACGCCGGACCGGCCGGGATTGGCGGTCACAAGGCCATAGCCGGGGATGTCGTAGCTGACCCCATCGGGCGAAAAGGTCACGATGTGCCCATCCCCAAGGTCCGTGATCGTGGTCTCGCCGTCTTCGGTGACGAAATCGGGGTGCATCCCTTCGGGGTATTCACCCTTGCGCTCGCCCTCGACCGCATAGCTGACCGCGCCGCTGCGGTTGTCGCGGGTGACATGGGTTTTGTAGCTCCAGGTGTCCGAAAGCAGCGTAGCCGCGTTCTCGGTGCTGGCGCGCCCCAGCAAGCCAAGGACGTCGAAGGAAATCAGCGCGTAGACCAGATAGACCAGCACGCCCACAGGCAGCATCATGGAGCCGATGCGCTTGCGGCGCATGAGGGCGGTGGCCTGCGTGCGCAGGTCGAGGGCGGCGGGATCGGCGGCAAGGGTCATGCCAGCATCTCCTTCTTGCGGCCATGGGTGAGCAGGTCGCGCAGGTGGCTCGACAACTGGTCCACCACGACGATGGTCAGGAACAGCAGGATGAAGATGGCGGCGGCCTGATCATAGCGGCCGATGCCCCAGGCGATGGCGTTCTTGAGCTCGTAGCCGATGCCGCCAGCGCCCACGAAGCCAAGGATGGCCGAGGCGCGGATGTTGATCTCAAATCGCAGCAGCGCGTAGCTGAGGTAGTTCGGCGCGACCTGTGGCATGACGCCCAGCACCATGCGCTGAGCCCATCTGGCACCAACGGATTCCAGCCCCTCGACCGGCTTCAGCGACGCGTTCTCGTTTACTTCCGAGAACAGTTTGCCCAGCGCGCCGATGGTGTGGAAGGCGATCGCGATCATCGCGGGCACCGGCCCGCCGCCCAGCACGAAGATCAGCACCAGCGCGATGACGATCTCGGGCACCGCGCGCATTACGTCCATGATGCGGCGGAACAGGGGAATGGCACGGGGCCAGCGGGCAAGCCCGCGGGTGGCCAGCATCGACAGCACGATGCCGCCCCCTGCCCCGATCAGCGTGGCGACGGCGGCGATGTTCACCGTCTCGACCAGCGCGGGCAGGTATTCGAGCATGGTGGCCGGCAATGTGTGCGCTTTTTCCACCGCCTCCGAGATCACCCCGGCGGGAAAGTCGAAGATCGCGCCAAGCCCGTCCCAGAAGCCGCCCGCGTTGCGGGCGTCGGCGGTCATGAAACCGCCCGCCATCAGGGCCACGAACACCGCCAGCAACATGCCGCCGTAAAGGCGCTTGCGGCGGGTGTGCTCCATGTAGCGGTCGTGGATGATTTCAATGTCGGGCATAGGGTGGCTCCGGGCAAATGCAAAGGGGGCCCGCGCTGTGGCAGGCCCCCTCGGGATCGGGCTTGATCAGTTGATGACCGCGCGGCGGGCCGCGACGATGCTTTCGTACTCGGCGTGGGTCACCGGGATGAAATCCTGCGCGTCGCCCGCGGCCACGCCGTAGGCGCAATCGGGGTCTTCTTCCCAGAGGTTGGCGGTCAGCTCGGTGACAGCATTCTTGACGTCCTCAGGCAGCGCGGTACGCAGCACGAACGGGCCTTCGGGGATGATGTTCGACTGCCAGATCTGCACGAGGTCGTTCATGTCCACAAGGCCCGCGTCCACGGCCCGGCGCAGGGCGCCCGAGTTGTAGCCATCTTCCCAGTTGCCAAGGCCGTCGGCCCAGGTCACGCCCGCGTCCACGTCACCGTTGTTCACGGCAACGATGGTCTGCTCATGGCCGCCGGTGAAGACCACATCGCCGAAGAACTCGCCCGGCTCCATCGGGTAGCCCGCCGCGTCGATTTCCACCGACGGGATCAGGTAGCCGGAGGTGGAGTTGGGATCGCCGAAGCCAAATTTCTTGCCTTCGAGGTTCGCAAGCTCGGTCACACCGCTGTCCTTGCGGGCAAAGCCGATCGAGTAGTAGCCGATGGAGCCGTCGAGGTTCTGCTTGACCAGTACCGGCTCGACCGCTTCGGGGTCGGCGATGTAGGTGCCGGCATAGGACGACGCGCCCATCCATGCGGCGTCGATGGTGCCGCCCAGCAGGCCCTGCATCACGCCGTTGTAATCCGCGGGGGTGAAGATCTTGACCTCGACACCGAGCGCCTCCGAAATCTTGTCGGCATAGCACTGCTGGTTGGCCAGACGGTCCTGCGCGTTCTCGCCGCCAAGGATGCCGAGGCGGAATTCGGTGATCTCCTGAGCCGAAACGGCCGAGGTCAGGGCGGTGGTGGCCAGAACGGCCGCGATGATGGTCTTCATGGGATCTCTCCGTTTGGATGGGTTGTCGGCGCAGGGTCCCTGCCCGGCGCGCTGTTTCGGTCGTGAGGTCTGTCAGGCGTGCACGGGGTGCCGCTCCAGCGCCCCGATCTCGGTCGATGTGGCGGCCTCCGAGAAGGACGCATCGGCGCCGTAGATGTCGCGGGCCACACCGGTCGTCAGCTGCGCAGGCGTGCCGTCAAAGACGATGCGCCCATCGCGCATCCCGATCACCCGGTCGCAATAGCGCCGCGCGGTGTCGAGCGTGTGCAGGTTGGCGATGACCATGCGACCATCTTCCTCGTGGATGCGGCGCAGGGCCTGCATCACCACCTGCGCGTTCATCGGGTCGAGGCTTGCGATAGGCTCGTCCGCAAGGATCATCGCCGGGTCCTGCATCAGCGCCCGCGCGATGGCGACGCGCTGCTGTTGGCCGCCCGACAGCGCCTCTGCCCGTTTCGGTGCCTGCTCGGCGATGCCGAGACGGTCGAGGATCTCAATGGCGCGGTGGATGTCATCTTCGGGCCAGAGGTTGAACAGCGTCGCGGCGGTGGACCGGCGGTTGAGCGTGCCGTGCAGCACGTTGGTCACCACGTCCATGCGGGGCACGAGGTTGAACTGCTGGAAAATCATGGCGCATTGCGACTGCCAGCGGCGCTTCGCGGCACCGCGATAGCCCAGCACGTCCTCACCGTTGAAGAGGATGCGCCCGGCGCTGGCATCGGTCAGGCGGTTCACCATGCGCAGGAGCGTTGACTTGCCGGCTCCGGACCGTCCGATCACCCCGATCATCATCGGCCGATCCACGGTGAAACTGGCGTTGTCCACGGCCACGTTGGCCCCGAAGCGCCGTGTCAGCTGTTCTACTGCGAGCATCCTGTCCCCACGTCCATTCGTTGCGGCGTGATACCCGGGCAGGCTTGTCAACTGCGTGACGGCCCCGTGTCGGTTCCACGACGGGACCATTAACTTTCCGTGACAGCACACCGCGCCGGGAAGGGTGGCGCGTGCAATTGTCAATTGCGGGGAATGGTGGTTAGAGCATGGCATGGAACGTGCTCCCACACCTGACGGCCCCTCTTCCCCCACCATGCTGAACCGGATCACCGGAAGCCTGCTTGCAGTGATCACGCTGCTGGTGATCTGCCGAGAATGGCTGGACAGCCAATGGCAGGAGCCCGTGCTCGCGGCGCTGATGGCGGCGTTGACCGCGGCGCTTTTCGTGCAGGTGCGCCCGGGACGAAAGGCCTTCGTGGTGGTGGCGGCGCTGCTGACCGCCGCGCTGATCCTGCGCTTGGACGACTGGCAGTCGGTGTTGGCGCGCGGCGTGGCGCAGGCGTCCTTCATCGCTGCCTTCTTCTCGGCCCTCGCGACGTTGCGCAGCGCTGCCGAGCCATCCGAGACGATCCGCCGCAGCGGTGATTTCCTTGCCCAGCAGCCGCCGGGGCGGCGCTACCTTGCGCTGACCGTGGGCGGCAGCGCGTTTGCACTGCTGCTCAACTACGGCGCCATCGCGCTTCTGGGCAGCCTTGCCACCGCCGCCGCGCGGTCCGAGCCCGACCCCGAGATCCGCGAGCATCGCCGCCGCCGCATGCTGCTGGCGATCCAGCGGGGCTTTGTGTCATCGCTGCCGTGGTCGCCGCTGTCCTTCGCCATCGCCATCAGCACCGCGCTCATTCCCGGGGCCAGCTGGTCCGCGGCGCTGGTGCCCTGCATCGTCACCGCCCTGCTGATGACGCTGATCGGCTGGGGCCTTGATACCGCCTTCAAGCCGCGCCTGTCGCAGCCCCCGCCCACCCGCACAAAGCCCGAAGGATCCTGGGCCTTGCTGACACCGCTCCTGTTTCTGCTCGGCCTGCTGGTCTGCAGCGTCTTCGTGCTGGGCCGTGTGGTGGATGTGCGCGTGGTGGGCCTGGTGCTGCTGATCGTGCCGGCGATGGCGCTTGGCTGGACGGTGCTTCAGGCACGCGGCGGCGGCGCGGCAGTGTCGGCGCGCATGGGACGGTTCGTCTTCCACGACCTGCCGGGTTACCGCTCCGAGGTGCTGCTGCTGACCATGGCGGGCTACATCGGCACCATCGGCGCGCCGCTGCTGGCACCGCTGGTGAAGGCCAGCGGCTTCCACCCCGAGGATCTGCCCACGTGGCTGGTGCTCGCGGCGCTGGTGTGGATCATCCCGCTTTGCGGCCAGATCGCCATGAATCCCATCCTTGCGGTGACGCTGATCGCGCCGCTGCTGCCCTCGCCCGATGTGCTGGGCATCACCCCCGCCGCAATGGTCACCGCGATCACCGGGGGCTGGGCGCTGGGGGGCATCAGCTCTCCGTTCACCGCGACCACCATGCTCACCGGCAGCTTCGGCGGGGTCAGCGCCCACCACGTGGGGGTGCGCTGGAACGGCGGCTACATGCTGGCACTTCTGGTGGTGATACCGCTTTGGGTGCTTCTTTACGCCTTCGTGATCGGCTGAGCAGCCTTCGCTGCGCTTGCATGCAAACGGCAGGAGGGTCAGTCTCGGGTGGCAACACCTGACCACGAGACGACCTTCCCATGACCGCCCACCCCATCACGCCGCCGATCTTCGACGGCCACAACGACCTTCTGCTGCGCATCGTCACCGGCAGCATCCGCCCCGAGGATGTCCACGCCGGGATGGACAGCGGCCATATCGACCTGCCGCGCGCAAAGATCGGCGGCCTCGCGGGTGGCTTCTTCGCCATCTTCGTGCCCTCGCCCCTCGCCCCCGGCGACATGGAGCAGATGGCCGACCCCAGCTACGACCTTGCCCTGCCGCCGATGCTGGACCAGCCCGGGGCGCTGGACGTGGTGCTGCGCGGGGCCGAGGCGCTCGAGACGCTCGCGGCACAGGGCACCGTCACCATCTGCCGCAGCGTCCCCGAGCTGGAACGCGCCATCCACGGCCCTTCCATGGCCGCGATCATGCATATCGAGGGCGCCGAGGCCATCGACCGCGATCTCGAGCTGCTGGGCGAGCTTTACACCCGCGGGCTGCGCTCGGTCGGGCCGGTGTGGTCACGGCCCACGATCTGGGCCCATGGGGTGCCCTTCCGCTTCCCCGGCACGCCGGACACCGGGCCGGGCCTGACCGAGGACGGCAAGCGCCTGATCGCCGAATGCAACCGGCTGGGCATCATGGTGGATCTGAGCCACCTCAACGAGGCCGGCTTCAACGACGTGGCCGCGATCAGCGACGCGCCGCTGGTGGCCACCCATTCCAACGCATGGGAGGTGACGAAGCACGCGCGCAACCTCACCGACCGGCAGCTGCACATGATCGCCGACAGCGACGGCATGGTGGGTATCAACTTTGCCTCCGCCTTCCTGCGCGAGGACGGGCGCATGGGCGCTGACATGACGCTGGAGCCGATGATGCGCCATCTCGACCACCTCGTGGGCATCCTCGGCGAGGATCGCGTGGGCTTTGGCTCTGACTTCGACGGGGCGGTGGTGCCCGAAGGCATCGGGGATGTCGCCGGCCTCGGGGCGCTGCGCAGCGCCATGGCGGACCATGGGATCGGCACCGAGATGATGGAGAAGCTGTGCTGGCGCAACTGGATGCGGGTGCTGGACAAGACTTGGAAGCCCTGAGCGCGGCGCGCGGGCCCTTGGCTGCCGGGGGCGGCGCGCGTGCCCGCTGCACGTCAGACCAATCCGCAGCCTGCCAGCCCTGTCCGCAGCGCGTCAGAGCGCCCGCGGCGCATCGAAGCAGCCTTGCTCCGCGCCACCGGTGACACCCCGGCCCCCACGACAGACCTGTTGTCCCACGCAGCGCGATCCCCTAAGCCTTGCTCCCGAGCACTTTTACCACGGGATTTCCAAGGGGAGGAAACAGATGACCCACGGCTTTGACACGCTTCAGATCCATGCAGGGGCACGGCCCGATCCGGCCACCGGCGCGCGGCAGACGCCGATCTACCAGACCACCGCCTATGTCTTCCGCGATGCGGACCACGCGGCGGCGCTCTTCAACCTGCAAGAGGTGGGCTACATCTATTCCCGCCTCACCAACCCCACCGTCGCCGCCCTGCAGGAACGCATGGCGACACTGGAAGGGGGCGCCGGGGCGGTGTGCTGCTCGTCCGGGCACGCGGCGCAGATCATGGCGCTGTTCCCGCTCATGGGGCCGGGGCTCAACATCGTCGCCTCGACGCGCGCCTACGGCGGCACGATCACGCAGTTCAGCCAGACCATCAAACGCTTCGGCTGGTCCGCCCGGTTCGTCGATTTCGATGACCCCGAGGCCATCGAGGCCGCCATCGACGACAACACCCGTGCCATCTTCTGCGAAAGCATCGCCAATCCCGGCGGCTATGTCACCGACCTCGATGCGGTGTCGGCCATTGCCGACAAGGCGGGGCTGCCGCTGATCGTCGACAATACCTCGGCCACGCCCTACCTGTGTCGGCCCATCGAACATGGCGCCACGCTGGTGGTGCATTCGATGACCAAGTACCTCACCGGCAACGGTACCGTCACCGGGGGCTGCGTGGTCGACAGCGGCAAGTTCGACTGGTCCGCGTCTGACAAGTTCCCGTCCCTCTCGGCGCCCGAGCCTGCCTATCATGGCCTCAAGTTCCACGAGACCTTCGGCAGCCTTGCCTTCACATTCCATTCCATCGCGATCGGCCTGCGCGACCTTGGCATGACCCTGAACCCGCAGGCGGCGCATTACACCCTCATGGGGATCGAGACCCTGAGCCTACGGATGCAAAAGCACGTGGAGAACGCCGGGCGCGTGGCCTCGTGGCTGGAAAACCATCCGGCGGTCGCAGGCGTGACCTACGCAGGCCTGCCCTCATCGCCCTACAGCGACCGTGTGGCGCGGATTTGCCCCAACGGGGCGGGCGGGCTGTTCACCGTGGCGCTCAAGGGTGGCTACGACGCCTGCATGAAGTTCGTGGACGGGCTGCAGATTTTCAGCCACGTGGCCAACCTTGGTGACACCCGAAGCCTTGTCATTCACTCGGCCTCAACCACCCACCGGCAATTGTCCGAAGAACAGCAGATCGCCGCCGGGGCCGCGCCCAACGTGGTTCGGATCTCGATCGGGACCGAAGACCCCGAGGATCTGATTGCCGATCTCGATCAGGCGCTTACAGCGGCAGGCTGACTCGTTCCGGTGCTGCCCTTGAGGGCAGCACCGGCCAGTTCACTCGGCGGCCTCGCCACCAAGGCCGAAGACCATGTTGACACGTGCCGACATGGTGGCTTCACCACTGGCGATTGGCGGTGCAGAGGCCGCGCGCATCTCCATCATAGGCTTAGGCGCATAGCCTCCGCCCTGTTCGGACATCTCGATCACCGGGCCGAGGGTAACACCAGCGGCATCTGCCAGCACCTGCGCGCGGGCCATGGCATCGGCCACCGCGTCGCGGCGCGCCTCTTCCATCACCGGGTCGGGATCCTGCAGGCCGAAGGTCAGGCCAGACAGGCGGTTGGCACCATCACTGGTCACCGCCCCCAGCACATCACCGAGACTGTCAAGCGCGCGCACCCGGACCGTCAGCATGTTGCCAGCCTCATATCCTGTGACCGCGGGGGCCACGCCGGGACCACCATCGCTCCAGATCGGCTGCAGCGACAGGTCCGAGGTCTGGCGGTCGCGCGGGTCGATCCCGAGGCTGTCGAGCCGGTCGAGAATGGCGCGGGCCGATTCCGAGGCCGCATCCATGGCTGGCCCCGCTTCGGGGGCCGTTGCGCTGACGCCGATGGTCACCGTGGCCATGTCCGGGGTGGCCGAGGCCTGCCCTTCTCCGGTGACGGTCAGGCGCGGCTGTGTTTCCTGCGCCGAGGCCGCCCCGGACAGCAGCGGCAGGGCAAGGCCGCACAGTAGCGCAAGTGTGAGGGGACGCATCGCTGCGCGGGTTCGGGGGCTCATGACAGCACCTTTCAACATGGTTATAACACGCTTAACATTTCCCCCTTAGGCTGCGGCTTCAAGAGGCTGGCAAGTCGAAGTTCTTCACGTCGGCGGAAGCCTGCTCTAGACTGCCCACGGGGTCCGACGGGACTCCCGCCTGCGATCGCCGAGTGATAAAGACCAGCTATGGTACCCAACTACGCGCTTTCTCTTTCCTTCGACGGGATCGTCCTGCTCCGCCGCAATCCGGCAGGATGGGCGCCAGTGCACGAAGCCGCCCTGACCGGCGACAGCCCCGAGCTTGCGCTGGCCGGCCTGCTCGATGCTGCCCGCGCCGAAGGTCCGCGCGGCACCGAGGTGATGCTGATCCTTCCGGACGAGCAGATCCGCTATGATTGTATCGCCTCGCCCGCCGGCGGCCCAAAGGACGAACTTGACGCAGTCAATGCGGCGCTTGAAGGGGCGACCCCCTATGCCATCGACGAGCTTGTTGTGGATTGGCATCGCGACGGAAGCGACATCCACATCGCCGCCGTCGCGCGTGAGACGCTGGACGAGGCAGAAAGCTTCCTGTCCGCCCAAGGGTTTGCACCGGTGGGTTTCACCGCCATGCCGCCGCATAGCCTGTTCCCCACGGCGCCATTCTTCGGACCGGCCACTAGCTGGACCGGCACGCCCCCGGCCCGCCTCACCCAACCCGTGCAGCTGACCGATGCCCCCGCAGCCGAGGCGCAGGCCGCACCATCGCCAGAGCACGGCAACGCTTCGGAAGCTCAAAGCGCGGCGGTGCCCGGCAGGCAGTCTGCGCCTGCGCCGGAAGCCGGAAGTGCTCCTGTGCCGGAGACGGAAAACACGTCTGTCCCGGAAGCTCAGGCCATGCCGAGGGCACAGGCCGGGTCCGCGCATGAGCCGCTGATCGAGATTGTCCCTGCGATCGAGGAGGTCGAGCCGGATAGCGCCCCTGCTTCTGAGGTTCCGAACCGATCGGTTCCCCAAACGGATCAGGGCGAAGCCCCTGCCCCCAGGCCCGAAACCACCGCAAAGGCGCCCGCTTCGTCGACCGGGCCACAATCCGTCTTGGGCAAGGACGATAAACCCTCTGCCGGCACGGCGCGTCCTGCCGCACCCGGTGCGTCAGACAGGTCCGACAGCACCGAGGCACAGGCGGACCTTCCGCTCGCGCCCCTCCGGACAGGCCCCACGGTCACGGCGGATGAGGTCACGCAACAAGATCCGCAGACCGGGCAGGACGAGGCCACCGCAAAAGGGGACGCTGCAAAGGCAGCCGTTGCCGGCGCGGCCTCGGCCCCGATCGCATCCAAACTGCCCATCGGACCGGCACCCGAGGCGGAGCCTGCGCCCTTGCCCGGCCCAGAAGATCGCGTGAGCTTCACGCGCGGCATCTTCGGTCCCGGAGGCAATGCCCGCGCGGACACCCCGCCGGCGGCAGACGTGGCCACGCCCACCGCTCTGGACAAGCCCTCCGGTCCGTCGGGTCAGCCCGCGACCGCGGGCGAGTCAAAGCTGGCGGCTGACCGTTCGCACCTGTCGCGATCTGCCTCGGCATCCTCCAGCGGCATCCCGGCCCACGCTTCGACCAAGGCGGCGCCAGTGGTGTCTGCCACCACGCCCGCGCCCCGGCCGTCGGGCAAAGCTGAGAATTTACGCGCCTCGCGGTCGCAGCCCGAAGCCTCGGGGACAGGATCGCAAATCTCCACGGAGACACCAACGGCAAAGGCTCCGCCCGTGGCATCGCCGCAGCGGGCTGAGGCCGATCCCTCTGCCGGGATCGCCGCCGCGCTGTCCCATGCCGGCAGCCTGCGCAAGCCGGCCAGCCTAGCGGACGAGCCTCCTGCGACAAAGGACGCGGCTCACCCTTCCGGACGCAAGGGCAATGACCGCAGCCTTGCCGCGCTTTTCGCACGTCGCAAGAGCCAGGCGGCGCGACCCTCCGCCTCCACCGTGGAAAAGTCGGCAGCCGCCACACGCGCCGCGCAAGAGCGCGAGCGTCTGACCGTATTCGGTGCCCGCAACGCACCGGTCGGCGGGAAGCCGCGGTTCCTCGGGCTCACCATGACGGTTGTCTTGATCGCCCTGATCGCCGCGGTCGCGGCATGGGCTTCGGTGTTCCTCGACGAGGGGATCTCGGGCCTGTTCGACCGGGTGGATCCGCCCGTGGCGGAAGTGGCCGTGGAGCAAATTCCGGAAGACAGTCCCTCTGCTGCAGCAGTGACCGAGCCAGACGCCCCTGTCGAAGACGTGGCGGCGCAAAGCCCGCCTGAGCCGGCAGCCCCCGCCCCGAGCACAGCTGACACGAGCACGCCTGCCCTGAACACACCGGACCTGAGCCCCGAGGAACTGGCCGCACGATACGCTGCCACGGGGATCTGGCAGCAGGCCCCCGCCGCGCCGCGCCAGCTTTCAGGAAGCACCCTCGACGACCTCTACGTGGCCTCTGTCGACCCCACTGTCGAACAGTTCGACCCGATCGCCCTGCCGCCCATGGCCGGAGCGCATGATCTTGGCGTGGAGCCGGTGCGGCTCCCGCCGGGGCCTGACGTTCGCTTCGACCTCGATGATCGCGGCCTCGTCCGGGCAAGCCCGGAGGGCACCGTGTCACCGGACGGCGTGCGGATCTTCTCCGGGCCGCCGCCACAAGTCCCCCCGGCGCGCACCCCTTCCGAGGATGACGCCGCGACCACCGAAGACACCGGGCCCGCCGAGACGGATGCGGCCAATGCCGAACCACCGGCCGATGAGGCGCGCCCGAACGCACGCCCCGAGGATCTGGTCGAACAAAGCGAACGAGTGACCCTGCGCGGCAACTCCATCGCCGAGCTTGCGCTGCTGAGGCCGGTGCTCCGTCCAGAAAGCGTTCAGGGACAGGCAGCGGCGACAGAAAACGATATCGAGCTTCCTGAAGAAACCGATGTGGCTCAGGGCGAGACCATCGAAACGGCCGAGCCCGAAGCTGCCGAAGCCGAGCCCGCTGTACCGAGCGGCACGGCCCAGGCGGTGGCCCAGTCGGTTGCACCGCAGCTGCGCCCCGGTGACATGGCACGCCGGGTCGAACGCGCCGAGGTCCAGACCGCCAGCGCGGCCCCACGCCAGCCGGCCCTGCGCATCCCGCAGAACGCAAACGTCGCCCAGCAGGCCACGGTCAGCAACCAGCTGAACCTGCGACAGATGAACCTGATCGGGGTTTTCGGGACGGACGGCGCGCGGCGCGCCCTCGTCCGCATGTCCAACGGACGTCTGCAGAACGTGAAGGTCGGTGACAGGCTTGATGGCGGTCGGGTCGCCGCGATCGGAGATACGCAACTTCAGCTGGTCAAGAGCGGGCGCAGCATCGTCCTGCGGATGCCCAGCGGATGAGCCAAGAGCAAATTCCTTTCAAAGGAATTTGCCCGGCCGCCTTGCCTCAGAACGGGACGTCGTCCTCGGCGTGGACGTAGCTGGCCACCACCTTCTTCGATCCGGCCTTTTCGAAATCCACCTCGAGCTTGTCGCCCTCGATGGCCCGGATCGTGCCGTAGCCGAACTTCTGGTGGAACACCCGCTGACCGGTCTCAAAGGCCGAGACGGCCTGCAGGTCGATCACCGTGTTGCGGCTTTCCTTCGGCTGGCTCATGCCCCTCTGGCCCGACCGCGCCTGCAGACGTTTCCAGCCCGGCGAGTTGTAGACATTGGCCTCCGACGCGCGGCTTTCCAGACCCGACTGGCCGTATTGTGCCGCCGCGCCATAGCCGCCGCCGTATAGGCCCGGCGGTGTCAGCACATCCACATGTTCTTCGGGCAGCTCGTCGATGAAGCGCGAGGGCAACGCCGACTGCCATTGCCCGAACACCCGCCGGTTGCCCGCAAAGGAAATCGTGCACAGCCGCTCGGCCCGCGTGATGCCCACGTAGGCCAGCCGCCGTTCCTCTTCGAGGCCCTTCTGGCCGCTTTCGTCCATGGAGCGCTGCGACGGGAACAGCCCGTCCTCCCAGCCCGGCAGGAAGACCACCGGGAACTCCAGCCCCTTGGCCGCGTGGAGTGTCATGATCGACACTTTCTCACCGGCTTCGTCGCTTTCGTTGTCCATGATCAGCGACACGTGTTCGAGGAAGCCCTGAAGGTTCTCGAACTGCTCGAGCGCCTTCACCAGTTCCTTGAGGTTCTCGAGCCGCCCCGGCGCCTCGGGTGTCTTGTCGTTCTGCCACATGCCGGTGTAGCCGCTTTCATCGAGGATGACTTCGGCAAGCTCCATGTGGCTCATCTCCGGCGGGCCGCGCCGGGTCTCGCCCACCACGAAGGGGGCCTCGTCATCGATGACCTCGTCGCCCGCGTCATCGATGATATCGGACGCGTGCACCACGGGCCCCAGCATCTGTTCGCGCCAGCGGGCCAGCCCCTCGCACAGCTGGCGCAGCTGGCCACCACCCTTGCCCTTGATCCGGCCCTCATCCACCGCGATGCGCGCGCCCTCGATCAGCGTCACGCCGAACTCACGCGCCGTGGCCTGGATCAGCTGCTGCGCCTTGTCACCAAGGCCGCGCTTGGGGGTGTTGACGATGCGCTCGAAGGCCAGGTCGTCCTCGGGGGACACCACCAGCCGGAAATAGGCCATGGCATCGCGGATCTCCATGCGCTCGTAGAAGCGCGGGCCACCAATCACCCTGTAGTTCAGGCCGATGGTGAGGAACCGGTCCTCGAAGGCACGCATCTGGTGCGAGGCCCGCACGAGGATCGCCATGTCATCAAGCGATTGCGCCTCGATCCCGCGCGAGCCCTTCTGCAGTGCCTCGATCTCGTCACCGATCCAGCGGGCCTCTTCCTCGCCGTCCCAGTGGCCGATGAGGCGCACCTTCTCACCGCCCTTGGCATCGGTCCAGAGTTCCTTGCCAAGGCGCCCTTCGTTGCCGCGGATCACCCCGCCGGCGGCGGCGAGGATATGTTCGGTCGAACGGTAGTTCTGTTCCAGTCGCACCACATGCGCGCCGGGAAAATCCTTTTCGAACCGCAGGATATTGCCCACCTCGGCGCCGCGCCAGCCATAGATCGACTGGTCGTCGTCGCCCACGCAGCAGATGTTCTTGTGCCCGCCCGCCAACAGCCGCAGCCACAGGTACTGGGCCACGTTGGTATCCTGGTATTCGTCCACGAGGATGTAGCGGAACCAGCGCTGGTATTGCTCCAGCACATCGGGATGTTCCTGAAAGATCGTCACCATGTGCAGCAGCAGGTCACCAAAATCGCAGGCGTTCAGTTCGCGCAGGCGGGTCTGGTACTGGGCGTAAAGTTCGGTGCCGCGGTGGTTGTAGGCCCCGGCCTCGGCGGAGGGGACCTTGGAGGGCACCCAGGCGCGGTTCTTCCAGTGGTCGATCAGCCCCGCAAGCTGGCGCGCGGGCCAGCGTTTCTCGTCGATCCCGGCGGCGTTGATGAGCTGTTTGAGCAGCCGGATCTGGTCATCCGTGTCGAGGATGGTGAAGTTCGACTTCAGACCCACCAGTTCCGCATGGCGGCGCAGCAGCTTGACGCAGATGCTGTGGAAGGTGCCGAGCCACGGCATCCCCTCGATCTGCTGGCCAAGCAGCCGACCCACACGGGTCTTCATCTCGCGCGCGGCCTTGTTGGTGAAGGTCACCGACAGGATCTCGTTCGGACGGGCGCGGCCTGTCATCAGAAGATGCACGATCCGGCTGGTCAGCGCCTTTGTCTTGCCTGTCCCTGCCCCGGCAAGCATCAACACCGGACCGTCGAGCCGTTCCACAGCCTCGCGCTGCGCCGGGTTGAGATCGTCGAGATAGGGCATGGGCCGCGCGGCCATGGCCCGGGCGGACAGCGATGCGCCCTCGAAGGCGTCCATGTCGTCGAATGTGCTCATGGCCCCAATCTAGCGTCCATGGCGTCCGAAGGAAAGACGTCGTTCCCCATACGTTCCGGAAATCGACACGGCAAATTCACGGCGACGACATTTCGCCCTGCGCCGGTGCAGTCTCCCTCCGCGCGGCTCTACGGGCCGCCTCATCTCGCACCACTTTCACCTTATGGTAGCGGAAGCATCGCTGCGCGCACCATAGGCTTGGTGCAGCAAATCGCGCGAAACGGTCAACGGGAGGCGATGTGAGCGGTAACATAAGTAAATACTCGTCCGCAGCGGGAATTATTTGCAAATATCAGGCAAATCTTCGCTAACTTTGCAAACCACCTTGCGCCGCGCTGCGGCATCGCGTTCACTCCGCTCCGGATGGCCGTAACATAGCGGCCGAGGACGGAGGAATATCACGCGATGGCCGAGTTTCAGAAGATTCTCATTGCGAACAGGGGCGAGATCGCCATCCGCATCATGCGGGCGGCGAACGAGATGGGGAAGAAGACGGTCGCCGTCTTCGCCGAGGAGGACAAGCTGGGCCTGCACCGCTTCAAGGCGGACGAGGCCTACCGGATCGGTGAGGGCCTCGGGCCTGTCGCGGCCTACCTGAGCATCCCCGAGATCATCCGCGTGGCGAAGGAGTCCGGCGCGGACGCGATCCACCCCGGATATGGCCTGCTGTCCGAGAACCCCGAGTTCGTCGATGCCTGTGACGCCGCCGGGATCACCTTCATCGGCCCCAAGGCGGCCACCATGCGCGCCCTTGGCGACAAGGCATCCGCCCGCAAGGTCGCCGTCGAGGCCGGCGTGCCGGTCATCCCCGCCACGGAGGTGCTGGGCGACGACTTCAAGGCCATCACCAAGGAAGCCGAGGAAATCGGCTATCCGCTGATGCTCAAGGCCTCCTGGGGCGGCGGCGGCCGCGGCATGCGGCCCATCGAGAACTCGAAAGAGCTGAAGGAAAAGGTGCTCGAAGGACGCCGCGAGGCGGAAGCCGCCTTTGGCAATGGCGAGGGGTATCTGGAGAAGATGATCCTGCGCGCCCGCCACGTCGAGGTGCAGATCCTCGGCGACAAGGCCGGCAACATCTACCACCTTTATGAACGGGACTGCTCGGTCCAGCGCCGCAACCAGAAGGTCGTGGAACGCGCCCCCGCGCCCTATCTCAGCGAAGCGCAGCGCGAAGAGATCTGCGAGCTTGGCCGCAAGATCTGCCAGCACGTGAACTACGAATGCGCCGGCACCGTCGAGTTCCTGATGGATATGGAGACGGGCAAGTTCTACTTTATCGAGGTGAACCCCCGCGTGCAGGTCGAACACACCGTCACCGAGGAAGTGACCGGCATCGACATCGTGCAGGCGCAGATCCTCATCGCGGAAGGCAAGTCGCTGGCCGAGGCCACGGGCAAGGCGTCGCAATACGACGTGAAGCTGATGGGTCACGCGCTGCAGACCCGGATCACCACCGAGGATCCCACCAACAACTTCATCCCCGATTACGGCCGCATCACCGCCTACCGCAGCGCTACCGGCATGGGCATCCGGCTTGATGGCGGCACCGCATACGCGGGCGGCGTCATCACCCGGTTCTACGATTCGCTGCTGGTGAAGGTGACCGCCAAGGCCCCCACCCCCGAGGCTGCCATTCGCCGCATGGACCGCGCTCTGCGCGAATTCCGCATCCGCGGCGTGAGCACGAACATCGACTTCGTGATCAACCTGCTGCGCCACCCGACCTTCCTCAATAACCAGTACACCACCAAGTTCATCGACACGACGCCCGAGCTTTTCGACTTCAAGAAGCGCCGGGACCGGGGCACCAAGGTGCTGACCTACATCGCGGACATCACCGTGAACGGTCATCCCGAGGTCCAGGGGCGGCCACGCCCCGCGGCGGATCTCAAGCCCGCCAAGGCCCCCGCCCCGATGCACGAAGTGCCCCCCGCAGGCACCCGCACCCTGCTCGAGGAGAAGGGTGCGCAGGCGGTGGCGGACTGGATGTCCGAGCAAAAGCGCCTGCTGATCACCGACACCACCATGCGCGACGGCCACCAGTCGCTTCTGGCGACGCGGATGCGGTCCATCGACATGGTCAAAGTCGCGCCGACCTATGCCGCGAACATGTCGGACCTGTTCTCGGTGGAATGCTGGGGCGGGGCGACCTTCGACGTGGCCTACCGCTTCTTGCAGGAATGCCCGTGGCAGCGGCTGCGTGACATTCGCTCGAAGATGCCCAACATCATGACGCAGATGCTGCTGCGCGCCTCCAACGGTGTGGGGTACACCAACTACCCCGACAACGTGGTGCAGAGCTTCGTGGCGCAGGCGGCGGAGAGCGGCGTCGACGTGTTCCGCGTCTTCGATTCGCTGAACTGGGTCGAGAACATGCGCGTCGCGATGGACGCGGTGATCGAGAGCGGCAAGGTCTGCGAAGGCACCATCTGCTACACCGGCGACATCCTCGATCCGGACCGGGCGAAGTACAACCTTCAGTACTATGTCGACATGGGCAAGGCGCTGAAGGCCGCCGGTGCGCATGTGCTGGGCCTCAAGGACATGGCCGGCCTGCTCAAGGCCAACTCCGCCGGGGCTCTGGTCAAGGCGCTGAAGGAAGAGGTCGGCCTACCGATCCACTTCCACACCCACGACACCTCGGGCGCTTCCATCGCCACCGTGCTGGAAGCGGCACGCGCGGGCGTGGATGCGGTCGATGCGGCGATGGACGCGCTGTCGGGCAACACCTCGCAGCCCACTCTGGGGTCGATCGTCGAGGCGCTGCGCCACACCGACCGTGACACGCTGCTGGACGTGGGCACCATCCGCGAGCTGTCGAACTACTGGGAAGCGGTGCGCGGGCAGTACACCGCGTTCGAATCCGGCCTTCAGGCGCCTGCATCGGAGGTCTATCTTCACGAGATGCCCGGCGGGCAGTTCACCAACCTCAAGGCGCAGGCGCGCTCCATGGGGCTGGAAGAGCGCTGGCACGAGGTCGCCCAGACCTATGCGGACGTGAACAAGATGTTCGGTGACATCGTCAAGGTGACACCCTCGTCCAAGGTCGTGGGCGACATGGCGCTTATGATGGTCAGCCAGGGTCTGACCCGCGATCAGGTCGAGGATCCCAAGACCGACGTGAGCTTCCCTGATTCTGTCATCGACATGATGAAGGGCAACCTCGGCCAGCCGCCGGGCGGCTTCCCCGATACCATCGTCAAGAAGGTGCTCAAGGGCGAGAAGCCCAACACGGATCGCCCCGGCGCGCACCTTGCGCCCGCCGACCTAGATGCACTGCGGGCCGAACTGGCGGCGAAGTTCCCGGATGTCGAATTCGACGACGAGGATTTCAACGGCTACCTGATGTACCCCAAGGTCTTCACCGACTACGCGGCACGGCACGAGGAATACGGCCCGGTGCGGGTTCTGCCCACGCTGACCTATTTCTACGGCATGGAGCCGGGCGACGAGATCACCGCCGAGATCGACCCGGGCAAGACCCTCGAGATCCGCCTCATCACCGTCGGGGAAACCCAGGACGATGGCGAGGTGCGGGTGTTCTTCGAGCTCAACGGCCAGCCGCGCGCGGTGCGGGTGCCGAACCGCAAGGCCAAGGCGACCTCGGCGGCGCGGCCCAAGGCCGAGACCGGCAACCTCAATCACGTGGGCGCGCCGATGCCCGGCGTGGTGGCCTCGGTCGCCGTTCAGGCGGGATCGAAGGTCAAGGAGGGCGATCTGCTGCTGACCATCGAGGCGATGAAGATGGAAACCGGCCTGCATGCGGAACGCGACGCCACCGTGAAGGCGGTGCACGTGACGCCCGGCGGCCAGATCGACGCCAAGGACCTGCTGATCGAGTTCGAGTGACCGCCCGGCCTTGCGCCTGGTGACGCGGGGGGATGGGGGCTCTGCCCCCCTTGGCTACGCCAATTCCCCCCGGCGTATTTTGAAAGAGAAGAAGGGGCGGTCCGTGTCTGGCGGACCGCCCTTTTTTCGCGGGCGTGGGCTCGTGGCAGTTTTTCTGGACTAAGGTGTCAGACAAGGGGCGCCCGAAGTCCAGCCACCGGAGCCGGGAGGGCGCTGACCTCTTGTGGTTCGCGCTGGATGAGCCCCCTTTAGACCGCGTTCGTCCCGGGGCGCCACGTGGCGGCGATCTCCGAGAGGCTCAGATCCGGCACGATGACGGCGAGGCCCCTCGCCCCGAGCTGAGAGAGGCGGCAGAAGCATCCGGAACGGTCGAAAGGAAGCCGATCACTTTAGCATCAATCCGGCGGCGGCAAACCGTGGCGGGCTCCCGCCCTGCCCTTAGGTGCCGCCGTATGCCGGCAACACGACGGCAGCAGACGGCCACCAGGCGAAGCGGTGATGATGGCGAAGACCGGTTTGCGCATGTCGCTACGCATCGGGCGCCAAGTCTTCTACAGCGGCATCGACCGCCATTCGTGAATGTCGTGCAGCCCGTGGTCCGTTCCGATGGAAGAACAGCGAGATGTCGAAGACGAGGGCCGCAACGAAAAGGCCCGTTAGAAACGGGTGATATACCTGTTCGGCAGGGTTTCATGAAATTTAACCGGAGTTTGACGCATATTCCCGGGGGCGCGACAGGCAGAACCGTGGGCAGCCTTGTCCATGAAACACACCGCTTCAGGCATCCGCCCAAAACTATTCTCGGGAAAGATGACATTTTCCTCTTGCGGCCAGACGCAGGAGACTCTAAATCGCCCGCACCAACCGGTAAGCGGGCGTAGCTCAGGGGTAGAGCATTACCTTGCCAAGGTAAGGGTCGGGCGTTCGAATCGCCTCGCCCGCTCCAGTTGGTCAAATACCCGGCCGGGTTTCCCGGCATCGGTCTGAAGTGCGGGCGTAGCTCAGGGGTAGAGCATTACCTTGCCAAGGTAAGGGTCGGGCGTTCGAATCGCCTCGCCCGCTCCAGACCGAAAGATGGTGGTAGTCCACCACGCCGAGCGGGCGTAGCTCAGGGGTAGAGCATTACCTTGCCAAGGTAAGGGTCGGGCGTTCGAATCGCCTCGCCCGCTCCAATTCTTCCAGACCGAGACTGACCACCAACACGGCTCCCCGTAAGAACCCGATTGCACGTCCTCTTGTCCAGACGTCACGCTCGGGCTTGCACAAGCCGTGTCGCAATGCCCTGCTCCAACCACTTCGCCGACAGCGCCACCCCACACCCGTTCGGCGGGGTGCCTCGGATCGCCCCGCCGTGTCAGTGCGAGCCTCAACGAGGCAACCGCGTCAGGCCGCCTGGCGATCTTCCAGGTCCAGACGCATGGTGGCCATGCCCTGCCGGCGCGACAACTCCTCGTAACCCGCTGAAATATAGGCGTTGTGGGCCGGCGCGTTATCGACCTCCACCTTCAGCGTGAGGCTCAGCGCACCGAGGTCCACTGCTGCCTCTTCAACCCGCTCGTTCAGCTCTGCCGCGGCGCCGCCCCGCGCCTCATGGGCGAGATAGACGTAGGTGAGGTGCCGAACCTCGGGCCCAATCCCCTCGCGCAGGGCGAAGAACCCCACGTCTCGGCCAGCGTCGTCCTGAAGGTAGAAAGACACGTCACCCCTGTCCCCGAGCCAGTTGCGGTGCCACTCCATCTCGTCGAAAGGCACCTTCGCATTGGGATTGAGCAGGGGGATCTCTTCGTCCGGCAGCATCGCCGCCAGGGGTTCGAGATCACGCTCGCGGTTGCGGCGGAGAGTAAGAGCCATGGATCCTTCCTTCGGCTGGTCCCGGCGCGCCCGCGCCGATGGGGGGAATATCAAAGGGCCGTGCCTGACATATCAGCGCCTGCCGGGTCAACCGCCCAGGCTGCGGGAACACCCGCAGCCCACGAACCTGTCGGGGTCAGACGCACAAAAGGCGCAACGGTAGAAACGACTTGGGGACGAACCGGATCAACCGGACCCCGTTGCCGCGCGGTGACTGAATTGGCCATTCAGGCAACCTTGTGTGGCACCTGAAGGCGGGCTCCCGGACGAAGGCATCCACACGAGGCCTGGCCCGCCCCCATCAAAGCGCAGACGCCTCCTGCGCAGGCAGAACCGTCCGTGCAGGCACCTTCGGGCATCGCCAAAGGCCCATCCATACGAATACCTGATTGCATTTATAAGGTATTGAACCCCTCCGCGATCTGTGATGTGTCCTTGGGCGAACATAGCCAACGCTCACCAAGCGCCAGCCCTCCTTCCGAAATCCCAGTCCGAGGAGCTGCCGGTGACCCGTGCCTTCCGCCTCCCCCTGTTGACGTTTCCGTCCGTCTTTCTTGCCCTCGCGGCGCCCGCCATTGCGCAGGATGCCCCCGACGCCCCTGCGCTCAGCATCGAGCTCAACGCGCAGGAGCAGCAGGAGAATGGCTGCAAGCTGAGCTTTCTTGCGCGCAACAACACCGGCGATGCGATCTCTGCCGCGGTGTTCGAAACCGTGCTCTTCGATGACGCGGGACAGGTCGACCGGCTGACGCTGTTTGATTTCGGCGCGCTGCCCGCGAACAAGCCACGCCTGCGCCAGTTCGTGGTGCCCGGGCTGCAATGCGACGCGCTTGGCCAGGTGCTGATCAACGGCGCCGCCACCTGCGAGGCCGAGGCAGGCGCCGCCACCTGCACCGAGGGGCTCAGTCTTTCGAGCCGCACCGACGTGGAGATGATGGGATGAACATGTCGCCTGTAACGATGATCCGCGAGCTGATCCTCGAGATCTACGACCTTGGTGGTCCGGTGGTGCTGTTCCTTGGTGCCGTCTCCATAGCGACCCTCTCGGTGGTGCTCTACAAGCTCTGGCAGTTCCGCGCCGCCGGCGTGGGGCGTCACAAGGCGCTGCGCGAAGCGGTCGAGGCCTGGGATCACGGCGACCGGGGCGGCGCGCATGCGGCGCTCGAGCGGTCGCGCAGCTACCTGCGGCCGGTGGTGGCGCTGGCCATGCAGGGTGGCGTAGACAGTGCGCGGCTCGATGCCGAGGCGGAAACACGCTTTGCCCGGCTGGAACGCGGCTTCCGCTTCCTTGACGGCGTGGCGCAGCTGTCGCCTCTGGTGGGCCTTTTCGGGACCGTGCTGGGCATGATCGCCGCCTTCCAGGCGCTGCAGGATGCGGGCAGCGCGGTGGACCCGTCACTGCTGGCGGGCGGTATCTGGGTGGCGCTGCTGACCACCGCCGTAGGCCTTGCGGTCGCGATGCCGACGCAGGTGGTGCTGAGCTGGCTCGAGGCCCGGATCGACGCGGAACGGGTGCTGGCAGGCCAAGCAGTGCGCAGCGTGGAATCGCCCTCGGGCGCCCGCCCTGCTGCCGACGCCCCCGCAGGGCAGGCCGTCCATGCGTAAGCGCCGCCGCCGCAACAGGTTGTCGATGACCTCGCTTATCGACGTGATCTTCCTGCTGCTGCTGTTCTTCATGCTCACCTCGACCTTCTCGAAGTTCTCGGAGGTCGAGCTGATGGCCGCCGGTGCCGGCGTGGCGCAGCCGTCCTCGGACGCGCGCCCGCTGTTCCTGCGGCTGGGGCCGGAGACGGTGACGCTGAATGCCGGGGATCTTGAGCTGGAGGCACTGGCCGAGGCGCTGGCGGCCGAGGCCCCCGAGGACGGCGGCGCGCCGCGCCCGCTGCTGGTTGCCCTGCGTCCCGAGGTCAGCGCCCAGCGGCTCACCGACCTGCTGGTGGTGCTGCGCGGCCTGCCCGGCTTTACCCCGACCATCCTGGGAGGTGCCTGATGATTGGCTGCAAGCGCAACAAGTCCCGGTCCGAGCCGACGATCGCGCTCATCAACGTGGTCTTCCTGATGCTGATCTTCTTCCTCGTGGCGGGACAGGTGGCGCAGCCGCTGGACCCCGAGCTGCGGCTGGTCAGCACCGCCGACCTCGACGGCACGCCGCCGCCCAGCGACGCGCTGGTGGTGTCCCCGGACGGCAGCCTGAGCAGCAACGGCGCGCCGGTGGCCAGCACTGAGGACTTCCTCGAGGGCCTTGGCGAGGACATCACCGCCGTGCGCCTCGTGCCTGACCGCGACCTGCCTGCTGAAGACCTCGTGGCCCTGGCCCGCGCCCTGCGGCGCGGCGGTGCCGAAAGCGTGCGCCTCGTGTCCGAAAGGGGGCTGGAATGAAGATCACCTCGATGATCCGCAGCTCGCGTGGGGCCAAGTTCGTGGCCGCTCTGCTGGCCGCCACCGCCCATGGCGCCGTGGCCGTGGCACTGATGCAGCCCAATCCTGCGCCGCAGATGGAAGGCGCCTCCGGGGGCGAGGCTGCGCTGGGGTCCAGCTTTGCGGACATGGCCGCGGGTACGCTCAGCGCCGAGCCGCCCGAAGACGTAACCGAGGCCGAGCCCCCCGCGCCGGTCGAGGCGGAGCCCCCGCAGGAGGTCACCCGGCCCGAGCCGCCGCAGGCGGTACAGCCGGAGGCCCCCGCCCCGGTTCAGGCCGAGCCGGTGGACACTGTCGAGGCTCTCACCCCGTCGACCGAAACCGACGTGATCGCCGCGATCCCCCCCGAGGAGATCGAGGCCGCCGAGCCGCCCGAAGAGGCCCCCGCCCCCACTCCGGAAGAGACCGCCGAAGCCGAGCCCGAAGAGCCCGAGACCATCGAGGCGGAGCCCGAAGCGGACGACAGCTCGGATGAGGCGGTCGCGGTGTCGCGCCGCCCGATGCAGCGCCCCGAGACGCTCGAGGTGCCCGAGCCACCGCAGCGCGCGCAGCGCCAGCCAGAGCCGCAACCGCAGCGCCAGCGTCAGCCCGAACCGCAGCGCCAGGCCGAAGCGCCCCAGCGTCAGCCGCAGGGCAACGCGGACCGCAACGCCCGCACCGGGCAGGCCTCGGGCCGGCAGGGTGCGCAATCGGCCTCGAGCGGATCTGGCGGGCGGTCCTCGCAACAGGGCAACGCCGCCGCCAGCAACTATCCCGGCCAGGTGATGAGCCGCCTTGCCCGCGTGCCCCGTCCGCGCATGAACAGCCGCGGTGCTGCCGTGGTGTCATTCCGCATCGCGGGCAGCGGCGGGCTTGCCGGGGCGTCTATCGCCCGTAGCTCGGGCAGCGCCCGGCTCGACCAGGCGGCGCTGCGCGTGATCCAGCGGGCCGCGCCCTTCCCCGCGCCACCTGCCGGGGCGCAGACCAGCTTCTCGATCCGTATCGAGGCGCAATGACCCTTCGGGCCGCATCTTCCCTTGCGGCCCGGAACCAACCTGAGTAAAACACTCGGGAAAATCATATCGCCAGCTCACCCGTGCCAGCCGATACCTGTCTTCCCTCATGACAAAGGATCGGACCCCGTGAGCCAGACCCTGACCTCTCAGCTATCGCCCCACGACATCCGCGCCGCCGCTGCCGAAAACACAAGCACGCGCGCCCGCGACCTTGCCGCCAGCCTCGGACTGACCGAGGCGCATCTGCTCGCCGCCCGCACCGGCCATGACGTCACCCGCATCAACGCCCACCCCGACGCGGTGATGGCCGCCGCCGAACGGCTAGGCGAGGTCATGGCGCTCACCCGGGTCGAGGCCGCAGTGCATGAAAAGGTCGGCCATTACGCCAACTACCACCCCGGCCCCCATGCCTCGATGGTGCTCAATGACGAGATCGACCTGCGCATCTTCCCGCGCCACTGGGTGCACGGCTTTGCCGAGGCGCGGCAAACCGAACACGGGGTGCGCCGCAGCCTGCAGGTGTTCGATGCGGCGGGCGATGCGATCCACAAGATCCACCTGCGCGATGCCTCGAACCACGATCTCTGGGATGAGGTGGTGGCCGGTCTTGCCACGGGCGAGAGCTCGGACACGCTCGAAACCACCCCGCGCGAGCCCACCGAGGCGGCCAAATCCGACCCTGCCAAGCTCGACATCCTGCGCAAGGAATGGGCGCGTCTGACCGACACCCACCAGTTCCTGCGCCTGTGCTCCAAGCTGAAGATGAACCGCCTTGGTGCCTACCGCATCGCCGGGGCGCCCTTCGTGCGCCAGCTCGATCCCGCTGCGGTGGACATGATGCTGGAACAGGTGCGCGACACCGGGACCGAGATCATGCTTTTCGTGGGCAACCGCGGCTGCATCCAGATCCACTCCGGCGCGGTGCAGAACCTCCGGCCCATGGGCCCGTGGCAGAACATCATGGACCCCGGGTTCAACCTGCACCTGCGCCGCGACAAGGTGGCCGAGGTCTGGGCGGTCGAGAAACCCACCCAGCGCGGCCCGGCGATCTCGGTCGAGGCCTTCGACGCCGAGGGCGGCCTCATCTTCCAGTGCTTCGGCGTCGGCAAGGTGGGCAATGACCACCGCCCCGCGTGGGGCCGCATCGTCGAGGCGCTGCCCGGCGCACAGGAGGCGGCGGCATGAAACGGCGCGCCTTCTGTTCCCTGCTGGGGGCGGCGGCGCTGCCGCTGACCCTGCCCCGCGCCTCCATCGCCGCACCAGGGGCGGACGTGTTGTCCATCGGGGGCTCGGTGACCGAGATCGTCTATGCCCTCGGGCAAGGTGACCGGCTGGTCGCCCGCGACAGCACCTCGACCTACCCGGCCCTGGCCCGTGATCTGCCCGACGTGGGCTACATGCGCCAGCTCTCACCCGAGGGCGTGCTGTCGGTGCGCCCGTCGCTCATCCTCTCCGAGGAAGGCGCGGGCCCGCCCGAGACCATCGCCGTGCTCGAGGAGGCGGCGATCCCCTTCGTCACCGTCCCCGAGGGGTTCGACGCTGCCGCCGTCGCCGCCAAGATCCGTGCCGTCGGGGCAGCACTGGAGGTCGATGCCGAGGGCTTTGCCTCCAACACCGAGGCGCAGATCAAGACCGCCGTCGCCGAGGCCTCGGCCCATGACGACCGGCCCAAGGTGATGTTCGTACTGTCGGCCATGGGCGGGCGGCTGATGGCCGCCGGCACAGGCACCGCCGCCGACGCGATGATCCGCATGTCAGGCGGGCGCAATGTAATGTCGGGGATGACAGGCTACAAGCCGCTCTCGGACGAGGCTGCCGCTGCCGCCGGCCCCGAGGTCATCCTCATGATGGACCGGGGCGGCGATCACGCCATCGCCCCTGACGACCTCTTTGCCATGCCCGCGCTGGCGGTCACCCCCGCCGCCAGCGGCAAGCGGCTGGTCACCATGGACGGGCTGAAGATGCTTGGCTTCGGCCCCCGCACCGCCGACGCGGTGACGGAGCTGTCCGCCGCTCTGCACGGGGCCTGAACCATGGCCAGCCTCATTGACGTCGCCCCCGCCCCCCGCAGCCGCCTTGCGCGGGCGCGGCGGCTGCACCTGTGGCTGGCGCTGCTGATGGTCGTCATCGGAGCGCTGAGCCTTGGTGCCGGGGCCACCGGCGTCGACCCGCTGGCAGCGCTTTGGCGGCTAGCACGCGGCCTGCCGCTGGAGCGGACCGAGGCGGTGGTGCTGCTCGACATCCGCCTGCCGCGGCTGGCGATGGGGCTTCTGGTGGGGGCGGCACTGGCGGTCTCGGGCGCGCTGATGCAGGGGCTGTTCCGCAACCCGCTGGCCGATCCTGGCATCGTCGGGGTCAGCGCAGGGGCGGGGCTCGGGGCGATCTCGGCCATCGTGCTGGGCGGCGCCCTGCCCGCCGGGCTCGCGGTGCTGGCGGGGCCGCACCTTGTGGCGCTTGCCGCCTTCGCCGGGGCATTGGCGAGCACCTGGGCGCTCTACCGCATCGCCACGCGGCAGGGGCGCACGTCGGTGTCGACCATGCTGCTGGCGGGCATCGCGCTCGGGGCGCTTACCGGGGCACTGTCGGGGGTGATGGTCTACCTCGCCGACGACAACCAACTGCGGGATCTCACCTTCTGGGGTCTCGGCTCGCTCTCGGGGGCCAGCTGGAGCCGCCTTGCCGCCTCTGCGCCGATCATCTTCGTGGCGCTCGCCGCCGCAAGCACCCTCGGGCGCGCCCTCAACGCGCTGTCGCTGGGCGAGGCAACGGCGGCCCATATCGGCATTCCGGTCCAGAGCGCCAAGCGCCGTGCCATCCTGTGCGTCGCCGGGGCCACAGGGGCGGCGGTGGCGGTGTCTGGGGGCATCGGCTTTATAGGCATCGTTGTGCCGCACCTGCTCCGCCTTGCCTCGGGGCCGGATCACCGGGCGCTGCTGATCAACGCCGGTCTGCTGGGGGCGACGCTGCTGGTGGCGGCGGACATGGTGGCGCGCAGCATCGTCTCTCCGTCAGAACTGCCCATCGGCATCGTCACCGCGGTGCTGGGCGCACCGGTGTTCCTCTGGATCCTGCTCAAACGCCATGGAGCCGACGCATGCTGAGCGCCCGCAACATCACCCTCACTCTCGGGCACAACACGGTGCTGCACGACACCTGCTTCGATGCTGCCCCCGGCGAGGTCACGGCCATCTGCGGCCCCAACGGATCGGGCAAGACCAGCCTGCTGCGCTGTCTTTCGGGCGATCTGCCCCACGGTGGCCGAGTCACCCTGAACGGCGAAGATATCTCCACCCTGGAACCGTGGCAGCTCGCCGCCCGGCGCGGCGTGCTGCCTCAGGCGTCTCAGCTGGCCTTCCCCTTCACCACGCTGGAACTCGTCGAGATCGGCCTGTCGCACGCCCGCGCGCCAGCGGAAGGCGCTGCCCTGCGCGCCCTGGCGCGCACCGGCCTCGCCCATCACGCGGAGCGTCCGGTGAACACCCTCTCGGGCGGGCAGCAGCAACGCGCCCACCTGGCCCGTGTTCTGGCGCAGGTGGGCAGCCCGGTCGGCCCTGACAGCCCCCGCTGGCTGCTGCTGGATGAGCCGGTCTCGGCCCTCGACATCGCGCACCAGCTGCAGGTCATGCAGATCGCCCGCGACTTCGCCGATGCGGGGGGTGGCGTGGTCGCCGTGATGCACGACCTCAATCTAACGGCGATGTTCGCAGACAGCGTAACGCTCATGGCCGGTGGCCGCCCTCTTGCCAGCGGCACCACTGCCGATGTCATGACCTCGGACACCCTAGGGAAAGCCTACGGCTGCACCCTGCGCGTGGGCAGCGCGCCGCCTCCGGGCACCCCCTTCGTGCTGCCGCAGACCGCCACCGCCTGAGCCGCCGCCCCGGGCATCCTCTTGCCAGACATTTCCCCGGGGGAGTCTCCGCAGGAGACGGGGACAGCGCCCCTCACGAACGCGCCAACCGACCCATCCGGACCGGCGCGATCACATGCCGGCCCCGCCTGCGCCGCGCATGGTCGCCGCAAAGACGAGGTGGGGCCAGGCTCAGACACCGGGCCAGTCCTAGCCACCAGCCCGGCGCCCAGACCGATGACCGGCGGGTTTATTCACCGTGCACAGGACGAAGACCGCGGCGGCCGTCATCACCGATGCCCCGAGAAGACTGCCAATCACCCGGCTGCGCTTTCGCGCGATCAGCACCGCCGCAGCCCAGCCCGTGAGACCGGTGAGGCAATGGAACCAGTTCGGATAGACCCAGCTGTCGCGAAGATGTGTAGCGTATCGCCATGCACGAAGAACGCGGCCAGCCGCATTACCAAGAGGCGGCGTCAGGGACGGGATGTTATCACTCTGCCGTTCCTTTGCCGGAAGCCGATGCAGGCACGCCTGACGCCTTGGGCCGCTGGACCGCATGACCACGCCGGACATACCCGATAAACGGCACCCGGCCTTGCTGGCGGCCAATGCACACACTTGTCCGACGAAAAGCACATGGCCAGCGGCCTCGACGGCGCGCAAGACCTCGCAGTCCATGCTGCGACAGTGCCGGGCAATTCCGGCCGCCCATAGGGTCTATTCCGTCCAGCTCCCGCCGGCAAAGCGGTCTTTCTCGCCAGCCGGACCGCAAAGGCATTGGCCACCTTGCCCTGTCCTTCGGCCAGCGTCACGTGGGAGAACCGACCCGAGGAAGCATTGCTCGCCGCGGCCTCGGCCCCAACAGTGATCGGGCACTTAAGCTCGCAGGCAGCGCAGTCGACGTCTTATTTGGGATGGATCACCCGCAGGTATCGCCCTGCTGGAAGCAGCCCGCTTGGCAGGCCCTCCACGCAATCCATGTACTTGCAGGCGGTGCCGTTTTCGGTGTCGCCGAGGTCCTGTGTTTCCGGCCAGCGCCGGCCCTTGCACGCCGCCGGTTGTCGTTTTGGGCCACCCGGCCCCGACGCGCATGCAGCAGGGCCAGACCACGCGGTTCAGCCAAGGTTGGCTTCGGCGAACTCGTAGTCGGGAAAGTAGTCGAGAAAACTGGCCCCTTGATCCGGGCGGCAGTTGCGGAAATCGACCTCGTAGCTGTGTTCCCACACATCGAGCCCCAGCAGCGCGGTGCCTTCTTCGATGGTCAGCAAGTCGACGCCATTGCAACGGGTCCTGATGACGCTGAAAATGCACGGTTCCCCTGCCTCGGCCAAAGGCAAGCAGGGCCTCACCGGCGGGGCAGCACGCCAGAAGCTGCTGTGCCTGCTTGAGGAGGCTCTGGTGGAGGAGGAGTGAAGCAGCGCCTGACGGGGCCCGCCCGTGACCTACTGGCACCCCCCCCGGAGAAGGGCCAGTCGCGGTTTCCTGACACCCGTGCCGCACTGACCGTGGACACTCTGCACAGCATCTCTGACGTGCTCGGCAGCGAGGCGCTCGACCGGGTGATCGCGACGCTGCCCCGGTACCGCGCGGCCATGGCCGGCAGCGACACTACCCCATGCCCGTCTCGATAAGCTGGCGAAGCTGCGCAGCGCCGAAGGCTACATGGCCGGTGTCGAGAAAGACGCGGATGGCGTCTTGCGGCTGGTGGAGAACCACTGCCCGAACCGCGCTGCCCCCACTTTGCGCCAGAGAGTCTGCCGGACCGAGAAGGCAGTGTTCCATCATGCCATCAGTCCCGATGTGCGGATTGAGCGTGACGAGCGTATCGTCGCGGGCGGACGGCGCTGTACCTATGTGGTGCCCGATGGCGGATCGTAACGGCCGGCCCCTGTAGGGGTGCCGCCCGGCGGGGGGTCATCAGCCCAGCAGTGCCGCGATATGCGCCGGCCCCTCGGGGCGGATACCGCCGGGGTTCAGCGCCTTGATCGAATAGTACCCGCGGGTGATGTGATCCATGTTCACCGTTCCCCGGACGCCCGGCAGTGCGAGGATGCGCTCCATGTAGGACGACAGCTTCGGGTAGGCGATCAGCTGGCGCCGGTTGCACTTGAAGATCCCGTGGTAGGCCGCATCAAAGCGGATAAGGGTCACGAAGGTGCGGATATCGGTTTCGGTCAGCGCATCGCCGAAGAGATAGCCCCCATCCAGCCGGTCCTCGAGCCGGTCGAGCATGTCAAACACGCCATCCACCGCCTCGTCATAGGCCTCCTGGCTCGAGGCGAAGCCGGCCTTGTAGACGCCGTTGTTGAGCAGGTCGTAAATCTCGGCATTGAGCGCGTCGATCTCGGGGCCGAGCGCCTCGGGGTAGAGGCGTAGATCCGACGGCACCAGCCCCTCGAAAGCGGTGTCAACCATGCGCAGGATATCGGCGCTTTCATTGCTGACCATGACATCGCGCTGCTCGTCCCACAGCACCGGCACCGTGGCGCGGCCCGACACGTGAGGGTCGGCGCGGGTGTAAAGCTCGTGCATGAAGCGCGCGCCGTGCAGCGGGTCTTCGTCCGCGCCGGGATAACCGCCAAAACTCCAGCCCTCGTCGCCCAGCACCGGGTTCACCACGGTCACGGGGATGATGTCCTGAAGGCCCTTCAGGGCGCGGGCCATCAGCGTGCGCGACGCCCATGGGCAGATGTAGGCCACATACAGCCTGTAGCGCCCGGCCTCGGCCTTGAACCCTCCCTCGCCGGTTGGCCCGGCAGAGCCGTCGGGGGTGATCCAGTTGCGAAAGCCCGACACCTGCCGCACAAAGCGGCCCATGGCGTCAGCCTTCTGCACCGGTTGCCAATCTGCGGTCCATTTCCCGTCAACGAGCATCACGGTTCTCCTTTCCTGCGGCGGTGGCCACGATCTGTCAGTAATAGATGAAGCTGCGCATCGACACCGACCCGAGGTCGATAGAGCTGTTCATGAACATCAGCTGGTCCTTGTCGTCCGCTGCCCCCGCGACGGTCAGCGCTGGCAGGTAGTGGTCGAGTGACGGGTGCGCCTCGGTCAGCAGCCGCCCCAGCTTGCCGCGGTCGGCGAGCGTATCGAGGTCACCGGCCCCGAGCCGCTCGGCAAAGAGCGCATCGAACTCCTCTGCCCAGGCATGGGCGGGCCCGCCGCCCCAGCGCAGGGCACGCAGGTTGTGCACCACGTTGCCTGACCCGAGGATCAGCACGCCGCGATCACGCAGGCTGCGCAGGGCACGGCCGATCTTGATATGCTCGGGCATGTCCGCCTTCATGTCGATGGACAGCTGGAACACGGGCACGTTCGCATCAGGGTAGAGGAACTTCAGTACCGACCACGCGCCATGATCGAGGCCCCATGTGTCGTCCCCTTCCGCGTGGTGGCTGGCAAGGATGCTCACCACCTCGGCAGCGATGTCGGGGGCACCGAGGGCCGGGTATTGCTGGGCGAAAAGTTCCTGCGGGAAGCCGTGAAAATCGTGGATCGTCTCGGGACGCGCCGTGACGTTTACCAGTGTCGAGCCCTTGGTCATCCAGTGCGCCGACACCACGAGGATCGCCTGCGGCTGCGGCAGGGACTGGCCGAGCCGCGCCCAGCTGCGGGAATAATCGTTGTCCTCGATGGCGTTCATCGGGCTGCCGTGGCCAAGGAAGGCAACGGGCATCCGGTCGGAGCTGGCGAGCCTGTCCTTAAGCTTTTGCAACTGTTGTGCGATACTCATCATGCGCCCTTTCCTCATCATTGGCGGTGCCGGTGGCCCGCTGCAGGGCCGGTTGCGATGGACGGAAGATGACGCTTGCCGTGTTGGAATGAAATGGCGAGGGTATGGAATGACTTTCCACGTAACGTTCTTAATTGAGGTGCGGCGATGGACCTGATCGATGGTCTGCGCGCCTTTGTCGCCACTGCCGAGACCGGCTCCTTCACCGGGGCCGCCGCACGGCTGGGGCTGTCGAACCGGCTGACCTCGAAGTATGTGGCCGAGCTTGAAGAACGGCTGGGCGCGCGGCTGTTGCAGCGCACCACGCGCAAGGTCGGCCTCACCGCGCCCGGCGAGACGCTGCTGGCCCGGGCGCCAGCACTCTTGGACGATCTCGACGCCATGCTGGCGAATGTCACCGAGGATGGCAGGGGCTTCTCAGGCAGCCTGCGGGTGTCCGCCCCGGTGACCTTCGGCGAGAAATACGTCAAGGACATGCTCGCCCGCTTTGCCGCTCCGCATGAGCGGCTGGTCATCGACCTGAGGCTCAGCGACGCCTACATCGACCTTGCCGAGGCGGGCATCGACCTTGCCTTCCGGGTGGGCGACACGCCCCCCAGCGCGCTCAAACGGCGCAAACTGGGTGAAATCCGGTCGGTCCTCGTGGCCAGCCCCGATTATCTGGCGCAGCATCCAGCGCCGGAACGCCCCGAGGAATTGGCGCAACACGCCTGCATCGTCGATACCAACCGCAATGATCCTGCCGCCTGGAGCTTTGGCCGCGGTGGCGCGGTGCAGACCATCGAGGTGCGCACGCGCTTCATGGTGAACTCGGCGCAGGTGGCGCGGGATCTGGCGCTTGCCGGCAATGGCATCGCCTTCTGCCCGGTCTTTGTGCTGGGCGATGACATTGGCACAGGTCGTCTGGTGCCGCTGCTTTCGGACTACGACACACCGTCCCACATGCTCAGCGCCGTCTGGCTGGCGGGACGCACCCTACCACGCAAGGTGCGCGCGCTGATCGATTTTGCGGTGGAGGATGTCCGGGCCATCGGGCTGGACCCTCAAAACACAGGCTAGCAAGAGACGCCGTGAACCTTCCACTGGCGACCCGGATTTTGCAGGCACAGGCCGGACTTGCGAGGAGGTGTGGCATCTCCGCCCGCCAGTCCGGGGCTCGGAATTACGGTAAGAGCGGGCGGGGCCGCGGAGCCGACGGTTCAAAGCGGTCGTAAGAACTGACCTTGCAGGGCCGCAAACAGAACGCCGCAAAGCCCCGTCGAGCTTCGCGGCGAAACTGATCAGGCATCGCAACGTGATCAGGAAGGTAGCGTAGGACGGCCACACAATCGAGGGTACCAAAGCATCACATCAAATCAACGAAATCAGTTGAAGTTTCTGACACCTTCGGCGTGAATCAGGCATTGCATTCCTGCAAAGGCGCGACCCCGTCCGGGCTTTGCTCCTCCTTCACCGGCCAGAGGTAAAGGCCGAAAGCGAGCAGAACATCAGCGATGGGCCAACGCCTTGCCCGACCGGCCCCAGCGCCAACGGTGACCTGAGACGTCAGGGACCAGGGGGGGCAGACCGCCGTCCTACACCGATCATCAAACTGAGCCCCCCCTGCGCTCGTCAACCGCGTTGCGTGTGGGCGGTTCGACGCGTGAACGATCAGCACATCTGCAAGCCGTGGGTCCCAGCCGTGGATCCGAGAGGAGTCTTTGGGCGCCGCAGCCGGACCCACACCGGAGGCAACCAATTCCGCAGCACGCCGACTTGGGCAACGCCATGCTTGCGGGGAAGCGCAAGGCATCGCTCCATCGCGCAATGCAGCGGCAAGACCACGATCCGACTGCATCAAGACACCGCATCCCCCACGCGCGTGGCGTATTGAAGAGACCCGCGTGCGAAAGGCGAGGCTGGACAGGAACACACTGCGACGCGCACATTGAAACGAGACCGAAAGGGTGCGATCAGCGCAGGCGATCTCAGCGAGTTACGGGCCACACATGCTGTCTTATCAACATCTCTACCACGCCGGGAACCTCGCGGACGTACAAAAACACGTCCTGCTGGCGGCGATGCTGGGCTACCTCACCCGCAAGGACAAACCGCTGAGCTACATCGAAACCCACGCCGGGCGCGGGCTTTACGACCTTGCCAGCGACGAAGCCCGGCGTACCGGCGAGGCCGCAGGCGGCATCGAGGTGATGGCCCCCGCCCTGCTGAAGGAGCTGGGGGCGGATCATCCTTACCTCGACGCGCTTGGACGGATCCGCGCGGCGCACGGAGACAACGCCTATCCCGGCTCGCCAATCATCGCCTCGACCCTGCTGCGCCCGGGCGACCGGCTGCACCTTGCGGAACTGCATCCGCAGGAACATGCCTCGCTGCGGCGCAACCTGCATGCGCCGAACGTACGGGTGAACCGGCAGGATGGCTTTGAAATGGCCCAAAGCCTGTGCCCCCCCGAACCGCGCCGCGGGCTGATGCTGGTCGATCCCTCCTACGAGGTGAAACAGGATTACGAGCGTATCCCCCGCTTCTTTGCCAGTGTCGCGAAGAAGTGGAACGTGGGCGTGCTGGCACTGTGGTACCCGATCCTGACATCGAACCTGCACGCTCCCATGCTGCGTGCGCTGGCCGAGGCCTTCGAGGACGGCTTCCGTCACGAACTGCGCTTTCCTCCGATCCGGCAGGGGCATCGCATGGTCGGCAGCGGCATGTTCGTGGTCAACGCGCCCTGGGGCCTCGAAGACGAAGCGGCGCGGCTGGATGCACTCTTCGCGAGGTTGAAAAAAGCCTGAGCCTTTTGCCGGGGCTTGTGTATCGTTCGGAGCATGGTCCATCCTGCCCCGCTCCTGCTGCCGTGCTTGCTGCCGGCACTCTGTCTTACGCTGGCACTCAGCCGGTCATCCGCCTTGCGGCGGCCGGTGACGCGGCGCGGAGCACGTCAGAGGAACCGATGGGCCGATCCGGAAGTTCGCCCTGCGGTGGCCATGTCTACCACCCTCGACCACCAATGCCAGACCCGCCCGGCACCCTGCCAGACATCGTGCCGGCCCACCCCACCTAGGAGCGCCCGACGATGAGGCCCACCGCCGAAGCCGACGCCCAGCCATACGTCCGCGCGGCCTTTTCCAGGCGCGGTCCTGGCCGGGGCGTTCTGGCCGCGCTGCTGCTGGCTGCCCTGCCGGCCGGGCCACTCAGCGCCGATGGGCTCACCGAGATTTCCTTCGAGGCGGTCGAGACCGATCCCCATCGCGCCGTCACCTTCGAGGAGATGCCCGGCCCCGCCCGCGCGGATGGGCAGGTCGAGGGCGATCTGCGCTTTGACGGGGTGACCATCGGCAAACGTCTTGCCGGGCAGGACCTTGCCGAACGGGTCACTCCCGAGGGCCGTTTCGATGTGCTGAACGGCGCGCCGGAGATGCCGCTCGCAGTGCGGCCCGGGCCGAGCGGCGCCAATTTGGCCCTGACGTGGCACACCGGCTTTGGCTCGAACGCTCTGGTGCCCATCGGTCCCCTCGGCGGCGAGGACGGCGGCGCCCGGGCGGTGGGCGGCCTTCCCGAGGGCATGGGCGATGGCGCTGTTGTGTTGCTTTTCGATAGCGGGCAGTGGCGTCTGGCGCTGCGGCTGTATTCCGACCATGTCTCCCCGGGCCGTCCGCGCGGCGGGCTGCACCTGTGCTTCTGGGACGGCGAAGGGCGGATGATCGCCTCCGAGGACCGCGCCGCGCAGACCGGCACGATCTCGCTGGGATGGCAGAGCAATGTGCCGATCCGTGCCGTCACCATCACCACCACCGACCCCGGCGGGATTGCTCTTGATGACATCCTGCACCAGACTGCCCCCACCACCGGATGAAAGACACCCCGATGCCCCATGCACCCGCGGCGCCCGGCACGCCATTTTCACCGCTGCGGCGGCCCGTTACGGAACAGGCGCCTTGGGCCGCAACCTGAGGTTCTGGCTGGGCGCGCCGCGCACCGCGCCGTTCGATCCCGGCGACACCCCGCTTGCACTGGGGGCGCTGCTTTTACGCGCGCAGCGTAGTGACTTCCCCGAGATCATCGGCGGAATCGTGCCCCTCGAGGCGGTGCTGGCGCGGCGCTATGATCTGACCACTGCCGAGGCCGCCGAGATGCGCGAGGCCTGCGAACGGGTGGAGGCCGCCGCCCCGCCCGGCCCGTGGTTCGCCGAACTGCTGCACGAGGTCATCGACCCCGCCCAGCGGCAGGCCATGGCCCTGAGCCTGCTTGAGGCGGTCGAGGCACAGACGCCACAGCCCGATCTGCTACGCCCCCATGTGGACCTCATGGCGCAGACCGTCCTCGGGGTGTGTCCCGAGGACCTCGCCTCGGCCCGACAGGCAGGCTGACCCCGCTTTTCCTGTTGTGTTTGGTCCCGCCCTGCCACACTGGCGCGGCAATACAGGAGACACGCCCATGTTCGAGCGCCTCAAGCAGTTCTTCCACGCCAAGCAAGCCCCCGCCACACCGCTCCCCGAGCTGGACGCCGCCCATGCCCTGGGGGCACTTCTGGTCGAGGTTGCCATCGTCGACAGCGCCTATCTCTTCGAGGAGATCGAGCAGATCGACCGCATCCTTGCGGCAGCCTACGGGCTGAAGCCCCTCGCAGCCGCCAAGATGCGCGCCGAATGCGAACGCCTGGCCTTTGCCACACCGTCCATCGAGACCATGGCAGAGCGCATCCGCGACGGTGTCGACTACGAGCACCGCCTGCTGGCGGTCGAGGCACTGTGGCGCGTGGTCCTTGCCGACGGCCTCAGCGACGAGCGCGAAGACGAGCTTCTTGAGCTGATCGAAGGCCATCTCGGGGTCAGCCCCGAAGATGCGGATGCCGCCGCAGACCGTGCCGCCGAAGCGCTGGAACGCGAAGAGGACTGACCCGTCGACCCGCCAGCATGATGCGGTTTGCTCACGCCGGCGAGAGCGCGCTTTGCGCAGGCGTCGGACCGGGCTATATCGTTTCCCATGTTCGCAGATTTCCTCCGAAGGCTCGTTGAGCCAGGCCCCGCCCCCCTGCCCGACACCGATGCCCGGCTGGCGCTGACCGCGCTGCTGGTGAGGGTCGCGCGTTCCGACGAAACCTATGACGCCAAAGAGCGCGCACGAATCGACCGCATCGTCGCGGCGCGCTACGGCATGTCGCCTCTCGAGGCCGGTCGCCTGCGCGAGGATGCCGAGGCGCTCGAGGGCGAGGCCCCGGACACCGTGCGCTTTACCCGCGCCATCAAGGACGCGGTGGATTACGATCACCGCATCGGTGTGATCGAGGCGCTGTGGCAGGTGGTGCTTGCCGACGGCGTGCGCGAGGCCGAGGAAGACGCGCTGCTGCGCCTCGTGGCCAACCTGCTTGGGGTGAGCGACGTGGATTCGGCCCTTGCCCGGCAGCGGGCGGAAAAGGCGCTCTGAGCGCTGTGCCGCGCCCCGACCGGCGGCGCGGCATTGGGCATCTGCTGCATGACGCGGCGCAAACCCCGGCGTTGACGGCATTTTGAGCATTGCCAATCACGGCCATCCGCGTCCATCTTCGGGGCAACACTGACTGACCGATCAACACGAGGTACCGCTTGGCTGACACAACGCCCGTCATCGAGATCCGCAATCTGCACAAGGCCTATGGCAGCCTCGAGGTTCTCAGGGGCGTGGATGTCACTGCCAGGCGCGGTGACGTGGTGTCACTCATCGGATCGTCCGGATCGGGCAAGTCGACTCTGCTTCGATGCTGCAACCTGCTCGAGGACAGCCAGCAGGGCGAGATCCTGTTCAAGGGCGAGCCCGTCCGATGGAAGGGCGAGGGCCATGCCCGCCGCCCCGCCGATGCGAAACAGGTTCTGCGCATGCGCACCAACCTGTCGATGGTGTTTCAGCAGTTCAATCTCTGGGCCCATATGACGATCCTGCAGAACGTGATGGAGGCGCCGCTGACCGTGCTGGGCCGCCCCCGCGCCGAGGTCGAGGAGGCCGCACGCGGCTACCTTGCCAAGGTGGGCATCGGCGACAAGTGCGATGCCTACCCGGCGCAGCTGTCAGGCGGCCAGCAACAGCGCGCCGCGATTGCCCGCGGTCTGTGCATGGAACCCGAGGCGCTGCTCTTCGACGAGCCGACCTCGGCGCTCGATCCCGAACTGGAACAGGAAGTGGTGAAGGTGATCAAGTCGCTGGCCGAAGAAGGCCGCACCATGATTATCGTCACCCATGACATGAAGATGGCCCATGACGTCAGCGATCACGTGGTGTTCCTGCACAAGGGCCTCATCGAGGAAGAAGGGCCGCCCGCGACACTGTTCGGCGCGCCCAAGTCGGAACGCCTGCAGGGGTTCCTGAAATCGACGACCCACGCCTGAAGCGGGGCGCACAAGACCAACCAAGGGAGCAAGACCAATGAAAACCCTCATTCTCGGCACCATCGCACTCGCCCTCGGCACGGGCGGCGCCTTGGCGCAGGACGTGGTGCGCATGGGCACCGAAGGCGCCTACCCTCCGTACAACTTCCTCAATGATTCCGGCGAGGTGGACGGGTTCGAGCGCGAGCTTGGCGACGAGCTGTGCACCCGCGCCGAGCTGACCTGCGAATGGGTCACCAACGACTGGGATTCGATCATCCCCAACCTCGTGTCGGGCAACTACGACACCATCATGGCCGGCATGTCGATCACCGACGAGCGCGAGGAAGTCATCGCCTTCACCCAGAACTACACCCAGCCCGACCCGTCGGCCTTCGTGGCGCTGGACGGCATGGAGCCGGACCTCGAGGGCGGCGTGATCGCGGCGCAAGCCAACACCATCCAGGCCTCCTGGGTCGCCGAAAGCGGCGCGACGCTGGTGGAATTCGCCACCCCCGACGAGACCATCGCGGCGGTGCGCAGCGGTGAAGCCGACGCGGTGCTGGCGGACAAGGCCTTCCTCGAGCCCTTCGTGGCAGAGGGCGCGGATATCGTCTTCTTCGGTGACGACGTGTTGATCGGGCGCGGCATCGGCCTTGGCCTGCGCCAGAGCGACACCGAGCTGAAGGACACCTTCGACGCGGCGATCCAGTCCATGAAGGACGACGGCTCGCTCAACGAGCTGCTTGAGAAATGGGAGATCGGCGCGACCTTCTGATCCGGTCCCGTCCGGCGGCGGCCAAATTCCTTTGAGAAGGAATTCGCAAAAGCCTGCTGAGGCTTTTGGCTGCCGCCGGATCCGCGCACTGCTCCATGTTCCAACATTGCACCGATCCCTCGACGCTCGAAGGGCTGAGCTGGCTTTCCTGCTATCTCACCACGGGCAAGCACCTGTCGATCTACTGGTCGGTGGGCACGGTCCTGTTGCTGTTGGCCATCACCGCCCCCGTGGCGCTGGCCTTCGGCTTTGGCGGAGCCTCGGCGGCCCGTTCGCGTATCGCGCCGCTGTCTTGGCTGGGCCGTACCTATATCGCCATCGTGCGCGGCGTGCCCGACATTGCCTTCTTCCTGTTCTTCGTGATCGCGCTCGACCAGTTCTTTGAATGGTTGCGACACGAAGTGAAATGCCCGGGCTGGGAGGGCAGCATCTGGCAGGGCAATGATTTCGTCGTCTGCCCCGAGGCCAAGCTGCCGCTGTCCACAGCCCCGCAGATCTGGCACGAGGTCTACGGCTTCTCGCTCGCGGTTCTGACCTTCTCGATCGTCTTCGGTGCCTTCGCCGCCAACGTGCTTTACGGTGCCATGCGGGCGGTGCCGCGTGCCCAGCTGGAGACCGCCGAAGCCTACGGCATGACCCACCGCCAGACCTTCTGGCGCATCCTCGTGCCGCAGATGTGGGTCTATGCCCTGCCCGGCCTGTCGAATCTGTGGATGGTGCTGATCAAGGCGACGCCACTGCTGTTCCTGCTGGGGATCGAGGACATCGTCTACTGGGCGCGCGAGCTTGGCGGGTCCAAGACCGCGCGGTTCACCGACTATCCCCACGGCGACTGGCGGGTGTGGTATTTCGGTGCGCTTCTGGTGTTCTACCTTTGCTTCACCAAACTGTCGGAGGTTGTGCTGGGGCGGATCATGTCGCGGCTGACCCGTGGGCAGGCCACGGCGGGCGGCGAAGCGCAGAGGAAGGCGGCTTGATGGCTATGCCCGTTTCTTCGATGTCGTCACGATGTCTGCGCCGCGCCGTTTTGCGTATTTTCAAAGAGAAGAAGGGCCCGGGCGCCTTCGGGGGGCAGGCATGAGCTGCTGGGAGGTTCTGGCCGATTACGGGCTGCGGTCCATCGGCATCGGCGAGCGGCTGTTGCCGCGGGACGATTTCTCCATCTGCACGCAGGTGGTGCTGATCGGCTCGGGAATGATCTGGAACATCTATTTCGGCATTGTCGCGCTGGCATCGGGGTTCTTCCTTGCCACGGTGCTGGCCCTTGGCAAGGCATCGCGCAATCCGGCACTGCGCAAGCCCGCCGAATGGGTGATCTTCGTGTTCCGGGGATCGCCGCTGTTCATCCAGTTCTTCTTTGCCTACTTCCTCTTTTTGTCGCTGAAATCGGTCTCGCCGGTCTTCGATCCGTTCACCTCGGCCTGGCTTGGGGCGCTGATCGTGCTGTTCCTCAATACCGCCGCCTATAGTGGAGAGATCTTCTACGGAGCACTGCTGTCGATCCCCAAGGGCGATACCGAGGCCGCAGATGCCTACGGTTTCAGCGGATGGACGCGGTTTCGCAAGATCGTCTGGCCGACCATGCTGCGTCTGGCATGGCCCGCCTATACCAACGAGGCAATCTTCCTGTTCCACGCAACCACGCTGGTGTTCTTCTCGGGCTTTCCTGCATGGCAACAGAGGGGGGACGCGCTCTATTACGCGAGCTATTTCGCCGACAAAACCTTCAACCCGTTCATCCCCTACCCGATCCTCGCGGGATATTTCATCCTGCTGACACTGGCGGTGATCGGCCTTTTCGGGCTCGTCAACCGGCGGCTCAACCGGCATCTGCCGCAGGCGCGGAGGGCGAGGCTGCGCATCCGGCCGCAGATCATCCGCTAAGGCGTCTGCACGGTTTTTTCATTCTCTCATTGCAGGGTCCGGGCGAGACGGCATCTTTGTAAAAGCTTTCCTTGCCACACCGGAATGGCGGCGTTACCCTCAATTTGATCAAATTCCCTACCGGTGACATATGCACGACCCCAAGAGCTGGCTGCGCAAGAACCCGCAGGTCCGCACCATCCGGATTGCGGCCTCCGACCTCAACGGCCAACCGCGCGGCAAGCGCGTTCCCACCCGTTTCGCCGACAAGGTGGTCGAGGAAGGCACGCGCTTTCCCCTCTCTGTCCTGAACCTCGACATCTGGGGCGAGGACATCGACGACAGTCCTCTCGTCTTTGAAAGTGGCGACCGTGACGGCGTATTGCGTCCGACCGAGCGCGGCTTTGTTCCCATGCCGTGGCTCGAGGCGCCCACCGCCCTGCTGCCGATCTGGATGTACCACGAGGATGGCCGCCCCTTCGAGGGCGACCCGCGCCATGCGCTGGCGCAGGTTCTCAAACGCTACAAGGCCCGCGGCCTGACGCCCATGGTGGCGATCGAGCTGGAATTCTTCCTGATCGACGACAGCGGCAAGTCGATCCAGGTTCCGCTGTCGCCCCGGTCGCAAAAACGGCGCAAGGCGGCAGAGGTCATGTCGATCCGGGCGCTCGATGCCTTCGACATTTTCTTCACTGACCTCTACGATGCCTGCGAAGACATGGACATTCCCGCCGATCAGGCGATCTCCGAGGCGGGCCTTGGACAGTTCGAGATCAACCTGATGCACCAGGCCGATGCGCTGCATGTCGCGGACGACGCCTGGCTGTTCAAGATGCTGGTGCGCGGGCTGGCGCGGCGGCACGGATTTGCGGCCAGCTTCATGGCCAAGCCTTACGAGGATTATGCCGGATCGGGCATGCACGTGCATTTCTCGGTGCTGGATTCCGACGGGAACAACATCTTTGACGATGGTGGCCCCAAGGGCACCCCGGCCCTGCGCCACGCGGTGGCGGGGCTCATGGGCGCGATGCATGACAGCACGTTGATCTTTGCGCCCCACCTCAACAGCTATGACCGGCTGGTGCCTGAGCAGCACGCGCCCTGCGGCATCTCATGGGCTTACGAAAACCGCACCTCGGCGATCCGTATTCCCGGCGGCAGCCCAAAGGCGCGGCGGATCGAACACCGGGTCGCTGGGGGCGACGTGAACCCCTACCTGCTTCTGGCCACGCTGCTGGGCGCTGCGCTGATCGGGCTCGAGGACGAGGCAGAGCCGCCCGCGCCCATCACCGGCAACGCCTACGCGCAGGATCTGCCGCTGATCCCCGGCACCTGGGAGGCGGCGCTGAGTGCCTTCGAGAACAGCCCAATCATGCCGCGCATCCTGCCGCAGGGACTGATCCGCAACCTTTGCGCCACCAAGCGGCAGGAGCAGCATTACATGGCCGAGCTGTCCCCGGCAGAACAGGCGGAAATCTATCTCGACACGGTCTGAGTGAGGTTGCCGCCCAAGGGCGGCAGCACTACCCTCGGCCCTGTCACGACAATTGGTACATCATGAAAATCGGCATCCTGCAGCCGGGCCTTGTCCCGGAAGAGATCCTCAACACCGTGGGCGATTACGACACCCAGTTCCATCGCCTGCTGGGAGGAAACGGCTTCGAGTTCGAAACCTGGAAGGTGGTTAACGGTGATTTCCCGACCGGCCCGGAGGATGCCGACGGCTGGCTTATCACCGGCTCGCGCCACGGCGCCTACGAGGATCACCCGTGGATTGCCCCCCTCGAGGATCTGGTCCGTGCCATACATGCCGCCGGCAAGCCGCTGATCGGGGTGTGCTTCGGCCATCAGATCATCGCTCAGGCGCTGGGGGGCAAAGTCGAGAAATCCGACAAGGGCTGGGTGGTTGGACCGACCGCCTACAGCTACCCCGACGGGATCAAGATGGTGAACGCCTGGCACCAGGACCAGGTGACGGAGCTGCCCCCCGGGGCCGAACGCATCGCTTCGTCCGAGGTCTGCGAAAATGCCGCGATCCTCTACCCGGGACACGCCTACACGGTGCAGCCCCACCCCGAGTTCATGGCCGACTATGTGGAGCAGCTGATCCGCCACCGCTCCGGCGCGGTGCCACCACCGCTGGTGGAGCGGGCGTCCGGGATGCTCGAGCAGCCGCTCGACAGTGCCGAGATCGGGGCGCAATTTGCGCGTTTCTTCAAGGAGGGTCGCATCGCATGAAGGAACTCATCTCGAACCTGCCGCCCGCTGCCGCCGCCTACCTCGAGGGGCGCCGCCTCGACGAGGTGGAATGCGTCGTCGCCGACCTGCCGGGCGTGGCCCGCGGCAAGGCGGTGCCCGCATCAAAATTCGCGCGGCAGGATTATTTTCACCTGCCGGATTCGATTTTCTACCAGACCATCACCGGCGAATGGGGCGAGGCCGCCGGCGACGAGGGCTTTATCGAGCGGGACATGATCCTGCGCCCGGACATGGACACCGCCAGCGCCGCGCCATGGACGGCGGACTGGACGCTGCAGGTGATCCACGATGCCTTTGACCGCAAGGGCGAGCCCATCGAATACGCCCCCCGCAACGTGCTCAAGCGGGTGTGCAAGCTTTACAAGGACCAGGGCTGGCAGCCGATCGTGGCGCCGGAGATGGAGTTTTTCATCGTCGCGCGCAACCTCGACCCGGCCAAGGAAATCGAGCCGATGATCGGCCGGTCTGGCCGCCCCGCCGCCGCGCGGCAGGCCTATTCCATGACCGCCGTGGACGAGTTCGGGCCGGTCATCGATGACATCTACGATTTCGCCGAAGCGCAGGGCTTCGAGATCGACGGCATCACCCAGGAAGGCGGGGCCGGTCAGCTCGAGATCAACCTGCTGCATGGTGATCCGGTGAAGCTGGCGGACGAGGTGTTCTACTTCAAGCGGCTGATCCGTGAGGCGGCGCTGCGGCACGACTGCTTTGCCACCTTCATGGCAAAGCCCATCGCCAACGAGCCGGGATCGGCCATGCACATCCATCATTCGGTGATGGACATGGAAACCGGCAAGAACATCTTCTCCGGCCCTCAGGGCGGCGAGACGGATGCGTTCTTCCACTTCATCGGGGGCCTGCAGGCGCATTTGCCCGCGGCGGTGGCGGTGATGGCACCATACGTCAACTCCTACCGCCGGTACGTGCGCGACCACGCGGCGCCGATCAATCTTGAATGGGGACGGGACAACCGCACCACGGGCATCCGCATTCCGCTGTCGGGACCAGGTTCGCGGCGGGTCGAGAACCGGCTCGCTGGGATGGATTGCAATCCCTATCTCGGGATCGCGGCGTCCCTGGCCTGCGGCTATCTTGGCCTCATGGAAGAGCGCAGGCCTTCGAAGCAATTTCGCGGCGATGCCTACGAGGGCGAAGGGGACATTCCCCGCGTACTCGGGTCCGCGCTGGACATCTTCGACGAGGCCACGGCGCTGCACGAGGTGCTGGGTCCGGAGTTCGCGCGGGTCTATTCCATCGTGAAGCGGGCCGAGTACGAGGAATTCCTGTCGGTCATCAGCCCGTGGGAGCGCGAGCACCTGCTGCTCAACGTCTGATCCGCGCGGTGGGGCGGAGGGGGGCGTCGCCAGCGGGCTCGGACCGATGGCGCCTCGCTGGCAACTCCCCCGCCTTCGGCCCCCCCCGGCGTATTTTGAAAGAGAAGAAGAAGGGCGGGCGCGTGGATCTGCTGTTTTCCAATGACCGCAAGGGCGAATACCCCGAAAGCTGGTACGCCGCGACAGGGATGGAGTTGCCCTCGTTTAAGGCGCTGCGGGGTGATGTCCGGGCAGATGTGTGCATCGTGGGGGGCGGTTACACCGGCCTCTCGGCGGCGCTGCACATGGCCGAGGCCGGGCTATCCGTGGTCCTACTCGAGGCGCACCGGGTGGGTTTTGGCGCCTCGGGGCGCAATGGCGGGCAGCTCGGAAGCGGGCAACGCGTGGACCAGCTGTCGCTCGAGGAGATGCTGGGGGCCGAGGATGCGCGCAAGTACTGGGTTCTGGGGGAAGAGGCCAAGGATCTCGTGCGCGACCTCGTGGCCCGTCATGGCATCGACTGCCACTTGAAGCCCGGCGTGGCATGGTGTGGATCGCGTCCCGCGGAAGTGGCACACCTGCACGAGTATGCCGCCCACATGCAGGACCGCTATGGCTACGAGATCGAGGCGCTGGACGCCGAGGGATTCCGCGAGGTCTGCCCATCGGACGATTACTGCGGCGGAGTGATTGACTGGGGCTCGGCGCATCTGCATCCCCTGCGGCTGGCGCAGGGTCTTGCGCGCGCCGCCGAGGCTGCGGGGGCGCGGATCTGCGAGCGGTCCCACGTGACCGGCATCGAGGACGGTGCCGAGGTGGTGGTGCGGACCGGCGAAGGGATCGTGCGGGCGGGGCATCTCGTGCTGGCGGCCAACGGCTATCTTGGCCCGTTGCAGCCCCAGGTGGCGCGGCGCGTCATGCCGATCAACAACTTCATCGCGGCCACCGAGCCGCTCGGGGAGCGTACCGGGGAGGTGCTTCGCAAGGATATCGCCGTGGCGGATTCGCGTCATGTGGTGAACTACTTCCGCCTGAGCCACGATGGTCGGCTGCTGTTCGGCGGCGGCGAAAGCTACGGCTACCGCTTCCCGCGCGACCTCAAGGCCAAGGTGCGCGCACCAATGCTCGAGATCTTCCCGAGCCTGCGGGACGTGCGGCTGGATTACGCCTGGGGCGGCACACTGGCGATCACCATGAAGCGCCTGCCCCATCTTGCCCGGCTGGGCGAGAACGTCATCAGCGCCTCGGGCTATTCGGGCCACGGGGTCGGCACTGCCGTCCATGCCGGACGGCTGCTGGCCGAGACGGTGCGCGGCCAGTCGGAGGGGTTCGATGCCATGGCCGCCCTGCCCACCCCGCCCTTCCCCGGTGGACCGGCCTTGCGCACGCCGCTGCTGACACTGGCGATGACCTGGTTCGCGCTGCGCGATCGCATCGGTCTCTAGCGCCCGCCCCTTCGGCACCTGACGCAATCGTGCAACGCCTTGCGCCCTCTCGGCCCCCTTGCGGGGGCCGTTTTCACTTGGCTGTCACAGTCCCGTTGTTTAAGCTTTCCTGAAATGGATATTCGGGAAATCGAAATATGAGCACTCTGCCGAACATGCACGACGCGGATCCCATACCCGAGCAGGCCCGCGCCGAGATCGACCGCCTGCTGCAATCAGGCGACCTTTTCCGCTACACCGCGCCTCAGGACGCGCCTGTCGCCCTGCTGGAACGCGAGTTCGCGCAGATGATGGGCAGCAAATACGCGCTGGCCGTGTCGAGCTGCTCTGCCGCACTGTTCCTGTCGCTGAAAGCGCTCGGCCTGCCCCGCGATGCGCGTGTAATGATCCCCGGTTTCACCTTTGCCGCGGTGCCGTCGTCGATTGTGCATGCGGACTGCATCCCGGTGCTGTGCGAGGTCGGCGACGATTACCGCATCGACATCGTCGATTTCGAGGCGAAGCTGCCCGGCGTGAGCGCGGTCATCGTCAGCCACATGCGCGGGCATACCTCGGACATGGACGCGATCATGGCGCTGTGCGATGCCGCTGGCGTGCCGGTGATCGAGGATGCGGCACATTCGCTGGGCACTGTCTGGGACGGACGCAATATCGGCACAATCGGGCGCATCGGCTGTTTCAGCTTCCAGAGCTACAAGATGGTCAACGCGGGTGAAGGCGGCATCCTCATCACCGATGACGCCGACATCGTGGCGCAGGCGGTGATCCTGTCCGGCGCTTACGAGCACAACTGGAAAAAGCACATGATCCCCGGCGACAACGGGGCCGATCTCGACGCGGCCTTTGCGCGCTGGCAGAACAAGCTGCCACTTTACAACCTGCGTATGTCGAACCTGTCCGCGGCCGTGATCCGGCCGCAGTTGCCGCATGTGGCCAAGCGGGTCGCGGATGGCCGGCGCAACCACGATTTCGTTGCCGCGCGCATTGTCCGCAGCCCATGGATCGAAGTGCCGGAGAAGCTTGCGCTTGAAGAGCGCGCGCCGGATTCGTTGCAGTTCAACCTGTGCGGCATGGACCGCGAGCAAATGAAGCGCTTTGCCGAGACCGCGGCAGGCCTCGGTGTGAAGGTGCAGGTCTTCGGGCTGTCCACCGACAATGCCCGCGCCTACTGGAACTGGGAATTCCTGCCGGAGATGCCGGATCTGCCGAACACCCGCGCCATGCTGGAACGGGCTTGCGACACCCGCCTGCCCGCTCGGCTGAGCCTCGAGGATTGCGCCGGCGTCGCCGATGCGCTGATCGAGGCTGCCGATGCGGTGATGGCAGACAGCGCGCTGCGCGCCTACGCCTGACGCCCCGACCAGAAACGCCAAAAGGCGCGCCAGACGGCGCGCCTTTTTCATTTGGACCAAAGGGTCCGGATCGGTCGCATGACAAGGGCCGGTCTGACTTGCGTTCCTTCATCGGACCAGCGCGGGTCAGGCTCGAGGCAGTCCATTCCCGGTCCCCTAAGTCGCTCCGGATAAGGCCCTCCAAGGCCCTACACCACCTTGACCGGGCTGTCAGTGGCACGACAATCGGCTTGGCCTCGGCCGCCCCAAAGCCAGATCAGGCCCGGATCACTTCTCCATCTTCGAAAGCTTCGACTGAAGTTCCGCCAGCTGCTTCTTGATGCTGTCGAGGTCCTCTTCCCCTTCGCCCTCGGGGGACGGACCGGACCACTGGCTGCCCATGCCGGGCATGCCGCCAGCTGCCCCCATGCCGCCAGTCATCGCCTTCAGAAAAGCCTCTTGCTGGGCTTTCATTGCCTCGAGTCCGGGAATCTTGGGCATCATCGGGTTCGAGCCCATGCCCTCGGCCCACTTGGCCTGGCTGTCGCGGAACATCTCGAAACTGGCCGCAAGGAACTGTGGCACCGCCGAGGTCGCCGTGGTGGTGTAGCTGCGCACGAGGTCGGTCAGAACGTTGATCGGCAGCACGCTTTCGCCGCGGCTTTCGTGTTCGGCCACGATCTGGAGCAGGTATTGCCGGGTCAGGTCGTCGCCGGATTTCAGGTCCACGATCTGCACGTCACGGCCTTCGCGGATCAGCCCTGCGATGTCCTCAAGCGTGACGTAATCGGATGTCTCGGTGTTGTAGAGACGGCGGCTCGCGTAGCGCTTGATGAGCAGTGGTTTCTTCGGGTCTGCCATGGTTCGCCCTCCCCGGGATGATGCGTTGCAGCAAAGCCTAAGCGAGCCGCAGAAAAAAGAAAAGAGTTTGAACGCCTTCCGGGATGCGCGGTCAGCCTTGCGCCGCAGCGTCGCGGATCATGTCCACAAAGCCCTGAACGCTGCGCGACATCTCGAGCGGAAGCGGCCAGCCCGCCCCTTCGAGCACCGCGCGGTTGAAGGCCTCGACCTGCAGGACGTAGTGGTTCTGGATCGGGAAGCGCCACGTCTCGATGTGCCAGCCGGGGCGGTGCAGTTCGACCTCGGCCTGCCCGAACGACTGTGCGTTGTAGGGCACCGGCATGCGGATGACACCATCGGTGCCATGCAGCACGATCTCCTGCCACGGGGCGGCGCGCATGGAGATGTGTCCCGAGTAAACAAAGCCCGGGAAGCGCGCCATGACGTGGGTGGTCGCGTCGATGCCGTTGACCATGTCCGAACTGGCGTGAAGGATTTTCTCGGGGTCCTGCCCGGTCAGCAGCCGGACGGAGCCGAAAGCATAGACGCCGATATCCCCGGTGGCACCGCCGCCGGTGTCGGGCCTGTTGCGGATGTTTTCGAGATCGTCGTTGAAGAAGCTGTGGCTGGACGACACGCGGACAAGATCGCCGATAGCGCCCCCCTGCAGCAGGGCGCGCGCCTTGGCGAACTGGGGGTGATGGACGATCATCCACGCCTCGGCGATGAGCTTGCCGGTGCGGTCACGGGTGTCGATCAGGCGGTCGATCTCGGCCACGTTCATGCCGATGGGCTTCTCGCAAAGCACATGCTTGCCCGCTTCGGCGGCCTTTTGCGACCAGTCCACGTGCATGGCGTTGGGTAGCGGGATGTAGATCGCGTCAATCTCGGGATCCGCCAGCAGCGCATCGTAGCTGTCATAGACCCGAAGCCCCGGCGCAAACGCCACGAAAGGCGCGGCCTTGTCGGGGTTGGAGGTGGCGATGGCCGATAGGCTGCACCCGCTGGCGGCGTGGATGGCGGGGCCCATGGTCTTGCGGGCGAAATTTGCCGCCCCGAGGATACCCCAGCGAAGATGGCCCGTCAGATGCCCTGTCATGTGTCGTCTCCCATGTTTATTGTTCAAGACGGTAGCGCCCGGACACGCGCATGCAAGCGGTGGCCTTCGCATGGTCTCGACATGAAAAACGCCCCTCCCGCTGAGGGAGAGGCGCTGTAATCAATACGAACATTGGGGGCCTGATCAGGCCTGCGTCAGCATACCCTGCTGGCCAGCCAGCTCACGCATGCGCTTTTGCAGCTTTTCGAAGGCGCGGACTTCGATCTGGCGAATACGCTCGCGGCTCACCTCGTAGCGACCCGACAGCTCCTCGAGGGTCACGGCCTGCTCTGCAAGGCGGCGCTCTTGCAAAATGTCGCGCTCGCGTTCGTTGAGCACGTCCATCGCCTGCACCAGCAACGCGCGACGGGCATCAAGTTCGTTGCGCTCCGCGTAGTCGGTGGCCTGATCGGCGTCCTCGTCCTCGAGCCAGTCCTGCCACTGCATGGAGCTCTCGTCCTCGGAGCCCACGGTCGCGTTCAGCGACGCATCACCGCCGGACATGCGGCGGTTCATCGAGACCACCTCCGCCTCGGTCACGCCAAGGTCGTTGGCGATCCGCTTGACGTTCTCGGGACGCAGATCACCCTCTTCGAGCGCGCCGATGCGGTTCTTGGCCTTGCGCAGGTTGAAGAACAGCTTCTTCTGCGCCGACGTCGTGCCAAGCTTCACGAGGCTCCAAGACCTCAGGATGTATTCCTGGATCGAAGCACGGATCCACCACATGGCATAGGTGGCCAGGCGGAAGCCCTTTTCAGGATCGAAACGCTTGACCGCCTGCATGAGGCCGACGTTGGCCTCCGAGATGACCTCGGCCTGCGGCAAACCGTAGCCCCGGTAGCCCATGGCGATCTTGGCCGCGAGGCGCAGGTGGCTGGTGACCATCTTGTGGGCGGCCTCCGAATCCTGATCCTCGACCCAGCGCTTGGCCAGCATGTACTCTTCTTCCGGCTCCAGCAGCGGGAACTTGCGGATTTCGGAGAGATAGCGGCTCATCCCCGCTTCCGGGGACGGCGCCGGGAGATTGGCGTAGTTGCTCACGTGCCCTGTTCCTCCAATGTTATTGGGCTTAACATCCCATTTGGGAAGCCCGTGGACCTTTTTCAAGGGTTTCGTGCCTCGGATCGGCCGGGGCACGGTCTTGAAGTTGTTACGATGATAACGCGAAACCCCGTCGGTCCGATCCGACAAAGTGACGTTCTCACGACCTTGGGAAGGTTTGTAACCTATGTGCGTGGGGCGTGAAAACTGCGCAGACGGCCACCCGTCTGCGCATCAGTGCACACAATGCAGGATCATTCGCCGCGCAGCGCCGCGAGCAGGAAAACCATGTCCTGCGGTAAAGGCGCCTCGAAGGACAGGTGTTCTCCGGTGGCGGGATGCTCGAAGCCAAGCTCGGCGGCGTGCAGCGCCTGACGGGCGAATCCGGTGACCTCTGCGGCGGCGGCCTCGCCGATGGCCTTCACGGGTGCCTTGCGCTTCCCGCCATAGACCGGATCGCCCACGAGCCCGTGCCCGGCATGAGCCATGTGCACACGGATCTGGTGGGTGCGCCCGGTCTCGAGCCGGCATTGCACCAGCGCCATGGAAGGCGGGGCCCCAAAGCTTTCAAGTACATGCGCCCTGGTGATGGCGTGCTTGCCGTGACCGTCGAAATACACTGCCTGCCGCTGGCGGTCAGTGCGGTGACGGGCAAGGCCGGACTGGATGTGCAGCACGTTGCCCGGCTCGACCGACACGCCGCGGGTGCCCATGAGCCGCGGATCCGCCTGATCGGGAACGCCATAGACCACCGCAAGATAGGAGCGGTTGGCCGAATGCGCCTCGAACTGCGCCGCAAGCCCGTGGTGGGCGCGGTCGGATTTGGCCACTACCAGCAGCCCCGAGGTGTCCTTGTCGATGCGGTGCACGATGCCGGGGCGCGCAACGCCCCCCACACCCGACAACTTGCCGCCGAAATGATGCAGCAGCGCATTCACCAGTGTCCCCGAGGGCGAACCGGGCGCGGGATGCACCACCATGCCTGCCGGTTTGTCCACCACCACGAGGTCGTCATCCTCGTAGACGATGCTGAGGGGGATGTCCTCGGGGCCGATATGGCTTTCCTCGGCGACGGGGACCATGATGTCGATCTCGTCACCTTCCTCGACCTTGCCCTTGGGATCGGTGAGCGCCTCGCCGCCACGCATGACCGCGCCTTCCGCAATGAGCTTTGCGAGACGCGTGCGCGAGAGGGAGGCAGCCTCTGGCACATCGCGGGCGAGCGCCTTATCAAGGCGCGCAGGCGGATTTTCCGCGATGACGATGCGCAGAGGCTGTTCCATGTCCCAAACTCCAGAACCCGAGGCCACGCCGGAACCGGCGAACCTGCGATTCCTGCGGGTGCTGGTCACGGTGCTCACGGCGGTGATGATCGCCGGGCTTCTAACGATCCTCGCGGTGATTGTCATCCAGTTCCGCAATGCCCGCGCCCCTTTGCCAGAGGTGATCACCCTGCCCTCTGGCGCGACGGCCAGCGCCTACACCCAAGGCTCCGACTGGTACGCGGTGGTGACCAATGACGACCGCATCCTGATCTTCGACCGCGCGAGCGGCGATCTGCGGCAGGAAATGCAGGTACAGACAGCAGAGTGATCCGACCTGCAGGTTCCCCTGCAGCTTTGGATTGCAAATGCGCCAAGCACGGCGTTCGATGGCCTCATGGGGATCGGATGCCGCGTCATCCCTTTGGCAAAAAGCGCAGCAGGTCCGGCGCCGCGACCTCCGTAAGCTGCGGGCGGTATGTCCGTGCACAAGCCCTGCGGAGCGCTCTTTGAGCACGAGCTTCGCCCGATCATCGCATTCAACAGCCATTAAGGTGACGAGTCGTTCACAGCGCCGGCGGTGTCGCTCACCAGTACTGACCTGCTGGCGAACGGCGTGATCGGCGGCATCCACCTCTCCGGAGGGCACGCGGCAAATTGTCTGTCTGGGAGGAGAGGAAAGTGGTGGGCGACCTTGGAATCGAACCAAGCGTGCGTCTCCGCGAGGGAGTTACAGTCCCCTGCCACACCTTGCGGCCTGTCGCCCACTTTCCTGTCAGTTTCAGCGGGTTACCCCGTGTTCCTGACAAAGTGTCCCGCCTGCGCTTCTGGAGTGTCGCTGCCGTATCGGCCGCTCCGTCCCGTTGTCACCGGCGGTGTGTGGCGCTCTCTAAAGAAGGCTCCGGGGGGCGTCAACAGGAAAATCCCTTGCGATGTGCATTCGTTCCTGCAAGGGAGCGAAGGCGCAGATGAAGGGGCCGTGAGCATGGTTAAGAAACCGAAATGGGTGGTGGAAAAGGAACAGGCCAAAAAGGCCGCGGCGGCGGAAACCGTCTGGCTGTTCGGCCTGCACGCGGTGCGCGATGCGCTGCTCAACCCCGCCCGGGAAAAGCTGCGCCTGTTGGTGACACTCAATGCCCAAACCAAGCTGGCCGATGCTATCGAGGCCGCCGGGATCACGCCCGAGGTGCAGGACCCGCGCAAGTTCTCGGCTCCGCTCGACCCGCAGTCGGTGCACCAGGGCGCCGCGCTCGAAGTGAAGCCGCTGAACTGGGGGCGGCTCGAGGACGTGGCCATCGGCGGGGACGATCGCCCTGCCCGACTGGTACTGCTTGACCGGGTGACCGACCCGCACAACGTCGGTGCCATCCTGCGCTCGGCCGAGGTGTTCGGCGCAAATGCGGTGATCGGCACGCTGCACCATTCCGCCCCTGAAACCGGCGCGTTGGCCAAGACCGCCAGCGGCGCGCTGGAGCGCCAGCCCTACCTGCGCGAGCGCAATCTTGCGGACACCATCCGGGCCCTGCAGACCATGGGATACCTCGTGCTTGGCCTCGACGGCGAGGCGGACGCCACCATCGAGGAGGCCGTGGAGGGCCTGCGAGACCGCCCCGTGGCGCTGGTGCTGGGGGCCGAAGGGCCCGGCTTGCGGCAAAAGACCAAGGAAACGGTGGACCGGCTGGTGCGCATCGACTTCGCGGGCGGTTTCGGCTCGCTCAACGTGTCGAACGCCGCCGCCGTGGCGCTTTACGCCGCCAAGCCCTGAGGCCCGGCCCCTGCCCCGCCCTTGGCCATATCCGCGGCCGCGCTGACCGCCTCTGCTCTTGCGGCCTCGCCGCGGGAAGGCCATCTACCGCTCATGCCGAACACCACGATTGCCACCTGCTGCTATTGCGGCACCCGCGCGGCGCTTGTCCTCGGGCCGGGGCGTCACGAGCTGCAATGCGCCAGCTGCGGCGCACCGCTGCACGTGATGAAGAACCTGCGCCGAACGCCGGACGCGAAGCCCCTGAGGCCGCATCCGCACCCGGAAGCACCGCAGGCCAGACCGCCGAAGCCTAAGAAGCAGAAAAAGCGCAAGAAAAAGAAAACCCTCGGCCAGAAGCTGGCCAAGGGTCTGTGGGATGCGGTCGAGGATATCTTCGACTAGGCCCTAGTGCTGCGGCGCAAGCCCCCTCAGAACGTCGTTCTTCCCAAGCTGGCCGATCAACTGACCGCCGTCGGTGACGCCCACCGGCGCATCGGAGGCGATCAGCGTCGCGAAGACGTCGCGTACCAGCGTGTCGGCAGCCACCGTCTGCGTCGGCGTACCGGCCACCGGCTGCATGAGGTCGCGCACGCGCAGCACCCCAAGCGGGTTCATGTGCTGCACGAATTCGGCCACGTAGTCGTTGCGCGGGTCGGTGAAGATATCCTGCGGGGCGCCACTCTGGACGATGCGGCCCCCTTCCATGATGGAAATCTCGTTGCCCAGCTTGAACGCCTCATCAAGATCGTGGCTCACGAAGAGGATGGTGCGCTTGAGCCGCTCCTGCAGCTCCAGAAGCTCGTCCTGAAGCTTGGTACGGATCAGTGGATCGAGGGCCGAGAACGGCTCGTCCATGAGCAGGATCGGCGCTTCGGTGGCAAAGGCGCGGGCAAGACCCACACGCTGTTGCATGCCGCCCGACAGAGCACTGACGCGGGCATCGCCCCAATCCCCGAGGCCCACGAGCTCAAGCTGGTTGTCCACGCGGTCCTTTGCCTCGGCACTCTTCATGCCCGCAAGCTCGAGACCAAGGCCGACGTTCTCGCGCACCGTGCGCCACGGCAGCAGGCCGAACTGCTGGAACACCATGGCGACGCTCTGCATGCGCACCCGGCGCAGCGTGGCGGCATCGCAGTGGGTGACATCCACCATACCCTTGCCGTCATTCACCTCGACTTTGCCGCGCACCACGGGGTTGAGCCCGTTGACCGCCCGCAGCAGCGTCGACTTGCCGGATCCCGACAGCCCCATGAGCACGTGGATATGCCCTTGCTTGACGGTGAGATTGCAGTTGTGCACGCCAAGGATCTGGTCGGTCTGCGACTGGATCTCAGCCCGTTCCATACCCTTGTCCATCAGCGGAAGGGCGCGCTTGGGGTCCGAGCCAAAGACGATGGACACGTTGTCGATGTTGACTGCGGTGGTCATTTGCGTCCTCCGACGTTGAGGATGCGGTCAAGCATGATGGCGACCACCACGATGACGAAACCCGACTCAAAGCCCAGCGCCGTGTTCACCTGGTTGAGCGCCCGCACCACCGGCACACCAAGGCCGTTCGCTCCCACAAGGGCAGCGACGACGACCATGGAGAGCGACAGCATGATGGTCTGGTTGAGGCCAGCCATGATCTGCGGCACCGCGTAGGGCAGTTCGACCTTGTAGAGGGTCTGCCACGGGGTCGCGCCAAAGGCGGTGGCCGCCTCGAGCAGCGCCTTCGGGGTCGACGACACGCCCAGGTAGGTCAGGCGGATCGGCGCGGGCAGCACGAAGATCACCGTGGCGATGAGGCCCGGCACCATGCCGATGCCGAAGAACACGATCGCCGGGATCAGGTAGACGAAGGTGGGCAGCGTCTGCATCAGGTCAAGCACCGGACGCAGCCAGGTGTAGACCTTGGGGCGGTGCGCGGCGAAGATGCCGATGGGCACCCCGATGGCCATGCACACAAGACAGGCCGACAGCACCAGCGTCAGGCTTTCGGTGGTCTCTTCCCAGTAATCCTGGTTGAGGATGAACAGGAACCCGGCGGCAACGAAGGCACAGACCTTCCAGTTGCGCTGCAGGATCCATGTGATCGCCACGAAGGCGACGATGACGATGAGCGGATATGGCTCCTGCAGGACCCACAGGATCGCGTCGATCATCGCATCCATGAAATCGGAGATGATATCGAGAACGACCTCCCCGTGATCACGGACCCAGTCGAAGACGGCACTCGCCGCCCGGCCCACGGGTATCTTGTGATCAGAGATGAAATCGAGAACGATCTCCCCTGCATCGCGGACCCAGTCGAAGACGGCACTCGCCGCCCGGCCCACGGGTATCTTGTGATCGGTCAGCCAGTCCAAGGCGCCCGGTCCCCCATTTTGCTGTTGTTCTTTTTCGGTGTCACGCTGGAGAGCAATGGCCCGTCACGGCGGCTTTGGCCCGGCAACGCCGCGAGGCCGAAGCGAAGCGGGGCCGGCTGATGCCGACCCCGAGATGGTCTCTTACAGTCCGAGCTTTTCCTTGACCGCGGCCATGGCATCCCCACCGTCGATGGTGGTCACACCCTCGAGCCAGGCGTCGAGAACCTCCGGGTTCTCCTGCAGCCATGCCTCGGTGGCATCCGCCGGGTCGGCGCCGTCGGTCAGGATCTGCCCCATGATGAGGTTCTCCATCTCGAGCGAGAAGTCCATGTTCTGCAGCAGCTTGCCCACGTTCGGGCACTCTTCGACGTAACCGGCGCGGGTCACGGTATCGACGATGCCTTCACCGCCGAAGAAATCCTCTCCGCCCGGCAGGTAGCTCAGGTCGAAGGTGGCGTTCATGGGGTGCGGCTCCCAGCCGAGGAAGACAACCGCTTCCTCGTCCTCGTAGAAGCGCTGCACCTGCGCCAGCATGCCCTGCTCGGAGCTTTCCACCACGTCGAAGCCTTCGAGGTCGAACTTGTTCTCCTCGGTGAGGCTCACGAGGTAGGCGTTGCCCTCGTTGCCCGGCTCGATGCCGTAGATCTTCTCGTCAAGTTCGTCGGCGAACTTGTGGATGTCGGCGTAGCTTTGAAGGCCCTTCTCATAAAGGTAGGTCGGCACGGCGAGCGTGTACTTGGTGCCTTCGAGGTTGGTATTCACGCTCTCGATCTCACCCGATTCAAGGTAGGGACCGATGGCGCCGGATTGGGCGGGCATCCAGTTGCCGAGGAACACGTCGACGTCGTCGCTTTCCAGCGAGGCGAAGGTCACCGGAACGGACAGCACCTTCACATCCACCTCGTAGCCCAGTCCCTCGAGGACGTGCTTGGCGGTGGCGGTGGTGGTGGTGATGTCGGTCCAGCCCACGTCGGACATGACGACCGTGTCGCAATCTGCACTCGCGGCACCGGCAGCGGTCAGCGCGATGATCGAAACGGCATGTGCAAGTTTCATGGATATTCCCCTGTACGTTCGTTTGCGTTTATTGATTGACCAGTCAAACAATGCCTGATTACTTTCGTATTGCAACCACTTTCTCGGGGAATCCTGCCAATGTCGGCCCAGATCCAGCGCAGACGCCAGCTGATTGATGCCACGATCAGCGAGATCGGTCACACGGGTTCCCTCGACGTGACGGTTGGAAAGATCGCAAAGCGTGCAGGGGTTTCGCCGGCGCTGGCCTTTCACTACTTCGGCGACAAGGACCGCCTGTTCCTGGCCGCCATGCGCCACATCCTGACCGCCTACGGATTGGACGTTCGGGCGGCGCTGAGGGGCTGTTCCGGCCCGCGCGAACGACTCGAATCGATCATCCGAGGCGGTTTCTCCGAGGCGAACTTCCGCTCTGACGTGATCGCGGCGTGGCTGAACTTCTACGTTCTCGCCCACCGGTCGAGCGAAGCGCAGCGCCTGCTTACCGTCTATCACGGGCGGCTGCATTCGAACCTCGTGCACAACCTGCGCCCGCTCGCCGGAGAGGCGGCGGACCCCATCGCCCGGCGCATCGCGGCGCTGATCGACGGGCTTTACCTGCGCTACGCGCATTTCCCTTCCGATGAACCCGAAGCCTCGGCCTCGGCCCACGTGATGGCCGCGCTCGACAACGAACTGAAGGCACTCGCATGACATCTCGCCCCAATATCCTCGTCATCATGGTCGACCAGCTCAACGGGACCCTGTTTCCCGACGGTCCCGCCGACTGGCTGCACGCCCCCAACATGAAGCGGCTGGCGGCGAAATCCGCCCGGTTCCGCAACTGTTACACCGCCTCGCCGCTTTGTGCACCCGGCCGCGCAAGCTTCATGTCGGGCGAGCTGCCGTCGGTCACCGGCGTCTATGACAATGCCGCCGAGTTCCCGTCGGATCTGCCCACCTACGCGCACCACCTGCGCCGCGCAGGCTATCACACCTGCCTCAGCGGCAAGATGCATTTCGTCGGCCCCGACCAGATGCACGGGTTCGAGGAACGCCTGACCACCGACATCTACCCCGCCGATTTCGGCTGGACCCCGGACTATCGCAAACCGGGCGAACGCATTGACTGGTGGTATCACAACATGGGCTCGGTCACCGGAGCCGGTGTCGCCGAGATTTCCAACCAGATGGAGTATGATGACGAGGTCGCACATATGGCCCGCGCCAAGCTCTATGACCTTGCCCGCGCCAAGGACGACCGCCCGTGGTGCCTCACGGTCAGCTTCACCCACCCGCATGACCCCTATGTGGCGCGCAAGAAGTTCTGGGACATGTACGAGGATTGCGAGCACCTGCTTCCAGAGGTCCCTGCCCTGCCCTACGAGGAGCAGGACAACCACTCCAAGCGCATCTTTGACGCCAACGACTGGCGCAGCTTCGACATCACCGAAGACAACATCCGCCGGTCGCGTCGCGCCTACTTCGCCAACATCTCGTATCTCGACGAGAAGGTGGGCGAATTCCTCGACATCCTCGAGGACACGCGGCAGGAGGCGGCAATCCTCTTCGTGTCCGACCACGGCGACATGCTGGGCGAGCGCGGCCTGTGGTTCAAGATGAGCTTCTACGAAGGCTCAGCCCGCGTGCCGATGATGCTCTGCGCACCGGGGGTGACACCGGGGCTGGTGGAAACGCCGGTCAGCAACATCGATGTGTGCCCCACGCTTTGCGACATCGCGGGTGTCAGCATGGACGAGGTGATGCCCTGGACCGCTGGCGAGACACTGCTGCCCGTGGCGGCAGGCGAGGCGCGCGGCCCGGTGGCAATGGAATACGCCGCCGAGGCGTCCTATGCGCCGCTGGTGTCGCTGCGGATGGACAAGTGGAAGTTCAACCGCTGCGCGCTCGATCCCGACCAATTGTTCGACCTCGACGCCGACCCGCACGAGATGACCAACCTCGCCGAAGATCCCGCCTACGCCGAGACGCTGGCGCAGTTCGATGCGCTGGCCACGGAACGCTGGGATCTGGCGCGCTTTGATGCCGATGTGCGCAAGTCCCAGGCCAAGCGCTGGGTCGTCTACGAGGCGCTGCGCAACGGCCACTATTACCCGTGGGATTACCAGCCTCTGCAGAAAGCCTCGGACCGCTTCATGCGCAACCACATGGACCTGAACGTGGTCGAGGAAAACGCCCGCTTCCCGCGCGGCGAATAAGGACAGGACAGATGCAGTACGCAACGCAGCCGACCGCAAGCCACTACGTGAACGGCGAGTATCTTGAGGATACCGCCGGTGACGAGATCGCCGTCATCTACCCCGCCACCGGCGAGCGTATCGCCACCGTGCACGCCGCCACCCCGAAGGTGATTGAAGCGGCCATCGCTGCCGCCGAGCGGGCACAGGCACAATGGGCCGCCACGTCGCCGCGCGAACGGGGCCGGGTGCTGACCCGCGCCGCCCAGATCATGCGCGAGCGCAACCACGCGCTGTCAGTTCTGGAAACCTATGACACTGGCAAGCCGCTGCAGGAAACGCTTGTGGCCGATGCCACCTCCGGTTCGGACGCGCTCGAGTATTTCGGCGGCATCGCGAACGGCCTCACGGGCGAGCATATCCCGCTGGGCGAGGACTGGGTCTATACCGTGCGCGAGCCGCTGGGCGTCTGCGTCGGCATCGGCGCGTGGAACTACCCCACCCAGATTGCCTGCTGGAAGGCCGCGCCCGCTCTGGCCTGCGGCAACGCCATGGTGTTCAAGCCGTCCGAAACCACGCCCCTGTCGGCGCTCAAGGTCGCCGAGATCCTGACCGAGGCAGGCGCGCCCGCGGGCCTGTTCAATGTTGTGCAGGGCATGGGCGAAGTTGGCGGCGCGCTGGTGTCGGACCCGCGTGTGGCCAAGGTGTCGCTCACCGGCTCGGTGCCCACCGGGCGCAAGGTATATGCCTCGGCGGCCAGCCAGATGAAGCACGTCACCATGGAGCTTGGGGGCAAGTCGCCGCTGGTGATCTTCGACGATGCGGATCTCGACAGCGCGGTCAGCGGTGCAATCAACGCCAACTTCTATTCCTCGGGGCAGGTCTGTTCGAACGGCACCCGCGTCTTCGTGCAGAAGGGCATCAAGGAGGCGTTCCTTGCCCGTCTGGCGGAACGGCTCAAGGGCGCGGTGATGGGCGATCCTTTGGACGAAGCAACGAACTTCGGCCCCATGGTCAGTCAGCGCCAGATGGAGATCGTGCAAGGCTATATTGCCAAGGGCAAGGACGAGGGCGCGCGCCTTGTCGCCGGCGGAAACCGCATCGAGCGGGATGGCTTCTGGCTGGAGCCGACGGTCTTTGCCGATGTCACCGACGACATGACCATCGCCCGTGAAGAGATCTTCGGCCCGGTCCTGTCGGTGCTCGACTTCGACACCGAGGAAGAGGCCATCGCCCGCGCCAATGCCACGGAATACGGACTCGCCGCCGGGGTCTTCACCCGTGACATCTCCCGCGCGCACCGGGTGGTGGCGCAGTTCCACGCCGGATCGTGCTTCATCAACTCCTACAACGACGCGCCGGTCGAGGCGCCCTTCGGCGGCGTCAAGGCGTCCGGCGTGGGCCGCGAAAACTCCAAGGCAGCGATTGACCACTGGAGCCAGTTGAAATCCGTCTATGTCCGCATGGGCGACTGCGAGGCGGCGTTCTGATGCAGGCCGAGTACATCATCGTCGGAGCAGGCTCTGCCGGATGCGCCATGGCGTACCGGCTTGCCGAGGCCGGCAAGCGGGTGCTGGTCATCGAACATGGCGGTTCCGACGCGGGGCCGCTGATCCAGATGCCCGGCGCGCTCAGCTACCCGATGAACATGAAGCGCTACGACTGGGGCTACAGCACCGAGCCCGAGCCGCATCTTGGCGGGCGCACCCTCGCCGTGCCGCGCGGCAAGGTTATCGGCGGGTCGTCCTCGATCAACGGGATGATCTACGTGCGCGGTCATGCACGTGATTTCGACCACTGGCGCGATCAGGGGGCCGATGGCTGGGGCTATGCGGACGTCGCGCCCTATTACCGGCGCATGGAGAACTGGCACGATGGCGGCCATGGCGGCGATCCGGCGTGGCGCGGCACCGACGGGCCCCTGCACGTCACCCGTGGCAAGCGTGACAACCCGCTGACCCAGGCTTTCGTCGAGGCGGGCCGGCAGGCGGGTTACCCGGTCACCGGCGATTACAACGGCGAGCAGCAGGAGGGCTTCGGCCCCTTCGACATGACCGTCTGGAAGGGCGAGCGCTTCTCAGCCGCAAAGGCCTACCTGCGCCCTGCCCTCCAGCGCGAGAACTGCGATTTGATTCGCGCCCTTGCCCGCAAGGTGGTGATCGAGAACGGCCGCGCCGTGGGGGTCGAGATCGAACGCGGCGGCAAGATCGAGGTGATCCGCGCCGAGGCCGAGGTGATCCTTGCCGCGTCCTCGCTCAATTCGCCAAAGCTTCTGATGCTGTCAGGAATAGGTCCAGCCAAGCATTTGGCCGAGCACGGCATCGACGTGGTCGCCGACCGTAGCGGCGTCGGCCAGAATCTACAGGACCATCTGGAGCTTTACATCCAGGCGGCGGCAAGCCAGCCGGTGAGCCTGTTCAAGTACTGGAACCTTCTGGGCAAGGCCTACGTGGGCGCCCGCTGGCTGTTCACCAAGACCGGCCCGGGCGCCTCGAACCAATTCGAAAGCTCGGCGTTCATCCGGTCCGCGGCTGGGGTGGATTACCCGGACATCCAGTATCATTTCCTGCCCATCGCCGTGCGCTACGACGGTCAGGTCGCCGCCGAGGGCCACGGCTTCCAGGCTCACGTGGGGCCCATGCGCTCGCCCTCGCGGGGGGAAGTGACGCTGCGCTCTGCCGACCCGAAAGACGCGCCGCGGATCTTCTTCAACTACATGAGCCACGAAAAGGACTGGGCCGATTTCCGGACCTGCATCCGCCTCACCCGCGAGATTTTCGGCCAGCATGCGTTCAAGCCGTACTATCGCAAGGAAATCCAGCCCGGCGCCGAGTGCCAGACCGACGACGAGCTGAACGGCTTCATCCGCGAACACGTGGAGAGCGCCTACCACCCCTGCGGCACCGCCCGCATGGGCCGGCGCGATGATCCCATGGCGGTGGTCGACCCCGAGGCGCGGGTCATCGGCGTCAATGGGCTGCGGCTGGCGGACAGTTCGATCTTCCCACGCATCACCAACGGTAACCTCAATGCGCCGTCGATCATGGTGGGCGAGAAGACCGCCGACCATATCCTTGGCCGCACGCCGCTGGCACCCGACAACCGCGAGCCATGGATCAGTCCCGAATGGCAATTCTCGCAACGCTGAGACCCCTGCCCCGGCCTGCGCAGGCCAGGGCATACGGCCTCGGCCTCGGCGCCCTTGCGGCAATTGCGCCCTAGCCAAAAAGCGCTGCATCTCTTATCTGGCATGTAGCAAGCAGAAGGTGTCGTCATGGCGGATTACGAGAAGGCGGATTACGAGAACCCCGGCCCGGTCGAGGCCGACTGGAAGGCGGCGATCTCGCCTGTCGAGGAAATCCTCGAGGACGCGCGCAACGGGCGCATGTTCATCCTCGTCGATCACGAGGACCGCGAGAACGAGGGCGATCTGGTGATCCCGGCGCAATGGGCCACCCCCGACGTCATCAACTTCATGGCCACCTACGGGCGCGGGCTGATCTGCCTGTCCATGTCCGCCGAGCGCTGCGATGCGCTGGGGCTCGAGCTCATGTCGACCAACAACAGCTCGCGCCACGAAACCGCCTTCACCACCTCCATCGAGGCGCGCGAGGGGGTCACCACCGGCATTTCCGCCGCCGACCGTGCGCGCACCATCGCCGTGGCGGTGGATGCCTCCAAGGGGGCTGCCGACATCGCCACGCCCGGCCACGTCTTCCCCCTGCGCGCCCGCAACGGCGGCGTGCTGGTGCGCGCCGGACACACCGAGGCCGCCGTGGACATCTCGCGCCTTGCGGGGCTGAATTCGGCGGGCGTGATCTGCGAGATCATGAACGACGACGGCTCCATGGCCCGCCTGCCGGAGCTGGTGGGCTTTGCCCAGAAGCACGGGCTGAAGATCGGCACGATCTCGGATCTCATCAGCTACCGCCGCCGCCACGACAACCTCGTGAAAGTCGAACGCGAGGAGCGTGTCACGTCCGAGTTCGGCGGCGAATGGGACATGAAGATCTACTCCGACACCACCCACGGGGACGAACATATCGTGCTGTCCAAGGGCGATCTGTCCGGGGACGCGCCGGTGCTGGTGCGGATGCACGTGCTCGACCCGATGCTCGACATCGTGGGCACCGGCCACGCGGGACGCTCGGACGAATTCCGCGCCGCGATGAAGGCCGTGGCAGACGAAGGACGCGGCGTCGTGGTCCTGCTGCGCGACACCGCGATGAAGCTTACCCCGGACGAGGGCGATGCGCCCCGCACCCTGCGCCAGTACGGGCTTGGCGCGCAGATCCTGTCGTCGCTCGGCCTCTCGCGGCTCGAGCTGCTGACCAATTCGCCCACCCCCAAGGTGGTCGGGCTTGATGCCTACGGGCTCGAGATCACCGGCACCCGCAAGATCGGAGCGGCCTGACATGGCATCGAACGAAGAACACTACACCCTGCCCCGCCCCGAGTTCGACGCGCCCGTGAAGGTGCTGATCGTGGTCGCGCCCTACTACAAGCAGATCGCCGAGCAGCTGGTGAAGGGCGCCGTGGCCGAGATCGAGGCCGTGGGCGGCTTCCACGAGGTCATCGAGGTGCCCGGTGCGCTCGAGGTGCCCACCGCCATCGGCATCGCCGAGCGCATGTCCAGCTTCGACGCCTACGTGGCGCTTGGCTGCGTGATCCGGGGCGAAACCACCCATTACGACACCGTCTGCAACGACAGCTCGCGCGGGCTGACCCTGCTGGGGCTGCAGGGCCTGTGCATCGGTAACGGTATCCTTACAGTCGAAACCTACGATCAGGCAGCCGTCCGCGCCGAAGCGGATGGCCAGAACAAGGGGGGCGGTGCTGCCGCTGCGGCCTTGCATCTGCTCGCGCTCGCCCGTAGGTGGGGCTCTTCCCGCAAGGGAGTGGGATTCGTCCCCTCCCGTGACGAGTACAAGGTCGCGGGTGACTCGACAGGAAACGACATCGCATGACCACCCCCGCCACCCCTTCCGAGCTTTCCGGCAACCAGAAGCGCAAGATGAAATCCGCCTCGCGGCTCTACGCCGTGCAGGCGCTGTACCAGATGGAAGCGGCCAACGCGGCGGTGGAGCGGGTGCAGAACGAGTTCATCGACCACCGTTTCGGCGCCGAGATCGACGATGGTGTGGAAATGCTGGACGGTGACATCGCGCTGTTCTCTTCGGTGACCTCGTCGGCAGTGAACTGGCAGGCCAAGATCGACCAGATGACCGACCGGGCGCTGGTGGCCAAGTGGCCCATCGCCCGCATCGACCCCACCCTGCGCGCCCTGTTCCGCGCCGCCGGGGCAGAGCTGGTGGACAGCGAAACACCGTTCCGGGTCATCATCAAGGAATACACCGACGTGGCCGGTGCCTTCTTCCCCGAGGGGCGCGAGGCCAAGTTCGTCAGCGCTGTGCTGGACCACATGGCCCGCGAGGCGCGGCCCGACTCCTTCTGAGCGCTTCGGACGCGATGATCTGCAAGGCGGCCTTCGGGTCGCCTTTTTCGTTGCCGCCCCTTTCTATGCTTTTTCGCTTCCCGGCGCCTCGGGCGTTTACCTCATCTTAGAGCAACGCCCGCTACCAGTCCTCTCACGGCTTTCCTTAGAAAGAGGACATATCTTCATGGCAGAACTTCATGCACAGGCGGAGGCAGCGCCCGTTACGATCACACAGGCGGATCGCCTCGTCGAAAAGGCGATCGCCCAGCCGCTGACCGACGGCGGGCTGCGCACGGCCGAGCTGCTGACCGAGGCGCTTGACCTCGATCCCCAGCATCACCGCGCGCGCATCCTGCTCGAACGGCTGCACCAGATGTTCGTGCCCCGCTGGCATTTCCCGATGATGGCAGACACCGACCGCAACCGCGCTTACGCCGAGGCCATCGCCGCCAAGGTAAAACCCGGGGACGTCGTGCTCGATATCGGCTGCGGTGCGGGGCTCACGGCGATGCTGTCGGCGCGCGCGGGCGCGAAACACGTCTACACCTGCGAACAGCAGCCCCTGATTGCCGAAACCGCCAAGCGCGTGATTGCCGCCAACGGGCTGTCGGACCGCATTACGGTGATCTCCAAGCCCTCGCACCAGCTGGAGGTAGGTGTCGACCTGCCCGAACCCGCCGACGTGGTGGTGTCGGAGATTGTCGATACCATGATGCTGGGCGAAGGCGCGCTGGCGACACTGCTGCATGCCATGGTCAAGCTTGCCAAACCCGAGGCACGGGCGATCCCCGAAAGCGGGCGGCTGATGGCGCAGGCGGTGGAAAGCGACCGCATCCTCGAGCTTTGGCGCCCGCGCGAGGCCGAGGGCTTTGATCTCGGGGCGTTCCACCATTTCGCCAAGGTGGCGCAGCTTACCCCCAACGACATCGAGGCCTGCGGCCTGTCCCCCGTGGGCGAGGCGACCGAGCTGTTTTCCTTCGATTTCGTGCGCCCCAAGCTCGGCGCCGCCAGCACCATGCTGGATCTGCCCTGCTCGGCCCATGGCATGATCCACGCGGTGCTGGTGTTCTTCGAGATGCAGCTGGCGCCCGGTATCATCGTCTCGAACGGGGCGGGCAACGGGGGCCACTGGGGGCGCACGGCGTTCCTGCTCGATCGGCCAGTCCCGTCAGAACCCGGCAGCAGCCTGCGGCTGAGCGCGCGTCATGACGGTGCCGAACTGAGCCTGTCGGTGGACGGCAGCGACACCCCTGCCCCGCGCTGGCGGCGCGAGAACCGGCCCACAGACAACAGCGTCCGGGTGGCCTGACGCCGCAACGGCACGACGCGCCAGAAACGGTCTGTAGGGGATGGCATCGGCGACGACTGCCCCAACGTGTGCAAGCGCATAAAGAGCAGGCTCCAACCGGGCGGGCTCAAAAGGGACGTGCCCCAAAACCGAAAGGCACAACGAAGCAGGCCCAAACAAAAAAGCCGGAGCGGTCATCCGCTCCGGCCTTCCCTGACCCGTTCTGGATCGGTGGTCCCGAGGTCAGTTGACCTCGGCCACGGTGACGGTGGCGGCTGGCAGTGCCCACCCCTTGCCGGCAGCGACCTGCAGCGTCGCCCAGCTTGCGGCAAGGTCGCGCAGGTTGGACGCCAGCGTCAGGCGCGACCCGGCAAGCGAACGCTGAACGTCCAGCAGGTCGAGCAGCGTGGTGGTGCCGCCGTTGTAGGTCTCGCGCGACAGGGACACGACGCGCTCGTAGCTCGACACGCTGCGACGGTAGGCGGCAACGGCGCGCTGGGTGCGGATGTACTCGGTCTGAGCCGCCTGCACCTCCTCAACTGCCGACAGCACGCTCGAGCGCCATTCGAGCTCGGCCGCCTCGGCAGCGGCCACCTTGGCATCTCGGTTGGCGCGCAGCAGCGGCTGCGACAGCACCGGGATCGACACCTGCGGTCCGAAGGTCCAGCTGCGGGTGGCATTGGCCGCTGTCACCGTGCCGCCAAGGCTCAGCGACGGATAGAGCTCGGCCTCGGCAACCCCCACGTCCGCCACGGCAGCGGCAAAGTCACGTTCGGCCGCACGCACGTCGGGACGGTTGCGCAACAGGTCCGCCGGGATGCCGGCAGACGCGCTGCCGCCACGGGCAGCGGGCTGTGCCGCTCCGCGTTGAAGCCGCGTCTCGATCTGCTGCGCCGGCACCGCAAGCAGGGTCGCGATGGCATAGGACGACGCCGCAAAGCCGCTTTCGAGCGACGGCAGCGACGCCAGCGCCTCGTCCAGCGCGGCTTGCGCCTGCGCTTCATCAAGCGCTGTGGCCGCCCCGGCTTCGCGCTGGCTCTGGACGAGGCTCAGGGTCTCGCGGCGGGTGCCAAGGGTCTGGCGGGTGATCGCAAGGGCGTTCTGGAAATAGCGCAGATCGATGTAGGTGGACACCAGCGACGACAGGAAGCCCAGCCGTGCCTCGCCCACGCTCAGTTCCGCGGATTCCAGCGAGGCCAGCGCGCTTTCGCGCGACCGGCGCTCCCCACCGAAGAGATCGAACACATAGTTCGGGCTGAAGCTGGCGCTGTCCGAGAAGGTGCCTTCGACGCCCTCGGCACCGGAATACGTGCGCGAGCCGCCGACCCCGCCCGAGATCTGTGCCGGAAGCCCGGTGGCGCGGGCGGCCGCCTGGGCCTGTTTCACCCGGGCGATCGCGGTCTTGATGTCGAGGTTCTGATCAAGCCCTTGCTGCACCAGGTCGTTCAGGATCGCGTCGTTGTAGGCGCGCCACCAGTATTGCTGCGACGCCTCGCCGATCGGGGCGGGACCGCCGTCGGCGAAACTGGTGGCAAGCGTCGCGGACGGTGCCGAATAATTTGGCCCCACGGTGCAGGCTGCAAGCACCAGTGCCGTCGAAAGAAGAAGAAGCGGTTTCACTGTCATTGCCTCGATGGTTTTATATCTGTTCGGCGGACGAGCCGCATGATGAGCACGTAGAAGGCCGGCACCATGAAGATGCCGATGAAGGTCGACGCGATCATCCCGCCGATGACTCCTGTGCCGATTGCATTTTGCGCGCTAGCGCCCGCCCCGCTGGCCGTGGCAAGGGGCAGCACGCCGAGGATGAAGGACAACGCGGTCATCAGAATCGGCCGCAGGCGGAGCCGCGCAGCCTCGGTGGCCGCCTCCGCGATGCCCATACCCTTCGCACGAAGGCTTTCGGCAAACTCCACGATAAGGATCGCATTGCGTGCCGCAAGGCCAATCGTCGTGAGCATGCCGACCTTGAAATAAACATCGTTGGACTGACTGAAAAGCCACGCCGCAAGCATCGCGCCCAGCACCCCCACGGGCACGGCAAGCATCACCGAGAACGGGATCGCCCAGCTTTCATATAGCGCGGCCAGCGCGAGAAAGATCACCAGCGCCGAGATTGCGTAGAGCATCGGCGCCTGACTGCCCGACTGCCGTTCCTGGAAGCTGATGCCGGTCCAGGCGGTGCCGTAACCGCCATCCATGGCTGCCACGAGGCGCTCCATCTCCTCCATGGCCGCGCCGGAGCTGATGCCGTTCGCCGGCGAGCCCGATACCTCGAGCGCCGCGGTCCCGCCGTAGCGTTGCAGCGTCGGCGACACAGGTTCCCATTGAGTGGTCATGAAGGCGTCGAAGGGCACCATCTCGCCATCGGTGTTCACCGCGTACCAGTCGAGGATATGTTCGGGCTGCATTCTGTATTCCGCAGCCGCCTGCACGATGACCGGGCGCAGCGAATTGCCGAGGATGAAGTCGTTCACGTCCGTGCCGCCGAAGATCGTCGACAGCAGGCCGTTGACGCTCGGCAGGCTGACGCCGAAGCTCTCCGCCTTGGCCTGATCGATGTCGATGCGCAGGGCGCTTTCCTCGTCCGTCCCGCGCGCATCCACGTTGGTCAGCATCTCGTTGCCCGAAGCGCTTGCCACCAGCTCGTCCGCGGCGGCGCGCAGCGCTTCGGGCCCGTTGCCCGCCTGGTCGATGAGATACATGGAAAAGCCGCCGGTGTTGCCCATGCCGGGGATAGACGGAGGCTGCATGAACATCACCCGCCCGGCCCGGTGCGACATGAATCGCATGTTGGCCCGCTGCGCGAGACTGGCGGCGCTCAGATCCTCGTTGCCCTCACGCGCCTCGAAATCGCGCAGTTTGACGAACACCATGGCGTTGTTCTGCCCTGACCCGCCAAAGCCGAAGCCAAGCGCGGCGAACGTGGATTCGACCGTCGCGCCCTCTTCGTTCAGCAAGTAATCTTCGACCTCCTGCACGGTCTGGAGGGTCTGCTGGCTGGTGGAGCCTTCGGTCAGCTGCACCATGGTCATCAGCACGCCCTGATCCTCGGTGGGAATGAACGAGTTTTCGAGCCGCTCGTAGACGAACCACGCGCCGCCGAGCACGCCGCCAAGCACCACGAGCACCAGAACCGGGGCCCGCAGGCTGGCCCTCACGCCCGAGGTGTAGCCCGCAACGCAGCGATCCATGCCGTGGTTGAACCAGCGCGCCGGGGCAAAGCTCGGCTCGCCGTGCGAGGGCTTCAGCAGGCGCGCCCCCATGGGCGGCGACAGGATTATCGCAAAGATGAAGGACAGCGCCATCGCCGCGACCATGGTGATCGAGAACTGCCGGTAGATGACCCCGGTAGAGCCGCCGAAGAAAGCCATGGGCAGGAACACCGCCGCCAGCACCACGTTGATGCCAAGCAGAGCCGAGGTGATCTCGTTCATGCTTTTCTTCGTGGCTGCGAGGGGCGACAGCTTTTCTTCGTCCATGATGCGCTCGATGTTCTCGACCACGACGATGGCGTCATCGACCAGCAGGCCGATGGCGAGCACCATGGCGAACATGGTCAGCGTGTTGATCGAATACCCGGTCACGTAGAGCACGGCAAATGTCCCCGCGAGCACCACCGGAACAGCGATGAGCGGGATCAGGGTCGCACGCCAGCTTTGCAGAAAGATGACGAGCACCAGCGTCACCAGGATCACCGCCTCGATCAGCGTGTGGTAGACCTGCTCGATGGACAGCTCGACGAAGGGAGAGGTGTCGTAGGCGACACGGAACTCCACCCCTTCGGGCAGCGCGTTCTCGAGCCCGGCCATGGTGTCGCGAACGGCGGCGGCGGTGTCGACGGCGTTGGCGCCGGTGGCCAGATTGACCCCGAAGCCCGCGGCGTTGAGCCCATCAAAGCGCGAATCCGAGCCGTAGCTTTCCTGCCCGATCTCCACATCCGCCACGTCTGCAAGGCGCACCACCCCGCCGCCTTCATCGCTGCGCAGCAGGATCTGTTCAAACTCGCGAACAGAGGTCAGCTGGCTTTGCGCCGTCACCGTGGCAGTGAACTGCTGGCCCTGCACCGTGGGCTGATCCCCGAGCGAGCCGACCGAGACGGTGGTGTTCTGGTTCTGCACCGCCGTCACCACATCCGAGGCGGTCAGCTGGTAGCGGGCCAGCGCGATCGGGTCGAGCCAGACACGCATGGCGTAGCCCGAGCCGAAGACGTTGATGCTGCCGACACCCTCGGTGCGCTGGATCGGCCCCTCAACGGTTTCCGACAGGATATCACCCAGCTGCAGCGTGCTCTGCGCGCCGTCGGTGGACACCAGCGCGCCAACCATAAGGATCGACGACGTGGACCGCGTGACCGTTACCCCCCGGCTCTGAACCACTGAGGGCAGCTGGCTTGCAACCTGGCTGACCTTCGTCTGCACCTCGTTCTGGGCGTCCACCGGATCAACACTGTCGTCGAACACCAACGACACCGAGCCGCGCCCTTCGGAGCTTTGCGCAGTCATGTAGAGCATGCCGTCGAGGCCGGTCATGTTGTCCTCGATGACCCGCGTCACCGAGTTTTCCACGGCTGAAGCGGTGGCCCCGCCGTAGCTGGCCGAGACGCGCACCGTCGTGGGCGCGATGTCGGGATATTGCGCCACGGGCAACGATACATAGGACCAGATGCCCGCGAGAACGGCCATCAGGGCTAGCACCCAGGCAAAGACCGGGCGACGGATGAAGAAGCTACCCATGATTTCAGCCTTCGTCGCCGTCGGTGGTGGTGTCAGTCTCGGTGGCACCATCACCGGAGGTTACCCCATTGCCGTCATCGGAGGCGGTCGCGTTATCGGCTGAACCGGCGTCTGCGCCGTCCTGCGCCACATCGCTGACCACCCCATCATCCGAGATGGTCACCGGCACGGTGCTTACCTCGGCACCGTCCTGAAGGTTGCTCAGGCCGTCCACGATAAGCAACTCGCCGTCCTCGACGCCGTCCGTCACCACCCAGTCATTGCGGTAGGAACCATCCTCGGTCAGCACCCGTTCATGGGCCGCACCATTCACCGCGACGAAGGCGGTCAGCTCACCGGCGGAGGAACGCGAGGTCGCACCCTGCGGCACCAGCACAGCCTGAGTGGTCCCTAGCGTCATCTCGACCCTCAGGTACTGGCCGGGCATGATGCGGCGCTCGGGGTTGTCGAACTGCAGGCGCAGCTCAGAGGAGCCGGTGGTGGTGGAGACACTGGCGCTGGGGCTGACGACGCTGCCCTCGCCAGAATGGGTCTCCCCGGTTTCCAGTTGCAGATTAAGGCCCAGCCGGTCGCCCCGGGTGAGCGATCCGCTGTCGAAGCGGTTGCGGATCTCGCCGATACGGCGGCTGCTTTCGACCACGTCCACGTAGATCGGATCAAGCCGCGTGACCGTGGCCAGCGCGTCGGTCTGCGCCTCGGTCACCAGCGTGCCGACAGACACCGTGGGCACCGAGGGGAAGCCGTCGATGGGGCTGCGGATCTCGGTCCGGTCGAGGTCGAGCCGGGCCACCTCGAGATTGGCTTGCGCTGAACTGAGGTCAGCCTCGGCCTGTTTCAGCGAAACCCGGGCGCTGGCCATCTCGTCTTCGGTGATGCCGGTGCCCAGAAGGCGCTCGTAGCGGGTGATGGTGCTTTGCGAGGTGGCCACCGACGCCTCGGCGAGGTCCACGGCGGCCTGTGCCGCGCTCAGCTGGGCGCGATAGGTGTCGTCCTCGATGCGAAACAGCACGTCCCCGGCGCTGACCGGGCGCCCGTACTCATAGACCACCTCGGAGATCATGCCGCCGACGCGGGGACGGATATCCACCTCCTGAAAGGCGACGGCCCGCCCCGGGACGGTCTGGCTGAATGGCACCTGGGCCGATTCCAGCGTGACCACTCCAACCTCGGTGGGGCCTCCGCCCCGCATCCCCTGAGTCTTGCCCTCTCCTCCCCAGGACAGCATGGCAACCGTAGCAGCAGTCATCAGGCCCGCTCTGGCCAGGCGGGCGATGGCAAATCGGGGCATGGAACCTCTCAGGACGACTTCGGAACAGATGGCTTTCCGGTATGGCACGCTTGAAGGGCCAGCCTCCGTCGGCGAATTTTGGAGTTTTTTAAAACCGTTCGGTTTCACAATGCAAGAGGGATTTAAAAACCGAACGGTTTTGTAATTTTCACAAGTTCGGGATCACGCGGCCCCGCACTGCCCGGACGATAAGACTTGCGCATATCCTCTTCAGCGCCGATCATGTGAGAAGTTGCCAAGGAGCCTGCACATGCCGCGCCTGATCCGCCTCTACATCCAGCAATGCCTCGTAGGCTTTGGCCTGTCGGCCGTGTTCGTGAGCGCCCTGCTCTGGGCAGACGTGGCAAACCTGCGCTATCTCATCACCGGATCGTCGGTCGGACTGATGGCGGGCGGCCTTCTGTGGCTGTTCAACGGGCTGGTGTTTGCCGGGGTGCAATTCGGCATCACAATCATGCGCATGGCCGAAGACGACACACCGCCGTCGGGCGGCAGACGGACGCGGGCCCTGCAGCCCATCCGCGTGACGGCGCCCGCGATTGACGCCCGCCGTGATGTGCTGTCGCCGCGCCGCAGGGGCTGAGAGAAGGCGAGCTTCGCCATTCAAGCACTTGTATGTTCAGGGAAATAAAGTGGCGGGAACCGCGGCAACCGTGTGGTTATCTCATTCCCGAGGACCTGTATATACAGGTGGGCGTCAGGTAACCGGACCAGGGCCCGGACAGAGCCAACTCCCTCGGAATTGCTTAAGGCCACCGGAATGCAACCGTGTCACGGGAAGCGCAGAAACCCGCCTGATCCGCATGTAGGCCCGCGCCGCCCCGGCGACAATCCCCCGGTTTCATCTTTCTGACAAAATGCAGCAGAGCGGCAGGTCAGCCTGCCGCCTCAGCGTCCGTCTCGCCTTCGGTGGCAAAGCCGTAGCGGTCCAGCTCCTCGGGCAGCAGCACGTAGATCTCGTCCGATGGCGTGGTCAGCGCGTGCTGCATCACCAGCGGATCGATTCCCATCTCGTCGAGGTAGACCATCACTTCGCCCTGCCCCCGCTGGATGTCCTCCACCGCGACGAAGGCCGGAAGATAGGTGTTCTGCCCGAAGTAATGCTGGTGCACCCCGATCGAGGCACCCTCTTCAATCTCGCGGCTCTCCCCCCCGGCAAAGAGGTAGGGACAGGCGGAATAGCACACTTCGCCGCTGAGCATCCGCGTGCCGATCCCCTGCTCGCGCAAGTGGCGGCCAAGCGCGAGCGCGTCGCTGACAGAACCGCCGGGGCTTTGCAGGATCAGCGTGGCGACCTCAGGGGCCTGCTCGGCCAGCTGGTCAATGATACGCTCTGCGTCACCAGACGCGATGGCCCCCTCCAACCGCCAGAGCCCCGGCTCACCGGCCTCGGTCAGGGCGAGCCGTTCGGGCATTTCGCCGGGGTCGCGCAGCGGGTTCAGGGGCGGGCGTTCATAATCGGGGTTGTAGACCCGGCGCTGGTCCCCGGGACGCACGGGTTCCGACAAACGCGGAGCCGTCGGGCCGAACCCCGGCAGGCTCAGGCGTCCGCGCATGTCTCCCCAGACCAGCATTCCGCCGATGCCGATCTGCAGGGCGAGAATGCCAGTCAGCACCCGCGGGACGGTGAGACCGCGCATCAGCCCGAGGTGCCCTTGATCGGCGTCACCGACGGCTCATGTGCGTCCCTGACCGGGCCCGGAGCCGGTGGGCCGGACAATTCGGCTGGTCCGGGCTCGGCCGGCTCAGGCTCGACGGGCTTCTGCGGCATCCGGGCCATGTCGGTTTCCACGTCCCTGAGCGCCGCGACCGCGCCGCGCAGCTCGGCAAGCGTCATGGTATCCTCGACCGAAGTGCCATCGCGCCCCTCGCGGATCGCCGCCTGCGTGACGGCGAGAATGAACACCAGCACCGCCGGCAGGAGGTCGATGGCGATGGCCCCCGCCCAGGACGGCACGAAGTTGCGGGCATAGAGGATAACCGCGTCCGCCGAGGACACTGGCGTGTAGGTTACCTCCTGTGCCGGGATCATGTTGCTGACGTCTCTTGCGGCCTGCTCCAGCGTAGCGGCGCGGCTTGCAAGCACCTCGAGAACCGAGCTGATCGTGGCGGTCTGGTTGCCGCGGATCTCTTCGGTGCTGCCATCGAGTTCCGGCAGCACCACAGACGCCGACAGATCCTGCGCCGCCCGTTCCACCAGCGGAGCCACGGACAGCTGGCGCATCTGGGCGATGAGCCCCTGCAGCTGCACCGCGGCCTCCGAGAACTCGACCGAGCGCGGCTCGACCGGGCCAGGCTCGACCGTGAGGGCGCGCATGCGCGACAAGATGGCGTTGCCCTGCTCGAACGCGCCCTGCACCAGAGGGGTCTGCTGGGCAATCTGCTGTTCGAGCCCTTCGAGTTCGGCGGATTTCTGGCGCAGCACCCGGAACACGGCACCGCGTCCCGCAAGCCCCGACAGTGTGCCCTGCGCCTCCTGCTCCGATAGATCTTCAAAGCTCTGCCGCACCCGCGCCACATCCCGCTCAAGCGATTGTGCAGACAGGGCAATTTCGTGCGTGCGCTCGAGCGAGCCTTGGTATTGCTGAACGGTGGTGGCCAGGTGCTGCTCGACTGCCGCCGAGCCTGCGAGGGCGGCGGCGTTCAGCCAGGACGACATCGCGACGATGGCCAGCGACCCCACGCCCATGGCCCCCAGAAGCCCGATGCGGGCCCGCGTCGTGCGGACCGCCGGAAAGAGCCGCATGAGGTAGGACCAGAACACGAAAATTCCCACCGATACCGCGACGGAATAGGCGATGGCGGCAAAGACGGACATGGAGCCATTGTCCTCGAGCAGCCCCGACACCCCGAGGTACGTGTAGATCCCCGAGGCCACCGACAGCACCCCGAGGGCCGTGCCCGAGAAGGTTTCGAGCCAGCCCAGATGATCCTGTAGCTCGCGCGCATGGCGCACACCGCGGGCCTTCGCGTGGTTCGGTCCGGTGTCTTCACTCATCAATGCTCTCCCACCATGCATTCAGGAGGAAATAGGCGCTAGGCGCGCTCAAGGAAGGGTTACCGGCCTCAAGGTTGCATATGTTCACGCATTGTTCATATGATGGGCGTATGAACAGCCTGTCCGATCCCATTGTTCCGCCGCCCCTCATGCCCGGCCAACTCATAGCGCGGGGAGTATGCCGCCACCTCGCCGCAGGCCATGGCTTCGCGGTGATCGAGGAATTCGTGCCTGAACGGGGCAAGCGCGTCGACGTGATGGCGCTCGGCCCCAAGGGCGAGATCTGGGTGGTCGAATGCAAGAGCAGCCGCGCCGATTTCATGTCAGATGGCAAGTGGCAGGGCTATCTCGATTGGTGCGACCGCTATTTCTGGGCGGTGGATGAGCAGTTTCCCACGGATTTGCTGCCCGAAGGGACCGGGCTTATCATCGCCGACGGCTATGATGCTGAAATCCTGCGCATGGCGCCCGAGACAAAGCTTGCCGGGGCGCGGCGCAATGTGCTGATCCGGAAATTCGCGCAGCATGCGGCCCGCAGGCTGCAAGGGCTGCGCGATCCCGGATCTTGTCTTGATGGTCGCGGCTAGAGGGCAAATTCCATACGACGGAATTTGAGCACGGCCCGGATCTCAGCGCTTGGCGTTCTTGCGTGCCACGGCGATGGCGGCACGAAGCTCCTCGGCGATTTCCTCGGCTTCCTCCGGGTCGAAATCCATCGGGATCTCCAGATCGCCTGCGGTGACGAACAGCCGGATCATCCCGTGATCGGTGGGTCCGATCTGCAGGTTCGCCTCGACGTCACGTTCGGTATTGATTCCCATTGTCCTGCCTTCTTCACGCTACCGCTGGTCGGCAAGGCAAGTAGTGCGCGCGACTACTCATTGCAACCCGCCCCACATACGGCAAGCATCAGGTTGGCCAAGCCCCTGCCTGCCCCGGCCCTGCAGTGATGCCGGATCGCATCGAAAAACTACCGGATTTCCGCTTGCATTCGGTTCGGGTGGGCGCTATCTCCCCCGCAACGTGCCGCCTTAGCTCAGTAGGTTAGAGCGCTTGATTGTGGATCAAGAGGTCTCCCGTTCGAACCGGGAAGGCGGTACCATTAAAACAATGGCTTAGCCAAATCTTCTGTATATTTTGGAACCTGTTCAGAGATCGGGGTAACGCTCGGGTAACGTTTTCACTCCGCTTCCTAAGCCGTATGGCAACTCGGTTCGCTCGGTCTAAGTGCTCGTGAGGTTACCGAATCGACGTTTTGATCTCGTCGCGAATAGGCCGGGGATCAGTAGTTATCGGCGATGTGGGCCAGATGATGTCTAAGCGGCGGTCGTAGGTCGGGTCGAAGCCGGACCAGCTTCAGTTAGCCACCCGCACCTGCATCAGTTCTATGAGCCGGTCGAAGCGCGCACCGTCGTCATCGACCACAAGATCAGCCATCGCATGCAGCCAAGGCTCCCGTTCCTCAGCCGGAATACAGCGGAGCATCTTCTGGAGCGTCTCATCATCCGGCACCTTCACACCGGTGCCGGGAGCCGCTGGCATATTCGAGAGGTCCTGAATGCTCTTGTACACGCTGTGCTGATTGAGCTCGAGCAGGTCGAGAGCCAGCACGAGTAGCGACAGCGTGCTAGGCGGCATTCCTTCAGTCAGGAAACGTATTTTTGCAGTGGCTCGGATACGTTCAGACATGGGCAAATCCCTTACACGACTGCAGGCAGGTTATCGGATAAGGTCAAGATCCCCTAAACGCTTATAGCGATATCGGGGCGGCGTCCCACATTACGGCCGCGCCACAGACAAGCCAAACCTCAATGATGGCAGCCCCGCACTTCGCCTTTGCGTGGCGTGGCTGATGGAGTTTCGTCAGACCACATTTTCATACGCGGGAAATCCATGTGAGTAGTGGTATCACATGGAGACAAATTGCACTGCAAATCGAAGGCGAGGAGCAACCCTTCTGGGTCATTCAGGACACAGCAGTTACGCTGCCCGGCGATAATGTCAGTCTCGAAAACGCCAACGGCTCCATCAGGCTGTTCACCGCAAAATCTTGCACATGGGCGACAGCAAAGCAAGGCCAGCACAGCTTTGGACAGGTCCAGCTGACGTTTGAGGAAAGAAAGTCAGCCGATGGATGGGTGCGCCCGATCTGGTTTGCCTGCACTGGCGACGATGGGTACCTTGGGGGAGGGTCACTCTTCCTGAAGTAGCTGAGAGTCCGGGAACGGGTTTTATGTGCCGCACCCTAATGTTGCCTAAATTCACCTCAGGGCTGTAATTTTGAAAAAGTTGGGCGCTGGGTGTGAAAACGCCCCCCAAAAAGTAGGCTTATATTAGTGAGGGCGGTCGCACGACCTGAACCGCTCTCACAAGCCAACTCCCGCCCGCGGCAAAAGCCGCAGGCTTCTAGCATTCAAAGGAAGATATTTTATGACTATTCAAGACCATTTCACTGTGACGCTTTCCTCTGAAAAGAAGGTTACGCTCGACGCAGTCTATCAGCAAACTGAGGCTCGCTTCTGCTCCCCAGACAAAGCATGGAACGCGCTCATGAAGCGAGACAGCGTTCAGGCGGCCCCAAATGTCTGCTTGGCACCTCACGAAAACTACCCTGGTTTGACGACTGAAGAGACAAAAGAGCTTTACAACGTGATCGCCACATATGGACCGCTCTCATGGATAGAGCCAGGAAATCCATATTTTAATAACGTTTGAACAACGATCTTATGCCCATACAACGCCGCCCTTCTCATTGGCGGCGCTTCAGTTGGACTGTGTGTCCAACTGAACATAGCCCCTTATTTCCTGCCACGTTCACACCTCTGACGTGGCGGGCCGGACCTGAACAATCACCCCCTATTTCCAGCCAAGGTCAGGTCACATCAGGTCAGTGCATCTCGACGGGAGACCTGCCCCCAGCGAGATCAATGCAACCTGATAAACCTCACAGTGCTGAGTTGTAGGGTGGCATCCACTGCAGCAGTTGATCTATGCAACGTTTCATGGCGATAAAATTTCATCCCGGCCAAGGCGCTGTAGTTCGTTGCGATTACACCAAGGGAGGCTTCCAGCCTCCGGAGATGGTCAAAATTCGGCCCGCTGTCGTTCTGTGCCAGCGACCAAGATTCCGAAAAGGCCTGCTCACTATCGTACCTCTCAGCACGAGCGCCCCTGCCCCCCAGATGAACTATCACTGCAAGGTTCATGTCGGGGGGCTTCCGGGTTTTCCCATGCCGGAATGCTGGGTTAAGGCGGATATGATCGCCACGGTTTCCTTTGAACGTGTTGATCTGTTCCGCCTGTCCAGAGACCGACAAACCGGAAGGCGAACATATCTAGAGAAGTTCCTCTCCACGCATGACTTTGAGAAAGTTCAAGCATGTGTTCGGGCCGCGCTTAACCTTTAAAAATATCGCAAGATGCGAGGGGCCGCCGCGCTACCAATCATTGACTTTTCGCGTATGCACAGCCATGTCAACAGAGTTAGCTCGCGTGTGACACACGCACGTTGAGCCTCAAGACCACACATGGCGGCCCCGCTACAGCGATTACAAGCAAAGCGGGGCCTCGGTCTTCCCAAGCTATTTCATCCCATCGACAGATCGAACATGGCCGGGGTCAGCGCGTGTTCCGACCGCTGCGGCAAGGTCTTCGTTCCTGCCGGCACAGCGCTCTTGGCATAGGCCCGGTCGATCCACATCGCGTCCATGGCCCTGATGGCTTCGACGTGGTGCGGCTCAAGTGGCAGTCGCATCAGGCGGCAATAGGCTTCGATCTCGGGAAAGCTGATCGGGTTCGGCCCCACCGGCCCGCAGGATCGGGCGCGAGACAGATCACCGAAGGCCCGCCAGAGCGTCCCGCCACCCTCGGGCGGGACAGAGCGCCCGCCGTCGAGATGCCTTTCCAGCGCCCCAACAAGCTGGCGTTGGAGCCTCATGGCAGGATCTCCAAGGTTCCCGACACTTCGAAGCGGTTGGACGACAAAGCCCGGATCTCGTAGCTGCCCACGAAGCGCAGGCTCTCTTCCTTCTGGGTGTCCGGCACCACGGCAGTGAAGGACAGAGCGCCCATCCCGATCTCTTGCGCGAAGAACGCCTCGAAGGCGCTCACTTGGTTGCGGGTCAGGGGCGGTGTCACGCCGCGCACGTTCTGTACCACTGCAGATGTGCGCCGCCGGACCTTGGCCGGGCCTTTGCTCATCTGGGTGCGGATCACAGCCCCCTGCGGGCCACTGCGGGTGAAGCCGGAGGCCTCGGTGAAAAATGGTACGTTGGTGGGCCATGCTGGCATGTCAGGATCCTTTCGGGAGAGGGCGGCCGCCGTAGCGACGACGCATTGCGCCGTCCATGCTGCCACTGGAGAGTTCGTCGCGCAGAACCTTGCGGATCATGCGGATATCCATGGTGCCATTGGGCTGGCGGGTGACTTCTGCGGTTTCGCCTGGAAGCGGGGCGACATTCACCGGGATGTTCACCACGGGCGCGGCCACCTCGATCTTGGATTGACCGGCGGACGCACCCCGGAGCGCGGCTTGCGCCTGCGGCACGTTCAGGATTGCGCCAGACTGCGAAGAGGTGAAGACCTCGGCGCGGCTGGTGCGCTCATTGGTCAGGTAAGATTTACCGGACATGACAGAGCCGCCATTCGCCCGCGCGCCCTCGATGCGCGGCATCACCGGCTCGGAAGACGCTGCGGCCATCTTGCGCAAAGACCGCGGCAACGGCGTGCCGCCCCTCTTACCCCGCCCGCCCAGCACGGCCTCGCGCAAGGCGGCCTGCGCCTGCGGCACGTTGAGGATCGCGCCAGATTGCGAAGGCACGAAGATCTCCGAATTCGCGGTGCGCTCGTTGACCAGGTAGGGCTCGCCCACCTTCACCGGCCCGCCCTCTGCCCGCTTGCCGGATAGGGCGCTGCCTATCGCTTCAAAGATGCTCCCGACCGTGCCGCCGGATTTCGCGAGGTCGAGGAACGCCGCCTCGATCTGCACCTGAATGAGCTGCTGCACGAGGCTCCACAAAGCCTGCTCGGCGGAACTCGAGCCATCGAGGACGGACATGAACAGGTCCGACATGCTTTGCGCCCCGCGCTCGGTGTTCTCGCGCACCTTGTCCATCTTGTCGGCAGCATCGTCCGCCGCCTGCCCGGCCTTAGCATAGGCCTGCGCCAGCTGGTCGATCTCGGCCCGCATCTCGGGGGTGAGTTCCTTGCCCGCTGCCTGCGCCTCGTACAGCAGTTCGGCCTTCTTGCGGGCGTAGTCCACGGCATCGCCATACTCGAACCCCGTCTCGGCCACCGCCGCCAGGGCAACGGCTTCGGCTTCAAGCCGTGCGATCTCTTCGCGGGTGCGCTCCACCTCGCGGCGGAAATCATCCACCTCGGCACGGGCACGGCCACCCCCACCACCGCCGGAAGACCCACCACCACCGCCGCCGGCCGAAGGCTCAGGCCTGCCGAAGCTGAAGTTCACCCCAGGCATCTGCGGGCGCACCGAAGACCGGGGCGCGGTCTCAGTCGGGGGCAGCTGGAAATCAACCTCCCCCTCGGGTGCCGGGGTGGTCCCAACCTCATTGCCCGGAAGGCTGTTGCGGAGCTGCGTGGCGCGGGTGGCGGTTTCAATGAGCGCCCGCGCGAGGCCGCCCAGCTGAGCGATCACATTCGAGAAGGTCGCCCCGTCAATCGCGTCGATCTGCGCCAGCGCGTCGTTGGCGCTGGTGATCGCGTCCTGCATGCCGCTGTCGAAGTCCTCAGCGCTGATCGTGCCATCCTTCAGGCCGTCATCCAGTTCGGCCATCTGGTCGCGCACGGCCCGCAAGGTGTCTGCGGCGTCCGAATAGCCCAGGGCGCTCAGGGAAATGATGGTCTGATCCAGAGACGGGAACAAGCGCACGGCCTCGTCCCCAAGGCGGGCATACTCATCGCGGAGCATCCGGAGGGTGTCCATCTGCTCCTCGGCTTCCTCTTCGGTCGCCTTGCTCTTCCCCTCCATGGCATCGCGATAGGCCTTCTCGCCCATCATCGCGATCGCGCGTTCGGCAGATCCGAAGATGTCGTCAACGTCGATCGTCAGCGCCTCATCCAGCGCCCCGGCCAGATCCACCACGATGGTCTTGGCGAGCGTCGAGATGCGCCCCGTGATCTCCCCGAACTTGCGGTCGAGTTCCGCCGCCTTGGCAATGGTGTCCTCTTCGATCACAAGGCCCAGCTCGTGCGCCCGGTCCATCATCTGGCGGATGCCATCGTCCCCCTGCCGCAGCAGTTCAACGAAGCGCTCCCCACCCGTGCCGCCGAACACCTCGTCGGCAACGCGGATCTGCGCCGCGCGGTCGAGGTCTTCCATGCGGTCGATCAGGTCGAGGAACAGTTCTTCCGGCTCTTCCAGCCGCCGCTTGAGGTCTTCAGCGCTATACCCGAGCCTGCGGAACGCCTCTTCCCCGGAGCCCTTGCCGGTCACGATGAACTCGTCGGCCCGAAGCTGAAGCTCTTTCAGGCCATCGACCATCGCATCCACGTCGATGCGGCTTTGCTCGGACACGAACTTGAGTTCCTGGAACGCGGTCACGCTCAGGCCAGCCCGGTCTGCCTGCTGCTGGATCTCGGACAAGGCGCGCACGGCCTGCGTTGCCCCGGTGGTGATCGCCCCGATACCGGCCACCACTGCCCCCGCCACGAACGCCTTGCCGAACGCCCCGATGCGGGTGCTTGTGGTCGCGAGCGCCTGGTTGATGCGGCTCGTGGACCGGAGCATGTCCGCCTCCATCGCCGTGGTGGCGGTACGCGATCCGGTACGCAGCCGGTTGTAAGACTGCGTACCGCGTTGCTCGGCCTTGAGCATGTTCTTCTCGAAATCCCGGATGCGGGCTTCCAGCGCCACGATAAGGCGTTCTTCGTCCATCCTGCGGCCTCCTATGCCGTCCACATGTCATCGGTGAACCAGTCCGCCGATGTGGTCATTGCGCCCTCGTCTGCGGCGCAGCGAGCCACGGCCATGGCAGACGCAACCGCGCCGTCGATCTTGTCCTTGCTCTTGCCCTTGTGGAATGAGCGGTTCCCGGAGCTGTCGGTCTTCACCTCGATGTTGGCGAAGTTCCAGCGCAGCACCGGGTGGCCGCCGTGCCGGAACCGTCGCCCGATAATTGCGCGCTCCAGCTCCTTTACCGCCGGGGCCATCGTCACCCAGCCCTGCCGGAACTCCACCGCCGGGAAACCATCCTCCAGCAGGTCGTTCAGCATGTTCCGGGCAAGGTGTGGGTCGAAGGCGATTTCCTGCACGTTGAAGCGGGCGCAAAGCTCGCGCACCCCGTCCTCCACTGCCCGGAAGTCCACCACGTTGCCCTCGGTCGCGGTAATCAGCCCGTCATCGGCCCATGTGGTATAGGGCACCCCGCTCAGGTCTTCCCGCGCCCGCAGGTTGTCGGATGGGCAGAAGAAGAACGGCACCACCTGGAAGCCGTCCTCCCCGTCACGCCAGCACGCCACAATGACGGTCAGGTCCGAGTTCGAAGACAGGTCCACCCCGAGCCAGCACGGCGCTTGGCGGGCTTCGAGGTCTTCCAGATCGACCGGCCCCGCGCCATCGTCATAGATGTGCATGTCCACGAAGGGATCGGTGGCGTGGTCCAGCCATATGTTGAGGTTCAGCTGGCGGAACGCTTCCCGGTCCCCGATGCGGCGCGAGCCTTCCCGCGCAAGCTGGCGCAAACCCTCAATATCCGGGTAGCCGTGGCGCAGGCCGGGGTTTACCCGGAACCAGACCTCCTCATTCTGCCAGTCGCAATCCCGGTCGGCCTCGAAGAGCACCGGAAGGATGGACGGGTCATCCACTTCCCCCCGCGCCACCTTGCGGGCATCGTCCACGATATCCCAGGCGATGTTTTCCTGCCCGCGCCCGGCGGTGGTCGCCACCACCAGCAATGAGCCGCGTGTCTTCACCAACCCGGAGCGCAGCACGTCCCAAAGCTCGCGCTTCTTCCAGGCATGAAGTTCGTCTGCCAGGACAAAGACCGGCGTGCGCCCGTGCTGGGTTCCGGCATCGGCGCTGATCGCCTCGCAAAAGCTGCGGAGCCTAGGATAGGTGATGCGGTTGCGGTAGTCGAGAAACCGGACGTGCGGCGCGATCTTGGGATGCGCCCCCATCAGCCCCCGCAGTTCCTCATAAGCGATGCGCGCCTGCTTGCGATCCGAGGCCGATGTGATGACCTCCCCGCCCGGCACCGCTTCCGGCCCGATGGTGTGAAGCGCTTCCAGAGCGGCGGACAGCGAGGTCTTGCGATTCCCGCGCGGCACGAGGATTACCACCGTCTTCACGATGCGGCTGCCGTCCTCATGGCGTGGCCCGTAGATGCGGCGCACAATGCGTTCCTGCCAAGGGTCGAGCTGGAAGGCCTTCCCGGACTTCGGGTGGCGCAGCATCCGGAGGAACTTGACCGCCCGTTCGCCAAACCCTTGAGGGTCCGGGATCTCGGAGCCATCGTATATCCAGTCAGGATAGGTTGAGCGGGTCATCACCATCCTCCGGGTCATCATTGCGGATTGCGGGCCGTGACCGAGAAACCGGGGTCAGCCCCAGCTCAGCGGCCAGCAGGCGGGCGCGGGTCATGGCGTCGGACTGGATGCCCACCGCCGGATTGCGCTTCATGCCGCCCTCAAGGTCGGTGAGGATGTGCCCGTGTTCCTGGAGATGCGCTTCCATGTCGCGCACGGTGCCGATGGCGATGCAGTAGTTCTCCAGCTGCCCGAGGTCCGCATCGGTCAGGATGCGGCGTTCGGTCAGGATCGGCATGACCCGCTCCCATTCAGCCCGTGCATGCCCGGAAAGCCAGACGGGCGCGGCCAGATCGCTCAGCGCGTCGGGATCGGCCTGCATCTGCGGTTTCGTACCCCTCATGGCGACACCGCCTTGCAGCGCAGTTCCAGCCCCCGGCGGCGTCCGATGCTGGTGATTTCCTCGATATCGTAGGCCTCGCCATCGAAGCTCACCCGGTGCTTGGTGGTCACGCCCGCAAGGTAGCGGGTCCGGAAAGCCAGCGCCGTGACCTGCGTATCCCCGGCCCCGCGCAGGAACTCTTCCGTGCTTTGCTCCACCAGTTCGGCCCGCAGCGTGAAGAGCTTTTCCCAGCTATCCACGGGCGTGCCCGCGTCGTTGATCGTGGTCGTGGCCTGCTGCACCTCGATCACATGCACCATGCGCCCCGCTCTCATGCCGTCACCTCTTCGGCCAGCACGTCGATGACCATGATGCCGTGCGAGGTTTCCCCATCGGGATCGGAAAGCGCCCGCGTGCTGCTGATGCGCCAGTCCACGCAATGATACCCGGCCCCGAGGTCGAGGCGTTCGGCCCGGATTGCCGCCCGGATCGCGGACATGATGCGCTTGACGCCTTCGCGCGAGGGCTCGGTTTTCCAGACATGGATCGTGTGGAAGATCCTTTCGCGGGTCCGCGCGATGCTGGTGCCTTCGTCCACCACCTGGGCATCACCGATCACGATGGACGGGCGCGGCGCAGGCGTGGCGTTGCGGTCGAGGATGGCGGTGGTCGGCACAAGGTCGGTCACGGCAGCGGTTGCCACGAGGCGCGAACGGATGGCGATCTGCACGGCAAGGTCTGCGGACATCAGCGGGCCTCCCGGATAGCTTTGGCGATCTGGCGCTTGATGCGGTTCTCGGCCTTCTTGCGAGCGAGGCGGAAGCCCGGCCAGAAGAACGGCTGCGCGGCGTGGTGCCGGGTGCCGTATTCCTGAAGGTGCGGATAGCGCACGTCGCTGTTGCCCGCCGTGATCGCTACCTGGTTCTCGGGCACGACATGCGAGCCGCCGGGCTGCGAATAGGGCGGCGTCATCTGCCCCGCCGGGGTGACAGCAATGGACCCCTTGAGGTCGCCATCTTCCTCGGGCGCGAGCGCTTCCATGGCATCGGCCACCTCGTACCCGCCCTGTAGCAGCGCAGGCGAGGCGGAATCCTTGCCCGCCTTCACCATCGCCCGCATCCGGCTGCGGAAGCTCTTGAGGCCGCCATCATCCGCCATCAGAACGTGAACTCCCGGTATTCGGTGACGATCTCGCGCACCCCGAAGGGAAGCTCGCGCACCGCCTCGGCACCGGCCTCGCGGTTGTCGTACCAGTGGGCTGCAAGCTGAAGCACAGCCTCCACCAGTGCCGGCGGCACCTCGTCTTGCCCCTCGCCCCCGAAGGTGGCCTCGATGCGGAACCCCAGCAGCCGCTCAACATGGTTCTGCGCGGCGTCGAGCTTCCGTTGCAAAAGGCCATCGTCCGCGTCCCCGATGTCGTCGGTGAACGCGAGCTGATCCTTCAGATTGTCGAGGGTCGCGACGGCCATACGTTAGGCCCCGGCGGCGTCAACGCGGACCACGTTGGAATTCACCCAGAGGCTGGCATTCAGCTTCATCACGTTGTTGGCCGTGTCGAACTGTTCCGAAGCACCGCCCACCATGGCAGCGAACAGGCGCTCAGACGGGGTGCCGCCGCTCGGGGCGTCATCGAAGACCAGCCGGAAAGCAAAGTCATCATCAGCCTTCTCAGCCGCGTGCAGAGCCACTTGGCCGGGGTCCGCATAGTCGATGCCGCAGACCACTTCCATGGTGCCTGCGCTGCGCTGGCCTTTAAGCCGCTTGGTGCGTCCCACGCCGATATCGTCGAAGGGGAGTTCCTGCGCGGTGTCACCGATGGACCCGAGGGATTCAGGCTGCTTGATCTCCACCCAGGTTTCCCCGGTGAAATCGGCCTCGGTCAGGTCGTCGCCGGTCAGGGTGATGGCGCTGCCGATGTAGAGCTTGGCACCCGCCGTTGCGTAGAGTGTCATGTGTCAGTTCCTCTTGTAGATGCGCCGCTCCAGACGTTGCTTGGCGCTGTTGTGGTGATGGGCGCAGAGGCCCTGCCAGTTCTTCGGGTCATCCCGCAGGGCAGGATCGCCCCGGTGCGGGATGATGTGATCGACGTGCCGGGCCTGCTCCGTGCAGCCGGGCCAGCTGCACACACGGTGTTCCCGCATTGCGAGGAAGGCCTTGGCCGTACGCTCCCATGTGCCGCCATAGCCGCGCTGACTGCTGTTGCCGCGCTTGGCATCGTGGCGCTTGTCGCGCTCTGCCTTGCGCTTGACCTCGCACGGGCAGCGGGCACCGGGGGCAACCCGGCGTCCGCAACCGCAAAGGCGAGGCCCACGCGACGGCATCAACTCGCGGCCATCTCGAGCTTGCGGAAGGCCTCGGAGCGCACCACACCGGCGCCGACGCGGCGGCGGGCGTGGTAGCGGATCAGGCCGTTGGTGCGCACGGTGTACGGGTCCGTCAGGATCGACAGCGCGAGGCGGTCATAGATCCGGTAGCCGCGCTTGAAGTCGCCGAAGATGATCGGCTCGGCCCCGGCGGCGATGTCCGGCATATCGACGGCTTCGACCACGGGGCGGCCAAGGATCGTCTCGGGCTGACCTGCCTGATAGGAGGGCTGCCAAAGGTAGCGGCCATCACCATCCTTGAGGGTGCGGATGATGCCAAGCGTGGTGCCGTTCATCACCCAGCTACCGGAGTTCCGGTAGGTCGCGGGCAGCGAATAGACCATGGCAATCAGCTCGTCCGGGTTCAGCGTGGCGGCAGCGGCCTCGAACGAGCCGATGTCCGCATCCTGCATGATGCCCGAAGGCTCGAGAACGCCGTCGCCTTCCACGAAGGCCAGCGCCTCTTTCTGGCCGAAGTCCTCTGCCAGCGCCATGTTCACTTCGCTCAGCACGTTGGCGCTGTCCTCGGCAAGCTGGAGCGAGATATCGACGTAGGTGGCGATTTCCTTGATCGCGATCTTCGCCTGCCCGAATGCGGGCTCGCTGCCGGTGCGGGTCTGGGTCTCATCCACCCAGACCGCGTTGGTCACGCCGGTACGCTTGGGAAGGATCACGCCGGCCGATGTGGTCGAGCGCACCTCGGCCAGTTGGCGCAGCGGCGAGAACTCCACCAGATTGCGGATGAAATCCGACTGCATGTCCTCGGGCGCGAGGATGTGGACGGTGGTGTCGTCGGTCGTGGTCAGCGCCTTCCGGTCGAACTCGCGGCCTTGCAGGTAGGAAATGAAGGCCTTGGTTTCGACACCCGGATCTTTGTCATCACCGGCATCGCCCGGCGCGCGGTTCATCCGGGCCTCGAGCTTGTCCAGGCGGGAGATGTAGGGGGCCGGATCAGACTTCTTCTCGATATCGGCCAGCCGCTCTTCGACGGTCTTGGTCAGATCGCCGATGGCCTTGGTGACGATGTCCGCCGGGTCATCTTCGCCGCCGTCTTTCAGGGTGATGGCCGCGCTGCCAAGCAGTTCGGTCTTGCTCATGGGTCGCATCAGGAATCCTTTCGTGCGAGCTGCGCCGCAGCGCGTTGCAATTGTTCGGCGAGGCTGAGGGCCTGCACCGCTGTCTTGGCTGAAGTCACCCGCGCGCCGGGGTGCATCGGGATCGTCACGAGGCTCGCTTCCAGAAGCTCAAGCTCGGAGACCGTCCGGCCACCGCGCGGGCGAGGTGCCGCCTTCTTCGTGCGGAAGCCGATGGAAATGCCGCGCACGGCCCCGGAGCGCACCAGTGCGCGCACCTCACGCGCCCGCGTTACGTCATCCACCAGCAGCCGCCCCTTGAGATACAGGCCCTCGTCGCGGTCCTGCCCGATGGTCCAGGAACCCACCGGGTCGTTCTGGTCGTGGCCGAAGAGCATCGGCAGCGGGAACGACGCCCCCGTGAATGCGCCCTTGGTGATCATGTCCCCGATGCGGTCGGCCTCGGCATACTTCCACGCCAGACCCTCAACCGTGCCATCATCGAAGGCGGCGATCTTGGTTTCGAGATAGACGCGCTCCATCAGCCAGCCCTCCGGAACGCCGCGCGGTCGGACGCAAAGGCGTCGATCTGCGCCTGCACCCATGTCGCGGACTTGAGCAGGCGCACGATGTTGGCATGGCTGAAGGGCACCGGCTGGCCGTCCTCGTTGATCTCCCAGGCGAGGACGCAGGACGCGAGGCTGTCGAGGCGGGCACGTTCGCGCGCTTCCGCCGATACCTTGCCTTCTGCATCGGCCACATCGGACAGGTCGTCGGAGAGGCGCAGGCGGGCGCGGTTCTGCACCTCGCTGTCCGGTCCCGCGACCTTGAGGCGGATGCCCGTGGCCTGATGCGTCACCGGGTCGAGAAGCTCGAACCAGACGCCCCGGTCCTGATCGGCAGAGAATGCGCGGATGTCGTTAAGCTGCATCGGGGTTTTCCTCATCCGGGGTCTCCTCAACATTGAGGGCACCCTCTTCGCCATCGACGGACGCAGAATTGCGCGCGTCGGGCGTGGTGATGTTGGGGTTTGCGAACTCATCGCCGCCCGCGTAGGGGGTCAGGCCCAGCCAAGCGCGGCCCTCGTTCGGGTTGATGACGCGCGAGGCCACCAGCGAGTTGATGACGGTCGAGCGGGTCGAAAGGTCAGCGCGGGTCAGGTCGTCACGGTCGAAGCGGATGGCATGGGTGGCCCGCTCTTCCGGGGTGAACAGGGCGCGGCGCAGTGCGCCCTCCACCGCCCGCAACCACGCTTCCAATGTGTAGCTCAAAAATTCCCGGCCCTGCTGCTCGCCGTTGCTCCACGTCGCCCGCTCAAGGTCGTAGAGCATCGGAGGTGGCACCCGAAACGCGCGGGCAACCTCAAGGATCTGGAACTTCCGGTTTTCGAGGAACTGGCTGTCGGTCGAGCTGAAGGTGAAGGGCGTGAATTCTGCACCGTCGAACAGGATAGCCGTCTGCCCGGAGGCGTCCTCGCCCTCGTGGGTCGCCCGCCACGCGGCGCGGGCCTTCTTCACGCTCTCCTCACCCATGCCCTTGGGGAAGCTCAGGGCACCGGAAGGACGGGCACCACGCCCAAACAGCTTGGCCGCGTGCCTGTCCAGCGCCATGGCTACCCCGATGGCCTCCCGCGCCAGAGACAGCGGCGCACGTCCGAAGGGGCTGCGAAGGTGGACGACGTCCGAGGCAGGCACCGCGCGACCATTGATCTTGTAGCGCGGCTCGCCCGTCACCGTGTCGAACTGCACGTCGATCATGCCCTGGCGGTAGCGGATGATCTCGGCAACACGGCCATCCCCCACCCGGTTGACGTAGGCCATGCCGCCCCGGTCATCGGACAGCGCGTCGATCACCAGATCACGAATGAACGAAAACGCGTCTGTCCAGTCGTTCGCTTGATCGCGCAAGAGGGGCAAAACGGGGTGGTCCGGCGTGGCGATCTCGGTGCCGTCCGCCTGAATGCGCTTCACGCCGATGTCGAGCGTTGCGACAGCCTCGGAGATAACGCGGATCGCGGACCCCACCGCAGGCACCCGCAGCGCCACCTCTGCCGTGACGGGCGTTCCGGTGGCGGAAGAGGGCACCAGCCCGAAGAGGGAATAGAGATCATCGCTCGGCTCAGCGAGCGACTTCTCTTCGACCGGCGGTTTGCGTCTGAACAGCTTCATGCGCCCAGATTCGCACTGGTGCCGCGCCGTGTGCAGGGTGCCAGATCAGGCTAAAGCAAGGTTTTCCGGGGTTTTCAGGTGTCGCGAAAATCCAGTTTCGGGCAAATATCGCGCGTTGCTCCCCGCGCCGGTCCCCAGGGCGGCCCCAAAGTTCAGGACCACCCCCCGGAAGTAGCTACCGCTTTTTGTAAGGAGCCACGCTGTCCTCTTCGCCGAGCCAAAGGATGTAGTAGCCATTAGGATGGATTTTTCTGTCTGTGCAGTGAGCAACACGATGCTCTGGCTGGTTGAGCTCAGACGGCAAACCATGCTTGTGCCTTGCGCCACATCGGCATTCGAAAATTCCGAGTGGGCTTCCGTTGAAGCGGTTGGCCGCTACTTTGTAGGTTGGAATATCGCTATTCATTAGGATCACCTCATCGAAGAGGCTCCAAGTTACGAACTCTGCTACCAGTTTTCAATCTAGCGCTGCACCCGATCGATCACCGCGCCCGCGCCGTCAGCTTCGAGTTCCCGCGCCGCATCCAGTGCAAAGCGGTAACTGCGTCCGTCATGCATGATGATGATCTAGCCGTCTTCGTCCACCATTTCGCCCACGAAGAGCCACCCCTTCTTCTCAGGCTGGCGGGCTGAAAACACCACTACGCTCATGCCTCCACGTCTGTCACAAGCTGCCGCCCTGTGAAGCCCTCGTACACACGAGCCGCCTCGTCCCTCACCCTCGTCTTCAGCGCGTCATCTTGCAGCACTGCGCAACAAAGAGAGCCACTGGGCCCTTTTCCTCGGGGGCCATGTGCAGAGACGACTCCATCCTCATCTTGGAGCAGTGTTGCGCCGAAGATCCGGAGGCCAGCATAGGTCATATCAAATGCAGCGAGGACCCTTCTCCTTGAGGCGTTCGGCTTGCTGTGAATCAAGCGCATTTGAGTCACCTGGATTTCGTGCAGGTCGTTCATCTTCACTTCCTCCGGAGCCAATGGTTCAGTTCAGACCGAAGCGCGAAGTAGCTCACACCATCAGGTCGATAGATCGGACAGTCGTGGAGCTTAGCCAGACGTCGTGCTTTGTCGGTGCTCACTCCGAGAGCGCCTGCGATTGCAGCGAGCCCCCAGATCTTTTCAGGGCCGGTGGTGATCGCATCGAAACGCCAGCGGTCGAGGGGTGGTCTCTCTCTCATTGCACCGCCCACATACGGCTACGCTCGATCGGGACGGTCTCTTGTCCGTCGATGACCGACCGCGCATTTCGGTACGTCTGCGCCGCGTTTTCCGTCCCAAATTCGGGCTGGGGTATATGGTAGATTAAGGATGTCACGATTCTTAGGACGTCCGATGGCTGCAAAAGGCGCAAAACGGCACAGTATTTGTGACAGGCTGTCCTAAATTTCATGACGTCCTACCGTTCGACGTCACGAAATTTAGGACGTTCCTGTCCCGATTTTCATGACGGGGTTTTTCTTTCCCATTCCGACCTCTCGGATTATTCGAGCTGGTCCCTTTGACCGGGAAGTCCGCGCCCTGTGTCCAGTTCTTGTAAAGACGTCTGCCGCTGGTGGCGGTAGGCAATGCGATCTCTGTCAGCTCGAAGCTCGGGGACTTGGCATTACCGGAGCTCCCGAGTTGGGCGGGTTTGGTCACAACGATAAAACCCTTCGCCTGTAGATCATGAAAAGCGCCGGCTGCCGTGTTGCGGTTAACGCCCAGACAATCCGCCGCTTGCCGGGTCGAGAGCTGGATATCACCGTTGTTGTTTGCATTACCGCCATGCCACTCCAACAAGAGCCACGGGTAGAGCGCTTGAGCCACAGGACGCAGGGCACGCCATGCGGGCTCTTGCATGATGTGGCGCTTGAGCTGAGCGAAGTGCTCGCGCCTCTTCTCGTTTTTCTTGTCCCGCCCCATCAGCTCTCCTCCACATCCTCGAGTTCGACTGCGGCACGGTCCAGTGCATTGCGGAATGTCCGCAGCTCAAGCATCAGCTGCCGCGCTAAGCGCTCGCCCATTTCCTCAAGAGGCCAGCCGTCGATCGTGATTTCGACCAGTCCCGAGAAGCGGAGGTCCGCGGCAAACGCCGCGGCTCCACCGTCCCGAAATGCTCGTTCAAGGGCTGCTTCGACGAGCTTGAGGCGGACATCGATCCGCCCCAGCGCATCTTTTTGATCAGAAGGAAGCATTACTCTCCCCTCAGTCGCTGTTGGGCGCGTTCATCGATCCAGGTCCTGATTTCAACTTCTCGCCAATAGCGGTTCCGGGAAAGAACAATCGGCTTCGGGAATTTCATCTCGGGATCAGCCAACCACCGGTCGATCGAGGACGCCGAGACGTCTAGAAGTTTGGTAACTTTCGCCGTCGACATCAGCTTGTGCGGGTCGACCGGATCGCGAAACATGCGCTGGACAGCGTCCGATATCGAGAGCGTATGAGGTTCATTCAGGTTCATCAGCCACGTCTCCTATGATTTAGAACGTGGCTCATCTATTGGTCACAGATGCGCGTATCTGTCCAAAGGACTTTACTGCGGGTATTTCAGTTCATTTTCCCGCAGTCATCTGAAATGTTTGTCAAATTCCGCACGATCTTGCGCCCGAAAATGTGCCAGAACAGTCGCGCTCGCACGGCCTTTCAGTAGATCGTAGCCGCTCAATCTATACCTGATGCTTTCGAGGAATTTTGCACGGTTCAAGCGTTCCTCGATGGTTCGCTCTTTGCGACCCACGCGCTCTTCTAGGTATCCTAGAGCTTGCTGACGCGTCATCTCGTCGACGTTCGTGAGCCAGTAGAATTCCACAGCAATCAGTTTTGTTATCTCTATGGCTGGTGGTCTGCCCTTCGAAGGCTTCATCCCGCCTTCAAGGAGTTCGACGAGGAAGCCGCGCTCACCATCGTTCAGAGGTTTATTGCGCAACAGGAGCGTTTTCAGCTCCTCATAGTCGCCCTCCCGAGCCGCGATTTCTGCGGACTGCCTATGCTTTGCAACCAGCACTTCGATAGCGTCCATGTCGTTCCGACAGACTGCATCCATGAAGGCAGGGTAATCGGGATCATCTCTGAAATCTGGGATCATTGGCGTGCTCCGATATGCACGACATTGGACGCCGCCTTGCTCTCCACCAGATCCAGCACGAACCGCGCCCAGGCCTCCAGCGCCCGCCGCTTCTCTTCGCCGTAGTCGTGTCTCTGATAGATCCCAACGAGGCCCCCACCTGTGCCGGACGTATGATTCAGCACAGCCTCAGTGACCCGCACCGGAACGCCAAGCCTCGCCATTCCGGTCGCCGCCGTGCGCCGCAGATCGTGAAACGTCCATCGGGGGATTTCGAAAGGTTCGCCTGCCTCCCCGGTCGCGATCGCGGCCATCCGCTCAATGAGGCGGGCGTGACCCTTCGTGTAGCCCGAAACAGGACTCGTCCCGGTCGTGGTGAACAGGTAGCCTGGCGCACTTGGGACCCGCGCGACGCTCGCCAGAACGCCGTGGACCTCCGACGAGATCGGGACCCCGTGAGCCTTGCCATTCTTGGTGCGGCTGGCCGGTAGGTGCCACGCGTCGCCCGAGATCTCTGTGTTCGTCATCTCGGCCACCTCGCGAAGCCTCTGCCCGGTGAGCAGCAAGATCTTGGCGAGCGGCCCCCACGGTTGCCCGATGTCGTCACAGGCTTGCCACAGCCATCGAATTTCATCGTCGCTGAGAACGCGATCACGGCTAATCTCCTTCGCAATCGCCTTGACGCCCGTGACCGGCGAAAGGTCGATCACATCGCGAGCCACGCACCAGTTCATGAACCCGCTCAGATAAGTCCGGAGACGGTTGGCACTCACAACACGTCCGGTGTCTGCGATCTCGTCCAGAAGGTCGATCACGTCGCGCTTGGCGATGTCATGAATGTCACGATCCCCCCATCGGCTGACCACATGCCGCTCAAGCTCACGCCGTGGGGTAGCGCCAGACTTGAGGTTCGCAAGGTAGCGATCACTGTAGAGCCGAAAGAGCGTCTTAACCTTATCGCGGTCTGAGAGCTGTGCTTCGAGGGTCTTCGCCTTTGCCGCTTGCTTTGCCGCGCTAGGGTCCCTTCCCGCCTCCAGCTCCTCCAGCGCCTCAGTTGCAGCTGCGCGCGCCGCGGCCAGCCCTAGAATAGGCCATCGACCGAGAGTTAGTTTCCGCGGCCTACCTGCGAAGCGATACCGCAGTGCCCAGCTCTTGGCGCCGCTTGGTTGTACCACGACATAAAGGCCCGAGAGTGCCGGATCGGGTATCTCTCGACGCCGCTCAGGATCTGGCCTCAGGGCTTCGACAGTCTTGGTTGTGAGAGCTCGCGCCATGATCAAAGGGTCTCCCGGGTAACATCTGGGGTAACAAAGGCAGTGAATTCAGATGCCGCCAGATGATGCGCAACGTTGCCAATTAAGAAAGTAAGGTCAACAAATATTGGAGAATTCGCGAGCTAGGTGACGTCGGATGAGCCTAGGAGAGAACCCATCTGGATAGATTGTGGATCAAGAGGTCTCCCGTTCGAACCGGGAAGGCGGTACCATTTACCCCAAGGTTTATAGATGAATTTCGCAGGGATGCCCTTCCGGGATTAGGGCGTCATTAATCTGGCTCTGCCATAGCGTACCGCATAACCAATGCGGAGGCGCTTAATGACCGCGCGAGGAAACGACGTTTCGCCAGAGTATACGGTGCGTGGAAAAGCTGCGGCATCTGCCCGGCAACCGAATCCGCTTGACAGCCTCCTCCGGCGCCTAAAACCCTCATCCGTCGCGCCGCTCCCTCTCCGGCGGATGTCTCGGATGATCCTTCTGGTCATCATTGCGCTTGCCACTGCGTTCACGGGCCTCGCCGCCCTGAGCTATGCACGCACCCTCGAGGGCCAGAAAGCATGGGCGCAGTACCGATTGACCAGCGATCCCGTTCTGCAATTGCAGGGCGCATTGCTGGCAGAGCTGGGCTACGGCGGCTTCATACACGACTTCAAGACCTACGTCTTGCGTGGGGGGCGCAGCACACTTGATAGCCTGGAACGGCGGCAAAGCGCGATTGTCACCATCCTCGACAAGCTTCGGGCAGAGTTGCCGGGGAAAGACGACGCAGAGGCCCTCGACACCATCGAAACCTCAATCAAGGCATACGTAAAAATGGCCACCCGTGCCAAGCGCATGCACGCCGCGCGAACGCCGCCCGAAGATATCGACGCGAACATTGCCACCGACCCAGCCCCGCTCCTTGCGGCACTGGACCGGGTTGTCGGCCCGATCGGCGAACGCGGCAGCACGCAGAAGCTATTGTTGATGATCGAACTGCGCCGCACGTTGGGTATTGGCGGTGTGATAGACAGCGCACTCGATTACATGATCCGTAAGCAGTCAGAAGATTTCAAGACGCTTCGGGAACAGCTGTCCACCGCCGCAGGCATCCTCGAACGCTATCAAGCCAACACGCTGACCACCGAGGAATCCGCAGCAATCGACAGCCTGTCAGAGCTGCTCGTTGCCATCGATGCAGCGGCAACCAGCGCCTGGGACGTGGACCGCCCAGGCACGAACCGCGAGACCATGGACGATGTGCAGGCATGGGATGATACCGCTGCCCTCTCTGCTCTGAGGGTCCTGGATCTAGGCATTCTCCGCGACCGTGCCCAAGAGGCGCATGTCCTCACGAACACGTTGGCCCAGGGCGCGCGGATGACGCTCCTGGTCTCTGTCGGTGTCGTTGTCGCCCTGCTCTGCCTCGCGCTCTTTGTGCGGCGGACGGTTGAGATATCCGCCGTACGCCCGGCCACCGCAATCTCGGACGCCGTCACACGTCTTGCCAAAGGTGACGTCTCCGTCAAACTAGACCATCATGTCTCTGACACCGAGATCGGCGCCATCGCGAAGGCCTGCGAGACGTTTCGCTCCCTGCTTGAGCAAAATGCGGACATGTCGGCCAAGGCCACGAAAGATGCCGACATCCATCGCCGGCAGGCCGAGAACACCCGTGCCCTGATCGACCAACAAACCCTGCTGCAGTCCGAAGTCAGACGCCGCGCAGAGGCAATCAGCCACGAAGTGGCGAGCATTTCTCACGCGGCCCAGGATCTGTCGGCTCGCACGGAGGAGCAGGCCAATACGCTCGAAAGAAGCGCGGCCGCGCTGGAACAGCTCTCCGCCTCCGTGGACTCGGTGGCTGGCGCCGCGCGCGAATCGCGCTCGGAAACCGCCAAGATGGCCGAAATGATTCGCTTGGTGAGCGGCATACTCGACGAGGCCATCACCGGGATGAATCGGATCGTCGCATCATCGTCTGGCATTTCGAGAGTGACGGACATGATCGAACAGATCGCCTTCCAGACCAACCTTCTGGCTCTCAATGCCGGAGTGGAGGCCGCGCGTGCAGGCGAGGCCGGCAAGGGCTTTGCCGTGGTCGCCGCAGAGGTGCACGCCCTGGCTCAGAAATCATCCAGCTCGGCCGCTGAGATTAAAGAGATGATTGCCATCAGCGATCACGAGATCAAGGCCGGATCTGCACAGCTGGCCCGTGCCGGCACCAGCTTTGCCGACATCACCGCGCTCGTCGACGCGGTCGAACGGATCTCGGAAGACGTGGCGCACTCGACGGAGAAACAGGGGCGCGGGCTGCGCGATCTGAGCGCATCGGTCGGCAAGCTTGACGTGGCAACGCAACACAACGTCGCGATGTTCGAAGAAACTGCCGCCTCAACCGCGAAACTGTCACATAATGTCGAAGCTCTGATCGCCACCAGCGACCGGGTCAGTGCCGCGGTGCAGCCAGAGCCGCCGCTGAAGCTCACCGGTTGATACGCAGCAGCTCAGCCCATCACCCGTCGAAGACTTGCGGTTACCGCAAAGAAGATGGCGGCAGCGCAAACCATGGACGGGCCGGCCGGGGTGTCGAACAGGTAGGCGCCCCAAAGCCCCCCAAGCGCAGACAGGGCGCCGATCAGGGCAGTCAGCAACACCATGGTTTCAGGACTGCGCGCAAATGGCCGCGCCGCAGCGGCAGGTATCAAAAGCATGGCACTGACCAGCAACGCTCCGACAACCTTGATTGCCACCGCGACCGCCAGCGCCAGTGCCAGCGTCAGGATCCGCTGCTCTCGCCTCGGGTCGATGCCGCTTGCCCACGCAAGGTCCGGAGACACGGTCGATGTCAAAAGTGCCTGCCAGCGCCACGCCAGCAGAGCGATCACTGCCGCCGCACCGCCCCAGATCACCGCCAGGTCGTCTCGCGTGACGGCAAGGATGTCACCGAAGAGGTAAGCGGTAAGGTCAAGACGAACACCATCCACGAAGGTGACAGCGACCAGACCAAATGCTAGTGCGCTATGCGCCATCACGCCCAGCAGCGTATCCATGGCAAGTCCGCGCTCCGACAAGGCCCCTACCGTCAGAGCCATGAGCAACGCCACCACCATGGTGCCGAGGCTGATTGGAAGCGCAAAGGCCAACGACAGCGCCACCCCAAGGATCGCCGCATGAGCCGTCGCATCGCCGAAATACGCCATGCGCCTCCAGGCCACGAAACAGCCAAGTGGCGCTGCCGCAAGCGACAGGCCAAGACCCGCGAGGGCCGCCCTCACCAGGAAATCGTCCAGCATTCAGCGCCCCTCGGCAGCGGTGGCGGGTTCGGTCCGCGCATGGGAATGGGGATGGTGGTCATGGCTGCATCCCGGATCATGCACGTGACTGTGTTCGTGCCGATAGAGCGCCAGTGCGCCATTGGTCCCGGTCCCGAACAGCGCCCTGTATTCTGCAGCCTGGGCCACAGCCTCGGGACGCCCCTCGCAACAGACGTGCCCGTTCAGGCAAACCACACGATCCGAAGCGCTCATCACCACGTGCAGCTCGTGGCTGACCATGACGACCGCGCAGCCAAGCCGTGACCGGATATGCTCGATCTGCCGGTAGAATGCGGCGGATCCCGGCTGATCAAGCCCCTGTGTCGGCTCATCGAGAAGCAGCACCTGGGGTCGCTCCAAAAGCGCCCGCGCAAGGACCACGCGCTGCAGTTGCCCGCCCGACAGACCAGCCAATGGGCGATCCCCAAGTTGCCCTGCCCCGGCGTCTTCCAGCGCCCTCCGGCGCTCCGCAGCCGAAATCCGCCTCGGCAGCGACAGGAACCGCATCACGTCCAGCGGCAGCGTCGGATCCAGCGCCAGCTTCTGCGGCACATACCCAAGCCGCAACCCCGCTTGGCGCCTCACGTGCCCAGCCTCGGGCCGGACCGCACCGATCATTGTGCGCAACAGCGTCGATTTTCCCGACCCGTTCGGCCCGACGATCGTTACGATTTCCTCGGGACCCACACTGAAATCCACCCCCTGCAAAACCGGACGGCCGCCCAGGGAAACTCTCAACCCGGAGGCTTCGATCAAAGCGGAGCGCGTGCTCATGCGGCGGCCCCGCGACAGCTGCGACAGGTCCCCTCTGCTTCGACGACGGCCCGATCCACCACGAAATCAAGTCCGCCAGCAGCCGTCATCACCGCCTGCGAGATCCCCTCCGATGGCATCTCGGCCACGAGGCCACAGCTCTTGCAGATCAGGAAGGACGGCGCGTGCCGTTCGCCGGGATGGGCGCAGGCAATAAACGCATTGAGCCGCTCGAGCTTATGCGCAAACCCATGCCCCACAAGGAAATCCAGCGCCCGGTATACCGTCGGCGGCTGCGCCCCCAAGCCGTCCGCGCGCAAAACGTCAAGAAGGTCGTAAGCGCCCATGGCACGGTGCTCACGCAGCAGGATCTCCAGCACACGGCGACGCTGCGCCGTGAGCTGCAGCCCCTTTCGGGCACAGGTCTCCTCGGCCGTCTGAAGCGCTTGCGCCATGCAGTGCCCGTGATCGTGGGTATCGAATCCGCTCGCTGTCATCATGAGCCTCCGTATCCGGCGGGGATCGTCGGACCCCGAGTTTCAGGGTTGATATGTTATATCAGCGGCGCTATCAAGTGGCGATTCGTTATAACATAACAGGACACGCCATGTTGAGACCCCTCCTTCCCGCGCTGCTGTTGGCCACCCCCAGCATCGCTGAGGTTCCGCGAACCGTTGCCGACATTGCCCCGGTGCAATCGCTCGTGGCTGCGGTCATGGGCAAACTTGGCAGCCCCGAGCTCCTGATTCCCCAAGGCGCCTCACCACATGATCATGCCATGTCTCCATCCGAGGCGCGGAACCTGCAAGATGCAGATCTTGTCTTCTGGATCGGTCCCAACCTAGCGCCGGGCCTCGAGGACAAGATCAACACGATCGCGGAAGGCGCGCAGCAGGTCACGCTTGGCGAGCTGGACGTGACGTCTATGCTCCCCATGCGCAAGGATGTGATCTTCGCCACGCAAAGCGATGACCAGCATGATCACGATGATCACGATGATCACGATCATGCCGAAGCCCATTCGGACGGCCACGGTCACGGTCACGATCATGAACACCACGGCACGGAGGACCCTCACGTCTGGCTCTCCCCGGAGAACGCGATCGCTTGGCTGCAACCCATCGCGGATGCGCTCACCGAGGCCGACCCGGAAAATGCAGACACTTATAGCCAAAATGCAGAGCAAGCGCGCGCCGACATCGAGGACGCTGTAGCCAACGCCAACGACAGCCTGAAAGTCGCCCATGGGCAGCACTACGTGGTCTTCCACGACGCCTACCAATATTTCGAAACCACGTTCGGGCTCGAAGTGCTCGGCGCTCTGCGACTGTCGGATGCCTCCGCTCCCAGCCCCGCCCAGCTCGACGCGCTGCGCGACCGGATCGAAGATGCGGAGATTGCCTGCGCTTTCGCCGAGCCCCAGTTCGACCCGCGCCTGCTTGAGACGGTGACCGAGGGCACAGGCCTGCCCGTGGCAGAGCTCGATCCGCTCGGCACGAAGCTGGAGCTGGGCGCAGGGCTGTACCCCGCCCTCGTTACCGACCTGGCACAGCGCATCGCCACTTGCGCCAACTGACACCTTGGCGCGGCGCTCAAAAGCTGCCGCCGCGCTTCACACCATATCGACCCGGGACGCCGCTTCCGCCGTCTGCCCCCCTCAGTCTCGTCGTGCCGAAAATTTTCCGGGGGGATGAGGCCCTTGGCCTCAAGGGGGCAGATCTCGCGCATTGCCGCCCCGAAGTGTGGCTCCCGAAGACGCCCGCAAGGGCGGCCGCCGGGACAGGAAATCAGTGCGGCTTGCCCTCGCGAGCCGCACGCTCCGCCGCGTCTATGGCTTCTTCGATGTCCTCGGGATCAGTTGAGGGTACGGCATATTCACCGGAAACCCATTTCGACAGATCCACGTCGGCACAGCGTCGCGAACAGAACGGACGGTACTCCTTTACCGTTTCCTTCGCGCAGATCGGACAGCTCATCGCAGCACCTCGCGCAGCGGCACCCGTTCGCGCTTGCGCTGCAATTCCATGAGGCCCAGCTGGGTCCAGCCTGCCAGCACCGTCTCGGTGTCATCGAGCTTGAGCGCGGCGCGCAGCACCTGCTCCATCTGGCGGCGGTCCTTCTTGGGCGCGGGCGCTGCATCCACGAGGATCATGCCGCCAAGGCCGCGCAGCCGCAGCTGCCGGGGCAGTTCGCGCAGAGCGGCGATATTGGCCTTGAGTCCCGCCGCAGGCGAGGTGTCGCCCCCGGTGTTCACATCCACCGCCACCAGCGCTCGGGTCGGCTCGATGCACATGGAGCCGGACCCAGGCAGCGGCACCTCGGGGCTACGCAACGCCTCGAGCTCATCCAGTACGCCGTGGCGGTCGAAGCTTCCCGGTTCGCCATCGACCTCGGTCGCGGGCCATTCGCGCCAGGCCAGTTCGTGCGGGCCATCGCCCTGCACCAGCATCTCCGGCTCGCCCGACCCATCGGCCATGACCTGAGCCGCAAGCTGCGCCATGGCGGCAATGTCTTCGGCGATGTGCTCCGGGTCAGCACCTTCACAGGAAGAGCGCAGGATCAGGCCGTGCTCACCTTCCATGACCTCCTTGGCCACGAGCATCAGCTCGTCGCGCAGATCGTCATCCTTGATCCGGCGCGAGATGTTGATGCCCGGCGCGCCGGGGGTGACAATGGCATAGCGCGACTTGAAAAGGATGCGCGTGGTGACCGGGATCGCTTTGCCCGGCTCTGCATGGCCAGTGACCTGCACCAGCAGCGCGTCGCCGGGAGCAACGCCCTTGACCTGCCGCAGGAATGCGTTGCCATCCGGGGTCTGGAGGAACATGCCGCCCTGCCCCTTCATGGGGCGCAGCGCGTGGGCGCGGTAGATGGTGCCCGGACGCGGCGCGTCGCTGTCGATCAGCAGATCATGCAGCCGCCCGTCGACAATCAGCGCTGCCGCCTCGGCCTCGCCGACGGTGTCGAGCGCGATGGTGGAACCCTTCATGACAGATCCTTGTAAAGGGGATAGCCCGCCGCGATCAGCAGGTTGGCGGTCTCCGCCATGGGAAGGCCCACGACGGCGGTGAAGCTGCCGTTGATCCACGGGATGAAGGCGCTTGCCGCGCCCTGAATGCCGTAGCCCCCCGCCTTGCCGCGCCAGTCGCCTGAGGCGAGATAGGCGTTCAGCTCTTCGTTGGACAGGTTCTTCATCTGCACCTGCGTAACCACGTCCCGTTCCCAGATGCGCGCGCCACGGCGGACGGCCACGGCGGTGATCACCCGGTGACGACGACCCGAAAGCGCGAGAAGGAATTCGGCGGCCTGCTTTTCATCCTCAGGCTTGCCGAGGATGCGGCGACCAAGCGCCACGGTGGTGTCGGCGGACAGCACGATGTCATCCGGCCCGGCGTCTATCGCCTCTGCCTTCTCACGGGCGAGACGCGCGCAATAGGGGCGCGGCAACTCACCACGGCGGGGGTCTTCGTCGATGTCCGGGGATTGGATCCCGGCCGGGATCACCCCAAGCTGCGCGATCAGCTCGCGCCTGCGGGGGCTGCCGGATCCGAGGATCAGGCTCGGGACCGCGGGCATATCGTCACCCCCGGTCACGTGCGGACCCGCCGCACGGTTTCATGCAGCGAATACAAACGCATGCGATGCTTACTTGAAGCGATAGTTGATCCGACCCTTGGTCAGGTCGTAGGGGGTCATTTCCACCTGTACGCGGTCGCCAGCCAGAACACGAATGCGGTTTTTCCGCATTTTCCCTGCCGTATGCGCGATGATCTCATGGCCGTTCTCGAGCTCGACCCGGAATGTCGCGTTGGGCAGGAGTTCCTTGACGACGCCGGGGAATTCGAGAATGTCTTCCTTGGCCATGGTCACTCCGTTCATTGCCATTCCGCTCTGAATCCGCGGAACAACCGAGCATATGCGCTCAATCGGAAGCTTTTTCAAGTAGGATATGGACGCCCGCCCCGAAAATCGCGGCAGGCCGTCGCATCAGCTGAAGGGCCGCAGCGCCGCGGGCGCGTCACGCCCGGTCTGTTCGTCCCAATGGGTGCGGTTGAGCACGACTCCATCCTCGCGGACCCGCGCCACCGCGTCAAGATCGAGTTCCGCGATGGTCCAGCCGGGCCGGTTCAGAACGCCTTCCGCCAGCACCCCATTGGCCGGAAAACCGGTATCCGGCGGGCCGAAAATGCCGCCCATGCCGCAATTGGTGTCCACCGCCTCGGACCAGTCGCAATCGCCCACGGTCGAGGCCATGACGGTGACGCACTGCTGCTCCAGTGCCCGGGCCATCGCTCCGATCCGCACCCGGTGGTACCCGTGTTCGGCCTCGGTACAGGAGGGCACGAGGATGAGGTCCGCGTTCATCATCGCCCGCGCCAGCAGCGGGTACTCACTGTCGTAACAGATCAAAATGCCGATCTTGCCAAGCGACGTGTCGAAGACCGTCAGCGGCCCGCCCCCGGCAACGCCCCACTCCTCACGTTCGAACCGGGTCATGATCTGCTTGTCCTGTACGCCCATGTCGCCCGAGGGCGCGAAGAAGCGGGCGCGATTTACCGGCAGCGTCCCGAGCGTGTCATCGTAGACCGGCGCCGAAGCGGCGAGGATGTGCAGCCCGTGTTTCCGCGCAAGCTCGGCGTGGAGCGCATCAGCTTTCGGCACGAGATCGGAAACGGCCTGCAGAGAAGCCTGCAGATCCCTCGCCGTGGGGCGGCCCGCCAGCGTGGCCAGCTCCATGGCGCCGTATTCGGGGAACACCAGCAGGTCCGCACCCTGCGCCTTTCCGTCTTCGACCCAGTCCGTGAGTTTGCGCACATAAGCGTCCCAGCTTTCGAGGAAGCTCATGGGATAGGCGGCGGCGGCGAGTTTCATCGGTGGCGCTTTCGGCTGGGGCCGGAGGGGGCTCTGCCCCAGTCCCTACGGGACTCCCCCGGCGTATTTTTCAAGAGAGAAGGGGCGGGCGTGGAGTGGGGTCAGAGGCGGCGGATCCAGAATTGCAGGGGGTGGTCGGTTTGTTCGCTGTCCCCGACATCCTTCCAGTGGAAATGGGCGACGGCGCCATCCAGCTTTTCGTAGCCGCGCTTGCGCCAGAAGGCATCGAGCGGGCGGTAAGAGGCGGGGCGCGCCGGATGATCCATCGGGCGCTGCACACCACAGAAGGCGGCATGGGTGCGCCCCAGGTCGCGGGCATGGGCTTCGCGCAGGTCGAAAAAGCGGTGCCCGATCCCCTGCCCCCGGTATTCGGGCAGCAGCACGGATTCGGCGTTGTAGAAGATCGTGGAGAGCTCGAGCCCGGAGCCAGCGAATGCCTCGGCGAAATCGCTGGCGTGGTCCTCCATGGGAGTGCCGGTGGCCGCGCCCACGAGGCGGGTGCCGGCGAACGCGCCCACCAGCACCGCACCGGGACTGGTGCGGTAGACCTCGAGGTAATCGCGTTCGTAGGCCAAATCGCCATCGTAGAGATAGGGCCAGTCGCGGAACACCGCGATGCGCAGCCCTGCCACGTCATCAAGCGCGGCATCGAGCGCCGCGCCAGTGAGAACCTCAACCCGCATCAGGCGGCCTTCGACACCTGGGCGATCCAGTCCGAGAGATTGTAGTAGGTCACCACGCGGGTGATTCTGCCCCCTTCGAGCGAAAAGAACGAGCCAGCTGGCAGGCGGTAGGTCTGGCCATTGGCCTCGGGCAGGCCTTCGTCGGTAGCAAGGTAGGTGCCGTTCACGGTGTATTCAGCAGCGGCGCGGGTGCCGTCCTCCGAGGCGAAGATCACCATGTCCGTCAGGTTTTCGCGATAGCAGTGCGACATGTGGGCACAGAATTCGGCGAATTTCACCTTGCCGACGCGGATGTTGCCCTCGTTGACGTGGTGGGCCACGTCCGGGTGCAGGCAGTCGAGCATGGCGTCCGTGTCGTCCGCGTTGAAGGCCTCGAAGTAGGCCCTGATGGTGTCTCGGCTCATCTGTCTCCCCATTTCTCCTTGAGGCGCTCGCGGATCTGGTCGCGGGTCTGCCGGTATGCGTTCAATTTGGTCTCGCGGGTTTCCCCGAGCCCGGTGGGATCCATGATCGGCCAATATTCGACCGTCAAGTGATAGAACCGGGTGAGGTCCAGCGCCGCGCGCTGCGAGGCGGGGGACATGGCGATGATGACGTCGAAGCCCGAGAGCGTCTCGCCCATCTCCTCAAGGTCCTCGAAGCTGCGGGACTGGTGCTTGTCGAGCTCCACCCCGATTTCGCGGCAGACGGCGATGGCAAAGCCGTCCACGTCGAGGTCGTTCACCACGCCCACGGACTGGACATAGGTGTCGAAGCCGTAGAGCTTCTTCATGATGCCCTCGGCCATGGGCGAGCGGACTGCGTTGTGATCGCAGCAGAAAAGCACCGATTGCGGCAGGTTCTGCACGACTGTCAGCCCCCGTAATGCAGCACGCAGATGAGGGTGAAGAGCCGCCGTGCGGTGTCGGTGTCGACCACCGCCTTGCCCTCGAGCCGTTCCTGCAGGATGCGCGCGCCCTCGTTGTGGATGCCGCGCCGGGCCATGTCGATGGTCTCGATCTGGGAGGGGGCGGCGGATTTCACTGCGTCGAAGTAGCTCTTGCAGATCTGGAAGTAGTCGCGGACCACCTGTCGGAAGGGCGACAGCGACAGCAGGAACTGCGCTGCCGGCTCCCCCGCTTCGGTGGCAATATCGAAGACCAGCCGCTTGTCACGGATTGCCAGGCCAAGGCGGTAGGGCCCGGCAGGCACCTCGCGCTCGTCGCGCTGCGGCAGCTCGAAGCTGTTCTCTTCCATCAGGTCGAACATGGCGACGCGGCGCTCCTGTTCGATCTCCGGCGTGGGAGGCGGCAGGTTGGCGTCGTCGAGCTCGATTTGCGCGATGTGGCTCATGGGCATAGCTCCTCCGGGGGCGCCCATAGGAGTAGCGCGGCGCCCCTCCTGCCGCAATGCGAGCGTGTTCGTGGGCTGCTGTTTTTCCGGCTGCCGGCTGCTGGATGATCACAGGAATCGCGCCGATACATCTTCAAGCCGCAATTATTCCGGCCGAGGGTCAGGCCTTCGCCACCTCCATCACCCCAAGACTGGCCAAAGCGCAGACCGCAGCGTGTCGTCCATCGGTCGCGCGCCTACGCGGATGCTTGGCCGACAGCGGCGACGGTCTACCTCTGCGCCATGGCTCGGGACGGCAAGCCCCCTAGCCTGCGGCCCCTCAGTCGTTAAGCTTGCGCAGCCGGGCGGTGACGCTCAGGCCGTGCGCCTGCAGGCTTTCGGAGGCGGCCAGCGTCTCTGCGGCGGGGCCGATGGCCCGCAGCGCCTGCGGGGTCATCTGCGCCAGCGTGGTGCGCTTGAGGAAGTCGAGCACCGACAGCCCCGACGAGAACCGTGCGGAGCGCGCCGTGGGCAGAACATGGTTCGGCCCACCGACGTAATCGCCGATGGCCTCCGGCGTCCACTGCCCGAGGAAGATCGCCCCCGCGTGGCGGATCTTTTTCGACAGGGCCAGCGGATCCGCGACGCACAGCTCGAGGTGCTCTGGCGCCACCCGGTCCGACAGCAGTGCCGCCTCGTCGAGGTCGCGCACCACGATAACTGCGCCGTAATCACGCCAGCTTGCCCCTGCGATGGGGCCACGGTCAAGCTCGGTCAGAAGGCGGTCGATCTCGGCGCAGACGGCCTTGCCGAAGGCGGCGTCGGTTGTCACGAGGATGGATTGCGCGCTTTCGTCATGCTCGGCCTGACTAAGCAGGTCGAGAGCGACGAACTCGGGATCGTTGTCGCCGTCCGCGATGACGAGGATTTCGGACGGGCCGGCGATCATGTCGATACCAACCTTGCCGAACACCCGGCGCTTGGCCGCTGCCACGAAGGCGTTGCCCGGCCCGGTGATCTTGTCGACGGGGGCCACGGTTTCGGTGCCATAGGCCAGCGCGGCGATGGCCTGCGCGCCGCCGAGGCGATAGATTTCGTCAACCCCGGCGATGCGAGCGGCCAGAAGTACGAGGGGGTTCACCACGCCATCGGGGGTCGGCACGGTGATGCAGAGCCGTTCGACCCCGGCCACCTTCGCGGGAATGGCGTTCATCAGTACCGAGGAAGGGTAGCTGGCCAGCCCGCCGGGAACGTAAAGCCCTGCCGCCGCAACCGCGCCCCAGCGCCAGCCGAGCGTGGCACCATCCGGATCGGTCCATAGCGCATTGTCCGGCATCTGCCGGACGTGATAGGCCCGAATGCGCTCAGCCGCGATTTCCAGCGCGGCCCGCTCGTTGGCCGGGACCGATGCACAATGGGCCTCGATTTCCTCGGGCGTGAAACGCAGCCCTGATGGCTCCAGCTCAAGCCGGTCGAACTTCGCGGTCAGCTCCACGAGTGCGGCATCGCCCCGTGCGCGCACATCGGCGATGATCGCGGCCACCGTGTCGTCGACGTCAGGGCTGTCCTCGCGCTTGGCGGTCAGCAGCTGCGAGAAGGACAGCTCGAAATCGGCGTCGCTGGTATCTAGAAAGACGGGCATCAGTGTTCCTTCAAAAAGCTGGCCCGGTCATAAGCCGCGCCCCCCGCCCCCGCAAGGGTTGCAGGTTTCTCGCGCCGCGCCGGGCACGGCACCCGGCCGCCGGGATCAGCCTGCCTCCCGCGTGGGATACTTGAAGCCAGAGCAATCAGGGGGGCCGCGGTGGGGTGTCGAGCGCGCCCCTGCCTTTCTTCTCTTTCAAAATACGCCGGGGGAGTCTCCGCCGGAGACGGGGGCAGAGCCCCCTCCCCCGGTCAGCGTCAGGATCCGTGGTCCGGCAGATGGCCTGACACCGCGCCGTAAGGTCGTGTCACGTCGCGCAGGCCAAGCTCGAGCGCCTCGACCTCGGCGCGCAGGGCACCATCCCCGGCAAGGGTAAAGACGACAAAGCCCGCTCCGTCCTCGCCCGGCTCGAAATCCACCGAAAGCACCGAGAGCACCGAGTCGCGGTTTGCCGGGTCGATCCCCTGCCCCGCGACGCCCAGTACATTCTCCACCGTCACGAGACTGCGCACCCGCTCGGGCGGAGAGACATGTACCCCGTCCTCGCGGCGCAACCGGTTGACCAGCAGTGCCAGCCGCCGCTTGCGCTTTTGCCACGAGATATCGGCCACGGTCAGCACCGCATCCTGAAGCAGCGCCGAAAGCACTTGCAGGTCGTCAGGGTCCATCGCCCCGAGGTTCAGCGGCCCGCCGCTGGCATCTTCGAAGCGTGCGTCGCTCATTCGCCCTTCACCCTCTGAATCTTCGCGCCCACGCCCTCGAGCTTGCGGACGACGTGTTCATACCCCCGGTCGAGGTGATAGACGCGACTCACCATCGTCTCGCCCTCGGCGGCAAGCCCCGCAAGGATCAGCGACACCGAGGCGCGCAGATCGGTGGCCATCACGGGCGCGCCCTTCAGCCGCTCGACCCCGGTCACCCGGGCAGTGCCACCGGAGACGTCGATCTTCGCGCCCATGCGCATCAGTTCGGGCGCGTGCATGAAGCGGTTTTCAAAGATTTTTTCCTCGAGCACGCTGGTGCCCTCGGCAGTGCAGAGCACGGCCATCATCTGGGCCTGCAGGTCAGTGGGGAAGCCGGGGAACGGCTCGGTGGTCACATCGACCGCAGAGAGACGTCCGTTCTTGCGGGCGACCTTCAGCCCGGCGTCGGTTTCCTCGACCGAGATGCCTGCCGCGTCGAGCTTTTCGCAGAAGGCAGCCAGCAGGTCGATCCGGCCCCCGAGGCACTCCACCTCGCCGCCGCAAATCGCCGGGGCCAGCATGTAGGTGCCCAGCTCGATCCGGTCGGTGACCACGCGGTGGGTGGCCCCGCCAAGGCGCTCGACGCCCTGGATCTCGATGGTGTCAGTTCCCTCGCCCTCGATCTGGGCCCCCATCTTGCGCAGGCATTGTGCTAGGTCGACGATCTCGGGCTCGCGCGCGGCGTTCTTCAGAACCGTGCTGCCATTGGCAAGCGTCGCTGCCATCAGCGCGTTCTCGGTGGCGCCCACGCTGACCAGCGGAAACTCGACGATCCCGCCCGTCAGCCCGCCAGCCGGGGCCTTGGCGTGGACATAGCCTTCACGCAGGTCAAGCTCGGCGCCCATCGCCTCGAGCGCGCGCAGGTGCAGGTCCACGGGGCGGGCTCCGATGGCGCAGCCGCCGGGCAGCGACACCTCTGCCTCGCCAAAGCGCGCCAGCAGCGGCCCCAGCACTAGGATCGAGGCGCGCATCTTGCGCACGATGTCATACTCGGCACGGGTCGAGGTCAGATTATGGCTGGAAAGCGCCAGCACCTGACCGTCCTGCAGCGCCTGCACCTCGGCACCCAACGACTGCAGCAGCTGCGTCATGGTGCGGATATCCGACAGGCGCGGCGCGTTGGTCAGCGTCAGCGGCTCGTCCGACAGCAGAGTCGCGGGCATGAGGGTGAGGCACGCGTTCTTTGCGCCCGCGATCGGGATCTGGCCGGAAAGCGGCCCGTTCCCGGTGACGATGATGGAATCCATGTCCTGCTAGTCCTTCTTGTCGCTGCTCGTTTCGGACGAATCCGATGCGTTATTTTCAGTGGCCCTGCCGGAGGCGCGTGCCTTCGCCTGTGCCTTGCGGCGGGCCATGTTGCTTTTCAGCGCGGCCTTGAGCCGTGCGTCCCGGTCGTTCTTGCCGGATTTAGTGCTGCCTGTCTTGCGCTCCATGCACCTTTCTTAAAGCAGCGGAAAAAAACCGTCCAGATTGGGCTTGCGCCCCCCGAAAAGAGCGTTTAGAGACCCGCCCACACCAGATGGCACACAGCGCCAGACGGTGTCGGGCAGCTCCGCCGCCCAGCCCAGAAGACCCCTTGCATCGCAAGGAAGATCGGGTAAGACACGGCGGAATTGCTAGTGAAAACAGTGCTGCTGTAGCTCAGTGGTAGAGCACTCCCTTGGTAAGGGAGAGGTCGACAGTTCAATCCTGTCCAGCAGCACCATTCACTTCTTCCCTTCAAACGCCACACGGTAGAACACAGCGCCTCGCGGCTTTGAATTGCGCGGTATCCGTCCTATTCATTCTCACGCGTCGGTTCGTGTTTTCCTGTTTTGCAGAGAAAAAGCTGTATCGCTGGTCCGGTGTCGCCACCTCCTCAGGCAGGCTTAGTCGGTGTTTTCCGTAAAGCTGCGCTCTTGGGTGCGCGAGGCAGCCCGCGCAGGCCCCGGCGTGCATGAGTCCCCGCATGATCTAGCGCATCCGCTTGTCCGCCACCCCGGCGGTCAGAATCGCGCCTCCCGCGCAGGCTGCCACCTCGCCCCCGCCAGAATCAGCCGCGCCACGCGGTCGCAGTGCCCCTGCGCCGTCTCGCCGCAAGTCTGACCCAAGCGGAACAGTCGCGCGCCAGCCAGCGGAAGGATAGCCGCAACGGTGCGGTCTCTTCACGCACGATGGGCTTTGGCGTCACCACAAAGCGGGCACCGCGGGCCAGTAGCGCACCGAAGAAGATAGTGTCATCACCACCGCTGCGCCCAGAGGCGGCATCAAATCGCAGATCCTCCCAGCCGCTCCCCTGCCACAGCAGCGGCGGGTTGCAGGTGTGGCCCGTGAGGACCTTGCCACCGCGCAGGCGAACGGGCTGGGAATGGACTGCGCCGGGAACAGCCCCCGGCAGCGCTCAGCCCATGACCGGCGCGCCGGTGTTGGCACGAGGGTATGGACCCGGCGCAATACCGCCGATCCCGCGAAACCGCAGCAGCGGTCCGGTGCCGCCCTCTCGCGCCGGGTCAAACTCAAGCAGGGCCTCGGGGCGATGGTGGAAATGGTCGCGCACTAGCGCGCTGCGCCGCTTGTAGAGCGACAACAAGACGTCCCTGTAGACGGCCAGGTCCCACTGCGTCACCGGCTGGCCCGCCTGATCTTCCACAGAAGGCGCAAGAACACCTCGTGCACGTATCCCTTGCGCAGATACAGCAGGAGGTCAGCGAACACCGCCTGATTGGAACGCTGCACGTCCTCTAGGCCAAATTGCCCGCGGCAGAAGTGGATGTAGCTGTCCAACCATGCCTCGGGGTCGCGCACCGTCAGGATGAACCGAGCCCCCGGGGAACGGCGCATCGCAGGCCACATAAAGCGAGCCTTGTGAAAGCGGCATGTCCTGGAAGGCGTCGAAATCATCGCAGAAGTCACACCGGCGGGCGTAGGTGCCGTTGTCCGGCACCAGTTCGAGGATCTCTTCCTGTTCCAGCTGCTTGGGCATCCGCCACCGCGGTCGCACAGCACCTGTTTCAGTGTGGTGGTGGCGGTCTTGTTGAAACCAATGCATAACAGCTTGGAAAAGCCGGTGTTCGTGCGCGGCAATGCCCCCATCCGTGCCTCATATGCCTCGGCCTGCACGAACTTGTACCCCAGCGGGCGCAGCGCCGACTGGATGAGCCGCTTTGCGATCGACAAGCCCTTGTAGGCCATTGCCATTCCTGCCCTAGATGGTTCACGACGCGACGTGCGCAAACCAAACGCTGCAGCGCCCAGGCCACAAGCCCGCCCCATGCTCCACCCATGACCACCAGGATCGCCACGCCGCCATGACACCGCTCAGAGCCCTTCCCGACCGCTTTCGCAATGCCGCTGCGGGTTATCTTGCGCGCAGGGCGTTCCGTCGCATGCAGCCGGTCTCCGCGTCCGGTCCACTACTGGCGCTGGGGTTCGATGACGTACCGCAATCCACTGCCCATATCGGCGCAGAGTTATTGAGTGCACATGGCGCAAACGCCACCTTCTACGTCTCAGCCGGACTGAGCCGGACCGATACCGGCTGGCCTTGCGCCACGCACGAAGACCTCGTTGCACTTGTCGGCGAGGGCCACGAGATCGGCTGTCACGGCTATGCCCATATCGACTACAGCAAGCACAGCCGGACGGCCATCCGCGCGGACATCGATGCCAACGCCCGCGCCTTCGAGGCCATGGGCCTGAGACCGGCGCGCAACTTCGCCTATCCGTTCGGTCGCATCGCTCCGCGCGGGAAGGCCTTGTGCGGTGCCCATTTCGACAGCTGTCGCGGCGTGCGGCCGGGTTTGCTACAGGGCGGCGAGGCGGACCTTGCGCTGCTGCCTGCCGCGCCATTTGACCAAGGCACCGCGCAGGACGCGCTGCAGCTGATCGACAGGCTGGCCCGCGACGGCGGTGCTGCGATGCTGTTCAGCCATGCGGTGACGCCGTCGCCCAGCCCCTATGACTGCACCCCAAAGCAGCTGGAAACACTCCTGAACCGGTGTGCCGAGCATGGGGTCTCGGTGGTCACCACCGCCGAGCTCGTGAAGCGCTGTTTCCCGGGCCGATCCAGACGGCCCTGACTGCCGCATTGCAGCCGCCAAAGAAACGCCGTTGCAGGACAGCCCTGTTCGCATCATCTCAACTGCATGCTTTGAATTCACTGGAGCGAATATGAAGCCTGTGTGAAATCAGCGCAGGCATAAGATAAACGCTGGGACACTATTTTCTGAAACCTGTTTGCGCACTGCGCTTTTCAACACTTGCTGGACGAGTCGTCCCGCAACATGCCTCTGGAAATGTAAAGGTCTGCAGAGTTGTGCCTCTATGGCCGCTACTGTGCCTTCTACGAGGCGGTACGACCCGGGCTGTCCAGGTTATGGCAGGTTTGCGGACCCAGTGACGTATCCTACCGGCGCAGTATTGCCATGGACGTGATCTATTTGCGGAAGGCCTCACCGCGCCTCGACCTGTTGGTCATCTTGCGCATCATCAAGGTGCTGATGACGTTGCGCGGCGCCTGCTGACGCCGCGCAAAGCTTGTCTCAGGCCTCGACCTCGACCGCGCCCATGGGGTGCGAACAGCAAGCAAGGATGTAACCCTCGGCGATGTCCTCTTCGGTGATGCCACCGTTGTGGACCATGTGCACCTCGCCCTTGGTCTTGCGGACCTTGCAGGTGCCGCAGACGCCGAAGGTGCAACCAGACGGGATGTTGAGCCCGGCGTTGCGTGCAACCCCCAGAACCGTATCGGTCTCGGCGCATTTTTCGATCTTGTCGGACAGCGCGAAGCGGATCTCGGAGGTGGCGCCCTCTTCGGGAAGCGAATCCTCGGGGACATCCTCGGCATCCTGCACCGGGGCGTGGAAGCTCTCCTGCGAGTACTTCTCCATGTCGTAGCCAAGGCCGGCCAGAGCCTCGCGCACGGCGGTCATGAACGGCTCGGGGCCGCAGCAGAACACATCACGCTCGAGGTAGTCGGGCGCCATCAGGCCCAGCATGAGCTGGTTGAGCATGCCCTGGTAGCCGGTCCACGGCTTGAACGGGTCCTTGTCCTCGACCACCCAGCGCAGCTCAATGCCCGGCACGCGGCTTGCCATGTGCTCGAGCCGCTCGCGGAAGATGATCTCGGACGGGCGGCGGGCGCAGTTGACGAAGACCACGTCCACGTCATCGCCACGGTCGTAAAGATGCGTGGTCATCGACATCATCGGGGTGATTCCCGAGCCCGCCGAGATGAACAGGTATTTCTTCGACGGATCACCCTTGTTGGTGAAGCTGCCGCCCGGCCCCATGGCGTTGATCTTCATGCCGGGGCGAAGATGATCAAGCATCCAGCGCGTGCCGAGCGATCCCGGCTGCGCCTTGACCGTAACGGTCAGCGACAGCGGTCGCGAGGGCGAGGACGAGATCGTGTAGGTCCGGTAGAGCGGCCCGCCCGGAACCGGCAGTTCCAGGGTGACGAACTGGCCCGGCTCGTAATCGAACAGGGCCCCCGAGGGCGCGCGGAAGCAGAAGGTGGCGGTGTTGGGAACTTCCTCGAGCACGGAGACGCACTCGAGGGTTTCGCTGTCGGTCCAGTAGTGATGCGCCGCCATGTTATTCGGCTGCCACGGTCTTGAGTTGCGGCTCGAGGGCGCGGCCAAGGGTCTCGCAATACCAGTCGACGAACTGGATCACGCCGGATTCCTGCATCTGGGAATAGGGACCGGGGCGGTAGGCGGGCGAATTGATGCCTTCCTGGTTGTTCTCGACCACTTCGCGATCCTCGTCATTGGTGGCAAGCCAGACCTCGGTCAGGCGTTGCAGGTCGTAATCCACGCCTTCCACGGCGTCCTTGTTGACCAGCCAGGTGGTGGTCACCTCGGTTTCGGTGGGGCTGATCGGGGTCACGCGGAAGGTGATCGAGTGATCCGGCAGGAAGTGGTTCCAGGTGGTGGGATAGTGGAACTTGAGCAACGTGCCCGCGTCCTGCATCGGCACGCGGCCAAGGTTCTTGGACACCGCCGGCTTGAGGTCCATGGTGTAGCTCAGCGCCTTTTCCTGCAGCGGCATCCGCGCAAGACGGTACTGCCCGTCACCTCCCAGTACGAACTTCGACGGGGTGCCCGCCGCCTCGAGCCGTTCGAAATGCGCCTGCAAGCTGGGCGACATGCTGCCATCCACGCGCACACCAGTGGCGTCGGGGTCCAGCGGGAAGGACCGGCACAGCGCCGGGTGGTTGCCGGTGCAGTGGTAGCATTCGCGGTTGTTTTCCCACACCAGCTTCCAATTGCCCTTTTCCACGATGGTGGTCTGCATGGCGACCTTGGCATCGGCCAGGTCATGCACTGCAAGGTAGGGCTCGGCGGTCTTGGCGAACTCGTCGAAATCAGGCGCCTCGTCGGCGAGGCAGATGTAGACGAGGCCGGCAACGGAGCGGCAGTGGATCGGCTTCAGCCCATGATCGGCCGGGTCGAAATCGGCCCCCATGTCACGAGCATAGAGCAGACGGCCATCCAGCTCGTAAGTCCACTGGTGGTAGGGGCAGACCAGCTTGGGGACGTGGCCCTGCGCGGTCTTGCACAGCACCGAACCGCGGTGGCGGCACGAGTTGTGGAAGGCACGGATCACGCCATCCTGCCCCTTTACGATGATCATGCTATAGGTGCCGATTTTGTGCACCACATAGCTGCCCGCCTTCGGCAGGACCGCCGACGGAATGGCGAACAGCCATTCGCGGTAGAAGATCCTGCTCATGTCGAGCGCGAAGATCTCCGGCGAGGTATAGAAGGGTTGTTCCAGCGAATGACCGGCCTTGCGACGGGCCAGAAGATCGGAGACGGAGGCTTGGGTTTCCACGGTGGCAGACTCCCTGACTAGAGCGCGGATTTCGGCCAGATCATCCATCATGCCGTACGCTGGCAATTGCAAAAAATCTCACGCTTGGGTTATTTCAATTAAGTCAGGTTATCACTCTGCCCCATGGCCGAGCACACACCCCGAAAAAAGGTCATTACTCAGGCTATGCCCAAACGCCCCTACGACATGCCGCCCCTTGCCGCGCTCTCCTGCTTCGAGGCCGCCGCGCGCCAGCAGAGTTTTAAAACAGCGGCGCAGGAACTGAACGTCACGCCCGCCGCCGTATCGCACCGCATCAAGGCGCTGGAGTTCGAGCTGGGCGTGCCGCTGTTCCGCCGCCACCACCGCGGCGTGGAGCTGACCGAAAGCGGGGCCTGGCTGCTTCTGGCGGTGCAACGCGGGTTCGAGACCATCTCTGAGGCGCTGAGCCACCTGCGCGCCGGTCCCGACAGCCCCGACGTGACGGTGCGCGCCTCGACCGCCGTAAGCTCGTTGTGGCTAACCCCGCGGCTGGCGGCGTTCTGGAAGGTCCATCCCGATGTCACCGTGGCGCAGATGGTCAGCGACGCCGCCGTTGCCGATCAGCGCTGCGATCTGAGCATCGAATACGGCCCGCTCGATTCGTCCGAGGACTGCCGCCTGCTGTTCCAGGGGCGCATCCAGGCGGTGGGCAGCCCGCACTTTGCCGAAGAAAAGGGCATCACCGCCCTCGAGGACCTGATGCGCGGCCCGCTCATCCACCTCAACGAAGAGGAGACAGGCTGGACCGGCTGGCGCGACTGGTTTGCCGCGCTCGGGCTCAGCCTGCCGCGCGGGCGAGGCTACTCCGTGAACAACTACGTGGTGGCGCTGCAGGCGGCGCAGGACGGCATGGGCGCGGTGCTCGGCTGGACCGAGCTGGTGCAGGATCATATCGCCTCGGGGCGGCTGGTGCCGTTGGTCGACGAGGAAATCGCCTCGCCCTCGGATTTCTACATCCGCGTGCATCCCCACGCCTCGGACAAGGCGATGCTGCTCTGCGACTGGCTGGCCTCCGAAGCCGAAGGGGCCTGACGCTTCCGCCGCCGCTGCCCGCCTGCTATGCCGGATGCGACAGAGGGAGCCGCGCATGGCACGTTTCACCATCCTGACGCTGGCCATGGTCGCCCTGCTGCTGGCGGGGCTGACGCTTGGCGGCTGGCTCGCAGTGATGGCGCTGCTTTATATCACGGTGGTCGCCTTCTTCATGGACCGCATCGTGGCGCTGGCCGCACCCGACCACCCAGAGGCGGAGTTCCCCGCAGGAGACGGCCTTGCCACCCTGCTGGGGCTGCTGCATTTCCCCCTGCTTTATGGCGGCACCTACGTGGTTTCAGGTGCCACCGGGATGGAAACCGCAGCCCGCGTGGTGTTGTTCGTGGCGCTGGGGCTGTTCTTCGGGCAGGTGAGCAACTCCAACGCCCACGAGCTCATCCACCGTCCCGCGCGGGGGCTGCGGCGGCTGGGGGTAGCGGTCTATTCTTCGCTGCTCTTCGGACACCATGCCTCGGCCCATGTCCGCGTGCATCACGTCCACGCCGCCACCGACCGCGACCCGAACTCGGCCCCTCTGGGTCAAAGCTTCTATGCCTTTGCACCGCGCGCATGGATCGGCAGCTTCCGGCAGGGGCTGCGGGCAGAGACTGCCCTGCGTGCCCGCCGAAGCACGCGGCGCGCTGGCCTGCATCCCTACGCGGTCTACGGGATCGGCGCGGCGTTGTCGTTGGCGCTGGCCTACGGGATTGCCGGGGGCAAGGGCGTGTTGGTGCTGCTGGGCCTTGCAAGCTACGCGCAGGCGCAGCTCCTGCTGTCCGATTACGTGCAGCATTACGGCCTGCGCCGCCGCGAGGTCGCTCCGGGCCGGCCCGAGCCGGTCAGCCTACGGCACAGCTGGAACGCGCCGCATGGCTTCACCTCCGGCCTGATGCTGAACGCGCCGCGCCATTCGGACCACCACGCCCATCCGCAGCGCCCCTACCCCGGCCTCTCCCTCGACCGGACCCAAATGCCCATGCTCCCGCAATCGCTGCCGGTGATGGCGGTGATCGCCCTAGTCCCACCCGCGTGGCGGCGTCTGATGGATCACCGCGCACGGCGCTGGCAATAGCGGCGCAGGTATCGCAGACCAGTATCAAAGGCTGGTACAGAGCGCTAATCTCGAAGACGCTGGCCGGAGCGGCACCCTCGGGTCACATCACGGCAAAGTCACGCTGTTCGCGGCCTTCGCGCCACCTCGGCTCTTCCAAGCCCGGCGGTGCTCTGGCAGTGTCGGGCCATGCGCCATCTCATCCTCGCCGCCATCCTCGCCCTGCCCGTCTCAGCCCAAGCGGCCGAGCCGATGTCCGGCGCGGAGTTCGAAAACTACGTCACGGGCAAGACGCTCTATTTCGGCATGGAGGGATCTGCCTACGGGGTCGAGGAATACCTCGGCGACCGCCGCGTGCGCTGGTCCTTCCTCGACGGGCGCTGCAAGGACGGTACATGGTACGAGGAAAAGGCCGGGCTGATCTGCTTCGTCTACGAGGACGAGCCTGCGCCGCAATGCTGGAGCTTCTTCCGCGAAGGCTCGGGCCTGCGCGCGGTGTTCGAGAACGATCCCGCCAGCACCGTCCTCTACGAGGCCCGTCAGAACGACGAGCCGATGGTCTGCCTCGGCCCCGAGATCGGAGTCTGAGCTCTGTCGATTAGCGCCCTGTTGGGCGCTTCAGGTTGAGACGCTGAGACGCTGAGACGCTGAGACGCTGAGACGCTGAGCACCCATGTCCCCTTCCGTCAAGAAGGCGGCAAGGCATCGCCTCAGAAGACCATTTCCCGAAACGCTCGCGGACCAGCCACCATATCCCTATCCGGACGACGCAAATCGCCGCGACATCCACGCCCTCCGACATCCCCCGCCAAACAGCCATTTCGGATCATCCCGAAGGCCCACTCTGTTTAGAACAAAGACCCCTGTTCGGGCTTCGGCTTCGCGGCCTTGCCCTTGCCCGACGACTTGGGCGCACTGCCCCCGAGCGCCAGCTTTCCATCGGCGAACTCGATCTCGAGCCCCGCCGCATCGCGCGCCTCGGCCTTGCTGGCCAGGACGTGGCCCTCGCCACTGCGCACCACCGCGTATCCGCGCGCCAGCGTGCCCTTGTAGCTCAGTGTCTCCAGCAGCCGCGACAGCGACCCGAGCGCCTGCGAGGGCGCTTCGATCCGCCGCTCGCCTGCCTCCTCAAGCCGCCGGGTCAGGGTGTCGAGCCGATCCCTCCCCTGCACGATCTCGCGCTGAATGGGCCGGATGGACAGCCTGTCGGTCCGCCGCCCAAGGCTCTCGCGGGCCTGCGACAGCGTCCGTCCCAGCAGCGATGGACGCAGCGCCCCGGCGGCATCCGACAGCGCCACGCGCCGCTGCTCGGTGCCGCGGATCAGCGCTCGGGGTAGCCGGTCCGCCAGCAGATCGAGCCTCTGACGCGGGTAATCCAGCAGCGTGTCCGCGCGCGGCAACGCGCGGGCCAGATCGCGCAGCCGCTGACCGCGCGCGTCGATGCGCTGCGCCAGTGCTCCGGTCATCCGCCCGCCCGCCTGGTCGACCCAGGCCAGCAGCTCCATGCGCACCGGCACCGCCATCTCGGCCGCCGCAGAGGGCGTCGGCGCGCGCCGGTCGGCGGCGTGGTCGATGAGGGTCGTGTCGGTCTCGTGCCCCACGGCGGAAATCAGCGGGATCTGCGAGGCAGCGGCGGCACGCACCACGATTTCCTCGTTAAAGCCCCACAGGTCCTCAACCGATCCGCCGCCACGGGCGACGATGATGAGGTCTGGCCGTGGCAGCGCGCCGCCGGGGGACAGCTTGTTGAACCCTTCGATCCCCCGCGCCACCTCGCCGGCGCTTGCCTTGCCCTGCACCGCAACCGGCCAGATCAGCACCTTGCGCGGAAAGCGGTCGCGCAGCCGGTGGAGAATGTCGCGGATCACCGCCCCCGAAGGCGAGGTCACGACCCCGATAACTTCCGGCAGATATGGGATCGCCTGCTTGCGCGAGGCATCGAACAGCCCCTCGGCCTGCAACGCCGCACGCCGCTTTTCCAGCATCGCCATGAGCGCGCCGAGGCCCGCAGGGCGCATGTCCTCGATGACGATCTGGTATTTCGACTGTCCGGGAAATGTCGTCATGCGCCCGGTGACGATGACCTCCATCCCCTCTTCGGGCCGCATCTCGAGCTTGCCGGCAACCCCTTTCCAGATGATTCCCGAGATCACAGAGCGGTCGTCCTTGAGGTCGAGATACACATGCCCCGAGCGCGGTACGGTCACCCGCCCCAGCTCACCCCGGACACGGACAAAGCCGAACTCGCCCTCGATGGTGCGCTTCACCGCGCCGGAGAGTTCGGACACGGTGAATTCAGGGGTGTTTCCGGGCTCGTCCTCGATCAGAGACATGATTGGCCTGCTCGCTTGCTTATACTTGGCCGCAACCTTAGAACGCGCCGCAGGCAAGGCCAAGGCATAGGCAGGAGACGGCGCATGAACATCCTCATCTTAGGTGGCGGCGGGCGCGAACACGCGCTGGCCTGGGCGGTGATGCAGAACCCCAAATGCGATAAGCTCATCGTCGCACCAGGCAACGCAGGCATCGCTCAGATCGCGGAATGCGCGTCGCTCGATACCGAGGATGGCAGCGCCGTGGTGGATTTTGCCGAAGCCCATGCCATCGACCTCGTGATCGTCGGCCCCGAGGCACCGCTCGCCGCGGGCGTCGCCGATACCCTGCGCGAGGCGGGCTTCTCGGTCTTCGGGCCCTCGCAGGCCGCAGCCCGGCTCGAGGCGTCGAAAAGCTTCACCAAAGAGATCTGCGACGCCGCCCACGCCCCCACCGCAGGCTACGGCCACTTCACCGATGCGCTGTCGGCCAAGGCCCACGTCCAGGATCAGGGCGCGCCCATCGTGGTCAAGGCGGACGGGCTTGCCGCGGGCAAAGGCGTGATCATCGCGACCACCGTGGCCGAGGCCGAGGCTGCCATTGACGACATGTTCGGCGGGGCCTTCGGCGGCGCGGGCGCCGAGGTGGTGATCGAGGAATTCATGACCGGCGAAGAGGCATCTTTCTTCGTTCTGGTCGATGGCGAGGATGTGCTGCCCATCGGCACCGCTCAGGATCACAAGCGCGTCGGCGAAGGCGACAGCGGCCCCAACACCGGCGGCATGGGTGCCTATTCCCCCGCCCCGATCATGACTGACGAGGTTACGCAAAAGGCGCTGGACGAGATCGTGCGCCCCACCATGTCGGAAATGGCTCGTCGCGGGACGCCCTATTCCGGCGTGCTCTACGTCGGTCTGATGATCGAACACGGCCAGCCGCGCCTCGTGGAATACAACGTGCGCTTCGGCGATCCCGAATGCCAGGTGCTGATGATGCGCCTCGGCGCACAGGCGCTCGACCTGATCCACGCGTGCGCCGAGGGCCGCCTTGGCGACATGCAGGTAACCTGGGGCGACGATCACGCCATGACCGTGGTGCTCGCTGCGAACGGCTACCCCGGTGCCTACGAAAAAGGCACCGAGATTGGCGGCCTCGACGCCCTCACAGAAGACAGTTTCACCCAGATGTTCCACGCGGGCACCGCGCTGAAGGACGGCAAGGTCATCGCCACCGGGGGCCGGGTCCTGAACGCCACCGCTCGCGGTGCCACCCTCGCCGAGGCGAAGGAGCGGGCCTACGCGCTGGTGGATGCGGTGGACTGGCCGCAGGGCTTTTGCCGTCGCGACATTGGCTGGCGCGCACTGTAAAGACGACATTGGCTGGCGCGCACTGTAAAGTGCGACATTGGCCGGTACGCGCCCAAGGCGAGGCCAGCCAGCGGCCACCAAAGACAATGGCTGGCGCCAGCCACAAGCAACGCGCCAGCCGTCCACAAAGCGAAGGCAGAGACACCACCCGCCCTTCTTCTCTTTGAAAATACGCCGGCGGGTGAATTGGCGCTGCGCGCCAAGAGGGGGCAGAGCCCCCTTCCCGCCTCTTGGGCAAAAAACAACGGCGGGTTATCGCTGAAACGGCGCGAACCCGCTTTCGCCAACTCTCCCATTCGTGAAGAATGGACACCCGACAAGAGCGGAGCGGCGCTGAGTCGCGAGCCGCCAATGAGCAGGAGCACCGGACCCAAGTGTCTGACACAACCGCCAGGAACCGACGGGACCCCGCGTCGGCCCATATCGCCCCGTTCCAGATCCGAGGCCGGTTCCTCACGGCACTCGCGCTGCGGATCGACGCCGAGGACGACATCGACGCCCTTTACGAACATCTCGACGTGCAGCTGAAGCAGACGCCGCAGTTCTACGACGAAGCCCCCATGGTCCTCGACCTCAGCAACGCGCCGGGCACCACCGAAACCGGGCGCCTGCGGGTGCTGGTGGCCAACATGCGCCGCCGCAACCTGCGGGTCTTCGGCGTGCAGAGCGGTGGCACCGTCTCGCAAGATGCCCTGCAGGAACTGGGCCTGATCGAGGTCACCCCCGGCCGCGACGCCCCCTCCCCCGAGGACCGGCGCGCCAAGCGCCGCTCGCGGCTTGCCGAACCCGAGGCCGAGAACAAGGTCATCAAGGGCCAGGTGCGCTCGGGACAGATGGTGGTTGCCGAACACGGCGACCTGACGATCATCGGATCGGTCGCGTCAGGTGCGGAACTGGTTGCCAAGGGCTCCATCCACATCTACGGGCGGATGCGTGGCCGGGCGATGGCAGGCATGCACGGGGACGAGACCGCGCGCATTTTCTGCCAGAAGCTCGACGCGGAACTGATCGCCATTGCCGGCCTCTACCAGACCAGCGAAACCCTCGCGACGGTCTCAAAGGACGGCTGCGCGCATATTTATCTGGAAGACGAACAACTTCGTGTGGAGGTGATCTGATGACTACAGATCTCAAGGAAAAGGCGCCTCTTGGCCGGGTCATCGTGATCACGTCCGGCAAGGGCGGCGTGGGCAAGACCACGTCATCAGCGGCAATCTCGGCAGGGCTTGCCAAGCAGGGCTTCAAGACGGTCGTCATCGACTTCGACGTGGGCCTGCGTAATCTCGACATGACCATGGGCTGCGAACGCCGGGTCGTGTTCGATTTCATCAACGTGATCCAGGGCGATGCCCGGCTCAAGCAGGCGCTGATCCGTGACAAGCGGCTCGACACCCTGAGCATCCTGCCGACCTCGCAGACCCGCGACAAGAATGCCCTCACCAAGGAGGGCGTCGAGAAGGTGCTGGACGAGCTCAAGCAGGAATTCGACTATATCATCTGCGACAGCCCTGCAGGCATTGAGCATGGCGCACAGATGGCCATGCACTTCGCCGACGAGGCCGTGGTCGTCACCAACCCCGAGGTGTCTTCGGTCCGCGACAGCGACCGCGTCCTCGGCCTGCTCAGCAGCCAGACCAAGCGCGCCGAAACCAAGGATTCCGAGCCGGTGAAGGCCCAGGTCCTGATCACCCGCCACGATCCTGTCCGTGTCGAAAGCGGTGAGATGATGACCGTCGAGGACGTGCTGGAAATCCTCGCGGTGCCGCTGCTGGGCGTCATCCCGGAAAGCCAGGCGATCCTGAAGGCGTCGAACACCGGCACACCGGTGGTGCTCGACCAGCCGTCGGTCGCGGGCCGGGCCTATGAAGACGCGGTAAGCCGCCTCGTGGGCAATGACGTGGAGATGCGCATCGAGGGCGAACGCCGTCCGGGCCTGCTGCACAGGATCTTCGGGCGGGCGTCATGAGCATCTTCAGCTTCGCGCGCAGGCCGCGCCGCCCCAAGAGCGCCGAGACCGCCAAGAACCGCCTGCAGATCCTGCTCGCGCACGAACGTTCCGGCGGTGGCGGCAAGCAGCCCGATTACCTGCCCATGTTGCAGCGCGACATCGTCGAGGCGATCCGTAAGCACGTTGCGATCAAGGAGACTGACGTCGACATCCGCATGGAACGCGGTGACGAGATGTCGAGCCTCGAGATCAACATCGAGCTTCCCGGGGCGACCACGCCCTGAACCTCTGACCGGGCCTCCGGGCCACCATTGCAGGCAGCGGGCCAAGGTCCGCCGGAACGATCGAGGGGGCGAGCATTGGCTCGCCCCTATTTTATTGCCATGGCTTGGCCAATCGTGATCAACGAAGGCAGGCCGCCCCATCTTGGTTGACCAAGACAGGCCAAGGTGCGCCCACATCGCACGTGACGGTGCAGGCTTCGGCCCCCTCCGGTTCGCGGTGCAGGGCCGGATAACAGTCCGCCACCGATACCGCCTGAAAAGTCAGCCAACGATCAGCTGCTTGAGCTGAAGCGCCTCGTGCTCGAGTTCCAGCAGGCGATGGTGCACCACGTCACCGATGGTGATCATGCCGACAAGGGTATCGTCTTCGTCCAGAACGGGCATGTGACGGAATCGTCCCTCGGACATCCGGCGCAGCAGAGAGATAAGCGGCTCGTCCTCGTCCGCCGTCTCGACCTCGCGGGTCATCACGTCGAACGCCGTCAGCTCAAGCGCCTCGCCGCCCTGGACATCGGCCACCTTCCGCACGATGTCGCGCTCGGACAGGATACCTGCCAAGGCGCCGGTCGAATGGGTGACCACCAGCGCACCGATGCGCAGTGTGCTCAACCGCTCCACCGCGAACGCCAGCGTGTCCTGCGGGCGGATTGAATGCACGTCGTTGCCCTTGCGCCCAAGCAGGTCCGACACCCGAATCGTGCCGGCGGCAAGGTTGCTCTGGGCGCCCTGGCTCTTGCTGCGCTGCGGCTCGTGGTCCTGCCGCATGGGGGATTGATAGGATGTAGGCATGGTGAACGCTCCTCCTCCGAAGTGTTTGCCGTTGCGTGCCGCAACAAGCATAACGCGGAAAAGCGAAAAACCAGAAAGAGATTTGTCTTGGACGACCTGAGCCTCACGCCCCTCTTCGCCACGATCCTGTTCGTGCTGTCCTGCCTGAGCGGCTACCAGTATCGCAGGGTCTGGAAACAGGAAGGCCCGCGATGGCAGCTCTGGCTGTTCGGAGCCTTCGCCGCCGCGGGCCTCGCGGTGCTTGGATTCGTGCCGCTGGACGCGGGCTAAAGGCTTAGCGCGCCTCGGGTTCGGCGCCTGCGCGCTCCAGCATCTTGCGGGCGCGTGGGCAATCGCTCAGGCGCTCGCGCAGCGGACTATCCGGGTCGATTTCCTTTTTGCAGACAAGGCATTGATCCGCATCGCCGATGGCGTTGAGACCGCCGCAACTGCCCTTGATCCGCTTGCCCATGAGCATGACGCCCAGTGCCATGCCCAGCATGACAATGAGGAAGACCACGAAGGTCAGGGCGAAGGTGGTCATGGGGGCGTCCTTTCCGTCGAAAGAAATGTCTTTCGTCTGCTCCCGGCCCACCGAAGGGCCGGGGCTATTGCCTTAGATGGGGACCGGCGCGCGCCGGTCAACCCATGCTGTGGCGCATTCAGGCGGTCATTGCGCCGAAGCGCGAGCTCGCGTGTGTCTTGAACTGACCTTCGCCCGCCGCGTGATCGCGTTCGATGAAAACAACGGCAATGTCATGAGCTTCGGCGATCTCGAGACCGCGCTCGCGACCAAGGGTCAGCATCGCGGTGGCCCATGCGTCCGCCATCATGCCGTTCTCGGCGATGACGGTGGCGGCGGCGGTGTGGTGCTCGATCGGGCGACCAGTGGCCGGATCAATCACGTGGCTGAAGCGCTTGCCGTCCCGCTCGAAGTAGTTGCGGTAGTCGCCCGAGGACGCGAGGCCAACGCCCGAAATGCCGACCACGTCGAGCACACCGCGGGTCAGCGAGTCCGGCTTTTCGATGCCGATCTGCCAGGGCTGGCCCGAGGGATTGCGGCCCGAGGCGTAGAGGTCACCGCCGATTTCGACCATGTAGTCGGAAATTCCCAGCGATTCCAGAGCGGTGGCGACGCGGTCCGCGCCGTAGCCCTTGCCGATAGCAGCAAGGTAGACCTGCGCGTCACCACGCACCTTCGACAGGCTGGTTTCGCCCACCGACAGCGTGTTGTCATGGCCAGAGGCAGCCAGCGCGCGCTCGATCTCGACATCGGCAGGCATCGACCGCTCGCCGGGGGCACCAAAGCCCCAAAGCTCGATGAGCGGGCCCATGGTGGTGTCGAAGCGGCCCTCGCTGCGCAGGTTGACGTCGGCAGCGGCCTGCATCACGTGTCCGAGAGGGCCGGACATCTCGAAGGCGTCGCCTGTTTGCACAGCGTTGAAGCGCGAGATCTCGGAGCCCGAATCCCAGTTCGACATCTGGCCGTTGACCTCGGTGAGGGCGGTGTCGATGGCGGCCTGAAGATCGGCGCGGGCGACATTGCTGCCCTTGTCCACGGCGACGATGTTGTAGGAGGTTCCCATCGTCAAGCCGCTGATTTCAAAAACTTCTGCGCTCGGCTTGCAGGCTGCGAATGCCAGCGGCATGACCATGAAGGAACGGCGGGAAAACTTGATCGGGGTGTGCACGAACGAACCTCTTGCTGGTGTCGGCCTGGTATCGGCGTAACGGATATGAGCGGATCAGGTGGCGTTTTCCGCGACATTGGGTGGGTTTACAACACAAAAATTTTTGCCGTCCGCCGCGGTATGCGGTTTCGCTTCGCGCCAGTCTGTTGCAAAAGCCAGCGGAGATTCCGAAAAGAGGGCGACGAAGGTGAAGCGTTTTACGCTACGCAAAGGTTTGAACCTCCCGATCGAGGGAGCGCCTGCTCCTGATGTCGGGGATGCAACGCAAGTGGGCACCGTCGGCATCCTGGGAGCCGACTATATCGGCCTCAAACCAAGGATCCAGGTCGAAGAAGGTGATGTGATTGCGCGCGGTGCGCCGGTTCTGTTCGACAAGGACATGCCCGAGGCGCTGATCGTCTCGCCGGTGTCCGGTCGGATCAAGGCTATCAATCGCGGCGCGCGACGCAAGCTCATCAGCATCGAGATCGAGGTGGACGACAGCGCGGCCGCGCCCGTCGATTTCTCGGCCGTCGGTGACGTGAGTACCCGCGAGGGTCTGGTCGAACGGCTTTGCGCCGCGGGCCTGTGGACCTCATTCCGCACCCGTCCCTATTCCAAGGTACCGGCGCCCGCGTCGACCCCGGCGGCGATCTTCGTCACTGCCATGGACAGCGAACCGCTGGCCGCCGACCCCGCCATCGCGATCCTCGCGGAGCCCGAGGCGTTCGAGCGCGGGCTCGAGGCAATCGCGTCCCTGTCGGGCGGCAACACTTACCTGTGCCAGGCCGACCGCGACGCGCTGCCCGGCGCCGAACTGAACGGCATCACTGCCGCCAGCTTCTCGGGCCCCCACCCCGCTGGTCTTGCCGGCACGCACATGCATTTCCTCGAGCCGCCGACCACCGAGCGCACCGTCTGGAGCATCGGCTACCTGGACGTGCTGGCGATCGGCCGCCTTCTTATCACCGGTCAGCACGACAGTTCGCGGATCATAGCGCTCGCCGGCCCCGTCTGTGCCAACCCACGCCTTCTGCGCACGCAGGCCGGTGCGTCGATGACCGAGCTCGCCGCGAACGATCTGCCCGGCGATCTGCCGGTGCGCATCATTTCGGGGTCCGTCCTGTCGGGCCGTGCCGGTGAGGGCGTCAACGCCTTCCTTGGCCGCTATGCCCGCCAGATCACGCTGATCGAGGAAGACCGCAAGCAGATCCCACTGGGCTGGATCCGCCCGATGCCGTCCAAGTACGCGTTCCAGCCGGTGCTCGGCTCGGCGCTGGCGAAGATGCGCAAGGTGAAGCTGACGACCAACCTCAATGGCGGCCGCCGCGCCATGGTGCCGATCGGCACCTTCGAACAGCTGATGCCGCAGGATTATCTGCCCACGCAGCTGCTGCGCAGCCTGCTGGTGATGGACACCGACACGGCACAGGCGCTTGGCGTGCTCGAGCTTGACGAAGAAGACGTCGCGCTCTGCGGGTTCGCCTGCCCGGCCAAGTATGAATACGGGCTGGCGCTGCGCGACAGCCTCACCAAGATCGAGAAAGAGGGGTGAACCTTGGGCTTGCGTAACTTTTTCGACCGGATCGAGCCGAGCTTTGAGAAGGGCGGCAAGTGGGAGAAGTGGTTCCCCATCTACGAGATGGTCGAAAGCTTCCTTTACACGCCGAAGACGGTGACCACGGTCGCGCCCCACGCGCGGTCCTACATCGACATGAAGCGGATCATGACCTACGTCGTGATCGCAACGATCCCGTGCATCCTGATGGCCCTCTACAACACGGGCTACCAGAGCAACCTCGCCATCGCCGAATACGGTGCATCGGGCTGGCGCGCGGCGATCATCGAAACCCTCGGCATCGGCTTCGACGCTTCCAACCCGCTCGCCAACATGGCCCACGGGGCGCTGTATTTCCTGCCGATCTACATCGTGACGCTGGTCGCGGGCGGTATCTTCGAGGTTATCTTCGCGACCATCCGCAAGCATGAGGTGAACGAAGGTTTCCTCGTGTCCTCAATGCTCTACACGCTGATCCTACCCGCCACGACCCCCCTGTGGCAGGTGGCACTGGGGATCATCTTCGGTGTGGTGATCGGCAAGGAAGTCTTTGGCGGCACCGGCAAGAACTTCCTCAACCCTGCCCTCGTGGGCCGTGCGTTCCTCTACTTCGCCTACCCGGCGCAAATGTCGGGCGACAACGTCTGGGTGCCCGTCGACGGCTTCACCGGCGCGACCGCGCTGGCCGTGACCGCCTCCGACGGCATGCAGGCACTGGCCGCACAGGGCTTCACATGGTGGGACAGCTTCCTTGGCTTCATTCCGGGCTCGCTAGGGGAAACCTCGACGCTGGCGGCGCTCATCGGTCTTTGCTTCCTGCTGTTCACCAAGATCGCCAACTACCGCATGGTGGTGGGCTGCCTTGCGGGCATGATCGGCTTCTCCCTGCTGCTGAATTTCATCGGGTCTGACAGCAACCCGATGTTCGCGATGCCGTGGTACTGGCACCTCGTGGTGGGCGGCTATGCCTTCGGCTTGGTGTTCATGGTGACTGAGCCGGTGTCGGGATCGCACACCAATGCAGGGCGCTACATTTACGGCATCCTGATCGGTTTCATGGTCGTGATGATCCGTGTGCTGAACCCCGCATTCCCCGAGGGCATGATGCTGGCCATCCTGTTCGGCAACGTCTTCGCACCGCTGATCGACTACTTCGTCGTCCAGGCCAACATCAAACGGAGGGCAAAGCGCAATGTCTGACGTACAGGAACACAAGGGCCCGATCCGGCGCTTCCTGGATCTGCCGCCCGACAGCATAGCCAAGACCGTGACCGTCGCCGTGGGGCTTTGCCTCGTCGCCTCGATCGTGGTGTCCGCCGCCGCCGTTTCGCTGCGCCCGGTGCAGGAAGAGAACGCCACCCGCGACATGCGGCTCAACGTCCTGCAGGTGGCGGGCGTTTACGACGAGACCGTTCCGGTGAACGATGCCTTCGAGGCGTTCGAGCCCCACGTGCTCGATCTCTCGACCGGTGAGTTCACCGAAGACTTTGACATCGACAGCTTCGGCGACCTCGCGGCCGCCGACGACCCCGCGATCATCCGCGCGCTTGACGAGGATCCCGCCGGTCTCGGTGGCTCCATGGAAGCCTTCCGCATGGTCTACATCCTGCGCGACGACGCGGGCGGGATCGACAAGGTGGTTCTGCCGATCGAAGGCTACGGCCTGTGGTCGACCCTCTACGGCTTCATCGCCCTCGAGGGGAACGGCAACGACATCTTCGGCCTGCAGTTCTACCAGCACGGCGAGACCCCCGGCCTTGGCGCCGAGGTGGACAACCCGCGCTGGCGTGCTCTGTGGAACGGCAAGAAGCTGTTCGCCGAAGATGGCGACCTGGCGATCACCGTCGCCAAGTCCGCGCCGCCCGAAGGGCAGGAGTATTACGTGGACGCGCTCGCGGGGGCCACGCTGACCTCGCGCGGGGTGCACAACCTGGTGCGCTTCTGGATGGGTGAAACCGGCTACGGTGCCTTCCTCGAGCGGCTGCAAGCAGGAGAGATCGACTGATGGCACAGACCTATCGTTCGCAACTCGTCGACCCGCTGGTCGACAACAACCCGATCACCCTGCAGGTGCTTGGCATCTGCTCGGCGCTCGCGGTGACCTCGTCCATGTCCGTGGCCTTTGTCATGGCGCTGGCGGTGACCATGGTGACCGGCTTCAGTTCGATGTTCATCTCGATGCTGCGCAACCAGATCCCCAGCTCGATCCGGATCATCGTGCAGATGGTCGTGATTGCATCGCTGGTGATCCTCGTGGATCAGCTGCTCAAGGCCTATGCCTACGAGATCTCGAAGACCCTGTCGGTGTTCGTGGGCCTCATCATCACCAACTGCATCGTGATGGGCCGCGCCGAGGCCTTCGCCATGAAGAACCCGCCGGTGGCGAGCTTCATTGACGGCGTCGGCAACGGGCTTGGCTACGGGCTGCTGCTGCTGATCGTGGGCTTCTTCCGCGAACTCTTTGGTGCAGGCTCGCTGTTCGGCATCACCATTCTGCCGACCGTGAACAACGGCGGCTGGTATGTTCCGAACGGCATGCTGCTGCTGCCCCCTTCGGCGTTCTTCATTATCGGCCTGCTGATCTGGGCGATCCGCACCTGGAAGCCGGCGCAGGTCGAAGAGCGTGAATACAAGATCCAGACGGTGGAGGCTCACTGATGGAAGGGCTCGTATCCCTTGCCGTAAAGGCGATCTTCGTCGAGAATCTGGCGCTGTCCTTCTTCCTAGGCATGTGCACCTTCTTGGCCGTGTCCAAGAAGGTTGCAACGGCGATCGGTCTCGGCGTCTCGGTCATGGTGGTGCAGGCCATCACCGTGCCCGCAAACAACCTGATCCTGAACTACCTGCTGGCCCCGGGCGCCCTGTCCTGGGCGGGCTTCCCGGACGTGGACCTGACCTTCCTCGGCCTGATCTCCTACATTGGGGTGATCGCGGCGCTGGTGCAGATCCTCGAGATGGTGCTCGATAAGTACTTCCCGCCGCTCTACAACGCGCTGGGTGTGTACCTGCCGCTGATCACCGTGAACTGCGCCATCCTTGGTGGCTCGCTGTTCATGGTGGAACGCTCCTACGATTTCGCCGAGGCGACCACCTACGGCATCTCGTCGGGCTTCGGCTGGGCGCTGGCGATCACCGCGATGGCGGGCGTTCGCGAAAAGCTCAAGTACTCGGACATCCCCGATGGCCTGCAGGGGCTTGGCATCACCTTCATCTCCGCCGGACTGATGGCTCTTGCCTTCATGTCCTTCAGCGGCGTGAACCTGTAAGGAGACGCAACCCATGATGACTTTCGGACTAGGCGTTGCGCTGTTCACGGTGATCGTGATCGTGCTGGTGACCGTGATCCTCGCGGCCCGCTCGAAGCTGGTGAGCTCGGGCAACGTCAACATCACCATCAACGGCGAGAAGACCATCTCGGTCCCGTCCGGCGGCAAGCTGCTGCAGACGCTGGCGGGCCAGAAGATGTTCGTCCCCTCCGCCTGCGGTGGTGGTGGCACCTGCGCGCAGTGCCGGGTGCGGGTGCATTCGGGCGGCGGGTCGATCCTGCCAACCGAGGAATCGCACATCACCAAGCGTGAGGCCGCCTGCGGCGACCGGCTGTCCTGCCAGGTCGCGGTCAAGCAGGACATGGAAATCGAGGTGCCCGAAGAGGTCTTCGGCGTGAAGAAGTGGGAGTGCACCGTGCGCTCCAACGAGAACGTTGCGACCTTCATCAAGGCCCTCGTTCTGGAGCTGCCCGAAGGCGAGGACGTGAACTTCCGCGCCGGTGGCTACATCCAGATCGAGGCCCCTGCGCACCACGTGAAGTACACCGATTTCGATGTGGCCGAGGAGTACCGGGAAGACTGGGACAAGTTCAATCTGTGGCAGTACGAGTCGAAGGTGGATGAGCCCATCGAACGCGCGTATTCCATGGCGAACTATCCGGACGAGAAGGGCATGATCATGCTTAACGTCCGCGTCGCCTCGCCTCCCCCGGGCTCGACCGGCATCCCCGCTGGTCAGATGTCGTCGTACATCTTCAACCTCAAGCCCGGCGACAAGGTCACCATTTCCGGCCCGTTCGGCGAATTCTTCGCCCGCGATACCCAGAAAGAGATGGTCTTCATCGGCGGCGGTGCCGGCATGGCGCCCATGCGGAGCCACATCTTCGACCAGCTCAAGCGGCTCGAGAACCGCGACCGGAAGATTTCCTTCTGGTACGGCGCCCGCTCCAAGCGCGAGATGTTCTTCGTCGAGGACTTCGACCAGCTTGCCGAGGAGTTCGACAACTTCGAATGGCACGTGGCTCTGTCGGACGCTCAACCGGACGACAACTGGACCGGCTACACCGGCTTCATCCACAACGTGCTGCTGGAAGAGTATCTCAAGAACCACCCGGCACCCGAGGATTGCGAGTTCTACATGTGTGGCCCGCCCATCATGAACAGCTCGGTCATCAACATGCTGCTCGATCTGGGCGTGGACCGGGAAGACATCATGCTGGACGATTTCGGCGGCTGATGCCGTTACCGGAAACAGTTAGGAGGGCCGTGGAGAGATCCGCGGCCCTTTTGCGTTGGCCCGTCGCCCCCCAGCCGAATGTGTCTGGCATTGCCCCTGACTGCCCGGCCGGACCTGTCCGGCGCTGCCCTCTGCCCTGCGCCCGGCGATGAGGCTGACGGGGGCTCCGCCCACCTTGGCTGCGCAAGTCCCCCCCGGCGTATTTGGAACGAGAAGAAGGCGTGGCGGCGCGTCATCCGGCCCGGGGCCACGCGTTACATTGTCGGCCTCCCTGCCTTAAGCGCCCTGATCGGGCCCTTCGGCTTTCGCGTTAAGGCGGCGATCTTCGGAGCACATGACAGCGCAATGGGCCAAGGGAGATTTGGGTTTGACGCAGGGCTGGAAGCTGCTCCTTGGCGGGGTGGCCATGATCATGGCGCTGCCGATCCTCAAGGACGGACGGCAGGCGCCATCGTTCTGGCACACTGCTGACGTGCAGGCGCGGCTGGTGGAGGGGAGCGGCCCGGTGGCACCGCGTGCGCCATGACAGCAGGTGCGGCGACCGGCACAGGTGCTCGATCTGGAAGTCTACAAACCGCGTGCTTTCGCGGATTAGGCGTTGGGGGTGGTTGAGCTGTCATGACGTGACTACAGGTTCGACCGGCAGTCAGGGTTCAGCGGAACAGACTTGGTGCTCGTCTATGGCGCCATGTCGGACCCGGGGGTGGTCGCGCACATTGTGAGCCAGTGCGGGCGCTTCAGCTACTCGTTAGAAAGGCGCGGCGCGGAACTTGATATGCGGCGGCTGCGCAGTCAGCCGGCCAATGTTCACCTCGTCTTCACCGATCTGACGGATTAAGCGAACAAGGGGATGCCGCCCTCACCGAAGGGCGTTGGCGGAGATCACGGGACCCAACAGGAGGCACTGGCGCTCTTAGCAGGTGCGCCATGACCTTGGAGCAGGCGCTTGCCAGCTGCTGCTGGTCGCCCGCATACGCGAGCGCGAGCCGGTGGCCTCTCTTTTGGGGAACTCAAGAAATGTCACAGTCAGACGCGGTGTCAGTGAAAAGGGAGTGTTCCCGCTCCGAGTTGAACCGCATGCCGTGTGCCAGCCTATACTGTAGAATGCTGGGCCCGCGCCGGACGGGGGCCGCCTCCCATCCGGCGACAGCGCTGCGGCGTGCCAAGTGGGGGAGCCGCCACACGTGATGCCGCGCAGACCTGCTCAATGTTTCTATTTTCTTTGCTGTTCCCTCGCCTTGGGGACGTCTGTGCAAGATGGGAGAAAGCACTGTGGTCGGTTTGCCCGACCTCGTTTGCCTCCCTTTCTACATAGCGGCTGGGCAAAGCAAGGCAGAGGCCAAGGTTGTGAGGCACGTACATAAAAAGGCGCCGCGTGAGGGAACGCGACGCCTTTGGTACATGCCTTGAGTTAGCTCAAACCGCCTTGTTGCCGTTGGAGCCGATGAACCACGCATCTTTCTCAGCGGTACGGCTCACTTCGGTGAGAAGGTCTGCGGTATCCTCGTCACCGGCCTCGTCCGCGGCTTCGATGCCTTGGCGGAGCTTGGTGGTGAAATCGTTGTAGCGCTCGACCAATGCCTCAACGTGATCGTCGAGTTTCACGATCTCGGTCGGGTAAGCCGAAAGCGAGCTTTTCTCGGCGACGGTCTTCGACGTACCCTGCGCAAGCCCGCCCATCATGACAACCCGCTCTGCCATCAGGTCCGAACCTTCACGCAGGTGATCCGCGACGTCATCGAGCAATTCGTGCACACCGATAAAGCCGACGCCCTTGATGTTCCAATGCGCCTGCTTCACGGCGTTCGCCAGATCGATGGTGTCGGCAAGCCGCGCGTTCAGCAGCTCGATCATCTCGGTGCGGGCGTTTTCCTTCAGGAAGGGGACAAAGTTCTGCGGCATGGATCGGCTCCTCACTCGTGCGTCAAAATTCTAGGTGCTGCGGGTGTCGCAGCCCCGGCGCGCTGCCGGGCTTCGGTGTCACAACGTCGAAAGCCGCGACCGGTTCCACGCTAGAACGATATGATTTCACGCTCGGTGACGAGGAGGTCCAGAGGCTCATCGTTGGGGTCGAAGGGCAGTGCCTCGGCCACCTGCGCGGCATAGGCAAAGCCCACCGCGAGCACTGGCCCTGACGCCCGGAGGGCCTGCAACGTGCGGTCATAGAACCCCCCGCCATAGCCCAGCCGCGAGCCTTCCCGGGTGAACGCCAGCAGCGGCACGATAAGGATTTCGGGGCGGATGAACACAGGCGACTGGGGAATCCGCGCGCCGAACGGGCCATCGACGAGCGGCATCTCGGGCTCCCACAGCGCGAACTGCAGCGGCTCGGCCTCGGCCTCGATCACCGGGATGGCGACCGGACCCCAGGCCGCGGCCTCGGCCATGGCGGGGATCGGGTCAATCTCGGACTGGATGGGCATGTAGCCCGACAGCGGCACGCCACGATGACCAGCCAAAAGCTCGGACAGGCGCCCTGCCCCCGCGCCGACATCGGCCGCGTGGGCCGCGCGGCGGCGGACGCGGGCGGCCTTGCGCGCTTCGATCTTGGCCTCGGCGAGGCTCACAGCAGCACCAGCACGGCAAGGCCGAGGAAGGCGAAGAAGCCCACAACGTCGGTCACCGTGGTCACGAAGGCACCCGAGGCCAGCGCCGGGTCGACCTTCAGCTTCTCGAGCAGCACCGGGATGCCGATCCCCGCAAGCCCCGCGATCACCAGGTTGATGACCATCGCCGAGGCGATCACCACCCCAAGCGCCGGAGAGCCGAACCATGCAAGGCCCACGAGGCCCATGATCACCGCGAAGGCCACGCCGTTGACGAGGCCCACGGCGATCTCGCGCCGAATGATCCGCCAGACGTTTGAGCCGGTAAGGTCCTTGGTGGCCAGCGCGCGGACCGCCACGGTCAGCGCCTGCGTGCCAGCATTGCCGCCCATGGAGGCGACGATGGGCATCAGCACCGCCAGCGCCACCACCTGCGCCAGTGCCGCCTCGAACTGCGAAATCACCAGCGAGGCAAGGATCGCCGTCACGAGGTTCACCGCCAGCCAGGGGAAGCGCTGCCGGGTGGTTTCCAGCACTGTGTCCGACAGGCGGCTTTCCTCGCCCACACCGGCGAGGCGGAGGATGTCTTCCTCGTGTTCCTCGTCGAGCACGGCCATGGCATCGTCGATCGTGATCATGCCAACCAGCCGTTCATTCTCGTCCACCACGGGGGCCGAGATCAGGTGATACTGGTTGAACGCATAGGCCACGTCCTTTTCGGGACGGGTGGCGGGGATGACGTGAAAAGTCTCCTCCATGAGATCCGCCAGCTTTACCTCGCGCCGCGAGGCCATGAGCCGGCCAAGGGTGACATTGCCCACCGGGTGAAGCTTGGGATCCACCAGCACAAGATGGTAGAACTGATCGGGAAGATCCTGCGAGCTTCGCAGATGATCGATGGCCTCACCCACGTTCCAATGCTCGGGGGCCATTACCACCTCGCGCTGCATCAGGCGGCCAGCGGAATATTCCGGGTAGGTCAGCGACTGTTCGACCGCGACCCTGTCGCCCTCTTCGAGCACCCCGAGGATGGCGCTTTGCTGCGCCGCGTCGAGATCCTCGATCAGGTCGACCACGTCGTCGGTCTCGAGATCCCGCACCGCGTCGGCCAGCACCTCGGGGTGCAGCGCCGCGATCACGTCCTCGCGGATCGACTCGTCGAGTTCCGACAGGATGTCGCCGTCGAATTCCTTGTCGTAAAGCTTGATCAGCCGCATCCGGTCGTAGGCGTTGATCTGCTCGAGAAGGTCGGCGATGTCCGCGGGGTGCAGAGGCTCCATCAGCTCGACGAGCTGTTCACGGTCCTCCACGTCCACGGCATAAAGGATGGCGGCTACCGATTTCGGCTGCAGCGCGTAGGCGTCGTCGTCACTGGGCCCGTCCTCTTCAGGCGGGAGCTCGGGGCCGTCCTCGGGGTCCTTCGGGGTGTCCGAAGGATCGCCGGGCTGATCCTCGGCGCGCTCTTCGTCCTCGGGGCGGGTCTTGTTTTCGGTCGCTTCGGTCATGCCTGCTCCGCTGCCTTGCGTTTCGCGCAAATGGTAGGATATCGGCGCGAGATGCAACAGGGGCGCATTGCACTTCCGCCCCCCCGAGGCCATCGTGCCATGGTTCCCAGACGAGATCGCTCATGCCCAAAGCAACCACCCTTCATCTCGGCCAGGTGCTGAGCTTCGACGCCGCCCCCACCGAAGCCGGGCCCGACGCGGTGCGTATCAGCAGCGCGATGCTGGTGGACGTGGGCCGGATCGTGGCCGTGGGTGACGCAGCTCAACTGCGCGCGGCCCACCCCGAAGCCGAGGTCGAGGATCACGGCAAGCGCCTCATCGTGCCAGGCTTTGTCGATGCGCACGCACATTATCCGCAGACCGCGATGATCGCGAGCTGGGGCAAGCGGCTGATTGACTGGCTCAACCTCTACACTTTTCCCGAGGAACGGCGCTTTGCCGATCCCGCCTATGCGCGTGACGTGGCCGGGCGCTACCTTGACCTGTTGCTTTCCCATGGCACCACGAGCGTGTGCAGCTATTGCACCATCCACCCCGCGTCGGTGGATGCGCTTTTCGAGGCGGCCGAGGCGCGGGGCATGCGCGTCTTTGCAGGCAAGACCTGCATGGACCGCCCCGAGACCACGCCCGACTTCCTGCGTGACACGGCGCAATCGGCCTATGACGACAGCCGCGCCCTGCTGGAGCGCTGGCACGGGAAGGGCCGCGCCGCTTATGTGATCACGCCGCGCTTTTCGCCCACATCGACCGAAGCGCAGCTCGAGGCGCTCGGCGCTCTGTGGGCCGAGAACCCGGACTGCCTGATGCAGACCCACCTTTCTGAGCAGACCGACGAGATCACTTGGGTCAAGTCGCTCTACCCCAGCGCACGCGATTACCTCGACACCTATGAGGCGCATGGGCTGCTGGGCACGCGCGGGCTTTACGGCCATGCCATCCACCTCGAGCCGCGCGAACGGGACCGGCTGCGCGAGGTCGGCGCGGGCCTGGTGCATTGCCCGACGTCGAACACCTTCATTGGGTCGGGCCTTTTCGACATGGACGGGCTGCTGCGCGAAGGCCAGCGTATCGGGCTGGCAACGGACACAGGTGGCGGCTCCTCCTTCTCAATGCTGCGTACAATGGCGGCGGCCTACGAGATCGCCCAGCTGCGCGGACGGGCCCTCCACCCGGCGGAACTGCTGTGGCTGGCGACGCAGGGCTCCGCCCGGGCGCTGCGCTGCGACGACCGCATCGGCAACCTCGCCCCGGGGATGGAGGCGGATTTCACCGTGCTCGACATGGCCTCGACCCCGGCCATCGCACAGCGCGCCGCGGAGGCCGAGACGCTCTGGGAGGCCCTTTTCCCCACCATCATGATGGGCGACGACCGCGCCATCGCGGGCACGTGGGTAGCAGGCAAGCCGATGCGGGGATGACTTGGCGCGGCACTGCCCTAGATGGCAGCGCCAATCACCGAAGGAGTCTCCTCATGTCCCGCATCCTGCTTGTCGGCGCCACCGGCGGCGTCGGTCACCGCCTGCTTCCCCTGCTCATCGAACGTGGCCACGAGGTCACCGCACTGCACCGCAGCCCAGACCAAGCCGAGGCACTCAGGCAGTCCGGCGCGGCCACTGCCCTTGCCGACCTCATGGAGATCGACGGCTCCGGCTTTGCTGAGCTCGCCAAAGGGCATGATGTCATCGTGTTCTCGGCCGGTGCGGCGGGCAGCGGCCTCGAGCGGACGGCGAAGATCGACGGCGATGGCCCGCTGCGGATGATCGACGCGGCGCGGACGCACGGCATCTCGCGGCTTTACCTTGTGTCCGCCATGCCTGACGCCGGGCGTGGCAAGGAGCCGAACGAGAAATTCGAATTCTACATGCAAACCAAGAAGAACGCGGATTCGGCGCTCGCCGCCACTGCGTTCGACTGGGTGATCCTGCGCCCCGGCACGCTTATCGACAGCGACGAGGCCCGCCCTGTGGCATTGTCGCAGGCCTTGCCCTACGCCTCAGTCAGCCGGGGAAGCGTGGCCATGGTGCTGGCCGAGCTCATCGACCGCCCCTCCATCCGCCGCGAGATCCTCGAGCTTACCGACGGCAGTACGCCGATCACCGCAGCGGTCGGCGCGCTCGCCCGCGCCTAGAGCGGACGGGCCACCACGAGCACCCAGTAGTCGCCGGATCGGCCGATGCCATACTGGGTGGCCTCGCGCATGCGCAGGTTCTTGCGATGGCCGGGCGAGTCGTCCCAGATCTGCATAACGGTCGGGAATCCGCGCGAGGTCCAGGCGACGTTCTCGCCCACGGTGGAATAGTTGTAGCCCTGCGCCTTGGCGCGCGCCCCCACGGTCGACCCGTTGGAACCGGTGTGCCCCACCTTGCCCATACGCGCCACATCGCGGGCATGGGCCTGCGCGGCTGCAGCAAGCCGGCCGTTCTGCTGCAACCGCTGCAGACCATGCGCCTGCCGATAGGCATTGAGCGCCTGTCCGGGGTTCACTGCCGCATCGGGTGCATCATTGCCCTGCCCGTACATGTACCACAGCCCGTCAGAACCAGTCCCGTCGCGAGACGGCGCCGCATTGGTGGCGGGTGAGGTACTGACCGCAGCAGGTGTCACCACGGCAGCGCCCCTGCGCTGATCCGCGCCCGGATCAGAGCGGACGTCGATCTCGGCGCAGGCCAGTAGGGGAAGGCAAAGGACGGTCGTGGCAAACAGGGTCTTCATGGCAACTCCGGCGCGGACATCTCGGGGCGGGCAGACCTGTGGTCGTACATCACCCCTGTTAAGAACGGTTGCTTCCGATCTAGTCATCCCCGCGCCATTGGCCAGTAGCATCGGACTTTGAGGCGGGTTCCTGCCGGTTTTACCTGCCACGAGCCTGATCTGGCTCAGCGTGGCTCGGCGACGACGAGGGCCCAGTAGACCCCCGAGCCCGCCAGACCGTACTCCTCCCCGCTTTTCAACAGCATGTTGCGGCGATGACCGGGCGAATCGATCCACATGTCAATGACATGGTCCATGCCCCGATCCGACCAGCCGACGTTTTCGACCGCGTTGCGAAACCGGTAGCCCTGCCGTTGCAGGCGCATCTTGAGGGTGCTGCCGTCCGATCCCCTATGGCTCATCTGGCCCATGCGCTGCATGTCCTGCGCGTGCAGCGCGGCGATGCGCTGTAGGGTTGCATCAGGTTCAATCGCCCCAAGCCCTTGGCTTGCGCGGAAGGCATTGATCGAACCGGTTTCGCGCACATCTGCAGGCAGGCTCCGACCGTCGAGCTCCACGTCAGGCGTCGGCTGAACCGAGGCGCCGCAGGCGGACAAAACGCCTCCCGCACCGGCAAGCAAAGGCAATGAGGTCAGCCCCCGCAGCACGGACCTGCGGCTCTTGTGTTCGTTCAGGGACATTGCGGGAAGCTCCTTCGTCATCTCAAGTCCTGCCGCCGAGCGGTCTCATCGATGCGACCAGGCAATGCCTGGGATCGCCGGCTTGTGCAGTTTAGGCCGTCTTGAACCTTGTATACTGCAACCATCACAGCGGCCCGGTACGCCGTCAGCACAAGCGCGCAGCACGCCCTGCACTGCCGGGCATGGCCACGCGTTCACAGCCAGTGTCATTCAGCGTTATGTCCAAACCAAGGCAGTGCAAGGCCATCCCCCGTCCAAGCAGGGATCAGGCACAGACCCGCCTATCCGGCCAGCCGCCGCGCCAGTGCAGTCTGTCTCTCGATGGTTGAGAAAAGATCAATGCTGGTCAACATCCCGTCGCGCACGATCTGCCTGCCCTCGACGAACAGATGGCGCACCCGCTGCGGCCCGGCCAGCAGAAGAGCCGCCTTGTCCCAGCTGCCGGCGCTATCGATGCCAGTCACATCCCACAGCGCCAGATCCGCGCGCTTGCCCACGGCGACCTGACCGCAATCACGGCGCCCCAGCACCTCGGCCCCGCCCCGCGTCGCGACATAAAGAGCCTCGCGGGCACTCATGGCGTCGGCGCCGCGGCTTACCCGCTGCAGCAGCATCGCCTGCCGCGCTTCGACCATCAGGTTTCCAGCGTCGTTGCTCGCAGAGCCGTCGACCCCGAGCCCGACCGGAACGCCCGCGTCGCGCATCGCCCGCACCGGCGCGATGCCCGAACCAAGGCGGCAGTTTGAGCAGGGGCAATGCGCAACGCCGGTCAAGGAGTTTGCAAAGAGATCAATCTCCTGCCCGTCAAGCTTCACGCAATGGGCATGCCAGACATCAGGCCCCGTCCAGCCCAGCTCCTCGGCATATTGACCGGGGCGGCAGCCGAACTTTTCGAGGGAATAAGCGATATCTTCATCATTTTCGGCCAAGTGAGTATGCATCATCACCCCCTTGTCCCGCGCAAGGATCGCAGCGTCGCGCATCAGCTCACGGCTGACCGAGAATGGCGAACAGGGCGCAACGCCGACGCGCACCATTGCCCCGTCGCGCGGATCGTGGAACGCATCGATTACGCGGATACAATCCTCGAGGATGGCCTCCTCGCGTTCCACCAGGCTGTCAGGCGGCAAGCCACCGGCGCTTTCGCCGATCGACATGGCTCCGCGGGTCGCATGGAATCGCAAGCCGATCTCGCGCGCGGCATCGATGGTATCGTCCAGCCGTGCGCCGTTGGGATAAAGGTAAAGGTGATCGGAGGTCAGCGTACATCCCGAAAGGGCCAGCTCGGCGAGGCCCGTAAGCGCCGAGACGCGCATCTCTTCCGGGCCGAACCGCGCCCAGATCGGGTAGAGAGTCTGCAACCAGCCGAAGAGCAGCGCATCCTGGCCGCCAGGCACCGCGCGGGTCAGGGTCTGGTAGAGATGGTGGTGCGTGTTCACCAGACCCGGAGTGACCACGCAGCCGGCGGCATCGACGATGTCTCCGGAAGTTTGCAGGCCTTGACCGATCGCAGCAATGACACCGTCCCTCAGAAGGACGTCGGCGCCGCAGAGCTCGCGGGCGGTGTCATCCATGGTCAGGATGGTGTGGGCGTTGCGGATCAACGTTTCGGGCATGGAACGCTCCTGCGGTTTGGCCCATGCTGCCGCCCTGCCCGACCAATGGGAAGCCCCTTCCGGGACGGACCGGCAGGTCTTCAGGGTGGCGTTCAGGCGTTGAGCAGTGCCAGCGCTTCTGCGTGAATTTCAGCATTGGCAGCAGCAATGACGCGCCCGCCCATGTGCACGGGGTTGCCCTGCCAGTCAGTGACGATACCGCCAGCCGCCTCGATCACCGCGATCGGACCTTGGACGTCATAGGGATACAGTCCCGCCTCGATAACAAGATCCACCTGGCCTGCCGCCACCAAGGCGTACCCGTAACAATCCATGCCATAGCGGGTCAGGCGAACCGCATCGCGAACCCTTTCGAACCCGGCACGCTCTTCGGCAGAGCCGACTTCGGGGAAGGTCGAGAACATGATCGCCTGATCCAGGGGGCGCGGCGCGCGGCTTGCAAGGGGGCGCGTCCCAAGTGGCCCCGTCACCTCGGCGAGGCCGGGACCGCCGCAGAACCGCTCTCCGATGTAGGGTTGATCGATGATGCCCAAAACCGGGCCGCTCTCGTCACTGACCGCGATCAGAACGCCCCAAGTGGGCGTGCCGCTGAGAAATCCACGTGTTCCGTCAATGGGATCGAGCACCCATGTCAGGCCGCTGGTGCCCGTGGTGGTGCCCAACTCTTCACCGAGAATGCCGTCCTGCGGGCGCTGAGCCGCAAGGATGTCGCGCATCGCGACCTCGGCGGCACGGTCGGCGACGGTGACAGGATCAAAGCCGCCGGCCAGCTTGTTTTCAGCGTCAAGGCCAGTGGCCCGGAAATGTGGAAGGATTGCCGCGCGCGCGGCATCCGCGAGCGCATGAGCCGTCTTCCAGAGGTCTGAAACGAGCTCTTTCGAGATATCTGCCATTGCGCCGCTCCGTCACTGATCAAGAGATCAGTTAACGCAGCGGCGCAACAGGCTCAAGCGACGTCGGAGAGAACGCGGGCAAGTTCGAAGAGACGGCGGCGCTGGTTCTCGGGGATCGCATAATAAGACCGCACGAGATCCAGGGCTTCCTTGTCGCCAAGGATGTCCGCAGGCATTGCGGCTGCCTCGCCGGCAGCCTCTGCCTCGGCCTGTTCACCTTCGATGCCCTCGAAGAAGAAGCTCACCGGAACGTCGAGGGCATCGGCGATGTCCCAAAGACGGGAAGCGCTGACGCGGTTGGCCCCGGTTTCGTATTTCTGGATCTGCTGAAACTTGATCCCGACCTGCTCGGCCAGCTGTTGCTGGGTCATGCCCACCAGCCAGCGGCGATGGCGAATGCGTTTGCCGACATGGACATCAACCGGATGCGTCATTTTGTTTTTTTCCTTCTTTCACCCGATCAGGGCGTTTGTCATTAGTTCACACGAAAGGTGCCGACAAGGCCGGCCTGACGTTCGCGATGGCCCCTCTTCCCGATGCGCCAAAAGATACATCGCATAACGGGAAAGGGCAAGCCAAGCGCGCGCGTAGCGGTAGGCATAGCAAATCACGCACACTTTAAGATTGCGTTATTATCCTTTCGTATTAACGTTTTACGCAAAACAGATATTTGACATCCATAAATTGATCATCGACCATTCTCTCAAAGATTTGAGGACCCTATGCGCGCACTGCATCTCACGTCACATGACCTGCAACCCAAGATTGCCATCCTCGACACCCCCACTCCACAGGCGGGCGAAGTGGCGGTTACAATCATGGCGTGTGGACTAAATTTCGCCGATCTCCTCATGATGGAGGGGCGCTACCAGGACACGCCAGCGCTCCCGTTTACTCTTGGCATGGAGGTTGCAGGGACCGTCGAAAGCCTCGGAGACGGGGTGTCAGGGCTTTCGCGCGGGGATCGGGTGGCGGTCTTTGGTGGCCAAGGTGGCCTTGCTGAACAGGGGGTTTTCGATGCCCGCCGCGCGGTCCGGATGCCGAGCGCAATGAGCTTCGAGGACGCCGCTGCGTTCCAGATCGCCTACGGAACGAGCCACCTGGCGCTCGCCCATCGCGCGAAACTGCAAGCCGGTGAAACGTTGCTTGTTCTCGGCGCTGCGGGAGGTGTCGGGCTGACCGCGGTCGAGATCGGAAAGTTGATGGGCGCGCGGGTCATCGCCTGCGCTCGCGGCGCGGAAAAGCTCGAGATCGCGCGAAAGGCCGGTGCGGATCATCTCATCGATGCACAATCAGAAGATATTCGTGAGCAAGTTCTGGCACTTGGTGGATCGGATGTAGTTTACGATGCGGTTGGCGGCGACCAGTTCACCGCGGCGTTCAGATCCTGCAAGCCCGAGGCGCGCATTCTCAGCATCGGGTTTGCCAGCGGCGAAGTGCCGCAGGTCAAGGCCAACCATCTTCTGGTGAAGAACCTCACCGTCATGGGCCTTTACTGGGGAGGCTACCTGACGTTCGCCCCCGACATCCTGACCGGCTCACTCGCGCAACTGTTCAGCTGGTACGAGGAAGGTCGCATTCGCCCGCACGTCAGCCACGTGCTGCCGCTCGAGCGCGCCATGGAGGGGCTCGAGCTTCTGCGCAGCCGCAAATCGACCGGAAAAGTGGTCATCCGGACACAAGATTGATCCGCGCTCAGCTCCCCTCCCGGATCTGGGTCAGGGTGCGGTACGGAGTGAGGGCCTCCTTGTCGACGGTCAGCTCCAGAAGCGCGCCGGTGGGCGACGCCATGGCCCGCTCGAACGCCGCGGCGAAGGCCCCGGTGCTCTCGACACGCTCACCGTGCAGCCCGCAAGCCCGTGCGATGGAGGCGAAATCAGGGTTCACGAGGTCGGTGCCGCTGACCCGCGCGGGGAATTCCCGCTCCTGGTGGGCGCGGATGGTGCCGTAGGTGCCGTTGTTGACCACGATCACGATGATGCCCGCACCCGCCTGCCGGGCGGTGGCGAGCTCCTGAAGGGTCATCTGGATGTCCCCGTCGCCGGCGAAGCAGATCACCGGAGCCCCGGGACGCTCCAGCTTGGCCGCGATGGCCGCCGGCAGCCCGTAGCCCATGGCGCCCGACTGCGGCGCCAGCAGCCGCATTCCCGGCGTGAAGCGGAAGAAGCGCGTCGGCCAGACGGTGAAGTTCCCTGCCCCGTTTGTCAGCACCAGCGGCTGCCCCGCGAGGCGTTCGCGCAGGTGCGCACAGACCGCGACCATGTCCACCGGCCCGGGCTGCGCAGGTGCCTTGTCGATGAAGCTAAGGTGCGCCTTGCGCGCGGCACGTCGCCAGTCCGACCAGCTCCCCTGCACCGGCGCGCCGAGGGCAAGCGCGAAACGCTCGGGGGATGCGGTGACGCCCAGCGCCGGGCGGTAGACCTTGCCGATTTCACCATCGCCAGCGTGCACATGGACGATTTTCTGAACCGGGTCCGGCACGGACAGCAGCTCGTAGCCGTCGGTCATGTTCTCCCCGAACCGGGTGCCTAGCGCGAGGATCACATCCGCGTCACGCAACAGCCCGCGCACACTGCCAGCCATGCCGACACCGGCATCACCACAGAACACGTCCGAGCCATGATCCACCTGATCCTGGTAGCGGAACGAGGTGATGACAGGCACGTCAGACCCTTCGGCAAATCGCATCAGCGCCTCCGAGGCAGCACGATCCCACGGCGCCCCGCCAAGGACGATCAGCGGACGCTCGGCGCCGGCCAGCAGCCTGCGCGCCTCCTCGATGGCGGCAGGCGCAGGCTCGGCGGGATGGATGGCAATCGGCCCAACGACGGGGGCAGCGGCGCTCGTGGCCGACAGGGTGTCCTCGGGCAGCGCGATGACGACGGGCCCGGGCCGTCCGCTGGTCGCCACGGTCCAGGCCCGTGACAGGAGTTCTGGGATACGGTCCACATGGTCGATCTCGGTCACCCACTTGGACATGGTGCCAAAGACAGCGCGGTAGTCGACCTCCTGAAAGGCCTCGCGCTCGCGCATGTCCGTTGCGATCTGCCCCACCAGCAGGATCATCGGCGCGCTGTCCTGCATGGCCGTGTGCACCCCGATGGAGGCATTCGTCGCGCCGGGGCCGCGGGTGACCATGCAGATGCCCGGCTCTCCGGTAAGCTTGCCATGGGCTGCGGCGGCGAAGGCCGCGCCACCTTCCTGCCGGCAATTCACGAAATCGATGCGACTGCCGTGCAGCGCATCGAGCACCGCGAGATAACTTTCGCCCGGAACCCCGAACGCGCGCCGCGCCCCGAGGCCTTCAAGACACTCCACCACGAGCTGTCCACCATTGCGCATGTCGAAACCTCCTGTCGTCACCTGCGAAGTAGTGGGCGCATTCGTGACAGGCTGCAACCCGGGGGCGGATTCTCATCGGTCCAGAACGCTTTGTTAAGACACCGCCCTTATGCATCGTGCAGGTCCGGTAGAGCCATCATGCCGTCCGGCCTTCCCGTTCTCGACGCTGCCAGAGGTGCCGATTCCACGATGTCCGATGTACAGTTCCACGCCCTAGAACCCGCGCGCAACCGCAACGGTGAGGATGCGCTTGTCCCCTTCCTTCTCGGGGCGCGCCACATGCCCGTGAGGGTCTCCGTTCAGGACGTGAGCCGGATCGATTCCCATCGGCTTCAGATCCTGCTCGTTGCCCGACGGCAATGGGCAGCGGAAGGGCTGCCGTTCGAACTCGTCGAGGTCAATGAAACGTTCCGTTCCGGGCTGGAAAGGCTCGGCCTCGCCCCCGACCATTTCGACAAGGAAGCCGTTCAATGACCACCAAAGTTCTCGCGATCGACGATTCCCGAACCATTCGGAACCTACTGCGCGTCTCTCTCGAGGGTGCGGGCTTCGAGTATCACTCCGCCTGTGACGGCGTAGAGGGGGTCGAACAGTTCTCCGAGGTGGAGCCAGACGTTGTGATCACCGACATCAACATGCCCAACATGGACGGTTTCGGAGTGATTGAAACCCTGCGCAATGGCCCCAACCGCACGACGGTCCCGATCATTGTGCTGACGACGGAAAGCGGCCCGGACCTCAAGGCGCGGGCCCGGGATGCAGGCGCAACGGGCTGGATCGTGAAACCGTTCGATGACGGTTCTCTTGTTTCGGTGCTTCGCAGGCTCACAGGACACGTGGTGTAAAACATGTCGATGAATTCGATCCGCGATACTTTCTTCGAGGAATGCGAGGAGCTTCTGGAAGCGCTCGTCGAAGGGCTGTCGGCGATGGAAGAAAACGCCGAGGACATGGACGTGGTCAACGCCGTGTTCCGCGCAGTGCACTCGATCAAGGGTGGCGCCGGCGCCTTTGCCCTCGATCGGCTTGTTAGCTTCGCCCACACTTTTGAAACGGTGATGGACAAGGTGCGCTCTCACCAGATCAAGGTCGACGAAGATTTGATGCACCTGTTCCACCGTTCGGGTGACCAGCTTGCCGACCTCGTGGAAGCAGCACGCGATGACCGAGAGCCAAATGCCGAGTCAGAACAGGCAATTCTCAAGGAGCTCGAAGCCTATCTTGGGGATACCGACGAAGAAGAGGAGTTCACCTTCGAGGCCATGAGCCTTGATCTGGATGCTGCCCCTATCGACATCGACATGGACGGCGATGAGCGCGAAGCCGACGACGCGGGCGCGGAAAGCGCAGTGAAGAGCTTCGAGATCAGCTTCAAGCCCACTGCCGCCCTCTATGCCAACGGCCATGAGCCTCTGCTTCTATTCGATGCCCTTGCGGAACTCGGCGTGCTGAAGGTCACTGCCAACCTGTCGCGTCTGCCTGATTTCGATGCCTTCGATCCAAACGACGCGGTGATCGACTGGCGTCTTACGTTGGAAACTGCCGAGGACGAAACCGTCCTTCATGAAGTTTTTGAATTCGTGGATTCTCTTTGCGAGCTCGAAATCTCGGTGGATGAAACGTTCTCATCCGAGGAGGCCATCCCCCCTGCCATCTCCGGCGGCGCAACCACCGATGCCAAGGTGGCCGCCCCAGCAGTCGCAGACACACCCGTTGCAACATCGCCGACGCCCAAGGCGGCCAAGTCCGAATCGGCGCCGCCTACCAAGCAAGCCGCACAGAAGGATGAACCACGCGGCCCTCGCCCGACGCTTCGAGTGGATCTTGAACGTGTGGACCGGCTCATCAATACCGTGGGCGAGCTTATCATCAACCAAGCGATGATTTCGCAGCGGATCGAAGAGCTCGAGCTGCCTGCGGTGGCACATCTCACCAACGAATTGGAAGCCTACAAGCTGCTCGCCCGAGACATTCAGGAGGGAGTGATGGCGATCCGGGCGCAGCCGGTGAAACCGCTGTTCCAGCGCATGTCCCGGATCGTGCGAGAGGCATCAGAAGCTACCGGCAAGAAAGCCAAGTTGGTCACCGTCGGCGACTCCACCGAGGTCGACAAGACCGTGATCGAACGCCTCGCAGACCCGCTGACTCACATGGTGCGCAACGCTGTAGATCATGGACTGGAAACTTCTGACAAGCGGCAGGAGGCCGGAAAGGATCCCATTGGCTCGATCAGACTATCCGCGTCTCATCGATCCGGTAGCGTGTTCATCGAGATCGCAGATGACGGAGCTGGCCTGAACCGTCCCCGCATTCTTGAAAAGGCCATCGAAAAAGGGCTCATCGGCGCAGAGGCCGAACTTTCGGAGCAAGAAATCGATAACCTACTGTTCCTGCCCGGGTTCTCGACCGCCTCTGAAGTGTCGAACCTGTCAGGGCGTGGCGTTGGCATGGATGTGGTGAAGAACGCGGTGGCAGCCCTCGGAGGGCGGGTATCGATTGCCTCATCACCGGGCGCTGGCACCACTTTCACGATTGTCCTGCCACTTACCCTCGCCGTGATGGACGGCTTCGTGATCTCGATTGCGGATCAGACCATGGTGATCCCGATTGCATCGATCATCGAGACCATCCGCCCAAACAAGAAAGACCTGCACCACATCGGCACGACGGGCGAGGTCATTTCCGTACGTGGGGCCTATGTGCCCATCGTGGACGTGGCACGAAACCTTGGTCTGTCAGGTGGTGCAAAGGAAATCAGCAGCGGGGTGTTGTTGCTGGTCACCACCGAAGCGCAAGGCCTTACCGCCCTTCGCGTCGGAGCGATCCACGATCAAAGGCAAGTGGTCATCAAGAGCCTTGAGAGCAACTACGGAGCCATTCCCGGCGTCTCGGCTGCCACCATACTTGGAGACGGAAAAATCGCGCTGATTCTCGATCCTGACGAACTTGTGAAACTCAACCCTGCGGCACCTTACATGATGCCTGCTTCAGCCCCCAGAATGGAACTGCGCCATGCTTGATGTTGTCGAAGCCCCGACCGAAACCCAGTTCGAATTCATCACCTTTTCGTCCGGTGACCAAAGCTTTTGCCTAGAGATCACACAAATCCGCGAAATCCGTCGCTGGACGCCTGTCACCAAGCTCCCACACACTCCGGCAGATGTACTTGGCGTCATGAACCTGCGCGGTGCCGTGATCCCTATCTTCGATTTGGCATCCCGCTTCAGCCTGGGGGTTACCGCCGACAACGAACGCAACGTGGTAATCGTTGCGGCCTCGGGCGGCACAACCATCGGCCTTTTGGTTGAATCTGTCTCGGAAATTCTGTCTGTTCCAAAATCTGCCATTCAGGAGACGCCCGATATTAAGTCCGAGGCGGCACGACAGGCTATCCTGGGTGTCATCTCTGTCGGTGAAAGCATGGTGCGTGTCGTCAATCTCGATGCGGTTCTGGATAACGACATGGGGGGTGCCGTATGACAACCTTCCCGACCGAAACCGGGGCCCGAGAGTTCAGCTTTACGGACGAAGACTTCCGTTCGCTAGCATCCCTCGCTCGTTCCGAATTCGGTCTGAGCCTCGCCGAAAGCAAGAAGCCCCTCGTCTATTCTCGTCTGGCACGGCGTCTTAGATCACGACAGTTGTCACGTTTCCAAGATTATATGTCACTATTAAAAGCGCCGGGAGAAGAAGATGAAAGGCTTGAGCTCATCTCAGCGCTCACAACCAACGTCACCAGTTTCTTCCGCGAGAAACATCACTTCGAAACGCTCAAGCAGCAGCTCGTGCCGGAACTAAGAGACCAGAAACGGATCCGTCTCTGGTCAGCGGGCTGTTCGTCCGGCCAAGAGCCTTATTCTCTTGCCATGACACTTATGGCTGAGTTGCCAGACAATGCCGTGCGTAATCTACGCATCCTTGCAACAGATATCGACCCGGTCATCGTCCGAAAGGCAAGAACCGCCACCTACCCGCAGGAGGATCTGCAGTCGATCCCGCCGCAACTCAGAGAACGCTTCACCACGAAAACAACAGTGCAGGACGGACAATTCGAAATTGCACTTGAAGCTCGCGAGCTCATTACCTTTGGCGAGCTAAACCTAATGGAAACATGGCCTTTTCAAGGCCCATTTGACGCGATCCTGTGCAGGAACGTAGCTATTTATTTCGATCAAGACACACAGCAGGTGCTCTGGCAGCGGTTCGCCGACAAGCTCAGGGTCGGTGGGTATCTCTTCATCGGTCATTCAGAACGAGTATCAGGCCCCGCACTCGAACTTCTCTCGACAGCGGGCGTCACAACCTATCGAAGAATCAAAGGGCCGGAAGCGGCCTTAGCGAACTAGGAGAACACGATGAGTCTGAAGGATTCACTCCGCATTATGGTAGTCGATGACATGGCGACCAGTCGTGGCCTGATAACGCAGGCACTCGATGAAATTGGGATCAAGAACTACTTGACCGAAAATGATGGTCAACAAGCATTGGCCCGCATGGCTGCGAACCCAGTCCACCTTGTGCTGTCCGATTTCAATATGCCGAACATGGATGGTCTCGCCCTTCTGCAAGCCTTGCGCCAGAACAAGGCAACCCAGAGGATCGGCTTTATCCTCGTAACCGGCAAACCGACCCCGGACATGGTCGCCGCTGCCAAGAAATGGGGGCTCAACAACATGATCAAGAAGCCCTTTACCTCCGTCGCCATGAAGCAGTGCATTGAAAACGTGGTTGGAAAGCTCTGACATGCCCCTGAAGGACATACACCTTTCTCCCTGTGAAGCGATCTTGCTCATTTCGCAAGAAATCCGATCTCTTCAGCTGCGGATCGCCCGGCTGGAGCACGGCATGGAAGCGTTTTATTCGTCCGATAAGGCAGGTCTTGGACACGTCACCATCACTGCCCTGCAGGAGCTGGACATGCTCGCCCAGTCCACAGAGGCGATCGCAACATATATGGCAGACCTTTCACATCGTCTTGATGATGATACCCCCATTGATCTCACCCCCGAACTTACAGCGATTCCGCTACGTGAGCTGGGGCACAGATTGGGTGGCTTCAAACAGGTGACTCTCACCGCCAATAGCCCGGAGCTCTTCTGACCGTTTCACGTACGTCTCGCTTTCACAGAGCCCGAAGCCGCGGCGTTCCCGTACCAGACCGATTGCGCATGATGCCTGAACCATGCCGGACCAAAGAGGCGCAGATGAGCATGATATCCTTGATTATCGCAACTCCGGACAGGTCTCTGCGTCGCCGGCTTGCCACCGAATTCCGGGCATCGTCGGAAATCGAGGTGGTGGCTGAAACAGATGACCTGATGACCACCTACACCGAGGTGGAAGAGCGTGAGCCGCTTGCGGTGGTAATTGCCGGGCGCTTGGCACGGCTTCCGGAATTCGAGGTCATGCGCGCACTGTTCGCGGCACTCGACGTGCGATGGCTTGTCATTACCGAGGACCTTGACCAGGGAGGGAATGCATCCGCCTCACCTTGGGGCAAGCATTCGGACCTGTTTCCTGTACACCATGACATCCCGGGGGATCAGCTGGCCTGCACGTTGCGCACCGTGACGCGTACTGCAAGGAGATATGGTCGCAGTCAGGTCCCGAGATTGGCGAGCGCACCTCACGGCACGACCACTGTGATGTCCGACGGCGGGGCGAAGCACAGCAACCGCTTCATCCTCATCGGTGCTTCTACTGGTGGCGTAGATGCCTTATTGAATGTCCTTTCAAGTTTTCCCGCCGATTGCCCCCCCACCTTCATTGTGCAACACACCGGTGGCGGGTTTGGTGACAGCCTTACGCGTCTCCTGGACAGGCAATGTGCGGCCTCCGTTCGCCCCGCCAGAAGCGGAGATCTGGTGGGGTGCGGACAGGTGGTCCTAGCCGCGGGCTGTCGGGCACATATGCAACTGGCAGGCGGGCGGCCAATGCGCATTATACTCGACGCGAATGGCCCCATATCAGGCCACATGCCATCCGTGGATGCCCTGTTCCAGTCGGCCGTCCCAGGCGCGCGCCGCGCAGTAGCGGCATTGTTGACGGGCATGGGTCGTGACGGTGCTGTGGGGTTGAAAGCCCTGCATGAGTCCGGAGCCGTAACAATCGCTCAGGACGAGGCAACGAGTACGGTCTACGGCATGCCCCGGGCCGCGGCCGAACTAGGTGCCGTTCAGCGTGTGCTTCCCCTTCACAAGATCGGTCCAGCACTTCTCGAAGCCTGCGCTGCCGCTAGCTCGGGTCCAAACCAGAGGGTCATCCAGTCATGATTGAGGGTACAGAAAAACTCGTGAACGTGATCCAAGGCGAATACAAGATCTCCCAAGACCCCCGGTGTGTGATGTCCACCGTGCTGGGATCATGCGCGGCCGTTTGCCTCACGGATCCGGAAGTGCGGGTCGGCGGCATGAACCATTTTCTTCTCCCCAGCCGCAGCGGCGCAGGGGGGGAAGATGTCCGCTACGGCGCATATTCGATGGAACTTCTCATCAACGGGCTGCTCAAACAGGGTGCCCAGAAGAACCGCCTGATTGCCAAGCTGTTCGGCGGCGCGAAGATGCTGAGCCAGCTGCGTGATATCGGTGTTTCCAACATCGCTTTCGCACGCGAGTTCCTGCAGGCAGAAGGCATCCCCATCGCATCAGAAAGCACAGGGGGCAACGCGGCGCGAAGGATACGTTTCTGGCCCTGTGATGGGCGGGTAAAGCAATTCATCGTACCCGGAGAAGTGGAGAAGGTTGCGCCTCCGAAAATTACCCCTCCGCCACCCACGCACGGCGAAATCGACCTTTTCTGAGCGGCAGCCATGTTCCTGGCCGCGTTGGAATAGATGGGGAATTCAAAGCGACAGAGCGCGTTTTCCAATGCGAAGAAAGTTGCTAGCAGGCAACAGCGATCGACACACAGGAGGCGAGCCCTCTCTCTGGGCACCAATTGCATTTTGAGATGCCTGCGGATCCGAGGTCAGTATCCCGGACTGTCGCTCCGGCAAGCGCGCCGGGCTCAAGGTTCACGGGCGGTTCAAGCCTGTGGCCCTCTTTGAGCAGCGGCAGAAGTCTAGTCACGAAAGCGTCTAAGAACCGCAGGGCAATTCGGTAAGTGAAAGGAGCCAGCGACCAAGAGCCAATAGCCAATAGCCAGATACCAAGAGCCACTGAGAGGAACAGCTTGCAACAGTGAAAGAGACGAAGCCGACGACACGATCAGTGACCAGACCGATCTGCCGCTCCGAACTGGGTTCTGACCTCAGTCTGCCAAATGGCCTTCGCCTGCCGCGCCAGACCTCGAGGCGCTACTCCGATGAGATCTGTTGGAACGCGTCTCGGAGCGCTTCGGACCAGGCGGCGCTCATGGTGGCGAACGCCTCGTCATCCGGCTCGATACGGCGCTTGCGGCTGATGCAGAACCCTTCGGCTTCGATCACCGCCATATCCAGCGGCATCCCGACGCTCAGGTTCGAACGGAGCGTGGAGTCCATCGACAGCAGCACAGCCTTTTCAGCATCCTCCAGAGAGGTGGATGGCGTGATCACCCGGTCGAGGATGGGCTTGCCGTACTTATGTTCCCCGATCTGCAGGAAGGGCGTGTCGGAGGTGGCCTCAATGAAGTTGCCCTCGGGGTAGATCAGGAACATGCGCATGGGCCCACCCTTGCGCTGCCCCGCCACGATCATCGAGGCGGTCGCCTTCTGGCTCATCCGTTCCATCTTGGCCGACACTTCGGAGGTCACATCGGACAGCATGCCACCGACGATCTCGGCAACCTGCAGCATGGTTGGTGCGCGAAGGATCGACTTGTCGCTGTCGAGGTCCTCGTTGGCATCCGACAGGCGCGCCATCACTGTCTGAGTCACAGACAGCGATCCGGCGGTCATGATGCCGATCACCCGGTCGCCCGGGGTCTCGAACAGAAACATCTTGCGGTAGGTCGAAATGTTGTCCAGTCCCGCGTTGGTGCGGGTGTCGGACAGCAACACAATGCCGGCATCCAGCATCAAGCCCACGCAATAGGTCATCTGCGAATCTCCTGAAGGCGCAGCCAAGGTCGGCTCGGCTATACTGTCGGCCGCCTCAGCTCGCAACATTGCCCTTGGGACAGGGGTATCACGTTATTGCTGCTGCTGCCCAGCAGTGACCGTGACAGACACTTCGAGATGCTCTTCGGGACTGCTGTCCTGCACCACGCCACGGATCGGTGCCGCGTCCTGGGCGTCATAGCCGGAGCCAAGGCGAATGTACCGCTCGTCCGGGCAGCACTTGTTGGCCGCGTCAAAGCCGACCCAGCCGAGATCGGGGACGTAAAGCTCGGCCCAGGCGTGGCTGGCCTCATGGCCGGCACCGGCCTCGTCCGCGTGCAGGTAGCCGGTGACGTAGCGCGCAGGGATCCCCGCCACATGGGCGAGGGCGATCAGCGCGTGGGTGTGATCCTGGCAGACCCCCTTGCCCCCCGCCAGCGCTTCGGCGGCGGTGGTGTGGGCGCGGGTTTCGCCGGGCAGGTAGGCGATCTCGGCGGACACGGCCGAGCTTAGCGCGTGGGCCTGCTCGAGGCAGGTCGCGCTCTGAAGGCCCTCCAGAGTATCGCCCGACAGATCCTTGAGCGCCTGGTCGGCTCGGGTATGGCGAGTGGAGCGCAGGTAAAGCGAAGCCGGCCCCTTCTCGCGGTGATCGCGCAGCACGCCGAACAGGTCCGTGGTCTCGACCGAGCCGGTGACCATCACGGTGACATCCTCGACCGGTCCACGCCACGAGGCCAATGCCGTGCGATCCCCTGCCCCGTCGGTGAATTCCGCGCCGCGCAAGGCGCCATCGGTGGTCACATCCCAGGACAGCAGCTTCTGCGAGGCGCAGTCCGCCGGCCAGAGCCGCAGGGACTGGACCACGCTGCGCACCGGGTGGTCAAACTTGTAGCGGGTGGTGTGGGTGACGTTGAGCTTCATGCCGGGATCCCGTGCAGGTAGACATCGTGGATCGTGTTGGCGAGCCCTGCGTTGCGCGCCATGAAACGGCCAAGGAACTCGTGCAGCCCCTCTTCGAAGATGTCGTCCACCTCGGCGCGGCTGAGATCAGTCAGCAGCTGGTGTGCGCTCTCTTGCGCCCGGGTGCCGGTGCCATAGATGTCCGCGATGTTGTCGAGGTGATCGCAGGCCCATTGCACGCAGGACAGAAGCGAGCGCGGGAACTTGCGGTTGAGGATCAGCAGGTGCGCGATCTTCTGCGCCGTGATCTCGCCGGTGTAGGTCCAGTTGAAGGCGCGCTGCGCGGTCATCGATTGAAGCAGCAGCGCCCATTGCGACTGGTCGAGCCCGGAGCCGACGTAGCTCAGCGATGGCAACAGCACGTAGTACTTCACGTCGATGAGCCGCGCGGTGTTGTCCGCCCGCTCGATCGAGGTGCCAAGCCCCATGAAATCGTACCCGTCGTTGCGCAGCTGCGTGGCAAGTATGCAGCCTCGCACGAGAAAACAGGTGCGCAGCGTCCATTCCGTCAGCTCGGAGGTCATGAGCTTGCTGCGCTCGGTACGCTGGAACTGTTTGAGCTCCTGATAAGCGGTGTTGATCGCGTCCCACACCGGAGAGGTCAGCGCCGTGCGCACCACCCGTGCGTTTTCCCGCGCGGCGTTGATGCACGACAGCACAGACGCCGGGTTCTCGGCGTCGAAGAACAGCCACGTCTCGATGTCGCGCTGGTTCAGCTCGCCATACTTGTCGTGGAACTGCTGGTAGGTGCCCTTGGCCCGAAGCACCGCTTCCCAGTCGTTGCGGTATCCGCCCGACGGGTCAGGCAGCAGCGCGGTGCGCGCCCCGACCTCGAGCAGGCGGGCAGTGGTTTCAGCGCGCTCCATGTAGCGGGCCAGCCAATAGAGGTGATCTGCGGTACGGCTCAGCATCTTTGTCTTCCTTCGCCCTTATTCCGCCAGAACCCAGGTGTCCTTGACACCCCCGCCCTGCGACGAGTTCACCACCAGCGACCCTTCGGTCAGCGCCACGCGCGTCAGGCCACCGGGCACCAGCTCGATCTTTTCCCCGACAAGGCAGTAAGGCCGCAGGTCCACGTGGCGCGGCGCGATGCCCTCGTCCACGAAGGTCGGACAGGCCGACAGGGCCAGCGTCGGCTGGGCGATGTAGTTCTCGGGCTTCTCGCGGATCTTCGCGGCGAAGGCCTCGATGGTGGACTTGTCGGACTTGGGCCCCACGAGCATGCCGTAGCCGCCCGAGCCGTGCACTTCTTTGACCACCAGTTCGGGCAGGTTCTCAAGCACGTACCTGCAGTCATCCGCCTTGGCGCATTGCCAGGTGGGCACGTTTTCAAGCACCGGCTCTTCGCCAAGGTAGAAGCGCACCATCTCAGGCACGTAAGTGTAGATCGCCTTGTCATCGGCCACACCCGCGCCGGGCGCGGAGCAGATGGACACTCCGCCGGACCGGTAGACATTCATCAGCCCCGGCACGCCCAGCATGCTGTCGGGGCGGAAGCACAGCGGATCGAGGAAGGTGTCGTCGATGCGGCGGTAGATCACGTCGACCTTCTTGGGGCCTTCTGTGGTCTTCATCCAGACGAAATCCCCCTCGACGAAAAGGTCCTGTCCTTCCACCAGCTCGACCCCCATGAGGTCCGCAAGGAAGCTGTGTTCGTAATAGGCCGAGTTGAACTGCCCCGGCGTCAGGATGACGATCTTGGGCTCGCCAGTGCATTTCTTGGGCGCAACCGACGCCAGCGTCTTGCGCAGCAGGCCGGCATAGCCATCCACCGGCGCGATGCGGTTTTCCATGAACAGCTGCGGGAACATGCGCATCATGATCTCGCGGTTCTGAAGCATATAGCTGACACCGGACGGGGTGCGGCAATTGTCCTCGAGCACGTAGAACTGGTCTGGCCCGGTGCGCACCAGATCGACGCCGACAATGTGGCTGAACACGCCCTTGGGGGGCATGAAACCAATGGCGGCCTTCTCGTAGGCTGCGTTGTTGGTGACGAGGTGTTCGGGGATCTTGCCCGCGCGGATCATCTCGCGGCGCCCGTACATGTCGCACAGGAAGGCATTGAGCGCCGCGGCCCGCTGGCGGATGCCCTTGTCGAGCCGTCGCCATTCAGAGGCAGTCAGCACCCGTGGGAACATGTCGAATGGGATCAGCCGTTCGGGGTCGCCGCCTTCGCCATAGACCGCGAAAGTGATGCCCACCCGGCGGAAAAGCTCTTCGGCCTCGGATTGCTTGAGCGTTCGGAACTCGTCCGGCATCGAGCGGTACCATTGCTCCAAGTTGGCGTAGGAGGGCCGGACCTCCGCGCCATTCATCATCTCGTTAAAGATCTGGGCAGGATTTGCGTTCATCGTATTCCCTTCGCTCTTGCCCTCAAATTTCACGAACCATTCGCGAAGGGAAAGCCCTGCGCCTTGAATTCGCCCCAATGTGCAAGGGCACGCACATTTTTACAGCAATCCCCTCCACCGAATCCAAAGCGTCGGTTTCAACACAAGAAAGGTCGCAGTTTTGGGCATCTTGCGCAAGATATCGTCATTAAACCGTTCTAACCTCTAAGTTTATGCACAATAATTAGGCATTCTCTATTTTCTGATAGGCCGACGCGGCTCTGAGGTCTTTCCCCTCCCTGCCCCGTCAGTATCAATCCGAACATGCCGTCACGGAACGGCATGACACACGAACCAGGGGACGCCGCGTTTTCGGCTTTCAGAAGAAAAGTCTAGCGCGGCACAACAAGAAAAAAAGAGCGGCTCAATTCCTGACGCCCCGGTCATCGGGACGACTGCATCGGTGTGCGCCGATGAAATAGAGCGGCTCAAACAAGGGAAGCGATCCGACATGATCAAGACACTCAAGCTTTCGGGCGTTGCTGCCATTGCCCTCGTCGCGGCCGGTGCCGCGCAGGCACAGGACGCCGACTGCCCGATCAAGGTGGGCGTGCTGCATTCGCTCTCCGGCACCATGGCAATTTCCGAGACCACTCTGAAAGATACCATGCTGATGTTGATCGAAACGCAGAACGAGGCAGGCGGCCTTCTGGGCTGCGAGCTCGAGGCAGTGGTCAAGGACCCGGCCTCCGACTGGCCGATGTTTGCGGAGAAAGCGCGCGAGCTGGTCTCGAACGACGAGGTCGACGTGACCTTCGGCAGCTGGACCTCGGCGTCGCGCAAAGCGGTGCTGCCGGTTCTGGAAGAGCTGAACGCGCTCTATTTCTACCCCGTACAGTACGAGGGCGAGGAGTCGTCCAAGAACGTCTTCTACACCGGCGCCGCGCCGAACCAGCAGGCGATCCCGGCCACCGACTATTTCCTAGAGGAACTGGGCGTCGAGAAGTTCGCGCTTCTGGGCACCGACTACGTGTACCCGCGCACCACGAACAACATCCTCGAAAGCTATCTTGAGTCCAAGGGCATCGCCAAGGAAGACATCTTCGTCAACTACACCCCCTTCGGTCACTCCGACTGGTCGACCATCGTGTCGGACGTCGTGGCGCTGGGTGAGGACGGCAAGCAGGTTGGCGTCATCTCGACCATCAACGGCGACGCCAACATCGGCTTCTACAAGGAACTCGCCGCGCAGGGCGTATCGGCGGACGACATCCCTGTCGTGGCGTTTTCGGTGGGTGAAGAGGAACTTTCGGGGCTCGACACCTCGAACCTCGTGGGCCACCTCGCGGCCTGGAACTACTTCATGACCGCGGAATCCGAAGCCAACGACGAATTCATCGCTGCATGGCACGCGTTCATCGGCGACGACGCGCGCGTCACAAACGACCCGATGGAAGCGCATTACATCGGCTTCAACATGTGGGTGAACGCCGTGACCGACGCGGGCACCACCGACGTGGACGCCGTGCGTGAAGCCATGTGGGGCCAGGAGTTCCCGAACCTCACCGGCGGCACCGCGGTCATGGGCACCAACCACCACCTCAGCAAGCCGGTTCTGATTGGTGAGATCCGCGAAGACGGCATGTTCGACATCATCTCAGAAACTGATCCGGTTCCCGGAGATGCATGGACCGACTTCCTGCCGGATTCCGCCGTCCTGACCTCGGACTGGCAGGAGCTTGAGTGCGGCATGTACAACACCGAGACCTCGACCTGCGTGCAGATCAAGTCCAACTATTGATCGGACCTACCGGGACCGGGGCGTGACCTCCCCGGTTCCACTCCAGTCCATCACCAAGCCCATCGAGTGCATCGCCGCGGACACCTTTGCCGTGCCCGCGGCGTCCTCCCCTCCTCAAGACTTTCAGACAAGGCTAGCCATGCTGCGTGCGCTATTTCCGGCCCTCGCGCTGACCTTGTGTCTCTGCCTGCCTTCCGGCAAGGCGGCGGCACAGGATCAGCGAGACCTCCAGTCGATCCTGCAAACCGAAGCCGAAGAGGTGGCCAGTCCCGGCCGCCGCAGCGTGGGGTCGGTGATTGACGCGCTGGTCGCCTCCGAGCTGCCTCAGGCGCCGGAATTCCTGCAACGCTGGTCCGAACGCGAGGTGCTGCAGCGCACCACCGACGGGCTGTTCTTCTACGGCACCCGCGAGGGCGACAGCTACGCGCTGACCGACCTGTCCACCGGTGAACCGGCGGGCAGCGCGCCTGCCTCCGAGATCGAGGAAATCCGTCCCAACGGTGGTGTCCGCCGGGTGATCGCCTCGGCGCTGGTGCAGTTCCAGCTGTCGGACCCGATTGAGGCGCGGCGCATAGAGGCGCTGGACTCCATCGCCCGCAACCCCTCCGCCGACCAGCTCGAGCCGCTGCTTGCCTCGATCGAGGACGAACCCAGCCCCCGCATCCGCGCCCGCAAGGAAGAACTTGCGGGGATGCTTGCCGCCACCTTCGGCGACACCCCCGAAGAGCGCATCGCGGCGATCTCGGCCCTGTCGGACGGTGTGTCGGTGCAGATCCGTGCGGTATTGAACCAGATCCTGTCCACTCGATCCGAAGTCGGCACCGAGATCCCCGAAGGCACCAACATCGCCCGCGAACTGACCCCGGGCGACGATCTGACCCGCGACGACGCCTACGCCCGCCTCGTGTCCGAGGATCTCGCCCCCGAGATCCAGTCCCGCGATCAGCTCAAGGCCGCCCTCACCGCCAACATCGACGGCGGCACCGTGGGCGGCGTGCCCATCGGCGCGCTTGATACCGAAGAGGCCCGCGCCCGCGCCTACGAGACGCTGGCCGCCGCTGGCACCATACCGCGGCTTGTCACCGAGGAAGACGTAGACGCGGCGCTCGCCAGCCACGTCTTCTTCGAGGCCTACGACGAGGACGACCCCGCCATCACCGACGCCGCCCGCGCCGCCCTGAACGAGGTGGAGACCCGCGTTGCCGTTCACCAGGTGGCAGACCTAGCGCTGGACGCGGTGTCGCTGGCGTCGATCTACTTCCTCGCGGCCATTGGACTTGCCATCACCTTTGGCGTGATGGGTGTCATCAACATGGCCCACGGCGAATTCATCATGATGGGCGCCTACACCGGCTACGTTGTACAGCAGATCATCCCCGATTACACGGTGTCTCTGATCGTCGCCCTGCCGCTGGCCTTCGCGGTGACCTTCGCCGCAGGCGTCGCGATGGAGCGGCTGGTGATCCGCTGGCTCTACCATCGCCCGCTGGAAACCCTGCTGGCAACCTTCGGCATCTCCATCGCCCTGCAACAGCTGGCCAAGAACATCTTCGGCACACAGGCGCGTCCCCTCACCTCGCCCTCGTGGCTCGAAGGGGCATGGGTGGTAAACGACGTGATCGGTATCGCCAACATCCGCATCGCGATCTTCGTGCTGGCGCTGATCTTCCTCGCGCTGATCCTATTCATCCTCAAGCGCACCCGCGTGGGGCTAGAGGTTCGCGCGGTCACCCAGAACCCCGGCATGGCCGCCTCCATGGGCATCAACCCAGAGCGCATCAACATGCTGACCTTCGGCCTCGGCTCGGGCATCGCGGGCATCGCCGGCGTAGCGATCGGCCTCTACGCGCAGGTCACCTCGGAAATGGGCGCCAACTACATCGTTCAAAGCTTCATGACCGTGGTCGTGGGCGGCGTCGGGAACGTCTGGGGCACCCTCGCGGGAGCCAGCCTCATCGGCGTGCTGCAGAAGGGCATCGAATGGATGAACCCATCCAACACGCTCGCGGCGCAGACCTACATGATCCTCTTCATCATCCTCTTCATCCAGGTCCGTCCCAAGGGCATCGTCGCCCTCAAGGGCCGCGCTGCGGGGGATTGATCATGCTGCACGCCAAAGCACCGACCCCGGCCCCCGGCCCCACCGCTTCAACTGCCTCCGGCGGGGATATTTCGGGTCAAAGGAAAACACAGGCACACCGCTCCGTTTCCTTTGACCGCAAATATCCCGGGGGTAAGCGAGCCCCGGCTCGCGAAGGGGGCAGCGCCCCCTCCCTGCCCGCCACCAGGAGAACCGCATGACCCGCAAGACCTTCCTCACCGAGAACCGCTCCGTCTTCTGGTTTCTCCTGTCCCTTGGCGTCTTCGCGCTGATCATCACCGTTCTGGCCGACGGCAGCGGCAACGGGATGATTTCCACCAGCTTTGTCAAGACGCTGGGCCGCACGCTTTGCCTCATGCTGGTGGCCATCGCCATGGACGTGGTCTGGGGCTACACCGGAATCCTCAGCCTCGGGCACATGGCCTTCTTCGGGCTTGGTGGCTACATGATCGGCATGTGGCTTATGTATGCCCGCACCGAGATCGTGCTCACGGCCTCGCTCAATGCCGCGCCCATTCCTCCCACACCCGAAGAGATACACGACGCCATCGGCAGCCAGATCTTTGGCCTCGTGGGCAGTTCCGAGTTTCCCGCCATCTGGTATTTTGCCCCGAGCCTTCCGGCGCAGCTCGCGCTGGTGGTGCTGGTGCCCGGAGTGCTGGCACTGGTCTTTGGCTGGCTTGCCTTCCGCAGCCGGGTCACCGGCGTGTACCTGTCGATCCTCACGCAGGCCATGACCCTCGCCCTGTCGCTCTACCTCTTCCAGAACGACAGTGGCCTGCGTGGCAACAACGGCCTATCGGGCCTGCAGAACATTCCCGGTCTCGGGGACGTGCCGCAATCGCACCTGTCCATCGCCTTTTTCTGGGCCTCGGCCGTGGCGCTGGGGGCGGGCTACGTGCTGTTTGCCTGGGTGGTCTCAGGCAAGATGGGTTCGGTCATCCGCGGCGTGCGCGACAATGAAAGCCGCGTGCGGTTCCTCGGATACCATGTGGAAAGCTACAAGCTTTTCATCTTCACCCTCACGGGCATCGTGTCGGGCATCGCCGGCGCGCTCTACTACCCGCAGGCTGGCATCATCAACCCGAACGAGATCGCGCCCATCGCCTCGATCTACCTCGCGGTCTGGGTCGCCATCGGCGGACGCGGACGGCTTTACGGGGCGGCCATCGGCGCCGCCGTGGTCTCGCTTCTGTCGAGCTGGTTCACCGGGGGCAGCGCGCCCGACGTGAACCTCGGCATCTACACCATCCAATGGACCGACTGGTGGCTGGTCCTGCTGGGGCTCAGCTTCGTGGCGGTCACGCTTCTGGCACCCAAGGGCATCGGCGGGCTGTTCGACCTTATCGGAAACCGCCACCCCGTGCCCGCCACCAGCAGCACCGCCGCAGGACCCGATCTGGGCGCGCGCCGCACCGTCGAAGGAGAGGAAGAGAAATGAAGACCCTTCTCGAGATGTCCGGCGTCTCCGTCAGCTTCGACGGGTTCAAGGCGATCAACAACCTCTCCTTCCAGATCGGCGAGCCCGAACTGCGGGCCATCATCGGCCCCAACGGCGCGGGCAAGACCACCTTCATGGACATCATCACCGGCAAGACGCGGCCCGACAGCGGCACGGTGATCTACGGTGAGAAATCCATCTCGCTGCTGAAGATGAGCGAAAGCCAGATCGCCATGGCCGGTGTCGGGCGCAAGTTCCAGAAGCCTACCGTCTTCGAGGCCCAGACCGTGCGCGAGAACCTCGCCATGGCGCTCAAGAACAGGCGCGGGCCGTTCGACGTGCTGCTCTACCGCAAGACCAGCCGCGGCGCCAAGCGCATCGAGGAGCTGGCCGAGACCATCGGCCTGACCGACGCCCTGCCCCGCATCGCGGGCGAGCTCAGCCATGGCCAGAAGCAATGGCTCGAGATTGGCATGCTGCTGGCGCAGGACCCGCGTCTTCTGCTGGTGGACGAGCCCGCCGCAGGCATGACCCCGGCCGAGCGCGAACACACCACGGATCTGCTGAAACGCGCCGCCAAGAAGCACGCCGTGGTGGTGGTCGAGCATGACATGGAGTTCATACGAAGGCTTGATTGCCGGGTGACCGTACTCTGCGAAGGTTCGGTGCTGGCGGAAGGCTCGCTCGATCATGTCACCTCGGATCCACAGGTGATCGAAGTATATCTCGGGCGCTGAGCGTGGTGCCCGCCAAATCTTTCGGGAAAGATATGCAAATTCCTTGCAAGGAATTTGCCCAAGGAGACCGCCGATGCTGCGCGTAGACAACCTTACCCTTCATTACGGCCAGAGCCAGATCCTGAACGGCATCTCGCTGACCGCGAAGCCTGGAGAGGTCACCGCCGTGACCGGCACCAACGGTGTGGGCAAGACCTCGTTGCTCAAGGCCATCGCTGGGCGTCACCCCTATTCGGGCGGCACCATCAGCCTCGACGACCGGCCGCTCGATCACCTCAACGCCTACCAGGCGGGCCGCGCGGGCATCGCCTACGTGCCGCAGGGCCGCGAGGTCTTCCCCTTGATGACCGTGCAGGAAAACCTCGAGACCGGCTTTGCCTGCCTGCCGAAATCGGATCACAAGGTGCCCGAGCACATCTTTGATCTGTTCCCCATCCTCAAGGATTTCCTGCACCGCAGGGGCGGTGATCTTTCGGGCGGGCAACAGCAGCAGCTGGCCATCGCACGCGCGCTCATCATGCGCCCCCGCGTGCTTCTGCTCGACGAGCCGACCGAGGGCATCCAGCCAAACATCATCCAGCAGATTGGCCGGGTGATTGCCCAGCTGCGCGCCGATGGCGACATGGCGATCATCCTCGTGGAGCAGTATTTCGACTTCATGTGGGAGCTTGCGGACAATTTCGTCGCCGTGCAGCGCGGGTCGGTCGCCATGGAAGGCCGCGCCGGCGAGATCGACCGCGAGGCCCTGCTCGCCAAGGTCTCGATCTAGGCAGACGGCGGATAAAGCTCCGCAGCGGCCCAACTTTTTCTTGCCATGCTGGGCGGCAGGCCCAATTCTCCCGTTAGGGGGGAAGTTACGGCATGGCACTATCGGTACAGATGACAGCTCGCGCGCAGGCGCGAACCGCCGATCGGTCTTGCCTTGCACAGGCCCATTTTCAAGCGCTGGCCCATTCTCAAGCGCCAGCCCAATCTCAAGCGCAGGCGAGGGCCCGGTGGCGGGGCACAGCCCGGCACATGATCCGGCCCGCGCGCTCCGCGCTGCAGCACTTGCACCCCTCCCACCGGTATTCGACGCCCGGCCGCTTCAGGCCGCGCCCACAGTCATTGAACCCACGTACCGACAGGAGACCACGATGAAGACGATCCGCACACCACTGCTTGGCACGGTGGCCATGGGGCTGGCGCTCACCGCCTCTGCCGCCAGCGCCGAGACCATCCGTTTCTGGACCATCGAGGAACAGCCCGAGCGGCTGGCCCGCCAGCAGGCGATGGCCGACGCCTTCGAAGAGGAAAGCGGCCACACCGTCGAGGTCATCCCCGTCACCGAATCCGAGCTCGGCACCCGCGCCACCGCCGCCTATGCCGCCGGTGACATGCCCGACGTGATCTACCATCCGCTGTCCTACGCCCTGCCCTGGGCCGAGGCGGGCATCCTTGACCCTGACGCTGCCATGGATGTGATCGAGGATCTGGGCGGTGCCACCTTCGCCCCCGGTGCCCTTGCCATGGCCGAGTTCGACGGCGGCTATGCGTCGGTGCCCGCTGATGGCTGGACGCAGATGATCCTTTACCGTTCGGACCTCTTCGACGAGGCGGGGCTCGAGCCGCCGACCTCCTACGCCAACGTGGAAGCGGCCATCGAGGCGCTGCACAACCCACCGGACATGTACGGTTTCGTCGCCGCCACCAAGGTGGACGAGTCGTTCATGAGCCAGGTGCTGGAGCATGTCTTCCTTGCCAATGGCGTCTCCCCCGTGGGGCCTGACGGCTTTGCCGAGCTGGACGAGGCCGCCACCACCGAGGTGCTCGAGTTCTACAAGACCCTGGCCGATGCCTCGCCTCCCGGGGATCTCTACTGGGACCAGTCGCGCACGCTCTATTTCTCGGGGAACGCGGCGATGGTGATCTGGTCACCCTTCATCCTCGATGAGCTTGCGGGACTGCGGGACAGCGCGCCGCCCACCATCAACGACGATCCCACCTCGGCAGAGCTGGCGTCGATGACCGGGATCGTGACCAACTTCGCGGGCCCGTCGAACCCCGATGGCGCGGCATGGGCGGCGATCAACATGCTGGGCATCACCGGCGATGCCTCAACCGATGCGGCCATCGAGTTCGTCGAGTATTCCATGGACCAGGGCTATCTCGAGACGCTGGCCATTGCGCCCGAGGGCAAGTTTCCGGTGCGCCGGGGCACCGATGAGGACCCCGAGATGTTCGTCACCGAATGGGCCAAGCTGCCTGTGGGCGTCGACCGCACCGCCCCCTTGGGCGATCTCTACCCGCAGGAGATGATCGACGAGATCGTCGCCGGCCTTGACGTGGCCCAGCGCTGGGGCGCCGAGGAAGGTCAGCTCGCGCTGGCGTCCAAGATGATCAACAGCCAGGCGGTCAACCGCATCGTGCGCGAATACATCGACGGCGGGATCGACGCCTCCGAGGCCGTGGCGCAGATGAACGAGGAACTGGGCGCGCTGCAATAAGCGCCCTTGCCCAAGCGTCCAGACATGAGCGCCCTCCCCTTCGCCGCGCGGCGGAGGGGCACCACGACACCTGAGGACCACCCCATGAGCACAGCCATTCCCCCCACCGGCAGAGGCCCCCTTGCCCGGCGCGAGGCGCGGCTGGCTTGGGGTCTTCTTCTCCCGACCCTGACGGCGGTGTCTCTGGTGGTGATCCTGCCGCTGCTTGCGGTGTTCTGGATCGCGTTCAAGCCCGTGGGGCTGGCCGAGCTGCGCCCGCCCACGATCATGGCCCGCGAGGACGTGCGCGGCGGCCCCGAAGCCCCCGGCGACGAGGCCACCCTGCGCTACCGGCTGCGCAATTCCTCTCAGGATCAGCAGATCCGGGGCGTGACGCTGACCGACGCCTGGCCCGAGGGGGTGACGCTCGTCGATCCAGGCGCTCTGAACCCGGCCTGCGAGATCACCGATGGCCGCCTGATGTGCGACTTCGGCGACTGGGAGGGCGGCGCGCGCGAGACGCTTGCTATCGACGTGACCGTGGATCAGGCGTTCCTCGACGCCCCTGATCCTTCTGACAGCGCGCCGGTCATCACCGGAGATGGCGACAACGTGCTGACCAACCTTGAGTTCACCTTCGAGAACTTCGCGCAGATCTTCAACGGCTCGGAGTTCTGGGGCGTGCTGGGCGTGACGCTGTTCTACACGGTCTTTGGCACGCTGGGCGCGCTGGTGATGGGGCTGTTCGCGGCGCTACTGCTCAACAAGTCGTTCCGGGGACAGGGCGTTTTGCGGGGGCTCTACCTTTTCCCTTACGTGGCGCCGGTGATTGCCGTGGCGTTTGCGTGGGTCCTGCTGTTCGATCCGTTCTCGGGGTCGATGAACGCGCTGCTGATCCAGATGGGGGTGACCTCGGAGGCGATCAACTTCTTCGGGGAGCGCCCGCTTGCGCTCATCATGGTGACGCTGTTCGAGATTTGGCGCTACTTCCCGCTGTCCTTCCTGTTCATCCTTGCGCGCATGCAGTCGATCGACACGGACATGTACGAGGCGGCGGACATGGACGGGGCATCGCCCTTTCAGAAGTTCCGCTTCCTGTCGCTGCCACAGCTGCTGGGCATCCTGTCGGTGCTGTTCCTGCTGCGCTTCATCTGGACCTTCAACAAGTTCGACGACATCTTCCTGCTGACGGGCGGCAACGCGGGCACGAGGGTGCTGACCGTGAACGTCTATGAGCAGGCCTTTGCGCTCTCGAACATCGGCGCAGGGGCGGCGGTGGCGGTGGTGATCTTCTGCTGCCTGTTGGTGTTCTCGGCCTTCTTCTTCAAGGTGATGAGCCGGGAGGAGGGGCTGTGAGCGTGGTGGTTCGCGGACGGGTCGGAGGGGGCTCTGCCCCCGTCCCTGTGGGACTCCCCCGGGATATTTTCGGTCAAAGGAAACAGGGGGGCGCGCGATGAAGGCGGCATGGAACGGGTATGTGACCGCGCCGGTGATCGGGGCGCTCTGGTGCGCGGTGATCGCGGTGACCGTGGCGGTGGCCATGAGCTTTGCCACAGGGGCGCCGTTCCGACCGTCCTGGCTGGCGCTGTCTTGGGGGGCGGCGGCGGGGTTTTCGGCGCTTTATGGCGCGCTGGTGCTTTGGGGCGCGGCGGCGGCCTTGCTGGTGGCGGGGCTCTTGGGCTTTGGGCCAATGCTGTCGGGGGACGGCGCGGGGCTGGCCGCGCAGCTGGTGGGGCATGGGGGCGTTGCCCTGTTCACCGCGCTGGGGCTTGCCAAGATGTGCGAGGAGCTGCGACCCGGACCTGCGACGCGCCACGAGTTCGAGGAGGCGGTGATCCGGTTCCTCACCGGATTTGGCTACATCTTTTTTACCGCCATTGTGGTCATTCCTTTCTATGTCATGGTGATGACCAGCCTGAAGAACCAGGCGGCGCTGATGGCGAACCCGCTGGATTTCTCGCTGGACCTCACGCGGCGCTGGCATCTGTTCGACAGCTACGTGGAACTGCTCACGCAGTATAATTTCGGCAGCTACCTGTGGACCAGCTTCTATGTGTCGGTGCTGACTGTGGTCATCACGCTGGCCTTCGCCATCCCCGGCGCCTATGCCGTGGCGCGGCTGCGGTTCCGGGGGCAGGCGCTGATGTCGCGCTCGGTGCTGCTGATCTACATGGTGCCGATGATCGTGCTCGCGCTGCCGATCTACATCGCGTTCTCCATGGCGGGGCTGCGCAACACCATCTTCGGGATCGTCCTGATCTATCCGGTGACCACCATTCCCGTCGCACTTTACATGCTGCAGGGCTATTTCCGGGGCCTGCCCGCCGAAATCGAGGAGGCGGGGCTCATGGACGGGCTGAGCCGGCTCAAGGTGATCTGGAAGATCACCCTGCCGCTGAGCCTTCCGGCGCTGGCGAGCGTGTCGCTTTACGTCTTCATGATCGCCTGGAACGAGTTCCTGCTGGCCTTCATGCTGCTGGACGATCCGGGCAAGTTCACCCTGACGCGGGGGATCGCGTCGCTCAACAGCTCGGAGGTGCCCCGGCAGCATCTGATGGCGGGGGCGGTGATCGCCACAGTGCCGATCATGGCGATCTTCCTCGGGCTGGAGCGGTTCATGACCAAGGGGCTGACCGCAGGCTCGGTCAAGGGATAAGGCCGAGAGGCTTTGAGAAGGGTTAAGACATGGCAAGCATAGAATTGAAATCCGTCGAGAAATGGTTCGGCGAGGCGCAGGTCATCAAGGGCGTCGACCTTGTCATCGAGGAAGGTGAGTTCGTCATCTTCGTCGGCCCCTCTGGCTGCGGGAAATCGACGCTTCTGCGGATGATCGCGGGGCTCGAGGAAACCTCGCGCGGGCAGATCCTGATCGGCGGCCGCGACGCCACTGCCGAGCCGCCCGCCCGGCGCGGGCTGGCCATGGTGTTCCAGAGCTACGCGCTTTATCCGCACATGTCGGTTCGCGACAACATGGGGTTCTCGCTCAAGGCGGCGGGCGTGCCGAAGCCCGAGATGGACGCCAAGGTGGACGAGGCGGCGCGGGTGCTGAAGCTCGAGCCGCTACTGGACCGGCGGCCCAAGGATCTGAGCGGCGGGCAGCGCCAGAGGGTCGCCATCGGGCGGTCCATCGTGCGCGACCCCACCGCGTTCCTCTTTGACGAGCCTTTGTCGAACCTCGATGCCGCACTGCGGGTCGAGATGCGCTACGAGATCGCCAAACTCCACCAGTCGCTGAAATCCACGATGATCTACGTCACCCACGACCAGGTTGAGGCGATGACGCTGGCCGACCGGATCGTGGTGCTCGAGGCGGGGCGGGTGAGCCAGGTGGGCAGCCCGCGCGAGCTTTATGAGCGTCCCGGCAACCTTTTCGTGGCGCAGTTCATCGGCAGCCCCAAGATGAACGTCTTTGCCGTGGCGACGGACGGCCTTCGGGTCGGCGGCCTGCCCGGCGAGGCGGACAGCTTCGGCATCCGGCCCGAGCACATCGCGCTGGTTGCGCCCGGGGAGGGGCACATGGACGGCACGGTGGACGTGCTCGAGTACCTCGGGGCGGATACCTATGTCATCGTGGATTGCGGCGATGCCGGCAAGCTGACCGTGCGGGCGCAGGGCGACACCGGAATGCGCCCCGGCGCGGCGGTGGGGCTGCGGTTCGAGGACGGCCAGACCCACCTTTTCGACAAGGCGGGGCTGGCGATACGCTAGGGCGCCTGCGTCACTGCATCCGCGACCATGTCTGACCTCGGCAGATGCCGAGAACGCAGCCCTCGACCTTCAGACGGTTGCCAGACAGGGTCATCTTCGAATTGTAGGTCCTGTCCTGATCAGGGACCCAGATCTTGCCGCCGGTGTAACGTCCGCCCTGCCCCGGCTGCATGTCCCAGATCATCCGCTTGCCGGTATGGTCGCTCTCCACCACCGTGCCGTCGGGCGCGAAGGCCCGGCCCATGGTGCCGCAGATCGTCGGCCCGCAGGTGCCGATGCGCACCTCTGTGGAATAGCCGTTGTCCCCCGATTGGGTACGCCACAGCCCCTCGACCGGATCGGCCGCAGCCACTCCCGCCGACGCGCACAACGCGATCCCGCCAGCCGCGCAGGCCGTTGCGAGCGCCTTCATGATGTTCAGTGTCACGGTCCCTTTCCTCCCCTTTGAAACCATGCGAACAGCGTCGCGCAAATGTCCCCGACCGTTCAATGGTGACGCAAGGGCCGATTGCGCCTGACCTTCCGTCATGAAAGGATGAAAAAAACGGCTATGTGTGGTGAGACAATGATCCTTTATCCCGCAATCGACCTCAAGGACGGCAAGGCCGTGCGGCTGCTTCGCGGTGACATGGACAAAGCAACCGTGTTCAATGACGACCCCGCCGCGCAGGCGCTGGAGTTCGTGGCCGCGGGCTGCGAATGGCTGCACCTCGTCGACCTCAACGGCGCCTTCGCGGGCGAGCCGGTGAACGGAGACGCGGTCGAAACCATCCTCAAGACCACCAACACCCCGGCGCAGCTTGGGGGGGGAATCCGCGACATGGCCACCATCGAGCGCTGGATCGAACGCGGCCTTGCCCGTGTCATCCTTGGCACCGTGGCGGTGGAGAACCCGGCGCTGGTGCGCGAGGCGGCCAAGGCATTCCCCGGCAAGATCGCCGTGGGCATCGACGCCCGTGACGGCATGGTCGCCACCAAGGGCTGGGCCGAGGTGACGGACGTGGACGCGGTCGAGTTGGCGAAAAGCTTCGAGGACGATGGCGTCGCGGCGATCATCTACACGGACATCAACCGCGACGGCGCCATGCAGGGGCCGAACATCGAATACACCGCCGCCATGGCGCGCGCCGTGACCATCCCGGTGATCGCTTCGGGCGGCGTGTCGTCCCTGCGCGACCTCAAGGCGCTGCGCGATTGCGGCGCGTCGCTCAACGGTGCGATCTCGGGGCGGGCGCTTTACGATGGGGCCATTGACCTCGCCGAGGCGCTCAAGCTGCTCAAGGGGTGATTGCAAGGTCCAGCGTGACCGGGAAATGGTCTGACGCTGTCAAAAGGGCGTCCCGCAAGCGGGGCGCCTCTTTTATGTCGGGGTCCCGCAGCGGGTGCCAGATCAGCCAATGCGGGCCGAGCGCGGCAAGGTCCGGCGACACCATGATGTAGTCGAGCATCGCCTCGAGCACGCCGCCATCCTCATGCACGAAACGCGCTGAGCTGGGGCCGCCGGCCCCTTCGGCATCCTGCGCATGGGGATCGAACAGCGCCCGGTCCCCCTCCCCCGCGATGATCTCGACCGAGCTGCGCCCGAAGAGGTTCTCGTACTCGTCGAGGCCCGGCCCGTCGTTGAGATCACCCAGCACGATGACGCTGTGCCCGTCATCCAGAAGGGCATCCACCCGGCGACGCAGCCATATCGCCTGAGCCAGCTGCTTGCGCCGGTTGGCGATGGACAGGCGCATCACCTCGTCGCGGGTGCGTGCGCCGTGGGGAGCCTTGGATTTCAGATGCGCGCCGATGAGGTGCAGCACCTTGCCGTGGACGGACAGCGACACCTCGAGCGGTGGTTTCGAAAAGCTCACCCGATCCATGGTGGCATCCACATCGAGGTCGATGTCGAACGTGCCATCGAAGCGCGGCGCGGCATCGCTGCCCATGGGCGCATGGCGGGCATGGATCACCGCCGGGTCGTACATCAGCGCGATTTCCTGCTGGGTGTCGTTGACGAAGCCCGTGAGCACGCCGGTGGTCCTGAGACCGAACGCGGCGGCGAATTGCGACAGCGCCCGCGCTGTGGACCGGCGCGAGCCGGTGTCGGGGGCCTCAACCACCATGATGGCATCGGCATCCATGGCCGCAAAGACCGTGCCCAGCGCCTCGGCCTGCATGGCGCGGGTGATGCCATAGCGGCCGGACCGTCCACCGTCATGGCGCAGCAGGTGACCGGAATCATCGAACAGCGCATCGAACCATTCGATATTCCAAGTGGCAATGCGCAATCAGGCAGCCCGCTGCGCCGAGATCTCTTCCCAGGCGCGGTTGATATCGATGAGGCGGGTCTCGGACAGTTTCACCGCCTCTTCAGGCACGCCGCGGGCGATCATCACGTCCGGGTGGCTGTCGCGAACCAGCTTGCGCCACCGGCGGCGGATCTCGTCCATGGGGGCATCGGGCGATACGCCAAGCACCGAGTAGGGATCGGGCTCGGCCCCTTCGACGAAACGGCAGCGCAGCTGCTGGAATTCACGCTCGGTAAAGCCGAAGATCTCGGACACCCGTTCAAGAAAGCGGTCCTCGTCCTCGTGGTAATGCCCGTCGGCCACGGCGATGTGGAACAGCCCCTCCATGAGATCCTGCAGCGGCTCGGGTGTCTCGAGGAACATGCGCCGGATGCGCCGGGCGTATTCCTCGAACCCCGCAACGTCCTGCCTCGCGAGGTTGAACACCCGCGCGGCGGCGGCTTCGTCCTCGGGGGCGATCTGGAACACCTCGCGGAAGGCGGTCACCTCGTTGCGGGTCACGACGCCATCGGCCTTGGCCATCTTGGCCGACAAGGCGATCACCGCGATGGTGAAAGCGACGGTGCGCTCTGGCGACTGGCGCAGGCGGTCGAACACCGCACCGATGCCCTCGCCATTGGCAAGAGCTGAGAGGGCTTCGGTGATGCGGGTCCAGATCGACATGGAGGCATGATAGTTCAGTGGCCGGGAACTGTCAGCGGCGCATCGATAAATTTCTGCATGAGCACAAGGTCTATCCAGCGTCCGAACTTGCGCCCCACCTCAGGCAGACGTGCGACCTCGGCAAAACCGATTGCGCCGTGAAAGGCGATGCCCTCGGGGTTCTCGGACGACACGCCCGCAATGAGCGAATGCACGCCGCCTGCCCGCGCCACGTTCTCGAGCGCGGCCATCAGCGCCCGGCCTGCGCCCTTGCCGCGGGCCTCGGGCGCGAGGATCACCGTATGCTCGCGGGTGTGGGCATAGCCCGGCCCGCTGCGGAAGGCGAAAAAGCTGGCGAAACCGATGATCTGCCCCGCTGCCTCGGCCACGAGGAAGGCCTCGCCCCGCGCGGCGATGTCGGCGGCGACGCCCTCGGGGGTGCGCAGATCGGTCGAGAAGGTAATCGACGTGGTTTCGATCCACGGGTTCCAGAAGGCACAGATCGCGGCGGCATCACCGACCCCTGCGGGCCGGATGATCATGCCCCCTGCCGGGCCGCCCGTCACATCAGGCCCCAATCACGTCAGGATCCGGTCATGTCCCTGCGCCGTGTGAACCGAACCGCGCAGGCCCGGCACATCGCCGGTGACGAACCGCACCAGCGGTGCGTCGAGATGCGGGGCCAGCAGCGCCTCGAGCGCGGCCGCCTCGGGATGCGTCACCTCAAGCCGTGTCAGCCGCGTGCCGGAGGCGGACAGCATCGCCCCTGCGGGCACCGGGCTGAGCCACTGGATCAGCGCCGGGAACAAGCCATCATAGGGCAGCAGCCCGTCCTCGGGGACCGTCATCAGCCACTGCAGCCGCCCACGCGACAGCTCGACCACCTGGCCCGCCATGGGCAGGGCCTGCAGTGCCGCCTCCATGTCCGGCACCCGGCACACCCATTTATCGAGCCGGGCCGGCCCCTTGAAGGCATCGAGCCCGAACCAGCGCGGCTTGCCCGGAGGCTCGGCACCCGGGTCGATGGCGATCGCCTCGAGATAAAGCCCTCCGCCCAGCCCCAGAAGCTGGTTGTGCGTGCCATAGATGGGGTGGCTTCCCCCCGGTTCCATGGGCATGCCCACGGCGGCCTCGGCGTGGGCGGCCGCTTCTTCCAGCGTCTCGCCAAGCACCGCAATGTGATCGAGCGTAAGGGTCATCCGATGCCCATTGTTCTGAATATCCGAGAAAAGATAGGGCAGCGCGCAAGCCAAGAAAACGCAAAAAACGCAATGCGGGCCGAAGGCTGTGCCCCCGGCCCGCAGAACCGTTGCCAAAATGTTGCCTTCGAGGAAGCTGACCTAGCCCTTCGCCTCCCCGATCAGGCCAAGGATGTCCTTGGCCGCATCCGGGATATTGGTGCCCGGCCCAAAGATCGCCTTCACCCCGGCATCATAGAGAAACTTGTAATCCTGGTGGGGAATCACCCCGCCGCAGATCACGATGATGTCCTCTGCGCCCTGATCCTTGAGGGCCTGCACCAGCTGCGGCGCGAGGGTCTTGTGCCCCGCCGCCTGGCTCGAGATGCCGATGATGTGCACGTCGTTGTCGATGGCATCCTGCGCCGCCTCTTCTGGGGTCTGGAACAGCGGGCCCACGTCCACGTCGAAGCCGATGTCGGCAAAGGCGGTGGCGATCACCTTGGCGCCGCGATCATGGCCGTCCTGGCCCATCTTGACCACGAGCATGCGCGGGCGGCGCCCCTCGGCCTCAGCGAAATCCTCAACCGCCTTCTGGATGGCGGCAAAGCCCTCGTCGCCCTCGTAAGCGGCGCCATAGACCCCGGCCAGCGTCTTGACCTCGGCCCGGTGACGACCGAACACCTTCTCCATTGCCATGCTGATCTCTCCGACCGTGGCCCGGGTGCGGGCGGCCTCGACCGCTGCCTCGAGCAGGTTGCCGCCGTCCTTCGCACGCCGCTCCAGTTCCGCGAGCGCCGCATCGCAGGCCGCCTCGTCGCGGGTCCTGCGGATCTTCTCCAGCGAGGCGACCTGCCCCTCACGGACCTTGGCGTTGTCGATGTCGAGGATGTCGAGCTCGTCCTCCTTCTCGAGCCGGTACTTGTTGACCCCGACGATCACGTCGGTGCCCCGGTCGATGTCCGCCTGCCTGCGGGCGGCGGTTTCCTCGATGCGCAGCTTGGGCATGCCCGAGGCGACGGCCTTGGTCATGCCGCCCATCTCGTCCACTTCCTCGATCAGCTTCCACGCGGCCTCGGCCAGATCGGCGGTCAGCTTTTCGACGTAGTAGGAACCGGCCATGGGATCGACCACCTTGGTGACGCCGGTTTCCTCCTGCAGCACCAGCTGCGTGTTGCGCGCGATGCGCGCCGAGAATTCCGTCGGCAGGGCAATGGCTTCGTCCAGCGCGTTGGTGTGCAGCGACTGGGTGCCGCCCAGCACGGCGCTCATTGCCTCGTAGGCGGTGCGGATGACGTTATTGTAGGGGTCCTGCTCGGCCAGCGAGACGCCCGAGGTCTGGCAATGGGTCCGCAGCATCTTGGAGCGGGGCGATTGCGCTCCTAGCTCGGTCATGATGCGCGACCAGAGCATCCGGGCGGCGCGCAGCTTCGCGATCTCCATGAAAAAGTTCTTGCCGATGGCAAAGAAGAACGACAGCCGGCCAGCGAACTTGTCGATGTCCATGCCCGCATCCATTGCCGTCTTCACGTATTCCTTGCCGTCCGCGAGGGTGAAGGCCAGCTCCTGTACGAGGTTCGCCCCCGCCTCCTGCATGTGGTAGCCGGAGATCGAGATGGAGTTGAACTTGGGCATCTCGGCGCTGGTGTATTCGATGATGTCCGAGATGATCCGCATCGATGGCTCGGGCGGATAGATGTAGGTGTTGCGGACCATGAACTCCTTGAGGATGTCATTCTGGATGGTCCCCGAAAGCAGCGCCTTGTCGTGGCCCTGTTCCTCGCCGGTGACGATGAAGTTGGCCAGCACCGGGATCACCGCGCCGTTCATGGTCATCGACACGGACACCTTGTCGAGCGGGATGCCCCCGAAGAGCACCTTCATGTCCTCCACGCTGTCGATGGCGACACCGGCCTTGCCCACGTCGCCGACCACGCGGGGGTGGTCGCTGTCATAGCCGCGGTGCGTGGCCAGGTCGAAGGCCACCGACACGCCCTGCTGCCCGGCGGCAAGCGCCTTGCGGTAGAAGGCGTTGGATTCCTCCGCCGTGGAGAAACCCGCGTATTGCCGAATGGTCCACGGGCGGCCGGCGTACATCGTCGCCTTCACGCCGCGGGTGAAGGGCTCCATCCCCGGCAACTCTCCCATCTGGGGCAGCCCATCGAGATCGGCAGCGGTATAGACCGGCTTGACCTCGATCCCCTCGAGCGTGTCCCAGTTGAGAGCCTCCAGCGGGCGCCCCCGCAGTTCCTTTTCAGCCAGAGTGCGCCAATCGTCCAGTTTGGCTGTCATCGTCCTGTCCTCTCTCTGTAGGAGCCGGCGGCCAGCGTGGCCTCTCCGTGCCGGACTCCGGGTCCTCTGTCAGTCGAGCCAGCCCGCCCGCCCCTGAATGGAGCCAGAACAGGTCGTCGGCATAGCGCTCGCGCAGGGGCGCGAGCTGGTGCGGGGCGAAGGGCATGAACCGCCCCTCCCCCTGTGGCAGCGCGGCGGGGTTGCCCCCCCGCTCGCGCAGAAGATCGGCCAGCGCGGCAAGGTCCGGGCTGCGATGCGCCCAGATCCCGCCCATGGGCAGCGGCGGCGCCCGTCGCAGCCCGGTGGCCACCCGCAGCAGCTGGTCGGGCCGCGAGGTAAAGCGTTCGAAGGGCGTCACCACGATGTCCGCGCCGGGCCAGGCAGCGGCGATCTCGGGGATCACCTGACGCCACGAGCGCTGATGGGCACAGATCTCGTCGAGCAGCGCCGGCTCCGGAAGCGGCAGGCCGCGCGGCATGAGATAGGCCAGCAGCGAGGCCCACCACATCTCGGGTGAGCGAATCTGCAGCACGATGCGCGTCACCTGCGGGAAGGCCAGCGCCACCCGTGCCAGCCGGTCTCCGGCCCCGGGGTAGAGCGCCCGTGCCCGGAGGCAGGCACGCGGCGTGCCAAGCATGTTCACGTCCGTGACCAGAAGCTGCGACAGCCCCCGCCGCCGCGACGCCTCGACCGCGAGGCGCACACGGCCCGGTGCCCGGTTCGGCTGCGCATCGTAAAGGCCGTGGAACAGCCCCTGCCGGGTGCGCTGCGGCCCCCAGAAGCCGATCCCAAGCCCCGCAAGTTCTGCGTCCACGCTGCGCAGGTAGCAGTGGAAACTGGCGGCCCCGGTGCGATGGGCCCCGAGATGCAAGATGATGTCCATGGCTGGCTCTCATGCTGGGAAGGTCAGGCTGCATCATGCCCCCTGCTCCGTGAGAAACCGGTTAAGACAAGGAAAATTCATCTCACTCCGTCGCATAGCCTGTGCAGGCGCCACCGTGATGCTTATATCTGGAAGCATGACCAGATCCGTGATCCCCGCCCTGCTTGCCGCCCTCGCCCTTCTGCCCGCAGCGGGTGTGGCCGTCCTGCCATCGGGCGGCATGGCCCAGACCGAAGCCGCGGATGATCCGGTGAGCATCATCCAGCCGGTCACCGACCAGACGCTGGAGGATTTTCTGTGGATCGCGCGGCCTCTCGTCGTGTTTGCGGACAACCCGGCGGATCCGCGATACGTGCAGCAGATGCAGCTGATCACCCAGCGGCTCGATGCGCTGGCGGATCGCGACGTGGTGGTGCTCACCGATACGGACCCGAGCGCGCGCAGCGCCATCCGGCGCGAGTTGCGCCCGCGCGGATTTGCCCTGAACCTCATCGCGAAAGACGGCACCGTCCTGCTGCGCAAGCCTGCGCCCTGGGACGTGCGGGAAATCTCGCGGTCGATCGACAAGCAGCCTCTGCGCCAGCAGGAGGTGCGCGACCGGCGTGATGCGAATGCCCCGGTGACCCAGTAAGGCAAGGGTTCGCCGCGCGCTCCGCTGTCGCGCTGGCGTTGGCATTGCAGCCTACCGCCCGGCAGGCGCTGGCAAGCCGATCGCTTGTCCTGCGGCTCTGCAATAAGCCGTCCGGGGTCATGCAGCACTGCCACAAACCGCCGGCCCTGCAGCCCATCAAGGCAGAAGTGCTGCCACAGGGCCAACGGGCTGCTCAACGCGGCATTCCAGACCCCGGCACCATGCACCGACCGCAGTTGCAGGCACCGACGTCGCGCCTCAGCGGGCCCTAGTCGTAGCCGCGCAGCACCCAGGCGCGTTTCTCGCCCCAGTCCACCAGCGACAGGGTCCGTGCCTCGGGGTCGTAGACCGTCACCACCTCGGGGTCGGTCATGGCTTGGTAGAGCGGCGTCTGAAGGTCCTTCGTCAGGCAATGCAGCGCGCCGGTCACTCCGGCGGAGTTGATCCCGAAGGAAACCGGATGCTCCAGCGCGCGAATCTCTTTGGAAAGCTCGTTGGGACTGAGGCCCACGTCGAAGGCCACCGTGCGCCCCCGGTCGATCAGGTAGAGCGCCCCTGTCAGGTCCCCTGCACGCATTACCCGCGGCTTGGTGTAGCGCGAATAGAGCGTGAACAACGCAGCCGTGCAGCCGAGGTGATCCTCGTAATAGACCGTATCGCGCAGGAACAGCGTTCCCTCCAGCTGCTTGCGCAGCTTGGCCTCGGTCTCGAAGACGCAGGCCGCCAGCAGCAGCGGCACCAGCAGCACCGCCACGCGCCAGCGCAGCCCGGCCCAGAGCCGTTTCACAAATCCCATGACGCCCGCCTGTGACAGGACGCCCCCACGGGAGCAGACTGGCCCCGTAATATTTACCGCAGCTTAGGAAATGGGGGCGATGCCGTGACATGCCCCGCGAATGCAGGGCATTGCCCGGCATCTGCGCTATGTCACGACCTCCCCCCATGGCGTGCCCTATTCGAATTCCATGATCACGTCGTCCACGGCAAGGCTGTCACCGGGGCCGGCGTTGATCTTGGAGACCACGCCCTTGCGTTCGGCGCGTAGGATGTTCTCCATCTTCATGGCTTCGACGGAACAGAGCGCCTGCCCCTCCTGCACCTCGTCACCCTCGGCCACGTTCATCGTGACGATGAGGCCGGGCATCGGGCAGAGCAGCATCTTGGAGGTATCCGGAGCCTGCTTCTCGGGCATCTGCCGGGCCAGTTCCGCCTGGCGCGGGGTGCGCACGTGCACCTTGAGATCAGCGCCCCGCGACCGGATGCGGAAGCCGCCCGAGATCTTGCCGACCTTGAGCACCAGCGGCGCGCCATCCACGGTCATGTGGGCCAGCGAATGACCAGGGGTCCAGTCGCCCTTAACGTGAACCACCTGCCCGTCGGCGAAGGTCACCGCGGCTGCACCCTTTTCGGCGGCGACGGTGACGTCGAAATGGGTGCCCTGAAGCGCCACGTTCCAGTGATCCCCGACCTTGCGCTCATGGTTGTCGAGCGTGCCCGAAATGCGCGTGCGCCGGATCTCGGCCACGCGGTTCATGGCGGCGCAAGCGGCAGCCAGCTGGCGCAGCTTGTCCTCGGGCAGGGTCACGCCCTCGAAGCCCTCGGGGTATTCCTCGGCGATGAAGGCCGTGGTGATATTGCCCGAGGTGAACCGTTCATGGTCCATCACGGCAGCGACGAAGGGCAGGTTGTGGCCGATGCCCTCGACCTCGAAACTGTCGAGCGCGTTGCGCATGACCTCGATCGCCTGCTCGCGGGTTTCGGCCCAGGTGCAGAGCTTGGCGATCATCGGATCGTAGTACATCGAGATCTCGCCGCCCTCGTAGACGCCGGTGTCGTTGCGCACGATGCCGCCATGCAGCTCGCCCTCTTCGGGCGGACGATAGCGGGTCAGACGGCCGATGGACGGCAGGAAGCCGCGGTATGGGTCTTCGGCGTAAAGGCGGTTCTCGATGGCCCAGCCGTTGATCTTCACATCGTCCTGGGTGATCGACAGCGGCTCGCCGTTGGCAATGCGGATCATCTGTTCCACGAGGTCGATGCCGGTGATGAGCTCGGTCACCGGGTGTTCCACCTGCAGGCGGGTGTTCATCTCGAGGAAGTAGAAGTTCTTGTCGCCATCGACGATGAACTCCACGGTCCCGGCAGAGGTGTAGCCCACCGCCTTGGCCAGCGCGACGGACTGCTCGCCCATGGCCTTTCGGGTCTCAGCATCGAGGAAGGGTGACGGAGCCTCTTCGACGACCTTCTGGTTGCGGCGCTGGATCGAACATTCACGCTCGTTCAGCCACAGGCCGTTGCCGTGGGCGTCGCACAGCACCTGGATCTCGATGTGGCGCGGCTGGGTGACGAACTTCTCGATGAAGATGCGGTCGTCGCCAAAGCTGCTGGCAGCCTCGTTCTTGGATGACTGGAAGCCTTCGCGGCATTCCTCGTCATTCCACGCGATGCGCATGCCCTTGCCGCCGCCGCCGGCGGAAGCCTTGATCATCACCGGGTAGCCGATCTCGTTCGAGATCTTCACCGCCTCTTCGGCGTCCTCGATCAGGCCCATGTAGCCGGGAACGGTGTTCACACCGGCCTCCTGGGCGATCTTCTTCGAGGTGATCTTGTCGCCCATCGCCTCGATGGCGCCCTTGGGCGGCCCGATGAAGGCGACGCCGGCGGCCTCGAGCGCCTCGGCAAACTTGGGGTTCTCGGACAGGAAGCCATACCCCGGGTGCACCGCCTGCGCGCCGGTCTGCTTGATGGCGTCCATGATCTTGTCGATCACGATATAGGACTGGTTCGCGGGCGGCGGGCCGATGTGCACCGCTTCGTCGGCCATGCTGACATGCAGCGCGTGCTTGTCCGCGTCCGAATAGACCGCGACGGTCTTGATGCCCATCTTCTGCGCCGACTTGATCACCCGGCAGGCGATCTCGCCCCGGTTGGCGATCAGGATCTTGTCGAACATGGCTGTCCCTTTCCTATCTTCTCACGATCGGCCGAAGCGCTCTGGCCCGGCCGCCCCCTCTGGTCACGAAAAAAGCCACCGTGGCCCGGCAGGGCCACGGTGGCTTCGATGTCACGAACCGCCCGCGCCTCAGACGCGGGGCGGGCCGGAATATCAGTTGCAGTACTGCGGGGTGACGTCGTCGCAGACGATGCCTGCGGTTGCGCCCACTGCTGCGCCGACGGTGCCGTCACCACCGGTTGCACGGTCCACGAGGTAGCCCGCGCCTGCGCCCATGCCGGCACGCGGCAGGTCCGACGTTTCGCAAGCTGCGACGGTGAACAGGCCGAGGACGGCGACGGTGCGGATGATGGTCTTACCCATGATGGAAACTCCCTGTGTTCCGTAAAAGCAATCGTGCTTACAACGACACCATTGGCGCGGAAGTTCCAAGGCAATTTAATAAACTTGGAATATGAGCCGGCAAGATACCGCCCGTGCCGCGCCGCAGCGGCAAGGCCTTGCCTGCCGGGGCGCACTATAACGCGGTGGAATGCGGGCAGGCCGACCGGGGACGCGGCAGCCCACCCGCAAGGGAGCGATCGGCCGGTAGCCGCGATACGGCCCACGGACGATACACAAAGCCTGCCCCGCCCCCGACGCCGGACCAAGCGCGGCAATGCCGCGAGGCCTGCATCGGCGCGCTCTCGCGCAGGAATGGCGGGGACAGGCCGGATCACGCCCAGTCCTCGTTCTCTTCGAAGGCTTCGGGGAAGCTGGCGCGGGCCACGTCCTCGTTGATGATCAGCAGCGCCTCGTAGCTTTCGGGATCGAACGGATCGTCGTAGGGCAGCACCTCTCGACCAAAGAGCCACGACAGGCGGCCCGAATCGAGGTTGCCCCGTTCGAACGGCTCCGTGCCGAAATGCGCCCAGAGCGAGGCCATGAAGGCCGTGTCGGCACGCTTATCCGGTGCCCGACGGTCGCGATAACGCTCGCGCTTGATCAGCGGCGTGGCGCCCTTGGGATTGGCCCGGCGGATGGTGAACTGGTAGTCGGAGCCTGGAAGACGGCCCGGGAAGCCTCGGTGCTTCAGCATACCGCGCCCTCCTGGTTGAAAAGCTGCGTGATGATGAAGGCCGATTCGAGGCCGGAGGGCTGAACGGGGCCGGTGGCCCGCGCGCTCAGCGCCATGCCGCACGCCGCGACATGAGCGCGGCGGCGGGTAACGTGGGCGGACCTTGCGGTCCGCCCGCCGTCATTACTTGTACTTGCCGGTGTAGGTCGGCTCGACGCTGATCGGCTCGGGGTCGACAACGACGAATTCTTCTTCCTGCTGGCCACCGCAAGCGGCGAGGCCGAAGAGGCCGAGCATTGCAAGCACTTTGATGCTCTTGGACATCTGTATCTCCTGTCAGGTTCCACGTAACCGACAAAGCCATGTGGCAGTGCCGGTCCTCGTTCCGAGGTAACGATTGCTTGGGCGCAATCAGCCCTCAACATAGCCCAAGTTTTCGGCGGGCAATATCTATCCCGCATCGCTTTTTGGCGGTGTGGCGGCAAAGCCTCAGTCGACCTCGCGGTTGAACTGTTTCTCGCAAAATATTGTGGATTCATCAGAAAGCTTCCCAGATGCAGCGGCCGTCCTCGAGGCTGTAAGCCTCGAAGTACTGCCGGATTCCGGGCGTTGTTTCGCCGAAAGCCACCGGTTGTTCCATCATCGAAATGACGATGCGCAGATCTTTTGCGTTCCCTGCCCCTGCGTCATGCACAATGGCCCGCGACTCGAGTCTCGGAGCGGCCACTTTCCGGCACAGCAGGTCCATGTCCGCGGCGACATCTTCATAGGGCAGCGGGGTGTCCCCGCCAATCTGCGGGGCGACGAAACGGAATCGCACGGTGCTGGTAGAACTGCCGTCCCTCGGCGCATCCTCGATCATGTCGTGGAAGATCACCGCGTGCCCAGAAGGCAGCGGCACGGGTGTCCCCGTCTCGGGCAGCACCCCGGCCCCGGCCAACAGAAGAGACAGCAGAAACGTCATGCGGACCACCTCGCCCAGCGCGCCCGGTTGGCGGGATCGTCGAGCACCTGGGCAATGCGCTCGGCATCGCGCGGCGTGGGGCGCGCGCCGTCAAGCTGACCGCCCGCACGCAAGGTGATGCCGTCCGGCCCGGAGCGCACAGCGACGCAGGGGCTGAAGCCGCGCAGATCCCGCAGCGCCCGCCACAGGTCCTGCCGGACCTGGTGGGCGAGCCGCGCGGGACGCGCCAGCGGCGGCAGGCGCGTCTGGACCGAAAGATCGAAGCGCGCAGGCCAGCGTCGGGCGAGCACAAGCTCACCACCGCTTTCATGCATATGCCAAGGCCTGCGCCCCATGCCCCCTCCTGTCCGCACCGATCAGAGCGGGATGTTGTCGTGCTTCTTCCACGGATTCGTCAGCTTCTTGTTGCGAAGCTGGGCGAAGGCGCGACTCACCCGCCGCCGGGTGGACCGGGGCTGGATCACCTCGTCGATGAAGCCGCGCTCCGCCGCCACGAACGGGTTGGCAAAGCGGGCCTCGTAATCCTGCGTATACTTGGCGATCTTGTCCGCATCCCCAAGGTCGGCGCGGTGAATGATCTCGGTTGCGCCCTTGGCGCCCATGACCGCGATCTCGGCGGTAGGCCAGGCGTAGTTCACGTCGCCGCGCAGGTGCTTGGAGCTCATCACGTCATAAGCACCGCCATAGGCCTTGCGGGTGATGACCGTGACCTTGGGCACCGTCGCCTCGCCATAGGCAAAGAGCAGTTTCGCGCCATGCTTGATGACGCCGCCGTATTCCTGGCTGGTGCCCGGCAGGAAGCCCGGCACGTCCACGAAGGTCAGCAGCGGGATCTCGAACGCATCGCAGAAGCGCACGAACCGCGCGGCCTTCTTCGAGCTGTCGATGTCGAGGCACCCGGCCAGAACCATCGGCTGGTTCGCCACGACGCCCACGGTCTGCCCCTCGAGACGGATGAAACCGGTGATGATGTTCTTGGCGTGCTCTTCCTGAATCTCGTAGAAATCACCCTCGTCGGCGACCTTCAGGATCAGCTCCTTCATGTCATAGGGCTGGTTGGCGTTCTCCGGGATGATCGTGTCGAGCGAGGTTTCCACCCGCGCCACATCGTCGAAGAAGGGCCGCACCGGGGGCTTCTCGCGGTTGCTCAGCGGCAGGTAATCCACCAGCCGGCGCACTTCGGCGAGCGCCTCCACGTCATTCTCGAAGGCGCCATCGGCGACCGAGGATTTCTTGGTGTGGGTGGACGCACCGCCCAGTTCCTCGGCGGTGACCACTTCGTTGGTGACGGTCTTGACCACGTCGGGGCCGGTCACGAACATGTAGGAGGTGTCCTTCACCATGAAGATGAAGTCGGTCATCGCGGGGGAATAGACCGCGCCGCCCGCGCAAGGCCCCATAATGACGGAAATCTGCGGGATCACGCCCGAGGCCATGATGTTGCGCTGGAAGATCTCGGCATAGCCGGCAAGGCTGTCGACGCCTTCCTGGATGCGCGCGCCGCCGCTGTCGTTAAGGCCGATGACCGGCGCGCCGTTCTGCATCGCCATGTCCATGACCTTGCAAATCTTCTGCGCGTGGGTGGCGGACACAGACCCGCCCAGCACGGTGAAATCCTGGGAGAAGACATAGACCATGCGGCCGTTGATGGTGCCCCAGCCGGTAATGACACCATCGCCATAGGGGCGGTTTTTCTCCATGCCGAAGTCGGTGCAGCGGTGGGCGACGAACATGTCGTATTCTTCGAAGCTGCCTTCATCGAGCAGCAGCTCGATGCGCTCGCGCGCGGTCAGCTTGCCCTTGGCATGCTGCGCGTCAATGCGTTTCTGACCACCGCCAAGCCGCGCGCCGCTGCGGCGCTCTTCGAGTTCGTGCAGGATATCTTTCATGGCCGTCCCCCTTGGATTTGACCAGACAATACAGAGGGCCACTTGCCACTCAAGTCAAATCGGGCAAATTTGCAAACCCTGCATATCGCCGATTTTGAAAATTGCGAATTCGCAAATTACCTGCATTTGCGCACAACCGAACCTGCGGGTTTCCTCGATGGACAAGGCCCGCTGCGCCGCCTACTCCTCGGGGCATGGAAAACCCGCCCCGCGTCCGGTTTCTTGACCGCAGCACCCCGCCACATATCGTCACACTCATCCTGCTGGCCGGAATTTCAGCACTGGCGATGAACGTGTTCCTGCCGTCCCTGCCCCGCATGACCGAGCACTTCGATACCGAATACCGGCTCATGCAGCTGTCGGTGGCAATCTACCTCGGGGTAAACGCGCTGTTGCAGGTGTTCATCGGCCCACTGTCGGACAAGCTGGGCCGCCGTCCGGTGATCCTTTGGGGCGTGGGGCTGTTCCTGGTGGCGACGCTGGGCTGCATCTTTGCGCCCGACATCACCCTATTCCTGGCCTTCCGCATGTGCCAGGCGGTGATCGTGTCGGCCATGGTGCTGAGCCGCGCGGTGGTGCGCGACATCGTCCCGCAGGATCAGGCGGCGTCGATGATCGGCTATGTCACCATGGGGGTCGCCGTGGTGCCCATGGTCGGCCCGGTGATCGGCGGCGTGCTGGACGAGGCGTTTGGCTGGCAATCCACCTTCTGGTTGCTCTTCGTGCTGGGCGCTGCGGTGTTCTGGCTCAGCTGGCGTGACCTTGGCGAGACATCAACCAGTTCCGGCCTCAGCATCGGCGCGCAGTTCCGCCAGTATCCCGAGCTGCTGCGCAGCCCCCGGTTCTGGGGCTACGCCCTGACCTGCGCCTTCACCTCGGGGGCGTTCTTCGCCTACCTCGGGGGCGCGCCCTTCGTTGGTTCCGAGGTCTTCGGCCTCGGGCCGGCGGTGCTGGGCTTTTTCTTCGGCGCGCCGGCGGTGGGCTACATGGTCGGCAACGGACTGTCGGGAAAGTTCTCGGTGCGGGTGGGGATCAACCAAATGATCCTCACGGGCTGCTGCATCAACGCCGGAGGGCTGACCCTTGCGCTGGTGCTGTTTTACATGGGCTTCCAGTCGGAATGGATCTTCTTCGGATCAATGACCTTCGTGGGTCTCGGCAACGGCATGACCATCCCCAACTCCACTGCGGGATCGCTGTCGGTGCGCCCTCACCTTGCGGGAACTGCCTCGGGGCTGTCGGGGGCCATCATGATCGGCGGTGGCGCGGCCCTGTCGGCACTGGCGGGCGCGCTGCTGAAACCCGGTACCGGCGCGTGGCCGCTACTGTGGCTGATGCTGATCACAGGGATCGCAGGGATGATCTCGATCCTTCTGGTGATCCGCCGCGAACGGCGCCTGTCCGGCCTCGGCTGAGTCCCCCGAACGACACAGGGCTGGACGGCGCGCGGAAAATTTGCAAATCACCCCTACCCGCCGCGCTAACCTGCAAACACGGGTGCTGACCGCTTTTCGGGGGAGACGGCAACCATGCCCACGCGCAAACTCTATGCCGGTGCCAAGCTGCGCGACCTTCGTGGCCGCCTTGGCATCACGCAAAAGGAATTCTCGGGCAAGCTGGGGATTTCGCTGCCCTACCTGAACCAGATGGAGAACAACAACCGCCCGGTCTCGACCACGGTGGTGCTGGCGCTGGCGCAGGAATTCGGCTTTGACGTGACCGAGCTGGGACAGGGCGATAGCGAACGGCTGGTGACGGACATGCGCGAGGCGCTGGCCGACCCGATCTTTGCAGAGGCCCCGCCGCTGGCGGACCTGCGGCTTACCGCCTCCAACGCCCCCGCCCTCGCCCGCGCCTTCCTCGAGCTGCACCGCGCCTACCGCCAAACCCACGAACGGCTCGCCTCGCTCGACGAGGCGCTGGGGCGCGAGGGCACCCAGATGCAGGCGTCGCCATGGGAGGAGGTGCGCGATTTCTTCCACTACTGCGACAACTACATCGACGCAGTGGACCGCGCCGCCGAACATTTCTCCACCGGTCTCGGCCCGGACCTGAGGGCGGGGCTGGTGTCGCGTCTGTCGGGTATGGGAATCTCGGTCACCTACGACAACGGCTCCACCCTGCGCGCCTGGGACAAGGAGGCGCGGCAGATCACCCTGTCGGCACTGGCGGCGCCCGAAACGCAGGTCTTCCAGCTGCTGGTGCAGGTGGCGCTGCTGCGACAGGACGAGCTTCTCGAGGCAACGCTGGATCTTGCGCGCTTCCAGTCGGACGCGGCGCGCAGCATCGCCAAGCTGGGGCTGGCCAACTACTTTGCCGGGGCAGCGATGATGCCCTACACGCGCTTTCTTGCCTCGGCGCAGGAAGTGCGCCACGATCTTGAGCTGCTGGCGACACGCTTCGGCGCTTCGATCGAACAGGTGGCGCACCGGCTGTCGACCCTGCAACGGCCCGGCGCCAAGGGTATCCCCTTCTTCTTTGCCCGGGTCGACCAGGCCGGTACGATCACCAAGCGCCACTCGGCCACGCGGCTGCAATTCGCCCGCTTCGGCGGCGCCTGCCCCCTGTGGAACGTGCACCGCGCCTTCGAGACCCCCGGCCATTTCCTGCGCCAGCTGGCCGAGACACCGGACGGCGTGCGCTACGTGCTGCTCGCTCGTGATGTCACCAAGCGCGGGGGGCATTTCGGGGCCCCGGTGCGGCGCTACGCCATGGCGGTGGGCTGCGAGGTACGACACGCGGGGGCGCTGGTCTACGCCGATGGGCTCGACCTCGGGCGCGACGGGGCGTTCGAGCCCATCGGCATCTCCTGCCGCATCTGCGAGCGCACGAATTGCCACCAGCGCTCTGTCCCGCCGCTGGAAAAGCGTCTCACCATCCCTGCTGACCGCCGTGACATCGTGCCCTACAGCCTCGACTGATCCCAAGACAGCGACGGAGGGGGCGCTGCCCCCGCCCGCCTGCGGCGACCTCCCCCGGGATATTTGAGGTCAAAGGAAACATGGGCCTTTGGATTTCCTTTGACCTCAAATATCCCCGCCGGAGGCAGGCGCGCCGGTTCTGCCCGCGCGGCGCTTGCGGCTTTCCGGTCGCGGGGGTAAAGCGGACCGGACGCATTCACGGACAACGGAGACCCAACCGATGTCGATCGACACCCAGACCGCCGCCAAGGTGGCCAAGCTCGCGCGGATCCGCGTGGAGCCCGAGCGCCTGCCCGAGCTGGCGCAGGAATTTTCCAACATCCTCGATTTCATCGAACAGCTCGGCGAGGTCGACGTTGACGGCGTGGAGCCCATGGTCTCCGTGACGCCCATGCGCCTCAAGCGCCGGGTCGACGGCGTGACCGACGGCAACCAGCAGGACAAGGTCCTCGCCAATGCCCCCGATGCCCGCGAAGGGTTCTTTGCCGTGCCGAAGGTGGTGGAATGAGCGATCTGAGCAAGATGAAAGTGGCCGAGGCGCGCGATGCGCTGCGCGCCGGAGATGTCACCAGCCTCGAGCTGACCGAGGCCTGCCTTTCGGCCATCGAGGGTGCGGGCGCACTTGGGGCCTTCGTACACAAGACGCCCGAGATCGCGCGCGCCCAGGCGGCTGCTGCCGATGCCCGGATCAAGGCCGGTGACGCGCCGTCGCTCTGCGGTATCCCGATGGGCATCAAGGACCTGTTCTGCACCAAGGGCGTGCCGAGCCAGTCCGCCAGCCGCATTCTCGAGGGCTTCAAGCCCGAGTACGAATCCACCGTCACCTCGCAGCTGTTCGACGCGGGCGCGGTGATGCTGGGCAAGCTCAACATGGACGAATTCGCCATGGGCTCGTCGAACGAGACCAGCACCTATGGCAACGCGGTCAACCCGTGGCGCCGCGATGGCGACGACACCGCGCTGACGCCCGGCGGCTCGTCTGGCGGCTCGGCCTCTGCCGTGGCGGCGGACCTGTGCCTTGCAGCAACCGGCACCGACACCGGCGGCTCGATCCGCCAGCCGGCGGCCTTCACCGGCATCACCGGCATCAAGCCGACCTACGGGCGCTGCTCGCGCTGGGGCATCGTGGCCTTCGCCAGCTCGCTCGACCAGGCCGGCCCGATGACCAAGGACGTGCGCGACGCCGCCATCCTGCTGCAGGCCATGTGCGGCCACGACCCCAAGGACAGCACCTCGGCAGACCTGCCGGTGCCGGACTTCGAGGCCATGCTGACCGGCGACATCCGCGGCAAGACGATCGGCATTCCCCGCGAATACCGCATGGACGGCATGTCCGCCGAGATCGACGCGCTGTGGACGCAAGGCGTCGACATGCTGCGCGACGCGGGCGCGAAGATCGTCGACATCTCGCTGCCACACACCAAATACGCGCTGCCCACCTATTACGTCATCGCCCCGGCCGAGGCGTCGTCGAACCTCGCCCGCTACGACGGGGTGCGCTATGGCCACCGCGCCACGCTCGCCTCTGGCGAGGGCATCAACGACATGTATGAAAAGACCCGCGCCGAGGGCTTCGGCCCCGAGGTGCAGCGCCGCGTCATGGTCGGCACCTACGTGCTGTCCGCCGGCTTCTACGACGCCTACTACAACAAGGCCCGCAAGGTCCGCACGCTCATCAAGAAGGACTTCGAGGATGCCTTCGCCGCAGGGGTCGACGCGATCCTGACGCCGGCGACCCCCTCGCCCGCCTTCGGTCTGGGCGAAATGAAAGACGCAGACCCGGTGCAGATGTATCTTAACGATGTGTTTACCGTCACGGTGAACCTTGCCGGGCTTCCGGGTGTTACGGTACCGACGGGGCTGGATTCGAAAGGCCTTCCGCTTGGGCTGCAGCTGATCGGCCGCCCGTGGGAAGAAGGCGATCTGCTGAACACCGCCTACGCACTGGAACAGGCGGCGGGCTTCGCGGCCAAGCCGGCGAAATGGTGGTAAATCCACCGGTCTGACAAGGAAGACGGACGATCATCATGAAGAAGCTCCTCCTTTGCGGCGCTGCCACTCTGACCATCGCAGCTTGCACCCATTCCGTGCCCGACAGCGGTGCAGGCGTGGGCTTTGGCGACTACGACAGCTACAACGCGCAGCAGGCCCAGCAAGCCCAGGGACAAGGCACGATGACCGTTCAGGCGCCGAGTGCCGTCACCAGCTCGACCCTCGACGGCACTCCCATCGAGGACGAGGCGGCGGCACGGGCCAGCGCCGCGAATTCCGGTCAGGCACCGGTGAACGCGTCGCCGTCGAACCCTGCCCCGCAGGTGGTCAGCAACTCTGCCGGCATCTCGAACGAGAACAGCTTCGAGGCGGTCAGCGCCGAGCGTGACATCCAGGCAGACGCGGCGCTCATTGCGCAGAACCGCAGCCAGTACCAGATCGTCACCCCGACCCAGCTGCCGCCCCGTCCGGGCAGCAGCCGGCCCAATATCGTGGCCTACGCCCTGCAGACCACGAACCCCGTGGGCGTGTCGCTCTACGAGCGCCGCGGTCGCTACGCGGGCCAGCGCCTGACCCCGGCATGCAACGAGTACAACTCGGCCGACCTTGCGCAGGAAGCTTTCCTCGAGAAGGGCGGACCCGAGCGGGACCGTGACAACCTAGACGCGGACGGCGACGGCTTTGCCTGCACCTGGAACCCCGCGCCCTTCCGTGCGGCCAGGGGCGGCTGACGCTGCTCTGGCACCCGTCAGACAACTTCGGCCCGCGCCGCCTCGGCGCGGTGCCAGATATGGTCGTGCTGCACTACACCGCGATGCCGGACGCGCGCGGGGTGCTCGATTGGCTATGTGATCCCGCGTCCAACGTTTCAGCCCACTACGTGATCGACCGTGACGGTACCTGCTGGCAGCTGGTGCGCGAGGACATGCGCGCCTGGCATGCCGGACTTGGCGCCTGGGGCCACGTGCCCGAGGTCAATTCCCGTTCCATCGGAATCGAGATCGTCAACACCGGCGCCGAGCCCTTCCCAGAACCGCAGATGGCGGCGCTTGAGCGTCTCATGCCCGGTATCATGGCGCGCTGGGACATCAGCCCCGCGCGGGTGATCGGTCATTCGGACCTGGCGGTGGGACGCAAGATCGACCCGGGTCGTAGGTTTGACTGGGCGCGGCTGGCCCGACGTGGGCTGGCAATCGCCGCACCGACACCGGCCCGGGACACCGACGCTGTTCCGGACCGCGCGGTCTTTCACGATGCGGCGCGACGCTTCGGCTATCATTTTGATGAGCAACAGCACGAGGCTCTGCTTCAAGCGGTGCGCGACCGTTTTCGCCCGGAAGGTCACGGACCGCTTGCTGCGCAAGACGTGGCAATCATGACGGCTCTGGCCAGCGTCTATCCCGCAGACACCGCCGCGGTGCCCGTCTGACTGGCCGCCACCGCAACGGAGCTCAGGTCAGGTAAGGGCTGGATCTTTGACGTCACGCATCCGCTCTTCCAGCAGGTACAGACCTCGTGGCTTGCGGACGCGATAACGCGTGATACGCTTGAGCTCGGGGTAATGATCCCAGTTCCACGATGAATAGCCGCCCCCGGTGACCCTGGCGACCTGTCGCGCGGTGTACCCGAAACCGTCTTCGCTCACCACTTCGGCGATGGTACCGGGAGGCAGGGGACAGCCCTTGCCGTCATGCAGCCTCCAGACGCTCCAGTCTTCGCTGATGTCGTGTCGCATTGCCCTCATCGAACCCCATGCCGAGAGGCGCGACTCTGCGGCTCTCTGACCATGGAGATTTAAGCAAAGCGAAAGAGCAATCAACCTATGCGGTTTCGAAACTGATCCAGGTAAACAGAAACAATCTGTTTCCAGGCTATCTGCAGTTTAGGCAGGCGCATTGTTGGCTAGGCTGGCCATCCGTGTCAGCACAGCCGACGCCGTCCCCGCGCTCATCCGGCCGGAATCGCCCAGGAGGAAAACAAGCCCGAAGCCCGGCACCAGCTCGCAGGCGATGCGTGTGCCCGAACTTGCAATCGACAGCGCTTCGACCGTGTCTTCCTGCCCTTGGCGTTCCAGCAGGTCATCGAGGTTGACCATCATGGAGCTCAGCACCTCTCCCAGCGCAGAAACGCGCGCCGGGCAGCCGCAAATGACCGAACAGATGTCATCCTGGATCACCCCCGAGCATGCACCCGCCGGGAGGATCTCCGTGGCACCGGCAAGATTTGCGAGGATCTCTGGCGTAACGACCGTACGGGAGGCGTTTTCTGCCCCCTGCCCTGCATCCTTGCGCTTGGCAGGCTGCGTGTCATTGGCGACGGTAGGTGAGGCGGAGGGCTTCGGTTTCAACCTTGTGACAGGCGCCTCGTTCCGTGCCTTCGCCTCGTGGTTCTCGGGCCGGGACTCGGAGGCCGCGGACGGCTCGGCGGGCTTGGAGAGTTCGGGGGCCGCATCGGCGGGAGCTCCGAGGTCGGCAGCGCGCGCGCTTGTGTCGGGCTCGGCGGGAGGCTCGCGCCGCGAGGTGGTATCGGCGCTCTTGCGGAAGGTGGCGAGATCCACCAGCTTCCGCCCCTCCTCCTCGGAAAGGGAACGCGGCTCAGGCTCGGTCAGCGGCACCCCGGCAAGGGTGCACAGCGATTTGCGGATGGCTTCGGCGCCGGATTCGGCCCAAGCCTCGTTGGACTGTGCAGCAGCGTCGATGACCGACTTGGCCCCCATCAGGAACCGGCAGTCACCGAAGATTCCGTCGGTTTCACGGCGCACCCGGCCCATCAGCTTGTCGCGATCCTCGATCGACCGCAGCTTGTCCCCGCGCGAGATCACGATCATCGTCTGCTTGGGCAGCGCATCTCCGAAGCGCTCCAGCATGGTCTTTTCGGTCAGGCGCCAGGCCTGTGAGGCGATGGTGACCCAGATCAGCATATCGATGTTGCGCATGCGCTCGATGTGCGAAGAATCGATCTCTTCGGCGGTGCTCAGCGGCACCTCGATGAACTCGAACCGGCGCAGCTCGGGGGCGTCCAACCACAACCTGATCTGCGATGCACCGCGCAGCGTCTCGGGATCGGCCCCGATATCAAGCTGCACCAGCGAACCGTCGGGGTATTCAGCCTCGATCCCCGGGCAGTCGCGTACGCCTGCCACGATGCGCGGACGCGTGGTCTGCCCCATGTTGTCAGGCAAATGCCGACCTCGGAACAAAGCGTTGAGTAGCGTCGATTTCCCACTGCTGACTTCACCGCAGATCGCGACCTGCAATGGGCGCGGCGCGGTCTTGGTCGCGGTGATGTTGCCATTCAGCGATTGACGCTGCATTCAAGGGTTCTCCTCAGGCGGCCTCGGCAAGATCAGCCCGCCGAAGCGCGCCGTCTATCGACCCATAATTCAAAAGCCTGCGTTCGAGAATATCCATCTGGCCTTGCAGCCTCTGCGCAATACTGCGTTGCAAATCAACATCATTTGCGACGCGCTCCATTTCGGCCTTGCTTTTCTTGAGGCGGTGTCGGCGTTCGGACAGACCCGCGTCGACCATCCGCAGCAACACTTGGAGCCGCGAGAGCCCGGCAGAGGCACGCTCCACCTGTGCCTCATTGAAGGCGGCGAGGATCTTTTCCACCGCCGGGCGCATTTCTGCGGCGGCGATGGTGCGCAATGCGGTGAGCGAAGCATCGATGTCGATGCTGGGGCGTTTCCAGAACGACCAGCCCCGGTCCGAGATCATGTCCACCCGCAGCGTGCGCCGCGACAGGGTCAGGGTCGAGGCGAAGCTGTCGTAGGGCAGCTGGTCCAGCGTCACGTTCTCGGCGATGTCGTCGAACATGTCCTCCAGAGTCTGGCGGCAGGCATGCAGGCAGTTGGTCAGTGCCACATCGGTTCCGGCACGGGACTTGTCGAAGGCCCGGCGAACATGGCCCTCGACCGTGGACTGAAGTTCGGAGACATCGAATTCGATCACTTTGTCCGACCCGTTGCGCATGCTGTCACGGAACATGCGCTCTTCGAGCAAAGGCTTCTGGTCGGTCACGAAGGTTTCGATGCCGGTCACCAGCTGGCCCTCGAGCTTGGACCAGGACTTGCTGATGACCTTGTCGATCTGCACCTCGGCCGCTTCGATATGTGACTGAAGCCTGTTGTGCAGCGCATCGATTCCATCGATTTCGGCCTGCAGTTCGTTGACAGCATCATGGGCGACATCGAAGCGCACGCTTTCGATCTGCAGCTGCAGCGAGTCGCGTTCACGCTTGGCAGCGAACTGGGCGCCGCTGATCTCGGCACGGATGTCCTCGCGCAGGCGGCGCAGGTAGCGCCCGCCATTACCGCCGTCGATCACCTCCGACAGGGTCGCTCGCAGCCGGTCCATGCCTGATGCCAGCGCCAGCCGGTCGTCACGGTGCGACGGCACGGTGCCGATGGTGGCGCGCAGGTAAGCGGCCAGTTCCTCGGTGTCGAGCCGGGCGCGCGCCGCCTCGGCACGCTCGTCCTCACGCAATACGAGGTCGGCCATGTAGGCGCTGCCAGCAGTGATGCGGAACTCGATGTCCGGGATCGCCTGCCGCAGGCGGGTGGACACGTCGGCCATGACCCGCGGCACCTCGGAGGCGTAATCGTCAAGCTCGTCGATGCGGTTGACGAAGATCACCACTTCCTTGCCGTCCTGTTCCGCGAGGATGCGGATCAGGGCAATGTCCACGTCGGTCAGCGGCTGGTGCGCCGACAGGACCATGACGAAAACGTCCGACTTGTCGAGGCTGCGGCAGGTGAACTCGTCCCGCACCAGGAACGGATCGTTTACGCCGGGGGTGTCGGTGATGATCGTCGGCACCTCGAAGCCCGGCACCTTCATGTAGACATTCGCCACCTTGGTCAGTGACGCGTAGCGGCCGAGCGCATCACGGCCAAGCCCGTCGTCCGAACCGGGACCGGCACAGACATAGCGCTTGAGCATGTCGGGCGTGAGGTAGTCGTAATCATGATGGCTGCCAAGCAGCGTGTGATAGTGCTTTCCCAGGCGGCGCTGCGCCCGGTCACGCATCTCGTCGCTCTGTCGGCGCAGCAGGTCGGTGTCGAAGCCCGGCAGCAGCTTTTCGGTAAGCTCGCGGATCTTCGAACCGCCGTTGACGATCTCGTCCCAGTCCTGTTCCTCGAAGAACTCGAATCGGGCGCCGGACAGCGGATCACCGGGCACGTTGATGCGGATGTTCGTCACCACCGAGGTCCACGGATTGACATCCGACGGCAGGAAATCATGCTGGTGCAACAAGGCGTTGACGAAAGTCGACTTGCCGGCCTTCACCTGCCCGATCACGGCCACCCGTGCCGCCCAGGCATCGACCTTGGTCTTGAGATCGCGGAACGTGTCTCGGGTCTCACGACCGCCGACCTTTACAAGCGTGTCGAGAGTTTCTGCGAGGAAGTCCAGTTCCTTGCGCTGGTTCGGAGCGATCTTCATTTTTGTCTCCCGATGGAGGCTTGGCCCGTGGCCTGCAACAGCCTGGCAATTTCATCCCGGTCCGTCTCGGATCTCGCGGGCAGCGTATCGTCTCGTGCGGCAGCGGAAGCGGAGGCGGCAGCCTCAACGGCCAGCTGATGGTCGAGCAGGTCGATGAAGCGCTCGATACGATTGAGGATCTGACCCGTGTTCACGAGGCCCGCGCTGCCTCCCAGTTCGCGCCAGAGCGCCCGGGCGCGCCCCATACCCGGCGCAAGCGGCGGCGGTGCGACCGGCGCGCTCATGGCGCAGGCCGGGGCCGCCGGGGTGGCAGCGGGTGCCGTCCGGGGCGCAGCCTTCGGTGCGGGCGTGGGTGCGGCCGAAGCCTTGGTCGCGGGCTTGGAGTCCGCCACAGGCTTGGCATCGGCAGAGGCGCCAGACGCCGCGGCGTGCCGCTGCAGGCGCATCAGGTCGCGCGCCGCCGGAACGGACACCCGGCGTGGCGCGGGCTTCGATGTCCCGTCCGCCTGCGCCGCAGCCTGACGGCGCGCCGCGATGGCGACGGCCCGCCGGACCTGCGGCGCGTCGACGCCTGGCAGTGTGGGCAGCGTGGGCACCAGATCACGCAGATGCGACAGCACCCGAGCAACGTCACGATCACTGAGGGTCGAGCCCAGCAGGATGCTGGAAAAGAACGGCTTTGCCTCGCGGGTGACACGCCGCATCACGCGTTCGACCGAACGCTGGTCCTGAAGGCGGTCGGCATGGGTGACCAGCAGGGTGGCATTGTCGCGCAGCACCTGCGGCATGTCCTGCCACACGGCTTTCTCGCTCTGCCGCCAGGCCTGGGTGGCGTTGGTGCACCACACGACGGCGTCGGCGTAATCCACCATGCGCTGCCATGTTTCGGGTGGGATGTTGGGGTCGGAATTTCCGGGCGTGTCGATGATCTCGAAACTGTCGAGGATCGGCGCACCATGGGCCACCACACCGAAGGCGGTGGTCGCGAGATCGAAGGCCTCGATGCCGTCCACCTCGCGTTCGGTGCCGTCATGGGCGATGGCCACGCGCAGCCCCGAGCCGGACACCAGCCAGATCGGCGGCAGTGCCGTGGAGACCACGTTCGACGGCAGCACCGCCTCGCCCAGCAGGCCCGAGATCAGTTGCGTCTTGCCCGAGCTGAATTCACCCGCCACGAGGATGCGTGGCAGGCGCGCAGGGCGCGGTGCGGCAGGGCGGCGGGCGGCGCGGTTGGCGTCTGTCATGCGATCAGCCTCCGGGGTTCGTCGGAGCCGTCACGGTCTCCGGTCATATCATGGGCGCAGTCGAGCACCGCGCGGGCAAAGGCGCCCTGATCCATGGCAAAAGTTTCGATGACCTCGCGGGTGGCCTGCACCGCCGGGTCGAAAACCTGGGTCAGAAGGTCGTCGATCAGCGGTGCGATCTCGGCCTCGATGAGCGCGCGATAGCGCTTTGCGGCGGCCTTGCGGTGTCCGAATTTCCAGAAGCGGCGCCACCACGGCCCCTCGAGATCGAGGCTGAGCGTGCGCGCCAGCACCGTCGGCGCCTTGTGCTGCGGCTGTTCGGGGAAATCGACGCTGCCGCTGTCACGGGTGACGCCCAGATCATCGTGAAAGATATCATCCATACCGTCCATCACCATGTCCAGCCCCGCTTCTCCCTCACGGCGCAGGCGCACCGTGGCCGAGGTGAAGGCCGCCTTCATCGCCATGCGCAGCGAGCTGGGGTCATGCTTCCACGAGCTGAATTCACCGTAGAGGTTGATATGGGCCTGCAACGCCTCGATTGCGGATTCCACAAAGGTTTCCTGCCCGCGCTCCAGCCGTTCCCGCAACTGACCGCGAACCACGGCGGCGCGTTCGTCAAAGGCCTCGAGCGCGGCCTCGCGCACCTCGGCCACGCTCAGCGAGAGCTCACGAGAGCCAAAGCCTTCCCGGATGTTGGTGGTGCCATCCTGCGCCGCGATGTTTTCGACCGTCTCGCTCATCTCGATGATGGCGTCGATGTCCGAACGCACGTCGGCCAGCAGCGCACGGCACGGCCCGTCGACGACGCGCGCGGCGATGGCACGGTGCAGCGCCGGCACCCCCGATGCGTCCATGGCCGCAAGGCGCATGCCCTCTTCGGTGTCGAGATGCTTGCCCTTGGCCATCCGCCCCAGGGCAGCAGCGCTGGCGGGGCCGAGAGTGAACTCACCGGGGCTGAGCGCCGCATTGGCCCAGGCTCCGCTGCCGAACAGGATCTCCACGTCCTGCGCAAGGCCCATGCGCCCGAGAGTGCGGCGGATCGAGACCTCGATGCGCTCGGCCTCGCCCAGCGGATCGGCCAGCTCGTCCATCCGGTTCACGAAAATCAGCACCTCGCGCGCCTCGACGCTGCAGATGATGCGCAGCAAGGCCAGGTCCATGGTCGACAACGCCTGGTGCGCGGACAGCACGACAACGCAGACCCGGCTGTCGGAAATGGCGTTGAGCGTGATCTGCTCGCGCATCATGAAGGTGTCGTTGACCCCGGGCGTGTCGCGCAGGCAAAGCCCGCGCGGCAACCCGGGCAGGTCGATATAAAGATCCGCAGCCTTGGTGACATCGGCGAACACACCGTCGCTGGCGCCTGCGTCCAGCTCGTCAGGATCACCGTAGCAGACGTAGCGGTCGATCACGTCCTTGTCGATTTCCGGGAAGGCGTGGCTGGTGCCCAGCAGCTCATCGAAGGCGTCACCAAGGCGCTCTTCGGTGGTCTGGCGCATCTCGTTGACCTGCGCGCGCACTTCCTTGGCCTCTCCGGAAAAACCGGCGCGCGCGGCCATTTCGCCCAGCCGGCCACCGGTCGCCACGAGCCGGTCCCATTCATGCGCATCGAAAAAGCGGAACAGCGCGCGGGTGTGCGGCGGCCTCTGGCGGCTGTTCACATGGATCCCGGTGATCACCGAGGTCCAGGGATTGACGTCAGACGGCAGCAGGTCGGTTTCACCGATCAGCGCATTCAGCAGCGTACTCTTGCCCGACTTGACCTGTCCGATGATGCTGACCTGCGGCTCGAACGACCGGATCTTTTCGAGAACCCGGTCGACGGGCTCCTCGACAAAATCGAGCCCGACCTCCGCGTAGTCCTCGACGGAGTGTTCCATCTTGTCGAGCGTATCCCAGAAGGCGTTCAGTTCCTCGAAGCCTTCACGGTGTTTCAGTCGGACAGGGTTGGCAGGAGCCATGACGTCTCGCTTTGTCGCTTGCGGGTTCACTGGGTACGGTACGGCCTCCCCGCACACCGGATGACACCGGCGTGCCGGGCTGGCAAATTGGGATCAGACCTTGAGCGTGCCTTCGACGCTTTTCACCTTGAGGCGCGCCATACCGAGGTTGGACGAGCCGCGATCAAGCGCGACATAGACGAACACTGCAGGGTTGTGGGCCAGCGGGCGGATTAGGTGCATCTGCTTGCCGAGGGTAATGAGGATATCCTCGATTCCGTCGTCAAGACCCAGCGCCTTCATGGCTGCCGACTTGGCCCGCACCACTTCGGTATTGTAGGCGCCGGCTGCCTCCAGGTCGAAGGGGGTGTTGCTGGTCTGGCTGGCAAGCATCAGGCCGGTGTCGGAATCGACGAGGCATGCGCCGATAAAGCCGGACAGTTCCTTGAGTTCGGAGAGGTTGGTGGACATTGGGGAAAGCCTTATTCGTGTATTTTCTGTTAAGCTCTTTTCCTAGGCTCATATGGTCAAAATGGGATGCGTTAGCGAAACATTAGGGCCTTTTGCCTCCCAATTGCGGCGGTATCGCCACAATTCAAAGGACATCGACCCCATTGTTCTGACTGGAATTTTTCGGGGAAGACCGCTTACATACCAACGATATTAAGCGTTTGCGCACCTGCAGCCCCGGTTTTGCAAGTCGTTTTCGCCGCAAAGCCGCCCATCAGGTTAATGCTGCGTAAGCACCGCATCGTTCCTTTACTGGCAACAGGGCCGCATTACTGTTTCCGGTGATTCACAGAATGAAGCAAATGCGGAGATCTTCCATGAACATCATCTGGCTTGGCCACGGCTCCTTCCGGCTCGAGATCGAGGATCAGGTCTTGCTGATCGACCCCTGGCTTGAGGGTAATCCCATGATGCCCAACGATCGACAGGCCGAAGCGCTCGAGGGCGCGACGCACTTCCTGATGACCCATGGCCACTTCGACCACGTCACCGGCGTGGCCGAGCTGGCCGCGAAACACGATCTCCCGGTGTCGGGCATGTTCGAACTCATCAACCTGCTCGAGGCGCAAGGAGCGCCGGCGGGCCATGCCTTCAACAAGGGCGGCACGATTGCGCTCGGGGGTGTCGAGGTGTCGCTGGTGCCCGCTTCGCACAGCGCGGGCATGAAGGTTGGCGACCGGGCGGTTTATGCCGGGACGGAATGCGGCCTTGTCATCCGCGGCGATGGGCATTGCATCTACTTCTCGGGCGACACCACGCTGATGGCCGACATGGCGTGGATCGGGGATTACTACAAACCCGACATCGGCATGCTTTGCGCGGGCGGCTATTACACCATGGACATGAAGATGGCGGCCTACGCGGCGAAGACATACTTCGACTTCAAGACCGTCATCCCCATGCATTACCGCACCTTCCCTGCGCTGGAGCAATCCGCCGAGGATCTCGCCGCTGGCCTGCCCGGCGTGACGGTGATCGAGCCGCAGGTGCTTGAGCCGATCAAGATCTGATCCCCCCGCGCCGCCGCCTTTCGCTTGGCGGCGGCGCACCCTATAGTCCGCATCAGGGCATCGCAGCCATGCCCCGCAGACCGGCAGGCAAGGCGATGATCGAAACCGCAGGCGGACAGCCGCCCTTCAACGTGATGATCGTTGGACAGTCCGGGCGGCTGCAATACGAAGCACTGATCTTTGCCATCTCCATGGCGCAGGCATGCGGAAAGGCTGGGGCCCGATCAGGCGCCTCCGTTGGCGGACAAGCAGGCAGACAGATCCCCCCGCGCCTCTTCGTGGCCGAACCTCAGCCCGGCCCCCTCTGGCCCGGCGATCCGCGCATCACCGATGGTGCGGTGCTGGAGCTTCTGGCCGAGCACGGCGCGACAATCCTGCCCTTCGAGAGCCGCCATTTTGGCGCCGCCTACCCTTATGGCAACAAGATCGAGGCGCTGGCCGCCCTGCCCGAGGGCGAGCCGTTCGTGTTCTTCGACACCGACACGCTGGTGCTGGACGACCTCGCGCGCGTGCCCTTCGACTTCGCCCGCCCCACCGCCTCTCTGCGCCGCGAAGGGACATGGCCGCTGGTGGAGCTTTACGGCCCGACGATGACGCAGACATGGCGCGCGCTCTATGACCGCTTCGCGCTAGACTTTGACAGCTCGCTCGATACGGCATGGCCCGACGGCTACTGGCAGCGCTATCTCTATTTCAACGCTGGATTTTTCTTCTACCGCTGCCCGCGCATCTTCGGTCAGCGGTTCCTCGACTACGCCCTGACCATCCGCGACGACGCTCCCGAAGAGCTGGTGTGCCAAAGCCTTGATCCATGGCTCGATCAGGTGGCACTGCCCCTGGTGATCCATTCGCTGGGCGGTGGGCGCAGCACCCTGCCCGAGGGCGTGCTGGATGGGCAGGTCACCTGCCATTATCGCACCCTGCCCTTGCTGTATGCCCGCGAGGACGACCATGTCATCCGGGTTCTTGAAGAGTTGGCCGCGCCCAACCGCATCAAGACGGTGCTTAAGCAGTACGATCCCATCAAGCGCATGGTCTACCAGGGCCGTGGCCAGAAGGCCCGCGCCCTGTTCGACCGCGAGGATCTGCCGCGCCGCGAGCAGGGCTTTCGCAACCGGTTGAAACGCGAAGGCTTATGGATGCGCTGACTACGGCGCCAGATGCCCACGTTTGCGTCACACGCCCGGCAAGGCGCTTCCCAAGTCGTTCCCTCTTTGCTACCATTCGCGCAAGATCCGGACAAATCCGGACAACCTGAGGCAGTCGCCGGAGCAGTCCGGCCAAAAACGCCGGACCACCCGGCGACCAGAGAGCGGTGATCCCATGACGGAAATGGTTTACGGCACGGCCCCCGTGCGCGAGGGCGAACCCGTATTGCCCAAATGGTGGCGTACGGTCGATCGCTGGGCGTTGTCCTGCATCCTGATGCTGTTTGGCGTGGGCATCCTGCTGGGCCTCGCCGCTTCCCCCCCCTTGGCGGAACGCAACGGGCTGGCGCATTTCCACTACGTGCAGCGACAGGCGTTCTTCGGCGCGCTGGCGCTGACTGTGATGCTGTTTACCTCCACGCTCAGCCCCACGGTGGTGCGCCGCATCGCGGTCATCGCCTTTGCCGGGGCATTTCTTGCGCTGCTTGGCTTGCCGTTCCTCGGCACGGATTTCGGCAAGGGCGCGGTGCGCTGGTATTCACTCGGCTTCGCCTCGGTGCAGCCGTCGGAATTCCTCAAGCCGGTCTTCGTCGTGGTCGCTGCGTGGATGATGGCCGCCAGCCAAGAGATCGGAGGCCCCCCGGGCAAGCTCTGGTCCTTCGGCCTTACGGTGACCATCGTGCTGATCCTCGCCCTGCAACCGGACTTCGGACAGGCCTGCCTCGTGCTCTTCGGCTGGGGTGTGATGTGGTTCGTCGCGGGCGCGCCGATGATGCTGCTGGTAGGGCTTGCGGGCCTCGTGGTGATGGGCGGCATGGTCGCCTACAACGGCTCCGAGCACTTCGCCCGCCGCATTGACGGCTTCCTCACCCCGGAGGTCGATCCCCGCACCCAGCTGGGCTATGCCACCAACGCCATCCAGGAAGGCGGCTTCTTCGGCGTGGGCGTCGGTGAAGGCCAGGTGAAATGGTCCCTGCCGGACGCGCATACTGACTTCATCATCGCCGTCGCGGCCGAGGAATACGGCCTCATCCTCGTGCTTGTGATCATCGCACTTTACACCGTGGTGGTGGTGCGGTCCTTCCTGCGCCTGATGCGCGAGCGCGATCCCTTCATCCGGCTTGCGGGCACCGGCCTTGCGGCGATGTTCGGCGTGCAGGCGATGATCAACATGGGCGTTGCCGTGCGCCTGCTGCCCGCCAAGGGCATGACCCTGCCCTTCGTGAGCTACGGCGGCTCGTCGCTGATCGCCGGCGGGCTGGCGGTGGGCATGCTGCTGGCGCTGACCCGCAGCCGTCCGCAAGGCGAGATCGGCGAGATCCTGCGCGCCCGAGGCCGCTGAGCCGACGCGCGGGGCGGCAGGGCTTTCGCCCCTGCCCCGCCTGCGTTAACAGGCGCCGGATCGACCACGAGACCGTGATCGACCCGGCCCAAGGGAGTTTAGGAACACATGTCAGAACGCTACCGGCGCCCCCTCCTAGTCATCGCTGCAGGCGGCACCGGCGGACACATGTTCCCAGCCCAGGCCCTGGCCGAGATCATGCTGCGGCGTGGCTGGCGCGTGAAGCTGTCCACCGACGCGCGTGGCGCGCGCTACACCGGGGGCTTCCCCCACACCACCGAGATCGAACAGGTCAGCAGCGCTACCTTCGCGCGCGGCGGCATTTTCGCCAAGATGGCAGCCCCCTTCCGCATCCTCGGCGGCGTGATCTCGAGCATGCTCGACTTTCGCCGCGACCGGCCCGACGTGGTGGTGGGCTTTGGCGGCTACCCGTCCATCCCCGCGATCGGGGCTGCGTGGATGATGAAGCTGCCGCGCATGATCCATGAACAGAATGGTGTACCGGGGCGGGTGAACGAGAAATTCGCAAGCAAGGTAGACATCTTCGCCTGCGGCACATGGCCTACCAAGCTGCCTGAAGGGATTGAGGGCATCCACGTGGGCAACCCGGTGCGCGGCGCGGTGCATGAACGGGCGGGTGCGGGCTACATCCCGCCCGGGGATTACCCCATGTCGGTGCTTGTCATCGGCGGCAGCCAAGGCGCGCGCATCCTGTCGGACATCGTGCCCCCCGCCATCGAACGCCTGCCCATGGAGCTGCTGCGCAACCTGCGCATCAGCCACCAGGCCCGCGACGAGGATGGCGAGCGGGTAGCGAAATACTACTACGAACACGGCATTGACGCCGACGTGCAGCCGTTCTTCCACGACATCCCGTCCCTCATGTCCGAGGCGCAACTGGTGATCTCGCGCTCAGGCGCGTCCAGCGTGGCGGACATCTCGGTCATCGGGCGGCCTTCGATCCTGATCCCCTACGCGGTGGCGGCGGGTGATCACCAGACGGTCAACGCGCAAGGGCTGGTGGATGCGGGTGCGGCGATCCGCATCCCCGAAATCAAGCTCAGCGTCGACAACATGGCCGAGGCCATCACCTCGGTCCTCACCCATCCGCAGGGCGCCGCGCAGATGTCCCGCGCCGCGCTCACGGTGGGCCGTCCAGATGCAGCGGAGCACCTTGCAGCGCTGGTCGAAGAACTTGCGGGCATGTCGCCCCCGACCGGCGAAGAACAATAGTCTTGCCCAAAAGGCAGGACAAAGCCGCAGATCGACATATCATCACGACCGAATACAACACCAAGAACGATGGGGACGGGCAAAGCATGAAAGATGGACTGGCAGCCGGGAAAGGCATGAAGATGGCGGCAACCAAACTTCCGGGCGACGTGGGCGCCATCCATTTCGTGGGCATCGGTGGCATCGGCATGTCGGGCATCGCCGAGGTTCTTCTCAACCATGGCTACACCGTGCAGGGCTCGGACCTGAAGCGGTCCAAGATCACCGACCGGCTCGAGGGCATGGGCGCCACGATCTTCGAGGGCCAGAGCGCCGACAACCTTGCCGACGCCGAGGTGGTGGTGATCTCGTCCGCGATCAAGCCGGGCAACCCCGAGCTCGACGAGGCGCGCCGCCGCGGCATGCCCGTGGTGCGCCGGGCCGAGATGCTGGCCGAGCTCATGCGCCTCAAGTCCAATGTCGCCGTCGGCGGCACCCATGGCAAGACCACCACGACCACCATGGTCGCGACGCTTCTGGACGCGGGCAAGCTGGACCCCACCGTCGTGAACGGCGGCATCATCCACGCATATGGCTCCAACGCGCGCGTCGGCCTTGGCGAATGGATGGTCGTCGAGGCCGACGAGAGCGACGGCACCTTCAACCGCCTGCCCGCCACCATCGCCATCGTCACCAACATCGACCCCGAGCACATGGAGCACTGGGGCAGCATCGAGGCGCTGCGCGACGGGTTCTACCAGTTCGTGTCGAACATCCCCTTCTACGGCCTCGCGGTCTGCTGCACCGACCACCCCGAGGTGCAGGCGCTGGTGGGCCGGGTCACCGACCGCCGCGTGATGACCTATGGCTTCAACGCGCAGGCCGACGTGCGCGCGGTGAACCTGACCTACAAGAAGGGCGTGGCGCATTTCGACATCGTCCTCCAGGCCGGAGGCGAGAAGATCGAAGGCTGCACCCTGCCCATGCCCGGCGATCACAACGTGTCGAACGCTCTGGCGGCGGTGGCGGTGTCGCTGCACCTCGGCATGAGCCATGACGAGATCCGCGGCGCGCTCACGGCCTTTGGCGGGGTCAACCGGCGCTTCACCCGCGTGGGCGAGGTGAACGGCGTGACCATCATCGACGATTACGGCCACCACCCGGTCGAGATCGCCGCCGTGCTCAAGGCTGCGCGGCAGGCCTCTGAGGGCCGGGTCATCGCGGTGCATCAGCCGCACAGGTATTCGCGCCTGTCGAGCCTTTTCGAGGATTTCTGCACCTGCTTCAACGAAGCCGACGTGGTCGCCATCGCCGAGGTCTACGGTGCGGGCGAGACACCCATCGAAGGCGCGTCGCGCGATGACCTCGTGGCAGGCCTCATCCGTCACGGCCACCGCCACGCACGGGCGATCACCTGCGAGGAAGACCTCGAACGCCTCGTGCGCGAACAGGCGCAGCCCGGCGACATGGTGGTCTGCCTCGGGGCGGGCACCATCTCGGCATGGGCGAACAATCTGCCCGAGCGGCTGAAGGACTGAGCCGCACGCCAAGATTTTTCAGTAAAAATCTTGGCCCCGCGTCGGCTGCAAGCGCCGCATGGCAGTTCCGGCCAGAGGGCCGGGGCTTGCGGGACGGCCCCGCGCAGGACACACTGACGACGCCTGTGTGGGGGCCAAGCCGAGGGGCAGATACATGACAGTTTCACTCTTTCTCGCCTGCGGCTGGGCGGTGGCGGCCAATCTCATGGCCATGCTGCCGTCGAAGGACAACCAATGGACCCGGGCCTATATCCTCATCGCCATCGGCATCCCGATCCTGGGCTATGTCACCTGGCAGAACGGCCCCTGGGTGGGCCTGGTGGTGATGATTGCCGGGATCAGCGTGCTGCGCTGGCCCGTGCGCTACCTGTTGCGCTGGGTACGCGCCCGGCTCTTCCGCAACCGCCCGAGCCGCGCGAATCGAACCGGCGCCTGACGCCCCCTCCCGCCACTCTCGTACCACAGGGCCCCAAGACGCCATGACCGACACGCTCTCTTCCGCTCTTCCCTCCGACCTGCCGCAGGTGCGCGGCCGACTCAGCGCCGCGCGTGCGCTGTCGGAGATCACCTGGCTGCGGGTGGGCGGCCCGGCCGACCTGTTCTTCCAGCCCGCCGACGTCGAAGATCTGCAGGACTTCCTGCGCGGACTGCCCGGAACCTACGATGTGTTCCCCATGGGTGTCGGGTCGAACCTCATCGTCCGGGACGGTGGCCTCAGGGCCGTGGTGATCCGCCTTGGGCGCGGCTTCAACGGAATCGAGACGGACGGCACCCGCGTCACCGCAGGGGCCGCCGCGCTTGATGCACACGTGGCACGCAAGGCGGCGCAGGCGGGGCTCGACCTGACCTTCCTGCGCACCATTCCCGGCTCCATCGGCGGGGCCGTGCGCATGAATGCGGGCTGCTACGGCACCTATACCGCCGACCATCTCGTGGAGATCCGCGCCGTCACACGCAGCGGCGATCTCGTGACCATCCCCAAGGCGGATCTTGGCATGGCCTACCGCCAGAGCGCCCTCACCGAGGGTCATGTCATCGTCGACGCCACCTTCGACGCGCCGCAGGGCGACGCAGACGCGCTGGCGCAGCGCATGGAAGACCAGCTGCGCCGCCGGGACGAGACCCAGCCCAGCAAGGACCGCACCGCCGGATCGACGTTCCGCAACCCTGCAGGCTTCAGCTCTACCGGGCGCGACGACGACACCCACGAGCTCAAGGCGTGGAAGGTCATTGACGACGCCGGAATGCGCGGCGCCACCATCGGCGGTGCGCAGATGAGCCCCAAGCACAGCAATTTCCTTGTGAACACCGGAAATGCAACGGCGGCGGAGCTTGAGGCGCTTGGCGAGGAAGTGCGAAAAAGGGTTTTTCAAAACAGCGGAATAGAGCTACACTGGGAAATCATGCGGGTCGGAGAACCTGCATCTTCCTGACGCCGTCCAGGCGCCGGGCCTTTGAGATCCGCAAGACATCGCAGGCAGCCTTGGACAGGCAGGTGGATTTTCGCGGACCTAACAGAATAAAGTGTGGCAAGACTTGATCTTGCACCTATAACAAGAAGCGGGGACAGGCCCCGTAATTTATAACAAGGGGCAAAAAGCCCCATTATTTCGAGGCAGTTTTGGGGATGTCGAGCAGGGCAAACCCGAAAGTGGTGGTATTGCTGGGCGGGCCGTCGGCGGAACGCGACGTGTCTCTCAGCTCGGGCAAAGAATGTGCCGCCGCTTTGAGGGCAGAAGGATTCACCGTAACCGAGGTCGATGCCGGCCCCGATCTGGCGCAGCAGCTTGCGCAGATCGCGCCGGATGTCGTGTTCAACGCCCTGCATGGGCGCTGGGGCGAAGACGGCTGTGTGCAGGGCCTGCTGGAATGGCTGGGCCTGCCCTACACCCACTCGGGCATTTTGTCCTCGGCGCTGGCCATGGACAAGGAACGCACCAAGCAGGTCTACCGCGAGGCGGGACTGCCGGTGGTCGAAAGCCACCTTGCCACCAAGGCCGAGATCGAGGCCGCCCACGTCATGGCGCCGCCTTACGTGGTCAAGCCCTACAACGAGGGCTCGTCCGTCGGCGTCTACCTGGTGACCGAAGGCGCCAACACACCACCGAAGCTGTCCCCCGAGATGCCTGAAACGCTCATGGTCGAGGCCTATGTGCCCGGGCGCGAACTGACCACATCGGTGATGGACGGACGCGCGCTCACAGTCACCGACATCATCACCTCGGGCTGGTACGATTACGACGCCAAGTATTCCGACGGTGGATCGCGGCACGTGTGCCCCGCCGAGCTGCCGCAAGAGATCTTTGACGCCTGCCTCGATTACGCCCTGCGCGCCCATGAGGCGCTTGGCTGCGCCGGCGTCAGCCGCACCGATTTCCGATGGGACGAAAGCCGCGGCCTTGCGGGCCTCGTGCTGCTCGAGACCAACACCCAGCCGGGCATGACGCCCACCTCGCTGGTGCCCGAACAGGCCATGGCCTGCGGCATGACCTTTGGCGCGCTCTGCCGCTGGATGGTCGAAGACGCGCTGGAGAGAGCATGACCATTTCCGAGACGCCATCGCAGGTTCACCGCGCCGATCCCGCCCCGTCCCGGCTGAAATACCGCATCGAGCGGCTCATGCTCACCCCGATCTTCCGCTTTGCCCTGCGCGTCGGCCTGCCGGCGGTGATCGTGGCCGGCGGTGCAGGCTGGTATTTCTCCTATGAATCCAACCGCGCCATGGTGTTCGACACTTACGCGAACATCCGCGACGAAATTCAATCACGTCCTGAGTTCATGGTCGGCCTGATGGCTATCGATGGCGCCAGCCCAACGGTCGCGGATGACATCCGCGAGGTGGCCGGCCTCGATTTCCCGATCAGTTCCTTCGATCTCGACCTCGACCTGTTGCGCGTGCAGCTGTCGCAGCTTGATGCCGTCAAGAAGGTGGACCTGCGGGTGCGCCAGGGCGGCGTGCTGCAGGTGGATGTCACCGAACGCGTGCCCGCAGTGCTGTGGCGCCTGGGCGACGCGATCGAGATGCTGGACCCCGAAGGCGTCCCCGTGGGGCCGGTGGCGGCGCGAGCCGACCGCCCTGCCCTGCCGGTGATCGCCGGGATCGGCGCACAGAAAAAAGTGTCAGAGGCCGTGTCCCTCGTGAAAGCCGCGGCGCCTCTTGCGGGGCGGCTGCGCGGGCTGGAACGCATCGGCGAACGGCGCTGGGACGTGGTCCTGGACCGGGGTCAGCGCATCATGCTGCCCGAGGAGGGCGCGGTGCGCGCGCTGGAGCGCGCCATCGCCATGGACGAGGCGGTGGACATGCTCGATCGCGACATTGCCGCGATCGACCTGCGGCTGTCCTGGCGCCCGACCCTGAGACTGACCGAGAAGGCGAGCGAAAACTACTGGCGGATCAAAGCGCTGGAGACCGGAGAGGCACAACGATGATCGAGCTCTATGAATCCCAGCGCACCATGCGTCACATGCGCAAGGCGGCGATGCAGCGCGGTGTGGTGGCGATCCTCGACGTGGGCAGTTCCAAGATCGCCTGCCTCGTGCTGCGTTTCGACGGCACAGAGAAGATGAGCGACGACGGCATCGGCTCATTGGCCGGGCAGTCCGGCTTCCGGGTGATCGGCGCCGCCACCACCCGCTCGCGCGGGGTACGCTTTGGCGAGATCGCGGCCATGGGCGAGACCGAGCGCGCCATCCGCACCGCCGTGCAGGCCGCCCAGAAGATGGCGGGCATCCGGGTCGACCACGTCATCGTCGGCTTCTCCGGCGCCGAGCCGCGCAGCTACGGCCTTGCCGGCAAGGTCGAGATCGAGGGCACCATGGTGTCCGAACAGGACGTGGCGCGCGTCCTCTCCGCCTGTGATGTGCCCGATTTCGGCGCGGGCCGGGAGGTGCTGCATGCGCAGCCGGTGAACTTCGCGCTCGACCACCGCTCCGGGCTGAACGACCCGCGCGGCCAGATCGGGCAGGAGCTGGCCACGGACATGCACATGCTGACCGTCAATGCGCAGGCGATCCAGAACATCGCCCATTGCGTCAAGCGCTGCGATCTGGAACTCGCAGGCCTTGCATCGTCCTCCTACGTGAGCGGGATTTCCGCGCTGGTCGAGGACGAGCAGGAGCTGGGCGCCGCCTGCATCGACATGGGGGGCGGCACCACGGGCGTGTCGATCTTCATGAAAAAGCACATGATCTACGCCGACACCGTGCCCATGGGCGGCAACCATGTCACCGGCGACATCTCCATGGGTCTGTCGATCCCCATGGCCATGGCCGAGCGGATCAAGACCTTCTATGGCGGGGTTCACGCCACTGGCATGGACGACCGCGAGATGATCGAGATCGCGGGCGATACCGGCGACTGGCACCATGACCGCCGCCAGGTGAGCCGAGCCGAGCTGATCGGCATCATGCGCCCCCGCGTCGAGGAGATCCTCGAGGAGGTGCGCGCCTGCCTCGATGCTGCCGGGTTCGACCACATGCCCAGCCAGCAGATCGTTCTGACCGGCGCGGCCAGCCAGATCCCCGGCCTTGACGGGCTGGCAAGCCGCATCCTCGGCTCGCAAGTGCGCCTGGGGCGGCCCATGCGGGTGCATGGCCTGCCGCAGGCAGCGACCGGCCCGGGCTTTGCCAGTGCGGTGGGCATGTGCCTTTTCGCGGCCCATCCGCAGGACGAATGGTGGGATTTCGAGATCCCGGTCGACAAGTACCCGGCCCGCTCGCTCAAGCGCGCGGTGAAATGGTTCCGCGACAACTGGTAAGCGCATCGCCTGGTGATGGGCGTGGAGGGGGGCTCTGCCCCCCGTCCCTGCGGGCCTCCCCCCGGGATATTTGGGGCCAAAGGAAACGGGCCCTTGTTTCGGGGCGCGGTTCGTGGTCCTGAGCAGGCATGTTTGTTGAGACCCTGATCCTTGGCGCCGGCGCGGCTGGCATGATGTGTGCTGCCCATGCCGGGCCCGGCACGCTGGTGGTGGATCACGCGAAGGCACCGGGTGAGAAGATCCGGATTTCCGGTGGTGGACGCTGCAATTTCACCAACATGGGCGTGGAGCCGGGCTGTTTCCTGTCGGAGAATCCGCATTTCTGCAAATCGGCGCTGGCGCGGTACACCCAGTGGGATTTCCTCGACCTCGTACAGCGGCATGGCATTGCCTGGCACGAGAAGACGCTGGGGCAACTGTTCTGCGACGGCAAGGCCACACAAATCGTCGCCATGCTGATGCGCGAGATGCAGGACGCCGGTGTGGAACTTTGGCTGCAAACCGCCGTGCTGTCGGTCGAGCATGGGCCGGATGGGTTCACTGTGCGACTGGAGCGCGAGGGGCGCGAGGTCGTCGTGCGCGCGCGGCGGCTGGTGCTGGCGACCGGTGGGCGGTCTATTCCCAAGATGGGGGCGACGGGCCTGGCCTACGACATCTCCCGGCAATTCGGCCTCGAGCTGGTGACGCCGCGGCCCGGACTGGTGCCCTTCACCTTTCCCGAAGGCCGATTTGCCGAGCTTGCCGGCCTTGCGCTGCCGGTACGGGCGGGCAATGGGCTTGCGGGCTTTGACGAAGCGATGCTGTTCACCCATCGCGGCCTGTCAGGGCCTGCGGTGCTGCAGATCTCGAGCTACTGGCACGAGGGCGAGGCGGTTCAGGTGGATCTCGCACCCGGGCAGGATCTTGGAGCGGTGCTGCGCGCCGCCCGCAGTACGCGGGGGCGGCAGGCACCTGCCACGGCCTTGGCGCAGGTGCTGCCGCAGAAGCTGGTGGCGCACCTTGCCGGGGCCCTGAAGCTGGACGGTAACGTGGCCGACCTGAGCGATGCGCGCATCGATGCCATAGCGGCAGCGCTGCATCGCTGGGAGCTGGTTCCTCAGGGGACCGAAGGGTACCGCACCGCCGAGGTGACGCTTGGGGGAATCTCCACCGCCGCGCTGTCTTCCAAGACCATGGAGGCGGCAGCGGTCCCCGGGCTTTATGCCATTGGCGAGGCAGTGGACGTGACCGGCTGGCTGGGTGGGTACAATTTCCAGTGGGCGTGGTCCTCGGGCGCGGCTTGCGGGCGTGCCATACGTGCGGCAGTGGACGCTGCCTGACGCCGGAGTGACTTGTTTTCGAGGGCGCTCCGTTACATATTCGTCATCCAGCTGTCATGGAGACGAAACACGTGGCCTTCGCAGACACCCCTTCCCTGCACCCTGCCAACTGGCTTCGGGATATCGAGGCACAGGTGCCGCGCAAGGCGGTGCGCGATTTCTGGAACCGGCTGCGCTACGGTGCCGAGGCGCCTCTTTCGGACGAGCGGATCTTCGTCGATCCCTGCGCGGTGACCGTTTCCTACGATGGCCCCGCGGCCGGCCGCCTGCTGCGGCGTCATCACAGCGGCATGGTCCTTGGCGGCGAGTGGGACAGCTACCGACAGCCCTTCGCGCAGAACATCAAGTGCCGCAGCGCGTGGATGCACTACGTCGACGGCCTCCCGTGGGCGGAAACGCCCCTGTTCGACAGGATGCTGCGCCACGTGGCCGAGGGGCGCCGCCCGGACGGATGCAACAGCTACGAGGACGTGGTCCAACGCTACGAGACCCTTGACCGGATCTTCGAGGAAACCGACCGGCGGCGCCGCCTTCTGACCCAGGCGGAGCTTCCCGGCTTCCTGCGCCGCGAGCACGGCGGCATTCTCGTGCACATCGACCGGAACGGAGCGCCCCTGCGGGCAGGTGGCGGCATGCATCGGCTCGCCATCGCACAGATCCTCAAGCTGCAGGACATCCCCGCGCAGCTGGGCGTGGTCCACCCGGAAGCGCTCTACAAGGGGGTGTTTGCAACATTGCGCCAGCCTCTGGCGCGCGATGCGGGCCTGAACGGCTAGAGGCCCAGGGTCTCGCGCACCCTCGCGGCGAAATCGTCGCCGCGCTTCTCGAAGTTGTCATACTGGTCGAAGCTCGCCGCCGCGGGGGCAAGCAGAACGACCTCGCCCTCCTGCGCTTCCTTTGCGGCGTGGGCGACGGCGGTGGCCATGTCGGTGCAGACCTCGGCCTCAACCCCCGACAGCCCTAAGGCAAAGCCTGCGGCCTCACGCCCGATGACATAGGCTTTCGTGACGTTGCCAAGCCCGGCTTGCAGGCCTCCGAGCCCGCCCTCCTTGACTAGGCCGCCGCAGATCCAACGGATGCGCGGGAAGGCCTGCAATGCCTTGAGAGCCGCGTCCACATTGGTAGCCTTGCTGTCGTTGACGTAGCGCACGCCGCCCGCCTCCGCGACGATCTGGCTGCGGTGCGGCAGTCCGCTGAAGCTGTGCAGCGCGCGTTCGACCACCCGCGGCGCCACGCCAAGGGCGCGCACGGCCGCATAGGCGGCACAGGCGTTCTGGTGATTGTGCGCTCCGGGCAGGCCGCGCACGTCGCGCAGGTCGATGGAGGCCACCTGTCGTCCCTTGCGGTACTCGCTGAGAAAGCCCTTGCGGGCAAAGACGTTCCAGCCCGGCCCATCAAGCTTTCTGCCGGATGAGATGCGGATCACCCGGTCATCGGTCGGCCCCTCGGACAACTGATTGGCAAGGTAGCGCCCCTCTGGCTCGTCCTGGCCAACGATGCAGCGGTCAGGGCCACCTTCGGCAAACAGACGCCGCTTGGCGGCAAAATAGCCGCCCATGCCACCATGCCGGTCAAGGTGATCCGGCGACAGGTTGGTGAACACACCGACATCAGGGGTCAGCGAACGGGCCAGATCGGTCTGGTAGGAGGACAGCTCCAGCACCACGACGCCGCCGTCCACGGGCGGGTCGATATCAAGCACACCGCGCCCGATGTTGCCTGCCAGCTGGCTCTCGCGGCCATCCTCCTGAAGGATGTGATGGATCAGCGCGGACGTGGTTGATTTGCCGTTGGAACCGGTCACCGCAATGACCCGCGGCGGCTGATCGAACATATCCCACCCACCCCCGGCCGACAGGGAGCGGAAGAACAGGCCAATATCATTGTCCACCGGAACGCCAGCATCCCAAGCGGCGGCAATGACGGGGTTTGGCTCGGGATAGAGGTGTGGAATGCCGGGCGAGACCACCAGCCAGTCAACGCCCTCGAAACCACTTTGGCGGGCGAAATTGCGGATATCGAACCCCTCCGCCTCGGCCGTCTCGCGGGCCGCGGGGTTGTCATCCCAGCACAACACCTGCGCTTCGCCCTCGCGCAGGGCGCGCGCGGCAGACAGCCCCGAGCGACCGAGCCCGAGAACCCCGACGCAACGTCCCTCGAAACCAGTCACCGGAATCATCGCAATCTCCCCTGAGTTTTCCAAGCGCTAGCCCAGCGGGACGGGAATATCCATAGCAACGGCGTCTCGACTGATGCCAGGATATAAGGGAGCGCTGCCCCTCGGCCTACGGCCTTCCCCCGGGATATTCGCAGCACGAGGAAACAGAACGCCACGCAAGGCAGGCCCGGCTTCCTCTTGCCGGAAATATCTCCGCCACAGGCAGCCCTACCCGTGACGAACCAAAAACGCCCGGGCAGCGCGTCAGGCAGCCACGGGCGAGGAGCCCCGAAGGGCGATTTGACCTGTTGCGGCCCAAGGCCGCGCCGCTGGATCAGCGCAGCTTAAGGGTCGCGAGACCGATGAGGGCGAGGATGAGCGAGATAATCCAGAATCGGATGACGATCTGAGGCTCGGCCCAGCCCTTCTTTTCATAATGGTGATGGATCGGTGCCATCAGGAAGACCCGCTTGCCGGTGCGCTTGAAGTAGATCACCTGAATGATGACCGACAGAGCCTCGACCACGAAAAGGCCGCCGACGATGGCCAGAACGATCTCGTGCTTGGTGGCCACGGCGATGGCTCCGAGGGCACCACCGAGAGCGAGAGAGCCGGTGTCGCCCATGAAGACAGCCGCCGGCGGCGCATTGTACCACAGGAAGCCGAGGCCGCCCCCGATGAGCGCGGCGGTGAAGATCAGGATCTCGCCGGTGCCGGGGACATAGTGGACCTCGAGGTAGTCGGTGAAGTCGACCCGCCCCACGGCGTAGGCGATCACGCCAAGCGTGCCGCCCGCGATCATCACCGGCATGATCGCCAGACCATCAAGCCCGTCCGTGAGATTCACCGCATTCGCCGCTCCCACGATGACGATCATCGAGAACGGGATGAACAGGATACCAAGGTCCAGAAGCGCATTCTTGAACACCGGGAAAGCCAGCATCCCCGTCAGCTCGGCCGGGTGCCACCATGCCGCCCATGCCCCTGCGATCGCGGCGATGAGAAAGCCCAGCAGAAGCCGCATCTTGCCCGACACGCCATCGGTGTTCTGCTTGGCCACCTTGGCGTAATCGTCGGCAAAGCCGATGGCGGCATAGCCCATGGTCACGAAGAGCACCATCCAGATGAACGGGTTGTCCAGCCGCGCCCAGAGCAGCGTCGACGTCAGCAGCGCACCCACGATCAGCAGGCCGCCCATGGTGGGGGTGCCGGCTTTCATGAAGTGCCCTTCGGGGCCGTCATCGCGGATCGGCTGTCCCTTGCCCTGCCGCTTGCGCAGCACGTCGATCAGGGGCCGCCCGAACAGGAAGCCAAAGATCAGCGCCGTGAAGAAGGCAGCGCCCGCCCGGAAGGTGATGTAGCGAAACAGGTTGAACAGATCGCCACCGTCGCTGAAGCTGGTGAGCCAGTATAGCATCGCGCCTTTTTCCCTTTCAGCCGTTGCCGCCGGCGGGCAATACGCCCTTTCGCCGGATCGCGTCAACCACGCGCCCCAGCCCCATCGACAGTGACCCCTTGACCAGCACCACGTCACCCGCGTCGAGATCCTGCCTCACGCGGCCTGCCATGGCGTCGCTGTCTTCAGCCCAGTGGCCGCGCTTGTCTTCGGGCAGCGCGCGCCACAGCTCGCGCATGAGCGGGCCGATGCAATGCACCACGTCGATGCCCTCCATCGCGGGCAGATCGGCGATCGCCCGGTGCAGGGCCTTTTCGGATTTGCCCAGCTCCTTCATGTCGCCGACATAGGCAATCCGCCGCCCCTGCTGCTTGCGACCGAGGTTGTCCTGAGGCCGCGCCCCTGCCAGTACCTCGAGCGAGGCAGCCAGTGAGGCCGGATTCGCGTTGTAGGCATCGTCGATCAGCTCGAGCGTCAGGTCGGTTTCCACGGGGTCGAGCAGGATGACCTCGCGCAGGCCCCTGCCCGCTCCGGCCTGCCACTGCCCCAGCGCGGTCACCGCCAGCGCCCGGTCGAGATCGAGCGCATGGGCCACGGCCAGCACGCCAAGCCCGTTGACCGCGAAATGCCGCCCCGGCACCGCCACCTTGAAGAGCAGCGGCGAGCGCCAGGCGCGCCCCTGCGCCACCGTGCAGGCATCGCCCACGGTGACCTCCGTCAGGCGGTGGTGATTGCCCGGTGCCTCGCCGAAATCAAGCACCCGGTCCGCATGGGCAATGGCCGCCTCGCGCAGGATCGGCGTCACCGGCAGATCGCCGTTGATGACTGCGGTGCCGCCCTCTTCCAGCCCCTCGAAAATCGACGCCTTCTCGGCGGCGATGCCTTCGATATTCTCGAAGGCGGCAAGGTGTGCGGGCGCGACGATTGTCACCATGGCCACGTGCGGGCGGGCCATACGGGCCAGCGGCGCGATTTCGCCGGGGTGGTTCATGCCGATTTCGATCACCGCGAAATCAGCGTCCTTCGGCATCCGCGCCAGCGTCAGCGGCACACCCCAGTGGTTGTTGTAGCTCTTCTCGGCGGCATGGACCGTGCCTTGCGCGCCCAGAACGCAGCGCAGCATCTCTTTGGTTGAGGTCTTGCCTACCGATCCGGTGACCGCGACCACGCGCCCTTCGAAGCGCGCCCGCGCGGCGCGCCCCAGCGCCTCGAGCGCCACCTGCACGTCGTCCACCAGCAGAAGGCGGTCTTCATCGACGCCCTCGGGGATGCGCGACACGAGGGCTGCGGCGGCGCCTTTCTCAAGCGCCTGCGCGACGAAATCATGGCCGTCGCGGGCCGCCTTGAGTGCCACGAAGAGATCGCCCGGCGCGATGCTACGCGTATCGATGGAAACGCCGCTGACCTGCCACTGGGCGGTCACCTGCCCGCCCGTGGCCTCGGCCGCGTCTCTTGCCGTCCAGAGCGTCACGAGCCCCTCCCGTCCAGCGCGGCAACCGCCACGCTTGCATGTTCCACGTCATCAAAGGGATAGACCGTGTCGCCCACGATCTGCCCGGTCTCGTGCCCCTTGCCGCAGATCAGCAGCGCATCCCCCGGCCCGAGCAGGTCGACGCCCCGGAGGATCGCCTCGGCGCGGTCTGCCACCTCGATGGCGTCCGGGCAGCCGGCCATGACCTGCGCACGGATGGCGGCGGGATCCTCGGAGCGGGGGTTGTCGTCGGTGACGATGACCGCGTCCGCCTTGGCCGCTGCCGCCTCCCCCATCAGGGGGCGTTTGGCGGTGTCGCGGTCGCCACCCGCGCCGATGATGGCAATGAGCCGGCCCATGACATGGGGGCGCAGCGCGTCGATGGCGGTGGAGACCGCATCGGGGGTGTGGGCGTAATCCACGTAGACCGCCGCGCCACTGTCACGAGTGGCGGCAAGCTGCATGCGCCCGCGCACGGTTTCCAGCCGGGGCAGCACGGCAAAGACCTGTTCGGCCTCGGCGCCGCAGGCGATCACGAGGCCAGCGGCCAGCAGAGCATTGCAACCTTGGAAGCCGCCGATCAGCGGCAGGCGCAGCTGCTCCACGACGCCATGCCACGAGATCCGCAATTCCTGCCCGGTGGCGTCGAAGCGGGCGCCCAGAAGGCGCAGGTCCGCGCCCTCCAGCTCACCAACCGTCAGCACCTCCTGCCCGCGCGCCTTGGCCATGGACAGCATGTCGATGCCGCGCGCGTCGTCGATGTTGATGACGGCGGTGCCGTCCTCGGGCAGGACGCGGGCGAAAAGCCCGGCCTTGGCGGCGAAATATTCCTCGAAATCCGCGTGGTAATCGAGGTGATCCTGCGTGAAATTGGTGAACCCCGCCGCCTGCAGTTGCACGCCGTCGAGGCGCCTCTGGTCAAGCCCGTGGCTCGACGCTTCCATGGCGGCGTGGGTGATGCCGGCGGACGCAGCCTCGGCCAGCGCCTTGTGCAGGGTGATGGGATCGGGCGTGGTGTGGCGCAGCGGCGCCTGCCAGTCGCCCTCGACGCCGGTAGTGCCGACATTGATGGCGCGGTGGCCAAGCTCCTGCCAGATCATCCGCACGAAGCTGGCGACACTGGTCTTGCCGTTGGTGCCGGTGACGCCGACCATGACCTCGGGCTGGGCGCCGAAGAACAGCGCGCAGGCATAGGCCAGCGCGGCGCGCGGATCGGCGGCGATGACCACCGCCACCACTGTCTCGGCCAGCGCATCAGCGGCGATGCGCGCCCCCTCGGCATCGGTCAGCACCGCCGTGGCGCCCTGCGCCAGCGCGGTGTCCATAAAGGTGGCGCCGTGCACCTTTGTGCCCGGCATCGCTGCGAACAGGTGCCCCGGCATCACCGCGCGGCTGTCCACCGAGACGCCCGAAACGCGCGCCTCGCGCCCGCCCCGTGCTGTCAGCCCCAGCTCGGAAAGCGTCTTTTCCCCGCTCATGGCTGCCCTTTCATCGTTCCAAAAAACAAACATCCGGCGCTGGCCAGAGGACACAGCGCCGGACCCGTGCCCCGTCAGAGGCAATGCCCGCGATCAGTCCGAAACCAGCGTGATCTGTGCAAGTTCTTTCACATCGTACTCCGGGCGCAAGCCCAGAAGCGGCGCGATCCTGCCGATGATCTCGGCAGCCACCGGCACGGCGGTCCAGCCGGCGGTGCGGCGCGGCCGAGAGCCCGATGTTTCCACCGGCTCGTCCAGCGTGACGATCTGAACGTAGCGCGGATTGTCGGCGGGGAACATGGAAGCAAACGTCGTGATCGTCTTGTCCTTGTAATAGCCGCCCCCGCGCTCCTTGGGCTTGTCCGCGGTGCCGGTCTTGCCGCCGATCTTGTATCCGGGCACGTCGCCGAAGCTCGCGGTGCCCTCGCTCACCACCTCGCGCAGCATCTGGCGGGCGTTGGCGGCGACCTCTTCGGACAGCACCCGTTCGCCGTAGGTGACGGCCTTGCTCTTGATCAGGGTGGGATGGACGATGTGGCCGCCGTTGGCGATGGCCGCGTAGCCCGCCGCAAGGTGCAGCGGAGACGAGCTCAGCCCGTGGCCGTAGGAGATGGTGACCGTCGACAGGTCGGTCCAGCGCGATGGCAGCAGCGGCTGGCCGCCCGGGGCCTCGACCATCTCGACCGGGACCGGCTTGAAGAAGCCCATGCGGTCGAGGAAGTCCTTCTGCCGGTCGATGCCGATGGCCAGAGCCAGCTTGCCGGTCCCCCGGTTCGAGCTTTTCTGGATGATCTCGGACACCGTTATCTCACCGTAGTTGTGGCCTTCGAATTCGCCGATGCGGTGGCCGCCGACTTTGAAGGGCGGACGGGTGTCGATGATCGTGTCGGGCCGCACGAGGCCCAGCTCCATCGCCTGTGCCGCGGCAAAGATCTTGAAGGTGGACCCAAGCTCGTAGACGCCCTGCACCGCACGGTTGAACAGCGGGCTGTCAGAGGGCATGCCCTCGGTCGGCGGGCGGGGCCGGTCATTGGGGTCGAAGTCGGGCAGCGAAGCCATGGCGATGATCTCGCCGGTGTGCACATCCATGAGCACCGACGCTGCGCCGCGCGCGTTCATCAGTTTCATGCCCGCATCAAGCACACGCTCGGTCGCGGCCTGCACCGACAGGTCGATCGACAGCTCCAGCGGCGCACCTTCGCGGGCCGGATCCCGCAGCTCTTCGTCGAAGAACTTCTCAATGCCCGCGGTGCCGATGACTTCGGCGGAATCAACGCCTTCGCGGCCAAAGCTCGACCCGCCGAGGATGTGCGAGGCGATCGCGCCATTGGGATAAAGCCGCATCTCGCGCGGGCCGAACAGAAGGCCGGGATCGCCGATGTCATGCACGGCCTGCATCTGCTCGGGGCTGATCTTCTTCTTGACCCAGAGGAACTTGCGCTTGCCGTCGGTGAAATCCTTGACCATCCGCTCCTCATCAAGATCGGGGAAGATGGCCTTGAGCTCCTTTGCGGCGCGCAGCGGTTCGATCATCTGCTGCGGATGCGCGTAAAGCGAATGGGTTTCCATGTTGGTGGCCAGCACCCGGCCGCGCCGGTCGGTGATGTCCGCCCGGCTCGCGATGATCGACGCACCGGTGGCACGGGCGCGCGGCTCGGTCGGTTCCGACGCGGCCAGAAGGCCCATGCGTCCACCAATGGTGACGAAGGCGCACAGGAACAGCACCCCCATGACCAAAAGACGGCTTTCAGCGCGCAGCCGCGCCTTGTCGCGCATCTGCTCGTGGCGGATGCGCAGGTTCTCGCGCTCGATGGCGTCGGGATTCTGCCCCCGGTCACGGGCGGGCAGGATGCGGGCAAGCGGGCGAAGGGGAATACGGTTCATGGCACGAGCCCATCACTTGCGGCGGCGCCGGCGCTGCTGACGTCGATGGCATCACTCACCACCAGCGGGTCCAGTACCGGGAAGGCCACCTGGTCCACCTGGCCGAACTGCTCTGGCCGCATGGACAGCAGCTCGAGGCGGGAAAAGTTGATTTCAGCCAGCTCGCGCAGCCGGTCGGGGCGGTTGAGATAGGCCCATTCCGCCTTCAGGATCGACAGTCGCGCCCGCGCGTCAGCGATGTCGCGGTGCAGGTCCTCAACATGGTCGAGCGCCGCCTGCGTGTCGTAGTTTTCGCGGTAGGCCCAGAAAGCCAATCCGATCATGCCAAGGAAACTGGTAACGTATAGCAGTGTCCGCATCACTTTTTCCCCTTGAGTTGCGGCATGTTGAGCGTGTCGGCCCCAACCTCGCCCGAAGCCACGTCGGTGCGTCGCCCGATGCGCAGCCGCGCCGAGCGCGCCCGCGGGTTGGCCTTGAGTTCGTCTTCATCCGGGCCCACGGCCTTGCGGGTGACTGTGACGAACTGCGCTTCCTGTTCCGGTGCCACGGGCGCATGGCGGCTGACGGTGCCAAGTCGGCCCGAGCGTGCCTGCAAAAAGCGTTTGACCATGCGATCCTCGACCGAATGGAAGGTAACGACGCAGAGCCAACCGCCGGGCTTCAGCGCCCGCTCGGCGGCCATCAGGCCACGCCATAGCGCGCCGTATTCGTCGTTGACCGCGATGCGCAGCGCCTGGAAACTACGGGTCGCCGGGTGGCTCTGGCCGGGCTTGGGCCGCGGCAGGCAGGCCTCGACAATCTGCGACAAGCGGGCGGTGGTCTCGATCGGCTCGCGGTCGCGCTCGCGCACGATGGCCTTGGCAATGCGGCGCGAGGCGCGCTCTTCACCGTATGTATAGAGAACATCCGCCAGCGTCGTCTCATCGAGCCGCTTCACCAGTTCGGCGGCGGACTCGCCCGACTGCTCCATGCGCATATCGAGCGGGCCGTCCTTCTGGAATGAGAACCCGCGCTCGGCGATATCGAGCTGCATTGAGCTGACCCCGAGGTCGAGCACGACGCCCTCCACCCCGGTGGCGAACTCGTCCATGTCCGCGAAATTGCCAAGCTTCAGCTCGAGCTTGCCGCCGTAGTCCTTGATCCAGTCCTCCGCCATGCGGTGGGCCAACGGATCGCGGTCGATGCCGATGACACGCTCGGCGCCGCCCTCGAGCAGGCCGCGCGAATAGCCCCCTGCCCCGAAGGTGCCGTCGATCCAGGTGCCCGAGAGGGGTGCGACCGCGTCCAGCAATGGCCTCAGGAGGACCGGAACATGGGGTGCGCCGTCAGCTTTTCCTGCGCCCGTCGCCATGTCAGATCTCCTCGTCTTCGTCGTCTTCATCAAGCAGCATCAGCGGATCGTCCACGTCGAATTCCTCGAGGTCCGCCTCCACTGCGAGCACGTCCGCCTCGTAGGCGGCGGGCTGCCAGATCTGGAAGGTGGTGACGTTGCCGGTGAACTGCGCCTCGCCGTTCAGGCCGATCTTCTCGCGCAGCTTGGCGGGAAGCACGATGCGACCCGTCTCGTCCACGGAGGTTGTGATGGAGAGGGTCGAGAACAGCCGCTCGAGAATGCGCCGCTTGTTCGAGCCGCGCTTCATCTTGCTGATGCGCTCTTCGACGGCCTCGATTTCCTCGATGGTGTAGCATTCGAGATAGGTCTGGCGCTGGTCGCCGTAGACAATCACGAAATTGGGGTTGAGACCATCGACCCAGTCGGGATCCCCCGCTTCGAGCACACGGCGAAAAGAGGCTGGAATGGAGACCCTGCCCTTCGTGTCGACCTTGTGCCGACTTTCGCCTCTGAACCTCAGCCTGCGGGTCACTGCCCTACTTTCATGCCCCCTGAAACGAAATGCGGCGGGTTGATCTGCTGCCACTGATCAACCCGCCGCCTTGCCCGCTTAGCGGGTGGTCCGACTGCGCGCGCCACCTGGGGGGATGTCTGCTCGCTCGCGCGCCGGATTCTGTTGTTACAGTGAAGAGCGGTGCCTGTATGAACCTGCTCAAGTTATTATGTGTTCTGGATTTTTGCGGGGCCTTGGTGACCCTCTGATCCGTCCCTCACTGTGGTTAAAGGTATGTCACGGGAATTCATGGGTCGCAACGGGTTTTTACGGCAGCCACTACCAAATTTTGTCCACAGGGCATGTGGAAAACAACATGTAGAGCGTCTGGCCTGAAGTTTTCACGGATATGTGGTAAGCGGGAACCTGCCGGCGCCTATATCTAGTAACGCTGTCGTGAGGATGTCACACCCACGATTTCCCAACTTTTTTGTTCTTGCATGGAACCTTGTTTTCAGGCGCCTCGGAATTCATCAGATTCGTTGACAGTTTTCCGGAGAATCGCCGCGAATCCGTCCTAAAGGTGCTTTCACTGATCTGCTTCAGGTTGAAACACGGATCTCCGACCATGAATTCCCATGCCGCCCATGAAATCCCATCCTATGGCGACCCATGAGCGTCTCTGTAGCCTCTGTGTAGCCTCACGCTCAAAACTTCAGTGAATTACACTCAAAACTTCAGCAACGCAGTTTTGGCTGGGTGGGCTTAAACAGACGTTCAACACCCCCTTCAAGTGCCACCAGGACCACGTTGTGGTCCGAGGTTATAGAAAAGCCCGCGCGAGGCGGGCGATGGTCAGCGGTAGCGGAACAGCGAGACCGCCAGCCACATGGCGATGCGTCGGGCTGGCGGCACCCCGTCGGCTTGTAGGGCATCGTGGAACACAGCCCCCGCGGCCACCCTGCCCCAGCCCTCGACCAACAGGTAATCGTGCAGGCAGGACGCCTTGCGATACCGGGTGTCGAGGGGATCAGCGGCCCAGCAGAGCCAGCGCGGCACCGAGCAGTCGAAGACGAAGCCGGTGGGAACGATGACCCAGAGGTCCGAACCCTTAACGCCCAGCTCCCAGCGGACGGGCGCGATGGCCTCGAAGGCAATGCCGCCGACCGGCCTGTGCCAGCCGGTCAGCTCTGTGTAGGCGCTCATGCAGGCCAGTGCGCGTCGTCGGTGTAATCGGCGGGGATGTCGCCGCTATCCACCAGCGCCCAGCTCGCAGCCATGACCGCCTCAACCCATGCCATGCCCGCGGTCGCCGCTTCGATCATCTCAGTCGGACTCAAGGAGTGGATGGTATTGACCGCATCGCGGAACGTCAGGGGCGAGGTGTCTTCAGCGGTGATCCGCATGTTTGCGAGCTGCAAAAGCGCGGTGATGGTGGCCTGATCCTGCGGCCTGCCCTGCATTGGCAAGGGGCCGAAGGACAGGTTGAACGTGGTGCCCGCCGCAAGGCGGCGCTCACGCTCAGCGAAGAGACCGGCCTTGCGCGATGCCTGCTCGGCGGCCGCCTTGTCCTCGGCAGTGATGATCTGGCTCATATCGATGTTGCTCATGCCGGGAGCTCCTCGGTGTTGTAGGGCGGCAGCTCAACCGGGCCGTCAGGCACCTCGACCAGCGGCTCGGGGAAGCAGGTTTCTTCGGGGGCATTGCTGCCGTGCGGCAGGATCACCGGCACGGTCAGCACGCCAGCCTCGTCGCGGGTCACGTCGCCTGCGATCCAGTCGCAGTTGATCGCGGCGCGGGGCAATGTCGCACCGGCGGGGACATCGGTGAAATCGAACGCCTCGCCGTTGGTGGTCAGGGTGTCGCCGCTCTTGAACAGCTCAAGCTGCGTGTCGAGACGAACGGGGGAGTAGATGATATTCATGTGGTTGCTCCTTTAGGCCCAACGGCCCACGGCCTGCACAAAGCAATTCGACGTGTCACCGGATTGGAAGCTTGCGCCGCCGGGCACCGTCTCAACGACGACGCTGGCGGTTGTATTCGTGATGGACCCAAAGGTCATCGCGCCGACATCCCTCGATGCTGGCGTCACGCCTGCATTCATTGAACTGCGGTTCATGTTGCCCGTCAGAGCCGGCGTTCCGACAAAGGGCGCCGGGAACGTCCAGGCCAGCGCCAGCACTCCGTTAGAGTAGGTCAGGAACGGCTTGGCGGTGCAGGTCTGCGTCCCGTCAATCAAGCGGGTGTAGCTCCCGTTGGCGTTGGTTCCGCTCTCGACCAAAGAGCCGGTCGGCACCCCGCTAGCCATACTGACGGGACCGACAGCGGACCCTTGATGGAACATCTCGAACCAGCGCTTGTAAGAGCCGCCAAACGCGGAGCGGAAGAACATGCGGCTTGCGTTGTCCTTGAAGGCCAGTTGGGCTGCTTGCTCAGCGGCTCCGCCGAAACGCCGAAGTTGCAGCCCAAATCCGGCACTCCCCGGCACGGGCAACGTGCCAGCCGCAGCGTTCGTGAACTGGAAGAACTCGACAGGAATATCCTGAGCGTCCAGGTCCGACACGAACGGCACGTTGTTGACTGCGCCAGGGCCGAAGTCCCCCACCTTCGTGACCCGCCCGGGCGTGATGTCGTCGTTGCTCTGCGTGACTGCGGTGCCGATCAGCGGCGCGTCGAGCTGCAGCCCGGCGCTCGACAGGCGCGCCCTGCGGATGGCGTTCGTGACAAAGTCCAGAACGTCGCCACCGGGCAGGTTCACCCCGGTGTTGCCGTCCGACGCACCACGAACAGACGGCTGCGCATTCGTTCCCACCGGGAAGCGCCCGGCCAGCGTGCCCTCGTTGTGGCTGCGCATCTCCGAGATTGCCGAAAAGAGCGCATTGCTGGCCTCATCTAGAAGACCCTCGATCGGAAGGATCTGGTAAACCGCCCCCGTCTGGGTCGATCCCTGATAGGCCCGCGTAAGCGTGATCTGCGTGTTGCTGACCACTGCCGCGATCTCATAGAGCCGGTTATCCGGCAGGTAGACCGCCTGCCCAAGTTGAGCGTTCGCCACCCATGCGGTGCCAACGCCGGTCACTGTCGTTTGCCCATTGCTGACGGACACAGTGCCGTCGCTATACCATGTCGGCATGTTCTTACCTCTTGATCTGTTGTGCGAAGAAATCGACCCGGCAGATACGCATGCGCGGACTGCCCGGCTGGAGCCGCGCCCGGAGGCGATACCGCCGCTGTTCGGTGGCGCTGCGGGTGTCTGCCGTGGCGTGCGTGAATGGGCTCATCTGCCCATCAGCAGCCTTGCCGGGGATGATCCCGGTCGCCGAGAAGCGGATGCCCTCCCACGCGCTCCACGATGCCTGTTCGTTGGCACGGTATTGCATCTCGAAGGCCACCAGTCCCCATGCCTCACTGAGAGGGGCATCGATGTTGCAGCTGGCCTCAAGTCGCACGCGCGACCCCGCCTCGACATCCAGCGGGTCCAGCGTGACGATCGTCGTGTAGTCGGTGCTGGTCACGAGGACGAAATCCGCGTCGTTCGTCGAGACGTAGGGTTGAGCAAACTCGTGAGACAGCGACGACACGGCGCCGGGGATGATCTGACGACCACCGACGAATAGCCGATCCGTAATGATCTCTTCCGCAAAGAGCTGGTCGACCACGGCGGTGTTGATCTGGGCAATGCCGGTGATCTGAACGTAATCCGGCGCAAGTCGAGCCGTGGTCACTGGACCGCTAACACCGTCTGTGACGCTCACCATTTCGAAGACGTTCTGACCGTTCAGACGGAAGACATACCCTGCGGAGATCCCATTAACGCCAGCCTGAGCGAAAGCGGTGGCCGCTGCCATCGCCGTCAGATTGCCGTAGCTGGCCGAGATCTGCTGGTTGACTGCGGCAACGGCCCCGGCAGCGGTGACGCGCGTTGCGGCGACGTTGGAGATCCACGCGTTGTTATCCGCTACAGCCGCCGAAACGATGTCATACTGCGTCGAGAGAGCGTGTACCTCGCCGTCGATGCGTTCGACCTGCGTACCGAGTGTGGACGTGACCTGCGCATTCCCGGCAATCTCGCCATTCGCTTCGATTATGTCGGTCTCAAGCTCGGTGGTGCGCTGCGCCAGAACCACCAAGTTGTTGCCCTGCGCCTCTGCCTGCGTTTCCAATCCGTCGATAGCTGACGCATTAGCGTTTGCCGCGTCCTGAGCGGCTTCGACGCCGTTCTGCAGGGCAACAATCGACTGCCCCTGCGAGCTAACTGCTCCCTCTACATTGCTCACACGGGTGTTTGTCTGCGTGATCGCGGTGCCGTTGGCAGACACCCCGGTCTCGGCATCGGACAGCCGCGCACCGACTTGCGACAGGTCGGCGGAAACAACCTCGAGCCCATCCTCGGTCTGCGTCATCCGGGTGGTCAGGCCGCCAATAGCTTCACCCTGCGCCTCAGTCTCGCCCTCGATGTTCTCTGTGCGGACCTCAAGGTCACTGACATCCTGCGCGACCAGCGCAAGCCCCTCCTCCGTCTGCGTCTGCTGGGCCGACAGGCCGGAGATCGCCTCAACGTTGGTGGCGATGCCCGCCTGCGCGTCTGTGTAACCAGTCTCCAGCGCGGTGGTGCGATGCGCCACAGAGGTCAAGCCGGTCTCATTCTGCGTGATCTGTCCGCTCAGTTCCTCAGTGGCTGTGGCGACGGTCTGCCCAAGGGCGGCCTCGGCCTGTGTGATCTGCTGAGACAGCGCCTCATCGGCGGCGGCGCGGGCGGACTGCTCGGCATTGATCGCCGCCTGTGCGTCACCGAGACCCGCCGATAGCTGGCTGGCCTGCTGAGACAGCGCCTCGTCGGCCGCGGCGCGGACGGTTTGCTCAGCATTGATCGCCGCCTGCGCGTCACCGAGACCCGCCGATAGCTGGCTGGCCTGCTGCGCCAGAGCCTCATCCGCCGAGGCGCGGGCGATCTGCTCAGCATTGATCGCCGCCTGCGCATCGCCGAGATCTGCCGTCAGTTGGTCGGCCTGCTGCGCCAGAGCCTCGTCAGCCGTGGTCCGAGCAGTTCTCTCCGACACGATGCTGGCCTGGGCCTGCCCGAGAGCAGCCCCAAGCACCTCGCGCGCGATGGCTTCAGCCAGGAGGCCCTCTTCGACCCAAGTCCTCACCTCTTCCAGAGAGACGGCCACCGCATCGCGGGCGTTCTCCTCTGCGGTAAATGCGTTCCACATGTCCACGATGCTGCGCGCGGTGTCCGCGCGCTGTTCGCCCCGAAGCTCACGGACGGACGACACGATCAGCGTGCGGCTCGCGGCCTCTGCGGTGAGACCCTCCTCGTTTCGCGCAACGCGGCCCGTCAGCTCGTTAACCGCGTCTGCGGTGCCCTCGGCCTGACCCGAGACGCTGGCAAGGCCAGTGCTGACCTGCGTGATGGACTCACCAAGCGCCTCATCCTCGGCGGCACGGACACGCCGCTCGTCGCGGATCTGCGCGTTTGAGGTGTCCACTGCAGCGCGCAGTTCGGTCACGTCCGAGGCAATGGCCCGGTCCTGCTCGTCGATATACGCGTGCTGTTCCGAGCGCGCCTGCGCCTCGGACACGCGGATAGCTTCCTCCGCCTCGTAGCGCCCCCACATATCGGCGATGGACCGCGCGGTCAGCTGGTCCACGTCCCGAGCGATGATGCGAGACGCCTCAACCGATTGCGTGATGGTGGCCGCATCCGGCAGGGCCTCTATTACCTGCTCGGCGGCGGCGAGGCGCGCGGTGGCGTCATTGAAGTCCGTGTTGGTGACGCGGTCGGCAATCTGCCCCTGCAGGCTGTCGAGCGTGCTGGTGACGCTCGTCATGGTGACGAGGCCGCCATCGACGGTCAGGGCCGAAGCGTGCTGCTCGAGAGTGCCGTTGACCCCATCGAGGGTGATCTCGACCTTCCGCACATCTGCGATCAGATCATCAAGGTAGTGAAGCTGCGACGGGTCCGTGATAGCCCGGAACACCTCCTGATCAACGTAGGCCTGGGTCGCCGACAGCTCGAGTTTTGCCGTGGCCGCGTCAAGGGTGACACGCACATCAGAAACCTGATCCTGCAGATACTCGAAGGCCTCGATCTTCACCGTGCCGTCCTCGGGATCGACATAGATCCCGGCGCCGGTCAGGCGCTGATCGATGGACCACTGCAGGTCCGCAAGCGCCATCATGCGCTGCATCAGATCGCGCCCGGTCTGCTCGACAGACCGGATGCGCGGCAGGGTGTCGGTGAGGCGCTGCTCTTCGGCCTCAATGCGCGTGGACAGCGGCACCGGCGCGGTGAGCGGGCCGATAGAGCGCTCGATGGCCTCCGCCAAGGGCAAGCCTCCGAAGTCTCCGAAGGCCCCAAAGGTGCTCTGCACCCTGGCAATCAGCTCCGCCACGGTTCCTGTGGCATCCTCGATCGCCACGTCGTGCCGGTCGAATGCCTGGTCGGCGACCTCCCTGACCTCGTCCAGCCTCTCGGCAATCAGCTCGACATCCTCAGCTCTGCCTGCGCCGCTGAGGATCTCCGAGATCACGCCAGTCCCTGCAATCTGGGTTGCGAGATCGAGGACCCTGACCACCCCCGTGGAGCCGTCCCGGATAACGAGCAGCGTGTCCGCGGCGGCGAGATCGGGAAGCTCGGTTGTTCTGATGCCCTCCATGATCCGCCCTATGCGATCTCGGTGGAGGCCGGACCGGCCACATCGGCCAGCGCTGCGTCGTTGCGCGGCTGAGCGTAATAGTCCCACTGCCCCTGAGGGGCGCAGGCTGCCGTGTGCTGGTAAAGCGTCACGTCAGACAGCTTGCCCACGAAATCCGCCGACTTCAGGAACTCGAGGGAGCTGGACCCGAAAAGCGTTGTCAGCTCCACGTAATGGCGACCGTCCGCCCCCACGCTCGGCCCCGACACGACGCCACCTCCCGTCAGGCGGGGCGTGACCGTGCCCGACTGCCAGTCAGACATCCGATAGGCGAGACGCAGCACACGATTGGCAGAGACCGAGATATCCTGGCTCAACGATGTCTCGGACGCCGTGGCCATGATTGCCGCAGCGTAGCCGTCCGTGATGGTCCATCCGTCCCCCAGCTCCCAAGCCGATACGCTACTGAATTGCCCGTTCTCCAGCATGGTCTGCCGTGTCGCGTCACCGTCGGTGATCGAGATCGTGCTCCCCGCTGCCACCGGCACGGGGTCACCCGCTGCGTGGAGAGCGACATCAAGCTCGGACCCTGCCGGCACCCGAAACAGCTGGATCGCCGTCGTGGCTCCGCTCGGCACGGCAACGGTGATCGTCGCATTGCCAAGGCCACTGCTGGCGGTGATCGACTGCGCATCAAGTGCGGTCGGCAGTGTCGGATCATCTTCACCGACAGTGATGGTGGCGATGGGGGAATAGGGCCCTTCCAGGCCGTCCCTGGAAACGGCCAGCGCGCGCAGCTCAACAACCTCGCCTTGCTGATATCCTTCGATCGACCCGGCTCCCTGCGCGGCCGGGACCTCTATCGACGCCCAGGCGTACGGTCCCGCGACCCGGTGCTCGATCCGGTAGGCGCTCAGCAAGGCGGTGGAGCCGATGCCCGGTGCCAGCCGCACCGTGATATCTCGCGCGACAAGCTGATCACCTGCGATCGGGTGCTCGAATATCTCGAGCCCTGATGTCACCGAGGCCCATCTCGGAGCGCCCGGCACGGAGCCGGCGCCACCGTCGGTGTCCCCCACCCGCCCGGTCCAGGGCGGCGCGACATATGCGTCCGTCAACTCATCGATAATCGGCGCATGGGCGACCATACGGACGACGGACGTGAACGCCTCCCCCGCTTCAACGCCTTGGATCACGATCGGATGGCTATCCTCGGACGCCTTTCCGAAGTGGACCAGGTCTCCAACCCGCGGCATGAGGCCAGGCCCCACCAGCAACAGCGTCCGCGTCTCCGCCGCGAGCGTTTCAACCAGCCTGAGAACCGACTGCCCGACCGTGTCCTGAGGCTGTCCGCCGTCCGGCTCAGGGAAGTGCCGGAACCGGACGGCATAGCGTTCACCGTCGAGCATGGTGACCATCTCATCGAGAACGATCGCGTTCCCCTCCACCATCCGGACACGCCCGGCAGTCTGGTGCTCGTCAGCAGGTAGTTCGAGAGCATCACGAGATCGCCACGGGTCGCCGTTCTGACACTATGGTCCTGCGTCGCCTGATGGATATCGGGCCGATACAGCAACTCGTAAGCCCGCCGGGTTGCTTCGCGCGCGACCTCTGCCGGGTCGGTCTTGCCCTGCATCTCGAGCACCTCGGTGAGCGTGATCGGCCCCTCGTATCCCGGCCAACGCACCAGGCGCTCGGCCTCGTTGTAATCGTCGGTGGCATCACGGAACTTGACCCGAAACCCATGCGGCGGCTCGAAGTAGCTGCGCGTCGTGCTGAACTCATCGGCATTGCGTGGGTTGATATGGTCAACGATCAGGCTTTGCGGCCGGTCGATCACGACGCCCCATCGGCCTCCCATACGCTGCGGCATTGCCCGGCCAGCTGAAGCGATAACCGTCAGAACCTCACGCAGGGTCATGCCCTCATCTTCGAAGACGTGATCGAACTTCAGATCCTTGAGCCGGCAGAAGTCGTGCCACTCCTGCAGCTGCTCGAGATCGATCTCGTTGTCGGCTCCCGGGCGCGGGTTGGCCTCAGACTGCAGGGCAAGGCGGAAGTAGGATGCGGGGTTGCTGGTTGCCCGCCGGACCCAGGTGCCAGACAGGTGATCCCAATCGAGACAGATGCGACGGCAGAGCGCGTTGAAGTTGTCGATCTGACCATTGAACTGGGCGGTGGCACGCCCCCGGAAGCCAACCTTCGTGATGTTGCCATCATAGGCGATCGGGCCTTCCGGCCGGATGGTTTGCAAGGCAGCCCAGACCAGCCGCTTGATGTAGCGCTCGTTTGGGCCGGGGCTGTCCATGAGCGTGATCTGAACCTGCCAGCGTCCCCGCACCGGAAAGTCCCATGTGTGCTGACGGAAAAACGACTCCGCTTTCTCCGCCCGGAAGGTCAGCGTCGTCACCTCTTCCCAAGGATCCGAGGAGGTCTGCCGCTGGGCAATACGGACGCTGACCCGATACGCTTTCGAGTCTCCCTCACGGTTGTACCGGATGAGACCCGCCGGGAACCAGAAGATCACTGACGCGGCGGCAGCGTCCTTGCCTGTTGATCGAACCACCGGTGTCTCGATGCTCGGCCCATCGATCTTCTTGCCCACGTCATTCGTGGGCCATGGCCGTTCGAGCTCCGTTCCGACGCGCTCTTCCACGACCTGCCAAGGGTACAGGCCAAGTGACGTGTTCGCAGGCAGATCGGTCTGGATCTCGGTCTCGATCTCGTCGAACTCTTTCAGCTGAGTGTCGCCAAGCCGGATATCGCTCAGCTCGACCTCGCCGCCGCCGAAGAGGAACGCGGCCCGAACGTACTGGATATCGCCAACGATCTCGCTCCAGCTCGAACCCGCGAAGGGCGGCGCGTAGCGGATGGTCCCCATGATCTCCGGCACCGCGCCGTCGGGGCGCATCTCGTTCCGGAACCCCGAGATCTGGTAGCGGTTCTGCACCTTGTCCGCGTCCGGCGGCGGGAACATGGAGTTCACCATGAGGTTCCCCACCGCGGTGGTCCCCATAATGATCAGCGCGCCCCAGGCTTCCACACCGAGCCCGAACGTTCCCGCCAGCATCGGCGCAAAATAGGCGCCGATGGCCACCGCAGCAACCGCCACGACGATCTGAAGAACGGATTTCCTCGGCTCCGTGGCGCCAAGAGGATGAAGGTTGCACGTCCCCTTTCGCCTGCCGCACGTAGCCCATGGGATCGGTGAAAGGTACCCCGAGAGCGGTGTAGCCGTTCAGCACGGCGGCGCGGACTTGGAGCTCTGCTACATGGTGATCGAAGTCGGATGCCATGAGGCTATGCCCCGGTCGCTTCGCGCAGTGTAGTTTCGTCTCTTCTCAGCGCGGCTTCGGCAGTGGCCTGCGCTCCGCCGTCGCCAAATGGCGCGACCGAGGCACTCAGCTGGGCGGAGCGCCTCGATCCGGGCGACCGCGCCCACGGTCTAAGGCTTCCATAGCTTGGCGTTATTACGGGGCGGGATGACGGCAGGTGCGTCTTTTCAAACAGAACTCATCGTCAGGCGGGTCCAGATTGCGGCCTCACCCTGCTGCGGCTGACGGCCATGCCCGCCTGCGGGCGGCGTCGCCCAGCCAATGTTCAGACTGAGCCAGATCATCAGCGAGATCCGCTGCTTCAGCGCTTCATTGTCGGACGGCCATTTCCTGGTTCTGTAGCTCGGAGGGAGAGAACGGATGCCGCTCCAGCTGCCAGGCTGGATCCGCAAGGTGAATCCTGCATCCTCCTTTGCGCAAGGAAGCCCTGCAGCGCCGTCCACCATAGGCTTCGCCCGCCCTCGGGAAATGCCGCGCTTCTGGCGAGGGCCTCGACCTGCAGGGCTTGACGCCCATTACTTCAGGAGCGCACTGGCCGGAAGCGCGGGCGTGGCTTCGGACAGGATCCCGAAGCCACGTGCAGTCTTACTGGACGGAACGCACATCTCCGGCCACGGGCGGCACTCGGCTGGTGCCGACAGCCGCCGGCCTCGCCGTCCGCAAGGGTGTGGCCCGGCTGCGCTGGGGGGCGATCGCCGCCTTGCGGCGCGCCAGCATCTCCGCCGTCACCAGAACGGTCCCATCATCCCCCATACGGAACCAGCGTGCATCCTCGGCCGCATCGAGCCCAACCCGGAGCCCGTCCGGAAGCCGGACACCCGGTGCCACGACAGTGTTGCGCAAGGTGCAGTTCCGGCCCGCCGAGCTGCCGGGAAGGAAGACCGTGTCATTCACCACACAATCGATGGCTTCAGTCACCGGCAGCCCCATGCCGCGCGGCAAGGTCAGCTTGGCCCGCCCTTGCGCCAGGTCCAGCAAGGTGCGCCTGTAGGCACCAAGGGTCCCGACATCACGCCAGTATGCGTCGCCGCCGGTCTCGGAACTGCTGATCCGGCAGACCGACAGGGTTTCTTCCGCCAGTGCGCGGGGCAGAATATCGTGACCGAAGTCATGGCGCGTGCCGGGCCGGAGCGCTTCGGCCCCAAGCGCCTCGCGCAGCCAGAGCCAGTCGAAGATGTAAATGCCAGTGGATGCGAGCGAGATGCCCGGATCATCGTGAAGGGTCGCAGGGGTGTCAGGCTTTTCGTGGAATGCGGTGACCTGCCCCCTGGCATCGGTGGTGAAGACCCCAAAGCCCGACGCGTCGCTGGCGGGAACGGCGGTTGCGGCCACTGTCACCGCGCAATTCTGGGCGCGGTGGTGATCCAGCAGCCTTGTCAGATCCACGTCGGCCACGTGATCGCCCGACAGCACCATCACCTCGCGCGGAGCATAAGCGTCCAGCGTCGTGGCATTAAGGCGGATTGCATCGGCGGTGCCGCGATACCCCGAAGGACTGATCAGCTCGCCGTCGCGGATGGAGATACCCTTGGCAAAGTGATGCGACCACTGGTCGCGCAGATGGCGGCACAGGCCATAAGGGCGATATTGCGTCGCGACGAAAAGCTGCGGGAACCCGGCACGGACCACGGCATCGAGAATGAAGTCGACGATGCGCCCGCTGCCAGATCCGAAATGCAGCGCGGGCTTGCATTCGGCATCAGTCAGTTCGTGCAGGCGGCTGCCACGTCCCCCGGCCAGCAGGAAGGGAATGCAGCGATCGACTTGCGGAGCAGAGAGAGTGCGATTCATGGCCGCGCCTTTCAAAAAATATGCACGCGATGGCGTCCGTGGGGCGTCTTCGCGGAAGGGAGATGTTGGTGAGGGATCGGGCCGGCCGGGTGATCTGACCAAGAACCCGGGCAACGCCCAAAAGTTCCGCGAATTCCTTCACTCTGATGTCGAATTCATCATTCAACATATGATGCTAGCCGAATATCATACCGTTCCGGCGGCACCGCCTGCCAACCCTGCCATTCGGCACGAGTGCCGCCTTGGACGGCTTCACACGCAATGCCGCCGCGCTAGGTCTCGATGCAGCCCCGTTCGGCAGATCCAACGATCAGGGCCCACCGATCTGCCCTCCGGACCGGCGCCATCGGCCCGCGTCCACCACTACAGGCCCCAAGCCAAGGCCCAGCATTCCAGCAAGGAGACCCCATGCGCATCAGCATAGACGTGGCCATGAGCTACCGGTTCCGACGCCCCAACACCGCCTTCCTCGCGCTAGAGGCAGCGCAGACCGATGGCCAAGTGGTCGAGACGTCGCAGCTCGACATTCCGGATGCCACCCTGACCCGCATAGATGGCGATGCGGATGTGGGCGAGCGCATATGGGCGCAGTTCCGATCTGCGGACATGACCTTGACCTACACAGCCACCGTCGACGTGACCCGCCCGACACAGGACCTGGGCGCGCTCGATGCCATGCCGCTGCACCGGATCCCCGGGACGGCCGCCCCTTACCTGCGCCCCTCGCGCTATTGTCAGTCCGACAAGTTCCAGAGCTTCGTCAGCCAGCGGTTCGGACACCTTTCCGGCGGGGCCAAGGTGCAGGGACTGCGCGACTGGGTCGAAGAGAACCTGACCTACGTGCCCGGCAGCTCGGATGCCGACACCAATGTACTGGAAACCTTCGCGGGGCGGCAGGGCGTGTGCCGTGACTACGCGCACCTCATGTGCTCGCTGGTGCGCGCGGCGGGCATTCCGGCACGCATGGTCGCGGTCTACAGCCCCCACATCACGCCACCTGATTTCCACGCGGTGGCCGAGGTCTGGCTGAGCGGACAATGGTGGCTGGTGGATGCCACGGGCATGGCCGCAGCAGACAGCATGGCGATCATCGCCGTGGGGCGCGATGCTTATGACATCGCCTTCATGGATTCGCAGGAGCCGGCGCAGATGCTGTCGCAATCGGTCAACGTATCACAGGCCTGAGGCTGGCGGGCGGTGCCATGGCCGGCCGGGCCCGGGCCTGACAGCCCCTCCTGCCGCAAACGCCCGACCGGATCCTGTCCGCCCCCGGTCGCGATACATGGCATCAAGGCCCTGCGACAATATCACGATTGTCGAGGGCAAGAACCGGATGGCACGCGACAAGGCAACCTCTGCCTCAAGGCACGACCGCGCGACAGCCCAACATAAGACCCGGACCACCCCTGCCGTGTCAAAGCTGCGTCGCACGGGCAGCCGGTGCCCGGCCCCGCCTTGACCCTTGCCACCGGTTCCTTGATACCAAGGCCCAAAGGACGATTGCATGACCACTCCCCTCATTACCGACAGCCACTGCCATCTCGACTTCCCGGATTTCGACGCGGAACGACCCGACGTGATCCAGCGCGCGCTTGATGCCGGGGTGCACCGCATGGTGACCATCTGCACCCGGCTGCGCAACGAGCCCTCCGTGCGCGCCATCGCCGAAGCCAACGATCCGGTGTTCTACGCCGCAGGCACCCACCCCATGAGCGCCGCCGAAGAGCCGCTCACGTCCGTGGACGAGCTGGTGCGCCTGTCGCAGCATCCCAAGTTCGTGGGGCTCGGGGAAACCGGCCTTGATTACCACTACACCGGCGACAGCGCCGAGGTGCAGAAGACCTCGCTGCGGATCCACGTCGAGGCGGCGCAGGAGACCGGGCTGCCGCTGATCATCCACGCCCGCGCCGCGGACGAGGACATGATCGACATCCTGACCTCGGGCTACAGGGCGCGCCCCTACAACTGCGTGCTGCACTGTTTTTCCTCGGGGGCAGAGCTGGCGCGTGCCGCGCTGGACTGCGGGTTCTACCTGTCCATGTCCGGCATCGCCGCCTTCCCCAAGTCAAAGGACCTGCGCGAGATCTTTGTCGCCGCGCCGCTCGACCGGATCCTCGTGGAAACCGACAGCCCCTATCTTGCGCCCCCGCCCTACCGTGGCAAGCGCAACGAGCCGGGATATACCGTGCACACCGCCAAGATCGGCGCCGAGGCCTTCGGCATCGACTACGCCGCCTTCGCCTGCGCCACGGAAGAGAACTTCGAACGGCTCTTCGCGAAAGCGGCGGCCTGGACACCGGAGAAAGCCTCCGCATGAGCGAATTGCGCTTCACCATCCTTGGCTGCGGCTCGTCCGGCGGGGTGCCCCGTCTGGGTGGAAAATGGGGCGATTGCGACCCGGCGAACCCGCGCAACATTCGCCGCCGCTGTTCCATGCTGGTGGAGCGCATCGGCGAGGCCGGCACCACCACGGTGCTGATCGACACCACGCCGGACATGCGCCAGCAACTGCTCGACGCCGATGTGGCGACGCTGGATGCGGCGGTCTGGACCCATTCGCACGCAGATCACACCCACGGGCTCGATGATCTGCGGCAGGTGGTGTTCAACCGTGGCGGACGGCTGCCGGTCTGGGCCGATGGCGACACGCAGAATTCCCTGCTGTCACGCTTTGCCTATGCCTTCGTGCAGCCCGAGGGCAGCCCCTACCCCCCGATCCTCGACATGCACACCATTGGCCGGGACGCGTTTACCATCGATGGCGCGGGCGGTTCGATCACGCTGCAACCCTTCGAGGTGAACCACGGCAGCATCGACGCGCTTGGCTTCCGTATCGGCGGGCTGGCCTACCTACCGGACGTGCTCGAGATCCCCGAGGCGGCATGGGCGCATCTGCACGACCTAGACATCTGGATCGTCGACGCCCTGCGCCGCACGCCGCACCCCAGCCATGCCCACCTTGCGCTGGCACTGGAATGGATCGAGCGGGCCGCACCGAAACAGGCGGTGCTCACCAACATGCACATCGACCTCGACCACGATGCCGTGGCCGCCGAAACGCCGGAGCATGTGCGCCCCGCCTTTGACGGCATGGTGCTGAGCCTGCCGGCCCCCTGACCTCCGGGCGCGGCGCTGCGGGCCACCGCACGCCCGGCCCCGGCGCTGAACGATAACGCGCCCGGTTGGGATCCAGGCCCTTTTTTCTTCCGCATGATGCGGAGCACGATCCGTTTGCCCCATGCGCAGACCACCATCCGAAAGCCCGACATGCAGGCCCTTATCGACATCATCCTCCCCGTCTTCCTTGTGATCGGAGCCGGCTACCTCGCCAGTTGGCGCGGACTTCTCAAGGACAACGCGGTGGACGGGCTCATGGGCTTCACCCAGACCATCGCCATCCCCTGCCTGCTGTTCAGGGGCATTTGGCAGCTGGACCTCGGGCAGCATTTCGAACCGGCGCTGCTCATTTCGTTCTACACCGGCGCGCTGCTGAGCTTTGCCGCGGGGATGATCGGCGCACGGGTGCTGTTCCGCCGTGATTGGGAGGATTCGGTCGTCATCGCCTTCGCCTGCCTGTTCTCGAACTCGCTGCTGCTGGGCCTGCCGATCACCGAACGCGCCTATGGCGAGGATGCGCTGGCGGGCAACTATGCCATCATCGCCATGCACTCGCCCTTCCTTTACGCGGTGGGCATCACCTCGATGGAAATCGCCCGCGCCCATGGCAACGATCTGCGCAAGGTCCCCCTGACGATTGTGAAGGCCATGGCGCGCAACGCGCTGGTGATCGGCATCAGCATCGGGCTCGTGTTCAACCTCGCGGGCGTGACCCTGCCCGACCCGGCGCTGCAAGCGCTCGACATGGTGACGCGCACGGCGATTCCCGCAGCGCTTTTCGCGCTTGGCGGGGTTCTGTGGCGCTACCGCCCCGAGGGCGACATGCTGACCGTGCTCTTCGTCTGTGCCATGTCGCTGGGGGTGCACCCGGGGGTGATGTACCTCATGGGCCAGGGCTTTGGCCTTGGCACCGATGCGCTGCGATCGGGCACCATCACCGCGGCGATGGCGCCGGGGGTCAACGCCTACGTCTTCGCCAACCTCTACGGGCGGGCCAAGCGGGTGGCGGCGACCTCGGTGCTGCTGGCCACGGGGCTGTGCCTGCTCAGCAGCTGGGTCTGGCTGCAGATCCTGCCCTGAGCGGCGCTATTCCTCGACGTCGTCGACGTCTGCCTGTCCCGACAGGCGGCGGCGCACCAACGACCAGCTGAGCCCCACGCCCAGCACAAGCGACAGCGCGAAAATGCCCAGCCACGCGGACAGCGCGGGGTTGGCCATGTCGATGATGCCGAAATCGCGCAGCACCCAGACCAGCGCCGCCACCACGGCGACCACCAGCACCATGCCGAGTCCCCCGATCGAGCGGATCGTCGCCCGCAGGTATACGACGTAGGCGATCACCAGCAGCAGCCCCAGAAGCACCACCAGCGACAGCGGCTGATCCCCCGGCGCCAGCGCCCAGCGGACATAGCTGGGAAAGCTCGGGTTCCAGGTGAGCGCAAGAAGCACGAAGGCAAAGATCCAGCGCAGGAAAAATCCCATGTCACTCTCCGACCAAAACGATGTTGCGCACGGGGATGCACCGGATTTTCGCCCGCGTCCACACAAGGGCCCGTCACATCCGCGCAATTTGGCGGTTTCATACCGCCCAGCGGTTCGCTATACGAAGCGCGTTTGGATTTCCTGAAGGACAGGTGGAAATATGGCCAACGTGGTTGTCGTGGGCGCCCAATGGGGTGACGAAGGCAAGGGCAAGATCGTGGACTGGCTGTCGAGCCGCGCCGACGTGATCGCGCGCTTCCAAGGCGGCCACAACGCGGGCCATACGCTCGTCATCGACGGCAAGGTGTTCAAGCTGAACGCGCTGCCCTCGGGCGTTGTGCGCGGCGGCAAGATGTCGGTGATCGGCAATGGCGTGGTGCTCGACCCGTGGCACCTCGTGAAGGAGATCGCCACGATCCGCGAACAGGGCGTCGAGATCAGCCCCGAAACGCTGATGGTCGCCGAGAACACTCCTCTCATCCTGCCCATTCACGGCGAACTTGACCGTGCCCGCGAAGAAGCGGCGAGCCAGGGCTCGAAGATCGGCACCACCGGCCGCGGCATCGGCCCGGCCTACGAGGACAAGGTCGGCCGTCGCTCGGTGCGCGTGGCGGATCTGTCGGACCGCGCGACGCTGGAATCCCGCGTCGACCGTGCGCTCACCCACCACGACGCCCTGCGCAAGGGCCTCGGGATGCCACCCGTGGACCGCGAGGCCCTGATCGAGCAGCTGCTCGAGATCGCCCCCGAAGTGCTGCAATATGCCGGCCCCGTGTGGAAGGTGCTCAATGAAAAGCGCCGTGCCGGCAAACGCATCCTCTTCGAAGGGGCACAAGGTGCGCTGCTCGACATCGACTTCGGCACCTATCCCTTTGTCACGTCTTCCAACGTGATCGCGGGCCAGGCCGCCACCGGCACCGGCATCGGCCCGGGCGCCATCGATTTCGTTCTGGGCATCGTCAAGGCATACACCACCCGCGTCGGCGAAGGCCCCTTCCCGACCGAGCTCGATGACGAGGACGGCAACCGCCTCGGCACCCGTGGCCGCGAATTCGGCACCGTGACGGGCCGCAAGCGCCGCTGCGGCTGGTTTGACGCAGTTCTGGTGCGCCAGACCTGCGCGACCTCGGGCGTCAACGGCATCTCGCTGACCAAGCTGGACGTGCTCGACGGGTTCGAGACCATCAAGATCTGCACCGGCTACGAGCTGGACGGAGAGGTCCTCGACCACCTGCCCATCGCGACGGAACAGCAGATCCGCTGCAAGCCGATCTATGAGGAGATGGAAGGCTGGTCGGAATCGACCGAAGGCGCCCGCTCGTGGAACGACCTGCCCGGCGCTGCGGTGAAATACGTGCGCCGCATTGAAGAGCTGATCGGCTGCCCGGTCGCGCTTCTCTCGACCTCGCCCGAGCGTGACGACACCATCCTCGTCACCGACCCGTTCGAAGACTGAGCGCAAAGCCATGCCCTTGAAGCACAAGACCCGCAAACGCCTGTCTCTGCTGCTCCTTTTGGTGTGGCTGCCGCTTTATATCGTGGCGGCGGTGAGCCTCGTGAACTGGCTTGGCCGCCCGCCCATCTGGCTGGAACTTCTGGTCTACGTGGGCCTTGGCTTCCTCTGGGCGATCCCCTTCAAGTTTATCTTCAAGGGGGTCGGCCAACCCGACCCGGACGCGCCCCGCGACGAGGGCTGACGCCACCACGAAACTGACCGGGCCGTCCTGCTGGCGGCCCGATCCGGACGCCTCCGGCGGGCGTAGTTTTAAAGAGAAGAAACACCGGCCAGCGCGACACCCGGCCCTTCTTCTCTTGAAAAATACGCCGGCGGCCGCGGCACACGGCGGGGGCAGAGCCCCCTCGGCACCTTCACAAAACGAATGATCCGAACGACTTGGCACCTGTGCCGGCGTTAAGAGCATGCGCGCAGCATTGTTGGCATGCAAATGATGCATGGCAGAGTTTACAAAACAGCAGACAAGTCCCCCCTGACTCTGATCCCTGTTCGCGTTAACGGAACCTCCTGAAGAAAAAATGTCTCAAATGCGAACGGATACGAAATAAAATGACGGATAGCACCGCCGATGTTGAAACGGCGGCGGCCTCGACCGGCCAGCCGGCTCTCAACTCTCCCGCAAAGGTTCTCACCGCGAGCCTTGTCGGCACCACCATCGAATTCTTCGATTTCTACGTCTATGCCACGGCGGCCGTACTGGTGTTCCCGGCGCTGTTCTTCCCCGGGCAGGACGCCATGACAGCCCTGCTGGCCTCTTTCGCGACCTTCTCGATCGCTTTCTTCGCCCGCCCGCTGGGCGCCGTGGTCTTCGGCCACTTCGGCGACCGCATCGGCCGCAAGGCGACGCTGGTGGCCGCGCTTCTGACCATGGGCATCTCGACCGTTGTCATCGGCCTGCTGCCCACCTACGAGACAATCGGCCTCTTTGCGCCGCTGCTGCTGGCGCTGTGCCGCTTCGGCCAGGGCTTTGGCCTTGGGGGTGAATGGGGCGGTGCAGTCCTCATGGCGACCGAGAACGCCCCAGAGGGCAAGAAGAACTGGTACGGGATGTTCCCGCAGCTGGGCGCGCCCGCCGGCCTATTCTTGTCGTCCGGCATGTTCTGGCTGCTGCTGCAGTTCCTTCCCGAGGAAGCGTTGCTGAGCTGGGCTTGGCGGATCCCGTTCCTGGCCTCGACCGTCCTCATCGTCGTCGGCCTCTGGGTACGCCTGTCGATCACCGAGACCCCGGACTTCCAGAAGGCCATCGACAACGAAGAGCGCGTCGCGGTGCCCGTCGTCGAGATCTTCTCGAACCACAAGGTCTCGCTGCTGCTGGGCACCTTCGTGGCGCTCGCGACTTTCGTGCTGTTCTACATCAGCACTGCCTACCTGCTGAGCTACAACGTCAAGGTCGTGCAGATCCCGTTCACCGATGCGCTGGCGATCCAGATCTGGGGCGCGGTCGTCTTCGGCCTGTTCATCCCCGTCGCTGGCAAGACCGCCGAGCGTTTTGGCCGTCGCCAGGTGCTGACCGCGACCACCATCGGCATCGCGGCCTTCTCGTTCCTCGTGCCAGTGCTGATGGTCGAGAACGAGCTGCGCATCATGGCATTCGTCACGCTGGGCATGGCGCTCATGGGGATGACATACGGCCTCATCGGCACGGCCCTTGCCGCGCCCTTCCCGACCCGGGTGCGCTATACCGGCTCGTCGCTTACGTTCAACTTCGCGGGCATCGTTGGCGCGTCTCTGGCGCCCTACATCGCGACCTACCTGCAGTCGACCTACGGCATCGCTTACGTGGGTTACTACATGTGCCTCGCCGCGCTGATCACCCTGCTGTGCATCTTCGCAAGCGGCAAGGGCAAGGTCTGAGCCACCACCCCGCCTGAAACGAGAAACGGCGCGTCCCGAGGGGCGCGCCGTTTGCATTCCCTCAGATGGGCGGCAGCGTCAGGCCGCGTCATCCTTTTCCAGCGCGTATTCCTTGAAGAGCCCGTTCTGCGTCATGAAGAAGGCAAAGATCGCAGCCGTCAGGCCGAAGGTCTTGAAATAGACCCAGGTTTCCGTGCTCATGGTGCGCCAGATGATTTCGTTGAGGACCGCGAGAGCAAAGAACAGCGCGCAGACCCGGCGGGTGAGGATCATCCAACCTTCGTCCTGAAGCGGCATCAGCCCCTCCATCACCTTGCGCAGCCAGCTTTCCCCCCGCAGAAGGCCGATCCCGAGGGCACAGCCAAAGAGCAGGTAGATCAGCGTCGGCTTCATCTTGAAGAACCGCTCGTCGTTGAGCCAGACCGACAGGCCGCCGAAGACCACGATCAGCACCGCCGTGACGATCTGCATGGGCGACAGATGACCGGTCAGTTTCCAAAGGATACCTGTGCAGGCCAGCATGAGCGGGATGAACCCGGCGGTGACGAGGATGAAGCCCTCGTACTCGGTGCCGGCGATGGTGAAGACCCGATCCTTGAGCAGCAGGTAGGCGGCGAAGAAGACGATGATCGGTCCGATCTCGAGCGCCGTCTTGGTGAGGGGGTTGATCTGTTTCGCGGCCATGCGGCGCCTCCTGCTGGTTCCCGCCAACAGATAGCCACCGGGACGAAGGTTCTCAACGTCCATCGTTGCACTGCGCCCGGAACCATGCGCCATCGTGGATGGTTTTCTTCGCTAACAAGGGGAGAATCAGATGACAGACCAATTCGTTGCGGAATTCACCGGCACCTTTTCGACGGTGCCCGCGCCGGTGGCGGCGGCCCGGCTCGTGGCGGCAATCCTGCTGGCCGCCTGCGTCGGCTTCGAACGCGAGCGGCGCGGCAAGCCGGCGGGCCTGCGGACCCATGTGCTGGTGTCCGTGGCCGCCTGTCTCTTCGTGATCCTCGGGCGCGAGCTGGCAGCGATGGATTTCGGCAGCGGAGAGCAGCGCAACGACCCGCTGCGCATGATCGAAGCGGTGACCGCCGGGGTCGCCTTCCTGGCGGCAGGGATCATCTTTACCAGCGGCGGAGAGGTGCGGAACACCACCACCGGAGCATCGCTGTGGCTGGCGGGCGCCATCGGGCTTGGCTGCGGTGCCGGACAGATGCCGCTTGCGGCCATGGCAACGCTGGTCGTGGTCGTCGTGCTGACCTTGCTGCGGTGGCTGGAGCATCGGCTCTGGCCCGACAAGAAGATCGACGACTGAGAACGCCAGCTGGGCTAGGGCCAAATTCCTTGCCAAGGAATTTGTCGCCCCGCCCGAAGGTCAGTCCCCGAGGCCGGTGAGCGCGGCGGCGAATTCCTCGGGATCGAAGGGCGCAAGATCGTCGATCTGCTCGCCCACCCCGATGGCATGGATCGGCAGGCCGAACTTATCCGCCAGCGCCACCAGCACGCCACCCTTCGCGGTGCCGTCGAGCTTGGTCATCACGAGGCCCGACACATCCGCCACCTGGCGGAAGATCTCAACCTGCGTGACCGCGTTCTGCCCGGTGGTGGCATCCAGCACCAGCAGCGTGTTGTGCGGCGCATCGGGGTCCTTCTTGCGGATCACCCGGACGATCTTGGCCAGTTCCTCCATGAGGTCCTGCCGGTTCTGCAGGCGACCGGCAGTGTCGATCATCAGCAGGTCAGCACCGTCGGCCTGTGCCTTGGTCATCGCCTCGAAGGCAAGGCTCGCGGGGTCCGACCCTTCGGGCGCGGTCAGCACCGGCACCCCGGCACGGTCGCCCCAGACCTGAAGCTGCTCGACCGCAGCGGCACGGAAGGTATCCCCGGCGGCGATCACCACCGATTTTCCGGCGGCGCGGAACTGCGAGGCGAGCTTGCCGATGGTCGTGGTCTTGCCCGACCCATTCACCCCCACCACAAGCACCACCTGCGGCGTCTTGGCGTAAAGCGGTAGCGGACGCGCCACCGGCTCCATGATGCGGGCCACCTCCGTGGCGAGGGCCTGCTTGATCTCCTGCGTGGACACACGCCGGCCATAGCGCCCCTCGGCAAGGTTCGAGGTTACCCGCAGCGCGGTATCGACGCCCATGTCCGACGCGATGAGCAGCTCTTCGAGGCTTTCCAGCATGTCATCGTCGAGCACCCGGCGCACGACCGGCGCAGCGGGGGCCGAGGGCGCCGCCGGGGCGTCACGGCCAAAGAGCCGTCCGAAAAAGCCCTTCTCAGGTGTCTTGGTCGGGGTCTCGGCGGGTGGGGCCGTCGGTTGCGGATCGCGCGGCATAGGCGCCTCGGAGGGAGCCTGAGGCGGCAGACCGGAAGGCGTGGACGGTTTGGGATCGGCGGGCGGCTCGATGCGCGGCCCTGGGTCCTGCTCCGGCGCACCTTGAGGCAGCGGCGTCGGCGCGGGATCGGACGGCGCAGGCACCTCGGTCGGGCTCGGGGCCGGTGCGGTGGCGGGGGGCTGCGGCACCTCTTGCGGTGCGGGCCCGGGGATCCCGGAAGGCGGCGGCGGCACATCCGCCGGTGCAGGGGTCGGGGCTGGCGTAGGATCTGGCGTCGGGCGCGGCTCGGCTTCGGGAACAGGGTCCGCAGCCGGCGGCTGGGTGCGCGGTGCTGGCGAAGGCTCGGGAGTCGGAGTGGGCTTCGGTTGCGGCGTCGGGTCTGCCGCAGGTGCGGGCGTCGCCGGCGAAGCGGCCGGCTTCGGCTCTTCGGGGCTGTCTTCCTCACCCCCGTCCTTCACGATGTCATCGAGCCCCTGCTCGAGCTTCGAGGAGGATTTGAGCAGCTTGTTCTTGAGCTTGCCGAAAAAGGACATGTAAGGGGACCCCAGCGCTTGCGTTCCCTTCACCTAATACGCCCCCGCCCCGGTGAAAAGCCCATAGGGCCATGCGCCGTGACGGATGAGTTGACCTTTCATGGCCACGTGGTCCAACTGTGCCCCATGTGGCGCGCGCTTTTCCTGATGTGGATGACGGCTCTCTGCGTCCCGGTACCGGGCGCGGCGGAACCGGACCTGTCCGAGCCGGGGACCCTGTGCTCCGCCGGTGCCTTCGGTCCGGTGCAGTGCATCCGCCCCAGCAAGTTCGTCCATGACACCTGCCATGCCATTGACCAATTCGCCAAAACCAACGGGCTGGACCCGGGGTTCTTCGCGCGGCTGATCTGGCAGGAAAGCCGCTTTGATCCCAACGCGCTCAGCCATGCCAACGCGCAGGGCATCGCGCAGTTCATCCCGTCGACCGCCGCGATGCGCGGCCTCACAGATCCCTACAATCCCGCGGAAGCGCTCGAATACTCTGCCGAGTATCTCGGCGAGCTCAGCCGACGCTATGGCAATCCCGGCCTTGCCGCCGTGGCCTATAATGGCGGTGAGAGGCGCGCGGACGAGATCCGCGCCGACAGCGCCGCCCGGCTGCCGTCCGAGACGGTCAACTACGTGCAGATCATCACCGGCCTGCCAGCCACCACATGGGCCGATGAGCCGCCCGAGGCCCGTGATTTCTCGCTTCAGCCCGGGGTCCCCTTCAGGGAGGCCTGTCACCAGCTGGCCCGCAACCGCCGTCTCACCGCCTTCCCCGAACCGGAACCCAGCGTCTCACCTTGGGGCGTGCAGCTGGCCTTCGGCACGTCAAAGTCGCGTGCAATGGACGAATACCGCAGCCGCACGCGGTCCTGCGCAGCGCAGGTAAAGGGTGAAGAGCCGGACCTCGTGTGGCAGGACAGCCGTGCAAGCCCGGCGGGCGGCTACTGGATGGCCCGGCTGGGCCGGCCCGACCAGGCCAGCGCCTGGCGCTACTGCGCGAAACTGAAGGAGAATTCCTGCCTCTGCGCGGTCTACCGGAACTAGCGGCGCGAGGGACAGGCTACTGGCAGTCCTGCCCGGCCCATGGTCATTCCGCCGCGATCTCGGTGCGTCCGCCCAAGGCGCGGAACTCGGCCCGCAGCATGTCGATCAGCGGCGTCACGATGCGTGGCCGAGCGGTGGTCGCGTAAAGGCAGATCTTCTGCATCCCCAGATCCGGGAGCACCCCGGGCGGCACCATTTCCAGATGCGCGGGCGCATGGCCTTCCAACACCGGCGTCACGGCAAGGTCCGCCGACACGGTCACCTCGATGGTGCGGTCGCTTTCCGAATCCACCGCAAGCTCCCACTCGGTCCGGCTTTCTTGCATCATCGCCGCCGCCACCGGGCGGAAGCCGCAGCGGCGCGAGAGGGCGATGCGCAGGGGCCGGCTCTTCCACGCAGAGCCGCCCGGCGCGCCGTACCACCGCAGGGGCACCTCGTGCAGCGCCTCGCCACCATCGCCGGTCTCTGCTTCGGTGGTCAGGATCACGTCCACCGCCCCTTTCGAGAACTGCTGTTTCAGATCAGCGGTGTACGAGCTCACAAGCTGTAGCCGCACGCGCGGAAAATCCCGCTGCATTCGCCTCATAACCCGCGGGATCACCGGGTAGACGATGTCATGGGGCACCCCGAGGATGATCTCCCCTTCCCAGTCCTGCATGGTGAGCCGGGCGTAGATGTCATCGTTCAGCTCGACCATCTGCCGCGCGTAGGTCAGCAGCTGTTCGCCCGCCTGTGTCAGCGCCACTCCCCGCCCCGACCGATCCAGCAGCGACAAGCCCAGCGTCTCTTCAAGCCGCTTGATCTGCATCGATACTGCCGATTGCGTGAGGTTCAGGAACCCCGCCGCGCGGGTCACGCCGCCCGCATCCGCGACGGCCACGAAGGATCTCAGGGAGGTCAGGTCCAGATTGCGCATGAATCGGATCTCGTGATGGGTGGGATCAGGAATAGTCGTTTTACTGATGGGTCGCCGTTGAGCATACCGATCACACCACACGATGAAAACGAATTTAATCATCACAGTTCCTGAACGAGGTCATCATGCACCGTGAACAATCACTTTCCTGCCCCGTTACCTCTGCCCCCCCGGCCGAACGTCGCCGTCGCGGCCTGCTTGCCGCGCTGATCGAGGCCCACGCCCTCTGGCAGCAACGCCGCCGCCTGCCCCAGCTTGATGACCACCTGCTGCGCGACATGGGCATAACGCGCGCCGAGGCCGAGGCAGAGGCCGCGCGCAAGCCGTGGGACGCGCCTCGCCACTGGTCCCGCTGACCCAGGCCAAGCCACTGATCCCCGGTGATTTACGCAATTTTCGGCATCAGAATCGGAAACCATATGTTTCCACGCTGTTTCCGCCTCGGGAGTTCTTGAAATACACCCCCACTCTGCCAATATCCGTAAGGACTGGTTTATCATGCCCGGAAATGCGGGCACAGCTTGGAGGTATAGATGGCTGAATACAGAACAATCCGGACCGCTGCCGGTGGAAGGTCGTCGGCCCAGATTGACGAGGGCCTGCGCTCGCACATGAACAAGGTCTACGGGACCATGTCCGTGGGCATGCTCGTGACCTTCGCTGTCGCATGGGCCGTCGGTACAACCCCTGAACTGCTGTCGGTGTTCCGCGACCCGGCAACGCTGCAGCCGAACATCCTTGGCTGGATCGTCATGTTCGCGCCGCTGATCATGGTCTTCGCCTTCAGTGCGGCGATCAACCGTCTGTCCGCGGCCGCGGCGCAGCTGTTCTTCTACGTCTTTGCCGCGGTGATGGGCCTGTCCCTTTCGTGGATCTTTGTCGCCTTCACCGGCTTCTCGATCGCGCAGGTGTTCCTTATCACGGCAATCGCCTTCGCGGGCCTGTCGCTCTGGGGTTACACCACCAAGAAGGACATCTCCGGCTGGGGTGCGTTCCTCATCATGGGCGTGATCGGCATCCTCGTGGCATCGATCGTGAACATCTTCCTAGGCTCGCCGGCGATTGCCTTCGCGATCTCGATCCTTGGTGTGCTGATCTTCGCGGGCCTCACCGCCTACGACACCCAGAACATCAAGAACACCTACCTCCAGCATGCCGCGCATGGTGACAGCGAATGGCTGGGCAAGGCGGCCATCATGGGTGCGCTGAGCCTCTACCTGGACTTCATCAACATGTTCATGTTCCTGCTGCAGCTCTTCGGCAACCGCGAGTAAGCGACAGCACCAGACAAATGAAAGGCCCCGCATTTGCGGGGCCTTTTTCATTGTGCCGGTCGGGCCGGGTCCCGCTCAGCCCTTATGCGGACTGGCGGGGCTCAGGCCACTGCCGCCGGGATCAGCCCGCGAAGGGAATTGCCGACCCAGAGCGCCTCGGCTGCCATCAGGTCATGGTAATCCAGCACCGCCTCGCGGCACTCGCCGGTCACCAGCAGCTGTTCGCGAAGGATGCCCGGCAGCAGCCCCGAAGACAGCGCCGGCGTCACCATCTGACCGTCCAGTTGCAGGAAGACATTGGTGAAGGCACCCTCGCAAAGCTCGCCCCGCGTGTTGAAGAACAGCACATCGTAAAGCTCCGCCGCCTTCTGCTTGAGAGTTCGGTCATAGAGAGTACGGCGGGTTGTCTTGATCCGCAGGAACGGTTCCTCCGGGTCAAGCCGCACCCCAGAGATCCCCACCATCGCCTTCTCGGGGGACGAGCCAAGCGTGAACGGCTGGCGGGTCATCCCCACCTCTCCATCAAGGTCGAAGGTCAGGCGCACGCGCTGGGGAGTGTCACTGCTGATACTGAAGAGCCGCTTGTGAACCTCGGCGGGATCATAGGCAAAGCCCAGCACCTCGCATGTCCGCTGCGCGCGCGCGAGGTGCCGGTCGCCGCGCACGGGACCGGAATCGGGCAGCCAGAGCATGGTTTCAATCACGCGGAGCGCGGGATCAGTCCGGTCACGAAGCGGGATTTCCAAAGTGCTTCCTCGTATTCGGCATCGCAATCACTGTCATGCACAATCCCGCCGCCCACGCCCATAAGGGCCTCGCCCGGCGCGGTGACGGTCAGGGTGCGGATGGAGACGCTGAAATCGGCGCTGCCGTCCGGTGCCGCCCACCCAATGGCGCCGCAGTACGCTCCGCGCCGCCAGCGTTCAAGATCATGGATCGCCTGCATCGCGGCGATCTTGGGCGCGCCGGTGATCGACCCGCAAGGGAACAGCGCCTCCATCAACTGCGGCAACGGCACATGGCCGTCCAGCTGCGCCTCGATGCGCGACACCATCTGGTGAACGGTGTTGTAGCGCTCGACCTCGCAGAGCGCAGGAACCCTCACCGACCCAACCCGACTGAGGCGCGACAGATCATTACGCATCAGATCGACGATCATGATGTTCTCTGCCCGATTCTTCTCGTCTCTGGACAAGGCATCACGCAGGGCGTCGTCCTCTGCTGTTTCGGAGCCACGCGGGGCGGTGCCCTTCATGGGCGCCACCTCGATGCGGCCCGCTGCATCCATGCGGAAGAACAGTTCGGGCGAACAGGACAGGATCTCTGTGCCGCCGATGGCCAGATGCGCCGCGTGACCCACCGGCTGGAAGCGCCGCAGCGCCTGCCACAGCGCGGCCCCGCTGCCCTCGAAGCGCAGCGCCATGGGCATGGTGAGGTTGACCTGATAAAGATCGCCCCGCGCGATCATCGCCTTGATCTGGTCGAACCTTACCCCGTAGGCGGTACGATCCCAGAGCGGCTCGGCCGACAGGACGGCGGCAGGCTCTTGGGTGGGCTCGGGCACATCGCGGGGAGCGTCAAAGACCCCAAAGGCCAGCAAGGGCCCCTCGCCCGGCACATCGCCGAGCAGTGGTGCCAACTTCGGCTCGAGTGCGAGGCCCAGCTCGTAGGCAGCAAAACCGGCGATCCAGAGGCCGCTTGCGCGGGCCTCTTCCAGCCGTACCAAGGCGCCGGGCACCTCAGAGGCACGATGGGCCGTTACGACGGCGCGCGGCACGTCGAACAGTGCGGGCCGGCCACCGGGCCCGGCCTCCACGAGGACGCTTCCGCCTGACTGCTCCACCGCTGCCTCCGCACCGTCTGCCGGGTTCGCCGCCCTAAGGCTCGCGCCCACCGGCTTGTCCATCCGGGACGCCGATCTCCGCCGCCCGTGACCGTCTCTTTCAGGCGGTACCGCGCAGGTTCGCCTCTTCAACGACAAAGGCCACGCGAGGTCATGTCCCCGCGCGGCCCGTCACTGTCCCGTAAAGCCGGGTCCGTCGACTCGAGGCTTACTTGATCTTGCCTTCTTTGTACTCGACGTGCTTGCGCGCGACCGGGTCGTACTTACGCACGGTCATCTTCTCGGTCATGGTACGCGCGTTTTTCTTGGTCACGTAGAAGTGGCCCGTGCCTGCGCTCGAGTTCAGGCGGATCTTGATGGTGGTCGGCTTCGCCATGGTTCTTCTCCTGCGACGGTCCTGCGCCAGCGCAGGGGCCCCGTGAAATCTCTTGAAGCCCGCCTTTTACCCATCCCGTGTGCCAAGTCAACCGGGAAGGAAGCGGAATCTCATGCGTGGAGGACCTGTAAGCCGGATTCTGTTCACGGGGCGAACCCCGATCGGCGACCATTCCTCTAGGCCGACGGTTGCCCGCCGGCTCAAGCTGCCAACCCGGACCTCTCGGGCCAAAGCCGCCCTGCGGCGATATCCCCGTAAGGATCATGCCCGCGCGAGGTCCCTATTTGGCATTGCTCCCGGTGGGGCTTGCCATGCCGCCCCCGTTGCCGGGGGCGCGGTGGGCTCTTACCCCACCGTTTCACCCTGACCCGCCGCTGATCCCCGTGGCGAACCGATGGGGACGGCGGGCGGTCTGTTTTCTGTGGCGCTATCCGTCAGGTTGCCCTGCCCGGGCGTTACCCGGCACCGATGCTTTGGTGAGTCCGGACTTTCCTCCCCCATCCGAAGATGGCGGCGGCCGCCCGGTCCTCCACGCCCGGCTCTCTTAGGCGGGGGCGCAGGGCGCGTCAACGGCGCATCGTCGGGCCTGCGGGCTCGCGCTCCCACGCATTCCACGAACCTGCGCGGGCGGAGGCCCGCACCGCTGGATCAGGGCTCAGCGCAGCAGCATCGGCTCGTTCAGCCAGCCTCGCAGGATGTCGCTGACGCGGTCGGGGGTCTCGAGCGTCGGCAGGTGGCCGGCCTCCTCGATGACCTCAAGCCTCGCTCCGGGTATGAGCTCGGCAAGGAAGCTCTGGCGTTTCACCGGGTACAGCGTGTCATGGGCGCCGCAGAGGACAGTCACCGGCACCCGGATCTTGCGCAGAGCGCCCTGCTGGTCGCGGCGGCGCTGTAGCACGCGCACCTGGCGTACCAGCATATCGGGTCCGAGGCCGTCGGCCATGTCCTCGACCATTCCCTGGATCTCGGCCCGGTACGGGCCCGGCGCCAGCGCCTCGAGCGGCAGCAGCCGCCCGATGGCCACCGAAAGCTGCCCGGAGCGTGCCTTGATGATGATCGGGTCAAGCTCGGCCGCCTGTTGCGGCGTCTCGGCCAGTGGCGTGGTCCCCATGAGCATGAGCCGCGCCACCCGGTCCGGCGCCCGGCGCTGCAGCTCCATGGCGACGATCCCGCCAAGGCCCAGCCCCGCCAGCGCAAAGCGCCGCGGCAGCACATCAAGAAGCGACGACGCGATTTCCTCGACCCGCTCGCCACCGGTGACCGGCGCGACCATCACCGCCATGTCCCGCGACAGGTCGGCGATCTGCGGCCCGAAAAGCCGCGCATCGCACATGAGTTCCGGCAGAAGGACCAGCGGGTCAGCCATGCCGCCCCGCGCCGCTTACTGGAACCGCGCTGCATGGCCCCGGACCATGCGTCAGCGATGACGCGGCGGCCCCGATCCCGAGGGGCGCCCGTGCCCCGCACACCCACACTCCCAGTCCGAAGACCGACATACCCTGCCCTGCTCCCTGTGACGCCTATTGCCTGCGTGGAAGCGTACCAGAGGCACGGCCGAGAGAAAGCCGGAAATGGCCGGGCGGCACATGCCCGCCATCACGCTTTCGCGGGCGGGCCTATTCCGCGGCGACGGCCCGCCTTCCCGGCGTCGCCCGTCCCGCCTCCGACAGGATCTGCACCCAGATCGCTGCCTCGTCATAAAGCGTCCATTCCCGCCGCACCCCTTCCGGACCGAACTCCGCGTGGCTGATGCCCATCACGTGCACCTCCGCCCCGCTGGGCCGGCCAAAGGCACCCCAGCCGCTGTGCCGTCCGCTCAGAGACCAGCGCAGCGCCGCACGCGGTGGCATCAGCTGCTCCTCCAGGCCGACCTGGTGGTGGATGGTGAATACCGCGTCCGGAAAGGCCGCGCGCAAGCCGAACCAGAACCGCTCGGCACCGTCCGGCCCTTCGGCGATGCGGCCCCCCGGATAGGCCATGCGCGCCGCCGGATCGTATTGCGCTGCGATTTCCGAGAACCCCGCCGACATGATCCGTTCCAGCAGCCCGGCAAAGGCCATGCCCCACTGGTTGCCATTGCCCTGACCCGTGTATGGGCCCGGCTGGTCTAGCCCCGGGTGGAACGGCCCGCCATCCGGCGCTCGTGTGCCCAGTTGCGCCCGCGCCCAATCGGACACCCGAATGCCCAGCTGCGACAGGATCGCCCCGGTGTCGCGCACCGACCATATTTCACAGATGCGGGTGTCCTTGGCATAGATGTCCGACAGCATCCGGAACCGCAGCGGCGTGCCCCCGGGCGTCCCGAACAGCCCGATGCCCTCGTGCTGCCCCTGCAGCAAGAGCCGCTGCGAGCCCAGCATCCCCACCCTCTCGGCCCCGGCCCAGATCACGTCCTCGGTCCGGGCGGCAAGGTCCGGCAGCGCCGCCATCAGCTCGAGCGCCTCGCCTCGAAGCGCTTCCGGGCCATATCCCATGGCCAGCGCCTGCCGGTGGATCAGCTGTGGATGACAGGCCCTGCGCAGACCGGCATCAAGGCTGCGCCGGTTCCACATCGTCTCGGCGGTTTCACGCAGGAAGGCAGGGAACGCCCCCGGATCGCCGCCCGAGCTTGCCTCGCGTCCGTGTCTCGTCCGGCTGTCCAGCCCGCGCATCGCCGCCTCCTGTCAGATCACATGTCAGATCACCGGGGCACTCTCGCAAAGCTTAGTTAGCAAATGGTTTCCGCCCGTCGCGTCAGTAGCCCTCCCACCGGAAGGCATGGTCACCTTCTCGCAAGGGCGAGAATGGGTTGTGGGCGATTTCCCAGATATGCCCCTCAGGGTCGGCGAAATAGCCGTGGTAGCCATCCCAGAACACCTCCTGCGCGGGCTTGAGCATCGTTGCACCTGCCGCCTCGGCCCTCGACAGAAGTCCATCGACCTCCGCGCGGCTGCCAAGGTTATGGGCGAGCGTCAGTCCCCCATGCCCGAGGCTCTCCACCGGCACACCAATGTCCTCGGCCAACTCCTCCAGCCCGAAGAGACCCAGCGTCTGTCCCAGCAGATCGAATGCCACCACGCCCTCGTGGCCCGGAGCGCGGGTCCACCCCAGCGCCTCGTAGAAGGCCGTCGCCCGGGTCATGTCGCGCACCCCGAGCGTGATGAGGCTGATCCGCTGTTCCATTAGCCCAGAACCTCGAGAATGGCCGCCTCAACGGCGGCGAGGTCGGCAGGCTCGGACAAGCGATGGTCGGCTCCCTTGAGGAAGGTCAGCCGCACGTCTTTCCCTTCAATGTGATCGAACAACGCCAGCGCCGTCTCACGGCTCACCGCCGCGTCCTCGGTCCCCTGCAGCAGCCGCACCGGGTAGGGCATGGGCAGCGGCGCGCGCAGGACAAGCTGGTCCCGGCCGTCCTCGATAAGCCGCTTGGTGATGGCATAGGGATCACCGTAGGCCGAGGGCATGTAGGTCACGCCCTCCTCCATCACCTTTCGCTTCTCGTCGTCGGAGAAGGAGGCCCAGAAGCCGTCTTCGGTGAAATCCGGCGCTGCGGCGATGCCCACGAAGCCCGCCATCCGCGCGCTCAGCCGTTTGGCAAGGATCGACGCGATCCAGCCGCCCATGGACGAGCCGACGAGCAGCAAGGGCCCCTCGGTCACCGCCTCGATCACCGCTTGGGCATCCGCAGCCCAGTCGCCGATGCAGCCGCCCTCGAAGACGCCGCCGGACTGGCCATGCCCCGAGTAGTCAAGCCGCAGGAACGCCCGCCCCTCAGCCTCGGCCCATGCCTCGAGATGCACGGCCTTGGTGCCCTCCATGTCCGACTTGTAGCCCGACAGGAACACGATTGTCGGGGTGATTCCCGGCGTGAACGCATAGGCGAGGCGGGCGCTCGGGCCCTCGAGATAGGCGATTTCAGCCAAGGTCATCTCCTTAGGTGTGGTGCCGGGACCGTGCCGCGCCGTCGACTTCGATGCAAGAGGATCGGCCGGCGCATCGCATTTCCCGTGTCACCGAAAAGACTTGCTAGAACGGCAAACCATGGCACACGAAGGGCTGCGCAAGCCCTTGTTTCACACGCATATCGGCCATGCCGCTAGGGCCGTTTTCCACCGCGAGTAATCGTGTGATGCTGCACCGCAGAAACAAAGCCGTCGGCCAGAAGGCCGCATCCGCACAAGGACATACCATGAAAGCCCTCACACTCGCCGCCCTGCTGCTCGCAGCCCCTTTCGCCGCCTCCGCCGAGACCCTGACCCTTGCCGCTCCCCTCGCGGGTGGCACCGTTCACACCGACACCGTGGACATGTCGGTCTACTGGACCGCCGCGGGGGATAGCGCGTCCGAGGTTGTGGCGACCTACGTGGCCGCCGGCAACCCGGCCGAACCGCAGGTGATGCGCATGCGCCTCGAGGATGGCGACAGCGTGGTCTTCGGCCTGCCCGGCCACACTGGCGACAGCCGGAATTTCGCCCGCAAGAGCGGTGCCGTCACCGTCACAGCCGCTCCGCTGAAAAGCCAGTTGGCGATGAACTGATCGCGCCCTGAAAACGCAAGAAGGCCCGGAAACCAGCGCAGGTCTCCGGGCCTTTCATTTTGCAAAGCACTCGCTCAGAGCTGCGCCATCACCTCGTCGGAGGCTTCGAAGTTGGTGGTGACGCGTTGCACGTCGTCGTCGTCCTCGAGCGCATCGACCAGCTTCATCAGGGTCTGCATGGACTCGAGGTCCAGCTCGGTGGTGGTCTGCGGCTTCCAGATAAGCTTGGTGCTCTCGGACTCGCCCAGCTCTGCCTCGAGCGCGGTGGACACCTCGTTGAGATCGGTATCGGCGCAGTAGATGACGTGGTTTTCCTCGTCGCTCTCCACGTCCTCGGCACCGGCCTCGATGGCGGCCATCATGACCGTGTCCGCATCACCGACCTCGGCCTTGTAGACGACCTCGCCCTTGCGATCGAACATGAAGCCGACCGAGCCGGTCTCGCCAAGGTTGCCGCCGTTCTTGGTGAAGGTCGACCGCACGTTCGAAGCGGTGCGGTTGCGGTTGTCGGTCATCGCCTCGACGATGATCGCCACGCCGTTGGGGCCATAGCCCTCGTAGCGGATTTCCTCGTAATCCTCGCCGTCGCCACCGATGGCCTTCTTGATGGCGCGCTCGATATTGTCCTTGGGCATGGACTGGCTTTTCGCTTCCTTCACCGCAAGGCGCAGGCGCGGGTTCTTCTCGGGATCAGGATCGCCCATCTTGGCAGCGATGGTGATCTCCTTGGAGAATTTCGAGAACAGCTTTGCGCGCACCGCGTCCTGACGGCCCTTGCGGTGCTGGATGTTTGCCCATTTGGAATGGCCGGCCATGGTGCCTCTTGCCCCTGTCACGTCTGATTGGAAACTCGAGACGCGCTATACCTCAGCCACGCCCCCCGCCGCAAGCCCCGCCCCTTTCCCGGCCCTGGTGCCCGGCCCGACCACAGGATGCCTCCGGCGGGGATATTTAGGGTCAAAGGAAACATGGCGCTCCTCGCTTCCTTTGACCTTCAAATATCCCGGGGGAGTCCGCCGACGGCGGGCGGGGGCAGCGCCCCCTCACCACGCAGCAGCGCCGCTGCGGTGGCGAGGTCGCTTTCAAACAACTGTTCCGCATCAGGACGCGCCTCCTGCGGCAATCGCAGCAGGTAGGATGGATGGGTCGTGACAACCACAAGGATACCACTATACGTCTGTTCGACCCTGCCACGGCGGGAAGCAACGGCGCGGCCGTCACCGGTGAGACTTTCCAGCGCGGTGGCCCCCATCGCGACGATGAGGTCCGGCTTCACGAGATCGATCTCGCGCTCGAGCCACCAGCGGCAGTGAGAGATCTCGCCACCGTTCGGCCTCTGGTGCAGGCGGCGTTTGCCGCGGGGAGTGAACTTGAAGTGCTTTACCGCATTCGTCACCCAGGCCTGTTCCCGACCAAGTCCTGCACGGGCGGAAACCTTGTCAAAGAGCTGCCCCGCGGGCCCGACGAAGGGGCGGCCCGCAAGATCCTCCTGGTCCCCCGGCTGTTCGCCGACGATCATCAGGCGCGCCTCGCGCGGGCCCTCGCCCGCCACCGCCTGCGTGGCATTGCACCACAGCGGGCATCGGCGGCAGGCGGCAAGCTCCGCTGCGAGGGCCTCGGGGCTGTCGGCCTCCGGCAGGGGCACATCCGCCCGCGCCTTCTGCAGTCGTGTCGTGATCGGCGCGGCGCGGCGGGGCGGCAGCGTGGGGGCGGCCTCGGCCATTGCCTGCGCGTGGGCCTGTGCCCCGGCGATGAGGCCCGGGATGAGGGAGGCTTCGGGCAGGTTCTTCCAGTATTTGCGGGGCATCTCGGACTGCATGGCCTGCGGCTTCAGGCGCGCCGGATTAAAGATGTTGCGGAAATAGGTGCGCCAGAGGTCCTCGGCCCCGTCCTGCGGCAGGTCGGGGCGCGGTTCGGGGGGATGCAGGCTCAGCGTACCGCCCTCAAAGCGAGCCGACAGGTCGGGGGTGAAGATCGCCCAGTCCATGTCCCCGAAGCGGTTCGTGAAGAAGGGGGATACCGGCTCGAGGATGAAATGCGACGGCTCGAACCAAGCGGCAAAGCTGCGGCGCGGCGCGTCCTTCGCGCCGATCTCGCGGAAGCGCAGGAAGGCCGTCATCTTGTGGCGGTCGCGGCTGACCTCTTTGGCCATGCGCTCGAGCCGGTCCACCCGCGCATCCCCCCGGTCGCGCAGCAACGTCCTGTTGCCCTGCAAGGCCCAGAGCAGGCCATAGGCGCGGGCGAAGCGTTCGGGATCGCGGTGCCAAATCACCTTGCGTACCAGATCCACATAGGTGCGCGGCACGGTGACCGGCGCGGCAGTCGGGGGCGGAGCGCCCTCGGCAAAAAGATCCGCACCCACCTCGCCGTGATGCCACAGCACCTCCTCGGGTGGGAGGCCCGCGGCCAGCAAACCCCGGGCCGCATCGCGAAACGCCTCCCACGTGCCGATCTTCGGCAGGACCACGCTGCGCATCAAATCAGCTGAAGCTGCTCGGGGGGCGGCGCGAAACGGGCACGCAGGTCCTGCACCTCGAGATGCCGGGGTCGCCAGTCAAGGCAGGTGAGGAAGTCCTTGCCCTGCTTGAGGTTCACGCCCATGCGCCGCAGATCCTCGTAACGCAGGGCGCGGTTCCGCCGGGCGCTCAGGATCCGGCCGACGCTCTTGGTGCCGACCCCGGGGATGCGCAACAGCAACTCGCGGTCCGCGCGGTTCACGTCCACCGGGAAGCGGTGGCGATTGGCCAGCGCCCAGGCGAGCTTGGGGTCGATGTCGAGATCGAGATGCCCGCCCTTGGTGGCCGAAGCGATCTCGGGCAACTCGAAACCATAGAAGCGCAAAAGCCAGTCCGCCTGGTAGAGGCGGTGTTCGCGCATCAAGGGAGGGCGGATTAGCGGCAGCGTAGAAGAGGCGTCGGGGATGGGCGAGAACGCCGAATAATACACCCGCCGCAGCCCATAGCTGGAATAGAGCCGGGTCGAGGTGCCGAGGATCGTGGTGTCGTCCGCGCCGTCAGCGCCCACGATCATCTGCGTCGACTGGCCCGCAGGGGCAAAGCGCGGCGGGCGCTTCCCGGTGTGCGAACGCTCCTTGCGCTCTTCTCGCTTGAGGCGCACGTCGGCCATGGCGCGGCGGATCTGGTCGGGGGACTTTTCCGGCGCGTATTGCCCCACGGCGGCGTCGGTGGGCAGTTCGATGTTGATCGAAAGCCGGTCGGCGTAAAGCCCCGCCTGCTCGATCAGCGCGGGATCGGCGTCGGGGATGGTCTTGAGGTGGATATACCCCCTGAAGTGATGCTCCTCTCGCAGGGATTTTGCGATGCGCACCATGTCGGCCATGGTGTCGTCGGGCGACCGAATGATGCCCGAGGACAGGAACAGCCCCTCGATGTAGTTACGCCGGTAGAACTCGAGCGTGAGGCTCACGACCTCTTCGGGCGAGAACCGGGCGCGCGTGGTGTTCGAGCTCACCCGGTTCACGCAATAGGCGCAATCGTAGATGCAGAAATTGGTCATCAGGATCTTGAGCAGGCTGATGCAGCGCCCATCGGGCGTGTAGGCGTGGCAGATCCCCGAGCCGGTGTTGGACCCGAGGCCGACTCCATCGCGGGAATCCCGCTTCTGCCCTCCGCTGGAAGCGCAGGAGGCGTCGTATTTTGCCGCATCGGAGAGGATCGCGAGCTTCTGCTCAAGGGTGTGACGTGCCATGTGTTCATGGTACGTTCCAAACCCCATGCCCGCAAGAGGTGACGCAGCGCACGGCACTCACGTCTTCGCGCGCGGCTCGGACATGAGCGGCAAATTCCTTGCCAAGGAATTTACCGCCGCCCCGGCGGAGCGGCTTCAGAGCGGCCAGATCAGCGGGATCAGCAGCGCCGCGAGGATGCCGGTGGTGATGTTCAGCGGAACGCCCACCTTGAGGAAGTCCGAGAACCGGTAGCCCCCCGGCCCGTAGACCAGCGTGTTGGTCTGGTAGCCGATGGGCGTCGCAAAACTGCATGAGGCGGCCACCATGACCGCCACCACCAGCGGGCGCGGATCCACCCCGATGGCGTCCCCGAGGCTGATGGCGATGGGGGTCACCACCACCGCCACGGCATTGTTGCTTACCGTTTCGGTCAGCACCGAGGTCAGCAGGAACACCGCCCAGACCAGCAACGGCCCCGGCAGATTTTCAAGCAGCGGCGCGATGACGCCCACGATCATCTCGACAGCTCCCGAGCTTTCGAGCGCCGCGCCGATGGCGAGCATGGCGAAGATCAGTGCCAGAAGCTGGCCTTCCACGAAGGAGAACGCCTCGTCCGCGTCGATGCAGCGGGCCAGCAGCACCACCGCCACGGCCACCACCGCCAGCGCGAGGATGGGGGCCACCCCCAGCGCCGACAGCGCCACGATTCCCGCCATGGCCCCGATGGCCACCGGCGCATGGCCGCGCCGGAAGGCCCGGGCCGAAGGGTGGGACACGTCGACCATATCCATGTCGTCCGACAGGCGCTTGATATCCTCGGGGGCGCCTTCCAGCAGCAGCGTGTCGCCCACGCGCACCACCAGGTCATCAAGTTTGCGCCCGATGTTCTGGTTCCGCCGGTGCACCGCAAGCTGGTAGACGCCGTAGCGCCGCCGCAGCCGCAACGCGCCCAGCGAGCGGCCCACCATCTTGCACCCGGGGGTGATCAGCACTTCCACGGTCGTGGTTTCGCGCGCCGAGATCTGGTCAACCCGCTTGAGGGACTTGTTGCGCTGCAAGCCCAGAAGCTCGGTCATCTGGGTGCGCAACACCACCCGGTCCCCGACCTCGAGCACCACGCCCGTCAGGTTCCGGCGCAACGATTCGTCCCCCCGCACCACGTCGATGAGCCGCACGCCCTCGCGCTTGAACAACTGCACCCCCAGCACTTCCCGCCCCACGAGGTTGCTTTCCGGCGGGACCACAGCTTCGGTAAAGAACTTCATGCGCGAGCGGTCGGTAAGCATGCCGGCCATGGAATGCCGTTCGGGCAACAGGAACCGCCCGGCCACGATCAGGTAAAGCATCCCCCAGGCCACCAGGATGACTGCCAGCGGCGTCACCTCGAAGATCGAGAACGGCTCGAGCCCGCTGCTGCGCGACACGCCATCCACAAGCAGGTTCGTCGAGGTGCCAATCAGCGTGGTCGTCCCCCCGAGGATCGCGGCATAGCTCAGCGGAATCAACAACTTGGAGGGCTGCACCCCGAGCGTCTGAGAAATCTGCACGAAGATCGGCAACATCATCACCACCACCGGGGTGTTGTTCATGAAGGCCGACGCGATGATCACCACGACCATGATGAGCGCGATGGCGCTGCGGGGCCTGAGCCTCACCTGCCGTTGCGCGAAATGGGCGAAGGCGTCAAGCGCGCCGGTGCGCACCATCGCGCCCATGACGATGAACATCGCCGCGATGGTCCATGGCGCCGGGTTCGACAGCACCCCGAGCGCCGCGTCATAGGGAAGCACCCCCATGACAAGCAGGAAGGCCACGCCCCCTATGGCGACCACCTCGGTGGGGTATCGCTCCTGCAGGAACAGAACAAACATGGCCACAACAGTGGCCATGGTCACGTAAGCCTGCGCCACCTGGCTCAGCTCGATAAATTGCATCTGCGTCCTGCCCGTCCTGCCCGCGCGTCCCCACGCCGTCCCATTGGTGCCGTCTCACACGCGCCCGGGCGCATGTCGTCACACGTTCCGGCGCATTCTGGCGGCGACACTTTGCGCATGCAAGCATCCATCGTGATCGCGGCCGCGTCATCGGGCGCGAAGAACAGGCTGACCGGCGTCGCCGGAATTCACGGACGCAGCCTTTGCCTCGGGTTGCACCCGGACCACCGGGACATGCCCGCAACGGTCAGCCCCGAGGCCATGGCCAGAGACAGCGCCGCAAAGCGATCAGGGACCGGACTGTTCCAGCCGTCCACCCTGCCGGACCATCTTGACGGTCACCGCCTTGCCCGTGCGCTCATCGGTCTCCACGTAGAAGCCCGATACCGTCGCCTCGCCCAATGCCGGCTGGAAGCGGCCCTTGGGCATCCCGGTGACAAAGCGGCGCATGGGCTCGACCTTGTCCATGCCGATGACGGAATCGTAGTCGCCGCACATGCCCGCATCCGTGAGGTAACCGGTGCCCTTGGGCAACACCTGCGCGTCGCCGGTTGGCACGTGGGTGTGTGTCCCTGCCACAAGGCTCGCCCGGCCATCGCAGAAATGCCCCATGGCCATCTTCTCGGAGGTCGCCTCGCAATGCACGTCGACCACGATGGCCTGCGCCTGACCGCCCAGCGGATAGCGGCTGAGCACCCCGTCGAGGGCCGAGAACGGATCGTCAAAGGCGCGCTTCATGAACACCTGCCCCAGCGCCTGCGTCACCAGCACCTTGCGCCCGCGACGGTCTGGGAACAGCCCCACCCCGCGCCCAGGCGCATTCTTGGCAAAGTTGAGGGGGCGGATGATGCGCGGCTCGCTCTCGATATAGGTGAGCATGTCCTTCTGGTCGAAGGCGTGATCGCCCAGCGTCACCACGTCGGCCCCGGCCTGGAACAGCAGCCGCGCGTGATCCGGCGACAGCCCCATCCCGTTCGAGGCGTTCTCGCCGTTGACAACGACGAAATCGAGTTTCCAGTCTTCGCGAAGGCGGGGGAGATGTTCCGTGATGGCGGCGCGGCCGGCGCGGCCCATCACATCCCCGAGAAATAGCAGCTTCATGCCGCCATGGGATAAGCGCCGTGCCCCGGAAAGCAAAGCGCCAAATTCGCGCTATTTGCGCAGATTGTCCCGCGGCGCGGCATTCCAGGCGTGAAAGCGCCCCTCGCCAGTGATCTGGCGGGACACCTGTTCAGGATCGCGGGTCAGTTCGGACGGTCGAGACAACCGGTCAGCGGGACGTGACCGGGAATGCAATCCACGCAGTCTGCCTCGGCACCATGGTTGGATCGAAGGGCCCGGATCAGCCAGAACCGAGCAACCACTCAGTGCGGATCGCACGCCATCGCAGCCCGCATCACGCCTTCGGAATAGGCCCCAAGCGCCTTCGCCTCAATGCGCCCGTGCTGCAACCGCGCTGCCATCACCCTGTGCCACGCACCGTCGGCGAGGATCATCTCCGGCCCGTTTCCGCAATCGCGCAGCCCACCCGTGATGTAATCCCAGCCGATGCGGTGATTGCTGAAGCCTTCTGCCCGCGCGACCTCCTCGAGCCGCCCGCTGCCGGCGCGGTAGCGCCAGATGCGCAGCACCTTGGCAAGATGCGGGCGGTCCACCCAGGCAATCTCGATCCGGCCGTCACCGTCGAGATCCCCCGCCCCCACCGGCGCCAGCCAGCGGTGCCGCTGACCAATGAAGGGCCCGGCCGCCAGAAGCCCGTCCACATCATACAGCGCCAGCCGCGCCCCTTCTGACAGGTCCGTCTCAACCACCATGGCCGCACGCCGCCCGCCCAATTCCACAAGCCGTGGGGCAAGATCCTCGAACACCCGGGTGTGCGGCAGCCGGATCACCACGTCTTGCGAGGTGCCGCCTTCGGACACCCGCAACCGCAAGGCCCCCCACTCCACCGCATCCCCTAGGACGCCGTGATCGTAGCGGGTCACCGGGTCGAGGTATTCCGCCGCAACGATCTCGGCGGCAGCAGGCAGCGCAGACCAAAGGACCAGCACCGCCATCGTCATGTGCAGGGCGGACGCCCCAGGCCACCACCGGCGGGGCGGCGGCCACGCGCCGCGGGCCGGACGGCCCCACCGGCGCAGGGGCAGACGCGGCGCCCGCTTCAGATCTGTTTTTCCGGCATCTGCACGACCAGCCCGTCCAGCGCATCGGTCACCTTCAGCTGGCACGTCAGGCGCGAGCGGGCCTCGTCGGGCTCGAAGGCGAAATCGAGCATGTCGACCTCCATGTCATCCTTTTCGGGCAGTTTCCCAAGCCAGTCGGGATGCACATAGACATGGCAGGTCGAGCAGGCGCAGGCGCCCCCGCAATCGGCGTCGATGCCGGGGATGTTGTTGTCGCGTGCGCCTTCCATCACCGTCATGCCGGTGGCCACTTCGACCACGTGCTCGGTGCCGTTGTGCTCGATGTAGGTAATCTTCGCCATTGCCTGATCGTCCTCGTTTCAGAAGTCCCGCCATTCCTAAGGCCGGCCCGCGGTGTTTTCCAGCCCCCTCGAAGGTTGCGGCGTCGTAGGCAGCCCCCATTCACCCCAATCCCTGGCATGCGGAGTGCTTCCCTGCCTCGGCCAAACCCGTTAACATCCCGCTCAAACGCAGGCAAAAGCGACACAGAAGACCCGAGCAGATGACATTCCCCTTTCCGTATGGCCGCCCCGCCGGCCCTGCCAGCGCGCTGCTGCTGTGTCTCTGCCTCGGCTTGTCCGCCTGCGACAGCGGCGAGCCGTCTGCCACCCAATGGCCCGAAGACAGCACCCCCGCCCCCGAGAAGATGCCAGACGGCACCTGCTGGTCTCGCGAGGTGACCCCGGCGGTCTACGAGCATGTCATGGGCGAGGTGCAGGTGGTGCAGGCCGAGATCGCCGATGACGGCACGGTGATCCGCCCGCCGATCTACCGGCGTGCTCCGGTGCCGCGCGTGGTCACCCCGCGCGGCGAGCTGCGCTTCCGCTCGCCCTGCGCCGAGGAGATGACGCCCGAGTTCATCTCCTCGCTGCAACGGGCGCTTGCCGCCCGGAGCCGCTTCGACGGCGAGATCACTGGCCGTTTCGATCCCCCGACCCGCGCCGCGATCAAGACCTACCAGACCGAGCGCGGCCTCGAGAGCGGACAGCTGTCCCTTGAGACTGCACGGACGCTCGGCCTCGTGGCGACCCCACTTGAGGATATCGAGACCTTCTGAACCTAGCGGGCCGGACAAGATGCACGGAGCCGGGCAAAACCGTAGAATGCTCCAGGATTTTCCAGCTGTCCTTAGGCTGCCCTTCACCTTTGTCGCGCAATCCTGATCTCGGGCCAGTCTCTCAGGCAGGTCTTCTCAGGCTGACCTGTCTAGAAACGCGGCATTGAGGACCCGGCCACGCGCTGTGCAATACCGGCAGCGCGGCGCCTAGGGCGCCTGACTCACGGCGCGGTCGTCCTGACAGTCCGCCGATGGCGTCCCTACGGTGCAGCCAATGATGGCTCGCGGCACAGCGAATGGTGCCGCCTGACACAGCCCATCTTGCGCCCGGGGCCAGTGCGCGACGTCCAGCCGGTTTTGCGCCGGGTCCCGAGCACAAACGTCCCGTCGAAACGCGGTCACTTTGAGGCCACCGCCTACGTCACGCAGCAATTAAGTCGCGCATCCACCAAAGACCACAGCAGCCTACGTCACTCCGCAAACCGCATTGGGTACGCCCCTCACGCCGGACATCACGCAAGCGCCATCCCCCTATTCCCGTCACGCCGCCACCCCGAACGGACACCGCCATGTGCCTTCTTTCCCCGCCCCTCTCTCCGCTTTCGCTCAGCACGCTCTCGGCGACCATGCAGGCCAGCCAGCGCGCACGCGGGGCCAAGGAAGTGACCACCGTCAGCCTGACACCTGCCACCCCTTACGGCCCCACTTGGGTCAAGGCCCCGGACGTGACAGTGCGAGACAGCGGATTGGGCAAGGTTCTTCACGACTACGACGATCCGCTGACCCGGATGGCCGCCGAACGGCCCATGTCTGGCTCCGAGCTTGCTCAGGGCCTCGTGGACCACATGGATGCCAGAGGGCAGGACATACTGCACGAGCTGCGCAACCGCCTTGGTGCGGTCATGGCCGAAGCGCTCGGCCTGCCGGCGACGGATGACGTCGGCGAGCCGGTCGACCCATCCGAACTGCGCGCCCTTGCCGAAGACGCCGGGCAACCGCTGCTCACCATGGCCCTCGACCGGTTCGAGCGGCATGTTTCGGATTTCGGCAAGACGATTGAAACACTGCGCGCCCGGGCAGGCACCGAAAGCGACCAATCCAGCGACGACAAGGCCCGCGACGGTCTTGTTCGCCGCGCCATCGGGGCCTTGGTGGATGGGCAGCTGGAACCCGAGCGCCTGCGCCACGAGATCGACGCCCTGCGCGGTGCGGCCATCCTGCGCCTGACCGGCGCTACGGAAGAGGACCAGCAGCGGGCGCTGGCCTTTCGCCGAGCGTCATGGGCGGTCGCTCTGAACGCCAAGCGAACCGACATGGTCAAGGACATGTGGCGCGACTACAAGTCGGGACGCTTTGCCGCCACCGCGGACACAAGCACGGTCTGGGCCGACCAGTCCGTCAACGTCGACAGCAGCCGCGCGACCGGTGCCGTGGTGACCTTTACCCAGACCTACGATCACTATGCCAGTGCCACGCTTTCACTCGGCGCGCAGAGCGTAAGCAGCAATACGCTGCGGTTGGTCTGAGAGGGCTGCTTAATGACCGAAAGCGGCAGCTATGAACATGTCTCGACGCGCCTTGATACGCAGTCGGCCACCAGTCCTGCAATGATCGGGCCAAACTGGCCAATCGCTTGGATCGTCACGCGCGGGGCGCAGCGCAGGCCGAAGCGGATCATCCCGAACCGCAGCGGTGGTGTCGCACTCCACTGCACAAAACCTGAGACCTGAGACCTGAGACCTGAGACCTGAGACCTGAGACCTGAGACCTGAGACCTGAGACCTGAGACCTGAGACCTGAGTGTTGCAGCGGCCGGCGACCGTCAAACCCATCGTCCACTGGCTCAAGCGCCTCTTCCGAACAGACACCCAGTCATGGGAGTTTCTATGCAGAAAGGGCCGCCCCTTGCGGGACGGCCCTCCTGTTCGTCGTCTTACCCCAGTCAGGGGTGCCGATCATTCTTCGTCGAGCGACAGCGCCACGAAACGGGGATCGCCACCGCGACGGACCAGAAGCAGGATCGACTTGCGGCCCGCATCGCGGGATTCCTCGATCCGGGTCTCGAGATCTGACACGCTCAGAACCTCGGACTGGCCTGCTTCGGTGATGATGTCACCGGCGCGCAGACCCTTTTCGAAGGCCTCGGTGGACTGGTCCACGTCGGTCACCGCAAGACCCTTGGCATTCTGGTCGACACCAAGCTCATCGCGCAGCTCCTGCGTCAGCGGCGACAGGGTCAGACCCATCACCTGCGCTTCGGCAGGCTCGTCCCCAGGCGCCATGTCCTGGCTGGCGGGATAGGTGCGCTCGGCTTCCTCGCGGCGGCCGAGGGTCACCAACAGGGTCTCGGTGGTGCCGTTGCGATTGACCACCACGCGGACCGCCTTGCCGACCTCGGTGTTGCCGACGATGCGCACCAGCTGTCGCGTGTCCGACACCGGCTTGCCGTCAAAGCTGGTGATGACATCACCGGCCTGCATGCCTGCCTCCATCGACGGGCCTTCCGGCACGTCCGAAACCATCGCGCCTTCGGTCGAGGCAAGGCCAAGCGCCTCGGCCATGTCGTCGGTCACGTCCTGAATGCGCACGCCCAGCCAGCCACGACGGGTCTCGCCATATTCCTTGAGCTGATCAACCACCTTGCCGACCACGTTCGACGCCATCGAGAAGCCGATGCCGATGGAGCCGCCGTTGGGCGACAGGATCGCGGTGTTCACGCCGATCACCTCGCCGTCCATGTTGAACAGCGGGCCGCCCGAGTTGCCACGGTTGATGGCGGCGTCGGTCTGGATGTAATCGTCGTAAGTGCCCGACAGCGCGCGGTTGCGTGCCGAAACGATGCCCGCGGACACCGAGAAGCCCTGTCCGAGCGGGTTGCCCATGGCCATGACCCAGTCACCCACGCGGGCTCCGTCGGAGTTGCCGAAGGAGACGAACTTCAGCGGATCGTCTGCCTCGACCTTCAGCAGCGCGATGTCGGTGTTAGGGTCGGTGCCCACGAGGGTCGCGGGCATCGTGAAGCCTTCGAAGAACTCGATCTCGATCTCGTCGGCGCCTTCGATGACGTGGTTGTTGGTAACGATGTAGCCGTCTTCCGAGATCACGAAGCCTGACCCGAGGGCCGAGGAGCGGCGCGGCTGCTGTTCGCCCGGCCCGCCGTTGCGTTCGTTGAATTCACGGAAGAAATCCTCGAAAGGCGAGCCTTCGGGGACGATGCCCTGCGGGCCGGTACGCCCAGCCACGGTGGTCGACGTGGTAATGTTCACCACGGAGGGGCTCACGCGCTCGGCAAGGCCGGAAAAGCTCTCGGGCGCGGATTGCGCCGACGCCATGAGCGCCTGCGAGACGATCAGAAACATCGACAACGTGGCAAGCCAGAACAGCCTAAGTGGCCGGGTGCCATCTTGTGTCACGGCAAGTGCTTGGGGTTTCACCTGGAACTCCTTCTCTGCGGCAGGTTTCCCGACGGCGCGCCGGCGCGCCTGCCTCCTCACGATGAGGCTAACATAGGACCGTTGCGGCAGCACGGAAGAAAAGGTTGCAAGGCTTCAAGCGCATGTGAAACGCCGTTGAGCATCAGCGCCGTCAGCGTATCCCTGGAAGTGGGGGCTGGCAGGGGTCAGCTGCAACGTCCGATCGGAACATAGGTGATGCGGAAGCGGGACCGTTCCGCGTGGCTGGGAAGACAGACGTCTTCAGGCACAGGCAACGCGATAAGAAAGACAGTCTTCGTGCGCTATAGCGGACAAGCGAGGTTCGCCTGACCAAGCGGGCAAGCGGTGCGCCAGCTTGCGACAGGCTCAAAGCCTCTTCAGCGCATGACATATCGACCACGCCCTCACCGCCCCCTGCCGCGGGTGTCTCAGCCACGGGAACAAGCGCCCCCGCAATGGAGCCACCTGCTGGCGCGGAGCCATGGCGGGCGAGCGGCAGGAAAAAGGGCCGCCCCGGTGGGACGGCCCTCTGGTCAGTGTGACGTCTTGCCGCGAGGGCGCGGTGTCATTCGGTTGCCGGGGCCGCAGGTGCCGGGGTTTGCACTGCCGGCGCCGAGTTGCCCGTGTCAGGCTCTTCGTCGTCGGTCTCAGGCGACGCCTGCTGATCTTCAGCATCGGTCTCGGCCTGCGCCTCTTCGGCGTCGGTCTCCGTCGCCGCCTGCTGTTCGTCCCCGCCGGGCGTTTGCGCCTCATTGGACGCCGACGGCAGTGCCACCGGAGAATCCCCACCCTGCGCGCGGAAGTACTCGAAGAACTCGCCCTCGGGTGTCATCACCAGCGTGGAGTTGTCGCCGCCCAGTGCCTGCTCGTAAGCCGAGAGCGACCGGTAGAAGGCAAAGAACTCGGGATCCGCACCATAGGATTCGGCGAAGATCGCGTTGCGCTCTGCGTCGGCTTCACCGCGGGTCACGTTGGCATCGCGGTTGGCTTCGGACTCGGTCTCGACAACGGTACGATCGGCAAGGGCGCGAACACGCTGCGCCGCTTCGTTACCGCGCGCGATCTCGTCAGCGGCTTCCCGTTCACGCTCGGCGCGCATCCGGGCGAAGGTCGCCTCGAGGTTCTGCATCGGCAGGTTAGTCTGCTTCAGCCGCACGTCCACCACGTCGAGACCCAGCGACCGGGCCGAGGCACGGGCGTTGTCGCGAATGCGGTTGGTCAGCTCGCGCCGATCCGCCGACAGGATGGTGTCGGACGTCACCTGATCGGCACCCAGCGTTTCCCGGATCTGGGCGTTGAGGATGCCCGAGAGGCGATCCTCGGCGGTGCGCACACCGCCCACGCCCACGGCCTGACGGAACTGCACCACGTCAGAGATGCGGTAGCGTGCGAAGGCATCCACCACGAGGCGGCGGTCGTCGGACGGCGTCACCTCGATGGTGTCCGTGTCCAGCGACAGGATGCGGTCGTCATAGGTGACCACTTCCTGGATGAACGGCACCTTGAAGGCGAGGCCCGGCTCTTCCTTGACGGACTTGATCTGGCCGAACTGGAGCACCAGCGCCTTTTCCCGTTCGTCGACCACAAAGATCGACGACAGCGCCAGCACGGCGATCACGACGATGGCGGGCAGGATGTAGGTTGTCTTGCGCATGGATCAGTTCCCCCCCGCGTTTGAGTTGCGGTTCAGCTCGTTGAGCGGAAGATACGGCACGACGCCCGATCCGCCCTCAGTCAGCGACTGGTCGAGGATGGTCTTGTCCACATCACCCAGCACGCGCTCCATGGTCTCGAGGTAGAGACGGCGGCGAGTGACCTCGGGGGCCTTGGCGTATTCCTCGAGCACGGCGGAGAAGCGCGAGGCCTCACCGATGGCGTCGTTGACCACCTGAGAGCGGTAGCCTTCGGCTTGCTCGCGGATCTGCGCCGCTTCACCACGGGCCTCGGCGACCACGCGGTTGGCATAGGCGTCGGCCTGGCGTTCGAGCCGGTCGCGTTCCTGTTCTGCCGCCTGCACCTCGCGGAAGGCGTCGATCACCTCCTGGGGTGGATCGGCGGTATCAAGGTTCACACGCACCACGCTGATGCCGCTGTCGTATTCGTCCAGCGTAGCCTGGATCTGCTCGAGCGCGGTGTCGGCGATGATGCCACGGTCCCGGTTGAGGATCGGGGCTAGGTTGGATGCGGCGATGATCTCGCGCATGACCGCCTCGGAGACCGCCTGAACAGTCAGCTGCGGGTCGCGCACGTTGAACAGCAGCTTCGCCGGGTCGGCGATATTCCAGACCACCTGGAATTCGATGTCCACGATGTTGGCATCGGTGGTCAGCATCAGGCCGTTTTCACCCTGCCGTCCGCCGCCAATGGTTTCGGTGCGTTCGGAGGTCACGTTCACCACCTCGGCGGTGACCAATGGCCACGGCGCGAAGTTGAGGCCCGGATTGCCGGTGGAGCTGTATTCCCCAAGGAACAGCTCGACCGACTGCTCTTCGGGCCGAACGGTGTAGAAGCTCATGTAAGCCCAGAGGCCAAGCGCCACGAGGGCCGCGATGCCGATGGTGCCGCGCGACAGGCCGGGGCCACCGCTGCCGCCCGAAGGCTTGCCGGTGCCGCCACCGCCATTGCCGCGTCCCCCCATGAGAACGCGCAGGCGCTCCTGGCCCTTCTTCATCAGCTCGTCGATCTCGGGGATCTGTGGATCATTGGGGCCGCGACCACCGCCGCTGCCGCCTCCGCTCGGGGGCCGGTTGTTGCCCCCGTTGCCGCCACCGCCGCCCCAAGGGCCGCCGCTGTTTCCTGCCATGAAGTTCCTTCCCTTCCCCTCAAATTTCCGTGGTCCCGTACTTGGGTCCAGAAATGTGCATTCGTTGCGCGAATTCAACCGGTCCGGGTCGGTTTCCGCATGGTGACGATCTCTTCGGACATGGTCGGGTGCACCGCCACGGTCCGGTCGAAATCTTCCTTGGTCGCGCCCATCTTGACGGCGATGCCGGCCAGCTGGATCATCTCGCCTGCGCCGGGGGCCACGATGTGGCAGCCCAGCACCTTGCGCGTCTCCTGGCAGACCACGAGCTTCATCAGAACACGGTCCGGACGACCCGCAAAGGCAGTCATCATCGGGCGGAAAGAGGTCGAGTAGACCTCGATCGGGCCCTTCTCGCGCGCGTCCTCCTCGGACAGCCCGACGGTGCCGAATTCCGGCTGGGTGAACACCGCCGACGGAATCAGATCGTGATCCACCGGGGTCGGGTTACCCTTGAACACGGTTTCCACGAAGGCCATGCCCTCGCGGATCGCCACCGGGGTGAGGTTCACCCGATCGGTGACGTCGCCAATCGCGTAGATCGACGGCACGGCGGTCTGGCTGTATTCGTCCACCACGATCTCGCCCTTGCGGCCAAGCTCGATCCCGAGGTCCTCGAGGCCAAGCTCGTCCGAGTTCGGACGGCGGCCAGTGGCAAAGAACACACGATCGAAGATTTCGGTGTCGCCGTTGGTGGCCTTGACCCAGATCGGACCGTTGGCGTCGCCACCTTCCGCGTCCGCGACTGCATCTTCGTGCATGCGGGTGCCCATGGAGATGGCGCCCTGATCGTCCCCTGTGTAATCCTCGTCGGTGGCGCAGCGCATCTCGACGATGTCGGTGCCGAGGTGCAGCTTGACGCCGCGCTCGGACATGGCGTCGGAGATAAGGCCCCGCGCCTCTTCGTCGAAGCCCCGCAGGATCTGCGCGCCGCGATAGTACTGTGTCACCTCGACGCCAAGGCCGTGCAGGATGCAGGCGAACTCGCAGGCGATGTAGCCGCCGCCCACCACGAGCACCTTCTTCGGCAGCTCGGCGAGGTGGAAGATGTCATCGGACACGAGGCCGAGATCGGCATTGGGGATCTCGGGGCGGACTGGACGGCCACCGGTGGCGATGAGGATGTGCTTGGCCCGGAACGTCTCGCCGGTCGAGAGCTTCACGGTGTGCGGGTCCACGATGCTGGCGCGGGCGTCGAAGCTGTCGACGCCGGAGTTGGCCAGCAGCTTGCGGTAGACGCCTTCGAGGCGGTCGAGCTCCGCGTTCAGCTTTTCCTTGAAGCCGCCCCACTTGAATTCACCGTCCTCGATGGTCCAGCCGTAATTGCGCGCATCCTCTGTCATGGCACTGTATTCGCTTGCGAATACCATGAGCTTCTTGGGCACGCAGCCGCGGATCACGCAGGTGCCGCCGTAGCGGCCCTCTTCGGCGAGAGCGACCTTTGCGTCCGCCTCTCCAGCCGCGACGCGGGCAGCGCGGACCCCGCCGGAGCCGCCACCGATGACAAAGAGATCATAGTCGAAATCGCTCATGGCTTACCTCAGCTCACCTGTTCTTCACTTGCGCCCGGATAGACCACAGCACCGGCGGAATGACCAGACGCCGCGGGGCGGGATGCCGCCACGCACGCACCGCATGACCGCTTTCGCGGCAGGCCCGTTTCGCCGCTCCGCGCTGCAGCCTTTCGGAGCCTAAGACGTGATGGCCCCGTAGAACTGTGTTCGGGGCGCGATGTTCACGCCGCCTTCACGAGAACACCATCACGCCGCGGGCACCGTGACCGCTCCGATCCGCTGCCGCGCAAGCCCGGCCGCACCGGCCACGCGGCGGGGGCCTCAGACGTCGCGGAAGAGGTTGTCGTCCTCGACGAAATCCACGCGATCCTCATCCACGGTGCCGGCGTTGATGTCGCGCACCTCGACCTTCCCGTCGCCGTAGCCGATCACCACCTTGTCACAGATGTCGATGAACAGGCCGTTTTCCACCACGCCGGGGATCTGGTTGAGGATCAGCGCCATCTGGCGCGGGTTGCCGATGCGGCTGAGATGCAGGTCGAGGATGTAGTTGCCCTCGTCCGTATGGTAGGGTTGATCGCCGTTCATGCGCAGCGTGGTCTGACGGCCCAGAACGTCCATGGACACCAGAGCCTCTTCGAGCAGCGCCTGGCTTGCGGTCCAGCCGAAGGGGATGACCTCGACCGGCAGGGGGAAGGCGCCCAGCGTCTCGACGCTTTTCGCGGCGTCCGCGATGACGACCATCTGGTCGCTGGCGGTGGCGACGATCTTTTCCTGCAGCAGCGCCCCGCCGCCGCCCTTGATGAGGCTGAGTTCTCCGTCGAACTCGTCGGCGCCGTCGATGGTCAGGTCGAGCCAGCCGGCCTCTTCGAGGCTGACGACCTCGATACCCACCTCGCGAGCAAGCTCGGCGGTGCGGGTCGACGTGGGCACGCCGCGGAAGCGGATGCCTTCCTCGCGCACGCGCTCGCCAAGGCAGCGCACCAGCCATGCGGCGGTGGAGCCGGTCCCGAGGCCGACGCGCATGCCGTCCTCAACGAATTCGGCGGCGCGCCGTGCGGCCACGAATTTGGCCTTGTCGATGGGCGAAAGGTCTCCGGACATATGTGTCCCCCGGTGTTGGAGCAGAATCTTGGGTTCGCGGCCTTATAAGAGACGCAGGGTGGTCAGGCGACAGGTTATTGCGGCGTAGGCATTGCGGCAACCGGTTGCGTTCCGCCCGTGGGACGGTGGGGACGCCTCCGGCGGGCGTATTTGGAAAGAGAAGAAGCCGGGGGGGGGCGCCCCTGCCCGCACCATGCCCCGGATCACAGGTGGCGGTACATGTAGGTTGTGGCGTCACGCCGCGGGCCGCCGTCGGGGGCAGCGGCAAAGCCGGGGATCTCGCCCGCCACCTCGAAGCCGCAGGACGCATAGAGCGGCTGGGCAGCATCGCCGCTGCGCGTGTCGAGGGTGACGAGGCTGCGGCCTTCCTCGGCGGCGCGGGTGAGCAGCGTCTGCATCAGCGCGCGCCCAATGCCCCGGCGGCGGTGCGAAGGACGCACGAGCATCTTGGAGACCTCGGCCCGGTGCGCCTGGTTTGGCATCATCTGGAGATCGAGTTGCACCGTGCCGACCACGGTGTCTCCGGCGAAAGCTCCCCAGAGCAGGCGGCGGCCGGGACCGAGCGCCGGGAAGACCGCATGGCACCAAAAGGCGCGGGCCTCGGGAGGGGTGAAAGGCATGACGAAGCCGACGCTGGCGCCGTCCGTGACACAAGCGTGAAGCGTGATGGCGAGATCCTCGAGATGATCAGGCGCGGCGTGGGGCGGGATGAGGCGGATCGGGTGGTGCATGATGGACCTCGGGGTGTGGCCGGCTCGGGGCCGATTGTAACTGGCCTGTTGTGACTGGCGGGGGATCAGAACGATGGCCGATGCTGCAGACATTCAGCGGATGGGGCCTTTGGTTTTTGCCTGCCTGTTGATCGGTCGGCAGGCCGGTCGGCGATCGGGTGGGCGGGCCGCGCTGGCACAGGGCGGCTTACGGGGCGACGCAGTCAGGGCGCCACGAGGAAGAGCATGTATTGGGCGTACTTGTCGGGCGGCGTTTCGAACACCGAAGGCCCGTCCAGCCGGTAGCGCAGGGCATCGCCGGGGCGCAGATCATGGGCCTCCTGCCCAAGCGTCACCCGCAGCCGTCCTGAGATCAGCACCAAGTGATGTTCAAGGTCCGGCACTGGGCTGTCCTCGTAGGCGATGCGCATGCCGGGATCGAGGCGGCAGTCCAGCACTTCTCCGGCAAGGGCCGGGCTGGCGGGGGATGCCACTCGGCGCACGAAGCCAGTGTCGCGAAAGACCGACTGGCTGTCCCGGCGCGACAGCGGGGTGAAGCCGTCCTCGACCATGGCAAGCAGTCGCGAGATTGTCATGCCGTAGGCGGTGCAGAGCTTTCCCAGTACCTCGGCGGTGGGGCTGACCTCGGCCTTCTCAAGCCGCGACAGGGCGGCCCTGCTAACCCCGCTGAGCGCGGCGAGCTGATCCAGCGTCAGGCCCCGGTCAGCGCGTAGCCGGGCGAGGCGATGGGACAGGCGGTCGGTGATCGCGTCGGACATGGGAAGCTCCGAGAATTTTTCTCAATATCGGGATAATTTGCTGATAGAGGCCGGATCTGGCAAGCCCCTTGGCGCGGCCTGCGCGCCAAACATGGGAGGATGCCTGCGGAACAGGCACCGCTTCAGGGCCGGGGGCGCGAACGCATCTGTCAGCGCGTCTGCAGGATGGCAAGGCTCCGGGCAGACCTGTTGCTGCCTTGCCCAGGCAGCATAAGAGCGGAAGCGCGTCTGGTCGGAACGCCGCGCTGTGGCGGGGTGTTGCCGCAGACTGGCATCGCCATCGCCCCGCCCTACCCTTGCACTTGGGCCCCGAGGGCCGACCCGGTTTTTTGACCGGGCACTGTCCCTGCCCTTTGACACCCGGGGCGTCACTCGGTAGGGTGCCGGAAAGTTTAACACTAAACTATCATGGGAGGGATCGCATGGCCGCCCGGAAATCTGCCGCCAAGCCGAACGTTTCACCCGAGGAGCTCAAGCAATATTACCGCGACATGCTGCTCATCCGCCGCTTCGAAGAGAAGGCGGGTCAGCTGTATGGCATGGGGCTCATCGGTGGTTTCTGTCACCTTTACATCGGCCAGGAAGCCGTTGTCGTCGGCCTTGAGGCCGCAGCGGAGGAAGGGGACAAGCGCATCACCTCCTACCGCGACCACGGCCACATGCTGGCCTGCGGTATGGACCCCAACGGCGTGATGGCCGAACTTACGGGCCGCGAAGGCGGCTACAGTAAGGGCAAGGGCGGCTCCATGCACATGTTCAGCCGCGAAAAGCACTTCTACGGCGGCCACGGCATCGTGGGCGCGCAGGTGCCGCTGGGTGCGGGCCTCGCCTTCGCCGACAACTACCTCGAGAACGGCCGCGTGACCTTCACCTACTTCGGTGACGGCGCTGCGAACCAGGGCCAGGTCTACGAGACCTTCAACATGGCCTCGATCTGGAAGCTTCCGGTGGTCTTCGTCATCGAGAACAACCAGTACGCCATGGGTACCTCGCAGAAGCGGTCCACCTCGACCGAGGACATCTACACCCGCGGCGGCCCCTTCGGCATCCCCGGTGAGCTGGTCGACGGCATGGACGTGCTGGCGGTCAAGGAAGCTGGCGAAAAGGCCGTGGCACACTGCCGCGCCGGCAAGGGCCCGTACATCCTCGAGATCAAGACCTACCGCTACCGCGGCCACTCCATGTCGGACCCGGCAAAGTACCGGACCCGCGAGGAAGTGCAGAAGATGCGCGAAGAGCGTGATCCGATCCAGAACGTGCGCGATCTGCTGCTTCAGGGTGGCCACGCCACCGAGGACGACCTCAAGGCGATCGACAAAGAGACCAAGGACGTGGTCAACGCCTCGGCCGAGTTCGCCAAGGAAAGCCCCGAGCCCGCGCTCGACGAGCTGTGGACCGACATCTATTCCGACGACGTGCCCCAGGGTGACGCGATCGACGCCTGAGGCAGGAGAGACCAAGCAATGGCAACTGAAATTCTGATGCCCGCCCTGTCCCCCACCATGGAAGAGGGCACGCTGGCCAAGTGGCTGGTCAAGGAAGGTGACACCGTCACCTCGGGCGACATCCTCGCCGAGATCGAGACCGACAAGGCCACCATGGAATTCGAAGCGGTCGACGAAGGCATCGTCGGCAAGCTGCTGATCGAGGAAGGCACCGAAGGGGTCAAGGTCAACACCCCCATCGCGGTGATGGTCGAGGAAGGCGAAAGCGTCGATGACGCTGCGACCTCTTCGGACAGCGGCAGCGACGACAGCGCCGCCAAGGCCCCCGCCGAGCCCAAGGGCGATGCCGCCCCCGGCCCGCAGGAGATCGCCTCGAAGGTGCCCGCCGCCGCGGCATCCGCCGACTGGCCCGAAGGCACCGAGATGAAGCAGCAGACCGTGCGCGAAGCGCTGCGGGATGCCATGGCCGAAGAAATGCGGTCCGACGCCAACGTCTTCGTCATGGGCGAGGAAGTGGCCGAGTACGAGGGCGCCTACAAGGTGACCCAGGGGCTGCTGGCCGAATTCGGATCGAAGCGCATCATCGACACGCCCATCACCGAACACGGCTTTGCCGGGATCGGCGTCGGCGCGGCCTTCGGCGGTCTGAAGCCGGTGGTCGAGTTCATGACCTTCAACTTCGCCATGCAGGCGATCGACCAGATCATCAACTCCGCGGCCAAGACGCTGTACATGTCTGGCGGCCAGATGGGCTGCCCCATGGTCTTCCGCGGCCCCAACGGTGCCGCCGCCCGCGTGGGTGCGCAGCATTCCCAGGATTACGCGGCCTGGTATTCGATGATCCCCGGTCTGAAGGTGGCGATGCCCTACTCGGCAGCGGACGCCAAGGGTCTGCTCAAGTCGGCGATCCGCGATCCCAACCCGGTGATCTTCCTCGAGAACGAGATCCTCTACGGCCGGTCCTTCGACGTGCCGGTGATGGATGATTTCACCGTGCCCTTCGGCAAGGCGAAGATCTGGCGCGAAGGGTCGGACGTGACCATCGTCTCCTTCGGCATCGGCATGCAATATGCGCTTCAGGCAGCGGACCAGCTGGCCGAGGATGGCATCGACGCCGAGGTGATCGACCTGCGGACCCTGCGTCCGATCGATTACGGCACGCTGATCGAGAGCGTGAAGAAGACCAACCGCTGCGTGACCGTTGAGGAAGGCTTCCCGGTGGGCTCCATCGGCAACCACCTGTCGGCCTATATCATGCAGAACGCCTTCGATTATCTCGATGCGCCGGTGATCAACTGCGCGGGCAAGGACGTTCCCATGCCCTACGCCGCGAACCTCGAGAAGCACGCGCTGGTGACCACCGCCGAGGTGATCGACGCGGTCAAAGCTGTCACGTATCGGTAAGGGAGCCACACACATGCCCACCGAAATCCTGATGCCCGCCCTCTCGCCCACCATGGAAGAGGGAACGCTGGCCAAGTGGCTGGTCAAGGAAGGCGACACCGTGAACTCCGGCGACATCCTCGCCGAGATCGAGACCGACAAGGCGACGATGGAGTTCGAGGCGGTCGACGAAGGCACCATCGGCAAGATCCTCATCGACGAGGGCTCCGAGGGGGTGAAGGTCAACACCCCCATCGCCGTCCTCCTCGAGGAAGGTGAAAGCGCCGACGACATCGACAGCGCAACCGAGGCGCCGAAGGCGTCGGCCAAGTCCGATGCGCCGGCTACCGAGGCGGCTCCCGAAGGGGACGCCGAGAAGGCCGCCGCCGCAACGCCCACCGTGGCCTCTGCTCCGGCAGCGCCCAAGGACGGGGACGGCAAGCGCATCTTCGCCACCCCGCTGGCGCGGCGCATCGCCGCCGACAAGGGGCTCGACCTGTCGCAGCTGAAGGGCTCCGGCCCTCACGGTCGCATCGTCAAGGCTGACGTGGAAAACGCCGAGGCCCCGAAAGCGGACGCACCCAAGGCGGCCTCTGCGGCCCCCGAGGCCAAGAAGGCCGATGCCGCTGTCATGCCCGCAGGCCCGAGCGCCGATGCGGTCAAGAAGATGTACGACGGTCGCGAATACGAAGAGGTCAAGCTCGACGGCATGCGCCGCACCGTGGCGTCCCGCCTCACCGAGGCCAAGCAGACCATCCCGCACTTCTACCTGCGCCGGGACATCAAGCTCGACGCGCTGCTCAAGTTCCGCAGCCAGCTGAACAAGCAGCTCGAAGGGCGCGGCGTGAAGCTGTCGGTCAACGACTTCATCATCAAGGCGTCCGCGCTTGCTCTGCAGTCGGTGCCCGATGCGAACGCCGTCTGGGCGCAGGACCGGATGCTGAAGCTCAAACCCTCGGACGTGGCGGTTGCCGTCGCGGTCGATGGCGGCCTCTTCACCCCGGTGCTGAAAGATGCCGAGATGAAGTCGCTCTCGGCCCTGTCTTCGGAAATGAAAGACCTCGCCAAGCGAGCCCGTGACCGCAAGCTTGCGCCGCATGAATACGTCGGCGGCAGCTTCGCGATCTCGAACCTCGGGATGTTCGGCATCGACAACTTCGACGCGGTGATCAACCCGCCGCATGGCGCGATTCTCGCCGTGGGTGCGGGCGTCAAGAAGCCCGTCGTCTCCGAAGATGGCGAGATCGGCGTGGCCACGGTCATGTCCGTGACCCTTTCGGTCGACCACCGGGTCATCGACGGTGCGCTGGGTGCAGAGCTGCTCAAGGCGATTGCCGAGAACCTCGAAAACCCGATGGTGATGCTGGCCTGATCCGGCCCTCGCAACGAATCTCAGAACGCCCGTCGCAGCCTTGCGGCGGGCGTTCTTCATTGGGGCCACAGGGATTGGCCTCGGCGTGACGGTGGGACTTTCGGGGCGCTCGGCGAAGCTGATGCCACAGCCGGAAATCATCGGCCGCCCGTTCATTCCTAGCCTTCGCGCTTTGGCCGAAGAGAATTTGCACGCCAGTTGAAGGTTTGGTTTGCCCGGCATGTATGTTTGGCGCTCATGGCACCGTTGCAAAAGCGGCGTCTTGTGCAGCCCCCCTTCCCTTGTGATAGCGTAAACAGATGCTGCGGCGCGGCAGGACGATTTGCGCCTGCCCGTCCCCTATCCCAGATTTCCGGAGGTCCGTCATGGATCAGCCCGACCGCCAGGCCCGACTGACGATCCTGTCGCTTGCCACCGGCGCCTTTGCCATTGGCGTCACCGAATTCGCGTCCATGGGCCTTCTGCCCTATTACGCCGCCGGCCTCGAGGTGACCGAGCCGCAGGCCGGGGCCGCGGTCAGCGCCTATGCCATCGGCGTCGTCGTCGGCGCGCCGGTGCTGGCGGTGCTGGGCAGCTACCTGCCGCGCAAGCTGTTGCTGATCCTGCTCATGGTCTTCTTCATGCTGGCGAACCTGTTCTCGGCGGCGGCCACAAGCCTCGATACCCTTGTCATTGCCCGGGTGCTGTCTGGCCTGCCGCATGGTGCCTTCCTTGGGATCGGGATGCTCTTTGCAGCGGAATTTTCGCCTCCGGGCAAGAAGGCCGCAGGGGTGGCCAAGGTTCTCATGGGTCTCACCGTCGCCAATGTCATCGGCGTGCCTGCCGCAGGCGCCATCGGGCAGATGTTCGGCTGGCGCTGGTGCTTCATCATTGTGGCAGTCATCGCTGCCCTGTCGGCGCTTATGATAACCCGTGCCGCCCCGGCGGCGGCGGGCGCCCCTGCCGCCAATCCGCTGCGCGAGCTATCGGCACTCGCCAACCGTGCCGTCTGGCTGACGCTGGCCGTGGGGGCCGTGGGCTTTGGCGCAATCTTCGCGATCTACTCGTTCTTCTCTGCCGCGCTCATCAACTCTGCCGGTGCGCCGGAATGGGTGATCCCGCTGGCCCTGTCGGCCTTCGGCATCGGCGCGACCGCGGGCAACTACTACGCCGGACGCCTTGCAAACTGGTCGCATTTCGGCGGCGCGCTCGTGATCCTCGTCGGCATGGTGATCTGCTCGATGGTTTACGCGGCGGTCATGGGCCACTGGGTGGCCATGTCCATCACCGTCATGGTGCTGGGCCTCACCGCCGGCCTCGTGATCCCGCTGCAGATGCGCCTCATGGACGTGGCGGGCGACGGCCAGACCCTTGCCGCATCGCTCAACCACGCGGCCTTCAACGCGGCAAACGCGCTGGGTCCGTGGCTGGCCGGCATGGCGCTGAGCGCCGGCTACGGTTGGAGCGTCACGGGCCACGTGGCCGCGGCCCTTGCCCTGGGCGGCATCCTCGTTCTGGGCATCGCATGGCTTGATGCCAGGCCCCGCCGCGACAAGCGGGCCTTGGCCGGTTGCTGAACCCCGGACCGAAGCGAGAGCCATAGAACAGAAGGGCCGGTCATCCCGCGATGACCGGCCCTTTTTCATGTCTGGCGATGTGATGGCCTCAGCCTGAGCAATTGCAGCCGGTCAGCTTCTGATCCATGTCCCGGGACGGCTGATCGCAGCCCGCATCCCCGACGATCTTCGCGGGCACCCCCGCAACGGTCTTGCAGGGCGGCACCTCTTCGAGGACCACAGAGCCCGCCGCAATGCGCGAGCCTGCACCAATGCGGATATTGCCAAGGATCTTCGCCCCGGCCCCGATGAGCACGCCATCACTGATCTTGGGATGGCGGTCCTCGTCTTCCTTGCCGGTGCCGCCAAGGGTCACCGAATGCAGGATCGACACGTCGTTGCCCACCACGGCGGTTTCACCGATGACGATGGAGTGGGCATGGTCGAGCATGATGCCCTGCCCGATTTTCGCGGCGGGGTGGATGTCGACGCCGAACACCTCGGAGGTGCGCATCTGGATGAAGAACGCGAGATCCTGACGCCCCTGCCCCCAGAGCCAATGCGCGACGCGCTGGCACTGGATCGCCTGAAACCCCTTGAAATAGAGCAGCGGCTGGAGAAACCGGTGGCAGGCCGGATCGCGTTCAAAGGTGGCGCGGATGTCGGCGCGGGCGGCGCGGGCCAGCCACGGATCAGAGGCATAGGCCTTGTCGCAGATCTCTCGCAGGATCTGGTCGGACATCTCGCCGTTGGCGAGTTTCATCGCGATGCGAAAGGCAAGCGCGCCCTCGATGGTGGCGTGGTGCAGCACAGAGACATGGACCATTCCGCCCAGCAGAGGCTCGGCCGCGACGGCGGCTTCGGCTTCCTGGGTGATGCGGGCCCAGACCGGGTCCAGTTCTGCGATCTTTGCGCGGGTTTCGGCCATGGGATACCTCCGTTCGCTCCGCCCATACTAGCAGATAGGCCGGAGGTCCAGAAACGCAAAAGCGTCATGCATCCGATCGGATTGCGTGATGGATCGGAAGATCAGGTATCGCCAGATCATCCAAGCTGTACCTGACCGGAGGCTAAAGTGGGGCACCTTGCAGTCACGCCGCCCCGGGGGTGTTGAGCACGCGCACCCCGTCCAGTCCGTCCCGCAGATGTCCCGCCCGACGCCGCAGCGCTTCGAGCACGAGGATGAGGCAGTCGATGTATTCGGGATCGTCGAGCCTGCGTTCCGGCCCCGTCCCACGCGCCAGCGCCGCCGAGCGCAGCGTCCCGTTGCCCCATTGCGGGTGTGTTCGCCCAATGCGTCGGCGATACCGATCGGCCGCGTCCGCCTCGCAGACCATCTTCCGGGCCACCTGCCAGCGCTGCCCCGACCGTTCGAGGAGCAGCGCGCAGGCGGCGGCGCTGACATCGCCGGGCAGGACCGGCCTCATGCGAAAAGGTCCAGCTTTGCCACCGGCCCGGCCCCGAAGCGGGCCGAAACCTGCGCCACGGTGACGACGTACTGTCCAGACAGCCCGTCCCATTCCGGATTATAGGTCCAGTTCGCAGAGCCGCGCGTCGCGGTGCGGACCGTCTCACCGTTCTGCAGGACACAGATCTCGTAGGCCTCCGTTTCCTCGCCCAGCGGGACCTCGGGCAAGTCCCAGTTGTCCCCGTCGACGCGTGTGCGCCGGATCCAGCTGAACTGCCGGACAGGGCCGTTGCCATCGGCGCGCAAATGCACCGGGCTGTAGGGCCGAAGCCCGTTGCCCTCGAAGCGATGGACCTCGTGAACATAGGTGGAATCCTCCACCAGCTTTCGCGCAGGCCCGATCCGGAAATGGCGCTCCTGCCTCAGATGCCGGGACCGCAGTTCGATCTGGCGCGGCGTCCCGTTCATGACCACTACCCAGGAACCTGCGGGCCATTGGCCCGACGTGGCCGCGTCCGTGCCCAGCTGACCGCGCAGGCGATGGCCAAGCTCCCATGTGCCCGGCGAAACGAGGGTGGCATCGCGAAACTGAAGCAACTCCCACCCTCCGGGCGAGCCATCTCCAATGGCGATCAGGTTACCTCCGCGCAGAAACGCGGCGTCGTCGATGGAGGACAGGGTGCCATTGGCCATCCTGACCCTCAGCGGCGCCCCCCTGTCGATTCTCCCCGAGGGTGCCGGGGCAAGTTCGGTTTCCGTCACCCCGACAAGGGATTGCGTGCCGATAATGGTCTTGAACCGGTAGCCCGTGTCCGTATCCGAATGGCGCACGGCGACGAGACCGGGCCACAACTCCGCGCTTATGGCAACATGCGGGGCATGTGCGACCTCGTCCCCTGTCATCAGCGGCAGATCTAGGAAGAACGGCTGCACCTTTGACAAGGGGCGCCCCGGGCGCAGGGACGGTGGGTTTTCGGGGAACTCGGTGGGCAGGTAGGTATCGGGCTCGATGCGCACCGCTTCGACGACCTGGTGGTCACCGATTTCGATCTTGTCGATCCGCGCAAGTATCCGCCCCGCCTCGGACGGCAAAGAAACGACATCCCCCGCTCCGACGTCAAGCCGGGACAGTGGCAGTGCAAAGCGCAGGGTTTCACGGGCAATGCGGGCCTCGGTCAGCCAGCGCTCGGCGGTGAGGCGGCCTTCGCGGCGGGTCATCAGCATGTTGAGCTCGGTTTCGGCCACCGCGTGAGTGGCATCGTCCGGCAGCACGGTTTCCTCGGCGGCGATGGCGTGATCTGCATCCGCCTCCACAAAACGCACGCGTATCCGTCCTGCCATCTCGGCCTCGCTGGCACGGGTGCGGACCAGCCCGCCCTCGAGCTCGTCCGACACCGCGAGGCGCGCCGGCTCGAGCGGCGTCGCGTCCTGCCCGTCCCGCATGAGAAACACCAGCTTGCCATCCCGCTCGATGGCGTCGAACCCGTGCGCCAGCATCAGCGGCTGAAGCGTACGGCGGGCGTCACCGACCTGATCGACCATGAAGCCTCGCACCCAGCCATGGAGCGCACTGGTATCGTGGTCTTCGAGACCAACCCTCTCACAGATTTCCGACACCACCGAGGCAAGCGTACGCGACGAGACGCGCCCGTTGATCCAGTGCCCACGGCGGTAGTTCGGTCCGTCGGTCCACAGCTCGCCCAGCCCGGGGAACCATGGGTAGGGCCGTGCATCCCATGCCCAGACATAGGCGTGATCCATGTCGATCATCGGTGCGCCGTATTCGGTGGAAACCGGGTTGTGCTCGGGATCTCGCCAGTAGGCATGCATGGCACGCAGGTACTGGCGCTGGATCAGCTCATCGCGCAGGCCGTTCGAGAAATGCGGCAGCTGGCTTTCCGAGCTTTTCTCGTCGAGGAACTTGTTGGGCTGGTTGGTGCCCTTGTCGATGGCAGCGCAGCCCAGCTCCGTGAAACGCACGGGCTTGGAGCCGGGCAGCCAGGCGGTCGGATCCGCCTGCCGGACGCCGGCAATGCGCTCGTGGTGGAAATTGCTCCACCAACCCCGGATGTCCTTGTAACGCCAGATCCAATGCTCGCCCCATGCACCATCGGTGATCGGCTCGCGCCGCTGGGCACGGCGGCCGTTGGGGCTGGTATAGTACCAGTCAAAGCCCTCACCACCCTCGATGTTGCTCTTGAGGTAGTCGGGATTGTGGATTGCCCCCCAGTGGGCATCGGCGTGATCGTTCCCATCACGCCAGTCCGAGAGCGGCATGTAGTTGTCGATACCGATGAAATCGATGTTCTCATCCGCCCAGAGCGGATCGAGGTGGAAGTAGACGTCGCCCGATCCGTCCTGTGGATGGTAGCCGAAATATTCCGACCAGTCGGCAGCATAGCTGATTTTCGTGTCCGGCCCCAGCAACGCACGGCACTCGGCGGCCAGCGCGCGGAAGGCCGCGACCGCCGGGAACCCGCTGTCCGAGCGGATCTGCGTCAGCGCCCGCATCTCCGAGCCTATGCAGAAGCTCTCGACTCCGCCGGCGAACTTGCACAGCGCCGCTTGGTGCAGCACGAACCGCGACAGGCTCCATTCGTCGGGCCCGCTATATTCCGGACCGATGCTGCCCATGCTGAAATCGCTCGCCGTCGCGCTGCCGAAGAAGGTCGCCACCTCGGCCGCGGCGGCTGCCGTTCCATCGGGCGATCCGTCCTGTCCAGGCGCAAGGCTGGTGGTGATGCGACCGCGCCAAGGCAGGGCCGGCTGGCCTTCGCCGCCGCTCCACGGGTCCGGCAACGTGTTGTCTGCAAGCTGGTCCATCAGGATGAACGGGTAGACCATCACCCTCAGTCCCTGGTCCTTCATGCGCCGGATCGCCTGGACAACGGAGATGTCCGACGGCGTGCCGCCATACACCGGGCGGTCATCGACACGGTTCACTGCCTGCGCGGCGTCCCGGTCGAGGCTGCCGACCAGCCAGGGCTTCGACGCCTCGAAGTCCTTCTGCTCCACTTTGGGCCGGATGCTGCAACGGCCACACCGCAGGTCGTCTCCGAACCAGCTGACCACCAGCGACACCGCACCGCAGGACGGCACTTCATCAGTCAGCTGCTTGAGTGAGGTGTTGAAATCAGGCTGCTCGGACGGCGTATTGACGTTGATCGCGGTCTCGCCGTTCCAGTTGCGCCCAAAGTAGATCTCTTCGGTGGCCAGCGCGTATTCACCCGTGCCAGGGATCATCGCGACGCCGCTGATCGCGTGGGGCAGATCTTTCAGGTCGGTTTGTTCCGGGCGCGTCACCTCGAACGAGAACTGCGGCAGGCGATTGCCAAACTGCTCCAGACCGAGATCCTCGAACACCACGTAGGCCGTGCCTCGGTAGGCCGGAACCATGCCCACCCCTTCGATGGCCTCCATCTTGGGGTCCGGCTCCTGGTCGCGTGATCCGGTGTAGACCCGCATGTTGAGATCACTCAATGGAAGCTCCGCGCCATCGGCCCAGACCCGGTTCACCCCGGTGATCACCCCCTCGCAGAGCGCGACCGCGAGGTTGACGGAATAGGTATAGCTGACCGTGGTCATCGAGGGCTGCGACGGGCTGCCCTTGCCGCCGCCTTGGGAGTCCTCAGTCACGTGCTCGGTGAACTCCGATGCCCAGATCGTATGGCCGCCCAATCGCATCCGGCCATAGACCTGCGCGATGGCGGCGCCCTCACCCGCTCCGCTGAGCCGGAAGCGTTCGATGCGGCCGGTCTCGATGGTCTGCGAGCCGGCGCCCATCAGCCGCTGATCCAGCGCCCGCCCGAGGCTGGCGCCGATGAACCGGCCCACGGCGGTCATTGACAGCCCGAGGACGGATCCGCCGATCGAGCTTCCTACCGCTGCCCCCACTGCCGAGAATAGGATCGTGGCCATCAGTTCATCTCCCTTGGGAATGCAAATCGCGCCGCCACGCGGCGACGCCACGGCAGGCTAAGCGGACTCTCGATCACGCCATGCCCGGTATAGGCATGCACAAAGCTCGCGCCCTGCCCGGTGCGGGCCTGAAGTCCGAGATGTTTCGCCACTGCACCGTCACGCATGCGGAACAGCAGAATGTCACCCGGCGCGTCATCGGACAGCGCCTTGCGATGCATGTGGCGCAAGGAGGCGCGCATCAGCGCCTCGTCCCCTTGCGGCTCGGACCAGTCCATGGTGTAGGGCGGCACCTCTTCGGGCTCGGGGCCGATGACCTCTCGCCAGACTCCCCGGATGAGGCCCAGGCAATCGCAGCCCGCGCCCCTGACCGAGGCCTGGTGTACATAGGGCGTGCCGATCCAGCCCCGTGCCGCCTTCACAAAAAGATGGCCGGTCATCGTCTGCTCCCGCCCATGCGGCTGCCCGATTGCGACGGGAAGACCATCAACCAGTCTTCTTCCGGGATATCGGGAAATCCCTGAAAGTTCAGACCGTTGTGAAATTTTTGCCGACAGGTGTCGAACCGCTTGTCGCAGCCCGCGGTGATCCTCACCGTGTCCCCCGCGATGATGGGCGCGCCAAACGGCTCCCAGAGTTCGATCACGCGGTCCCCGTCGCGCAACTGGTCACGCTTGATGCCAAGCGCCAGTCCCGACGCCGCACCGTCCAGCACCTCGAGGCGCCCGCGCAGGAACCAACCTGGCTCGAACGCCTCAAGAGGGCCAAGCGTGAAGCTGCGGTTGTCGGTGGCCGACAGCAACCGACCTTCGTAGCGGAAGCGCGGGCCCGATAGGTCGACCCGGCAGGTGCCATCCCCAAGCACGGCGGGACAGGGCGCCTGGTACACCCGCCCCACCGGACGATTGAGCGCCTCGGTCAGACCGCGCAGCTCGGCGTGGAATGCGCCATCCCCCCGGCGGATCTCACCGATGGTGCCACGGAACAATACCTTGCGCTGGTCCGTATCGTGCCAGTTGACCAGCCAGCACACCACCTCGGCCCCGTCAAAGCGGCCAGCCTCGATATCAGCCTCAGACAGCGCGTCGTCACGCAGGGCACCCATGGCCTCGGTGTTGTCGACAGAAAGGCCTGTCGCCTGCTGCAGTGCAAGCGCGCTGAGGCCCGTGTCAGCGCGGAAGGTCTGGCCGTCAAAGCTCAGATCCCGGTCGTGATCCGTAAACCCGTATTGCAGGCCGTCAGTCCGTGTGACACGCCAGCACCGAGACACAGTGGTCAGTCCTGTGGCAAGATGTGCATGAAGTTCAGCAACGCCCATCAGACCCGCACCTCCACCACCGGCACGTCAGGCGCCTGCCCCGCGTTGAAGCTGGCAACGCTGACGTTTATCCGGTCGGCATCGAAGCGCACCGGCACGTCGAACTCGTATCCCGCCGACACCTCGGCCCCCACCATGGGCGCGCTCTCGAAGGTCAGCAGCCCCGTGGTCACGTCGACCGCGAAGTGCACGCCTTCGAGCATTTCCACATCCTGCACCGCCGCCTTGACCGTTCCCGCCACCGGCTTTTTGATGGGCCGCTGGTAGCTGGTGCCCCCGGATCGGTAGTTCTTGACCAGCTGGAAGCTGCGGCTCACCCCATCACCGTAGGCGATGACCTGGTCACCTGCGGACACGGTTCCGCTCGGCTTGCAAGACCGGTAATCCGACCAGTCCTTCCAGCGAAACCCGTAGAGCTGACCGCGCCGCGCCTCGAAGAAGGCAAGGATGGTCTCGATGTCGTCCAGCTTGCGCAGCCCGAGGCCGGCATCAAAGCGCCGCCGGGAATGGGCCCAGGGGCTGTTGCGCTCTTCGTGGCCGCTGGTCAGCTGCACCACGTCGGTGCGCCTCTCGGGGCCGCCCAGCGCGCCAAAGCTCAGGTCGGCGGGAAATCTTACCTCATGGAAGCTCATTGTCGGTCCCTCACCTGTTGCGTGCGCCCTGTCCCAGCGCGCGGCTCATCTGTGCCGCGATCTGGGACTGGCTGCGCCGGAAACCCTGTGCGTCGGGCGTGCTGATATTCATCACTACGGTGACTGGTCCGCCTCCGCCGCCTTGGCCGCGCACCCCGAGTTTGCCGTCAGGGCCACGGCTCAGCGGCATGATTGCCTCGGGGCCGGCCTCGCCCATAAGCCCGGTACCACCGCGCATGGGAAAGCTAACCGGACCGCTCACGACGCCGCCCGTGGCAAAGGGCATCACGCGCCCCTGACTGAACGAGCCGCCGTTCGCGAATGGCATCACCCCTCCGAACATTGCCCCGACCCCTTGCGTGACCATCCCAGCGAGATGCTGGGTGACCGGCTTCACCGCCGCCTTATAGGCTGCGTTCATCATCGTACGCGCCACCGTCTCAAGGGCATCAGACAGCTTCATGCCATCAAAGATCACGCCGTCGATTGCCCGGCCCAACCCCCGGCTGAGAGAGCGGTCCAGCTTTGTCACCCCCGATCCGGTGGCGGAAAATGTCTGGTTGATACGCCGCATCTCCGCGTCGAACCCCGCGGCCATCGCGGTGGCTGACCCAAGATTCTGCTCGAGCGCGGCCACCTCCCCGCCCAGCTCGTCAAACGTCTCGAAATCGGTCATGAACCATCTCCTTTCACCTCGTCAGGGTAGGCCGCCAGCAGCTCATCGAGCCGCGCGCGCCCCATGGGTATCTGGCCGCTTTCCTCACCCAGCATCAGCCGCAGCTCGACAGGGGTCAGGGCCCAGAACTCATCCGGCCGCAGCCCCAGCCCGCGAAATCCCGCGCGCATGAGCTTCGGCCAGTCGAAACCCTCCATCAGGTCTCTCCCGGCGTCATGAAGGCCCGGGCCAGCAGCTCAGCCGCGGCGCGGGCCGCACCCATGGGCCCGCCCTCGATCTCGGCGCTGAGAAGGTCTCGCGCGGTGCCGGTCCAACCGCCCCCGCGAAGGCCCGCCACGATCAGCGCAAGCACATCGCGGGTGCTGCACCCGCCGCTCTCGAACCTCTGAACCAGCTCGACGAGCGAGCCCTCCTGCAGCGATGCCTCGAGCTCGGCCAGCGCGCCCAGCGTCAGCTTCATGAGGTGGCGCTCACCGTCGATCACCAGCGCCACCTCGCCTCTCCACGGGTTGGTCATGTCAGCTCACCGGGACCGGCACGAAAGACAACGGACCTGCCGACGCCAGCGACACCTCATAGGTGGCCTCTCCATCGTGGCTACCAGCGTATTCGATCGACGTCACCTGGAAGGCACCGGTGACCGTGCCGAAGGCGGGGATGATGACTTGGAAGTCCGGGGTCTCGCCGTCGAAGAAGATCTGCCGGGCCCGTTCATCCGTGCCCGCATCCCTGAACACCCCCGAACCGGAGATGCTGGCCGACCGCACCCCGGCGCCGGCCAGCAGCTCGCGCCAGCCCCCCTGGGATTCAAGCGTCGTGACGTCGACGCTTTCGGCGTTGAAGCTGATGCGCGTGGCGCGCAAGCCAGCCATGGTTTCGAACTGACCGTCGCCGGTCAGATCCACCTTGATGAGAAGGTCCTTGCCGTTCTGGGCACCCATCTTGCTTGCTCCTTGAATAGAGGGGTCAATCGTCTTCGACGCGGGCGCGGAAGGTCATGTCGATCCGCCGCAGACCGCCACTTTCGCGCTTGGCCTTTGCCTTGAGGAAACGCAGGCTCACCAGTCGTCCCCGCTCCAGCACCGGGCCGGCACCGCTCAGCGCGTCGCAGGCGGCGGCGGCCACGGTCTTGGCGACCTGAAAGCCCGCCGCATCGGTGACCACCGCCACGTTGAAATCATGCCAGGCGCCAACGCCGGTTGCGTCCGAAGCATCCCGCACGGTTTCGGCGCCCAGCGTGACATAAAGCTCTGGCAGGGTGCCCTGTGGCAGCGCGTCGTAGATGTGCGCTCCGACAAGGGCCGACAACGCCGTGTCCTCCACGAGTGTCTGGTAGACGGCGCTCTGAAGCGCCGCGGTCATGGCATAGCTCATGCTGCAATCTCCTCACGGGTTTCGCAGGTCAGGTACATGCCGTCAGGCTCGCTCTCGGTGACCGCGAGGATGTGGTAGACTCGGCCCGCGGCGCGGAACCGCTGCCCCGGTACCGGACGGCTGTCGTCACCCACCGGCGCACCGCGCACGATGATGCGGAACATGTTGATGGCCAGCGGCCCGGTCTCACCGGTGCTTTCCCGGCCGGTCCGCGGGCGGATCTCGCCCCACAGCGTGCCAAGCACCGCCCAGCTGCGCATGTAGCCCCCCGCGCCATCCGGCGCATTCGACGGCGCCTCAAGCGATAGGCTTCGGTTGAGAATGGGTGTTTTCATGCGCCGAACCCCAGTCTCACGGCCCGGTAGCGGGCGATGAGGGAGGTCACGCCGAAGGGCATGCAGCCCTGTCCCAGCGCGGTTTCGTTGCGGTATTCGTAGTAATGCGCCGCCAGCAGCAGCACCGCCTGGCGCAGATCGCCGGGCAGGTCCGAAAAGCTGAGGCCGTAGCCGGCGATGAGCCGGACCTCCGCAGAGCCACCGTCGGGGATGCGGGGCAAGCCCCCACCGGTGGGGCGCAACGTAGGCACCTGCAGATCACGCTCAAGACGGTAGCGCCCGTCATCCACCGTCTCGGCGGCGCCGAAGCGGTCGATGATCGTGACCTGCACGATGCTTGTCACCGGGGCGACCGGAAGCACCGCCCGGGCGGGGTCGCGCCAGTCGTGCAGCGCCCACACAAAACCGCGCTCCATCAGGATCTTACCGGTGCGGGCCTCGATGGCTGCGATCGCCGCCGCTATGAACGAGACAAGGACAGGGTCTTGCACCTCGCTCTGGGAAAACCCGGTCCCGAGCCTCAGGTGGGTCTTCAGCTCGTCCACCGGAAGATCGGCGTCGGACAACTGGTTTTCTTCGATCAGCATCATGGTCTTTCTCCGCAATCCTCTCCCGACCTCGTCCCGGCGTCGGCGACCCCGGGGGCCCGGTCGGGCCACAGGACACGTTCGGCCGGCGTTCCATGGCGGGCGTCCGCGCCGCCCACCATGTTCGCATCAGGATCAGGCCTCCGCGCAGCGCAGCAGCTTGATGGCGGCAAAGTCGGTCACGTCGCCGCCCACGCGCTTGGTGGCGTAGAACAGCACATGCGGCTTGGCGCTGAACGGATCGCGCAGGACGCGCAGGTCAGGCCGCTCGGCGATGGTGTAGCCTGCGCCAAAATCACCGAAGGCGATCGGGAAAGTACCTGCGCCGATGTCGGGCATGTCCTCGGCGATCAGCACCGGGTATCCCAGCAGCCGCGCGGGCTCGCCGGCAGCAAAACCGTCGGACCACAGGTGGCGGCCATCTGCATCCTTGAGTTTGCGCAGCGCGCCCGCCGTCTTAGAGTTCATCACGAAGGCGCCCTTGGAGCGGTACTCGGCCCCCAGCGCATAGACGAGGTCGATGATCGCGTCGCCGTCCCCGACTGTGCCATCACTGCCGGTGGGGACGTACCCAAGGTTGCCCCAGGTCCAGACATCATTGTCGACGGTCGCGTGGTTCAGGAAACCGCGCGGCTTGTCGATGCCGTCACCGCTGACGAAGGCCGCTGCCTCGGCGCGGCTGAACTTGTCGGCGATGCGCCCGGCCAGCCACAGCTCGATATCGAAGGCGCTATCGTCCAGCAGCCGCTGCGAGGCTTTTGGCAGGGCCGACAGCTCGTGCAGCTTGATCGACACGCGGTCGATGGTGGGGGTGCCGGTCTCGGTCGACGAGGTCACCTCGTCCACCCAGCCCGCGCCGGTCTCGCCCTGGTCGATGAGCACGTCGTAGGACGTAGCCTCGACGCTCACCACCGATGCGATAGCGCGGATCGACGAGGTGCTGTCGAGCACCGACTTGACGGTTTCGGATGTCACCGGATCGACAAGGTAGCCGCCATCGCCCGCCACCGCGGTCGACATGGATTTGCCCTCGAGGACAAGGCCCCGCAGGCCGTCGTCGTCACCGGTGCGCAGGTAGGCGTCAAAGGCCCTCTGGTGAGGCACGAACACCTCGGCCGAGGTGGCAAGCGCCGGGCGGGAACGGGGGGTGGTCATCTTGGCGTCAAGCATGGTCAGTCGCTCTTCCTGTTTTTGAAGCTTCATCTGCAGGTCACCCCGCAGGGCCTTGATGTCCCCGACGAGTCCCGCGACAGCGGCGCTCACCCGGGCGGCCGGGGGCATATCTTCCCCGGTCCGAGAAACAGTCTCGGAGTTGGTCATGATCTCGATCCCGTTGTTGGTGGCGCGTCAGTGCCGCGCCAGGTCCAGACGCGCGCCCTCGAGCGCCTGCGCCAACTCGCGCAGCATGGAGGCATCAAGGCTTTCGCCCTTCGCAGCCACCCGCGCACTGGGAAGCATCGGGAAGGTCACCAGCGACACCTCCCAAAGCTCCAGTTCCGTAAGGAGCCTGCGCCCCTTTTCATCCTTTGCCGCCTTTACCGTGCGGTAACCGATGGACAGCCCGTCAATCGCACCTGCCGCAATCAGCGCGGCGGCCTCACGGCCCTTCTCGATGCAGTCGAGGATGCGGCCCCTGACATATAGACCCCGGTCGTCCTCACGCACCTCGTCCCAGATACCGATGGGCTGGGCCGGATCGTGCTGCCAGAGCATCTTGACCGCGCGGCCCTCACCAGCGAGCCGCTTCAGAGACAGCCCGTAGGCCCCCGCATAGACCACGTCTCCGCCCTGATCGCAGGCCCCGAACAGCGAGGCGTAGCCTTCAATCTTCGTGCCATCGGCCACCGTGATTTCCGTATCGAAGCGGCAGAACTTGTGTTCCAGATCCATTCCCGTTCCCTTTCCCGATTGTCCCGCGCGGCTCATGGCCCGACTGCCATTAGGCCCTGGAAGGCCTGCACGAGGATCGCCCCCGCAATTCCGTAGACAGCCAGCCACAGGCGCTTCTCCAGCCGCTCCAGCATCAGCTCAAGCCGGTCGAGCCGCGCGTTGAGCGCCTCCACATGCAGCCGACTGACCCGCTCATGCGCCTCCAACTTCAGCGCCGGAGCGCAGGCAAAGGGCTCGTATGGCAATTGGCGATCACTCACCGTCATCCTCCTGCGGCAGCTCGGGCAGCCCGAGCATCCGCCGCTTTTCCGCCGGGGTCAGGAAATCGGCCCCCGACACGCGGGACCATTGCGCATCGCGCTCCTGCGCCAGTGCCGGCACCTGGTCGAGGTCGGGCTTCAGCTCGATCACCTCGCCCAGATGCGACGACAGCCAGCGCCCCACCGCCGCGGTGACCCGAGAGGCCAGCGGCAGCACGGTCAGGCGATAGAACGCCCGATGCGCTTCCTGGTAGTTGGCGTAAGTGGCCTCCCCGGTGATCCCAAGCAGCATAGGCGGCACCCCGAAGGCCACGGCGATCTCGCGCGCGGCGGCTTCCTTGGTCTTCTGGAACTCCATGTCCGAAGGCGAGAACCCCATGGGTTTCCAGTCAAGACCGCCCTCCAGCAGCATCGGCCGCCCGGCATTGCGCGCGCCCTGATGCATAGTTTCCATCTCGTCTCGCAGGCGGGCGAACTGATCGTTGCTCATGGCGCCCTGCCCGTCCGCGCCGGTCCAGACAATCGCCCCCGAGGGGCGGGCGGCGTTGTCCAGAAGCCCCTTGGACCAGCGGCTTGCGCTGTTGTGCACGTCCACCGCCTGGGCGGCAGCCTGGATCGGCGACAGCCCGTAGTGATCGTCCTGCGGATGGAACGCCTTGACGTGGCAGATCGGCGAGACGCCTCCGGTGACGTCGAAGCGATGGCGGCGCCCGTCCACCATGTAATCATAGGCCGCCGGCCAGCCATCCGGCCCCGGAATGACCCGCATCCGGTCCGAGCGCAGCACATGCAGCTCGGCAGGCACCGACGTGCCTCCGCTGACCGCCTCGACATAGCCGTCGCCGGACAGCAACAGGTTGCCATAAAGCGCCTCGAACAGATCCGCCTTGCCCTGTCCGGAGTTCGGCGTGGTCACAAGCCTCAGCAGCGGATGCTGCGCATAGCGCTGCCGCTCGTCCTGAAGCACCAGCGGCAGAGCCGCCGCCGCCTCGGAGATCAGCTTCACCGCCCGAAAGCCCACCGGGTTGCCCGCAAAGCCCTGCCGGGTCAGCGAGCCGGTGTCGCGAGGGGTCCAGGCCACGCGCCCGGCGGAGGCGTAGGCCATCACCGGCCCGGTGGCCGAAGCCTTGGCTTCCAGCTCGAGAGCCTCGTCACGGCCTTTCCGCAGAAAATCGAATACCATCGCCTGACGCTCCTTCATCCGTTCCGGCCCGTGGGCCGCCTGACCCGCATCGCGTTCTAGAAGGACATTAGAACGTGTTGATTAAGAGCCTCTGCGGGCACCGCGCTGGTTGAGCGCAACAGCGTTAAAACGTTCAAGCGTAAAGCTGCTATGCGTTTGACGCTCTGGCGCGACAGGTTGATGACAGGTTAGGCTCTTCCATCGCCGCCCCGGCCGACAGACCGATTGACTGGAAACGACGGAATTTCATGAGCACTGCCACCCTCACAGCCACCCTTCGCCCGATGCTGCCCTCCGACGCCGATGCCGTCGCCGAAATCTTCCGCGAAGCGATCCTTGTCGGCACCGCCGCGGATTACACCGAAGAGCAGCGCATCGCTTGGGCCGGCCCCAAGCTCGATCCCGAGCGCTGGCGCGACCGCATCGGCATTTCTGTGGGTCTCATCGCAGAGCGTGACGGCAAGCCGGTAGGCTGCATGACGCTGATGGAGGGCAATCACCTCGACATGGCCTTCGTGCGCCCCGAGGCGACCGGCACCGGCGTCGGCGGGCAGTTGCTGGGCTCCCTCACCATGATCGCCCGCGCCGGGGGGGCACGGGCGATCACATCCGATGTCAGCATCACCGCGCGTCCGTTCTTCGAACGCTACGGCTTCAAGGTCGTAAAGGACCAGGTGCGCATCCGCCGCGGCGTCGAGCTGCCGAACTTTGCCATGCGCAAGGATCTCTGAATCTCAGATCACCCTCAGCCCGGGGCGCTTCCAGTTGCCCATGGGCGCGACCACCAGCTCGGTCAGCGCCCAGACCAGAGCATCCACGCGGTCGGGCGACCCCTGCCCTTCGTAGCCGGCAGCGGTCATCAGACCCATCTGCTCCTCCAGCGCCACGAAGACGCCGGCGTGCCCGATGCGGCCCTGCTCATACAGCGCCGCGACAGGTTCCGCCCGCGCCACCTTGCCGCGCGTGGCATGGACCTTGCGCAGCGGGATCTGCGGGGCGACCTGCCGCAGCACCGTCTCGACCATGGCGCCGCCCTGATTGACCTCAGCCACCACGCGGTCCGCCTGCCAACGCTCATAGGCATGCGCTGCCGCCTGCGCCCAGCCCGTGGGTGACACCCCCTGCACCGTCGCATCCTCGAGCACCCAGGCCCGCCACGCCTGGGGCGGCCCGTCGCAGACCACGCCCGCCACCACGATGCCGCAGGCGTTCGACGCCTTGCCCTCGCCCGCGGGCGGATCCACCGCCACCACGATGCGGTCAAACTCAGCGGGGGCCTTCAGCCCCTGCGCCCGCTCCATGAGTTCGGCTGTCCAGAGCGCGCCGTCCACGTCCGTCACGAGGATGCCGTCCAGCTCCTGTCGCGCCAGCCGCGAGTTGCCGTAGCGCGCACGCACTTCCTCAAGGAAACTATCGGCAAGGTTCGCACGGTTGGCTTCGGTCCTGGCACGGGTCACTACGGTGCTGTCCAGCTCCAGAAGCTCTTTCAGTATTCCGACATTTCGCGGGGTCGTCGTCACGCAGACCTGCGGATTCTCTCCCAGCCGCAGCGCAAATTGCAACATATCCCAAGTTTCGCGAGCCTTCTTCCACTTGGCCAGCTCATCGACCCACGCACCATCGAACTGCGGGCCGCGCAGCCCCTCGGGATCATGGGCCGAGAACACCATCGTCTCGGCTCCGTTGGGCCAGACAAGGCAGCGCCGCGTCGCCTGCCACTCGGGGCGGCGGTCGGGCGGAGAACACGCGATGATTCCGCTTTCGCCAAAGATCATCACCTCGCGCACTTGGTCCATGGTCTCGCCGATCAGCGCCACACGCCTGCATTGGCCCTTCGACAGAGGCATCGCGCCCTCGACTTGGGCGCGCACCCATTCGGCCCCGGCACGGGTCTTGCCAGCGCCGCGGCCCCCCATGATGACCCAGGACCGCCAGTCACGCTCGGGGGGCAACTGGTGCTCCATGGCCCAGAACTCGAACAGGTAGGGGAGCGCAAGGCACTCCCCCTCCGTCAACTCATCGAGGAAGCTCTCCCGCACCGCAGCACCGGCGGAGGCGAGCCATCCGGCACCCGATCTCATCGCGCGCGCGTTCGAGATCGAGGGCCCAGTCCCCGACGAGGCCTTTCTGCTTTCTCCTGACATTGGCGATCTGCGCCTCCGTTTCATGGCTGGCCCGCATCCAGTACCGCAGGTCCGCCATCAGCTTGCCCGTCTCCGTCTTCGAGACCGCGTCCCCGTCTTCGATCTGCGTCTTGATGCGCCGGATCTCGTCGCCGAGCTCTTTCAGAACGTCGACAATCTGCTCGCGCTCGTTTTCGAGTCGCGACATTTCCTCTTCCAGTTGGATAAGGATCATGCTCGATACCTTTCTTGCCTGTGGGTGGTCCGTTCGGTGGTGCAGGATCTTTTTCGGGTTTTTTGTATGTGAAGGCGTGGTCTTGCCTGTTCCACGCCGTCTGCCCTGTTCATCCAGCAGGGTTGCAAGCTACCAGAGCGGTGGCTCCTGTCAAAAATCAGCACCGCGCGCCATTATATAAACCCCTGTTATTTCACATTAATAAATGGTTATCGGCGCCGCGCGCGACCTCGTTTGACACTGTCTACGCAACACAAAAAGGGCGCGGCACCGATGTGGTGCCGCGCCCTTGGTTCTTTCTCCACAGGAAGACCGTGCGCATCTTCGGCGGTTCCCACGACCCCGGAACAAAAGCGCCCCGATCCCGCAGGAACCCGCCAGGTCAGTCGATGCGAGTCAGCAGATCTCCGACGGACGCCTTGGCATCGCCGTAGAACATGCGGGTGTTGTCCTTGTAGAATAGCGGGTTCTCGATGCCTGAGTAGCCCGTCCCCTGGCCGCGCTTGGACACGAAGACCTGCTTGGCCTTCCACACTTCGAGAACCGGCATCCCCGCGATGGGGCTGTTCGGATCTTCCTGTGCGGCAGGGTTCACGATGTCGTTCGAGCCGATGACGATCACCACGTCCGTTTCCGGGAAGTCGTCGTTGATCTCGTCCATCTCCAGCACGATGTCATAAGGCACCTTGGCCTCGGCCAGAAGCACGTTCATGTGCCCCGGCAGACGGCCCGCCACGGGGTGGATCGCAAAGCGAACCTCCTTGCCCTTGGCGCGCAGCTTGCGGGTCAGTTCCGCGACGTTCTGCTGTGCCTGCGCCACGGCCATGCCGTAGCCCGGAACGATGACGATGCTGTCCGCCTCGTCCAGAGCCGTGGACACGCCGTCCGCATCGATGGCAACCTGCTCACCTTCGACTTCCATCGCCGGGCCCGCCGAACCGCCGAAGCCGCCCAGGATTACCGAGATGAAGCTACGATTCATCGCCTTGCACATGATGTACGACAGGATCGCACCCGACGAGCCCACCAGTGCGCCAACCACGATCAGAAGATCGTTGCCAAGGCTGAAGCCGATGGCCGCCGCCGCCCAGCCGGAGTAGCTGTTGAGCATCGACACCACCACCGGCATGTCGGCGCCGCCGATGCCCATGATCAGGTGGTAGCCGATGAACAGCGCCGCCAGCGTCATGAGGAACAGCGGGAAGAAGCCGCCGGTGCTCATGTACCAGATCAGGCAGATGACCGAGATCACCGCCGCCCCGATGTTGAGCATGTGCCCGCCCGGCAGTTTCTTGGCCGCCGAGGTCACCTTGCCGGCCAGCTTGCCATAGGCAACGACCGACCCGGTGAAGGTGATGGCCCCGATAAGGATGCCAAGGAACAGCTCGACCGACAGGATGCCCAATTCGACACCGTCCTTGTGGGCGACCAGCTCGGCAAAGGCACCGTGATAGTCGGCACCGCTGGTGACGGCCTTCATGGTGAAATGAGCGTTGTAGCCGACGAAGACCGCCGCGAGACCCACCAGCGAGTGCATGGCGGCAACCAGCTGCGGCATCTCGGTCATCTCGACCTTCTTGGCGACATACATGCCGATGGCACCGCCCGCCACGATCAGGATGATCGACAGCCACCAAAGGCCCGCACCGGGGCCGATGAGCGTTGCGAACACCGCCAGCGCCATGCCGACGATGCCGTACCATACGGCACGCTTGGCGCTTTCCTGCCCCGAAAGGCCACCCAGCGACAGGATGAACAGAACGGCTGCGACCACATAGGCCGCCGTCGTGAATCCGAATTCCATGATCTCTGCCCCCTTACGACTTCTGGAACATGGCGAGCATGCGCCGTGTCACGAGGAAGCCCCCGAAGATGTTGATGCCAGTCATGAACACCGACAGTGCCGCCAGCAAGATCACGATCCACGAACCCGAGCCGATCTGCATGAGCGCACCCAGGATGATGATCGACGAGATCGCGTTGGTGACCGCCATCAGCGGCGTGTGCAGGCTGTGGCTGACGTTCCAGATCACCTGGAAGCCCACGAAGACCGACAGCACGAAGACGATGAAGTGCTGCATGAAGCTTGCGGGCGCGATAAGGCCCACGCCCAGCAGCAGCACGGCACCGATGCCCAGCAGCGTGACCTGCTGCTTGGTCTGCGCCTTGAACGCGGCAACCTCGTTTGCGCGCTTTTCCTCGGGCGTCAGCTCGGGGGCCTTCTCCTTCGGTTTCTGCGCGGCGATCGCCTTGGTCTTGGGCGGCGGCGGCGGGAAGGTGATCTCGCCCTGGTAGGCGACGGTGGCCCCACGGATCACGTCGTCGTCCATGTTGTGCACGACCTTGCCGTCCTTCTCGGGCGTCAGGTCGGCCATCATGTGACGGATGTTGGTGGCGTACAGCGTCGAGGACTGCGTGGCCATGCGGCTCGGGAAATCGGTGTAACCCACTATGGTCACGCCGTTTTCCGTCACGATCTTCTCGTCCGCCACGGTCAGCTTGCAGTTGCCGCCCTTTTCGGCGGCAAGGTCGATGATCACCGACCCGCGCTTCATCGAGGCAACCATGTCCTCGGTCCACAGCTCGGGCGCCTCGCGGTTGGGGATCAGCGCCGTGGTGATGACGATGTCCATTTCCGGGGCCAACTCACGGAACTTGGCCAGCTGCGCCTCGCGGAATTCCGGCGAGGACACCGAAGCGTAACCACCCGACCCAGAACCGTCCGCCTGCTCTTCCTCGAAGTCGAGGTAGACGAACTCGGCGCCCATGCTCTCGACCTGCTCGGCCACTTCGGGCCGCACGTCGAAGGCATAGGTGATCGCGCCCAGCGAGGTGGACGTGCCGATGGCCGCGAGGCCCGCAACACCTGCGCCCACGACAAGCACCTTGGCAGGCGGCACTTTACCGGCCGCCGTCACCTGACCGGTGAAGAAGCGGCCGAAGTTGTTGCCCGCCTCGATCACCGCGCGGTAGCCGGCGATGTTGGCCATCGACGACAGCGCGTCCATCTTCTGGGCGCGGGAAATCCGCGGCACCATTTCCATGGCGATGACGTTGCCGCCCTTTTCCTTCGCCAGTTCGAGCCCTTCGGCGTTGCCGCCGGGGTTGAAGAAGGTGATGAGCGTCTTTTCCGGGGTCATGTGCCCCAGCTCGGCGTCGGTCGGAATGCGCACCTTGGCGATGATGTCCGACTGCGCCCAAAGCGCGGCTGCATCCGCAACCACGGTCACCCCGGCTTCTTCATAGGCGGCGTCCGCGAAGCCAGCCTTCTTGCCGGCTCCCGTTTCGACCAGGCACTCATAGCCCAGTTTCTGAAGCTGCTTGGCAGAATCCGGTGTCATCGCGACCCGGTTCTCGCCTGCCGCCAACTCCATTGGCGTCCCTATCTTCACGTCTCTCGTCCCCCTTGTTTCCGAGGCGTTTCAATTCCTTGCGGCTTGGCCGCCATACACGAACCCGTGTACAGGGCCGCGACGCGGGTCACAACGTTGCCGCATCGCATAAAGGCCATTACCGCAGTGCATACAGGTAAACGGCCCTGATATCAAAGCCACCTACGCGTTTGTTGCGAGTAGCGATCGAACTGCGCAAGAAACTTTCGCCGCAGTGCAGCTTCTTCTTTCTCGATGAACCGCTTCTCCACAACCCATACAAAGATCGGAACCAGCACCAGCGACGGCACCGCATCCCAGTAGAGGATGAATCCCGCAAGGATCATGCCATCCCCCAGATAGATCGGATTTCGCGAAATCCCGAAAATTCCGTCCGTTACCAGGTGGTCGGCGTCCTGGTGCGGCATGAAGGTCGTACGCCTGCGCCGCATCTGCACCATCGACAAAAGCACCATTAACAGCCCGCCTCCGACCAGCAGCCCACCCAGCAGGTCCGCCCAGATCGGGCCGAAGCTCAGGCCCATGGGGTGGTAAGAGGCTTGCCACCACGCGGCGCACAGAAAACCCGCCAGCCACACCGGCGGTATGTCGATCAGTTGTCTCATGGTCTCCCCGCCTTCTGCGGCTCGGCCAACCTTTTCGCGCCTCCCCCGGCTCTGCAACAGCGGAATCGAAGGCTTGGCGCTAACAGTTCTTACATGCCTTTGAGCCGTTGCCCGGACGTGACAGAAGGCACGCCAGACAGTGGACAGGGCGACGCACCGTCCGACACACCGGCGACTTGCCTGCGCCGCGGATCCGGGCCACGGTGCCCTTCACAAAAAGCACAACGCCGGAGCGCCCCTTGACCGACTTCGCCTGGACCCGAGAGCAGTTTCACATCCCCCTCGGGCTGATCTACCTCGACGGCAACTCACTTGGCCCCATGCCCAAGGCCACCCCCGCCCGGATCGAGCGCATGCTCACCGAGGAATGGAGCGAACATCTCATCGGCGGCTGGAACGCCTGCGGATGGATGAACATGCCCATGCGGCTCGGCAATCGGATCGGACGGCTCATCGGGGCCGAGGACGGCCACGTGGTCATCGGCGACACCCTGTCGATCAAGGTTTTCCAGGCCGTGTCCGCCGCGCTTCAGGTCAATCCGGAACGGCGAGTCATCCTGTCGGACCGTGGCAATTTCCCATCCGATCTCTACATGGCGCAGGGGCTGGCGGACCTGCTGGACCGCGGCCACGAGCTGCGGCTGGTGAACCCGCACGAACTCGAGGACGCGATCACCGAAGAGGTCGCCGTCCTGTTGGTCACCGAGGTGGATTACCGCACCGGCCGCCGCCACGATCTCAAGGCGCTGACCCGCAAGGCCCATGACATGGGGGCCATGGTGGTCTGGGATCTCGCCCATTCCGCCGGGGCGGTGCCGGTGGACGTGGCCGCAGGCGGCGCGGATTTCGCCGTGGGCTGCACCTACAAATATCTCAACGCAGGCCCCGGCGCGCCCGCCTTCATCTATGTGTCCCCCGAACACGCGGACCATTGCGAACCGGCACTGGCAGGCTGGCTGGGGCACGCCAGACCCTTCGCCTTCGAACACGGCTACCGCCCCGCCGAAGGGGTCGAACGCATGCGTGTCGGCACGCCCCCGGTGATGCAGATGGCCGCGCTCGATGCAGCGCTCGATGTCTGGGACAAGGTCGACATGCGCAAGCTGCGCAAACGCTCTCTCGAGCTAACGGGCCTGATGATCGAAGAGGTCGAAACCCATTGCCCCGGGCTCAAGCTGGCCACCCCCCGCGACAACGACGCGCGCGGCAGCCAGGTCAGCTTCCGCAGCCCCAACGCCTACCCGATCATGCAGGCGCTGATCGACCTCGGCGTGGTCGGGGACTTTCGCGCGCCCGACATCCTGCGCTTCGGCATCACCCCGCTCTATATCGGCGAGACCGAGATCCGCGAGGCGGTCGAGGTACTGGCCCGCATCCTGCGCGGCGCTCTCTGGGATCATCCGAAGTACCAGCTACGCAAGGCGGTCACCTGACCCAAAGCACAGGCAAGGGCGCGCGCTCTCAGGCAGAAATGCGCTGCGGCGCCCGCCGGTGCGCGGCATAGCTGCGCACTGCCTCGCCGAAAGCCTCGAACAGAGGGCGCGACACCGGATCGTTGCCGGCATCCCATTCGGGATGCCATTGCACCGACATCGTGAACCCCGGCGCACCCTTGACATACAGGGCCTCCGGCGTGCCATCGGGGGCGTGCCCCTCGATCTCGATGCGGCTTCCAGGGGTCTTGATGCCCTGCCCGTGCAGCGTGTTGGTCATCACCTCAGAGGCGCCCAGAATCCTGTGGAACCGCCCGCCCTCGGCCAGAGTCACCTTGTGGCGCAGTGCGAATTTCTCCTCCAGCGTACCGTCCGGCGGCATGCGATGGTTCATCCGCCCCGGCAAGTCCCGAATCTCGGGATAAAGCGTGCCGCCCATAGCGACATTGACCTCCTGGAAGCCCCGGCAGATCCCCAGGAAGGGCTGCCCCCGCTCCACGCAGGCCCGCACCAGCGGCAACACGATGGCATCGCGCGCGCGGTCGAAAGCGCCATGCGCCTCGGTGGCCTCTTCGCCGTACTCCTCGGGATGGACGTTGGGCCGACCGCCGGTCAGAAGAAAGCCGTCGCAGGTCTCCATCAACTCCTCGACGGAGACGAAACGCGGATCGGCAGCAACCAGCATCGGCAGGCACCCCGCAACGCAGGATACCGCCTCGGTGTTCATTTCGCCGCCTGCGTGAACCACGTAGGTGTCGTTGATCAGATGCTGATTGCCGATGATGCCGACGACAGGGCGGGCCATGTGAACCTCTTCTCTCTGCTGCTGCCCTGAAACATAGTGCAGGGCAGCGCTGTAAGAAAGGCTCTCAGATGTCGGCAGCCAGCCCGGCAGCCTCGACGCCTGCTTTTCCGGCAGTCGCGTCATTGTCCGACGAATCCCCGGTAACGCCCAAGGCGCCCAGCACCCGGCCCTTGGAATCCTTGACCAAAATGCCGCCCGGCACGGGGATGAGCGATCCGCCGAACGCGCCATTCGCCGCCGCGATGAAATAGGCCTGTGCTTCAGCGCGCTTCATCTGTGCACTGCCCGGCATGCCAAGCATCACCGCACCATAAGCCTTGCCATGGGCAATCTGGAACCGGCCGGGGCTTGCGCCGTCCTGCCGCTCGAAGGCGATGATGTTGCCGCCATCGTCCAGAACCACGACCGAAAGCGGGTTCAGCCCCATCTCCTTGCCGGTGTCGAACGTCTTGCGGATCATCGTCCGCGCCCGGCTGAGCGAAATGCCTGCCATGTCTCGAAGCCTCCTGTCTTCTTCTCTATGAAAATACGCTGGGGGGGGGGGGGGGGGGGGNTCCCCTCTCCGCCTCAGCTGGCCTTCAGCTCGAGGCGGCGACGGTGCAGCACCGGCTCGGTGTAGCCCGACGGCTGCATGCGGCCCTTGAACACCAGATCGCAGGCCGCCTTGAAGGCCACCCCGTCAAAGCCCGGCGCCATGGGCGTGTAGGACGCATCCCCCGCGTTCTGACGGTCCACGACCTCGGCCATCTTCTTCATGGCGGCCATGGCCTCAGCATCCGAGATCACGCCATGATGCAGCCAGTTCGCCATATGCTGCGAGGAAATCCGGCAGGTCGCCCGATCCTCCATCAGGCCCACGTCATGGATGTCCGGCACCTTGGAACAGCCCACGCCCTGATCGACCCAACGCACCACGTAACCAAGGATGCCCTGCGCATTATTCTCGATCTCCTCGGCGATTTCCGCTTCGGACCAGTTGGCGCCATCCGCCACAGGGATCGTCAGCAGATCCTCCAGCGTGCCGCGCGGACCGCCTGCAGCGATCTTTGCCTGCACCGCCAGAACGTCCACCGCGTGGTAGTGTAGCGCGTGCAGCGTGGCAGCGGTGGGCGACGGCACCCAGGCGCAGTTGGCACCCGCTTTGGGGTGGCCGATCTTGGCTTCGAGCATGTCGGCCATGAGGTCCGGCATCGCCCACATCCCCTTGCCGATCTGCGCCTTGCCGCGCAGCCCGCAGGCAAGACCGATGTCGACGTTGCGATCCTCGTAAGACGTGATCCACGGCAGGCCCTTCATGGCCCCCTTGCGCACCATGGCACCCGCCTCCATCGAGGTGTGCATCTCGTCTCCGGTGCGGTCGAGGAAGCCGGTGTTGATGAAGGCCACCCGGTGCTTGGCGGCGCGGATGCACTCCTTGAGGTTGGCGGAGGTCCGACGCTCTTCGTCCATGATGCCAAGCTTGACGGTGTATTGCGGCAGCCCCAGCGCCTCTTCGACAAAGCCAAAGATCTCGTCAGCGAAGGCCACTTCCTCGGGGCCGTGCATCTTGGGCTTCACCACATAGACCGATCCTTCGACCGAATTGCGAGGACCATCGGTCTTGGCAAGGTCATGTTTGGCAATCAGCGTGGTGATCATGGCGTCCATGAGCCCCTCGTAGATCTCCGAGCCGTCCTTGAGCAGGATCGCGGGGTTGGTCATCAGGTGGCCGACATTGCGCACCAGCATGAGCGCCCGCCCCTTCACCGTGGCCTCCGAGCCATTCGGCGCGGTGAACACCTTGTCTCCGGCCAGCACGCGGGTGACGGTCTTGCCGCCCTTCTCGAAACTGTCCGCCAGATCGCCCTTCATCAGGCCCAGCCAGTTGGTGTAGGCCAGCGTCTTGTCCTCGCCATCGACACAGGCGACGGAGTCCTCACAATCCATGATGGCCGACACGGCAGATTCCATCAGCACATCCGCCAGCCCCGCGCTGTCGGTCCTGCCAATGAAATGGTCTCGGTCAAAGACCAGCTCCACGTGCAGGCCATTGTTGACCAGAAGCACCGCCTCCGGGGCCTCGGGCGCACCGCGGTAGCCCGCGAACTGAGCGGGCGACGCAAGAGGCTTGCCCCCCACCACAAGCGCGCCGCCTTCGACGGTATAGCTCTCGGCACCCACGTGGCTGCCGCCTGCGACAGGGAAGCTTTCGTCGAGGAAGGCCTTAGCCCGCGCCACCACCTGCGCGCCACGTGCCTCGTCGAAGTCGCCCTTGGGCGGGACCGATCCCAGAGCATCGGTGCCGTAGAACGCATCATAGAGCGAACCCCAGCGCGCATTCGCAGCGTTCAGCGCGTAGCGGGCGTTGGTGATCGGCACCACCAGCTGCGGGCCGGGGACCGAGGCGAACTCGGGGTCGGTGTTCGTGGTCTCGATCTCGAAATCGGCCCCCTCGATCACGAGATAGCCGATTTCCTCGAGGAAGGCGCGGTAGGCCTCGGGATCGAAGGCGCTGCCCTTGTGCTCGAGATGCCAAGCGTCGATGCGCGCCTGAAGGTCCTCGCGACGTTTCAGCAGCGCCGCGTTGCGCGGTCCGAACTCGTGGGCCAGCTGCGACAGGCTCTCCCAGAACGCATCCGCCGCCACACCACTGCCCGGCAGGGCACGGGTTTCGAGGAAGTCGAACAGCAGCGGGTCGATCTGAAGTCCGGCGCGTTGGATGCGGTCGCTCATGTGGGGCCTCTTTCATGGAGTCGGTGCCGAAGGTGTAGGGGTGTTTCCTATCGGAAACAAGACCGGTCACCTGATTTGACCAATTCCGCGCCTGCACCGCAAATTTCTTGCCAAGGAATTTGCCCCCGGCTCAGCCTGCGTCCGGGTCCGCCTGCTGCCGCGCCCAAAGCTGCGCATAGCGCCCACCCCGCCCCAAGAGCGCCTCATGCGTGCCCTCCTCGATCACCTCGCCGGCTTCCAGCACTACGATGCGATCCGCGTCCGAGATGGTCGACAGCCGGTGCGCGATGGTGATCACGGTGCGCCCCTCACCGGCCCGTTTCAAGGCCCCCTGGATCTGCGCCTCGGTTTCCGTATCGAGGGCCGAGGTCGCCTCGTCCAGCAGCAGGATCGGCGGGTCCTTGAGCAGCGTCCGTGCGATGCCCACCCTCTGCTTCTCGCCGCCCGACAGCTTCAGCCCGCGCTCGCCCACCTGTGTGTCGTAGCCTTCGGGCAACGCCTCGATGAAGCCGTGGATCCGCGCCGCCTTCGCCGCCGCGACGATCTCGTCATCCGTAGCGTTGTCGCGGCCGTAGGCGATGTTGTAGCGGACGGTGTCGTTGAACAGCACCGTGTCCTGCGGCACCACCCCGATGGACCGGTGCAGGCTGTCCTGCGTGACGTCCCGCAGATCCTGCCCGTCGATGCGGATCGCTCCGTCAGCCACGTCATAAAAACGGAACAGCAGCCGTCCGATGGTGGACTTGCCAGACCCCGACGGTCCCACAAGCGCCACGCTTTCCCCTGCCCCCACCTTGAGGGACACGCCCTTCAGGATTGGCCGGGTGGGATCGTAGGAAAAGCGCACGTCGTCCAGTTCGACCACGCCGCCGCGCACGTCGATGGCCGGGGCGTTGGGCTTGTCGGTGACTTCGGCGGGCTGGTCGAGCAGGTCGAACATCTGCCCCATGTCCACAAGGCTCTGCCGGATCTCGCGATACACCGTGCCGAGGAAATTCAGAGGCATGGTGATCTGGATCATGTAGGCATTGACCATGACGAAATCGCCCACGGTCAGCGCCCCGCTCTGCACCCCCATGGCAGCCATCACCATAACGATCACCAACCCCGAGGTGATGATCAGAGACTGACCAAAGTTCAGCGTTGCCAGCGATGTGGCAGTCTTCACCGCCGCCGCTTCGTAGCCCTTCATGGCGCTGTCGTAGCGTGCCGCCTCACGGCCTTCAGCGTTGAAATACTTGACTGTTTCAAAGTTCAGAAGGCTGTCGATGGCCTTCTGGTTCGCATCCGTGTCCTGTTCGTTCATCTTGCGGCGCAACCGGACGCGCCATTCGGTGACCTTGAAGGTGAACCAGATGTAAAGGCCGATGGTCACCGCCACCACCACGAGATACCAGATGTCAAAAAGCACGGCGAGCACGATACCCACCAGCAGCAGCTCGAGGAACAGCGGCCCGATGCTGAACAACAGGAAGCGCAGCAGGAACTCGACCCCCTTCACCCCGCGCTCGATGATCCGGGACAGCCCGCCGGTCTTGCGAGTGATGTGGTAGCGCAGGCTCAGCTGGTGCATGTGGGTAAAGGTCTCGAGCGCCAGCTGCCGCAGGGCCCGCTGCCCCACCCGGGCAAAGGTCGCGTCCCGCAGTTGCTGGAAGCCCACGTTCATCAGCCGCGCAAGGCCATAGGCGAGGGTAAGTCCGATCGCCCCGATGGCCAGCTCCGGCAGATCGCCGGACAGCGTGTCCACCGCCCGCTTGTAGAACAGCGGCGTCGACACAGCGATCAGCTTGGCGATGAGCAGGAAGGCCATGGCGATGACCACCCGCCGCTTTACCCATGCCTGCTCCTCGGGCCACAGATACGGCCCCACCCGGCGGATCGTACGCAGCGCCGATCTGCGTTCTTCGCGGGCGATCTCGTTCTGGGTGTCCGGGTTTGCGGCAAGATGGGGGGGCATTGGCGGTCCTGGGCTCATGCGGTCCAGCCCCGAATACCCTCAAGGACGCCCGGTTGCCAGAGGGGCACCCTGCCACGTCGCGAGGCGCCGGCGCCCGATGCGCCTTATTCGGGCATGTCGAAGACCTGCCCGGGGTAGATAAGGTCCGGGTCGCGGATCTGCGTGGAATTGGCCGAGAAGATCTTCACGTAGGCCAAGCCGTCGCCATAGCGGTCGCGGGCCAGCGCCCAGAGCGTGTGGCCGGGCTGGACGGTAACCGCCCTGAGCGGCTCCTCTCCGCCAGCCTTCTCGGCTGCAGCGGCGAGTTTTTCGGGGTCTTCGCGCAGGAACGGGCTTTCGGCGCGCGAGCTGACGGCCCCCTCCTCGACCTGATCAACGCGCAGGGTGTAGGTGCCCGGCTCGACCTGCGGCAGGCGGCTTTGCCAGCGCCCTGTGCCAGGGATTTCGGCGGCAGCGACCGAACGGTTGTCGAGGTAGATGCGCAGCCCCGCCTCGGCACTGCCCCGCCCCGACAGGGTGACATTGCCCTCGTCATCGTAGGTGATCGCGTCAATGGCCACCTGCCCGGTGACCACCGGCTCGGGCGCCTGCATGATCTCGACCCCGTTACGGGTGGACAGGATCACCGCCGGGGCGGTGGCGATCTCGGGAGTGGCGGGGAGCTCGGGGGCGCTTGCGATGGTCTCGGGCACGGTCGGATCTTCATCCGCGACATCGAAGGGCGCCTCGGGCGCAGCAGCTTGCGGAGGCGGAGGTGCAAGCAGCAGCTCGTCGGTGCCGCTGACGTCGCGGCCATCCAGCTGCATGCGCAGCGACAGGCGGCGCGGGCTGCCGGTGGCGGGCAGGTCGAGGAACTGCACGAAGCGCCCCGATGCATCGACGGCCATGGCAGGCTGCGCCTCACCATCGACCAGGATCTCGACCTCTGCCCCTGCCGGAGCCTGCCCTGCCACAAGGGTCTGTCCATCTGGCTCGGCACGCACGATGTCGAACCGGGGTTCCTGTGCCGGGGCCTCGGCCTGCGGCGTGGCCTCGGCAACCTGCGGCTCGCGGGCGGCGGCAATGGCGCGTTCAGAGGCAGAGGCCGAGCCTTCCTCAACGGGGTTGCCGGCCGCAGCCTCAGGCGAAGGCGTGATCGTGTCCGCATTCGCGGCAGGGCTTCCGGCGGACATGCTGTCGGTGGAGGTTATGCCGACGGCAGCCTGCGCCGCGTCATCCTCACCATCGGAGCCGTCCTCCGGCAACCGTATGTCAGCCACATCATCGCCTTGAGCGGCATTTACGTCCGGACTGCTCTCTTCAGTCAAAGCTGCGCCCCCTGCGTTGCCCGCTCTGTCAGAGGCCGCATCCAAGGAGGCGGATGCCTCGGGTGCACCCCCGGCGTCGGAGGTTGCGGAGGGCTCGCCAGCATCGGGGGTGCCTGCGGTTCGGTCTGTCCGGGGTGTTTCGCGGCTGCCACCTGTCGCAAGCGCGGCGGCGTTTTCGTCCGTTGCGGTCGCGTCCGTGCTTCCGTCCGCCCCGGCTCCTTCGACGCTTCCGCCCGGCCCCGGTTCCCCAGACCTTCCGCCCAGGTCGGACGCCATGGAGCTTTCACCCGTGTCGCGTCCACCAGAGCTTTCGCTCGTTTCTGGCGACGCGACGGTTTCGTCGTCCGCAAAGGCATCCGCCCCCGGGCCGATCACGTCGCCCATGTAAAGCCCCGCCACCAACGCGACGACACCCAAGATCCCCCAGCCGAGCAGCTTCGACGTATTCATGCGACAGTGTCCCAACCCGCGCCCATCCCCGACGCGGTTGAGAACGTATAACAATCCCGTTATCTCGGGTCAAAACGGCAAATACGCTGGAGCCCCTCCATGACACCAAAATGCAACCCCACGCCGCCTGCGCGGTCAATCTGCGTCTATTGCGGCTCGCGTACCGGCCATGATCCGGCCCACGTGGAGGCAGCAGAAACGCTCGGACAGCTCATCGCCGGTGAAAACTGGCGGCTGGTCTACGGCGCAGGCGACGTGGGCCTCATGGGCACCGTGGCACGGGCGGCGCAGGCGGCGGGGGGCGATACCTTCGGGGTGATCCCCACCCACCTGCTCGACCTCGAGGTGGGCAAGACCGACCTCACCCGCTTCATCGTCACTGAGACGATGCATGAGCGCAAGAAGGTCATGGTTATGAACGCCGACGCCATCGTCCTGATGCCCGGCGGCGCTGGCAGCCTCGACGAGTTCTTTGAAGCGCTGACGTGGCGCCAGCTGGGCCTGCATGACAAACCCATCGTGCTTCTGGATTCGAACGGATTCTGGAAACCCCTGCAGGCGCTCATGAAACACGTGGTGGACGAAGGTTTTGCTGATGCCAGCCTGCTTGATTTCGTGCAGGCCGCCCCGTCCCCCGAAGGCGTGATGGAAACGCTCCGCCGCGCCCTGACCTGAGGCGTCGCCCACGCAGTGGGCTGCTCTGCGGCGTCCCCACGCCCATGAGCCCGGCACCAGGCCCGCGCCGGACGGCGGCGCGGGCCTGGTCGATCAGTTGACCTCTGCCAGGGTCGAGCCGGTCAGCTCTTCGCTGAAGGGCACAGGCAGCGGGTCGAGGCCCAGCCGTGCGCGATAGACCGGAAGGCTTTCCGACACGCGCATGACGTAGTTGCGGGTCTCGTTGAACGGAATCATCTCGATCCAGTCCACCACGTCGATCTCGCCACCACCGGGGCCACTGCGGGGATCGCCGCGCTCTTCCATCCAGCGGATGGGGCGGCTGGGGCCTGCATTGTAGCCTGCCGACATCATCACCACGTTGCCGTTGAACCGCCGCGCCAGGCTCGCGAGATACTCAGACCCGAGCCGTGCGTTGTAGGCCGGATCACCGGTCAGATCGTCATGGCTGTAGGCAATGTCGAGCCAGCCCGCCACTTCGCGCGCGGTGCCCGGCATCAGCTGCATGAGGCCCCGCGCCCCCGCGCCCGACACCACCACCGGGTCGAACTCGGATTCGCGGCGGGCGATTGCCAGCACCATCTCCTTGGGCACCGGGAAATCGGTGCGCACGATGTCTGGGTGCAGCGCGTAATAGGGCCCCGGCACCTGGATGCCGTAGCGCGCCGCGCGCTTGCCCACCATGACCTGCACATGCGGGCGCTGCATCTCGTCCAGCATGGCCCCCAGCTGACCGATCTCCTGCCGCTCGAGCCCCTCGGCGAGGTGGGTCAGGAACCGCTCGCCAAGGGCAGTTTCGCCAGAGGCCAGAAGCAGCACCGCGGCCTTGTAGACGCTGGTTTCGGTGAAAGGCGCCTCGCGCCAGGGGGGGAAATCTTCGGTCCCGGCAAGAGTGGGGTCTGCCTCCATGCCGGCCTTTTCGGCGGCAAGCAGGCCGTAGAACGAGGTCTGCCAACGGCCGCCCTCGCGGTAGGCGGTCTGCGCGCCCTCTTCGTCTCCGAGTGCTTCGAGCGCTCGGCCCCGCCAATACCCGGCCCGCCCGAGCGAAATCGGAGAGTCCACCGCTCCGCCATGGCCCCGGAAATGTTCAAGCGCAGTTTCCGCGTCATCAAGGAAGCGCAGCGCGATATACCCCGACAGCCATTCAAGCTCCGCGTAATCGGCACCGTCCGACAGGTAATGGGTCGAGGCCACCGTGTAGGCATCGCGGTAATCTCCGCCACGCATCAGCTGGTGCGCAAGGTCGTGACGCCGCTCGGCCCACGCCCAGGGCTCGCCCAGGGCCTCGGCGCTGGTGGAATACTCGCTCAGCAGTTCGATTGCGTCACTCTCGCGTCCCTTGCGCAGGCGCCACAGATAGCGCTCGTAGGCAAGGCCCGGGTGATCGCGCAGATCCTCGGGGACCGCCTCGATCAGGCTATCCACGCCGGCGACCATCTCGCGCAGGCCGATACGCGCCTCGGCCAGCGCGCGCCAGCCGTCCGACACCAGCGGCAGCATGGCGCGGGCGTTGCTTTCCCAGCCCTGCCACAGTGCCATGTCGAGCCGTGCCTCGTGATGCGGCCCCAGCACATCTCCCCACTGGTCGACGAAGGCACGGCGCTCGTCCCCCGACAGCGCGAGGGTGCGCCAGGCCAACACAACCTCGGCCTCGGCCTGGCCGCGTTCACCGCTCGCCGCATAGGCACGGGCCAGCGCCAGCGCCCCGGCGCCGGTCTGCGGACGGTAGCCGTCAAAGAAGGCGCGGGTAATCTCGTTGTCACCGGATTCGGAGATGGCGATTTCACTCTTTTCCCGCAGGTATGGCATGCCCGGCCAGTTCGGGTTGCGGGTGATGAAATCCATGATCTGCGATGCATCGCCGTAGCTTGACCGAAGGTAATGCCAGAGGATGACATCAAGCGCCGCCTGGCCGTCACCACGCGAATCGATCAGCGCCGCGGCCCAGTTGCCGCCCCGCATGTCCTGCATTGCGGACGCAAGGGGGCGATCGGCCTGGGCGGCAGCGCCTTGAGGGAGTAGGATAATCAGGATGAGGGCCCAGAGGCGCGACATGAGCTTGCATTTTCGGTTGTGACAGGGAATAGACGCGTCGCCGAGGGTATCGCCTCGCGGGAAGCTTTCAAACTCACATTCCCTTCAGGCGAGACGATTTCCACGGGAAAACGCGAAAAGGATAAAGGAGCGTGTGATGTTGAAAGGTTCTATGCCTGCCCTGGTCACGCCGTTCAAGGACGGCGCAGTGGACTTCGACACGCTCAAACGTCTGGTCGAATGGCACATTGCCGAAGGCTCTGACGGGCTTGTCCCGGTGGGCACCACCGGTGAAAGCCCCACGGTCAGCCACGAGGAACATGAACAGGTCATCGCCTGCGTGGTCGAAGCCGCCGCGGGCCGTGTGCCGGTGATTGCTGGTGCCGGGTCCAACAGCACCGCAGAGGCGCTCCACCTCGTGCAGTTTGCTCAGCGCGCCGGGGCCGATGCCGCCCTCGTGGTGACGCCCTACTATAACAAGCCCACCCAGGCCGGGATGATTGCGCACTTCACCGCGCTGCATGACGGGTCGGACCTTCCGATCATCATCTACAACATCCCCGGCCGTTCGGCGGTCGACATGACCCCGGCCACCATGGGCGAGCTTGCCAAGCTGCCGCGCATCGTCGGCGTCAAGGACGCCACCGGCGACCTCGCGCGGGTCTGTGCCCAGCGCATCACCTGCGGGCCAGACTTCATCCAGCTTTCGGGCGAGGACGCGACTGCGCACGGCTTCAACGCGCAAGGCGGCGTGGGCTGCATCTCGGTTACCGCGAACGCGGCGCCGCGGCTTTGCGCCGACATGCAGGATGCCTGCGCGGCCGGCGATTACGCCACCGCGCTGGAACTTCAGGACCGCCTGATGCCGCTGCACCAGGCCATCTTCCTCGAGCCGGGCCTGTGCGGCGTGAAATACGCCATGGCCCGCCAGGGACTCTGCTCCGAGGAAATGCGCCTGCCACTGGTGCCCGTCACCCAGCCGGTGCGCGACCGCATCGATGCGGCCCTGCGCCACGCAGGCCTGCTGAACTGAGCGAAATCGCCCTGCCCGGCGCTCCTTCGGGGACGGCGGGCAGGGCGACGTTGCCTGCGGCAACGAGCGCCGGACGGTGTCACGGCCTCACTTTTAGCATCCAGCCCTTACAACTTCGACGAGATTACGCCGGTGTTGAAGCCGCCCATGCGCAGCTCGCCATTGAGGCGCTGATATTCGATCTTGGGACAGCGGTTCATCACCACGTCCACGCCCTGCGCCTCGGCCATCGCCGCCGCCTCGGGGCTTTCCACCCCGATCTGCATCCAGACCGTGCGCAGCCCCGGAAGATGGGCCAGCGCCTCCTCGACGATGCCCGGCACTGCGTCGGAGCGGCGGAAGATGTCCACCATGTCCACATCCCCGGGCAGCTCCGTGATCGAGGAACGCACCTCCTCACCAAACAGCATTGCACCGGAATGGCCGGGATTGACCCCGATCACGCGATAGCCCCGCAGCGACAGGTAGCGCGCCACGTAATAGCTTGGCCTCACCGGGTTCAGCGACACGCCAATGACGGCGATCACCTTGGTGCGGTTCAGGATGTCCTTGAGATAGGCGTCGGAATAGCTCATGCGCCGACGCTAGCGCAGGTCGAAAAAAAGCGACAGCCCAAAGAAAAAGCGCCCAAGGACAAGCCTTGGGCGCAAGTGCGGAACGAGGGACAGTGAAGGCATCGCGGGGTTCCAGCTCCGCGTTGCTGATAGAGAGATAGGCAGATCGGCAACATTTGTAAGGTCTCTCAAGAAACCGTGAACAAAAAACTTGACCGACCACTCTTTTCCTGAATTGAAGCCTAACCTGCGGCGGTCATTTGCACCACCCGCTTGGCGCCGTAACCATTGAACCCGGTGACAAGAGACCGCGAATAGGCACCCATGCCCTCGAATACGAGATAGTCGCCCTCGGCCAGCGTTACGGGCAGCGGCAACGGATCGGGCAGCCGATCGATGCTGTCACAGGTCGGCCCGAACACGATGCGCGGCGCCATCTCCCCACCCCGGGGCAACCCGACAGTGGTCACCACCCGCAGCCGCTGCATCGAGCCCATGTCACGCCATTCTGCCATGCCGCCGTAGATGCCGTCATTGAGAAAGACAGCGTCCCGCTCGACCGCCTTGACCCTCAGGGCCAGCATGAAGGCCTCCGCGCTCAGCGCCCGGCCCGGCTCACAGACCAGCTGCGGCGCCTCGTCGAAATGCGCTTCCACGGCATGGGCGATGGCGGCGAAGATCGCCTCGAGGTCGGCACGCCCCTCCCCCCGATCCGACGGAAACCCGCCGCCGACGTTCAGCCGATGCAGCCGCACGCCCGCCTGCCGCGCAACCTCGGCCGACGCTTCGATATATCGCTCCCACGCCGCGCCGCTGCGGCATTGCGTGCCGGGATGGAAGGTCAGCGAAGGGGTGAGGCCCATCTCCACCACCCTTTTGAGCAGCGCCACCGCCCCGGCAGGCTCAGCCCCGAACTTGGCACCGAAATCATAGGCCGCGCCCGGCACCGGCAGCTTCAGTCGAACGGCGATCTCGGTCCCTTCGGGCAGGCCCGACAGCTTTTCCAGCTCGCTCAAACGGTCCACCGACCAAGAGGTACACCCCTGCGTCAGCCCCTCGGCGACCTCCGCGCCAGAGCGCACCGGGTTATGGTAGTGTAGCACGGCATCGGGGCAGTGCGCACGTACCAGCGCCATCTCGGCCGGAGAGGCCACGTCGAAGCTGCGCAGCCCCAGCGCCACCAGCCCCTCGATCATCTCGGGCGACGGGTTGGCCTTCACCGCATAGGTGACAAGCCCCGGGAAGCCGTCAAGGAATCGCGCCGCGACCTGCCCCAGCCGCATCGGGCAGAAGAAGAACACCGGATCGTCGGGTCGCTCCCGCGCGAGGTAGGTTTCGGGGGATGGCAGAAGGGCCTGCTCTTTGCCCATCTCTTTGCCCATGACGGTCTCTCCTGTTGGTTTTCCAACAAGTGTGGCACCGTAAATGCTCGATTTCGCCCGTCAGCTTTGTCAAACTGAGTGACACATGAAACAAATCGACGAACCTGCACTACAGATAGACGAAACTGACCGCGCGCTTGTGGCGTTGCTGTCGTCGGATGCGCGCATGCCAGTGTCGGACATCGCGCGACGGCTGGGGCTGGCGCGCACCACGGTGCAGGCCCGGATCGAACGGCTGGTGGCGCGCGGTGCCATCGCAGGCTTCACCATCCGGCGCGGCCCGGCCCTTCGGGAAGCGATCCGCGCCACTGTCCTTGTCAGCATTGAGCCGCGCACCCAGGCCGAGGTCCTGACCCGCCTGCGCCAGATGCCCGCGGTCGAGACCGTGCACACGACTTCGGGGCGGGTGGACCTGATGGTGATCGTCTGCGCCGCATCAACCGAGGCGCTGGACGCCGCACTCGACCGCATTGCGGAGGCGCGCGGGGTCAGAAGCTCGGAAAGCCTTATCCACCTGACCACCAAGATCGACCGGAGAGGCTAGACCTCACCCTCGCCCTCACCCTCGCCCTCGCCCTCGCCCTCGCCCTCGGGAGGTTATGCAATGTAGGTGACCGGACAACAGGCGACCACGAACTGGCGGCAACGCCACGACACTGGCGGGACATCCCCCATTCTGATGTTCTGCACCCGGCCCACGCGGCCAGAGCCACCGTGGTGAGCCCCACAATTACCTTGAAAATTGCGGATACAGCCGCCAGCCAGCCCGGGCAGTTTCAAATCATGTGCTGGACGGCTTCACGGCCCGCCGGCGCCAATCCCATCGCATCCCCCGGACAGCGGGGTACAATCCGGCAGATCGGCGCAATCTGCCAGCCGAGCGATATATTGGTCATGGACCCTGACAGTGCGTGATGGCTCGCCCCCGAGCATCGCCACCGGAAAAACGAAAACGGCGGGCGCAACAGCACCCGCCGTTTCGGTTCGTGTAGGCCAGACCTCAGCCTGCTGCGCGGGCGTCCGGCTTGAAGCTGATGCGGTCCGATGCGGTGAACCGACCGCCACGGGTTTTCTCGATCTTGCCCTCGCGCAGCAGCTGACCGAAGGTCCGCAGCCGGTCTTCGCGGCTGGACTCGCTGACCTCGGCCTGTCGCACCTTGGTCATCAGCTGCGGGCGCGAGAACTGCTCGCGGTGCTCCACGAAGGACATGTAGGCCGCTGCCGCCTCGAGCAGCTCGGGAAGATCACGCGCGCCGACGCTTTCGGCATATGCGGCGAAATCACCGTCTCCTTCGCCGCCCGACACGAAATCGTCCTCGAGATCGGCCAGCTTGACCCGGCGGGGCCGCGGCGCGGGCTCTTCGCTGTCGACGCGTTGCTCGGCGACCAGCTTCAGCGGTGCAGGGCGTGCAGCCTCGTTGGGACGCTCGGTGAGGGCGCGGGCACCTTCCGGGCGACGCGGGCGCACCGCGTTGGCCAGATCTTCGCGGTAGGGTTCGATGACCTCTTCACTGTCCTGGCGACGACCCAAAAGCTTGTCGGCACGGGTCGCGGCCACGGCGGCGCGCAGATGCGCGATGGCACTGCGGCGGCGGTTGCCTTCCGGCTCGCTCAGCTGCGAGTTGGTTTCGTCGAGGATGCGCGAGGCGTCGGTGTCACCGACACTGTTCTCGGTTAGCATGGCGCGAGCCGGGCTCGACATCTTGACGGCCTTGCGGACCTGCTCGCCGGCAAGGCGATCAGCCTCCAGGGCAAGGGCCGAGATCCGCTCGAACTCGGCGGCCTCTTCGGATTGCTCATTGTCGTCTGCGCAACTGGCAAGCGAAAGGCTGTCCTCGTCGAGGTCGTCATAGTCTTCGTCATCATCGAAGGCCCGATCGAACTCGTCCTCCAGCTCGGACGAGAACGACGCGGCATCGAGTTCATCTTCGGGGGCCTCGTCTTCGGCAGCGACTTCAGGCTCGCGGCGCGGGCGAAGCGGCTCTTCGCGGGTGTCCGCAACCTCCGGCTCGGACCACTCATCGTCGTCACCGAAATTCCAGTCATCCTCATCATCGAACGACGACGTGTGTGCGGTGGCTGCGCCCAAGGAGGGCGCATACCAGTCCCCGTCTTCCTCATCGTCGAGGTCATCCGAACCCTCCGATTCGCCGAACGCGGCCTCTTCGGTGTCGGCAAAGGCGGGCTGTTCGGCGGCAGTAACGGGTGTGGTGTCGTCTTCGCCCTGATCTTGGACTGCCGGCTGCATGGCCATGACCGGCTGTGCGTCCTCTTCCACTGACAGGGCCTCGGACCAGTCGTCATCGCTTTCGTCATCATCGGCGAAGGCGCGATTGAAATCAGCTTCAAGCTCGGCCTTCACGGCTGCCAGCTCGCGAGAGAGGTCGTCCTCGTCCTCATCCGACAGGCTGCTCACCGTGTCATCGCCCGAGGGAGCTTCTTCGACTTCCTCGAGGGTGCCTCGGGCGACCGCCGCGTCGAACGCCGCACGCTTGACCGTCACGACGCGAGCGCGCACGCGACGCGGCTCGGCGGGGGCTGTTTCGGGCACGGCCGCCGGCATGGCTTGCGAGGCCGGGACGGAGAACAGCGGCTCTTCGTCTTCGAAGGTCTCATCGAAGTCACTGCTTGCCGGTGTGTCGGCAAAGAGATTGTCCCGCGCGATCATCGGCTCGACGGCGGCAAGCTCGGGATCTTCATCGGTGTCCTCTTGGGCGACCGTCACATCGCCACGGGCCACGACCGCACGGATGCGGCGCAGCTTGGCGGCCACGTTGTCGCTGTCACTGGCAGAGAAGGCCGGGGCGTCAGCTGCAATCATCTCGTGTTCGAAGAACTCGGCCTCGGCCTCGATGCTGTCATCGCCCTGTTCTGCCGCAACATCTTCGGAGGCCATGTCGTAGATGAAGGCGTCGTCGGCGACGACCTGCCTCTCCGGAGCTGCCTTCGTTGCCGTATCCTGCACCGGTTGGGCTGCAAGCAGGCTGGCGACGCTGTCTTCGGCCGCCATGTCGGGGGAGCCTTCATCGTCAGTTTCGACGGGACCATCGACAAGCGGCTCTGCAGAAACCTGGTGATCCGCCACTGCGGCCGCGATGGTGTCCGCCATGGACGCCTCGAGGCGGGCGATCTCTTCGAGTTCTTCGGCGGTCGGCGCTTCGCGTTCGGGTTCCGGTTCGGTCCGGGCCTGCTCCGGTTCGCTGGACACGGATGCATCGCTGGCGCCGGGCGCCGGACGGGCCGAAGCCAGTGCAGCCCCCATGGCCCCGGCAGACGGTCCCGTCGAGGCGGTGCCTGTGCCGAACGGGCTGCGCAGGGTCAAAGTGCCCTGCCCCGCCTCGGCGGCCAGCTGGTTCTTCAGCAGTTCGGCTGCCAGCTCGGGATCGAACTGCGGCGGTTCGGCACCAAAGAAGCGGTCTTCACGGATCACCCCGCGGAAGAAATGCGTGGACTCCTTGACCACGGCGAGCGGATCCTCGAACCCTTCTGCCGTGCAGGAGAAGGTGCCGTAGGAGACCGTCAGAATCTTGCTCGAACTCACCATTTTCTGCTCACTCTCAATTCGGACTGCAAGGATGTGTTTACCACCCCATCCGAGACCAAAGCTGATCGAATCTTAGGTATTCAGCGTATCATTTCGTGTCCGCATTGTGATCTGTTTCCGGGAAAGCCATTAATTCGCCATGAATCAAACCGTGATACGCTCGGAAACTGCCATCCTTCTGGTCGGTGGCGGCTTCAGCAACCCTGAATTGCTGACGGATCTGACACAATCTTGCGACACGCGTGTTGCCGCCGATGGCGGGGCGGCGCGGCTTCTGGCGGAAGGCATCCTGCCCGACGCGGTGATCGGCGACCTGGATTCGCTCGAGGAGGAGGCGCGCGCACAAATCCCCGCCGATCGGATTCACCATGTTACCGAACAGGACAGCACCGATTTCGACAAGTGCCTGCGCAGCATCGACGCGCCGCTGGTGCTCGGGACCGGGTTTCTCGATCCGCGCATCGACCATGGCTTGGGTGCGCTGACGGTGCTGGCCCGCCACCCGGACCGGCGCTGCATCCTGATCGGTGCCGAGGACGCGGTGATGTTGGCCCCCCCCCGGCTGTCGCTCGCCCTGCCCAAGGGCTGCCGCGTGTCGCTCTGGCCGCTGGGTCCGGTGACCGGGCGGTCTACCGGGCTGCGCTGGCCCATCGACGGGCTACACTTTGCCCCCGACGACATCACGGGCACCTCGAACGAGGCGACCGGGACGGTCACGCTCGAGATGGACGGGCCAAGGATGCTTCTTATTCTGCCGCTGGAGGCGCTTTGGGCACTTCGGCAAGCGCTAGCGTCCGCTCCCGCAGAATGGCCCGCTCGCGCAGGATAATATAGAGGCCACAAGCAATGGTGACGCCGATCCCCACCGCGGCCAGTCCGTCGGGCAGATCCGCAAAGAAGATGTAGCCCATCACCGTGGCCACCGGGATCTCGATATACTGCATGGGCGCAAGCGTGGCACCGGGAGCAAAGCGCAGCGACCATGTCATCAGCAGGTGCCCCAGCGTGCCCAGCACCCCGATTGCCAGCAGCTGCACCCAGATCAGTGTTTCGGCCAATGGAGGAACACCTCCGGGCATCAGCCACACGAAAGGCAGGATCAGCGGAATCGCCATGAGCCCCGACACCGCCTGAAGCCGCACCGCCCCCACCTCTCGCGATATTGTGCGGGTGCAAAGCATGAAGAGCGCAAAGTTCAGCGCCACCCCCAACGGCAGGAGCGCCGGCCAGCCCACGTCGCGGAAGGCAGGCTGCACCACCATGAGCGTGCCCACGAAGCCCACCGCACAAGCCAGAAGGCGGCGGATTCCCACCTCTTCGCCCAAAAGCAGGTGGCCAAGCAGCAACAGGATGAGCGGCATGACAAAGGCGATGGCCACCGCATCCGCCAGAGGCAGGTAATAAAGCGCGGTGAACATCAGCGCGATGCCGATGATATGCAGCACCGTGCGCACAAGCGTCATGCGCAACACGCGGGCACTCATCCGCAGGCCTGTACCCTCGCGCAGAGCAAGCGGCAGCAGCAGCACCACCTGCACCGCAAAGCGCAGCAGCACGATTTCGGGGACCGGGACCTGCCCGGTCAGCATCTTCGCCACCGCGTCCGAGAGCGGCGCGAGCACGCAAAAACCAAGCATGAGGGTGATGCCCAGGAGGGGCCGATCATGGGACATTCGCGCACGCTAGGCGGCAGTGCCCCGCCGATCAAGCACAACAGGGACATTGCACGCATTCGGCGGGTTGCGTCGCTGCCCCGCTTTCTCTAGATAGCGCCGAGAACCGCAGGCTTCGGGACACTCCATGCAGAACGTCATCCTCATCGTGCACCTCATCCTCGCGCTGTCGCTGATCGGCGTGGTGCTGCTGCAACGTTCCGAAGGGGGCGGGCTTGGCATGGGTGGCGGCGGTGGTGGCGGTGCCATGAGCGCACGCGCCGCGGCAACGGCCATGGGCAAGGTCACCTGGATCCTCGCGGCCGGCTTCATCGCCACCTCCCTGACGCTGACGATTCTCGCAGCACAGGATTCGGCCGGCGGATCGATCATGGACCGGTTCGGCGGCGACGCCCCGGCTGTGGAAGGCCAAAGCGCGCCTGATGGGGAATTCAACGCCGACGGCCTGCTGCCGCCGCCCTCCGCATCCGGCGACGATGGCGCCTCCGACGCGCCGCTGGTGCCGCGCGCCGACTGAGGCGGATCACATCCTGTAAAGGATTCTACAACAGATTGAGGGCCGCGCCCCGAACCGCAACAGCATCTTGCGGTCGTCTGGACATTTGTGCGCGAATCTCTATACCATGGACTCCCGTGATGCTGCGGCCCCCGACGGGCCTGCGGTGGTCCAGAACACGTTTCAATTCACGGGGTCTTGCGTATCCATGGCACGATACATCTTCATCACCGGCGGTGTGGTCTCTTCGCTCGGCAAGGGGCTTGCCTCGGCGGCGCTGGGGGCATTGCTTCAGGCACGCGGCTTTTCGGTCCGTCTGCGCAAGCTCGACCCCTACCTGAACGTCGATCCGGGCACGATGTCGCCCTTCGAGCATGGTGAAGTCTTCGTCACCGATGACGGAGCGGAAACCGATCTCGACCTCGGCCATTACGAGCGCTTCACCGGCGTGTCAGCGCGCAAGACCGATTCCATCTCGTCGGGCCGGATCTACACCAACGTGCTCGAGAAGGAGCGCCGCGGCGACTACCTCGGCAAGACGATCCAGGTGATTCCCCACGTCACCAACGAGATCAAGGATTTCATCGACGTCGGCAGCGACGAGGTCGATTTCATGCTCTGCGAGATCGGCGGCACCGTCGGCGACATCGAGGGCCTGCCCTTTTTCGAGGCGATCCGCCAGTTCGCGCAGGAAAAGCCCCGCGGCCAGTGCGTGTTCATGCACCTCACCCTGCTGCCGTGGATCAAGGCATCCGGCGAGCTCAAGACCAAGCCGACCCAGCACTCCGTCAAGGAACTGCGGTCGATCGGCCTTGCACCCGACATCCTCGTCTGCCGCTCTGAAGGGCCGATTCCCCAGAAGGAGCGCGAGAAGCTGGCGCTGTTCTGCAACGTGCGTCCCGATGCGGTGATCGCCGCGCAGGACCTGTCGTCAATCTACGACGCCCCGCTGGCCTACCACCGAGAAGGCATGGACCAGGCGGTGCTGGACGCGTTCCAGATCACCCCTGCCCCGCGCCCCAACCTCGACAAGTGGGAAGACGTCTCCGAGCGCATCCACAACCCCGAGGGCGAGGTCAACGTGGCCATCGTCGGCAAGTACACTCAGCTCGAGGACGCGTACAAATCCATCGCCGAAGCGCTCACCCACGGCGGCATCGCCAACCGGGTGAAGGTAAACGTGAACTGGGTCGACGCTGAGCTGTTCGACCGCGAGGACGCGGCCCCCTACCTCGAGAACTATGACGCCATCCTCGTGCCCGGCGGCTTTGGTGAGCGCGGCACCGAGGGCAAGATCAAGGCGGCCAAGTTCGCCCGCGAACACAAGGTACCCTACCTCGGCATCTGCCTCGGCATGCAGATGGCGGTGATCGAGGCGGCCCGCAATGTCGCCGGCGTCAGCAAGGCCGGCTCCGAGGAATTCGACCACGAGAAGGGCGAAAAGCGCTTCGAGCCGGTGGTCTATCACCTCAAGGAATGGGTGCAGGGCAACGAGCGGGTGAACCGCACGGTCGCCGATGACAAGGGCGGCACCATGCGCCTTGGCGCCTATCACGCCGTACTGACCGAAGGGTCGAAGGTGGCCGAGGTCTACGGCACCACGGCCATCGACGAACGTCACCGCCACCGCTACGAGGTGGATGTGAAATACCGCAAGGCGCTGGAAGACGCCGGCCTGTGCTTCTCGGGGATGTCCCCTGATGGTCGCCTGCCCGAGATCGTCGAATGGCCGGATCATCCGTGGTTCATCGGTGTGCAGTTCCACCCCGAGCTGAAATCCAAGCCCTTCGATCCGCACCCCCTGTTCAAGGACTTCGTGCGCGCCGCCAAGGATGTGTCGCGCCTCGTCTGAGCCTTTGTGCCCTGCAAGAGATCTTCAATGAAAAGGCCCTGCCATAAGCGCAGGGCCTTTTCTTTTGTCCTCTACCGGCGCGCATCTGACACATGTCAGCGACGCCCCCCCTCTTGGCTAAAGGGGCGCGTCTGTGATGCGTCACAAGTCCGCGACGCCGCCCAAACCACCGGCACTAGCGGATCCGATCTCCGCACTGGGCTCTACCGTCAGGGCTTCGGCCGGATAGACGTCTTCGGGATAGATCCTGTCCCACCCGCTACAGCGCCCGCTATGATCATCAGCTGCGGGGGGACGCCATGACGCCCCCGGTGTAATCGTCGGGGTTCATGCCCGGGAGATAGCGACGGAGGACATGGCTCTCCTGCTGCAGCAGGTAGCGCTGCAGTGCCTCCAGCGTCGGATCACGGTCGTCGATACAATCCACGGTCCGGTTCAAAGGCTGCGGCATGGCCGACGGTGGCACCACCCCAAGGTCTAAGCGCGGCTCACCCTGTCACGCCGCCGCGAACAGCATCGTGGCGCTGGTGGCCGGCGTGTCCGAGGCCACAAGCGCCTCGTAGAATATGCGGTGTACCTCCTCCCACGCCGCTTTATGGGACATCGCCCAACCTCGTTGCCGATGCCGCAATAGGCGTCATGCACCGCGACCGCGTTGACTTATTCCGGCGATGTCGGATGCCCTACGAGCGACACGAATATCTCGGGGATCGGGGCTCCGTCGGTCAGCCCGCCCTGCGGCACTTCCTATGTGCGGGCATGCGTCGGTAAAGATCATGGCGCGGACGATGAGACAGAAGGTGTAGGGCCGCCTTGGGATCGTCACCGCACATCACCGCGCAGTCGCAGGGGTGTGTTCCGGTAATTGCAGGCGTCCCGACGGGGGCACAGATGGTGCCTCCGACCACGGACCTCACCACCGGCGCACAGGCCGGCAGGCCCGAAACAAGGGCGACTGGCAGAAGCTATCATCACATGATGAAATCCTTGGGGAGCCTTGGGATGCCTTTCATTCGCAACGCAGCGCTCCGTCTCAGCTTGGACGGAGGCAGTGTCTCCCTTACGCCTTTTCAGCCTCAAGCTTGGCCAGAAGCCCCCGTGCAGAGGCCTCGACAAGGTCCAGCGCCCCATCGAAATCGCGGTTGTAATAGGGGTCCGGAATCTCAGACGCGCCGGTTTCCGGGGCATATCCGGTGAACAGCGCCAGCTCGGCCCGCGACCCGCTGGGCTGCATCGCTTCGAGGTTTGCAAGGTTGTCGCCGTCCATCGCCACGATCAGGTCGAAGCGGTCGAAATCGCCCCGCGTCACCTTGCGCGCCCGCAACCCCGACAGGTCATAGCCACGGGCGCGGGCTGCCTCCTGCATGGAGCCATAGGGCGGTTCTCCGATATGCCACGCGCCGGTGCCCGCGCTGTCAAGATCAAGGTCAAGCCCCCGGTCCTCGGCCATACAGCGCAATACCCCCTCCGCCGCAGGCGAGCGGCAGATGTTGCCGAGGCAGACGAAGAGGATAGAATAGGCCATGAGCACCCCCGGGATGGTTTCGCGGGCCATCTTAATCTTTGGAAGAACACGGGAAAAGCCATGGCGGACAAGATTGTCATCCTGACCGGCGCCGGGATCTCCGCCGAAAGCGGCCTTGGCACCTTTCGCGACGAGGGCGGGCTGTGGTCGCAGCACCGTATCGAGGATGTCGCCACCCCCGAGGGCTTTGCCCGCGATCCCGCACTGGTGCACCGGTTCTATAACGCGCGCCGGGCGCAGGCGTCCGAGGCACAGCCGAACCCCGCCCACCACGCGCTGGCGCGGCTTCAGGCGGAATGGCCCGGCGACGTGGTGATCGTCACCCAGAACGTCGACGGGCTGCACGAGGCGGCGGGCGCGCGGGCGATCCACATGCACGGGATCCTTGCGGGCGCGCTCTGCGGCTGCTGCGATCACCGCTGGCCCGCCCCTCCCGAGATGGCCCCCGGCATGCCCTGCCCCGCCTGCGGCCAGCCCACCGCGCGCCCTGACGTCGTCTGGTTCGGCGAGATGCCCTACCACATGGACGACATCGAAGAGCACTTGCAGACCTGCGATCTCTTTGCCTCAATCGGCACGTCTGGGCAGGTCTACCCGGCGGCGGGTTTCGTGCAGGAGGCCCGGCTCTATGGCGCCGCGACCATCGAGCTGAACCTTGCGGGCACCGATATCGGCGCCGCCTTTGAAGACCGCCGCACCGGCCCCGCGAGCCGCATCGTCCCCGCCTGGGTCGAAGAGCTTCTGTCGCAGCGCTGACTGCGAAACAGGGCCGCCCTGCGGATCAGCAGGACGGCCCGTCATGGTTCGGACTGTCAGACGCTCAGGTGGTCATTTCCCGTGATCGTCATGATCCCCGTGGCCGCCATCCATGCCGGTCTGCATCGCGCCGTGATCGGGCTGGCGTTCGGAATCGACAGGTATCTCGATGGTCACAGCCCCGGCATTCTCGAAGGTCAGGGTGACGGTCACGGTTTCGCCCTGCACCAAGGGCTCATTCAGCCCCATGAACATGACATGGTCGCCGCCACGGGCCAGGACGTGTTCGCCATTGGCCGGGATGGCGAATCCCTCTTCGACGTGGGTCATCTTCATGACTCCGTTGTCATCGGAGATGTGAGTGTGCAATTCGACGCGCTTCGCCGCATCCGAAGCGACGGAAACGAGCCGGTCGGCACTGCCCGAGTCGTTGCCGATGACCATGAAGGCGGCTCCGGTGGGCGCGCCGGGCATGGCGCTGCGGACATAGGCGTCTGTCACGGTGATGTCGGCGAAGGCAGGGCCGGCGGCCAGTGCGACGGCACCGGCGAGAATCAGGGTCTTCATGTGCATATCCTTGAATGGGTGGTCTGTGCGAAAGGCAATCAGACCAGCACCGGAGGCTCCCTCGCCTGCACTGTCGGGGCGTCCCGCCCTTCGCGTTTCGTGGCCTCTCTGCCTTGCACCCGCACCAGCACGGCGACATCGGGCAGTGGTAGCATGTCAGAGCAGCCCACCGAGACGAACAGCGTCGTCAGCCCATCCGGGCAGACATGGACATGGCTTGCAGGCTCGCCATTTTCATCAACGATGACAGTGACAAGGCTCAGGCCAGAGCAGATGCCCATTGCGCCTACCGGCATCGTTCAGCGCGCGCGGCTGCCATCTGGAGGCTTGCGGTGGCAAGCCCCAGGGCCAGGATTACAGCCCGAAATGGGTGTGTTTTCCTCCGCATCGACCAAGGAATAAGCGGACGGGCGCTGTTTGTCATGCGACAAACGAAACAGCCCCGGCGCTTTCGCGCCGGGGCTGTGGATAACTCTGTGGAGTCACATCAGGCCTTGGCGGCCTGCGCCTTTGCGATCTCTTTCTTGACCTTCAGCGCACCATCGCTGAGTTCAGTGTCCTTCGCCTTGGCGAGGAACTTGTCGAGACCACCGCGGTGGTCGACCGAGCGCAGCGCGGATGCCGAGATCCGGAACTTCACACCGCGGCCGAGGGTCTCGGACTGCAGGGTGACGTCGTTCAGGTTCGGCAGGAAACGACGCTTGGTCTTGTTGTTGGCGTGGCTTACGTTGTGACCCGTCATCGGGCCTTTGCCGGTCAGTTCGCATACGCGCGACATGGGTCCATCCTCATCTTTGTCTGGGGCGATTCCCCCGATCAGACACATGCAGACCGAAGCGCTCGCCAATATCAAAGGGCGCCCCACTGGCGCCCTGAATCTGGTGGGGCTTCTCTAGCCCCAAGCCGGGATGCCGTCAACCCTTCCTTCGCGGGGTTTTCACCTCTCCTGCAGGTGCCGCTCACCCCTTGGCCACAACCGGCACCGCCGCCGCGCCCGCGGCCTCATATCGGGCGGCGAGGGCGTCGCGGCCATGGCGCAGGGCGACCTTTCGCATATGGTCGTAATAGCTTGGCGACAACCGCCGCGCCGCGCGATGCAACCCGATGAGCGTGGACGCATCAACTGTCCCGTGAACCAGCTCGAGCTGCATCCGTGCAAAGCTGCCCCCTTGCCGCAGCACACGGGTCGGAGGGTGCCCTCCCCCGGCCATCCGGCAGATCCGAAGGCCGGGGAATCGCTGCCGGATCATCCCGGCGTGGCGCAGATCCATCCGGTTGAACGGATCGCACAGGATCGCGCCGCGCAGCCCCTTGTTGCCGTGCCGCCTAAGATCCCCGAGCGCAGGGTCGAAGCCCTCTGCCTCAACCGTGTAGCGCAGATCGAAGGGAACCAGGTCCGGCGCGATGGACACCTGCGGCGCGATAGCGATAATCTGCGCCATGTTCAGCGCCCCGGAAAAGCGCAGCGCACCGTAGCCGCCCATGGAAAACCCCATGGAGACGATGCGCCGGTAGCGTGGGGCCATCTCGCGCAGCAACGCTTCGAGTGCGCTTGTCTCGGGGTTGATGAACCAGTCGTTGAGGCGCGACTGGATGTGCAGGTGGGCATAGCCCCGCGCGGTATAGGCCAGCACCGGGCGCGGCGGATCGAAAGCGCCGGGGGCACCGATGCGCTGGCGGAAGCTGACAAAGAGCCGCCGGTTGCCGCCCTTGAACAGATCGGCCCGCAGATGCGCGCCATCGAAGACGCGCTGCGATTTCATGCCTCGCGGGTTTCTCCGAGATAGGTTTCGAGCAGCTCCTCGGCGGCGGCCACGGCACTGATGCCGCCATCCTCCACCTGCAGCGCCAACGCCGCCATGGCGCCTTTCACCGGCTCACGCCTGAGCCGGGCAAGCAGACCCTCCCGAACCTCGGCCTCGAACCAGTGGCGCGCCTGCGCCGCGCGGCGGGCGGCGAAATGCCCGGTCTCGCGCCGCCAGTCGGTCAGCTGCTGCATCTCGGCCCAGGCGGTCCCCATGCCGGTGAGCTCCACCGCCGAGACGGTGAGGGCCTTCGGGAACCCCTCCGGGTCTTGCGGCCGCTTGCGCAACAGGCGCAGGGCGCCGGCGTAGTCGGCGCAGGTCCGGGTGGCGGTGGTCTTGAGATCGCCATCCGCCTTGTTGATGAGGATGAGGTCTGCGGTCTCCATGATGCCGCGCTTGACCCCCTGCAGTTCGTCACCGCCCGCGGGCGCGAGCAGCAGCAGGAAGAGGTCGGACATGTCGGCAACCATGGTTTCGGACTGGCCGACGCCCACGGTCTCGATGAGGATGACATCAAAACCCGCCGCCTCGCACAGGTCCGCAGCCTCACGGGTGCGCCTCGCGACGCCGCCGAGGTGGGACTGCGACGGTGAGGGACGGATAAAGGCGTTCCGCTCGCGGCTGAGCCGCTCCATCCGGGTCTTGTCCCCAAGGATCGAGCCGCCGGACCGCGCCGAGCTTGGGTCCACCGCCAGCACCGCCACCTTGAGCCCCTGCTCGGTGAGCATGAGGCCGAAGCCCTCGATGAAGGTCGATTTGCCGACCCCCGGTGTGCCCGAAAGGCCGATGCGCAGGGCCTGCCGATCGTGCCCCCGCAGATCCTCGATCAGCTGTCGGGCCTGCGCACGATGATCGGTCCGCCCGCTCTCCACGAGGGTGATCGCCCGCGCCAGCGCGCGCCGCTCCCCCGCGAGAATGCGCTTTCCAAGATCCGCGATATCCATGCCGATGCCCCTTCTCCTGCCCGTCCGCCTGAAATGACCCGTCCCCGAAGGCGATGTCCACCCCCTGCCCCGCTGTTAGCGCATGCGCAAAGGCCCGACCGGGGGAGGCGCTGCCCCCCCACCCCGCGCGCCCTGGGATATTTTCCGTCAAATGAAACTAGGCGCTTTTGCGGATTTCCTTTGACTGCAAATATCCCCGCCGGAGGCAGGCCGGACCTTTCGGCTTGGCACTCTGCCCGGCAAGAGGGCAGTTAGCGCCCCCGCGGCTTTGCGCGCAGCGTGGGATCCGCTTCGCGCGGGTCTTCGGGCCATGGGTGGCGAGGGTATTGCGATTTCATGTCCTTGCGCACATCCGCGTAAGAGCCATCCCAGAAGCCTGGCAGGTCCATGGTTGTCTGCACGGGACGCTGCGCCGGGGACAGCAACGTCACCCGGAGGGGGGTGCGGCCCACCGTAGGATGCGTGCGCTGGCCAAAGAGCTCCTGCAGGCGCAGGGCGATCTCGGGGTGGTCGCCCGAGTAGTCGATGGGGATCTCGCGGCCCAGCGGCGTGGTAAATCGGCCCGGCACCGCGGCGTCCAGCGCCTGCATCTGGGTCCAGTCGAGCCGTGCGCGCAGAGCGGGCAGCGCGTCAAAGCGTTTCCAGTCTTCGGCAGACTTCACCCCTTGCAGGTAGGGCAGCAGCCAGTCCTCGAGCGTCTCGAGCAGCGCCTCGTCGGACATGTCGGGCAGGTCGAGCCCGCCCTCCCTCCCGATCGCCACGCGGGCGCGGAAACGGTTGGCGGCGTTTGCAAACGACAGTCCCAGATCGCGCACCCCGTCCAGCATGGCGCGAGCAATGGCCTCGGGCGGGGCGTCCTTCCACAGCCGGTCATCCAGCGCGATGGCCCCGAGCCGTTCCTGGCTGCGGGCCACGACCCGGCGGTCGCGGCGGGACCAGTCGCAGGTGTCCTGCCAGCCGATGCGGTCCGCGAAAAGCTCACGCAGCTCACCTTCGGCGACCTGCACCGCTTGCCGGATGCGGGCCTCGCGCGGGTTGCCGTCGGTGTCCGTAACCACGATCAGCCGAGCCGATGCCAGCGGATCCGCGTCGTCCAGCACCGCGCCCTTGCCGCCCGACAGCTGGTAGCGCGCCGCATCCCCCTTGCGGCGCAGGCCAATGCGGTCGGGATAGGCCAGCGCGGCAATGGCGGCGGGGCTCATTTGCGGCCCCTGCCCCGACCGCTTGCGTAGGCGCGCCGCCTCGGAGCGGATGCGCTCCAGGGGGGCTCGGTTTAGACCATAGGGCCGGGTGTCAGCAAAGCGGCGCGGATCGCGCAGCGCCTCGAGCCGCAACCCGAGGTCGACCGGAGCGCCCTTGAGCGGGTCCCGCTCTGACAGGAGCGCCGCGATCGGGGCGGCCTGCCCCCCCGCCAGCGTCAGCATGTGCGCAAGCCTCGGATGCAGCGGCAAGGCTGCCAACGCGCGCCCATGAGCGGTTATGAGGCCGGCCTCGTCCAGCGCACCCAGCATGCGCAGCAGTGCCTGCGCCTCGGCCCAGGCTCCGGGATTGGGCGGGGTCAGAAACGGCAGATCCGTCGGTGCCGCCCCCCAGAGCGCCAGTTCCAACACCAATGCCGCAAGGTCGGCGCTTTCGATTTCCGCCGGGGGGAAGGCCAGCATCGCGCCCTCCTCTCCCCTGGTCCAGAACCGGTAGGCGGTGCCCTCGGCAACGCGGCCCGCGCGACCCGCACGCTGGGTGGCCTCGGCACGGGTCACCCGTTCCGTCACGAGCCGCGACATGCCCGAGCCGGGGTCGAAGCGGGCCCGTCGGGCGCGACCGCCGTCGATGACCACGCGAATGTCCTCGATGGTGAGCGAGGTCTCCGCGATGGAGGTGGCCAGCACCAGTTTGCGCCCTTGCGTTTCAGGACGGATGGCGGCGGCCTGCGCGGCGAACTCCATGGCACCGAACAGGGGGCGGATTTGCACATCCTTCGGCAGGCGGGATTTGAGCAGGGATTCCGTGCGGCGGATCTCGCCCTCGCCGGGGAGGAAGGCCAGCATGCCGCCGGTGGTCTCGCAGGCCGCTTTCAGGATGAGATCGGCCATCGCCTCCTCATAGCGGCGGGTTTTCGGCGTTGGCGCATCGAGCCAGCGGGTTTCCACCGGGAAGGCGCGGCCCTCGGAGGTGACCATGGGCGCCTCCATCAGCTCCGCCACCGGGGCGGCGTCGAGCGTGGCGGACATGGCCAGCAGGATGAGGTCATCGCGCAGCGCGCCTGCGATCTCGAGGCAGAGCGCGAGGCCGAGGTCGGCGTTCAGGGACCGTTCATGGAATTCGTCGAAGATCACCGCGCCGATGCCCGAAAGTTCCGGGTCGGACTGGATCATCCGGGTGAGGATGCCCTCAGTGACCACCTCGATGCGGGTGGCCTTGCCCACCTTGGCCTCGCCGCGGATGCGGTAGCCCACCGTCTCGCCGGGGCGCTGGCCCAGCGTATCCGCCATCCGCGAGGCGGCGGCGCGGGCGGCAAGGCGGCGCGGCTCGAGCATGAGGATGCGGCCATCGCACAGCCCTGCGTCAAGCATGGCCAGCGGCACACGGGTGGTCTTGCCCGCGCCCGGCGGGGCCTGCAATACGGCGCGGCCCTTCGCTCGAAGGGCGTTGATAAGATCCGGGAGGGCGTCGTCGATGGGAAGTCGGTCCATGGCGACGGTTATGCGCCATGCAAAAAGCGGCGTCGAGTCGCCCCAACGCCGCCTTGTCTCATGTCTGGCAGGCCAGCCCCTGAAGATCAGGCGCTTTGCCGCAGGTCAGGCCTGCTCAGTCCCACCACGGGCCGTGGCGCGCGTCCTTGCCGTCCACCCGGTCGAAGCCGTGGTAGCCGAAGAAATCGCGCTGCGCCTGGATCACGTTGGCGGTGCCCGACGGCTGGCGCATGGTGTCCCAGAAGCCAAGGGCGGCGCTCAGCACCGGCAGAGGGTAGCCCGCGGTCACGGCGGCTGCGACGACGCGGCGCAGGGCCGGGATGCCGACGGCGAAGACATCCGCAAAGGCCGGCGCAAGGAACAGCCGGTCCGCCGCGATGCCCTCGTGGAAGGCGGTGGCGATGTCGCCCAACATCTTGGCTCGGATGATGCAACCGGCGCGCCATGTTTCGGCAATGGCGGCGTGGTCGAGCGACCAGTCGTATTCCTTCGACGCGGCCTCGAGAATGCGGAAGCCCTGCGCGTACTCGATGACCCGGGCGGCCAGCAGCGCGGCCTCAAGATCATCGGGCTCCACGGCAAGGTTCAGGCGGGCGCTGCCAAAGGCGGCGCCGGTGGCCTCGCGCAGGGGCTTTTCGGACGACCATGCACGCGCTGCAACGGCGCCTTCGATCATGGTGGCCGACTGGCCAAGGGTCACCGCCTCGATCGCGGTCCAGCGACCCGTGCCCTTCTGTCCGGCCTTGTCGAGGATCGCATCGACCATGGGGCCGGACCCGTGCGGATCGGCGTAGCGCAGCACTTCGGCGGTGATTTCCACGAGGTAGGACCCCAGCGCGCCGTCGTTCCAGTGCTCGAGCACGTCGGCCACCTTCTCGGCGGACATGCCGAGGCCGCCGCGGAGCAGATCGGTGGTTTCCGCGATCATCTGCATGTCGGCATATTCGATGCCGTTGTGCACGGTCTTGACGAAATGGCCTGCCCCATCGGGCCCCAGTCGCGCCACGCAGGGCGCATCGCCAAAGCGGGCTGCAATGGGTTCGAGGATCGGCTTAAGGCCGTCCCAGCTGGCCTGTGCGCCGCCGAACATCATGGACGGCCCCTTGCGCGCACCGGCTTCACCGCCCGACACGCCGAGGCCAACGAAGTTCAGGCCATGTTCCGCGAGCTGCACGGCGCGGCGGCGGGTGTCGTGGAAATCGGCGTTGCCCGCGTCGATCACCGTGTCACCTTCGTCGAGCATGGGGATCACCTGGCCAAGCATCTCGTCGATGGGGCCGGTCGAGGGAATCATCGCCAGCAACAGGCGCGGGCGCGGCAGCGCCTGCACGAGGGCGGCAAGATCCGGGGCAGTGGTTACACGATCCGTAAGGCCGTCCGCTTCGGCGCGGGGCACGAAGGCCTCGATCAGGTCGGGCGTCACGTTCGAGACCGCAATGTCGATCCCCTTTTCCGCCATGTTGAGCGCGAGGGCCGAGCCCATGGTGCCAAGCCCGTATACCCCGATCTTCGGATCAGCCATTTTCGTCTCCTAACTGCGTCGGGAGGCTACTTAACAGGAATGTTGGCGATAACAATGCCCTCTCGCGCAGAGCTGATGTGCGCGGCTCCGGCCAATCCGCGACGGTCTGATCCGTGCCCCCGTCGGGCGGCAGGGCCAGAAGATAAGGGGGCGACCGTGATGGTCGCCCCATATGGTTCGAGACTTTGAGTGCCTATCCCACACAGGTTTCGGTGAGGGCTTTCCGTCTTCGTGCATCATGCGATGACTTCAGCCGAAGCGTTTGCCCCAGAGCCTTCAGCTCATGCGTTTCTGGCGGGGCCTTCAGCCCGAACGTCTCTGGCGGGGCCTTCAGCCCGAACGTCTCTGGCGGGGCCTTCAGCCCTCGACACACCATTTCATGATGGCCTTCTGGGCGTGCAAGCGGTTCTCGGCCTCGTCCCAGATGACCGATTGCGGCCCGTCCATGATCTCGGAGGTCACCTCTTCGCCGCGGTGGGCGGGCAGGCAGTGCATGAAGAGCGCATCCTTGCCCGCCGCCTCCATGAGCTTTTCATTGACCTGGTAGGGGCGCAGCATGTTGTGGCGCCGTTCCTTGGCCGATTGCGCGTCATGCATCGACACCCATGTGTCGGCGACGATGAGATCCGCGCCCTCGACCGCCTTGAACGGGTCACGCTCGATGGTCACGGTGCTGCCCGCGTTGCGGGCGAGGCCGACGAACTCCATCTCGGGGTCGAGCTGGACCGGACCGGTGAAGGTAAAGTCGAAGCCGAACTGCCCAGCCGCGTGCAGGAAGGACGAGCACACGTTGTTGCCGTCGCCGCACCACACGACCTTCTTGCCGGCGATCGGGCCGCGGTGTTCCTCGAAGGTGAGGATATCGGCCATGATCTGGCAGGGGTGAGTGCGGTCGGTCAGGCCATTGATGACCGGCACCGTGGCGTATTCCGCCATCTCGGTCAGCACCGCCTCGTCAAAGGTGCGGATCATGATCATGTCCACGAAACGCGACAGCACGCGGGCGGTGTCGGCGATGGTCTCGCCATGGCCTAGCTGCATGTCCGAGCCCGACAGCACCATGGTCTGGCCACCCATCTGGCGTACGCCCACGTCAAAGCTGACGCGGGTCCGGGTCGAGGGCTTTTCGAAGATCAGCGCGACCATGCGGTCCTTGAGCGGCAGATCCGCGTCGGGCGACGCCTTGGGACGGCCGTTGCGGGCATCCTTGATCTGCTTCGCGGTGTCGATGATCTGCCGGAGCTCGGATTTGTCCGTTTTGTGGATGTCGAGGAAATGCTTCATGTGTCTATGCTTCTTGGCGGCCGGGGCGGTGGGGGCGCTGCCCCCGTCTCCTGCGGAGCCTCCCCCGGCGTATTTGGAAAGAGAAGAAGGGTGCGGGTCACGCCTTTTCGATGGCGGTGGCGGCGGCGTCGAGGCGGGTCACCGCCTCGGCGATCTCGTCATCGCTGATGATGAGCGGGGGCAGCAGGCGCACCACGTTGTCGGCGGCGGGCACGGTGGCGACAAGAGCGTCATGGCCGGCCTTCACGAAATCGCCGGGGGCACATTTCGTCTTGAGCCCCAGCATCAGGCCGACGCCGCGCACTTCCTCGAAGACGTCTGGGTGGCTGGCAACAAGGCCCTCGAGCTTCTGGCGCAGCAGGCCCGCCTTGCGGTTCACCTCGGCGAGGAATTCGGGGGCTGCGACGTGGTCCATGACGGTGCAGCCCACGGCGCAGCCCAGCGGGTTGCCGCCATAGGTCGAGCCGTGGCTGCCTGCGGTCATGCCGCTTGCGGCCTCTTCGGTGGCAAGCACCGCGCCCAGGGGGAAGCCGCCGCCGATGCCCTTGGCAACCATCATGATGTCCGGTGTGACCCCGGCCCATTCATGGGCAAAGAGCTTGCCGGTCCGGCCGACGCCGCATTGCACCTCGTCGAGGATCAGCAGCACGCTCTTGTCATCGCAAAGCTGCCGCAGCGCTTGCAGGTCGGCGTCGGGCATGGGGCGGATGCCGCCTTCGCCCTGCACCGGTTCGATGATGATGGCGGCGGTATTGTCGTCGATGGCCGCCTCGAGCGCTTCGAGATCACCCCAGCCGAGGTGCTTGAAACCCGGCAGCAGCGGGCCGAAGCCCTTTGTCATCTTCTCTGACCCGGCGGCGGCGATGCCCGCGGCGGAACGGCCGTGGAAGCTGCCGGTGAAGGCGATGATGTCGGTCTTGTCGGGCTGACCTTTCTCATACCAGTACTTGCGCGCCATCTTGACGGCGAGCTCGCACGCTTCGGTGCCGGAGTTGGTGAAGAACACCGTGTCGGCAAAGGTCGCATCAACCAGCTTGTCGGCCAGCGCCTGCTGCTGCGGGATCTCGTAGAGGTTGGAGGTGTGCCACAGCTTGCCCGCCTGCTCGGTCAGGGCCGCCACCAGCGCCGGGTGGGCGTGGCCGAGCGCGTTCACCGCGATGCCGCTGGCAAGATCGAGGAATCGGCGGCCGTCTTCCTCCACGAGCCATGTGCCTTCGCCCTTCGCGAAACGAAGGGGGGCGCGGGAATAGGTCGGCAGGACGGACGGGATCATGCGAGATCTCCTCGTGGAAATGAGGCCCGATTGGTGCCAAGCACCGGGGGGCAAGTCAAGTTGTGCGGGATGGATATGGCGCAGAGCGGAGGGGCGCGCCCCTCGAAGGGCACGCGGGAAGAGCGTTCAGGCTCGTCGGATGAGGCTCGCTTGCGTCATGGAGCCGCTCATAGCGCGGTTCGGACGCGGCGTGAAGGGGGATTGTGCGCCCCTGCCCCCGATGCGCGTGGGGTGCGGCGACAGGATCAGGCACCCCCCAGTATCGCGTGGCGCTTTTCGGGCGCACTCATGTCAGCGGGGCTGGCGTCGTGGGGGCCGACCTCGGGCCGAGGGGGGCATCACCCGTCAGCGCGCCGTATCAGTGCTCCCGTGAAAGACGGACGATGTCGGGCAGCCCGCTCCCGATCCAGCCTGACAGGAAACTAACCTCAGGTCGGCTGCGGGTCTTCGCCCTGCTCCGATTGCTCGGCCTGTTCGGCAGCCCATGCGCCTGCCGCCTCGACTGCTACCGGCGAAGCGCCGGGCACGACGCCGAGATAGCTTTCGGTTTCCGTCGGGGTCGCGCCGCCCCGGGCAATGCGCCACAGGCCGTAGCCGACGATGATGCCGAAGGTCACCGACAGCACGATCCAGAAGGTCCATGCCCCCAGATGCTGCATGAACCAGCCAGTCAGGAGCGGGCCGATGATCGCGCCGAGGCCGAAGGTAAAGACAAGCCCGCCCGATGCGGCGGGCATCTGGTCCGTGGTGAGGTAGTCGTTGGTGTAGGCCAGGAACAGCGCGTAGAGCGGTGTGGTCACCCCGCCCGCAAGGAAGGCCCCGGCCATGACCACACGCAGGTCGTCGCCGCCGAGGAACCCGAGCACCCCTGCAGCGGCACCGGCGAGCGCCAACCCGACGATCATCACCCGCCGGTCGCAGCGGTCCGAGAGCCACCCGATCGGGTACTGGAACAGCAGCGCCCCGGCAAAGAGCATCGCCACGAACAGCGCAACCTGGTCCGTGGTCATTCCGGTCTGGGTGCCGAAGACCGCGCCCATGCCGCTTTGGGTGGCATAGGCACTGCCCAGCAGGAAGATGCCAACGGTGCTGAGCCGGGCGTAGGAAAACAGTTCGCGCAGGGACATGGGCCGGATCACGGCGGCGGCGGGCACCGGCGTCACCGACAGCAGGATCGGCGCAAAGGAAATCGACACCAGGATCGACGCCCCGATGAACAGCGTCGCATCAGCGGCGTCTCCGAAGGTCAGCAGCCCCTGCGCGCCGATGATGCCCAGCGTCTGCGCGATCATGTAGGCGGACAGGATCTTGCCCCGGGTTTCGTTGGTGGCCGCATCGTTGAGCCAGCTTTCCGCGGTGACGTAGACGCCGGACATGCAGAACCCCAGCATCAGACGCAGCACGGTCCAGGCCCAGGGCTCGGCGATCAGCGGGTAGGCGATGAGGCCGGCGGACATGAAGCTGCCCAGCGCCGCGAAGACCCGCACGTGCCCCACCCGGCGGATCATCCGGGGCGCCATTTGCGCGCCAGTGAGGAAGCCGACGAAATAGCCCGAGGTGATGATGGCAAGCGCGGTGGTCGAGAAGCCCTCAACGTCGCCGCGCAGGCCGATAAGGGTGAAGTGCATGCCGTTGCCCAGCATGATGAACACCACGCCGACAAGCAGCGCCCAGACGGCGGACAGGACCTGGATCATATGGGCGGACGCTCCCGAGGATGGCATGAAAAGGAGGTCAAGAGACGGTCGGCACAGGAAGCAGGGGCGCGGCCAGCGCCGGGTCGCTCCGGGACAATGCCCCCTCGCACAGGCGCGCGGTTGGGGCAGGTCTGCCAGCGCCGGAAACTTGTCCGTTTGCGACCGACTGCGCCTTGTCTCGGGGCGTGGGCCCTAAAGATTTTGCGAAGCCGAACGGCACGTCGCACCCGGACCCGTTCAGGGCCTGCCCTGAGCGGTTTTCAGGGGTCAGATCCCAAGCCATGCCGCCGACCGCGCTGGCGCCAAGGTTTGGCAGGCCGCTGCAAACCGTATGGGACTCCGGGGGGCGGATTTCGCCGGCATGGTCACGCCTTGCCAGTGCAGAAGACAGGCTGCACCACCGGCTCAAACCAAAGTGCGCTATTGAGGACCTGACCGCCCCCCTGTTGGAGGTTTTGTGCAGCCTGTTGGTGCCATGGCAGCCTCGGCGGTCCACGCCCGCCGGCACGGCAAGGGCGACTACCGGCGGGCAAGGCACCGGCAGGCAGCACGGATAACACCGGCAGGCCAGGCACCGGTTGCCAACATACCCGCAAACGGGAATGCCGCAGGCGGACACACTTCCAAGAGAGTGCAAGCGGATCAAGGGCCCGCCGGGGGCAACGCCCTCTGCGACCGCAAAAACAGGTGCCGCCCGCAAGCCAGGCCGCAGGACAAGCAGCCTGGCCTGTGCCTGCAACAGACCTCAGGCGAAGGGGTCGTCCGGGTAGCCCACACCCATCAGGTAAAGCCCGTCCGGCGGGCAGACCGGCCCGCAGGCGGCACGGTCCCGTGCGGCCAGCGCCTCGGCCACGCGGGATGGCTCCCACGCCCCCGTCCCCACCCGTTCGAGCGTCCCGACGATGGACCGCACCTGGTTGTGCAGGAAGCTTCTGGCGCGCAGGTGGAACCGGATCTCGGGGCCGGCGTAGGCGTCGACCTCCTCGATGCGGATCTCGTCCATGGTCTTCACCGGCGACTTCGCCTGGCACATGGTCGACCGGAAGGTGGTGAAGTCATGCAGACCCACGAGATGCACCGCCGCCTCGCGCATGGCATCTGCATCAAGCGGGTTCATCACCCGCCAGACCTGCCCGCGCTCCATGGTGCAGGGGGCGCGGCGGGCAAGCACGCGGTACAGATACCGCCGCTCCATCGCCGAAAACCGCGCATGCCAGTCGTCCGATACCCGCTCACAGGCGCGAATCGCCACCGGGGCGGGCTTCAGGTGATGGTTGAGCGCTTCGGACAGGCGGAACGGATCCCAATCCTTTTCCATGTCGCAATGGGCCACCTGCCCGCGCCCATGAACACCGGCATCGGTGCGCCCGGCGGCGGCGATGGTATGCTCGCGCCGCTCCAGTTTCGACAGGGCGGACTCTATGGCCCCCTGCACCGACGGCTGGTCGGCCTGGCGCTGCCACCCGGCGAAGGGGCCGCCGTCATATTCCACGAGAAGAGCGTATCTTGGCATGGTCTTGCCTTAGCCAATGGTGTCCGCCTGAGCAATGCCCAGCCGCCTCTTCGAGGCAGCACAGGCGGGGCATCTGGCAGGGTTCGGGCGGCCTTGCACAGGCCCCTGTTCATAGCGGCATCAGCGCCCGAAGCGCCGGAGCACCCCTGACGGAGTGATGCCGTTACGCGGCAACCGGGACAGCGCGGGGTTGCCTTGTTGAGTTTTTGTCGCATCTTCGTTACATGACCGCGTCAACCCCGACCTTCTCCCGGTGAACCGCATGCTCTTTGGCATATGGAAAAGTTATCTCGCGCCACTCCTTGGCAGGCCGCCCCGATACCAGATCGGCGCGCTGTGCTACCGCAATGGCACCGCCGGGCTCGAGGTTCTGCTGATCACGTCGCGCACCACCCGTCGCTGGATCATCCCCAAGGGATGGCCGATGCAGGGCACGGACGCCGGCGGCACCGCGCTCGAGGAAGCGTGGGAAGAGGCCGGGATCAAACCGTGCGGTGGCAAGCCGCTGCGGATCGGGCGCTATCGTTACGACAAGATCATGGATGGCGGACTGCCGCTGTCCACCGAGGTGGATGTCTACGCCATCGAGATCGAAAAGCTCTACGACAGCTGGCCCGAGATGGAAGAACGCGAGCGCCGCTGGATGTCTCCCAAAGAGGCTGCGAAGCTGGTTGCCGAGCCTGAGCTGGCCGCGCTAGTGCGCGACCTTCCCGAGCTTCCCGACAGCCGCGGCAACGGGAAACGCGCGTCATCCGGCACAGCCGGAGACGCTTCCTGAGGACGGCCCGGCGCCACAATGCGCCGGCCTCCCAGCGATCCAAGGACCCCCACGTGACACAGCACGACCAGACCGGCACCGACGCTTCCGAGCGCCAGTGGAAGACGCTCGACCAGGACCTCAACCGGCTGTCCCGGCTCGAGGCCGCGACCATGTACACCTCGCGCTCGCTGGTGGGGATCGGCGTGTCGCTGGCCTTCGTCACGCTGGCCGCGCTCTCTGCGGCGCTGCTGGTGGGGCAGGAACCGCAGGGCCTCGTGGTGGCGGTGGCCGCCGCCTTCGGCGCCTACATGGCGCTCAACATCGGGGCCAACGACGTGGCCAACAACATGGGCCCGGCGGTGGGCGCGCGGGCGCTGTCGATGCTGGGCGCCATTGCCATCGCCGCCATCTGCGAAACCGCCGGGGCGCTGCTGGCGGGGGGCGACGTGGTCTCGACCATCTCGAAGGGTATCGTCGATCCGGCGGGGCTGTCGGATGTGCGGGTCTTCGTCTGGGCCATGCTGGCGGCGCTGCTGTCCGCATCCATCTGGGTCAACCTTGCCACGGTGATCGGCGCGCCGGTGTCCACCACCCATTCGGTCGTGGGCGGCGTCATGGGCGCGGGCATCGCGGCGGCGGGCCTCGGGTCGGTGAGCTGGCCCACGATGGGCGCCATCGCCGCAAGCTGGGTCATCTCTCCGCTGCTGGGGGGCGTCTTCGCCGCCGCCATGCTGGCATTCATCAAGTGGAAGGTGATCTACGTCGAGGACAAGATCGCCGCCGCCCGCACCTGGGTGCCGGTGCTTATCGGCTTCATGGCCGGGGCCTTTGCCACCTACCTGTCGCTCAAGGGCCTTGGCAAAGTCATCGACATCGACATGGCCCACGCGCTGCTGATCGGCATCGCTGCCGGGGTCGTCGTCGGCTTCGTGTCGGTGCCGCTGGTCAAGCGTCAGTCCGAGGGGCTGGAGAACCGCAACCGGTCGCTCAAGGTGCTGTTCCGCCTGCCGCTTGTGGTTTCAGCGGCGCTGCTGTCCTTTGCTCATGGCGCCAACGACGTGGCGAATGCGGTCGGCCCGCTTGCGGCGGTGGTCTATGCCCAGCAGTCGGCGGGCGTTGCCGGTGAGGTGTCGATCCCGCTGTGGGTGATGGTGATCGGTGCGCTGGGCATCTCGTTCGGCCTGATCCTCTTTGGGCCGAAGCTCATCGGCATGGTGGGCAACCAGATCACCAAGCTGAACCCCATGCGCGCCTATTGCGTCGCCCTTTCGGCGGCGATCACGGTGATCGCTGCGTCGTGGCTCGGGCTGCCGGTCAGCTCCACCCACATCGCCGTTGGCGGCATCTTCGGCGTCGGATTCTTCCGCGAATGGTACATGGAGCGCAACCGCCCCGGCCGGGTCAAGGGCGCGGCCCGTCCCCTGGCAAGCCGCGAACGACGCCGCCGCAAGCTGGTGCGCCGGTCGCATTTCATGACCATCGTCGCCGCCTGGGTCATCACCGTGCCCGCCGCCGCGATGCTGTCAGCTCTGTGCTTCTGGGCCCTGCGCGCCATGGGCGTCTGAGCCCTAACCCCGGCCCGCCCACGGGTGGCCGGGGCCGCAGCACTGGCAAGATGCCGCCTGCAACTCTATCTAACGCACGTACCCACGCGGATTTCGCGCCGGGCAGCGACGACAGACAGGGAGACCGCACTTGGTCATCGGACACTTCGCCGACAGCATCACCCGCAGCCTTGGCAACGTCACGGACACGCTTGCCCAGCCGTTCACCGAACCGGTGATCCGGCTTGGTGTGACGGGGCTCAGCCGGGCGGGTAAGACGGTGTTCATCACCTCACTGGTGGCGAACCTGCTGGACCGCGCGCGGATGCCGCAGCTGGTCGCCGAGGCCGAGAACCGTATCCTTGCCGCCCACCTGCAACCGCAGCCCGACGACACCATGCCGCGCTTCGACTACGAACAGCATCTGGGTGCGCTGACCTCCGCCACGCCGTTCTGGCCCGAGGGAACCCGCGCCGTGTCACAGCTGCGCCTGTCGCTGAAGCTGCGGCCCACCGGCCTGCTCGCGGGGGTGTCCGGGGCGCGCAAGGTCCACCTCGACATCGTGGATTACCCCGGAGAATGGCTGCTTGATCTGGGGCTGATGGACAAGACCTACGACCAGTGGGCCGCCGACACCCTGTCGCGCCTTGCCAAGCGCCCCGGTGGAGAGACCTACCTTGCGATGGCCCGCTCCGAGGACGGCTCTGCCCCCTTCGAGGAGCCGCGCGCCAAGGCGCTCGCCGCCAGCTTTACCCAGGCGCTGCACACCGCGCGCAACGCGGGCTTTTCCGACTGCACCCCGGGGCGCTTTCTGCTGCCCGGCGAGAAAGAGGGCAGCCCCGCGCTGACCTTCGCCCCCCTTCCCCCTGTGGCAGACGCACCGCGCAAATCGCTTCAGCGCGAGATGGAGCGGCGGTTCGAAGCCTACAAGAGCCAGATCGTAAGGCCCTTCTTCCGGGACCACTTCAGCCGCATCGACCGGCAGGTTGTTCTGGTGGACGCGCTTGGCGCGATCCACGCGGGGCCTGCGGCGGTCGAGGATCTGCGCCGCACAATGGCCGAGATCCTCGGAGCCTTCCGCCCCGGCGCCAACGCCTTTTTGCAAAGCCTGCTGCTGGGCCGCCGGGTCGAGAAGATCCTCTTTGCCGCCACCAAGGCCGACCACCTGCACCATTCCCAGCACGGCCGGCTGTCGGCGATCATGGAGGCGCTGACCCGTGACGCCCGTGACCGGGCGCGCTTTGCCGGGGCCGAGACGCACTCCATGGCTATTGCCGCCCTGCGCGCCACGGTGGAACAGACCCTGCCCCACGAGGGTCGCAGCCTTGATTGCGTGCGCGGCACATTGCTGAAGGACGACGGCACCCGTGGCCGGGAAGCGGCGTTCTACCCCGGAGAGCTGCCACAGGATCCTGGCCGCCTGCTCGGCGTGGCCCGCGAAGGGGCCGAGAAATGGCTCGACGGCGATTATTCCATCATGCGCTTTGCCCCGGCACCGCTGTCGCTGAAGCCCAATGAAGGCCCGCCGCATATCCGGCTCGACCGGGCGGCACAGTTCCTCTTCGGGGACCGGCTGTGATCCGCCTGCGCCCCGCCGCGCCCACGGACGCCGGCAGCCTCGGGGCGATGATGACCGAGGCCACAGCCGAGCACGGTTGGAAGCCGCGCCTACACAGCGGAGCCGAAGACATCGCCCACGCGGGCGCGATGATCGACCGGGGCTGGGTGTCACTGGCCGAGGGCCCCACGGGCGAGCCGCTGGGGTTCATGGCCCGCGAGGGGGCTTACGTGCATGCGCTTTTCGTCGCGCCCGGCGCCCGGCGCGGCGGCATCGCGCGACGGCTACTGGCGCAGGCGCAGGCCGCCTGTGACCGGCTGGAACTCTGGGCTTTCGAAGCCAACACTGCAGCGCGCGCGTTCTATGACAGCGCCGGGTTCGAGATCACTGCGCGCGGCGACGGAGACCGCAGCGACGAGGGTCTGCCCGAGATCCATTACCGCTGGACCGCGCCGGTCGCCACTGCGCGCGCCACAAACGTTTCCGAACCCTCCGAACCCTCCGAACCCTCCGAACCCTCCGAACCCTCCGAACCCTCCGAACCCTCCGAACCCTCCGAGGAGCGCAGCCGATGAGCCATCCCGAAGACAAGGCCAATCGCGGCCCCGTGCTGATCGAGCTGGGCGACGACAGCCCCCGTATGACCCCGTCGGACGCTCCGCCCGTGCCCGAGCCCGAAGCCGCCCCCGGCCTGCCCGAGGGGCGTGCCATGGCCACCGCTGCCGCCCTCGCGGCCCGTCGCCCCTCGCGGCTGGCGCGCTGGTTCTGGGCGCTGCTGGGCGCGCTGGTGTCGGCGCTGGTGTCGATCGCCGCATGGCGCTTTGTCACCGACCTCGTGGCCTCTGTGCCGGTGCTGGGCTACGCGCTCAGCGCGCTAATGGTGCTGTTCGTGATGGTGGTGCTGCTTATTGTCGTCAAGGAACTGGCCGCCCTGTCGCGGCTCGGGACCGTTGACGCGCTGCACCGCGCCGCGGACAGGGCGCTGGCAGACGACGACCTCAAGGCTGCGCGTGCCACGGTGGACAAGCTGGCCAAGCTCTATGCGGGCCGCGATGACACCGCATGGGGACGCGAGCGCCTGCGCGACCGTTCGCCCGAGATCTTCGATGCCGCTGGGGTGCTGGGCCTTGCGGAAAACGAGCTTCTAGGGCCTCTCGATGCCGCCGCGCGGCGCGAGGTCGAGGCCTCGGCCCGGCAGGTGGCCACCGTGACCGCGCTGGTGCCGCTGGCGCTGGCGGACGTGGTGGCGGCGCTTGGGGCGAACCTTCGCATGATCCGCCGCATCGCCGAGATCTATGGCGGGCGGTCCGGCACGCTGGGCAGTTGGCGGCTGACCCGGGCGGTGATGTCCCACCTCGTGGCGACGGGGGCCGTGGCCGTGGGAGACGACATGCTCGAGCCGATCCTCGGAGGAGGCATTCTCGGCAAGCTGTCGCGCAGATTCGGCGAGGGGATGGTGAACGGCGCCCTGACAGCCCGCGTCGGCGTTGCCGCGATGGAGGTCTGCCGCCCCCTGCCCTTCGCAGCAGGCAAGCGGCCTTCGGTGCGCTCGATCATCCGCACGTCGCTCGCGGGCCTCGTGACCACCGGCGGCAAGAGGGACCACTGAAAGGCGCGCGATCGACCGCCGGAAACCGCACATCCCGTCGGTGCCGGCCGCCCCCGAAGTCGCCAAACGAAGCAACGGCCTTTTCGCCATGACCGTTTCGCCTTGATCGTTTCGCCATGGGCCGACGGCACCGCATGGCGCAGGCGAGTGGCTCTGCTCGGCAGGCGTCGAATATGCTGGCGGGGCTGGTCAGATCATCAGCACGGGCGTCTGTCCGCCTGCGCTGAGTCTCTAGTCCACCGCCACCGGAGCCGCATAGGCCCCGCCGTCGCCCGAAAGGTCGCGTGTGGTGGTCAGTGCATCGAAGGCGACAAACACCCCGAGGCTCAGCAAGACCCCGAACACCGCCAGGGCTGCGCCATCAAAGCCGCGCAGGTCGTCCGCATCCGGCTCGTCTGCCGGATCCAGCGCCGGGATTGCCCGGTCGCGTGCCCGCTGCTGCGCCGGATCGGGCGCAAAGCTTTGGGAAATATCGTGGTTCGTGATGGACATGGCAGCGTCCTTGAAAGGTTGGACCGCCCCGTTGCGACGCAGTGCAGAACGCGGCGCAGCAGGGAGAGGCTCGGGAATGTCCGGACCGGCGAGCAGTGCCGGACCGTAGTCAACGCTGCATTGCATCGTTTTCGTTCCACTGTCTCGGAGGGAAATCCGCCCCCTCGAAACGAGGCGAAATGCCGCTCATGGACGAGTTTTCCACGGGCCGGTTCCCGCCATGAGGGCGCTCGAAAAACGGGCATCACGCAGGGTTCCGCCCAACCGGCGCGAAAGGCACGGAAATCCGCGCAACCAAGTGGATGGCCCGGCAGCCCCGCAGCATTGCGTCCCCGGCGCCACAGGCTCTGGACCATTGCCCGCCCCACCCCTATAAGCGCCGCCATGATGGGACGTTTCGAGATCATCATTCGAATTACCTGCCCGGCGCTCTGACTTCAGGAGTCGCCGGGACAAGGCGTATGGACCCGCCGCGCCGCACCATCCTTCCAGACAGTTACAGCCACCGGGACCGCAAAACATGTGCGCCGATACCACTGCCGATACCCCTCAGGACCTGCCCGACTACAAGGACACGCTGAACCTTCCCAAGACCGACTTTCCCATGCGCGCGGGCCTGCCCAAGCGTGAACCGGAATGGCTGGCCCGCTGGAACGAGATCGCGGTCTACGACACGTTGCGCGAGCGCGCCGAGGGCCGCACGCCCTTCACCCTGCATGACGGCCCACCCTATGCGAACGGCCATCTGCATATCGGCCACGCGCTGAACAAGACCATCAAGGACATGATCGTGCGCTCGCACCAGATGATGGGCCACGATGCGCGCTACGTTCCGGGCTGGGATTGCCACGGCCTTCCCATCGAGTGGAAGATCGAAGAGCAGTACCGCAAGAAGGGCAAGAACAAGGACGACGTGCCGGTCATCGACTTCCGCCAGGAATGCCGCAAGTTCGCGGAAGGCTGGATCGACGTGCAGCGCGACGAGTTCAAGCGCCTCGGGATCACCGGCAACTGGGCCGATCCCTACCTCACCATGAACTTCCACGCTGAGCGCGTCATCGCCGAGGAATTCATGAAGTTCCTGATGACCGGCACGCTCTATCAGGGTTCCAAGCCCGTGATGTGGTCGCCGGTGGAACAGACCGCCCTCGCCGAAGCCGAGGTCGAATACCACGACAAGGAGAGCTTCACCATTTGGGTGAAGTTCAAGGCAGAGGGCGCCAGCGACCTCGCCGGGGCCTATGTGGTGATCTGGACGACCACCCCCTGGACCATCCCGTCGAACAAAGCGGTGGTTTACGGCGCGGACTATTCCTATGGCCTTTACGAGGTCACCGGCACGCCGGACGACTGCTGGCTCAAGGTTGGTGAAAAGTACCTTCTGGCCAACAAGCTGGCTGAGCAGACCTTTGCGAAGGCACGCCTGTCGGACGACCAGTGGACCAAGGTCCGCGACGTCGAGACCGCGGAATTCGAGGCACTCTCGCTGCTGCACCCGCTTGCCGGGGTCGAGGGTAGCGAGGGCGAATGGGACCAGCCCCGCGACTTCCGCGCCGCCGACTTCGTCACCGACGAGGAAGGGACCGGCTTCGTGCATTGCGCCCCCTCGCACGGCATGGAGGAATACGAGCTTTACCGTAACCTCGGGATGCTCGAGCAGGTCATCACCTACAACGTGATGGACGACGGCGGCTTCCGCGCCAACCTGCCCTTCTTCGGTGGCAAGTTCATCCTCAACCGCAAGGGCGGTGAAGGCGATGCCAACAAGACCGTCATCGATAAGCTGGCCGAGGTTGGCGGGCTGATGGCGCGCGGCAAGATCAAACACTCCTACCCGCACAGCTGGCGGTCCAAGGCGCCGGTGATCTTTCGCAACACGCCGCAGTGGTTCGCATCCATCGACCGCGCCGTGGGCGATGGTCAGGACACGTACGGCGAGACGATCCGCACCCGTGCCCTGCGCTCCATCGACGAGCTGGTGAAGTTCACGCCGCAGTCGGGCCGCAACCGCCTGTATTCGATGATCGAGGCGCGCCCGGACTGGGTGCTGTCGCGTCAGCGGGCATGGGGCGTGCCGCTCACCTGCTTCATCAAGAAGGGCGCTCTGCCCACTGACGAAGGCTTCCTGCTGCGCGACGACGCCGTCAACGCCCGTATCTGCGAAGCCTTTGAGGCCGAAGGCGCGGACGCGTGGTATAAGGATGGCGCGAAGGAGCGCTTCATCGGCGACGCGGCGAACCCTGACGACTATGAGCAGGTGTTCGACGTGCTCGACGTGTGGTTCGACAGCGGCTCGACCCACGCCTTCGTGCTGCGCGACCGCGAGGACGGCACCAAGGACGGTATCGCGGACGTCTATATGGAAGGCACCGACCAGCACCGCGGCTGGTTCCACTCCTCACTGCTTCAGGCCTGCGGCACCAAGGGCCGTGCGCCCTATCGCAACGTGGTCACCCATGGCTTCACGCTGGACGAGAAGGGCAACAAGATGTCCAAGTCGCTCGGCAACACCGTGGCACCGGATGACGTGGTCAAGCAGTACGGCGCAGACATCCTGCGGCTCTGGGTGGCGCAGGCGGATTACACCGCCGACCAGCGCATCGGGCCGGAGATCCTCAAGGGCGTGGCCGACGGCTACCGCCGCCTGCGCAACACCATGCGCTTCATGCTGGGCGCGCTTGGCCACTTCGAGGAAAGCGACCGGGTGGACCCGGCGGACATGCCCGAGCTGGAGCAGTGGGTATTGCACCGCCTCGCGGAACTCGACGGGATCGTGCAGGAAGGCTACCGCGCCTATGATTTCCAACACGTCTTCCAGGCCGTGTTCAACTTCTGCACACTGGACCTGTCGGCCTACTACTTCGACATCCGCAAGGACGCGCTTTACTGTGACGGCGACACACCGCGCCGCCGTGCCGCGCGCACGGTCATGGACCTGCTGTTCCACCGCCTGACCACCTGGCTGGCGCCGATCCTCGTCTTCACCATGGAAGACGTATGGCTCGACCGTTTCCCTGGCGATGCGTCCTCGGTGCACCTGCAGGATTTCCCGGTCACCCCGGCGGAATGGAAGAATGACGCGCTGGCGGCCAAGTGGGCCAAGGTGCGCAGCGCCCGCCGCGTGGTCACCGCCGCGCTGGAAATCCAGCGCACCGACAAGGTGATCGGCGCCTCGCTCGAGGCGGCGCCAGTGGTCCACGTCGAGGACGAGGCGACTCTCGAAGCGCTCAAGACCGTGGCCTTCGAGGATCTGTGCATCACCTCCGGCATCGAGCTGTCGGCGGATCCTGCTCCGCAGGAAGCCTTCCGCATGGCAGAGGTGCCGGGCGTTGGCGTGGTCTTCGAGAAAGCCGATGGCGAGAAATGCCAACGCTGCTGGAAGATCCTTCCCGATGTGGGCACCCATGCCCACCCCGCCACCTGCGCCCGCTGCAGCGAAGCGCTTGGCTGAGCATTCAGGGGGCCGCCCACGCGGCCCCCTTTTTTCTTGCTGCCCGGGTTTTCTTGCACGCCCCGGCCCGGCTCCCTGCCGAAAACGTCCATCGGCCTCGAGAATCCCGCGCCAGTCTACGTCCCGCTGCACCGTTGCCGGGAGCCAGTCGGAAGGTGGGCTTTGGTCTCACTGGCTCATGATATTCGGATTTCGTGGTATGTTTCCTCCGTCAGCGATGGAGCACCCCCATGCGCTGGCGATCCTTCATCTTTACCCTCCCTGCCTTGCCTTGAGACACGCCACCACGAGCACGCAGCGGCTCGCGACGGGCTCTACACCGGTCCCGACCCGGCGCGCGGACCGCAGCAGCGCCTCTTAGGAGCTGAGCGACCGGGCTGGGAGCAAGCGCTGATTGCTGCGCTTGAGGATCTGCCAACAAGCGTCGTCATCAGCCCCGGCAACCAGCGCAGCCCTGACAGCGCTGCACGATTTACAGCCAGCCCGGGGGATCGCCCCGCAGCGGGTGCCACAGGAGGCTTCCACCGGCGCGCTTGGAGGGGTGGCCCGTGGGGTGAGTGTGATCTGGATCGGCAACAAGGGCAGCCGCACCAGCAACCCGGGACGTGCTGATCCTGCCGGGCGCACCTCTGCTTATTTGCGGTGCGATTGCCAACTTGCGCAGCGAAGACGCAGCCCGAGTGTCCGTCGAATGCCGCAGCTACCAGCATCTCACGGCCACGTGACCCCACGTGACGGCAGTTCAGCAACCTTTGCCTTACAAACCGCGCGAATGCCTCCAGATCATGGACATGCCTGATCTCACCGAGCCCGTCATACCGACCCGCCGCATCTTCGCCCTGACCGCCGCCGCCGCGCTGGCCTGCCCCGCCGTTCTGCGCGCCGCGCCCGGCGACATCCGAGACCGTGCGCGCGGCCTCGACCAGCTGCATGCCATCATGGTTCAGCGTGGTGACGAGGTGTTGGTGGAAACCGCGCCGCGCGGGCCGGGACTCGACGGGTTGGCCAACGTCAAATCCGTGTCCAAGAGCCTGCTGGCGCTGATCCTCGGCGGGGTGATCAAGGACGGGGGTGTGCCCGGCGTCAATGCCACCCTGGCCCAGGTCGCCCCCTCTCTTCTGCCGAGTGATGCCACCGAGGGAACCGAAGAGCTGACACTCGAAGACCTCGTGACACTGCGCATGGGGCTCGAGCGCACGTCGGGGAGCAACTACGGCGCCTGGGTGAGTTCGAACAACTGGATCGACTACGTGCTGACCCGTGACCGCGTGGCCGAGAATGGCGGGCGGATGCTCTATTCCACCGGCACCACCCACCTGCTTGGAGCGGCGTTGGCCACCGCTACCGGCGACAGCCTTCTGACCCTTGCGCGGCGGCACCTCGGCCAGCCGCTCGGGATCGAGATCCCGCCCTGGACCCGTGATCCGCAGGGCTTCTACTTCGGCGGCAACGAGATGGCCCTGACCCCGCGCCACATGCTGCGCGTCGCCCTTGCCATGCGCGACGGCGGGCGCATCGACGACCGGCAGGCGCTGCCCGCAACCTGGGTCGAGGCCAGCCAGCGGCCACGCACCCGGTCGCCCTACTCGGGTCTGAGCTATGGCTATGGCTGGTTCCTCAGCCGGTCCGGCTGGACGCTGGCGCGCGGGTACGGTGGGCAGGTCATCGCTGCGCATCCCGGGCGCGATCTTGCAGTGGCTATCACCTCGGACCCGCTGCGTCCGGCACGGTCGGCGGGATATTTCGGCGACCTCATGGATCTGCTCGACGGCCCAATTCTTGATCTTGGAAGAGCTTGACGCGAGGTCGCCTTTAGCTGGAGCGAAAACGTGATTTGAAGCGATTCACCTTGGCCGTTATCGCGGGGATGTCCGCGCTGGGAGAGCCACCGTGGCCCCCGGATTCCAGAATGACGCCCTGCAATAGAACACGAGCTTCGCTGCCCCATGCATGCGCTGATCGCAAAAGTCATATTGCCCGCGCTTTGCGCGCTGACCCTGCCCGGCCCCGCCACGGCGAACGAGGAAGATCTGCGCTATGCCCTCAAGCGCGGCGCCTCGACCACGCTGGCCACCGACATCTCGGCCCATGAGTCGGCGCTGGGACGGGTGATGACCGGCTACCGGCACGTGAACCTCTATGGCAACGGGCTGTTCCTGTCGACGAAGGCCCGGCCCAATATGGCCCGGGCCTGGGCGGCGTTCCACATGACCGATTACAACGGCGACACCCGAGGGGCGAGCCGCCGCATCCTGCTGGGCTACGATCTTCCGGTGATGAACCGCAGCCGGCTGGGCTTCGTGCTGGGGATCGGGAAAGCGGATCTCGACACCGGCGGCGAAGAAATCCATAGCAGCGCCCTGTCCTTCGGCCCCCACCTCAAGACAAGGCTGGGCAAATACCTGCGCCTGCGCACATGGGCCACGCTGTCGCGCCCGGCCTACCGGTTCTCGGGAGATAGGGTGCATGCCACCCGCGTAGGGGCCGGAATGCGCGCTGGCATCGACCGAACGTTCGAGCTCGTCAAGCTGTCGGGCTCCGCTTCTTTCGGCTATTCGCATCAGCGGGTGCCGGGCACCGGCCGCCTACGCGGGTTCGAGATCACCCGCGCGAACACCTCCCTGACAACCCGCGCCACCTTCTACCCGCAGAACAACTGGCGGCCATATCTCGATTTCGGACTGTCCCGCGGGATGTGGCGCAACGACGACGGGAGCGACGCCTACAGCACCCCAAGCATGGCGGCAGGTCTGCTGTGGAACTACAAGAAGCGGTCGATCTCGGTGTCGGTGGATGGCCGGCAGGTGTTCGATCCTGCGATGCCCCTCAAGCTGACAACGAACTACCGCCTGACGTTCTGAGCCACGCGAAGACGAAAGCCACTGGCTGATGCTTTCCCCCGCAAGCGCGGCCCGAGGTGACGTGATCGCTTCAGGGCATGGATTTTACCGGCGTTGCGATACGTCCTTGCGGCGCTTGGTCGAGGCAACCCACTTCTCCGTATAATGTCAAAGGCACATCCGTCCGCCTGACCGCATCCGCGAACCTTGGAAGATATCTTGGGCGGTTGTGGCTTGACCGGGCGCAATGGCCACAGCACACCAACGTCCCCAATCACAAAAAAAAGGGCGCCCCGAATGGGACGCCCCTTGTCTTGACTGTCGCAGCGATCAGAGACCGGCGATCAGACCCATGCTTTCCAGCTTCAGGATCACCTGATGGGCGCAGTTGTCGACCTCGGTGCCCTCGGTCTCGACCCGCAGCTCGGGGTTTGCCGGGACGTCGTAGGGATCGGAGATGCCGGTGAACTCCTTGATCTTGCCTTCGCGCGCCAGCTTGTAGAGGCCCTTGCGGTCACGGCGCTCGCATTCCTCGATCGTGGTGGCAACGTGCACCTCGACGAAGGCGCCGAACTGCTCCACGTCCTCACGCACCGCGCGACGGGTTGCCGCGTAAGGCGCGATGGGTGCGCAGATCGCGATACCGCCGTTCTTGGTGATCTCGGACGCGACATAGCCGATGCGGCGGATGTTCAGGTCACGGTGCTCTTTCGAGAAGCCCAGCTCGGACGACAGGTTCTTGCGGACGATGTCGCCATCCAGAAGCGTCACCGGACGGCCACCCATTTCCATGAGCTTGGTCATCAGTGCGTTCGCGATGGTCGATTTGCCCGAGCCCGAGAAGCCGGTGAAGAACACGGTGAAGCCCTGCTTCGAGCGCGGCGGCTTGGTGCGGCGCAGCTCGGCCACCACCTCGGGGAACGAGAACCATTCCGGGATCTCGAGGCCTTCCTGAAGGCGGCGGCGCAGTTCGGTGCCGCTGATGTTCAGGATGTTGACGCTGTCCTTGTCGGCAATCTCGTCGGCGGGCTCGTACTGGGCGCGCTCTTCAACGTAGACCATGTGTTTGAACGGCACCATCTCGATGCCCATTTCCTCTTCGTGCTGCTTGAAGAGTTCCTGTGCGTCATAGGGTCCGTAGAAGTCCTCACCGGCGGAATTCTTGCCGGGGCCCGCGTGGTCGCGGCCGACGATGAAGTGAGTCACGCCGTAGTTCTTGCGGATAAGACCGTGCCACACGGCTTCGCGCGGGCCAGCCATGCGCATTGCGAGCGGCAGCAGCGACATCGAAGTGGTCGAGGCCGGGTACTTGTCGAGAACCGCTTCGTAGCAGCGCACGCGGGTGAAGTGATCCACGTCGCCGGGCTTGGTCATGCCAACGACCGGGTGGATCAGCAGGTTGGCCTGGCTCTCACGGGCGGCCCGGAAGGTCAGTTCCTGGTGCGCGCGGTGCAGCGGGTTGCGGGTCTGGAAGGCCACGACCTTGCGCCAGCCGAGCTTGCGGAAATAGGCGCGCAGCTCGTTCGGGGTGTCGCGGCGGGCGCGGAAGTCATAGTGCACCGGCTGCTGGATGCCGGTGATCGGGCCGCCGAGGTAGATCTTGCCCGCGGTGTTGTGCAGGTAGTTGACCGCCGGATGCGCGTCATCATCGGCGCCAAAGACCTTTTCGGCCTCGAGCGACTTGTTCGGCTCCCACTTGTCGGTGACGGTCATCGTGGCAAGGATCACGCCTTCCTGGTCACGCAGGGCGATGTCCTGGCCCAGCTCGATGCTGTCGGCGAACTTTTCGGTCACGTCGAGGGTGATGGGCATCGGCCAGAGCGCACCATCGGCAAGGCGCATGTCGTTGACGACGCCGTTGTAGTCCTCTTCGCCGAGGAAACCCTTGAGCGGGTAGAAACCACCGTTCATCAGCAGCTCGAGGTCGCAGATCTGGCGCGGGGTCAGGTCGTGGCTGACCAACTCGCCGGCTTCAACCTTCAGCTTCTGGGCACTGTCGTAGGACACGAACAGCTCGGGGATGGGTGCAAGATTGCTTTGCATTAGTCTGGTCCTTGTCGTTGTAGGGACGTAGCTGCTGGCAGAGCCTGTCAGCTCGGCGTGAAGCGCCTGGTATTCGCGGAATTTCCTTGCAAGGAAGCGGTCCGCAAGCCGGGCCTTTTCCACCGCGCCGCGCGATGTCAGCGCATAGGCGAAACGCTGGCGCCGGTCCGGCCCCTCACGTTCGCTGATCTTTATGAACCCTGCCTCGGCAGCTGCCCGAAGCTGTGCGTTGAGCCGCCCCAAAGATACCCCTATCGCCGCCGAGATCGCACGCTGCGATGCGTCCGGCGTCAGGTCGAGCTGGCGCAGGAGCTGGAAGAGGTTTCCCTCTTCCTCGGTCATGGATTTGGCGACGGGCGCGGACATGGCAAGCGACTCAAAGTCTGTTCACGCGTGAACGCATCGCATGGTTCGCCGTTTCGCGGAACCCCTGATTTCATCAGGAGATCATTTTTCAGGCGATGCGTGCAAGGATCCGCCGACCGGGTCTCGGCTGTGCGCATCGCGCCAACGAAAACCGCTCCTGCGGCGGGCGCAGGAGCGGCTCGTGTCGTCGTTGGTGCTGACAGGCTCAGTGGCTGGCGTCGACCGGGGCGCCATAGCCCAGCGGCAGAGCTTCGTCCTTGCCCCCATCCAGGTCCTGCTCGGCCAGCCAGCGCTCGGCCTCGAGCGCGGCCATGCAGCCCATGCCCGCCGAGGTCACCGCCTGTCGGTACTTGTGGTCCGTCAGGTCACCGGCGGCGAACACACCGGGGATCGAGGTGGCGGTGCTGTCGGGCCGCGTCTTGACGTAGCCGCCCATGTGGGTCTCGAGCACGTCCTTGACCAGCTCATTCGCGGGCGCGTGGCCAATGGCGACGAAGACGCCCTTGCAGGGGATCTCGGAAACCTCTCCGGTCTTGACGTTCTTCACCTTCACGCCGGTGACGCCCTTCGGGGTATCCTCGCCCACCACTTCCTCGAGCGCATGGAACCACAGCGGCTCGATCTTGGGGTTCTTGGCAAGGCGGTCCTGAAGGATCTTTTCGGCGCGCAGTTCGTCGCGACGGTGGATCAGGGTAACCTTGGAGGCGAAGTTGGTCAGGAACAGCGCTTCTTCGACGGCAGTGTTGCCGCCACCGATGACCACGATCTCCTGCCCGCGGTAGAAGAAGCCGTCACAGGTGGCGCAGGCCGATACACCAAAGCCCTTGTAGGCCTCTTCGCTGTCGAGCCCGATCCACTTGGCGCGCGCGCCGGTGGCAAGGATCACCGCATCGGCGGTGTAGGTGGTGCCGCTGTCGCCATGCGCCACGAAGGGCCGCACGTCGAGATCCAGCTTGGAGATGATGTCACCAATGATCTCGGTGCCCATGGCACGGGCATGCTCTTCCATGGAGACCATGAGGTCAGGGCCCTGCACCTCGGTGTGGCCGGGCCAGTTCTCGACCTCGGTGGTGGTGGTCAGCTGGCCGCCCGGCTCGAGTCCCTGCACGAGGATCGGCTCCAGCATGGCGCGGCTGGCGTAGACACCGGCGGTGTAGCCCGCAGGGCCGGAGCCGATGATGAGAACCTTGGTGTGACGGGTATCGGACATGGGAAAGCCCCTGCTCATGTGAATCGTGGCGCGTTGGGGCTGCATATAAACGCGGGAAGGTCCGACGCAAACCCCACCACCGGTTGCACAGGGGAAATGCAGCATCGCACAACAATCTTACACAGATATGAAACTTTATTGCGCCGACCGCGGCTGGTGATATAACAATCGCGAATTCAGCGAAAGGACTCCAGATGCCCGGACACCGGCTTGACCCGATCGACAGAAAGATCCTGGCCGAGCTTCAGGCGGACGGTCGCATGACCAATGTCGAGCTTGCCAAGCGCGTGGGGATTTCTGCCCCGCCCTGCCTCCGGCGGGTGCGCACCCTTGAGGAACAGGGCTTCATACGCGGCTACCACGCCGAGGTCGACCCCCGCGAACTGGGATTCGAGGTGCAGGTCTTTGCCAGCGTCGGACTGCAGAGCCAGGCCGAAACCGACTTGCGCGCCTTCGAAGAGCGCTGCCGCGCATGGCCGCTGGTCCGCGAATGTCACATGCTGAACGGCGAGGTGGATTTCATCCTCAAATGCGTGGCGCCGGACCTGTCGACATTCCAAAGCTTCCTCACCGGCGAGCTGCTGACCGCGCCCAACGTGGGATCGGTCAAGACGTCGCTGGTGATCCGCGGCGCCAAGGACGAACCGGGCGTGCCCTTCGATGTGCTCGAGGAACGGCTGAGCCGCAGCGCCTGAGCCGCGCCAAGTCTTCGCGAAGGACTATCGCGCTGGTGCTGCCTGCCTGAGCTTCAGGCCTGGGCTGCGCGGCAGGCGCGGTGGCCCCTGGCGGGTCGCCGCCTCACACCGCCGACAGCGATTCGAGCACTTCCCGGCTGGTGCGGGTCATCGTCAGTTCGCCAAAGTCCTGAACCACGTCCACATTGGGGAAGATCGACAGGAACTGCGCCCGCAACGCACCGTTCGACAGTTGCGACAGTGCCTTGCCCGGATGGTAGGTTTCCATCGCCATGCCGCCCACCATGATGGTGCCGTGATGGCCCAGCATAAGGTGATAGAGCTGCACCGCGCCCACCGGCGTCACCGTCACGATCCGGTCGCCGTCGGCGAAATCCGACACCGGGACCAGCACCCTGTCCTGCCCGATCAGCGCCTTGAGCCGGGGCCGCTGCACCACCATGCGCGCCGCCGGACCGACCAGCACATCCCCCAGAGGGCGGCTTGGCCCGAAGGCATCCGAGGTGATCCGGGTGAGTGAGGCCAGCGTGGTGGCATCGTCGTCGATCCCCGGCACGTAAGTGGTCGAGCCGATCCACGTCACCGGCTGGCTGCCCGCGTTCGATTCGACGTAATCACCGGGGATGAGGTCCTCGATGGCGACGGGGCCGCGCACCGTTGGGATGAGCGTACCGCGCGCAAAGGCAGTGGTTGCCTCTTCAAACAGAGGCGTGGCCGGGGCGACGCGGCTGGTGGTTGTGATGGACAGATCGCTCAGCAGAGCGGCGGCCTCGTAGCGGCGCATGAGAGAGGATGCGCGTTGAGGCCGCCCGGCCCGGAGAGACGGTTCGCGAGCGATCTGAAGGGAAACCGCTTTGGTAACGGACGACTGCGACTCGTAGTGACGCGACATGTGACAACCCCTTTCAGGTTGGTCACATCCGTGCTGGCCCCCACCAACAACGACAGAAGGACGATTTGCGGTATTCGTTGACCGCGAATTGGCCGCAATCCGGCCAGTCTGTCAAAATTGAAATAGCTTCACGTAAGGCGCGCGATCAATCACAGGTTTTTTGATCGATTGTCCATAAAACTCGAGGCCAAGCGCCACATTCTCAGCCGGTACATGGCGAATCGTGACGCTTGATCTTCCGCCCCACCCGGCGCCGCCTCTGGGGTTTCGCGTCCCAGCCCGCGTATGTCCTGTCCCGTCGTCACGGCAGACTGACGCAAGAAGGGGCCCGGCGGGCCCCTTCGATCAAGTTGCGATGCTTGAAAATTATTGGGATCAGGCGCTCTTGCGCAGCGCGGTCTGGCCATTGCGGCGGGCCATGGCTTCGGCGCGGCGCGGGCCACGGGTCCAGGGCAGTTCGACCTCAGCCATTTTGGCGGTGCTGATCACGGATTTGATGAAACGGCTCTGCTTGCTCATAGCGTCTGCTCCTGTGTCCCCCTGCGTCGGGCTGCGTTTGTCTATCTGCCTCGTGACGCAGAATTTTCCGCGTCCCTGAACCAAACATGCTGCCCGATTGGGGCGCCTTCTTGTCGCGCCTCAGACAATTTCTGGAAAACATCGGGATTGTTTCGACCGAAGTCAGAGACGGATGGCCGAGATCAGCCGACCGTAATCCGCCGCCTTTTCGTGACAGGACCGGCGGTACGAAAAGAAACGCCCCGGATCCGAGTACGTGCAATGGCGAGTCCACTCTGCTTCGACTCCCTCGGCCCGCATCTTTGCAAGGCTGAATCCCGGCAGGTCGAACTGCATGCGGTCGCCCTCGCCCCCGGCGAAATGGCGGGCGTTCTCCTGATCCTCGGCAAGGAACGTGTCAAAGAACTCGGGGCCGACCTCGTAGTTGCGCTGGCTGATGGTGGGTCCGATCACCGCGCGGATACCCTCGCGGGTGGCCCCCAGCGCCAGCATCGCCTCGATCGTCGCCTCAAGCACGCCATCCACCGCGCCGCGCCAGCCTGCATGGGTGGCACCGATGACGCCGGCCTCGGGGTCCGAGAACAACACCGGCTGGCAATCGGCGGTGAGCACCGCGATGGCAAGGCCGGGGGTGGCGGTGACGATGCCGTCCGCTTCGGGCAGCGGGGCTTCAAGCGGGCCGTCCACGGTGACCACGCGCGCCGAATGGGTCTGGCTGACATTGACCAGCCGTTCCACCGGGACGCCCATGGCGTCAGCCACGCGGGCGCGGTTGATAGCGACGATCTCGGACTGGTCCGACGATCCATTGCCACAATTGAGCCCGGAGAACACGCCGGACGACGCGCCGCCCCTGCGGGTGAAGAAGCCGTGATGAACCGGCGCGAGAAGATCGGAGGTGATGATTTCCAGTGTCATTCAGCAAGTCCGGGCGGCACCGGGGTGCCTGCGGGAAAGAGTCCGAGGGTCCGGAACAGCGAACCCATTTCCTGAGGGTGCGTCAACCGGCGATGTGCAGCGACGTGGCTGTCAAGCGCCCCACCCGAGAGCCGGGCGGCAAGCGCATGCGCCCGGGCAGTGATGCCCAGCCGTTCAAGAAAGACGCCCTGCGGCACGTCATCAGTGGCCTCACAGGGCGCTGCGGCGGCCAGAGCGCCAAAATCCACGTGGGCCGTGAGGTCCGCCTCTCCCGGAGCCTCGAGCGGGGACACCTTTTCGTGACGGCGAACCGCCTGGAAGGTATCGCCGAGGCTGCGGCTGCTGCCGTAGTCGATGACAAGCGCGGCACCGCCATGTCCGGCGATGCGCCGCCCGATCTCGGCAATGATGCCGGTGGCCGGGGCGCAGGTCTCGACAAGATCGCCTTCGACGGTGTCCCCTGACCGGTGCTCCAGCGCCGCCACGGGCGCGGGGTCCGTCAGGCCGAAGGCTAGGGCACCGTCCGACACGCCGATGACCCGCTCGGACCAGCCGTCCCCACTGCGCAGGAACTGGCGAATCGGCAGGGCGTCGAAGAACTCGTTGGCCACGAGGAACAAGGGCGCCTCGGGCAGCGTCTCGACACTGTCGTGGAAGGTCGGCGAAAGCGCGGCCAATGCCTGGGCTTGGGCGGTCTTTAGTGCCGGGGACGCCTCGACCAGATGCAGCTGTGCCGCCTCGAGCAGCCCGGGCACCGAGGCCATGGCGCGGGTGGCATCGGTCATCAGCGTGCCGCGCCCCGCCCCAAGTTCGGCCAAAACAAAGGAAGAGGGCTGCCCTTGGTCCAGCCAGCATTGCGCCAGAGCTAGGCCCAGCATCTCACCGAACATCTGGCTGATCTCGGGGGCGGTGGTGAAATCGCCGCCCCGCCCCAGAGGATCGCGGGTGGTGTAATAGCCGTGTTCGGGATGGAGCAAACACATCGCCATGTATTCGGCAATGCTCATCGGCCCTTCCGCAGCTATGCGCCGGTGCAGGATGGCTTCGAGCGGCGTTATGCCCGGATGCGTCATGGCGGCGCCTCCCGGATCAGACCGCCGGAGCGGCCGCGCGGCGGCGGCGCGCCGCAAGCAAAAGGCCCAGCCCCAGCAGGATCATCGGAAGCGACAGGATCTGCCCCATGGTCAGACCGTAGCCGCCAACCTGCCACGCGAGGCCCAGCGGGTTGCCCGGCGACACGAACTGCGCATCGGGCTGGCGCACGAACTCCACCGCGAAGCGGGCGAGCCCGTAGCCCGCAAAGAACAGCCCTGCGATGACCCCGGACCGCTTCAGCGCGCCCATGCCGAAGGCCAGCACCAGCAGCAGGCCACCAAGCAGCAGCCCCTCAAGCCCGGCCTCGTAAAGCTGCGAGGGATGGCGCGCGCACATCTCGCCCAGCGGCTGGCCGCAATCCTGCGCCGCGGCACCGGGGAAAATCACTCCCCAGGGCAGGTCCGTGGGCCGCCCCCAGAGCTCGGCGTTGACGAAATTCGCCAACCGCCCGAGCAGGAGCCCCGGCGGCACTGCCATGGCCAGAAGGTCAGCGGTGGGCATGAGGCGGATGCCGCTGCGCAGGCAGAAGGCCACCACCGCGACGACCACCCCCAGAAGGCCGCCGTGGAACGACATGCCACCGTGCCAGACCATCAGGATCTCGGCCGGGTTCGAAAGGTAATAGGCCGGCTGGTAGAACAGCACAAAGCCTAGCCGCCCCCCGAGGATCACCCCGAGGATCACCCACGTCATCAACTGCTCGACCTGCTCGGCGCTCATGGGCGGCTGACCGTCACGCCAAAGCGTGTGGCGCTTTACCGCGGCGGTGGCGATGCGCCAGCCGATGAGAATGCCCGCGATATAGGCGAGCGCATACCAGCGCAGGGCGAATTCGAACCCTCCCAGAGAGATCGAGAACAGCTCGGGCGAGAGGGGCGGAAAGGGAATGGCGGCTTTCATGGGCGCATGGTTGACGCGGCTTTCGCAGGGAAGTCAACCTTGAGCCTGACGGCCATGCAGACCATATAGGGACAAGGCACGCACACCGGCCGCAAGACGGCCCGCATCAGGAGTTTCCCCATGCAGACGCGCAACAAGGTATTCGACGACATCTCGCAACTGATGACCAACGCCATGGGCGTCGCCCAGGGCGCAAAGCAGGAGGCCGAGACCGCCATGAGCTCCATGGTCGACCGCTGGCTCGCCGACCGCGACTTCGTCACTCGCGAGGAATTCGACGCGGTCCGCGCCATGGCCCAGAAGGCCCGCGAAGAGAACGAGGCCCTGAAGGCCCGTCTCGATGCGCTCGAAAAGGATCAGGGCTGACAGTCCCTTGCGGCGCGGACGCGGCCCTTGCCGCACCGCGCCCGGCCCTGCGCCTGATGGCCGCGCCGGACGCCTCCGGCGGGCGTATTTGGGAAGAGAAGAAGACGCGCGCGGCGCCCCTGCCAATCGTGGGGCCCTGCCCTTCTTCTCTTTGATAAATACGCACTGCACGAAGTAGCCGCCCTCGCGAGGATACGTTTCCGGGACCGGCGGCGGCGCCCTCGGCCCTTGCCTAAACGGGGCATGGCCGCTATAGGCCCCCGGTGGCTTTGCGCCACTGATTCAGAACACCAAGAAACGCCGTGGTTGGCCCAATCGCTTCGGGGGCCACATCCGGCAATGGAGAAGCAAGATGAAACTCAACGAACTGCGCGACAATCCCGGCGCGACCCAGTCCAAGAAACGCATCGGTCGTGGCCCCGGCTCCGGCAAGGGCAAGATGGGTGGCCGCGGTATCAAGGGTCAGAAATCCCGTTCGGGCGTGGCCATCAACGGCTACGAAGGCGGCCAGATGCCGCTCTACCAGCGTCTGCCCAAGCGCGGCTTCAACAAGCCGAACCGCAAGGACTACGCCGTCGTCAACCTGGGCCTGATCCAGAAGTTCGTCGACGCGGGCAAGCTCGATGCCGGCTCGATCAACGAAGACACCCTCGTGTCCTCGGGCCTCGTGCGCCGCAAGCTCGACGGTATCCGCGTTCTGGCCAAGGGTGATGTCACCACCGCCCTGACCATCGAGACCACCGGTGCTTCCAAGTCCGCCATCGAGGCGGTCGAGAAAGCCGGCGGCGCGCTCAAGGTCGCGGCGACCGCAGAATAAGCGGCCGAAGAAGCGGGTTGTGAGCGGCCCGCGGGCCGCGTACACAATCCCCCGTGTTTTCCATGAACGCCGCCGGAGCCGGAAAGCGCTTCCGGCGGCGTTTCTTTATCGCCTCAGAGAGGACCCGCATGGCATCCGCTGTGGAACAAATGGCCGCCAACACGAGCTGGGCGGCACTGGGCAAGGCCACCGACCTTCGCAATCGTATCCTGTTCACCCTCGGTCTGCTGATCGTCTACCGTCTGGGCACCTATATTCCGGTGCCGGGAATCGACGGCGGCGCGCTGCGTGACTTCATGGAACAGGCCGGACAGGGCATCGGGGGCATGGTTTCCATGTTCACCGGCGGTGCCCTCGGACGGATGGGCATCTTCGCCCTGGGCATCATGCCCTACATCTCAGCCTCGATCATCGTGCAGCTCCTCACGGCCATGGTGCCGGCGCTGGAGCAGCTGAAGAAGGAAGGCGAGTCCGGCCGCAAGAAGATCAACCAGTACACCCGCTACGGCACGGTGCTTCTGGCGCTGTTCCAGGCCTACGGCCTTGCGGTAAGCCTTGAGGCGGGCGATCTTGCCCATGACCCGGGTTGGTATTTCCGTGCCGCCGTGGTCATCACCCTCGTGGGCGGCACCATGTTCCTGATGTGGCTGGGCGAGCAGATCACCGCCCGCGGCATCGGCAACGGCATCTCGCTGATCATCTTCGTCGGCATCGTCGCCGAGATCCCCGCCGCCCTTGCGCAGTTCTTCGCAAGCGGTCGTTCGGGTGCGGTCTCGCCTGCGCTGATCCTCGGGGTGATCGTCATGGTGATCGCGGTCATCATGTTCGTGGTGTTTATGGAACGCGCCCTGCGCAAGATTACCATCCAGTACCCGCGCCGCCAGGTCGGCATGAAGATGACAGAGGCGCAATCCTCGCATCTTCCGATCAAGGTGAACCCGGCGGGCGTCATCCCGGCGATCTTCGCAAGCTCGCTGCTGCTGCTGCCGACCACCATCGCGACCTTCAGCCAGAACGGCTCGAGCGGGCCGATCATGTCGACGATCCTCGCCTATTTCGGCCCCGGACAGCCGCTCTACCTGTTGTTCTTCGCCGCGATGATCGTCTTCTTCGCCTATTTCTACACGTTCAACGTGTCGTTCAAACCGGACGAAGTGGCGGACAACCTCAAGAAGCAGAACGGCTTCATTCCCGGCGTGCGGCCGGGTCAGAAGACCGCCGAGCGTCTTGAATACGTGGTCAACCGGGTGCTCGTGCTCGGCTCAGGCTACCTCGCGCTCGTCTGCCTTCTTCCCGAGATCCTGCGGTCGCAGTTTGCCATCCCGTTCTACTTCGGCGGCACCTCGGTACTGATCGTTGTGTCGGTGACAATGGACACGATCCAGCAGGTCCAGAGCCATCTGCTGGCGCATCAATACGAAGGTCTTATTCAGAAGTCGCAGCTTCGCGGCAAGGGTAAGTCCAAATCGAAGCGGAAAGGGCCTGCACGGCGATGAACATCATTCTTCTTGGACCGCCCGGGGCGGGCAAAGGCACTCAGTCCGGCTTCCTCGTGGAAGAGCGCGGCATGGTTCAGCTCTCGACCGGCGACATGCTGCGCGAGGCGAAGGCCAGCGGCACTGAAATGGGCAAGAAGGTCGCCGAGGTCATGGACCGCGGCGAACTGGTCACCGACGAGATCGTCATCGGCCTGATCCGCGAAAAGCTCGAGACGGTGAAGACCAACGGCTTCATCTTCGACGGCTTCCCCCGGACCATGCGCCAGGCGGACGCCCTCGGCGAGCTGCTCGAGGAGATGGGTCAGAAGCTGGACAAGGTGATCGAACTGCGCGTCGATGACGAGGCGCTTGTCGCCCGTATCGTTGGCCGCGCCGCCGAGGCCGTGGCCGCGGGCAACGCGCCCCGCGCCGACGACACCGAGGACGCCCTGCGCACGCGACTGATGGCCTATTACAAGACCACCTCGCCGCTGATCGGTTACTACTATGCCAAGGGGCTCTACAGCCGCATCGACGGCATGGGCTCCATGGAAGAGGTCAAGGCCGCGCTGGCGGACCAGCTCGACAGCTGAGGCCCCTCCCCTTGCGGACCACAGACAAAGGCAACCGGAGATCCGGTTGCCTTTTTTCTTGGCTTCCGCCCTTGCCTGTCAGTGCTTGGCCACCAGCCGCGAGATCTTGCGGAAGGCCATGACCATGCCGCGTGGCTGGTCGGCGAAGGCGGTGGACAAGTAGGCGCTGTCCTCGGGCGACAGGCTCGCATAGCCCATGGACCAGCCAAGGAAATTGCGCGTCGGCTGGAGCGCCCGGTGGCGCAGCACCACGCCGAAATGCCTATGATCCCGGGCGATGCTGGCGAAAAGCGGCTCGACCACCTCAGGCAACCCCTCGATCACCTGGCAAAAGGAATGGGTGTCGCGTAAAAGATAGCCCGTGATCCCCAGCTCGCGATTGCTTTGCATCGCGGACTGAAGGATCAGGAGGTCGGACTCGTGACCCCGCTCGTACCGAGACAGGCTTGTATAGAGCAGTTGAAGGATCATACCGACCGGAAGCGCGCCGTGGGCGAAGCTGCATTGTCCTGCGATATGATTTTGGCGCGCGTCATGGTAAGCAAACGCGGCTCGCAAGGCGCGGTTCCGAAAACAGCCCTTGACCCGTTGCGCGAATCCTCATACCCACCCCCATCTCTAGCAGAGAATCAAATCTTGCCCGACGGCATCGGTCGGCGTGGCAGATCACCTCAGCAGCGGACAGCCCGTGGCAGCGACGCTTCGGGCTCAAGTTGTGAAAAAAGGTTCTGGGACTACGGAACCGCAACGAAAGGAATTAGAGACTTGGCACGTATTGCCGGCGTCAACATCCCGACTGCAAAGCGGGTGCCCATCGCCCTCACCTACATCACCGGTATTGGCCACACTTCGGCTGCCGCCATCTGCGAAGCCGTCGGCATCGACGCGACCCGTCGCGTAAACGAGCTGTCGGACGCCGAAGTTCTCGCCATTCGCGAGCACATCGATGCGAACTTCACCGTTGAAGGCGACCTGCGCCGTGAGACGCAGATGAACGTCAAGCGCCTGATGGACCTCGGCTGCTACCGTGGCCTGCGTCACCGTCGCAACCTCCCGGTCCGCGGTCAGCGGACCCACACCAACGCTCGCACCCGCAAAGGCCCCGCAAAGGCCATTGCAGGCAAGAAGAAGTAAGGGAGGTCCGCACCAATGGCACGTGATACCCGTCGCGGAGGCAAGAAAAAGGTCTCCAAGAACATCGCAGCAGGCGTTGCGCATGTTAACTCGTCGTTCAACAACACCAAGATCCTGATCTCGGATGTGCAGGGCAACGCGATCTCTTGGTCGTCCGCCGGCACCATGGGCTTCAAGGGCTCGCGGAAATCCACTCCGTACGCTGCCCAGCTGGCCGCCGAGGACGCGGGCAAGAAAGCCCAGGAACACGGTGTGAAGACGCTGGAAGTCGAAGTTCAGGGTCCCGGTTCGGGTCGTGAATCGGCTCTGCGCGCCCTGGCTGCTGCCGGCTTCAACATCACGTCGATCCGTGACGTGACGCCGATCGCACACAACGGCTGCCGCCCGCCGAAGCGTCGGCGCGTCTGATCGCAAATCACTTTCGGGCGGGGCCTCGCATATTTGCGGGGCCCTGCCTTCGTCATTTCAACCTCGGGCGTCTTTGCCTTTAGGACATGGGGCATAGACAGGAATGGAGGGACGCATGATCCACAAGAACTGGGCTGAACTTATCAAGCCGACCCAGCTGGAGGTTCGCCCCGGCGCAGACCCCTCGCGCGTGGCCACTGTCGTGGCAGAGCCGCTCGAGCGTGGCTTTGGCCTGACGCTGGGCAACGCCCTGCGCCGCGTGCTGCTGTCGAGCCTGCAAGGTGCAGCCATCACAAGCGTCCAGATCGACAACGTCCTGCACGAGTTCTCGAGCGTGGCCGGTGTTCGTGAAGACGTGACCGACATCATCCTGAACCTCAAGGGCGTCGCCCTGCGCATGGAAGTCGAAGGGCCCAAGCGCCTGTCGATCAATGCAAAAGGTCCGGGTGCGGTGACCGCTGCCGATATCGCGGAAACCAACGGCATCGAGGTCCTCAACAAGGACCACATCATCTGTCACCTCGACGATGGTGCCGATCTCTACGTCGAGCTGACCGTCAACACCGGCAAGGGCTACGTCTCTGCCGACAAGAACAAGCCCGAGGATGCACCCATCGGCCTGATCCCGATCGACGCGATCTATTCGCCGGTCAAGAAGGTCTCGTACGAGGTGCAGCCGACCCGTGAGGGCCAGGTTCTCGATTACGACAAGCTGACGATGAAGGTCGAAACCGACGGCTCCGTGACCCCGGACGATGCGATCGCCTACGCGGCCCGCATCCTTCAGGATCAGCTGTCGATCTTCGTCAACTTCGACGAGCCGGAATCGGCCTCGCGTCAGGACGACGATGACGGCCTTGAGTTCAACCCGCTCCTCCTCAAGAAGGTGGACGAGCTGGAACTCTCCGTGCGGTCTGCGAACTGCCTGAAGAACGACAACATCGTCTACATCGGCGACCTGATCCAGAAGACCGAAGCCGAGATGCTCCGCACCCCGAACTTCGGCCGCAAGTCGCTGAACGAGATCAAGGAAGTGCTGTCCTCCATGGGTCTGCACCTCGGCATGGATGTCGAGGACTGGCCGCCGGACAACATCGAGGATCTCGCCAAGAAACTCGAAGATCAGTTCTGATCTTGAGGGGGCGGGGCCAAGGCCTCGCCCCTCTTGCCAAAGGGCACTGCGCCCGGAGGCGCCAAAGGGCATTGCGCCCGGAGGCTGCAGGGTCTAAAGCCCCGCGAACCGGGCATTCGCCCCAAGGAGAGTCGGTGACACGCATCGCCGGCCAGACAAAGCAAAACCGCCCGTAGAGGGCACCTAGGAGATACGACAATGCGTCACGCAAAAGGTTACCGCCGCCTGAACCGCACCCACGAGCACCGCAAGGCGCTTTGGGCGAACATGGCCGGCTCGCTCATCGAACACGAGCAGATCAAGACTACCCTGCCCAAGGCAAAAGAACTCAAGCGCGTCATCGACAAGCTGATCACCCTCGGCAAGCGCGGCGACGTGCACGCCCGTCGTCAGGCCGCAGCCCAGCTGAAGGAAGACAAGGACGTCGCCAAGCTGTTCGACATCCTCGGCCCACGCTACGCCGAGCGTTCGGGCGGCTACTGCCGCGTTCTGAAAGCCGGCTTCCGCTACGGTGACATGGCTCCGATGGCGATCATCGAGCTCGTCGACCGCGACGTGTCCGCCAAGGGTGCTGCCGACAAGGCCCGTCTCGAAGCCCTGGAAGCCGCCGAGGACTGATCCTCGCCGCACCAGAGCCAAAGAAGAAGGCGCCGCGCGTTTCCCCGCGGCGCCTTTTTCGTTTTCTGAAGGTTTGATGGCGCAGCTACTCCGACAAGTCGGGAGTAAGCTCCTCTGCCTCCGGTGCCCTTGAGCATCTCGGCGCCGCACCAACCTGCGTCATCCCGAAGCGTAGCATACGCAATGGAGACTGGCCTCCTTCTTCGGGCGTCGTGGACATAGTGTTCAGGGCTGCGAGTCGCACGCTCCCGCGCAGCCCTTTGCACCAAACTGCCCAAAAGCGACCCTGTGGCAGCTAGCTTCTCCGAGAACGCCCATGTCGACGGCCGCAGTATCCTTCAGGCGCCTTCAAGCTCGCGCTTCACCAGTTCTTCGATCTTGTTGACAGGGTGATTGGTAAGGGTCTTCGGCACCTCGGCCACGATCTTGTCGGACACTTCCTTGTGCAGCTCGGCACGAAGATCTCCCAGCACTTTGGGCGAGGCAACCAGCACCAATTCCTTGAATGCGCCCTTGTGGGCTTCCTCATAGAGCTTTTCAGCAAGGTCAGCCGCAAAGCGTTCCTTTTGCAGCTCGTGCCAATCGGTGTCGGCCACGGCCGAGCGGTGACCCACGCCACCATCATGCATGCGGCCCGGACGGTTGGCGCCCTGTTCGCGATCGGACGGGTTCTCCTGCTGCTCCTCGTCGACCACCTCGAGGTTGGGGTTCTCGTGGTCGGTCAGATTGCGCAGGAAGAGAGCCTTCTCGCTGTCGGTGACGACCACCCAGGTGTCCTGTTTCAGCTCGGTCATGGCGGTATCTCCTTCGTTTATGCGTTGCTCAAATAACGCGCAAACCCGCCCAAGCGTTCCCTGCCACCCGGCGCGGACGGCACTCGGACCAATGCACCCCGCGTCTGGCTGGCGCGCTTGAAACGGGCCGGTCCAGCGGGCATACCCCGATCATACAGGAGGCCAAGACCAACCATGCTCCGTCAGTCCCTTATCGCCCTGATCGTCGCCCTTCCACTGACCGCATCCCCTGCCCTCGCGCAGACACGCGTTCCCAAAAGCCCCGCCGAGATCTCTCTCAGCTTCGTGCCGCTGGTCAAGCAGGCCACCCCCGCCGTGGTGAACATCTACGCCAGCCGTGTTGTCGAAAGCCGCAGCCCGTTTCAGGATGATCCCCTCTTCGGCAATCTCTTCCGTGATTTCCGCGGACGGCCGCAGGTGCAGAATTCGCTCGGTTCGGGTGTGATCCTGTCCGAAGACGGCATCGTGGTGTCGAACTACCACGTGGTGGGCCAGGCCACGGATATCCGCGTCGTGCTCAACAACGGCGCGGAATATGATGCCGAGGTGCTTCTGGGCGACGAGGAATCAGACCTTGCCATCCTCAAGCTCGACGATGCCGATGACATGCCCAGCCTGTCTCTGCGCGACAGCGACACCGTCGAGGTCGGCGAGCTTGTGCTGGCCATCGGCAATCCCTTCGGCGTGGGCCAGACGGTGTCGTCCGGGATCGTCTCGGGGCTGGCACGCTCCGGCACGGCCACCGGCAATGCGCGCGGCTACTTCATACAGACGGATGCGCCGATCAATCCCGGCAATTCGGGCGGCGCCCTCATCGATGTCAACGGCGCGCTGATCGGGGTGAACACCTCGATCCTCACCCGCTCGGGCGGATCCAACGGGATCGGCTTTGCCATCCCCTCGGCTCTGGTGGCGCAGTTCGTGGACCAGGCCCGCGCCGGCAAGCACAGCTTTGCCCGGCCATGGGCAGGGATGACGGGCCAGGTGGTCAATGCCGACCTCTCCGAAGGCCTTGGCCTCGGGCTGCCTTCGGGAGTGCTGGTGGCCGACCTTCATCCGCAGAGCCCTTTCGCAGACGCGGGCATCGAGGTTGGCGACGTCATCCTGTCGGTGGATGGCCAGCCGGTGAACACCCCTCCCGAAATGCTCTTCCGTATGTCGGTGCGCGGGCTCGGCCACGATGCCGAGATTGTCTACCTGCGCGATGGAAACGAGCGCAGCGCGCAGGTCGGAATGATCGCGCCCCCCGAAGAGCCCGCCCGTGACGCGGTAACGCTGGGCCGCAGATCTGTCCTGCCGGGACTTGCGGTGTCGAACGTCAACCCGGCGGTGGCAACCGAGCTGGGCCTACCCCTGTCCCAGGGCGGCGTCGTCATCACTGACCCCGGCCCCCTGGCCGCCCGCGCCGGACTGCGCCCCGGCGACGTGCTCGAGACCATCGGCGGCGCGGCGGTAGAGAGCCCGGACGAGGTGGCTCCGCTTCTCGACGCTGCTCGGCCCCGGGTCGGGATGACCGTGCTGCGAGGGGGATCGCGTCTCAGGCTGCGGTTCCGGGGATGAAGACCGGGATCGCCACCGTGACCGGTGACGGGTGGCCAGGGCACCGCTCCTGCCACAGCTCTGCACCGGACTTCGATGCGCGGCCTGCCTCCAGCTGGGGTATTAAAGACAAGAGGAAACCTGCAGGTGTCAGCCCGCCTTCTTCTCTTTCCAAATACCCCGGGGGGAATTGGCGAAGCCAAGGGGGGGCTGAGCCCCCTCCCCGCTTGACAAGCCGCCCTGCCCGCGACATTCCCCGTGGATGATCCAGACCCTGCTACAGGTCGCCCTCGGGGGCGCATTGGGCGCCTCCTCGCGCTATCTGACCGGCGTTGCCGTGACGGCATTGCTCGGGCGGGGATTCCCGTGGGGTACGCTCACGGTAAACATCCTTGGATCCTTCGCCATGGGGCTTCTGATCACCGTGCTGGGAAGCCTGTCGGCCACGCGGCTGCATCCGCTGCTGGCAGTAGGCTTCCTTGGCGGGTTCACCACCTTCTCGAGCTTCTCGCTTGACGTGGCGACCCTTTACGAGCGTGGCGACATCGCCCTTGCCGCCGGCTATGCCGCGGTGTCCGTTGTCGCCTCGATCCTCGCCCTTTTCCTTGGCCTCGCCCTAGCCCGGAGCTTTTTCGCATGAGCCGCGTCCAGACCGTCACCGTAGGCCCCGGAGATGGCGACCAGCGCCTCGACCGCTGGCTGAAACGTCATTTCCCGCACCTGCCGCAGGGCCGCATCGAGAAGATGTGCCGCAAGGGAGAGCTGCGCGTCGATGGCGCCCGCGCCAAGGCCTCGACCCGCCTCGAGGTTGGCCAGCAGGTGCGCGTCCCGCCCCTGCCCGAGCCCGAGGAAATGGCCGCCAAGCAGGCTGCCTCTCCGGCCCGCTCCCGCGTGTCCGAGGAAGACGCGGCGATGATCCAGGCCGCTGTCCTGTGGAAGGACGACCACATCATCGCCATCAACAAGCCCGCCGGGCTTGCGGTGCAGGGCGGGTCCAAGACCACGCGCCACGTGGACCAGCTGTCTGAGGCGCTGCGCTTTGGCATGGATGAAAAGCCGCGCCTCGTGCACCGGCTCGACAAAGACACCTCGGGCGTCCTGCTTCTGGCGCGCACCCGCGAGGCGGCGCAAGGTCTGACGGCCGCGATCCGCCACAAGGAAACACGCAAGATCTACTGGGCGGTCGTCGCGGGCGTGCCCACCCCCTACCTTGGCGAAGTGCGCTACGGCCTTGTGAAGGCACCGGGCCATGGCGGGTCTGGCGAGGGCGAGAAGATGATCTGCGTGCACCCGCGCGAGATCGACAAGACCCCCGGTGCGAAACGCGCCCACACGCTGTATTCCGCGCTCTACCGGGTTGCAGGCCGTGCCACCTGGGTGGCGCTTGAGCCGATCACCGGCCGGACCCACCAGCTTCGCGCCCACATGGCCGAGATCGGGCACCCCATCGTGGGTGACGGCAAGTACGGCGGTTCGGGGCAGGAGAACCTCGGCGATGGCTGGGGCGCTCAGCTGGGCGGCATCATCTCGAAGAAGCTGCACCTGCATGCGCGGTCCATGACCTTCCAGCACCCCAAGACCCGCAAGATCGTCACCATCAAGGCTCCGCTGCCCGAGCACATGGCAAACACCTGGGACACCTTCGGCTGGACCGAGGACCTTGCGGACGACGACCCGTTCGAAAGCCTCAGATGACCGACCTGCGCCTTGTCATCTTTGATGTCGACGGCACGCTCGTCGACAGTCAGGGCGACATCGCCGCCTCGATGACCGCCGCCTTCGGGGCGGTCCGTCTGCCCGTGCCGCCGCGCGCGCAGATCCTTGCCATTGTCGGGCTGTCCCTGCCCCGAGCCATGGCAGTGCTTGCCCCGGGCGAGGACGAGGCCACCCATGATCGGATGGTCGAGGCCTACAAGGCCGCCTACATGACCCTGCGCCAGACCAAGGGCACCGCGCAGAGCTCGCCGCTTTATCCGCATGTCCGCGAGGTTCTGGAAGAGCTGCACGCCGTCCCCGAGCTGCTGCTAGGGATCGCGACCGGCAAGTCGCGGCGTGGCCTCGACAAGCTTCTCGACGGGCACGGCCTGCGCCACCTTTTCGTCAGCCAGCACTGCGCCGACGATCACCCGTCAAAGCCCCACCCGGCGATGCTGCTGGCGGCGCTGTCGGACACCGGCGTGCCCGCCGCCCGCGCGGTGATGGTGGGCGACACCAGCTTCGACATGGACATGGCCGCCGCTGCCGGCATTTCCGGCATCGGCGTCAGCTGGGGCTACCATGACCGCAGCCGCCTTGGCGCAGCGGCCCGCGTCATCGACGACATCCGAGACCTTCCCGCGCTGCTGACAGAGACGGAGACACCCGCATGAGCGAATGGGCCCCGAAACGCTTTTACAAGGACGTGACCGTGATCGAGGCCGAGGGCGGCTTTGGCGTCGCGCTCGATGGTCGCCGCGTGATGACCCCCGGCAAGTCGCCTCTCGTGGTGCCTGCCCGCGCGCTGGCCGAGATCATCGCCACCGAGTGGGACGCGCAGGCCGAGAAGGTCGACCCCACCACCATGCCCTTCACGCGCACCGCCAACAGCGCCATCGAGAAGGTCGCCCCCCAGCGCGAGGCCGTGGCCGCGATGCTGGCAGAGTACGGTGATAGCGACCTGCTGTGCTACCGTGCCGAGACCCCCGACGAGCTTGCCGCCCGGCAAGCCGAGCGCTGGGATCCGATGCTTGACTGGGCGGCAGCCGCCCATGGTGGCCGCCTGCTGCCGCGCACCGGCATCATGCATGCCCCCCAGGACGAGGCCGCGCTAAGTGCGCTCGCCGCTCCGGCCTTTGCCATGGATCCGTTCGAGCTGGCGGCCTTCCACGACCTCGTGGCGCTGACCGGATCGCTGGTTCTGGGGCTCGCGGCCAGCGAAAGGACCCATGATCCCGAGGCGCTCTGGGCTCTGTCGCGGCTTGACGAGGACTGGCAGGCCGAGCTTTGGGGAGTCGACGAGGAAGCCGCCGAGATGGCCGCGCACAAACGGCTTGCCTTCCTGGACGCCCATCGGTTCTTCCATTCATTGACTGAGTGATCAATACGCACGCGCCCTTGCGTCAGCTGCCTGTTTTGTCATCGCCATATGGCGTTTTTACAGGCACGATGGCTTGACCTGCCAAAAGGAATTCGACCACACTTCCGTCACCGGAGGAGGGAAATACCCATCCCAGGTTAAGGGCCCCACGCGGGGGCCACGGAACCGGCCCACTCGGGACCGGACAACAGGAAGAGGTTAATATGAAGAACACCGTAATCCTTGGCGCTCTTACGGTCGCGGGCCTTGCGGCTGGTGCCGCGTCCGCCGCGACGCTTGACGACGTCAAGGCGCGTGGCACGCTCAACTGTGGCGTTTCCACCGGCCTGACCGGCTTCTCGGCCCCCGACGCCAACGGCGTCTGGCAGGGCTTTGACGTCGCCGTCTGCCGTGCGGTTGCCGCAGCCGTGCTGGGCGACCCGATGGCCGTCGACTTCACCCCCACCACCGGGCAGACCCGCTTTACCGCTCTGGCCTCGGGTGAAATCGACGTGCTCGCGCGCAACACCACCTGGACCTTCAGCCGTGACAACGATCTGAAGTTCGAATTCATCGGCGTGAACTACTACGATGGCCAGGGCTTCATGATCCCGAAGTCCCTCGGCGTTTCGTCGGCCAAGGAGCTCGACGGCGCCACCGTCTGCATTCAGACCGGCACCACCACCGAGCTCAACCTCGCGGACTTCTTCCGCGTCAACAACATCAACTACGAGCCGGTGCCGATCGAAACCAACGCAGAGGCGCAGCAGCAGTACCTTGCAAACGCCTGTGACGTCTACACCACCGACGCGTCCGGCCTTGCCGCAACACGCGCGTCCTTCGAGACCCCGGGCGATCACGTCATCCTGCCCGAGATCATCTCGAAAGAGCCGCTCGGCCCACTTGTCCGCCACGGCGACAGCGAATGGGGCGACATCGTGCGCTGGACCCTCAACGCGCTGATCGCGGCTGAAGAATACGGCGTGACCTCGGCCAACATCGAGGAACTGTCGGCGTCCGCAGGCGACAACCCCGAGATCAATCGCCTGCTGGGCACTGAAGGTGAACTTGGCGCGATGATCGGCCTCGAGAACGACTGGGCCAAGAACGCCATCATGGCAAACGGCAACTACGGCGAGATTTTCGAGAAGACCATCGGCGAGAACACCCCCATCGGCCTGTCGCGCGGCCTGAACGCGCAGTGGACCGAAGGCGGCCTGCTCTACAGCCCGCCCTTCCGCTGATCGGAACAACAGGATGGGGCGCGAAGGATCACCTTCGCGCCCCACTCACCTCAAGAGGGCCTGACAACCGGCCCGCAACCAACAGAGTTTCCGATACGACGCCCGAGATGCCGGGAAAACGGCACCAGCGTCGCGCTTAACGGAAACCTCCGGGGAGACCACAATGACCACCATGACTGACCCGCCGGGGCAGGGCTTTCGGCTGTCTCAGCTGATCTACGACACGCGCTACAGGTCCCTGACCATCCAGGTCGTGGCGATGATCGTGCTGATGCTGCTGTTCTCTTGGCTGGTGTCCAACACCATCGCCAACCTCAACGCGCTCGGCAAGGATTTCGACTTCGGGTTCCTCGGGCAGCCCTCGGGCTATGACATCAACCAGCGCCTGATCGAATACGACAGCCAGAGCACCCATCTGCGGGCCGCTGTCGTGGGCATCCTCAACACCCTTTTGGTGGCCTTCCTTGGCTGCGTGCTGGCCACGGTGCTGGGTGTCATCGCCGGTGTGCTGCGGCTTTCGAACAACTGGCTCGTCTCGCGGCTGATGGCGGTCTACGTCGAAGGCTTCCGCAACGTGCCGCTGCTGCTGTGGATCGTGCTGATCTTCGCGCTGATGACCGAAAGCACCCCCGCCCCCTCGGCCTTCCGCGGAGACGATCCGGCCTCGTCGATGATCCTCGACGCGGTGGCGATCACCAACCGCGGCGTTTACATCCCCGCCATCCATTTCGCCGCACCCTTCTTCGAGAACGGGCTCTACAACTGGCTGGTGATCCTCGTGGTGCTGGCCATCGCGATATTCGCGGTCAAGCGGGTGAACCACTGGGCCGGCGTGAAGCAGGAAGCCACCGGCGTCCGCCCCACCACCTGGTACCTGAACATCGGCATCATCGTGCTGCCCATCGCCATCCTCTTCGTGCTGATGGGAGCCTTTCTCGACCTGCCGGCGCTGCAGGGCTTCAACTTTGGCGGCGGCGTGCACCTGCGCGGCTCGCTCATCGCGCTGTGGCTGGCGCTATCGCTCTATACCGGCGCCTTCATCGCGGAAATCGTCCGGGGCGGCATCCTTGCCATATCCAAGGGCCAGTCCGAGGCGGCCTTTGCCCTGGGCCTGCGCCCCTCGACCACGATGAACCTCGTGATCTTGCCGCAGGCGCTGCGGGTCATCATCCCGCCGCTGATCTCGCAATTCCTGAACCTCACCAAGAACAGCTCTCTGGCCATCGCCGTGGGCTACATGGACGCGCGGTCCACCCTTGGCGGCATCACCATCAACCAGACCGGCCGCGAGCTGGAAGGCATGCTGTTGCTGGGGCTGTTCTACCTTGTCCTGAGCCTTGTCATCTCGGGCGTGATGAACGTCTACAACAACTCCGTGAAGCTGAAGGAGCGCTGAGGCATGAGCGATACGCACGCACAGACCGTCGCCTACGTTCGCGACAGCATGACCGAACAGCGCGAGCCGCCGGTCGCCCAGTCCGGCGCGGTGAAGTGGACCCGCGAGAACCTGTTCTCGACCCCGCTCAACATCGCGCTGACCATCGTCGGCCTTTGGCTGATCTGGGTCATCCTCAGCCATGTCCTGCCCTGGGCTTTCATGGGAATCTGGGATGCCGATAGCCTCAGCCAATGCCGCGAGATCCGTGACGAGCTTTACGGCGCCGATGTCTCGGTCGCCTGCTGGGCAGTGATCTCCGAGCGCTGGGAGCAGCTGCTCTTTGGCTTCTATCCGCCCGAGCTTTACTGGCGCCCGGTGCTAGCATTTGTGCTGTTCCTCGCCGCCATCGCCCCCATCCTCTTTGCCTCGCTGCCGCGCAAGATGCTGTGGCTGTCAGCCGCATCGCCCTTCGTGATGTTCTGGCTGATCTGGGGCGGCAGCCTCTGGGTGCCGATCTGTGTCGCGCTCGGCTTTGCCGTGGGCTGGGCCGCCGTCCGCTTTGCCGGGCCGAAGGTCGGCGCGCTGGGGGGCATCCTGCTCGCCATCGCGCTGCCTGTCCTCTACTGGGCGCTGATCGCAGAGCCGCTGGCCGGTGCTTTGCAGTCGATCATTCCACTGGGGCTGGAATCGGTGGAAAGCCGCGAGATGGGCGGCTTCATGCTGGCGCTCATCATCGGCATCGCCGGCATCGTGCTGTCGCTGCCACTGGGCATCATGCTCGCGCTGGGGCGCCAGTCTGACCTGTTCATCATCAACAAGAGCTCGGTCATCTTCATTGAGGTCATCCGGGGCGTTCCGCTGATCGTGTGGCTGTTCACCGCCTCCTTGCTGCTGAACTACTTCCTGCCGCCGGGGACCAACTTCGACCTCATGCTCAGGGTGATCATCATGGTGACCCTCTTTGCCTCGGCCTATATCGCAGAGGTGGTGCGCGGTGGCCTCGCCGCCCTGCCCAAGGGCCAGTACGAGGCCGGCGATGCGCTGGGGCTGGACTACTGGAAATCCATGCGCCTCGTGGTGCTGCCGCAGGCCCTCAAGATCTCGATCCCGGGCATCGTGAACACGTTCATCGGCCTCTTCAAGGACACCACGCTGGTGGTCTTCATCGGCCTTCTCGATCCCATCGGCCTGTCGAACGCCATCCGTGCCAGCACGGAATGGAACGGCATCTACTGGGAACTCTTCGTCTTCATCGGGCTGTGCTTCTTCATCTTCTGCTTCAGCATGGGCCGCTATTCACTCTTCCTCGAGAAAAAGCTCCGTCGTGAGCACCGCTAAGGACACCTCATCATGAACACTCCAGCGACCGCCCCCATCGACCGCAGCCAGATGCAGGTTTCCGATGAGGTGGCCATCCAGATCTCGAACATGAACAAGTGGTACGGCACTTTCCACGTGCTGCGCGACATCGACCTCACCGTCCACCGCGGTGAGCGGATCGTCATCGCCGGTCCGTCCGGTTCCGGAAAGTCGACGATGATCCGCTGCATCAACCGGCTCGAGGAACATCAGGCCGGCAAGATCATCGTCGACGGCACCGAGCTTGGCTCGGACCTCAAGAACATCGACAAGATCCGGTCCGAGGTCGGGATGGTGTTCCAGCACTTCAACCTCTTCCCGCACCTGACCATCCTCGAGAACTGCACCCTCGCCCCGATCTGGGTCCGCAAGATCCCCAAGAAGGAAGCCGAGGCGACGGCGATGCACTTCCTCGAGAAGGTGAAGATCCCCGAGCAGGCCAACAAGTATCCCGGCCAGCTCTCGGGCGGTCAGCAGCAGCGTGTGGCCATCGCCCGCTCGCTCTGCATGAAGCCGCGGATCATGCTGTTTGACGAGCCGACCTCCGCTCTGGACCCGGAAATGATCAAGGAAGTGCTCGACACCATGGTGAGCCTTGCCGAGGAAGGCATGACCATGCTGTGCGTGACCCACGAGATGGGCTTTGCGCAGGCAGTTGCGAACCGGGTGATCTTCATGGACGCGGGCCAGATCGTCGAACAGAACGAGCCCAAGGAGTTCTTCAACAACCCGCAGCACGAGCGGACGAAGCTGTTCCTGAGCCAGATCCTCGGGCACTGACCCGCCCTGCCCCGACAGACGAAAAGGCCCGCCATCTCCGGCGGGCCTTTTTTTCAGGGCTGCGCTACGGGGTCGATCAGGCTGCTTCGGGAACGGCAGTGTGCATCTGCACCCCGGCGATGATGCGGCGGCGCAGGGCGACATCGGCAAAATCGTGGTCCACACCGTCATGCAAGTGCAGCGTGGCGCGCGGCAGCAGCTTAGCGTAGCGTTCTGAATAGCTTGGCGCGACCAGCCTGTCGGCGGTGCCGTGGTGCAGCGTCACCGGCCCGCGATAGCTGCGCAGGCCCGCGTATGGATCGAAAGTGCGGGCACTGTCGACGATGGGCGCGGCCACCGCCTGCCCATCATGCTCCACTATGCCCCCGGCACGGATCGGCCCCAGTGAACGGCCGATGATCTGACCGCGCGCCACGTCATCGACGATGGCAGCCGCCGGTGCCAGCAGCGTCAGGGACGCAATGCGGTCGGGCATCCGCGCGGCAAGGCTCGCCGCCTCCATGGCGCCCAGCGAATGGCCCACCACGTGCACCATGCGGCCCCGCGCAGGGCCTGCGCCAAGCATCTGGCACAGCTGCGCGATTTCGTCCTCGATGGTCACGTCCGCGAGCGATCCGCAGCTTTCGCCATGCCCGATCCGGTCGAAGGTCAGCACCGAAGTGCCCTCTGCCTGGAGCGCACGCGCCATTTCCACGAACAGCCGTCCCGGCCCGGTGCGTGTGCCCCCGAAGCCGTGGCACAGCAGCATGACCTCGGGGCCGTTGCCCATGTAGAGGGTGCCACGAAGGATCTTGCCGCGATGGTCTATCGCGAGCGGCTCGAGCTCTGGGGACATCATGGAACTGCTCTCTGGTCTTTTCTGGCCGGCCGTTGCCCGGCCGTCATTCTGTTGCGGTAGCTAGCCCGCCTCCTGAGTTCAGCAAGCGCCCACCCCCGATTTTCCGGACGGCCGGCAAGGCAACGGCATGGCAGGCGGCACGGTCGAGGGTCGGGGCCTCGCCAATGATGCCGATGTTCTGGCCCACGGCGTCAGGCGCTTCGGAGAAGCCGATGGCCATGCGGATCGCGGTCGTTACGGCCCCGCGAAGTTGCCGCAGAACACGAGGCCCCCCTTGCGGAACACACCCTGCCGGGAGCAGCCCGGCCGCTTGGCGATCACCGCAAGCGGGCACAGGGCGAAGAGGCCGGTCAGCAAATTAAAGTCCGGCAGATCTAGCGTGCAGAAGCCCACCGGGAACAGCAAAGAGGCAACAAGGGAACTGCTGGAATTGACCGCGATGGCACGGCAAAGGCGGCTGCCAGCGCAAGGATGGCCCCTGCCATCTAGGCCCGGATGAGGGTGTTCTTGGTAGACATGAAGATCTTGGATTCGCCGGCCTCGACCATCTTGGCCGCGAATTCCTTGGGCAAGGACCCAAGAGATTCCTGAGGTTCTTTGCGAGGTTTCTGGCCGGGCATCAGGCGCGTGGGCTGGCGGTCTTCGCATGGCATGAGGGGTTGGCTCGTGGCCCTCGGGGCCGCGCAGGTTCGGAGGCCCCGGGCCATCGCCCCATGACAAGGCAGGCAGCGCGGGTGCCAGGAATGAGCGAGGGATTTGAAAAGGGGCCAGAGGCGCGCCCGAGACCAGTGGCGGGGCCGCCGGCGCCCACGGTGCCCCCTCAAGGCGAGCCACGGCAGAGCATCCACTGCACCCTGCCATATGCCTTTACCACGCAGGGCTGTGTGTTCCCGGCAATCAATTCCAGCGCGGGCACGGTCGGCAGCATGGATTTGAACGACTTTTCGGAAATATCGGGCGGGGAGCCTGCCAAAAATCACGCTTACGCCCGCACGCGATGCAGAACCGACCCGCCTTATGCCCGAACCGAGCGGATTGCTCGCCAGCCAAATCGGTGCCGAAAACGACGCGTCGGATGCCTACTTGGCCGCGGCCCCTCGCCCGTGCGCCTGTGCCGCGGCTTCGAGAATCGGAACGGTGCGCGGATGGGCATTGACCGCATCCGCCAGGCTGAAACGGTCAAGGCTGTCGTAGAAGGCGTTCTTGGCTTGGGCCAATCCCGGAACGAGACCACAATTGCCGCGCAGGATGCAGGAGGCACAATCCACAAGCGCCTCGTCCCCTTCCATGTAGCGCGCCACGGCACCGACCCGGATCTCGGTCGCCGGCCGGGCAAGCCTGACTCCGCCACTGCGCCCCCGGACGCTCTGGAGAAGGCCGCCCTCCACCAGCCGGTTCACCACCTTCATCAGGTTGCTATGGGACAGCTCGTGCGCCCGCGCGATTTCGGAGATCGGGGAAAGCCTGCCATCGTGGGCAGAAAGATAGAGGCATACGCGCAGGGCATAGTCGGTGAACTTGGAAAGGTGCATTCTGACTGTCGCTATTGTGCTACGCCCAGAGTTATCCGCCTGCCCCCTCACGTCAATCACCGTGGCACCGCCAAGCGGAATGCCGCAGCGTTCCGAAATCACAACTACGCGACGACTGTTGTTGTGTGCTTTTGTTTTCTTGGGGAAACGCGGAGGCGGGTGGCAGCCCGTAGGGGAATCGAACCCCTCTTTCCAGGTTGAAAACCTGGCGTCCTAACCGATAGACGAACGGGCCAGACCGCGTTGGTGAGGCGGCTTCTACGCAATGCCTCGGAAGCTTGCAAGCCCCCTTATGCACCTTTTACACGCTTTTCTTTCGCCCATGCTCCAGCACGAGAAATGCGCCCCTCCGAAGGCCTTGCCGAGGTGCCTCTTGCGCTTGCCTTCACCGCCCAGGGGCGTTTCCTGGCACCATGGCAAAGCTTGTTCTCCTGCACAAGGCGGACTCGATCTACGATGACGAGCCCGATTCCGTCTACGACTTCCCCCGCGTCTACCTGAAGGCCGCACAGGACGCTGTCGGCGACTGGGTCGTGTATTACGAGCCGGTGAAGGCGGGCCCGAGGGGGTATTTCGCCGTGGCGAAGCTCGAGCGGATCATCGAGAGGCCCGGCACCGAAGGCCGCTATCTCGCGCTCATCGCACCGGGGAGCTACCTGCCCTTCGACACGGAAGTGCCGCGCCTCTTGAACGGACGCCCGCTGGAGCAGGCGCTGACCGCGCCGGACGGCTCTGCGCGTCGTGGCGGGCTGGTCCAGCAGGCGGTTCGGCACCTGCCCGATGCGGATTTCGCGCGAATCGTCGACATGGGCCTGCCGGAGGATCTCGAACATCAGGAAGCGCGGCGCTACACCATCCACCCCGAGACGCTCGCGGAGGACGCGGCCGTGTTCCAGCGCCCGGTCATCGAGCGGCTGAGCCGACGTCCCTACCGGGATGTGGCGTTTCGGCGCAAGGTGCGCGAGGCCTACGGGTATCGCTGTGCGCTATCGGGCCTTCAGCTTCGCAATGGTGGCGGACGCCCCGAGGTGCAGGCCGCCCATATTCGACCCGTCGAGAAGCAGGGCAGCGATTCCGTACGCAATGGCCTCGCGCTGTCCGGCACGTTGCACTGGATGTTCGATCGCGGGCTGATTTCCGTTGCGGAGGACGGCGAGACAATTCTCGTGTCACGCAACAAGGTGCCCGGCGAGGTGGTCGACCGACTGCTGCGGCCCGGCGGCAAGCTCTAGAGGCCAGAAGATCCACGCAACTGGCCGAGTGCGGAGAACCTCAGATGGCACCGCGAAAACGTGTTCGGGCAGGTCTTGGGAACTGAAACGCTTCGATGGGACTAGTGCCAGAAACGGCGCAGGTCAGCCACATTCAATGCAACGCGTATCTCTTTGACAATATGGGAAAAGTGGCAGCCCGTAGGGGAATCGAACCCCTCTTTCCAGGTTGAAAACCTGGCGTCCTAACCGATAGACGAACGGGCCAGACCGCGTTGGTGAGGGGGCTTCTACGCAATGCCTCGGAAGCGCGCAAGAGGAAAACTCACATTTCTCTCACCACCCCCAAAGTTTTTGCATGGTGGCGTCACCCCGCCGCCGGAGCCGCATCCTCGAGCCGCAGCTGGGCCGCCCTGCGGCCGTTCCACTCGTTTATCTCGATCCGTCCGGCAAGGTGAAAGCGCCGCCCGCCATGGTTCAGCAGCGCCTGCCCCATTGGCCCGTCGAACGCCCCGAAACTGATCGCATCAAGCTTGGCCCCGAACCCATCACCGCAGCTGAGCTTGAGGTGCCCGGATCCCACCTGCTTGGCGAAGGAAATGCTCACATCCGGCAGCGCGAAACGTGGCGCGGGGGCCCCGGCCCCGAACGGCCCCGCCTGTTCGAGCTGCTCGCACAGCTCTACCGTGGCGGCACCGGGCATGAGCAGCCCGTCCACCTTCAGATCCGCCGCGCCGCCGATCCCGGCGCCCTGCTTTGCCAGAAGCTCGCTCAGCCGTGCCATGGCCTCGTCCAGCTTGCCTTCGGCCACCGTGAGGCCGGCGGCCATCTTGTGCCCGCCGCCCTTGATCAGCAGCCCTTCCGAGGCCAGCCGCTGGATCGACGCCCCGAGGTCGACCCCCGACACCGACCGCCCCGAGCCCTTGCCCTCGCCATTCGCGAAACCGATGACGATGGCAGGCCGGTTGGTCAGCTCCTTGAGACGCGAGGCGACGATGCCGACAACGCCGGGATGCCAGCCCTCGCCCGCAGCCCAGACCAGCGGCGCATCGAGGCCCCGCTCCTCAGCCTGAGCAATGGCGGCAGCGCGCACCGCTTCCTCGACCTCGCGGCGCTCGGCGTTGAGCTGCTCGAGCCGCTCGGCCATGGCCTGTGCCTCGTGCGGATCGCGGCTGGCCAGCAAACGCGCCCCGAGGTCCGCCTTGCCGATGCGTCCGCCGGCATTCACCCGCGGCCCAAGCACATAGCCCAGATGATAGGACGACGGCGCCGAATCGAGCCGCGCCACGTCCGCCAGCGCCACGAGGCCGGGCCGCGCCCGGCGCGCCATCACCGACAGCCCCTGCCGCACCAGCGCCCGGTTCACGCCCCGCAGTGGTGCCACGTCCGCCACCGTGGCCAGCGCCACGAGATCCAGCATCGCCATGAGATCCGGCCCGCGCTGACCCGCCTCGCGCAGCCGCCGCCCGCAATCCACCAACAGAAGGAACACCACGGCAGCGGCGCAAAGATGCGCCAGCGCGCCATCCTCATCCTGTCGGTTGGGGTTCACCACCGCCACGCAATCGGGCAGCGTCTCACCGCCAAGGTGGTGGTCGAGCACAACCACGTCCGCCCCCTTCGCAGCCGCGATCGGCTCGTGGGACAGCGTCCCGCAATCGACGCAGATGATGAGGTCATGATCGCGGGCCAGCGCCTCCATAGCGGGCACGTTGGGGCCGTAGCCCTCGTCGATGCGATCGGGGATGTACAGCGTCGCGCCCCGCCCCATCTGCCCCAGCCAGTCCAGCAAGAGCGCCGCCGAGGTGCCCCCGTCCACGTCATAATCGGCAAAGATGGCGATCTTCTCGCGCCGCGACACCGCCTCCATGATCCGTCCCGAGGCAACTTCCATGTCCCGCAGGGACCGGGGGTCGGGCAGAAGATCCCGCAGCTTCGGCTCAAGGTAGCCCGCCACCTCCTCGCCCGGCACGCCCAGCCGCGCCAGCACGGCGGCAAGCGCGCCCGGCAGCCCGGTCTGCTGCGCCATGGCCTCGGCCTGCCGCGCCTCCTCGACGCCGGGGCCGACCCAGCGCCGCCCGTTCAATGATGCCGATACCCCGAGAAAATCCATGATCGTGCTCCAAGCCTCAACCTCAAGGCCTGCCCATAACGCGAAAAGACAGGGAACGGAACGCCGCCCCCTGCCCTTCTTCTCTTCGGCAAATACGCATGGCCCGGCATCGCGACCGGGCACGGCGTCAGTTGAACGGGTTGCGGTAGGACACCCGCCGCACCGATCCGGTCTTGGACCGCATGAGGATCGTCTCGGTGGTGATCCAGCCCGGCTCGCGCTTGATGCCCGGCAGGATGGACCCGTTGGTCACCCCAGTCGCGGCAAAGATCACGTGGTCGGTGACCATCTCGTCGCGCGTGTAGACCTTGTCGAAATCGGTGATCCCGGCCTTTCGCGCGCGGCCCTTCTCGTCCTCGTTGCGGAACAGCAGCTTGCCGTACATTTGCCCACCCATGCACTTGAGCGCAGCCGCCGCGAGGACCCCTTCGGGCGCGCCACCGGATCCCATGTACATGTCGATGCCCGTGAGGCCCGGCTCGGCGCAGTGCATTGCTCCCGCCACATCGCCGTCGGTGATGAGCCTGATGGCAGCCCCGGTCGAGCGGACCTCGGCGATCATCTCCTCGTGGCGCGGACGCTCGAGGATGCACACCGTGATGTCCGACGCCTCGCAGCCCCTCGCCGCGGCAAGCGCCGCCACCCGTTCGGACGGGCTCATGTCCAGCGTCACCGTGTCCTCAGCATAGCCCGGACCGATCACCAGCTTGTCCATGTAGACGTCCGGCGCATGCAGCATGGACCCGCGCGGCCCCATGGCGATCACCGTCAGGGCGTTGGGCATGTCCTTGGCGGTGAGTGTCGTCCCTTCGAGCGGATCAAGCGCAATGTCCACGCCCGGGCCTTCGCCGGTGCCGACCTCTTCGCCGATGTAGAGCATGGGCGCTTCGTCCCGCTCGCCTTCGCCGATCACCACGACGCCCTTGATGTCCAGCTTGTTGAGCTGCTCGCGCATGGCGTTGACCGCAGCCTGGTCGGCGGCCTTCTCGTCGCCGTGGCCGATCAGCTTCGCCGAGGCGATGGCGGCCTGTTCGGCCACCCGGGCAAGGCCCAGCGACAGCATGCGATCATTGAAATCCTTCGGCGTAGACATGTGTTCGTCCTTTGAAATCTGTGTCCAACGAGGTGTAGCTTGCGGCTCGGAGCGGGTGCAAGGATGCTAGCGCCAACAACCCTGACGCGGGTGCCACCCCCACCGGACTTGACCGCCAGCCTGCCTCGGGCCTACATCGCACACATGACAGGACCGCGTTTTCCCCAGCTGATCGCCGATCTTCCCGCCACCGTGCCCTTCACTGGCCCCGAGGAGCTGGAACGCGCCTCCGGCATCGCGTTCCGTGCCCGCCTTGGTGCGAACGAAAGCCTCTTTGGCCCCTCCCCCAAGGCCATCGCCGCCCTGCGTGACGCGGATGCGGAGATCTGGAAATACGCCGATCCAAGCAACGCCGATCTCAAGGCCGAACTCTGCGCCCGGCTGGACTGCGGTCCGGCCAACATCGTCTTCGGCGAAGGCATTGACGGGCTGCTTGGCTATCTGGTGCGGCTGCTGGTGTCTCCGGGCGACGCGGTGGTGACCTCGGACGGGGCCTACCCGACCTTCGCCTACCACGTGAACGCCTATGGCGGCGTACTGCACAAGGTCCCCTACCGTGACGATGCCGAGGACATGGCCGCGCTCTTTGCCCGCGCCGCCGAGGTGGATGCCAAGATCGTCTACCTCGCCAACCCGGACAACCCCATGGGCAGCTGCCATTCCGGCACTGCCATCGAGGAGGCGCTGGCGCTGCTTCCCGAGGGCACGGTCCTCGCGCTGGACGAGGCCTATATCGAGTTTGCCCCCGAGGGCACCGCGCCGCGCATCGCCATGGATGACCCCCGGGTGATACGGTTCCGCACCTTCTCCAAGGCCTACGGTATGGCGGGGGCCCGTGTCGGCTATGCCTTCGGGGCCGAGCCGCTGATCCGGGCCTTCGACAAGATCCGCAACCATTTCGCCATGAACCGCTCGGCCCAGGCCGGGGCGTTGGCCGCCCTTCGCGATGACGACTGGCTGGCCGGCGTGACGGAAAAGGTGGCGCAGGCCCGCGCCCGCATCGGCCGCATCGCGACGGCGAACGGGCTGGCGGTGCTGCCCTCAGCCACCAATTTCGTGGCGGTGGATTGCGGTGCGGACGGGGCCTTTGCCCGCGCGGTGCTCCAGGCTCTGGCGGCGCGAGGCGTCTTCGTCCGAATGCCCTTCGTGGCACCGCAGGACCGTTGCATCCGCATCAGCGCCGGGCTGGCGCAGGATCTGGATATCCTCGAAGAGGAGCTGCCCGCCGCCCTTGCCGAAGCGCGCGCCACTGCGGGCTGAGAGACTGCACAGCCTCACTTTGACCCGAGGATGCCCTTGCCGCCGGTGCGTCGGATGCCCCTTCCGCGTCGCGGGACATCGTCGGCTCGGCTCAGCGAAAGAGCGCGGGTTCGGGCCTGATGGGTTAGAGCTCGGAACCATTACCATTCGGAAAGGGTTCCCCCCGCACACTCTGATTGATTCGGTCGTGCTGGTCCGCCATTTTCGCGCGCACCTTGGTCAGGGCGGGTCAAAGCCGATATTGCCCTGCACGACAGGATGACGGCAGGGCTGCCTTTAAAAAGGACGCCTAATATGGACGATCGTACACGCCAGCCTGCGCCCGACTACACGACCTCGGCGCTGTTCTTTCTCTTCATCAACCTGCTCTGGATCCTTGGCACGATATGGGTGAACTGGGGTCTCGGAGCTGTGGCGATCGTTGGGGTCGGGCTCAATCACCTGATCACCATGCTCGAGCTTCGCCTCGGAGCCCAAAGCGATGCCAAGACCGGGACCGGCGAAACCGGCCCCTGAAGCTGCGCCCGCTCGGGGCGAGCGTTGCCGCCAGCCCCCAGCGGCGGTCAGCCTGCCGCCAACGCTGAACCGATGACCTCGGACGCGGCGGTAACGCCGCCCTTTCCATGCGGAAGTCCCAGTGATCCAAAGCCCGCCTCGATCACCCCCAGCGCGCCCAGCACCATGTGCGCGTTGATGTGCCCCATGTGCCCGATGCGGAAGAACCCGGTGCCGCCGGGATCACCCGGCTCGGACATGCCAAGACCGATGCCAAGCGTCAGCCCGCCCATCGTATCGGTCCATTCACGCAACTTCGCCCCATAGGGCGCGCCAAGGCGCAACGCTGTGACCGCGTGGCTGCGATGGGCCGGATCGGAGATGTTCATGGTCAGCGGACCGCCCTGCCCCCAGACGTCCGCCGCCGCCCAGATCGCCCGCGCCAGCGTGGCATGGCGAGCCCAGATCGCCTCAAGCCCTTCTTCACCGATCATGTCGAGCGCTGCGCGCAGACCATAGAGGTGATGGGCCGGGGCCGTGCCCCCGAAATACTGGTAGAAGAACTGCGGATCGGCGCGCGGTGTCCAGTCCCAGTAACGGCTTACTCGCTTCATGGCAGCCCGCTGCGCGGCGGCCCGGTCGTTGAAAAAGACAAAGCTCAGCCCCGGCGGCACCATCAGGCCCTTCTGGCTGCCGGTCAGGGTCACATCGGCGCCCCATGCATCCATGTGGTATTCGTCACAGCCCAGCGAGGCGATGCAATCCACCATCAGCAGCGCCGGGTGCCCCACCTCGTCCAGCGCCGCGCGCACCGAGGCGACATCATTGCGCACCGAGCTCGCGGTATCCACATGATTGACCAACACCGCCTTGATCTTGTGCGCGGTATCCGCGGCCAGCGCCTCGGCGATGCGCGCGGCATCGAGCGGGCTCTTGGTGCCGAACTCGATCACCTGCGTCTCGATTCCCAGCCCTGCCGCCATCTCTGCCCAGCCGTGGCCAAAGCGCCCGGTGGCTGCGACAAGCACCGTTTCGCCCTCGGCCACCACATTCGACAGCGAGGCCTCCCACGCGCCATGACCGTTGGCGATGTAGATTGCCACGTGGCCATCGGTGCGCGCCACCTTCTTCAGTTCGGGGATCATGCCCGCCACCATGTCCGTAAGCGCGCCCTCGTAGATGTTCGGCGACGCACGGTGCATGGCGCGCAGCACCGCGTCCGGCATGACAGAGGGGCCGGGAATGGCAAGATAGGTGCGACCGTTGGCAAGCGACATGAGAGAGGGCTCCGTAACCACCCCTTGAAAACCGGGGCTGGATGTCAACCTATCCAAGGCCGCGCTCGCGTCAATGCGCCCCGCCGCTTGCCATGCGGGGGCATGGGCCTTACACCCCGGCGCAGCCCCAGCACCACGGGAACCGGATTTATGCTGACCCAGTTTTGGGAAAAGATCACCAAGGCCGAGCGGAAGGTCCGCCATTCCTTCGGCAAGGACATCTCGACCCCGCAGTCGCGGGCGCTATCGACTGTGCATTACCACCTTTTCGATCACGCTTGGCTGCGCAGCGTCTGGACCAACTTCTGGCAGATCGCCCCCGGTGTCTGGCGGTCGAACCAGCCCACCCACGGGCGGTTCCGCAAGTATGCAGCGATGGGCATCCGCACCGTGATCACCCTGCGCGGCGAAGAGAAATACTCGCACTACCTCTTCGAGAAGGAAAGCTGTGAAAAACTGGGCCTGACGCTGGAACATGCCAAGCTCTGGGCCCGCATGGCGCCCAAGCGCGAGCGCATCCAGCACCTCATCGACACCATGCGCCGGGCCGAGCGCCCGATGATGTTCCACTGCAAGTCCGGCGCGGACCGGGCGGGGTTTGCCTCGGCGGTCTATCTCATGGTCTTCGAAGGCGTGCCGGTGTCCGAGGCCCGCAAGCAGATGGGCCTGAAGTACATCCACCTCGAATTCACCCGCACGGGGATCCAGGGGTATATCCTCGACACCTATGCCGCGCGCCTTACCCGCGGCCCGATTGGGTTCGAGGACTGGATCGCCACGGAGTACGACAGCAAGCCGGTGCAGGCCGGCTTTGATGCCAAGCGCCCACCCGCCGAGATCGCGTCAGAGCTGGCCGAGAGGGCCGGGCAAGACGCAGAAGGCGGACCGGCGTGAGCAAGAAGGACAAACACCGCGAGCCGCAGACGCCCAAGGGAAACCCGCGCGGGTTGTTTCTGTGGCTGTGGTGGAATTACCTGTGGCCCTACAAGGGCCTGCTGGCTCTGGCGCTGGCCTTCATGATGGTCGAAGGGTCGATGTTCGGCCTGCTCAGCTACATGATGAAGCCGATGTTCGACAACGTCTTCGTCGGCGGCGATGCGTCGGACCTGTGGTGGGTCGGTCTTGTCATCCTTGGCAGCTTCCTGCTGCGGGCAGTTGCCAGCATCGTGCAGAAGGTGGTGATGACCAACGTGTCCGAGCGCACGGTGGGCGATATCCGCAACGACCTTGTCTCGCATCTGATGACGCTGGACGGCAGCTTTCACCAGCAGCATGGGCCCGGCTACCTGATGCAGCGGGTCGAGGGCGACGTGGGCCAGATCAGCAAGGTCTGGCGCATCATCATCACCGGCGCGGGGCGCGACGTCGTGGCGCTGATCTCGCTTTTCGGGGTGGCGCTGGGCATCGACTGGCGCTGGACGCTGGTGGCACTGGTCGGCGTGCCGCTCATGGTTCTGCCGTCGATCCTCGTGCAGCGCTACGTGCGCACCAACGCCCGGCAGGCGCGGGACGTGGCCGCCGACCTGTCCACCCGTCTCAACGAGATCTTCCACGGCATCGTGCCGGTCAAGCTGAACCGCCTCGAACGCTACCAGTCGAAACGCTACCGCAAGCTCACGGACCGGCGCATCCTGACGGAAACCCGCGCCTCTATGGGGCAGGCAACGATTCCGGGGCTGATCGACATCATGTCGGGCATCGGCTTCATGGGCGTGCTGTTCTATGGCGGCGGCGAAATCCTCGCGGGCGAAAAGACCGTGGGCGATTTCATGGCCTTCTTCACCGCCATCGCGCTGGCGTTCGAACCCTTGCGCCGCCTTGGCGCGGTCAGCGGCAACTGGCAGATCGCCGCCGCCTCCATCGAGCGGCTCAAAGAGCTGCTCGACATGGTGCCGGCCCTGCGCGACCCGGCCAGCCCCCTACCCCGCCCCGAGGGCGTGCCACAGGTGCGCTTTGCCGACGTGCAGCTCAGCTATGGCGACCAGCCGGTGCTGCGCGGAGCCAGCTTCGTGGCCGAGGCTGGCAAGACCACCGCGCTGGTGGGCGCGTCCGGCGCGGGCAAGTCCACGGTGTTCAACGTGCTGACACGGCTGGTCGATCCGGCCTCGGGCGCGGTCGAGGTTGGCGGTGTGCCGGTGTCCTCCATGCGCCTGCAGGAGCTGCGTGAGATGTTCTCGGTGGTCAGCCAGGATGCGCTGCTGTTCGACGAGACACTGCGCGAAAACATCCTGCTGGGCCGCAAGGACATCCCCGAAGACCGGCTGAACGAGGTGCTCGAGGCCGCGCATGTGGCAGATTTCCTGCCCCGGCTTGACGGCGGGCTTGAGGCACGGGTCGGCCCGCGCGGTTCCGCCCTGTCGGGCGGCCAGCGCCAGCGGGTGGCGATTGCGCGGGCGATCCTGCGCGACACGCCGATCCTGCTGCTGGACGAGGCAACCTCGGCGCTGGATGTGCGCTCCGAGGCAGTGGTCCAGGGCGCGCTCGATCGGCTGGCGGTGGGGCGCACGACGTTGGTCATCGCGCACCGGCTGTCCACGGTACGCGGCGCCGACAAGATCATCGTCATGGACCAGGGCCGGGTGGTCGAACAGGGCACCCATGAGGCACTTCTTGCCGAAAATGGCACCTATGCGCGGCTTCATGCCTTGCAGTTCGCGGAAAGCTGAACGCCCCCCCCTCGCATCCGAGGCCACATGGGCCTAGAAAAGGGGCCGAACGGTCCTGAAGCGACAGGGGTATACACATGAGCACGAACCGCACAGTGCTGAGGGTCAGCGGCCCCGAGGCTGCCGACTTCCTCCAGGGGCTCGTCACCAACGACGTGAAGCGGCTGGCCGATGGCCTAGTCTATGCCGCCCTGCTGACGCCGCAGGGCAAGTACCGCGCCGATTTCTTCCTCGTGCCCGATGGCGACGACATCCTGATCGACGTGGACAGCGCCTTCGCGCCCGATCTTCTCAAGGCGCTGACGCTGTACAAGCTGCGCGCCAAGGTGGCCGTGACCGAAACCGACATCACCGTGACCCGCGGCCTCGGCACCCCGCCCGAGGGCGCCTTTTCTGACCCGCGCGATCCGACACTTGGCTGGCGCGGCTATGCCGGGCAGCCCGGGGATGACGCGGACTGGGACGCTCTGCGCGTCGCCGCCTGCGTCCCCGAGAGCGGCATCGAGCTGACGCCGGACAGCTTCATCCTTGAAGCTGGGTTCGAACGCCTGAACGGTGTCGATTTCCGCAAGGGCTGCTTTGTCGGGCAGGAGATCGTGGCGCGGATGAAGCACAAGACCGACCTGCGCAAGGGCCTTGCCACCGTAAAGGTGGACGGCACGGCCCCGGTCGGCTCCGAGATCGTCGCGGGCGAGAAACCCGCTGGCGTGCTATACACGCAGGCCGCCGGTCATGGCATTGCCTACCTGCGCTTCGATCGCGCAAAGGGCGACCTGGAGGCCGGCGGCGTGACGCTCCGGTACACGCCATGAGCATGGAAGGACTGGACCGGCTGCTTGGGGCCGAGGTGGTCTCGGCCAGCGCCCTGCACGGGGGCGATTTGTCGGAGGTCGTGAAGGTGGCCCTCGACGACGGCCGCGTGATGGCGGTCAAGCGTGGGCCAAAGGTGGCGACCGAGGCACGCATGCTGCAGGCCATGGCCCGCGCCGGTGCCCCGGTGCCGCAGGTGCTGATGCAGGCGGGCGACATGCTCTGCCTCGAATGGCTGCCCGAGGCGCCCCCCACACCCGAGACGTGGGAAGCGCTCGGCGCCAGCCTGAGGGCGCTGCATGCCACCACCGGGGACGGCTACGGCTGGGCCGAGGATTATGCCTTTGGACGGCTGCCCATCCGCAACGCCACCACCGAGAGCTGGCCCGAGTTCTGGGCCCGCCAGCGCCTGCTTCCTTTCCTGCCGAGCCTGCCCATGGCGCTTGTGCGGCGACTCGAGGCACTGGCCCGCGCCCTGCCTGATTACCTGCCCGAAGCGCCGCCCGCGTCGCTGCTGCATGGTGACCTGTGGACAGGGAACACCCATTTCGGCGAGGGCCACGCCTGGATGATCGACCCCGCCTGCTATTGCGGGCATGCGGAAGTCGACCTGGCCATGCTCGAACTGTTCGGCCAGCCGCACCCCGCGTTCTGGACAGGCTACGGTCCCACCGAGCCCGGCCGGGAAGAGCGCCGCCCGTTCTACCAGCTGTTCCCGGCACTGGTGCACCTGAGCCTCTTCGGCGCAGGCTACCAGAGCATGGTGGCCCGGCTCATCAGCTCGGCACGGGTCTGAGCGCCACAACTCTCTTTCCCAAGAGAGTTGAAAATTCCTTGGCTCAAGGAATTTGCCACGTGGCAAGGGCCGCGAGAAACCCCGTCGCAGCCATCGACGGGGACCGTGGCGGCTCAACCTGCGCCACACAGCCCTGCTGGAAGCTTTCCTCGGCGAAGCGTCCGACAAGGCGCCGCGCGAGGCCCCTCCTCCGCCAGGACGGCGAGACCGTCACATGGTCGAGCACGGCCCACCGCGCGCCCTCCTGCCCCGCCTGCACCCGCCACAAGAGACAGCCACGGGCCACGCCTTCTGCCCTGTAAACCAACAGGCGCGCGCCCTCGTCCAGCTGCCTCTCGAGGTGCTGCCCGGCAGCGGCGCGCGTCTCCGGCCCGAACAGGGCGGTCACGTGCGGCAGATCGGTGGGGGTGAAGTTCCGGATCATGAAAAAGGCCTCCTGGCTTTGCGCCGGAGGCCTTTCGCTGTCCATTACATGTCGCCGCCGGATCGCACGGGGACGGAACGGTCGGCGCGCGGGTTATGCGCGTTCCGAATATTCCATGGTTTCGGTGTTCACGATGATGTCCTCGTCCTGCGCGATGAACGGCGGGACGGTGATGCGCACGCCGTTGTCCAGCGTCGCGGGCTTGAAGCTGTTGGCCGCGGTCTGGCCCTTCACGACCGGCTCAGTCTCGGTGACCTTGCAGGTGACCTTCTGCGGCAGGGTCGCGTTGAGTGCTTCTTCTTCGTAGAATTCCACCACGATGGTCATGCCGTCCTGCAGGAACGGGCGACGTTCGCCCAGGAGGTCCGCGTCAAGCTGCACCTGGTCGTAGGTTTCGGTGTCCATGAAGATCAGCTGGCCCGCGTCCTCGTAGAGGAACTGCATGTCACGCTGTTCGAGGCGCACGCGCTCGACCTTGTCCGCCGAGCGGAAGCGTTCGTTCAGTTTGCGGCCGTCACGCAGGTTCTTGAGCTCGACCTGGGCGAAGGCACCGCCCTTGCCGGGCTTCACGTGGTCGACCTTCACAGCGCCCCAAAGGCCGCCGTCATGTTCGAGAACGTTTCCGGGGCGGATCTCGTTTCCGTTGATCTTGGGCATGGGACTAAACTCTGGCGGATGGTTGATGATTTTATGGCGCGTCCTATATCTGGCCAGTCCTGCCTGTGCAAGACAACGATATGTCGTGTGCGCACACTTCTTAGCCATGCGGCCGATGCATACGTGCCTTGCTTTTGCGGTGTATCCGAATCGAACTGAATAGTTCATAACGCGCCGTACGCCGGAAAAGACAAGAGCAATAATCAAAGGTCGAAATATGAAAGACTTCGTGGATAGCACAGCCTTCAACGCCGAACAGGGCAACCGCGCGCGCAAGCTTTTTGCGGCCGTGGTGCTGGCTGCGCTCGACGACGCGATCGCCGATGACAAGAAATATGGAAATGGCCCGGAACAGATTGCCCGCTGGGCGCGCTCCCGTGATGGGCGCGAAGTTCTGAGCTGCGCCGGCATCGACCCCAACGAGCGGGTCGTGGAAGGCCTCATGGAGTTCGTGGGCAAGGGTATCCGCACCTCCGTCGCGCTGTCGCGTGAGGAAAGCGAACGTCGCCACGCTGCCGCCGCCGCAGACCGCGAAGCGGCCTGAGCCAGCGCACGGCGCGCCCCGTATGGGGCGTGCGACCGGCCCAGGGGCCACGGGATCGTCAGAGGCACCAACGCCTCGAACGTCGAGAAAGATCAAGCTGCGAAAGGCGCGTCCGACATCTCGGGCGCGCCTTTCGCGTATCAGGTGCAGAAATGGCGGAGCAGCGAAGTCCGGCGTGCGGGGCACCGACCTTGCATCACCGGGGCCAGCGCAAGGCACGCCACACCGGCACCAAGCCGCCGATCAGGTGTCACCCTGCCCGGCGGCTCCGGTGTCACTCGTATTCGCGGGTCATGAGCATGCGGTGGATCTCGCGGCGCACCAGTTTGCGGACGTTGCGCGTGATCCGCTCTCCAAGGGCCCCCTGAAGCTCCTGACGGATAACCTCGGAGACGATGTCGCGCAAAGCATCCTCGTCCAGCAGGGACGCCAGATCGCCGCCCCGCACCGGAGCATCGGCAAGCGCCCGGGCGGTAGTCTCTGGCACCGGAGCCGCGCTGAATCCCGCCTGGGAGCCTTGCCAGACAGGGCCCTGCAGGATCATCGCGTCATCATAGAGCTCATCATAGGCGTCTTCGGCGAAGTCGCCCGAGAGCGGCGCATGCGCCACTTCTTCGGCCTGATCTTCGGGAGTCGCCGCAGGTGCCGGGTCGGCCGCCCCTTCCGGCATCGCAGCCGCCGGCGTGGAGGGCATGTAATCATCCCAGTCGAGCGGCGGCGCAGGGCGATGTACGAAAGGCGCATCGGCCACACGCCGCGCGGGACGTGAGGACGTATCCCCCCTGCGCGAAATCATCTCTTCGATGGCCGCAATCTTGTGCGCGAGGCCACCGTCACCTGCCCCCTCCGTCGGCTCATCAGCGCCTGCAGCCAACTCTTCGGCGGGCGTGGTCGCATGCTCTTCGCTTTGCTCGCCTTGTCCCGACAACTGGCGAACCGCCCCTGCCAGCAAGGCATGGTCAAGCTCATGGTCGGGTTCAGGGGAGGAAGACGACCCTGCGGCGGGCTCGGTCAGGGTGAAGGGGGCAGGCTCTGCATCGGTGACGGAGGGGTCCACCTGCGGCTCGGCCATGGCGTCCGGCCAGAGATTGGCAGGATCGTCCACTTCGAGGGCGTCCACCGTAACTGTCGAAGGCTCTGCGACCGCTTTCGTGGCGAAGGCGTCAGACGTGTCCGCGGCGGACTGTGGTTCAGGCTTCGGGTGTTGTTGGGGCTCAGGCGGCACAGAAGCCATGCTGCGCCGCGAGGCGGGCGCATCTCCGGACAGCATGGCTCGTGACAGTTCCTCCTCAACGAGCTTGCCAAGCAGGCTCTGGACCGCCGCGTCAGGGTCGTGATGTGCAGCATCGAACGCCCGCCGATGCGGAATCACCGACTGCTCGGACCTGTCATCCCCACCATTGGGCAGCGACGTGTCTCCATCATCCTGCCGGGTCGCGGCATTCTCGACCGCCTTGGATGCGTCGAGCATAAGCGGAGAAGACACTTCTGCGGCGTCGAACGGGCTGCCCGACACTTGGGCATCTTCGTCCGCCTGCACATGGTCGGCGGCGCCGACAGCGCGAGGCGCCCCCGGCTCAGGCAGGTGAACCGAATCGGCCGGGGTCAGCAGGATCGGCCCGCTGGTCGGGGCGTCTTCAGCCTCGGGGACCCTTTGTGCCGGGGTGAGTACCAGCCTATCGGAACTTGCGTCGATTTCGGGTTCGGGTTCCGCATCGGTATCCGGCGGACCGCCAGCCCGCTCGGCAGAGGGTGCCTGAGGCGCTTGCACCACCGCCTCGGGCCGCTGACGCGGCGCAGGTCGCGGGCGCACGTCCTCGGACACCAGCCGCCTGATGGACGACAGAACGTCCTCGATTTCCACATTGGTCACGGGGTCCGACATTCTTTTTCCACTCTTGCCTCGCCGGGAAGTCTACCCCGAAGGCCGATAGCAGACAACAGATGCAGAAATATCCCGATGTTTTTCAGCACCTCGCAAAAGCCCCCACCTGAACGCATCGCACCCGGGCGAGAACCGGGAGCGACAGGGCATCATACGGCGTCTCAAAACCGCGTCGCGCAGTGCCGACACAGGCCTGAAAGCGCGGTCCGGATGTGACGCCGGACAGGGGCCGGTCAGAAGGCGAAGGCGGTTTCTTTCCGGAATCCGGGAAGCACAGGCGCGGTGCCGTTGAAGGCAAAGCGCCACGTGATGACCCCGTCGATCTTCCACCCGATCCGTACCGTGCCAAGAGCACCGTCCATGAAGATGCAAGCTATGCGCCCGCCGTCCTTGAGCTGTGCCTCCAGCGTCTCGGGAAGCTTTTCAACGCCGCCTTCGATGATAATTGCATCGTAGGGGCCATGGGCGGCGGCACCTTCAGTCAGGGGGCCCTCGTGCAGCACGACATTGTCTGCATGTTCGCCGAACAGCGACTGCGCCTCCGGCACCATTGCCTCGTCTTCCTCGACCGCGACCACCGCCTCGGCGATGCGGGCGATGACTGCCGATGAATAGCCCATGCCGCACCCGATATCGAGCACGAGGTCGTCACCGTCGATGTTCAGGGCATCCAGCATCTTTGCCAGCGTACGTGCATCGAGCACGACCCGGCCGTCGGCAAGGGCGATGCTGCGCTCGGCATAAGCCGCCTCGCGCTTGTCCGAGGGGACGAATTCCTCGCGAGGGATGCGTAGCATCGCCTCGATGATCGGGAATTTCGTGACATCCGAGGGCCGGACCTGCGTGTCCACCATCATGCGGCGGCGCGTGGCGAAATCGGTCATGCGCTAAACTCTTCCGTTCAGTATTACTTTGGAAAGGTGTGCCACAGTTGTGTTGCCGCCGCAACGGCGCAGAGCATTGCATTCCCAGCTTAAAGGACGGCTGCGCCCACCCCAGGCCGCGCAAGCAAAAAGGCGGACACTCTGCCGAGCTGCCCGCCTTTTACTAGCCACCAGGGAACTATACCCTGATTCACTCGTCCTCGTCGTCGCGCCGCGCGGCAGCACCGCCAGCAGCACGTCCCGCGAGGAAGGCCTGCAGCATCGCTGCGATATTGGCCCCGCTAGAGGCCGGCGGGGGCGGCAGCGCGACCCTCCGGCGTCTGCTGTACGCGAACAGCAGGACACCTAGCAGCAGGTAGAACCCGCCTACGATCAGGACGGAGGTCTTGGCATCATAACTTTCGGCCAAGGCAAGCAGCGCCGCATCCGACAGGTAGACAGCGGCAACGATCACACAGATCAGCGCGAGGGCGCCGAACACGATTTGACGGATAAGGAGTCGGAGCCGCAGCTCGAGGCCGTAGAACAAGTGCCGTTACCTCCGGGAGTTCAGATAACCAAGAAGGAAGCCCGCCGCTGCCGCAATACCGACAGCCTGAAACGGGTTGGAGCGAATCTGGTCTATCGCCTGATCTTCATAGTCGGCGTAACGACGGCCGGCCTCGTGAAGCATGTCTTCACCTTTGGCGCGGGTTTCACCCGCCTTAGCTTCGAAGCGCGCCTTGGCTTCCTTGCCACGGCGGCTGCCGATTTCTCCCACAAGCTCTGCAAGCGAAGACAGGTCTTCACGCAGGTTCTTGATCTGATCGTTCAGCGATTCCGTGTCGGAGTTTGTGGAGGTCGGCTTGCTGTCGGCGAGGCCGCTCGGAGTGGTCTGTGCCATGTGAAATCCCTCATGAATGTCGGTTTCATTGATAAACGCACGAGATCTGCCACGGGTTCCGCTGCTATCTTGCGCAATCTTGGGCCCATTCAGGCAGAAGACAGCATGCGCGCCTTGAATGGAAGTGTACTGGCTGCGCAGAGGGTCTTGCGCGGCGCCCGAGGATGGGCTAAGTGCCCGGAACACCATGAGGCGGCGAGTTGGCGGAGTGGTGACGCAGCGGATTGCAAATCCGTGTACACCGGTTCGATTCCGGTACTCGCCTCCACTCTACACTCCCAAGACAGTTCTGGCCTTTCAGGCAATTCCCAGGCGCCAGTCGGTGCACCTCGGCGTGCCAGCCGCATCCTCCCCCTGTAGACTGGACGCGGTCTGTCGGGGTCTCTCAGCCGTCCTTATTGAAATAGCTGTGGCCGTTGAGGGCCGGCGCGCCGCCAGGATGCGCGTAGAGCACCGTCACCCCCTTGGGGAAGGACCCCTTGCGGGTGAGGTCGATCACGCCTTGAATGGATTTTCCCCCGTACACCGGGTCGGTCATCATTGCCTCGGGGCGGGCAGCAAGGCGGGTGGCATCGTTGGTCCCGTCCGAAGGGACACCATAGGCGGGATGGGCGTAGTCCTCGTTTATGACGATCTCGTCGTCACGAACCGCACGACCAGCCCCATCAGATCGGCGGCATTGTCGACAATGCCAAACCCCTGCGCACGGGACTGCTTTGGGACACCCGAGGCATCGATGCCGATCACCCGGTCCGCGCCGTCCTGCGCGGCAAAGCCGCAAGCAGAATAATAAGGGATCGCCTCAGCCGTTTGTGGTTGCCTCGCAACCGGCGCCGGGGGCCACTTCGCACCACGCGCCCACGTCGGCAAGCATCACCTCGAGGTCCGGGTCCTCGATGCGCAGCTCGCGGCACCCGGCGATGACGTTCTCGAGGTATTCGCGGCTGGTCCCCAGCTGGCCGACGCCGGTGGCGAGATAGCGCAGCTGGTCCTCGTAGGCGATGCCGGTGTCGATCATCTCGGCCTCGGGGTCGGCGACGAAGCACAGCGCCTCGACCATCCCTTCCGAGGTTTCGACCGGGGCAAAGACCGCCTTGTAGCAGGGCGCCATCATCTCACGCCGCCAGATCACCTCGGATTCGCGGTCGGCGGTTTCGGCAGCAAGGCGGAACACGAGCCCGTCACAGGCGGGGCCATGGTCGAGCGCCGCCATCAGCCCCGGTGCCTCTGCACTTCCCCGCGCCCCGGAGCGGTCCACAAGGCAGAAGCTCCGGCGGTATCCCGGCAGGCGGGCGCGGCGCACCTCGGAGAAGTAGACCGCCGGATCCCACATCAGCGATCCGTAGGCGAACACCCAGATGTCCTGCCCCATCCGCGAGGCAAGCGTTTCATGGCGCATGGCCTCGCGCACCTCGTCGCTGTAGCGCGGGTTCTGGGTGTGCCCCGCCTGGAACCAGGCCTCATCGATGGCGGCAAGATCAAGATCGCGGAAAAAGCTCTGCGCGGGATCGCGGATCTTGTCCGCAAGGCCGGGGTGATGGCGAAAGGCGTCGGGCGCGAAGGACATGGGTTCACCTGCGGATATGCCGCCACGGAGGAGGCGCGGCGATCAGGGCTCAGACCTATTGTGCCCGCCCCCGCTCTGCAACCACCCGGCCCTGCCCCGGTGGCCCGGGCCGCAGGACTGCACATTCTCCGGGCAGTGGCATCATTCTCCGATGGCCAGCCCCTCGCGCCTCGGATCGGCCCCGCCGACAAGGGTTCCGCCGTCAATGGCGATGGCATGCAGACCGCTGTTCAGCGCACGCACGTCGGTCTCGTACCCCAGCGCCTCGAGCGGGGCCTTGAGCGCCTCGGCCGATGTGCCCTCCTCGAGGTCATAGGCGCCGAACCGGTTGAGCAGGTGCGGCAGGGCCACTGCCTCCTGCGGGTCCAGTCCCCAATCAAGATGCGCCACGATGGTCTTGGCCACGTAGCCGATGATCCGGCTGCCCCCCGGCGAGCCGACGACAAGGTTCGGGGTGCCGTCTTTCATCACGATGGTGGGCGCCATGGACGACCGGGGCCGCTTGCCCGGCTCCACCCGGTTGGCGATGGGGCGGCCTTCGTCGTGGGTGGCGAAGGAGAAATCCGTCAGCTCGTTGTTGAGCAGGAAGCCCCCCGGCGTCATGAGACGCGATCCAAAGCCGTTCTCGATGGTGGTGGTCATGGACAGCGCGTTGCCCTGCCCATCCACGATGGAGATATGCGAGGTCGAGGGCAGCTCGATGGACTGGTCATCCCCCAGTTCCAGCGCCGCGTGATCCCATGGCGGGGTGCCGGGCGCGACCTCGGGCAGCGCATCGTCGCCGTCGAGCAGCGTGGCACGGTCCGCCAGGTAGGCCGGGTCGAGCAGGCGCGGCACGGGGACGAAATCGGTGTCGGCCATGTAGCGACCCCTGTCCGCGAAAGCGAGGCGCGAGGCATCGCCGATCAGCCGCCATGCCTCCGGCGAGTCCGCCCCGAGGGCGGCCATGTCGTAGGGTTCGAGGAGCCCGAGGATCTGCCCCACGGTCAGCGCGCCAGACGACGGCGGCCCCATGCCGCAGACCTCCGCCCCGCGATAGGGCGCGCAGGTGGCGGGGCGTTCGATCACCTCGTAGGCGGCCATGTCCTTAAGCGACAGCAGCCCGGGCTGCGCCGCCTCGCGGACCGTGGCCACGATGCCTTCGGCGATGGGGCCGGTGTAGAAGGCATCTGCCCCACCCTCGGCCATGGCCCGCAGGGTCTGCGCATAGGCGGGGTTGGTGAGAGTGCTGCCCTCAGCGATGGGGTTGCCGTCGGGCAGGAAGTAGTCGGCGGCGGCCTCGGAGGTCGCCAGCCGCTCCGCGTCCCCGGCGACAAGCGCCGCAAGGCGGGGTGAGACCGCGAAGCCGTCTTCGGCCAGCGCGATAGTGCCCCCAAAGAGCGACGCCCAGTTGGCCGTGCCCCAGCGGCGGTGCGCCTCTTCCATCAGCATCGGCGTGCCGGGCGTGCCAACCGACAGCCCGCCGACTACAGCGTCGAAGAACCCCATGGGCTCGCCATCCTTCTGGAACAGCGTCGGGGTCACGTCCCTCGGCGCCGTCTCACGTCCGTCGAGCGTGGTCACCTCGCCGGTTTCCGCGTCGTACCAAACAAGGAACGCGCCGCCCCCGAGGCCGGAGGACTGGGGCTCCACCAGCCCCAGCGCCGCCTGCACGGCGATCATGGCATCGGCGGCGCTGCCCCCGGCGCGCAGAACCTCTGCCCCGGCCTCGGAGGCAAGCGGGTTGGCGGCAACGACCATCCAGCCATCGGAAGTCACCGGGGCGGTGACGGCCCCCTGCCCCGTTGCCGCCTCGGGCGCGACGGCATCCGCAGCCTGCTGGGCCAGCGCCGGAAGCGGCGCAAGGACGGGCGAGCCCGCGATCAGGGCAAGGGCGATGAAGCTGCGCATGGGATGTCTCCTCCGGGTGGCTGTTGCCTGCCATGGTGCCGCCCCGAAGGCCGCCCCGCAACCGTGCAGTCTGCCTCTGCCTCTGCCTCTGCCTCTGCCTCTGCCTCTGCCTCTGCCTCTGCCTCTGCCTCTGCCTCTGCCTCTGCCTCTGCCTCTGCCTCTGCCTCTGCCTCTGCCTCTGCCTCTGCCTCTGCCTCTGCCTCTGCCTCTGCCTCTGCCTCTGCCTCTGCCTCTGCCTCTGCCTCTGCCTCTGCCTCTGCCTCTGCCTCTGCCTCTGCCTCTGCCTCTGCCTCTGCCTCTGCCTCTGCCTCTGCCTCTGCCTCTGCCTCTGCCTCTGCCTCTGCCTCTGCCTCTGCCTCTGCCTCTGCCTCTGCCTCTGCCTCTGCCTCTGCCTCTGCCTCTGCCTCTGCCTCTGCCTCTGCCTCTGCCTCTGCCTCTGCCTCTGCCTCTGCCTCTGCCTCTGCCTCTGCCTCTGCCTCTGCCTCTGCCTCTGCCTCTGCCTCTGCCTCTGCCTCTGCCTCTGCCTCTGCCTCTGCCTCTGCCTCTGCCTCTGCCTCTGCCTCTGCCTCTGCCTCTGCCTCTGCCTCTGCCTCTGCCTCTGCCTCTGCCTCTGCCTCTCAGAGCGTGCCGGACCCGAAACCGCAGGCAAGCACTGACGCCCTCATGCGAAACAAAAAGCGCCCGCGAGGCGCAAAGGCGCTCGCGGGCGAAAAAGAGGTCAGGCGTGATCGCGCCTGCCTCTCACGGGGTAGGTATCAGGCGACGGCTTTCTCGGGTGCACCGACGGACGCCAGCGCGGCCTTGAGGCCTTCCATGGTCTCTGCCGAGGGCGAGGACAGCGGCGTGCGCACCGGGCCGGCGGCCATGCCGACCATCTCCATGTAGGCCTTGAGCGGGCCGGGATTGGTTTCGGCAAAGACGTTCTTCAACACGAGGTCCATCTCGTGCTGGAGCTTGACGGCGGTGGCCATGTCGCCGGATCGCGCCGCATCAAACACCTTGATCCAGTGCGCCGGGTAGACGTTGGCCGAGGCCAGCACGCCGCCAGTGGCCCCCAGCGACACATGGGTGGCGAACAGCGGCTCTTCACCGCTCAGAACGGCGATTTTGTCACCGGCCAGGTTCATCACCGAGATGAACTCGGGCATGTCGTAGGAGGAATACTTCATGCCGATGATCGAGCCATCCTCGGCCATGCCGGCAAGGGTTTCCGCCTTGAAGGCCACGCCGGTGCGGCGCGGGATCTCGTAGGCCATCACCGGCAGGTCCACCGCGTCGCGGTAGTTGCGGAAGTATTCGCGCATGCCGTCCTGTGTGCCCGGCGCATAGTAGGGCGTGACCAGCATCACCCCGGCCGCGCCCGCGGCCGAGAAGTCCTTGCCCGCATCGACCGCATCGTGGAAGCCGGTGGACAGGACGCCCGGCATCACCGGCCTGCCCTCGGCCGCCTCGACGCAAGCCGAGACGACACCGGCCCGCTCTGCCCGCGACAGGGCCGGGTATTCGCCGGTGCCGCCGATGGGCACGACGCCCGCAGCGCCATTGGCGATCTGGTAGGACACGAGGGCCTTCAGCGCATCGTAATCCACCGCCGAGCCGTCCTTGGTGAACGGGGTGATGATGGCCGTGAACAGGCCGTTGAGGTCTTGCTTGGTGAGGGACATGTCTTGGATCCTTCTTGAACTTGGATGCGGCGGCTCAGAGGCCGAACAGCCGCGGCAGGGTGAGCGAGATCGCGGGGACGTATGTCACCAGCAGCAGCACCACGAGGTTGGAGATCATGAAGGGCACGGCGGCCCTCACGATGCGGATGAGCGGGACGCCCGATATGGACGAGCCGAGGTAGAGCGCCATGCCGTAGGGTGGCGTGATCAGGCCGATCATCACGTTGACCACCATGATGACGCCGAAATGCACCGGATCGACGCCCATCGAGGCCACCAGCGGGGTGAACAGCGGCGCAAACAGCAGAAGCTGCACGCTGTCGCTGATCCACAGACCGTTGATGAGGAAGAACAGGTTGAGCATCAGCAGGACCATCCACGGCTCGAGGTCCATATTGACGATCAGTGACTGCAGCTCGGACGGGATGCGTTCGTTGGCCAGAATCCAGCTGATGATCGTGGCGAAGCCGACGATCAGGTAGACCGAGGCCGACGTTCGCGCCGCCCGGTCGAGGATCGCCCAGAGCTCCTTCAGCGTCAGGTTCCGGTAGGCGACGAAGCCCACCAGCAGGCCGTAGGCCACGGCGATGGAGGCCGCCTCGGTCGCGGTGAAAATACCGCCAACGATACCGCCGATGATGATGAGCGGCATGAAGATCGCGAAGAACGCATTGCCGATCACCCGCATGGCGATGCGCAGGTTGAGGCCCTCGATTGGGTTGCGCGGGAAGCCCTTGCGCTTGGCCATGAAGAACAACACCGCCATCTGCGCGCCGCCCAGCAGCAGGCCCGGTACGGCCCCGGCAAGAAACAGCGCCGCGACCGAGGTCTGCGTGAGCGCCGAGAACATGATGAGCGGGATCGACGGCGGGATGATCGGGCCCTGGATCGCCGAGCTGACAGTCAGCGCCGCGGCGAAGTCCTTTTCGTAGCCGTCCTGTTCCATCATCTTGATCTCGACCGGGCCCAGCGCCGAGATGTCGGCCATGGCCGACCCCGAGACACCCGAGAACATCATCGAGCCGACGACGTTGACGTAGGCCAGGCCGCCGCGCAGCTTGCCCACCATGAGGCGCGACAGGTTCACCAGCCGGTCGGTCATGCCGATCGAGGCCATGATCTCGCCCGCGATGATGAACAGCGGAATGGACAGCCAGATAAACACGTCCATGCCGGTGAAGAACTTGTGGGCATAGATGTCGAGCATCGAGCTCATGCCCGGCGCAACGAAGAAATAGGCCAGTCCGGCAAAGCCGATGGCAAAGATCACCGGGCTGCCGAGAAGCATGAGGAACAGCAGCAGGCCGATGGTTACGAGAAGCGGATCTTGCATGGGGTCAGACCTCTGCCTTGAGGACGGAAGGCCCGTCGTCTGGAGTGCCGCGCACAAGGTCGCGCAGGGCAAGGACGAGCATGTGGAACATCATGAGCGCCGCGCCCACGGGCACCGACAGGTAGATCCAGAAGAACGATATCTGCAGCGTCACGGCGGTGCGGCGCAGGCCGAACATGGCGTTTTCCCAGCCCTTCCAGACCAGCACGGCCAGCAGGCCCACCAGCAGAAGACGGAACAGCGCGTTGCGGATCGACAGCATGCGCTTGGGCCAGAACCCGTCGAAGAAGTCGACGCGGACAAGCTGTTCGTCCTTCACCAGCACACTGCCCGCCAGCATCACGGTCCAGATCATCAGGTAGCGGGCGGCCTCTTCGGGCCAGGGCAGCGACGTGTTGAAAACGTAGCGCAGAGTGACCTGCAGGATCAGGGACGCGGCAACCCCGATCAGCAGGATCCGGGCCGCGGCGGAGGCAAGCCATCCGAGCCAGTCGGCAATTCGTTCAAGGGCTGTGAGCATGAGGTCTCCTGTGGGGCGGCAGCAGCTGCGCGCCCCTTGCGAACGGAAAAGCCCCGGACCGCATCAGGTGCGGCGGTCCGGGGCGCAGTGACCGGAGCGCCGGATCAGTCGGCCTGAACCTCGGCCACGGCGGCCTTGAGCTCGTCGATCAGCTCCTGGCCGGTGATGCCCGCAAGGACTTCCTCGACGGGGCCCTGCACCTTGTCCACGAACATCTGGAACTCTTCCGGGGTCGGCTGGTAGATCTCGACGCCCGCGTCACGGATCGCCTTCATGTCCTGCGATTCCTTGGCGGCGATGACGCCCAGCATGGCAAAGGCGGCCTCGTCAGCGGCCTGGTCCACGGCGGCCTTAACCTCCTCGGGGAGCGACTGGTAGTAGTCGTCGTTCATCGCGATGATGGGCATGTTGATGAGGTGGTGATCGAGCGTGTAGTAGCCCTGCACTTCCTGAAGGTTCGCCATCAGCATGGTGTAGGGAGCGTTTTCCTGCCCGTCGACGACGCCGGTCTGCAGCGCGGAGTAAAGCTCGCTCCAGGCGATCGGGGTCGGGTTGGCGCCGAGCGCTTCGACCATGGTGACGTGAATCGGGATCTGCTGGGTGCGCATCTTGAGGCCGACCATGTCCTCGGGCGTCTTGATCTGCTTGTCCGCGGTCGAGAAGTTGCGGAACGCTGACGGCAGGTAGCTGATGATGCGAACGCCCGAATCCTCGGCGATCTGGTCGGTCAGCATGTCGCCGAACGGGCCGTTCATCACCTCACGCGCGGTGGCGGTGTCGGGGAAGACATAGGGCAGTTCCAGCACAGCTGCGGCGTTGGTGTAGGCCTGAAGGTGACCGGCGCTGATGCCCGCCACGACCTGAAGCGAACCACGCGCGGTCTGCTCGAGCAGCGATTCGAGGTCGCCCAGCTGGCTGTTGGGGAACACTTGCAGGTCGTATTCGCCACCCGTGGCGTTGGACAGCACCGTGTTGAAGACCTCGGTATAGGTCCAGTACACGTTGTTGAGCAGATCACCTTCGCCGTCGACGGTGGCAAGGCGGATGGACTCGGCCTGCGCAGCGGCGGACATCACCCCGAGGGCAAGCGCCGCGGTGGCGGCGGTGGTCTTGAGTGTCTTCATGGTCATAGTCAGTCCTCCTGTCGGTGGTGCCCCTCGGTTCTTGCCGGGTGGGCTATTGGTGTTCTGCAGTTTCACCGCGTTGCATGTCGTTTAGTCAAGAATTTTCTTAAACGATATTTATTTTCCACTATGGACGTATACTTTATGGGCGAATGCCCATCTCCCGCTTCCTGCATCTCGAAATCCTACAGTTTATGCCTGAAAATACAGCAAATCCGAGAGATGGCGCCCGGTTCAGTCGTTGCATATGATGGATTCAATTTCCTTTTCACTTGCCCGGTCAACAACCTGAGCGTTATCCCGGACGCAAAGAGATACGAGAGAGAGGCCCTCATGGAGATCGACGAACAGGAGTTCGACCTCAGGTTTGGCGCAGTCGCACAGCGGCGGGCTCCAAGCTCGCCGGGCTCGGTGGCCAGCCAGCTCGAGTCGCTTCGACGCGAGCGCAGCATGACGTTGCAGACCCTGTCGAAGGCCACCGGCGTTGCCGCATCGACCCTGTCCAAGATCGAGCGGGACGAGCTGTCGCCCACCATCTCGACCCTGCAGAAGATCACCTCGGGGCTGGGCATCGAGATGTCCGACCTCTTCACCTTCCAGAGCGAGGGCGACCTCAGCCACGGTCGCCGCTCGGTGTCTCGCGCCGGTGAAGGCAGGACGCACCAGACGAAAAGCTGCGCCAACGTGCTGCTGTGCTCCGAGATCAAGAACAAGAAGATGGTGCCGATCTACACCACGGTGATCGCCCGCAGCCTCGAGGACTACCCCACCTGGGCCCGCTCGGACGGCGAGATCTTCCTGATGGTGATCTCGGGCCGGATGGAGCTGCACTCGGAAATCTACGAACCGCTGGAGCTGGGCCCGGGCGATTCCGTCTATTACGACGCGCGCTCGTCCAACGCGTGGATCTCGGTCGGCGACACCGATGCCGAGGTCGTTTGGGTGATGACCGCATGACCCCTCCCCTGCGGCTGCGGGGGTTCGAGGACTGGCGCAGACAGGCCCGGCGGAGATTGCCGCGGGGCCTGTTCGAATACATCGACCGCGGCGTGGGGCGCGAAGTGTCCCTGCGCCACCAGCGCGACCGCCTCGATGCCGTCAAGATCACCCCGCGCATGCTGGGCGGTGACCGGCCGGTAACCCTTGGCACCTCTCTGTTCGGGCAACCCTGCGCCGCGCCGCTGGCGGTGGCCCCCACGGCGATGGCCGGGCTTGTCGCCCATGACGGCGAGGTCGCCATGGCCCGCGCGGCCACCAGGCTCGGCCTGCCGGTGTGCCTGTCGACCCAGTCGATCAATTCCGTGCAACAGATCCGCGACGCGGTGCCGGAGGCGCGGCTGTGGTTCCAGCTATATGCGTGGGAAGACCGCGCCCTCACCCGCGAACTGCTGGGCCGGGTGCGCGCCAGCGGCGCGGAGGTGCTTGTGGTCACCGTCGACACCCCCACCGGGGCGCGCAAGGACTGGAACATCCGCAACGGGTTCGACATGCCCTTCACCTGGCATTTCCGCGCGCTGCTCGACGTGGCGCTGCACGCCCCTTGGGTGATGCGGGTGATCCTGCCCTACCTTGCGCGCGGCGGCTTTCCGGCCCTTGGCAACTACCGTCCCGATCTGCGCCCCACCCTCGTCCGTGCGGTGCCGGACAAGGCTGTCCGGCTGCGCATGGCGCTCAGCTGGTCCGACATTGCCGAGATCCGCTCTGAATGGGCCGGGACGATGCTGCTGAAGGGGATCTGCCATCCGCAGGATGCGATCCGCGCGGCTGACAGTGGCATGGACGGCATCGTCGTGTCGTCCCACGGTGCGCGCAACTTCGATCCCTGCCCCGCCGCCATCGACCTTCTGCCCCCCATCGCGGAGGCGGTGCGGGGCCGCATGACCATCCTTGCGGACAGCGGCGTGCAGACCGGCACGGACGTGCTGAAATACCTGCATGCGGGCGCCAGCGGTGTTCTGGCCGGGCGGCTGCCGCTCTGGGGGCTTGCCGCGAAGGGAGAGGCCGGGGCAGAAACCGCGCTGGCAGGGCTAATGCAGGAGCTCGAAGAGGCGCTGCGCATGTCCGGGCTTCGCATGACGGACCTTGCGGACGGGGGATGCTGACAATTCGCTCATGGCATCCATCAAATGCCGCTTAATTCGGTAAAGTGCATAATTTTCGTTTACGAAAATTTATCCACGCCCAATACTGCGGCCAAATGACCGCAGGAAAGGACGTCTCATGACCCGCGCCAGCCGACTCGAGGGCATCGTCACCGCCACCCCCACCCCGCTGACCGCCGATGGCGCGATCGACGGCAGCGTTGTCGCGTCGCTGGTGGACCGCATCCTGACGGCCCCCAGCGCCGGCATCGCGCCGGTGGGCGGCACCGGCGAGGCTACCGCCCTCACCCCCGCCCAGCGCCGCGAGATGCTGGAACTGACGGTGGCGGCGGTGAATGGCCGCGCCCCGGTGATCCCCGGCATCCTGTCGCCGGGCATCGGCGAGGCACTGGCCGCCGCCGACGATTTCGCTGCTGCCGGGGCGGACATGCTGATGGTGGTGACGCCCTATTACGCCCGCGCCACCCCCGAGGGCATCGTGGATTACTACAAGGCCCTGTCGGACCACACCGACCTGCCGCTGATGCTCTATGAAATCCCATACCGCACCGGCATCTCGCTCGATGCGGAAACCGTCGAGATGCTGGCGAAGGAAACCCGCATCACCGCGATGAAGGCCTGCAACGGCAGCCTTCCGCAGCAGATGAAGGTGATCGAACTGGTGGGCGCTGACATCGATGTGCTGACCGGCGAAGAGAACGTTTTTCCCGCACACCGCGCGATCGGGGCACGGGGCGGCTTCCTTGCATCGTCCTGTCTGTTCCCGCACGCATGGGCGCGGCTGCAGGCGCTGTGCACAGAAAGCCGCATGGCCGAGGCGCTGGACTTCCACCAGAAGCTCATGCCCTTCGTGTCGATGCTCTACCGCGAGCACAACCCGATCCCGCTGCGCGCCGCGCTTGATCTGCTGGAGCTGCCCCACGGCGATTGCCTCCCTCCCTTGCGCCCGGCTTCACAGGATACCCGCGACATGCTCGCCCGCGAGCTGCCGCAGGCACTGGCGCTCGAAGCGGACTGCGCCCCGGTACCGGCTCAGTAAAGCTGCGATCCGGCCACACGCCACATGACTGCGCCCCGGGCACCCTCCCGGGGGGCTCCGAACAACAGCAAGAGAAGACCTCCCATGAGCGAGATCATCGAAACCCTCCGCGCCCTGCCCGGTGTCAGTGTCACAGACACCCCCGAGGACATGGCCGGGAACCTCATCGACTGGCGCCGCCGTTTTAGCGGCAAGGCGCGTGCCGTTGTCGCCCCTGACAGCACCGAGGCCGTGTCGGCCGTCATGCGCGCCTGCTGGGACGCGGGCGTGCCGGTGCTGCCGCAGGGGGGCAACACCTCCATGTGCGGTGGCTCTGTGCCCGATGACAGCGGCACGGCGATCATCCTGTCGCTGTCGCGGATGAACCGCATCCGCTCCATCGACCCCGAGGATGACAGCGTCACCGTCGACGCGGGCTGCGTTCTGCAGGTGGTGCAGGAGGCCGCGCTCGACCACGACCGGCTGTTCCCCATGAGCCTTGGTGCCGAAGGCTCGTGCCAGATCGGCGGCAACATCGCCACCAACGCCGGCGGCACCGCCGCGCTGCGCTATGGCAACATGCGCGACCTTGTGCTGGGGATCGAGGCGGTGCTGCCCGATGGCACCATCTGGAACGGCCTGCGCACCCTGCGCAAGAACAACTCAGGCTATGATCTGAAGCACCTCTTCATCGGCTCCGAGGGCACGCTGGGCATCGTCACCGGCGCGGCACTGAGGCTGTTCCCGCGCCCGGCGGCAGAGGCGACCACGCTGCTGTTCTTCGCAACCGCCGATGCGGCGCTGAAAACCGCGGCCACTTTGCGCGCTGCCTTCCCCGGCGAGCTGTCGGCGCTGGAGCTGCTGTCGCGCAGCGAGCAGGACATCGTCGCCCGCCACTTCCCCGACCGCGCCCTTGCCATGCCCGAAGGCACCGGCTGGACCCTGCTGGTCGAGGTCGCCGGCGCCGGAACCGAGGCGGACCTGCAGGACAAGCTGATGGCCGCGCTCGAAGCACCGATGGAGGCCGGGGACGTGCTGGACGCGATCCTCGCCAGCAACGAGCGTCAGCGCGAGGCGATCTGGCTGCCGCGCCATTCGGTGACCGAAGCGAACATGCACGAAGGCATGGGGCTGACCCATGACATCGCCATTCCCATCGGCAAGGTGCCCGAGTTCCTGACCCGCGCCGATGCGCTGCTGGCCGAAAAGCTCCCCGATGCGACACCCGTGGTGGTCGGCCACCTGGGCGACGGCAACATGCACTACATCGCCATGTTCACCCGCGAATTCTGGGCAAAGCTGGACGATCCGAAGGTCTTCACCAAGGACGTAGGCCATCTGCTCAACGACATTGCCGCCGATCTGGGCGGCACCTTCAGCGCCGAGCATGGCATCGGCACCATGCATCTGCCGGACATGGCCCGCTACAAGGCCGCACCCGAGCTCGCGATGATGCACGCCATCAAGGCCACGCTCGACCCCAAGGGGCTGATGAACCCCGGCCGCCTGCTGCCCGCGCAGTGACGCGGTACCGATGGCGGTCCTATGACTGCCATCGGGACCACCTCTGGCCGCGCCAGTCGGAACGATGCGCGCTCTCATGCGGATCGCCCACCGCTTGCCCGAGGCAGATCCGAATGAGAGCGCACAAAATCGGTGTGCCACCCCCAAAATAACCGTGATGTTCCACCCGCCATGGCGCCGCGAACTTGCTCTGACAGGATGCGCCTCTGCGCCATCACGACTGTCCTGTAACGCTGCGTGGCCCGGGGACTGCGCGCTGCGACGCAGGTCAGTCATCGAAAGCCGCAGCCGGGACGTACCAAACGCTTACCAATGTCGTATGGGTCGCGTCCGCTGTCGCAGGGATGCTTGCGGCGCACGGTTACGGCCCGGATGCCCAGGCGCGGCACGGGCTTGAGCTGGGGCAGATGTGCCAGCAGGTCAGCATCGGCAGCCCGGTCGAGATCACCATGAGCGGCACTGTGCGCACCTTGGACGAAACCGTGCGCAACTGTATCGAGGCGCGCATGGGCACCATCGCGCAGCACATCGCGCAGGCCCATGACACCGAGGCGCGCCTGGACGACATCCGGCTTTACCCGGCAACGGCAAACGAGGCTGCGGCCACCGCTCATGCCGCCAGCGCAGGGCCGACAAGGTGGGCACCGCCCTGCCCCCGACCCTCGCGGGCGACGATTTCGCCTTCTTCCCGAACGTGCGCCCCGGTGCGCTGATCTGGACCCGCGACAGTGCCGCGCTGCACCACCCGGCCTATGACCTTGACGATGGCGGCATCCCCCGCGGCATCGCCTCCTTCACCGGGCTGGCCCAGGCGCGGCTTGCGGCCGAGGCAGGCTGAGCCCTCACCGGTGCGGCGTGACCCACAGGCGCCGCCCCCCCCCCTGCGACGGCCCCCGGAGCGCACAGCGCAAGCAGGCGTGAAGGCGCAGCGCTTGCATTCCGGGGCGGTTTCGCGGGATAGCGGCGGGACCACGCCCCTGCCGGACGACGGAGCCGCGATCCTCAAGATGCCCCAGCCCGACCATCTCCAGCCCGATCACCTCAGGACCGACTGTTCGAAATGCGCCGCGCTGTGCTGCATCGCGCTGGCCTTCGACAAGGGGCGCGACTTTGCCTTCGACAAGAACCCCGGAGAGCCGTGCCGCAACCTCTCGGGCCATGCCTGTTCGATCCATGACAGCCTCACCGAAAAGGGCTTTCCGGGCTGCGTCGCCTATGATTGCCTCGGAGCAGGCAACCGCGTGGTGCAGGAGGTCTTCGGCGGGCGGTCCTGGCAGAGCGACCCGCGCCTGACCCGGCCCATGATGGAGGCGTTTTCCGGGATGCGCGAGCTGCACAAGCGCATCGACCTGCTGCGCGCCGCCGAGACCCTGCCCCTCAGCAGCCAGCACGACCAGATCCGCCGCGAGTTCCTTGCCCGGCTCGAGGATCACCGCTGGAGCGGCTCCGAGCTCAATGATTTCGAGGTTGGGCTCGCGCTCGAGATCGACATCTTCCTGCACGGCTTTCGCAGCTACCTGCCCGATCACGAGGATGCGCGCCGCTGACCCGGCGCGCCGATCGGAGCCTCATCCGGCCGGGCCTTACCCTTGGTCTCGCCCATCAGAAACTTGCACCCTTGCGTGCGGGCCCTAGGCTGGTCCGCAGCCAAGATGCCAGAACAACCGGTGAAACCCCTTATGTCCGAACTTGAAAACGCCCTTATCGTCCATGTCTTCGGCGAAACCGATTTCGCGTCCATCACCTACCCGAAGTCCGCCTTTCGCGGAGAGTCGCAGATCAGCGGCACGCCGCAGGCCGAGATCATCACCAAGACCATCGGCGCGCTTCTGGGCCACGACAGCTGGTCCAGCCTGCGCGAGAAACGCTCCCCAGCCGGGGCCAGCTACGAAGAGGCCCTGTCGGAAAGCCTCAAGGTGCTGGTGGACGGGTCCGACGACGTCGATTTCGCGCTGAAGAATGACTATAACATCGTCATGCTGGGCCTGTTCCGGGGCGTGGACACCGAAAGCGAGACCGGCGAGGAAGAGAAGGTGTTTGCGCTGCACGGGCTCGGGGTGTCGCGGACCTCTTCGGTGGACGAAGAGGTGCATGCCGGGCTGGCCCGCGACGGCGTCATCGCCGCCGCCCCCCTGTTCCGCCAGCATATCGCCACCGGGGCGCTGTCGCGCTCGGGGATCGTGGCCGAGATCCTTGCCGATCTCGACGCGCCCGAAACCGCCGAAGACTCCGAAGGCGAAGAGCCGCTGCCCAACATGGTCGCCTTCCACGACACGGTGACCGAAAAGGGCCTCGAGACGGTGATCCTGTGCGCCTGCGATGCGGACCGCGCCGCGGCGGCGAGCGATCCGGACCTGCCGCTGGTGGTCGGGTTGGTGACCGCCATCGTGCCCACCCCGTTCGGGCCGGTGGGCTACTGGGTCTGGCAGATTGCCCCGGACCAGCCCTATGGCTTCGTGCAGGAGCAGTTCATCGACCCCACGGACCTGCCCGATGCGGGCTATGACCGGCTCAAGGCGTCCGGCGAGCTGCGGTTCCTGCTGGTGGACCGCACCACGCGGCTCAGCGTGCGCTCGGCGCAGCTGGACGCAAAGGCGCTTGGGCTGGAAGCGTTCGAAACCGGTGCCATCGCCGCCGCCCGCCTGTCGGACGAGGACGATTTCGCCGAGGCCTGCGCCTGGGTGATGGACAATTACGACGCAGTGGATTTTCTCGACCACACGGGGCGTTGAAGGGACCCGCCTCGTCAGCGCGGGCCCCGCGGAGTGCGGAGGCACGTCTGCCCCCGTCAAGGCGGGCTGACACCGCCTCATGCCGCCGCCCCCGCGATGCCAAGGCCCGGCGACAAAGTGAAGCCCGATCACCTCACGGCACACCAGCAGGGGTACACCGGGAGTGATGTTCCGCGCGCCGGATTACCGCGTGGCGGCCTGCAAGGTCGCGCTGGCCAGGCCGTCGGGCAAAACCTCCACCTTGCCTGTCTGCTCGTTCAACAGGTCGGACCAGGCCCGGGGGAAATGGCTTTCGACGTCACCCAGCCTGCCTTGCGCCAAAGGCTCTGCCTCCGTGGCGCGGCGCAGGGCACGCGCCCAGTCGCCGGCGTCCAGGGTGGCGACCCGCACCGCATCCGGGCCGGCGCTGCTGCGCAGGCCGTCGGTGTCGGCGCAGACCACGGGACGCCCGGCCGCGCGCGCCTCGAGCGCCACGAGGCCGAAGGCTTCCCAGCGGGACGGCATCGCCACCAGGTCCACCTCGCGCATGGCCAGCGCCGGGTCGGCGAAGCCCATGAAGCGGATGCGATCATCCCCCGCAGCCAAGGCGCGCAAAGCCGCCTCTTCGGGGCCACGGCCATAAAGGTGCAGGCGCAGGTCCGGATCGTCCAGTTGACGGAACGCGTCGATCAGCACGTCAAAGCCCTTTTGCGCGTGCATCCGTCCGATGCCGCCAATGACCCGGGGGCGGCCTGCCGGCGCGCGGATCGCGCGGAAGGCCGAGAGGTTCACCATGGGCTCGATCACCGTCAGTCGCTCCTCCCGGACCAGCTTGCGCCCGGCCAGCCAGCCCGCCTGCGCCGCGCTCACCGCAACGACCTTGTCGAACAGCGCCAGCGACGTGCGCAGCATGGTGAAGAAGCGCAGCTTGTGGGGCACGTTGAGGGCGCAGAACGCCTCGGTGTAGCTGTGTTCAACGTGGATGATCGGGGTGCCCGCATGGCGCGCCCGGAACGATACCAGCGCCGGCAGCCTGCGCCAGCTCAGAGCGAGGTGCGAGACGATCATGTCTGCCTTCAGCTGCGGCATCGCACCGTTGCGCGACACTGCCTGCAGGGAATGACGGGCCCACGAGGTCATCGACGCGGAAAAGCGCATGTGTTCGAGAACGCGGGTGACACCGCCGGGCGTGCTGTCGTCGTAAAGGTGAATGATGTGGGGACGCATGATGAACTCCAAACTGGTATGACGGTCAGCCGCGCGCGGCGGTAAGGACGGAACGGGCAAGACGCAGGGGTGCGCCTCCGAAACGGGCGGTCAGATGGGCGGCGCCGATGGTGGTGAGGCTGCGCACCGGCTCCTCCAGCAGCGGGCGGACCGAGCTGGCGAAGGCCTCGCCCACAAGCCGGACCGCGGTGGCGCCGTCTCCGGCGCTGACCGCGCGGCGGGCGAGGTAGCGCAGCTGGTAGGCCCGTGCCGCCGCCTCGTGCCGGGCGAAGAAGTCCGGCGACAGCGGACGCAGTTTCGTCACCATCCGCTCCCACGAGGCAAGCTGCGCGGTTACGTTCGCCGACAGCCCCACCCCGTGCACGCGGTAGTCGGTCAGCAGGCCCGGCAGCCCCTCGATCACCCAGTCGGTGGTCAGGGCAAGGCGCAGCCAGCATTCGATGTCCTCGGACTGGCGGAAAGTCTCGTCGAACACCCAGTCCCGCCGGGTCTCGGTCGCGGGCCGCCAGGCCAGCGCCTCGAGCGCCGCGCGACGGAACACCGGAGCCGAGCCGTTGCCGACCGGGTTGCGCTTGAACACATGCGCCGCCGAGATGTGGCGCAGCCGGGGCCGCTGGGCATGGCCGGTGTCGCGGGACGCGCCGTCGATCAGTCGCGATCCGGCAAAGCTCAGCCCGATCTCGGGGATGCTCTCAAGGTGGCCCACATGCTGCGCCAGCTTCTCGGGGCGCCACAGGTCGTCCGCGTCGCAAAAGCCCACGACCTCGCCGGTGGCGGCAGCGATACCGGTATTGCGCGCTCCGGCAAGGCCGCGGTTGACCTGCCGCACGAGGCGGATGCGCCGATCGCGCAGGGCATGCGCCTCGGTGAGCGTGGCGGTGTCATCGGTCGAGCCGTCATCGACGACGACGATCTCATAATCACGGTAGAACTGCGCCGAGAGCGACCCAAGCGTTTCAGGCAGGGTGCGAGCGGCGTTGTAGGCGGGGACGATGATCGAGGCGTAGGGCATGGGACAGGCTCCGGTTCGGCAGGGTCAGCGGGCGAAAAGGCGGCGGCGCCAGGCATGGGGCAGCGCGGGAAGGCAGAGGGCGGCAAGGGTGAGCGGAATACCCCGCCGCATCGGCGACAGGAACGCCCCGGCATGCAGGCCGAGCCCCTCCGCCACCAGCCGGCGCACGGTGCGGGCGGTGGCCCCGATGCGCAGCGCACGGCGGGCGAGGTAGCGCTGGTGGATCGCCTCGGCCTGCGGGTCCGGCTCGAAGCCGAAGCGCCGTGCGCTTTTCAGCGCCGCCTCCCGCCCCGCGCGCATGGCATCGAGGTTGGCAGACAGACCGCCGGTGCTGAGACGGTAGCGCACGTGATCCTGGTCTTCGCCGCGCAGCCTGTAGCCGCTGCCCACGAGGCGGATCAGCAGGTCGAGATCCTCGTTGTGCACGAGGGTCTCGTCCAGCCCGCCGATCGCTGCGAACACATCGCGGCGGACCGAAAGGTTCGACATGGTGCAGACCGGGTTTTCCCCCAGCAGCATTGGGATGGTGACATCTCCCTCAGGCACGGTGGACCGGCTGCGGCAGGTTTCGGGGTCGTCAGCGAAGAACCGCACCGCCCCGAACAGGGCATCCGCATCGTCCGGCAGCCCAAAGTAGACATCGAGCAGCTTTTCTGGCTCCCACAGGTCGTCGGCATCGCAGAAGGCGATGATCTTGCCGTTGGCACACTCCAGCGCACCGTGGTTGCGCGCGGCGCTCGGGCCCTTGCCGGGATTGCTCACGGCGCGGATGCGATCGTCCTGGGCAGCAAGGCGCTTGGCCAGCAGGCGGCTGCCATCAGTGGAACCATCATCGACCAGGATCACCTCCCAGTCGGTCCAGAGCTGGCCCCGGATCGAAGACAGGGTCGCAGGCAGCGTTTCGGCGGCGTTGTAGACGGGGATGACAACAGAGATCATGGTCATGGCTCAGGCTTTCTCGGGCAGCAGGGCGAAACGGAGGGCCGGCAGCGACAGCACGGTCATCGCGCAGCAGGCGGTGGCAAGGTAGGTCCAGGCGATGGCGGTCAGCCCGTAGGGGGCGGCCAGCGCGGTTCCGGCGAGGGTGGCAGCGGCAAGGATCGCGGTGCCGCGCAGTTCCTCGAGCGGGCGCATCCCGGCGCGCAGCCAGCCGGCGGTGGCGGTCCAGAGCATCGTGGGGATCGCCGCCATGCACAGGATGGAGACCGGGGTGGTCACCTCTTCCCAGCCGGGGCCAAGCAGCAGCGGCACGTACCAGGGCGCCAGCAGCGACTGGGCGATGACCACCGGTGCCACCAGCCCGACGGAGAGGCCGATCCCCTGGCGCAGCGCCTCGGCACGGTCAGTGCGGGCACACAGGTGCGGGAAGAGCACGGCGGCGAAGGCGGTCGAGAAGGAGGTCGCCAGCGACAACCCGGCATTGAAGGCAAGGAAATACAGGCCAAGCATCTCGGGGCCCAGCAGCGCGCCGATCAGCAGCTTGTCCGCATGGAGGCGCGCGGTGCGCACCAGCTCGGTGCCCAGGATCGGCGCGCCGAAGTGGGCAAAGGGACGGATGGGCGCAAGCCCCGCTTCGGGGCGGGCCTGCCACGGGTGCAGGCGGCGCACGGCGATCAGCCAGACCGGCGCGCTCAGCAACCGGGGCAGCACCAGCGCCAGCGCCGAGGGGATGACGAACGCCAGAAGCACCGAGGCAAGGTTGGCGCAGACCGCCTGCCCGCCCGCGATGGCCGCGGTGCGGTGCATCTTGCCCGCCCGCAGGGCCAGCGCCACCTGCACGAGGCCGGCGGGCATGAACAGGTACTCCGCCCCCAGCAGAGCGATCATCCCGGCCAGCGCGGCATTGCCGGTCACAGCCCAGATCCCTGACGCCAGCCCGCATTGCAGCGTGAAGAGCCCGAGGCACCAGGCGGTGAACAGCCCGTGCGCGCGGTTGCAGGTGGCATCAAGCTCGGCCTCGGGGGCCGCGACAATGCGCTGGCCTATGCCGTTTTCAGTCAGGGATTTGAGCAGATCGCCGGTGGCGAGCGCTGCGGCGGCAAGGCCGATCTCGGTCACGTCGAGGGTGCGCGCCACCACGATGACCACGCCAAGTCGCGACAGCTTGGCCGCTGCCTCGGAGGCGCCGTAGGCCAGCAGGTGGCTCAGGAAGGAGTGGGTCGGTCGGGTCACGGCAGCTCGGTCCTTGGCTGAAGAAGTCGGGACGTTCGAAGGTTGCAGTAACCATAGATCCGCGCTGGCTCCGGGTCGCGGGCGCGTCCGTCGCGCAACAGGGCGCGAAAGAACTGCGTCCTATCCAAACGGATAGGTGCGCTTTACTTGCGCGCGCGTGGGCAAGGGTTTCCGGTAGGTTGTAGAGTGCTGTGGCAACCACGAGGGCTGACCATGAGGATCACGAGAACCATTCTGCTGGGCTCCTGCCTCGGGCTGACCGTGGGCTGCGGGCCGGCGCCGACCCCGGACAACCTGCCGCCGGTGCGCAGCGGCGGCGCCTACCAGGCGCAGTACCGCGACCTGTCGTCGGACGATGAACGCATGCTGCTGTCAGCGCGGATGAACGCCGAAGGCTGCCGCGGCGCCGGCGGCCTTTCGGACGGCAAGTATGGCGGCCCGCCCTCGGGCCTTGGCGGAGAGCGCCTGTCGCGCGGCGATCTTGTGGATCTGCGGGTCGAGGATGACGAGATCTTCAACGGCGATTACGTCGTATCGCGCGATGGCACCATCAAGCCGCCCTTCCTGCCAGCCATTCCCGCGCAGGGCCGTCGCCCGGCCGAGATCGAGGCAGCGCTGGTGCGTGCGCTTCTCGATGGGGATTTCTATGACGAGGCCCCTCGCGTGTCCGTGCGGCTGGCAGATTTCGCCAGTGCCAGCGTCGGCGTGTCGGGCGCGGTGTTCGAGCCGCACGCCGTCGAGATCGGCGCGGCAAGTGCCGAATCGCGCGACAGCCTGCGTCAGGCGGCACTTGGTGCCTCGACCGAGGCGCGCAACCTCTCGGCGGCGATCCGCGCGGCGGGCGGCATCCGCCCCGATGCGGACCTGTCTGCAGTCGAGCTGCACCGCGCCGGGAGCCGCCACGTGCTGGACCTGCGCGGCGTCTTCGAGGGCCGGCGGGCCGAGGATGTCATGCTTCTGAGCGGCGACGAGGTCATCGTGCCATCACGCCAGTGTTTCCAGGACGACCTGATGCGCCCCGGCCCACTGAGCCCTCCGGGCGTGTCGCTATTCCTGTCCAACCTCACCCAGCCCGCGACCGGCAACGCGGTTTCGGCCATCGGGCGCGAGGTGCGCGAGATGCCCTGGGGCACCCGGTTCATGCAGGCAGTGGTGGACACCAACTGCGTCGGCGGAGCACGGGCGACCAGCGCGCATCGTTCGGCGGTGCTCTTCACCCGCGATCCGGTCACCGGCGTGTCGGTGGTGATCGAACGCAACATCGAACAGATGCTGCGCCGGGCCGACCGGGACGATTACGACCCTTTCCTGCTGCCCGGAGATTCCATCGCCTGCTACGACAGCAGCATCACCAACCTGGCCGAGGTGGCAGGCGTTGTCGCCGCCGTGGGTACGGCCACCGCTCTGACGCGCTGACGCTGACACGCTGACACGCTGACACGCTGACACGCTGACACGCTGACACGCTGACACGCTGACACGCTGACACGCTGACACGCTGACACGCTGACACGCTGAAGCCTTCCGGCGCGCCAGAGGGCAGACAACAGGAAATATCGGGGCGATGTCCGTTCAGAAAGGCATGAGGCCGCTCAGGACGTCGTCAGGCAAGAACCGGCTCGGGCGCCCTGTCCCACGCATCGCGGGCCTCGGCAATGGCGGCGGCGATCTCGTCACGTTGCCCCCCCTCTGCCGCCATCTCCAGCTGGACAAGCGCGGCGCGCAGCTGAGCCTGCCCGAAGGCGGCGGCGCTGCCGGCCACCTGGTGGGCGCGCTCGGCGATCTCAACCGTATCCTCCGGCCCTGCGGCCAACCAGTCGAAGAGCGCGTGCGTCTCCTCCCGATGCCGGTCGATCAACCGGGCCATCGGCCCCGTCCCGGGGCTCGGCGTTGCGCTGGCCCTACCACCTGCATCAGCGGCTGGGTCGACGGCTCGATCGGCGTCGGGGCTGGATGTGTCAGGGGCGGCGTCCGATGTCGGCTCCGCAAAGCGTTGGATCACGCTGTTCAGATCGTTCTCCGTCAGCGGCTTGGACAGGAAGGCTGACATGCCCGCTTCGAGGAACCGGGCCTTGGCCTCGGGCAGCACGTTGGCGGACAAGGCCACGATGGGCACATCCCGGCTCGCTCCATCACCGCTCCGGATCTGCTTTGTCGCCTGCAGCCCGTCGAGCCGGGGCATGCGAATGTCCATGAGGATGATGTCGAACCGGTGGCCCTGCGCCGCCCTGACCGCCTCGATCCCGTCGCGCGCTTCGGTGACCCGGTGGCCAAGCGAGGCCAGAAGCGTTCGGACCAGCTCGAGGTTGATCTCGTTGTCCTCGGCCACCAGCACATCCTGTGGCGGCACGTCCTCGGCCTGCAACGCGGCCTGCTTGGGCGCGGGCGGCTCGGCGGGCACCAATGGCACACGGAACCAGAAGGCACTGCCCTCGCCCGGCTCGCTTTCGACGCCGATCTCGCCGCCCATGGCCTGCACGAAGCGCCGTGCGATCCCGAGGCCAAGGCCCGTGCCGCTGGCGGCGCTGGGGCTGGCTCCCTCGACGGTCTGGAAATCACCGAAGATCCGGTCAAGATCCGCGTCACCGATACCGATCCCGCTGTCGATCACCCGCAATTCGAGCCAATTCGCGCCGCCGTCTTGCACCGCCTCCATCTCGATCGTGATGCATCCGCCTTTGGTGAACTTAATGGCGTTGCCCAGAAGGTTGAGCAGGATCTGCTGCAGCCGCGAGGCGTCGATCCGCACCCAGTCACGGGGCGCGTCGACCCAGCCCCACTCCACCCGGTTGCCGCTCGCCTCGGCGGCGCTGAGCTGGCTCTGGACGATGTCCTCGACGAGGGTGCCAAGATGTGTGACCTCCTCGCGGGTGACACTCGCGCCGGATTCGAACCGCGCCACGTCCAGCACGGCATCCACGTGGTGCATCAGAAGCTTGCCCGAGATGTCCATGTTGCGCACGAAGCGCCCCTGTTCGGGGCTGAGCTCGGTCTTGCCGATCAGGGCGAGGTTGCCCAGCAAACCATTCAAGGGGGTGCGGATCTCGTGGGTCATCATGGCGAGGAAATCCGCCTTCGCCCGCTCTCCGGCAAGGGCGCGGTCACGGGCGGCCACCAGCTCGCGCTCGGCGGTGATCCTGACCGAGATATCGCGCAGGAAGGCCACGATCACCTCGTCCTCGCCCGCCTGCGCCTTCTCGAGGGCAAGCTCCACCGGGAAGATTTCGCCGCTGCGGCGCATTGCCTCAAGCCGCACGCGGCCCTGTCCGACAACGCGCCGTTCCTCGCCCGAGCGCAGGCGCGCCATGCCTGCGTCGTGGGCCGCCCGCAGATGGGCCGGCACGATGAGGTCCGAGATGTTGCGGCCCACAGCCTCGGCCTCGTCATGGCCAAAGATGCGCACGGCGGCGCTGTTGAAGTTCAGGATCGTGCCCTGCATGTCGCTGACGATCACCGCGTCGAGAGAGGTTTCGAGAATGGTGTTCTGCCGCGCATAGGCTTGGGCCAGCTCGATCCCGCGCTGTTCGAACCGGGCACTGACCTGGCGGGTGCGCAGCAGCAAGGCCGCCAGCGCGAGCAACAGCCCCAGGGCGAACAGCGCGAGCTGGCGCAGGGTCAGGGCAAACCGTTCGCGGCTTTGGTCCGACAGTTCGACGAAGTGATGCAGGGCGGCGGTGGCGGCCTGCCGCAGCAGCAGACGCGTTCCGACCAGCTGCTCACCGATCTCGGGCAGCGCGGCGCGCAGAACGTCCCGGTCCCCGTCGATCAGGGGAATCATCGCGTCGAGCCTGTCGCGAATCTCGGCCACCGGAACGCCAAAACTGTCGACCTCGCGCAGAGCTTCGAAGGTGGTGGCGCGGCCGAGGGTGGCCATCCGGCTGTAGAACACGTCGAATTCCACGATGAGCTCGTCCAGCTCAGTCTCCGAGGGCGACATGCGCGCGTCGACGACGGCATTGCGGAAATCCAGGAACTCGACCTCGGCCTGTGACATCACCCAGTGCACGTTGTCGGACCGGGCGGAATTGAGGAACCGCAGCTCGCGCACCGTCTCGATGGACAGGAAAGCAATGGCCAGGATGCAAAGCCCCCCGAGCACGGCAAGCACGATCCGGCCTGTCGTCCAGAGCCGGCCAAGTTTGCCTGCGGTCGAGGGGCGCGGTGCCATCAGTCCAGTTCGATGCGATCCAGTTGCCAGATGCTGCGAGAGTAAATCACTTCGGTACGATAGTCACTCGAGGAGGCGTAGGGATAGATCAGCCAGAGCGGGCCCTTGTCGCGCCGCGACATCAGGTCGCCATCCATGGCATAGGCGATGATCGGCCCGCCCTCTGTGGCGTCGGACACGGGAACCGTCACGGTGTAGTCGTTGATCGCGGTTGCTGCGATTTCGACCCCGGTGGCACCCACGTGCTGCAGCAGATCGTGCAGGCGCACGCCGGTGAAGACATGGTCGCCCTCGGTCCAGATGGTGTCGGTGGTGATCTTGCTCTCGCCAAGGGCGCGCAGGGCCGCAAGGTCGAACATCGCGGACTCGCCGTCGCTGGTGTTGGAGATCTCACCAGACACGGTGAGCAGGACCGGGCCTTCAGGCATGGGAAGCTCGGCGGCTTGGGCGCTCAGGGCGAGGCAGCACGCAAGAAGAACGGACAGGCGCATCTCGGCACTCGGAACGATGGATTTGGCGGACAGCATGGCTCGAAACTCCTCAGAAAGCGTTAACATCTTTTCGCATGTCGCCCGTCATCACGCACGGACGCATCCGCAGCGGCGCCCTATCCGAAAGGATAGCCGGCGCCGCGCCGGGGGGCGCGGTCAGTAAGCTCCGCGCCCGGAGCGGACGGCTTGAACCGTCAGCACCAGCAGCATCAGGTCGAGCAGCAGGCTGCGCGAGCGGACATAGGCCAGATCCATGTCGATCATCCGGTCAAAGCCGATCTCGGCCCGCCCGGACACCTGCCAAAGCCCGGTGATGCCCGGCCGTGCCGCCAGCCGTTCACGGGCCCCGCGGGGATAGGCGGCGACCTCGGAGGGCAGCGCCGGGCGAGGCCCCACCAGCGACATGTCACCGCGCAGCACGTTGAATATCTGAGGCAGCTCATCCAGCGAGGTCCGGCGCAGCAGCCTCCCCACACGGGTCACCCGGGGATCGTTGCGGGACTTGAAGCACAGGCCGTCACGATCGGATTGCGCCTTCAGCTCGGCAAGCCGCGCCTCGGCATCCGGGTGCATGGTACGGAACTTGAGGATGGTGAACGGCTTGCCGTCCCGGCCCACGCGGGTCTGTCGGAATAGCACCGGCCCCCGGCTGTCGAACCGCACCGCAAGGGCGATCGCCCCCAGCACCGGTGCCAGCAGCATGGCAAGGCAGGACGCGAGCCCGAAGTCCACGAGCCGCTTGGTGACGGCATCGGGCCCCGCTCCGGTCATCGCACGGCGCACTGTACGCTTGAGGAACGTCGTGTTGCCCACGAGGTAGCGCTTTGCGAGACGGCGCGGCTCCATGGCCAGGCGCCAGGCCCATTCCATCCGCAGCTTGCGCACCGGCGCGGGCGCGCGCTTGACGTTGCCGGCAAGGAAATCCAACAGCGCGCCCACGCCCAGCACCAGCCGGGGGCGCAGCTGGGGCAAGTTGCGGTCGATCCACAGCTCCTGTTTCGGCACGCCCATGGCGACCAGAAGGATGTCCGCGCCCGAGGCGTTTATGGCATGCACGGCGCTGACCTCGCAGGCCCCGCCATCGTAGCCGTCACGCGTTCCCGCCACGATCAGGTCGGGAATGCGCGCCTGCAACGCATCCGCCGCGCGCTCCGCGGTGCCCGGAGCGGCACCGAACAGGAAGACCGACAGACCACGCCGGGCTGCCTCTTGCAGCAGCGCCGGGGTGAAATCCGTGCCGTTGAGGTTCTCGGTCAGCCCGCTGCCCATGCTGCGGGCGGCCAGCTCCACACCGATGCCATCAGGCAGCACCGCATCGGCCCGCGCCAGCGCCGCGGCATAGGCACGGTCCGTGGCGCAGACATTGGCGCAATGGGCATTGAGGAAATAGACGCTGCGCGCGGTACCGCCCAGCAGGGCCTCTATGGTGTCCGAGGTGCTGGCGTCGACCACGGGCAGATCAAGCACGGGGCGCGTGGGCAGATCATGGGGCTTGGCGGGGTAGAACAGGGCGTGGTGATACATGGGGCTCTCCGGGGTTGGCGTTTCCCCGACATTTCCCTGCCCGTCCCGCTCGCGCAATTTCGCCCAAGGCGAGGCCGAGGGCGCAGCGGCGCCAAAACGAGGCGTCTGTGCCCCGCCCCCGTCCGAAGGTGCGATTAACCATGCCGAAACACCTCCGCCTATCCGGTCGGATAGGCCAATATACCCCAGCGGCAGCAGATTTGGTTACCAACGCCTTAATTAAACCCCTGAAACGTGTATCCTGAGGTGCAACTTCGCCACAGGATTCGCCCATGAGAGTTTTGATTGCCGACGACCACGATCTTCTGCGCGACACGTTGATTGCCTACCTCGGCGCCGAGGGCGACATGGAACTCGACAGCGCCTCGAGCTTCGACGAAGCCTGCGAGCGCATCCGGCGCAACGAGGCCTACAACCTCGTGCTGCTGGACTACAAGATGCCGGGCATGGACGGGCTGACCAGCCTGTCCGAGGCGATTTCGATGAACGGTGGCCAGCGGGTCGCGCTGATTTCGGGGCAGGCCACGCGCGAGATTGCCCAGCAAGCGCTGAACCTCGGGGCGGCGGGCTTCGTGCCCAAGACCCTGCCTGCGAAATCATTGGTCAACGCCGTGCGGTTCATGGCCATGGGCGAACAATACGCTCCCATCGATTTCATGCAGGGCCAGGACGACACTACGGACCACCCCATCGCCAGCCGCCTCACCAAGCGCGAGCTCGAGGTCCTGCGCGGACTCACCGAAGGCAAGTCCAACAAGGAAATCGCCCGCGATCTGGACCTGACCGAACCGACGATCAAGCTGCACATGAAGACGCTCTATCGCAAGCTCGACGTTAACAACCGCACGCAGGCGGCCATCGTCGCACGCGACGCCGAGCTGTTCTGAGCGCACCGCCGTTCTATCCGGTAGGTGTCCTATCCGATGGGATAGTTAACGGCACATTAAGGCCCCTGCCCCCACCGGCCGCGCAGCGGCATGGCGGGGACAGCGGCGCTAGGGTTGCGGGCAAAGGAGATGCCCATGACCCTGCAAGACAGCCTGCCCCTGCAAGAGCCCCTGACCCGCGCCAAGCTGAAGCTTCCCCGGCCCGGCTGGCGCCGCATCGCGCTTGGCGGCTCGGCCCGCGACCTGGGGCGGCTGCCGCGCTATGCGGGGATCTGCGCCCTTGGCCTTGCGGGCATCTGGGCTCCGATCACCGGCTATCTCAAGACCGCTGCGCCGGTCTTTGCCACCCAGATGTCGCTGATCCTGCCCGGATCCGGCTCAGCGTCGTCTGTGAACCTTGCAGAGATCGGCCAGGCCTCGAGCCACGCAAACTCGGCCTTTTCGAGCAATTCGATCAGCCCCACCGAAACCTACAAGCGCCTGCTCATGGCGGACCGGGTTCTGGCCGATGCTGCCTCGCGCGCCGGTGTAGCCCCGAGTGAGCTGGGCAAACCCAAGATCGAGCTGGTCGATCAGACCGCCTTCATCCACATCCGCCTTACCGGCCCCGCCCCCGAGGCGGCTCAGGCCCGGGGCGACGCGCTTCTTGCCGCCTTCTTCGACGAGATCGACCGCCTGCGCAGCGACGAACTGAACAGCCGCCAGACCGGCAGCCTCGATGCCATACACGACTACCAGGCGTCGGTCGCAAAGACCCGCGCCGACATCGACCAGCTGCGCACCCGCAGCGGTCTGCAGTCCGCCACCCATTACGACAGCCTCCGCGCCGAGGCCAATGCCCTGCAATCGCGCGTCGACACCGCCCGCGCCGCCCTTGGCCGCAAGGTCGCGGCGGTGGCCGAGCTTCAACAACGGCTGGGTCTTGATCCCGCGAGCGCCGCTGCGGTCCTGCGGGTGAACACCGACAGCACCTACCTTGCGCTTCTGGACTCGCTTGCCGAGGCCGAGACCGAACTGGTGCAGGCCCGTTCACAGTACGGCGCACAGCATCCACAGGTGCGCAAGGCCCGAGCCGCCATGTCCTCGGCCCGCGCCGAAGCGGCGGCGCGCGGCGCAGCACTTGGGGTGACGGCAGCGCTGGAACAGGCGCTTGACGGCGGCCGGGCCGAGCTGATGACCGACCTTGTCCGGCAGGACAGTGAACGCGCGGGGCTCGAGGCGGAACTGGTGGCGCTCGAGGCGCTTCTCACTGCCCAGCGCGCACGGCTGGACCGGCTTGGCCCGGATGCTGCCCGGCTCGAAGACCTGCAGCGGGACTTTGACGTGGCCGAAGCGGTCTTTGCCTCTGCCATCGCGCGCACCCAGTCGAGCAAGGCGGATGTCTACGCCTCGTATCCGCTGGTGCAGGTGCTCGAAGACCCCACCCTGCCCGACCGCCCGACCTCGCCCCGCGACAAGCTGGCGATCGCCGCGGGCGGTGCCGCAAGCATGCTGCTGCTCTTTGCGCTGTCACTGGGTTGGATCCGCCGCAAAATCATCACCAGCCTCATCCGCGAAAAGGGCACAACGACATGAGCGTTGCGTGCATGAACCCAAGCACAGGCATCAGCACCCGCATCGGCGCCAACCCGGCCGAACGCGCGGTCGAACGGGTGATCCTGTGGACATGGCCGCTTTACGCGGTGGGTGGGCTCTACGTTGCAGGGCCGGTGCTGGCGTGGCTGCTAGCCATGCTCGCGGCATTGGCGCTTTACCTCGGGCCGGCCATGCGCCGGGACCTTGCGCCCACCGGCCCGGTGCCCGCGGTGATCTGGGGATGGTGGATCGGCATGCTGGTGATGCTGTTGGCACTTTGGGCCGGTCACCTGGGCTGGGGGCTGGGCCTCAAGCAGACCATCAAATCCTCGATCGGCTGGGCCAAGGGCTGGGCGTTGCTGGCGCTTTTTCCCTTTGCCGGTGCAGTGCTGCCCATCCGGCGCGAGGTTCTGGTGCGGGCGCAGTGCCGTCTTGGGTTCTGGACGCTGTGCCTTGCGCCGATCCTGCTGGCCGCGCCCTATGTCGGCCTGCCAGAACGCATCTGGACTTCGCCGCTCAAGGCGGTGGGCGGACCGGGGCCGGAGTATTTCTCGGTCTATTTCTTTACCTGGGATCCCGCATCCTGGACGCCGCGCTGGCAGTTCTTCGCCCCGTGGTCGCCGTTTGCGGCATTGCTGGGCGTGACCATGGTGCTGTTCGCCCTCGAAGAACCCGAGCGGAAGTGGAAGGCTGCCGGCATCGGCGCCGGGATGCTGATGATCCTCGCATCGAAATCACGCATGGGGCTGGTGGGTCTCGTCGCCTGCACAATCGGCCCGCGCCTGATGCCGCTGGTCCTGCGATCGTGGGCATGGACTGCGCTGTCGGGGCTGACCGCTTCGCTGGCCATCACCGGGCCATGGCTGGCCGACCGTGCGATGGCTGCCGTGGACGGGTTCAAGTCGGCCCGCGCCGACAGCACCCGCGTGCGCGCCACACTGCAGCGCATCGCACAGGAACGCTGGCGCGAAGAGGCGCCCTGGTTCGGACATGGCACCGTGCAGCCTGGCCCGCACCTCGTGGAATACATGCCCATCGGCAGCCACCACACGTGGTTCGGGCTGCTATTCGTAAAGGGACTGGTGGGCCTGCTGGCCTTTGCCGTGCCACTTGTGTGGCACACCGGGCTTGCGCTGCGGGACGCGGCGGTGGGGCCTGCGGGGCGGCTTCCGCTGGGGCTTTGCATGGTGATGATCCTGCTGACCTTCGGCGAGAACATCGAGATCGAGGCCTACCTGCTCTGGCCCGCCCTGCTCATGCTCGGGATTCACGCCCGAGAGCGCATGGCCGCCATGGCCGCGATGGCCGAAATGGAGAAAAGCGGCGCCTGATGCCCCGGGATTCACGGCCCGCGACACGCGCGGGCCTCGGCGCCGATGCGGCTGCAGTCACCACCGGAAATGTACGCGTCGGCGGTCAGACCCGGCGATGCGCCCGCTCGTGGTCTGCCACGGCGATGCCTGACGACCGTCACCCCCGCTGGTTCAGGTCGCGGAGGTCGCGCCTGCGGCAAGGTCGGGGTTGACGCGCAACGCCTCGTCCACGGCAAGCTGCGCCATCGTCATGATCGCCTCGCGGCTGCTGGCAGCGGCGATGAAACGCGCCTTGTGGCAGAACTTGGCGCCCTTGACGCCCGACGCCTCCTCAAGCGCCTCGCCGGACAGCCCGGCCCATGCCTCCGGCAGGTCGGCGCGCTGCTCGAAGCCCTGATCGTACTTGCGAATTCCGCCTATGGTCCAATCGTTGTCCCCACGCGGGGTCACCACGAAGAGCAGATGATCGGCTCCTGCCTCGGTCACCGCGGGGCGGAAAGGCATGCCCATGGGCAGCACGAGGATCGGACTGTCACCGGCGGCGTCAATTGCCTCGCGGGCGAGAACCTCGGCGCGCCGCTTGGCAGCGCTGCGGCCGATGCGGGCCTCGACGAACTGCCTGGCGATGGCGACGGCGGCGTGAAAGGCGCGGGTTTCGCTTTCGGGATCGGTGTCGTCGAACACCGGCTTGAGCGTCTCGATCAGGCCGGGCAGCGTCAGCGAGGCCAGCGGGCCCGCCTCGGACTGGCTGACCACCCCGTTGTCGACCTGATCCACAGGGAGGACAAAGCTGCGGTCGAACGAGCCGTGGATGCCCTCGAGCTGGTCTTCGGAAATGTCGAAGCTGCGCAGGTAGTCCATGCCGAAGTGCTTCCACACCAGCCCGAACGAGCTGTAGGGCGTCTCGTCCTCACGCAGCGGGCTTTCGCGCTGGTGGTGATCAAAGATGCCCGCCTCGGGGTCGTAGGCCCCGCCCACGTCATAGATCAGGCGGCCCTCGGCGGGAGTGATCCACTGCGGCGAGCGGGTGCGGACGATCTCGGCCTCGGGATAAAGGCGTGTCAGGATGACGGTGGACAGCACTTCGTCCGCATGGAAGCCGCCGGAATGGGTAACGAGGGTACTGATGGTCATCTTGGGCCGTCCTGCTTGAATGGGGTCTCCGCCCCCTAGGCCATCGCTCCCATCGTCGCAAGCCGGCTGAAGCCCCGCCTCGGTTGACCTTCCGGATTTTCAGCAACGCGGCTTGCCTGTTCGGGGCACATCCGAGGGCCCCGGCTTCGGGCGGGGCTGCACCCCAGCCGCCAGCTTTGTACGCCGGGATGGAGGTTGCAATGCTTGACGCATCACGGGGGGCAATCCGGTCGGCCATCGAAAGCGACGCTGTGGCACCGATGCGTGAGGCGCACCCACGTAGTGATGCGGGGCAAGCGGGTCTGCGACCTGCTTGCCATGCTTTCGGCAAAGGCGCTCTTTTAGAGACTGGCCGCCGCGCGCGCCGCCTGATCGTAGCCGCCCGACATCGCCCGCAGCAGCGCCGCAAGGCGGGACACTTCGGAAGAGTCGATCCCGGTGGCCTTGAGCGACCGGATCAGCAGAGCCTCGCGCACCTTGCCGTATTTCAGGCACAGCTCGGCCCCGGCCGCCGTGATCGAGACGGTCTTCTCCTTGCCCTTGCGCCCCTGCTCGATCAGCTGGCGCTCTGCCAGCTTGCGCAGGGCGTAGTTGACGGTATGCGTATCCTCGATGTTGAGGACAAGGCAGATGTCCGCAAGGGTCTTTGGCCGTTCGCGGTGATGCACGAGGTGCAGCACCTGAATTTCCAAAGGCGCCATGCCGGACGCCCCGGCGGCATCCATGCAGCGGGTCATCCAGCGCTGGAAGGCGTGGTTGCCCATGGCCATGGCGAACTCCATCTCGGACACCTCGGGCATGGCCGAGTTGGCAAGATGGGCCGATGATACCACCGGCCCCACGTTGAAGCATTCGTCGTCGGTCATCGTCACATCGTCCTTGGCAGCCACAGTGCGATTTGCGGGAAAACAGACAGCAGTGCAACCGCCACTACGAGCAGCCCGAAGAACGGCAGCGCATAGCCTGCCAGCTGCAGGATGTCGCGCCCGGTGATCTTCTGCAGCACGAAGAGGTTGAAGCCCACCGGCGGGGTGATCTGGCTCATCTCCACGACGATGACGAGGAAAACGCCGAACCAGATCGGGTCGATCCCCACTGCCGTCACCATGGGCAGGAAGATCGACACGGTCAGTACCACGATTGAAATGCCGTCGAGGAACATGCCCATGACGATGAAGAACAGTGTGAGGGCGGCCAGAAGGGCGAAGGGCGACAGCTCCATCGCTCCGATCCATGCGGCCAGCCCGCGCGGAATGCCAGTGTAGCCCATGGCAACGGTCAGAAAGCCTGCGCCGGCCATGATGAAGGCGATCATGCAGGTGGTGGTGGTGGCCGCCAGAAGGCTGTCCCCAAGCCCGCGCCAGCTGACCGCGCCGGTGGCCCAGCTGAGGATCATGGCGCCCGCAACGCCGATCACCGCCGCCTCGGTGGGCGACGCGATGCCGGCATAGATCGACCCGATGACCGCAGCGATCAGGCCCACCACCGGCAGCAGCCGCATCAGCGCGCGCAGGCTGTCTCCGTCGGCGGCGGCGGCCTCTGGCTCCGGCATCTTGTCCTTGTTCAGAAGCGACCACAACATGATGTAGCCCGAGAACATCGCTGCCAGCATCGCCCCCGGCACGAGACCGGCAAGGAACAGCTGGGCGATGGACTGCTCGGTCGCGGCGCCGTAAACGATGAGGATGATTGACGGCGGGATGAGAAAGCCGAAGGTGCCCGCCCCCGCCAGGGTGCCGATGGCCATCTTGGGATCATAGCCCCGCGCGAGCAGTTCGGGCACCGACATGCGGCCGATGGTGGCGGTGGTCGCGGCGGACGAACCCGACACGGCGGCAAAGAGCGCGCAACCCAGCACGTTGACGTGCAGCAGGCGGCCCGGCAGGCGGCGGGTGAAGGGGGCGAGCCCCTCGAACATGTCTGACGACAGCCGCGATCTCACGAGGATCTCGCCCATCCAGATGAACATGGGCAGAGAAGTCAGGTCCCAGATCGTCAGGCTGCCCCAGACCTTGGTCCCGAAGACCAGCGTGACCGGCGCGGTCGAGGCGGCAAGCATTGCCACCAGCCCCACCGCGATCAGCGCGAAGCCGATCCAGAGGCCCGCGGCAAGCGCTACGAAAAGAACGACAACAAGAAGGGGTCCAAGAACGGCGATTTCCATCAGGCTTCTCCCGCCTCGTGACCGGCATAGGCCGGGGTGCCGCCGCGCAGGATCGTGACGAGACCGTCAAGCAGGGCGACACACAACAACACGAGCCCCAGGGTCATCACCCCCTGCGGAATCCACAGCGGCACTCGCACCATACCGAAGGACACGCTGTCATAGGCCCAGGAATCCCAGGCCTGCAGCAGCGATGAGTAAGTCGCAAAGACGCAAAGCCCTGCGGCAATCACCAGCACCAGAGCTTCGAGCGCCCGGGCGATGCCCTCGGGCAGCGCCTTGGTCAGCAGGCCCACGCGCACATGGCCGCCGCGCATGAGCGTGCCAGCCAGCCCGAGAAAGACGGCGGACAGGAACAGCATTCCACCGATTTCGGCCAGCGAAGGTACGGTGATGCCGACTGGCGGCAAGCCGAAGACGCGGGCGGCGCGGTCCACAAGCCGTCCGAGAACCTGAACGAGGACCAGCCCCGCGATGGCTGCAAACGAGGCCGCCGCAAGGACAAGGGCACCGGTATAAAGCCGGTCGAGTGTCTGTCTCATGGTGTTTTCTTCCCTGCTGTTGATCGCGGGCGGCGCCGGTTTTTCCCGGCAGCCTTTCTTGAATATGCCGCAGCACCGGGCCGCAAACGCGTGGCCCGGGGCGGGTTTGTTACTCGCCGCGGTAAGCGTCGATGACCGACTGGCCTTCTTCGCCCGCCTCTTCGAGCCACTCGGTGGTCATGGTCTCGCCGATGGCGGACAGCTCATCGCTGAGGGTCTCGCTGGGCTGCGAGATGGTCATGCCGTTCTCTTCAAGCGTCGCGATCTGTGCGGCAGTCTCATTGCGCGACATTTCCCATCCGCGGGTCTCGGCCTCGGCGGCCGCCTCGAGCAGTCCGTCCTTCACCTCATCCGAGAGGGCGTCAAAGGACCGGGTGTTCACGATCACCATGTTCTTGGGCAGCCATGCCTGCAGCTCGGTGTAGTTCGACACGAAGTCCCAAGCCTGCGACGACACGCCGGTCGAGGGCGAGGTGATCATCGCGTCAGCGCGACCCGTGGAGAAGGCCGTGGGAATGTCGCCCGTTTCGATCTGCGTCGGCACGGCGCCCACCAGTTGCGCGAGGCGCTCGGTGGCGTTGTTGTAGGCACGGAAGGCAGCACCTTCGAGATCAGCGGTGCTTTCGACGGGGCCGGCGGAGAACAGGCTCTGGCCCGGCCACGGCACGGCATAGAGCAGCGTCAGGCCCTGCTCGGTCAGCTTTTCTTCGACCATGGGGCGCGAGGCCTCCCACAGCTTTTCAGCGTCTTCGTAGTTGGACGCAAGGAACGGGATCGAGTCGATGGCAAAGATCGGATCCTCGTTGGCAAGGCGCGACATCAGCGTCTCGCCGATGGGCGCGAGGCCGCGGCGGACGGAATCCTTGATCTCGGGGTGGGCAAAGAGCGAACCGGCGGAATGCACGGTGATCTCGAGTTCACCGCCGGTGGCCTCTGCAACGTCCTCGGCAAACTGGGTGATGTTCTGGGTGTGGAACACGCTGTCGCCATAGGGCGTGGGCATGTCCCAGGTTTCGGCCATGGCGGGGGCGGCAAGGGCGGCAAGGGCGCCTGCAAACAGCGGCATGCGGATGGTCATTGGTCGTACTCCTCTCTGTCGGTCCGGGTCATTGCCCGTCCGTGTCCGTTTTCTGTGCGACGGGACCGGCCCGCCGCCTGATGACGTGTGACAAGCTTGACAGACACACCAAACTTTCGTCAACAAAATGTAAGCAAATTATCATCGTTTTGTATGGAGAAGATCAATGAATGAGCAGGCAGGCCGTAAGGAATGGGATTTCTGGATCGACCGCGGGGGCACCTTCACCGATGTCATCGCACGGAATCCAAACGGAAATCTGACCGCGATGAAGCTTCTTTCGGAGAACCCCGGCGTCTACGAGGACAGCGCCATTGAAGGGATTCGCCGTCACCTGAAAACGGCCACCGGCGCAGAAACCATCGACCCAAGCCTTGTCGGAACCGTACGGATGGGCACCACCGTCGCGACGAATGCGCTGCTCGAGCGTAAGGGGGACCGCACGCTTCTGCTCATCACCAAGGGGTTCCGCGATGCGCTGCGAATCGCCTACCAGGACCGCCCGGAGATCTTCGCCAAGGACATCGTGCTGCCCGAACAGCTTTACGAACGGGTGATCGAGATCGACGAACGGGTGCGCGCCGATGGCACCGTGGAACAGGCGCTCGACCCTGAGTCCGCCCGCGGCGCTCTGCAGCAGGCCAAGGCGGATGGTATCGACGCGGTGGCCATCGTGCTGATGCATGCCTGGGCCTCGCCCGCCCATGAACAGGCGCTGGAGGCGCTGGCGAAGGAGGTCGGATTTGGTCAGGTCTCGGTCAGTCACGAAGTCTCGCCGCTCATCAAGCTGGTGGGGCGCGGGGACACCACCGTGGTTGACGCCTACCTCACTCCAATTCTGTCGCGTTACGTCGACCGGGTGGCGCGGGCGCTTGGTGCGACCCCTCCGGACGAGGCCGGGCCGACGCTGCTCTTCATGATGTCTTCGGGCGGGCTGACCGCCGCCGACCGCTTCAAGGGACGCGACGCGATCCTGTCGGGGCCTGCGGGGGGCGTCGTGGGCATGGCGCGCACCGGGCAGATCGCCGGGCATGACAAGGTGATCGGCTTCGACATGGGCGGCACCTCGACCGACGTGGCGCATTTCGACGGCGCCTTCGAGCGCACGTTCGAAACGCAGGTGGCGGGCGTCCGCATGCGTACCCCGATGGTGCAGGTGCACACCGTGGCTGCCGGTGGCGGGTCCGTCCTGCACGCCGATCCCGGCCGTTTCCGCGTGGGGCCTGACAGCGCCGGCGCCCATCCCGGCCCCGCCTGCTATGGCGGCGGCGGGCCGCTGACGGTGACTGATGCCAACGTCATGCTGGGCAAGCTCAACCCTGCCTATTTCCCCGCCATCTTCGGCCCCGATCAGGACCAGCCGCTGGACCAGGGCACTGTGGCAGCAAAATTCGCCGAGATCGCAGGCGACAAGGCCCCCGAGGAGGTCGCCGAGGGTTTCCTGCGCATCGCCGTGGAAAGCATGGCCAATGCGATCAAGAAGATCTCGGTGCAGCGCGGCCATGACGTGACCGGCTATTTGCTCAACGCCTTCGGCGGTGCCGGGGGTCAGCATGCCTGCCTCGTGGCCGATGCGCTGGGGATGAGCCGCGTGCTGATCCACCCGCTGTCGGGGCTGCTGTCAGCCTACGGCATCGGGCTGGCGCGGGTGACCGAAAGCCGCCAGCAGGGGCTGGAAGGCGTCTTTGGTGACACAGCCAACCTTGGCCCAGCGCTGGAACGGCTCGAGGCCCAGGTCCTGCAGGCGCTGGCAGAGCAAGGCGTACGCGAGGACATCGACCTGCGCCGCCGCCTGCATCTGCGCTATGCTGGGACCGACACCGCCCTGCCCGTGACATGGGACGGCGACGAGACCGCCGCCCGCGCCGCCTTCGAGGCCGCGCATGAGGCCGAGTTTGGCTTTACCGACCCCGACGCCCCGCTGATCGTCGAGGCGGTCGAGGTCGAGGGCGAGGCCCCCGAAGGGACAACGGCAGACGATACGCTTGCGCTTGGCGACGGCGCCGCCGAGATCGAGGCCCGCGTGCCCGTGTTCTCTGGCGGCAGCTGGCACGAGGCCGCCGTGGTCCGCCGCGATGCGCTCACTCCGGGCCGCCACGTTCAGGGCCCCGCGCTGGTCATCGAGAAGAACCAGACCATCGTCGTCGAACCGGGCTGGCGCGCCGAAGTCTCTGCCTATGACCACGTCATGATGACCCGCACCGAGGCCGCCGCGCACGCGGGCGCTGCGGGCACAAAGGCGGATCCTGTGCTGCTGGAGGTGTTCAACAACCTCTTCATGAACATCGCCGAGCAGATGGGCGTCGCCCTGCAAAAGACCGCGCGGTCGGTCAACATCAAGGAGCGTCTCGATTTCTCCTGCGCCGTCTTCGACCGGGATGGGGCGCTGGTGGCCAACGCGCCGCACATGCCGGTGCACCTTGGGTCCATGGACCGCTCGGTCGAAGCGATCATTCGCCAGAACGCGGGCAAGGTGCGCCCCGGCGATGTCTTTGCGCTGAACGCGCCTTATAATGGCGGCACCCACCTGCCGGACATCACGGTTGTCACCCCGGTGTTCGAGGATGGCGAGATCCTGTTCTGGACCGCATCGCGTGGGCACCACGCGGATGTGGGCGGCATCGCGCCCGGCTCCATGACCCCGCGCGCCACCTCGGTAGACGAGGAAGGCGTCCTGATCGACAACTTCCTGCTGGTCGAGAACGGGCGGTTCCGCGATGGGCCGCTGCGCGATCTGCTGACCGATCACGCCTATCCCTGCCGCAATCCCGACCAGAACGTCGCCGACCTCAAGGCGCAGGTTGCGGCAAACGCCCGAGGCGCGGCGGAACTGCGGCGGATGATCGACCAGTTCGGGCTGGACGTGGTGCAGGCCTACATGGGTCACGTGCAGGACAACGCCGCCGCCGAGGTCGCCCGCGTTCTGGGCAGGCTCGAGGACGGCTCATATGAGTACCCCACCGACACCGGACAGGTCATCAAGGTGAAAATCACCATCGACCGCGACAAGGGCGAGGCGGTGGTGGATTTCACCGGCACCTCCGGCATGGAGAAGAACAACTTCAACGCCCCCGAACCGGTCACCCGCGCCGCGGTGCTCTATGTCTTCCGCGTCATGGTCGAGGCACCGATCCCGATGAACGCGGGCTGCCTGCGGCCCATCCGCATCATCGTCCCCGAGGGCTGCATGCTGGCGCCCACCTACCCGGCGGCGGTGGTCGCGGGCAACGTCGAGACCTCGCAGCATGTCACCAACGCGCTCTTCGGCGCGCTCGGGGCACTGTCGAACAGCGAAGGGACGATGAACAATCTCACCTTCGGCAATGACACGCACCAGTATTACGAGACGATCTGCGCCGGTGCGCCTGCGGGGCGGCTCAATGACGGGCACGAGTTCTCGGGGCAGTCGGGGGTGCATGTGCACATGACCAACTCGCGGCTCACCGACCCCGAGATCCTCGAGAGCCGCTACCCGGTGCTTCTCGAGCGGTTCGGCATCGACGAGGGCTCGGGCGGCGCGGGCCGGGTGCGGGGCGGTGATGGTACCACCCGGGTGATCCGCTTCCTCGAGGAGATGGATCTTTCGATCCTGTCCTCACACCGCAGCAACCCACCGCAGGGACTTGCCGGTGGCGGCGCGGGCCGGTGCGGCCGCACAGAGATCCGGCGCCTTTCCGGTGACATTGAAGTCCTGTCGGCCAGCGATCAGACCAGCGTCGCCCCGGGCGAGGCCGTCATCGTCACCACGCCGACGGCGGGCGGCTTCGGCGCCTGATCCCGATCCGGCCGTAAGCAGCCGCGCCAGCCAGTGCTGCTGGCGCGGTGCAGCACAAGACAGGGCAAGGCATCATCGTGGTGCCTTGCCCCACGGGCTCAAGACGCGCGTGTCTGCGGGATGCGCAAAGGCGTCAAGCGCTGGGTTTGTTCTCGGTGTTGAGCAGCGCTGGCACACCGTCACCCTTGCGTAAGGTAGCGCCCGGGTCCGCAGGCATTTCATCCTCGATGCAAGGGACGCGGCACGAATTCAACAGAAGGTTGTCGGAGGCTCGGCCCGCCAGACTTAGGTTGCAAGGAACTGCAGACAGAAGAAATCTACCCCCTCGTCACAACACCTTACCGCACAAGTGTGCGGATGCAGAGCTGCGGTTCGCTGCAATGAAGGGTCGAATATTGGCATCCTATTTTGGCGGGTAAGATGAAATCTGATTCTTGCCGAAAGTTGCCAAAGAACTCTCTGCGCTCGAGGTGAAGCGTCTGCGCCACCCCGGGGCTGGGGGGAAAAAGAATTTCGCAATGGGCGGCCCCTCCGGCCTGCAACTCCAGCTCACCCCGAAGGGCGGCAGAACCTGGGTGTTGCGCGTTTCGATAGCAAGTAAGCGACATGAGATCGGGCTTGGGGGCTATCCCGATGTGCCGCTCGCAGAGGCCAGAGACCGCGCACGCGAAATCAAGGGGAAGATCTGGAGGGGGATCAACCCACGCGAAGAGCGAAAGGCTGCTCAGTCCGCACTCGCGGCCGCAGAGCGCCGAGGTATGACGTTTCGGGACGCCGTAGAGAAATGGCCTCACCGCAAAGTCGGATGCCTTTAGAATCCCAAGCATCGCCAACAACGGGCCAACACCCTCAAGACCTACGTCGAGCCAGCGCTGGGCGACATGCTGGTGCAGGACATCACCGTGCAGGATGTTCTGCGGGTGCTCGAACCAGTCTGGCTGAGCAAGACCGAGACTGCATCTCGGCTGCGCGGGCGCATCAAGTTGGTGCTGTCCTGGGCGACCGTTGCCGGGCAGCGGACGGGAGACAACCCCACGCGATGGTTGGGTAATCTAGAAGAGCTGCTGCCCGCTGCCGCCAAGGTGGCAAAACAAGCCAATCAGCCAGCGCTTCAGATCGACGATATCCCGCCTTGGATGGCAGCGCAGCGGCGCCGGAGAACGGGCACTCGAATTGCTGGCACTACCGCCGCTCGCTCACAGGAAGTGCGCGGCGCAATCCGGCATGAGATCGATCTAGATGCCGTGCTCTGGGTCATCCCCGCCACCCGAATGAAGATGGACCGCGAGCACCGCCCATCTCTGTCAGATGTCACAATTTAGAAGTTCGCAACGCTTATGCAAAGTCAGCCCAAGGGCTTGCTACAAGTGCGTGACGAGCTGGCGGGCTGGCTGATCGGCACTCCCTGGTCCTTCCTGCATGAATTGGGCGTGCCAGCCGAGGGCAGATACTCTTCGGACAGAGGCGGTATTGGTGCGCAAGGTCACCACATTCTTCTTGGACTACGTTTTCCCCATGGCGAAGCGTAGCTATGCGCTGCTTCGGTGTCGGCGAAAGAGCGCTCCGGGCCTGCCTTGATCTAGTTGATCAAACATAAGGGCTGGACCGAGTTTTCCAGACGAGAGGTGCGCCGTATGCAATTGGCCGGGCCAGCGAAACAGGAGCAGATCGACATGGCGATTGCAGCGCTCGAACAGGCAGACATCGTACGTCGGATCGACCTGCCGAGCGCGTCCAAGGGTGGTCGCCCACAACAACGCGACGAAGTGAGCCCCTTCGTGTAGATGATGTCCCGAGACGTTCTCTAGGCCATAGACGTTTGTACGTCGTAAAGCGCGTGAAACAGGCACTTGCTACATTGCACAGGCGGGCTGCGGGCAGGACCAGCCTTTAGAAGGATATGCTCCGCCGAGATCCGTGCCAGTTCCTGCTAAATTCACCGGATCTCGGCGTCATCTGGCGACAGCCTCGCGAGGGTTTTCTTTCACCCGCCAACACACACTCCCACCAGTTGTTTCACCTGCTGACCCGCCCCCCCGTTCCGCTTCAAATCATCGCTGAACGCGCGGCTGCTCATCGAAGCAGGTCGAGGCTCGCGCGGGCCAGCGCCTCGGTGCCGAAGGCGATGCACCGCTCGTCGGGCTGGTAGTCGTCGTTGTGGACCCTGTCGTTGCGGCCCGGCTGCGAAGACCCGACGAGCAGGCGGAACGATGGCACGGCTTCGGCGATCAGAGCGAAGTCCTCGCCTCCCATACTTGGCTCATAGCGCAGCGCGACGTCGCCGAACTGGTGCTCGATGGCCGTCTGCGTTGCGGCAAGCATCTTCGGTTCATTGCGGATGCCGGGTGTCCCGTGCACGAATGTCAGCGCCATGCCCGCGCCCGTCCCGGTCTCGAGCCCCGCACAGATCTGGCGAAGGCGTCTTTCGGCGGTGGCCCGCGCTTCAGGATGGCGGCTGCGGATCGTGCCGGTCATGGTGCAGGACCCGGGGATGACGTTGCGTGCCTCGCCTGCATGGATGGACCCGATCGAGATCACGCAGGACTCGAGTGCCCGCACATCTCGCGAGATGACGGTCTGCACCTGGTTGATGAACTGGGCGGCCACCACGATAGGATCGAGCGCGGCATAGGATCGCGCCGCATGGCCCGACTTGCCGTGGATCGTCAGATCGAACGTATCGACCGAGGCATTGGCAAAGCCCTCAACGATACCGAAGCTGCCGACAGCGATTTCGGGGCGGTTGTGCAACCCAAGCGCCATGTCGACTCCTTCGAGGATCCCGTCGGCGATCATTTCCCGCGCACCGCCGATGGCCTCTTCAGCGGGCTGGAAAACCAGTCGGACGCTACCGCTCAGCTGGTCGGCCATGCGGTGAAGCACCTCACCGACACCCAGCAGCGTCGCGGTATGGATGTCATGGCCGCAGGCGTGCATCTTGCCGTCGATCTGGCTGGCATAGGGAAGGCCCGTGCGCTCGTGGATCGGCAGCGCGTCCATGTCGGCACGAATAAGCAGCCTTGGGCCGGGCCGACCGCCCTCAATGTCCGCGACGACGCCGGTGCGGCCGACGCCGATGCGCGGGGAAAGCCCGATGCGGCGCAACTCATCTGCGACCTTGGCGGCTGTGCGATGCTCTTCGAAGGCAAGCTCAGGGTGCATGTGCAGGTCGCGGCGGACCCCGATGTAATGCGCAGCTCTTTCGGCGGTCAGCGCCTTGATCTCTGCGGTCGGATCATTGGAAAGGGTCATGGAAGCTCCGTTTGGCAAGACAAAGGGGATTGGTCCGGGGCCGCTCAGGCTCCGGTCGGGGGAACTGGCCTGTCAGGGGATCAGGCGGTGGGACTGTACCTCTTCGACAGCAGCCCGGCGGCAAGGATCACGAGCCCGATCCGCACCATGTGGCTGACAACCACGAAGGACACCTCGATTTTTAGCGCCAGCGCAACAAGGCTCATCTCGGCAAGTCCGCCTGGCGAAAAGGCCAGAAGCATGCCCGCGACCGGGACATCGACCACGGCGTGCAGCGCAAATGAGAAGACCACAGCGACCAACAGCAGCAGCGCCGTAGAGCCTGCCGAGATGGCAAGGATCCTGAGCACGAAGCGCCTCGATATCCCGGCGAAGCGGCATCCGACGGTGGTGCCCAGCACCACCTGCGCCGCAGCGATGATCGCGCTTGGCACCGCAAAGCCGCTGGTGCCGGACCAGTGCAGCAACGAGCTGACCAGCATCGGGCCGATAAGGAAGGGCGCGGGCAGGCGCAGCAGCTTGCCCAGCCCGGTTCCGACGGCGATGGCCCCCAGCAGGAAGATCACGTCCATCATGCCCATGCTCGTCAAAGGCCGCCAGTCCGCTGCACGCGCCACCGGGTCTGCCCCGGTCGCCAGCATCATGACCGGCGGCAGCCCAAGCACCACGAGGAAGATCCGGGCCGAGTGCATCAGCGCGATGGTCCGTTCGTCTCCGCCCCGCTCGGCTCCCAGCAGCACCATGTCAACGAGCCCGCCAGGCATGGCGGAGAAAAATGCCGTCGGCCCATCGAGCCGCGCCACCTTGCGCAGGTAGAAGATGCAGATCCCTGCCGCCACCACGAGATAGGCCGCCAGCCCCAGCAGCGCGGGCCACCAGGTCGCCGCGCTTTCCAGTGTGTGAGGACCGAACTGCGAGCCCAGCATCGCCCCGATCACAGCCGACATCGGCGGGCGGGCCTTCACGAACCCCTTAACCGGCAGCGCCATGATCGCGGCAAGCCCCGTCGCCGTCATCGCCCCCAGCATCCACGACAGCGGCATGCCGATCCATGTGAAGAGCGCCCCGCCTAGCGTGCCCAAGGCAAGCGCCATGGCAAAGCTGGGAGGCATGCTCATGCGACGTCGTTCAGGTGGCAGGCCGACCTGTGGCCAGGCGCGATCTGGCGCATCTTCGGCACCTCGATGCGGCAACGTTCGGTCGCGAAAGCGCAACGCGGGTGAAAGTGGCACCCCTTGGGCGGATTCAGCGGGCTGGGCAATTCGCCTTTCACGGCGGAGAACCGTCGTTTCCCCGGGCGGATGCGGGGCACCTCTGCGAGAAGCTGCTGCGTGTAGGGGTGATTGGGCCGGGCAAAGACCTCGGCCACCGGGGCTTCCTCGACGATGCGGCCAAGGTACATGATCGCGACCCGGTCCGAGATATGTTCGACCACACCCAGATCATGGCTGACGAACAAATAGGTCAGCCCGAGCTGTTCGCGCAGGTCCATGAAGAGGTTGAGGATCTGCGCCTGGATCGACACGTCGAGCGCGGCGACGCTTTCATCGCAGACGAGGAACTCGGGCTGCACCGCCAGCGCGCGGGCGATGTTGGCCCGCGCCCGCTGCCCGCCGGAGAACTGGTGAGGGTAGCGCCGCTTCATCTCGGGGTCGAAGCCGGCCTTCCTGAGGTAATCGTCGACATAGGCCCCCTTGCCGCCGCTGATCATGCCGTGGATCTGCGGCGCTTCGGCCACCAGCGCCTCGACGTTCATGCGCGGGTTCAGTGCTGCCATCGGGTTCTGGAAGATCATCTGTGCCGCAAGCTCGGCATCGCGCCGGGCGCGGCCCTGAAGCGTGGCGCGGTCCCTGCCCTTCCAGCGGATGGTGCCCTCGGAGGCAGGCAGGATGCCCGCCGCGATGCGCCCCAGCGTGGACTTGCCGCAACCGGATTCGCCCACCAGCCCGACCACCTCGCCCTCGGCGATGTCCAGCGACACGCCGTCGAGCGCCTGTACCACGGGAGGCGGTTTCGCAGCGCCGAGCCGGATGGCGATGCGAGCGGCAAGATCGGGGGTGGAACCGAAGCGGCGGGTGATACCTTCGAGAGAGAGAAGCGTCATGTGAGGGCCTCTTCGTGCGGGTGGAAACAGCGGTGCCAGCAGGAGTCGGAGCCGTAGGCGCCGGGTCGCTGGGCACAGGCGGCATCGGCGCGCTGGCAACGGGAGCGGAAGGCACAGCCCTGCGGCATATGCGCCAGCGAGGGCGTCACGCCGGGGATCTGCGCCAGCCGCGCGCCGCGGCTGTTCTCGGACGGGACCGAGCGGATCAGTCCGCGGGTGTAGGGATGCTTCGGCGCTGTCAGCACCTCGGCGATGGGGCCTGTCTCGACGATGCGGCCGCCGTACATCACCGCGATGCGGTCAGCGAGGCCCGAGACGATGGCAAGATCATGGGTGATCCAGATCACCGCCGTGCCCTGCCGTTCGGTCAACGCCTGGAATTCCGAGATGATCTGCGACTGGATCGTCACGTCCAGCGCGGTCGTCGGCTCGTCGGCGATGATGAGGTCGGGGCGGTGCAGCAGCGCAATGGCAATGGCCACCCGCTGGCGCATCCCGCCGGAGAACTCGTGCGGATAGGCGTCGAGCCGCTCCTCGGGGCTGGGGATGCCGACCTGCGCCAGCGCATCACGGGCACGGGCGCGGGCCTCGGGCTTGCCGATGCGCTCGTGGGCGTGCAGCGTCTCGGTCATCTGGGTGCCGATGCGCAGCACCGGGTTCAGCGTCATCATAGGGTCCTGGAAGACCATTGCGATCCGCCGCCCGCGAAGCGAGCGCATCGCCTCGGGCGAGGCCTTCGCCAGATCGTCGCCATCGAACAGGATCTGCCCGGAGGCAATGCGCCCCGGCGCGTCCACCAGTCCCATCAGGGAAAAGCCGGTGACGCTCTTGCCGGACCCGCTTTCGCCGACCAGCCCCAGCACCTCGCCCCGGTTCACGCTGAACGACACCTCGTCCACCGCGCGCAGATCGCGCCCGCCGGAGGGGAAGACCGTCACGAGGTCTCGGACGTCAAGCAGCGCGGTCATCGGGCGTTCCTCGGGTTGAGCACGTCGCGCAGCCGGTCGCCGACGAGGTTGATGCAAACGATGGTGATCAGCAGTGCGATCCCCGGGTAGAAGCTGATCCAGTAGAGCCCGGACAGCAGGTACTGATAGCCATTGGCGATCAGCATCCCTAGCGAGGGCTGGGTGACAGACGCCCCGAGCCCGAGGAAGGACAGGGTTGCCTCGAGGCCGATGGCGCGGGCGACCTGCATCGTCGCGATGACGATGATCGGCGCAAGGCAGTTGGGCAGCATGTGGCGCAGCAGGATACGCCGCGCGGGAATGCGCAGGCAGCGGGCGGCCTCGATATATTCCTTCTCGCGCTCGACCAGGGCGGTGCCTCGCGCGGTTCTGGCATAGGTCGCCCATTCCGCGACTATGATCGCAAGAACCACGTTGGTTACACCGTTGCCGAGGATCGCCAGCACCATCAGCGCCATGAGGATCGTCGGAAAGCTGAGCTGAAGGTCCACGAGCCGCATCAGCAGAGCCTCGCCCCGTCCGCCGAGATAGGCGGCCAGCAGCCCCAGCGTGGTGCCGATCAGCGCGGCGACGAAGGCCGAGACGATGCCGACGATGAGCGAGGTTCGCAGCCCGTACATGATGCCCGACAGGATGTCGCGCCCCTGCCCGTCCGTGCCGAGATGGTACGGCACGCCGGTGAAGCTCTCGGAGCCGGGCGGCAGGCGGCTGTCCATGATGTCGAGCTGCATCAGGTCATAGGGATCCTGCGGCGACAGGATCGGCGCGAAGACCGCGACCCCCACCACCAGCGTCAGCCCAATGACCCCGATCAGAGCGGTCGGCGCCTTGAGGAACCGCAGCAGGGCAGCCGAAGCGCGCGGTTTAGGTGGCGCGATCTGCGCCGCATCGGCAAGTTTGCTATCCATGGCTTAGCCCTTCCCGTCCAACCGGACGCGCGGGTCCAGCAGCGTGTAACAGATGTCGATGACGAAGTTCAGCGTCACGAAGAGCACCACCATCATCATCAGGTAGGCAACGATCACCGGCCGGTCGAGCAGGTTGATGCTGTCGATGATGAGCTTGCCCATGCCGGGCCAGCCGAAGATGCTTTCCGTCACCACCGAGAAGGCGATGAGCGAGCCGAACTCCAGCCCGATGATGGTGACAACCGGGATCATCAGGTTCTTGAGGATATGCACCAGCACCACACGGCGCTCGAGCAGGCCCTTGGCACGCGCGAACTTGACGAAATCCTGTGCGATGACCTCCTGCACGCCTGCGCGGGTCAGGCGCAGGATGAGCGAGGTCTTGAACAGTGCGAGGTTCAGCGCGGGCAAAATCAGGTGCCGCAGCCCGTCGCCGGTGAGGAAGGACCACGCCCCCGCCGTCTCGCCACGCCCGTTCGACGGCAGCCAGCCAAGCTGCACCGCGAAGAGCAGGATGAACATCAGCCCGACCCAGAAGGTCGGCAGCGAGAAGCCGAGGATCGAGCCGGTCATGATCAGCTTCGACGAGAGGCGGTCCGGGTAGAGCCCGGCATAAAGCCCCAGCGGCAAGCCGACCACGATGGCGATGACCATCGCCGCCAGCGCCAGTTCAAGCGTTGCCGGAAGCCGTTCCAGGATCACCCCCAGCGCCGGGCGACCGTAGACGAAGCTGTCTCCGAAATCGCCCTCCGCAAGCCCCGCGAGAAAGCTCAGGTACTGACGCCAGAGCGGCTGATCCAGCCCGAGGTTCTGCATCACCCGCAGCCGTTCGGCCTGGTTGAGGTCGGGGTTGATGAGGATGTCTACCGGGTTGCCGATGACATTGACGCCGACGAAGACGATGAGCGTCATCGCGAAGATGACGAACAGAGCCTGGATGCCGCGTCTTATCAGATTGGTGATCATGGAAATTCCTTGCCCGTTCAGTCGACGCTGATCGCCATGCCGTCACGCTGCGGGTCCGCCGCGCCCGAGGAGACCCCGCCGTCTATGCGGATACCGTGCAGTGCCGCGAAGGCATAGGTCTGAGCCGAGCGCACGACGTCATAGCCCTCGGCCCGCAGGCTGTCGGCGACGGAGCGCCGGATGCGATTGCAGATGTCGATGCTGTTTGACACGCCGACGATGCGTGGTGCGGACACTGCCTCGTGGATTCCCATGTCGAAGTCGATCATGTTGACGATGCCCTGCGCCACGGTCGGGGCGATGTAGCTGCCACCCGGCGCGCCGATGACGATCGAGGGGGCCTCGCCGTCGAAAACGATGGTCGGAGCGGCAGAGGAGGCCCTGCGCTTGCGCGGCGCGATGGAGGCGGCCTTGCCAGGACGCGGGTCGAACCGGCCCATCAGGCCATTGTACATGAAGCCCAGCCCCTCTGTGATCGCGCCCGAGGGCGAGCCGAGCGAATGGGTCAGCGCCACCGCGTTGCCGTCCTTGTCCACCACCGAAATATGGGTGGTGTCGCGCTGCGACAGGTCGAGCCGTTCTACATTCGCACGCTCGCCAGCCTTCATGCTGGTGGCATGGCCCGCTGCGTGTTCCTTCGACAGCAGCATCTCAACCGGCACATCTACATAGGCCGGATCGCCCATATGAGCATCCTTGTCGATGGTCATGCGCTTCATCGCCTCGAAGAGCGTGCGGACATAGTCCGCCGAGCCGTGCTTCATCGTGCGCAGGTCGAAATTCTCGAGGATGTGCAGCAGCTCGATCATCGGCATCCCCGACCCCGGAGGCGGGCTCGAGGCGATGCGCTTGCCGCGATAGCTGCCCCAGACCGGGGCGGCCTTGGTAACTCCGTAGTGCGCGAGATCATCCAACCCGATCAGCCCGCCATGGGCCGCGAAATCATCTGCGATCTGCTGCGCGATCTCACCGTGGTAGAAAATGTCGGACCCGCCGCTTTCCGCGATGCGCCGCAAAGTGCGCCCGAGATCGGGGTTGCGCAGGATCTCTCCGACACCACGCAGGCGGCCGTCCTCGTGGAAATAGACGCGCTTGCCAGTCTCAGAGTAACGCAGCTTGGTGATCGTGTTGGTCTGGCCGTCGCCGCTCTGGTCCTTGGTCCAGTACCAGTGCATGTGGGGTCGGATCTTGAACCCGTCCTCGGCATAGCGGATCGCGGGCGCGATCAGGTCGGCCCAGTCCCAGCTGCCGTAGTCGCGCAGCGCCGTCTCGTAGCCCTTGAGCGAGCCGGGAGTGCAGCAGGCGAGATAGCCGATCTCGGAAATATTTCCCTCGAGGATGAATCCGAAACCGTCACGGCTCTGACCGATCAGCTTGTCCTGCCACATGTCCGGGGTGCAGGCGGCGGGGGCGAGGGCGTAGAACTCCAGCATTTCGTGGATGCCGCGCCCCGGCATGTAGACCTGCATGGAGCCGAAGCCGCCGATGCCCGACATCTGCGGATCGACCACGCCCTGCACGAAGGCGCAGGCCAGCGCCGCGTCGATGGCGTTGCCACCACGCTCGAGAACCTCTGCCCCGGCCTCGACCGCCTCAGGCTGCGGGGCGACAATGGTTGCGTTGCGATTCATGACCGACGTTCCTTCAGCACGCGGGTCAGGAAGGCCTTGGTCCGCCCGATGCATTTCAGGCGGTCGTGCGACACGCCTGGCACCTCGTCGAAGGTCACTCTGACGCCCGCCGCCTCGAATGATTTCTGCAAGCTGCGCAGCCGTTCGGGGCGGGTTTCGCCCGCGTCATTGGCGCCGTCCATGTAATAGGCACCGCCGGGCTTGTGAGTGATCTCCCAGGTTTCGAGATCGAGCGAGCCGACCACCATATGCACCGGCACCTTCGCCAGAGCCGCCGGGTCGAACGGCTTCCCGAAGCGTTCGGCCAGATCGCGCACCCCGATCCACCAGTCACGGTCCGGGTCCAAAAGTGTCACCGACCCCGGCGCACCGATCGAGGCGGCCCAGAGCTTTTCGGGGTGCAAGATCGCGAAACGATGGGTAAAATGGCCGCCACCGGAATAGCCGAACATGGCGAATGTGGACCAGTCCTGCCCGTATTTTGCGGCGATCTCGGCGACCATGTCCAACACGACCTTGTCGTATCGGATATCGCCTTCCTGCATCATCTTATAGCCGGACCGCGCCCCGTCGCCGCGCACGCCCACCGGAAAGATCGGGCAGAGCACCGCGCAGTCGTTATACAGGCCGAACTCAGCGAACCCGTCGCGAAACTCGAGCGCCGATGTGCGCCCGGTGCCATGCACCGCGACCAGCAGGTCGATCTTGCGGCCGTCCGCAGCGGCGGGGGGAACGTAGAGCAAAAAGTGAAAGCGCGGATCGGCGGCGGAGGCGAAAATCGCCGTTTCGCCATAGTCATAGATCGCGCGGGCGCGTTCAGAGGCGGCGCCCGGGGCAAGCTCCTGCATGGGATCTCCTGTGGGGATGGGGAATGTCGTCCGCCTTTTGGGCGGGAAAGGCCGGGCGGCGCGCAGGCCGCCCGGCCAGAAGCTCACTCGGCGCTCTTCACCTCGTAGGCCAGCGTGTACTTGTCGCCGCGCGGCTTGAACTCGATGCCGGTCCTCGCACCCATCACGACGTTCTCGTAGTGCATGGGCAGCAGCCAGGTGTCCTCGAAGGTCAGCTTCGACACCTCCTGAAGCAGCGGCTCGCGCTCTGCCTCGTCCAGCGACGCGGTCGCCTGATCGAGTAGATCGTTGATCTCGGGCACGTCGATGCCGCCACCGTTGTAGCGCCCGGTGCCCTTGTCGGCGTCGCGGCCCGCAACCACCGCCAGTGCCGGGTTCGACACCTCGCCGGTGTTCACTCCCCAGGAGCCGAGGAACAGGGAATATTCGCCGTTCGAATAGTTGTTGGAATAGACCGACCAGGGCAGCACTTCGACCTTGGTGTCGATGCCGATACGGGTCAGCATCTGGCCGGCGGCCTGGACCACCTCGCTGTCATTCACATAGCGGCCCGACGGGCCGTGAATCGTCAGCGCGAAGCCGTCGGGATAGCCCGCCTCGGCCAGCAGCGCCTTGGCCCCTTCGGGATCATAGGCAACATGCTCGACCTCGTCAGAGTGGCCGAAGAAGCCCTCGGCAACGTACTGGTCGGCCACGGTGCCGTTCTTCTGCATGACCCGGTCGACGATGGCCTCGCGGTTCATCGCCATCAACAGCGCCTTGCGCACCCGGGCATCCTTGAGAGGGTTCGAACCAAGTGCCGAGCCGTCCTTGGCGGTGACGAAGGGCGACTCGTCGCGGGACACGTCCATGCCCAGATACACCAGCCGCGTGGACTGACCCCGGATCACCTTCATGCCGTTCGAGCTTTCGACCCGTGCGACGCCTTCGGCGGGCAGGTTCTCGATGAGGTCGAGATCACCCGCCAGCAGCGACGCGAGCCGCCCGCCATTGTCCGGCACCAAGCGCAGGGTCACCTTGGACCATTCCGAAGCGCCGTCGAAGTAATCCTCGTTTCGCTCCAGCTCGACCCGGTCACCAGGGGTATAGGACACCAGTTTGAACGGGCCGGTGCCGACTGCGGCGGGGCCGTTCTCGAATTCCGCGACGTCTGCCTCGGCGTAGTCGGAGCTGATGATCCGGATACGGCTCAGCGAGTTGAGGATCATCGGGTCGGGCACGGCGGTCTCGACCACGACGGTCAGCGGATCCTCCGCGATCACTTCGGAGATGTTGCGGGTATAGGAGGCGAAGGCCTGGCTTTCCTTGTCCCGCGCCCGGATCAGCGAAGCGACCACGTCATCGGCATCGAAGGCGCTGCCGTCGTGGAAGGTCACGCCCTCACGGAGATGGAAGCGCCAGTGCGTGTCGTCGACCACCTCCCAGCTTTCAGCAAGCTGCGGCTTGTTCTCGGCAGAGCCGCCACGGTTGATCAGGCTGTCCCAGATGTGCCGGCTGGTGGCGTTGTTCGGAGAGTTCGAATCCTCATGCGGATCGAGCGAGGTGATGGGTGCGGCCATGCCAATGCTCAGCTCGGCATCCTGTGCGAATGCGGGCGTTGCGGTGGCCGCAACCAGGGCGAGGACGGAGGCGTGAAACCCGCGCCGGGTCATGAATGAGGTCAATGTCAGCTTCCCTGTCGAAGGATGAGGCCCGTTTCGGGCGGTGCGTTATTGATCGCGGGGCGAGGCCCCTTGATGCTCTCAGGAAACCTGCTCAGGGTGATTTATGTCAAATTCATTTTGCGGTTGTTTTATTGTGCGAAACAAGTTTTTCTTAGCCGCATGACAGATCGAGGCAAAGCTAAGAGATGCCGAAATATACAGTTGAATCAGTAGAAAAGGCATTCGATTTGCTGCTCGAGGTCGCGAGGCACCCGGGGGTGGGCGTGACCGAACTTGCTCGGAAAACGGGCCTCAGCAAGTCACGTGCCTACCGCTTGTTGCACACAATGGAACAGAAGCAGATCATATCGCGCAGTGGGGAAGCGACCTACGGCCTCGGAGAAGCGATGCTGGTGCTGGGGATCAATGCCAGCACGCAGATTGACCTGATTCGACTGGCGACACCGATCCTCGAACAGCTATGCCAGCGGGTGAACGAAACCGTGCAGCTGCGGATCATCGACGGGTTCGAGGCACTGTGCATTGCCAAGGCCGAACCCTCTCGCGATCTGCGGGTCCATGCCAATGTAGGACGCCGCAGGCCGCTCTATGCCGGCTCGCCGAAATGTCTGCTGGCCTTTCAATCGAAGGAGTTCATCGATGATTGCGTTCCGGAGCACCCTCCCGCACTGACATCGAATACCCCCAGCACGCGGGAGGCCGTCATGGATGAGCTTGCCCGGATCCGGTCGCAAGGTTTTTGCGTGAGCCGCAGCGAGGCAAGCGAACATCAGGTGTCCTGCGCCGCTCCTGTCTTTGCGATGAACCGGCAGGTGATCGCGTCAATCCACGTCGTCGCTCCGGCCTTCCGTATCCGGGAGTCGGAACTCGAGCACAGCATCCGCCTCGTCACCTCTTCCGCGCAAAAGCTATCACAGGCCCTGGGATCGGAGGCTGGCACCTGAACACCTAGGTGGCGAAATACGCCCCGCCATCACCGATGTTGGCAAAAGACCAGAGAACATGGACAGCGACGAGTTTAACCACGCATTTGCTGTTCCGGAGTCATCCGTGACACCCAGGGAACCGCAATCTGCCGCATGAGCTTGGCAACACCCTGACTGCGCGATTCTGCGTAGTAATCGCTGGGCGTTGCATGAAGGTGCTTCCAAGCGTTTTCGGCTTGGCAGGCATTTTGGCGGGTACATCCGTCAAAATGTGTAAAGCTCTCAGTTAAATTAACACCAAATGGCGCAGACTCAGTCCGCATTGCTCCGGATGCAAGACGGGCGTTGTTGCACAAGTCTGACGACAAAGGATTCACTTCGTGAATCCATCGGTTAGACGCGCCGTATGAGCAAGCCATCACCAGCCCGCCACCGCACGACGAACTGGTCCAGCTACAACGCGTCGCTCAGGCAGCCGGGTTCTCTGCTAATCTGGGTCGACAAAAACATGACTTGGCGCGCGCCGCGTGACGGGCGGCTTGGGCGGCCAGCGGTGTTTTCCGATGCGGCGATACAGTTCTGCCTGTCGATCAAGATCCTGTTCAAATCGCCGCTGCGCCAGACTTCCGGGATGGTGGCGAGCCTCCTGAAGCTGGCGGGTCTGGACTGGCCTGTACCGGACCTCACCACGTTGTGCCGCAGGCAGAAGACCCTGGCCGTCCAGGTCCCGTATCGGCGCGCCAACGGACCGCTGAACCTGCTCGTGGACAGCACGGGCATAAAGTTCCTCGGCGATGGAGAATGGCAGGCGCGCAAGCACGGAGGGCAGCGGCGGCGCCAATGGCGCAAAGTCCACTTAGCCATGGACCCGGCCACGTCCGACATCCGCGCCGTGGAATTCACCCCCAGCCGCGACGGCGACAGCCCTGTGCTACCCGACCTGCTTAGCCAAATCCCAGAGAGCGAACTGATCGGCACAGTGACCGCGGACGGTGCTTACGACACGCGCCGCTGCCACAAGGCCATTATCGAGCGCGACGCGGTTCCGATCATCCCGATCCGCAAGAACGGGCAGCTATGGAAAGACGACTGCCCTACGGCACGCGCCCGCAACGACACTCTGCGCGCGACGCGATATTACGGGCGGCATTCTGGAAGCGCTGGACTGGATACCATGTTCGCAGCAGGATCGAGGCGAGGGTGCGCTGCCTGAAATCCTTCGCCGAGCGCATCGCGGCACGAGACCCCGAGCGCCAGACCGCAGAAATCCACATCTGCATCGCCCTCATAAACCGCTTCAACGCCCTCGGCACCGCCGAGATCTTCCGCATAGCCTAACGTCAGCGGGGTAAGGGGCAGTCACGCCTCATGCAGGAGAAATGCAACGACGCCCAAATTTATCGGAAAACCGGAAATCTCAGAGGGTTGCAGCGATTTCTTGGCCATATGAAGATGGACAGCACAGTGCGCTACCTCGGCGTCAAACTGGAGGATGCACTCACGATCGCAAAGTCGGTAGAAATCAGAGTGAAAAGGGCCGGTCCGTCGTGGCCGGCCCATTGCGAATGTTGGCATCCTGATGGGACGCTGCGCCGCAGCTTCACTAGACCGGCCGTTCGTCGATTAAGCAGCATTTTTTTCGGAAGATGAAGGTCAGCAATGCGAACAAATCAGTCGCGGGCTCGAATCGATAATGCTATGGCTTCCCCGTCGCCAAGCTATAACGTCAAGACCGCAACACGTCTGGAACCGGATAAGGAAAGTCATGAAGAGATCCGCCTCTCGCGCCTGTATCCTGTCAGTATGGGCAATTTCGATGTCCATTGCTCAACAGGGCATTGCCGCCGAATATGCTGCTGGCGTTCGGCAGATGGTTGTTCCATCGGTCGAGAGGAACACCGATCTTGAGGTGACAATCTGGTATCCGGCATCGGCAGGCGGCGAGACTGTCCTGCTGGGCGAAAATGTCTTTTTTAACGGGACGCCCGCCATGCAGGATGCGCCGTTTCTCGACGGAGAATTCCCTCTCGTTTTGCTGTCGCATGGGGCGGGACTTGCGGGACGCTCCGAGGCGATGAGCTGGATAGCGACGCCGCTTGCCCAGAACGGATTCATCGTCGCTGCCCCCACCCATCCCGGCAATACTGGCCCCGGCCGATCGGCGGCAGAAACGATGAAGCTCTGGCTACGACCGGCGGATATCTCGGATACGCTCGATGCAATCGAGGACAGTCCGACCTTCCAACGGCATGTTGCCTCCGACCGTATCGGGGTTCTGGGCTTGTCGATGGGAGGCAATACCGCCCTGTCCCTTGCTGGCGCAAAACTCGATCCGGAGCTATTGGCGGGCTATTGCGACACTGATGAGCTCAACCCATCCCTGTGCGACTGGGTTCGCATGAGCGGCGTCGATCTCCATGCGATGGACAAGACGACTGCCGGTCGAGACAATTCAGATCCCCGTGTGCGTTTCGCTATGGCAATTGATCCGGCCCCCACGGATTTATTTTCTCCCGAGTCGCTTCCCGAGATTTCGATCCCTGTTTACGTCGTGAACCTCGGCGCGGCTTCTGAGATTCCAGCAACCATCCAGGCCTCGGGGGTCGCAGCGGCAATTCACGATTCAACCTATCACGTGATCGAAGATGCAAGCCATCATTCGATGTTTGGAGAATGCAAACCGGGTGCTGCGGAGATAGCCGTGGAAGAAGGTATCGAAGATCCGATCTGTGACGATGGAAACGGCACTTCTCGGTCTGCGATCCATGCCCAACTCATCGAACTTACCGCGTCAGCTTTTCACAGCGCACTCAGTCCAGAAGATTGAGGCCTGTGGGATCCATCGGTTGCAACGCTGACCCAGGCGCAATTGCCGCTTTCCCGTCCTGCCTGTGGCAGATCGGAGCCGTCTGAGTAAACTTGGCGCCAGCTTGATCTGGCAAAAGGATTGGCGAGAAAGGTCTCAAACCGGTCATGCGGCGGCGCGGCAGGAGGCATAAGGGTGTTTCCCGAGGTGCGCCATTACTCGCAGCCCCTTGCTGCCCTTCATTAGGTGCAACTTCGCTGCGTCATAGCGTCCCCGAACGAGTCCTTTGTCGCATTCAGCAGCAAAATCGGACGAGCGAACGTCATCCCCGTCAACCTTCCTGTCTTTCGCTTCACGTGGTGCTGGTGGTCACTTAAACCGACATGCGCGAACAGGGGATGGCATCATGTGCGGCCAACCAAGAGCGACATCCTGTCAATCTGCAGGCAATCTTGACCCCCTATCGGCATCCAAAAGCGGCCCCCTCGGAGCGCTCGGGTAGCAGGCCCGATGCGGTGTAGCCCTCACACAGCGTAGCCGTATCGGCCCAGCGGGTTCTCGGTCATTCACGGGTCTTGAAGCGCCAACTCTCGTTACCGGTTTCGACAATGTCGCTGTGACGGGTCAGCCAGCGCGCCACCCTCAAGCGTGGCAGACCCGGCTTGCGATCAGTGCCCGCGCGAACGGATAAGCCGAAGGCTTGCGCAATCTTGGCAGCTCTGTCCCCGGCGGCTACGCGGGCGACAAGCACTTCTCGACAACAAGCGAAGAGGCGGGAATTCCGATGCGGAGTGTCGATTCCTGAGAGTCCGGAGCTCGGGTTTGCCGACTGAAGTCCATTTATACCGCAACGATTACCTTCCTGATATATCACTGTCAGACCTGCCAACGTACCTTTTGCAAGCATCCCTTCGCGTCTATTGCAACTCTCCCAGCGGTAGCGTCGTGCGGTCGCGCAGCCGTTCCAATGCGAACACCGACTCGACCTTTCTCAGCGTCACCGCCGAGGTGAGTGCCTCGTAGAACCGGTCGAAGGCGGGCATGTCCGGAACCACCACGCGCAGCAGGTAATCGTATGATCCGGCCATGCGGTAGACGTCGCGGATGGCCTCGATCTCGTCCACCGCAATAAGGAACGCCGACCGCCACGCAGCGCTGTGCTCGGCCGCCTCGAGCGAGACGAAGGCTGTCACCCCCAGACCGAATGCGTCGGGGTCGAGCAGCGCAACGCGACCACGGATCGTGCCCGCCTCCTCGTGTTTCTGGATCCGCTTCCAGCAAGGTGTCTGCGACAGGCCCACGCGGTCGGCGATCCGCGCCACCGGCATGGTCGCGTCATGCTGCAGCAGGTCGAGAATCTTAAGGTCGATGCGGTCGAACGGCATGGTCCCTCCCTGGTTCATCAGGGCCACTCGGCCCGAGTCGATCTGAGCATGGCACAATTCATCTAAATGTCGACCGTCTTTATCGTGTTTATCGGTTAAGGCTCGCGTCACAGCTTTTTTGCCTGTAGAATGAACGGGCCCGCCCCAGGACCAAGGCTTCGTGACCGATGATCACCCACAAGACCAAGTACGCGCTCAAGGCCCTTACGGTGCTGGCAGACGAAGCCGCCGGAGACGGCGCCGCCTTGCGGATCGAGGAGGTCGCGGACCGCTCCGGCGCCCCGAAGCGGTTCCTCGAGCACATCCTGCTCGACCTCAAACGCGCGGGGCTGATCGGAAGCCGCCGCGGGCGCAACGGCGGTTACGTCCTCATCAAGGAGCCGAAGCTGGTGTCTCTGGCCGAGATCCTGCGGCTGATCGACGGACCTCTGGCGCCCCTGCCCTGCCTGTCACGCCGGGCCTACCAGAAATGCGCCGATTGCGATGAGGCAACCTGCCGCGTGCGGGCAGTTTTCGGCGGCTTCTACGCCACTTACATCTTGATGATCGAATCCCTCACGCTCGCCGATCTTCAGCAGGACTCGAACCCGCTCGAGCGGTTTGCCCTGCCCGAGCCCGGCGCCGGAGAATAATCTTCCACGGCGGCGGGTGAAAACGCCGCGGATTTGCTTTTGCAATACACGACTAACCCTGTCGATATTTAGGTGTCAGGCGACGCTGGCGGTCTCACCGGACCATGAGGCCGGGTCTGCCCCGTCCGCCTGGCACGAAACCGACAGGGTGACGCAAAGGAGATCCGCATGCCCCGACGCCAGACAACCGACGGTGCGCCGTTCCATCGCCGCGCGATCCTCGCACTGATCGCCGCGGGCCTCGCCGCGACCACCGCCCCCGGTGCCCGCGCGCAGGAAGAAGTTCAGATCCTCAACGTGTCCTACGATCCGACGCGGGAATTCTACCGCGAGTACAATGCCTGGTTTGCCGATTGGTGGCAGGCCGAAGGCAACGGCCCGCTGACGCTGCGCCAGTCCCATGGCGGGTCTGGCGGACAGGCCCGCGCGGTCATCGATGGGCTCGAGGCGACGGTCGCCACGCTGGCGCTGTCCGCCGACATCGACGCCATCGCGGCACGCACCGGCAAGATCCCGGAGGACTGGCAGAGCCGGCTCGCGCACAACTCGGCCCCCTATACCTCGACCATCGTGTTCCTGGTGCGGGACGGAAACCCCAAGGGCATCACCGATTGGGGCGACCTCGTGGCCGAGGACGTGGAGGTCATCACCCCCAACCCCAAGACCTCGGGCGGGGCGCGGTGGAACTTCCTCGCGGCCTGGGCCTGGGCGCTCGACGCCTACGGCGGAGACGAGGCGCGGGCACGCGAGTACATGGCGGAGCTCTTTGCCAACGTGCCGGTGCTCGACACCGGGGCGCGCGGGGCGACCAACACCTTCGCGCAGCGTGGCCTCGGCGATGTGCTGCTGGCCTGGGAGAACGAGGCCTTCCTCGCGCTCGAGGAGCAGGGCGAGGATGCCTTCGACATCGTGGTGCCGTCCATCTCCATGCTGGCAGAACCGCCGGTAACGGTGGTGGATGGCAACATCACCTCAAATGAACAGCGCGAGGCCGCGTTTGCCTACCTTCGGCAGCTCTACAGCCCCCAGGCGCAGGCACTGGCGGTCCGGCACCACTACCGCGCCTGGGACACCTCGGAGGTGCCGCAGTACGAGCTTGACCGCTTCCCCGAGCTGACGCGCGTCTCCATCGACGCATTCGGTGGCTGGACCGAGGCGCAGCCGAGGTTCTTCGGTGACGGCGGGATCTTCGACCAGGTCTACGAGGGCCGATGACATGGCCACCCATCGTTTCGTCGCTCCCTCGCCGTTGCCTGGCTTTGGTCTCAGCTTCGGCCTCACCATGGCGGCGCTCTCCGCCGTGGTGCTCCTGCCCATCGCCATGCTGGTGGGCCGGGGCATCGCCCTTGGCCCGGCAGAGCTGTGGGGCATGGTGAACACGCCGCGCATCTGGACGGCGCTGGGGCTGTCGTTCCGGGCGGCGCTGATCGCGTCGCTGGTCAACCTCGTCTTCGGCTTGCTGCTGGCCTGGGTGCTGGTGCGCTACCGCTTTCCGGGGCGCCGCCTCATCGACGCGGCGGTGGACCTGCCCTTTGCGCTGCCCACGGCGGTGGCAGGCATCGCGCTGACCGCGCTCTACGCCCCGAACGGCGCCTTCGGGCAGCTCCTGCCGGTGCGTGTCGCCTATGCAGAGCCAGGTATCTGGCTGGCGCTGATCTTCATCGGGCTGCCCTTCGTGGTGCGCAGCGTGCAGCCGGTGCTCGAGGAACTCGACCCCGAGCTCGAGGAAGCGTCGGCGACCCTCGGCGCCTCCCGCGCGGTGACGCTGCGGCGGGTGGTGCTGCCGACCCTGACACCGGCCCTTCTGACCGGCTTCGCGCTCGCACTGGCGCGGTCGGTCGGAGAATACGGCTCGGTGATCTTCATCGCCGGGAACCTGCCCTTTGAGACCGAGATCGCGCCGCTGCTCATCGTGATCCGGCTCGAGGAATATAACTACGACGCCGCCGCCGCGATCGGGATTGCCATGCTGATGATCTCGTTTGCCATGCTGCTTGCCCTCAACCTCATCCAGACCTGGACCAGACGGAGGACCGGACATGCCTGACACCCATCGCCCTGCCCCGGGATCGGGGATCGCCCTTGCCACCGCCTGCGGGCTTTGCGGCCTTGCCATTGCAGCCCTGATCGGCGCGTCCGGCGCCGGATGGGGCTGGGCCCTGCTTGCCTGGACGCTCGGTGGGCCTGCAACGCTTGGCGGGTTCCTCACCACGATGGCGGTGCAGGACGCCATCCATCGGAGGTCGCGATTTCCCCACCAACCCCGGCACGCCTGGAGATCCGTGAATGTCTGATGTTGTCCACCCGGCCCATACCCCTGTCACCACCGAGCCGCGCACGGTGCGCCTTCTGGTGATCCTGCTGGTGCTGTCGCTGGTCGCCGTGCTGCTGCTGGCCCCGCTCGCTGCGGTGTTCACCGAGGCGCTGGCAGACGGCCTGCCCGCGGCGCTTCAGGCACTGACGCAGCCCGACGCACGCTCGGCCATCGTCCTCACGCTGCTGGTCGCGGCGATCACCGTGCCGCTCAATGCCGCTGTCGGCATCGCCGCCGCCTGGGCCATCGCCCGCTTCGACTTCCGCGGCAAGGCGTTTGTGGTGACTCTCATCGACCTGCCGTTCTCGGTCTCGCCGGTGGTGGCGGGGCTGGCGCTGGTGCTGCTCTTTGGCAGCAACAGCACCGTTGGCGGCTGGCTGATCGCCCATGACATGCGGATCGTCTTTGCCCTGCCCGGCATCATCCTGGCGACCCTTTTTGTCACCTTCCCCTTCGTGGCCCGCGAACTCATCCCCGTGATGCTCGAACAGGGCCGCGCCGAGGAAGAGGCGGCGCTGACCCTCGGGGCCTCGGGCTGGCGCGCTTTCCGCACCGTGACCCTGCCCAACATCCGCTGGGCGCTGCTCTATGGCGTGCTGCTGTGCAATGCCCGCGCCATGGGGGAATTCGGTGCCGTCGCCGTCGTCTCGGGCAAGATCCGGGGCGAGACCACCACCATGCCGATCATGGTCGAGATGCTCTATAACGAGTACCTCGCCACCGCCGCCTTCAGCCTTGCCGCCGCGCTGGCGCTGCTGGCCCTCGTCACCCTTGCCCTGAAATCGCTGCTGGAATGGCGCCACGCCGACGTGCTGGCCGCCACCCGCCGTCACTGAGAGGACCGATCCCATGAACATCGACATCGAAGACCTCACCAAGACCTTCGGCGCCCAGACCGCGCTGCACCCGGTGTCCCTCACCATCCCGTCCGGGGCGCTGGTGGCGCTGCTCGGCCCCTCGGGATCCGGCAAGACCACGCTGCTGCGCATCCTTGGCGGGCTCGAGATCCCCAGCGCGGGGCGCGTACGCTTTGACGGGCAGGATGCCACCGGCCTCAGGGTGCAGGACCGGCGCGCGGGGTTCGTGTTCCAGCACTACGCCCTGTTCCGGCACATGACGGTGTTCGAGAACATCGCCTACGGGCTGCGCGCGCGCCCCCGCCGCAGCCGCCCGACCAGGGCCGAGATCGACCGGCGGGTTCATCGGCTTCTGGACCTCATCCAGCTGCCGGACATCGGACCGCGCTATCCATCGCAGCTGTCCGGCGGCCAGCGCCAGCGCGTGGCCCTCGCCCGGGCGCTGGCGATCGACCCACGCATGCTGCTGCTGGACGAGCCTTTCGGCGCGCTCGACGCCAAGGTCCGCAAGGAGCTGCGCCAGGGCCTCCGCGAGATCCACGATAGCACCGGACTCACCACGGTCTTCGTCACGCACGACCAGGACGAGGCGATGGAGCTGGCGGACGTGGTGGTGGTGATGTCCATGGGCCGCATCGAGCAGGTCGGCCCCCCGGCCGAGCTCCGCAGCCGCCCGACAAGCCGCTTCGTGGAAACATTCTTGGCGCGGTGAAGACCGGGCGTGGAGGCCTGGTAGCCCAGCTGCAGGAGCGGCCGGTCAGCGCACCGCCAGGATAAGACCGAGGAACGTTGCTGGCAGACACAACTGGAGGGGCTGTCATGCCTCCCTTCGGCTCCGTGCGGACGTTGATGACACGCGCGGCAGATGCCTGTCGACGGCCCAAAGCTGACCGTCACATGACATTTGCCGCACGGCAGCTCTCGATCCGGCTCGGACATGAGCGAACGACACAACCGATTTCCACGACCGGGAGCGAACGCCCAACTGTCGGGCAAGCCTGGTGGGTTCGAAGGTCCAACCATAGATGCATGGGGTCGATTGAGGTCAGGATTTCAAAAGGATTGAACAGGCCGCGGCTCTGGCGTCCGAAACAGCGAACGTATCAACATCGCACGGCGTGTTCGGCGCCCCCCGGCAGCGTCGCTTCGGCATGGAAAAGGCAGCCCTGGAAGCGGTCGGGGCTGACGATGCCTTCGAAAGCAGATGTGACAAAGAGGGTCTGCATCTCGGCCCCTCCGAACGCCGGGCAGGAGGTCTGCGTCGCTTCGAATGTGACGACACAATTAACTGTTCCGTCCGCAAGGTATCGAACGACCCGGCCCGCGCCCCACTGGGCGTTCCAAAGGGCGCCTTCCGCATCGACGACGGAGCCGTCAGGTTGAAAACCTTCGGCCCCCGGGTCCGCGAACACGACCGGAGCGCCGGCTGGCCAACCTTCCTGGTCCAGCGGTTGCCGCATGATCCGGCCATCACGTGTATCCGCATAATACGCCGATTTGCCGTCAGGTGCGAAGCAGATGCTGTTCGGAATCGTGATGCCGGAGTAGAGACGGCGCAGTTCTCCCTGGTAGAGGCGATAGATCGCGCCACGCCTGGCCTCGGCTTTCTTGCCCATCGTTCCGATCCAGAATCCGCCGAACGGGTCCGCTCGCCCGTCGTTTGATCTCGTCCCTGGATCGTCGGCCTCAAGGGCGATGACCAGTTCACGCTGGCCCGTCTCGATGCCGAACCGCCAAAGCCCGGTTTCAGACGCGATCAACAGGGTATCGTAGTCGATCCATCCGGCTGCGGAATGGAATTCATCGAAGCGCCACTCCAACGTCCGGTCCCCCACCCGCGACAAGAGCCGCCGCCCCAGAATGTCGAACCAGAAGAGCTGCTTGCGTTCAGGATGCCAAAACGGACCTTCCCCCAGTTGGCAACGGCGGTCGTCGTAGAGCCTGGCTACCGGGGTCATGCGACCGCCTCGTCATATTGCTTCACAAAGGCCCGTGCTTTCGCCGCCACGACCTCGACCGTATCGCCCGGTTTGAACAGCGCGCTTCCAGCTCCGACGCCCTGCGCACCGGCTGCGAACCAGTCGGACAACACCGCGCCGGACACGCCGCCAACAGCCCAGATCGGCACGTCTGAAGGCAGGACTGCCCGGATCGCTTTCAGCCCCGCCGGGCCGACGACTTCGCCGGGAAAGAGTTTCAGCGCATCGGCTCCGGCAGCCAGTGCCGAGAAGCAGTCGCTTGGCGTCATGACGCCCGGGTAGGCGGTCAGTCCAAGCCGTTTCGTCGCGCGGATCACTTCCGGCTCCATATTGGGCGAGACGACAAACGTGGCGCCCGCGGCAGCAACGTCAGACACCTGATCGGGTGTCAGCACGGTACCGGCCCCGATCCTGGCCTGGACACCGTACGCGTCGGCCATCCGGCGGATGGAGACCAACGGATCGGGCGAGTTGAGAGGCACTTCGATGATCGTGATCCCGGCGTCAATCAGGGCACCCGCGATGCTGACGGCCTGATCCGGTTCGACACCGCGAAGGATCGACATGATGTTTCGGGTCATTCAGAGCCTCCTGTGAGTTCGGTATGGGCGCTGATGAGGCCTCTCAAGGTCATCTCCCGCGCCGCGACAAAATGGATCTCGGCCGCAAGGTCAGACAGTTTGACATAGAGGTCCAGCGCCCGCGTGTCGCCGACCACGATCACCTTGCCCCCGTCCCAAAAGGGTCGCGCCCCGGCGAGCTCCAGCCCGAGGAGAAGCCCCGACAGGCGCGCTCTCGTCTCTCCGGCGTGCGGAGCCTGCAGCAGCCCGCGAGCGCGCAAACCGAAGAGCGCCGCACTCAGACCGGCGGGATCCGCCAGGCCATCCGTGAGACCGCCCGCAAAGGCCTCGGCGCTCCAATCGTCGTCCATCCCTTGCCGCAGGATCGAATGGCGGGACAGCAAGGCAAAGAGTTCGCCCGTCATGAAGGTCCGGAACGTCCGCACGCGCCCGTCTGCCACGCGTACCCACTTGGTGTGCGTACCGGGCAGGCAGATCACCCCGTCGATCTCCGGAAACTGGGCGAGAACTCCGGCAATCTGTGTTTCCTCCCCGCGCATGACATCTGGCGGATCCGCCTGAGACAGCCCCGGCAGGATTGTCACGTCAAGCCGGGGATCTCGGGTGACGACGCGCGTCGCGGCCCCCCGTCCCGGGACCGCCGGAACCGCGACATAGCCCGCTTCGCACCAGCCGCCCCGCGCTCCGGCCATGCCGCAGACGACGACCGTCATCCGGCCGGTTCCCAGCAGATCGCCCGCCAGATCCATAAACGCCGCTTCGAACTGGTCCGGCTCCAGCGTTCCCATCCCCTTGTCCGACGATCGTTCGATCAGGACCTCGCCGCCCGAGGTCATCGCCCAGACCCGCAGGTTGGACGTGCCCCAGTCGACCGCAATCCAGCCCGGCAAGGTCATTCTTCGGGCAGCAGCGCGTCGGGCATGTTCTGATAGCAGACCGGCCGCAGGAACCGCCGGATCGCCAGAGTTCCCACACTGGTGGCCCCGAAATTGGTCGAGGCCGGGTAAGGCCCCCCATGCACCATGCTGTCGCAGACCTCGACACCCGTCGGATAACCGTTGGTTAGAAGCCGTCCCGCCTTTCGTTCAAGGATGGGCATCAGACTCCTTGCCAGTTCGGTATCACCGTCGTCCATCATCAGCGTGCAGGTCAGCTGACCCTGCAGGGACCGGGCGACGGCCCGCATCTGGTCGGCATCGCCGACGCGAACGATCACGCCGAGCGGACCGAACACCTCATGCCCGAGCGCCTCGTTCGCCAGCCATTCATCGCCGGTCGTGGCAAAGAGGTACGGCGTCGCGTTCCGCAGGTCACAGACGGAGGTCAGCACCTCCTGCACGCCCTTCGTGCCCGCGAGCCGATCACGGCCTGCGCGGTAGGCCTTTGCGATCCCTTCGGTCAGCATGGTCTGCGGCCCGATATCCGACAAGGCCGATGTCGCCGCTTGGGTGAAGGTATCGGCATCGGGCCCATCGATCAGGACGATTACGCCGGGGTTGGTACAGAACTGCCCCGCCCCCATGCTCAGCGATCCGGCCCAGCCCTTGGCCAGATCGTCCCCGCGTGCCGATAGTGCCTTGGGCAACAGGAACATCGGATTTATGCTGCCAAGCTCGCCATAGAACGGGATCGGCACAGGACGTGCCGCACAAAGATCAAAGAGCGCCCGGCCCGCGCCAAGAGATCCGGTGAAGCCCACGGCGGTGATCAGCGGGTGCTGCACCAGCGCAGCCCCCAGATCGTTGGTGTTTCCCTGCACGACGCTGAAGGTCCCGGCGGGCATTCCGCATTTCTCGATCGCGGCATGGATCGCCTCGGCGACGATCTCTCCGGTTCCGGGATGGGCCGGATGACCTTTGACCACGACAGGACAGCCGGCTGCCAGGGCCGATGCGGTGTCTCCCCCGGCGGTCGAGAATGCCAGCGGGAAGTTGGAAGCGCCAAAGACCGCAACCGGGCCAAACGGACGCTGCACCATCTTCAGGTCAGGGCGCGGAAGTGGCTGGCGATCAGGCAGAGACTTGTCGTGTCGACGATCAAGGTAATCGCCCACCACGATATGATCGGCGAAGAGACGCAGCTGGCCCGTGGTCCGTCCCCGTTCCCCCTGCAGGCGCGCTTCGGGCAGCCCAGATTCCCGGGTGCCGATTTCGGTGATCTGAGTGGCCCGCGCCTCGATCTCGTCGGCGATGGTGCGCAGGAACGCCGCGCGCTCTGCCCGCGTCGTATAGCCATAGGTCCAGAACGCCTCTTCCGCCGCGCGCACCGCGCGGTCGACCTCGGCCGCGCCACCATTCGCGGTGTCATGCGACGGGCCATCGACGGGCTGGGACGCGAAGGTGTCGGTGGAGCCGACCCATTCGCCGGCGATCAGGTGTTTTCCGTGCGGTTGATACGTCATGCGATCTTTCCTTACTTGCCCCAGCTCAGCGCGATCAGGTCCAGCTCTCTCGACAGCGACATGAGCCGGTCCTTGGTCCGGGGCGACAACGGTTTCAGCGGATGGCGGACGTAATCCGATCCGATCACGCCTCCCTCCATCATCACCGTCTTGGCGGCCCGCAGGCCACACTGGCGGTTTTCGTGGTTGATAAGCGGCAAGCAGAGCTTCCACTGCTCAAGCGCGGCATCGGTGTTGCCTGCCCGGTATTCGGTTACGATCGGGCGGATCTTCTCGGGCTGCAGCGCCGAGGTCATCGTGCCTGTACAGCCCGCGTCGAGATCGGCCAGCAGCGTCACCGCCTCCTCCCCGTCGAAGGGACCGACGATATGCTCCCCGCCCATCTCGATCAGCGCGGCAAGCTTGTCGGCGGCAAAGGGCGTCTCCATCTTGAAATACGAGACATTCTCGATCTCTTTCGCCATCCGCACCAGCAGAGGCACCGACAGGGTCACGCCCGACAACGGCGCATCCTGCACCATGATCGGGATCGACACGGCATCCGACACGGCGGCGAAATGTTCTAAGACCCCCTGTTCCGCCGGCGCCAGCCCGATCCCGTGATAGGGCGGCATCATCATCAGCATCGACGCGCCGAGCGCCTGTGCCTCTTTCGCACGATAGACGACGATGTCGGTGGCGAAATGGCTGATCGTGACGATGACCGGCACGCGGCCTGCAACATGCTCAAGGCTGACCTTGGTCAGGATCGCGCGTTCTTCGTCCGACAGCAGGAACTGTTCGGAATAGTTGGCAAGGAGGCAGATCGCGTCGACGCCCTGGTCGATCATGCAGTCAAGAACACGGCACATGCCGTCGGGATCGATCGAGCCATCGGCGTGGAACGGGGTCGGGGCGACCGGGAGGATACCGGTGAGTGGGTTTTGCATATTGGCCTCTCAGCTTCGGGTCACGGCAAAGCGCGACACCTGTCTGTAAGTGTCACCCGGCCTCAGGACCGGAGATGGAAAATCGGGATGGTTCGGACCGTCGGGCCAGAACTGCGGCTCGAAGGCGATGCCCGCATTCGCGCCATAGGGCTGGCCGCCCAGTCCCTTCGCCGGAGCGGTTTTCAGATCTCCGCCGGTATAGACTTGCAGCCCGACCTCTGTCGTCTCGACGGTCAGCCGCAGCCCGCCTGCGTCGAGCGTCGCGGCGCGGCGCATCCGGCCATGCGTTCGGGCAAGGCAGAAGTTGTGGTCCAGCGCCGGATCGGGCGTGCTTGGGTGGCCATAGTCAAACGCAGTCCCTGCCACCGGCACAGGCCCCCCAGAGGGGATCTTCGCACGATCGACCGGAAGATATTCCTCCGCATCGACGGTAAGACTGTGACCGGAAAGGTCCGCCCCGCCATCGAGCGACCAGTAGCCGTGAAAGGCCGGGCCGAACATGGCAGGGCGATCGGTGCTGCCTTCGATCTCGATGGTCAGGACGCCCTGTAAATCAAGGCTGTATCGTGCCGTGACATCGATCTCACCGGGGAAGCCGCCGGTTCCGTGAGTGTGATGCAGTCTGAATGTGACCGACGAATGATCCGCCGCGTCGAGGGTCCAGTTGCGACCCGAAAATCCCGCCGATCCACCGTGCAGTGTGGTGCACCCGCCCTCGTTCCGATCAAGGTCATGGTGATGCCCGTCGACGACCATCCGCCCCCCGGAAATCCGGTTTGCCACGGGCCCCACTATGGCGCCGAAATGGCGCATCGGCCCAAGGTAGGCGGAGAAGTCCTCGGACCCAAGAACCAGAGGGTGATCCACGCTCGCCAACCGCAGGTCGACAAGGCTCGCCCCCCAGGTCATCACCCGCGCCCTGACCGGCCCGCCTGCAATCTGCACAGCGCGCACGTCGGTCCCGTCCGGTGCCCGGCCGAAGAGGTCGGTGTCGTCCAGCACGTTCATCACCACTCGAACCGGGCGCCGGTGATGCGACGACCGAGCGTGAAGGCATCGGCCACGTGACGCATCGGCGAGAGATCCATGTCGATGCCGCCCTTCTCGACCAGCCGGGCCATCTGCGCATAGAGCCGCGGGTATTCCCCCGACAGGCACGGCACGCTGTCGTCGACATGGCCGTCGATGGTCAGCTTCCCGCCCCCGTTCTCCAGCACCATGACGCCCTGATCGGTCTCGGCACGAATGGTCCAGGTCGGCTCTCCGGGTTCGAGAAAGTCGAGAACCATCGACACCTCGGCCCCCTCCGGATGGAAGAACTGGCATTCGGCAGCAATCGGCGTATCGCGGTTCTCGGGGAACTTCAGGACCGCCGCGGACAGATGCACCGGGTCAGGCAGGATCTCTGTCAGGATCGACAGGGCGTTGATGCCGGGATCGAAGACGCCCAGACCGCCAGCCTCGAAGATCCAGTCCTGTCCGGGATGCCATTGCCGCACGTTTTCCCGCCAGTTGACGGTGAGCTTGCGCAGCGTCTTGCCGACCAGCCAAGCCTTGGCGGCGGGCACCTTGTCGGCCTGCCGCGAATGCCATGTCGCATAAAGGGACACCCGATGCGCCCGCGCCATCGCCTCGAGCGCATGGCATTCCGACAGGGTCGCCCCGGGTGGCTTTTCCAGCATGACGTGACGCCCGGCGCGGATCGCCGCCTCGGCATAGCCGAACCGGGGCACGGGCGGCAGGCAGAGCGACACCACCCGGATGTCCGAACGCTCAGCCAGCATCCGGGCGAAATCGTCATAGGCCGGGACGCCGTCCACCGTGCCATGGCGCGATACGGTCGCGGACAAGTCCCAGTCGGGACTGTCATTGATCGCGGGCACATGCTGGTCGAGTGCGATCTTTCCGATGCCGACAAGCGCGACTTCCATCAATGCGAATCCTTCCCGACAGCCGACCCGCGGCAGCCCTTGAGGAACCCCAGATCGGCCCCGGTATCGGCGCCCTCCACATGCTCCTGATGCAGCCAGAGATAACCGCTGGCCACCTGCTCGTGGTTCGGCGCCCAAGCCTTCAGCCGCGCTGCAAGTTCCTCGTCCGGGATATCCAGATGCAGGCGCCGCGCTTCGACGTCGAGCTCGATCATGTCGCCGGTCTTCACGACGGCCAGCGGACCGCCCGCCGCCGCCTCGGGTGAGGTATGCAGGACGACGGTGCCGTATGCCGTACCCGACATGCGCGCGTCCGAGATGCGGACCATATCGGTGATGCCCTTCTTGAGGACCTTCGGCGGCAGCCCCATGTTGCCGACCTCGGCCATGCCGGGATAGCCCTTGGGCCCGCAGTTCTTCAGGACCATCACGCAGGTCTCGTCGATATCCAGCGCGTCATCGTTGATCCGCTCCTTGTAGTCATCGATATCCTCGAACACGACCGCGCGACCCCGGTGCTTGAGCAGATGCGCCGAGGCGGCGGAGGGTTTCAGAACCGCCCCCTGCGGTGCGAGGTTGCCACGAACCACCGCGATCCCGCCCTGCAGTGTCAGCGCCTTCTCAAGCGGCAGGATGACGTCTTCGTTCCAGTTGCGGACATCCTTGACCTCGTCCCAGATCGTTTGACCCGAGACGGTCAGCGCGTCCTTGTGCAGCTGTCCGCCCTCGCCCAGCCGTTTCAGCACGACAGGCAGGCCGCCGGCGTAGTAGAATTCCTCCATCAGGTATCTGCCCGACGGCATCAGGTTCACGATGGTCGCGACGTCCCGCCCGCACCGGTCCCAGTCGTCCAGCGTCAGATCGACCCCGACCCGGCCCGCGATGGCCAGCATATGGATCACCGCGTTTGTCGACCCGCCGATGGCACCGTTGGTCCGGATCGCATTCTCAAAGGCCTGTTTGGTCATGATGTCAGAAGGCTTCAGGTCATCCTTGACCATCTGCACGATCCGACGCCCCGATATCTGCGCCATCACCCGGCGTCGGCTGTCGACCGCCGGGATCGCCGCATTGCCGGACAGGGCCATGCCAAGCGCTTCGGCAATGCTGGCCATGGTGGACGCCGTCCCCATGGTGTTGCAGGTGCCGGAAGAGCGGCTCATCGACTCCTCGGCCTCGAGAAATTCTTCCTGCGTCATCTCCCCGGCCTTCACAGCTTCGGAGAATTTCCACAGATGCGTCCCTGACCCGACCCGTTCACCCCGGAAATAACCGTTCAGCATCGGCCCGCCGGTCACGACGATGGACGGCAGATCGGTGGACGCAGCCGCCATCAGCAGCGATGGCGTGGTCTTGTCGCAGCCGACCAGCAGCACCGCGCCATCGATCGGCTGGCCGCGCATCTGTTCCTCGATCGACATGGCGGCGAGGTTGCGGAACATCATCGCCGTGGGGCGGAAAGTGTTCTCGGACGCAGAGAAGACGGGGACCTCGACCGGAAATCCTCCGGCCTCCCAGATACCGGCCTTCACCTTCTCGGCCAGCTCGCGCAGATGGCCGTTGCAAGGCGTCAGGTCGGACCATGTGTTGAGGATGCCGATGATCGGGCGGCCGTCGAAGACGTCATGCGGGTAGCCCTGGTTCTTCATCCAGCCGCGATGGTAGATCGTGTCGCGGCCGTTCCCGGCATACCACTCCTGCGAGCGGAGCCTGCGGGGCCAGGGTGCGGGTTTGAAGGTCATGGCTCACCCCTGCTTGGATTTGTTGTAGACGTCGAAGATGACGGCGGCGAGCAGCACGAGACCCTTGATCATCTGCTGATAGTCGATGCCGATCCCCATGATCGACATGCCGTTGTTCAGCACGCCCATCAGGAAGGCACCGACCACCGCGCCCACGATCGTCCCAACCCCGCCGGACATGGACGCCCCGCCGATGAAGACCGCCGCGATCACGTCAAGTTCAAGCGCGAAGCCGGCCTTGGGCGTCGCCGTGTTCAGGCGGGCGGCGAAGACGAGGCCGGCCGCTGCGGCGAGGACCCCCATGTTGACGAAGGCCAGGAAGGTCAGGCGTTCGGTCTTGATCCCCGACAGCTTCGCCGCCTTCTGGTTGCCGCCAAGCGCATAGATGCGACGGCCCAGAACGGTGCGTTCGGTGAGGAAGGCATAGATCAGGGTCAGCACGCCCATGGTGATCAGCACGTTCGGCAGCCCCCGGAAGGTCGACAGCTTGAACATGATGAACACGATGGCCCCGACGACGATCACGTTGCGGGCGATGAAGAAGGCGCGCGGCTCATCCACCACGCCATAGGCGCGGTTGCGCGACCGGGCACGCATTCCACTGTAGACGATGGCGAAGGCCGCAATGATGCCGACGCCCAGGGCCAGCACGTTGACCTGACGCGCGCCGAAGACCGTAGCCAGCGCCTGACCGAAACCCGCCGGGAAGATATCCGACACGAACCCGTTGGCCAGCGCCTGGAATTCGCGCGGGAAGGGACCGACGGATTGCCCCTCAAGCAGCAGCAGCGACAGGCCCCGGAACACCAGCATCCCCGCAAGCGTCACGATGAAGGACGGGATCTTCCAGTAGGCAACCCAATAGCCCTGTGCTGCCCCGATCAGACCACCCGCGACGAGGCAGATAACGATGGCCAACAGGTAAGGTACATCCATGTTTACGACCATCACGGCTGCAAGCGCGCCGATGAACCCCATGACGGACCCGACCGACAGGTCGATGTTGCCCGACACGATGACGACCAGCATGCCGAGCGCCATGATGATGATATAACTGTTCTGCAACAACAGGTTGGTGATGTTCACCGGGCGCAATAGCGTGCCGGACGTGGTGATCTGGAAGAACCCCATGATCGCGATCAGCGCGAACAGCAGCCCGTAGGTGCGCAGGTGGCCCAGAAGATATTCCCGGATCCCCATGGGCTGGGCCTCGGTCGTTGTGGTTTCTGCAAGCGACATGTCCTGCTCCCTCTTATTCGGTCACGATGAGCGACATGATCCGCTCCTGGCTGGCCTCTTCTGCGGAAAGTTCGCCGACCAGAGCGCCTTCGTTCATGACGTAGATGCGATCACACATGCCCAAGAGTTCGGGCATCTCGGACGAGATCATCAGAACGCCCTTCCCCATGGCGGAGAGTTCGTTGATGATCCCGTAAATCTCGAATTTCGCGCCGACATCGATCCCGCGCGTCGGCTCGTCCAGGATCAGGACCTCGGGTTCGGCAAAGAGCCACTTGGACAGCACGACCTTCTGCTGGTTTCCGCCCGACAGGTTCATCACCTTCTGAAAAACCGATGGCGTGCGGATGTTCATCGCCTTCCGGTAGCGCTCTGACACCTCGGTTTCGAGGTTGTCGTTCAGGATCCCGTTCTTCGACACACCCTGAAGATGGGCGAGCGATATGTTGCGGTTGATCGGTTCTTCCAGGATCAGGCCAAGGCTCTTTCGGTCCTCGGTGACATAGGCCAGCCCGGCGTTGATCGCGCGATCGACGCGGCTGACGTCGACCTCCCGCCCCTTGATGCTGACCTGACCCGAGATGTTCTGACCATAGGAGCGTCCGAAGATGCTCATCGCCAGTTCGGTCCGACCCGAACCCATGAGGCCCGCAATGCCGACGACCTCGCCCGCGCGAACTTGGAAACTGGCGGATTTGATCACCTGCCGGTCGGCGTGTTCGGGATGCCAGACGCTCCAGTCCTTCAACTCGAACAGCACATCCCCGGCCCGGCGTTCGCGGGCCGGATAGCGATGCGCCATGTCGCGGCCCACCATGTCGCGGACGATGGCGTCCTCGGTGATTTCCTGCGTGCGCGCATCCATGGTCGACACGGTCGAGCCGTCGCGGATGACGGTCACACTATCGGCCACGCGGCGCACTTCGTTCAGCTTGTGGCTGATGATGATGCTGGTGACGCCCTGCGCCTTCAGTTCCAGCAGCAGGTCCAGCAGCGCCTGGCTGTCGCTTTCCGACAGGGCGGCTGTCGGCTCGTCGAGGATCAGCAGGCGGACCTGTTTCGACAAGGCTTTGGCGATCTCGACTAGTTGCTGCTTGCCCACACCCAGCTTGTCGACCAGCGTGGTGGGCGCCTCGCGCAGGCCGACCTTGCCCAGCAGTTCTTCGGTGCGCCGGAAAGTCCCCCGCCAGTCGATCACCCCGCGCGCGGCCTGTTCGTTGCCCAGGAAAAGGTTCTCGGCAATCGACAGAAGCGGCACGAGAGCCAGTTCTTGGTGAATGATGATGATGCCGCGCTTTTCGCTGTCGGCGATGTCGCGGAATTCGGCCAGACCACCGGCGTAATGGATTTCGCCGTCGTAGCTTCCCGCCGGATAGACCCCCGAAAGGACCTTCATCAGCGTGGATTTCCCGGCCCCGTTTTCCCCGACCAACGCGTGGATTTCGCCTTCGCGGACCGTCAGGTTGACCTCGTCCAGTGCCTTGACCCCCGGAAAGGTCTTGGTGATCGAGCGCATTTCAAGAAGTGCGGACATGACATCCTCTCGTCCTATGATCGACCTGCCCGGACCGAAGCCCGGACAGGCCAGGGAGGGTCCCTGCGATCTTACTTGATCTGATCCATGGTGTAGTAGCCCGAGCCGATCAGCAGCTCTTCCCAGTTCGCTTCCGTGACCGGCTGCGGTTCGAGAAGATAGGACGGCACGACCTTCACGCCGTTGTCATAGGTCGAGGTGTCGTTGATCTCGGGCTCACTGCCCTTCAGCAACGCATCGACCATACCCACGGTCACGCCGGCCAGCGCGCGGGTGTCCTTGAAGATGGTCGAATACTGTTCGCCCGCGAGGATGGATTTCACCGACGGCACTTCGGCGTCCTGTCCGGTCACGATCGGCATCTTCATGTCGCCCGAGCCATACCCGACGCCCTTGAGCGAGGACAGGATGCCGATGGACAGGCCATCGTAGGGCGACAGCACGCCGTGAATATCCTTGTCGGTGTAGTTTGCGGACAGCAGGTTATCCATGCGCGCCTGTGCGACGGCACCGTCCCAACGCAGGGTGCCGACGGTGTCCATGCCCATCTGGCCGGAGACGATCTCGATCGAGCCGTCGTCGATCAGCGGCTGCAGCACGCTCATGCCGCCGTCGTAGAAGAAATACGCGTTGTTATCGTCCGGCGACCCGCCGAAGAGTTCAACGTTCCAGGGCTTCACATCGGGGAAGCGTTGCTTCAGCCCGTCGACCAGCGTGGTGGCCTGCTGCACGCCGACCTTGAAGTTGTCGAAGGTGGCGTAATAGTCGACGTTGCCACTGTCGCGGATCAGCCGGTCATAGGCAATGACCTTGATGCCCGAAGCGGCCGCGTTCTCCAGCGCGTTCGACAAGGTCGTCCCGTCGATGGCCGCGATCACCAGAACGTCGACGCCCTTGGTGATCATGTTCTCGATCTGGGCCAGCTGGTTCGGAATATCATCCTCAGCATATTGCAGATCGGCTTCGTAGCCCGCGGCCTCGAACTGTTCGACCATCGAATTTCCGTCCGAGATCCAGCGCGCCGAAGACTTTGTCGGCATGGCGATCCCCACGGTGCCGTCTGCCAAGGCGGCGGTCGCAAGCACGGCAAAAGCACTGGCCGAAGCCAGGAATTTCGTGAACTTCATGGTGTTCCTCCAACTTGAAGCGGGCGTATCCTGCCTGCGCTTCATCTCCCTATTCAGATCCTCCCGAACCCTGGTAATCGGTAACAGTCAAAGCTCATAACCCTCAATTCGATTTTTCGACAATCTGCTTACCAATAATGGTATACGTCGGCATGGACTTAGCGACCCGCCTCAAACCATCTCAGCTCAACCTCTTGATAAAGGTTGCAGAATCCGGACAGCTCCAGCGGGCCGCCCAGATGGTCGGGATGTCGCAACCAGCCGCCTCCAGGGTTCTTGCGGATATCGAGGAGAGAATGGGCGGCCCCCTCTTCGAACGCCATCCCAAGGGGATGAAGGGTACGGCCCTCGGAGATCTCTGTATCCGGCACGCCAAGGTCATCCTCAAAGAATACGGCGCTCTCGATGAAGATGCCCGCCGGATCACGTCAGGACAGTCCGGCCGTGTTAGGGTCGGTGCCGTGACCGGACCGGCGGTCGGCCTGCTGATGCCAGCGATACGTGCCGTGAAGGCGTCCGCGCCGGACGTTGAGATGACGATCGACGTGGGACCCTCGACCGAACTGGTCCGCGGGCTTGTCGAAGGCCGCTTCGACTTTGTGATCGCCCGCATTCCGCCCGGATATGACTCTCGGGATTTCAGGCTTCAGCCAGCCCGCAGCGAAATCGTTTCTCTGCTCGTCCGACCAGAGCATCCTCTGGCCAAGCATAATCGGATCGACCTGAGCGATCTAAGCCGGTTCGAATGGGTGGTCCAGGAAATCGGGTCCCCGATCCGGCAGGCTGTCGAAGCCGCGTTTCACGTAAAGAAGATCGCCACGCCGACCCGGATCACCAATTCGTCGTCCCTGCTGGTGGTCCTTTCGCTTCTCGAGTCCACGGATACGATCGCGCCGCAGTCGGAAGAGGTTGCCAAAATGCTGGCGCATGGACCGCTTGGCACCAACGTCGTCGCACTCGAACTGGCTGACCCGATCATGGTGTCGCCCTGTTTCATCATCAGGAACAGGTTCGGCCAGCTCCCTCAGGCCGCGATTCAACTCATCAACGCCGTGTTCGAAAACCTCTGAATTGCATGTCTAAGCGGGTCACTTTTACAATGCGATTACCCCTCTACGGGGTCAAAATTGCACTCCCGTTCACAATCCATGCGGTTTACCACAGTCAACGCATGACTAAGTTGGGTTCGAACCGGATGTATAGTCGCGGCTGAATCTGCTCGGGTTAAGCCGCTAATGTGAATGCCTAGGCAGGCGTGCGCATGGCGAGGGCCCGATGAGGGCGGCGGTTGTTGTAGAAGCTGATCCAGTCACCGATGACGCGCATTGCATGCTGGATGGTCTCAAAACGGTGGCGATGCACGCATTGCTTCTTCAGCGTCCGGATGAAGTGTTCGACCATGTCGTTCTGCTGGGGACAGTGTGGCGTGATGAACGCCTGCTTCAGGCCGTAGCTGCGGGCGATCCTGGTGAAGTGGTGGCTGGTGAAGATCAGACCGTTGTCCGACCTCAGCAGGAACTCTTCCTCGACCTTGCTCAAAGTGCCGAACCGGGCGATCAGGGCGTGTTCGAGGGCGGCGCTGGCGGTCGTGGCTTTGCCGGACTTCGACAGGTGCCAGCCCAGCAACTTGCTGGTGTGGCAGTCGATCACTGAGGAGGGTCTTGAAACGGTCCAGGGGACCGTTTCACTGACGAACGCCAAGGAAGCCCAGCCGTCCTTGTCCATCCAGATACGGGCGAGATCCGTCGACCAGCGCTCGTTCGGCGCAGCCGCAACCGACGGCACGGCCTGGATGCGGGGCCGCATGCCACGGCACGCTTGCGCACCCGTCGCCCGGCAGGCGCATGCGCAGCATGCTGCCGAGAGGGGCCAGCCCTTGATCTGGAAGATCCGCTGCATGGTGTTCTTGTTGAACTCCAGGAGCCAAGCCACGGTCCGATAGCCAAAGGACGGCTCTTCCTCGATCAGCTTCTTGATCGGCTCGGAAAAGCGGGCCTCGACCATAGGCGCAGACTTCACCGGCTTGTAGTAGACCGTCCGCCTCGGGATGCCGAAACCAGGCACACAGCTTGGCGACCGACACAACGACGCCCTCGGCAATGAGGCCCTGCTGGATGCGACGGATCACTTCCCGTCCTGCGCATCCAGCAGGGCTTGAAGCTTTCTTCGCGCCCGCAGCTCCAGCACGGCCTCGCCATAGGCGTCCTGCAGGTCCCGGAGCTGCTTCTCGTATTGCTCGCGGATGTCGAGCGGGTTAGCGCGCAGGGAGTTCTCACTGCCACGCTTGGCATCCTCGACCCAGCCCTCGATCTCGGAGGGCGTCAGGTCAAAGGACTGGCTTGCCTCCGACACGGTCGTCTTGCCTTGGATGATCTCAATGACGAGCCCCGTCTTACGCTTCGCCGCCCACCGTTTGATGCTGTCGACCACCGCCTTACTCATGGCTACATTCTCCCTTGTAGCATGAGCAGGTTTTCAGTGGGTCGATGCAGCTGCGCGAACCTATGCCTCTTTGACCGTCCGGTGGTTTCCGGGTTGGTTAGAGTTGAGGGGGTCAACAAAGTGACTCTTCACAACGTTTCATATGAGTTCGGTTTTAGCCCAGATTTCCGGCGTGGCTTGTAGGAAGGTGATGGAGCGACCCAGGTTGACCATGCATTGCTGGCCGCCCCACCAGCATTGGCAGCTGCGCAAGCGTGTTATGTCGCGCCGCGCCCTGGCCCAACGCTCATCCAGTCACAGAGCGGACGCCGTGCCTGAGAGACGTCACTGGCGGATGACAGCAACCACCGCCCTACCCAGATCCTTCAGCGCCTCGTTGCGAGCTTCGAACTCCGCGTCCGTATCCGAGACGAACATTGTCGCGATCCAGGGCGCCTCCCCTTCAGGCTGGATCACCGCGACGAGGTTGCGCGTGTGGCGTCCGCTGCCCGACTTGTCGAGGATCAGCCAGTCATCCTCGGCTTCGGCGCGGAGCAATGCGCCGGTCACGCCGCCGCGGCGCATCCATTCCGCCAGCTGCCCGCGCGCTTCCGGAGACAGCATGTCGCCCAGCAGCAGCGCCCTCAGCGTGTCGGACATGGCATCCGGGCTCGTGGTGTCACGCTCGTCGCCGGGCGCGAACGCGTTCAGTTCGGGCTCGAGGCGGTCGAGACGGCTTGTCGGGTCGCCGGCGCTTCGGAAGAACTGTGTCACCGCCTCCGGCCCGCCGAGATGCTCGATCAGGATGTTCGCCGCCACGTTGTCGCTCATGTCGATCGCCGCGAGGCACAGCGCATCGAGGGTCATGGTGCCGCCGACTTGCGTCTCCGTGACGGGCGCATATGGCACCAGGTCGGCCTCACGCACCGGCAGCGCATCGGAGAGCGACAGCGTGCCCGCATCCCAGCGCGCGAGGATCGCGCCGCAGACTGGCACCTTCACCGTGCTGTTCATGAGGAAAAGCTCATCCCCGCGGTGCGACCAGGACCAACCCGAGCCTGGCTCCACGAGAGAGAGGCCGACACGGGCCCCAAGCCGGTCCTCGATCCCGGCGATGGTATCGGCGAGCGCCTCGACAGGCGTTTCGGAGAAAGAGGCAGTGGCTATGGACAGGCCGAGAGCGAGCCCAGTCGCGACACGCGACAGGACGAAAGCGGAGAACCGCATGGGACCATTCCTTTCAGGATCTGCGCCAGTGGCGCTTGGGATGCGACATCAGTTGATGTCATGCGACGTGTATATTTCGCCTTGATCGCAGCCATCAAACGACAAATCTTAGGGCCTTCCATTAGCTGAGGTACTGCCATGGATCGCCCTGACCTGCCGCTCAATGCCCTCCGGGTGTTCGAAGTCGCCATGCGCCAGGGCAGCTTCACCAAGGCCGCGATCGAGCTGCGCGTCACCCAAGCCGCCGTCAGCCACCAAATCGCACGACTGGAGGACCTGCTGGGCGCGGCGCTGTTCCTGCGGACATCCCAAGGGCTGGTGCCGACCGACGAGGGCCGCCTGCTCTTCCCCGTGCTCGAACATGGCTTCGACGCGATGGCGCGGGTGCTCGACCGTCTCGGCGGGCGGCGCGACATCGAGGTGCTGAAGGTGGGCGTCAACACGACCTTCGCGATGGGCTGGCTGATGCCAAGGCTCGAGGCGTTCCGGCAGGCCCATCCCGAGATCGACCTCAGGATCTCGACCAACAACAACCGCGTGGAGATCCTGCGCGAAGGGCTCGACATGGCGATCCGCTTCGGCAACGGCGGCTGGACCGGGCACGATGCCGTTCCACTGGCAGAAGCGCCGATGGCGCCTCTCTGCGCGCCGGGCCTCGCGTCACGGCTGCTGCATCCCTCGGACCTCGGGCAGGTCACACTCCTGCGCAGCTACCGGAGCGCCGAATGGCCGGGCTGGTTCGAGGCCGCGGGCGTGCCCTGCCCACCTGTCACCGGGCCGGTCTTCGACAGCTCGGTGGCACTCGCCGAACTGGCAGCCTCAGGCGCTGGCGTGGTGCTGCTGCCGATCTCGATGTTCGAAAGCTACATCACGAAGGGTCGCCTTGCGCAGCCGTTTGGGGTCACCGTTTCGGTCGGAAGTTACTACCTTGCCTGGCCGTCTGACAGGCCTGCCACCCCAGCGATGAGCACGTTCTCCCGTTGGCTGACCGGCCAGAGCGCCGAGTAGCCAGCCAGGTTGTGTCACTCCAAACCCGCCGTGCGCGCTATGGCCCGCGGGGCGCGGTGAGCAGCCATTTTGAAGCCCAACATGCATCATGCAACATGAGCTCCAAGACCGACACGAAGGGCGGGGAGCGGCCGTTCGCTGCGCTGACTACGAACGGCAGCGATGCGCAGGAAGTGGATGTGCGCTGTCAAACTGGCGTGCTCACTTCGTAGGCCCGCCCGGTCCTCTCTGGACGTCGAATGACCGGGGTCTCTGCACCGCAGCGCTGCTGAAGCCGACGTGTGCTTCGCCCGATCATCCGATTGTGAGGCAGCAGAAAGACCACAGCGGGTTCGCGCGTTGTCAGCGGGACGGTGACAGAAGCCCGCACACCGCCTTGACCAGCCAACCGACGTCGTCGTCGCCAAGGCGCGCTACGTTTATCCGGCCGCCCTGGACCACGTGGATACCGTGGTCGCGGGTCAAAGCCATTTCCTGTGCGTCGTCCAGCGGCAGCAACGAAAACATGCCCGATTGCCCTGCGAAGTAGGCCAGCCGGTCGGTGTCAAACAGATCGCGTTCAGTGGCGACGATCCTCTGCCGCATCCGCATCACGCGCTGGCGCATCTGGTCGAGCTCGCGCAGCCAGAGCGCATTGAGCTCCGGGTCCTGCAGGATGGTGCGCACCACAGATGGTCCGTGGTCCGGTGCGTGGGAGGCGCCGGATCGCACGATGGCGGTGATGGCGCGGGTGAGGCGCGCGTGCTCCTGCGCTCGGGTTTTCACGAACAACGCCCCGGCGCGGTCGCGGTAGATGCCAAAGGATTTGGACAGGGTGCTGCAAACAACGCATTCCGGGAAGCGTTCGGCGATGCGGCGGGCGACGGCGCAATCGGCCTCGAAGCCTTCGGCAAAGCCGAGGTAGGCGAGGTCGATCCATGGCACGATGCCGTGCGCCTCCAGCGCATCCAGAAGGGCGGTGATCTGGTCCTCGGACATGTCCGCGCCGGTGGGGTTGTGGCAGACCCCCTGCATCAGGAAGACATCGCCGGGCCGGGCGGCCTGCAACCCTTCGAGCATCTGGTCAAAGGTCAGCTTCGCGCGCAGCCGGTCGTAGTAGGGCAGCGTTTGATACCGCGCTCCGGCGGCGGTCAGGATCGGGATGTAATTGCCGTAGGTCGGCGATTGCAGCCAGATGGTGGGGGGCGTGGGCATCTGTGCCAAGAGATCCGCCATCACCCGCAGCGCCACAGCGCCGCCGGAGGTCTGTGCGGTGACCCAGCTTTCGTTGAAAGTCTCGCCAAGGACTGCCTGGCCAAGCGTGCTGCAATACTGCGCATCCCCGGTCAGGGCGAGGTAGGACTTGCTTTCCTGCGTCTCCACCAGCCGCTGTTCGGCGCGCTTCACTGCCTCCAGCACCGGGGTCCGGCCCCGCGCGTCCTGGTAGATGCCGACCGTCAGGTTCAGCTTATCCCGACGCGGGTCCTGCGCAAAGAGGTCCGCGCCGATCATGATCGGGTCGACGGCGTAGTCTTTAATCTGTTCAAACATCCCTCAGCCCTTTCCCAGCTCGACCGCGCGGTCCCGGCAAGCCGTCATCGCACGGGCAACGATCTCTGCAAACCCGTCCTCTCGCATCGAGGTGTTCGCCCAGTGGGCCCTGCCACCGGGCGAGGTCACGCGGCGGCGCAAATCCTGCGGCTTGACGGCGAGGACTACGGGGTCTGCCTCGGCACTGCCTGCGCGCAGGCCGTCCGTGACTTGCGCGCCATAGCCCGTCTGCAAACGCGTGCGCCGCTCCAGGCCGGGATCAATGAGGGTGATCTGCTCGGGGGCCATGCGCTTCGCGATCAGCCCACCGAGGATGGCAGTGGCCATGTTGCCGCCGCCGATGAAGCCGATGTGTCCCATATCAGAACCGCGTGATGACGGTGGCGCCGACGGATTGGAACTTGTCCATCTCCATCAGGGCCTTGGGGGCATCAGAGAGGCTGATCTGCCGGCCCACCAGCCGCGACGGGTCAAGCCGCCCGCTTGCCACCATGTCTAGCATCGCACCATAGCGGTGCGCCTGCATCCCATGGGACCCAAGCAGCTCGATTTCTTGCCCGACGATCTTCGGCATCGGAATCGCGGGGGCGGCGTGGTCGCCCAACATCAGCCCGACCTGCACATGCTTACCACGAGGCCGCAAGCAGAGGATCGAGTTCGTCATGGTCACGGGATGACCCAGCGCATCAAGCGAGACATGCGCACCGCCCTTGCTAAGCTCGTGGATGGCGGCGGAGACGTCTGCCTCGCGCCCGTCGATCACCGCTACCGCGCCAAGCTCCCGCGCAAGGGCCAACTTGGCCGGGTCCAGATCGACGCCGATCACGTTGGCGCCCGCAGCAGCGGCGATCATGACCGCAGACAAGCCGACGCCGCCGCAGCCATGCACCGCGACCCATTGGCCCGCGCTGACCTTGCCCTGGTCGACGACCGCCCGGAACGACGTGGCAAAGCGGCATCCGAGGCTGGCGGCGGTGGCGAAGTCCATTCCCTCGGGCAACGCCACCAGGTTCAGATCGGCCTGATGGATCGGCACGTATTCCGCGAAGGATCCCCAGTGGGTAAAGCCCGGTTGTTCCTGATGCAGACAGACCTGCTGGTTGCCGGAATGGCATTCCGAACAGCTGCCGCAACCGCAGATGAAGGGCACGGTGACCTTGTCGCCGGGCTTCCAGTTCTTGACGTCGCGGCCCACGGCCTCGACCACGCCTGCCAGTTCGTGTCCCGGCACATGCGGCAGGTCGATGTCGCTGTCGTGGCCCATCCAGCCATGCCAGTCGCTGCGACAGACACCTGTAGCCGCGACCTTCAGCACCACGCCCTTCGGGTCGGGTGTGGGGTCCGCGACGGTGGTCAGCTTGGGGGTTTCCTGAAACTTCTCGAAGAGGACGGCTTTCATGGCAGGGTCTTTCAGTCTGAGGCGGATTGGCGGCAGCTTAGCCTCAGTTGTGTGAAATACCTTTGCCAATCTTCCCCGTTTGGCGGAAATTCAGGGCAGGTCCCGCCAATGCAAGGCGATTTTTAGAGGGAAACTGCCCCATGCCAGAGATCGACGCCGTCAATGCCCGGCTTCTGACCCTGTTGCAGGAGGACGGCCGCATGGCCAATGCCAAGCTCGCCGATCACCTAGGGATGAGCGAGACGCCGTGTTGGCGCCGACTGAAACGGCTTGAAGAGAGCGGCATCATCGAAGGTTACCAAGCCAATCTGAACCGCCGCAAGCTGGGCCTGGGCGTCATGGCCTTTGTCCAGCTGCGCTGTTCTGAGCATGACCAAGCCGCGACTGCCGAATTCCAGCGCATCGTCGAGGCCACGCCAAACATCCTCGCCTGTCACAACACCACAGGTGCGGATGACTTCCTGCTGATCGTGGTTGCGCGCGACCTCGACGACTACAGTGCCTTCGTCGACAGCACGCTGCGCCAGCTGCCGGGCGTGACGAGCATCCGGTCCAATCTGTCGTTGAAGGAGATGAAGGCGTCGAGCAAGCTGCCAGTGACTTCAGCCAACGGAGCCTGAACTGAAGACTGTCGAGGGTGCCACCAAATGCTCGTTCAGGAAACATGGCGCTTCCGGCCCGCCGCGCCGCGGCTTGGTCAGAAGCTGCTTTGGGCACGAATGTCATAGCACGGCTGGGTCCGGTCATCCACTGAGCCCGTCATGAACGGCTGCTCTGGGTTTCAGCGCCCGCGGGCCTGGCGCGCCAGGGCGAGGGGCCTGCCGCGCCGCCGCAGGTCTGCTTCGAGCCCAAACCGACGGACGCTGCGGCGTGTACGAATAGCCCTGTGCGAAATGCCGAGGTATCATTTCAACGCCATTCTCAGAGCCTTGACCATTCGCCTGATCCGTTCCTGATGACGCTGCGAGTTATGGGCCACAGACCAAACTTCGCGGGCGAGAAGTGGTTCACCTGATCCCACCAGCGTCCGTTCGTTGTTGTCTGCCATCAGGAAATCGGGAAGCGCTGCAATACCGCCCCTCGCCAAGACCGCTGCTAGCTGCAGATCGAGCTCATCCACATAGCAGGCAAACCTTCCATCAGCGATGAGGTTGAGCGCGACTTGTTGCGGCATGCCGTCCCGTACGTCGCCTTGACCGATATACCGCCGGTCCTCCTCGGGAGTACCCGCGATGTACTGGCGGTGCGCATATAGACGAAACACGATGGAGCCGAGTTTGGAGACCGCCAGATCGCCTGCCTGCGGCCGCGACAGGCGCACCGCAATGTCGGCCTCACCGCGTGGCAGCGAGGCGAACTCGGATCTCCCCGTCAAGCTTTAGCTCCAGCTCAGGGTATTCTCGGCCGAGTGACAGAAGGGGCCGATCAGCCGGGCTCTGGCGAAGGCGGGCGGGGCGGAAATCGTGACCCGCCGGCTCATCCCGGGTCGCATCCCCGCCGCGCATCTCGCCGCCAGATGGGCGGCCTCCATCATCGGCCGGGTCGCATCAGCAAAATCGCGCCCCGCCGCGGTCAAAGCCAATTGCCGTCCGCGTCGGTCGAACAGCGCAAGACCAGTCTCGCTTTCGAGTGCCTGTATTCATTGGGTAACCGTGGTTCGTTCGACGCCCAATTCGCGCGCGGCAGAAGCGGTGCTGAACCGGACCGTTATCAGCGCGTCGGGACGTAAGGCGAATGCAAATAACGCCCGCATGCGCCGCTCGCTGAGAGACTTCGACGGCATTGCATCAAGCATCGCGACCGCCTCGTCCAATTTCGGAAACCGCTTCTGTTCCGGCAGCGCCGCCTGCTTGAGCCTTTTGGGCAAACCACAATCGTCACTCAGGCCCCGAAGCTTTGAATGACCGGGCTGATCGGCCAGCCACTTCAGGAAGCCAGACACCTGAGAGGCGCGATGCCGGATGGTTGAATTGCCAAGCCGCTCATCATTCGCGATGAGCTTCTTTCGCCACGCGATGATGTCGTCTTGGGTCAGACTGGCGATGCTCTTCCCGGCAAGAAACCTTTCGAACTCACGGATGGAGGTGAGATGCGCGGTAACCGTCTTGGGGTGGTAACGTTCGGCATATCCTTGCCATGCGTGGATCATCCGATCGTTCTTATAGGTGATAACACCTCCCACGCCACGCTGATCTTTCCCAATACCAGCCGGGGCCGACACCCTATCTTCGTCGATCGACGTCAGGCTTGTATTGGTATCGAGGCATTTTCGAACGCTGTAGCATTCCGTCTCACCCAGTAACTTGAAAACGACCGCATAGCAGTCTGGACAGGCTGCGCTGGCCGAAACGCCACCGCGCGCTCGCTCGACAATCGAGACCGAACCGACTTCCGGAAACACTCGCGATTTGCAGCCGAGGCACTTGAACTGACCACCCCGCAGCTTGCCCTTCACACCTCCGCGCGCCTCCTGGAAACGCCTCAACTCAGCGCCTCGAAAAAGCTGAGGCGACGCGCGATCAACTGGCCCAAGGCCGCTGCGCACCCAGTTGCTCAGCGTGTTTCGGCAGATACCGCACAAGGCGAGGACATTATCGACGGAATAGTCGCGATGGCCTTCAGGGCGCACGCCCTTATAGGCGCGGCTCACACTGCGCCCCCGACAGACGCCGTCTGCACTGCCGTCTTCAGCGAACGTTCGAACGCTTCAAGATCGGCAATCGCCCAGCGCATCGTGCCTCCGGCGATCGGTACAGGCTGCGGGAAACCAGAGCGAGACTACGCCCAGCGCCATACGGTCGGGCGCAAAACCGAGTACCTCTCAGCCACCTCACTGTCTTTCAGAAAACAGCTTCAGGGGCTGTTTGCGTGGCTTGGCTGGCTCGACGGCGCGAGGCGTCTCCGCCGTTACAGCAGATTCCGGCTCATCGCGGGATCTCGACCGAGGGGGCTTGGCGTGATCGGCTACGGGTTCCGCCGACACAACCTTGCGCCCCTGAAAAGAGACGGCAGCCCCGTCAGGCGTGCACTGAATGCTTTCGGAATAGAAGCTGAGCTATTCGACGTCTTGAAGGTCTTTCGAATGCACAGTCCCACCCCTTCTGGCTGGCTGTATGCGACGCCTTCTCTCAGCCAGTTTTTAGCGATGTAAGAACCGGCTGCACGGCCGATGTTCCTGGTTTGATCCATCATGATTCGAAATGCACCGACACGCAAGAGGGATTTGTTGCGCTGGCGAAATGTGGAGGTAAATGTGGGACTTAGACCAAGGCTCGAATAGGATGCCGTCAAAATTCAACATCTTGCCAAGTGCTAGTGGCGGAGGCTCAGTCCGCCTCACAAAACTTGCAGGCCATGGCAAGCGGTAGCGTATGGCATTGAAATCATTTCTCTACATGGGACGTTCTTCGAACGTCTCGCTTGTATACTGTTGCAGAATGCTGCATGCGATGACATGATTTATGGTGGCAAGGATGGTGCAAAGGATGCCGAAGCAGTCTCGCGAACTGAAGGCGCTTGAGGTGAAGAAATTGACTAAACCTGGGCGCCATGCGGTCGGCGGCACGCCCGCCGGCCTTTACCTGAACATTACCGAGACGGGGACCAGGTCATGGGTCTTCAGGATCGTCATTGGCACAAATAGACGCCACATCGGTCTAGGCTCCTATCCGGAAGTCACGCTCGGGCAAGCGCGTGAACTTGCTCTCGCGGAGAAGCAGCAGATTAAAGCCGGTGTAGATCCGGTGGAGAAAAGGCGCGCAGCACGCGTCCAGCGCGCCGCCGAACAGCGGCTACAGGTTACCTTCGCCGAGGCTTTCGAGAAGGTTTATGAAGATAAGGTTCAGGGCGAGCACAGGAACGCCAAGCACATCAAGCAGTGGCGCTCGACCATGGAGAGCTACGCCTTCCCGGTCATGAAGGACATGCCCGTCTCCGAGATCGACATCGAGACCGTGCTCGCCGTGCTTCGCCCGATCTGGGCAGACAAAGTGGAAACAGCAAAGAGAGTCAGGCAGCGCATTGAAGCCGTCCTCGACTGGGCGAAGGCGATGGGCCACCTCGAGGGTGAGAACCCAGCGCGCTGGAAAGGTAATCTGCAGCAAATTCTGCCGTCCCCGAACAAGATCAAGAACGAGCAAAGCCATCCTGCCGTCGCGCTCGACGAACTCGCACGTTGGTTCAGCTTGACGCGTGAGCGCGAGGGTATCTCGGCTCTGGCCCTCGAGTTTCTGACGCTCACAGCCGCTCGCTCCGGCGAGGTAAGGCAAGCTGACTGGAGCGAGGTGGACATGAATTTCGCGCTGTGGACTATCCCTGCCGAACGGATGAAGGCTGGGCGCGAACACAGGGTGCCGCTCTCGAAGGCCGCGATTGCGCTCTTGCAAAGGACGCCGCGCATGATGGGCTGCTCGCTGGTCTTTCCATCGAGCAAAAGCAAGCCGCTGTCGGACATGAGCATCTCTGCTGTAATGCGCCGTATGCAGGAGCAGGAAGTCGCTCAGGGACGCCTCGGTTTTCTGGACCAACGGTCGCGGAAACCAGCTGTGCCTCACGGTCTGCGCTCGAGTTTCTGCGACTGGGCAGCCGAGCGAACGGACTACCCTAAGGAAATGGCTGAGATGGCGCTCGCTCACACGGTCGGGAGCGAAGTCGAGCGCGCATACCGCCGCACCGACATGCTGGAGCGCAGGCGAGCCATGATGGAGGACTGGGCTGCGTTCCTGCAAAGAACCTCATAGATATCGTTCACTATCACAAAACTCAGACCATGCAGGGGAAGGTTGCTTTGCTGAATGAAGCTCCGCAGCCCTCTAGCCTTTGGCATCTTGGCACGGACTGACCTGCGGATCGCCCCATCCACCGAGGCCAGTTCCATTCTTGAATCTCCTAACATCAGTTGTGCAGTCACTTGCTGCGTGCGAACTTCGTCAGAAAGGCTACGAGCAGACAGATGAACCCGATTACACAACAAGAGATCAACAAGGCCGCCTGGGGCGCCTGTGACACATTCCGTGGCGTGGTCGACCCCTCGATCTACAAGGACTACGTCCTGACCATGCTGTTCCTGAAATACGTTTCGGACGTCTGGAAGGACCACCGCACGCGCTACGAGGCCGAATATCCGGACGCGCCTGAGTTGGTCGAAGCCATGATGCAGGAGGAGGCCTTCGTCCTTCCCGAGGGCGCCGCGTTCGATGCCCTGCACAAGCGCCGCTTCGAGGCGGGCAACGGTGAGCGTATCGACAAGGCGCTGCATGCCGTCGAAGAGGCCAATGGCGCCAAGCTCAAGGACGTCTTCCAGGATATCAGCTTCAACTCGAACAAGCTGGGCGACGAGGAGCAGAAGAACGACATCCTGCGCCACCTGCTCGAAGACTTCGCCAAGCCCGCGCTGGATCTGCGCCCGTCCCGCGTTGGCGCGCTCGACATCATTGGCGGTGCCTATGAATACCTGATCTCCCGCTTCGCCGCCTCGGCAGGCAAGAAGGCGGGCGAATTCTACACCCCCGCCGAGGTCTCGGAACTCATGGCCCGCATCGTCGACCCGCAGGAGGGCGACGACATCTGCGATCCGACCTGTGGCTCCGCCTCGCTGCTCATGAAATGCGGGCGTCTGGTGCGGGAACGCAGCGGCACCCGCCGCTATGCCCTCTTCGGGCAAGAGGCGATCGGTTCCACCTGGGCGCTCGCCAAGATGAATCTCTTCCTGCATGGCGAAGAGAACCATCAGGTCGAATGGGGCGACACGATCCGCAACCCCAAACTGCGCACCTCGGACGACATGCTGCGCCACTTCGATATCGTGGTCGCCAACCCGCCTTTCAGCCTTGAGAAATGGGGCGTCGAGACCGCCGAGAACGACAAGTTCGCCCGCTTCCGCCGGGGCATCCCGCCCAAGACCAAGGGCGATTACGCCTTCATCCTGCACATGATCGAGACGCTGAAACCCGGCAGCGGGCGCATGGCCGTCGTCGTGCCCCATGGCGTGCTGTTCCGCGGCTCGACCGAAGGCAAGATCCGCCAGAAGTTAATCGAAGAGAACCTGCTGGATGCCGTGATCGGCCTGCCGGAAAAGCTGTTCTTCGGCACCGGCATCCCGGCGGCAATCCTGATCTTCCGCAAACGCAAGGCAGATGATAGCGTGCTGTTCATCGATGCCAGCCGTGAGTTCGTGGCCGGCACGAACCAGAACGTGCTGAGCGAAGAGAACCTCGTGAAGATCGAGCAGACCTTCCGCGCCCGCGAGACGGTCGACAAATACGCCTACCGCGCAACCAAGGCCGAGATTGTCGAGAACGACTTCAACCTGAACATCCCACGTTATGTCGACACCTTCGAGGAAGAAGCCGAGATTGACCTGATGGCTGTGCGGGACGAACGGGCGCGGTTGAAGGGTGATTTGGCTGATCTGGAAAGCCGGATGGAAGGGTATCTGCGGGAGCTGGGTTATGGTGCCTGAAGGGTGGGAAAAAACTCGACTTGATGAGCACATTACTATTAAGCATGGCTTTGCCTTCTCCTCAGAGTATTTCGATCCCAATGGTGAAGATATCGTTCTAACGCCTGGAAACTTCTATGAAGAAGGTGGTTTTCGTCCGCTCGGAGAGAAGCAAAAGCGTTATGATGGACCAATCCCAAAAGACTACATTTTAAGCCCGGGCGACATGCTCGTCGCGATGACCGAACAGACCCCAGGACTGCTCGGCTCTACTTTGTTCGTGCCTTCAGTCGATCGCTATCTGCACAACCAACGTTTGGGCCTTATCCAAAAACTTGAAGGCTCGAATATCAATCTAAACTTTCTTCACCTTCTTCTCGGAATGCCCAGCATTAGACGGCGCATCTCGGCAGATTCTGGTGGCACAAAGGTAAAGCACACAAGCCCTTCGAAAATTACTGGCTTGGATGTGCTTCTCCCTCCACTCCCCGAGCAAAAGAAGATCGCGGAGATCCTGTCGACATGGGACCGGGCCATCGAGACGGCCGAGGCGCTGCTGGCCACCGCCCGCACCCAGAAACGCGCCCTCATGCAAACCCTCCTCACCGGCAAACGCCGCTTCCCCGAGTTCGAGGGCCAAGAGTGGCGCGAGGTTTCGATTGGTGATGTTGCCCGCGAGGTATCCATCCGAAACAAAGAGAATGCCGCGCTACCTGTAATTTCATGCTCAAAGGTCGTGGGCTTCGTCAACTCGCTGGATTACTTCAAAAAGCAAGTCTTCAGCGATGACTTATCAGGTTACAAAGTCATCAGCAGAGGGCAAATTGGCTATCCTTCGAACCACATCGAGGAGGGCTCGATTGGCATACAGAACCTCTACGAATCCGCCTTGGTGAGTCCGATCTACACAATCTTTGAGCCGAAGCCTGAAATTGACGCCATGTTCCTTTTCCGTGTTCTCAAGACAGATCTCTACCGCCAGAAGTTTGCCGCAGCCACGAATGCCTCGGTGGACCGGAGAGGAAGCTTGCGCTGGAAAGCCTTTGCACAGATCAAAGTGCCGCTCCCATCTTTGGGCGAGCAACGCCGTATCAATGCTGCCCATGATGCAGTTGATGATGAAATCCAGCTGCGTTCCGAGCAGGCGAAAAAACTCCGCACCGAGAAAAAAGCCCTGATGCAGCAACTCCTGACCGGCAAGCGACGGGTGAGAGTGGAGACTGCCGATGCAGTTTGAAGTCTATTGCGATGAGGCATTCCCTGACCTGTTCACGTCAGGCCATCCTAAAGCGCAATTCCTGATGATCGGCAGCCTCTGGCTGCCCGCTGACCTGAGGGATGACGCCAAGGCCAAGATCAAGACCCTGCGAGAGCGCCACAATGCTTGGGGCGAGATCAAATGGAGCAAGGTCTCTCCCTCGAAATTGGGCTTCTACCTCGATTTGGTCGAGTTGTTCTTTGGCTATGGTGATGACTTGAGGTTCCGTTGCATCGCAGTTGACCGGGAGCAGGTCAATCTTGCACTTCACGAAGGGGACCATGAGCTGGGATTTTACAAGTTCTATTACCAGGTCCTTCACCACTGGATACTCGATTTCAACAGCTACAGCATATTCTGCGATACGAAATCGAACCGGGAACGGGATCGTCTGCACGAGTTGGGCCGCGTTCTCGGCAACGCCAACCTGTCAGCATCCATTGAAAGTGTTCAGGCTCTGCCTTCGAAGCAAGTCGTTCTGATCCAGATGGCCGACCTTCTGTTGGGGGCAGCCAGCAGCCGGATGAATGACACATTGCGAGAGGGCAGTGCAAAAGAACATTTGGTGCAGGCCTTGGAGAGGCGGCTTGGTCACAAATTGCGTCCCACGGTGCGCAACGCGCGCAAGTTCAACATCTTCAAGATTAATCTTGGCGGAGGCTGGTAACAAAGATGCCCCCGTTCCTGAATCTGCCGGATGAGGCGGCGTATCGTGCGCACTACGAAGCAACCTATGTTCGATCCCGCATCACGACGCATCACGGCATTCCAGTTTATTTTCAAAAAGACAAGTTTGATCACGCTTTTTACGAGGCCACAAACCGTGACGGGGTGAAGAACCAATTCTCCATGCCTCGCGCGCAACGCATGAACTGGATCGCGACGACTTTGAATGCGCCTGCTGCGGACTGGTATCAAGGCTGGATAAAGCCACGAAAACAATACGATCCGTCGAGGTCGGTTGCGGTTGCTTTTGGCGATTTCGTGGTTGTCCTACGGTTTTCGGCCAAGCACAACGGTGACCTCAAAGCAAATTTCGTGACATGCTATGACGCGGATAACAGCATTGGCAAAATCCGACAGTCGCCCGCTTGGACGCTGCAAGACTGCCGAAACGCGTTGGGAGTGTAGTGTGGTCGCTGATTTGCTACGCTGGTTCAGCGACCCAGACCTCGATAGGTTCGAAGCCGGTAGGCAGCGAACTCATGCTCTCTATGTGCATTTGATTTCGGATTTGTCAACCCTGCGCGCGCCGCCGCGAAGCGGCGAGTGACGTGATGTGACACCAATTTGAGTATCCTTTTAATGACCCCAAACCGTGCCCCCGACACCAGAGAAGAAGCCGCCGCCAAGCTCCCTGCACTGCATGTGCTAATGGCAATGGGCTACACCTATGTCAGCTTGGGCGAGGCGCTGACGATGCGCGGGGCCGGCATGGGGGTGCTACTGGAAAGCGTGCTGCGGGCGCGCTTGAAACGGTATCGGTTTGATCATCGGGGGAAGTCCTGCGCCCTCTCCCCCGGCGGCATTGACGAGGTGGTGCGGACCTTGAGCTCGACCGGCCTGACCGAAGGGCTGATCCAGGCGAACAAGGCCCTGACGTCGCATATCACCAAGGGGATCACCGTCACTGAGTTCGTCGATGGCGAGAAGACCAGCAAGACCATCCCGCTGATCGACTGGACCGATGTCGGGGCCAATGAGTTCCATGTGGTCGAGGAATTCAGCGTGCAGCGCCCTGGCGGGCTTGGCAGCTACCGCCCCGACATCGTGGTGTTCGTCAACGGCATCCCGCTGGCCGTCATCGAGGCCAAGCGCCCGGTTTCGACGACGCGCGACAAGGCTATGGTTGAAGAAGGCATCAGCCAGCACCTGCGCAACCAGCAGGGAGACGGCATTCAGGATCTCTACGCCTATTCGCAGCTGCTTCTGTCGATTTCCGGCTCGGAGGGGCTTTATGCGACCACCGGCACCAAGAAGAAGTTCTGGTCGATCTGGCGCGAGGAAGAGCTGCCAGAGACTGAGCTTTCGGCTATCCGCAATGCCAAGCTGACGCCTGACCAAGTGGACGGCCTCTTCGCCGAGCGCCCAGGATATGCCTTGGCCGACTACACGCGCCTGCACGCAGCGCCTGTTGCCGTAAGTGAGCAAGACAAGCTGATCATTGGGCTTCTGCGCCCCGACAGGCTGCTGGATTTCACGCGGCGCTTCATGTTCTTCGACAAGAAGCTCGGCAAGATCGTCGCCCGCTATCAACAGGTGCGTGGCACGAAGGCGATCATTGATCAGGTGTCCAAGAAGAAACCGGACGGCAGCCGCGAAGGCGGTGTGATCTGGCACACGACAGGGTCAGGCAAGTCGAACCTGATGGTGTTCCTGACCAAAGCCCTGCTCGTCGAGCCGGAGCTGGCCGGCGCTAGGGTGATTGTCGTGACCGATCGCGTTGATCTGGAAAAGCAGCTGGCGAGCACCTTCCTGACCGGTGGTGCCTTTGGCTCCGATGTGGCGACCAAGAAAGACGGCGAGAAGGCAAAGGTTCAGTCGGGGAAAGAACTGGCTGTTCGGATCGGCAGTGGTAGCGAGCGGATCATTTTCACCCTGCTGCAAAAATTCAACTCGGCGACCAAGCTTCCTGAGTGCCACAACCCCTCGGATCAGCTCATTGTGCTTGTCGATGAAGGGCACCGCAGCCAAGGGGGTGAAAACCACGAGAGGATGCGCAAGGCGCTGCCCAATGCCGCTTTCATCGCCTTCACGGGCACGCCCCTTCTGAAGGACGACAAGACCCGCAACAAGTTTGGGCCTATCCTGCACGCTTACACCATGCAGCGCGCTGTCGAAGACGGCGCTGTGACGCCATTGGTCTATGAGGAGCGGCAACCGGTTGTTGATATCAACGAAGCTGCAATCGACGCCTGGTTTGACAAGATCACCAAAGGCCTGACGGACAGCCAGAAGTCAGACCTGAAAAAGAAGTTCTCCACCCGTGGCAGCATCTACCGCGCCGCCAACCGGATCGACCTCATCGCCTGGGATATCGCGGAGCATTTCAACGAGAACTTCAAGAAACTCGACCTGGGTCTGAAAGCGCAGCTCGCGACAGACTCGAAACTATCGGCGATCCGCTACAAGGCCGCGCTCGATGCGACCAATTTGGTGACCAGTGCCGTGGTGATCTCGGCCCCGGACACGCGCGAAGGCCACGAAGACACTGATGAGACCAAGACACCGGAAGTGCAGGCCTGGTGGAAGGCGAATGTCGGCAACGATCCCAAGACTTATGAAGATGGTATCATCGAGGATTTCAGCACGGATGGAGATCCGGACATCCTGATTGTCGTTGACAAGCTGCTGACCGGGTTCGACGAGCCACGGAACGCCGTGCTCTATATCGACAAACATCTCAAGAGCCATAATCTCCTGCAGGCGATTGCCCGGGTCAACCGCTTGCACGAGGCGAAGAAGTTCGGCCTGCTTGTCGATTATCGCGGCATCCTTGCTGAACTCGACACCTCAATTCAGGACTATCAGGATCTGGCCGCACAGACGCAGAGCGGCTACGACATTGAGGACCTTGCCGGAACGGTTGCCAACATGGCCACTGAATACAAGCGCCTACCCTCGCTACACGACGCGCTCTGGGCCCTCTTCAAGCCGGTGAAGAACAAGCAGGACTGGGAGCAGTATCGCCAGCTCTTGACCCCGCGCCTGTCCGATGACGGCACTGGTCATATGGTCGACGACAACCAAAAGATCCGGGAGGATTTCTATGAGGCACTGACCGAATTCGGCATGTGTCTCCAACTCGCCCTGTCCTCTCGCGCATTCTTCGATGATGGCGCGTTCGATGAAGCACAGATACGGACCTACAAGCGTGATCTGAAGTTCTTCACCGAGCTGCGAACGCAGGCGAAGCGGGACGCACAGGAAACCGTCGACTTCTCTGAATACGAACAGCAGATTCGCAAAATGGTCGACACGCAAGTGATCGGTCAGGATATCAAGGACCCGCCCGGTGTTCTTCAGGTTGGCACGCTTGGAGAAGACGACCCCGAGAGCTGGTCTGATGAGAAGACTCGCACCGAGGCCGACCTCATCAAGACCCGGATCCGGAAGACGATCGAGCAGGATCTGATCGACGATCCCTATGCCAAGCGGGTTTTCTCCGAGCTCCTCAGGGACGCCATTCGTCAAGCAGAGGCGCTGTTCGACCATCCGGACAAGCAATACGTGCTATTCAAAGACCTTCAGGAACAAGTCGACCAACGCAAAACACCTGGTGTCCCCGATCGCTTTGACGGGCACCCCAAGGCTCAGTCCTATTTTGGGGTGCTGCGAGTCGAGACAGAGGGTTTCGAGGCCGAACTCACCGAAGAACGCATGGTCGAAGAGGCGTTTCACATCGACGAGACTGTCGAGAACGCGGTCAAGACGCACTCAATCAATCCCGGCAACATCGAAGGCGAGATCCGGAAACAACTTTTACCCCACTATTTCAAGGTGCTCGGTGGCCTTGACGCGGCCAAGTCGCTCATAGATGAAATCGTGGCAATCTTCCGCGCGGGCCGGACCAAGGGAGCCCAATGACCGTCGATCCTGTTCTGACCTATGGCGGACAGACCCTCTCCTATCGGGTGCAGACCGATGGCTCTCGGACAACGAAGATCGCCATCCACGTCGAGCCAGACGGAGAAGTCATCGTTGATGCGCCAGAAGACGCAGAACCAGCAGAGGTCCGCAGGGCGGTGCACAAGCGTGCTCGTTGGGTCTTTACCCAGGTCGAGAAGGCAAGAGAGCGTTTCAGGCATGTGCGAGACAAGGAGTATGTGTCTGGCGAGGAGGTCCTGTATCTGGGCCGCCGATACGTTCTGAAAGTCATCAAGGACGACACGCACCGTGGCGCGGTGAAGCTGAAAGGAAATCGCCTCGAAGTTCCCAGCCGTTCGGGCTCGCCTGACAGCGTCAGTGCAGGTGTCTGGGCATGGTATCGTCTGAAGGCACGAGACTACTTCGACCGGAGGCTTGCCGAATGGGAACAGAAGCTGCCTTGGGTCAACGGTCGCCCGCCGTTTCACCTGAAAGAGATGGAGAAGCGCTGGGGGAGCTGCACGACCGATGGGACCATCATTCTTAATCCTCACCTGATAAAGGCGCCGCGAGAGTGCATAGACTACGTGATTCTGCACGAATTGGCGCATCTCCGGCATCACAACCACAGCCCTGCGTTTTGGAAGACCATTTCGCACGAGGATCCCGACTGGCAGCGCAAAAAGGCTATACTTGATGCTGCCGCAGAGCAGCTCACAGTGAAGTAGCCATAAGAAATGTCTAAGCTAGGATTACACAGCGCACGGTAGAACGTGACCTGTTCCTCTGAAAAGATCACGGATGCGAATACTTTTTGCTCAGCATTCACGCATCGGATGGGCAAACTGCTTGAAGCACCTCCTTATCAACGAACTGTAAGATCACTTTCGGCCATTGATGGTTACGGTAACCCGGCACCAAAATACCCGGATCATTTCAATGGACTTCACTACGCTTCGCTACTTCCATGAAACTGCCAGATCGCGGTCGATCCGCAGGGCAGCAGAGGTCCTGCACGTCACTCCATCTTCGGTCAGCCGCGCCATCTCAGGCCTTGAACATGACGTTGGAGCACCACTGTTCGAACGAAGTCGGCGTGGCATGACCCTTACTGCAGCCGGGATCCTTCTGTCCCGACATACCCAGCGCACCTTTCGAGAGTTCGACCGCGTCCGCGACGCCATCGACGACCTGCGTGGCCTTCATCGCGGCAATGTCACGCTCTACGCCGCCGAGGGACTGGTGGCCGAGTTCCTACCCGCCGTCATAAGTGACTTCGCTGCGCGCCACCCGCAGATCGGCTTCGAGATCCGTTTCGATTCGACCGATGGCATCGTCGGCGCACTGATTGACGACGTGGCCGACATCGGGATCACCTTCAACGGGCCAGCCCGTAACGACATCGCAACCGTGACCGAGCATATCGAACCGATCTGTTGCCTTGTCCGGCCCGGCCACCCGCTTGCCGAGCTCTCCAGACCACAGCTTGCTGACGTTTTGGGATGGCCGCTGGCGCTGCCGGAGACATCTTTTGGGATGCGCCGTATGGTCGATGTGGCGATCGCGCGCAGCTCAGGGGTGCCGCGCATCGCAATCAACACCAATTCGCTGGAGCTGACCAAGCGGGTTGCCATGACCGGCGACGCAGTCGCCTTCATGCCCGGTTTCATGGTGCACAAAGACATAGCGGCAGGGCGGTTGCTCGCGCTGCGTCTTAACTGTCCCGATCTCGAAGAGGCGCGCGTGTCGGTCTGTGTTCACCGCGACCGGGAACTGTCCTTCGCCGCAAAGGCGTTGTCATCGCTTCTCACCTCACATTTCCGGGCGCTCGGCGCGGGCTAGGCTGCGTGTTGTGTTTTGCGCAACGCCAGCGTGCGACATTGGCACTTTTTGGCGCCGCAGACTCGGATAGGCTGTTGTCATCCGGCCCACTGGCTCACCAGCAAGAGGCCGGCACAAAACAGCGATCCAACAGGAGAAGTCCATGACACACCCGTCCCTGGGCCGGCGGAGCTTTATGCTCGGCCTTGCCGGTCTGTCCGGCACCGCAGGCCTCGGCATGCCTGGTTTTGCCCACGCCGCCACGCCCGCCCGTATTTCTGAGGCCATCCACCTCGGTCTCTACATGCCGCTCTATGCCGCGATGAACGGCGGCTTCTTCGAAAAGCATGGACTGACCCCCGATCTCAAGACCGCGGGCGGTATCGCCCAGCCTGTCCCCGCGCTGCTGTCGAATGCTGCGGATTTCGCCGTCACCGGCACGGGCATGTCGATCAATGCCACCGTCGAGGGCGCGCAGATGGTCAACGTCGCCAAGATCGCCGGGATGATCTCGGTCTGGGTCGTGGCAAAGCCCGGCATCACCTTCAACGGGCCCGAGGATTTCGCCGGCAAGACCGTCGCCACGCTGAAATTCCCGTCCAACACCTACACCACGCCGTTCTACGCGATGAAGCAGGCCGGCATGGACCCGGAAGCCGATGTCACCTGGCTTCAGCTGCCCTTCGGTGCGCAGCTTCAGGCGGTCGTCGACGGGCGGGCCGATTTCGCCACCGTCTTCGAATGGGACGCCTCAATCGGCGCGACGCAGTTCGATCTCGAGGTGGTCTATTCGCTGGGCGAGGCGCTCGGGCCGGTGGTGTTCTCGTCGTCCTTCGTGACCGCAGACTTCCTCGAACAGAACCCCGAAGCGGTGCAGGCCTATTGCAACGCCATCGCCGATGCGCAGCGCGCACTGCACGAGGATGAGCAACTTTTCATCGACGTCGCGGCCAAGGAGTTCCCGCAGATCGATCCCGAGGTGATCGCCGCCGCGCGTCCGCGCTTCTTCGGCGAGGTGCCGCTGGTGCCGCGCAACCCGACCATCAGCGCGCAGGAATGGCGCACGCTGGTCGACCACGAGGCCGGTGCAGGCACGCTGCGCGAAGATTTGCCCTACGAGCAGATGGTCGACAACAGCTTCGCCGAGAAAGCCGCGCAGGAGTTTGGCCTGTCATGAAGGATCTGAAGGATACGCGCCGGCTGGAATTGCCGGCGCTTCCCGAGCCGGTGACGCTCGACCCCTCCTCCACCGCGCTCATCGTGGTGGACATGCAGAACGCCTATGCGGCAAGCGGCGGCTACCTCGACATCGCCGGCTTCGACCTGTCGGGCATCGACGCGGTGAATGCCAATGTCGCGACGCTGGCACAGATGTGCCGCGACAGGGGCGTGCAGGTGGTGTTCCTGCAGAACGGCTGGGACGCGAGCTATGTCGAGGCGGGCGGTCCCGCTTCGGTCAATGTCGCCAAGTCCAACGCCCTGCGCGTCATGCGCGAGCGGCCCGAGCTGCAAGGCACGCTGCTCGCCAAAGGCGGTTGGGACTACCAGCTCATCGACGCACTGACGGTGCAGGAGGGCGACCTGCTCCTGCCCAAGCCGCGCTATTCCGGCTTCGTCAGCACGCCGCTCGATTCCATGCTGCGCTCGCGCGGAATCTGCACGCTGCTGGTCTGCGGCGTGGCCTCGAACGTCTGCGTCGAGACCACGATCCGCGATGCCTTCGGCCTCGAATACCACCCGGTCATGGTCGAGGACTGCTGCCTTCAGGCAGGGCCGCGCGCCATGCACGACGCCACCGTCTTCAACGTCCGCACCTTCTTCGGCTGGACGACCACGCTGGCAGAGGTGGACGCCACCCTGCCCGCCCCCGAACAATAAGGACACAACCCATGTTCACCCCCGTCATCCCCGAGGGCGCGCCCAAGCCCATCGCCCCCTTCGTCCCCGGCAGCCGCGTCGGCGACACGCTCTACGTCGCGGGCATGCTCGCGCTCGGCCCCGACGGCGAGAGCCTCCACACCGGTGACGTCAAGGCGCAGACCCGCTATGTCATCGATGAGATCCTGCGCGTCGTGAAGAGCGAAGGCGGCAGCGCCGAGGACATCTGCTACAACGCGATCTTCCTCAAGAACCGCGAGGATTACGCGGCCTTCAACGAGGTCTATGCCGAGTATTTCGGAGCCAACCCGCCGGCGCGCTACTGTATCATCTCAGAGCTGGTGCGTGACGAGCTGCTGGTCGAGATCGCCAGCACAGCCTATCTTGGCAAGCCGTGATGGCTATGGCGACGCATTCCTCTGCCCCGGCGCGTGCGCCGCGCCGTGGCCCCCTGGGCGAGACGACGAAGATCCGCCTCTACCAGATTGCGGTGCTGCTGGTCATCATCGCCCTGTGGCAGGTCGGGCTCTGGATCGGCTGGCTGAAACCCTATGTCTACGGCACCCCGCTAGGCGTGCTCCAAAGCTTTGCCACGCAGATCGCCGACGGCAGCCTGCTGCGGCATTTCTGGGTCACTGGGCAGGAGGTCGTGATCGGCTTCGTGCTGGGCTGCGCCCTAGGCAGTGGCGCGGGGCTGCTGCTCTGGCTCTCGCCGCTCTGGGCGAAGATCCTACACCCCTACATGATCGCGCTCAACGGTGTGCCGAAGATCGCCTTGGCGCCGCTCATCATCGTCTGGTTCGGCCTCGGCATGGAGAGCAAGATCGCCATCGCGACGATCATCACCTTCATCGTCGCCTTCCTCCAGGCCTATAAGGGCTCGCAGGAGATCGACCCAGACCTGATCCGGCTGATGAAATCGCTCGGTGCCTCACCCTGGCAGACCTTTCGCACCATCGTTGTTCCGGGCAGCGTCCCGTGGATCGTCTCGGCGCTGCGGCTCAACGTCGGCTTTGCGCTGATCGGCGCGGTGGTCGGCGAATACATCTCTGCTGAAGAGGGCCTTGGCTACATGGTCTACTACTCAGGCCAGCTCTACGACTTGAACTCGGTCTGGGTCGGCATCTTCAGCCTGATGATCATGGCGCTACTGCTCGAAGCCATCGTGGCGCGCCTCGAACGTTACCTCGACATGGAGCACTGACATGCCCTCCATCACCCTCCCCGACGGCGACACGCTGTATTACGAAGAACACGGGCAAGGCCGCCCACTGGTCATGGTCGCGGGCCTTGGCGGCATCGGCGCCTACTGGGCCCCGCAGGTCGCGCCCTTCGCCGAGCATTTCCGCGTCATCCTGCACGATCATCGCGGCACCGGGCAATCGAGCCGCTCGCAGATCACCTATTCGGTTGAGCAGATGGCCGCCGATACGCTGGCGCTGATGGATGCGCTAGGGATCGAACAGGCGGATTTCGTCGGCCATTCCACCGGCGCCTCGGTGGCGCAGGTGATCGCCGCCGAACATCCGAACCGGCTGGGGCGCATCATCCTCGCCTCGGGCTGGACCAAGGCCGATGGCTTCTTCCGCCGCTGCTTTGAGACCCGCAAGCAACTTCTGCTGACCGCCGGGGCGGAGGCCTACATCAAGGCGACACCGCTGTTCCTCAACCCCAGTTGGTGGATCCGCGACAACATCGACACCATCGAGCGCGGTGAAAGCGGCATCTACGGCGGCAACCATGACGTCGGGATCATGGCCAGCCGCATCGACGCGCTGCTGGTCTTCGACCGCACCGCCGACCTGCCCAGTATTCCGCACGAGGTGCTAGTGATGGGGGTCGCCAACGATCACCTGACCCCCGCCTATTTCTCTGAGGAGATGGCGGCGCTGATCCCAGGCGCAAAACTGTCAATCATGACCGACGGCGGACATGCCGCAAGCCAAGTGCTGCCGGACGAGTTTAACGCCATTGCGCTGGCCTTCCTGACCGGAGAAGGAGAGGCAGCATGAGCGCCCATGACACCGTCCTGACCGCCGAGGCTGCCCGCGTCGTCTACAACGAGGGCACCGATGCCGCCGTGGAAGCGGTGCGCGATATCACGCTCGAGCTGCGCCGCGGCGAAATCCTCGCTTTGGTCGGCCCATCAGGCTGCGGCAAGACCACGCTGTTCAACGCCATCGCAGGGCTGATTCCGCTTCAGGGAGGAGCGGTGTCGGTTGGCGGCGACCGGGTTGAGGATGCGAAGGGCCATGTTGGCTACATGCTCCAGAAGGACCTGCTGCTGCCCTGGCGCAGCGTGATCGACAACGTGACGCTGGGGCTTGAGATCCGCGGCATCGCAAGGACCGAAGCGCGGCGCCGGGCGCAGACGCTGATCGACCGCTACGGCCTATCGGGTTTTGAGAATTCGAAGCCTGCCGGCCTGTCGGGCGGGATGCGCCAGCGCGCGGCACTGATGCGGACGCTGGCCTTCGAGCCCGAGGTGATCCTTCTCGACGAGCCCTTCTCGGCACTCGACTTCCAGACCCGCATCCTGCTGCAATCAGACGTCAAGCGCATCATCCGCGAAGAGGGCCGCAGCGTAATCCTGATCACCCACGACATCGGCGAGGCGATTTCTATGGCCAACCGCATTGTCGTGCTGACCAACCGTCCTGCGACAGTCAAGTCTGTCTACGAAACGCCCTGGGGCAGTGAAGAGATCGACCCGGTCGCCGTGCGCGAGCGCCCCGAATACCAAGAACTTTTTTCCACGATCTGGCAAGAACTCGAACTAGCTCCGCGGCAGTGTGAGATCGGGCTAACCTAAGGGTTGGGAGTGGCGTGCAGAATTCGAGCACAGGTTCGCCGCTCTCAATTTTCTGAGCATTTCTGAGCGCTTCGTGTGGCTGTAGGTGACGTTGACGGTGCGCATTCCTACATCTGCGCGTTTGCGCGGCCAGAGGAGCATTGGGCCTATGATCTATGCCGACTGCGGCTCGATCCCCTGCGCGATGCGTCACATTTTCTAGGACTTCGAATTGATCCCGAGCAATGAGCGATCGGTCCCATGTGGATGCTCAGCCATTCCTAGCCGACCCGCTGGAACACCGCCGACAGCGCTTTCTTGATGACCAAGCTGCCTCCCGCTTGAGCGCGACTTTTCCAGCGCCTATTCCTCCGCAAGAATCGAAGCGAGGCAGCATGAACATTCAGCGTGAGACGAGGGAGCAAAAGCTCACGAAGCTATTCGAAGATGGCAAACTTGAAGAGGCCGGAGATGATGCCGCCTTTCTGACACGCCTGAACCAGATGGTGATCGGAAAGCGCCCCGATGTTCCTGCGAACACCCCAGCCGAGATCGCTGACGGGATCGACAGGCATGGCCGCCTCCACCCCCACCACGAGCTCTACTGCTTTGGGCACTGGCTACTGCTCGACCAAACCAACGGCTTTCGCGACAGTCGCGGTCACCCCATCGACCGCAGGCGCCTGCTCAAGTCTGTGGGTGCCGGGCTCGACCACCTGCACATGCGCGATCTCGCAACGAGATATACAGACAAGCTTGCCGAAGTTGAGACGTCGCCTGGTGAGAAGGCTATCCCCCGCCCGGTGCCGACGGCACGGGAAAGGTCAGTCTCAAACCTGACGAAGAAGGATCTCAGCACACGCTGGAACAAGCTCTTCGGGGACAAGATGAAGACCTCCGACTTCGACGCGCAGCTGAAGAGCATGAAGCGCGTCCTGCCGCTTTACATCGGCTACATCCAATCCGACCCGAAGACCCTCTGCGGCAAGACACTCAAGAGGTCGCCGAAGATCGAGGCGCTGCTGCACGCGTTGAAGACGCCTCCCAAACCATCTGCGAAACCGATTGCGTCGCCGCTCAAACCTCCGGCAGAACCGCTTCCTGCAGCGCGCGAGCCGTTCGAGATCGCCCTGCAATACTCCAGCGATGAACAGCGGGAGGAATATCGCGCCATTGTGGAGCCGGACCTGGCAATGCCGACCCTGACCTACACGCCGGAAGAGATGACGGCGACGTCTTCAGAGCATGAGATTGCGAAGAGCCGGAAGGGCAGACTCGTGTTGCAGCCGGCCATCGAGGTCCGGAAGAGCTACAGGACCGAGGCACTGCTTGATCGCATGGTTATCCTGCTGCACACCAGAGAGATCACCTCCCACAAGAGCATTCAAGGCAAGCTCCAGAATGCGACCGGCGCCAGCATGAAGGTGGTCAGTTGGGACGCCAGCATGCATCGGAAAGCATGGGGCTGTTCATTCCCTCGTGTTTCTGCTCCGGATCCCGGACGACAATTTGCGATCCTGATACAGGAGCCGACACCGGAGCTCTTAGCGCAGATTGTATCCACGCTGGAGACGATCTGTGGTGTGATCGGAGACGTGCGGATCCACATGATCGAACTCTCTGTCGATTTCTACATAAGGGCGATGACGCAGTCTGAGATGCTCTCGATGCGCGAGAAGTTCGTCGGCGCGCTGCACCGGCATCACTGGGTTTTGCCTACGTTATTCCTTACTGATGAGCCAAGTGACACGCGCAATATCGACCCCCGACAGAGGTTCACTGACGCACAGGGAGACGGAAAGACGCGCTACCTTTTCGCAGGCACGAAACGAGCTACCGACTTCGATGTCTTCAACCCAGAGATCCGGGACATCATCCTGACCTCAAGCTCAGGCGAGCGACTCCACCTCAACAGCACGATTTACAAAGGCGAGCAAGGAAGCAGTTGCTGGGTCAGCATCCAGCATAAGATCGCGGATGAGAGGAACGAGCTTACTGGCACCAAGAGAGACCTCGAGCAGAGTGACAGGCGAGCACGCATCGAGGTCACGCTCTCCGGGAGAAAGCGCCTTTCCGAACTCGGCACCGTGCAGGATCTTGCGAGTGCGTCGTTTCGCCAGCTCGGCAAAAGGTATCTCACCTTCAAGCTTGCTGCCATCGCCCCCCTGCAGCACGTGCTAGAGGACGCAAAGACGCAGCTGTCGAGCCGCGGCGTCTACGGGATCGAGCTCAGGCATCGTGCACAGGCGGAGCTCGAGCGCGAGACGGCCAAGAAAGATGGGAGGACGCCTCCGAGGATAAGCTTGGCAGACAGCGTGGCCCTTACGGACTGGACGGAGATGAACACCTGCATCGGTGAAGCACTGGACGCGCTGACGCGACGCTGGAAGCGTTTCTCGGGGACATGATCCAGGTGAGCCTGCTGGCGGCGCGGCGACGTCTGCATGGTTGGCTTCCTGGCTGTCTGTTGCGCGCTACCGGCTTTCTGCTCTTCTTCTCTCTTCCGGTAAGCATGGTAGAGCCTATATGGTATTGGTTGGGTTCCCCAGTTATTAGCTCCGCATGCTGCCGCCTGCAGAGCGGAGATGCCTGCGCCCCCCAAAAGTAAGAAAACACTGAAGATACCTGGACACCGCGACCTAGATCCGAGCTCAATCCAATTGGCCAATCCTCAACAAATCTGCGTAGCGAAGCCAAGTTAAGAGCTAATAGATGGGCGCGTCGCGGGTGACGGCAGCGCCGCATTCCGAGCGCGGCCGACGCGACCGCATAAAGGCTCTTCGCGCCGAGCAGAACCGCCTCTGGAGCGGTAGCGCCGTTGATGAGGTCTACCCTGGCATCGGCAGAGGGCTGGCCCGACGGAGCCTTGGCCCCTCCCAGAAGGGCAAGGCGCATATCGGACAACCACATACCTTGCCTCCTCTTAGTGATCCGCCTGTGCGCTCATCAGCCGAGCACCATTGCGGGATTCGATACCTTATTGCCTGAGCTTCGATGCCGTCACGCTGCGGCTGAAAGGCCGACGACGGGTGCGGCCGAAAAAGACGAGAAGTGATCTCGCTCCTGCGAGCACTGACGCAAAGAACCTTATTTTGCGGACCAAAAATGTAAACTTTTGTCAACTTAATGGAAACGTTGGCATCCGATTTCGGCGCATACTGCACGTTCTTACGGTCATAATGACAACCACACGTCAACCTGACGACAACCTTATGTAAACCTTGCGCAACCTGACGTCGGCGAGATCAGGCCCTTGCCGGACCACACGCTCACCCAAATGGGGACGGACTGCGAATCTCTGTAGCCATTGCGCCGAAGCCACCATACTCTTCACGCCCCCCCTCTGCAGAGACCGACAGGGGCCGCCGTGGATGCCGCCCCTCTCGAAACCATCAGACACCGAAGAGCCCCCTGAGCGCCGCCCTGCTGCGCGCCGTCAGCCTTGGGTCGGCGTCGTCTGAAAACTCGCGGATCGCCTCGATCCAACCGAGCTCGTTGGCCGTGATGGGCGTGCCGAAGATCTCAATGATCGCCTGCGCCGAGGTATCGCCAACCTGCTGCGCAAGAGCGAGACGAAGCAGATAGGCAGGATCGCCGTCGAGCGCCTTCGCCATCGACGGCACGCGGTCAAGCGCGAGCTTATTCGCGCCCTGCTTGATCATCGTGATCATATTTTGCGAGACGAAGCCCGCCTCATTTGCGATCTGAAGCTGCGATTTCCGGGGCTTCAGTTCCAAGACCCGGCGCTCGACGAATTTCGCGAGATCGGTGTCCGCAAAAGGCTTGTTTGCCATCGCTTTTTTCCTTTTCTGTCATGCATTTCGCAACGTCTGCTGCATGACTTTCTTATAGCGACGGCTCCTGTGGGGACTGCGGCGGGAAGCGAAAGTAGCAGCGCTTCCGGCTTGGACCACCCGGACCACCCGGACCACCCGGACCACCCGGACCACCCGGACCGGAGCCTGTATTGGCCAGGCGGTCAAGAGGTCGAGGTGGTCCGGGCGGTCCAAGTCAGTTCGGACCGAAGATCGTCTCGTGCTACCGCACGCCTTTGCAGCGGCTAGCCGAGATACGGCACGAGGGCTTCTTCCCTGACGGCATAGACCCGCGGCCGGCTCGGGAACTTCCGCCCCAGCCTCTTCTGCAAACTACCCGGTGTCGACGCATCCAGATATCCAACATCCTGCAGGGCGCGCGCAGCATCCTGAGCCTCTCCATCATTAAAGATCTGATGCCACCACTCCGGCCTGACGTGGTAGAACCCGTCAATGCGCCATCCCGCCTGCACCTCACTAATCGCCCCCGGCTCCGTCGCAAAACGGGAGGGGGCAGCCCGAATAAACGCTGAGAGCTGCTCCAGATGCGCAGCAACTTCTGCACCTGTCGCAGCATCGCGCCCCTCGAACCACTTCTCGAGAACGCCAAGCGCCGCCTTATGCGCCTGGCCCGGCTGCCACCCCGTGATGTCGTAGCCCGTGGCGAGTTCTCCGGCGACAGCGGCGATCGCGAAGCGCTTCATCACGCGCTGCACCTGTCCTTCCGGCAAGATGCCAAGTGCTGTGCTCCAATGGCGCAGGAACTTGGCAACCGTGGAATCGATGTTACGCTTCACATCGCCCCCGTTCGTGACCGTTTTCACAAGCCGTTCGACAAACCGACGCCCCGCGACCCCATTCGCCTCGCCAACCCGCTGCTTCAAGCCATCAGCAAAGGCACGACCGTTCTCGAACTCGTGGAGCTCATCGAACGCGCCATAGCGCTGTCCGGTCGCTTCGATGTCGATCAGGCGCACCTCCTGCCCGGCGTAGATTGCCCTGTTCGCCGTCTTCATATGCTCCTCCAGAGAGATTTCCCCGCTCGACAGGATCGGCACCTGCCAGCGCAATGTGTTCCGCTGCGCGCCGCCAGAGGTCATCCTGCTCTTGCCGCGGCCATTCGCGAGATCGTAAGCGATATTCCCAGCCAGCTTCGGGTCAACCTGATGCAGTTCGTCGAGCACGAGCAGAGTGTCATTGCTTGCAGCCGCAACCACTTCGAAGCCATTGTCCGTCCCGCGCCAGCTCTGCACGAACTCTGGCGCGCCCCAGACCGAGGCCGCGACCCCGAGCAGCGTTGACTTCCCTCGCGAGGACGCTCCACGCAGGTGAAAGCCGCCACCGTCGCTTCCGAGGATCGAGAGCAGCGGCCCGCTGAAGGCGTGCGAGACCGACAGCATCATGAGCGGATTGCCGATGCAGGCCAAACCAATCTTGTCGCGCCATTCCTCGAGCGAGCCGCGCGCACGCCGTGTATGCTGGACCTCCCCCGACACTCCCTCGAGGAAGACCTCAGACTTGCCGATTGCGCGTCCCGCCCCGAGCACGAAGGTATCGTGCTGATCATCGACCCAGCCCAGCCGCTCCACGCGGGTGATGCGTTTGCGGGGTTTCCACTCCTTCAGTAGCTTCCGGATGCTCTTGGCGACCTTGTCGACCTCAGCAGGCTCAAAACCAAAATCGCGCATCGGAGCGAGAGGTGCGAGGGACGTGCCGCCATCATTGAGCTTTTCGATGAGGACTTCGTGCCACTCGCCATCCGGATCCTGAACGGAGACAATCTTCGCCCAGCCGCTCCCGTTGGCCTTACGGGTCAAGCCATGCACGATGACCGGCGAGCAGATCCGCACGGCGATCTCATCAGTATCCTCGTTGCCGCGCATTTCGTATATCCCGTCCTCACGCAGCATGAAGCCATCCGGAATGCGTTCGGGCTGAGAAAGGTCCGAGTCGGTCTCCGGGGTGGCGGGTCCGAGTGCCTCGCTGGGCATCTCAAGGCGTTCCGCGTGCAGGGTGATGGTGTTGCTCTGATCAGTCATGTTCGGTCTCTCTGGGTCAAAGAAGGTGCGTCCGGCGCACCAAGGGCACGCCGGTCCGGCTTTTGCAGTCGATGGCTCAGGCCGCCGACGCGGCAGCGTCAGCTCAGGCCGACGGGTTCGAAATCGAGGAACATCGCGAGGCCGCAGCGCAACCGGCCCTCGTAATCCTCAATGTCGGCGAGACGCCAGCGGGTGGTATTGCCGCCGAGCTTCACAGGCGCTGGAAATTCGCCTTCACGCTTCCAGCGCCAGATCGAGTCCTTCGAGACGCCAAAACGGCTTGCAACCTGCTCGACCGAGAGATACAGGTTCATCGTGGGATCGTGCATCATGTGTTTCTCTTCCATGTTAGGCACACAAAAATACCCCGGCACGGAGCTGGCACTCTGTAGCTCGGGGTTGGGTTTCGATTTCGCGAAGTTTGCTTAGAACATAAAATTGACTGCAAAGTCAATAAAATGGCTCATTGTGCTTAGCTTTTCGCGCTGCGCAGTTGAAGCTGAGCGACGAAAACCTTCCTATGCATGCGCCTGATGCAACTCCCTCAGCCGCAAGCTGTAGCTGAGCATTCGAGTCATCCACCTGCCACTCTACCCCGCTGAGCAAGAGCCGCTATACACCGGCTCTGTGACTTGAGCACCAAGCACGGCATCCTGTTGCATCACGTGGTGTGCTATTGCGATTCCAATGGTGGCAAGGATGGTGCATTGACATCCGATAGTGATAATTTTCGCATAAATACTAGAGGCCTGGACACCTTTATGGCGGAGGCTCAGGGATTCGAACCCTGGGGACGCTCTCACGCCCGACGGTTTTCAAGACCGTTGCAATCGACCACTCTGCCAAGCCTCCGGTTTGCATGATCTACCCCCCACGAAACGATTCTGAAAGCGGCAGAGCATCGAAAACCGCCGATCACGACATTGCAGGCTTTTCTTGATCGGAGCATACCGTTAATCTGCGGCCAAACCACCGGTCCGGGAACCGGCGGCGACCTGCCGGCGGGACCGGGGAAAACCGCCGCCGTCCCGTGAACCGCAGAGCAACCCGGCAGCAAGATCCGGGACGAGCAGACGACCGGGCACCGCGTCCCGACGACAGGCAAGGACAAGAACATGCGCAGACTGTTTCCGATGCAGCGCAAGGCGGGCTTCCGGCTGGCCCTTTTGCTTGCCGGCACCGCCGCCCTCGCGGGCTGCGAGTCCGTGGACATGCCCGCGTTCCTGCAGTCGAAGGACGGCGGCTCGGGCAGTGCCACGGCCCCCGCCGCAGCCTCCCGCACCACCGAGCGTGATATCGAAGCGCCCGAGATCTTCCACGTGACCGAGGCCGGTCTTTGGGACGGACGGCCCTCTCTGGGCGGTGTCTGGGTCGCACACCCGGACGTGAAAGACCCCGAGAGGGTCATCATCCGCAACCAGAATAATGGCCAATTCGTCATCGGCGCGCTGTTCCGGCGCGAGCGTGAAACCCCCGGGCCGCAGCTGCAGGTGTCCTCCGATGCCGCCGCCGCGCTCGAGATGCTGGCAGGCTCGCCCACCAACCTTGACGTGATCGCCTTGCGCCGCGAAGTGGTCGATGCCCCTGCTCCGGCCACCCCTGCGGCCCAAAGCACTGACGCCATGGCACCGCCGGCCCCGTCCGAGGTGACCGAAGGTACGCTGGACCCGGTGACTGATGCCGCCACGGCCGCCATCGAGGCCACGCCCCAAAGCGCGCCGGACGCAGCCCCGGCCCCCGAGCCAGTGGCTCCGCCGCCGGCGCCGCCCCAGACCTCGACGCTGGACCGCCCCTACCTGCAGATTGGCATCTTCAGCGTCGAGCAGAATGCCGAGAACACCGCCACCGCCATGCGCCAGAAAGGCATGGTGCCGACGGTTCTGGAACAGACCAGCTCGGGCAAGACCTTCTGGCGCGTCATCGTGGGCCCCGCCCAGAACGCCTCGGAGCGGACTGCGCTGCTGGCCAAGATTAAGGCTGCGGGCTTCACCGACGCCTACGCCGTGACGAACTGATGCGCCCACGGCAGGCCTGCCGCGGGACACGACCGATAAAGGACAAAGGAGCCCCCCATGATCCTGTCCCGCCCGCTGCGCCACCTGCTGGCCGCCGCCTCCGTGGTGGCGATGACCGCCAGCCAGGCCGCCGCCTTTGACACCTCGGCCCGTGCGGCCTTCGTGCTAGACTATACCACCGGCACCGTGCTGCTGGCCAAGAACGCCGACGAGGCCCTGCCGCCTGCGTCCATGTCGAAGCTGATGACGCTCTACATGGCGTTCGAGGCAATTCACGATGGCCGACTGTCGCTGGATGAACGGCTGCCGGTCTCCGAGCACGCCATGTCCTACGGCGGCTCGACCATGTTCCTCAACACGCAGGACCGGGTCCGGGTCGAAGACCTTCTGCGCGGCATCATCGTGCTCTCGGGCAACGACGCCTGCGCGGTGATCGCCGAGGCGCTGTCGCCCAACGGCACCGAGGCTGGCTTTGCCGAGATGATGACCCGCCGTGCCCAGCAGCTGGGCATGACCAATTCGACCTTTGCCAACGCCAGCGGCTGGCCGAACCCGGAGCAGCGCATGTCCATGCGCGACCTGACGCTGCTGGCCACCCACATCATCGAGGATTTCCCCGAATTCTACGAGATCTTCGGCGAAACCCGCTATGAATTCGACGGCCGCGCGCCGTCAAACGTGAACAACCGCAACCCGCTTCTGCGGCTCGGCATCGGGGCTGACGGCCTCAAGACCGGCCACACCTCCGAGGCGGGCTATGGCCTCGTGGGTTCTGCCGCGCAGGACGGACGGCGGGTGGTCTTTGCAATCACCGGGCTCGACAGCGAACGCGCCCGCGCCGAGGAAAGCGAATCCATCGTCAACTGGGCCTTCCGCCAGTTCGCCGAGCGCACCCTGCTCGAGGCCGATACCGAGGTCGCCCGGGCCGATGTCTGGCTTGGCGCACAGGACAGCGTCGGCCTCGTGGCTCAGGAGGACGTGACCCTGCTGGTGCCCTTTACCCCGGGCGCGACGCTCGAGGCCGAGGTGGTCTACACCGGCCCGCTCAAGGCCCCCATATCATCGGGACAACAGCTGGCCGAACTCATCATCCGCCCAGAGGGCCTGCCGGAACACCGCGTGCCGCTGTTCGCCGCGCAGACCGTTGATGGTGGAGGTTTCAGCAAGCGCATGATGACCGTGAGCCGCGCGCTCATCGGTCGCATCCAGGAGCCGTCCGCTACCGGCGAGGCGATGTGACCGGCACCAAAGGGCTGTTCGTCAGCCTCGAAGGCATCGATGGCTCTGGCAAGACCACGCAGGCGCGGCTTTTGGCCGAGCGTCTGCGCGAGGCCGGTCGCGAAGTGGTCCTGACCCGCGAGCCCGGCGGCTCTCCCGGTGCCGAAGAGATCCGCGCGCTGGTGCTGCAGGGCGATACCGACCGCTGGTCGGCGGAAACCGAGCTGCTGCTCTTTACCGCCGCTCGCCGTGACCACCTCGAACGCACCATCCGCCCGGCGCTGGTGCGCGGCGCCATCGTGATCTGCGACCGCTTCGCCGATTCCACCCGGCTCTACCAGGGCCTGTCGCGGGGTAATCTGCGCGGCGCGGTGGATACGCTGCACGCGCTGATGATCGGGGTGGAGCCGGACCTCACACTGCTGTTCGACATGGACCCCGAACTTGCCCTGTCCCGCGCCAAGGCCCGCGCCACCGCCGAGGAAAGGTTCGAGGATTTTGGACTTGGCCTGCAGCAGAAGATGCGCGCGGGCTTTCTCGGCCTTGCCGCCGAGTTCCCGGAACGGTTCCACGTCATCGACGCGGGCCGCGCCCCCGAAGTGGTGGCACAGGACGCGGCGGCTGCGCTAGAAGCGCGGGCATGAGCGACGACATCCCCCAGCCCGACCGCGTCGAAGGCGCGCCCCATCCTCGCGAAACGCCTCTGCTCTTCGGGCAGCAAGCGGCGGAAGAGGTGTTCCTGCAGGCACACAATTCAGGCCGCCGGCATCACGGCTGGCTGATCTCGGGGCCGCAGGGCCTCGGCAAGGCGACGCTCGCCTGGCGCATCGCGAAATTCCTGCTGGCAACCCCTCCGCAGGACGGCGGAGGCCTCTTCGGTGCGCCGCCACCACCGGAGACGCTGGAGATCTCCGGGGATCACCCCGTCTCGCACCGCATCCAGGCCCTGTCCGATCCGGGCCTCTTTCTGCTGCGCCGGGCCTGGGACGACAAGGCCAAGCGGCTCAAGACCCAGCTAACCGTGGACGAGGTGCGCAAACTCAAGAGCTTCTTCTCGCTGTCCTCTGCCGAAGGCGGGCGCCGGGTGGTCATCGTCGACAGCATGGACGAGCTGAACACATCGGCCGCCAACGCAATCCTCAAGCTGCTCGAGGAACCGCCCGCCCGCACAACGCTGCTCATGGTGGCGCACCAGCCCTCGCGCCTGCTGCCGACGATCCGCTCGCGCTGCCGCGAGCTGCGCCTCGCACCGCTGGGCCCCGACGACATGGCCCGCGCCCTCGGCCAGGCCGGGGCCGACGTGGCAACCGAGGATGCGCAGGCGCTCGCCGCCCTGTCCTCGGGCTCGGTGGGCGCGGCCATGCGGCTGCTCAACAATGACGGGCTGCGCCTTTACGGCCAGATCATCAGGCTGATCGGCACCCTGCCCCGGCTCGACCGCCCAGGCGCCATCGCCCTTGGCGAAAGCACCGCCGGCAAGGTGAACGAGGCGCGGCTCGACCTCGTGCTCGGCCTCGCGGACATCGCCATGTCCCGCCTTGCCCGCACCGGCGTCACCGGCATGCCGCCCGCGCCCGAGGCCGCTCCCGGAGAGGCCGAGACCATGCTGCGCCTCGCCCCGGACATGGCCCGAGGCCGCGCCTGGGCCCAGCTGGCGCAGGATGCCGGGGACCGCGCCCGTCACGCCCGCGCGGTCAACGTCGATCCCGCCGCGCTGGTGCTCGACCTCATCTTGCAGATGCACAAGATCGCCTGACCACCGCTCAAGCCACCCGCCTCGCGCGACACGTTCCCAAAGCCCGCCGAGCGGCCATGCCCAAAAGAAAGGGCGCCGCATCTCTGCCGCGCCCTTTCCCGATTTACTTTGACCTGAAATATCCCGGGGGAGCCTCCGAAGGAGGCGGGGGCAGCGCCCCTCCCCCCTGAGACGCATCACAATGGCTGGGACTGCCGCCCCGAAGGCCACCGCCCTTAGGCGATCCCGGCGGCGATGAAGCGCTCGGCCAGCGCCTTGTAGGCCTCCGACATAACGCCATCGCCAAGCGCCACGGGACGCCCCTCGTCACCGCCAACGCGGGTCTCGAGGTCGATGGGAAGCTGCGCCAGCACCGGCAGGCCAAGCTTCTCGGCCTCGGCCTGCACGCCGCCCGCACCAAAGACATGGGATTCATGGCCGCAGTCGGGGCAGATGAACATGGACATGTTCTCGATCAGCCCCAGCACCGGCACCTTGAGCGTGTCGAACGCATCCAGCGCCTTGCGCGCGTCGATCATCGCCACGTCCTGCGGGGTCGAGACAACGATGGCCCCGGCAAGATCGCTCTTCTGGCCTAGCGTGAGCTGAACATCCCCGGTGCCCGGCGGAAGGTCGACCAGCAGGATATCCAGCTCGCCCCACTCCACCTGCATCATCATCTGCTGCAGCGCCCCCATGAGCATGGGCCCGCGCCAGACCACTGCCTTGTCCTCAGGCAGCATGAAGCCGATGGACATGAGCGTCACGCCGTGGGCCTCAAGTGGAATGATGGTCTTGCCGTCCGGCGAGGCGGGGCGTTTCGAGATCCCGAACATGCGCGGTTGCGACGGCCCGTGGATGTCCGCATCCAAAAGACCCACCCGCCGACCGGCCTTTGCCAGCGCCACGGCGAGGTTCGAGGACACGGTGGATTTCCCCACCCCGCCCTTGCCCGAGCCGATGGCGATGACCGATTTCACGCCCGGAGGGTTCATCCGCCCCTCCTGCGCCTTCATGTGCCCGCCCACCTTCAGCGAAGGCGCGGGTTTGGGCGCCGAATGGGCTGTCAGAGCCACGCTGACGCTGTCCACACCGTCAAGATCTGCCACGGCCCGCTCTGCGGCGGCACGCAGGGGCTCCATGTGACGGGCAACTTCGGGATTCGGTGCCTCGATGACAAAGCGGACGGAGGCCCCGTCAACGCTCAGGGCTCGAATCAAATCCCTCGAAACAAGGTCGCCGCCGTCGGGCAATGGTAGCGCTGCCAGCCGTGCCTTCACCGCGTCGATTGTCGTACTCATGGTCCATCCTTTCGAGAATTGCATGTTGACGCTGGGTCAATATGCGCTGGCCGCAAACCTGGATCCGTTAGCGCCCAAAAAAGTCGCTTAACGCCTCGTTATTGCACAACACCCTGCCAGAACGTCCATGCGCAAACTGCATATCGGCCTTGAGGAAGGACGGGATTGTGCAGTCGCAGCATTTCCACCATTTTGACCTCAACAACGACGCAAACGATGCACATAGGCTAACGAACAAGATGGCATACGCAACCGATCACAGCACCCACGGCCGCAGCGCCTTCGCCGGTATCGTGGCTGCCTTCCGCGAGCGCAGCGCACGCCGCCGCCTCTACAAGGACACCCTTCGCGAGCTGAACAGCCTCAGCTCCCGCGAGCTGAGCGATCTGGGGCTGCACCGCTCGATGATCCGCCGCATCGCGTACCAGGCCGCCTACAGCGCCTGACGGAATACAAGGTTTCGAGACGCTCTCTCCTCCTCCCTGAGCGTTTCGGACATCGGCGACGGCCCCTCTCCTCCTCCCTGGGGTCGTCGCCATAAAGAATTCGGATCGGAGCCCCCTCTCCTCCTCCCTGGGGCGTTTCGACAGAGCGGCGATCTCTCTCCTCCTCCCTGAGATCGCCGCACCTTACAAAGGGGCCCCCTAGGCCCCACATCTTCGGAGCCCCCTCTCCTCCTCCCTGGGGCGTTTCGATAGCGCGGTGATCTCTCTCCTCCTCCCTGAGATCACCGCACCTTACAAAGGGGCCCACTAGGCCCCACCTCTTCGGAGCCCCCTCTCCTCCTCCCTGGGGCGTTTCGATAGAGCGGTGATCTCTCTCCTCCTCCCTGAGATCACCGCACCTTACAAAGGGGCCCACTAGGCCCCACATCTTCGGAGCCCCCTCTCCTCCTCCCTGGGGCGTTTCGATAGCGCGGCGATCTCTCTCCTCCTCCCTGAGATCGCCGCACCCTACATCGGGCAGACATGGCCCATCGGTTTCGGAGCCCCTCTCCTCCTCCCTGGGGCCTTCGGAAAGCAAGACGGCGGCGCCCCTCCTCCTCCCGGGCGCCGCCGTTTTCATGTCTGGTTCAAACCTGGCGCGTGGATGGGGCTCTGCCCCAGCCGCTGCGCGGCTTCCCCGGGATATTTGCGGTCAAAGGAAGCCCCTGCGCGGCGCCGGCGGCGATCTGCGGCCTTTTCCTTTGAGGCGGCATTGGATAGACGAGGCTGAACAACGGATGATGGCACGGGAAGAGACCCATGGGCATGGACAAGACCTTTGACGCGGCCGAGGCCGAGGCGCGGATCTACGAAGCATGGGAGCAGTCGGGCGCTTTCAAGGCGGGGGCGAACGCCTCGAAGGGCGAGAGCTTCACCATCATGATCCCGCCGCCGAACGTGACCGGCAGCCTGCACATGGGCCACGCCTTCAACAACACACTGCAGGACATCCTGATCCGCTGGCACCGGATGCGCGGCTTCGACACCCTCTGGCAGCCGGGACAGGACCATGCGGGCATCGCCACGCAGATGGTGGTGGAGCGCAAGCTGGCCGCCGAAGGCCAGCCCGGACGGCGCGACATGGGCCGCGAGGCCTTTACCGCCAAGATCTGGGAATGGAAGCAGGAATCCGGCGGCACCATCATCAACCAGCTGAAGCGCCTCGGCGCATCCTGCGACTGGTCCCGTAACGCCTTCACCATGAGCGGCGCCGAAGGGGCGCCCGCCGGTGAGGAAGGCAACTTCCACGACGCGGTGATCAAGGTCTTCGTGGAGATGTACAACAAAGGGCTCATCTACCGCGGCAAGCGGCTGGTGAACTGGGACCCGCATTTCGAGACCGCGATTTCCGACCTGGAGGTCGAAAACGTCGAAGTTGCCGGCCACATGTGGCACTTCAAGTACCCGCTGGCGGGCGGCGCGACCTACACCTACGTCGAGAAGGATGAAGACGGTAACGTGCTCTTCGAGGAAGAGCGCGATTACATCTCCATTGCCACCACCCGTCCCGAGACCATGCTGGGCGATGGCGCCGTGGCCGTACACCCGTCGGACGAACGCTACGCCTCGATCATCGGGCAGCTTTGCGAGATCCCGGTGGGGCCGAAAGAGCATCGCCGCCTCATCCCGATCATCTCGGACGAGTACCCGGACCCGACCTTCGGTTCGGGCGCGGTGAAGATCACCGGCGCGCATGATTTCAACGATTACCAAGTGGCCAAGCGCGGCGGCATTCCGATGTACCGCCTCATGGACACCCGCGGCGCCATGCGCGCCGACGGCCTGCCCTACGCCGACTGCGCCGCCATCGCCGCAGAGGTTGCCCGTGGCGAGCGGGAGCTGACCGAGGCAGAGGCCGACGCCATGAACCTCGTGCCCGACCACCTGCGCGGGCTCGACCGCGAGGACGCCCGCAAGGCCGTCGTGGACGAGATCTCGGCCGATGGGCTGGCGGTGATGACCGAAAGCACCGATCCGCGCCTCGGCAAGCCGATAAAGGCGCCCGTGGCGCCCGAGGAAGGCGGCGAGCCGCGCGAGGTGGAGCTGGTGCCGCTGGTCGAGGCCAAGCCGATCATGCAGCCCTTCGGCGACCGCTCGAAGGTGGTGATCGAGCCCATGCTCACCGACCAGTGGTTCGTGGACACCTCCAAGATCGTCGGCCCGGCGCTGGACGCCGTTAAGGACGGCAAGGTCCGGATCATGCCGGAAAGCGGCGAGAAGACCTATTACCACTGGCTCGAGAACATCGAGCCCTGGTGCATCTCGCGCCAGCTGTGGTGGGGCCACCAGATCCCCGTCTGGCACACTCCCGGGCTGGGGGGCGAATGGCGATCCTTCTGCGCCCCGAGCGAGGCCGAAGCGCTGAAACAGATGCACGACTTCTTCGGAGAGGACGCCGAGTTCCTTGCCGTCGAGGATGCCGCTGCCGCCGAGGACATGATCGCCGACCTGCTGTCGCAGGGCACTGATTTCAGCGGCGTCGACCAGCGCCGCCGGGCGCAGGCGATCCCGTTCTTCCGCGACCCCGACGTACTTGATACGTGGTTCTCGTCAGGGCTCTGGCCCATCGGCACGCTGGGCTGGCCCGAGCAGACTGAAGAGCTCAACCGCTACTTCCCAACCTCCGTGCTGGTGACGGGGCAGGACATCCTGTTCTTCTGGGTCGCGCGGATGATGATGATGCAGCTGGCCGTGGTGGACGATATCCCTTTCCACGATGTCTACCTGCATGGCCTCGTGCGCGACGCCAAGGGCAAGAAGATGTCCAAGTCGCTTGGCAACGTGGTCGATCCGCTCGAGATCATCGACGAATACGGTGCCGATGCCCTGCGCTTTACCAACGCTGCCATGGCGTCGCTTGGCGGCGTGCTCAAGATGGACACGCAACGGATCGCGGGCTACCGGAACTTTGGGACAAAGCTGTGGAACGCCACCCGCTTTGCCGAGATGAACGAGGCCGTGGGCCTTGGCGGCGGTCTGCCCCAGCCCACCGCGACGGTGAACAAGTGGATCCTCGGCGAGACCGCCAAGGTGCGGGAAGCCGTTGACGCAGCGCTGGCCGACTACCGGTTCAACGATGCCGCACAGGCCCTGTACGCCTTTGTCTGGGGCGTGGTCTGTGACTGGTACGTGGAGTTCTCCAAGCCCCTGCTTCAGGGCGAGGATGCCGCCGCCAAGGCCGAAACGCAGGCGACCATGTCCTGGGTCATCGACCAGTGCCTTATCCTGCTTCACCCGATCATGCCCTTCATCACCGAAGAGCTCTGGGGAACCGTGGGCACCCGGTCCAAGATGCTGGTGCACGGCGACTGGCCGACCTACACCGCCGCCGAGCTGGTGGATGCGGACGCCGATGCCGAGATGACCTGGGTCATCGCGCTGATCGAAGGGGTGCGCTCGGCCCGGGCACAAATGCACGTTCCCGTGGGCCTTTACGTGCCGGTTCTGGTCACGGGCCTCGATGCCGCCGGACAGGGCGCATGGGACCGCAACGAGGCGCTCATCAAGCGTCTGGCGCGGCTCGAAAGCCTGACGCCGGTGGACAGCTTCCCCAAGGGTTGCATCACCGTGCCCGTGGGTGGGGCGTCCTTCGGGCTGCCGCTGGCCGAGATCATCGACGTCGCCGAAGAGAAGCTCCGCCTTGAGAAGGCGCTTGGCAAGCTGAGTAAGGAATTGGGCGGCCTGCGTGGGCGCCTGAACAACCCCAAGTTCGCCGAAAGCGCCCCCGCCGAGGTGGTCGAGGAAGCGCAGGCCAACCTTGCCGCCCGCGAGGAGGAAGAGGCCAAGCTGCGCGAGGCGCTGAACCGGCTCGCCGAGATCGGCTGAGCTCCCGGCTCATGAACGTGAAAAGGGGCGCCCTTGCCGGGGCGCCCCTTTTTTCGTCTCGCGTGTCCGTCCGCGACCGGCCACCCTGCCGGCAGAGCGAGGCTCCGTCAGGCGCGCCAGAACCGCGCGGTAAAAATGGTGAAGACCACCATGACCTCGAGCCGCCCGGTGAGCATGGCAAAGGCCAGCATCCACTTGGCGGGGTCGTTAATGGTGGAAAAGTTGCCCGCCGGGCCGATGATGTCCCCAAGGCCCGGCCCCACATTCGCCAGCGCCGTCGCCGCGCCCGACAGGGATGTCACGAAATCGAGGCCCGTCATTCCCAGGGCAACCGCCATCACCCCCAGCGTGACCACGAAGAAGGCAAAGAAGCTAAGAACCGAATAAAGCGTCTCATCATCCACCGGCCGACCATCGAAGCGCGGGGTGAAGACGCCGTGCGGGGCGCGGATGCGTTTCAGCTGGACGCGGATCGACGAGAACAGCAGCTGGTAGCGGAAGATCTTGATCGAGCAGGCAGTCGAGCCCGCGCACCCTCCGATCAGGCCGATGAAGAAGAACAGCGTGATGAGGAACGGGCCCCACTGCATGTAATCCACAGAAGCATAGCCGGTGCCGGTGATGATCGAGCTGATGTTGAACAGCGCCTCGCGGAACGCCTGCTCCGGGTGATGCGGGAACTTGAACACCAGCGTGCCCGCCACCACGACCACCAGCGCGAGGATCACGCCGAAGAAGGACAGCACCTGCGTGTCCCGCCAAAGCGCCCGGTAGTTGCCGCCCAGCATCTGCACGTAGCGCACGAAGGGCAGCGCCGCCGAGACCATGAAGACCGCTGCGACATATTCCGCAGGGCCGGTGAAGGCGCCGAAACTCGCATCGTAATTGGCAAAGCCCCCGGTGGACAGCGTGGTCAGCGCATGCACCACCGCGTCGAAGGCGGACATGCCGCACAGCAGGTAGGCCACGGCGCAGGCCAGCGTCAGAGCAACATAGATGGTGGAGATGGACGAGGCGATCTCGGTGGCGCGGGGCAGGATCTTGCCCATGGTCTCGAACGCCTCCGAGCGGAAGACCTGCATGCCGCCCACCCTCAGTTCAGGCAGGAAGACCATGGCGACGACGATGATGCCCACACCGCCCAGCCATTGCAGGATGCCGCGCCACAGCAAGAGCCCCTTGGGAAGCGTATCCAGCCCGGTGAAGACCGTGGCTCCGGTGGTGGTGAAGCCGGACATCGCCTCGAAATAGGCATCGGTAAAGCTGGCTTCGGTAGCGCCGAAGATAAAGGGCAGCCCGCCGAACAGCGGCAACACCGCCCAGACCGATACGGTCAGCAGGAACCCCTGCTGCAATGTCAGCCCCTCCCGGGGGGCGTTGGCGCAGGACAGCGCAAGAAAGCCTCCGGCCAGAAGCGTCACCACGCCCGTTTCGAAGAAGACATGCCATTCTCCCCTGCCCTCGGCGATGTCGACGAGCATCGGCAGGAACATGGTGAGGCCAAGGGTGGCCACGAGCAGGCCGACAACATATGCGACAGGGCGAAGATCGAACATGGCGCAGCGTTGGACCGCCGCCGCGATGCTGTCAAGCAGGGTCGCACGCAGCGGCCGGCCCCAAATTCCCCGGCAAAGAATTTGGCCGCCTAGCCCACCAGCAGGTCGCGGAAAACATGCGGCAGGATCTGGTCTCGGCTGAGCCCCATGCGCGCCAGCTGGTCATCACTGTGCATCTCGAGGCGAATGATCTCGCCCATGCGCGCGCGGCGCAGACCATGCGGGTTGAGCCCCAGCCCGATGCTGACGAAATAGAGGTCGATCTTCTGCCCGAGCGACCCGCGCCCCATGGCAATCCTGATGTTGTCTGCGCTCATTCGGAAACTTCCTGCACATGCGAGTTTCCTCCCGCCACAAGACTTGGGGCGTTTCCCAAAGATGTCCCGAATGGCCGGTGTTTTACTTTCCACAACACGGCATTCTGCGCGGAAATTCAGCCACCAGAGCCTGTACTGCCGTGGTTTCTAGCGAGCGGCAATAGGTCAGCCGACGTGGAACAGCCCCTGGAACAGGCGCGGGTCGAGACTATCGTTGGCAAAGGTCGTCCCCTCGGTCAGCACCGACACCGCGTCGTGGGAATGCAGGCTTTCCTGATGACTTGCCAGCACGCGGTAATCGCCGATGCGCGGATCGGCTTGCAGCTGTTCGGCAAAAAGACGCGCCGCGTCCTCGACGAAGATCGGGTTGGCGGCGTTGAGCTCGGCGAATGCCTGTTCGTCCTCGCGCTTGACCATCACCTGCGTTTCCGTCGGCACGGCCTTGCGGCACAGCTCAATGACGTCTTCAAACCACAGGCAAGACCCTTGACGCATCTCAAGCGACAAACGCGCCACAGACCGCTGCGAATGCGGTGTTGCCAGCTGGCCGCGGGTGCGTCGGGCATGTTCCGACAGCTCGAGCGAGCAGGGGCAGGTCGAGCTGTAAACGTAATCAAGGTGCAGGATCTTGCGCCGTACCCCGTCCGTCTCGACCAGCTCGAGGGCGATGTCATAATACTGATAGCCCGACAGGCCGGACCGCAGGCTGCCGATCTTCATCGGGAATGACAGCCGCATCATGATGCGCGCATCAAAGCTGTTGAGGTCGGCCTTGTAATCGTCCAGCGCCGCTTCGATCACCTCGAAGGAAAAGGTCTTTTCCGAGTGGGCATAGAAGCTGCGCATGATGCGCGACATGTTGATACCCTTCTTGTCCGCCTCGAGGCTGACCGTCCCGGTCACCGAGGTTTCCAGAAGCAGCTCGCCGTTGTCGCGGGTGCGGTAGCGGATCGGCAGGCGGAAGTTCGAGATGCCTACGTGCTGGATCGCCCGGTTCTCGCCCCGGATCAGCGAGGATGGGCCGTTCTGAAGGTCTGGCAGCGTGGCGCGGTAGGCTTCGGTCGCCTCGAAGGCTTCAGGGTAGTCGCGGGCCAGATCCGGGTAGCCGACACCATCGCGGAACGGCACCAGCGCCGGGTCGAGGTCCGCCAGCTCTGCATCCTCTGCCTTGTCCGCATAGCGGCGCAGCACCGCGAGCGCGGCTTCGGCCTCTTCGCGGCTGGGCTTCAGATCGTGTTCCGGCGTATGGACATTCATGGCGCACCCTCGGGGCAGTTACCTGAGGCAAAGATAAGCACTGCCCCCGGTTTTTTACAGTATTTTATGTACCTCTTTCGCCCTGAGCCCGGCGGCTTCCGTGCGACAGGCGCCGCACGGAAAACGCCTTACTGGCTTCTCAGGCGGCGTCCAGCGCCTGCAGAAGGTCGGCCTTGAGGTCCTCGATATCCTCGAGACCGATGGACAGGCGCACGAGACCATCCGAGATGCCCAGCATGTCCTTCTGCTCCTGCGGGAGGCGCTGGTGCGTCGTCGTGGCCGGGTGCGTCGCGATGGATTTCGCGTCGGCGAAGTTGTTCGAGATGATGATCGTTTCAAGCGCGTTGAGGAAACGGAAGCAGGCCTCCTTGCCGCCCTTCACCTCGAAAGCCAGCACCGTGCCACCCGACGGGGCTTGACGCAGCGCCAGCTCCTGCTGCGGGTGGTCCGCATGGGTGGGGTAGCGCACGGCGGCGATCTTGTCGTGCCCCGACAGCGCATCGGCCACGGCCAGCGCGCCAGCGGCCTGCGCCCGCACGCGCAGTTCCAGCGTTTCCAGAGCCTTGAGGTGCGACCACGCGGTGAACGGGTTCATCGCGCCGCCGGTGTGCTTCATGTAGGCCTCGATCGGGCCGCGGATCAGCTCTTTCGAGCCGCAGATCATGCCGCCCAGCAGGCGCCCCTGCCCGTCCACATGTTTGGTGGTCGAGATCACCACCAGATCCGCGCCACAGTCCTTGGCGTAGGAGAACACCGGCGTCGCCATGGCATCATCGACGATGACCAGCGCACCGACTTTGTGAGCGGCCTCGCAGACATGGGCAAGGTCGATCACCTCGAGCGTCGGGTTTGAGATCGACTCGAGGAATACCACCGAAGTCTCGGGGCGCAGCGCCGCGTCCCATGCGGCGTTGTCGCGGCCATCGACCAGCGTGATCTCTACCCCATAGCGGCCCAGGACCTCTTCGAGCACGTAAAGGCACGAGCCGAAGAGCGCCCGCGAAGCGACGACGTGATCGCCGGCCTTGCACAGCGCCAGCAGCGCACCGGACACGGCGGCCATGCCGGAGGTGCAGGCAAAGCCGTCCTCGTAGCCGAGGTAGCCTGCCAGCCGGTCCTCGAACATGCGCATGGTGGGGTTGCCATAGCGGGCATAGATGAACTCGTCGTCGCCCACCTTGATGAAGCGCTGTTCGGCGGCCTCGGCGGTGTCGTAGACGAAGCCCTGGGTCATGAAGACGGCCTCGGAGACCTCGTTCCACTGGCTGCGCTTCGATCCACCATGCACAAGCTTCGTGCGGGGGCGGTTGTTGGTCTTGTCGCTCATCTGTCGTCCTTCCGGGCCCGCATGGCCCAAATCAAAAAAAGCCCCGACGCGGTCAAGCGAAAGGGGCTTTCGGTCGACCTCTTTAGCGGGATGTTTAACGTGGCCCGCAATCCGGTAACAAAGCGCCACGGCGCCCGAATTACGCCCCGACAGACCGTGCGTCAAGCGTGCAGCGTTTGGGGCGGTAAATGTCTGCTTGCCTTTCATGCGGCAGACATGACGCCGTGCCATCCTTTCCGTGAGAGCGGTTGTGTTCGGGGGCGGCCCCGGCCCATCATGCAGGCAATCCAAAGACGCGGGACGATCATGACGGGATTTCTCTACCAGGCCTCGGTGTATCTTCTGGCAGCGGTGATCGCCGTGCCCATCGCGGCGCGGCTGGGGCTTGGGTCAGTGCTGGGTTACCTGATGGCGGGCATCGCCATCGGGCCGGGGCTGGGACTGGTCCATGCGGATGCGGACCTGCTGCACTTTGCCGAGTTCGGCGTGGTCATGATGCTGTTCATCATCGGGCTCGAGCTTGAGCCGAAGGCGCTGTGGGGCATGCGGCACCGGCTGATCGGACTGGGTGGCAGCCAGGTGCTGCTGACCATGTTCGCGGTGATGGCTGCGGCCATGGCGATGGGGCTGGACTGGGCCCCGGCGCTGGCCTGCGGCATGGTTTTTTCACTCTCCTCCACCGCCATCGTGCTGCAGACCCTGAGCGAAAAGGGCCTGATGCAAAGCTCTGGCGGGCGGTCCGCCTTTTCAGTGCTGCTGACGCAGGACATCGCGGTGATCCCCATGCTGGTTGTGCTGCCGCTGTTCGCCATTCCGGTGATGGCGCAGCTGTCGCCGGACGGGTCGATCTCGCTCCCGTCGCCCGAGGCAGACGCCCACCACGCCATGAGCCTCGTCGACGGGCTGCCGGGCTGGGCCGTGGCGCTTGTGACGCTGGGGGTCATCGCGTCGATCATCGTGGCAGGGATTTACGGCGCGCGCCCGCTGTTTCGGCACATCAACGCTGCCCGCCTGCCCGAGATGTTCACCGCCATCGCCCTGCTGATCGTCGCGGGCATCGCCTTCCTGATGGAGCTGATCGGCCTGTCCCCGGCCCTTGGCACCTTCCTTGCCGGCGTGGTGCTGGCAAACTCGGAATTCCGTCATCAGCTGGAATCGGACATCGAGCCGTTCAAGGGCCTGCTGCTAGGGCTGTTCTTCATCACCGTGGGCGCTGGCATCGACCTTGGCGCCTTCATGGCCGAGCCATTCACCATCCTCAGCCTCGCCCTTGGGCTGATCCTGCTCAAGGGCGTGATCCTCTACGGGCTGGCGCGGGTGTTCAAGCTGCGCAAGCGGGGGCGGATGCTATTCACCCTGTCGCTGGCGCAAGCGGGGGAATTCGGCTTCGTGCTGATTTCCTTCGCACTGCAGCTGAACATCTTCACGCAAGGGTTGGGGCAGCGGCTGCTGCTGGTGGTCGCGCTGTCGATGCTGATCACACCGCTGCTGTTCATCCTGTTCGACTGGCTGTCCTCGCGCATCGAGGAAGCGCGCGAACAACGGCCCGCTGACAAGGTCGAGGCGGAAGGCCCCATTATCATCGCCGGCATCGGGCGCTTTGGCCAGATCGTCAACCGGCTGGTGCAAAGCAGTGGCTACAGGACGGTGGTGATCGACCACGACATGCAGACCATCGAGCTGATGCGCCGTTTCGGCTTCAAGGGGTTCTTCGGCGATCCAACCCGCCCCGAACTGCTGCACGCAGCGGGAATCAAGGACGCCAAGGTGCTGGTTGCCGGGCTGGACGATCCCAAGGCCACCACCAAGCTGGTGCGCTTCGCCCGGCGCATGCGCGAGGATGTGTTCATCATCGCCCGTGCCCGTGACCGCACCCATGTCTACGAACTGTACCAGGCCGGAGCGAACAAGATCGTGCGCGAGATGTTCGACAGCTCACTGCGTGCAGGGCGCTACGTCCTCGAAGAAGTCGGCATGACCGAATACGAGGCGGCACTGGCGCAGCAAACCTTCTACCACCACGATCGCGAAACGATACGCGAGCTGGCGGCGCTGTGGGATCCGAACCTGCCATCCGGCGAGAACGAGGCTTACATCGAGCGTGCCCGCGAGCTGGAAAAGGAACTGGAGACGGCGCTTTACACTGCCCTGTCCGAAAGCCGCAACGACGCGGCCTGAGAGGCCGACCCCGGGCGCGCCCTCCCCCCCTCAGGCCTGCCCCACCCGCCCCCGGCTTGACTGGGTGGGTCAGGTAGGCCGGCGGAGGACCGGCCGCAGACATGAAAAAAGCGGACCCTGAGGCCCGCTTCTTTCGGTTCGCAGTCTTGCGGTTCGCGATGGTGCCGGATCAGGCGGCGCGCAGGCCGAGCACCTCGTCCACCTTGCGGGCGGCCGACACTTCGTCACCGCCAGACACGGCAGCGACTTCACGGGTCAGACGCTCGAGCGCCGCTTCGTAGAGCTGACGTTCGGAATAGGACTGCTCGCGCTGGTCGTCGGCGCGGTGCAGGTCACGCACCACTTCGGCGATTGCGATCAGGTCGCCCGAGTTGATCTTCTGTTCGTATTCCTGAGCGCGACGCGACCACATGGCGCGCTTCACCTTCGCCTTGCCCTTGAGGGTCTTCATGGCTTGGCTCACCACGTCGGGCGAGGACAGGCTGCGCATGCCGATCTCGGTCGCCTTGTGGGTGGGCACACGCAGGGTCATCTTGTCCTTCTCGAAAGAAATCACGAAGAGTTCCAGCGTCATGCCGGCAACTTCCTGCTCTTCGATCGAGATGATCTGGCCGACGCCATGCGCCGGATAGACCACGTGATCGTTCGGGCTGAATTCGTTCTTCTTGGTCTTGGTCGTCATATGCAACAGGGTCCTCAGCAGCCGAGCCGCCAGATACGGACAGACAACAAAAACGCGCACGGCCATGCTACGCATGCCGTTCGCTGAGACTATAGAAGTCCTTGGTTATCCTGCCGGGCGCAGACGTGCCCGGTTTCGCATCAGTGGCTTTGTCATTTCTGGGCAGATCATAACATAAATCGGCCCGCTTTCCCAGAATCTTGGCGAATGCCCGGATTCTGCGTGGAATCATATGGTTGCACGCAAACGGACGGCCCGGATCAACGCCAGACCGTCACAACGTGCGAATCGCGCCTCAGCCGCCTTCGCCCGGCGCTTCGGAGAAGTACTTCTCCATCTTGCCCGCCTCGCCGTCGCGCTCTTCAGCCTCGGGCATCGGGTCTTTCTTGGAGATGATGACCGGCCAGAGTTCCGAATACTTGCGGTTGAACTCCACCCACTTCTCCATGTCGGGATCGGTGTCCGGGCGGATCGCATCGGCGGGACACTCGGGTTCGCACACACCGCAGTCGATGCATTCGTCGGGGTGAATCACCAGCGTGTTCTCACCCTCATAGAAACAATCGACCGGGCACACCTCGACACAGTCGGTGTACTTGCAGGCGATGCAGTTCTCGGTGACCACGTAAGTCATGGGCAATCCATCCGTCAGGCATTGGCGATATCCGGCCTAGCTAGACCAGCCGGACAGATCATTCAAGGGCATCCCGGTGTCGATCGAGCAACCGGCGGTCGCGCTTGGTCGGGCGCCCACCACCGTCGTATTTCGGCGCCTTGGGTTCCGGCGCTTTCGGCGTCGGCGGGTCGAGGTCGTCGTAGAGGGCCTGCGCCTCCGGCGCGGGGCCCCTGCGGGTGCCAAGGGCGAGAATGCGGATCACCCGCACCTCCCGCCCTTGGGAAAAGGTCAGTGTGTCACCGACGGCCACGCCATAAGCAGGCTTGGCCACCGGCAGGCCGTTCACCCGCAACCCGCCGCTCACGATCTTGGCGGCAAGGCTCCGCGTCTTGAAGAAGCGGGCCCGCCAGAGCCATTTGTCGATGCGCAGCTTTTCGGTCGCGGGTGCGTCGGTCACGTCAGTCCTTGTTCTTGAGCCCCATCAGCGCCGCGGCGAAGGGGTTGTCGGGGTCGATCTTCTGCTCCTTGCGGGGGCGCGATTCGTAGGTCTTGGGACCCTTTTCGCCGCCGCCGGGCTTGCCCTTGCCACCCTTGCGGGGGCCGCCCTTGCCCTGCGGTGCGCCGCGGCCCTTGCCACGGTTGCCGCCGGCCTTCTGACCGTCACGGCCACCTTCACGATTGCCGTCGCGGCCACCTTCGCGGCGCGGGCCGCGCTGGCGGTTTCCGCCACCCCAGGTGAAGGTATAGAACACCTCGGTCTCGGGGCCGGAGAGCGCCTCGTCCGGTGCGGTGCCGGGCAGGATCTCTTCCTCGGGGGTCTCGGCGATGCCGTCGTCCACCTCGCTCGGCTGCGGATCCTCATTGACGGGGGCAAAACCTTCGTCGTCGAGCGCGTCCGCAGGCACGACCTCATCGGCGGCGGCAGGGGTTTCCGCGGCCATCGGGTCGGCACCGGGGGTAGCCACTTCCTCCTGCGCGGCGTCGAACACGGGCTGGGTTTCGCCCGGCTCGCCCGACGGATCGGAGGTTTCGGTGACCACGGCATCGGCCGCGCGCACCTTGGTGCGCTCGCCCTTCTCGGCCTTGTAGCCAAGACCGCCCATGAGATCCGAGAACTGCTCCAGGGTCATGCCGGTGATCGACAGCATGTCGGGGTTCGCCTCGAAGCCGCCACGGCTGTCCTGAGCGCGCAGCAGGTCGGCGAGCCGTTCCAGCATGTCGATGCGGATCGCCCGTTCGCCCGCCGGACGGTAGCCCGCCAGCGCGTAATGCTGGGCCGGCACGTCCCTGATGTTCGGCACTGTCACGAGGCCCGGAGGGGGCGCCTCGGGGAAGGTCTCGAGGCCCGCGTGCAGCGACCACAGCACGAGACGCAGGCGCGTCGGTGCGGGCTTGAGCAGCAGCGGCATGAAAATGGTGTACTGACCAAAGCGCAGCCCGTGCTTGCGCAGGGCGCCGCGTGCGTCCTGATCCAGCTGCTTGACCTCATCGGCCACCTGACCGCGCGGCAGAATGCCCAGGCTTTCCACCATACGGAAGGCAAAGCCACGGGCCAGCCCGGTGAGCGCTTCGTCGTGCGACAGGTTCAGCAGCGGTTCGAACAGCGCAGCGATCTTGCGGTCGATGAAGTGCTGCAAGCGGCGTTCCACCTTTTGCACCACGTCCGGACCGGCGATCTCGTCCACGAAGGCCGTCACGCGCGGTTTCAGCGGATCATCGCCGCGTGCCAGCTTACCCACCGCCTGCTCGCCCCACATGAGGCCGCCCTGTTCGGTGAAATCGATCTCGGTATCGGGTGCGTTGTAGAAGCGATCCGCCCGCAGGTGGAACTGCGGCGCGAGCGCCTGCAGAGACGCCTGTTTCAGCGTCTTGGCCTCCTGGCCCGTTGCTCCTGCATCCTGACGGAACCGGAATCCCTCCAGACGGCCGACGAATTCGCCTTCGACCGTCACTTCACCCTTGTCGTTCACTTCGGCCAAGAGGGCCTCCTTCTGCTTCAACCGGCGAAGCAGCACTGATGTCCGCCGGTCAACAAATCTTTGCGTCAGCCGCTCGTGGAGCGCATCCGACAGTGCGTCTTCTACAGCGCGGGTGGCCCCGCGCCAATGGCTTTCGTCATCGACCCAGCCCTTGCGCTGAGCCACGTAGGTCCAAGTGCGGATAAAGGCCAGACGTTTCGACAACGTATCTATGTCGCCATCGGTCCGGTCGATCCTCTTCACCTGCCGGGCCATAAAGTCCATGGGAATCGATCCGCGTTCGTGCAGGTGCTTGAAGATAACCTGCAACAAGCCCGCGTGTTCCGCATGAGAGATGCCGCGGAAATCGGGCACCCGGCAGACATCCCACAGAAGCTTGACCGATGCAGGGCTGGATGCGCGGGCCATGACCTCGGCCTCGCCCGAGAGAGATTTCAGTACCTGCAGGTCGTCGGCCTCGCGGGCTTTCATCAGCCATTCGTCATCGGGGCTTTTCTCGAGCGAGCCGACAAGGTGGTCGACGGTGCCGAACCGCAATTCATGGTTGCGCCAGTTGAGCTTGCGGATCGGCGTGAAACTGTGACTGGTGATCGCGTCGACCCAGTCGTCGGGGATCTGGCCCGCGTCGCCGGTGGTGCCGAATGTGCCTGACTTCATCCCCCGTCCGGCACGCCCGGCAATCTGCGCCAGCTCGTTGGGCTGAAGTTCGCGCATGCGCCGGCCATCGAACTTCGTCAGGGATGAAAACGCCACGTGGTCGATGTCGAGGTTGAGCCCCATGCCGATGGCATCGGTGGCGACAAGGAAATCCACGTCACCGTTCTGGTAAAGCTCGACCTGCGCGTTGCGTGTCCGGGGGCTCAGCGCGCCCATGACCACCGCGGCACCGCCCTTGGTGCGGCGGATCAGCTCGGCGATGGCATAGACATTATCGACCGAGAACCCCACGATGGCCGATCTGGGCGGCATCCGGCTTATCTTTTTCGAACCAAGATAGCTCAGCTGGCTCATCCGCTCACGGCGGATGAACTCCACGCCCTTTACCAGCTGCGAGATCGGCCCGCGCATGGTGTCGGCACCAAGGAACAGTGTCTCGTGCAGGCCGCGCATGCGCAGCAGGCGGTCGGTGAAGACATGCCCCCGCTCGGGATCGGCGCAGAGCTGGATCTCGTCGATGGCGACGAAATCGCAGCCCATCCCCTCGGGCATCGCCTCCACGGTGCAGACCCAGTACTGGGCCCGGGGCGGCACGATGCGTTCCTCGCCGGTGACCAGCGCCACCACCGAAGGGCCGCGCGCCGCGACCACCTTGTCGTACACCTCGCGCGCCAGAAGCCGCAGCGGCAGGCCGATCATGCCTGTCCTGTGGCCCAGCATCCGTTCTATGGCGTAATGGGTCTTGCCTGTGTTGGTCGGGCCGAGAACGGCCGCGATCCTTGCGCGCTCGGGCATATCGCCGCCTTTTGGTCTTCGAGGTCGTCGCCCGTATATAGGGCGCCTTTCGCTGCGATCAGGTCTCGATGCCCTGAACCCGGCCTGCGAGCCGCTCCAGCGCTTCGGTCACGGCCTCGTCATGGGGCCGCAGCTCAAGTACCTGCGTATAGGCGTCATACGCAAGGGCATCGTTGCCCAGCTGCTCGTGCACCGCAGCCACACCGCGCAAGGCCCCGAAATGCTGGGGATTGAGCGCAAGCGTGTGTTCCAGTGCATCCATGGCGGGGCCGAACATCTCGGACCCGTAATAGGCCAGCGCCAGCACATGCCAGCCCTCGGCGAACTCCGGCGCATGGTCGGTAAGCGCGGTCAGATGATCGATCGCGGTAGGCAGTTCGTTCACCTCGAGCGCGTCGCGCCCGCGCTTGAGCAGTAGGTCCATGGCGGCAGAGCCGGACTTCGACCACTCCGTCTGGATGTTGCGTTCGATCCGCGCCGCAGCCTCGGCGCTGTCGGCGGCGCCAAGCTGTTCCAGCAGCTCTCCGGCGCGGGCCTGCGCCCACGATCCCGAGGGTATGGAAAACAAGACTGTGAGGGCAGCTGCCGCCACGATACGTTTGCCTATGGGTCGATCCATGCTCATACCTTCACAGTACCCCGAAGTTGCTGGGAATCCAGCACAGGATTTCGTGAAGAAAGGATCAAGCATGAGCAAGGTTGTCGAGGCGGCAGTCGAAGCCCTGAACAAGAAGCTGGACGGAGAAGGGTTCGACGGCGTGGCAAAGTTCGACATCGAGGACGAAGGCTCCATCATCGTCGACCAGAACGGCGCCCGCGCAGGAGACGACGATGCGGATGTCACGCTGAGCGCCGACACCGACACTTTCCAGAAGATCATCGAAGGCGATCTGAACCCGACCACCGCATTCATGTCGGGCCGCCTGAAGATCGACGGAGACATGGGCGCCGCCATGCGCCTCGGAGGAGTTCTGTCCTGAATGCTGCCTGACGCCCCGTTCCATGCCGAGCTGGCGGAAGGCCCCGAGGGCGCCCGCGGCTTCTGGCTGACGACCGATGATTCCCTGCGCATCCGCGTGGCCCACTACCCGGGCCCCGAAACGGCGCGGGGCACGGTGCTGTTCTTCCCTGGGCGCACCGAATACGTCGAGAAGTATGGGCGCGTCGCGGCGGATTTCGCTGACAGGGGCTATCACACTTTCGCGGTGGACTGGCGCGGCCAGGGGCTTGCGGACCGCATGCTCGGGGATCGCCGGGCGGGGCACGTGAACCTCTTCCGCGATTACCAGCGCGACGTGCGTGCCATGGTCGAGGCGGCACAAGCGCTGGCCCTGCCCAAGCCGTGGTTCGTCGCCGGCCATTCCATGGGTGGGTGCATCGCGCTGCGGGCGCTGACGGACGGGCTCGAGGTGTCCGCAGCGGCCTTCACCGGCCCCATGTGGGGCATCCGCATGCCCGCTCCCCTGCGTCCTGCCGCATGGGCCCTTGGCTGGTCCAGCGCGAGGTTCGGGCTGGGGCACGTATACGCGCCTTCGACCGGACCGAACAGCTACGTGGCCAGCGCCGCTTTCCTTGGCAACCTGCTCACCCGGGACGAGGACGGCTGGAATTACATGGTGCGGCAGGTGTCCGATTTGCCCGAGCTGCAGTTAGGCGGGCCGTCCCTGCGCTGGCTGCACGAGGCGCTTGGTGAATGTGCGGCGCTGTCGCGCCTGCGCTCGCCCGCCATCCCCGCCATCACCTTCGTGGGCAGCAACGAACGCATCGTCGACGTGCCGCGCATCGCGGCACGCATGGCCGCCTGGCCCGGAGGCCAGCTCGAGACCGTGGCGGGGGGCGAACACGAGGTGCTGATGGAAGACGCGGTGACCCGGGGCCGCATCATCAGCCAGATAGTGCAGGTCTTCGAGAAGGCTGGCGGCGGGACTGGCGAGGTTCAGCACATCGCCTGACCGTTTGCGGGCCCGCCCCTTGTCGGGACTGTCCATTGCCGGGACTGCCCTTTGACCGGACTGCCCTTTGCCAAGCCTCGACCTTATCAGGCTTGTGTTCTGATCAACCGTCTTATGTCCTGCCCGGCGCGGGCCGTCACCGGCGCCGGGCCTTCCCCCGCCCAGAGTCTTCCCCCGCCCTGAGCTGGCGCTATGTCAGCCGGCATGAGCGACGTTCTGACCTTTACGGACCGGGGCATCTACTGCCCGGCAGGCGATTTCCACATCGACCCGTGGCGCCCGGTGGACCGGGCGCTGATCACTCATGGCCATTCCGACCACGCCCGCCCCGGCCATGGCGCCTATCTCGCCACGGAGGGCGCCGCCCCGGTGATCCGCCATAGGCTGGGGGCTGACATCACGCTCGAGACCATCCGCTATGGCGAGGAACGGCGCATCGGCAGAGCCACCGTCAGCTTCCATCCCGCCGGGCATATCCCCGGTTCGGCGCAGGTGCGCGTGGAGGTGGGCGGCGAGGTCTGGGTGGTCTCTGGCGATTACAAGCTGGCGCCGGACGGACTGTGCGAGACGTTCGAGCCCATCCGCTGCCACGCCTTCATCACCGAATGCACTTTCGGCCTGCCGGTGTTCAAATGGGCCCCGCAGGCGCAGGTTGCTGCCGAGATCAACGACTGGTGGGCCGATTGCGCCGCCTCAGGGCGGACCGCGATGCTGGGGGCTTATTCGCTCGGCAAGGCTCAGCGCCTCCTCGCGCTGGTCGATCCGGGCATCGGGCCCATCCTCACCCATGGCGCGGTCGAAAACACCAACGAAGTGCTCCGCGCGCAAGGCTATACCCTGCCGCGCACGTTGCGGGTGACGCCGGATCTGGACCCCAAACACCACATGAAACAGCACGGGGGCGCGCTGGTGATCGCGCCGCCCTCGGCGCTTGGCACGCCATGGGCGCGGCGCTTCGGCGCGGTGTCGGCGGGGGTCGCCTCGGGGTGGATGCGCATGCGCGGAGTGCGGCGGCGGCGCGGCGCGGACCGGGGCTTCGTGCTGTCGGACCATGCCGACTGGGCCGAGCTGCAGACCGCCATCCGCGAGACCGGCGCAGAGCGCATTTTTGCAACTCACGGCTACACCGAGATCTTTTCGCAGTGGCTTGCCTCCGAAGGCTATGACGCCAAGGTCGTGCCCACCGAGTTCGGCACCGAAGATGACAGTGCCGAAGGCGACAGCCACGGGGACGCCGCATGAAGGCCTTTGCCACCCTTTTCACCGCCATCGACCAGAGCACAAAAACCACGGTCAAGACCGCCGCGCTGGCCGAGTATTTCCGCACCGCCCCGGCGCAGGACAAGCTGTGGTGCGTCGCGCTGTTCTCGGGCCGCCGCCCAAAACGCGCGGTGACCACGACACAGCTGCGCGAATGGGCTGCCGAGCGCGCCGGGCTGCCGCTCTGGCTGGTCGAGGAAAGCTACCCGGTGGTAGGCGATCTGGCAGAGACCATCGCCCTGATCCTGCCCCCCGCGCAGCATGAGGGCGACGCCAGCCTCACCACATGGATCGAGGGGCTACTGGAATACCCCGCGCTGGATCTCGAAACCCGCAAGGCCCGTATCCTAGAGGCGTGGGACCAGCTCGATGAGACCGGGCGGTTCCTCTTCAACAAGCTCATCACCGGGGGCTTTCGCATCGGCATCAGCCGCAAGCTGATGACCCGCGCGCTGGCGCAGGCCACCGGGCAGGACGAAGCAGCCATGGCCCTGCGTCTGATGGGCGACTGGACGCCGCAGAGTACTTCGTGGGAGCGGCTCATCGAGAACCCCACACCCGAAGAGGACGACAGCCGACCCTACCCTTTCTACCTCGCTTACCAGTTAGAGACGGCGCCCGGGGATCTGGGCAACCCGCACGATTGGCAGGCGGAATGGAAGTGGGACGGCATCCGCGGCCAGCTGATCCTGCGCGGCGGCGCACACCACGTCTGGTCCCGTGGCGAAGAGCTGATGACTGACCGTTTTCCGGAACTCGCCCGCGCACTGGATTTCCTTCCCGAAGGCCTAGTCTTCGACGGCGAAATCGTCGCGTGGGACGGCACGCAGCCTCTGCCCTTCAACACGCTTCAGCCGCGCATCGGGCGCAAAACCGTACCGAAGAAGCTGCTCAGGGACGCGCCCGTGGTGCTGCTGGCCTACGATCTGCTCGAGGCAGACGGCACGGACCTGAGGGACACGCCACTCAAGAAACGTCGCGCCCGACTGGATCAGCTTCTCGAGGGCCTGCCACCTGACGCCCCGGTACGCCCGTCCCCGGTAATCGGCTTTGACGACTGGGAGGCGCTTGCGCAGGTCCGCGCCACCGCGCGCGAGGAACGCGCCGAGGGGCTGATGCTCAAACGCCTTGATGCACCCTACCTTGCGGGGCGCAAGAAGGGCGACTGGTGGAAATGGAAGCTCGATCCGCTGACCGTCGATGCGGTGATGATCTATGCTCAGCAGGGCAGCGGACGGCGGGCGAACCTCTTTACCGACTTCACCTTCGCGGCATGGAACGGCAATGAACTGGTACCCTTCACCAAGGCTTATTCAGGGCTCACCGACGCAGAGTTCAACCGCATCACGGCTTGGGTGCGCCGCAACACGCAGCAGCGCTTCGGCCCGGTGCGGCAGGTAAAGCCCGAACTGGTGTTCGAGATCGCCTTCGAGGGCATCCAGCCCTCGCCCCGCCACAAGTCCGGGCTGTCCCTGCGGTTCCCCCGCATGGCGCGCTGGCGCGAGGACAAGCCCGCGCAGGAGGCCAACACTCTGGACGACCTGCGCGAGATGCTGGCGCTATACGGCTAAGGTCAGGCAAAGGAGCCCACCAGCCCCACCGTGCCGCCTATGCCGGCCACCGTCACGTTGCACGAGGTGTCGCCCGAGGACACCTCGACGGTCTCGCCCGCGTCGACCGACTGCGTGGTCCAGCCGTACACCGAGGCGCGGGCAGCGCTGCCCTCAGCCGCCAGGGACGGCACGAAGACGACAGCCTCTCGGCCTGCACCGGCGTCTCGCCCATTCCAAGGCCATTCTCGGGGGCCTCGGTCTGCGCGGCGTCATCGCCCCCGGCATCCTGTTCTCCCTGTTCCGTGTCGGCGTCGTCCGACTGATCCACGTCCCACTGTCCGGCGCCTGCCTCCCCGGCACCGGCCCCCGCCTCTTAAGCCATCCCGCAGTCGGCCCCGAGGGTCACCGTGCCCTTGGCCAGCTCCATCACCACAACGCTGCAATCGGCCTCGCCCGTGCTCACCATGGTCGCGCCGCCCGACCCGAGGCTCACGTCCCTGCCGTTCACCCGCAGCCGCGCGGCCACACCCGCCGTGCCCAGCCACGACACGACACGACACGACACGAACGCACCGCGCCGCCCCATTGCAAGGCGAGCGGCGATTGCGCCCGCACCCAAGAATGCAGCCGGAAGTCGGTGCCACGCCAAACCGCCGCACTGCCAAATTCGCGCCGCGCCATTGCCTTGCAGGGGCGTGCGACCCTATGTCTGAGGACAAACACTGCATGCGAGGACCAAGATGACGTTCGCCTTTTCCCACACCAGCCCCGTTCGGGACGCCAATGCCTCTGCCGGAGGCCGCGATCTGGGCGCCCTGCCCGAGTGGGATCTGTCCGATCTCTACCCCTCCCAGGACGCCGCCGAACTGAAGCGCGATCTCGACTGGCTCGAGGATGCCTGCGCCCGCTTCTCCGAGGATTTCGAAGGCAAGATCGCCGGGCTCTCCCCCGAGGGTTTCCTCGACATGGTCAAGCGCCACGAGCGGATCGAGGCGGTGGGCGGACGCCTGATGTCCTACGCGGGCCTGCGCTACTACCAGCAAACCACCGATGCGGAACGCGCCAAGTTCCTCTCGGACCTGCAGGAAAAGGTGACGATCTACACCACACCGCTGGTTTTCTTCACCCTGGAGCTCAACACCCTCGAGGATGACGCCTACGCCGCGCTCTTCGAGGATGCGGACCTCGCCCGCTACAAGCCTGCCTTCGACCGCGTCCGCGCAATGAAGCCCTACCAGCTCTCGGATGAGCTGGAACACTTCCTGCATGACATGGGCGTCGTCGGGGATGCTTGGATGAAGCTCTTCGACGAGACGATCTCGGGCCTCGTGTTCACGATCGGAGGCGAGGAAGTCGGCATCGAGACCGCTCTCACCGAGCTCACCGAACAGGACCGGTCGCGCCGCGAGGCCGCCGCCCATGAGCTTGCCCGCGTCTTTGGCGAGAACATCCGCACCTTTGCCCGCGTCCATAACACGCAGGCCAAGGAAAAGGAGATCATGGACCGTTGGCGGGGCATGCCTTCGGCCCAGATGGGCCGCCACCTCAGCAACGACGTGGAACCCGAGGTGGTCGAGGCGCTGCGCGACGCGGTGGTGAACGCCTACCCGCGCTTGTCGCACCGCTACTATGCGCTTAAGGCGAAATGGCTCGGGCTCGACACCATGCAGGTTTGGGACCGTAACGCACCCCTGCCCATGGAATCCGACCGCATCGTCGGCTGGGACGAGGCCCGCAACACCGTGATGGACGCCTACGAAGGCTTCGATCCACGCATGTCCGAGATCGCCGAGCCGTTTTTCACCAAGGGCTGGATCGACGCCGCGGTGACGCAAGGCAAGGCCCCCGGCGCCTTCGCCCACCCCACGGTAACCGATGTGCACCCCTACGTGATGCTCAACTACCTTGGCAAACCGCGTGACGTGATGACCCTCGCGCACGAGCTGGGCCATGGCGTCCACCAGGTGCTGGCGGCGGGCCAGGGCGAAATGCTCGCCTCCACGCCCCTCACCCTGGCGGAAACCGCGTCGGTTTTCGGCGAGATGCTGACCTTCCGGTCCATGCTCGACCGCACCACCGACCCCAAGGAGCGCAAGGTCCTGCTCGCAGGCAAGGTCGAGGACATGATCAACACGGTGGTCCGCCAGATCGCCTTCTACGATTTCGAATGCAAACTGCACGAGGCGCGCCGCGGCGGGGAACTCACCCCTGACGACATCAACGCCCTGTGGATGTCGGTACAGGCCGAAAGCCTCGGGCCCGTCTTCGAGTACATGCCGGGATACGAGACCTTCTGGGCCTACGTTCCTCACTTCGTGCACTCGCCCTTCTACGTCTACGCCTATGCCTTCGGCGACGGCCTGGTGAACGCGCTCTACGCCGAGTTCCAGCAAAACCCCGATGGCTTCCAGGACAAGTACTTCGAGATGCTCAAGGCTGGCGGCTCCAAGCATCACAGCGACCTGCTGGCACCCTTCGGCCTCGATGCGTCCGATCCCAAGTTCTGGGACAAGGGCCTGTCGATGATCGAAGGCTTCATCGACGAACTCGAAGCCATGGAAGACTGACGCCTGCAAGTCGGTTCCAGTGCGCCCGGGAGTCCCCGTCCCGGGCGCACCCTGTCCTTCTTCTCTTTCCAAAACCGCAGGTGTCGGCAGGCCTCCACCGGCCCAAGCATTGACATGACGCGCGACGCCGCCGCCATTGACTTGGCGGGGCAGCGCACAAACATCTGTCCTTCCTCGAGAATGGACCCACAGATGCCCCGCCGCAGCTTCAAGCAGATGACCCGACGCTTCCTCGTCCGCGTACGCCGCCGCGTGCCGCCGGGCTTACGCCTGCTTCTCGGCGCACTGCTGATGGTAGGAGGCGTCTTCGGCTTCCTGCCCATCTTGGGCTTTTGGATGATTCCCCTCGGCGTCGCCGTGGCCGCGCTCGACGTGGTGCCGCTCTGGCGCGCCGGACTGCGCCGCGCCGGCATCTTCGGTGGTGACGAAAAGGACCAGACGCACCCCGAAGCGCGAACCAGACCGCGGCCCGCCAAAAGTCAGAAACCAACCGACTAAGCGTCAGGCCCCCACGGGCCCGAGGCAAGGCTCATGCCGCAGGCGAGACGACCTGTGCGTCAGCGCCTGCGCTTCGCCGCACGGCCTCGTTCCGCGAACAAGCCGCCCTTGCCCAACATGATCTGACAAAGCCGCCGCGGCCTTGCAGGCTGCGGCGGCCAGCATCTGCTCCGGCTCACTTCAGCTGCGAATCCTTCGACCCACGCCGGTTGAAACCACCGCGCGCCTTGAAGGTGCCGTCCCGCTCTTGCTGACAGTCGATGCACAGCTTCACTCCCGGCCGCGCAAGGCGGCGGGCCTCGGGGATCTCTTCACCACATTCTGCGCATTCGGTCAGGCTCTCGCCCACCGGCTGAGACCGGGCGCGCATGCGCTCCAGCTCCTCGGAAATCGATGCTTCGATCTGTTCGTTCACCGCTCCGTCGCGGCTCCAGCCTCCGGCCATGGCAGCACCTCCTGAATGGCAAGGATATGCCGATGCGCCGAACGGTTCCAGCCCCCACGCCTCACCAGAAGTTGACATCGGCGGCACCACGCTATCATTCCCCTAGCAAGGAGACCTGCCCATGCCCCGCTTCATCGCCCCCTTCGCCCTCGCTGCCATCACCGCCTTTGCGGCGCTGCCCGTGGCCGCCTCCGACGGCTTCACCTTCGACAGCATCGACGGCGGTACTATCGACACAGGCGACTGGCAGGGCCAGCCGGTGCTCGTGGTCAACACCGCCTCGCGCTGCGGCTTCACCCCACAATTCGACGGGCTTCAGGAGCTCTATGACCGCTACCGCGACGAGGGACTCGTGGTGCTTACCGTGCCGTCGAACGATTTCCGGCAGGAACTGGGCTCCGAACAGGAAGTGAAGGACTTCTGCGAGCTGAACTTCGACCTCGACATGCCGATGACCACGATCACCCATGTCACCGGCACCGACGCGCACCCACTTTACCAGTGGCTCGCGGACGAAGGCTTCACACCCGGCTGGAACTTCAACAAGGCGCTCATCGGCCCCGATGGCAGCTTCGTGAGCGGCTGGGGCGCTGCCACCAAACCGATGTCGAACGCGATCACCTCGAAGATCGAGGCGCTGCTGGACTGACCATTCGACGGCCCGTCAGCAGCACCACATCCCGGTCCGCCGGACGTCACCCTCGCAAGACGCTCTACCGGCCCGCTCAGCGCTGCGCCCGGCGCCATCCGGCAGCGCGAGCGTCGGCTTCCGAGCAGAACCAGCGCTCGCCCTTCGTCTCATCGATGCGGGTGGGCTCGTACCACTGCTGTCCCGGCACATGGTAGATACGCTCGCCCGAGCTCGAGATATTGCCCTTGATGACACATCCCGCGGGCGCCGCGGCAAGGTTCACCGCCGCCCGCCCGGCCCGCGCATTGGCGCGATATTCCGAGGGCAGTTCGACACCGGAGCCATGCAACCCCCGTTCAGCGATCACCGCGCTCTTCTCGTCCAGATCATAGGCCATGGAATAGCGCCGGTACGCAAAGGCGAGCCCGTCCTGAACCAGCACCCGCCCCATATCCTGGCCATCGACCAGGCAGCGGGCCACGATGCGGCCATAGCGGTCCAAGTCCTGCTGTTCGCAAATCGCCTCGCGCCCCTCGTAGCGATCTCGGACCGCATCGGACACCCATGCGCCGCAGGCCCACATGGGGGTGCCGTCCCCGCCGCACATCTGGTCCTGCTCGGGCGTGTCGATCCCGTGCAGGCGGACCCGCGCCCCATCGACGTCGATGGTGTCACCATCGATGACATGAATGGCACCGGTCGGGCCGGCGCCACGGACCGCGGTATTGGTCGACGCCGCGCTGGCGGGCATCGCAAGCCCGCCCGGCATGAGCGCCAGCAAGAGGAAATAGAGGATATGTCGCATGATGCCGGAATCAGGGAGGATTTCGGCAATACTACGACAGGACGCATAGAACGGTTAAGGAATTGTTAACGCTGGAATGAGCAAGACATGCTTGACGCGACGCCTGCGTCAGACCGCCCCAGGGCCAATGCCGCGCCCCCGCCTCAACGGCGGGCACACGGCCCCCAAATCAAAGCTCCAACGTGCCTAGCACCGTATTGCGCGGCAGGCGCGCGACCTCCATGCCGCCGTTCGTGCGGCGCAGGTTGTAGCCGTAGCCCCGCATCCGGAACCGCCATTCCGCCTCGCTCAGGACCTTCGCGCGTTCGCGCAGCAGGAACTCGCGGACTTCGGTCATATCTTCGGTAAGCTTGTTATCTGCAAACATCGTACTCTCCATAAGCTCGTTACCACGGTAAGAAGATTGGTCGCGGATTCGGGCAGGATTGTGCAAATGCGGAGGATTTTCCAAGAATTGGAAACGATCCGTTTCGCACCACTCAAAGGCTAGTGAACAGCCTCGTCCGCCCTCGGAGCCACGCGCCGCTTCAGCACCGCCTCGCGCAATGTAATGAAGAGCACCGACCCGAGGATCACCACGCCCCCGGCGATGACCCAAGGGTCCACCGGCTCGGCGAAGAACAGCGCGCCAAGGATCACGGACCAAACCAGCTGCAGGAAGGTCACCGGCTGCGTCACCGTCACCGGGGCCGCCGCAAAGGCCAGCGTCATGGTGTAATGCGCCGTGGTGGCAAAGCAGGCCACGGCAAGCAGGATGCCCACGTCGGCCCAGCTGGGCGTCACCCAGACCGCCGCGGCGAAGGGCGCAAGGCCGATCGTCACCGACACCGACAGCAGCGCCACCACGGCGGCGGCGCTCATCTCGCCCGAGACGATCTTGGCCACGAGGTAGGAGATCGAGAAAAAGAACGCTGTCACCAGCATGGCGAAATGGCCGGTGTCGAGCTCGCGGAAGCCCGGCCTAAGGATCAGCAGCGCCCCACCCAGCGCCACGACGATGGCAAGGATGCGGCGTATGGCCATGCGCTCGCGCAAGACGACCACCGCAAGGATACTGACGTAGATCGGCGTAAGGTAGTTCATCGCCGTCACCTCGGCGAGCGGGATGCGGGTCATGGCGTAGAACCAGCACATCACCCCCAGCGTCTGTGACACCCCGCGCACGCCTGTGAGGACCCATTGCCTTCGGGTCAGGCGCAGCCCCAAAAGGTCGCGCCACATTGGCAGCAGGAACACCAGCCCCAGCGCAAAGCGCAGGAAGGCCGATTGCGCCGCCGGCACGCGTCCGCCCAGAACTTTGACGAGCGCCGTGACACCGACGAAGCACAGGCCGGTGACGACCATCCACAGGATACCCCGCACCGGGGCCGACAACTTGTTCATGACCGCGACATGACCCCGCGAAGCGCGCGGGTGCAAGTGCTATCCCCGCAAGCCCGGCCCGGGAGCGAGAGGACAGGAATTCGGGATAGGGTAGACAGGGGCGCCCCCCTTGCAACCATGCCCCGGTGACAGGCCCCACCATGGGGGCACGGTGTCAGGGCCCCGCTATCAGCATTCCTGCCTGATGCCCCCGTCTGGGCCCTGGAGTATCAGGCCCCGAGGATCAGCTTCGCGGCGATCGCCCACATGACCACCCCGATCCCGGCATCGAGCATCTGCCAGGCGCGCGGCCGGGCAAAGACCGGCGCCAGCAGCCGTGCCCCGTAGCCAAGGGTGAAGAAGAACAGGAACGACCCCGCCATCGCCCCGGCGGCAAAGCCTGCCTGGTGATCATACTGCGCCGACACGCTGCCCAGCAGCACCACCGTGTCGAGGTAGACATGCGGGTTGAGCCATGTGAGCGCCAGGCAGGTCAGCACCGCCTGCCGCAGGCTGCCCGCGCTGGCCCCTGCCTTCAGGCTTTCGCCCCCGCGCCACGCGGCAAGGAAACTGCGCGCGCCGTACCACAGCAGGAAGGCTGCGCCGAACCAGCGCATTGCGGTCTCGAACCATGGCGCTGCCTGCGACAGGCTGCCAAAGCCCGTGACCCCCGCAAGGATCAGCAGCGCATCTGACAGCGCGCAGACGAGGCACACCGCGAAGACGTGGCTGCGCGCCAGCCCCTGCCGCAGCACGAAGGCGTTCTGCGCCCCGATCGCAAGGATCAGCGACAGGCCGAGCCCCAGCCCGGCCAGCATCGACTGCAGCATCGTACCCTCTCCCTATCGCCGGCTCAGGACAGCAGGCGGGTGACCATTTCGGTCACGTCGCGCGACAGGCCGGGACGGGCGGCGATGCGTTCAAGCTGCTCTTTCATCAGCGCCTGACGTCCCGCGTCGTAGCGTTTCCACGTCTGGAACACCGAGCACATACGGGCGGTGGTCTGCGGGTTCTTTTCGTCCAGCTTGATGAGCCAGTCCGCCAGCAGCCGGTAGCCGCTGCCATCCGCCCGGTGGAAGCCCGCGTGGTTCATGGCGAGGCTGCCGAACACCGCGCGGAAACGGTTGGGGTTCTTCCAGTCGAAATCGGGCAGCTTTGTCAGCGCCTCAGCGCGGGCGGCGGCATTGGCGGGCTCGGTGGCCGCGACCTGAAGCGCGAACCACTTGTCCATCACCAGCCGGTCGCCGCTCCATTGCTTACGGAAGGCAGCAAGCGCCTTATCCTCGGCCCCGGCGCGGATAAGGCAGGACAGCGCCCCCAGTTGCAGCGTCATGTTGTCCGCCGCATCAAACTGCGTCTGCGCCGCCGCGCCGCCGTCCAGCCGGGTGCGAAGGGCAAGGATCGCGCCGCCAAGGCTGCGCTTGCCCGCCTGCTCGGCACCGGGATCGAAGGGGGCATCCACCCACATCTTGTCCGCGATCTCGGGCAGCACGCTCGCCCAGCGCTGCGCCATTGCGTCGCGCAGTGCCTCGGAGGCGGCGTGGATGGCGTCGGGATCGGGCGTGATGTCCCGGCTGTGCAGCAGCTGCGCCAGTTCGGCCTGCGTCGGCAGCGCCAGCATCATCGCCCGGAACGCGGGGTCGAGCGCATCATCACGCACCACCTCGCCGAGCGCGTCGATCCATGCAAGATCCGGCTCCGAGCCTTGGATGATCATGTCCACAAGGCACTCGCGGCCCAGATCGCGGCTGGCTTCCCAGCGGTTGAAGGCGTCGGTGTCATGGGCCAGCAGGAAGCGCTTTTCATCCGCCGAGGTCTCGCGGTCGAGCACCACCGGGGCAGAAAAGCCGCGCAGGATCGACGGCACTGGCTTGGCGCTGAGCCCCTCGAAGGCAAAGCTCTGGGTGGCTTCGGTCATCTCAAGCACGGTGGTCGGCACCACCTCGTCGCCATTGGGGTTCAGAAGGCCGACCGCAATGGGCAGCACCTGCGGCAGCTTGTCGGGCTGGCCGGGGGTGGGAGGCGTCTCTTGCGTGAAGGTCAGGGTGTAGATGCCGTCCTCGAAAGTCTCGGAGACTTTCAGATGCGGCGTTCCGGATTGGGAATACCAGCGTTTGAACTGCGCCAGATCGCGGCCCGTGGCATCCTCGAACACCTGCAGCCAGTCCTCGATGGTGCAGGCCTGCCCGTCATGGCGGTCGAAATAGAGATCGAGCGCCTTGGCATAGGCCTCGTCCCCGACCAGCCGCTTGAGCATGCCGATCACCTCGGCGCCCTTCTCGTAGACGGTGGCGGTGTAAAAGTTGTTGATCTCCTGAAAGCTCTCGGGGCGAACCGGGTGCGACAGGGGGCCCTGGTCCTCGGGGAACTGGCGGGCACGCAGGTCGATGACATCGCCGATGCGCTTGACCTCGGCTGAGCGCATATCGCTGGTGAACTGGCTGTCGCGGTAGACCGTCAGCCCTTCCTTGAGGCACAGCTGGAACCAGTCGCGGCAGGTAATGCGGTTGCCGGTCCAGTTGTGGAAATACTCGTGGGCGATGATCGCCTCGATACGCTCGAAATTCGCGTCGGTCGAGGTTTCGGGCGACGCCAGAACGCAGGAGCTGTTGAAGATGTTCAGCCCCTTGTTCTCCATCGCGCCCATGTTGAAATCATCCACGGCGACGATATTGAAGATATCGAGATCGTATTCCCGCCCGTAGACCTCTTCGTCCCACTTCATCGACGCGATGAGGCTCTCCATCCCCCAGGCGCATTTGCCCTCGTCACCGGGGCGCACCCAGATGTTCAGCTCGACCTCCTTGCCCGAGGCGGTGGTGAAGCTCCCGGGATGGTTCACGAGGTCACCGGCGACCAGCGCGAAGAGATAGGCGGGCTTGGGCCACGGATCGTGCCATTCCGCCCAGCCCTCGCCCGAGGCGACGGGGTTGCCGTTGGACAGCTTCACCCGCTCATCACCTTCGATGCGCACAGTGAAGGTCGCCATGACATCGGGCCGGTCAGGATAGTAGGAGATCTTGCGGAAGCCTTCCGCCTCGCACTGGGTGCAGTACATGCCGTTCGACATGTAAAGCCCCTCGAGCGCGAAGTTCTCGGCCGGCGCGATCTCGACCTCGGCCTCCCAAGTGAAGGCACCCTCGGGGACAGCGCAGCGCAGACCCTCGGCGGTCAGCTCGGGGGTCACTGGCGCGCCGTCGATGGACGCGGAGATCAGACGCAGATCCTCACCATGCAGAAAGAACTCGGGGTGTTCCGCCCCGGGGGTCGGCTCGAACCGGATGCGCGAGCGCACGCGCGTCGCGGTAGGATCAAGCCTGACGGTAAGGTGAACATCCGCGATATGCCATCCGAAGGGCTTGTAATCGCTAAGGTATACGGTCTGCGGGCTGGCGTCTTTCATTGCGAGATCCTTCGAAGATGGCGCGCCCCCGGAACAGGGCAGTTTCCCAAGTGTTAGGACGGCAAGAGCAGCGCCACAACCGCGCAGCCGCAAGTTCTGTAACCAGAGAGGAGGCCCTTCGATGTCCGCACCGGATACCAATGTGAAACGTCAGGAAAAACAGCACAAGGCACCACTTCTGGGCATGTGGGTCGGACTTGGCTTTGTCGCCCTGCTCTTCGTGGGATGGCTGTTTTACGTGGCCGCCGATGGCAGCGAAGAAGAGCAGACCCCCGAAACGGGCAGCACAGTCGAACAGACTGAAGAGGTGTCGCCTACCACCTCCGACAGCGACAACGCTCAGACCACGACCGCCCCCGCCGCCGAAGAGTAACCTGACTTCCAGCATGCAAAGGCCGCCACCGATGTCCTCGGGGCGGCCTTACGCTGCTGTTGCCTGTAGTTCGGACTTATTCGAAGCGAGCGCCATGCTCCGCTGCCGGCAGCAAGCTGCCTGACGTAGCGATGACCGGAGCCGACATTTGCGACGGGCGCAGGATCGCGCCGTTCACGTTGTAGGTGATGACGCCGTCCGGGTTCGGCAGCACAGGCTCGGCATGGCCCATCGACGACAGGATCGGCGAACGGGTTGTGGGCACTGACGCTTTAGCAGGCACCACACGCGGCACTATGGGCGGACGCGCCTCGGCCATGACGACCGGCTTGCTCCATGCATCAGGACGCGGCACCGGACGCAGCGACCGGGCAAGACCGGTGCAGAAGGGCTGCGAGCGGGTCCAGGCGATCATGTCCTCGCGTTTGGTGCGGGAATGGAACGGGCCCCAGTCGGCAGCAACGCCGCGCATGTTCTGGCTAACCACGCCATCCCGAGCCACAGTGCGGGCCATGATGCGCAGACCGCAGGACAGGTTGAGCGCGGGATTTTTCAGCGCTTCGCCGGAACGTGCCTGGCAGCCATAAGCGCGCGCTGTGGACGGCAGGATCTGCAAGAGGCCGTACCAGCGGCCTCCCCCACCCACGACAGCTGGACGATATGTGCTTTCGTGCTTGGCAAGGGTCGAGACAAGGCCAACCCAGAACGCCTCGCGCTGGTCGCGGCCCGCGGTCTCGTAGGTGGGGCACCAGGTCGAAATGTCCGTGGGCACGATCTCAGGGAGGTTGGCGGCAGGACCGCGCAGCGCGGCCAGCGCGGCCACGGACCAGTTGGTCCGCCCCCCGGCAGTGCCCCAGCGGGCCTTGGGAATCTTCATACGACGCGCCTGGGGGCGCGGCGAGGTGTCGACGGCATGCACGCTCAGCTTCGGCGGCATCATCATGGGTTCGGCGGTCGCGACACTGGCGCAGAGCAGCGTGGCAACCATGACAAGGGTACGTGGCAGCATGTGGCGAGAGATGCCACACGCCCCTTCGCGGGTAAAGATGGGCGCCCCTCCCGCCTCGTGCGCCATCGGCAACAATCCGTGCCCGCATGGGTAAGCTATTGTTAAACCGGCAGTCCGCAGGCTCGGCGGGGTGGCGGATTGCCGCCGGTTCTTCTTGCAGGGGTCAAGAATGCGCCCCAATCCGGGCGCAGACTGACGGCTGAACACCCCTTCGGCCTCCCCCCTCACCTGGCAGCCCCGCCGCCAAACCACCAGCCTCCGCCGCCCCAAGCCCCTCCCCCAGAGCCCCTGCCCCATGCCCTTCACCGTCCGCGCCCTGTCGCAGAAACTGCTGTCCCTGCGAGACCGGGCGAAACGCCCTGATGATCCCGCCAAGGCCAACGCCCCAGACAGCGATGCCTTGGGCCACCCACGGGTGCATATCCCGATGCGCGACATCCCGCCCGACGCGTCCGAGCAGTCGCGGCTTTGGCTGCAAGGCAGGTTTTTGGCCCGGCAGGAAAACTGGGAGGCACTGGCCCGCGGCCTGCGCGAGGCCGATCAGGACCGCGCAGGCACCATCGGCGGCACCCCTGTTGCCCGGCTTCTGGCCGAAGGCGCCTGTTCGGACGCGCTCGACACGGCCATCGTCGCAGTATCGCGCAATGACGCGATCGCGGCGCGGGCGGCCCTGTTCGCTCTTAGCGACGACCTTGCCGATGGCGGCGGCGATCCATGGCTCGCGGGGATGCTCGCGCGGGCCCATGTGGCAGTGGCCCGAGGCTGGACCGCTGCGTCCGGGGCATCCGCTTCGACGCCCCAGCGCAGCGATGCCCGCGCCCAGCACCTCGAAACCGCCGCCCGGCTACTGGCAGGGTTCGACCCCATCGAGTACGATTCCCCCGCGCTCGCAGAGCTGCGGTGCGCCCTACTAGAGCTCGGCCCCCGGCCAAGATCGCGCGTGGCGGATGATTACGAGGATCTCATCGACCTTTCGCCGGCTTGCCCGGACCACATGCGCGCCCTTGGCCGGGACCTCATGCCCGACCGCTTCGGCAGCTGGACACTGATCGACCGCGAGGCGCGCCGTACCGCCGGGCGGCTTTCGGATGTTTGGGGTGCTGGCGCCTATGTCTGGGTGTGGTTCGACGTGCTGGCCAGTGGCGAGGCCAGGGCCTTCGCCCAGGTCGATCCCGAACTTTTCGCCGAGGGGCTGCACGACATCCTGCATCGCCGCCCCGACCAGCACATGGCCAACCTGCTTGCCGCCTATTGTGGCCTGACCTTGTCGGGCGCGGCCGAGCCTGGCTCGGCCCAGGCGCGGATCTGCGACTGCTTCGGCTGGATCGTGCAGGACCACCTGCGCGAGATCCACCCAGGGCTCTGGGCCGCGGCCCGCCCGATCCCCGGCAAAGCCGACGAAGCCGAGACCCTGCGCCGCGGCAGCAGTCGCGCGGTGTCGACCCTCGCCGAACATTTCGCACACCAATTGCGCCTTGGCCGGCAGGTGCATTTCAACGATGCTGGGGTGACGCTGTCGCCTGACTCCTGCACCCTTGCCCCCTGTGGTTCTCTGGCGTATCCCCGTGCCGATCAGCGGAACGAGGATAGGCGATGCTTGACCTGACATTCGAAGCCCCGAAACCCAAGGTGATCGCCGGGGCAAAACACGACTGGGAACTTGTGATCGGCATGGAGATCCACGCCCAGGTTGCCAGCCAGGCCAAGCTGTTCTCGGGGGCATCCACCACCTTCGGCGCCGAGCCCAACTCCAACGTGTCCTTCGTGGACGCGGCGATGCCCGGCATGCTGCCGGTGATCAACGAATACTGCATCGAGCAGGCGGTGCGCACGGGCCTTGGCCTCAAGGCCGAGATCAACCTGAAATCCGCCTTCGACCGCAAGAACTACTTCTATCCGGACCTTCCGCAGGGCTACCAGATTTCCCAGCTCTACCACCCGCTGGTGGGCGAGGGTGAGGTCATCGTGGACATGGAGCCGGGCATCGCCCGTCTCGTGCGGATCGAACGCATCCACGTGGAACAGGACGCGGGCAAGTCGATCCACGACATGGATCCCAACATGTCCTTCGTGGACCTCAACCGCACCGGCGTGGCGCTGATGGAGATCGTCAGCCGCCCCGACATCCGCGGCCCCGAAGAGGCCGCCGCCTACGTGCTGAAACTGCGCCAGATCCTGCGCTATCTCGGGACCTGCGACGGCAACATGCAGAACGGCAACCTGCGCGCGGACGTGAACGTGTCTGTCTGCCGTCCTGGCCAGTACGAGAAGTACCAGGAAACCCAGGATTTCAGCCATCTCGGCACGCGCTGCGAGATCAAGAACATGAACTCCATGCGGTTCATCCAGATGGCCATCGACTACGAGGCCAAGCGCCAGATCGCCATCCTCGAAGCGGGCGGCAGCATCGATCAGGAAACCCGGCTCTACGATCCGGACAAGAACGAGACGCGTTCCATGCGGTCCAAGGAAGAGGCGCATGATTACCGCTACTTCCCCGACCCCGACCTGCTCCCGCTCGAGATCGAGCAGGCTTGGGTGGACGACATCGCCGCCACCCTGCCGGAACTGCCGGACGCCAAGAAGACGCGCTTCGTCAAGGACTTCGGCCTGTCGGAATACGATGCCGGCGTCCTCACTGCCGAGGTGGTGAACGCCGCCTATTTCGAAGAGGTCGCGGCCACCGCAGGCGACGGCAAGCTCGCGGCCAACTGGGTCATCAACGAGCTCTTCGGCCGCCTCAAGAAGGAAGGCCACGACATCACCGAAAGCCCGGTCTCCCCGGCGCAGCTGGCGGGGATCGTGCGGCTTATCAAGTCGGACGCAATTTCCGGCAAGATCGCCAAGGACCTCTTCGAGATCGTCTACACCGAAGGTGGCGATCCCGAGACCATCGTCGAAGAGCGCGGCATGAAGCAGGTGACCGACACCGGCGCGATCGAGACCGCCGTGGACGAGATCATCGCCGCCAACCCCGCGCAGGTCGAGAAGGCCAAGCAGAACCCCAAGCTCGCGGGCTGGTTCGTGGGTCAGGTGATGAAGGCCACCGGCGGCAAGGCCAACCCCAAGGCGGTCAACGATATCGTCGCGAAGAAGCTGGCCGAGTAAGACGGCACGCGCAAGGCTCAGAGATTGACGTTTGTGAAACGCCCGGGAGAACACTTCTCCCGGGCGTTTTCTCGCGGCCTGCGCGCGTGTCCTGTCCACGCTCAGTATTGGCGCGGCTTGGCTCTAAGAAAGCGGCGCGCAGACGCTCCCAACCCGCCCGGATCCAAGGCGAAGCCGCCGCGTATCGCCGGCCTGCCCCTCGGGCTGGTGATTGTCTGACGCACGCGCCCTTTGTCGAGGTCTGTTGGATTTGGCCGGGATAAACCGAGATGTCCGGAGGCTCCTTTTCCATCCCGCGAACCGGCGATGCGTGGCTGGAATTTCTTGGCCTGCGAAGCGCCGCAAAACCTTGTCCCGAATATGAAAAGCTCCGCCCGAGAGGTCTCGGGCGGAGCGATCATGTTCTGTAGCATGAGTGTCAGATGATGTGACGGCTCTGGCTAACCTCAGGCCGCGCGCCGACGGCGACGCTGTCCTTGGCCAGCATTGCCACCGCCGGGCTTGCCGTGTGCTTCGTGCTTGGGACCGGCAGGCTTGCCGCCACGGCCACCGCCGCCGCCGCCGCCACGGGGACCACCGCGGCCACGGCCGCCGCCACCACCACCGCCACCGCCGCCGCGACGACGACGGGCACCGCCACCACCTTCGGTCAGCGCAGCGGGCGCTTCACCAGAGGCCACGGGGATGTCGATCTTCATCAGGCGCTGGATCTGGCGCAGCAGGTCCGCTTCGTCGTCGTCACAGAAGGCGATCGCCTCGCCTTCACGGCCTGCGCGGGCGGTCCGCCCGATGCGGTGAACATAGTTGTCCGGCACTTCGGGCAGGTCGTAGTTGACCACGTAGGCAACGCCCGGGATGTCGATCCCGCGCGCCGCCACGTCGGTGGCCACCAGCACGTTGATGTCACCGTCACGGAAGGCCTTGATGGCACGGTCGCGCTGGCCTTGCGATTTGTTGCCGTGGATCGAGGCGGCGTTGAACCCGTCTGCCACGAGGCCCTTCATCAGACGCTCGGCGCCGTGCTTGGTGCGCGAGAAAACCAGCGTCAGCGCGCCCATGTCCGCCCGCAGCACTTCGCGCAGCTTGGCCGGTTTCGCGGCCTTGTCGACGAAGTGCACCGACTGGGTGATCTTGTCAGCGGCCTTGCCCGGAGGCGACACCTGCACCTTGCGCGGGTTGGTCAGGTAGGCGGCGGACAGCTCTTCCATCTGCTTGGACATGGTGGCCGAAAACAGCATGGTCTGGCGCGGCGTGCCCAGCTGCGGCGCGATGCGGCGCAGCGCGTGGATGAAGCCGAGGTCGAGCATCTGGTCCGCTTCGTCCAGCACCAGCTGGCGCACGGTCGAAAGGTCAATGGCCTTGCGGTCCATCAGGTCGATAAGACGACCGGGCGTCGCAATGACGATGTCGGTGCCACGGGCAAGGAAGTTGATCTGCCGGTTGATGGACTGACCACCGACCACGGTGCCGACGCGCAGCTTGGTGCCTTCGGTCAGCACCTTGAGGTTGTCGGCGATCTGGTTGACCAGCTCGCGGGTGGGGGCAAGGACCAGCGCCTTGACGGTCTTGGGCGCGGGTTTGCCCGGCTGGGCCAGCAGGCCATCAATCAGCGGCAGGCCAAAGGCCAGCGTCTTGCCAGTGCCGGTCTGGGCAAGACCCATGACGTCATGGCCTTCCAGCGCAAGCGGGATCGCGGCGTTCTGGATCGGTGTGGGTTCGGTAAAGCCGTTGCGCTTGAGTGCCTCGGCGAGGGTCGGCGCGAGGCCGAGCATGTCAAAATCGAACAAGTGGTATCCTGTCATGGGCCGCGTCCATCACGGACGTCGGCCATGGGACCAGCCGCCCCGGATGGGCGACATGGCGAGGGTGAGCTGCAGCCTCGGGACGGGCGGGCGTGTCCCGCGGCGTCCGGCCGAAGCGATCAGAACCCTGCGTGAATGGGAACCGTGAAGGTGCAACGCTGATGAGCCCTCGGTGAGACGCCGTCCATGACATCGGTCAGGGGCAGGCAGAAAGACAGGCTCGGCTAACTCACGCGGCAGCGCAACGTCAGGGCTGCAGATGGTGCATTTTCCGGCATTTGTCAAGCACGGCGCAACTCTGCCGGGCGTATCGACAAGCCCCACGGCGCGCCCTACCCTTCCAGCATCTGCCCGAGCCCCAAGGAGACGACCCGTGCGCTGCTTCTTCGCCCCGGAAACCGACCTGCATGACCCGATCTTCCGTCTGACCCACGGCACGGTCCAGCAGAATGCCGAACGCCCCGAGCGAGCCCGACTGCTGAAGGACGCGCTGGCACAGATGGGCTTTCGGACCGAAGAGCCGCCCGAAGCGCCGCGCTCGGCCCTCGAGGCGGTGCACACGCCGCAGTTCCTCGATTTCCTAGAGACCGCGTGGGAGCAGTGGCAAGCCTTGCCCGGAGCCGGGCCAGAGGTGGTGCCCAACGTCTTCCCGGCGCGCCCGCCAATGGGCGGCCCGGCCACCTACCCCGACAGCATCGTTGCCCGTGCGGGCTGGCACATGGGCGACACCTCCGCCCCCATCGGCAAGCACAGCTGGAATGCCACCCGCCGCGCCGCCGATTGCGCCATCGCCGCCGCCGATGCCGTTTTGGAGGGCGACGCTGCGGCCTATGCGCTCTGCCGCCCCGCCGGGCATCACACCGGGCCAGAGACTGCCGCCGGGCATTGCCTCATCAACAACTCCGCCGTGGCCGCTGCCCGGCTGCTGACCCGGGATGGCAAGGTGTCAACGCTGGACATCGACGTGCACCACGGCAACGGAACGCAGGCGATCTTCTACGAACGGGCTGACGTGCTGTGCGTGTCGATCCATGCGGACCCCGCCGACTACTACCCATTCTTTACCGGCCATGCGGACGAGACCGGCGGCGGCACGGGCGCCGGGGCAAACCTCAACATCCCCTTGCCGCGCAGCACCACCGACGCCGCGTGGCTGGCGGCGCTCCGGCAGGCGCTGGACGCGATCGACGCCTTCTCACCGGGGGCGCTCATGGTCAGCCTTGGGCTTGATGCGCATGAGAACGATCCGCTTCTGGGCATGAAGGTCACATGGGAGGGCTTTGAGGATGCGGGCCGGATGATCGCTGCCGCCCACTACCCCACGGTGCTCGTGCAGGAGGGAGGTTACCTGTCGGACGATCTGACCACCTCCTTGGTGTCCTTCCTGCGTGGTTTCGAGGCAGGGTTGACCTGAACCGCCCGCGGCGGGAATTTGATCAAATTTGGGACGTGACGCAAAAGTGGCGCTGGCCTAGAGTGGCACACAAGTGGCGAGGGCCCGCGGCCCTGCGCCCCGAATCGTCCTTCCAACGCCAAGGAGCCCCCGATGAACACGCGCCCCAATTCGCTGCACGCCGCCGACATTGCGCATTCCATGCACCCCTACACCAACATGCGCCTGCACGAGGAAAAGGGTCCGATGATCATGACCCATGGGGATGGCGCGCGGGTCTACGACAGCGAGGGCAAAGAATACATCGAGGCGCTGGCGGGGCTGTGGTCCGTGGCCGTGGGCTTTTCCGAAACCCGTCTGGCGGATGCCGCCTACGAGCAACTCAAGAAGCTGCCCTACTACCACACCTTCGCCCACAAGTCGCACGAGCCGTCGATCCGGCTGGCCGAGAAGCTGGTCGAGATGACCCCCGAGGGGCTCAACCGCGTATTCTTCACCAACTCCGGGTCCGAGGCCAATGATACCGTGGTCAAGATGGCCTGGTTCCTCAACAACGGGCTGGGCCGCCCCGAGAAGAAGAAGTTCCTTGCCCGCACCAAGGGCTATCACGGCATCACCATCGCGTCGGGCTCGCTGACCGGGCTGGCGGGCAACCACACGGATTTCGACCTGCCGGCGATTCCGGTGACGCACCTCACCACCCCCTCCTACTGGCGCTACTCCAACGAGGGTGAAACCGAGGCCGAGTTCACCGCCCGCCTGCTGAAAGAGCTTGAGGACACCATCATCTCCGAAGGCCCCGAGACCATCGCCGGCTTCATCGGCGAGCCCGTGATGGGCGCCGGCGGCGTGATGACCCCGCCCGAGGGGTACTGGCCCGGCGTGGCCGAGATCTGCGCCAAGTACGACATCCTTCTGGTGGCCGACGAGGTCATCAACGGCTTTGGCCGCACCGGTGCGCGCTGGGGCTGCGAGAAATACGGGTTCACGCCAGACATCCTTGTCACCTCGAAGCAGCTGACCTCGTCCTACATGCCGCTTGCTGCCATCGTGGTGAACGACAAGGTCTACAACGCCATTGCCGATAACACCGCCAAGCTGGGCACCTTCGGCCACGGCTTCACCGGCTCGGGGCACCCGGTGGCCTGCGCCGTCGGGCTCGAGAACCTTGCGATCATCGAAGAGCAGGATCTCATGGGCAACGCCGAGCGGCTGGCGCCGCTGCTGCAGGATGGGCTGCGCCAGTTCGCCGATCACCCGCTTGTGGGCGAGGTGCGCGGCACCGGCCTGATCGCCGGGGTGGAATTCGCCAAGGATGGCCGGGAATCGTTTACCCCCGCCGGGTCCATGGCCCCCAAGGTCGTGGCGTTCTGCGCCGAAGAGGGCCTGATCGTGCGCGCGGTCTATGAGACTGTCGCCTTCTGCCCGCCGCTGATCGTCACCGAAGAGGACATCACCGAGATCGTCGCCCGCTTTGGCCGCGCGCTCGACAAGGCGCTGGACTGGGCGAAGGCCGAAGGTCTCGTATAAGGCCCTTGCCACCGCGAACCATCTGAAATCACCGCGCCCCGCCCCACCCGGCGGGGCGCGGTTGCTTTGTGCTCCGGGCCGGCGAAGCGGTACTGTGCCACTCGCCGGGCGCGATACTGCGGCAGGCTTGCGACACCGCGCCGGGCCGGGGCCTTTCGGCGGGTTCCCCTCCCTTCCCATCGGCGGGAATCCGCGCCATAAGCAGGCCATGCTCAAGACCCGTATCATCCCCTGTCTCGATGTCGCCGATGGCCGTGTGGTCAAGGGCGTGAATTTCGTCGACCTGCGCGATGCGGGCGATCCCGTCGATGCCGCCCGCGCCTACGATGCGGCGGGCGCCGACGAGATCACCTTTCTCGACATCCATGCCACGCATGAAAACAGGGGGACCATGTTCGACGTGGTCACCCGCACTGCCGAGCAATGCTTCATCCCGCTTACGGTCGGTGGAGGTGTTCGCACGGTGGCCGATGTTCGCGCCCTCCTGCTCGCGGGCGCGGACAAGGTCTCGTTCAACTCCGCCGCCGTGGCCAACCCCGACGTGGTGGCCGAGGCGGCGGACCATTTCGGCTCGCAATGCATCGTGGTGGCGATCGACGCCAAGACGGTCGAGCCGGGCCGCTGGGAGATCTTCACCCATGGCGGCCGCAAGCCCACGGGCATCGACGCGGTGGAGTTCGCCCGAACCGTGGCCGCGAAGGGCGCGGGCGAAATCCTGCTGACTTCGATGGACCGCGACGGTACCAAATCGGGCTTCAACATCCCCCTCATCCGCGCCATCGCCGATGCGGTGGACGTGCCGGTGATCGCCTCAGGGGGGGTCGGCACTCTGGATCATCTGGTCGAGGGCGTGACCGAGGGGCATGCCTCGGCGGTGCTGGCCGCCTCCATCTTCCATTTCGGCGAATTCACCGTGCAGCAGGCCAAGCAGCACATGGCGACCGCCGGCATTCCGGTGAGGCTCTGATGACGCTTGAAGAACTTGAAGCAGTGGTCGCAGCGCGGGCCGAGGCGTCGCCGGACGACAGCTGGACCGCCAAGCTGCTGGCCAAGGGCCCCGAGAAATGCGCCGAGAAGTTCGGTGAAGAGGCCATCGAGGCCATCATCGAGGCGGTGAAAGGCGACACGGACAAGCTGGCGTCCGAAGGGGCGGATGTCTTGTTCCATTTTCTCGTGATGCTGAAGGCGCGCGGTGTGCCGCTTTCGGATGTCATGAACGAGCTCGCGCGGCGGCAGGGCCAATCCGGTCTTGCCGAGAAAGCCTCGCGGCGGGGTTGAGGCCGCCGCGGGCAGGTGGGGGTGGAGTGGGGGCTCTGCCCCCGCCCGCCTTGCGGCGGTCTCCCCCGGGATATTTTCCGGTCAAAGGAAAACCAGGGAACTCCCGGTGATCTCGTGAACCGGGGCGGGTTTCCAACCGGCGGTCCTGCGGATAGGACTTGCGCAACGACAGTCAGGCAGGAGCAGGACCATGCGGCTTATGGTATGGGTGGCGGCGATCACGCTGGTGATCGATCAGCTGAGCAAGTGGCTTGTGGTCCACGTGATGGCGCTGGACACGCGGCTGGCCATTGACGTGCTGCCACCGGTGCTGAATTTCCGCATGGCGTGGAATTACGGTGTCAACTTCGGCCTATTCGGGGGCGGATCGGGCGCGACGCGCTGGGTGCTGATCTCGGTGGCGCTGGGAATCGTGCTGGTGGTGCTGGTCTGGCTGCGGCGTGATCCGCCCGGACGCATGGGTATGGCGGCCGCCGGGCTGCTGGTGGGCGGCGCCATCGGCAATGTGATTGACCGGCTGCTGTATGGCGCGGTGGCGGATTTCCTCAACATGTCGTGCTGTGGCATCGACAATCCCTTCGCCTTCAACGTCGCCGACATCGCGATCTTTGCCGGGGCGGCGGGCCTTGTTCTGGCGCCGGGGCGGCAGGATGGAAAGCGCTTGAAAAAGGGCGCGTGACGCCACCGCGACAATGAGTTAAGCAGGGCTGGAAACGAACCGGAGGGTGGTAATGAGGCTGTCGCACGCCGTTCTGAGCTTGGGTCTTATGGGGCTTGCCGCGTGTTCGGGTCGCGAGGACGGGCCGCGTCTGCACTATCTCAAGACCAACAGCGGCACCCCCGAAGAGTTTGCCATCGTGCCCAACAAGGCGCTGCAATCTCCGCCCGATTACAACACCCTGCCTGCCCCCACGCCGGGCAGTGCCAACCGCACCGACCAGACGCCCGAGGCGGATGCCGTGGCCGCGCTTGGCGGCAACCCGGCACGCCTGTCCGAGGCCGGCACCCCCGGCCAGGGCGCCCTGGTGAACCGGGCCTCGCGCTTTGGCCGCGATCCGCAGATCCGCGAGCAGCTGGCCGCCGAGGATGGCGCCTTCCGCCGCCGCAAGGCGATCTTCAACTGGAAGATCGTTCCCGAGGACCAATATTACGATGCCTATCGCCGCGAATGGCTCGATGCGCGCGGAGCCCTTGACGCGTGGCGCCGAGCCGGTGTGAGGACGCCGTCCGCCCCACCGGAAGGCTACGAGTAAGCCCTTGGCATTGTTGACTTCAGAGCACGCCCGGCATGAACATGTCGGGCGTTCACGTTCCTGAAACCCTGCCTTGATTACATGCTGGCACAGCGTAGTCTGATGGGACACGTAACAGCAACGGGGCACACCAGATGAAACAGCTCGCCGCGGCCGTCGCCGTATTGTGCGCAGCCACCTTCCCGGCGCTTGCAGCCACGCAGATTGAAACAGCTGCGAACGGTGTCTCGACCTTCACCCTCGACAACGGGATGGAGGTCGTCGTGATCGAGGATCACCGTGCCCCCGTCGCCGTCCAGATGGTCTGGTATCGCGCAGGCGCCGCAGACGAGACGGCGGGCACCTCCGGCATCGCGCACTTCCTTGAACACCTGATGTTCAAGGGCACCGACACGCTTGAGCCGGGCGAGTTCTCCAAAGTCGTGGCCCAGAACGGCGGGTCGGACAACGCCTTCACCTCCTGGGATCAGACCGCCTATTTCCAGCGAGTTGCCGCGGACCGGCTGGGGCTCATGATGGAGATGGAAGCAGACCGGATGGTTAATCTTCAGCTCGACGAGGGCGACATCGCCACCGAGCGTGACGTCATCATCGAAGAGCGCAACATGCGGATCGAGAATGATGCCGGCGCGCTGATGAACGAACAGCTGAATGCGGCGCAATTTCTCAACCACCGTTACGGCGTGCCGATCATCGGGTGGCGTCACGAGATGGTGACGCTTGATCTCGAGGATGCTTATGCATTCTACAACCGCAATTACGCCCCCAACAATGCCATCCTGATCGTCGCCGGCGATGTCACCCCCGGCGAGGTGCAGGATCTTGCGGTGGAACATTACGGCCCGATCCCCGCCAACCCCGAGGTCGGCGCGCCGCGGTCGCGCCCGCAGGAGCCTCCGCAAACGGCCGAACGGCGCCTCGTGTTCCGCGATCCACGGGTGGCACAGCCCTATCTCATGCGCAGCTATCTTGCCCCGGAACGAGACCCGGGCGACCAGCGCGAAGCTGCAGCACTGGTGCTGCTCGACGAGCTGCTGAGCGGTGGCCAGAGTTCCGTGCTCAGCCAAGAGCTGCAGTTCGACCGGAAAGTCGCGCTCTATACCGCCAGTTTCTACAATGCGACGTCCTATGACGACACCAAGTTCGGGCTCGTGGTCGTGCCCACCGAAGGCACTTCTCTGTCCGATGCGGAGGCCGCGCTGGACGATGTTCTGGCCAAATTCATCGAGACCGGTGGCGACCCGGAACAGCTTGATCGGATCAAGTTCCAGCTGCGCGCCGAGGAAATCTATGAACGTGACAGCCCCAACGCCATTGCCCGCCGCTACGGCAGCGCCCTGACCGCCGGTCTGACGCTGCAGGACATCCAAGAATGGCCGGACATCCTGCAATCGATCACCTCCGAAGAGATCGTCGCAGCGGCAGAACGGCTGTTTGATCGCAACAAATCCGTCACCGGGTACCTCGAACCCGTTGAGACCGCGCTTGAGACCGCGCCTGGGAACACCCCCGAAAACGCTCCCGAGGAGGTGCTTCAATGAAGCCTGTTCTGACATTCGCCGCCAGCTTCGCCGTGTCGATCCTCGCGGCCCTGCCCGCTCTTGCGGAAATCGAGGTACAAGAGGTGGACACCCCCGGCGGTATTCACGCGTGGCTTCTGGAAGAGCCGTCAATCCCCTTCACCTCCCTCGAGATCCGCTTTCAGGGAGGCACCGCGCTCGACCCGGAGGGCAAGCAGGGGGCCACGAACCTGATGGTCGGCCTGCTCGAGGAAGGCGCGGGCGAGCTTGACTCGCGCGGCTTCGCCGATGCCCGTGACGCGCTTGCCGCCAGCTTCCGCTATTCCGCCAACGTGGATTCGGTGTCGGTGTCCGCCAAGTTCCTGACCGAGAACCGCGACGAGGCTGTGGATCTTCTGCGCGAGAGCCTCGTGAACCCCAGCTTCGATCAGGAGGCGCTCGACCGGGTGCGCGGACAGGTCATCTCGGGGATCCGCAGCGATCAAATGGACCCCGACGCCATTGCCAGTGCCACCTTCGACAAGCTGATGTTCGGGGATCATCCATATGCCACGCGCTCTGACGGCACGGTGGACAGCGTCACATCCCTGACCCGTGATGACATGATCGATGCATGGCAGGGTGCGCTGGCGCGTGACAGGATCTACGTGGCCGCCGCGGGAGACATCTCGGCGGATGAGCTGTCGACGCTGCTTGACGAGCTCTTGGGCGATCTGCCGGAAACCGGCGCCCCGATGCCCGAACCGGTGAGCGTTCAGGCCAGCGCCGGCGTGACTGTCGTACCCTTCGACACGCCGCAATCAGTGGCGCAGTTCGGCCACGAGGGCATTAAGCGCGACGATCCCGATTTTTTCGCGGCCTACGTGATGAACACCATCCTCGGCGAGGGCGGGTTCGAATCGCGCCTCATGCACGAGGTCCGGGAAAAGCGCGGGCTGACTTACGGCATCTACAGCTACCTGATGCCAATGGACCATGCCGAGCTTTACGTGGGGCGGGTTGCCTCGGCCAACGATCGCATTGCCGAGGCGGTGTCCGTTATCGGTGACGAATGGGCGAAGATGGCCTCTGACGGGGTCACCGAGGCCGAGCTGGAGCAGGCCAAGACATACCTCACCGGGGCCTATCCGCTGCGGTTCGATGGCAACGGGCCGATCGCGCGCATCCTGGTCGGCATGCAGATGGACGGCCTTACCCCAGACTACATCACCAGCCGAAACGAACGGATCGAGGCCGTGACGCTCGACGATGTTGCCCGCGTGGCAAAACGGCTGCTGAAGCCCGACTCGCTGCGCTTTGTCGTGGTCGGCCAACCCGAAGGGCTGGAGGAGACGCCGGGCTGAGATCCGCGTCCGGCGCATCAGCACCGTGCGCCGGGTGCAACGCCTGAATGGTTTGGCAATCGCCCCCTTCGGGCATTGCCGCGTTAATTGTCGTTTCGGTGGAGCCAGACCCAGATCGCGGCAAGTGGCTTCGGGTTTGCCCTGTAGAATTTAAGCGGCCTCGGCTTGTCGGATCTGCTTCCGGGTAGCACCGCAAGAAAGGGGTCAGCCCTGCCCTTAGGATACTGGGCATGTCCGGCAACGGCGGACAAGGTATAGGACAGCCTTGGCCGTAGAGGGTGCCCCGGCTCCAGGGATTGCCCGGTTTAAAAGGTCCCGGTTTTCAAAACACGGCCCGGCGTCATCGGGAGTGTCCGCCAGACACAGACGATGCCGCCCTGCAAGGTCCCCCTCAGAAAAGAGGGCTGCATCCGGGCCCGTCACGTTCCCCTGTCGAACAGGCCCCGCGCCAGCCCATCTTTATCGCCCGGCAAATCCAGGCGCCGACATAGAAAAAAGGCCGGAGCGGATGCTCCGGCCTTTTCCCGCTTGAACTGGCTGCCGCTCAGTGGCGGAAATGGCGCATCCCGGTGAAGACCATGGCAAGGCCTGCCTCATCGGCTGCGGTGATGACCTCATCGTCACGCATGGAGCCGCCCGGCTGGATCACGGTGGTCGCCCCGGCCGCAGCCGCTTCCAGCAGGCCGTCGGCGAAGGGGAAGAACGCGTCCGACGCCACGGCCGAGCCCTTGGTCAATGCCTCCGGAAGGCCCATGGCCTCAGCCATGCGCTCGGATTTCTTCGCGGCGATGAGCGCCGAATCAAGTCGGCTCATCTGGCCTGCGCCGACGCCGACAGTCGCGCCGTCCTTGACGTAGACGATGGCATTGGACTTGACATGCTTGGCGACCTTCCAGGCAAACAGCAGGTCGGCAAGCTCCGCGTCGGTCGGCTTGCGCTTGGTCACCACCTTCAGGTCATCGAGACCGATCATGCCGGTGTCCTTGTCCTGCACGAGGAAGCCGCCCGCCACCTGACGATAGGTGAGGCCTGGCTCGGCGGGGTTGGCGACCCCGTTCGTGGTCAGCAGGCGCAGGTTCTTCTTCTTGGCAAAGATCTCCTTGGCCGCGTCGTCCGCGCCGGGAGCGATGACCACCTCGGTGAAGATCTCGGTGATCGCCTCGGCGGTCTCGGCGTCCAGCTTGCCGTTCAGCGCCACGATACCGCCGAAGGCCGAAGTGCGGTCGCAGTCATAGGCCTTGCGGTAGGCTTCGAGCAGGGTCGCGCCGCGCGCCACGCCGCAGGGGTTGGCGTGCTTGATGATCGCCACTGCCGGGCCATCACCGGGCAGGAACTCCGACACCAGCTCAAAGGCGGCGTCGGTGTCGTTGATGTTGTTGTAGCTCAGTTCCTTGCCCTGATGCTGCACGGCGTTGGCCACACCCGGACGGGCGGAGCCGTCGCGGTAGAAGCTGGCGGACTGGTGCGGGTTCTCGCCGTAGCGCAGGGTCTGGGCGATCTCGCCGGCGAAGGCGCGGCGGCGGGGGGCCGGATCGGCGATGGCACCGGCCATCCAGCTGGACACCGCAGCGTCATAGGCACCGGTGCGCGCGTAAGCCACCTGCGCCAGCTTCTGACGGAAGGCGTAAGAGGTCGCGCCATCGTTCGCTTCAAGCTCAGCCAGCAGCGGCTGGTAATCGGCCACATCGACCACGGTGCTCACGAAGGCGTGGTTCTTAGCGGCGGCGCGGATCATGGCGGGGCCGCCGATGTCGATGTTCTCGATCATCTCGTCATATTCGGCACCGCGGGCGAGCGCGGCTTCGAACGGGTAGAGGTTGACGATAAGCAAGTCGATCTCTGGGATGCCGTGGCCGGTCATCGCCTCGACGTGGGCGTCGTTGTCGCGCAGCGCCAGAAGGCCGCCGTGGATGCGCGGGTGCAGGGTCTTGACCCGGCCGTCCATCATCTCGGGGAACTCGGTCACTTCGGAGACGTCGCGCACGGCGATGCCCTCGGCCCGGAGGGCGGCGGCAGAGCCACCCGTCGACAGGATCTCGATCCCGCGCGCTTCAAGCGCCTTCCCCAGGTCGATGAGGCCGGTCTTGTCGGATACGGAAATCAGGGCGCGGGTGACTTTGTGCAGGTCGGGCATACGGTTCGGTTCCCCAGGTGGATCAATGCGTCGGATCCGCCTCGTCCATCGCCAGGTCGCGCAGCGCGACCGCGGTGTCATGTGCCTTGGCCAGGGACCAGCGGATGCGCGTCGCATACTCCATCACGCGGCCGGATAAAACGATCTGTTTGGCCGCACGGGGCCTCAATCTGCCCTTTTCGAGGTAAACCGACGGTTCGAGGGTCAAATCTGCGCCCCCTTCATTCCGGAACACCCAGATTTCGCCGGATCGCAGCGCTACCGAGACCGCGCTGCCGCCCATGTCGATTTCCGCGTCCACCTCGGGGTGAAGATGGAATCGGATCTGCCAGGGCAGCCCGGCGAGTTTCACCTTGTCCATGCGCCGATCAAAGATGGCCTTGTCGGAATCGCTGAGGGGCATCAGAAGATCCTCGCCCACCAGCCCCCGTCCGTCATGGGTCAGCTCCAGCACGCGGGCATGGGTCAGCCCGTGGGTCTGGCGGTAGCCGTCGTGCCCCCCTTCAAAGCGGCTGCCGTCGGGGGCGTCGGACAGCTGTACCGGCACCTCCTGCGGCACGTCCACCAGCAACTCGCGCCCCAGCCCGATGACCTCTGCGGGGGGGGCGAGCCGGGCGCTGGAATAGCCGTCGAGGCAGAGGGTGGAATGGCTCGGGGTCGCCCGCCCGGCCCGGCGCCAGTCCTCGCCGAACATCCCGCCCGATCCGCAGCTGACAACCACCGGCCTGCGCCCTGAAGTCAGCTCGAACGCGAGGGTCGAGGCGTGGGCGTCGGCACTGGCGGCACCACCGGGGGGCGGCGCGGCATCGACAATGAGGCTGGTGCGCCCGCCCGCCAGCCGCGCGTAGCCCATGGCGAGGCCCTCGGGCCGCTTGCACCGCAGGCCAGAGGCCGCCAGCGCCTGATCGAGCCGCCCGTCCATGCCCCGCCCGCCGCCGTGAAACCGCGCGAGCCCGCCATCGGCGTGGCGCAGGCTGCGCAGGGTGGGCACGATGCGGGCAATGGCGGCAAGATGCGCCGCGCCGGGTTTGCGATCTGCGGTTTCAAGCGCGGCCTGCGCCCAAGTCAGGAGGGTGAGCACCTCCAGCAATTCTTCGGGATTACGGGTCGGGATGCCGCCCTGCCCGTCCACCTGCCCCGCGCATTCGAGCTCGAGCGCTTTTTGCGCCGGCTCGAGCTGTGTGCTCCGCCCCTCGTAGGACAATGCCGCGTAAAGCAGACCGATGATCGCCTCGATACGGGCCAGCCCCGGCGGGGATGCCTGCCAGCGCCGCCCGAGAAAGAGGCTTTGTGCCGCAAGGCCCCTGAACAGTTCCGCCGAGCGGTCCGCATCAAGCCCCCTGAGCAGGAACAGCGCGTGGTGCGTCACCCGCACGATGCGCCGGCCCACCAGCTCCGGGGTCCAGCCGTCGCCGCGCCCCTCGCCGTACCGTTCAAGCCAGCCCCAGACCCACCATTGCGCCAGCGCCCGCGCCCGCGCATCCCCCACCGCGGCAAGATCATCGAGCCAGCCGAACCCGTGGATTTCCTGCTCCCATGCGGTGCCCGGGGCAGCGATATCCCAGATCATCGCGCCTTCGGCTTCGACGAGGTGCCCGGCGAACATCAGGTTGCCGGCACAGAGCTGACGCCCCCTGGCAAAACTGCCGGTGCTGCGCGGTTCGGGCTGGGACAGGAAGGCGGTGGCGGGGCGGGCGCGGGCAGCCATGCGCGCGTGAAAGCGGTTCAGGAACCGCGTCACCGCGGCGGACCAGCGTCCCGTTGTCGACATCTGCCCTATTGCCCTCTGCCCTGCTGAGCCGGCCGCGCGCTGACGCGGCATCATGTCCCTTAGCGGGATGTTAACGCTGGGGTATCACAGCAGGACCGGGCAAGTCACCTTGCAATGCGCCCGGTCAGTCCGGTTTGCGCAGGACAGCCATGTAGAAGCCATCCATGCCGCCCCGTCCCGCCCAGAAATCGGGCCTTAGGCGCAGGCCGCCCTCGGGGCTGCGCCAGGTATGCTCGATACCCGGAGCGTCAGCGGGAAGGACAGACAGGCCCGGATGCCGGGCCAGCGCCTCCTCGACATGGCATTCGCCTTCGTCGGGCAGCAGCGAGCAGGTGCAGAAGACTAGCCGCCCCCCGGGGGCAAGCAGGCTCAGCGCATGGTCGATCATCGCTTCCTGAAGCCCGATGAGTTCGGAGATGCCTTCGCCCTGCCGGGCATGCGGAAGGTCCGGATGACGGCGGATCGTGCCGGTGGCCGAACAGGGCGCATCGAGCAGGATGGCATCATAGCGCCCCTCGTGCTCCAGCGCGTCCCCAGTGACGACGGTGGCGGCAAGGCCGGTGCGGGCAAGGTTTTCAGTCAGGCGCTGAAGGCGGCTTTCCGACAGGTCGAGTGCCGTCACCTCGGCCCTGGCTGCGGCCAGCTGCATGGTCTTGCCCCCCGGCGCGGCGCACATGTCGAGAACGCGCAACCCGCTCACATCCCCCAGCAGGCGGGCGGGAATGGCGGCGGCGGCGTCCTGCACCCACCAGTCACCAGCCTCGTAGCCCGGCAGCGCAGTCACTTGGCGGTTCCCGTGCAGGCGCACGGAGCCGGTTGGGAGAAGCTCGGCCTCTAGCGCCACCGCCAGTGCCCCTGCATCGCCCCGGGTGCTGAGATCGAGCGGGGCCCCCGAAAGATGCGCAGCCTCCATCGCGGCGACAGGCTTGTTGCCCCAGGCCAGGACCAGCGGATCGCGCAACCAGCGCGGCAGGCGTGGGGTCCGCAGTTTCTGCCAGTCCTGCGAACCGCTCTCGGCGATCTTGCGCAGCACCGCGTTGACAAGCCCCTTCATGCTTTGGGTCTTGCGGTCCCCCGCGACGAGGGTCACCGCCTCGTTCACCACCCCATGCGCTGCCCCCCCCGAGCACAGCTCATAGGTGCCCAGGCGCAGCACGTTGCGCACGAAAAGCGGCGGCCCCTTGCGCAGATGCGGTTTGAGCAGCTTGTCGCAACGTTCGAGATTGCGCAGAACGTCCTGTGCCAGCCGCTGGGCCGCGGCGCGGTCGGCAGGGGCAAGCGCCTGCCAGGCGGCGCCGGACATGGCCTCGGACATCAGCCGCCCCTGCCCCAACACCTGCCCGAGCAGATGGACAGTCTGGCTCCGGGCGGAGGGAATGGCTGGCATGGCGGGTCTCGCGGGTTGTGTGAAGGGGCTGGCGGGCCCTATATCAGCAGGGACCAGACGAGGAAAGCACCCATGACCGAAGAGACCTCGAACCCTGCCGCAGACACCGAAGGCGTTGACCGGACCGAAGGGGCCAGCACCTCGCCAGACCTGCCGCCCGCCGCGCAGCGCGCCCTCGCCGAGGCCGCAGAGCGCCGCCGCGAGGCCGAGGAGGCCGCCCGGCGCAATCCTCCCGCCACCGAATATGGCGGCCGCGAGGGACTCGATCCTGCGCGTTACGGCGACTGGGAGAAGAAGGGGCTCGCCATCGATTTCTGAGGCCGCCACGCTGCAAGGGCAGCAATGGAGAGGGGCGCTGCCCCCGCCCGCCTGCGGCGGTCTCCCCCGGGATATTTTCAGTCAAAGGAAATCAGGGCGCCCCGGGTTTCCTTTGACCTGTAAATATCCCCGCCGGAGGCAATCCGGACAGTGCCGCCGGGAGAAAAGCCCGAAGCTCTGCGTCCGGTTCAATCTTCACGGCCCATTCAATCGCCAAGGCCCAGGACGTCGAGCATGTCGTATTCACCCGGGGCCTTGTCCTGTCCCCAGAGCGCGGCACGCAGGGCGCCGCGGGCAAAGAGGGCGCGATCGGAGGCAAGGTGCGTGAGCTTGATGCGTTCACCGGCGGCGGCGAAGATCACCTCGTGTTCGCCCACGACGTCTCCGCCACGGATCGCGTGAAAGCCGATGTCGCCCTTCTTGCGCGCGCCGGTGATGCCATCGCGGCCCCGGTCGGACACGTCGTTCAGCGACACGCCGCGGCCCTCGGCGGCGGCTTCGCCCAACATGAGGGCGGTACCGGAAGGCGCGTCGACCTTCTGGTTGTGATGGGATTCGACAATCTCGATGTCCCAGTCTTCATCGAGCGCCGCAGCCACCTGCCTGGTCAGCCGCGTCAACAGGTTCACCCCGAGCGACATGTTCCCCGCCCGCACGATCACGGCGTGGCGCGCTGCGGCACCGATCTTTACGATGTCATCGTCCGACAGGCCCGTGGTGCCGATCACATGTACCGCGCGGGCCTGCGCCGCGAGCTCGGCGAAGGCAACGGTGGCGGCTGGCGCAGTGAAGTCGATCACAGCCTGGGCCCTGGAAAACGCCTCGAGCGCGTCCGACGTGACCGTCACACCCATGTCCGCAACGCCAAGGCAGGCTCCGAGGTCGCGGCCGACCCAATCATGGCCCTCGCGCTCCAGCGCTGCCACCAAGGTCATCCGGTCGCTTTTCTGTACCTGCTCCACCAGCATGCGGCCCATCCGGCCCGACACGCCCGTCACCACGATTCCCGGCTTCTCGGTCATCCCGCTCTCCGCTAACAAAGTCGTGCCTCCTTAGCCCGCGCGGGCGCCATTGGCAAAGGGGCGCTGCACGCCCCTGTCCGCAGGCAGCTTTGGGCGGAGCACGGCAGGCAGTCGGCCCGAAGGGCGCCAGAACAGGAGCCGGCCCAGGCAGACAAGGCTTGGAGCAACCGCGAGGAGCCGGGGCGAACGGGCCGCTTGGCAAAGCAGGCGGCGCGAACTAAGTGGTGAGCCATGGCAAAGAACCGATTCAATGACGGGCCCGGGCCCAGCCAGCGCCAGCTTCGCGTGGGCGAACTGGTGCGGCGGACGCTCTCCGACGTGCTCCAGCGTGGTGACATCCACGACCCCGACCTCAATCGCCTGTCGATCACCGTGGGCGAAGTGACCGTGTCGCCCGACCTCAAGGTCGCGACCGCCTACGTGGTTCCTCTTGGCGGCGGCAACACCGAGGAGATGTTCGAGCTGCTCAAGCGCAACACCTCCGAACTGCGCCGCGCCGTGTCCAAGGACCTGACGCTGAAATACGCGCCCCAGCTGCGCTTCCGCCTCGACGAGACCTTCGACCGCCTCGACGAGACGCGCCGCCTGTTCTCCCAGGACGCGGTGCGCCGCGACCTCGAGGACTGATCGTGCGCGCCCGGGGTCTTGCGGCAGCGGCCGCCTTCGTCGTCGCGACCCTCGGCGGCCTGCTGGCCGCCGGCCCCGCCCATGCGGTAAGCTGCGAGGGCGTGGAGCACGACGGCAACCGTTACACGGTCTGCACCGTCCGACCCGCCCGCGAGACCCTCCGCACCTTCCTGTCCTCGGACCAGGGATCGCCCTGGGGCCAGTTTTCGAGCCTCGAGGCGGCGCTGCAGATGCAGGGCCTGCACCTGTCCTTCGGCATGAACGCGGGCATGTACCACGAAGACCGTGCGCCGGTGGGCTACTATGTCGAGGACGGCGAAGAGACCATGCGCGTCGTGCCCAACGCCGGGCCGGGCAATTTCGGCCTGCTGCCCAACGGCATCCTGTGCATCCGCAAAAACCGCGCCGACGTGATCGAAACCCGCGCCTTCCTCAAGGATGGGCCGAAATGTCGCTATGCCACCCAGTCGGGTCCGATGCTCGTCATCGACGGGGCGTTGCACCCCCGCTTCCTGCCGGACAGCAGCTCGCGCTATATCCGCAACGGGGTCGGCACCTCGTCGGACGGCAAACGGGCGGTCTTTGCCATCTCCGAGAACGCGGTCACCTTCCACGAGTTCGCCCGGCTCTTCCGCGACGAGCTGAAGCTGCCGCAAGCGCTTTTCCTTGACGGAAACGTCTCGCGGCTCTGGGCCCCGGCGATCTCGCGGCGCGACTTGGGCCGGACGCTGGGTCCCATCGTGGGTGTGGTCGAAAAGCGCTGAACCCAGCTTTGCCTTGCACGTCGCCGGGTGGCAGCCTACCTCGAAGGGAACAGCTACCGGAGGTGACATGGCAGACGGCGATATGGCAAACGGCGCGGACAAGGCTCCGGACACGTTCTTGAGCGGCCTCACCGAACAGCTTCTGGATGCGGCCCGCAAGGCTGGCGCGGATGCGTCGGACGCCATGGCCCTGTCGGGCACCTCCATGGAAATCGAAGTGCGTGGCGGCACGCTTGAACACGCAGAGCGCTCCGAGGGCACAGACATCGGCCTGCGGGTCTTTGTCGGGCAACGCTCGGCGGTGGTTTCGGCGTCGGACATCAAGCCCGAGACCCTGCGCACCATGGCCGAACGCGCCGTGGCCATGGCCCGTGAGGCTCCGGAAGATGCCTATGCCGGCCTTGCCGACCCCTCCCAGCTGGCCCGCGACGTGGACATCGCCGCGCTCGAGCTGAGCGACCCTGCCGCCGACCCGACCCCTGACGATCTCAAGCGCGACGCGCTCGAGTCCGAGGCCGCGGCGCTTGGCGTCGACGGCGTCAGCCAAGTGCAGAGCGCTGCTGCGGGCTATGGACGCCGACAGGTGCATCTTGCCGCCAGCAATGGCTTTTCCGGTGGGTACGAGCGCAGCACGCGGTCGACCTCCTGCGTGGCCATCGCCGGCACCGGCCTCGGAATGGAGCGCGATTACGACGGCGACAGCCGCACCTTCCAGTGCGACTTGCGCGATCCCGCAGCCATCGGACGGTCGGCGGCGGAGCGGGCGCTGGCGCGCCTGTCGCCCCGCAAGGCCAAGGGTGGCGCTTGGCCGGTGCTCTTCGATGAACGCATCGCCGCGTCGCTGATCGGACACCTTGTCTCTGCGGCCAACGGCGCCGCCGTGGCGCGTGGCGCCTCGTGGCTGCGCGGTGCGCTGGGGGAGCAGGTGCTGCCCGACGGGATGTCGCTGATCGAGGATCCGCACCGCCCGCGCATTTCCGGCAGCCGCCCCTTCGATGCCGAAGGGCTGCCCACCGCCCGCCGCGCCATCGTCGAGAACGGCGTGCTGAAGGCGTTCTCGCTCGACCTTGCCAATGCCCGCAAGCTGGGGATGAACTCCACCGGCAACGCCGCAAGGGGCACCTCGGGCGGGCCGTCGCCCACCGCGTGGAACCTTGCGCTGACCGAAGGGATCCAAAGCCGCGAGGATCTTCTGAAACAGATGGGCACGGGCCTTCTGGTGACGTCGATGATCGGCTCGACCATCAACCCCAACACCGGCGATTATTCGCGCGGGGCCGCCGGGTTCTGGGTCGAGAACGGCGTGCCGGTCTACCCGGTATCCGGGGTGACCATCGCGGGCAACCTGCGCGAGATGCTGCAGCGGATCACACCGGCGAACGACGCGCGCGGTTGGCTCAGCCGAGTGGTGCCGTCACTTCTGGTCGAGGGGCTCACGCTTGCCGGAGAGTGATCTTGCGCTGCTGATCCGCGCGGCGCGGGCGGCGGCGGAGGTCGCGCTTGGCTATTCTGGGGATTTGCTCAACGTGCGCCACAAGGCCGCCGACGGCAGCCCCGTGACCGACGCAGACATCGCGGTGAACGACACGCTCCAGCGCATTCTCATGGACGCGCGTCCAGACTATGGCTGGCTCTCCGAAGAAAGCGCCAACGACCCGGCGCGGCAGGATGCAAGGCGGGTGTTCATCGTCGATCCCATCGACGGCACCCGCAGCTTCATCGGCGGCGGCGATGTCTGGGCCCATGCGCTCGCGGTCGCGGACGAGGGGCGCGTGACCGCTGCCGTGGTGCTGATGCCGCAGCTGGATCGCCTGTTCAGCGCCGAGACCGGGGGCGGCGCGCACCTGAACGGCGAGCTACTGACGGTGCGCGTGGCGCAGACGCTGGAGGATGCCCACGTGCTGGCCACGAAGCCCGCTCTTGCGCCCGAGCGCTGGCAGGCCCCTGCCCCGGCCCCCAGGCGCAGCTACCGCCCGGCGATGGCCTACCAGCTGGCGCTCGTGGCCCAAGGGCGGTTTGACGCGGTGTTCAGCTTCCGTCGGGCGTGGGAATGGGACATCGCCGCCGGCGCGCTGCTGCTGGCAGAGGCCGGCGCGGTCATGACCGACATCCAAGGCCGCTCGATCCGCTTCAACGCCGCCGAGCCGCGGCATAACGGCCTTGTCGCCGCGAGCCCCACGCTACATGGCGACATACTCGGGCGGCTGGCGCGGACCTAGGCCGCGCGCCCGCAAGGGAATCGCAAGGAAATTCTGTCATTCCCGAAGCCTGCCCTGCCGCGTGCCGGCGCTGCCTTCCTGCTATGCCACGGCGCTGCCTCGGGCCTTGACGCCACAGGTCCAGCGCTTAGGTTGCGCGCGTCTGCTCTTGAAAGGACAGCCCATGGTTCAACGGCTCCATCTCGTGTTCGGCGGTGAACTCGTCACCCCGGAAAAGAACGTCTTCAAGGACGTCGACGACCTCCATATCGTCGGGATTTTCCCCGATTACGCCACGGCCCATGACGCTTGGAAGGCCGAAGCGCAGCGCACCGTCGACAATGCCCACATGCGTTACTACATCGCCCACCTGCACCGCCTTCGCGACGAGGAACTCGAAGCCTCGACCACCGAAGAGCTGGGCTGACCGCCTTCGTGCGGAAACCCTTCGCACTATCGGCATACCTTGCCTATGCCCGCGGCCGCAGCCCCACACTGCCGCCGCTTCCGCCACGGCCCGACGGGCCGCTGGTCTGGATGCACGCGGAACGCCCCGAGGCGGCCCGCGCCCTTGCCGGGATCGCCGCTCGCATGCAGGTGCAGCGCCCCGAGATCTCGGCCTTCCTGACATACACGCCCGGCAGCACCCCGTGGGAGCCGAACGCCCGTGAATGCCCGGTGATGCCGCTGGCCCCCGACACCGCCGCCGATGCCCAGACCTTTGCCGCCCACTGGCGCCCGGAGATTGGGCTGTGGACTGGTCAGGCGCTGCATCCGGCGCTGCTGTCACGCCTGTCCGAAACCGGCACGAAGCTGATGCACCTCGGCACCCGCAACGAGCCGTTCGAGGCGCCTGCCCCGCTCTGGGTACCTGACACCACCGCCGCGACGCTGTCCGTCTTCGACCGGCTGTTTGCCGAGGATGACGCGGCCCTGCGCCGTCTACGCCGCATCGGTCTGCCCGAGACCCGTCTGCGCCGTGCCGGTCCGCTCAGCGCCAGCGCACCGCCGCTCGATTGTTCCGACCGCCTGCACGAGGAAATGGCGGCGCAGCTGTCGGGGCGCCCGATCTGGCTCGCCGCCCGGGTCCGCGCCTCGGAGGCCTCCGATGTGCTGCGCGCCCACCGCCGCGCCACCCGGCTGGCCCACCGCCTGCTGTTGGTGTTAGTGCCCGACACCCCCGAGGACGGTGCCGAGATCTCGGCCATGGCGGCGGAATCGGACCTGCGCGTCAACCGCTGGGACATGGGCGAGATGCCAGACGAGAACTGCCAGATGCTGCTCACCGAGGATGCCACGGAGCTGGGGCTGTGGTACCGGCTGTCGCCCATCGTGTTCCTTGGCGGCTCCCTGCGGCCCGGCATCGGCGGTGAGGACCCGCTGGAGGTAGCAGCCCATGGTGCCGCGCTGCTCTATGGGCCCAACGTGGGCCGGCACCTGGCGTCCTATACCCAGCTCGTCGAGGCCGGGGCCGCGCGCATCGTGCGCGATTTCGACACGCTGGCCACGGCGGTGTCGCAGCTTGTCGCCCCGGACCGCGCCGCGGCCATGGCCCATGCGGGCTGGGACGTGGTCAGCCAGGGCGCCGCGCTGACTGACGAGGTGGTCGCATTGGCCTTCGACTGGCTCGATGGGGACGACGGCACGGGAGAGGCTGCCTGATGCGCGCGCCCGGTTTTTGGTACACCCCAGCAAGCCGCCCCGCCTGGCAGGCTCGTGTCCTTGCGCCGCTGGGCGCCCTGACTGCGGCAGCCACGGCGCGCCGGGTGGCCCGGCCCGGCGCACGGGTGGACGTGCCTGTCGTCTGCGTCGGCAACATCAACGCAGGCGGCACCGGCAAGACCCCCACCGTGATCGCCCTGATCGAACGCCTGACATCGATGAAGCGCAAGGTGCACATCGTATCGCGCGGCCATGGCGGGCGACTCGAGGGACCGGTACAGGTGGATCCGCTGCACCACACGGCCGAGGACACCGGGGACGAGCCGCTGTTGCTGGCCGCCTTCACGCCCACTTGGGTCTCGCGCGACCGTGCCGCCGGCGCACGCGCCGCCATTGCCGCGGGGGCAGAGGTCATCGTGCTGGATGACGGGTTCCAGAACCCGTCCCTCGTCAAGGATCTGTCGCTGATCGTAGTGGATGCCGCGAAGGGCTTTGGCAACGGGCGCTGTATGCCCGCAGGCCCTCTGAGAGAACCCGTAGCGAAGGGCCTTGCCCGCGGCGACCTCGTGCTCAGCATCGGCCCTGAAAGCGCTCAGGAGGGCTTCCAGGACGCTTGGAGCGCTACGCTGCGCCTGCCCCATCTGAAGGGCGCTCTTGCCCCGCTTCAGACTGGCATGGACTGGAGGGGGTTGCGAGCCCTCGCCTTCGCCGGAATCGGCCACCCGGAGAAGTTCTTTGCCACCCTGTCAGGCCTAGGGGCCGAGCTTGTCCAGACCCACGCGCTTGACGACCACCAGCCGTTTACCACGGCCCTGCTGACCCGTCTCGAACGCGATGCCGCCCGGCTGGGCGCGCAGCTGGTGACCACCGAGAAGGACGCCGTGCGCCTGCCCGCCACCTTCCGCCCCAAGGTGCTGACCTTGCCCGTTCGGCTACAGCTCGCGGATCCAGCTCCGCTCGACAGCGCACTGGCTGCGCTGTTCCACTGACTTCCGGGGCTGCCCCCCACAAATTTCCCGCAAGAAATTTGTCGCCCGAACGGCCCGGTAACTACTCCGCGGCGAGCGGCACATCGCGGTCGCGATGTCCGATGGCTGCCACCTCAGCAACAACCCCGCGCAGCGTGCGCCGCAACGCCTGGAAATTGTCGTTCAGGCGCAGCGTGGCCTCGTCCATGTAAAGCGATCGGTCGATCTCGATCTGGACCGCATGCTGGCGCCGCGACGGGCGCCCGTAGGCCTGCGTGACATAGGCCCCGGCAAAAGGCGTGTTGCGTGCCACCACCAGTCCCGCGCCGACAAGTGCCGCCTCGACCCGAGCCACGATGTCCGGATGCGCTGATGCGCCGAAACGGTCACCAAGCACCACCTCGGGCCGCCGCGCCCCTCCCCGGCTTATCCCTTCCAGCGCCTCATGCGGCATGGAATGGCAATCGATAAGCACAGCCTCTCCGAACTGGTCAAAGGCCGCCGACATGAGGCGGCGCAGCTGATCGTGATAGGGACGCCAATAGCGTGCGATGCGCCGCTCGGCCTCGGCCAGCGGCATCTTGCCGCGATAGATCGCCCGCCCGTTCGAGACCACGCGCGGCACGACCCCAAGCCCACTGGCCACCCGCGGATTGTGCCCGCTGCGCCGAACCCCCTCGATCAGGGCGGGGTCAAGTTCGTCCGGCGAACGGTTGAGGTCTATGTAGGCCCGAGGCGCACCCGCCCGCAGCAGCGGTGCGCCAAACTGCGGGGCACAGTCGAACAGGCGGTCCACGAAGGCATCTTCGGACGATCGGATCGTCAGCTCGTCGAGAACCGTCCCCTTCAGGAAACTCCACGGGTAATCCCGCCCTGAATGCGGCGAGGCGAACACCACACAGGACGTGGGCTGTTCGGGCAAATCGAGATGATAAGCGACCTTGGGCATCCGGGCTCCTTCGAGGTAAAGCTTAGCGCGATTTCCTGGACTGCCAAAAGCCTGTTTTGAAAGCCATTCCGGAAACTTGAAATATCTTGAGGAAAGCCCTTGTCACCCCCCGCGACTCCTTTTATAGAGCGCTCCACCGGCGCGGTGATCTTCGCGCCCCGCTACTTTCCGGGGCACAATGATCTTAGCGCACAGGTCGTGAATGGGCGGTTAGCTCAGCGGTAGAGCACTACGTTGACATCGTAGGGGCCACTGGTTCGATCCCAGTACCGCCCACCATGACCAGGAATTCAACGCCTTCACCACGGTGCAGGCATACCGCAACGCCAAGGCGCTCGCGCGCCGCGAACAAGAGGAGAGACCACCATGAAGGTCGCAAACTCGCTCCGCTCGCTCAAACAGCGCCATCGCGACTGCCGCGTCGTGCGCCGCAAGGGCCGCGTTTACGTGATCAACAAGACCCAGCGTCGTTTCAAAGCCCGTCAGGGCTGAGCCGCAAGGTCCACATCACGAAGAACGATCAGCCACCCTCCGGGGTGGCTTTTTGTTTTGGCTGAAGCCGCAGAGTTTTGCGCCAAGGGGAACGGCCGCCGTTGACACGAGCCACGCGCTGTAGCCGCTAAGGCCGGCGTCACACCGCACTGATCGGGCCCGCCCGGAGGCAGGCCCCGACCCCTAAAGTTTCGGGATCGCAGGCTCAATCCGCGCTGCTGCCACGAAGCGTGCAATCATGTCGGCGTCCTTCACACCCGGTGCCGATTCGACACCCGAAGACACATCGACCTGGCGGGTTCCCGTCATGGCTATGGCAGCACCGACATTCTCCTCCGTTAGTCCACCAGCCAGCATCCACGGACACGGCCAACGACGCCCGGCAATCAGTCGCCAGTCGAACGCCAGCCCGTTTCCGCCGGGCAAGGCTGCGCCCTTGGGCGCCTTGGCATCCACCAGGATCTGGTCGGCCACACGGCCATACTCGGCCAGTGCAGGCAGATCCGCCTCGCTGGCGACCCCCACCGCCTTCATCACCGGCAGGCCATAGCGGGCCCGTACCTCGGCCACCCGCTCCACGCTCTCGCGCCCGTGCAGCTGCAACATGTCAAGCGGCACAGATTCCATGATTTCGTCCAGAAGCGCATCGTCGGCGTTCACCAGAAGCGCCACCTTGGCAAGCCCCACGGGGGCCGCCAGCGCCAGCTCACGCGCATGTTGTACGCTCACATGGCGCGGAGACTTGGGAAAGAACACGAAGCCCGCGTAGCGCGCTCCAGCCTTGGCCACGGCCTCCACATCGCTCGCACAGGTCAGCCCGCAGATTTTGACGTTCACCTCGCTCATGAGGGCCGCCTCCTTGTCTGAAACCCCGGCTTCCAGTTGCCGAAAACTACCCCGGGGTGAATTGGCCGAAAGGCCAAGAGGGGCAGAGCCCCACTCCGGCCCGCCCCTCTCGTCCTTGAACTCCGTCGAAGTTGACGTCAGGCGCTGCGATCCAAGATCGCCAGGACCTCGTCCTTGCCCTTGTCGCGCTCGGCTTGGGTCTTCTTCAGCTCGCGCTCGAGATTGCGGACCTCGGCCTTCCGGTGCGCCGCGGCCGAACGATGCTTGTGCTCACGCATCCATTCCCACACGAAGCCGATCATCAGACCGCCCACGATCCCAAGGAAAAACACCAGGAACACCGGCATGGTCAGGCCGTGCTGGAAGCCCATGACCGCTGCGAGGTCATCGGGCAGCAGTTGCAGCTCCACCATCGAGCGGTTGGCCATGGCGATCGAAACCAGAATGATCGCCAGAATGCCCAGGAAGGCATAGCGGATGTATCGCATGTGTCAGTCTTGCTTTCCGTTCAGCCGGTCGCGAAGCAGCTTGCCCGTCTTGAAGAAGGGCACGTGCTTTTCCTCGACCTCGACCGCCTCGCCCGTTCGCGGGTTGCGGCCCAGTCTTGCATCGCGCTTCTTGACCGAAAAGGCCCCGAAGCCGCGCAACTCGACCCGATCGCCCCGGGCCATGGCATTGGTCACCTCGTCGAAGATCGTGTTCACGATCCGCTCCACGTCCCGCTGGTAGAGATGCGGGTTATCTTCCGAGATCTTCTGGATCAATTCCGATCTGATCATCCGTTGCACATCCCCTCTGGGCGCAAGTTCGTGGTCACTTCGTCTTATGACACTAGCGCAGGTCATTCCAAACGCAAACCCGAAGATCACGAAAAACCCATCCAAGGCAGCCACTTGTGCCCATACACATGCCCAGCCGGTCAAATCCGCCCGCAAGAGCAGCTGGCACAGCCCTGCCAGCGCCCGCGATTCGCAGATGCACGAGGCAGAAAAAAGGGCCCCCGACCGGATGGCGGGGGCCCTTCTGTGTCATGCGTCAGACGCAAGCTCGGATCAGTTGTCGCCCTTGAGCGCTGCGCCGAGGATGTCGCCGAGCGATGCACCCGAGTCGGACGAGCCGTACTGTTCCACGGCTTCCTTCTCTTCGGCGATCTCGCGCGCCTTGATCGACAGGCCCAGACGACGGGTCTTGCTGTCGATGTTGGTCACGCGGACGTCGAGGTGATCGCCAACCGAGAAACGCTCGGGGCGTTGCTCTGCACGGTCACGCGACAGGTCCGAACGGCGGATGAAGGACTTCATGCCTTCGTATTCCACCTCGATGCCACCATCTTCGATCGCGGTGACCGCGACGGTGATGATCGAGCCGCGCTTCACGCCGCCCACGGCATCAGCGAACTTGTCGCCGCCCAGTGCCTTGATCGAGAGCGAGATACGCTCCTTGTCGGTGTCCACTTCGGTGACAACGGCCTGAACCACGTCGCCCTTGCGGTACTCCTGGATCGCCTCTTCGCCACGCTGGTCCCAGCTGAGGTCGGAGAGGTGAACCATGCCGTCGATCTCGCCGTCGAGGCCGATGAACAAACCGAATTCGGTGATGTTCTTGACTTCGCCTTCGACCTGAGTGCCTTCCGGATGGGTTTCCGAGAACACTTCCCACGGGTTGCGCATGGTCTGCTTGAGGCCGAGCGACACGCGGCGCTTGGCCGGGTCGATCTCGAGAACCATGACGTCCACTTCCTGCGAGGTCGACACGATCTTGCCCGGGTGCACGTTCTTCTTGGTCCAGGACATTTCCGAGACGTGAACCAGACCCTCGACGCCCGGCTCCAGCTCCACGAATGCACCGTAATCGGTGATGTTCGTGACGCGGCCCTTGTGGACGCTGCCCAGCGGGAACTTGACGGCAACCAGATCCCACGGATCTTCCTGCAGCTGTTTCATGCCGAGGGAGATACGGTGAGTTTCCTTGTTGATCTTGATGACCTGGACCTTGACGGTCTCGCCGATCGCCAGGATCTCGGACGGGTGGTTGACGCGGCGCCATGCCATGTCGGTCACGTGCAGCAGGCCATCCACGCCGCCGAGGTCGACGAATGCGCCGTACTCGGTGATGTTCTTGACCACGCCGTCGACCGTCTGACCTTCGGTCAGGTTGGCGATGACTTCGGCACGCTGTTCGGCACGCGATTCTTCAAGGATTGCACGACGCGAGACAACGATGTTGCCACGGCGACGGTCCATCTTGAGGATCTGGAACGGCTGCTTGAGACCCATGAGCGGGCCGGCGTCACGCACGGGGCGCACATCGACCTGGGAGCCGGGCAGGAAGGCCACGGCGCCGCCGAGGTCGACGGTGAAGCCACCCTTGACGCGGCCGAAGATCGCACCTTCGACGCGTGCGTCGTCGGCATATGCTTTCTCGAGACGGTCCCACGCCTCTTCACGGCGTGCCATCTCGCGCGAGATGACGGCTTCGCCGCGGGCGTTCTCTGCGGAACGCAGGTAAACCTCGACTTCGTCGCCGACACCGATTTCGGGGGCTTCGCCGGGGTTTGCGAATTCTTTCAGATCAACGCGGCCTTCCATTTTGTAGCCGACGTCGATGATGGCTTGGCCCGCTTCGATTGCGATGACCTTGCCTTTGACAACCGAACCTTCGTCCGGGGTGTCCATTTCGAGGCTTTCATTAAGGAGGGCCTCGAATTCCTCCATGGTCGCGTTAGCCATGTGGCTCATGTTCCTTTACATATCGTTATTCCGGCCGGGCGGTTGTCTCCGCCGGTCTTGGATGGGTCCGCATTGAGCGGGAATTGGTCGTCTCGCGGGCAGTCACGAAATGCGAAGAAGGCCACCTTGAACCGGGTCTCGGTGGCCCTGCTCCTTCTTCGCCCGTGGCAGTCCCTGCCCCGACCGACGCGCGCGGCTTACGCCAACAGACAGCATTTATCAAGCCCTGGCCGGCCTACGCCGCCTCTCTTTCCCTTGAAACAGCACCCGGACCACCGGTCAGGCCTGCCTCCGGCGGGGATATTTGAGGGTCAAAGGAAGCACAGGCCGCGGCCACCCTTTCCTTTGACACCAAATATCCCGGGGGAGGCGCGAAGCGCCGGGGGCAGAGCCCCCTCGCCCAGGGCCACAGATTGGGTGTCAGCAGTAGTTCTCGGGCCCAACCCACTGTGCGCGGGAATAGCGGTCTCCGTGGCACCAGCCGACGGGCAACACCTCCTCGATCCGTGCCATCTGCTGCGCGCTCAGCGCGGCTTCGGCGCCGGCGACAAGCTCGCGGAAGTGCTTCGCGGTGCGGGTGCCTGGGATAGATACCACGTGATCGCCCTTGTGGATCCCCCAGGCCACAGCGAGGCCGGCCGCGGTAAGACTGAATTCGGCCGCCAGCGCCCGGAACCCCTCAAGAAGCGTAAGGTTGGCCGAATAGTTCGGCTCCATGAACCGGGGGTTCTGGCCGAGGAACGGGTTGCCATCAATGCGATCACGCGGGATCGGGCTGTCCGTCAGAAGCGACCGCCCCACCGGCGAGAAGGCCACCAGCGCCACGCTCAGTTCGGCGCACGTCTGCAGCAGGCCCATCTCGGGGGCCCGCGTTGAAAGCGAGTATTCAGACTGCACCGCCGCCACTGCGTGTTCGCCATGAGCGCGGCGCAGGGTCGAGGGCGCGATCTCCGAGAAGCCGATGCTGCGGCATTTGCCCTTTTCGACCAGCCGCGCCATGGTGCCGGTGACCTCCTCAACAGGGATCTCGGCCTGGTAGCGGTGCACGTAAAACAGGTCCACGTGATCGATCCCCAGCCGCGTCAGTGACTGGTCAAGCTGCGCCTCCATATGGCCCAGCGAGTTGTCGAAGACGCGGTTGCCGGCCGCATCGCTGGTAATGCCCGCCTTGGTGGCGATATGCACCGCATCCCGCGCACCGGGAGTGGCGGCGAGCCATGCGCCGATGGAGGTCTCGGAGCGGCCCATGCCGTAGATGTTCGAGGTGTCGATGTGGGTCACACCGACCCCGCGGGCAAGGTCCAGCACCGCGAAGCTGTCTGCTTCCGTGGTTGGCCCGTAGAAATCCGAGAAGGACATGCCACCGATCCCGAGGCAAGACACCTCGGCCTGTCCGATCATCCGTGTCTTCATCGCGTCGCCGCCTTTTCGTCCTGTCGTTCCAGCACTGCGGCAATGGCCGAGGCGACCGCCGTGTCGATGTCGAGCTCGGAGGTGTCAATGATCACCGCGTCATCTGCAGGGCGCAGCGGCGAATCCACGCGGGCGGTGTCGCGATCGTCACGCTCCCGGGTTTCGGCCAGCACCGTCTCGTAGCTGATGTCGGCCCCCTGCGCTGCCAGCTCGTCATGGCGGCGGCGGGCGCGGATCTCGGGGGTTGCGGTGACGAAGAGCTTGGCCTCGGCGTCGGGGCAGATCACCGTACCGATGTCCCGCCCGTCCAGCACCGCCCCGCCGGAGCGCCGGGCGTAGGCGCGCTGGAAATCGAGCAGAGCCGAGCGCACCTCGGGGATCGCAGCGACCTTGCTGGCGGCCTGCGCCACCTCGGGGCGGCGCAGCCCCTCCATCTGGACGTCGCTTGCATCGAGATCAAGAGCGGCGGCGATGGGGTCCTCGCCCAGCAGCATCCGGGCCCCGACCGCGCGGTAAAGCAGGCCGGTATCGAGATGGCCGAAGCCGAAATGCGCGGCAAGCGCCCGGCTGAGGGTGCCCTTGCCTGCCGCCGCGGGGCCATCGATGGCGATAGTGAAGCTCATGAAACTCTCCGGGTCCTTTGACCCACGCTTATGACCAGCCGTCGCCCGCGCATCAACCCCCGCCCCCCTCACCGGCCTGGAACGGCCGGCAAGAGGTGCCTGAGCCTCAGGCTCGGGAGATGTCGCCGCCCAGTCCGGTCATCAGCGGCTCGAACACCGGGAAGGACGTGGCGATGGGGCCGCCGTCGTCCACGCGTACAGGCTCCGTCGTGGCAAGGCCCATGACGAGGAAGGACATGGCAATGCGGTGATCGAGATGGCTTGCCACCTCCGCTCCGCCCCGCACGTTCCCATGGCCGCGACCATGAACCGTCCACCAGTCCTCGCCCTCGTCGACCTCTACACCGTTGGCACGCAGCCCCACGGCCATGGCGTCGATCCGGTCGCTTTCCTTGACCCGCAACTCCTTGACACCGGGCATGTGGGTCTTGCCCTCCGCGAAGGAGGCGACCACGGACAGCACCGGGTATTCGTCGATCATGCTCGCGGCGCGCTCGGCGGGCACCTCGATGCCCTTGAGATCCGGCGAGAAGCGGGCACGCAGGTCCGCCACCGGCTCGCCGCCCTCTTCGCGCATGTTCTCGAAGACAAGGTTAGCGCCCATGTCTTGCAGGGTGAAGAACAGCCCCGCGCGGGTGGGGTTGAGGCCGATATTGGGCACCAGCACGTCCGAGCCTTCGGTGATTAGCGCGGCGCAGACCGGGAACGCCGCCGAGGATGGATCGCGCGGCACGACGATGACCTGCGGCTTGAGCTCGGGGCGGCCCTTCAGGGTGATGACCCGGCCCTCTGGCGTGTCCTCGGTGGTCACCTCGGCGCCGAAGCCGTTCAGCATCCGCTCGGAATGGTCGCGGGTGGCCTCGCGTTCGATCACCACGGTCTCACCCGGGGCATTGAGCCCGGCCAGCAGCACCGCGCTTTTGACCTGCGCAGAGGGCACCGGGGTGGCGTAGCGCACCGGCAGCGGATCGGCGGCTCCCACGATGGTCATCGGCAGGCGCCCGCCGGAGCGGCCGTAGGACTTCGCGCCAAACAGCGCCAGCGGATCGGTCACGCGGGCCATGGGCCGCTTGTTTAGGCTGGCATCGCCGGTGAAGGTCGCGGTGATCGGCGTGGTCGCCATGGCGCCCATGATGAGCCGCACACCGGTGCCGGAGTTGCCGCAGTCAATGACGTTGCCCGGCTCGGCAAAGCCGCCAACACCGACACCGTGCACATGCCAGGTGTCGCCGTGCTTTTCGACCTCGGCCCCAAAGGCCTGCATGGCCTTGGCGGTATCGAGCACGTCCTGCCCCTCGAGCAGGCCGGTCACCTTCGTCTCACCAACGGCCATGGCGCCAAGGATCAACGACCGGTGCGAGATCGACTTGTCGCCGGGAACATGCGCCTCGCCCGAAAGGCCAGTGGACCGGCGCGAGATCATGGGGATGGGGTCACCGTGGCTCGACATGCTACTCTCCGTTATCGCTCACATCGCCCTTAGCAGGGCCTCCCGGGGCCGTCCATCACGGGCAGCCCCCTCATTCGTCTTTGCAACGGCGTCCCACCAAGCGCGGCGACCCCTCGATGGCGCATCCGCGTGGGTCAGAGCCGGCGGAAGGTCAGGTAATGGGGGACACGGCCTTCGCGCAGGGCCTTTTGCTCGTAGCGGGTCGAGATCCAGTCGCCCCAGGGCTCGCGCCAGTCGGCGGGACGTTCGGCCAGCCACTCGAACCCCGCTTTGGGCACCTCGACGAGGGTCTGGCGCACGTAATCGGGGATATCCGTGGCAACGCGGAACTCGGCGCCGGGCTTCAGAGCGCGGGCCAGCGGCTCGAGATGTTCCTGCGTGACGAACCGGCGGCGGTGGTGGCGCTTCTTGGGCCATGGGTCCGGGTAGAGCAGGAAGGCCTTGTCGAGCGAGGCCTCGGGCAGCACGTCGAAGAGGTTGCGCACGTCGTTAGGGTAAACCCGCACGTTGTCGACATTCGCGCGGCGGATCTTGCCCAGGAGCATCGCAACGCCGTTGATGTAGGGCTCGCAGCCGATGATGCCGACGCCGGGATGGGTGGCGGCCTGATGCACCATGTGTTCGCCGCCGCCAAAGCCGACCTCGAGCCAAACCGGCTTGCCATCGAACATGGCGGCGGTGTCGAGCGGCTGGCGGTCCGGGTTTACCTCCCAGTCCACTGCACCGGGGGACAGCCCGGCGAGATCCTCGTCAAGGTAGGCTTCCTGCGACTGCTTCAGGGTCTTGCCCTTCACACGGCCGTAGAAGTTGCGCCACGGGGCGGCGGGATGCTTGTTCGAACTGGTCATGGCGGCGGGATGTACCGCCAAGCCGCGCCGCAGGCAATCCCGCAGATCACCTGCCGCGCGCATGTCAGGGGCGGCAAATTCCTTGGCAAGGAATTTGCGGCGCGGCTTTCAGAGGCCGCGCTGCAAGGCCTCGGCCAGATCGGTGCGCTCCCAGCTGAACCCGCCGTCCGCATCCGGCGCCCGGCCGAAATGGCCGTAGGCCGCAGTCCGCTCGTAGATCGGGCGGTTGAGGTCAAGATGCGTGCGAATGCCGCGCGGCGTGAGGTCCATCGCCTTGGGGATGGCCGCCTCGATCGCGGCTTCGTCCATCTTGCCGGTACCGTGGGTGTCCACGTAGATCGACAGCGGCTTGGCCACGCCGATGGCGTAGGACAGCTGCACGGTGCAGCGATCCGCAAGGCCCGCGGCCACCACGTTCTTGGCAAGGTAGCGGGAGGCATAGGCCGCCGAGCGGTCCACCTTGGTCGGGTCCTTGCCCGAGAACGCGCCGCCGCCATGCGGGGCCGCGCCACCGTAGGTGTCCACGATGATCTTGCGCCCGGTGAGGCCCGCGTCCCCGTCAGGGCCGCCTATCACGAAGGTGCCGGTGGGGTTCACCCACCATTCGGTATCCCCCCGCAGCCAGCCTTCGGGCAGCACATCGCGGATGTAGGGCTCGACGATGGCGCGCACGTCGCCGGACGACAGCGACGGGTCGAGATGCTGGTGCGAGAGCACGACCGAGGTCACGCCTACCGGCTTGCCGTTCTCGTAGCGGACCGAGAACTGCGATTTCGCATCCGGACCCAGCACCGAGGCCTCCCCGGACTTGCGCGCTTCGGCGAGGCGCTTGAGCACCGCGTGGGCGAAGAGGATCGGTGCGGGCATCATCTCGGGGGTCTCGTTTGTGGCATAGCCGAACATGATCCCCTGATCGCCCGCGCCTTCGTCGCCACGCTCGCCGGTCACGCCCTGGGCGATATGGGCGGATTGCTCGTGCAGAAGGTTGGTGATCTCGACCGTGTCCCAGTGGAACTTGTCCTGCTCGTAGCCGATGTCGCGGATGCAGGCCCGCGCGATGTCGGGGATACGCTCCATGTACTCGGCCAGCTTGGCCTGATCGGTCAAGCCGACCTCACCGCCGATAACCACGCGGTTCGTGGTGGCAAAGGTCTCGCAGGCGACGCGCGCCAGCGGATCCTCGGCGATCAGCGCATCGAGGATGGCATCCGAGATACGGTCGCAGACCTTGTCCGGGTGCCCCTCGGACACGGACTCGGAGGTGAAGGTATAGTTCTGTCGGGACATGAGTGCTCCAATGGGTACCGGCCGTCACGCCAGGAAGCCGTTGTGACGGGGATATGACGCAGTATCGCTACGCCCCCCCGCCGGAGCGGTCAATGCGAAAACACCTACAGTTCACCGTACCGTGCGGCGGCGTCGCCAGAACAGAGCGCCCCCGAGGAGCACGAAGAGCGCGAGGGCCGGCAGATCGCCCATACGGCTGTAGAGTGTCACCCGCAGCGGCAGCGGCAGTGGCGCATCAAGGTATCCCGCCTCGCCCAGAGGCAACTGATCCAGCACACGCCCTGCCCCATCGATTACCGCCGAAACGCCGGTGTTGGCGGCGCGCAGCATGGGCAGGCCCTGTTCGATGGCCCGGATGCGTGCCTGCGCAAGGTGCTGGTAGGGCCCCGAGAAGGTGCCGAACCAAGCGTCGTTGGTGATCTGCAGCAGCAGGTCCGCCCGGCCCGGCGCAAGCCGCACTTCCTGCGGGAACACCGCCTCGTAGCAGATCAGCGGTAGCGCGCTGCCGATGCCCCCCCCGAAATCGAGAATGCGCGGCCCGGGACCTGCGGCGTAACCGCCCTCTGCCCGCTGAGCGAGGCCCGCGATGTTGAACCTCGCGAAAAGCGACGCGGCGGGCATGTATTCCCCGAAGGGCACGAGGTGCGACTTGTCGTAGACCTCGGTCACCACGGGGCCTTGTTCGGCTAGGATGAGCGAGTTGTACCAGCGCCCCTCCTCCTCGCGCTGAATGCCGAGGACGACGCGCCCAGGATAGGCGGCATCGGTGATGATCCCCAGCGCCTCGTCGGCATTGTCCAGCAGCATCGGCACGGCGGTTTCCGGCCAGACCACCAGAGACGGACGTTCCAGTCCGTCCGTGGCGGGGGCAGCGGTGAAATCCACCTGCCGGCGGAAGAACACCGGCACCCAGTCGCGGTTCCATTTCTGGGTTTGCGGCGCGTTGGGCTGCACGAGGCGCACCACCGGGCGGCCGGTGCTATCCTGCAAGGGCGGCACCATGGCAGCGCCGCCGACCACAAGCGTGGCAAGGGCCACCGCCGCCACGGCACCGGGCAGCAGCGAGCGGCGGCCTGCCCCGAACGCCGTGGCAAACAGCGCGGCAAGCGCCAGCGTTAGCAGTGTCAGCCCGTGCGGGCCCACCACGGACACCCACTGGATCACATCCGTTGGCGCCCAGAGATAGCCGACCATGGCCCAGGGAAAGCCGGTGAAGACATAGGCGCGCGCCAGCTCTGCCGCCGCCCATGTTACCGCAAGCGCGAAAAGACGCCGCCGGAGCGGTGCATGGACCGCGCCCCAAAAGGCGATGCTCCAGAACAGCGCCAGCCCTGCGGCCAGCAGGAACAGCGCAAAGGGCGCCATCCATGCGGTCGCTGCGGCGTCCACCTGGAACGGTTCGACCACCCAGGCCAGGGCGATGCCGAAATAGCCAAGCCCCACGCCCCAGCCTGCGCCGACAGCGCTCAGCGGCGTCCGCACGGTGGAAAAAACAAGGAATGCGGCGATCAACCCGGCAAGGGCCAGCCATGCCATGTCCCACGGCGCCTGCCCCATGGCCATGACGCCGCCCGACAGGATCGCGAGGGGCAGCCGCGCCCAGCGGACGCGGCCTTCCAGCCGCAACAGGCCGGTTTCAGACACCGCGTGCTCCTGCAGACGACCCGGCCACCGCTTCCTCGGGGGTGGGGGCTGGAAGTGCCGCCACCGGGCGCTGGGGCGCGGGCTCGGAGGTTTCGGGGGTGTGGGGCCGGATGCGCAGCCGCTTGATGCGGCGCGGGTCGGCGTCCACCACCTCGAAATCGAGACCGGCGGGATGCGGGATTACTTCGCCGCGCGCCGGCACGTGGCCCGCGAGCATGAAGACGAGACCGCCGAGAGTGTCGATTTCCTCTTCGTCGATCTCGTCATCGTCGGTCAGGGCAAGACCGCTTTCGGATTCGAATTCCTCGAGCGGGGTCTTGGCCAGCGCCAGCCAGCTGCCCGCCTTCTCGCGGAAAAAGTTGCGGCCCTCGGCGATGTCGTGTTCATCCTCGATCTCGCCGATGACCTGCTCGATGAGATCCTCGATGGTCACGAGACCGTCGACACCACCGTATTCGTCGATGACCAGCGCCATGTGCCGCCGTTCGGTCTGCATCTTGGTGAGCAGAACACCGATGGGCATGGAGGGCGGCACGAAGACCAGCGGGCGCAGGATCTTGCGCAGGTCGAAATCCTCCTCGCCATTGCCGTTGAAGCCGTGGCGCAGCGAGAAGTCCTTGAGGTGGGCCATGCCCACGGGCGTATCGAGCGTGCCCGCGTAGACCGGGATCCGCGTGAGGCCGCTTTCGCGGAAGACCTTCACGAGGTCAGCCTTGGTGATGTCCTCGGGGATCGCAACGATGTCGGCCTTGGGGATCGCCACGTCCTCAACCCGCATACGGCGCAGGTTCATCAGGCTGGGCGGCGGAAGCTGCGGCTGACTCGGCAAGGGGTCGGCAGACACGTCCCTGCTCGGACCCTCCTCTTCGGAAGCCGGCTTCATGGCGTTGAAGATACGGCGGAAGAACCCTTCGCCGTCGTTACTGTCAGCGTCTGGCTGCGCGCTTTGCGCTGCCATAGACGAGCCGTCGTTATCGCCCATCGATCCTGTCTGTTCCTGTCCAATTGTGGGGCAACGGCCCCGAGCACTCATGAATATGGGTTCGCTATACCCAGTTTGCCAAGTATTTCCACCTCGAGAGTTTCCATCACAGTCGCGTCCTGGTCACGGATATGGTCGAAACCCAGCAGATGCAGCGTAGCATGAACCATGAGGTGAGTGACATGGCTGTCCATCGGCTTGCCTTGTTCGGCGGCTTCCCGCGTGCACGTCTCGAAGGCAATGGCGATGTCTCCCAGCTCCTCGGGCATCTCGGTGCTGCCCTTCGGCAGTACGTCGGGACTGCGGTCGCGCGAGGGCCATGACAGCACGTTGGTGGCTTTTGGCTTGTCGCGGAAATCGCCGTTGAGCTCGGTGATGCGGGCATCGCCGCAGGCCAGCACCGCGATCTCGAAGCCTTCGGGCGTGAGGCCGAGATGGGACAGGGCCGCGCTGGCGGCAGTTTCCGCGAGCGTTTCGAGGCCCGCCTCGTCCCAGCGGTCGTCTTCGATGATCGTGTCGGTCAGCATAAGCGTTGGCCCTTCTGTCCCGCCGCGGCAACCAGCCGCCGGGCGGGAGGGGGCTCTGCCCCCGTCGCTGCGCGACTCCCCCGGGATATTTCGGGTCAAAGGAAACGCGCAAGGCGGGCTATACAGGTTTCCCCGCACCAGGCAAGCGCGGTGCGGGGAGGTGTTGTGTCAGCCGGCTTCGGCGTCCTTCTCGTAGGCTTCGATGATCGCAGCCACCAGCGGGTGACGGACCACGTCCTTGGCCGAGAAGTAGTTGAAGCCGATCTTCTCGATGTTGCTCAGCAGACGTTCCGCGTCCTGCAGGCCCGAGAAGACCCCGCGCGGCAAATCGACCTGGGTGCGGTCGCCGGTGATCACCATGCGAGAGCCTTCGCCGAGGCGGGTGAGGAACATCTTCATCTGCATTGTCGTGGCGTTCTGCGCCTCGTCCAGCACCACGAAGGCGTTCGACAGGGTGCGGCCACGCATGAAGGCCAGCGGCGCGATCTCGACGATCTTCTCTTCGCGCATCCTTGCCAGCTGCTTGCCGGGGAGAAAGTCGTTGAGCGCGTCGTAGAGCGGCTGCATGTAGGGGTCGACCTTCTCTTCCTGGGTACCGGGAAGGAAGCCCAGGCGTTCGCCCGCCTCCACAGCCGGGCGGCAGAGGATGATCTTGTCCACCGCGCCAGTGATGAGCATGTTCACCCCTACCGCCACCGCAAGGTAGGTCTTGCCGGTGCCTGCGGGGCCGATGCCGAAGCACATTTCGTTCTGGTAGAGCGAGCGGACGTAGGCCTTCTGGGCGTCGGTGCGCGGTTCGATCAGTTTCTTGCGTGTCTTGATCTCGACCTTGCCGCCTTCGAACATCTCGAGCTGCGAATCGGCGTCCTCTTCCTCGGGGGCCACGCGGAATTCGCGGTCGATGTCGCCGCGCCCCACCGGGCGCCCCTGTTCGAGCCGCTGGTAGAGTGATTGCAGCACCTCGCTGACGGCAGCCTGGGCCTCTTCGGGTCCGTGGATGGCCAACTGGTTGCCACGCCTCAGGATCTGCACGCCGGTGCGGGCTTCGATGTCGGTGAGGTTGCGGTCGAACTCGCCGCAAAGCTCGATGAGAAGACGGTTGTCGGGAAACTCGAGAATGGCTTGGGTGAGGGTGCCTGCGGTCACGCATGTCTCCTGCGCTTGGGGTGTACCCAATGGTGCCAATACCCCCGCCCGGGGGCAAGTCCCGGATGCGTGAGGGGCGGTGAGGAAATGCAAAAAGGCCGCGCGGTGAGCACCGCACGGCCTTGGTATTTCCGGGTCTGCGCCAAGATCAGAGCGGATCGCCGATGATGCTGGTCGAGCCCTGCTTGAAATCACCGGTCGCCACGGTGGGCGGGGCGACGCCGGAGCAGACAGGCTTGCCGTAGCGGTCGAGGCGGCGGGCAAGGTAGCCTTCGACGCCGTCGTCCGCGATCCAGTTGTCGCAGCCGTCCGGGTCGACCCAGACGCCCCAGCGCAGTTCACTCAGATCGCCGCTGTCGACGGACTGGCGGTCACGGCTCTTGTCCGGACCGACCGGCGCGCAGGCGGCCATCACGAGGCCGGTGCCGAGAAGCAGGGTGGTTTTGAGAATGTTCATCCGGGCTCTCCTCAGCGCACGCACAGGATCTCGACGCGGCGGTTCTTCGCCATGCCTTCGACGGTGCGGTTTGTCGCAACCGGGTAATCTTCACCATAGCCGCGCACGTCGATGATACGCGCGCCGACAGAAGCGGCCACGCGGGCAACAGAGTTGGCACGGTTGTAGCTCAGGCGGCGGTTGTATTCATCCGAGGCCCGGGCATCGGTGTGGCCGGTGATGATGAAGCCGAAGGCGGTGGCGCTCTGGAAGAACTCCTGCAGCTTGCGCTGGCCGGCGACGCTGATAGCGTACTTGTCAGTGGCGAAATACTGGTCGGAGTTCAGCGTGCCGCAGACGTTGATGTTGCGGCAGACCGGGCGGCCATCGCGGGTGACGCGGCTGACCGCGTAGCCTTCGACACCGTCGTCCATGACCCAGATCTCGCAACCATCAGGCGAGATGCTGATACCGGGAATGTAGCGTTCCCCCCGGATGGTGCGCGTGTTCTGCGTCGAGATGATCGGCGAATTGAATCCTTCGCTTGCCGCTACGGCAGGCGCGACTGCCCCGGCGGTGGCGAGGGCACCCAGCGCTGCCACGCCGAAGACCCCGCGGAGGGCTTTGGAAATGCGATTTGCCACAGCCTCTGTCCTTATCCTTGAATGGTTCCCAAGATGCGACGGAAGCTGAAAACCGGCGCACGAAGCAAAGTTACTATAAATTAAGAGATTATCAGCAAATTCCCGCCTGTGAAGCGAAAACCACCACATATTGTGGTTAATGAAACAACAAACATAGGTTGTTTCGGAAATTGTATCTTTGCGAGCAGCAATCACTACGACGACCGGCGAATCCGCCACGCTGCCGCCGCAATTCTCGATGACTTTCCGGCGCTTCCGCGCTGCCAAACCGGAGCGCTCCACCGCCGCCACACGGGCTGAATTGCGGCGGTGGAGCGCGCCACGCGACCGCTCAGACCAGCGTGCCGCGCAGGGAGTTGGGACCGCTGGAGGTGATCCGCACCCGCCGCAGATCGCCCGGCGCAAGGCCATAGCCGTCAACGTGCACCGCATGCAGGTAGTCGGACTTACCGACCATCTGGCCGGGGTGGCGCCCGACCTTCTCGAACAGCACACCGACCTCGCGGCCCACCATGGCATCCTGCAATTCGCGCTGCTGGCGGCCCAGAAGGGCTTGGAGGCGCTGCAGGCGGTCGTCCTTGTCGGCTTCGGACACCTGTGCGCGCTCCGCTGCCGGGGTGCCGGGGCGTTCGGAGTACTTGAATGAGAACGCGCTGCCGTATTTCACCTCTTCGACCAGCGCCATGGTGTCCCGGAAATCCTCTTCGGTCTCCTCGGGGAAGCCGACAATGAAATCCCCCGACAGGTGCAGGTCGGGCCGAGCGTCGCGCAGGCGTTCGATGACGCGCAGGTAAGACTCGGCCGTGTGGTGCCGGTTCATCCGCTTGAGAATGCGGTCGGACCCGGCCTGCACTGGAAGATGCAGGTAGGGCATGAGCTTGTCGCAATCGCCGTGGGCGGCGATCAGCTCGTCATCCATGTCGTTGGGGTGCGAGGTGGTGAAGCGGATGCGCTCCAGCCCGTCGACCCTCGCAAGCTCGCGGATGAGGCCGGCTAGCCCCTTGTCGTGGCCGTGGTAGGCGTTGACGTTCTGGCCCAGCAGGGTGATCTCGCGGACGCCGCGTTCGACAAGGTCGCGCGCCTCGTCCAGCACGCGAGCGGCGGGGCGGGACACCTCGGCGCCGCGGGTGTAGGGCACAACGCAGAAGGCGCAGAACTTGTCGCAGCCTTCCTGCACCGTCAGGAAGGCGGTGGGGCCGCGTTTCGCCTTGCCGCGCCCCTTGAGCGCCTCGAACTTGTCTTCCTCGGGAAAGTCAGTATCGAGCGCCCGTGCGCCGTTGCCCGTGCGCGCCAGAAGATCCGGCAGCCGGTGATAGCTTTGCGGGCCAACCACCAGGTCGACGAGCGGCTGGCGGCGCATGATCTCCTGCCCCTCGGCCTGCGCCACGCAGCCCGCGACCCCGATCTTGAGATCGGGGCGGTCTTCCTTCAGGCCCCGGTAGCGGCCCAGCTCGGAATAGACCTTTTCGGCGGCCTTCTCACGGATGTGGCAGGTGTTGAGCAGGATCATGTCCGCGTCGTCTGGCGTATCGGTTTCGACGTAGCCCTGACCGCCCATGGCCTCCGCCATGCGTTCGCTGTCGTAGACGTTCATCTGGCAACCATAGGTCTTGATGAACAGCTTCTTGGGCCGGGTCATGTCCTTGCCTTTCGCTGGCGGGTGTCAAGGCGGGGCGGATAGCGCAAAAGCGGTCACGTGAAAAGGGTTCAGGTCCGCACCTCCGCGACGCAGACCTCGACCGCCCCCAGAGTCAGCGCCCGCTCCAGCGGGCCGTGCGGCGCCACGTCGGTCACCAGCGTGTCGATGTCGGCCCAGTCGCCGTAGCGGGCGGTGGCGATGCGGCCAATCTTCGATCCGTCGGCGACCACCATGTGGCGCGCGCTCTGGCGCAGCATGGTGGCGTAGACATCGCCCGCCTCGATCAGTGCGTCCAACGGCCCGGCGGGGGTCAGTGCGCTGGCGCCGGTCACGCACCAGTCAGCGGTGAGGTCCGACAGGAAGCGCAAGGTGGCCGAGCCATGCATGGCCCCCTCCCCCGGATGGTAGAGGCCCGGCGCCATCAAAACCTGTATCGTGGGGTTGGCGGACAGCGTGGCGGCCACGCTGACCGAATGAGCGATGACTGTGATCTGCCCCATCTCCTGCGCCATGCGCCGCGCCACCTGCGTGGTGGTGGCGCCCGACCCCATCATCACGACATGCGCCCCCGCCAGCAGCGGCACCGCGGCGGCGGCGATGGCGGCGCGCTCCTCGACCAGCTCCTTGTGACGTTCCGAAAGCGCCGGCTCAGCAGGCTGGCGCAACATGGCGCCGCCGTAGGTGCGCGCGATGAGACCCTGCGCCGTCAGCTCCTCAAGATCACGGCGGATGGTTTCGGTGGTGACCCCCATGTCCTCGGCCAGCCTGCCGACCCGAAGGGTCGGACTGATGGCAAGACGGTCAAGGATGGTCTTCTGACGCTGATCCTTGCGACGCGACATGGGTCCTCCTGCGGCTCTGGCCTTCGGGCTACGATCCAAGCAGAGCCGGTCCCCCAAGGCAATAAGGCGCCGTGCCTCAGCCCCCGAAGCCGGTGCGGCCCGACCCAGCGGACCCGAAGCCGCCGCGCGACGTGGCCGTGGCACGGCTCATCGGTGCCTTGCCCACGGTCGAGGTGGGGCGGACGAACTGGTTCGTGCTCATCCGGGTCGACCCAGTGTTGCCCGAGAAGGTGCTGGTGCGTGCGGCATTGGTGAAGCGGCCATCGGAGGTTTTGTAAAGCGGCTGCGACGCCGCCATCCCCGACCGCCCGCTCAGCATGTTGCCCATGAGGTAGCCCGCAAGCAGCGGCATGAAGATGCTGCCCGACCCACCCTGCGCCTGTGCGGCCTCGGAGCCGCAGGCACCCTCGCCGTGCTGCTCTTCGCAGACCTGCAGGCTGTCGTAGCGCGGTGCGGATTCGACGTGCAGTTCTTCGGCCTCGGAAAAGGCGGTGCGGCAATCCTCGGACGAGAACGTGCCCCCTGCCACCGACTGGTCGAGGCAGCTTTGAAGGTCGGGGAAGGCCGAGGCCTCCACCTGCTCCTCGCGGCACCCCGCGACGGTGAAGGCTGCGGCGCCGAGGATCGCGATGGCGACATGTCTGGAGCGTTTGGTCATGGTGGTCCTTCCTTCTGCCGTCCTGCCCTGACGGGGCTGCGAGTCACGCCCTGATATAGTGAGGTTTGAAGCGGGACAAATCCTGCGTGATGCGCGAGCGGTCCTCGCGGATGCCGATGCCCGCACAGGCCTGCCCCACGATCCATGATCCGATCACCGGGCGGGAGCCATCGAACTCAGGCAGGGGCGCGTAGGCCTGCACGATGCGGGGGTGGTCGGAATATTCCGTGTTGGTGGATTGCTCGACCAGCTTGCCGTGCTCGTGGATAGACACCGACGCGCCTTCGCGCGACAGGATCGGCTTCAGGACATGGCCCGCCGCCAGCTGGCTTTCGGCCCGCGACAGGGCGGCGGCGTGGGGGCCGCTGCCCCCTCGCGCCTCGGCGAGATCCGACTCGAAGAAGGCCGGAAGCAGGTTCGGATGCCCCTCGAACATCTGCCACAGCACCGGCAGCAGGCCCTTGTTGGACAGCAGCGCTTTCCATGCAGGCTCGAGGAACAGGCAGCCCGATCCCTCGATATGCGCGGCATAGTCGTCGCGCAGCAAGTCTTCCCAAGGGTAGAGCTTGAACAGAACCGCGATGCGCCGATCCTCGTCATCAAGGAACTGGCCGTCATCGCTCAGCGCGATCTTGTCGAGATCGCAGTAGTGCGCCCCAAGGCCCGCCTCGCGCGCGGCCCAGCCCATTGCCTCGACCGTGCCGTAATCCTCAGGGTTGCCACCCACCGCGGTGAAATGCAGATCGCTGTCCGGCTCGAACAGCGCGGCAAAGCGGGCCACGAGTGCCTCGTGGATGCCGTTGAACTGGTCGCTGCCGTCCGCGATCACCCCAGCCTCAAGCTGATCCTCGAGCCACTGCCACTGGAAAGCGGCGCTTTCGTAAAGGGAGGTCGGCGTATCAGCGTTGTATTCAAGCAGCTTTGCAGGCCCCCGCCCGTCATAGGCCAGATCGAAGCGGCCGTAGATCTCGGGATCGTTTTGCCGCCAGCTGTTCGCCACGAGATCGCGATGCGCCTCGGGGATCGACAGCTTTTCCATCAGCTCTTGACTGGCGATGATCTCGGCCACCGCCTCGCGGCACATGCCATGCAGCGCGGTGGACGGATCCTCGATATCCTCCTCGATCTGCTCGAGGGTGAATTCGTAAGCCGAGCTTTCATCCCAGTAGGGCTCCCCGTGCATGTCGGCGAAGGTGAACCCGACTTCCTTGGCATGGTTGCGCCAGTGGGGTCGTTCAGCGAGAGGGATCTTCTGCATGTCTGCTCCGGAATAGTCCCTTCGCATATAGGCATTCACGGGCCCGGCAACCAGACGCAGAGGGCGCATTTCGCCCATCAAGCAGCAGCATGTCATGTCGGATGAAATTGGCAGGGGCAGCAGGGTTCGAACCCGCGACCTACGGTTTTGGAGACCGTCGCTCTACCAGCTGAGCTATACCCCTAAGGCCAGCGCCCGTTTACGAAAGGGGCACAGGCATTGCAAGCAGGAAATCCACATCAGATCCAGCGAAGTTTTCTCAGGATCCAGAGCTGTAGCGCCACCACCACCGCCAGCAGGCCGCAGAACACCCAAAAGGCGTTCGGGTCGTCCGCCCCGGGCAGGCCGCCCACGTTGATTCCCATCAGGCCGGTCAGGAACCCCAATGGCAGGAACAGCGCCGAGAGAATCGACAGCAGGTACATGTTGCGGTTCAGCCGGTCCGACAGCTGGCTGCCCAGCTCGTCGCGTACCAGCGCCATCCGTTCGCGCATGGCGTCGGCGTCCTCCACCACCCGCTCGAGCGCATCGAGCTCTTCGGCCAGCTGCCGCAGGTCATCGCTTTCGAGCCACTCCGGGTGGTCCGCCTGAAGCATCCGCATGGCATCGCGCTGCGGCTGAAGATAGCGGCGCAGGATGATCGCCTGCCGCCGCAGCTCGCCCAGGGTGGCGCGGATCTCGGGGGCGGCCTCGTCCAGCACGGCCTCTTCGAGATCGTCGGCCCTGTCGTCGATGTGGGCCCAGAACCGTTCGATCCGGTGGGTCAAGCGTTCGACCAGCGCAACGAGGAACTCCGCGCAATCATGCGGCCCCTGCCGGCAGGCCAGGTCATGGGCGATGTCCTCGATGGCGCGCACCTTGCGGCGTGACAGGCTGACGATGCGCTCCTGGTCGATCCACAGCCGGACCGAAACCATGTCCTCGGGGTCCTCCCCCTCGTTGGTGTTGATGCCGCGCAGGATGACGATGAGCCCGTCACCGATGCGGGTGACCCGGGGGCGGGTCTCCTCGGCCACGAGCGCGTCGATGATGGTGGGGTCGAGGTAAGACAAATTGTCGACGATCCATGACGGGGTATCGGGGTGTTGCGCCCGCAAGTGCACCCAGCCCAGCGTGTCACCGCGCAGCACCTCCGGCGCCTCGACAGGGCCAAGCTCCCGGCCATGATCCGGCCCGCCTATGACGTAGGCATGGTGAAAAAGCGCATCGACGCTGGGAACAAGGTCCGTCGCAGTGGCTGTCATGGTATCTTTCGCAGCAATCTCGGGACGCCAGAAGATAGCTGCGGGCAAGGCCACGGCAAGTGCCACGCGCGAACAGGCCCTACACCCATTCCGAGTGTGCGCAGGTGAACAGTGAGCATGACAAGTTTGTAAAATGCCAATTTTTGCGGCGGGGCTCACGATCCGCACACTCGGCACGGCGCGCCCGTACTCTTATTTCGTTGGTATACGAATGCTATTGGAGCTGCGCAAATCACATTCAAGGGCACGAGTTCGCGAGCGACCGTGAACTGCTGCGTGATTTGCTAAACCCCTGATCCGGTACGATATCCAACTCATCCGAACGACAACGGATAGCCAAATGAACGCCCCGCAGGATGGGGCACATTACAAGTCGAAAGGAATGAGATCATGAAACGCTTTGCAGTTCTTACCGCAGCAGCCATCACCGCAGTCTCCGCCATCTCGGGCGCCGCATCCGCGCAAGGCTACGCCACCGGCGATGTCGCCCGTGCCGAGCTGTCCCGCGTCGCGCCGACCGCAGATGTGTCCGCTTTGACCAACGCCGAAGCCGTCGCCGTGTGGCACGCCGTTCAAGACGAAACCAGCGCATTCAATGCCAAGCAGCGCGCCGAAGCCATGATCCGCTCGTACCAGTGAGTGTATCGGACGGAAGGGGCTGACCAGACAGACGGCCCTTTCCAAAGCCACCGCTTCCCTCGAGAAGCGCGTCAGGGGCGGCCACTAGGCCGCCCCTCTACATTTATGAACATGAAATTATTCTGAAGTGATTATTGTGTTTTTTTTGCGCACAATACATACTCCAGCTTCTGCTGCACCTGCTGGGCAAGCCGCCCTACCCGCTGAACCCGGACAAGCCAAACCATGCATTATAGCAACCTCCCGCCGACACACGGCCAACGCGCCAGACCCCCCGCATGCGCCTGAAAGACAGGTCCGCTCGCGCAGCACTGCGAGGGAAAGACGGTGTGGGCGATGGTGAGACCGCACGGATTGCCCGCCGCTCGCACAGCGCAGTGCACGAACGCCCCCCCCTCCCCTGTACCGCTGACCCAGACGCTCCTCTTCTCATCGAAGCATGTCGAGGCACCGTCCATCCAAAGCGACCAAACAAAAAGGCCGCCCCGAGGGGCGGCCTTTCCGTGGATCAGTGATCTTCGACACACCGTTTGGCGCGTCTCGGGATCCTCGATTACTCGATGATCTTCGACACGACACCCGAACCAACGGTCCGGCCACCTTCACGGATGGCGAAGCGCAGGCCGTCTTCC
>NZ_BMJV01000002.1 GCF_014643635.1 Salipiger pallidus
ACACGGCCTTGCAACGATCACAGTACCCATCTGTCATCGCAGACCATACCGGAAGCAACAGCCCACATGCCCCAAAGCCCGCGGGCCGCAAGTGCTGGCAATCCCGTTTCCATCGGGCGCGTCCGCTGCTGGAACCATTCGGAGCTTGGAAATCAGGCTGCGCATTGCCTCGGCGGCCTGGGCCCGAACTGCTGGATCTGCAAGGGCGTCGACCAGATGGCTGATCTTCTGGCGGTAGAGATCGCCGAGGCTCGGGTGCATCCGCAGGACGGTCGGCTCTGGTGCCTCCGGAACTTGGGTGCGATCCTCGCGCCCCGTCATCTTTTCTCCTTCATCGAGGGGTGATACATGCCGCCCTCGACGGCCGAAACGAGACCGGCGATCTTCTTCTCAACCTTGGCGAGCTCCAGCTCGGCCTTTGCGCGCTTGGCTCGCGTGTCGGCTTGTGCTGCGTTCAGGGCCATGCGGTATTCCTCGACGAAGGTTCTGAGGACGGCAGGGTGGAGGAGGCGTTCCCGAAGGCCGGCCAGGACCCGCTGTTCGACGGCGTCGTGGCGGATGGTGATTCGGTTGGTGCAGATGGCGGTTGCCACATTGCGCACGGCGAAGCGGCCATACCGGGTCTTGTTGATGAGTGTGTAGCTTGCCCCGCAGCATCTGCATTTCTTCAGTCCTGAGAGCAGGTAGGTCTGGCGGCGTGCCCGCTCGGGGCGAAGTCCACCGTCCTGAACCGCTGCGGGGGTGATCTCCTTACGGATCGCTCCCTGCCTGTCCTTTACCTTTTGCCAAAGATCGTCGTCGATGATCCGGAGGTGCTCCACCTGTCTGATCACCCTCTTCTCTGGCGGGTTCAGCCTCGCCTGCCGCTTGCCCGTCGCGGGAACCTTGACGAACCGCTGCCGATTCCAGACCAGGAGACCGATTTAGGCCTCGTTGTTGAGGATCACGGTTTCACGCTTCCGGTTGCCCGGGATTGTGGATGTGCCCAGTTCCCGGCATTTTCGCCGGTCGCAGGGCTGCAGATGCCCTCCGCATTCAGCGCCGCGGCGAGCGCGCGAGCAGACAAGCCGGCTGCATAGCCCTCAAAGAAGCGCCGAACCGTGGCGGCCTCGTTCTCGATGATCTCGCGTTACCCAGTGGTTACCGTGCCGTTGGTGCGAAGTGCTCGCACCGCGCGATAGCCATAGCTGATGCCGCCCGACGGCGTCCGATCACGGACGCGACCTTCCAGACCGCGATGTGTCTTCTGGGCTCGTTGCTCGGGAAAGAGGGCCGACATCGTGCCGCCGAGGCCGATGTACATCTCGTTGATCTCGCCCTCGGCCTTGGTCACGACCGACACATCGAGGAAGCTCATGCGCTTGTGTAGGGCTGCGATACGTTCCTGATCCCGCGACAGCCGATCGAGCGCCTCTGCGTCAATGATCCCGAACTGGCCCTTCATAGCCGACTGCTGCATCGCCTGGAAACCGGGGCGCAGGTGCGAGGCACCACTCATGGCCTCATCTGTGAAAACTTCCACCGCTCGCCAGCCGCGATCGGCGCAGAGCGACCGGCACACGTGGACCTGCTCCGTGATCGACGCGGCAGATTTTTGGTCGCTTGAGTACCGCACCTAGATGGCGGCGCGAAGGGGTGCATCTGCTGTCATGGGCTACTCCTTCGGATTGGAGACTGCGATCTTCTCGAGCACGGTTTGCTGCGCGAGCAGACGGGCGAGATGGCGCAGCGCGGGATGAAATGGCTCTGGCGGTTCGAAGATGTCGGGCCGGGGTGACGCGCGGTCCAGGGACGGCACCTCGGGCGGCGTCACTCCTGAGTCTACATGTCTTGTCCGGTCCCGTGCCACTGGCCAAGTTCTCTCGTTCCCCCGCCGATGAGGACCGGGAGCTGCAAGATCTGTCCGGGACCTGCCCCGGCTGCTCTTGTCATCAACATATCGCGGGCGCACGCGCAGGGTCGCCTGCCAAGAGAAGGTGCCAAGTGGCGACTGGTCGGGATTCTGTGGAAAACTGCAGGGTGAGACATGCGGCGGTGGCGAGACTGCACGCCCCGGCAGCATGCGGGCTCGGTTGGTCAAAACAGTACCTGAAGGGAGCTCTCCATATTGCGGCAGGCGCGGGCCGCTTTGATGCAGGATGGGGCGACCTTTGCAAGATGCCTGCAATTTGGTTTTGTGCCACCTCGACCTCGGTGTCCCTGCCATTGCGCATGCCCGTGGGCGATGATGGCCGCACGAGGCGAAGTTTGCGACCATCCTTTGTGCAAACCGAGGGGCGCCCCGCGCCTTGGCCGCGACTTTGCGAATTCCTTTACGGCAAAACGGCGCTTCGGGCGATGTGATCGCCGCTGGAACAGGGGAGCGCGCCAGCGGGACGCGCCCCGGTGTCCATGCTCCTACTCGGTGGGACCTCCACTCAGGTCTGCCTCTGCGAGGTCCACCGGCTCCCGTCCGGAGAGCCAGGGACGAAGGTCGGCCTCCTGAAGTTCGCGATGCTCGACGCGATGTGCAGCCAACGTCTCGAGCAGATCTCGATGCGGGGCGAGCAGGGCGCGGGCGCGGCGCTCGAACTGGTCGAGTTTGGCGCGAAGGCGGTTACGGTCATCGGGAAAGAGCTGCTTGAGATCAGGTGGTCCGATCCAAGCGTTTCCGTTGACGCCGAGCCCGAACTCCCCGTCAAACTGCAACTGGAGGGCGGAGGCTTGGGCAAGATCGCTTTCGACACTGCCGCCGGCGCCCGCGCTGCTGGACGCCAAGGCGAGACGCTCGGCAGCGCGCCCGGCGAGGATGATCGTCAGCTCATGCTCGAACTCAAGGGGCCTGCCCTTGTGGATTGCGGAGCCGCGGGACGTGGATCCGCCGTCACTCGAGATCTGCATCCGGCGCACCGGTCCCGCGCTCAGAAGTATAGCAACAACGGCTTGCCCGCATTCGTGGATTTGCAATCCTGCGTTCATAGCCTTCGGGTGCGGGCGGACACGCTGCGATCAGCGCCGGGATACGCAGGGGCTGGCCCGACCGCCGCGCCTGCGCCTTTGCCGCGCGAATGGCCGCGGAATTACTCGGGCGGTATAATCGCGTCGGGATGCGTGCGCTCTATCGGAATGTCGTGATGCAGAAGGCAGAGAGTCGCGGAGCGTCAGATGGTCGAGATGCAGGGCGCATTGGTGCAAAAGCAGAGCAAAGTCTTGGCCCAGCAGGCGCAGATCGACAGGCCGGTGAAAAAAGGCGAGGTGAACACCAAGGCTCTGGTGGCAATCGCAGAGAAGAAGGCAGGCTTTGACAGCCTCCGAATGCGTGTGCGCGAGATGAAGCAGGAGGTCGTCGAGCTCTCTAGACAAGCAGAGACGGAGCGGACACAGGTCACGAAGCTGCGCGCGCAGGTGCAGGCCGAAGGCGCTTGGGTCGACGCGGCGAAAGTGGGGTGCCAAGCGCTGGCGTTGGGCTTGTGGTTGTTCGAGCGCCATCAGATCCGCTGGGAATCGCGTCTTCCAAACGAGCCGCGGCAGTTCGTCTGGGCACCGGACGGCCGGAAGCCCACACCCTTGCCCAAAGTTGTCGAAGACAATTTGGCTCCGGCTAAGTCGCGGCTCGAATTGATCATCGAGCTCATCTGCCAGATTCTGGAGGCGCTGTTCGCTCCACGCGAACTGGCCGTGGTCCAGGATGTCGTAGTTGTCCAGCAGGCACGGGTGGAGCTGGGTCTGGAGGCCCACATGACGATCAAGGACGTCCTGGTGCGGAGGGCAGGAGAGGCGATGCCGGCGCTATGAGTGTCGAGGTGGGCGGCATGGGCAGCTTCGCTCGCATGCGTGCCAGCGCCGCCGCCTTTCTGTGTTTATTGCCGAACGCCCGATGCCCCTGAGGCTCTTTCGTTAATGCCGCTTCAATTCCGATCGAGGCACAGGCCGCGCCCCGCTCACCTGCCGCACCTGCTCGATCAGCCAGCGCAGCGCAGGATCTGTGCGCCGACGTTTGGCAAAGATCGCTGCGAAGGGAATCGAGGGCGTCGCGATGGGCGGAGCGGCGATCATGAGGTCAGGGCCGACGGAATCCAGACATCGGCGTGCAACCGTCAGGATCAGGTCGGTGCCGCGAACGACATGCGGCGCCACGTTCCAGTGAGGCAGAACCAATGCGATGCGCCGATGCTTGTGGTGCGATCGAAGGTGCAGATCGAGCTCCGTCGCTGCCTCGCCATGGACCGCCGTGAGAACATGGGGCGCGGCCCAGTAGAGTGCTTCGGTCAGGCCGTGATAGGGCTGCGGTTGGGCCAAGGGATCAAGAAGACAGGCATATTCGTCTTCGAAAAGAGTCTCTGCCACGCAGCGTGATGGCAGATCGGGGAAGACCCCAAAGGCCATGTCGATCTCGCCATCGACCACCGCGCCGATCATCCCTTCGCGGCTTTTTTGCGTAACCACGAGGTCAATGCCCGGCGCCTCCGCGCGCAGGCGCTGCATGAGGTCTGGAAGCAGGAGTGCAGTGCCATAGTCAGACATGGCAAGGCGGAAGACATGGCGTTCGGTCGGCTCGAAGCCCTCGGGCGCCAGCACGGTGCGGATCTGCGCGAGCGCCTCGGCCAGCGGTGCGGACAGTTCCAGAGCCCGCAATGTCGGCTCCATCTCGCGCCTGCGGCGGTGGAATAGAGGATCATCCAGCAGGATCCGCAGGCGCGCAAGCGCATGGCTGACTGCGGGCTGGCTCATGTTCAGTCGCTCGGCCGCGCGCGACAGATGCCGCTCGGCCAGAAGCGCGTCGAGCACGACGAGCAGGTTGAGGTCGATAGCACGCAAGTTATTCATGCGATGCATATTGCTGTGTCGAAGTCGAATTTCAAATGCACTTTGCATTGGGTCAAACAAGAGGGGACATCGAAAAGGAGCGTGTCATGCCATTTCTTCCCCTCGTCATCATCGCCGCTCTCACCGGAGCCGCGGTACCTTTTCAGGGTGGTGCCAATGCGGCGCTGGGGCGCGCGCTCGGCCATCCGCTCTGGGCGACGCTTGCGTCGCTTGTGGTCAGTGCGCTGTGTATCCTGCCCGTCCTGATGATCTTGCGCGTGCCGCTGCCGACAGTTGCCGGCTTGGCAGGGCAACCGAAATGGATCTGGATCGGGGGTATTGCCGGGGTGATCTACGTGACTGCTGCGATCCTGCTGATGCCGAAGCTGGGGGCGGCCAGCTTCATGATCGCCGTGATCGCGGGGCAGATGGTGGGTGCGCTGCTGATTGACTGGACGGGCGGCGTCGGGCTGGCCGCGCGGCCGGTGGATGCGACGCGGCTGGCCGGGACAGCGATGGTCCTCTTGGGCGCGATCGTCGTCCAGTGGCCCGCGGTGTCGCGGTGAACGCCCGTGCTTTACGCGCGCTTCACGATCCGGGATACAGGGCGGGCACCGGTCTCAGGGCCGCGGAGGAGCAGGTATGAAGTCAGCAGACCGAACATCCTGAATACGGTCCCGGGCACTGCGCCGGGGCTGTCGCGCATCGCCACAGGCGACTGCGCCGGGTTTGCGCGTTTGCGCATACGTCACATTCCTTCAGAGATCTTCACATGGAAAACCACTTCGAAAGCCCGTTTCGCGGGGTGACGCTCGATCAGCAGGTCACCAATCCCAACATTACAGTGGGTCGCTTCAGCTACTATTCGGGCTACTATCACGGCCACAGCTTCGACGACTGCGCCCGCTACCTCGTGACCGAGGAAGGGGCCGACCGCCTTGTCATCGGCAGCTTCTGCTCCATTGGCTCGGGGGCGACCTTCATCATGGCTGGCAACCAGGGCCACAGGGCCGACTGGATCAGCACCTTTCCCTTCTACTGGATGTCCGAGATTCCGGCCTTTGAAGGGGCGGAGAACGGGTACCTGCCCGCAGGCGACACGGTGATCGGCAACGATGTATGGATCGGCTCCGAGGCAATTATCCTGCCGGGGGTCATCATCGGCGACGGCGCGGTGATCGGCACGCGGGCCGTGGTGACGCGCGATGTCCCGCCCTATGCCATCGTGGGCGGCAACCCCGCGCGCGTCATCCGCAAGCGCTTCGGGGACGTGCAGATCGCGCGCCTGCTCGAGATGCGGTGGTGGGACTGGACCGAGCCGCAGCTGAGCCTCGCGATGCCGCTGCTGACAAGCGGGGATATCGAGGCGCTCCACCGGCACTGGTTGTGCCAGGTTCGCGTCGGCTGAAACTCGTGGGCGCTCCCCAGGTCATGCAGGCGCCATGGCGGCACGAGGCTCCAAGCGCACTGGCGACGACGTAGCGCGCATGCAGTTGGGCGGGTCATTGTGCCTGGCGACGGACCACGGACGCAGTGGACATGTCGCGCTGCGGCCGGGGGGGGGCTGCCTACTAAGCAAGTCACCATGACACGTCCGGCTTTTGTCGACCTTCGTGCCTGGTGCAGCGGAGGTCAGCTCTCCGCCGTTGTCGTTGTATGTGAGTCACAGTCGGTTCCGGCGCAAAGCCGACATTCGAGCTTGGAGCGGGGCATGACTACTCCGTGCCCAAAGCCAGCATTTGCACCAAGCGTAGCAGATGACTGGCTACGGGACGTCCCTGCGGTTGCAACCTGGATGCTTCGCTTGGTGCACATCAGCGATATGGGCCAGGACCGCTTAACCGTTGTATCAGCCTGGCTCGCTGGCATGAAATGCTGGCTTTCGACTACTCACGCGGTGCGCCTGTAGCGAGGAGGTCGTCACTGTCGCGACGCTCGGCGTTGACAAGGGGTATCAGCGCAGCATCCTCCGATTTGTGAACCGGTGGCTCCGGCGATGGAGCAGGCGCGCCGGGCACCGGCGCCTCGCGCGGAGGCGGTGCGGAGGACGCTGTCGGAAGCCCTGCCCCCTCAAGGCGGATGCGATAGGTCGTATCTGGTATGGCCACACCCGCTTCTTCAATGGCGGTCTTCACCAATCGAATGGCATCCCCGCGTGCCGTGGAAAAGCCGGTTGCGGTCTGATCGATCCAGCCGGTCACACGCAGGATTGCGCCGGACTCGGTGATGTTTTCGATCCAAACGAGCTCTTCGGGATCGTCCAGTACGAACGGCAGTGCCTTCAGCGTCGCTTGTGCTAGGCTGCGCGTCGCCTCGAGGTCCGCATCGGGGTCGATGCCGATATCGAACAGGAACCGCCGCGCGGGATATTGTGTGTAGTTCACGATCTTGCCCTTGAAGACACTCGCGTTCGGGATGCGGATGTGGTTGCCGTCTAGCGACAGCAAAATCGTCGCGCGCGAGGTCAGTCGGATCACCCGGCCGACATCGCCTTCGATCTCCACAAGATCGTTCGGGCGGAAGGGTTGGCGCAGGCTCAGCATGACCGACGCCACGAAGTTCTCTACCGTATCCCGGACGGCAAAACCGATGGCCAGCCCGATGATCCCCGCAGCGCCAAGGATCGTGCCCAGCAAAGCCGCAGCCCCCACGACATCCAGCGCGACCACGATGCCCACGATCCCGGAGGCCACGCGGAACGCCTGCCGATAAAGCTCGGCGATGAAGGCATTGGGCGAGATGCGGTCCCAGAACCGCATACGCGCCCCAAGGAAGCCTGCGGAGACGATCACCAGAAAGGCCGCGAGCGCCAGCAACAGCAGGGGCAGACGAGAGATCAGTTGCGCGACCCGCGCGCGGAAACGATCGACTGCCGGGTTGAACTGATTGGCAAGGTCGCCCGAAGCCGTGAGCCTGTTGTTCACCGCAACGACGCCCTCGAGGCGCTCGGCAATGCTTTCGGCCTTCTGGCTGACGGATGGGTCCCCTACCTCCCCGGAAAGCGACACAACACCAGCGTCAACGCCTACCGTGATGCCGTCGAATTCGAGCGCTCCGAGGATGGCCTGCAAGCGCGTTGCCACCGCCGCGTCATCGGGTACGTTTTCGACCGCAAGCTTAGGCGAGGCATCGGCCTCGGTCGCAATATCCTGTGCCAGGACATGACACGGGGCGAGCATGAGAGCGGTGCAAAGCAGGATCTTCTTCATGCACCTTCCAGATAGCGTGCCGCGTCGTGGCGCCAACTGGATGTATGAGCAACAAGCGTCCGCTCAAAGCCGGGACGTCCGGTTTGGCCAAGTCTCCGGTCTTTGGGGCCAAAGCCCGGTGCGAGCTGAAAGGCATGCCGCGCTGCAGGCGGCGTCGCGCACGGTTAGCGAGCTGCACCAATGCAGCTCAACGCTGCGCTGCGAAGATAATCGGGAAAAGTGGAACTGGCCCGAACTATCGCGGGTTGTGAAACAATGACGGCGTCCACCGCCGGTCAACTTAACCCAAGGAGGCCAGGATGACAGATCCTTCCCAAGACACTCCGACCACCCATGCCGCTGAGAGCGCCGCGCGCGAGATGCACGATGATCTTCGGACCAAGGCCCGAAATACAGCGGACGAAGTGAAACAGCGTGCCAGCGGCTTCGAGGAAGAACAGCGCGGACACATGGCGGACGAGGTTTCGGACGTCTCGAACGCGCTTCGCAAGGCTGCCGAAGAGATGCGCAGCGGTTCTCCGCAAGAGCGGACCATGTCTCAGATTGCTTCGACTCTGGCAGACGCATCGGACTCGATCCGCGATAAGGATCTGGGGGAAATGGCAGGCGGCCTGTCGGACTTCGCCCGCCGCAACCCGCTGGCCTACCTTGGGGGTGCCGCAGTTCTCGGTTTCGCCGCATCGCGTTTCGCCAAAGCTGGTACAAGCGGCAGCACGAGCACGGCGTCGCAACCGGCAGCACGTCCTGCGACAGCAGCTCCCGCCCGCCCTGCTGATTTTCCGACGCAATCGGCATCGACGCCCGCTGCTGCGACCCCTGCCACCCCCGCCTATCACCGCCAGGAACCGGAGGACTTTTGATGCCGACCGATAAGACAACCGGAACCACCAACCTGGTGAGCAATATCATCGCGCATGTCACCACGCTGGTGCGCAAGGAAATGGAACTCGCCCGTGCCGAGCTCGGCGAGAACCTGAGCGGAGCCGCCACGGCGGTGGGCGTAATCGTCGGCGGGGTCGTCTTTACCCTCGTTGGTCTCAACGTCATTGCTGCCGCTCTCGTGGCCGCGCTTACCGCCGCAGGCATGCATCCTTTCTGGTCGGCCGTGATCGTCGGCGGTGTCGCCATTGTCGCGGCGCTGATCATGATCAAGGGCGGGATGAGCAAGCTGAAAGCAAGCAGCCTTGCGCCGACCCGCACCACCGAAAACGTCCGTCGTGACGTGTCCGCAATCCGGGAGACGACCAATGGCTAATCGCAAAACGGCGGCAGAGATTGAACGCGAAATCGAACGCGAACGCGAGGGCCTGACCGCTTCTGTTTCCGAGCTTCAGAGCCGCTTTTCGACAGACGAGATCGTGGCCCAGGTGGGCCGCCATCTGCAGACCCACGGCAGCGAGATGGGGCAGGCGTTTTCGAAGTCGGCCAAGCAGAACCCCATCGGCCTGACCCTGACGGCGGCCGGCCTTGCATGGATGATGTTCGGTCGCTCTTACGACAACGAAGACAAGGGGCTCGCCGGCGATCCGCTGAGCCGGCAAATCCGAAAAGACAGCGCCCCGGGCTCTACTGCAAGTGTGGCAGCCGGGCCCGACTGGGCTGCCCGGAAGCCGGGCTACGGCACCACCTACCGTCCCAGCTACTATGACGATCTGCATCGTGATGACGGCGAGGACACAGACACCTTCGGCGATCGCGTTGACCGGACGCAGGCGCGCCTCAAGGCCGGTTTCGACGAAGGGCGTCACAACGCGGCCGCGACGGCGGAGGGTGCCCGCACCAAGGTTGGGGAGGCCGGGCAGTCCGTCCGCGACTCCGCCTCGGCAAAGTCGTCGCAGGCCCAATCGGTACTGCAGGACGGTTATGCCCGTATCGCCTCGGGGACCGAGCATATGTCGGAAAGCGCTCGCCGCCGCGTGATCGAGGCTCGCGAACGCGCACTCATCGCCCGGGAACGCGGGGGCCAGAAAATGAAGCGGGCCGGTGCGAGCGCAGCCGACTTCTTCGGTGACCATCCTCTCGTGGCAGGCGCTCTTGCCCTCGCGGCCGGTGCCGCGCTTGGTGGGGCTGCGCCGCGCACCAAGGCGGAGGATGATTTCATGGGCGAATACAGCGACGCCCTGATCGCCGAAGCAGACGCGATCTTCCGCGAGGAAAGCGACAAGCTTGTTGCCGTGGCTGATGCCGCGCTTGATGAGGGCGACAGCATTGCGCGCGAGGCTCGTGCGGAAGCTGATGAGCGCACACCGGGTGACAAGCCAGCCGAGCACGCACTTGCCGATGCCGCAAAGTCTGCCGGCAAGCGTCTTGAGGATCGGGTCCGTGATGAAGCGGACGCACAAAGCCTGGGGCGACCGGACGTGACGTCCGACACGCCCAAGCAGGGGTGATCAACTGACCACGACTTCGCGCCGGTGCCCAATGGCTCCGGCGCGATTTTTGATACGTTCCAAGGAAAATCGCTGTCATGCCGAACGACGGATCCCATGCTACCCGGCCACGTCACATCAGCCTGACTGGCTGGAAAGCCATCATGCTGCGCGTTAAGGCCGAGTTGGTCGCAGATCGGATCAGCCTCGTTTCGGCAGGTGTCGCATTCTATGCGCTGATGGCCATCTTTCCCGCAATCACGGCGCTCATGGCAATCGCCGGGCTTTTCATCACCCCCGCCGATGTCACCGCGCAAATCCAGCAAGTGACCGAGCTGTTGCCGCAGCGCGCCGCCGAAATCCTGATAGAGCAGGCGAAATCCGTGGCGGGCTCGCAAAGCGGTGGGCTTGGGCTAGCGGCGGCCTTGGGCATCCTGCTTGCCCTCTATTCCGCCTCGGCAGGGGTCGCTCACCTGATCGAAGGGCTCAACGTTGCCTATGACGAAAAAGAAAAGCGCGGCTTTATTCGCCTCAAGCTGACCACGCTGGCGCTTACCCTGCTTCTGATCGTCGGACTGCTCTTAGCCATTGGCGCGCTACTCGTCCTGCCAGGCATTCTTGCGATATTCGAGCTAGGTCCGGTATTTGAAGCCGTTGTGTCATGGGTTCGCTGGGGTGTTCTGCTGCTGCTGGTCGTCGCAGGGATTGCGCTGATCTATCGGTTCGGCCCTTCGCGCAAGTCCGCGGAATGGGCATGGATCGCCCCCGGAGCCCTCGTTGCCTGCCTGCTTTGGCTTATGGGGTCGGTCGCATTCTCTCTCTATGCCGAGCACTTCGGGTCGTATCAGGAGACCTTCGGTTCTTTGGCTGGGGTTATCATCTTGTTGTTCTGGCTCTGGATATCTGCCTACGTGATTCTTTTGGGCGCCGAGATCAATGCCGAGATGGAAGCGCAGACCACGCACGACACAACCACCGGAAAGGACATGCCGCGCGGTACGCGGGGAGCTGTGAAGGCCGATGCATTCAAGGGGAATGATGCCCCTTGAGGCGACCAAACAAAGCGTCGCGCCACGGTTGGGCCAGCTATCGGCCACTGTCTTTTCCATTTGATCGATACGCTTCTGTCAGTGGCACTGAGCTATTTTAGGACGCGGTGAACTACGGCAGCGTTTAAGGGTATCCGGACTGTTCCCACCCTTTAGCGCTCGGGTCAAATGCTTCCAGCGCGTCACAGCTGCCAATGTGCCGGCGCGTTGGCTTCGCTCGGTCTTAGGCGGACTGAGCAGAGGGGCGATCGCGCGTTCCCTGTGTGAAGCTGCCATTTACGCCAGGCGCAGCGAACGGCCGCTCCCCGCCCTTTGCGTCGCTCTTGGACCTCATGTTGCATAATGCATGAAGGGCTTCAAAATGGCTGCTCACCGCGCTCCGCGGTCTATAGCGCGCACGGCGGGTTTGGAGTGACACAACCTGGCTGGCTACTCAGCGCTCTGGCCGGTCAGCCAACGGGAGAACGTGCTCATCGCCGGGGTGGCAGGCCTGTCAGACGGCCAGGCGAGGTAGTAACTTCCGACCGAAATGGTGACCCCAAACGGCTGCGCAAGGCGACCCTTCGTGATGTAGCTTTCGAACATCGAGATCGGCAGTAGCGCCACGCCCGCGCCTGAGGTCGCCAGTTCGGCGAGTGCCACCGAGCTGTCGAAGACCGGCCCGGTGACAGGCGGGCAGGGCACGCCCGCGGCCTCGAACCAGCCCAGCCATTCGGCGCTTCGGTAGCTGGGCAGAAGTGTGACCTGCCCGAGGTCCGAAGGGTGCAGGAGCCGTGACGCAACGCCAGGCGCGCAGAGCGGAGCCATCGGTGCGTCTGCCAGCGGGATCGCATCGTGGCCGATCCATGGCCACTGCCTCTTTCTCCGAAACGCCTGTCGAGGCGCTCGCCGACACCATCGCCGGGATCGAGGACCGGCTTGGGGCCCGTGTCGGCCTCTCTCTCGTGGACGCAGGCTCGGGTTGGTCCTGGTCGCACCGCCGGTTTCGACGCTATCCCTGCATCCAGCTCTGCGCCAACGGAACGGAGCTGACATCGAACGCCATCCTTAAATGGCAGAAGAGGCGCCGGGTTGCGTGGCACTGCATCGCCCCGGCAAACTGACGCAGGAGGGCTTTGTTGAAAGCTGCAATGACCGCCTGCGGGACGAATGCCTTAGGCGCCAACCTGCGCCACGCAAGAAAGCCAATCTCGGGCCGACGCGACGGCGACACCCATCACGGCCCCGCACGAGCCGCAACAGGTTCACCCCGAGGGAGTATCACCAACGGGTGAATGAAGACTAAACCCTGACCAGGGCTAACCTGAAAACGCGCAGTTGAACGGGAGCAGGTCGGTTGATGGTCTCATTTTGGGCGGCCTCACAAGGATCAGTTCGTCAAGGATCTAACGGAGATGTGGTTCATTGATACCGACAGGCGCTACGAGTATCCTGATTACTTCCGTCCCAAGGGCTGTGACGCGAACGCGACCGGCCATAGCGTTTGTGACACATGACTGCCTGAACTGGCGCGCAATCCGACGTTCGTTCGATGCGCTGTTTTCGCTCGGGCAGGTGCTGCAGGATTGCGCGGTCTGCGGAGCCTGAGAACTTTGTGGAGATGGCTTGATTGCCAAGAGGATTTTATCGGGAACCTTGATTCGAAGGGTTCTGAGAACCCGGTCCGCCATCTGGGAAGATCATTATATCTCCAAGAAGATCGGGATTCGCTGTTCGAAATCGCGCGACGGGCCGAGGTGCTGTAGAAGGTCGCAGCCGGCTTTACGAAGCGGGCTGAGGGCGCATTACGGCGCGGGGCATCATGCAGCACCTGCCGTGCGTCCAAGATAGGAAGAAATTCCGGGAGGGTGCCGGGGACACTTGCAATCCTTCTGACAAGCCGCTCTCTAAGCGCTTGATCGGGAGTGCCTTTAAGCATCCGGGGGGTACAGTGGTGAGCCGTGAAGGATTCGAACCTTCGACCCACTGATTAAAAGTCAGTTGCTCTACCAACTGAGCTAACGGCCCACTGTGTCTGTGACGCGGCTTCTACGGTCAGTGGCCGGTGGGGTCAACCCACGAATTGCAGTTTTTGTCATGGAAATTTCAACTGCTCTGGATTGGTACCCTCAAGGGGCGTATATGCGCGCAATGACACAAGGTTCAGACATGCTTCCCTTCATGAAAATGCACGGACTCGGTAACGATTTCGTCGTGCTGGACGGGCGTGCGCAGCGCGTGTCCGTGACGCCGGCGCTGGCCATGGCCATCGCCGACCGGCATCGCGGCGTGGGCTTCGATCAGCTCGCGCTCATCGAAGAGGGGAAGGGCGACGGGCACCTGACATTCTACAATGCCGACGGCTCGACCGCGGGCGCCTGCGGGAACGCCACGCGCTGTATCGCCCGGTACCTGATGGACGCGTCCGGGAAGACCGCTTTGACGCTGACAACCGAACGCGGTCAGCTGCTGGCGGAGGATGCCGGGAACGGCCTTACTTCCGTGAACATGGGGCAGCCGCAGTTGAGCTGGGACGAGATCCCGCTGGCGCACGAGATCGACACGCTTGAGCTGCCCATCGAGGGCGCGCCCACGGCCACCGGCATGGGCAACCCGCATTGCACCTTCTTCGTCGAGGATGCGGAGGCGGCGGATCTTGCCGCCTATGGCCGCTTCGAACACCATCCGCTTTATCCGCAGCGCACCAACGTGCAGGTCGCCAGCCTAGTCGGCCCCGATCATCTTCGCATGCGGGTGTGGGAGAGGGGCGTCGGCCCAACGCTGGCCTCCGGCTCGTCCTCCTGTGCTACTGCGGTCGCGGCAGCGCGGCGGGGCCTCACCGGGCGGCGCGTGACCGTCGAGCTTGACGGCGGTACGCTGATCATCGACTGGCGCGAGGATGGGGTGTGGATGACCGGACCCACCGCCCACGTCTTCGACGGACGTTTCAACACCGCATGGCTGGAGGACGTATCGTGACCGTTCCCAAGTTCACCACCCTAGGGTGCCGTCTCAACGCCTACGAGACCGAGGCGATGAAACGCATGGCCAACGAGGCCGGCGTCGGTGATGCCGTGGTCGTCAACACCTGTGCCGTCACGCAAGAGGCCGTGCGCAAGGCCCGGCAGGAAATTCGTCGCCTGCGCCGCGAAAACCCGGACGCCCGCGTCATCGTCACCGGCTGCGCCGCGCAGATCGACCCCGACAGCTTTGCCGCCATGGACGAGGTCGATCATGTCATCGGCAACAGTGAAAAGATGTCCCCCGACACGTGGCAGGGCCTGCGCACCGATTTCATCGGCGAGACCGAGCGCGTGCAGGTCAATGACATCATGTCCGTGACCGAGACCGCCAGCCACCTCATCGACGGCTTCGGTACCCGCAGCCGCGCCTACGTGCAGGTGCAGAACGGCTGCGATCACCGCTGCACCTTCTGCATCATCCCCTATGGCCGGGGCAATTCGCGCAGCGTTCCCGCAGGGGTCGTTGTGGACCAGGTCAAGCGGCTGGTGCAGGAAGGCTTCAACGAGGTCGTGCTCACCGGGGTCGACCTGACGTCGTGGGGCGCTGATCTGCCGGGAGCGCCGCGGCTCGGCGATCTTGTCATGCGCCTGCTCAAGCTGACGGACGTGCCGCGCCTGCGCATCAGTTCCATCGACAGCATCGAGGTGGACGAGAACCTGATGCTTGCCATCGCGTCTGAACCGCGCCTGATGCCGCACCTGCATCTCAGCCTGCAGCATGGCGATGACCTGATCCTCAAGCGGATGAAGCGCCGCCACCTGCGCGACGACGCCATCCGCTTTGCGGAAGAGGCGCGCAAGCTGCGCCCCGACATGACCTTCGGTGCTGACATCATCGCCGGTTTCCCCACCGAAACCGAAGAGCATTTCCTCAACTCGCTGAAGCTGGTGGAGGAGTGCGACCTCACGTGGTTGCACGTCTTCCCCTATTCCTCGCGTCCGGGCACGCCCGCCGCGAAGATCCCCAGCAAGGTTGACGGCACCACGATCAAGGCTCGCGCCGCACGCCTGCGCGAGGCCGGGAATGCCGCCGTGGCGCGCCATCTTGAAGGCCAGAAGGGGCGCGAACACCGCATCCTCATGGAATCGCCAGACATGGGTCGGACCGAGCAGTTCACCGAAGTGACGTTCTCGGCCCCGCAGACCGAAGGGGCCATCGTCACCGCCACCATCACCGGCGTCAGCGGCCAGCGGCTCGTGGCCTGAGGTGCATCCCAATCCCACATTCCGCGGCACGCCCGACACGCTCAGCCTTGCCTTCGCGCGGGATCGGGCCTTCGGTGTGCTGGCGGTGTCCTGCGACGAGGCACCGCTGCTGAGCCACGTGCCCTTCCTGCTCTCCGGGGACGGCAGCCATGCGGATCTGCATCTGGTGCGCTCGAATCCGATCTCGCGGGTGGTGAAGGACGGCGTTTCCGCCCGGCTCGTGATCAGCGGTGCGGATGGCTACGTGTCGCCCGACTGGTACGGGCTTGGCCCCGACCAGGTGCCCACGTGGAACTACGTCGCCGTGCATCTGACCGGACGGCTCGTACCGCTGCCGGTGGAGGAACTGCCGGACCTTCTGGCCCGCCAGTCCGACTTTTTCGAAGACCGCCTGCCCAAGGCTCCATGGCGCATGGACAAGCTTGCCGAGGACACACGCGCCAAGCTGATGCGCATGATCCTGCCCTTCCGGCTGCACATCGACAGCGTCGACAGCACCTGGAAGCTGGGCCAGAACAAGCCCGAAGAGGCGCGCCTCGCCGCCGCGGGCCATGTCTCGGGGGGCATTGGCCACGAGATCGCAACGCTTGCGGATCTCATGAAAAATCCGCCTGAGGCTGACTGAGCGTTTGCGCCTCTCGCCTCTTTGCTGCAAGAAGCCGGAATGACCAAGGCATCCAAGGCACTTCTCGTCCACCTGTTCACCGCCACCGGCGCCGTCTTTGCCATGCTCGCGCTTCTCGAAGCCGCGCAGGAGGACTGGGCCGCCATGTTCCTGTGGCTGGTGGTCGCCTTCTTCGTCGACGGGCTCGATGGTCCCATGGCGCGCAAGTGGGATGTGAAGGCCAATGCCCCCCGGTTCGACGGCGTCACGCTCGATCTTATCATCGACTATCTGACCTATGTCTTCATCCCGGCCTTTGCCCTGTTTGAATCCGGCCTGCTGCCGGGCTGGACCGGGTGGTTCGCGATCATCGTCATCACGTTCGCCAGCGCGCTTTATTTTTGCGACAGTCGGATGAAGACCGATGACAATTCGTTTCAGGGCTTCCCGGGCTGCTGGTACATGCTGGTTCTGGTGCTCTTTGCGGTGCAGCCGAACTTTTGGGTGATCATGACGCTGGTCACGGTACTGTCGGTGGCGATGTTCCTGCCGCTGAAGTTCATCCACCCGGTGCGCACCGCCCGCTGGCGCGCGGTGTCGCTGCCGGTGGCGCTGGTCTGGACCGGCATGGCGGGCTGGGCGGCATGGGTCGATTTCGATCCCGAAAGCTGGGCCCACTGGGGGCTGATCGTGACCTCGGTCTACCTGATCTTCGCGGGCATCGCGCAGCAGGTCATCCCGGTCCGCAAGGCCTAAGCCATCACGGCGCGGCGCAGCAGGTTCAGCGCCGCGATCAGCAGCACCCACAGAGTCATCTTGCGGAACAGCGTCTGATCGATGCGGTCATGCACCAGTGTGCCCAGCCACATGCCGATCATCGCCGGGATCAGCAGCAGCGCCGAGAATCCCGCCGTAACCGGCGTGAACACCCCCGACATCACATGCGCCCCGGTCAGCGCCACCGCGCCCAGCCCATAGGCCACGCCCTGGATGCGCACCTGTTCCGCCTTGGGGGTGTCGATCGCCGTGAGGTAGGCCACGAAGGGCGGCCCCCACACGCCCGACAGCCCGCCCATGGACCCGGCCACCGCGCCCACGGCAGCCTCGATCCGGCGATTGCCGCCGCCGGGCAGGCGCGCCTTCCAGCCAAGGATCTGCGCCACGCAGAACAGCGCGACAGGCCCGCCGATGATCGCGAACAGCAGCGGCACCGGCAAAAGCCGGACCATCTGTGACGTGACCAGCAGGAACCCCAGGCCCACCCCCAGGAGGAACCCGAACCGCTTCAGCGAGGCGAACGCGGCTGCGGGCCCGTGCCTCAGCCCCTGCAGCGCATTGGTGGCCAGCGTCGGCAGGATGAGGCCCGCAAGCGCTAGATCGGGCGCAAGGAAACTGCCAAGGCCGGAGATCATGATCATCGGCAAGGCAAAGCCCACCATGCCTTTGACGATGCCCGCCATAGACGCGACCATAAGAGAAAGCAGGAGTGCTTGAGGCGAAATCAGGGTAAGAATGCTGTCCATGACATGCTGATAGCATGCGCGTCGGGCCGCGACTCCATTAATCCAATGAGTAATAATAAAACTCCAAGATATAGTTTGGTGAATTTTTGTTGCGCTGCGGTTGCGAAATAGATATGCCGCTGGGGACCGAGGAGAAGGAACTGAATCATGGCACATGACGGAGCCGACGTGATGCTCAGCCAGGGCATCCTGATCGAAGACTTGCTGACCCTGACCGCCGCGGCCATTCCGCCCGCAGAGGCACTTCTGGAACAGGCCCGCCTGTCGGTGCGCGCCGTGGTCGAAGAGGACGGTCGCGTGTCGGGCCGCCTTGTCGAGGCCAACCAGTTCGCCGCCCACGGCCTGTCGTGGCTGGCCACCTATGTCGAAGCCCTGCGCCAGATGCAGTACTGGGCGGACAAGCTCAGCTCCGAGGGGACCTTCGGCGAGGTCGAGCAGCTGATCCAGCAGATCGCCTTCGGGGAATACCTCAGCCAGATCGTCGGCGGCATCCAGATGAACCAGGGCGAGATGGTGCGCCTGCCCGACCTCGGCCTTGGTCTCGAGGCGCTGGACGGCTTCCGTACGGCCGAGGTGCAGACCCTCATGGCGCGCGGCAACACCCAGGGGGCCCGCACCCGGCTGGTGGAGCTGATGCAGGAACGCTCGGCCGAGATCACCGTAGGCAGGACTGGCCTCGACGACGAGCTCGAGATGATCCGCGAGCAGTTCCGCCGCTATGCCGTCGACAAGGTGGAACCCTTCGCCCACGAATGGCACCTCAAGGACGAGCTGATCCCCATGGCGGTGGTCGAGGAGCTGGCCGAAATGGGTGTTTTCGGTCTGACCATCCCAGAGGAATACGGCGGCTTCGGCCTGTCCAAGGCGTCCATGTGCGTGGTCTCGGAAGAGCTGTCGCGGGGCTATATCGGTGTCGGCTCGCTTGGCACACGCTCCGAGATTGCCGCCGAGCTCATCATCGCGGGGGGCACAGAAGAGCAGAAGCAGAAATGGCTGCCTGCCTTCGCCTCCGGGGAAAAGCTGCCCACGGCGGTCTTTACCGAACCCAACACCGGGTCGGACCTAGGGGCGCTGCGCACCCGCGCGGTGAAGGGGGAAGACGGTGACTATACCGTCACCGGCAACAAGACCTGGATCACCCACGCGGCGCGCACCCATGTGATGACGCTTCTGGCCCGCACCGATCCGGGATCGGACAACTACAAGGGTCTGTCGATGTTCCTCGCGGAAAAGACGCCGGGCACCGACGCCGACCCGTTCCCCACCGAGGGCATGACCGGCGGCGAGATCGAGGTGCTCGGCTATCGTGGCATGAAGGAATACGAGCTGGGCTTCGACGGCTTCAAGGTGAAGGCTGAGAACCTGCTGGGCGGCGAAGAGGGCAAGGGCTTCAAGCAGCTCATGGAAACCTTCGAGAGCGCCCGCATCCAGACCGCTGCCCGCGCCATCGGTGTGGCGCAATCGGCACTGGATGTGGGGATGCGTTACGCGCAGGATCGAAAGCAGTTCGGCAAACCCCTGATCGCCTTCCCCCGCGTGTCGGGCAAGCTGGCGATGATGGCCGTCGAGATCATGATCGCCCGGCAGCTCACCTATTTCTCGGCCCGCGAGAAGGACGAGGGCATACGCTGCGATCTTGAGGCGGGCATGGCCAAGCTTCTGGGCGCGCGCGTGGCTTGGGCCAACGCCGACAACGCGCTGCAGATCCACGGGGGCAACGGCTTTGCGCTGGAATATACGGTAAGCCGCATTCTCTGCGACGCCCGAATCCTCAACATCTTCGAGGGTGCAGCCGAGATCCAGGCGCAGGTGATTGCACGAAGGTTGCTTGGCTGACGATGTCGCAAACCCTCCGGGGGAGGGTTTGCCTCGGCTGCACGCCGAGATCCAGGCGCAAGTGATTGCACGAAGGCTCCTTGGCTGACGATATGGGGGTCCGCCGCACGGAGGGAGCGCTACACGACTGGCCAAGTCCGGTGATCGCGCACCGCCAACCTCCGGACGCAGGCAATCTTATACTGCAGAACGAGCAGGGGCTGCCCATGCGAGGCGTCCCTTTCTTCATCACATAAGGCCGAGGATCAGCGGTCTCTGAACAGGTATTCGGCCAACAGCTTGGCGTTGGGAGGGTTTGCTAAGGCGGGGCCGGGTGCCCGGAGCCAAGCCGTTCCATCTGCACTGCCTTTGCCTTGGTGGCGACGATCAGCGTGTCGGGGAAGGCCTCGGGGAGGGGCGGCAATCCTTCCGGACGTGCTGGTGGCAGAGCCTCTGACGGACGGACGATTGGTGCCGCTTCGGCCCGACTGGAGCCTACCTGGCGGCATCCACATCGCTATCCCCGGCGCGGTTCCGTCCACCCCGGGCGGCGGAGTTCACCCGGCTTCTGGTCGCAGCGGAGCGGCGGCGCCGCGCGGGCTGACGCTGCAGCGCTCCACGAGGGTGACCGGCAGGCGCACGGTGCGCGGGACGCTCGACGGGCCGCGTTCGACCGCGTCCAGCGTCGCCTCGGTCAGCTGCGACAGCGATTGGCGGATGGTGGTGAGCCCGTGGCTTGCCCAAGCGGACACCGGAGCGTCGTCGAAACCGATGACCGACAGACTGCGGGGGACGTCGCGCCCCATCTCTGACCGTGCGGTGTTGAGCACGCCAAGCGCCAGTTCGTCGGTGACACCGAAGATGCCGTCTATGCCAGGCTGCGCGAGCAGGACGCGGGCGGCGGAGCAGCCGGTGTCGTAGCTGTTCGGCCCTTCGGCCCAGCGGGTGAAGGTAACGCCTGCGGCCTGCATCTCGGTGCAGAAGGCATCGGCGCGATCCACCTTGGCACTGGTGCGCGACGCCGATTGCACCACCGCCACGTTTCGGCAGCCTGCCGCGATCAGCCGCCGCGCCGCAAGCCGCCCGCCGGCGGCGCTGTCCGCGAGGATGAGGTCGGCGCTGGTGCCCTCGGGTGGGGCAGGCCGACCGATCAGCACCATGCGCGCGCCGTTGCGGGCGCACAGCCGCACCAGCTCGTCCGGGGCCGCCCCTGACAGCAGCACCACCGAGCGCACGCGGTAGTCCAGCAGGGCCGCAAGGTCTCCGCCGCCGCCGCTGTTGAGCAGCAGGCATTGCAGGCCCCGGCGTTGCAATCCGGCGCTGAGGGCCTCCAGTTGCGCCGAGATGTAGGGGTTCACGAGGTTGCCACCCACCACGCCCACAAGGTCGGAGCGTTGCTGGTGCAGGGTCCGGGCCAGCCGGTTGACCCGGTAGCCGAGGTCTTCGGCGGCTTCCTGTATGCGCTTGCGCGCCGCCTCGGACACCTGCGCGCCGGGGGTGAAGGCCCGGCTTACCGCCGAGCGCGACACCCCCGCCCGGCGCGCCACGTCGGCGGCAGAGACGAAGCGCCGCGTCACCGCAGCAGGCCGGTGCCAAGCACGTCCGAGGCAAGGTCCAGCATCGGCGGCAGCGGGTAGCTGTCATCCTGCCGGCGCAGGGTCCGCATCGCGTCCAGCGCCGCTTCGAAGGTCGGGTAGCGCTCCGGCTGGCGCCAGTACAGCCACAGCGCCAGCACGGTCACCGAACGCGACCGCCCACCACGGCAATGTACCAGCAGCCCGCCCTTGGTGCTTGGGGGATAATGCGGCTTACCTTCAGTGAAGGTCAGCGCCAGCCCGTCCAGCAGCATCACCGCCGCGGCAAGGGTCTGCGGCGCATTGCCCGGCCCGTCGATCATGCCGATCTGGTAGCGCCGCACCCACGTGCCGTCGGGCCGCTGAAGCGGGCCGGGAAAGATGTTCATGGCAAGGTTCAGGGACGCGGAAATTCCCGCCTCCTGCAACGCTTCGCCATCCTCGGCGGCAGTCAGGTTGCCCAGCCAAAGGCCGGTGAACCCGGCGGTCTCGGTGCCCTGCACCGGGAAAAGCAGGGGGCGGTCATCCTCGAGGCGTTCGGCCTCGGGGGACTGGTCGGGGAGGAAATGCATGGCTCAGATCTCGGTGGTCAGGTCGGTGCTAAGGCGCGGGCCCAAGGCGTCGCAAAGGCGCGGGGCGGTGGCAAGGTCGACGAAGGCGGGCAAAAGCCGTTTCGCGCCGGTGGTCTCGGCCAGAGAGACAAGGTCGCGCAGGCGGGGATGGACGTTCCAGCCCATCCAGACCGCGCGCCCGTCGTCGATCATCACGCGCGCGGGGCTGGTCCGGGGCACGTGGCTCGAGAACACGAAGCGAAAGCCGGGCCGTTCCCGCAGCGCGCCGGGCAGGCCTGTCCCGCCATTGGCCCCGGTGGCAACGATGATGTCGCCGGGATGCGCGGTGGCGGCGTCGCGCACCGGCGGGCGGTGGCCGGTAAGCCGTTCGCATTCCCCGGCGACCTCGGCGCAGGCATGCACGGTCAGGCCAAGCGCGCCAAGCGCCGTCACCATATCCGCGCCACGCCCGAATGGCGGGCAGGGCAGGACGGCACCACCCTCGGCGGCCTGCGCCAGCGCGGTGATCTGGTCTGACAGCAGCGTGTCGCGGTCGCCGTAGGAGGCATCGGCAATCACCGTGTCTGCCCTCGGGAAGGGATCGCAGCGCAAAAGCGGTGCCTCGACGCTGTAATCACCGGTATAGAGCAGCCCGCCGGCGCTGGGCAGGTGCATCCAGATGCCCCCCGGCGCATGCCCGGCCCGGCCAAGGGTGATGGGCAGGCCAAGCACCTCGGCGCTGCCCTGTTCGGGCAGCACGTGGGCCTTGGGCGGCGTGTGCAGCAGCTGCCGAAGGGTTTCGGCGCTGGCGAAAACCGGCGGGTTGCCGATCTCGTCGAGACGGTCGAGGCCGTTGGCGTGATCCTCGTGCGCATGGCTGAGGATCACCGCGTCGATCCGGCCTGCGCCCGACAGGTCAGGGCGTTCCCCGGCCTCGAGCCCGTCACCAAGGTCGAGCAGCAGGCGGCGGCCCTTCAGCTCCACGAGGAACACCGCCGCGCTCTTGCGGCCAAGGCCGCTCAGTGCGGTGAGGCGGCCTTGGGTCATGGTCAGTCCCTCCATGGCAACACCCCCTCGGGCAGGCGCTTGCCGAAGATCAGACTCAGGATCATCAACGTCAGCACCAGTGCCACCATGAGGCAGCCCACGGCGGCGGCAAGCGTGGCCGATCCGGCCTCTTCTAGGAAGATGATCATCGGCCCGATGGTCTGCGCCCGCGACGACACCAGCAGCACCGAGGTCTGGATCTCGTTCACCGCGGTAATGAAGACAAGGATCGCGGCGGCCATGACCGAGGGTGCCAGCGATGGCAGCACCACGTCCCGCAGCCGGGCGAAGATGCCTGCGCCGGCGAGCTGCGCCGCATCGTCGAGGCTGCGTTCGATCTGGGCATAGCCGCCAAGAATGGGCCGCAGCGCAAGGGCAAGGAAGTTCGACAGGTAGGCCGCGAAGATCACCCAGATGGTCCCGTAGAGCGCGGTGCCGATGAAGGGCAGGGGGCGCAGGAAGAACAGGATCATGGCGACGCCGATGATGATGCCGGGCAGGGCATAGGCCAACTCGGACGCGATGTTCAGCGCCTTGGCGATCCAGCCGGGCCGCCAGCTCAGCACGTAGCCAAGGGCCACGGCCACCGGGATCAGCACCGCCACGGTGCCCAGCGTCAGCATCATCGAGGTGCCGAATGCCTCGCGGATGCCCTCGTGGTGAAACAGCGCGTTGGCGAAATTCTCGAAGGTGACGGTATCAAGGGTCAGCGGCTGGCCCACGCCGCGCACCAGCGCGGTGCACAGCAGTGCCGACAGCGGCAACGCAAGGCAGATCGCAAGGTAGAGCCACGCCGCGCCCTCTACCGGCAGGCGCCAGCGGCCTAGGCTGCGGCGGGCCGGGCGGCGCGTGGTGTCGACGCGGCTGTCTCCGCGCCGGCCAAGCCATGCGGTGATGGTCATGCCGATCACCGTCAGCACCGCCAGCAGCAGCGCCAGAAGCGCCATGTCGTTGAGCGCGGACGGCCCGTAGGAATTGAGCCGCTGGTAGATCAGCGTGATGAGGGTCGAGACGCGGGCGGGGATGCCCAGCATCGCCTGGATGCCGAAGTTGCCGATCGAGGACACGAAGGCCAGTGCCGCCCCGGCAAAGATGCCACCCCGCGCCAGCGGCAGGATGATGTCGCGGGTCAGCGCAAAGCCGCGCGCCCCCTGCGCCTGCGCCGCCTCGACCACCGAGGACGGCACCCGGTAGAGGCTCGCCCGGACCGAGAGGAAGACCAGCGGCGCGTTGTAGAGTCCTAGCAGGAAGATGATGCCGCCCATGGAGTAAAGCGGATGGCGCATGCCCGGCGCCAGCGCCAGGCCTAGCGGGCCAAGCACCGGTGAGGCGGGCGAAAACGCCTGGATCCACGCCAGCGCGGTCACCTGCGGTGGGATCATCAGCGGCAGAACGAAGCCGAAGATCCACAAGGTCCGCGCCCGCATGTCGCTGAGCGTGGTGAGCAGCGCGGCCATGGTGCCGACCACGGTGGCCACCAGCGTTGCCGCCACCGAGATGTAGATGGTGTTGAGCGTTGCTTCGAGGATGCGGCGGTTGCCGAGGATGTCGATGATGCGCCCGGCGTCGAAGTCGCCCTTCGGGAACAGCGCGGCATAGGCCAGCCGGCCCAGCGGCAGGATCGACAGGGCCCCCACGAAGAGCACGAGGGCGATCAGCAGTCCGCGCTCTCCGCGCAGGGCGGATGGCAGACGAAGCGCCCCTGAGGGGCGCTTCGGGTTGGTGCTTGCAAGGCTCACGGGATCAGAGGCCGAAGATGTCGGCGAACTTGGCGCGCACGTCTTCGTTGATCTCGACCGCGTTGTCTGCGTCGTAGCCAAGCAGCTTGATCTCATCCAGAACCGGGTAGCCTTCGGGCCCTTCGACGCCGGCCATCATCGGGATGCTGCCCTGCTCGGCCGCCAGTTCCTGCGCTTCCTGCGACAGCAGGAAGTCGATCAGCAGCTTGGCTTCTTCGGGGTGCTCGGTGGTGGACATGATGGCGGCAGGCTCGGTGATGAAGCTCACGCCGTCCTCGGGCACGATGAACTCGATGGGCGATCCGGCGGCCTTGGCGCGCAGGGCGGTGGAGTCGACGAGGATGGCGTATTTCGCCATGCCGGTGGCGACGGCGTTGGTGGCCGGGCCGTTGCCTCCCTCGGGCATGATGTCGAGCTCGTTCAGCCCTTCGTAGAACGCCCAGGCGTCATCCTTGTTGGCCAGCATCGCGTGCAAGTGGTTCAGCGCAGCCCCGGAATAGAGCGGCGAGGGCACGGCGATCTGGCCGCGGTTTTCCTCGGTCAGCAGCTCGTTCCAGGTGGACACGGGCTCGGCGGTGTTGGTGTTGTAGACGATGCCGGTGGTCATCGCCTTGGTGCCGAAGAAGGTCATGTCGGGATCGTAGGTTTCCGGCGCGTAGCCTTCGACCGGGGCGTCGGGGTAGGCCATCAGGTGGCCACCGGCCTTCAGCTCGCCAAGGTTGATGACATCGGCCACCAGCAGCACGTCGGGCTGGACCTGGCCGGCCTCGATCTCGGCGCGCATGACGTTCATCAGGGCGGAGGTGCCGTTGCGGGTCCATTCCACGTTGATGTCCGGGTGCTTGGCTTCGAAGGCGTCGACGGTCTGCTGCGCCAGCTCGGGTGTCTGGCTGGTGTAGAGCGTCAGGGTGGTTTCTGCATAGGCCGCGCTCGACAGCAGCGAAGCGGCAACGGTGAGGCTGAGGGTGAGGCGCATGGGTGGCGTCCTTTTGTCGGTAGGGGAGATGAAAGGTCAGGCGGCTTCGGGCAGAACCCAGCCGTCGCGCAGGGCGATCGAGATCCGCTGGCCTTGCGTCAGCGAGGCCGGGGCGGGGATGTTGAGGGTGAAGGGGATGTCGGCGTTCGGCCCGGCCATCACCTCGGTGCGCAGGAAGGCTCCTCGGTAGGTGGCGCGGATGACATGGGCTTCGATGCCGTGCTGGTCGGGCACCATATGCAGATCGCCGGGGTGGAAGGTGATGCGTGCGCGGGGCAGGGCGGTCTGGTTCGCCGCGCAGCGCAGCGGCGCAATGTGGCCCAGCAGTTCGCCCTGTGCACGCCCGCCCCCCATGGGGCAGAGGTTGCGCACGCCGGTGACCGTGCCTTCGCCGATGAAGCCTGCCACGGTTTCGTTCGCGGGTTCGGCATAGAGCTGGCGCGGGGCGGCGAATTGCAGGATGCGCCCCTTGTCCATCACCGCGACCCGGTCGGCGAGGGCCAGCGCCTCGGACTGGTCGTGGGTGATGTAGAACATGGTCGCGCCCGAGCGCTTGTGGAACCGGGCGAATTCCTCCTCAAGCGTGCCGCGCAGGTGCACATCGAGGTTCGCCAGCGGCTCGTCCAGCAGCACCACACGGCTTTCCATGGCAAGGCAGCGGGCTAGGGCGACACGCTGGCGCTGGCCGCCCGACAGGTCGGCGGGGCGGCGGTTTGCCAGCGGCCCAAGCTCCACGGTGTCGAGCACCTTAGCCACGCGCGCGTCCCGGTCGGATTTCGCGATGCCGGCGATCTTCAGCCCGTAGGAGACGTTCTGCGCCACGGTCATATGCGGCCAAAGCGCATAGTTCTGGAACACCACACCGATGCCACGATCTTCTGGCGGGGTGTGTCGCTTGGGGGTCGAGACGGTGCTGCCGCCGATGGCGATGGAGCCCTCGGTCAGCCGCTCGAACCCCGCGAGGCAGCGCAGGAGCGTGGTCTTGCCGCAGCCCGAGGGGCCAAGCACGGCGACGAATTCGCCAGCCTCGATGGACATCGACACATCTTGCAGGACGCGGGTGCTGCCAAAGTTCTTGCCGAGGGTGTCGAGGCGGATGTCGCTCACGGTGCTGGTTCCTTTCCGGGTCGTCTGTGGCACTGCACAGCTGTGCAGTTGCCGCAGCAGATGCCGGGCGGACACAACGCCGATGCGACGGTTCCCTGAAGCTTTCATGACAGTGGGCGCCGCACCGTGGCGGCAGGCGGGGAAACCATGAGCTGCCACGACATGCTGGCCGTAACCCGTGACAGGCTTGCTGCAGCAGGCTTACCCCAGCTGGTTGAAAGGCATCTCGTCTTTAGCAAGTGCGTGCCGACGCGGCCAGCTGGGATTCTTGGCGTCTATAGCCGCGGTGCGAGTTTCACGCGCCTTTTACGACCTGCCCCTTGTACGCGTAAGGATGCGTGATTTCGAACTGGGGGATGCTTGCCGCAGCCAGATGGAACTCCTGGCGTGAAAGGGATGAGGCAAGATAGCGCGTCTCACGCATATGTGCCGGCGTCCGCGCTTCGAGCCTTTCCGCGAGCCGCTGCAGGACCTCGGGGGGTAAGAGCCCTCCGATCACGATAGCCTCGCCGTCGAACATCACCTTCACCAGCTCGAGAACCGGATGCAGCTGATCGCAGGTCCAGTCGATCCAGGGGCCAAGATCAATGTGCCGGGAGAGATCTTCGGGGAGGTCGAACAGGCTGTCGACCCGCAGGCCCCGATCTGCGGCATAGTCCAGAAGATCCTGCCCCGAAGGTCGCCGCGCCCCATGCGGGAAGTAGCTGCCCAAAGCCGCTGCGTTTCCGAAACTGCCAGCGTAGAGACGCCGCTCGATGATGTTTCCACCGCCAATGCCATAACCGAGATAGACCAGGTTGAAGCTCTCCAGTGTGCTGCCTGCACCGAAGTAGCTTTCCGCGAGCGCCGCTGCATGGGCATCGTTGATGATCCACGTCCGCAGGCCGAGCCCCTCGGCAAAAACCTCGCGCACCGCCGCGCCACGCCAGTGAGTCCATCGCCCGGGAACGAAGGTGCGCTCCGGGCTTCGATGGAAATTGATTGGCACCGACACACCGGCCGCCACCAGCTGCTGCCGCGTCGCACCGGCGGTTTCCAGCAGGGTGTCGACCTTCTCCCCTGCAGCCCGCGCGACATCGAAGGGATCGGACATATCGGCATCGAGCGCGAGATGCGCGACCACCTCCCCGGCCAGCGACGACAAGGCCATAACGGTCCTGTCCACGGTGCAGACGATGCCAAGTGTGAAAAGGCTGCGGCCGTCCAGTCGCAACAGCCGCGTCTTGCGCTTGGAAAGGCTTGTGACGCCGGGCACCGCGTCGAAATCCACGTCCTCGAGTAGACCCATCTCGATCAGGTCCTGCGACAGACGTGTCAGCGTTCCTGGCTGAAGCGAGGTCAGTTCGACAAGGTCGATCCGCGGCAGCGGGCCCTTGCGTCTTAGGATGTCCAAGATCCGCCGGTGGTTCTGCTTCAGGTCAATCTTCATGTCACATCGTGCTCCTGCAACGCGGTCCTCCGCGGACGACAGCGCCTTTGTGCCCGTCGCGGCGCTTCTCCGCAAAATAGGTATATAATTTTCTTTCTGAAAAGAAAGCGTCATATACCACCGCTATGAGGGCACCGTGACACCAGCGGAGCACAAGGAGCCGCCTCATGAAACGACTCACCCTCACTATTTCCGGCCTCGCTCTCTGCGCGGCTGGTGCGACCGCCCAGCAAGCCGATAGCCCTGCGTATGGCGACAGCTTCAACATGCGCGACACGTCCGTCGACATGTCGGCGCTGACCACCGAGAATTTCTACGACATGCTTGTGCCGCTGGCGCAGGAGGCCGGGTCACTGACCGTCTACAGCTACTGGCCCCCGGCGCCGCTCGTGGTGTTTCAGGAAGAGATCATTCCCGCGTTCGAGGAAAAATACGGCATCGACGTGACCTTCGCCTCGGTCGAGACGGCACCCGGATTGCAGCAGATGGACGCTACCTCGCGCGAGGGTGAACCGGCGCCGATGGACGTGTACTTCACCTCCGATCTGCCTGCCGATCTGGACCAGATGGCGAACATTCGCCTGATCGACCTGCTGCCCAACACGCAGAACCTGAACCCCCAGTTCACCTCGGTCTATCACGGCATCGAACACGGCGGTGCCTATGTCCCGTTCCACGCGAACCAGACCGTGATCGCCTGGAATTCGGCTATGGTCGACAACGTGCCGACCACCTACCAGGCGCTGCTCGACTTCTCGGCCGAAAACCCCGGCAAGGTGGCCATCACCTCACCGCTGCGTGGCGGGTCAGGCTCCAACTTCCTGAAATCTGTCGCCATGAACCTGATGACCGAGGACTGCATCGCGCAGCAGGCCAATCTTCGGATCGCCGATGAAGACGCCGCCGCCCTCGTCGACGACACCGACTGCTACGCCCCGGTCTGGGACTACTTCAACAGGCTGCTGGAAACGGCAGAGCTGACCAACGGCAACACCGACACGCTCAACCTGATGGCCAACGGTATCGCCACGGTCGGCACCGCGTGGGAAGACCTGACCTATTCATACATCCAGACCAGTCAGCTGCCCGACACCGTCCGGGTCGAGATTCTCGAAGGAGGGCAGATCGGCGGCGCCGAAGGCGTGCTGATTCCCTCCAACACCGAGAACCTCGCCGGTGCGATGCTCTTCGTGAATGAAATGCTGGATGCCAAGCATCAGGCGTGGAAGCTGATGGGCTTTGCCTCGCGCTCGCCGCGCACCGACCTTGACCGCTCGCTAATCCCCGAAGAGGCGCAGAAGCTGCTTGCCTCTCCGGATCAGTACCCGGCGCGTCAGCTCACCTCGGTGTCGCCGGTCATGTATGCGGCCATTCGTGAGGGTTTCGTCGCCAACGTGCTGGAGAAATAGGGGAATGGGAGAGGGTTCCGGCACATCAGTGGCGCCCGCGCTATCGCTGACCGCCATAACGAAACGCTACACCGAGGCGCCGGTGCTCTTTCCCACCTCGCTCGAGGTGCAGACCGGCGAATTCGTGACCATCCTCGGCCCGTCAGGCTGCGGCAAGTCCACATTGCTTCGGATCATCACAGGCATCATCGAGCCCACGGGCGGTACAGTCCGCCTCGACGGCACCGACGTCACCCACCTGCCGCCCGAACGGCGCGACATGGCGATTGTGTTCCAATCCTACGCCCTGTTCCCGCATATGTCAGTTGGCGACAACATCCGCTTTGGCCTCAAGATGAAGCGCATTCCCCGCGCCGAGGCAGACCGCCGCTTCGACCACGTGGTCGGGATATGTGGGCTGACGCCCCTGCTCAGGCGCATGCCGCGCCACCTGTCCGGCGGCCAGCAACAGCGCGTCGCGCTGGCCCGCGCGCTGGTGATGCAACCGACCCTTCTGCTGCTGGACGAGCCGCTGTCGAACCTCGACGCCAAGCTTCGGGATTCGCTGCGCGAAGATCTGTTGGAGCTGCACCGCGAAACCAGATCGACCTCGCTCTACGTGACCCACGACCAGACTGAAGCGATGTCGATGTCGGACCGGATCATCCTGCTGAACGAAGGCCGGGTGGTCGAGACGGGTACGCCGCGCGATCTCTACCTGGACCCCAAGATGCGCTTCACGGCAGAGTTTCTTGGCCAGACCAACATCGTGCCGGTCACGGCCGAAGGCCGCAGTGCCGGCACGCCATGGGGGCAGGCCATTGCGCTGCGCGCCCCCGCTCACGGGCCGAGCCAGGTCTCGCTGCGAGCCGAAGCCCTGCGCATCAGCCCCGATACTTCGGGGCCGGCCACGGTGACCGAGCTGCAATTTCTAGGCGCTGACGTTCTGTATTCCGTCGACTGCGGCGGCCATGCGTTCCGGGTGCGTCGCGACAGCGATGCGCCGCTTATCGACAGGGGCACGCGTGTCGACATTTCAGCCATGGGCGACGCGACTCCGCTGCAGGACACCCCGGGTGAGGCCGCATGATCCGCAAGAACGTGCTTTCGCTGCTTTTGCTGCTTCTGCCTGGCATCGGCTTCCTGCTGCTGACCTTCGGCCTGCCGCTATGGTGGGCGCTGACCGGGTCAATCGGGCTCGGCCCGGGCGGCGTGGGCTTCACCTTCGATCACCTTGCCATGATCTTTGAAAGACCGGCCTACTGGCGCGGGCTGCAGATGTCTCTTTACTACGCCATCACGCCGACAGTGCTGACGCTCTTCATCGCCGTGCCGCTGGCCTTGCTGCTGCAACAGCCGATGTTCGGCCGCAAACTGCTGAACGGGCTTTACAAGATCCCCCTGGCCGTGCCCGGCATCATCGCCGCCTTCATGGTGCTCACCATGGTCGAACAGGGCGGGTTCCTCGACCGCATCCTGATGCATGTCGGTCTGAGAATGCCGCGCATCGTGCGCGATGAGTGGGGCATCGCCGTCGTCCTTACCAGTATCTGGAAGGACACGCCCTTCATGGCGCTGATCATCACCGGCGCTTTCGGCGCCATCGCGTCGGACATGGTGCCGGCCGCGCGGTCGCTGGGGGCATCGCGGCTGCGGGCCTTCCTCGCGATCGAATTGCCGATGGCCATGCCCGGCATCACCGCCGCGGCCCTGTTGTGCTTCGTCAAGTCACTCGGCTCCTTTGCGGCCCCCTCGATCCTCGGTCCGACCTACCCGATGCCGCTGCCCGTGCTGATGTATGAAAGCTACCGCGAAGGGAAATGGGCCGAGATCTACGCGATGGGCACCGTGCTGATTATCGCCGCCTTCCTCGTACTCGCTGCCTACTACACCCTGACAGCGCTGTCCCTGCGCCCCGGACGGGAGTCCCGCCAATGACGCCAGAAGCCCAAAGCCCGCGCGCCATGCGTCGCAAGCTGACCCTCAGCGGGATCGCGGCGGTTTACGTCCTGCTCGGCCTTGTCCTGCCCATCGGGATCATCGTCTTGTGGTCGGTCTCGAACGGCTGGTTCCCGCCCTCGATCCTGCCTGGCGCCTATTCCCTGCGCCACTGGGAACTCTTTACCATGGACGAAACGCTGTTCAGCGCCTTCGTCAACTCTTCGGTGATCGCCGTCGCCGTGACACTGTTCTCGATGGTGCTGGCGGTGCCCACGGCCTGGGGCCTCGCGCGGTTCCAGTTCCGCGCCAAGCGCCTGGTTGAGCTTTTCGTGCTGGCCCCGCTTATCGTCCCGGGCATCGTCGTCGCGGTCGGGCTCGGGCGCGTCTTCCTGCGTATGGACCTGGCCTATACAATACCGGGGGTCATCCTTGTGCAGACCGCGGGCGTGCTGCCCCTGACCATCAGGATCCTCTCGGGGGCCTTCGAAGGCATCCCTGACGATCTGGTGCATGCAGCCCGGTCGCTCGGCGCGCGCCGCTGGCAGATCCTGCGCCACCTGATCTTGCCCTTGGGGATGCCGGCCATGCTCGCTGCCGGCATGTTGTCCTTCGTGGGCAGTTTTGAGGAATTTGAACGCACTTTCATTGTCGGCGCCCCGATCATCCAGACCCTGCCAACCCGTCTCTTCGTCAACCTCTCGGCCTCGCTGATGATGCCTGTCGCCTCTGTGGTCAGTTTGATCCTGCTGATTCCGGTGCTGGTCGTCTTCCTGCTCGGTGGCCGCTACATGCGTGACGACGTCATGGCAGGCGGCATGGGCAAGCTCTGACCCAACCTTCTCAAGACCAAGGAAAAACCATGACTTCTGACCCCATCCGGCTGGGCTTTTCGGCAGAGTCCGCCAACGGCCAGCCGCAGACCATCTCCGAAAGCCTTGACCTGCTCGAGGCCCGCGATGTCGACACGGTCGAAGTGCCGCTCCTGTGGATGGAGCTGGTGCTCAACGGCCGTGTCATGCCCGACCGGCTGGCCGCGCTCCAGGCCGCGCTCAAGGATCGCCGGTTTCAGTGGACGGCCCACGCCGCAATCGGCCTGAACTTCACCTGTGATCCCGCCTACCTGCCGCTGCACATGGCGTTGGCCCGCGCGCATCTACACATCGCCGGCGCAATCGGAGCCGAGCACATGGTGCTGCACACAGGCTTTTTCGCCACCGGAAGTTCCTCGGCTCAGATGGCCCGGCTTTATGATCAGCAGCGCGAGAGCCTCATGACCCTGGCCGCCGAAGCGCGCGAAACCGGTGTGATCCTCTGTGTTGAGAACATCTTTTCCGAGAAGGGAAACCGTATCACCGCCTCGCCCTCTCAGCTGGCGGCCGAATTGCGCCTGATGGATGACCCAAACCTCGTGGCCTGCCTCGACGTAAGCCACGCGGCCCTGCAATGCGATGCGATGGGACTAGATTTCGAAGCCGAGGTTGCCGCCCTGATCCCGCTTGCCAAGCACGTCCACCTCCACGACAGCTTCGGCCGCAGCGGCACGATCCCGGTACACACCCGGTTCGAGGCGATGGGCTTTGGTACCGGGGATCTGCACTTACCGCTGGGTTGGGGCAATTTGCCGTTCGACCGCCTGCTGTCGCTTGGCCAGTTCCCGGCCGCGACGATCTTCAACGTCGAGCTGAACAAGCATCTCTGGCACGGCCTAGACGACACCGTCGCCGAAGGACGGCGCTTGGCGCGCATGGCGCGCGTCGCGCGTTGAACACGTCTCTGGCCCTTCGCAGCGGTCCCACGGTTCCGCCTGAATGAGCCGCTCTCTCTACGAGTGCCCGCAATCCGTCGGTCCATGACATGAGTGCGGCGGGTGGCAATCGCCCCCGCTCATATGAGCTGCAGTGCTTTTTGACGATGAGTTCCAGATCTTATGACTGGAAGCGGCGTCACGGCCCTGGAAAAAGCCTGAGCCTCACGACCTGCCTAACGAACCAGACGGACGCAAGGCGGTTATGTGGCGCCGCAGGGGGGGCATGACCAGCCTGACTGTGCTGCGTGATGCTTACGGCCTCTCCGGAATTTCGCCGGGCATGTTGTCACTAAAGGGCGACTTCCAAGAAGCGGAGCTCCGCGCTTGTGCGCAGCATTGGTGGGCAGAGGGGGGTAAGGAAGCGGTCACTCCTATACCTGTGCGAGCCACTTAGCGAAATTCGTCACGGGTGTCTGCGTCGAGCTGCGTGCCATGAGGGCCATCGATCTGCGCAAGAGATCATATCGCTTCGCCCAGGTGATCCGTCATCCAGCGGGCTTCTTCCATCGCGCTCCGACCGAAATGCCTGCGGAAGTCACGGCTGAACTGGGAGGCGCTCTGGTAGCCGACTTCCGCCGCGACACTGGCAACCGAACCGTGGTTGCGCGCGATCATCAGTCTTGCCTCGTGCAGGCGCATTGCCTTGATATACCGGAGCGGCGAGGTGCCCGTCAGCTGTTTGAAGTGGGCATGATAGGACGCAACGCTCATCCCGGCCGCGGTGGCCAGATCGGGCACCGAGAGGCTCGTGGTGAAGCTTTGCCGGATCCGCCCCAAGCTCTCGAGTATTCGTCCCGAGGGGCCTCGTTGCCGCAGGGCGGTGCGAAGGGCGCCGCCCTGCGGCCCGACGAGTACACGGTAATGTAGCTCCCGCAGCAGTCCCTGGCCCAGGATCGTTGCTTCCTGCGGATCCGCGAGCGCGGCAAGGGTCCTGCCCAGAAGCGCGTGTATCCGCGGGTCCATCGGGCTGGAGACGAGGCTCCGGGCCTGCGCCGGTGTCGTCTCTCCCATCGCGTCCAGAGCGACGGCGATCTCAGCGGCCAGCTGCAGGTCGAACTCGAGATAGAGCGCCAGAAGCGGCCGTTCGGGATCGGCCTGCGAGGCCATACGGAACGGCACGGGAACCGAGACGGCAAGATAGTGATCGGCATCGTAGCGATAGACCGTCCCGCCCAGAAAGCCCTGCTTGGCGCCCTGCAGCACGAAGACCGCACCGGGCCGGTAGAGGACCGGCACATCCTCGAGCACGGCTTCCGAGCGCAGGATGCGCAGGCCAGGCAATATCGTGCGGTTATACCCCGCTCGGGGCGCGATTTCTGCCGCTTGGGAGAGGAGATCAGTGGAGTTCATAGGATCGGGCAAAAATGAGAGAGGATCAGCCGTGTACGACGGGTTCGTTCAAGACAATCTGTCAATCCATCGAAACACGCAAGCGAGGGCCTCTTCATGTCAGGCAAGACTTTCTTCATTACAGGCGCCAATTCGGGGATCGGATTTGCAATCGCTAGCGCGGCCTGGAAAGCGGGACACAAGGTGATCGGCACGGTCCGCTCTGAGGCAGCGCGGGCCTCGCTCCTCGAACGTCTTCCCGACGTACATCCGGTTCTTTGCGACGTCGCCGATGTCGATCGTATCGACGCGGTGGTCGCCCGGGCGGAGGAAGATTTCGGGCCGGTCGATGTCCTCGTGAACAATGCCGGCTACGGCCACGAGGGCGTGCTGGAGGAATCCCCCCTGTCCGAGATGCAGCGCCAGTTCGACGTCAATGTCTTCGGAGCGGTCGCGGTGGCCAAGGCCTTTCTGCCCCGGTTTCGCCTGCGCCGAGCCGGCTTCATCCTTAACGTCACTTCGATGGGCGGTCTGATCACAATGCCCGGGATCGCTTACTACTGTGGCAGCAAGTTCGCACTGCAGGGCCTCTCCGAGGTCATGCGCAGCGAGATGGCGCCGTTCGGGGTGCATGTAACGGCACTCTGCCCCGGCTCTTTCCGCACCGACTGGGCAGGTCGATCCATGGTTCGGAGCGAACGCTCCATCGCCGATTACGACAGTCTCTTCGACCCGATCCGCCGAGCGCGGCAGGAAAAGGACGGCGCCCAGCTTGGCGATCCCGCCAAGCTTGCTGAGGCCGTCCTCGGCCTCGTGATGTCGGACACTCCCCCGCCGCAGCTTCTGCTCGGCAGCGACGCGCTCGGCCTGGTGCGCAAGCGGCTTCATGCGATGCTCCAGGAAATCGATGACTGGGAAGCCGTCACCTGCTCCACCGACAGTTAAAGGCGAACGCCAGCCGTACTTGGGCCCGAAGACACACCGCCGTCGGGCCCGACTTGGCTTTTCGCGGCACCAGATAAGAGCGACTGCTGTGGACACGACGCGGTCACGCGGCAGCGCGGTGGCCGAGCGCTCCACCTTGGCCGAGGTCTCCGTCGCACCCGGCCATCGGCGGCATCGTGCAGCATGATCTGGCAGGGCAGGGCCCGCAGAGCGGAGAAGCCTGCCATTCGCTGCACATCAACTGAACATCTGAGGCGTTCGATATAAAGGCCACGATGAGATCAGTATCCACCGGCTCATCACACTTTTCTTTCGGTCGTGGGACGGGGCCGAGGAGGTCCACCGGAGCTCCGTTTTACAAGCTCGACGAACGCGCTCGCCGCTGGTGAGAGCGTTCGACCTGTCCTGCGCACGAGCCCGATACGACGCCGCGCACCGAAATCGGTGATTGGTCGCTCGATAAGATTGCCCATGTTGAGGACTGGTAGCGTCAGCGTGGGCAGGGCGGTCACGCCGAGCCCGGCCGCGACCAGCGCCCCAGCGGTGGCGAGATGCGCAACCTCGAACCGGGGCGACAGTGCCGTGCCGAGCCGCAGGCATGCTGCATCGAGCAATTCGCGCACGCTCGTGCCTTCCGCCATGGCGATGAAGGGCATCGCGATGAGCTCGTGCCAGGCGTAGGCGCGCTCCTCGGCCAGCGGGCCGGCAGGGTGCCCGATCGCCACGAATTTATCATCTAGCAGTGGCTGGAAATCGAGCCGGCTGCGCGCTGACACGGTCCCCGCGGTGAAGCCAAGATCGGCAACGCCGCTCTCGACCGCCTCGAGCACGCTGCCGGACAGGGCATCGAGGATGCGCAGGTCGATGCCTGGATGCGCCTCCGAGAACTCCCCGATCAGCCTCGGCAGCAAACCGGCCGTCACCGAAGGAAGACCAGCGATGGTCAGACGGCCCTGCCGACTCGATACGAAGGCCTCGAATTCCGCCATGCCGTCTTCGGCCGAATAGAGCATCCGTCGGGCGACGCGCCCGAAGACCTCGCCGGCGGCGGTCGTAGCCAGATTGCGCGTATCGCGATCGAACAATCGGGTGCCAAGCCGCGCCTCGAGCCCGGCGATCTGACGGGACAGGGCCGAAGGCGACAGGTGCAATGCCTCAGAGGCCGCGCGGAAAGAACCCGTGTCTAGCAGCGCGATGACGGCCGCGTAATCGGCGAGTGTGACATTGTTGTGTTCCATGCACGGATAATGAACGAAAGCGCACTTCACGCAATAGATCTCGTGGGGCATCGTCTGATCCTGCGTCCCCGGGAGGGGGATTGCGATCAAGGGAGGATAATATGACACGCGCAATCGGCGCCCTGCTGGGCGTGACTCTTCTGGCCGGCCCGGCTCTCGCGCAGGATCAGGAGCTGCTGATCGGCTCCACGTCGGCATCTTCGAGCCATTACGGCTACTTCGTGGCGGTTGGACAGCTCATCAACGAGAACGCCGAGGGTTTGTCCGCATCTGTCGTCGAAACCGGCGCGACGCTTGACAACATCAAGCGGATGTCGCGCGATCAGATCGACATGGGTCTGGTAACGACCAACACAGCGCAGCACGCTTATGCCGGAACCAGCGATTTCGAAGGCAACCAGCAGGATCTGCGTCTTTTGTGGGTCTACACCAACGCACCCCAGAACGCGATCGTGCGGGCCGATGCCGGTGTTGACAGTCTCGAAGATCTTGATGGCGTGAGGTTCAACCCCGGCATCCGTGGCTCGTCCACCGAGGCGACGACCGAGGCCGTGTTCGATACACTCGGCCTCAGCGCGGATTTCGCCCGCGGCTCCACCACCGATGTCGTCGGCGCGATCAAGGACAATCGCGTCGCCGGCTACGTCAAGTCGGGCTCCGGGCTGAAGCTCGACGGCTCGACGATGGATATCGCGACCGCAACCGAAATCGAGGTGCTGGGCCTGACCGACGAACAGGCCGAGACCCTGCGCGCGGAAATGCCAGACCTCTCCGTGGTCGACATCCCCGAGGGCGCGGCCGAGGGCATCCCGGCCTACACCACCTGGGCGTTCGGTGTGGGCGTCGCAGCCCCCGCCTCACTGGACGAGGAGGCCGCCTACAAGATCGTCTCTGCGATCATGGCCGACACGTCCGCGCAGGCGAATGCGATGGCCAGCATCAAGGATGCCGATCTCGCCGAAATGACCCTCGACTACGGTACCATCCCGCTGCACCCCGGCGCCGCGCGCTGGTTCGAGGACAACGGCTACGACCTCCCCGAAAAGCTCCAGCCGGAAGGGTGATCCCGTGAGCCTCGAGCGCTTCCAGAAAGCGCTGGCCGTCCTGGTCGGTGCCTTCGTCTTCTACACCGCTGCGACCGGCCCCTTCGAGGGGCTGGTCCAGAGGGCTCTCTTTCTTGCTCTCGTCTCGTGTCTCGGTTTCGCGCTCTACCCGCTCGGGCGGGATACGTCCTGGCGTCCGGTCGGGCTGGCTGTGGACTTGGCCCTCGCCGCGGTCACTGTCATCGCCTGCGGCTACGTGGTGTGGAACTATGAGACGATCATGGGCTCGCTGCCCTGGGCCACCCGCCTCGACATGGCCCTCACCGTGGGGCTCGTGGCCGCTGTGCTCGAACTCGGCAGGCGGACCGTTGGTCTTATCTTTCCTGTTCTGGTGCTGCTCGGGCTCGCCTATGCGCTTTTCGGCAACCATCTTCCCGGCGCGCTCAGCCACCGTGGCTTTGACGCCGCCTTCGTGACTGAGACCATCTTCCTCGGCGATCTCGGCATCTGGGGCATGCTCACCGGCGTCGCCGCCACCGTAATCGCGGCCTTCGTCCTCTTCGGCGCGCTGCTGCTGCATACCGGCGGCGGGCAGGCCTTCATGGATTTCGCCATGCGCGTCGGCGGACGCCAGCCCGGCGGCGCGGCCAAAATCGCGACCATCGCGAGCGGGCTCTTCGGCATGATCTCGGGCTCGGCCGTCGCCAACGTCGCAACCACCGGCAACTTCACCATCCCCATGATGATCCGCCTCGGGTATCCGCGCCCCTTCGCGGCAGCGGTTGAGGCGGTCGCCTCCACCGGCGGCCAGATCGCGCCACCGATCATGGGGGCCGCGGCCTTCGTCATGGCCGAGATCCTTGGCATGTCCTACTGGACCATCATCGTGGGGGCCATCCTGCCGGCGGTGCTGTTCTACGTGTCGGTCTTCATGACCGTCCATTTCGTTGCCCTGCGCCGAAACCTCGCGCTCCTGCCCGAGGACGAGATGCCGGGCTGGAGCACCGTCATTGCCCCGCGCCGGGTGCTGCCGATCCTGCTTGCGCTGAGCGGCCTCGGGATCGGCATCTGGCTCGGCCGGTCCATCGCCACTTCCGCCTTCTACGGCGTGCTCGGCCTTCTCGCGGCCTTCTTTGCCACCCAGACCGGGCGGCTCACCGCGCGCGAGATGGCGGGCCGGCTACTCTCGGGCCTAGAGGATGCGGGGCGCGGCATGGTGATCATCGGCGTGCTGCTCGCCGGGGCGCAGGTGCTCGTTTCGATGATCAACCTCACCGGCATCGGCGTGACCCTGTCGTCGCTTATCGTGACCTGGGCCGGGGATTCCACGGTTCTGGTCGCCCTCGTGGTCGGACTGGTCTGCCTGATCATGGGCATGGGCCTGCCGACAACTGCCGCTTATGTCCTCGTGGCAGCGGTTCTCGCGCCGGCGCTGACTGCCGTGGGCGTCGCGCCCCTAGCGGCGCATCTCTTCGTGTTCTACTTCGCCACCATCTCGGTGATCACGCCGCCTGTCTGCGTGGCAGTCTTCGTGGGCTCGGGCATCGCCGATACCAACTGGCTTCCGGCGGCGGGTGAGGCGGTGCGGCTAGCGGCGGTGACATATGTGGTGCCGTTCCTGCTGCTGCTTTATCCCGGCATGACCATGCAGGGCAGTGCGCTCGACATCGTCGAGGCGGTGTTCGCGGGCCTGGCGCTCGTCATCGCCATCCCGGCACTGCTGTCCGGGGCGCGACTGATCGGCAACCGCGCCGCCGATACGCTGCTCCTTGTCCTGGTGATCGCGATCGCGATCTGGCCCAATCCCGTCACCCCCTTCGTGGCATTGGCATTGCTCGTCGCCGGACGCGCCGTGGGACGGACGAGAGGGGAGGCTCTGACATGACCATCCGCATAGGAGCAGGCGCGGGCTTTGCCGGGGACCGGATCGAGCCCGCCATCGACCTCGCCGAGCGGGGGGACCTCGACTTCCTCGTCTTCGAATGCCTGGCCGAGCGGACAATCGCGCTCGCGCAGCAGGCCAAGCTTGCCGATCCCGCGTCCGGCTATGATCGGATGCTGGAGCGGCGCATGCGGGCCGTGCTCGCGCCATGCCGAAGGGGCGGCACACGGATCGTGACAAACATGGGGGCCGCCAACCCCCGGGCCGCCGCCGAGGCCGTCCGGACCATCGCCCGGGAGCTCGGTCTGACCGACCTGAAGGTAGCGGCGGTCACGGGCGACGACGTTCTTGACCGCGTGGCTGGTCTGCATTTGATTGAAACGAACTGCACGGCGGGAGCGCTCGGGGACAAGCTCGTCTCGGCCAACGCTTATATCGGCGTCGGCGCCATCGTCGGTGCGCTTGACGCAGGGGCAGACGTTGTCATCTGCGGACGCGCTTCAGATCCGTCGCTGTTCCTCGCCCCGCTCGTTCACAGCTTCGGCTGGGCCATGGATGACTGGACCCGGCTCGGTCGTGGCACGCTCGTGGGCCATCTGCTGGAATGCGCGGCGCAGATCACCGGCGGCTACTTCGCGGATCCCGGCCACAAGGACGTGCCGGACCTCGCGCATGTCGGCTTCCCACTCGCAGAGGTCGAGGCGGATGGAAACGCCATTCTGACCAAGCTCGAAGGCACTGGCGGCGCCGTGACCCGTGCGACATGCACCGAGCAGCTTCTCTACGAGATCCACGATCCCTCCGCCTACATCCAGCCTGACGTGGTCGCCGATTTCTCGCACGTGACGTTCGAGGAAATCGGCCCCGACCGCATCGCGGTCAGGGGCGGTGACGGGCGCGCGCCGACGGGCAAGCTGAAGGTGTCGGTCGGATATCGCGATGGCTGGATTGGTGAAGGCCAGATCTCTTATGCAGGCCCCGGCTGCATCGCGCGGGGCCGCCTTGCCATCGACATCGTCAGGGATCGCCTCCGGGCGCGCGGGGCCGAGATCCATGAACAGCGTGGTGAGCTGATCGGCTACAACTCGGTCGGCAGCGAGCCCGATCCCGCCATTCCCGAGCCGCCGGAAATACGGATGCGTTACGCGGCGCGCTGCACCTCGCAGGAGGTGGCCTCGAGCATCGCCGAGGAAGTCGAGGGCCTCTATCTTTGCGGCCCCTCGGGAGGCGGCGGGGCGACCGGCCACGTGCGCGAGGTCGTTGGCGTTGCCTCGGGTCTTATCCCGACCGATGACAGCATGCCTGTATACGAGATTTTTGAGGCCTGACATGAAGCTACGCGACATCGCCCATGCGCGAACCGGTGACAAGGGCGACACCTCCAACATCGCGGTTATCGCCTATGACCCGGCTGACTGGCCGCAGCTCGAGGCGCAGCTCACAGAAGATCTGGTCGCCCGCCATTTCGCCCGGACCGGCGCGCGCGAGGTCACGCGGTATGCGCTGCCCCAGCTCTGTGCGCTGAATTTCGTCATCCGGGGAGCGCTCGCCGGTGGCGTGACCCGCTCGCTCGCCCTCGACGCGCACGGCAAATGCCTTGGCGCCACCCTTCTCGCACTCGAACTACCAAGCGTTGACTAGTGTATGGGTGAGCCGTGCAGGCTTTGGCAAAATTGGCTCGAAGCGCTCATGCGGTGCTGCGGCGGGCTATATGACCAGCTTGGCGGTACTGCTTGATGCTCACGGCCTCTCTGGACATTTGTCGGGCATGCTAACGCTACAGGGCAGCGTCAACGAAGCGGATCTCTGCGGTTGCGCGCAGCATGACTGGGCAACGGGGTGCGGGTACGTCAGCCAAACTCGATGAAAACTCGCGCTCCGGAAACCGGGATTGCGGACCCTATCATAGGGCAGGACGCCGTGAATGCACCCCAGCGAAATCTTGGATTGCCTAGGCAGCTTCGCGGGGCGAATAGTCCTTCCTGGGGGATGCCTGCGGAAAACTGCCGCTTGTCCTGTAAGGTGGCGTAGAACTCCTTGAGACGCTTGATGATTGCGGCCTCGTCGAGTGCCGGATCGGCCTGCTTGCTCAGGATGACGCGGATTTTGGGCATGGATGGGGGCTTTCGTCATGGCTCTGCCAGCCGCCATGACGGGGAGCATTCGTGCAGAGCCTCGGCTGAGGTCGCTGCGCCGGTCGCCGACGGCAGCTCAACGCAGGAAGCGGTCACAGCTCTGCTGGGTCCATTTCTATAGAGCTGCCATTCGGGTGGATCGCAGTGATCTGGAGTCCGAGCCTTTGTACACCTTTCTAGGGATTGAAGACCTTGCGCACTGCGCCACCGCAATGTGGTGACGGATGCACGACTGACAGGTTTAAATTTCTCTGCGCGCCAACTCCCCAGCACTTGAAGGCCATCATAGGTGTCGCCACTTGCATTCGCGATGCGCCGTTGGTCGGTGCCGGAGTTCAAAATGGTCGAGACTTGGCTGCCGCTTATCGCGGGGTTGGTGCTGCTGGTTGCTGGTGGTGAGTTGCTGGTGCGAGGAGCGGTGCAGGCCGCAGAGCGATTGGGTGTCTCACCTCTGGTCATCGGCCTCACACTTGTCGGCTTCGGGACGTCGATGCCGGAGCTTGTGACCTCGGTGCAGGCCGGACTCAGCGGCTCTCCGGGTATTGCCTACGGCAATATCGTTGGCTCCAATATTGCCAACATACTGTTGATTGGTGGAATTTCGGCACTGATCTGCCCGGTGGTCGTCTCCGAGGCCACGCTACGGCGTGATGCGGCGCTGATGCTCGGGGTGGCGGCACTCTTTGCGGCGCTGGCGTTCACACTCCCCATGGGCCGCCTTTTCGGCACGGCATGCGTCGCGGGCCTTGTCGTTTACATCGTGACGGTCCTCCGGCAGGAGCGTAGATCAGCAAAGCGGGGCAGGCTTCACGACGAGAGTGCGGCGCTGCCACTGGCTGACCCGAATCTCGAAGCAGCCCCGCGCCACGCCGGGCTGGTCGCGCCGCTGCTGCTTGCTCTTGCCGGGCTCGGCCTGGTCGTGATTGGCGGCGCACTGCTGGTCGATGGGGCGGTTGCTCTGGCACGTGCATTCGGTATCGGTGAGACGGTGATCGGCCTGACCATCGTGGCTGTCGGCACATCGATGCCGGAGCTCGTGACCTCGGTGATCGCCGCGCTGAAGCGGCAGGGCGATGTGGCCTTCGGAAATATCGTCGGCTCCAACATCTACAACATTCTCGGGATTGGGGGCACCACGGCGCTGATTGCGCCTGGCACTGTGCCGTCCGAGATTGTCACCTTCGATGCGCCGCTGATGGTGGGGGTGAGTGCCCTGCTCGTGGTCTTCGCAGCGACCGCGCGCCGCATCGACCGTTGGGAGGGCCTTTCACTTACCGCGGGCTATGGCGTCTATCTCTACGTGCTCTGGCCCTGATCCCCTACGGCTGCAACGGCCAGAACACCGGCGCCAGCAGGACCGTGACGATGCCTGCCATGATGTTCATCGGCAGGCCAAGCCGCAGGAAATCGGTGAAGCGATAGCCACCAGCGTTGTAGACCATCGTGTTGGTCTGGTAGCCGATCGGGGTCGCAAAGCTGGCGCTGGCGCCGAACATGACGACCACGACGAAGGCACGCGGGTCCAGTCCCAGCGCGCCAGCCACGCCGACGGCAATCGGGGTCATGATTACCGCGACAGCATTGTTGGTGACCACCTCGGTCAGCACCGAGGTCACGGCGTAGATCAGCGCCAGCGCGAGGATCGGGCTCAGCTGTCCCAGTGGCCCCGAAAGCCCATCGACGATCAGCGCCATCGCCCCGCTGCGCTCCATTGTGGTGCCGAGAACCAGCATGCTGACGATCAAGAGCAGCAGACGGCCGTCGATGGCACCGATGCCCTCATCCGGCTCGACGCATCTCGTCAGGAGGACCAAAGCCGCTCCGATGATCGCCAGCGGCAGGATCGGCGCAAGCTCGAGCGCTGCGCCCAGAACGACCATCACCAGCACCGCCAGAGCGATTGGCGCTTTGCTGCGCCGGAAAGCTCGGGCCTGCAGCGGTGCCAGCAAAATCAGATCCTCGTCCCGAGCAAGGCGCGCGATGTCCTCGGCCGGTCCGTCCAGTAGGACTGTATCGCCCGGCTTCAGCTGCAGCCGATCTTCGAGCAGGTCGCGCGCGCTGCCTTTTCGGTGAAGCGCGATCGGGTAGACGCCGTGACTGCGTCGCCAGCCAAGCTCTGCCACCGCGCCCTTGCGGCCCTTCACCAACGCTTCGACCACTTGATGACGCCGCGCATTTGCCGGCTCAAGACCGGGAATGGCAAGGCTGCGCGAGCTCTCACCCCTGTAGCCTGCCACCTCGGTGTCGGAGGTATGCAGCACCACGCGGTCACCGGGCTGCAGCACCTGGGCCTGAAGGCTGTGCCGCAGCGAGACATCCTCGCGGATGAGGTCCACCAGCCGGGTGGCGCTGCGCCGGAAGTCGGGGATGTCACCGACCTTGCGGCCGATCAGCGGAGAGGTCGCGGGCACGAACAGCTCGACCCGCCATGCCCGCCCGCTACGCGGCGCCTGCATCTCGGCCAGGGCCATCCGCTCGGGCAGGAGGCGCGGCGCGGCCAGGGCAAGAAAGACGCTGCCGACGAGCGCCAGAACGATGCCGAGTGGCGCAATTTCGAAAAGTGAGAAGGGCGCCAGATCAAGATCGCGGGCGACCCCATCGACAAGGATGTTGGTCGAGGTCCCGATGAGGGTGCATGTGCCCCCCATGATCACCACGAAGCTGAGCGGCATGAGGAACCGTGAGGCGCTGGTGCCAAGCTGGCGCGCCAGTCCGAAGACGACCGGGATCAGGATCATCACCACCGGGGTGTTGTTCATGAAGGCTGATGCGATCGCCGCGAGTGCAAAGAACAGCACGATCGTGCGACGCGGCTGCCGTCTCATGCCACGGCCCAGCCATTCGGCCACCGTCTCGAGCACCCCGGTGCGCACCAGCGCGGCGCTCAGCACGAACATAGCGCCGATCGTGGCCGGAGCGGAGTTGCTCAGCGCCTTGAGCACATCGTCGGTGCTCGCAAGACCAAGCAGGAGCGCCACGGCGACACCCCCCAAAGCGGTGACTTCGGCGGCGAAGCGCTCGGTCAGGAACAGGGCAAAAACGGCGGCCACCAGAAGAAGGGCGCCTTGAGGCGCGTAGGAACCGAGATCGAAAAGCATGGGAAGCACCCGAATAAACGCCGCGCTGGAAAGGCGCCGTCGGCAAGGCGCAGGTGTCGGGCCCTCGGCCCACGACACCTTCTCAGTGACGATCGAGCATGTCACTTATTGAGGGTGGTGAGAATAGGGATTCTAAGGGAGGGCTCCGCTTGGACCCAAGACAGCTTTTGAGCAAGTGTCTTTCCGTGCATGGAACCAGGGGCGGGTTTCAACGGGGGCTGTCCTCATTCATTCTCGCCGCTGGGAGAAGCTTCCGAAAAGCTCTCGCCTCTGAGGTGGCTGAACACCTGAGCTCCAAGGCTGCGTGTTGTATTTGTTGCTTTGTCCGGCAGTCCCATCTCATCACGCATTGCAAGCAGCAACTGGCGCGCTGGCTGCGGGTCGCCGTTCACCAAGGCTGTGAATGATCCCGTTGCATGACGACGGATCAGAACATTGCCATGTTGATAGGTGTCTACCACGGAGCCGACGTCGAACCGGTCAGTAGTTGAGATGCGCTTAGGGAAGGTCATCGCGTTGCGCATCAGGCGTCTTTTCCCTCGATACGGAGCTTTTGCGACTTGCATCAGTTGCTCGGTGCTCGCATCGAACACGACTTCAATCGCCAGCTGATCTTCCGCGGTGTCGATCCAGACCACGATCACGCGGTCCACCAGATCAATCGTCGCCTCATTGAAGGCAACACCGGTCGAAGTCGTGATGGTTTTTACTGAAACCCGGAGGCCGTCTGAATCGAGCAGATCAAAACCACGTTCGTTATTCGTTGAGGTTAGTTTTACTCCCAGATAGTCCGCGACGAATGCCTCGCCGATCACCCCTGTGTGGGCTCGAAGCTCCTGGGGAGAAATCCCTGCCTCAATGCCCGCGATGTAGGCTGCGCGGCTGGCAGCTATACAGGTTCTGTAGGAGATATTTGAGCTTGTAACAGATTTGAGTGGCAGGTCAGGGCATCCAATTGAACCCAAGAGAGTCAGGCGCTGACTACTCCTGCGGTGATCGCGGAAGGCCAGTCGCGTCGAGCGGCCCCGACATAGTGATCTCTCCGGAGCTCCGCGGCGCCGCATGTCGGCTTCGAGCCCAAAACTGCGTGATGCTGCGCATCCAATGGGTGTCGAATTCAGTGATAGCGCCGTGGTTTTAAAACGGTGTTCTCTAAGGTGCCAAGTCCGCTTTCTGGTACGTTCCAAAAGCTTGGCAGGGCCACTGTTGCAACGACTGAACCGCTTCACAGGGCCATCAGGCATGGGCTTATTCCCACGGGCAGACCTTAAGTCTCATTCTGCGGCAGTTTGTCGGCGATCTCGTAATAGTCACCCTTCTCCGAGACGAAGATATGCATCGACAGGGATGTGTCGGTCGGTCCGTCGAACATCCCCATCGCGATTGCCGTCCAGTCGTGGTGGAGCGGATCCCAGAACAGGGTCGAGCCGCATATCCGGCAGAATCCCCGCCGAACTTTCTCGGAGGAATGATACCACCGCACAAAATCTTCGCCCTCCACGTGCAACGCGGCGCAGGGGACCTCGAGGGACGCTCCGTAGTGGCCCCCGTGTTTCCGGCAGGCGACGCAGTGGCAGGCGTTCGGTCGTGGAAGATCGCCTTCGACCGCGATCTTCACGGCTCCACAGAGGCACGACCCTCTATGCATTGGTCCGCTCCAAGGCGACCACCTCGGACCGCGTCCTCCGTCTTGGCCCGAGCGCGCGGATCAGTGCCTTGGCTTCTGCGGGGGGCTCCTGCTCGCGCCGACGGTAATCCGAGCCATCGGGTCGACGGGTGAGCAGACCACATGAGATCATGGTCCGGCGCAGGGTCGCCGGATCCTCGAACAGATGCTCCGCGCACAGCATTGCGCTGACCTCATGCTCGTGGAGCGGCCGCCTCGATGGGAGGGTGGCCCAGAGCGCCCAAAGTGCGAGCGTCTGGACGCTCCGCCTGGACGGCCACTGCCGGAGCCGGCCAGCGTCGTCGAACTGGTGCAATGCCCGCTCCACCGTTCGCGGATCGGCGAGCTGCTCGTCGGCGGTCCGGCCGAGCCGCAGCGCAGCCGCGTGCGCGGCCCTCATGTGCTGGACGTTCTCGTACCCAGCCGCGCGGGCCAGCATGTTCATCAGGGTCAGGTGCGATGGGCTCGCCGTGCCGAGCTGCCGGGAGAGCCTGCGTGGGAAGGGTGTCAGGTCATCCGCCCGGAGCGGAAGAGGTGTCTTGGGCATGTCACATCCAGGTCGGGCGCCGTCCACGGTCATCGGTCGCTGGCTTGACGACGCAGCGCCTCATGGGTGCAGTGCCGTTCGATGGTGATGGCAGGTTTAGCTCTCCAAAGGGAGCAGCGACGCCTCGGTGTCTGCCGACCGTGAAATAACGGTAGCCGACGACGCCGCGCGGGCCAACTCCTTCGAAGGACGGCCACGTAACCAGCGTGTACCTGATTGATACGGACATTCGGGCAGCACAAAGCGAAAGCCTGCTTCGTCCGCACGACGGACCTCTCGATCCTGAACAATGCTGCGCGGTCCTGTGACAGTCCGGTTCGGGGAAGCCGTGCTGCGGCAGTCGTGATCCTGGCGAACGTCCGGAGAGGGCCGGGGGTGATTGGTATGCTGTTGGTGGTGACCACCCAGGCGGAGCAGCAGCGACCCGCGCCTGCCGGTCGGCTCTGTCGCGCAGGGTCTGCAATTGGAAAGTGACGTTGTTCCGCGAGCCTGGCCAGGCCTTCCGGCCCTCGTCGACCGTCCCACGGGTTTGTTGTCGCGGTGGTGCAGCTTCCAAGAAGCGGCCTGTCGTGACATTGTGCAGCGAAATCGAATGGTGACGGTCGGCGATGCGGACGAAGCTGCGGTTTGCTGTGAACGCGACATCAACAAGCCGATATGTCTGCAGCTTGCAGGACGTTGACGCCGAAAGCCTTGGCTGAGCGGACTGGACAGCGCAGGTAGATAGCGGACCAAATGATGCGCTGCATCCGGCTAACAATGGATATTCCGAGCGTTCCTTGCTTTTCCCGAGGCGCGACAATCGGGGCGCTTGCGGATTGGCGGATCGCTGCTATGCAAGTGAAACCATGCGAGTGCTGATCCGGATATCCCCCCTCGGCGCGCTTGTCGCGCTGCTGTTCGTCGCTCTGGCGACGTCCGGCTTCGCGCATCGCATCGTGTCTGCGGACGAGCAGGCTGCCATCGCCTATACGCAGGCCTTCGGGGTCGATGCTTCGGAGATCTGCGGTGATCCGGGAGCTGGATCGGGAGGCAAGGGCTGTGAGGCCTGTCGGCTTCATTCCTTCACGAGCCTGCCGCAACCAGCCGTCGGCCTCATCCTTGCCGAACTCTCGCTCGATCCGGTGGAATGGGTGTCCCAGCCCCCGATCCTGCACGATCTTGCCGCGGTGATCCCGCGTCACGCGCGGGCACCACCGACCGTCTGATCCTCTTGCGGTCGGAGGCGAGAGCATACCGACATATCGCACCCCTTTGCCGTCTGCCTGATCTCTCGCGCGATGCAGTTGCGTGGCAGACGGCAGCGCGAGCGCCTGATCCGATCAGAACCTTTCGTCATCCGGCCATGGGGCAGAACGCCCCCATGCCCCCACCATTCCCCCGTGCCCGGCTTTGCCGGCCAATTCAGAAGAGGACTGCCATGAAACGCGCCCTGACCTTGATCTTCCTGGCCCTTGCCACGCCTTTGGCGGCCCACGATACCACTGCAGGCAGCCTGCATATCGACCATCCCTGGATGCCGGAGCCGATGGCCACGGCGAAATCCGCCGCTGGGTACATGGTCATCACCAACAACGGCAGCGAGGCTGACGCGCTTGTCGAGGTCCGTACCGAATTTGCCAAGCAGACCACGCTGCACACCACCGAGCATTCCGACGGCGTCGCAAAGATGACCCACATCATGAGCCTGCCCATTGCCCCCGGCGAGACGGTGACGCTGCAACCGGACGGTTTGCATGTCATGTTCATGGGCCTTCAGGACAAGGCTGCCAAGGGTGACCTGATCCCGGCCACGCTGGTCTTCCGTCACGCGGGCGAGGTCGCGGTCGAGTTCGCAGTGGATGCGATGGCCAGCCACGATCACGGCGATCATTCGGACCATTCCGGGCACTAATCGATGCCCTTCCTCGGGACGACAACACGGGCGCTGCTGCTTCCGGCGCTGATCGGCACGAGCATCGTGCCGACCGGCTTCATGCGCGCGTCCAGCCCCGAGGAGATGAGCCTCGTGATCTGTACCGGGGGTGGTCCGCAGGAGATCACCGTCGATGCGAGCGGTGAGACAGTTCCGACGATGATACTGGTGACGTGCCCGGCGACGATCAACGCAGCGCGTCCTGCATTCTGTCAGGGCTCGTGCCAACGCTCCTCCCCGATCTCACCGTCGCCCGGCTGGAGGGGGCGGCGCGCCACCTGATCCTCCGGCGCAGGGAACACCAAATCCTTGCCCGCGGCCCGCCCCTACGCATCGCAGCAGCCTTTGCGCCGCCACGTCCCGTCTGACCCCGAAGGCATTCAGCTCTCTCCGTCCGACAGGGACACATAGGCATGACATTCCGCCTGGACGCGGCCGACACGCAAAAGCTTGACCGCGCCTTCTATTTCGCCGCGTGGCGCTGACATTTCTATGCCGGGCTCTACGTCAAACCTTCATCATGATGGCTGTGACTGGCCTCCTCATGCTCTGGATCGCGTGTTTCCAAGGCATCGGCGAGGAGAAGCGTAGTGTCATCCCCGGCGAGGCGCCGCTGCCGATCAGCGCCCTGCAATCCGCCGTGCCGGGCAGCACCGCCAGTCAGTATGTCGCGCCCCTTGGCCCCGACCATGCCGCCGGTGTCACGCTTGGTCCCTATACCGCCGCTGTGCTGCACAGCTTCCCGTGGCGCGCGGGCTGGTATGATCTGGCCAACGACATCCACGGCACGCTGCTCATAGGCACCACCGGAGACCTGCTGATCGAGGCCGCCGCCAGCCTCGGGCTGCTGCTGGTCATCACCGGGATTTACCTGCACTGGCCCCGCAGTGTTTCGGGCCTGCGCGAGATGCTGGTGCCGGCGCTGCACAAGCGCGGGAGGGCGCTGTGGAAATCTCTGCATGGGATGACGGCGTTCTGGTTCTCGATCCTGCTGGTGCTGTTCCTGATCTCGGGCCTCAGCTGGGCCGGGATCCGGACCGGCAAGATGGTGCAGGCGTGGAACACCTTTCCCGCCGAGAAATGGGGTGAGCCGCTGTCGGACAAGACCCACGCCTGCATGAACCATGATGGTGTCAACGAGGTGCTTTGGACGCTGGAGCAGACGCCGATGCCGCTGTCGGGCTCGCTGGCCAGAACGCGGGCCATCGACAGGCCAGTGACCATCGACAGCGTGGCCGCCTTCGCGGACGGGCTCGGCTTTGAACGGCGGTTCAACCTGAACCTGCCGGACGGTGCAATGGGGGTCTGGACGATCAGCCACGACAGCATGTCGAACGACGGGCCGGACCCGGCGGCGGATCGCACCATCCACATCGATCGCTATTCCGGCAACGTGCTCGCCGATGTGCGCTATGCCGACTATTCCACCTATGCCAAGGCGATGGCCTGGGGCATCGCGTTGCACGAGGGCGATCTCGGTTTCTGGAACTTTGCGCTGAACACCGCCTTCATCGTCGCGATGATCTTCGTCAGCGTCTCGGGGCTGGTGCTGTGGTGGAAGCGGCGGCCGGCCAGGGCAGGGCGGCTGGCCGCGCCGCCGGTGCCTGCGGACATGCCGATGTGGAAAGGCGCGGTGCTGGTGGCGCTGGTGCTGGCGATGGCCTTCCCTATGGCGGGGGCGGCGCTGCTGTCGGTGATAGCCGTGGACCTGCTGGTGCTGTCCAACGCTCCGCGCCTCAAGCACGCGCTTTCGTGAGGGCGCTTGCATGCAGATCGCACCGCAACTCGACGCCGAGGGCCATCCTCCGGCGTCACGTGCCGCGCGCCTGGCGCTGTTCCGGGGGGCTGACCACACCCGAGATGCGGCGTATCCGCCGCGTCTTCGGTGAAGACCTCTACGAAGAGGCCGAGGCGGTCCCCCGTGATCCCAAGCATGCACCCTTCGTGGGCCTGCTGCTGGATGGATGGGCGTTCGCTGCGGTTCCCAGCATGAGGGTTAACGTCAGTGCAGGCATGCGCATGGGGTGTAGTCGCACCAAGCGGACATTTCACGTCAACGCTAGGCTTTACACTTCGGTGCTATTGGCCGCAGCGCCGTAGCAACAGGGGGCCGTAGCGAGTGAGGGTGGCCTTGAGGCGCAAGCTCCGCGCGATCCGCAGGAAGGCGCATCTTCCAGCAAGGGCGGATAGATCCTACGGTCCGGGCGTTTGCCGCGGTGGAGCGCCCGGACCGCCAGAAACAGCTTTCCCATGTCGATGCGCCACGGCGCGGCTGCGTGATCTGCGGCGCTACGAACTTGGCGCTTGTCACTGTTGGCGCAGTCAACTTAAAGCGCAGTGCCCTGCTTGGAAAGGACACCGCATGAACGAACCTGCCCTTCATCCCCAGCGGGGGATCGCATTGCGTCTGTTGTCGGGCCTGCTGTTCGCGGGCATGGCGATCACGGTCAAGCTGGTCAGTGGGGCTGTGCCGCTCGGAGAGATCGTCTTCTTCCGGTCGGTCTTTGCGATGATCCCCCTCGTGATCTTCCTGCGGCTGCGCGGCGAGCTTCCGGCAGGCCTGCGCACGTCCCGCCCGTGGGGACATATGCTGCGCTCGGGGTTCGGAGCGGCGGCGATGTTTACGTCCTTCGCGGCGGTGGCGCGGCTGCCGGTGGCCGAGGCGACGCTGATCGGCTACCTGTCGCCGGTTCTGACCGCGATCTTCGGCGTCCTGCTTCTGGGAGAGCGGGCCACGGTGTTCCGCGCGGGCGGTATCGCGCTTGGGCTTGCCGGGGTCGCGGCGCTGGTCGGCCCGCAGCTTGGCGGAGGCGCGCTGGACCTGCAGCACCTCGTCGGGTTGGGGCTTGGGGTGGCCACGGCGGTCCTGACTTCGCTTGCCCTTGCGATGACGCGCAGCCTTGCCAAAAGCGGCGAAAGCCCCGGTGCCATCGCTTTCTACTTCGCGCTCTGTTCCGCGCTGGCGGGGCTGGCAACTGCAGTGGGCGGCTGGACGATGCCGGGCGGGCAAGCGCTGGCGTTGCTGGTGCTGGCGGGCCTCTTCGGCGGCTTTGCCCATATCGCCCTGACGCTGGCCTTCCGCTACGCCGAGGCGTCGCGCCTCGCGCCCTTCGAATACGTTGCGCTGATCTGGGCGGTTCTGGCGGATATGCTGATCTTCGGTCTGCCACTGGCGCCGGCGTTTCTCGTCGCCCTGCCGCTTCTTCTGGGCGGCGCGGCGCTTGCGGCGCTGGAACGATCGCCAGCCCGGCAGGTCCGGGCATGACGGTAGGGGACAGAAGCTGGGTATTCCGTTGAAGGTTTCGGGGCATCGGGTGGACGCGGGAGGCACGAGGCGCTGAAGGACCCCGCGCGGGCAGTCGCAAGCATGTGACGCCACTGGTGCGGCTCGGGGCTGTCGACACGCGGCTAACCTCGACCGCTGCGGGGTGCCTCGGGGACGAAGACTCCCCGAGGCGTACGCTCAGTGCATGCATTCCCTGCGGGCGTCCCGCTCGGAATCCTCCACGGGGTCCAGAACGAGCAAAAGCCGGGTTTCGCCGGTCCCGGCAATCGGCGGCGAACGGTGCAGCAGGCCGGACAGCGGGCTTTCCGGCCACCGTGTGCCGCGTAGGACGATGGGTGAGCCCGTGGGCACAGTCAGAACCTCGGCGGCTGGCGTGGGCAACTCCTTTTTTGACGCGGCAAACAGCGCGGGCGTCGATGCACGGCTGCACGGCCCGCGGAAAGCCTTCTGCGCCTATTGGGCAGAGCAGGGCAAGTCGGCGTCTCAGATCGCGGCCATGGCGTTGCACATGACCCTCGCAGAGGTGGCCCGCTACACCGGTGGCGCTGACAACCGGCGCATGGTCGAACTCATTGTTGAGGGAGCCGGAATTGGGACACGCACGCCAAAACTTGGGACAGGTTTCCGTAAGGCCCAAAATTCAAACGGAAGATTCGGCAGAATGCAGCACATGGCGACCCGTGAAGGACTCGAACCCTCAACCTGCCGATTAGAAGTCGGCTGCTCTATCCAGTTGAGCTAACGGGCCGCATGCCGCGATCTTCTAGCCGCTTGCCTTGGCCTGCGCAATCGGCTCTGTGCGCCGGCTGTGTCTTGCGTCTGCGACGCTCCGGCTTTAGGGAAAACGCCAGAACAGACCCGAGGGCAGCACCATGGATGACCTGCGCGACAAGTACATCGACCTGATCGCTTCCGCCGCCGACGAGGCAGCGCTTGAGGACCTGCGCGTGCAGGCCGTCGGCAAGAAGGGCGAAATCAGCCTGCAGATGCGCAGCCTGGGCAAGATGAGCCCCGAGGAACGGCAGATCATGGGGCCCAAGCTCAACGCCATGAAGGACGAGATCAACGAGGCGCTGAGCCTGAAGAAGGCTGCCCTTGCCGATGCCGCCCTGAACGAACGTCTGAACTCCGAATGGATCGACGTGACCCTGCCGGGCCGCGACCGCCGCCAGGGCAGCATCCACCCGGTGAGCCAGGTGTGGGAAGAATGCACCGCGATCTTCGCCGACATGGGCTTTGCCGTGGCCGAAGGGCCGCAGGTGGAAACCGACTGGTACAACTTCGACGCCCTGAACATTCCCGGCCATCACCCCGCGCGGGCCGAGATGGACACGTTCTACATGCACCGCGCCGAAAGTGACGACCGTGCGCCCAATGTGCTGCGCACCCACACCTCGCCAGTGCAGATCCGGTCGATGGAAGCGGGCGGAGCGCCCACGCGGATCATCTGCCCGGGCCGCGTCTATCGTGCGGATTACGACCAGACCCACACGCCGATGTTCCACCAGGTCGAGGGGCTTGCCATCGACAAGGATATCTCGATGGCCAACCTCAAGTGGGTGCTCGAGGAGTTCTTCTCGGCCTATTTCGGCACCACGGTAAAGACCCGCTTCCGCGCTTCGCATTTCCCCTTCACCGAACCTTCGGCCGAAGTGGACATCCAGTGCCAGTGGAAGGACGGCTCGGTGGTCGTCGGTGAAGGCGACGACTGGCTCGAGGTTCTGGGCTCCGGCATGGTTCACCCCAAGGTGCTGCAGGCTGGCGGGATCGACCCGAACGAATGGCAGGGCTTTGCCTTCGGCATGGGGATCGACCGCATCGCGATGCTGAAGTACGGCATTCCTGACCTGCGGGCGTTCTTTGATTCCGACCTGCGCTGGCTGCGCCACTATGGCTTCGCCTCGCTGGATGTGCCGACGATCCGAGGCGGCCTCAGCCGCTGATCTGGTCCTCGCGGGGCCGCGGCCCGGGATTTTGGTAAACCAGAGGCCCCAAAGATGAAACTCTTTCGCCATGAGAACCGCCAGCGCAGCCACCGCTCGCGCCGCGTCTATGCCCTGTTCGAGATCGCCCACACCGCCGTCGATTTCGCGGCGGCGGTGTGTTTCACCATTGGCTCCGTCCTGTTCTTCTGGAAGCAGTACGAGACCCAGGCGATCTGGCTCTTCACCATCGGCTCGGTGTTTTTCATGGCCAAGCCGTCGCTCCGGCTGGCCCGGGAGATCAAGCTCTATCGTCTTGGCAAACTCGAGCGGCTGGCCGACCGCGCGCAGGACGACTGAGCGCCGGACACGGCCTCGTCCAGAGAACCTCGCGCCCGCGGAGCATGATCCCGGAGGGCTTCAGACCTGTCACCTGGAATTCTGCTCTGTAGGGCCGGTCGCCGCCATCACCATGCCAGACGGGTTTCGGCTCCATGCGCGCTGCAATGCAACCCGCCGCCAAATTCCTTGCAAGGAATTTGTTCAGCCTTGAGTGGTGCGCTCGGGGCCCGGCGCGCCGGGGCGCGCTATCAGGCCAGCAGGTCCTGCAGTACCGGGATAAGTGCCTCGGCCGTGGCTTCATGTGCTGCCGGGCCAAGGATCTCGGCGGCGGCGCTTTCCTCGAACTCGTTGTAAACCAGTCCGGGGCCGCCTCGCTGGAGACACGCATCAGCGCGAGGCATCTCGACGTATCCGGCGGCCCGCGGGCGCAGGGCATCGATCATGGTCCGGTCGATGAACAAGGGGTCCTGTGCCAGCGAGCGCACCGGCTTGTCCGGTGGCGCGTGATCGGCAAACCACAACAGCACGACACTACCCCGCAGCATGGTCAGAAGATGCTTCATCCGCGCCAGCCAGGCCAGACGTAACTCAGCGACCACCTCTTCAAAGCGCTGACCGGAGATCTCCTGAAGACGGCCAAGCATATGCCGGTTGAAATGGAATTCGGTGAAATCGATTTCGGGGTATAGCTCCATCAACCGCTCGGACGCCCGCAGGAAGCGGTCGTTGCGCCGTGGATGTACGCTGTAAAAGCGGTTGGACATGTTCTGCGCTCCGAGGATCTGCAGAACCGTCACATCGGCGCGGTCCGCCACATTCAGAACCCCAGGATCGTGCAGGTACAGATCCAGCCCCGCGTTCACCACGCCAAAGTTGACACAGGAATACTGCAGCTCATCTTCGACCAGCATCGGAAACGGCGTCTCCACGAAACGTCCGTAAGTTTCAGTGCCGCCGAGAAACCCGATATACGGAGCATCAAGCGGCCTGCGCGGCCCGCGAAACAGGACTCTCGACCTGCCATAGCGGCAGGGGAAGTAGTCCAGTGCGGGATGCGCGTTGACCTCGTAAGTCATCACACCCACCTTTTAGTCTCACCCAAGGCCAATTTCCGGCAAAGAGATTACGATTCTCCTAAACGGAAAATCCTCGCCGATTTCGTTTCGCTGCCTTGCAGCGCCCCGCCGCCCAAGCCTATGGTTGCCGCGACTAAGCGAGGGGAAAACCGTCATGGACATCAGCACTATCGGCATCGTTGGCGCAGGCCAGATGGGCAACGGCATCGCCCACGTGATGGCGCTGGCGGGCTACAGCGTGACCCTTTCGGACGTGGATCAGGATGCGCTCGACAAGGCCGTGGCGCTGATTGAGAAGAACCTCGACCGGCAGGTCAGCCGTGAGAAGATCAGCGCCGAGGAACGCGACAGTGCGCTCTCGCGCATCACTGCGACGCTCGATATCGCAAAGGCCGGAGCCACCGATCTGGTGATCGAGGCCGCCACCGAACAGGAAGCGGTCAAGCACAAGATCTTCGAAAGCCTCGCGCCGCATCTGCTGCCGCACACGATCCTCACGTCGAACACCTCGTCGATCTCGATCACGCGCCTTGCCTCGCGCACGGATCGCCCCGAGAAATTTCTCGGTTTCCACTTCATGAACCCGGTACCGGTCATGCAGCTGGTCGAGCTGATCCGGGGCATCGCCACCGACAAGGAAACCTACGAAGCCTGCATGGCCGTGGTCGACCGCCTCGGCAAGACCGCCGCCTCTGCCGAGGATTTCCCCGCCTTCATCGTCAACCGCATCCTCGTGCCAATGATCAATGAAGCGGTCTACACGCTCTACGAGGGTGTGGGCAACGTGCGCTCCATCGACTTGGCCATGAAGCTTGGCGCCAATCACCCGATGGGCCCGCTGGAACTGGCCGACTTCATCGGCCTCGACACCTGCCTTGCCATCATGAACGTGCTGCATGACGGCCTCGCGGACACGAAATACCGTCCCTGTCCGCTGCTGACCAAGTATGTCGAGGCCGGCTGGCTGGGCCGCAAGACCAAGCGCGGCTTCTACGACTACCGCGGGGACGAACCCGTCCCGACCCGCTGAGCACGGCTCCCGGCTTCCTTTGACCCGAAATATCCCGAGGGAATTGGCCGCAGGCCAAGGGGGCAGAGCCCCCCCTTCCGGCTACCTGCCCAAGGCCAGTGTCCTGTCGCGCAGCCATGCCATGAATTCGCGCTGCTTGCCCGACCAGGCCTGCACCTCGTCAGGGCCGATGGCCTCCCCGACCACGGGTTTTTGCGGCTTGCCGCAGGCGTGCATCACCTCGTGGATCAGCAGCCCCTGCCGCAGAGTTGGGGACAGACGGTTGGCGATCTGGTAGGCGCGGCTGTTCTGGCCGGGGAAGTGGATCGGCACCACCGACGCACCCGAGCGCTGGATCATCTTGGCGGTGAACGGGTTCCACACCTGTTCGATCGCGGGGCCGAACAGGGTTTGCGACGCCGCCACCGCGCCCGATGGGAACAGCGCGATCACGCCCCCCTTCCTGAGGTGGTCCATGGCGCTGGCCCGCATCTCGAGGCTCAGGGTCCGCGCATCCTCTTCGTGAGGGAACGGCACCGGGATCATGAAGTCTTCAATCTCCTTCACGCCGGTCAGCAGCGACCGGGTGAGGATCTTGTAATCGGTGCGCACCCGCCCGATCAGCTCGGCAAGGATCATCCCGTCCACCAGCCCGTGCGGATGGTTGGCGACCACGACCACCGGGCCGGTCTTCGGAATGTTGCGGATCTGCTCCTCGGGGGTGTCGAGCCGGATGCCCATGTGCCCCAGCGCATGGGGCCAGAAACCCTGGCCGTCGGGCACGCCATCTCGCTCGACCCGGCGCACGAGGCGGATCAAAGGGATCTTGCCCGTGGCCCATTCGAGGGCGCGGATGGTGTTGGCCTTGAACGGATTGGTGAAGGTGTTGGCGTAGCTCAGGTTGCGCTTGTCATAGGGCGCTTCGAGGCGCCGTGGCGCCGCCTTGCCCTTATCGGCAGCCGCATCGAAGCCGTCCAACATCTGATCGCCCCGTTTCCCGTCATCTTGCGCGGGGCGTCGCCCTGCGCTCAGTTGTCTTCCCCGAAGCGGTTGGCGACCAATGCTTCCACCGCATCGGCCAGCGCCAGCGCGTCCGGCCCCGAGGTTTCGACCTCAATAGAGCTTCCCTTGGAAGCTGCCAACATCAAAAGCCCCATGATGCTGTCGCCCCCGGCGCTCATGCCGTCCCGGGACACCTCGGCGCGGGCATCGAAGCCCTCTACCACCTCCACGAGCTTGGCGGAGGCGCGGGCATGCAGGCCCTTCTCGTTCACGATGTCGAGCACGCGACGCACGGTTTCGCTCATTGGTCAGTCTTTCCTTCAGGCGGCCCCGGGGGAGGCCTTCGGTTGGCTTATCCCGGATCAGGCCTGACGTTGACGCTGTCAATATATTTCCGCCCGGCCTCGAGCGCCCCCTTTACCGCATCCGGCACTGCAAGCTGCCGGCTTTTCGCCAGCTTGATCAGCATGGGCAGGTTCATGCCGTAGAGGATGCGGCGGTTCTCGGGTTGGCAGGCCAGCAGCGACAGGTTGGACGGCGATCCGCCGAAGAGGTCGGTCACGACGACGACGCCATCGCCCTTGTCCACGTCATCGGCAGCGGTGCAGATTTCGGCCTGCTTGCTGCCACGGTCGTGATTGTCCTCGATCGACACGGCCACGACGCCGGGCTGAATGCCCACGACATGTTCGACCGCCGCAAGATACTCCCGCGCCAGTCCACCATGAGCCACGATCACGATCCCGATCACGCCGTCTTACCTCCAGTGCCTTTGCCGTCACGGGCGTGGGCGGAAAGCCCCCGCCGTTCAAGCTCTCGGTGCCTAGATGATACCTGCCACCCCTGCTCTGCAAGGGCTGCCGAGACTGTTTCCGTCACGGCAACAGACCGATGCTGCCCCCCGGTACAGCCAAAGCCGAAGGACAAATGGGCCTTGCCCTCGTCCTTGCAGGCGGGCAGCACGAAAAGCGCCAGCTCGGTCAGCTTGGCGATGAAGGGGGCAAAGCGGGTGTCTTTGCCGATATACTCGGTCACCGGCGCATCAAGGCCGGTGAGGCCTCGCAGCGCCGGCTCCCAGTGCGGATTGTCGAGAAAGCGGCAGTCGAACACCCAGTCGAGCCCCTGCGGAATCCCCCGCTTGTAGGAAAACGAATGCAGCGAGATCGCCATGCGCTGGCCGGTGGCATCGGCAAACCATGTCTCGAGCTGGGCGCGCAGATCGTGCGGTGACAGCTCGCTGGTGTCGATGAGCAGGTCCGCGCTGCTGCGGGCATCGCCGAGCAGTTCAAGCTCGCGCGCGATGCCTTGCGTGTAGCTTTCGTCCGGGGCCATGGGATGGCGGCGGCGGGTCTCGCTGTAGCGGCGGGCAAGCACGTCCGGGCTGCAATCCACGTAGAGCAGTTGCACCTCGAGCTGCGGCTGCGCGCCAAGGCCGCGATGCAGGTCGAGCAGCCCGCTGACCGAGAAATCCCGGTTGCGGATGTCGATGCCAAGCGCCACGGGTCGGTCAAGTGCGCCGCCTTCGATCAGGCGGGGGATGAGGCTGAGGGGGATGTTGTCGATCGCTTCGAAGCCGATGTCCTCGAGCGCGTTGATCGCGGTGGAGCGGCCCGCACCGGAGGGCCCCGTCACGAGGACCACGCGCTGGCTGCCTGTCCGCTGATCGTTCATGTGGCTCGGGTCTCCGCGTCCGCCCTTGAGGTACTGGATCAGGGCTGCGGGAAAACTCGTATGAGAGGGCCGTTGAAGCAAGGGGATTCTGTGGCCCTGCAACATGATTTCGCGGCAGTGCGGCATCCGCTCCGTCTCGGGGTGGTCGAGATCGACGATCGTATGCAGGGCAACGGTTTCGATGGGGTCTGCCCGTAGCAGGCCGAGGCCCCGGGCCTCGATCAGGCCGCGCAGCGGGGAGGGGCAGGATAGCCAAAGCGCGCCGTCGCGCTCGGTAACGATGACGCGGTCGTCCGCCACGAGGCGGGCTCCCATCGCCATGAGGTCGAGTGCGAGGGACGACTTGCCGCTCCCCGACGCGCCCTGGATCAGCAGCCCCCGCCCGTGCAGAGCCACCGCGGTGGCGTGCAGGGCAGGGGAGGGGGCATCCGGCATGGGATCAGACGGGCAGGCCGACGACGAAGCGGGCGCCGAGCGGCTCGGAGGTGACATCGGCTTCGGTGGGGCGGATGTTCTCGGCCCAGATCACGCCGCCATGGGCTTCGACGATCTGCTTGGAGATGGCGAGGCCCAGCCCGGAGTTGTTGCCGAAATCTGATTGCGGGCGCGAGGTGTAGAAGCGCTTGAAGATCTTCATCAGGGCCTCTTCGGGGATGCCGGGGCCGGTATCCTCGACCACCACCAGCACGCGGTTGTCCCGGCGGCGCGCCCAGACACGGATCGCATCGCCGTCCTCGCAGAACGAGATGGCGTTGGTGATGAGGTTGACGAAGACCTGTGCCAGCCGCGGCTCCAGCCCGTTGATGCGGATCGGCTTGCCGGGCAGGTCCGTGATGAATTCCACCCCCTTGCGCCCTGCATCCTCGCCGAGGAACTGGGTGATGTTGCCGATCATCTCGAGCAGGTCGAACTCCTGTTCCTCTTCCTTGACCAACTCGGAATCGAGCCGAGAGGCGTTGGAGATGTCGCTCACCAGGCGATCAAGGCGGCGCACGTCGTGCTCGATCACATCGAGCAGCTTGCCCCGGTGCTCTTCCTTCTTGACGATGCGCAGGCTGCCGATGGCCGACCGCAGGCTGGCCAGAGGGTTCTTGATCTCGTGCGCCACGTCGGCGGCGAACTGTTCGTTGCTTTCGATGCGGTCGTAGAGCGCCGAGACCATGCCCCGCAGCGCACCCGACAGGCGCCCGATCTCGTCGGGGCGGGCGGTCAGGTCGGGAATGCGGATTCGGCGCGAGGCGTTGTTGCGGTGCCGGTTGTTGCGGTCACGGCCAATCTCGGCGGCATCGGCAAGGTCCGAGATCGGGTTGGCGATGGTCGACGCCAGAACAAGGCTGAGGCCGATGGACACCAGCGTGGCGATCACGAACATCTGCAGCACCCGCTCGCGTTCGGCGCTGACGGCGGCGTCGATCTCGTCGGCGGTGGACAGCATGGCCACGGTGCCGACCACGGCATCACCCTGCCGGATCGGCGAGAAGCCGGTGAACAGCGTCTCGCCGGTGGGGGACTTGCTGGCCTCGACCCGGGTGATGGTGGGATCACCGCCTTCGATGTCGCGGCGCAGCTTGTCCTCGAGGTCGAGAACCGGCGCGTCCTCGAAATAGGCGAAGAGGCTGGACACCCCGCGCCAGATCGTGTCGAGGAAATCCGAGATCACCGTGGGATTGTCATCTTCGGTAAGCTCGACCGGAGAGTGCTGCGGCATGGTCCCCGAGGTTTCCCCCACGAGGAAATTGCCGACATCGAAGACCAGCACATCAACGCCTTGGCGCAGGTCGAGCCCGGCAAGGGTGCCCTGCACGTCGATGCCGTCGGCGGTGCCGATGCGGGCCGTCGCGCCGTTGGGCAAACCGGTTTCGATGGCGTCCGCGACCAGTTCCACCTCGGACAGGATCGCGTTGGCCCGCTGAAGCATAAGCGTGTCGCGGGACGAGTTGAGCCACAGGATCCCCGCCACCAGTACGTTGAGCGCGATCAGGTTGAAGGTGATGATCTTGCGGGTCAGAGGCGAGCGATTGAGCGAAAAAAGGCCGCGCTGCGCACGGCTGTCACGCAGTTCCTTGTCGACCATACTGTCGGGGGCGACCCAATCATCGCCCAGAACGACATCGGCATCGCGCCGATCACCGTCCGACGGCTCGTCTCGCATGGGGATCCTTTCGGCGAGAGCCATGGGTTACTCTTCGTTGTACCGATACCCGATTCCGTAGAGCGTCTCGATCGCCGAGAAATCCGCGTCCACGGTGCGCATCTTCTTGCGAAGGCGCTTGATGTGGCTGTCGATGGTACGGTCGTCCACGTAGACCTGATCGTCGTAGGCCACGTCCATCAGCTGGTCGCGCGATTTGACGAAGCCGGGACGCTGGGCGAGCGCCTGAAGCAGCAAGAATTCGGTCACTGTCAGCGACACGTCCGCGCCCTTCCAGGTCACGGCATGGCGCAGCGGGTCCATGGTCAGGGACCCGCGGGTCATCAGCTTGGTTTCTTCGGTGTCACCCACGACGTCACCGGCTACCGCTTCCTGGCGGCGCAGCAGGGCGCGGATGCGCTCCACCAGAAGGCGCTGCGAGAACGGCTTCTTGACGTAATCGTCGGCGCCCATGCGCAGGCCGAGGACCTCGTCGATCTCGTCGTCCTTGGAGGTCAGGAAAATGACCGGCATCTTGGATTTCTGGCGCACGCGCTGCAGCAGGTCCATGCCGTCCATGCGCGGCATCTTGATGTCGAAGACGGCCATGTCGGGCATCTTCTTGTTGAACGCGTCAAGCGCGGCCTGGCCATCATTGTAGGTCTCGACCTCGAAGCCTTCGGCCTCCAGGGTCATCGAAACGGACGTCAGGATATTCCTGTCATCGTCCACAAGGGCGATCTTCGACATGCTTGTTACCTTTACTGCTCGTTATTGACCGACTTTTTGCCCCAGTATGCTGGACTACAGCCGCACCAACAACTCTTAATAGCGAATCACGCCTTAGTCCTGCCTCATTCCAGACGAAATTCGGAAAGGAATGGCTAAAATGTCTCAGCACACCACCATGACGGATCAGGCTTGTGCAATGTTACCCAAATGCTAACGCTAAACGAAATTTGGTTGCGCTAACGTTGATTTGTGTCCTGTTCCAGCCCTGATTTACCGTGCTAAGCCCGCTGATGCCGGTGGCGACAACACCGGCGGACGGCAGCCTTGCCGCCCCGAAGGAACTGCCGCACCACGCGCGGCTACCAGGAGCTTGGAAGATGACATTTGGACGGGTGAACCCGGCATACCGGCTGGAAGATCAGGGGATCGCAGAGCTGGGCAATGTCTATTACAACCTGACGGAGCCCGCGCTGATCGAGGCCGCCCTCAAACGCGGCGAAGGCACGCTTGGCAAGGGGGGCGCCTTCTACGTCACCACGGGCAAGTTCACCGGGCGGTCGCCGCAGGACAAGCACGTCGTGCGCACCCCATCGGTCGAAGACAACATCTGGTGGGAAAACAACCGCCCGATGACCCCCGAGGGCTTCGACGCGCTGCATGCCGACATGCTCGAGCACATGAAGGGCGGCGACTACTACGTGCAGGATCTCATCGGCGGGGCTGATCCGGCCTACTCGATCAAGGTCCGCATGGTGACTGAACTGGCCTGGCACGGCCTCTTCATCCGCCACATGCTGCGCCGTCCCGACCGGGACCAGCTGGATGATTTTATCGCCGATTTCACGGTCATCAACTGCCCCAGCTTCCAGGCGGATCCCGCCAAGCACGGCTGCCGCAGCGAAACCGTGATCGCGATGAACTTCGACAAGAAGACCATCCTTATCGGCGGCACCGAATACGCGGGCGAGAACAAGAAGTCGGTCTTTACCTTGCTCAACTACATGCTGCCGCTCAAGGGCATCATGGCGATGCACTGCTCGGCCAACCACGCGCCGAACAACCCGGTCGACACCGCGGTGTTCTTCGGCCTCTCCGGCACCGGCAAGACCACGCTGTCCGCGGACCCCGAGCGCGTGCTGATCGGCGACGACGAACACGGCTGGTCGGATCGCGGCACCTTCAACTTCGAAGGCGGCTGCTATGCCAAGACCATCAACCTCTCGCCCGAGGCCGAACCCGAAATCTACGCCACCACGTCGAAGTTCGGCACGGTGATCGAGAACATGATCTTCGACCCCGAGACCTTCGATCTCGATTTCGACGATGACAGCCTGACCGCCAACATGCGCTGCGCCTACCCGCTCGAGTACATCTCGAACGCCTCGAGCACGGCGCTTGGCGGGCACCCGAAGAACATCATCATGCTGACCTGCGATGCCTTCGGCGTTCTGCCGCCCATCGCGCGGCTGACCCCGGCGCAGGCGATGTACCACTTCCTGTCGGGCTTCACCTCGAAGGTGGCCGGCACCGAGCGGGGCATCACCGAACCGCAGCCGACCTTCTCGACCTGCTTCGGCGCGCCCTTCATGCCGCTGCGTCCCGAGAAATACGGCAACCTGCTGCGCGACAAGATCGCCAAGCACGGTGCCACCTGCTGGTTGGTGAACACCGGCTGGACCGGCGGCGCCTACGGTACTGGCAACCGCATGCCCATCAAGGCCACCCGTGCGCTGTTGCACGCTGCGCTCAACGGGTCTCTGTCGAAGGTCGACTTCCGCAAGGACCCCAACTTCGGCTTCGATGTCCCGGTGAACGTCGAGGGCGTGCCGACCCTGCTTCTGGACCCGCGCAAGACCTGGGACGACAAGGCCGCGTTCGACGTGCAGGCCGAGAAGCTGGTCAAGATGTTCTCGGACAACTTCGAACAGTACCTGCCCTACATCGACGAGGACGTGCGCGCCGCCGCCATCGGCTGAACCCGCCCGCGATGATGTTTAAAGAGACGCCCGCCCCATCCGGCGGGCGTCTTGCTGCCGGAAACACCGGGTTTCGGGGCAGGGGGCTTTCGCAGGACAGGGCCATGCCGTAAGCCGCAAGGGTCCCCCGAGGAGCTCCGTTCCATGCCCCGTACCCGCCTTGTCCTGTCTGTCCTCCTTGGCCTGTCGCTTGCGATGGGGCCGGCCCATGGCGCGATGGCAGAGGATTTCGTGCGCGATCCTGCGGTGCTTATCGATCACGGGGTGATCTGCCAGATCTCGTCCGAAGGCTCGCGCCCGGCGCCGGACACCATGGTGGGTCAGATCAACCTGATCGAACAGACCCGCGACCTGGACGTCACCACGCAGCTGGTGCCCGCGACGGCCGGGATCAGCTTTGGCATCAAGTTCATGCTGGCGCCCGGCGCGGGGACGCGCGAGGCCACGGTGATCGTCACCCACCCGCCCATGGGTGAGGCGGGCATTACGCGCGAGACATGGCTGTCGACGGTGGACGAGTTCAGCCCGAGCCTGAACCTCTTCACCTTCGAATTCCCCTACGAGATGGTGCCCGGCCCCTGGGTCATGGCGCTTGAACTGGATGGTGAGCGCGTGCTCGAGCAGTCCTTCGAAGTGGTGTCTGAACTGGCGGCCCCCGCGGTTCTGTCGGTCTGTTACGGGCAGGATTTCGTGTCCTGACGCCCCACAGGATTCACGCGGTTCCATCCACATATCCACAGCAGACGTCGTGGGCAGAATCACCCTCTGTCCACAACTTATTGCGTTGTCCACAAATATTTCGCTTTACAGAGAGTCACTGCCACAGGCACGATATGTGGTGAGCAGAGTGAGAATAATCCCACATGCTTGAGCAGTCATCTAGCGCTTGGGGCGCTGCCAAACCCAAGGTGCTACAATCATAAGAGGTGGCGCATGGCACTGTCCGAAGACTATCTGAGCGACGACATTCACCCCATCGACATTGTCGAGACGCTGGCCGAACGCCACGAGTGGGATTTCGACCGCATTGCCGAGGACCAGATCGCCATGGCGGTCGAGGGCCAGTGGCGTACCTATTCCATCACCCTCGCCTGGTCGCCCTACGACGAGACGCTGCGCCTGATCTGCACCTTCGAGATGGAGCCGCCCGAGCACTCCATGCCCGATCTCTACGAGGGGCTCAACTCGATCAATGACCAGTGTTGGGCGGGCAGCTTTTCCTACTGGGCCGAGCCCAAGCTCATGGTCTACCGCTATGGGCTGGTGCTGAGCGGCGGACAGATCGCCTCGCCCGAGCAGATCGACACCATGATCGGGGCCGCGGTCACCGCATCCGAACGCTACTACCCGGCGTTCCAGCTGATCGCCTGGGCGGGCAAGACCCCGAACGAGGCGCTTCAGATCGCAATCGCCGAAGCCTACGGCCGCGCCTGACGACGATCTGAAGACAAGTCGCGGCTGACACCATCCGAGCCTTGCTCTTGGCGCCGAACGGGCCAATTCTGGGGGGGACAGGATTGAAGGCTCCGGGAGGTCCAGAAATGAAAGCGATCGTACCGGCCATGGCGCTTGCCATGGCCGCTGCCGTTCCGGCACAGGCGCAAGAGGGGGCAGAGCGCTCCGAAGGCCAGTGCAGTGCGCTGCGCAACACGGTGATGGACGCGGCCTATGTCACCTCGGCCCGGGTCATGCCCGCTGCGGACACGCTGCCTTCCTATTGCGAAGTGCGCGTCTCGGCGCGGCCGGCGATCTCGATCGAGGTGCGGCTGCCGATGGCGGGCTGGAACGGCAAGTACTACCAGGCCGGCTGCGGCGGCTTCTGCGGCATCCTCGGGCGGGCCGATGCGGGCGGTGGCTGGGTCAATGCCATGCGTCCCGGGCTCGAGCGCGGCTATGCCACGGCGACCTCCGACAGCGGCCACCATGCGCTTGGCGTGACTGACGGCACCTGGGCCATGAGCAACCCCGCCGCCGAGCGCGACTGGGGCTGGCGCTCCATCGGGGAAACCCACCGCGTGGCGCAGGCGCTGATCGGCGAGTTCTATGACGGCGCGTCGGACCAGTCGATCTTCCAGGGCTGCTCCACCGGCGGGCGTATGGCAGTGAAGGCGGCGCACCGTTATCCTGACCTCTTCGACGGCATCATCGCGGGCGCGCCGGCGCTGGATTACACCGGGCTTGTGGGCACGGCCATGTCCTGGATGGTGCAGGCCAACACCGATGACGAGGGCAAACAGATCATCGGCCACAAACAAGCCGACATCATCGGGGCCGAGGTCATAGCGCAGTGCGATGATGTCGACGGCTCGACTGACGGTGTTATCGCTGACCCGCGCGCCTGCGAGATTGACTATTCCGTCCTGGAATGCGGCAGCGACAACCAGAACGCCTGCCTGACCGATGCGCAGTTCGAAACGCTGGCGAAGTGGCGGCAGGGGCCGCAGAACAAGGCCGGAGAGCAGCTGTATCCCGGCGGCATTCCCGAGGGCTCGGAGCCGTTCTGGTGGCTTTGGCTGACCGGCAACGAGCAGGGCGCGGGCCGCGTCGGTCCCGCCTTTGCCGAGAACTTCGGGCGCTACATGGCCTTTGCGAATGATCCCGGCAGCAGCTGGACGCCGCTTGATTTCGATTTTGAAACCGACCCGGCGGCCATGAACGACGCGGCCTGGACCTATAATGCCGACAGCCCGGACCTGTCCGCCTTCCGCAACCGTGGTGGCAAGATGATCGTCTGGCAGGGCTGGGCCGATGCCATCGTGACGCCCTACAAGACTGTCGAATGGTTCGAACACGCAGGCCGCCTTGCGGGTGGGGCCGACAACCTGTCGGAGAACGTGGCACTGTTCATGGTGCCGGGCCTCGACCATTGCGGCATTCTGCCGGGAGCGAATGGGATCGGGGCCGATGCGCTCGATCCCATGACCCCGCTCGAGGCGTGGTTGAACGAGGACGTCCCCCCGACTTCGATCATGGCGCGCTCGCCGATGGGCGCGCCGGTCGAAGCGCCGTCCGAGACCACCGAGGACGCGCCGGTCGCCGATTGATGCGCATTTGGCGGGGGACTTCTGTCCTCCGCCTTGCACTCAGGAATGTGGCGCGACAGATTGGCGCTGAAACACGGAGAGAGAGTGCCATGCAGAATGGAGAAATCGCAGCGCGGGGCCTGGTTCTTCTGGGCTGCGGCAAGATGGGATCGGCCATGCTCGAGGGCTGGCTGAAACGCGGCCTCCCCACCAGTTCGGTGTGGGTGATGGACCCGAACCCGTCGGACTGGCTCAGGGGCACCGGGGTGGCGATCAACGAAGAGCTGCCCGAAGACCCCGCCATCGTGCTGGTGGCGGTCAAGCCGCAGATGATGGGCGATGCGCTTCCAGTGCTGGTGCCGCTGGGCAACGGGTCAACCATGTTCCTGTCGGTGGCCGCAGGCACGCTGATCTCCAGCTTTGAGACGGCGCTTGGCCCGGACACGCCCATCGTTCGCGCCATGCCAAACACCCCCGCAGCGGTGGGGCAGGGCATCACCGCCATCGTGGGCAATGCCAATGCCAGCGCCACCCACATGGACCAGGCCGAGGAGCTCCTGTCCGCCGTGGGCGAAGTGGTCCGCCTCGAGGGCGAGGCGCAGATGGATGCGGTCACCGGGGTGAGCGGCTCCGGCCCGGCTTATGTCTTCCACATGATCGAATGCCTCGCCGCCGCCGGAGAGGCCGAGGGGCTGGCCCCCGAGCTGGCGATGCAACTGGCCAAGGCTACCGTGGCGGGTGCAGGTGCGCTGGCGATGCAGGCGTCCGAGGATCCCGCACAGCTGCGCCGCAACGTGACCTCGCCCAACGGAACCACTCAGGCGGGGCTCGAGGTGCTGATGGACGAGGGTAACGGCCTGCCGCCGCTGGTCAGGGCCACCGTGGCTGCCGCTGCGGGCCGCTCGCGCGAGCTGGCCAATGGATGACGGCCCCGCGCCGCAGATCGGCATCGAGGATTTCCTCAAGGTCGACATCCGCGCGGGCCGGGTGATCCGGGCCGAGCCCTTCCCCGAGGCGCGCAAGCCCGCCATCAAGCTGTGGATCGATTTCGGCCCCGAGATCGGCGAGAAAAAGAGCTCGGCCCAGATCACCGTCCACTACACCCCCGAGGCGCTGGTGGGCCGCTTGGTCATGGCGGTGGTGAACTTCCCGCCCCGCCAGATCGGGCCGGTCATGTCGGAATGCCTCGTGCTCGGCTACGCCGACGAGGCGGGCGCCATCGTTCTCGCGGCCCCGGATGCGGACGTCCCAGAAGGAGCAAGACTATGCTGAGCAAGGTCCTCATTGGCCGCAACCTGCCGGACAGGGTCGTCGCCGAAGCGCGGCAGCTGTTCGACGTCACCTACCGGGACGAGCCCGGCGCCCTGAGCAAGGACGAGATGGTCGAGGCGCTGGGTGCCTATGACGCCATCCTGATGACGCTGGGCGACCGCTTTGACGCATCGGTCTTCGAGGCGGTGGGCACGCCCCGCGCCAAGCTGCTGTCGAACTTCGGCGTTGGCTTCAACCACATCGACGTGGCCGCCGCGGGTGCCGCCGGGGTCACGGTGACCAACACGCCCGGGGCCGTCACGGATGCCACCGCAGACATCGCCATGACGCTGCTGCTGATGACCTGCCGCCGCGCAGCGGAAGGCGAGCGGCTGGTGCGCTCCGGCGACTGGCAGGGCTGGCACCCTGTACAGATGCTAGGCCAGCATGTCACCGGCAAGAAGGTCGGCATCCTGGGTATGGGCCGCATCGGTCAGGCCATTGCGCGGCGTTGCCATTACGGTTTCGGCATGGATGTGGCCTATGCCAGTCGTTCCGAAAAGGCGCTGGACTACCCTGCGACCCGCTACGACACCCCGCAGGCGCTTGCCGCCGAGGTGGACGTGCTGGTGGTCTCCGTCCCGGCCTCGCCCGAGACCCACCACATGGTCGATGCCTCGGTGCTGGGCGCGATGAAGCCCACCGCGCATCTGGTGAACATCGCCCGGGGCGACATCGTTGACGAAATTGCGCTGATCGAGGCGCTGAAGGCCAAGCGCATCGCGGGGGCGGGCCTTGATGTCTACGAACACGAACCGCATGTCCCCGAGGCGCTGCGTGCCCTCGACAACGTCACGCTGCTGCCCCACCTCGGCACCTCGACCCTCGAGGTGCGCGAGGACATGGGGCGCATGGCGGTGGACAACATCCGCGCCTTCTTCGCGGGCGAGGAACTGGCCTGCAAAGTCGGCTGACCCCAAGTGAGAGTCCTGTGAGATCTGGACTGACAGACCTCACAGGTGAGACCTAAAGCGTGTCGGTGTCCATCCAGATGGTCACCGGCCCGTCATTGACCAGCGCCACCTGCATGTCCGCGCCGAAGCGCCCCGTGGCCACGGGCACTCCCTCGGCCTGAAGCTTTGCGGCGAAGTATTCATAAAGGCGGTTGCCGTCGTCTGGCGGCGCAGCGGTGGAAAAGCCGGGACGGTTGCCCCGCGTCTCGGCGGCTAGGGTGAATTGGCTCACCACGAGGGCCGCGCCGCCGGTGTCGCGCACCGACAGGTTCATGCGGTCCGCGTCATCGCGGAAGATGCGCAGCTTGGCGATCTTGGCGGCCAGCTTGTCCGCCTGCGCCTCGGTGTCGCCCTGCATGGCGCAGACCAGCACCAGAAGGCCTGGACCGACCTCTCCGATCACCGCGTCCTCGACGATGACGCGGGCCTCCGTGACGCGCTGGACAAGCGCCCTCATGCGTCTGCCTCCAGCTCCTCGACCCAAGGCGGATTGGCTCCGGCGCGGGACACGGTAACCGCCGCCGCCTTCGCGCCAAGCGCCACGGCGGGGGTGATGTCGTCCAGCGACGCGTCCTTCAGCAGGGTGCGCGACAGCAGCCCGGCGCGGTGCAGCCCGGCCAGAAGCCCAGCGTTGAACGTGTCACCGGCGCCGACGGTGTCGATCACCTCGGCCACCTCGGCGGGCACCTGCCGCTGGCCACCGGCGGTGTAGGCCACCACGCCCTCGGCGCCCCGGGTCTCCAGAACCAGTGTCACCCCGCCCTGCAGAAGCTCAGCGGGGGCGGTGCCCAGCCACGCCATGTCCTCGTCCGACACCTTCACGATGTCGGCACGGCCGAGCATCGCGTCGAGGCGGGCACGATAGCGGGCCTCGTCACGAATGAAGCTGGGGCGGATGTTCGGGTCAATCATCACCACCCGGTCCCCGGCCTGCGCACAAAGCGCGGCATAGGCGTCGGCCCCGGGTTCCGACACGAGGCTGATGCCGCCGAAGAACAGCGCGTCGATGTCCGCGCCAAGCTCCGGCAGGTTGGCGTCCGTCAGCATCCGCCCGGCGGTGTTCTCATCGTAGAAGGCGTATTGCGCGTGGCCGTCGGTCAGGGTGACGAAGGCCAGTGTCGTGGGCCGGTCCGACCGCGGCGCAAGCGAGGCATCGACGCGGCTTGCGGTCAGCGCCTCGGACAGGATCGCCCCGAAGAGATCGGTCGAGATGCCGCCGAAATACCCCGCCGGCGCGCCAAGGCGTCCCAGCGCAATGGCGGTGTTGAAGACCGCGCCGCCCGCAACTGGTGAAAACGCCGGCTCTCCGGTGGATGCGGTCCGGGGCAGCATGTCGATCAGCGATTCGCCGCAGCACAGGATCATGGGAACTCCTCCTAGATGTTAGCGCCGAAACTACCCTGCCGGGCCCGTGGCGCACAAGGCCAGAGTCGCTGGCCGGATTTGCACCAAATTCAAGGAGCCCGCTGGCCCGCCATGCCATTCTGACGGCATGAGGGAGCGCTTTGGTCATCCACCGAAGGCAGTCCCGGTTCATCGGGATACAGAACGTGACGCGCCGGGGGGCCAAGGAGGGGAGATCCCGGTCTCGTTCTTGTCCCAGCGATCGCCGTCAGGCCGGGGTGGTCTTTGCGGACCCACCCCGTGACGCCTTACTGCGATTGCGCGAAGACATAGCCAAGACCGCCGGCCAGGATCGCGCCGATGATGACCGCGATGGCGATTTTCCACGCGGACCACGGCCGTTCGCCCTGCACCCGTCCAGTGGTGCCGTTCACCACGAACCGGTAGGTTTCGCCCCGGTACTTGTAGGCGGCCAGCCAGACCGGCAGCAGCACATGCTTGAAGGTCACCGCAGACACGGACGTGTCCACGTGCTGGATGCGCTGGCGGTCGCCGCCGATGTCGAATTTCACATCCCGCTCGATCTGGCGGTCCATGATGGCGCGGGCCTCGACGAAGCCCTCGTCGAGGTCGACCTGGTAGCCCTCGGACCGGAACCCGGCAAGGAACTCGGGCCGGTAGGGCTCGAGCCGGCTGAGATCCCAAGGCTGCAGGGCGTCGGTGAATTTCTTCGGCAGCGAACGGGAGGCCAGCACCAGCACATCGTCGAAGAACCGCGACACCCGCCCCGATACGGGCCGCCAGCGGATTTCCGTGTGGCTGACCGTCTGCATCTTTCCGTCGCGCATGACGCGTCGGGTGGTGCGGTGGGCTGTGCCGCGCTGGCCGCGATACTGCGAGGCGGTCTGGGCATCGAAGGTCCAGTAGGGCACATATATGCCCTGCATCCGCCGCCCCTTGCGCGCGTATTCCTTCAGCCCGTTCGGCGCGAACCACAGGCCTCCCATCCAGTCGCCCATGGCCTTGTGCGCGGCCGTCTCGTCAAGGGCAAAGGGCAAAAGGCCCCGCGGTTTGATCTGTCGGTGGATGCCGGTGTCGGTCACCACCGGAGTGGCGCAGAACGGGCATTCCGTGGCGTGGGTATCGGGCTGGAATTCGACTTCGGCACCGCAGTTGGGGCAGCGGGTGACGCGCAGGTCTTCCATCTCCTGCAGGGGCAGCAGATTGTCGATGGCCTGCCGGAAATCGAGCTCGCGGATGCTGCCACCCCAGGGGCCGGCTTCGGCCATGGGTTCGGTGTGGCCGCAATGGTCGCAGACCAGCTGGCCCTTGTCGGGATCAAAGCGGTAGTCGGCGCCGCATTGCTCGCAGGGAAAGCGGTGTTCTTCGGTCATCAGGGCCCCGTCGCGTGAGCATAGGTTTGCCGCCAGATCCTAGGCGCGGGCGCGGGGGGATGGAACCCGGTTTTCCTTTGCCCCGAGGCTGGCTAGGGTGGCGCGAAGCGGCGCAGCATTGGAGGAAACGTGGTGAGATCAGGCATATGGGCGATGATCCTGCTGCCGCTGCTTGGCGGCGCGGCAGGGGCCGAGGACGTGGCCTTCCGTTTCACTTGGGAGGGCGGCAACGGCTATGAGATGACCGGTGCCCTGTCCTTCGACTCTGCTCTACTGGAGCGCGGAGAAGTGCGCGAGGGGGATCTCACCTGCTTTGTCGCGGAAGGCACGCAAGGCGGCGCGTCGGTAGGACGCTGGGCCCTAGGGATGCGGACCGAGGACACCACGTGGCACATGACCTTCCTGCCGCAGCAATCGGAGTTTGCCGTCTTTGGTCCGCGTTACCCGATGCCGCAGGCGTGGAACATGGACGGGTTCGGCACCGATTGCGGGGCGGGAGGCTTTGGTTTCAACATCGGCAACGCGGCGCAGGACCTGTGCATCGACGGGGCGCTGGTGGTGCCGTCGCAGGTGCCGCCCGACCAGCCGTTCCCGGCCGTTCGCGACGACGATGTCGCGTTTCCCCCCGACGCCTGCATCGGCCCGATGCTCATGAGCCGCCTCGAGGGGCCTTGAGCGCGACGCCGGTTTACGCGCCCGGCGGCGGCGGCGGCATTACCGTGAACAGCTGCGCCAGCTCGGCGACATCCTCGGCCTTCTTCCAGCCATCTTGTCCTTGGGTCCAGACGAAGGTTTCGCGCGTCAGCCCGCCTTCGGTGACCATGCGGCCCAGACGGGCCTTTGAGAAGGGACCCGAGGTCTGGCCGTTCTCGGCCAAGTGCCAGACATGTTCCACCGGGGGCGGCGGAGGCGGGGGCGGAGCAGAGGCCGCAGGCGCGGGGCGCGCGCCCCACGGGCCGGGTTGGGTGGCCTGACCTGCGGCCTGCTGGCCCATGGCCATGCCCATGGCAGCGCCGTAGCCCATGCCCATGGATTGCGCGGCGGCCGAGCCTTCGGCCCCCAGCGCCTCGGCGGCCTGGAATTTCGTGTAGGCGTCGAGGTTGCCGATAACTCCCATCGAGGTGCGCTTGTCCAGTGCCGCCTCAACCGCTGCGGGCAGCGAGATGTTCTCGATGTAAAGCTCGGGCAGGGAGAGGCCGTAGTCGGCGATGGTGCCCGAGATCCCCTCGGCCAGCATCTTGCCCAGCTCCTGTGTGTTCGCCGCCATGTCGAGCACGGGGATGCCGGACCCGGCAATCAGCCGCGAGAACTCCTGCACGATGATGTTGCGTATCTGGAAGCTGATCTCGTCGGCGGTGAACTCACCATCGGTGCCGACGATCTCGGACAGGAACTTCGCCGGATCGCTGACCTTGGTGGAATAAGTGCCGAAGGCGCGCAGGCGCACCGGGCCGAATTCGGGATCGCGGCACATGATAGGGTTCTTGGTGCCCCATTTCAGCCCGTTGAACCGCGTCGTGTTGACGAAGTAGATCTCGGACTTGAAGGGCGACTTGAAACCGTGATCCCAGTGCTGCAGCGAGGTCATGATCGGCATGTTGTTGGTCTCGAGCATGTAGAGACCGGGGGTGAACACGTCCGCCAACTGGCCTTCGTGGACGAAGATTGCCGCTTGTCCTTCGCGAACGGTCAGCTTTGCGCCGTACTTGATCTCGTGACCGTAGCGTTCGAAGCGGGACACCATGGTGTCCCGTGTGTCGTCGGTCCAGTGAATGACGTCGATGAACTGGCCCGAGAGGAAGTCGAGAATGCCCATGGTGGTCCCCGCAATTGTGCTGACAGGGGCAATCTAACCACCCTTTGCCGGGAAACAAGCAATTGGCCGCTATGGCCGGTTGCGGCGCCGGGCCGTCGGTCGCTTGACGGTCAGCTCCTGCTGGTTACCGCCCGTCCGGATCGGGAGTTTCCCTCACCGCTCCTGTATTATCAGAGCGGTATCATTGGCCTTGAGCGTTCAGCCCCGTGTGACCGGCCCGTTGCCATATGTCGGGGGTGAACGGTCCGGTATGAGCCGCCCCTTGCCAGCAAACCTTGCCACGCAGCCGCGCTTGCCGGACCTTGCCCTCCCGTCGGTGTGCGAATGGCCTCAGCTGCCGGTGGCCTGAACGTCGCGGGCGCCGGTGATCATCAGGTCGGCGACGAAGCCGATCAGCTCTTCCCATGCCTCTCGGTCGCGGTCATTCCAGCCGTCGACGTTGTCGGCCAGCGTTGCAATCAGCTGTTCGGTCAAGATCGGATAATGCTCGTCCTTGACGCCGTAGCCGGCGTGGCGACACCCCAGCATCTCGAGCTCGGGCACGAGGGGCTGCATGTCGTCGAGCGCCTGCACAAGGGTAAGGATCATGTCGTAAAGTTTGTCAGCTTGCGCCTGCATGTCATCGCGAAAGAGCAGCCGCAGATCAGGGGCGGCCCGGAACAGCCGGTTGTAGAAATCCACCGTAAGAGCCGAGGTTTTCGTCCGAAGCCGGAAAACCGTGGAAACGATCTGTGATTTCATCTCTGGTGAAAACATGGCCCCGCCCTGCTGTGTGGCATATGCCATACCGGACGGGAATGAAGGTGCAGTTAAGCGCCGGCTATCAAGCCCGCGTCAGCCCTGAGGCCTTAGCTTTGACCACCCAGCAGCGTCGATGCCTTGGCGGTATAGATCGGGCGGGCTTCGTCGGCGGTCATGCCGGGGCGCAGGGCCGGGTCGTAAAGCATCTGCAACAGCAGCTCGTCATGCGTGGTGAGCAGGGCAAACTCGTCATCGTCGTTGAAGATCGACGGCCGCGCCCTCGGGTGATCGTTGCCGAGGCCGAGGCCCTGGGCCACCTCTTCATGGATACAGGACCGGCGCAACAGGTCAGGGTGTTCCGATCGGATGACGGCGATCGCCTGATTGTAATCGCTGCCGCCGGGGGTCGCCGAGAATGCCATGACAAGGCAGTGAATCGAGCGCGGCAGGTCGTCGAACAGATCAAGCGCCGACGGAGTGACGTTCGGAACGATCTCGCGGATGCGTGGGGCGATCATGGCCTTGTCGTCTTCGGACATGAACAACACGTGGAAATTCGAAACGCCCCCGGTCATCGTAATGGGATGGCCGGTGATGCGAGACAGGCGGTCGACGTATTGGGTCACCATGTTGGTGTCCTGCACACGCTGATCCTCGGGAACGAGATCGCCGAATTCCACGGCGACACGCACCGGCTGAGTCCATTTCTTGATCGCACCATAGCCGCCACGAGACGGGCGCAGCCCTTCGCCGCGTTCGTATTCCTCCGCTAATGCGATGCGTTCAAAATTGCGCGCCAGCATGGTGTCGGTGAACGGGGTGTCCGGGCCGCCGCCATCGGTGCGCAGCAGACCGCGCGCCAGCGAGTCGGTTTCGAACTGGGCATAAAAGCGTTCGAGGTCGAGGCTTGCCAGCGACCGGCGCTTGGGCGGCGCAACGGCGGGCGGCTCGGGCTTGAGCCCATCGGGTCGCTGGTGCGGGGCGACGTCGGTGTTGCGCGGGGCAAGGTCAGAGGTCTCGCAGGCCGCAAGGCCCGCAAGCAGCCCGAGGGCACATCCCAGACGGCGCAGCCCCGCGCCCATGTCAGGCGCTTTTCGGCACGGACGTGCCAGTGGTGTCGCCACGGCCATCGCCACGGGACTTGGCTGACGCCAGGGTATCGCGAAGTTCGTTTTCCATCTTCTTCAGCTCCGTTTCGGCGGCGGCGCGGCGGGCCTTTCCCTCGTCGGCTATCTGCAGGCTTTCCTGAATCGTCGCGACAAGGTCGGCGTTGGCCTGCTTTACGGCTTCGATATCAAACACGCCACGCTCCATCTCGTTCCGGATCATGGTGTTGCTGTCACGCAGATTCTTCGCGTTGGCCGTAAGAAGATCGTTGGTGAGGTCATTTGCATCACGCACGGCGGCGGCTGCCTCGGCCGAACGCTGAAGCGTGACCGCCTGCGCCAGTTGGGTTTCCCAAAGTGGCACGGTGTTCACGAGAGTCGAGTTGATCTTGGTCACCAGTGACTTGTCGTTTTCCTGCACCAGCCGGATCGACGGCAGCGACTGCATCGTCACCTGCCGCGTCAGCTTCAGGTCGTGCACCCGGCGTTCGAGGTCGTCGCGGGCGGCGCGCAGGTCGCGCAGCTCTTGGGCGCGCATTACCTGGTCGTTTTCGTCTGCGGCCTGCACTTGCGTGTCCTTGGCGGGGATGTCGACGGTGTCGAGCTGCTTCAGCTTTTCCTCGCCCGCCGCGATATAAAGCGCGAGTTCGTCGTAGAACTGCAGCGTCTTGTCATAGAGCAGGTCCAGCGACTTGATGTCCTTCAGAAGGACATGCTCGTGCTTGAGCAGGTTGTCGGTGATGCGGTCGATCTGGGCCTGCACCTCTTCATAGCGGGCGGTGAACTTGGCGAAGGGAGCAGTTTTTCCGAGCAACTTTTCCCACCAGCTGCGATCACGGCGCACGTCGAGTTCTGAAATCGAAAAGCCCCGGATCGTCGCCACGATGTCACGCAGCCCGTCGCCTGCGGGGCCCACGTCCTTGTTGCGCACGCCGGTCAGCATGGCTTGGCTGATCTCCTGCAACTCCCCCTGCGCGGCAGAACCGAAGGACACGATGGAGTTGGTGTCGGACATATCGATCTCGTCCATGCGCGACCGAATCTCCTCGCGGACCTCGGGGGAGGCGGTTTCCAGCGGCACCACGGCACTGGCCTCTCCGGGTTCGGGCAGGACGACGGCGTTAACCTCGTCCACCATGGTCTCGGTCATCTGCGCTTCGGACTTCACTTTGTCGGACATTGTGCTTCCCTAATTTTCGGTGTGTGCGCGCCGCGGCCTCAGCCGAGCCGGACGCCTTCGCGTTGCAGACGCTCGCGCAGGACGTCGATTTCGACGTTCAGGTCGGCGTTGTTGTCGAGCAGCAGCGCATGCGTCTTATTGCCGAAGCTCTCTTCGAGATCGGTGAGCAGGGCCATGTAGGCGCTGCGGGCATTGCGGTCGCGGCTGCGGCTGTAGATGTCGGCGAACCGCACGGAGGCATCCCTTGCGCCCATGAGATAGACGCCAAGATACTTGCGCGCCGCACTGAGATCGCGCGGATCTTCTTCAACGGTGCGGATCAGTTCGGTGACCTTGACCGAGAACCGTTCAACCCGGGCCTCGACCTCGCGGTCCTCGGCGCGGTGGACGGCTTGTTTCATCTCGGCAAGGTAGGTCTGGGCCTCGTCCACAACCCGGGAGACGCGATCCTTCTGGAAGCTGTCGACGCCGCCGAGCCCCTTGCTTTTCAGCGGGTCAATTCCGAAGGCGGCAAGGTGCAGCGCACCGGCGCAGGCGCCCCAGATCAGAGGCGCAATGGCGCCCGGTTCGGTCTTGAAGGTGGCGATGGCGACCCCGACGCCGGTGGCGGCAGCGGCAAAGATCTTGCGCGGGATTGCCGGTCGGCGCGCCACGCGGCGTTCGTCGAAGGCGGCCTGCGCCCGCAGCCCGTCTCGCAGGAGCCAGGCGCCAAGCACCAGCGCCCCTGCGCCGACCAGCCCCATGGCGAGGCCAGCGGCCCCGTCATTGAGGGAGGTCGCCGCCAACACGATCGGCGGCACGAACATCAGGTTGGATCGCGCCCCTACCGGATCGACCTTGGCCCCGCGATAATGGCTTGGGCGGATGCGTTCGCTGGGTGCGTCGTCAAGAAGGTCGGACGTGTCGGGGCTGTACTTGCCGCCATAGCGCTGTGCCATGATCAGAGCCCTCCGAGCGTGCCGGAGCTTACTCCGAACAGCAGCACGATAAGCAGAACATATGCCACCTTCTGAAGGGTGCTGCCAGCCATGACGTCTCCGGTTTCCTGTCGTTTCCTCGGTCTTTCGAGGGGAAACCTAGGCACTGCGACGGTAACTTACCAGTGCAAAGCAGGTCGGGAAAAGCCTACCCGGCCTCACCCGGCCTGTTGCAGGGGCATACGGTTCCACAGCAGGTCGGCCTCGAGCTCGAAGGCATCGCCGCCGGTCTTGGCAATGGTCTTGCGGGCGCGATCCTCGAACGTGTCGCCAAGGGCGTGGATTCGAGCGATATAGCGGCGCCGGGCCAGGGGCTGGTCCACGTCATCCCAAGAGGTGATCAGCCGGTCGTTTTCGCGCTGAAGCAGCTCGACAAGCTTGATAACCGGCTTTCGCAGGCGTCGGATCCCGTCCGCATCGCGGCACAGCGCCCGGATCAGGCCCATGACGCCACATTTCAGCGCCTCGACATCGCGGGTCAAATCGGCATCGCCAAGGTCGGCGATATCAAGGACCATCTCATCAAGCCGCTCGTCGATGCGGTTGAGAGAGGCAAGGACGCTTTCCGGCAGGCCGTTCGGGCCGGTGGCCTCGGAGACGTGCTTGTAGGGAAACCCCTTGTCCTTGAGCGGGTCCATGCCGAAGGCGACGATGCTGAGCGCCGTTGCCAGCACGCCAAAGCCAATGGGCATGTAGAGTTCGGTGAAATGATGCCCCGCCAGCAGCGTCACCATGATGCCGATCAGCATCGCACCAAGGATCTTGCGCGGCGGGCGCGGGGCGCGGGCATGTTCAGCGGCGTGGTATTCGTTCTGGATCTGCTGGCCGCGATGGATGAGGCGCAGGCCGGCAAGGAACAGCGCCAGTTGCAGCAGCGCAGCAAAGGCGGACAGGCCGCTACCCTTGAACAGAAGCAGGATCATCGGGAAGGCTGACAGGAACAGGACCCCCAGTCCTGAATCAAGCAGGGCAAGATTGGTGTCTTGGTTCCGCCGGGTGGCAGAGTTCGACTTGGTCTTCGACTGTTCCATCGCACATCCCCCATGCGAACCGGTTGCGTCCCGCCAGTCAGGGTGACTGGTCAGAGAAAGTAGCTGAGGGCGAAGATCAGGACCCAGAGGGTGGCAAACGCCAGCTTGCCGCCAGGGTTGTTGCCTTGGCGCAGCTTCGACGCAGCAGAGGACAGCGCGTCAAAGGTATCCTGAGCCACCATGCGCAGGTTCCCAATAACCAGGAAGGTGGTCAGGCAGAGAATCGAAAGGGCCAGGATCGTCGTCATCATGGGTCTGAAGCTGACGGCGAAACCGGGCGAAAAAGCGGCAGACCTCGGGAGAAACAAAGATTGTTTCCCAATGGTTAACCGATGTTTAGGCCTTGTCGGATTGGGGTCCGGGAGGCATTTCTGCATCCCGGTGCTGTAGTTAGCGGCCGCGCTTGCCGCCACCGCCGTCCCGACCGCCGCGTGGTGCAACGCCGGGTTTGTTGCCACGTGTGTTCGGACCGGAGCGGCCGAAGGGCTGTCCACCGCCGCCACTGCGCGGGCCAGATTTGGGGCCGGACTTGGGACTAGCCTGGGGACCTGCTTTTGCACCTGCTTTCGGGCCGCTCTTCGGCCCCGAAGAGGACCCGGATCCGCCACGCCCCGCGCCGCCGCCCGAAGAGAAGGCGCCTCGGTCCGGCCCGCCATTCCACGGCTTGCCGCCGGCCTTGGGCTTGCCGGTGCGGGCGCTTCCTGGTCGCGACGGCGATGCCGGCGCATCAGACGGCACCTTCGCGCCGAACGTCTTGCCACCGGACACCTTGGCCCCGAAGGTCCGGCCACCCGGTGCGCTCGCCGATGCAGGTGCGGGGCGGCCTCCGGGCTTGGGGCCGCTTTTCGGAACCGAGTTCGCCCCGGCTTTTGGACCAGTTTTAGACCCGCTTTTGGGGCCGGGTGCCTGGTTCGGCTTGCGCCGGCGCTGCGATTCTGGGCGCTCGGTCTTTGCACCTTCAAGGCCAAGCTGGTCGCGCACCACCTTCGGACGCAGCTCCACCACTTCGCCGGATTTCAGGTCGCCCAGCTGGAAGGGGCCGTAGGACACCCGGATCAGCCGGTTCACCGACAAGCCGATGTCGGTCATGGCGCGGCGGATCTCGCGGTTCTTGCCTTCGCGCAGGCCCACGGTCAGCCAGGCGTTCGCGCCCTGCTGACGGTCAAGGATGACCTCCATGGGCTGGAACGCCTGCCCTTCGACCACGAGCCCCGCGCGCAGCGGCGCGAACATATCGTCGGTGGGCCGCCCGTTCACCCGCACCCGGTAGCGCCGCAGCCAACCAGTGGACGGCAGCTCAAGCTTGCGCTTGATGCCGCCGTCGTTGGTGAGAAGCAAAAGCCCCTCTGAGTTGAGGTCGAGCCGCCCCACGGTCATCACCCGGGGCAGATCCTCGGGCAGCTTGTCGAAGATTGTCTCTCGCCCCTGTTCGTCCTTCGTGGTGGTCACGAGGCCGACGGGCTTGTGATAGAGCCACATGCGCGGGGCCTCGGGCTTGTCCACGGGCTGGCCGTCGACGGTGATCCGGTCCTTGTCGGTCACGTTGAGGGCCGGGCTCTCGATGAGCTTGCCGTTTACCGCGACCCGTCCTTCCTCGATCATCTTTTCCACCTCGCGGCGGCTGGCAACGCCGGCACGGGCGAGCACCTTGGCGATGCGGTCGCCGGGAACGGGGGAAGAAGCGGAGGGGGAGGGGGGCTTTGTCATGGCCGCCTCATACAGCAAGGCCCTCGCGCTGGGAAGCGTCTCGAAAGGCGGCTCGCCAAGGCTTGCCGCACGCGGTATCAGCGGGTCCATGAGCTTTCGCAGTCACATGCACGAGGCCCTGTCCGAGGCCCGCGCCGCCGCCTCCCGCGGCGAGGTGCCCGTGGGCGCAGTGGTGGTCGGCCCGGATGGCGCGGTGCTGGCGACTGCGGGCAACCGCACGCGCGAGCTGAATGACCCCACCGCCCATGCCGAAGTACTGGCGATCCGCGCCGCCTGCGCGGCGCTCGGGGCCGAGCGGTTGCCGGGCTGTGACCTCTACGTGACGCTCGAGCCGTGCCCCATGTGTGCCGCCGCCATATCCTTTGCCCGGATCGCGCGGCTTTATTACGGTGCGGCGGACCCTAAGTCCGGCGGCGTGGCGCAGGGGCCGCGCCTCTATTCCCATGCCCAATGCCACCACGCGCCCGAGGTCTACGACGGCATCAATGCCGCCCCCTCCGAGGCCTTGCTGCGCGATTTCTTCCGCGAAAGGCGCTAGGATGCTGATCCTTTTCAACAAGCCCTTCGGCGTGCTCACCCAGTTCACCGACAAGGGTAACGCGGGCAGCGAGCGCCCCACGCTTTCGGGCTTCATCGACGTGCCGGGGGTCTACCCGGCAGGTCGGCTCGACAAGGACAGCGAGGGGCTGCTCCTGCTGACCGATGACGGGCGGCTGCAGGCGCGCATCGCCCACCCGAAGTTCCGCAAGCCCAAGACCTATCTCGTTCAGGTGGAGGGCGAGCCCAGCGACGCCCAGCTCGAAGACCTGCGCCGGGGCGTGACCCTCAAGGACGGCCCGACCCGCCCCGCCAAGGCACGCCGCATCCCGCCGCCCGACCTCTGGCCCCGGGTGCCCCCGGTGCGCTACCGCAAGTCGGTGCCGGATGCCTGGATCGAGATCACCATCACCGAAGGGCGCAACCGTCAGGTGCGCCGCATGACAGCCCACGTGGGCCTTCCAACGCTGCGCCTCGTGCGCTGGTCCATCGGTGAGTGGTCGCTGGACGGCATCGCGCCGGGGGAGTGGCGGGCGGTCTGACACAGTCGTCCTGTGGACGTGTTAAGGGTGCGCCTCGGTGTGAAGCACTAGGTCCTCGTCGCCGTGCGAAATGCTCCGAGCCCCAAGGTGCCCGCGTCGTGCGCCGCCCTTGGCCGGCTGCTGGAAAAGGTGCGAGAACTGCGCATCTCTTTCCCGCTCGTCAGCCCCCGATGCGCCGCATTTGCATCAGCTCGATAAGAGGGACCAAGATGTAACGCAATTTCGCGTCGAAATGGTGATGCCTGACTGTTTTTGGCAGCCCGCCAGGGGCCTGCGTGGCGCTCCACTACGGATGTCGCGTGGGACGGCCTGCCTCCGGCGGGCGTATTTGGAAAGAGAAGAAGGGATGGGCGCAAGGTCGATGCCGCGCTTTCGTTGAGGGAACGGCCTTGCGCGATGGCGCGTCCAGCTGCGCCTGTTCGCCACGCCACGCCACGCCACGGTTGCCGTTCGCGCCGCGCTCTTCTTCCATTTTAGCGCTGATGCTTTCTTCTCTTCGGAAAAAAACTCTTCGGAAAAAAAAACGCCGGGGGAGCCCCGCAGGGGCGGGGCAAAGCCCCCATCGGCGCTGTGCTATGGTCATTTCTGTACGAACGGGGCATAGCGATTTGCATGGACCTGTGGATCGCCGTCACCCTCTCTGCCGCCTTCTTCCAGACCTTGCGCTTCATGCTGCACAAGGTGCTGAGCATGGGCGCGCTGACCTCGACCGGCTCCACCTTCGCCCGCTTTGCCTATGCCATGCCGCCCGCGCTGCTGTTCACCAGCCTTTACATGGGCAGCACCGGGCAGGGCTGGCCGGGCCTCAGCCTTGCCTTCTGGCTTTACGCGTGGATCGGGGCGCTGGGGCAGATCCTTGCCACGATCTGCGTCGTCGCGTTGTTCCGGCAGCGCAATTTCGCCGTGGGCATCACCTTCAAGAAGACCGAAGTGATCCAAACCGCCATTCTTGGTGTGATCGTCCTCGGTGAGGCGATCTCCCCCGCGGGTTGGGGCGCGATCCTGATCGGCCTTGTCGGCGTGCTGCTGCTGTCGGACACGCCCGAGATCACCGGTTCCTTCCTGCGCCGCATCGCCAGCCGGGCGGTGCTGCTGGGGCTTGCATCGGGCTTCTTCTTCGCTTTCTCGGCGGTGGGCTACCGCGCCGCATCGCTCGAGATTGCCGCCGAAGATCCGATCCTGCGGGCTTCGGTGACCTATGTCTGTGTCGTCGTGAGCCAGGTCATCGCCATGGCGCTGTGGCTGAGGGCACGGGAGCCGGGACAGATCGCGGCAGTCTGGGGCGCGCGCAAGGTGGCGGTGTGGCTGGGCCTCACCTCCATGGCGGGCAGCCTGTCGTGGTTCACCGCCTTCACGCTGCAGACAGCCGCCTATGTGCAGGCGCTGGGGCAGGTGGAGCTGCTGTTCTCACTTGCCGCCTCGGTCCTGTTCTTCCACGAGCGCATCAGCCGGCGCGAGCTTCTGGGCATCGGCTTTCTGACCCTGTCGATCCTCGCATTGGTGCTCGTGCTCTGAACCTTGCGCCCGGGCGCTCCGGGTGCGATCAGGAAGGGCAGTCAGGAGACCAAAGCCCATGCCCTTCACCCTTGCCACCTGGAACATCAACTCGGTCCGTCTTCGTGAGCCGCTGGTCTGCCAGCTGCTCGAGCAGGACGCGCCCGACGTGCTGTGCCTCCAGGAATGCAAGAGCCCGGTGGACAAGATCCCCATGGAGCGCTTCCGCGAGCTGGGTTACCACCACATCGTGGCGCGCGGGCAGAAGGGCTACAACGGCGTTGCCATCCTGTCGAAGCTGCCGCTGCGGGATGTGGGCGACCGTGATTTCGCCGAGCTTGGCCATGCCCGCCACGTGGCGGCAGAGCTCGAGAACGGCGTCACCATCCACAACTTCTACGTCCCCGCGGGCGGCGATGTGCCCGACCGTGAAGTAAACGAGAAGTTCGGCCAGAAGCTCGACTACCTTGCGGGGATGCGCGACTATTTTCGCGATGAGGCGCCGAGCAAGGCGATCCTTGTGGGCGATCTGAACATCGCCCCGCGCGAGGATGATGTGTGGTCCCACAAGGCGCTGCTGAAGGTCGTCTCGCACACCCCCGTCGAGGTCGCGGCCCTGGCCGAGACGCAGGCGGCGGGCAGCTGGGTCGATGTCACCCGGCAGGATATCCCCGAGGGGCAGCTCTACAGCTGGTGGTCCTACCGCGCACGGGACTGGAATGCAGCAGACAAGGGCCGCAGGCTCGACCACGTTTGGGCCACGCCGGACATCTCGAACGCCGCCCACGGCAGCCGCGTGCTGCGCGATGCGCGCGGGTGGGAGAAACCGTCGGATCACGCCCCGGTCTTTGCCACCTTCGACCTCTGACCGGAACCCGCAAGGCCTTGAGGTCGTTGGGGGCCGGCCAATACGAAAGCAGCACATGTCCCAAGATCTTCATGTCCTCTGGTCCGTCGCGATCGCCATCCTGCTGCCATTGGGCGTCGCTGTGGCGATCTGGCGGGTCGTGACCAACGCGCGCACACCGCAGGGCTCGGTTGCATGGGTGGTGTTTTTGCTCGCAGCGCCGTGGTTCGCACTGCCGGCCTACCTGTTCTTCGGTCACCACAAGCTGCACGGTTTCAAGAAACGCCGCCGCATCAGCCACAAGGTCATGAAGACCTTTGGAAGCTACGCCCGCACCGTGGAACCGGCAACGCCGCTGCCGGTGCACAAGGCCTTCGCCCGGCTGGCCGAGATGCCAGTCACCGGGGGCAACGGCTTTCGTCTGCTGGTCAACGGGGACGAGACCTTTCCCACCATCTTCGACGCCATCGACAGGGCCGAGGATTATGTCCTTGTCCAGTATTACACAGTGGTCGACGACGACACCGGCCGCGGCTTGGCGGACCGTTTGATGGCCGCCGCGGAGCGGGGGGTCGAGGTGCGGATGCTCTATGACGGGGTGGGCAGCTACGGGCTGTCCTCCGCGTACCGCGACCGGCTACTGAAGGCGGGTGTGCGGATACTCGATCCCGGCAGCACCGCCGGGCCGACCTCGCGGCTGCAGATCAACTTCCGCAATCACCGCAAGACGGTCATCATCGACGGCAAGCTGGGCTTTACCGGTGGGCTGAACATGTCCGACACCTATCGCGGGCTCGGGGAGACCTTCGACCACTGGCGCGACACCCATGTGGAGCTGACCGGCCCTGCCGTGGCGCAGCTTCAGCTGGCCTATGTCGAAGATTGGCACTGGGCCACGGACGAGGCGCTGGGCGCCAAGCTGTTCTGGATGCCCGAGCCGGTCGAGAACGGGGCCGACGCGGTTGTCGTGCCCTCCGGGCCGGTGGACGAGCTGGACAGCGGCGCGCTGTTCTACTGCACCGCGATCAACGCGGCGCGGTCCCGTGTGTGGATCGCCACGCCTTATTTCGTTCCCGACGGCGAGGTGATGGCGTCGCTTCAGTCGGCGGCGCTGCGGGGCTGCGACGTGCGGGTTCTGCTGCCCGAGGGGCGCGATCACTGGCTGACTTGGCTGGCCGCCTTCTCGCATTTCCCCGAAGCACGGCGCACCGGGGTGCAGATCTGGCGCTACCAGCCCGGCTTCATGCATCAGAAAGTCATCCTCGTGGATGATGACTTCGTAGGCATTGGGACGGCGAACCTCGACAACCGGTCGTTCCGGCTCAATTTCGAAACCATGGTGGCGGTGTTCGACAGTCGTTTTGCGGAAAAGGTCGAACATATGCTCGAGCTTGATTTCACCCGGTCCCGGCTGCTGGAAACGGACCTGCCCGACGAGCCTCTGTTGCTGCGCGGCGGAGCAGCGGTGTCGCGCCTTCTCGCGCCGATCCTCTGAAGGGTGCGCGCATGAAGGTGGCAAGTTACAACATCCGCAAGGCCATGGGCACGGACCGCCGCCGCGATCCCGCGCGCATCCTGCGGGTGCTGAACGAAATCGGCGCCGACGTGGTGCTGCTGCAGGAGGCGGACCTGCGCCTTGGCCCGCGCCCCACGGCGATCCCGAGGTTTCTCATCGAGCAGGAAACCGATTACGAGGTCGCGGACGTGGCGATCAACGAGGTCAGCATTGGCTGGCACGGCAACGCCATTTTCCTGCGCAAGGGGATGAAGGTGACGCGCACCGAACGCATCCCGCTTCCGGGGCTGGAGCCGCGCGGCGCCGTGTTGGTCGAGGCGGGGGGCGTGTGCTTCGTGGGGGCTCACCTGGGCCTTATGCGGCGGTTCCGGCTGTTGCAGATGACCGCCATCCGCGAACATCTGAAGGGCTGCGAGGCGACCTCTCTGATCGCAGGCGACTTCAACGAATGGTCCGACGTGCGCGGTTACGAGCCGTGGGAGAAGGACTTCACCCTGCACCTGCCGGGGCCGAGCTTTCACGCCCGCCGGCCCTTCGTTGCGCTGGACGGGATCGCCCACGGACAGGGGCTGCGCATCGACGACATGGGGGTGTGGCGGACCGGCAAGGCGCGTGTCGCGTCGGACCATCTGCCGATCTGGGCCGATATCACCCGCTCCTGACTTGGGTTTCCGCTCCTTCCCGGCGCCCTCGGCCCTTGCAAGACCGGCAACCATGGGCCATCTGTCAGGCTGATGTGACCGCAAGGCAGCGGAGGACGATATGCTGGAACTGGGTAGTACGAACACGGCGCCGAAGGGCGACTATGTCAAGGACGTGAGCGAGGCCGATTTCATGGCCGAGGTGGTGGACCGCTCGCAGCAGGTTCCCGTCATCGTCGATTTCTGGGCGCCTTGGTGCGGCCCCTGCAAGACGCTGGGCCCGGCGCTCGAGAAGGCGGTGAACGAGGCGGGCGGCGCAGTCGTCATGGCGAAGGTCAACGTTGACGAGAACCAGATGATCGCCGGTCAAATGCGCGTGCAGTCGATCCCCACGGTCTACGCCTTCTACAAGGGCCAACCGGTGGACGGCTTCCAGGGCGCGCTTCCGGCGTCCGAGATCAAGGCTTTCGTGGACCGGTTGGTCCAGCAGGCGGGCGGCGAAGCAGCCGGTGACGGCGGCCTCGAAGAGGCGGTCGCCGCTGCCGACGAGATGCTCGAGGCCGGCGCCGCGGACGATGCACTGCAGACCTACGCCGCCATCCTCGAGGAAGCGCCCGAGCACGCGGGGGCCTACGCGGGCCTCGTGCGGGCACAGGTGGCGCTGGGTGATCTCGACCAAGCCGAGGCAATCCTGAACGGCGCCCCCGAGGCGATCTCGAAAAGCCCCGAACTGGATGCGGCCCACGCTCAGCTGGAGCTGGCCAAGCAGGCGGCGGACGCCGGCCCCGTGGCCGAGCTGACCTCCGCAGTCGAGGCCAATCCCGACGATCATCAGGCGCGCTTTGACCTTGCCCTGGCGCTGCATGCCAAGGGCGATGCAGAAGGTGCCGTGGCGCAGTTGCTTGAGCTTTTCCGCCGCGATCGCGAATGGAACGACGGGGCCGCCAAGACCCAGCTTATCACCGTCTTCGAGGCGCTCAAGCCGAACGATCCGGTGGTGCTGAACGGTCGCCGGAAACTCAGCTCGATGATATTTGCCTGACGGCTGCGGCGGGCTAACTCGGTGGTCATGTCCAGACGCTTTGATCTGCCCGGCCTGATCCCGGTTTTCCCCCTGCCCGGCGCGTTGCTTTTGCCACGCTCCCGGCTGCCGCTTCATATCTTCGAGCCTCGCTATCTTGCGATGCTCGAAGACGCGCTCAAGACCGAGACGCGGATCATAGGCATGATCCAGCCCGACCCGCTGTCGGGCAGCGACAAGGGCCTGCACCGCATCGGCTGCGCCGGGCGGGTGACGCAGTTCTCGGAGACCGAGGATGGCCGATACATGGTCACCCTCACCGGGCTGTCCCGGTACCGCATCGAGAGCGAGGTCGAGAGCTTCAGCCCCTACCGGCGCTGCAACGTGTCATGGGCCGGGTTCGAGTGTGATCTCGACGGTGCCGAAAGTGACGATCTGTTCGACCGCGACCGTTTCATGGCCATGCTCGACCGGTTCTTCGCCACCAAGGACCTGTCCGCGGACTGGTCGACGCTGAAGGATGCGGATGACGAGTTGCTCATCAACTCGCTGTCGATGCTTCTGGAGTTCGACCCCGAGGACAAGCAGGCGCTGCTCGAGGCGCCGTCGCTGCAGACACGGCGCGAGACGCTGATGACCCTGATGGAATACGCCATGCGCGGAGGCGGTGGCTCGGAGGACAGGATACAATGACCGACACCGATACCTCGCCCGTGGCGCCCGTCGCCTTCGACCGCCGCATGCTCGAGATCCTCGTGTGCCCCGCCTCGCAGGGAACGCTGGACTACGATGCCGACCGGCAGGAGCTGATCAGCGCGTCGGCGGGCGTGGCCTACCCGATCCGCGATGGCATCCCGGTGATGCTCATGGACGAAGCCCGCCGCCTCGAGGACTGACGCCCGAAATCACGCGGTCGTTAGCACTTGATGGGCAGCAGTTCGTCGTCTGCGCGCCAAATGAAAACGCCCCCGGCAGGATGGTCTGCCGGGGGCGTTCTTGCATGACCCTGCGCTTATCCTGCGCCTTGGGCTCAAGCGCCGATGGCGCGAGCGAGCACCGCCGGGTCCACGTTACCGCCAGATATAGTGCAGATCACCGCGTCGCCCTCGATCTCGTTGCCGCGGAAGAGGGCCGCGGCCAGCGCCACCGCGCCGCCCGGTTCGGCCACCACCTTGAGATGCTTCAGCGCGAGGCCCATGGCCCGCAGCGCCTCGTCCTCGGACACGGCAAGGCCCGGACCGCAGAGGCGCTTCATGATCGGGAAGGTCAGGTTGCCCGGCTGAGGTGTCACGATGGCATCGCAAAGGCTGCCCGACAGGGCCGGGTTGCGCTCGATCTCGCCCGAGGCAAGCGAGCGGCGCACGTCGTCGAAACCCTCCGGTTCGGCCGGGCGCGCCCGCAGGCCCGGTGCCGTCGCCTCGAGCGCCAGCGCGATCCCCGAGGTCAGCCCGCCGCCGCCGCAGCAGACCAGCACGTCCGCTGTGGTGACGCCAAGCTCGGCCGCCTGCTCGGCGATCTCGAGCCCGCAGGTGCCTTGCCCGGCGATCACCATAGGCTCGTCGAAGGGCTTGATGAGGGTCAGGCCACGCTCTGCGGCGATGCGCGCGCCGATGGCATCGCGGTCCTCGGTGGCGCGATCATAGGGCACCACCTCGGCCCCGAGGCCAAGGGTGCCATCCACCTTCGCCTGTGGCGCGTCTGCGGGCATGACGATGACGGCGGGTACCCCGTGCAGCCTTGCGGCGGCAGCGATGCCCTGTGCGTGGTTGCCCGAGGAGAACGCGATCACACCGCGCGCGCGGGTGTCGGGATCAAGCGCGGCCACCGCGTTGTAGGCGCCCCGGAACTTGAAGCTGCCGGTGTGCTGCAGGCACTCGGATTTGACCAGCACGCGGCGGCCTGCAATCTCGTCGAGGAAAGGTGAGGACAGCAAGGGCGTGCGGCGGGCGTGGCCGGCCAGCCGCCCTGCGGCGGCTTTGATGCTGGCGATATCCATTGGGGCGGGTCCTTCCGGCGGTAGGAGCGAAAACTGGCGGGAACGTGCGCCACTGGCAGGGGGGTGTCAATCTGCGGCATCCGCTTGGCCACCTTGAAGCCGGCGCGCCAAGACGGCAGAATGGCGGCCCATGATCGAACGCAGCCACCAGTCGGACGGCATCCTGTCACGCGCCCTTTATTCCCCGTGCGAACGCTATCGCTACGGATTGGAGCGGCGATGGAGTGATGGGCGGCTGCTGCTGTACGTCATGCTCAACCCTTCCACCGCCGATGAGCTTCGCAACGATCCCACCATCGAGCGCTGCCAGCGCCGGGCGGTGCAGCTGGGCTTCGGAGCGCTGCGCATCGCCAACCTCTTTGCCTGGCGCGCCACGAGGCCCGAGGACCTGCGCCGCACGGATGCCCCCGTCGGTAAAGACAACGATGCCTTGTTGCTTGACTGGCACTGCTCTGCGGACATGACGCTGGCCGCATGGGGCGTGCACGGGGCCCACATGGGGCGCGGCCCGCAGATGACGCAAACTTTGCCCGGCCCGCTGCATCACCTCGGCCTGACCCAAGGAGGCCACCCGCGCCATCCGCTTTACGTGCCCTATGCCACGCGCCCGGTCCCCTGGGAACTGCCGGTCGACGGTAACAATTCGATCAATTGCGCCCCGCCGGCCTTGGCCCGGAGTTAACCTTTCAGGGTGATAACCCTTGAACGGATAGGACGCCCGGGCGACCATCCGGCTTTCGCGTTACGTGGTGGGATTGGCCGATGCTGTGGCTTGCCGGTTTGATGGGGATGATGGTGCTGGGATCGGTTGCGGTCATCGGCACACAGGACGTGTCGGCCGGCGGCGATCTGGACGAGGATCCCGGTGCCGACCGGGACGGGCCAGACGGACCAGTGGGGGACGCGGCGACGACCGGGCCCACGGGGCAGATCTTCGGCGGAAGTGATGGCGCGGAGCAGATTGTCGGCAGCGACCGCACGGACGTGATTGCGGGCGCCGAGGGCGACGATCTGATCGACGGACTGGGCGGTGATGATGAGATTCATGGAGGTGACGGTGCTGATACGCTGATCGGCGGCTCCGGTGCGGACACCCTGCACGGCGGTGCAGGAAGCGACCTGCTGCAAGGGCAGGCCGGGGATGACCATCTTTTCGCACATGACGGTGGCGATCGTCTCGACGGTGGCGACGGCGCGGACGAGCTGCAGGGCGGGCTGGGCGATGACGAGCTGACCGGCGGCGTGGGAAACGATGCCCTTCATGGCCGCGAGGGCGCTGACACGCTGAACGGGGGGGCGGGGAGCGACACGCTTTTCGGAGGCGTGGGCGATGATCTTTTGTCCGGCTCGGGGCCTGCAACCGATGCAGCCGCGCTCGATTTTCTCAACGCCGGAGACGGGGACGATACGCTTCTGATCGGGGCCGGTGACATTGCCACTGGTGGCGCGGGGGCGGACCTCTTTGCACTGGCGCATGAGGCGGCCGGAGGTGATGCAGCGACGTTGATGGATTACGACGGGGCCGAGGATCAGATCGTTGTCATTTTCGACGACAGCGGTGGCGACGCCGCGCCAGAACTCGACATACGCTCCAGCGACGCGCACGAGGGCATGGCCGAGCTGCTTCTTGATGGCGACGTGATTGCCATGATGCCCGCCGAAGATGCCCCGCCGCTTGAACAGATCGCCCTGATCGGTCAGAGCGCCGCATCGGAGCTTGGGGCGGCCTGAAGGCGGGCTGCTCTATATGGTTGCTGCCCGACCTGGCCGCCGCCTGACATGCCGTTATCTGATGTGGGGCCTGTCGGGGGGACGGCCTCGGGGAATGGAGAGATTGAAAAGCTGACGTCTTTCCGAACCGGAGGTCTTGCGGAACCGCGGCCCTTCTGCGCTGAGGGCTGAGCGACATAGCACTGCCGGAGAGGGGGGCGTCAGGTTCGCCCGCGGGAGGCCTGGGCATTGGGGTCTGCCGCTACGCCTGTTGCCATTCAATGGCGGTGATGCTGACTTCAGTCTCAGTCTCAGTCTCAGTCTCAGTCTCAGTCTCAGTCTCAGTCTCAGTCTCAGTCTCAGTCTCAGTCTCAGTCTCAGTCTCAGTCTCAGTCTCAGTCTCAGTCTCAGCCGGCCCCGTATCCTGAGTGCAAACTTTGCTTGCCCGCCGAACAAGCAGCCGACCGCAGGTTTTTCTTTCTTCCTGACCGGAATCGCCTTATAGGCGCCTATCCGTCCGTCATGGACGGAGCTCTCCACGGGCCCTGCTGGACGACATCCCGGCTTGCGCCATCCACACAAACCTTACGAAGGAGACCCCGATGTCGATCACCGTCGAAGAAAAAAACCGCCTGATGAAGGAATACGCTACCAAGGAAGGCGACACCGGTTCGCCCGAAGTCCAGGTGGCAATCCTCACCAGCCGTATCACCACCCTGACCGAGCACTTCAAGACCCACAAGAAGGACAACCACTCCCGTCGTGGCCTTCTGAAGCTGGTCGCACAGCGCCGCAAACTGCTGGACTACCTCAAGTCCAACGATGAAGGCCGCTACCAGAAGCTGATCGCGAGCCTCGGCATCCGCCGCTGATCTCGTCCGGTTTTCGGAATACGGAACGCCCGCTCCTCAGGAGCGGGCGTTTTGCGTTTCGGGGGCCGCTCAGGGAGTGCCGGCCAGCACCCGGTTGTCGATCAGGAAGTCCATCCCCCGGACCCACGCGATGTCGGTATTGCCCCTGATGTCGGTCTGGTAGAGGGCGATGACCTCGCCGGTCGCGGCATCGCGTTCCCGCAGGATCACGGTCTGTACCAGCACTGACAGTTTCTGAACGGCGCCGCTGAAAGACCGCTCGGCCCCCACAGCGCGGGTCAGCCTGGCTTCGCAGGCGTTGCAGGTGAAGACCTCGCCATGCATCCGCAGCTCGGGCCCGAGCTGCGACAGATCCACAAGGCGATAGCGCCCGCTGTTCACCAGGCGCTGGCGCAAATGATCCGACAGCATGGCGATGCGGGTGTGTTCAACCTCGTTGCGGGCACCGTAGTCCACCTCCTGGCTGAAATTGATGAAACTCAGGTCAAAGACGGCCACCGGTATTGGATCGGCGATTGCCGGGCCGGAGGCTGCCATGAGCAGGCACATCCATGAACGCATGAGGGTCTTCTTTCGCATGTGCCAAGTCTCGCACGGGGCCATCACCTCGTCGTCACAGACCAAGGTATCGGGGCTTGATCACCCTCTTTTTGATACGTTATATCATAACTTATTTGCGAGAGAGGCGGCTATGAGCACAGGGCACAACCGCGGCACCACCAGGCTGAAGCGCAGTCGCCGGGCGGGGTGCCCAATGCAAGGCTACGACCGGCTGCCACCGCCGTTGCGTGGGTGGATGGCCACCGCCGCGCTACCATGGTCGGCGCGGTCCTGCCTCGCGCTGTGGCAGCGCGCTCTGAAGGAGGGTGCGAGCCACCGTGAAGCGCTGGATCGGCTGGATCGTGCCGAAGCCGCGCTGCTCGCCCGCGACGCTGCGCTGTAGAGGCCGTTCGGGGCGGTTTTTCTTTCAATCGCCTTCAAAACACTGTATCGCGCCCTCATCTGAGACGTGACGCCTCCAGCCCCCGGGCGCGTGCAAGAGGATGAGGGGGCGGCGACAATGGGGTCGCCACGACACACGGGAGACGCGGGAGGGCCCGCGAGCGCTCCCTCACAGGATACGCATATGTTCAACATCTCGAAGAAAAGCATGCAGTGGGGCGAAGAAACCCTCACTCTTGAAACGGGCAAGGTTGCCCGTCAGGCCGACGGTTCGGTCATCGCCACTCTTGGCGAGACCTCGGTCATGGCGAACGTGACGTTCGCTAAGGAACCCAAGCCCGGTCAGGATTTCTTTCCGCTGACCGTCCACTACCAGGAAAAATACTACGCCGCGGGTAAAGTGCCCGGCGGCTTCTTCAAGCGCGAGGCGCGTCCGACTGAAAAAGAGACGCTGACCGCACGCCTGATCGACCGTCCGATCCGCCCGCTGTTCGTGTCCGGCTTCAAGCATGAAGTGCTGGTCATGTGCACGGTGCTGTCCCACGACCTTGTCAACGATCCCGACATCGTCGCGATGATCGCAGCCTCCGCAGCGCTGACCATTTCCGGTGTGCCCTTCATGGGCCCGATCGCCGGTGCCCGCGTCGGCTACGAGGATGGCGAATACGTGCTGAACCCGACCGTCGACGACATGCAGGGGCTGCGCAACAACCCCGACCAGCGTCTCGACCTCGTGGTCGCCGGCACCAAGGACGCCGTGATGATGGTCGAATCGGAAGCCTACGAGCTGACCGAAGACGAGATGCTGGGCGCCGTGACCTTCGCGCACGAGCAGATCCAGCCGGTCATCGACCTCATCATCTCGCTGGCCGAAGATGCCGCGAAAGAGCCGTTCGACTTCCAGCCCCCGGATTATTCCGAGCTTTACGGCGTGGTGAAGGGCCTTGGCGAAGCGCAGATGCGCGATGCCTATGCCATCACCGACAAGCAGCAGCGCGTTGCCGCCGTCTCCGCCGCGAAAGAGGCGATCAAGGCCCAGCTGAGCGAAGAGCAGCTTGCGGATGCGAACCTCGGCCCGGCGTTGAAGAAGCTCGAATCGACCGTGCTTCGTGCCGACGTGGTCCGCAACAAGCGCCGCATCGACGGACGTGCACTTGATCAGGTCCGACCGATCGTCGCCGAAACCAAGGTGCTGCCGCGGACCCACGGTTCGTCGCTGTTTACCCGCGGTGAAACTCAGGGCCTCGTGGTGACCACGCTTGGCACCGGCGATGACGAACAGATCATCGACGCCCTGCACGGCAACTCGCGTAGCAACTTCCTGCTGCACTACAACTTCCCGCCGTACTCGGTTGGTGAAGTGGGCCGCGTCGGCTCCCCGGGCCGCCGCGAGATCGGCCACGGCAAGTTGGCATGGCGTGCGCTTCAGGCCGTGCTGCCTGCGGCAACCGACTTCCCCTACACCATCCGCGTCGTGTCCGAGATCACCGAATCGAACGGCTCGTCCTCGATGGCGTCGGTCTGCGGTGGTTCGCTGTCCATGATGGACGCGGGCGTTCCGCTGAAGGCGCCGGTGGCCGGTGTGGCCATGGGCCTCGTGCTGGAAGATGACGGCGAATACGCAGTCCTTACCGACATTCTCGGCGACGAGGATCACCTCGGCGACATGGACTTCAAGGTCGCAGGCACCGAGAACGGCATCACGTCGCTGCAGATGGACATCAAGGTCGCGGGCATCACCCCCGAGATCATGAAGCAAGCCCTCGCCCAGGCGAAGGCAGGCCGTCTGCACATCCTCGAAGAGATGTCGAAGGCGCTGACCGAGGCCGGCGAATTCTCGGTCCACGCTCCGCGCATCGAGACCATGCAGATCCCGACTGACAAGATCCGTGAAGTGATCGGCTCGGGCGGCAAGGTGATCCGCGAGATCGTCGAAGTGTCGGGTGCCAAGGTCGACATCAACGACGAAGGCATCATCAAGATCGCATCCGCCAACGGCGAGGCCATCCAGAAGGCCTATGACATGATCTACTCGATCGTTGCAGAGCCGGAAGAGGGCAAGGTGTACAAGGGCAAGGTCGTGAAGATCGTCGATTTCGGCGCCTTCGTGAACTTCTTCGGCAAGCGGGACGGCCTCGTGCACGTGTCGCAGATCGAGAACCGTCGCCTGAACCACCCCAGCGACGTGCTGAAGGAAGGCCAGGAAGTCTTCGTGAAGCTGCTGGGCTTCGACGATCGCGGCAAGGTTCGTCTTGCCATGAAGATGGTCGACCAGGAAACCGGCGAAGAATCCGTCGGCAACAAGGAAGAGACCGCCGACTAAGGCGTCTCACCCTGTTGAAATGCGAAACGCCCCGGCCAGTCGGTCGGGGCGTTTTCATGTGGCCTGTGCGCTGCGGCGCGCGAGATGCGGCGGTTGCGGGCCCGGTCAGTTCCGGGCCAGCGGTGGCGGCGCGCCCTCGGGGGCGAAAACTACCGAGGTGGTGGCCGCATCGGCCCAGAAACCTTCGAAGAACTCCGCCGGATCTACCCGTTCGCGCATCTCGTCCGTGAGGGCCAGAAGACCCGCCACGTCATCATAGGCCCAGCTCATCATCATCCCAGGCGCACTGACTGCCGACAGCTTTTCTCCGGGCAGCTCCGTTGCCGGGTTCAGCCGCGAGAACGACGACACCGGGCAGGGCCGCGACAGATCGCGCCATTCGCTCCAGAGCGTGACGTTGCTGATGCCGAGCGCCCGGAGATAACGTTCAACGTTCGGCTCGTAGATCGGCGGCAGCACGTCCTCTTCTGGCATGTAGAGGCCGGAGGTGGCGCAATGAGCCACCAGACGGTCGGCGATGTCGGTATCGTCGGGGTCGAGTTCTTGCGCCGTGACCTCGCGCCAGACGGTGCGTGCGAATTGGTGAAAATCGAAGGCGCCGATCTCCTGCGCGACGCGGGTCCAGGACACCGGGCTTCCGGTCTGCTTGATGAGATCGCCGAACCCCGGAGGCGCCGCGTTCTCGCGTTCTGGCATGCTGGCATCCATCAGCTCGGACGGATCGACGGAGAGCCGCATCGGGGACCACGCCGCGCTTTCGGGGGTATAGCCCGGCACCCGGAAGAACGGGTTGAGCACGATGAAGACGTGATCGTAGTCGTAGCGCCACCAGTCGAGGATCGGCACGTTCTCGAACGGATGCTCGAGCCTGCGCGGCACGGCGGGCTCGAAATGGTCTTCGGGGTCTTTGTACATCGGCGCCCCTTATCACGTGCGCATACGGCTTGACAGGTGCAACAGCACGGCAAACGCGGCGCATTGCGCTAAAATCGGCGCAGCTTGCGGCGTGAGACAGCTTTCGGGGGGGGGATTTCAGCGGGGCGGAAAAAAAGGCCGGGCACGAAGCCCGGCCAAGTCCAACAGGGAGGTGCATGTGAAACCGCACATGCAACGGATAGGGGGCATATATATCCTGTGTTTCCGCAAGCAATGTGCAACTTGGCCGCAGGCGATCACGAGATCGGGTTTTCCCGTAGGATCGGCAAGAACATGCCTTCGGAACTTCGCGCGGAGCGACGTGTTGAGGTGACAGAGGCGGCCCATCGCGTCGCCACGCCCCTTTTTCCGAATTCCCGACACGCGAGGCCTCCATGTCCACCAAACCGACCCTCACCTCCACGTCTGGCGCTCCGGCCCCTACGAACCGCACCTCGCAGACCGCCGGCAGCCGCGGGCCAGTGCTGATGCAGGATCACCAGCTCCTGGAGAAGCTTGCCCACCAAAACCGCGAGCGCATCCCTGAGCGGACGGTGCACGCCAAGGGCTGGGGGCTTCAGGGCCATTTCACCGTAACGCATGATATCTCGCAATACACTTGCGCAGACCTGTTTTCGCAAGTGGGCAAGACCACCGAAGTCCTGTCGCGCTGGTCCACCGTGGCCGGTGAACGTGGCGCGGCGGATGCCGAACGCGACGTGCGCGGCTTTGCCCTGAAGTTTTACACCGAGCAAGGCAACTGGGACATGGTGGGCAACAATACCCCCATTTTCTTTGTGCGTGATGCCTACAAGTTCCCGGATTTCATTCACACGCAGAAGCGCCATCCCAAGACCAATATGCGTTCGCCCGAAGCGATGTTCGACTTCTGGGCCGGGCAGCCGGAGTCGGTGCACCAGGTGACGATCCTGATGTCGGACCGCGGCATCCCCGAGACGCCCGCGCACATGAACGGCTATGGCTCGCACACCTTCTCCATGTGGAATGCCAAGGGTGAACGCCACTGGGTGAAGTTCCACTTCAAGACTCAGCAGGGCCATGACTGGCTGTCCGATGCCAAGGCCGCCGAGATCATCGGCCAGACGCGCGAAAGCTATCAGGAAGCGCTGTGGAATATGATCGAACAGGGCAAGTTCCCCAAGTGGACCATGTACATCCAGGTGATGAAGGAAGAAGAAGCGCTTGAGACCGACTTCAACCCGTTCGATCTGACCAAGGTATGGCCGCAGGGCGATTACCCGCTGATCGAAGTGGGCGAGCTGGTGATGGACACCTTCCCCGAGAACTACTTCCAGATGATCGAGAACGCGGCCTTCAACGTGAACAACGTGGTGCCCGGAATCGGTTTCAGCCCGGACAAGATGCTTCAGGCCCGCATATTCGCCTACGCGGATGCGCACCGCTACCGCCTTGGCACCCACTACGAGATGCTGCCCGCCAACCAGCCCAAGGCGTCGAAGGTGCAGCATTACCACAAGGACGGAGCCATGCGGTTCTTCTCGAACGATTTCGGCAATCCCGACGCCTATTACGAGCCGAACCAGTATGATGGCCCCGTGGCGGATGAAAGCCTGCAGGAGCCGCCGATGCGCATCGATCCCGAGGCCGTTGCCGCCCGCTTCGACCAGGAAGAAAGCGACATCGACTACGTCCAGCCGCGCGCTCTTTACGAGCGGGTGCTCAGCGACGAGGAGCGGGATCGCCTCCACAGGAACATGGCAGGGGGCATGGCGCCCTGCACTGACGGCGTGAAGGAGCGCTGGCTCACGGTCCTGAAAAAGGTGCATCCCGACTACGAGGCCGGTGTGCGCCGCGCGCTCGAAACCGGTGAGCATGGCGATCCGTCGCTTCCGGTGACCGACGACACGCCGATCCGCGCCGCCGAGTAAGGTGGAACGGGGGAAGGGGGGCGCTGCCCCCCTCGGCCTGCGGCCTCACCCCACCGGGATATTTGGGGTCAAAGGAAACATGAGGGGCGGCACCGTCATCGCGCGGCGCCGCCCCTTCGTCTCTTTCAAAATGCGCCGGGGGGGGACCGAAGGCCGGGGGCGGAGCCCCCTCTTTCCATGCTCAGGCGGGGCCCCTTTGTGGCAGGCGCGGAGCCCTTTCAGGAACCGAGAAATGTGCTGCCCGTTGCTAATTGCTTGCGAAGCCTCTGCTCTAAAGGGACTCACAGCTTAAGGGAAATCTGGGCTCCCACGGATGAAAGATGCCTTGCCCATTTTGGCAGGCCGGACCTGTCTGGCGCTTTTCTCCAGAGATCCGACGCTTTCAGCCTTCCGAAATCTTGTGGCGCCTGCGGACGGAGCCGGGACGCCCCGCCAGAGTTAGCCGTGCGTCGTTGCGGGCCTGCCGCGAAACCACCTTGCCCTTGGAAATCACGCAGAGCCTGTCGGGGCGCAGGCGCAGCGCCTCGATGGCTGAGCCAGCATCCAGCACCACCAGAGACGCGGTATTGCCGGGGGCAAGGCCGTAGCCCGTGAGGTGCATGATCTTCGCGTTCTCCTCGGTGACCATTGTGAAGCAGCGCTGCATTTCCGCGGGGGAGGTCATCTGCGCCACGTGCAGCCCCATGAAGGCCACGTCGAGCATGTCGGCAGTGCCGAGCGAATACCACGGGTCGCGCACGCAATCCTGCCCCCAGCCGACGGTGATGCCTTGGGCCTGCATCTCCTTCACCCGGGTGAGGCCGCGCCGCTTGGGATAGCTGTCATGGCGGCCCTGCAGGGTGATGTTGATGAGAGGATTGGGGATGGCAGCGATCTCGGCCTCGGCGATCAGGGGCAGCAGCTTCGAGACATAGTAGTTGTCCATCGAGTGCATCGAGGTCAGGTGCGATCCTGCCACGCGACCCTGAAGGCCCAGGCGCTGGGTCTCGTAGGCGAGGCTTTCGATGTGGCGTGAGTGGGGATCGTCGGTCTCGTCGCAGTGCAGGTCCACAAGCAGGCCACGGTCTGCGGCGATCTCGCACAGCTCGCGGACCGAGGCGGCGCCGTCGGCCATGGTGCGCTCGAAATGAGGGATGCCGCCGACGATGTCGACGCCCATGTCGAGGGCGCGGAGCGTGTTCGCCTTTGCCGTGGGGTCGCGGTAGAAGCCGTCCTGTGGGAAGGCCACCAGTTGCAGGTCGAGGTAGGGTTTGACCGCCTCGCGCACCTGCAGCATCGCCTCGACACCCTTAAGCGTGTCGTCGCAGGTGTCCACGTGGCTGCGCACCGCCAGAAGGCCCATGCTCACCGCCCAGTCGCAATAGGCCAGCGCGCGGTCCACCATCTCGTCCACGGTGGCCTGCTGCTTCAGCTCGCCCCAGAGTGCGATGCCCTCGAGCAGGGTGCCCGAGGCGTTGATTCTCGGGGTGCCGTAGCTGAGCGTCGCATCCATGTGGAAATGAGGGTCGACGAAGGGCGGGGACACGAGGTCTCCGGCGGCGTCGATCACCTCGCCCGCGTCCGAGCCGGTGAGATCGCCCATGGCGGCGATCAGCCCGCCGGTGATGCCGATGTCCTTGACGGTGCCATCGGGCAGCGTGCCGCCTTTTACAAGGATGTCAAAGGTGGCCATCAGCGGTCTCCTCGGTTGAAGGGGGTCATGAGCGCTGCCGGAACCTCGGCCCGGCGCGACATGAGCACCAGCGCGAGGATCGACAGAAGGTAGGGGATCATCAGGAAGACCTGATAGGGCACGATCTGCCCGAGGCCGGTCTGTTGCAGGCGGATCTGAAGGGCGTCGAAGCCCGCGAAAAGCAGCGCGCCCAGAAGCGCCTTGCCCGGCTTCCATGTGCCGAAGACCACGAGGGCAATGCAGATCCAGCCGCGCCCGTTGACCATCTCGAAGAAGAAGCTCGAGAAGGCCGACATGGTGAGGAACGCGCCGCCCACTGCCATGAGGCCTGATCCGACGATGACAGCCCCCATGCGGATCGCGCCCACCGACAGGCCCTGCGCCTCGACCGCCTGCGGGTTTTCCCCGGCGGCGCGGACCGCAAGGCCCAGTGGCGTGCGGGAGAGCACGAAGGCGGTGATCCCGCAGGTGGCAAAGCCGGCCCAGGTCAGCGCGGTCTGCGAGAACAGCGCCTGCCCCAGCCACGAAATGTCCGACAGCACCGGGATGTGCAGCGGCTGGAAGGGGGTGATGCGCGGCGGGTTGGTGACCTCGGGCAGGGCGAGGCGGTAGGCGTAATAGGCCGCCGCCGTGGCCAGCATGGTGATGCCAAGGCCGACGACGTGCTGCGACAGGCCAAAGGGCACGGTGAGCAGCGCGTGCATCGCGCCAAAGCCCATGCCAGCGCACATGGCGGCGGCGACCCCGACCCAGAGCGGCGCGCCCGCGTAGACGGCCATCCACCCGGCGAAGGCGCCCGCGACCATGATGCCCTCGATCCCGAGGTTGAGCACGCCCGCGCGTTCGCAGATCAGCTCGCCCATCGTGGCGAAGATCAGCGGCGAGGCAATGCGCAGGATCGCCGCCCAAAAGCTGGCTGACAGAAGAATGTCGACGATTTCGGTCATCCGCGCACCACCCGGAATTTCGTCAGAAGGATTGCCAGCACCATGAACAGCAGCGCCGTGGCGAGCAGGATGTCGGCGATGTAGGTGGGCACCTCTGCGGCGCGGGACATGCTGTCCGCGCCCACGAAGATCCCCGCCACGAAAAGCGCCGAGACCACCACGCCCAGCGGATGCAGCAGCGCCAGCATCGCGACCACGATGCCGGTATAGCCGAAGCTGGCAGAGAGGTCCGTGGTGAGGTTGCCCTCGAGCCCCGCCACCTCGGAAAAGCCCGCAAGCGCGGCGAGCCCGCCCGACAGCAGCGCCGTCTTGACGATGACGCGGGTGACCGGAATGCCCGCAAAGCGTGCGGCCTCGGGGTTCTGGCCGGTGGCGCGGATCTCGTAGCCAAGCGTGGTGCGGGTCTGGATGACCCAGACCCCCGCCGCGCAGAGCAGCGCGAGGGCAAAGCCCCAGTGCAGCCGCAGCCCGTCGACGATGCGCGGCAGGCGGGCATCGCGCGGGATCGAGGGGGATTTGGGCCAGCCCATGCCCATGGGGTCCTTGAGCGGACCTTCGAGCAGGTAGGAGATGAAGAGCGCCATGACGAAGTTCAGCAGCAGGGTGGTCACCACCTCGTCGACGCCGAGCCGGGTCTTGAGCAGCGCCGGGCCGAGCAGCACAAGGGCACCGGCAGCGATGGCACCAAGCGCCATGAGCGGGATCGCCAGCGGGCCAGGCAGGCCAAGCTGGGTGCCGATGAGGACGGTGAGAAGCGCACCCGCGTAGAGCTGCGCCTCAGCGCCGATGTTCCAGAGCTTCGCCTTGAAGGCGACGGCGATGGCGAGGCCGGTGAAGATCAGCGGCGTGGCGCGGTTCAGCGTTTCCAGCAGAGCGAACTTCGAGCCAAAGGCGCCGGTAATCATGAGACCCAAGGTGCGGGCGGGATTTGCGCCTGCGAGGGCCGAGAGGGCGCAGGCGACGACCACCGTGGCGGCAAGGGCCAGCGCGGGAAGACCGATGCGGCGCATGGGGCCGGGGGCGGCGATGGGTTCAAGGCGCATGGGGGCCTCTTGGTCTTGGTTTGCGCTGTGCGTGTGACAGGCGGGGGAGGGGGCTCTGCCCCCGTCCCTGCGGGACTCCCCCGGGATATTTGAGGTCAAAGGAAACCATGGGGTCAGGCGGCATGGTTGAAGCCTTGTCCCGCCATCCACTGGCCCAGCTCGGCGGGCGTTTTCGAGCCGCGCGGGAAGGCGGGCGAGAGGCGGCCGCCGGAGATGACGCGGATGCTGTCCGAGAGGGTGAGGATCTCGTCGAGGTCCTCGGAGATCAGCAGGATCGCGGCACCTGCGTCGCGGGCGGCGATGAGCTGCTCCTGCACGTAGGTGACCGCGCCGATGTCGAGGCCGCGGACCGGCTGGTTGGCGAGGATGATGCGGGGGGCGGCCTCGAGCACGCGGCCGAGGATCAGCTTTTGCATGTTACCGCCTGACAGTAGGCGGATGCGGGTGTCTGGGCCGGGGCAGCGCACGTCATACTTGTCGATGATGGTTTCAGTGGAGGTCCGGGCGTCGCGCCAGTTCATCCAGCCTCGTGTTGCCGTAGTGGCGTAGCTTTCGAGCACCGCGTTTTCGGTGAGGGTGAAATCGGCGATGGTGCCGGTTTTGTGCCGGTCTTCGGGAATGCGGCCGATGCGCCCGTCGAGGGCGGCGCGCGGGGTCCAGTCGGCAACAGGTTCTCCGGCGAGGAGGATGCGGCCTCCGGTGGGGGTCTCCAGCCCCGAGATCAGGTCCGCGAGCGCGCCCTGCCCGTTGCCCGAAACGCCCGCAAGGCCGGTAATCTGGCCCGCGCAAAGCTCGAGGTCCACGGCGGTGAGGCCGGGGCGTTCGCCATGGCGGGCGGTGGAGACCTGCTCCAGCGTCAGGAGGGGCGCGCCGGGGCGGGCCTTGGCGGGTGCGGGGGTGGTGATCTCGGCGCCGACCATCATGGTGGCCAATTGGTGGCGGTCGGTGTCCGTGGTGGCAACTTCTCCGACCAGCTTGCCGTGGCGCAGGACCAGCACGCGGGACGAGATCGCCATCACCTCGTGCAGCTTGTGGCTGATGAAGATCACCGACAGGCCCTGCGCGGTCATCTTGCGCAGCGTCTCGAACAGCGCGTCCGCCTCTTGCGGGGTGAGCACGGCGGTCGGCTCATCGAGGATCAGGACGCGGGCATCGCGGTAGAGCGCCTTGAGGATCTCTACCCGTTGGCGTTCGCCCACCGACAGCGTCGCCACCCGCGCATCGGGATCGACCGCAAGGCCAAAGTCCCGCGCCAGCTGGGCAAGGCGGGCGCGGGCCTCGGCGCGGCCCGAGGACAGCGACAGCAGTGGCCTTGTGCCCAGCAGAACATTGTCGAGCACGGTGAGGTTGCCCGCCAGCGTGAAATGCTGATGCACCATCCCGACGCCCGCCTTCAAAGCGGCTCCCGGCTGGCCGGGGGGCAGGTCGCGGCCCATCACCTGCACGGTGCCCTCATCGGCGGTATAATGGCCGAAGAGGATGTTCATCAGCGTGGTCTTGCCCGCGCCGTTCTCGCCCAGAAGCGCCACGACCTCCCCGCGTGCAAGCGACAGGGATATCCCGTCGTTCGCGGTGAGGTTGCCGAAGCGCTTGGTTATGCCGGAAAGGCGCAGGACGGGCCCCTGCGCCGGGGTCTTGGGTGTCATCAGGAGGACGTGGGCTCGCTGTCGTCGATCTCGACCTCGAACTCGCCGGCCTTGATGGCGGCTTCCTTCTCGGCCACGAGGTCGAGCGCGTCCTGCGGGATCTTGCCATCGAACGAGCCCAAGGGGGCCAGCGACGCGCCGCCTTCCTTCATGAAGCTGTAAAGCCCGTAGTTCGCCGCTTCGAAGTTGCCCGCGTTGATGGCCTCGATGGCCGCGGCCAGCGTCGGGCCGAAGTCCCAGAGCGCCGATGCGACGACCGTGTCGGGGTAATCGGCCTGCGTGTCGATGACGTTGCCAATGGCCAGCACGCCCTTCTCCTGCGCCGCATCCGAGACGCCGAAGCGTTCGGCATAGAGCATGTCCGCGCCGTTCTCGATCATCGCGAAGGCGGTTTCCTTGGCCTTGGGAGGATCAAACCACGATCCGATGAAGCTCACCTGGAATTCCGCCTCGGGCTTCACTTCGCGCACGCCCGCCATAAAGGCATGCATGAGGCGGTTGACCTCGGGGATCGGGAAGCCGCCAACCATGCCGATGTTGCCGGTCTCGGACATGGCACCGGCGATGATGCCCGAAAGGTAGGACGCGTCCTGGATGTAGTTGTCGAAGACCGCGAGGTTCGAATACTCGGGATCGGGCATGAAGGACGAGCCCATGAGGAAGGCGGTGTCGGGGTAATCGAGCACCACCTCGCGGGCTTCCTGCTCAACCCCGAAGATCTCGCCGAGGATCAGCTGCACGCCCTGTTCCGCGTATTCGCGCATGACGCGCGGGTAGTCGGTGTTGGCGGTGTTTTCGGAGTAGGTGTAGGTGATCAGCCCCTCTTCGGCGGCGGCGACGGCGGCCTCGTGAATGCGGCCCGCCCACTGCTGTTCCACCGGCACGGTGTAGATCCCTGCGACCGAGATCGGCTCCTGCGCCATCAGCCGCACGGGCATCAGGCTGGCGGTGGCGGCAAGGCCGGCGCTGCTCATAAGCAGGGCGCGGCGGCTGAGCCCGTCGGTACGGTGGCTGGTCATGGTGGTCCCCCTGTGGCCAATTTTTTACCAATTGGTAAGGGTTTCCTCGCGCCTGGCAAAGAAAATCAGCACTGGCCCCCGTTTGTCCACGAACGGCAGCCGGGTATCCGCACAGGAAACAGGCAGCGTGCCCGGGGGCTTAGCCCGAGGCGTGCCGCCATCCGGCCGAATAGGCGCCGGTGACGTGATGCTCCAGCTGCCGTTCGATGTCGCCCAGCAGAGACGAAGCACCAAATCGGAAGAGATCGGGCCGCAGCCAGCGGTCCCCAAGCTCGTCCTTCATGAGCGACAGGTAGACCAGCGCGTCCTTCGCCTTGGAAATGCCGCCCGCAGGCTTGTAGCCCACCCGGTAGCCGGTCAGCTGGTGGTAGTCGCGGATGGCCCGGATCATGGTCAGGCTGACAGGCAGGGTGGCGTTGACGGATTCCTTGCCGGTGGAGGTCTTGATGAAATCGGCGCCCGCCATCATGCAGACCATGGAGGCCTTGGCGACGTTCTGCAGCGTGCCCAATTCCCCGGTGGCAAGGATGGCCTTGACGTGGGCCTCGCCACAGGCGGCGCGGAAGGCGCGCATCTCGTCATAAAGCCCCTGCCAGTCGCCGGTCAGCACCTTGCGGCGCGAGATCACGATGTCGATCTCGTGGGCGCCTGCCTTGACGCTTTCCTCGATCTCGGCCACGCGCAGGTGGAACGGCGACAGCCCCGCCGGAAAGCCGGTGGACACCGCGGCCACCGGAATGCCGCTGCCCTTCAGCGAAGAGACGGCGGGAGAGATCATGTCGTGGTAGACGCAGACCGCGCCCACGGTCAGCCCCGGCAGCTCCAGGGCCTCGAGCAGGTCCGCCCGTACCGGCTGACGCGCCTTGGCGCAAAGCCGTGCCACGCGCCCCGGTGTGTCGTCGCCTGCAAGGGTAGTGAGGTCGATGCAGGTGATTGCCCGTGCCAGCCACGCTGCCTGGTGGTCCTTCTTGACCGACCGCCGCCCCGGAAGCGCCGCCACCCGCCGCTCGATGGCGGAGCGGTTGGCGGTGCAGCGCATCACCAGATCGAGGTCCAGCGCCATACCTGGATTGCGCGGCTCGGCCACCTGCGGCAGCAGGTGTGAGACGGGGGCAAGCGTGGTGTCGGTCATGGGGCAGGCTCCTGAAGTCGCGCCAAGGCTGGCATGCGCCCCGGGCAGGGGCAAGAGAAACGGCGCGTCAGCGGATGCGGTTGGAAATCCAGCGCATCACCGGGTTCTTCTGGGGCCGCAGCAGCTCGAGATGCAGGATGCGCGGGCGCGGCGCGTCAGACCAGATCAGCTCGGACGCCTCGAAGACGCGCTTGTTGAACTGCGGTGGGAAGACGTAGAACTGGATCTGCGACCGCCACAGCACCTCGCGGAACGACGGCTGGTCGATCCCCATGCCCGAGGCTGCGAAGGTCTCTGCCCAGTCCTCGAAAAACGCCAGCACCCCAGAGGTTTTACGGTACAAAAGCACGCCGGTGTTGATCTCGGGGAAACTGTCGGGAAGGTCCAGTGCGATGGGCTTCTGGTGGCGCTTGCGATGCCACAGGATCACCTGCGTGCCGCACATCTCGTATTTGCGCAGCAGGTCGAACAGGCTCGACAGATCCGCCCGCACCACCGTGTCATTGTCGAGAAACAGCGTTTCGTCAAACGGGCTCTCGCCCAGCACATTGACCTTTGGCCGTTTAAGCCCTTCGGGAATGTAGAACGCCTGGTCGAAGCCCGCGGTGTCATCGCCGTCCTTGCACCAGATCGCGGTCCCAAGGGCGGGGTTCCAGCGCTTTACCGTCGCCGCCGACCGCCGGGCCACCTCCACGTGCTCGCGTCCCCAGGCCACATAGACCACGCCGCGTGTTGTCTTGCCGTCCATCACAGGCTCCTGTTCCATAGCCCTCGGGATACGCCGCCCCGCCGCGCCTGTAAATCCGCTGCCGCCTGCGCGGGCTGACCCCAGGGCGCGCTCCCATCCCACCTGCAAGGCTGCCGGTTGTATCGTGGCACTGCCCCGCCGAGCCAGCTCCGCCCGCGACGCCGTTTTGGCGGGTCTGACCTGCCGGTCATGGCTTTCTCTTGACGCGGCGAACACCCTTGCGGCTTCGTCCATTCCGGGCGCGCACCGTATCTTCTTCTCTTTGAAAATACGCAAGACTCCCGGCGCTGACACGAACCCGGCGCTTGGCAGGCCGCGCCGGCCCCACCAAACTCCCCAGAAAGGAGGAGCCCACATGATTGCCATCATATTCGAAGTCATCCCCGCAGAGGGGTGCAAGGACGAGTATCTCGACATCGCCGCCGCCATGCGCCCCATGGTCCACGAGGTCGAAGGTTTCCTTTCGGTCGAGCGGTTCCAGAGCCTGACCAACCCTGAAAAGCTCCTGTCGATCAGCTTTTTCGAGGACGAGGCGGCGGTGGAGCGCTGGCGCACACTCTCGGCCCACAGGGGGGCTCAGCGGGCCGGGCGCGAGGGGATCTTTGCGGACTATCGGCTCAGAGTCTGCCAGGTTCTGCGCGACTACGGTATGACCGACCGGGCCGAGGCGCCGGGGGACAGCCTCGCCGAACATGGCTGAGAAACGAAAGCGGCGCCCCGCAGGGGGCGCCGTTCTCAAGGCTCGAGGCCCCGGCCAAGCTCGCAACACTGGCCGCGTCAGGACCGCAGCTGGATGTCCGGAAAGCGGGGCCTGAAACCGGCCCCGCTTTCCGGGATCAGATCCCGACCTTGGCAATCGCCTGGGCCAGGACCGGTACGCTGGTCTTGTTCAGGCCGGCGATGTTCAGCCGCGAATCTCCGACCATGTAGATGCCGTGGTCCTTGCGCAACTGGGCCACCTGCTCCGGCGTGGCACCAAGGCGCGAGAACATGCCACGGTGCTGCGCGATGAAATCGAACTTGTCCGAGTTGGTAAGCTGGCGCAACTCGCCGGCCAGTTGCTCGCGCAGGCCCAGCATGGAGTTACGAACCTCTTCCAGCTCGGCGGCCCAGTCGGCGCGCAGTTCGGCATCGTTCAGCACCATCGTCACCAGCCGCGCGCCGTGATCCGGCGGGAAGCTGAAGTTCTGGCGGTTGAGATAGGCCAGAGACTGCTGGTTCAGCTTGGTCCGCGACGTGTTCTTGGACACGGTCATCAGCAGGCCGGTACGCTCGCGGTAGATGCCGAAATTCTTCGAGCAGGACGCCGCGATGATCACCTCGGGCATCTTCTCGGCCACGAGGCGCACGCCGAAGGCGTCCGCGTCCAGCCCGTCGCCGAAGCCCTGGTAGGCGATGTCGATCATCGGCACCGCTTCCTTCTCTAGAAGCAATTCGATCACGGCCTTCCATTGCGCCTGCGTCAGGTTCGCGCCGGTGGGGTTGTGGCAGCAGCCGTGCAGCAGGACGATGTCACCGGGCATGACGGCGGTGAGGTCCGCGATCATGTGGACGAAATCGACGCCGCGCGTTTCACTGTCGAAATAGCGGTAGGGGGTGAAGGGGATCCCCATGTGCTTGAGGATCGACAGGTGGTTCGGCCAGGTGGGGTCGGACACCCAGACGCGCACATCGGGGTTGGCCATCTTGGCCAGATCGAACGCCTGTCGCACCGCGCCCGTGCCGCCCGGCGTTGCCGCCGCGGCCACCGCCTCGCGCGGGACCGTATCGCCCAGAACGAGCTTCACCATGGCATCGGCAAAGCCGGGATCGCCCGCAAGGCCGGTGTAGCTCTTGGTGGTCTCGTCCTCCCACAGCTGTTTCTCGGCGGCCTTGATAGCGCGCATGATGGGGGTATTGCCGCTGGCATCCTTGTAGACGCCGACGCCGAGGTCGATCTTGTCGCTCCGAGGATCCTCCTTGTAGAGCTGCATCAGCTCCAGGATCTTGTCGGCGGGTTGTTCCTTGAGGTTCTCGAACATCAGCTGTCTCCGGTCGCGACGGGAAGGGTGGGGAATTGCCCCCACTCGGTCCAGGATCCGTCATAGAGGGAATGGTCGGCCTTGCCCAAGCGTTCCATGGCAAGGTTGAGGATCGCGGCGGTGACGCCCGATCCGCATGTGGTGATCGCGGGGCGCGACAGGTCCACGCCCGCGGCCCCGAACGTGGCGCGCAATTCGTCCACCGGCTTCATCGTACCATCCGCCTGCAGCAGCGTGCCGAAGGGCACGTTGCGCGATCCCGGAATGTGGCCTGCCCTGAGGCCGGGACGCGGTTCGGGGACCGCGCCGGCAAAGCGCTCGGCGGCGCGGGCGTCGATGATTTCCGTGTCTTTGAGCTTCGAGGCCGAGGACACTTGCGTGACGTCCCGCACCATCTGGTTCTGGCGGCGCACGGTCATGTGGCGGTCGCGGATCACCGGGGGCATGTCTTCGGTCTCGCGCCCCTCGGCCTGCCATTTGGGCAGCCCGCCATCCAGCACGGCGATGTCAAACTGGCCCATGAGCCGGAACAGCCACCACACCCGCGCGGCGGAAAAGATACCGGTGCTGTCGTAGACCACGATCTGGTGGCCGTCACCCACGCCCATGGCGCGGCAGCGGGACATGAACTTCTCGACCGGGGGCACCATGTGCGGCAGCTCCGAGCGCTGGTCGCTGATTTCGTCGATGTCGAAGAAGCGGGCACCGGGGATGTGGGCGGCCTCGTACTCGGCCTTGGGGTCGCGCCCCGAGCCGGGCATGTGCCAGCTGGCATCGAGGATGCGCAGGTCGGGATCCTTCAGGTGCTGCGCCAACCAGTCTGTCGAGACCAGCGTCTTGGGGTCGTCTTGCATCCTGTGGTGTCCTCCCGTGCGATATCGGTCGGACCTTTTCCTATGCCGCGCAGGAACGCTTTACAAGGGCGAGGGCCGATTGGCTGGCGTCTAACGCCGGTTGAACGCCGGTCGGGGGCAGGCCGGGCAGCGGCAATCACCACCCTGACAATCGCGATGGCCGTGCTAGGCTTTGAAAGACCCACGACCACGAAGGATGACCACAGATGGCCGACACCTGCGCGCTTCTCGGCGCTCCGATCGAAACCGGGGCCTCGCAACGGGGCTGCCTCATGGGCCCTGCCAGCCTGCGCACTGCCGGGCTGGACGAAGAGCTTGCCTCGCTCGGCTGGGAGGTGACTGACCTTGGCGATGTGACCATCCCGCCTCAGGCGCCCATGCCGCACGCCAACCCGGCGCTGCACCACCTCGCAGAAACCTCGGCCTGGATCGCGGCACTGGGGGCGCGCGCGCATGAGGCGGGGCAGGTGGCGGATCTGCCGATCTTCATGGGTGGCGATCATTCGCTGTCGGCGGGCACGGTTCCGGCAATGGCCCGCCGGGCGCAGGAGGCGGGCAAGCCGCTCTTCGTGCTCTGGCTTGACGCGCACCCGGACCTGCACACGCTGCACACTTCGCAAAGCGGCAACCTTCACGGCACCCCCGTGGCCTATTTCACCGGGCAGGAGGGCTTTGATGCCTATCCGCCGCTTGTCGTGCCAGTGGACCCGCGAAACGTCTGCATGATGGGCATCAGGTCCGTGGATGCGGCCGAGCGCACCCGCATCCGCGACATCGGGATCGAGGTGCACGACATGCGTTCCATCGACGAGACCGGCGTTCTGGCGCCTCTGCGCGCCTTCCTCGCGCGGGTGAAGGCGGCGGGCGGCATGCTGCACCTGTCCTTCGACGTGGATTTTCTCGAGCCGGGCATCGCCCCCGCCGTGGGCACCACCGTCCCCGGCGGGGCCACCTTCCGCGAGGCGCATCTCATCATGGAAGAGCTCTGCGACAGCGATCTGGTGACTTCGCTCGATCTCGTTGAGCTGAACCCCTTCCTCGACGAGCGGGGCAAGACGGCCAAGCTGCTGTGCGATCTGACGGCGAGCCTGTTCGGGCGGCGGGTCATGGACCGGATGACCAGCAGCTCGTTCTGACAGGCAAGTCCGTCCGGTGCCGGGTCAGCCGGGCTGCCTGATGCGGCGGCCTGCAAGGGCCAGCAGGAACATTCCCGTCAATACCAGAACGATGGTGGGGGCGGGCGCCGCGTCAAGCCAGAAGGCCGCGTAGGTGCCCGTCAGCCCCGCCAAGAGCGCCACCACCACCGAAGCCACCAGCATCGCGCCGAAGCTGCGTACCAGCAGGAAGGCGATGGCCCCCGGCGCAATGAGATAGGCCACCGCGAGGATGATCCCCACCGAGGACAGCATCGCGACCACTGTCGCCGACAGCGCCACCAGCAGCCCGTAGTGGATCAGCCCCACCCGCAGCCCGATCATCCGCGCCTGCACCGGGTCGAACGCATGGGCGAGGATGTCGCGCCAGAAGGCCATCAGCCCCAGCGTCACCGCGCCAGAGATGGCCCCCGCAGTCCAGAGGTCGGCGGATTGCACGCCCAGCATGTCGCCGAACAGGATGTGGTCAAGGTGCAGCGCGCTGTCGATCTGGGTGTAAAGCACGATCCCAACCCCGAACATCCCCGAGAACACGACCCCCATGACGGTGTCGCGCTTGACCCGTGAATTGTCTCCGATGACGCCGGTGGCGAGGGCGCAGACCAGTCCCGCAAGAAATGCGCCAATCAGCAGCGGAATGCCCGCCATGTAGGCCAACACCACCCCCGGCAGCACCGCGTGCGAGGTGGCATCCCCCAGCAGCGCCCAGCCCTTGAGCACCAGAAAACAGCTCAGCAGCGCGGCGGCGGGGGCGATCAGGGTGACGATGAGAAAGCCGTTCTGCATGAACGGGAACTGGAAGGGGATGAGCAGGTCGGTCATGCATCCTCCAGCGCTTCGCGGGCCCGGCGGCGGGCGGCAAGCGTGCCATGGGTCGGGGCGAAGACGAAGGCGGCAAGGAACAGCAGGGTCTGCAGGCAGACGATGATGCCGCCCGTCGCCCCGTCGAGAAAGTAGCTGAGGTACGCCCCCACTGCGCAGCTGAGGGTGCCGATGGCCACCGACAGTGCCAGCATCCGACCGAAGCGGTCGGTGAGCAGGTAGGCCGTCGCCCCCGGCGTCACCACCAGCGCGATGACGAGGAACGCCCCCACGGTCTGCATGGCCGCCACGGTCGAGGCCGACAGCAGCGTGAAGAACAGCAGCTTGAGACGCGTCACCGGCAGCCCGATGGAGCGCGCATGCGCCTCGTCGAAGAAGACCGCCAGCAGGTCGCGCCATTTCGCCAGCAAGAGGGCGGTGGACACGCCGCCGATGATCACCAGCTGCATCGTGTCCCCTGGAGAGATGGCAAGGATGTTGCCCATGGTGATGGTCTGGATCGACACCGCCATGGGGTTGAGCGAGACCATGAACAGCCCCAGCCCGAAGAAGGCCGAGAAGATGAGGCCGATCACCACGTCCTCCTTCAGCCCCGAGCGGCTGCGCAGGAACAGCATCGCCAGCGCCGCGAGGCCCCCCGAGAGGAATGCGCCGAGTGCGAAGGGCAGGCCAAGCATGTAGGCCCCCGCCACCCCCGGCACCACCGAATGCGACAGCGCGTCGCCGATCAGGGACCAGCCCTTGAGCACGAGATAGGCCGACAGGAAGGCGCAGACCCCGCCCACGAGGGCCGAGACCCAGATGGCGTTGGTCATGTAGCCGTAGGCGAAGGGCTCAAACAGGATCATTGCCGAGTTTTCTGGTCGGTCTGGTCGGCGGAGGAGGGCCGTCGGTCGGGGTCATCAGAAACCGGCCGCGCACCGGTCGGAGAGACGGGCCGGTCGGTTGTCGAGGGGGTGGGGTCGGTCATGTCGCCGGTACCGGAAGGCTCGGCTGCACCGTCCGGTCGGGCCGCAAGGCCATCGGTCGGGTCGGAGCTCGTCGCCGAGCCTGCAGTTGCATGAGGCGGTGCCTTGGCGGGCGGCGCGCCGGTTTCATCGATCTTTGCGGCCCGGCCTCGCGGCGCCACCGTGCGCACCCGGTCGTCGTAGACCACCAGCGGGCGCTCGTCGTCCGTATAGATCCCCAGCTGGCGGGGATCCTCGTCGTCGTGGAGGCGCTCACCGCCCAGCATGAAGTGGCGCAGCACACCGCCGAAGGCTTCGCGCAGGTTGTCCGCAGTGAACACATCGGGGGTCGGGCCGTGGGCCAGCACCGTGCCCTTGACCAGCACCACCCGGTCGCAGAATTCCGGCACGGAGCCAAGATTGTGCGTGGCGACCAGCATCACCCGACCTTCATCCCGCAGGGCGCGCAGAAGGGCGATGATCTGCTCTTCGGTCTTCACGTCGACGCCGGTGAAGGGTTCGTCGAGCAGGATCACCTTTGCGTCCTGCGCCAGCGCGCGGGCAAGGAAGACGCGCTTTTTCTGGCCGCCCGAAAGCTCACCGATCTGGCGGTGGCGGAACTCGGTCATGTTGACCCGCGCCAGCGCGCTGGCCACGGCCTCGCGGTCGGCGGCGCGGGGGCGGCGGAAGAGGCCCATGTGGCCATAGCGCCCCATCATCACCACGTCTTCGACAAGCACCGGGAAGGACCAGTCCACCTCTTCGGCCTGCGGGACATAAGCCAGCGCCTGCTGTTTCATCATCTCGGCAACCGGGCGTCCGAGGATCTCGACCGTGCCCTTCGACACCGGCACGAAGCCCATGAGCGCCTTGAACAGCGTTGACTTGCCGGCGCCGTTCACCCCCACGAGGGCGGTGATGGTTCCGGTGGGGATGGCAAAGCTGGCATCGCGCAGGGCGGTGTGACCGTTGCGGTAGGTGACGGTAACTCCTTCTGCGCGGATGCCGGGGGTCATTGCGACAGACCTTTTACGATGGTTTCCGACGTCACCCGCAGCAGGTCGAGATAGGTGGGCACCGGCCCGCCCTCTTCGGACAGGGAGTCGACGTAAAGCACCCCGCCATAGGCCGCGCCGGTTTCCCGCGCGACCTGTTTCGCCGGGCGGTCAGACACAGTGGATTCCGAGAACACCGCCGGGATGTCGTTGTCCCGCACCCCGTCGATCACCGCCCGCACCTGGGATGGGGTGCCCTGCGCGTCGGCGTTGATCGGCCAGAGATACAGCTCGGTCAGGCCGAAATCGCGGGCAAGGTAGGAAAACGCGCCCTCCGATGTCACCAGCCAGCGGCGATCGTCGGGCAGGGCCAGCGCCGCGTCGCGCAGCGGGCCAATGGTGTCCGCGATCTCGGTCTTGTAGCGTTCGGCGTTGGCGGCATAGGTCTCGGCATTGTCCGGATCGACCTCGGTCAGCGCATCGCGGATGTTGTCCACGTAGATTTCGGCTGAGGACAGCGCCATCCAAGCGTGGGGGTTGGGCCTGCCGTCATACTCGCCCCCCGAGATCGAGATCGGCTCGACACCGTCTGACACCACCGCCGAGGGCACACCTTCGAGGTTGCCGAAGAACTGTTCGAACCAGCGTTCGAGGTTCAGCCCGTTCCACAGCACGAGGTCCGCATCCATCGCGCCGACGAGATCGCGGGGGGTGGGCTGGTAGCCGTGGATCTCGGCTCCGGGACGGGTGATCGACACCACCTCTGCCGCGTCGCCGGCCACGTTGCGCGCCATGTCGGCGATCACCGTGAAGGTCGTGGCAACCTTGATGCGGTCCTGCGCGGCGGCAGGTCCGGCGAAAACGCCCGCTGCAAGCAGCGCGGCAAGGATCGTACGACGTGTGTGCATAAGTCCTCCAGTCACCAGATGCATGTAGGAATGATTTGCAACAGTCAAGCCAGTTGCGAATGATTTGCAGGAAAGGGCTTGCGTGGGCGGGGGTTTCGCGCAAGAAAACGGCATGGCGGCGATCGATCAGCGAACAGAGGAACTGACCCAGGCCCTGCGCACCGCGGGCGTGCGGATCACGCGGCAGCGTAAGGCGCTGCTCGAGGTCGTGGCCGGGGCAGAGGATCATCCTGACGCGGTCGAACTGCACCGCCGCGCGGTCGAGAAAATGCCGGGCATTTCGCTGTCCACGGTCTATCGCACCCTTACCGAGCTCGAGGCGCAAGGCGTCATCCAGCGCCTGCAGTTTGAGGGTGAGGCGGCCCGGTTCGAACACACCGAGACCGACCACCACGACCACATGATCGACGTCGAAACCGGCGAGGTGGTGGAGTTCCGCAGCGAACGGATCGAAGCGCTTCAGGCCGAGATCGCCGCTGCCATGGGCTACGAGATCGTGCGCCACCGGCTGGAACTTTATGTGCGCCGCAAGCCCTCGGGGGGATGATCGCGCCGAGGACCGGATGGGCGGGGCACAGGCCGGACGGAACTGCGCGCTCCACGCAGCTCTCCTTCAGGTTACTGCGTTGGGGTGAGCGGGATCAGCACAACCGGATGGCGGCCATGTTGAACGACCTGCATGGCGCCGGGCCGTGGTTGCGGGACGTTACCAAGACCCTCCGCCTCGCAGGCTTGGGGGGCGATGTCGCACAATACAACCGGCCTGCCTGTAAGTTGCCGCAGCCGTCCTGACAGCCCCAGCGGGTGCTGAATGCCCGCGCCCTCTGCCCCGGGGTAGGTCATGATATCGCCGATCACGAAGACAGGCTCTGGCCCGGCACCGATCTGTTGCGCGATTGCACGGGTTTCTGCCTGCCAGCCGCGAAAAAGGCTCCACTGGAAACCCAGCTGCACGAGATAGCTGAGCGTGATGAGAAGGACGGCATTGCGGGCCAGTCGGCCTGCAAGCGTGGGTGTCGTGGACAGGATCTCGGCCGCCCGCACAATGAGGATCGCGTAGATCAGCCACGCGAAGATGAAGGCCCGAGCGGCGATGTAGATGCCGTATTTCAGGGACGGCGCCACTCCGAGTGCAAGGCCGATGGCAAGAGCGGTCACGAGGTAGAGCATCTCGAGGCGGCTGTCGCGGCCATGCCGGGCCATCACGATGATAGACCCGCCCAGCATCGCAACGTGGAACCACACCAGGGGACGGAATTCGTAACTGGTGCGCAGCAGGAACGACGAGAATGTCTGGCCAGCCCGGTCGAGATTGGCCAGCAGGCCGGCCAGACCACGTGCCGGCTCGGGCGCGCGCGACATGTCGGCCACCACCCCGAAAACGCCATGTGCCTGCCAGTTCAGGGCATAGATGCAAAGCAGTGACAGTCCGATGCTCGCGACGAACAGGCCCGCAAGCCCGGCAAGGTTGAGCAGGCTGCGCTTCGGGGTTGCGAGGATACAGGTGATCAGAAGAATGATCGGAAGCGTGGTGTAGGCCATCAGCCCCGCGACCGTAAAGGGCGGCAGCAGCAGCCATATGCTGCGCTGCGGCAGGTAGAGCGCCAGCACCGCGTAGAGCGTCACCACGGCCAGCCCCGGCATCAGCGTGTTGAACCACGGTGCGATCAGCATGGTCGGAGGTGACACCAGCATCGTGAGGGCGGCGACGCCCGCGAACCAGCGTCGATCCGTTCCCGGAAATGCAAGAGCCGCGGTGGCTGCGCATAGCACCGCCCAGCATGCCTGGAAGGCGGCGAAGTTCAGCCACGAGGGGGTGACGATGCCTCGCAGGTGCCACGCATAGTTCAGCCAGCGTCCTTCCGAGAGGGTCTTGCCCCAGAACCCTTCTGGTTCGGCGAACAGCGCAGGAAAATCGTCGTAGCGAACCATTGGGTCCGACAAGTTCCCCGCAGAGGCAATCAGGATTGCGACGAGGCAGATCAGCATGAGGGCTGCGAACCCAACGGGGCGCAAGCAAAGGGCCCGTGACAACCGTGACCGACCGGACAGGGAGGCGCGGTGTATGGTCGAACCAGACTGGCTCATGCGGATGTTCCGATGTTTCTAGCGAACAGGTTGCCAAAACGCCTGCTCAGAACGCACCGCGCCGCGTTTTGCATGGTTTCGCATGGGGGGCGGCAGGAGGCTGCAATCCCGTCAGTTGCCGACATACTGGCGAACCGGGGCCGTTGAACAAACACGTACAATGCCGGGACCTTTCATCCATAAGGCTGCGCTAACCGCACAATCCACCGGGACTGCGTCAGAATTGAGCCGATGCTTTGCTTCAAATTGGAAAATTCACCCTGACAGGCTCACCGCAAAGGGGTATCTGGCGGCTTTCCGCCGCATTGCCCGGATCGTCCGGGGCCGGCCTCAGCATATCGCGGGACCGGGCCGCGCATGACTGGCCGAGGGCGGATCTGAACGGGGTATCGTCCGCTGCCGGGGCAGTGAGCGATGCGCCGAGGCGGCTTCATGCTCTGGTCGCGCCACGTTCCTTGCGCGGGAAACTGCCACGTCTCGGGATCGGAATTTGTCCTTTCCCCGGCGGCACCCAAATGCAGACCAAAGTATGCATGTAGCCAGAGTGGTGCCGATGACCCGTTCGATATTGAACCGACGACAGATGCTTGCCTCCGGCCTTGGTGCCGGGGCGTTCTTCCTGCTGCCCGAGGTGGCGCGGGCCCAACAGCAGATGAGCGAAGAGGGCATGGCCCTCGGCCCCGGTCGCGAGTTTTCCTTCGAAGGGCTTCAGGATCTGGCCAAGGCCTTGGCAGAGGGAGAGTACTTCCCCATGGAGGTGGCCGACGCGGACATCCTCGAACAGGTGGATTACGACTACCACAACCAGATCCGCTACCGTGCTGACCAGACGCTGTGGAACGACGAGAACCGCTCGCCGGTGCAGTTCTTCTTCCCGGGCCGCTATTTCCGGGAGCCGGTCCACATCTACGCGCTGGATGATGGCATCGCCCGCGAGGTGCCGTTTTCGACCGAGCTGTTCGACATCCCCGACGACAACCCGGCCCGCCGTCTGACCCAGACCGAAGGCTTCGCGGGCTTCCGGGTGCAGGACGAACCGGGCGGCAACGACTGGATGGCCTTCCTCGGGGCGTCGTACTGGCGTACCTCGGGCTATTCGGGGCAGTTCGGCCTGTCGGTCCGGGGCCTTGCACTTGATACCGCGATCCCGGACGGTCCCGAGGAATTCCCGCGCTTCACCCGCTTCTGGCTCGATGAGCATGGCACGGGCGAGCTAACCGCCTATGCGCTGTTGGAAAGCCCCAGCGCCACGGGGGCCTACAAGATCTCGTCCCTGCGCGAGGAGCGCGGCGTGCTTCAGGACGTGGAGGCACATGTCTTCCTGCGCAGCGGGGTCGAGCGGCTTGGCCTCGCGCCGCTGACGTCGATGTACTGGTACGGCAAGCCCAATGCCCACGTGGCCGCAGACTGGCGGCCCGAGGTGCATGACAGCGACGGGCTGGAAATCCACATGGCCAGCGGCGAGCGTATCTGGCGCCCGCTCAACAACCCGCCGCGCACCACCGCCAACAGCTTTGTCGCGCCCGGTGTGAAAGGCTTCGGCCTCATGCAGCGCGAGCGCGCGTTCGACGAATATCAGGACGACGGCGTGTTCTACGAAAAACGCGCCTCGGCCTGGATCGAGCCCAGCTACGATTGGGGCGATGGCGCGGTGACGCTGATCGAGCTGCGTACCGATGATGAGATCCACGACAACATCGTCGCCATGTGGACTCCCGACGCGGGTGCCGAACGGGGGGCCGAGCATCACTTCGGCTACCGCCTGACCTGGTTCGAGGACGCACCGGTGCCGCCCAATGCGGCGCGCTTCATCTCCACACGGATGGGGGCAGGCGGCGTTCCCGGCCAGCCGCGCCCCGAAGGCGTGGTCAAGATCGTCTGCGATTTCGACGACATGGGTTTTGCCGGGCTTGGCCGTGACGACGGTATCACCCCGGTGGTCACCACCTCGCGCGGCGAGATCTCGGGCGAGACCGCCTATCCGGTGGTGGGCGAGGATTACTGGCGCGCGATCTTCGATCTCGACTTCTCGGAGATTCCAGAGGACGACGATGATCCCATCGACCTGCGCATGTACGTGGACGTGGATGGCCGCGCGGGGACCGAAACGTGGCTGATGCAGCTCTTCCCCAGCCAGCTGCGCAGCCTTCTGTCGTCAAAAGCCTGAGTGTCCGCGGGGGCCGCCGACATGCCACTGCGGCCCCCGCGCGTCTTCGACCAAAAGGGGCGCGAGGTCTTTTCCGCACCACCCAGCGGAGAATCATTGCAAAACTTCGCGGACTGCTTCATAGAGAGGGGGCTAACGTTCTTCTCTTTCGAAATGCTGCTACCGCTTACCCGGTTTCGGTTGATCGGCTTTGATCGACTTTCGCCGGGCTGCCGCGATTTTGCGGGCAGCATTTACTAAGGAGACACGGATATGGCCAATGGCACCGTGAAATGGTTCAACGCAACCAAAGGCTTCGGCTTCATTCAACCGGAAAGCGGCAGCAAGGACATCTTCCTGCACATCTCCGCTGTTGAGCGCGCTGGCCTCAGCCGCATCGAAGACGGCCAGGCTGTGACCTTCGACATCGAGACCGGCCGTGATGGCCGCGAGTCCGCCAGCAACCTGGCCCTCGCTTGAAGCCGTCGCTGGAAGACCTCCTGAGCGGTGTTCCGGCGCAAGAGGGGAACGGCGGGACACCCCGCGGTTCCTCCACCCAGAAGGCGTCAAAGCCGCTGACCACGCTCGAAAAAACGTCCGCCAACGCCAAGCAGGTGTTGGAGGAGGAAGCCGAGGAGCGCGCCGAGAAGATGGCACGCCTGAAGGCCGCCCGCGAAGCACGGGACAAGACGGCGTAATCGTCCAGTCTCGTCCGTACCGGGCACAGGATACCTTAAAATCCAGACAAGCGCGTACAGCGGTGCCGCCCCTTGCGGGGCGCGCCACTTTCATCGTGCCTGCAGGACCCTCCGCGACGGGCCGAGCCCTGTCGTGTTCCGTATCCGTTCCCCGAAATTGTCTCGAGGAGACAGACATGGGCTATTCGCCCCCCAAGAAGCAGCTGGACCTCAAGGATTTCCTGAGCAAGCCGGCGAAGAAACGATCCGGCGCCAAGGGCTTCGGCTATCGCAAGTTCCCGACGAACCCGGTGAAGCCGGCCACCGAGGCCGATTTCAAGACACCGGACCCCAAAACCGACTGACGGCCTTCGCCCGTCACCAAGGGTGGGCCATCCGGGTCCGCCACACGAACGGTCGGTCCGCGTGACCGACAGCGCCCGCCAGACCGGCGGGTGGCACTGATCTCGGGCCCGGGGCAGGGGCTCCGCCCGAACGATCCGGACGCCTGGCACATCTGCCGGAGCGACCGCCCTGCAATGCGTGGGGCGTGGATCGACAGAACATTGAAAGATATCAGAATGATGGAAATACATTGGGGCGAACCGATCGCCCTTGTCACGCCCGAGGGTGATGACATCGAACGCTTCAGCACGATCGAAAAGGCCCGTTACTGGCTGCGTCGCCGCTGGCCGGTGTCAGGTCGCATGAGGGACCGCGCGCTTGCGCAGGTCGAATCGGCGATGGATTGCATGAGCCCGGTCGAAGATGCGCGCAGCGCCTTCATTCACGCGGCGCGTCAGGCGGGTTTTGCGCCCGCCTGATCCTATCCCAACGTGACCCTTGCCTGAGCCTCAGCTTTGTTTGAGGAGCCGCTGCTTCTGGCGGTTCCAGTCGCGCTTGGCTTCGGTTTCACGCTTGTCGTGGTTCTTCTTACCCTTGGCGATGCCGATCTTCAGCTTCGCTATGCCCTTGTGGTTGAAGTACAGCACCAGCGGCACGAGGGTCATGCCCTTGCGCTGGGTCTCGTTCCACAGGCGGGCAAGCTCCTTCTTCGAGGCCAGTAGCTTGCGGCGGCGGCGTTCCTCGTGACCGAACATGGCGCGCTCGTAGGGCGCGATGTAGCTGTTCACCAGCCACAACTCGCCATTTTCCACCGCGGCATAGCTTTCGGCGACGTTCGAGGTGTTCTCGCGCAGCGACTTCACCTCCGAGCCCGTGAGGATGATCCCGCACTCGAGATCGTCCTCGATCGCGTAATCGAAACGGGCACGCCGGTTTTCGGCGATCACCTTGTAGTTCGGGTCTGTCTTCGGTTTGGCCATTGCGTGCATGTAATGCGGCAGGGGCCGCCTGTCCATATCAGGAAGACGGCAGCACCAGTTCTGCGCATTCGCCGCCACCGTTTTGGGGCGACAGCACCAGCGTACCGCCCATGCGTTCCATGGCCACCGCGACGATGGACAGGCCCAGCCCGCTGCCGTCGCCGGTGCTGGCGGTGCTGCGGTAGAAGCGCTGGGTGACGTGGGCACGGTCCTGCGGCAGGATGCCGGGGCCACGATCCGCGACGCGATAGCGTACCTGTTCGCCGTCCTTATGCAGCGACACGTCCACGCTTGCCCCGGCGGGGGACACCTGTATGGCGTTTTCCACGAGGTTGCGCAGGGCCGCGCGCAGCAGGGTCGGGCTTTGGGTCTGCCAGAGCCCCTCCTGTGCCTGCATTCGGACGCTGACGCCACGCGGCCCGGCCAGCGCGGCAAGGTCGGCCACCACCTCGGACAGCAGCAGCGCGCCGTCTCGGGGGGCGTCGCTGGCGGAGGGGGCGGTTTCCACGGATGTCATCTCGAGCAGCTGTTTCACCATGCGGTCGGTCCGCTGCACCCCGCGGGCAATCTGGTCGAGTGCATGCTGGCGTGTCGGCGCGTCGGGCGCGAGCGAGGCGATCTCGGCCTGCGTCTTCAGCCCTGCCAGAGGCGTCTTGAGCTCATGCGCCGCGAAGGCGGTGAAGCTGCGTTCATGTTCGCGCGCAAGGCCGACACGGCGCAGCAGGGCGTTGAGCGCGCCGACCATGGGGGCCAGCTCGCGCGGCATGTCGGGGGCGCGGATCGGGCTGAGGTCGTCGGCGGGCCGGGCGTGCAGTGCCTCGCCCAGCCGGTCGAGTGGGCGCAGCCCGCGGCCCACGGTCCACCAGATCAGACCGCCCAGCAGCGGCAACAACAGCAGCGCGGGCACCAACAAAGCCAACGTCACGCCGCGCACGAGGTGATCACGCATGGCCTGCGCGTCGCCGACCATGACCCGCACCCCCGACTCTTCGTCGATATGGGTGAAGACGCGCCAGCGCTCGCCTCCGACCTCGTTCTCGCTGAAGCCGGCTGTGCCGTCGGACAGGCTGCCTTCGGGCGCGGCGGCAGACCCGCTGATGAACCGCCCGTCGAGACCCCAGACCTGGCAGGACAGCTGGTGGCGCTTTTCCATCGGATGCGTGCTGCCCAGCGGTACATCGAGAGGGTCGTCCGGTGCGAGCCCGCCCGAGCCCATGAGTGACGCGACCATGCGCGCCGACTCCTCGAGCCTGCGGTCGAGCACGTGGATCACCTCGGCCCGGGTGGCGTGCTGGATCCACAGCACCGCCGTGAGCCAGACAAGTCCCGTGGCGGTCAGCAAAATCAGCAGAAGGCGGCCACGGATCGAGTTCATGTTGCCTCCGGGGCCAGCCGGTAGCCCGCGCCGCGCACGGTCTGGATGAAGGCGCTGCCCAGCTTGGCGCGCAGGTGGTGGATGTGGACCTCGACAGTGTTGCTGCCCACGTCCTCCTGCCAGCCGTAAAGCCGTTCCTCCAGCGCCTGCTTGCCAAGGATCGCGCCGGGGCGTTCCATCAGCGCGGCCAGCACACCGAATTCGCGGCGGGAGAAGGCGATCTCGCGCCCCTCCAGCTGCCCGGTCATGCGCGCCGGATCAACCCTCAGCCCGTTCCAGGCCATGTCACTGACGGCCCGGCCCTGCGCCCGGCGCAGCAGGGCGCGCAGGCGGGCGGACAGTTCGGGCAGCTCGAAGGGTTTGCCAAGGTAGTCGTCCGCCCCAGCGTCCAGCCCCGCCACCCTGTCACCCAGCCCGTCGCGGGCGGTGAGCATCAGCACCGGCAGATCGCTGCCCCGGTCTCGCAGGTCGCGCAGCAGATCGAGCCCCGATCCGTCGGGCAGCATGAGGTCGAGCACCATCGCCTCGAAGCGGTCCGCCCCGAGCGCGTGACCCGCATCGGCGCAGGTGGCGACCGCCTCGGGCGAAAAGCCCTGCAGCCGCAGTCCGACGGTCAGCCCGTCCGACAGCACCTCGTCATCCTCGACGATCAGCACCCGCATGACGGCCTCAGCTGCCCCGGTAGGTGGAATAGCCGTAGGCCGACAGCAGCAACGGCACGTGGTAATGCGCCTCGGGGTCGGCCATGCCGAAGCGCAGCGGGATCTGGTCCAGGAACAGCGGATCGTCCCCCGATTGCCCTGTATCGCGCAGGTAATCCCCGGCGAAGAACACCAGCTCATAGGTGCCGGTGGCGAAACCGGCGGTGGGCAGGATCGGGCTGTCGGTGCGGCCATCGTCGTTGGTGACGGTCTCGGCGATCTTCTCGCGCGTGTCGCCGTCGATGGCATAGAGCGCGATCTTCACCCCTTTGGCGGGCACCCCCTTGGCGGTGTCGAGCACATGGGTGGTCAGGTAGCCTTCGGCCATTTCTCTTGCTCCTTTTCGCGGCAGTGCTGATAAAAGCGCCGATCTTGAAGTGCTTTGCGGTTCCACCCCGACTAGAGCGCGATTATCCGAATAAGACAACGACCCCAAGAGGCAGGAGCGGACAATGCATCGTTATCCCCGCAACATGATCGGCCACGGCCCGAACCGTCCGGACGCAGGCTGGCCGGGCGGCGCGAAGATCGCGGTGCAGTTCGTGCTGAACTACGAAGAGGGCGGCGAGAACAACGTCCTGCACGGGGATGCCGCCTCCGAGGCGTTCCTGTCGGACATTCCCGGCGCGGCGCAATGGCCCGGTCAGCGCCACTGGAACATGGAATCGATCTATGAATACGGCGCGCGGGCCGGGTTCTGGCGGCTGCATCGCCTGTTCACCGGGCGCGGCATTCCTCTGACCATCTACGGCGTCGCCACCGCGCTGGCCCGCAACCCCGAGCAGGTGGAGGCGATGAAGGAAGCCGGCTGGGAGATCGCCAGCCACGGTTACAAGTGGGTCGAACACAAGGACATGCCCGAGGCGGACGAACGGCAGGCCATCGCTGACGCCATCGCCCTGCACACCGAGGTCGTGGGCCAGGCCCCTCGCGGCTGGTACACCGGGCGCTGTTCCGAGAACACCGTGCGGCTGGTCGCGGAGACCGGCCAGTTCGACTACATCTCGGACACCTATGACGACGATCTGCCCTACTGGCTCGAGCACGGGGGCAAGGATCACCTCATCATCCCCTACACGCTCGAGGCCAACGACATGCGCTTCTCGGTCAGCCCCGGCTGGATCGAGGGCGAGCAGTTCTTCACCTACCTGAAAGACACGTTCGATATCCTCTATGCCGAAGGGCAGCAGGGGAAGGCGGCAATGATGTCGATCGGTCTGCACAACCGCCTGATTGGGCGGCCGGGTAAGATTGCCGGGCTGATGCGGTTCCTCGATTATATCGCAGGGTTTGACGGCGTGTGGTGCCCCCGCCGCATCGAGATCGCGCAGCACTGGGCCGCCGCCCATCCCCCGGTCCGCAAGGACCGCCCGAGCCTGATGGACAAGGACGCCTTCATAGATCGGTTCAGGGACGTGGTGGAGCATTCCCCGTGGGTGCCCGAACGCGCTTGGGCGCTGGAGCTAGGGGCGGCCCACGACACCCCCGCGGGGCTGGCCAACGCCTTTGCCCGCATCCTGCGCCGCGCCTCGCGCGAGGAGCGGATGGCCGTGCTGCGCGCCCACCCGGACCTCGCGGGAAAACTTGCGGCGGCGAAGCAGCTGACCCCGGGCAGCAGCGACGAACAGGCGAGTGCGGGGCTCGACGCGCTTACCGATGAGGAGAGAGACCGCTTTACGCAGCTCAACACTGCCTATATGGACAAGCACGAATTCCCCTTCATCATTGCCGTGCGCGATCACGACAAGGCCGGAATCCTCGCGGCGTTCGAACGCCGGATCGAGAACGACACCGAAACCGAGTTTCTCGAAGCCTGTCGTCAGGTCGAACGGATCGCACGTCTGCGGCTGGAGACCATGCTTTGAAACACGACCCAATCGTCACCTATGCCTTCCCTCCCGGCGGCCTGCCCGGCCAGTCCGGCAACCCCGAAGGCTCTGCGATTTTCAGCGATGCCTACGCGGTGATCCCGTCCAACGTGATGCGCGACATCGTCACCTCGTTCCTGCCCGGCTGGGTGGGAACGCGGGCCTGGATTCTCGCGCGGCCCCTGTCGGGCTTTGCCGAAACCTTCGCGCAATACGCGGTGGAACTGGCGCCCGGCGGCGGCAGCAACGAACCCGAACCGGACCATGATGCGCAGGCGGTGATCTTCGTCGCCCATGGCGAGGCGAAGCTGACACTCGGGCGCGACACCTATGATCTGCGGGCGGGCAGCTATGCCTATCTTCCGGCAAGCTCGGTCTGGACGCTGTGGAACCACGGTGACGTGCCCTGCGGCTTCCATTGGGTGCGCAAGCGCTGGACACCGGCGCCGGGCATCAAGCCGCCAGAGGCCATCGTCACCCACGAAACCGACGTGACCCGTGTTGCCATGCCCGATTGCGACGGTGTCTGGGCCACGCAGCGCTTTGCCGACCCGCTCGACATCCGGCACGACATGCACGTGAACATCGTGAACATCGAAAGCGCCGGGCGCATTCCCTTCGCGGAAACCCACGTGATGGAACACGGCCTTTACGTGCTGTCGGGCTCTGCGCGCTATCTGCTCAACAAGGACTGGGTCAACGTTGGCCCCGGCGATTTCATGTGGCTGCGCGCCTTCTGCCCGCAGGCCTGCATCGCCACGGGGGACGAAACCTTCCGCTACCTGCTTTACAAGGACGTGAACCGCCATCCGCTCCTGACCCTCGGCGGCGGCGCATGAGCGCTGCCGTCCATGCCGCCCCTCTGACCGCCGCAGGCTTCGCGCCCTATGGCAACGTGCTCGAGCTGGCCGGGGAGGCGGACAAGATCATCAATCAGGGCCTTTGCGGGCGGTTCCACGACCGTGCGGCGCTGGATTTCGGCCCCGAGGGGCGGGCGGGCATCAGCCTGTTCGATGCAGAGCCGAGGGCGCTGCCCTACCGGCTTGAACTGGTCGAACGCCACCCCGAGGGGAGCCAGGCCTTCATACCCATGCACCGGAACCCGTGGCTGGTGATCGTCGCGGGCGCTGGTGACGTGCCAGGCGAGATCCGCGCCTTCCTTGCCGGGCCGGGGCAGGGGATCAACTTCCATCGCGGCACGTGGCATGGGGTGCTGACGCCCCTGCATGCGCCGGGGATGTTCGCGGTGGTGGACCGTATCGGCGACACGCCGAACTTGGAGGAATACTGGCTGCCCGAGCCGGTGACCGTCACCGCCTGAAGGAAGACAGTGCATCCGCCGCCCGAGCGCGGATTTTGCAACCACGACCTGAAGGCTGGTCTTGCAAAAATGCGGCACGCGCCGGGCGCTCAGGTCCCAACGCGTGCCTTCGGAAGACGGACGACGGGTCAGAGCCGCCGCCTCCCGGTCCCTGTCGGACCTCGGTATGTCTCAGTCGCGGCGCCAGAAGGTTCCGCCGTTGCCGCGATGGCCCCAGCCCTGACCGAAGGTGCCGTCCCCGCGGTTGCCCCGGCCAAAGTTCCCCTGACCAAAATTCCCACGGCCATCCTGCCAGCGCGGGTCAAAATTGCGGCCCCAGCCCGGGTGGCGGCGGTTGCCGATCCGGAACCCCTCGCTTTGCAGGCAGCGCAGGCTGAGAGCCTTCTCCTCATATTTGCCGTTGCGGATCTTGAATTCGCAGCGGTCGGGAAGCCGCGCACCGCGCCAGTTGACCTGCTTGAGGCACCGGTTCGATACCGCGAAGCGTTCTCGTCCGCCGCGCAGCTCGACCACGCAGTGACGGGGCAGCACAAGGCTCAGTTCCCGGCGCTTGTCGTAATCCCGGCGCGGATCGACGACACGGGGCACGCTGTCCACCCGCCGTACGCCAGCCAGCCCGCCGTCGTGATCCCGGAGCTTCTGGCCGATGATGGCGGCGGCGACGCTGGTGCCGAGCGCGTGGGCAATATCAGTGTCATCGGCCTTTGCCGGGGCGGCGGCAAAGCCGGTGATGGTGACGGATACGGCAAGAACGATGGCGATGAACCTGGCGGACATGGGCGGTCTCCTTCGTGGACTGGCGGTCGGGTCCGGCATTGTGCAGCGGGTGGCGGCAGCGACGGACGTGTTGCAGATATACTCCTCCAGCGGCCGGGTTCAGGCAATATCGGTCGTTTGTCATCGCATAACAGGCAGGGCATCGCTGGTCTGCTATTGAATTGCAGCAGGGGTTTGCGCAGTCTTTGCCGGATGAAACAGCTTTTTTTCACGCTTTGCGTCGCGCTTGCCGTTCCCGGCCTTGCCCGGGCCGACTGCTATGTCGAATACAAGGCCAAGCAGGACGATCCCCTGCGGCTGCACTACGGCATCTCGCGCCTGCCGGGGGTGACCTGCCCGCCGCGCGGCGAGGCCGCCGAGGCCCTGAGTGGGAGCCTTGCGCAGGACGGCTGGACGCTGCTCGGCGTGGTTGCTACCTCCACCGAGGAACCGGGGCAGAAGAAGAGGGCTGACGCAGGTGCCTATTACCTCCGCTACTGACGCGCGCCGGGCCGGGGTCCGGCTCGTGGGTGTGGGAATCGCCGCCATCGTCGTGCTGCTGGCCGGCGCCGGTGTTCTGCTGATGTGGACCCTGCCCGACGCCAACGCCTTCAACGCGCAGGTGGAGCGGATCTTTGTCGAGAACGACAACCTTGCGGGGCAGGCCGAGATCCGGCTGCTCGAGATCCTCGCCCAGTCGGGCACCGCCTTTTCCGACACGCTTGCCAGCTACCGTATGGTGATCTTCGTGCTGCTCGTCTTTGCCACCGCTCTTCTGCTGGCGGCGCTGGTTTTCCTTGTCATGCTGGTGGTGCTCAACCGGCGCATGGCGCAGATCGAGCGATCGGGGATCCAGGTAAGCTCGCTTGTCGTGTCGCGCGAGGAGAACACCGTCTATCTCAACACCATGGGCTTCAAGCTGACCGAGGCGATGATCGAGACGCTGGCGGTTCTGGCCGAGGCGCGCATGGATGACGAGCTGCTGTCCGGTGCCCAGATCGAGGCGATGATCTCGGGGCGCGATGCCTCCGATTGCGAGGAAGCCGCCGGCGCGACCCGGATCAAGCGGCTGCGCGACGGCCTTGGCAACCAGCTGGTGAGCGAGCTTCTGGTCAAGACCATCGCCCGCAAGGGCTATGTGCTGGCCATCGACAAGACCGTAATCGAGGTGGTCTGAACGCGCGGCCCCTTGCCAGCGCGGCATTGCGGACCATTGTATCCCTCAAGGATTGGGGGCAAACAGGCCCTTGCAACGTCTCACGCACATTGGAACCGTATCACCTCCATGGCCAAGCTCTACCACGTGCCGCTCTCCCCGTTCAGCCGCAAGGTTCGTCTCAGCCTTGCCGAGAAGAAGATCGAATGCGAGCTGATCGAAGAGCGATACTGGGAAAAGGATGCGGATTTCATGCGCCGCAATCCGGCGGGCAAGGTTCCGGTGCTGAGGATCGACGGCAAGACCATGGCCGAAAGCGCTGCCATCTGCGAGTGGATCGAAGAAAAGTACCCCGAGCCCGCGCTGATGCCCCGCTCTGCCGATGCCCGGTTCGAGGTGCGGCGGCTGGTGTCGTGGTTCGACGACAAGTTTCACCACGAGGTGACGTCGAAGCTGCTCTACGAGCGGGTCAACAAGAAGATCATGAAGGCCGGTTTCCCCGACAGCTCCAATGTGAAATCCGGGGCCAAGGCGATCAAGTACCATCTTGAGTACATGAGCTGGCTGCTGGACCACCGCCGCTGGCTGGCCGGTGATGTGATGACGCTGGCGGATTTCGCCGCCGCGGCGCACCTCTCGGCGCTGGATTACATCTCGGATGTGGACTGGAACCGCAGCGCATCGGTCAAGGACTGGTATGCCAAGATCAAGTCGCGCCCGGCTTTCCGGTCGATCCTTGCCGACCAGGTGCCGGGATTCCCGCCGCCGCCGCATTATGCCGATCTCGATTTCTGAGCCGGCCGTGGCGGGGGGAGCTGCCTCCCCTTTGCGCGGGACGCAAATTCCCCCCCGGCGTATCGTCCCAAGAGAAGAAGGGGCGGGCGCCCCGCCCATGCCATGGACCTGAAGGCGCGGGTTCTGGAAGAGGCTGCGGAGGTCGGCTTTTCGGGCGTGCGGGTGTGCCGTCCGGGGGACATTCCTCTGGCCGCCGAGCGGCTGGCGGCGTTCCTTGACGCAGGGTACTATGGCCAGATGGGCTGGATGGCCGAGCGCACTGGCTGGCGGGGCGATCCGCAGGCGCTCTGGCCCGAGGCGCGGTCGGTCATCATGCTGGCCGACAACTACGGGCCGGCCCATGATCCGCTTGAGGTTCTCGAACGGCGGGACCGGGCCGCGATTTCCGTCTACGCGCAGGGGCGCGATTACCACGACGTGGTCAAGAAGCGGCTGAAGCGGCTGGGCCGATGGCTGATCGACGCTGCTGGGCGCGAGGGCGAGGCGCCGCAGATCAAGGTCTTCGTGGACACTGCTCCGGTGATGGAAAAACCATTGGGGCAGGCGGCGGGGCTGGGCTGGCAGGGCAAGCACACCAACCTCGTGAGCCGGCAGCTGGGCTCGTGGTTCTTTCTCGGGGCGATCTTCACCACCGCCGAGCTGGAGCCCGACGGTCCGGAGGTGGATCATTGCGGATCGTGCCGCGCGTGCCTTGATGTCTGCCCGACCTCGGCGTTTCCCGAACCCTACAAGCTCGATGCGCGGCGCTGTATTTCCTATTTGACCATCGAGCATCACGGTCCGGTGGACGAAGATCTGCGGCCACTGCTTGGCAACCGGATCTACGGCTGCGACGATTGCCTGGCGGTGTGTCCGTGGAACAAGTTCGCCCGCGAGGCGTCGGAGGTAAAATACCACGCTCGGGACGGGCTGGTGGCTCCGCCGCTCTCGGAGCTTGCAATGCTGGACGATGCGGCCTTCCGAAAGAGGTTCTCGGGTTCGCCGATCAAGCGCATCGGGCGGAACCGGTTCCTGCGCAACGTCTGCTATGCCATTGGGAATTCCGGGGACGCCGCGCTGAAGGCGTCGGCGGCGGCGCTGCTAGACGAGCCGGACGAGGCGCTGGCGGACGCGGCGCGCTGGGCAGTGGCGCGGTTGTCCTGATCGCCCGCGCCGAAGCAGGGTCTTGGCCACACTGCTGCCTGCTCTTTCATCGACAACGGTGGTGCCGGTGCAGTCAGGGCAGAGAGCCGGGGCGGCCGCAGCATACTGTGTAAAATGGCCCGACCCCGCCGCAGGGCCGGGCCAAGACGCACCGGTTATCGTGAGGAGCGCCCCTTGGGGCAACCGTGGTGCGCCTGTTCCTTTCAGTAGATGCGGCTTGTCGCCAAGCTCTGACGTTCAAGCCGCGGACTTCCGGGATTCGGCCGCCTCAAACCCGATCGTCGATCAGTACGGTGAAGCTGCCTTTGTCGGTCTGGTAGACGCCGATCACCTCGTCGGCGCTGTAGCCTGCGTCCGAAAGTACCTTGTTGATCGCATCCACGCCGCTGATCTGTGTCTGCAGCATGTCGAGCCGCGTTTGAGACCGCGCCAGTGCGCTGTCGAGCGCGAGCGTATTGTCCGAGCCGTCTCCGGATTCGGCGAGCTCGCTCACGGTTCGGGTCTCGAAGCTGGCATCCTCTGGCAGGCCTTCGATGGGGATCGCAACGCCGGGGCCAGACAGGTCGGAAACGAGGTCCGAGATGTTCTCGGGCGCAGGGTCGATCTCAGGCTGCATTTCCTGCACCTGGGCGGTGAGATCGGTGTCGCTGGCCTCCTGTGCGACGGCCGCGGTGCCGCCTAGGCTGGCGCCCAGGAGGGCGGCGAGGATTAGGCGGGTCGGGCGGTTGGATTGGATGGTCATCTTGGAGCCTCCTGTGATCCATTGGGTTTCTGCGCTGGGACCGCGCTTTTCGCTTAGATAAGTCGGCGGGTGGCGATAGGGATCCCTTCGTTGCGGCGATTGGTCCGGCGGCGGCGGGCCGTTGCCGAATGCCGCGCGTGGCAAGGCGGGGAATCGCCGGTTCCCTCGGCACGCAAGGATCCCTGTACCGGTGGCGGTGACGACACGGGAATGCGATAGAGGCTTTGAAAAATCGCCCCATGCCCCCATCTTCAGTGCAAGACGACATCAAGGAGGATCCCCATGGCCACCTATGACCGAAACCCCGACGTGATCGCGGCGCTCGATCCCGAGCAGTACCGCGTCACGCAGGAGAACGGGACCGAGCGTCCCGGCACCGGTGCCTACCTGTCGAACAAGGAGCCGGGCATCTACGTTGACGTGGTCTCGGGCGAACCGCTGTTCGCGTCGGCTGACAAGTACGAGAGCGGCTGCGGCTGGCCCAGCTTCGTCAAGCCGCTGGAGCCCTCGCATGTGTCCGAGCTGCGTGACACGACCCACGGCATGGTCCGCACCGAGGTCCGCTCGACTCATGGCGACAGCCACCTTGGCCACGTGTTCCCGGATGGGCCGACGGACCGGGGCGGGCTGCGCTACTGCATCAACTCGGCCTCGCTGCGCTTCGTGCACCGCGATGACATGGAGGCCGAAGGTTACGGCCAGTATCTGAACCAAGTGGAGGACGTGGCATGAGTACCGAACGCGCCGTACTGGCCGGGGGCTGTTTCTGGGGGATGGAGGATCTCATCCGCAAGCTGCCCGGCGTTTCTGACACCCGCGTCGGCTATACCGGGGGCGATGTGCCGAACGCGACCTATCGCAACCACGGCACCCACGCCGAGGGCATCGAGATCCTGTTCGACCCCGAGCGGATCAGCTACCGACGCATCCTTGAGGTGTTCTTCCAGATCCACGATCCCACCACGCTGAACCGCCAGGGCAATGACGTGGGTATGAGCTACCGCTCGGCCATCTACTATACCGATGATGCGCAAAAGCAGGTGGCGCTGGACACCATCGCCGACGTGGACGCCAGCGGCCTCTGGCCCGGCAAGGTCGTGACCGAGGTGGAGCCCGTGGGCGATTTCTGGGAAGCCGAGCCCGAGCATCAGGATTACCTCGAGCGCTACCCCAACGGCTACACCTGCCATTATCCGCGCCCCGGCTGGGTGCTGCCCAAGCGCGACGCGGCCGAATGACCGCCGTGCGCGCCAGCGGGCCTGCCGCGCGGGATGTGAGCGCGCCTGCGGGCCAATCAGCCAACGTAGCCGGTGCACTACGCGCTCGTGGGCCTGTTGCCCGAAGCTCTTGGGGGCGCTCTGCCCGACGTGCTTTTAGTCTCACTGCTCTCATGGCCCCGGTGCTTGGCGCAGGTGCTGCGGTGGCGCTGGAGCCGTCTTTCGATTGCAGCAAGGCGGGCGGCTCTGCCGAAGAGGCAGTCTGCGCCTCCGATGCGCTTGCCTCCATGGACCTCGAGCTGGCGCGGCTCTATAGCGCTGCCGCCAATGGGCCGAACATGACGCCGGAGCGGCTGTCGGAGCTGAAGGCCATGCAGCGCGGCTGGATCAAGGGCCGCGACGAGTGCTGGAAAGACGGTGACGGTCTCGAATCCTGTGTTGCCGCTGAATACGGCATGAGGATCTTCGATCTGCGGCAGGGCTATTCCGATGCCCGCGCCGATGAGGGCGCCAGCACAGGGCCATTTGCCTATGTCTGTGACGGTGTCGAAGGTGCCATTTCGGCGGTTTTCATCAACACCAATGACCCGATGGCGGTGCTTCACTGGGGCGAGCGGGTGATCACCATGCCGCAGGTGCCGGCGGCCTCCGGCGTCCACTACAGGGGCGACTGGCTGGGCGAGACGGCGAATTTCTGGACCAAGGGTGACGAGGCAAGCTTTGCTCCCTCGGGCGAGATCGGCGTGGGCTGCGTCATGGACGAAACCGGATGACCCAGCTTCCCGCCACCGGCCGGTGCCGCTGCGGCGCGGTGACATTGACTGTGACCGCTCTGCCCGTGATGACCGCCGCCTGCCATTGCACCGGCTGCCGCAAGATGAGCGCCAGCGCCTTTTCCCTGTCGATGATGCTGCCTGCGGAAGGGCTCGAGGTGTCGGGCGTCGCCCCGGTGCGCGGCGGTGCCGGGGAAGAACCCTGCACCCACATGTGCTGCTCGGTCTGCCATGGCTGGCTGTTTACCCGCATCACCGGCATGGACGGTCTGGTAAACGTCCGGCCGACACTGTTCGACGCGCCGGACTGGGCAATGCCTTTCATCGAGACCATGTGCGAGGAAAAGCTCCCTTGGGCCAACACGCCGGCAGCGCACCGTTTCGACCGCTTCCCTGAACCCGAGGACTTCGGCTCGCTCATGGAGGCCTACCGCGACCGGCAGACCTGAAGCGCCGCCTGTGGAGCGGCTCACAGCCGACCTGTGACTGGCCCGCCCTTTCATGAGGGTTTTGGGGGCAGCGTCCGGGAAGGCCCGCCTGATCATGCGCGCCTTGCGCCACAACCCGACATGCCCGGCCCGCCGGCGGGACTGCTTGGACCGTCCAACCTGACCAACCCGTTCATGGGACGCGGAGGCGGCTTGTCCGGACGCGGAGGCTGGTGAAGTCCTGCAAGGGCTGGGTCACGTCACTGTTGCGCTCATGGTCGCCCAAGCCTGTGGGGCAGCGATCGGGGGTGCAAGGCCGCTCGCATGACACTTGGCCGCTTGCATGACGCCGGGGCGCCGCTGCTTTGACGTCACGTTCCCGAGGACAGCCCGGCCCCTCTGCGGCAGTCTGCCGGCCCTAGGAGGACGCCAATGACCAGCTACCCGCATCTGTTCACACCGCTCGATCTGGGCCATGTCACGCTGCCCAACCGTGTGCTCATGGGGTCCATGCACACCAACCTCGAGGAACGGGGCGACTGGGGACGCGTCGCTGCCTTCTACGAGGCGCGGGCGAAGGGCGGTGCTGGCCTGATCGTGACCGGAGGCATGGCGCCCAATGCCGAAGGCGGGGTATTTCCCGGCGCAGCGGGGCTGTTCGAGGCGCAGGACATCGCCAATCACCGCCGGGTGACCGATGCGGTGCACGGGGCAGGGGGCCGCATCGCCATGCAGATCCTGCACGCGGGGCGCTATGCCTACGGACCCGATTGCGTCGCCCCCTCGGCGCTGAAATCGCCCATTTCGCCCTTCCCGCCCAAGGCGCTGGACGAGGCGGGTATCGAAAAGCAGATCGCCGACATGGCCACCGCCGCCGCCCGCGCCCGTGAGGCGGGCTATGACGGGGTCGAGGTCATGGGCTCCGAAGGTTACCTGCTCAACCAGTTCCTTGCTGCCCGCACCAACCGGCGTGAGGACGACTGGGGCGGATCCTACGAGAACCGCATGCGCTTTCCGGTCGAGGTCATGCGCCGGGTGCGACAGGCGGTGGGGCATGATTTTATCGTCATCTTCCGCCTCTCGCTGCTGGATCTTGTGCCGGGCGGATCGACATTTGACGAGGTGGTGCAGTTGGCCCATGCCATTGAAGGCGCGGGCGCGAGCATCCTCAACACCGGCATCGGCTGGCACGAGGCGCGGGTGCCGACCATCGCCACCTCCGTGCCTCGCGCGGGCTGGGCGTGGGTGACGCGCAAGCTCATGGGCAAGGTGGGCGTCCCGGTCATCACCTCGAACCGCATCAACACGCCGCAGGTGGCCGAAGACCTGCTCGCAGGTGGCGCCGCCGACATGGTGAGCCTCGCGCGGCCTTTCCTTGCCGACCCCGACTTCGTGGCGAAGGCAAGGGATGGGCGTGCCGATCTCATCGCGCCCTGCATCGCCTGCAACCAAGCCTGCCTGGACCACACTTTCGCGGGCAAGGTGTCGTCCTGCCTCGTGAACCCCGTGGCTGGGCACGAGACCGAGCTGACCATCGCCCCCGCCGACCAGCCACGCCGCATCGCAGTGGTCGGTGCCGGGCCGGCAGGGCTCTCCACTGCCATCACCGCCGCGCAGCGTGGCCATTCAGTGACCCTGTTCGAGCAGGCCCCCGAGATCGGCGGCCAGCTCAACATGGCGCGCAAGGTGCCCGGCAAGGAGGAATTTGACGGCCTCGTGGATTGGTTCGCTGCAATGCTGGAGGACACCGGGGTGGAGCAACGCCTGAGCACCCGCGCCGATGCCGCCATGCTGAGAGGCTTTGATGCAGTGGTGGTCGCCACCGGTGTGCTGCCGCGCGACCCTCAGATCGCCGGGCAGGATCACCCCTCGGTGGTCTCCTACGTGGACGTGTTGCGCGGCGGGGCGACGGTTGGCCGGACCGTGGCCGTGATCGGCGCCGGGGGCATCGGCTTCGACGTATCGGAGTTCCTGGTCACCGATGACAGTCCCACGCTCGACCTGCCGGACTGGCTGCGCGAATGGGGCGTCGCTGACCCGTCGGATGCACGCTCGGGCCTTGCCCCTGATGGCCCGCAGCCTGCACCGCCGCTCCGCAAGGTGACCCTGCTGCAGCGCAAGGCCGAGAAACCCGGCAAGCGGCTGGGCAAGACCACCGGCTGGATCCACCGCGCGGGACTTCAGATGAAGGGGGTGAAGATGCTCTCGGGCGTCACTTACGACCGTATCGACGACGCCGGCCTGCATATCACCCGGGGCGAGACCTCCGAGGTGATCCCCTGCGACACCATCGTGCTTTGCGCCGGACAGGACAGCCTGCGCGACCTTGCCGCTCTGCCGGGCGAAGTCCATGTCATCGGCGGCGCCGACGTCGCCGCCGAGCTTGATGCAAAGCGGGCCATCGACCAGGGGGTGCGGCTGGCAGCCCGGCTTTAAGCCTCACGGCGCTGTGAATGTCCGTTTTCCACGATCATGGAACGTCCCACCGGGGGGAGGGCGTTGTAGCATCAAATGGAAACGGAAAGGAGCTACACAATGCCCAATATTTCCAACTCGAAGATCCTCATCATCGCCACCGACGGCTTTGAACAATCCGAACTCGAATTCCCCCGCGACGAGCTGCGCGCCAAGGGCGCTAAAGTCCACGTGGCCACGCTCGATGGCAAGGCCATCAAGGGTTGGGAAGGCACCGATTGGGGCCGCGACGCCGAGGCGGATCTGAAGATCGCCGACGCAGACCCGACGCAATATGACGCACTGGTCATCCCCGGCGGCCAGATCAACCCCGACATCCTGCGCACCAAGCCCGAGGTCATCGCGCTCACCAAGGCGTTCGCTAAGGAAGGCAAAGCCATCGCGGCAATCTGCCACGGTCCTTGGGTGCTGATCGAAGCGGGGATCGTTACGGGTCGCGAAGTGACCGGCTACACGTCGATCCGCACCGACCTTGCCAACGCAGGTGGCCGCGTGGTGGACGAGCCGGTGGCTTGCGACAGCGCGATCATCACCAGCCGGACCCCGGACGATCTGAAGGCCTTTGTGGCCAAAATCGTCGAGGAGGTCGAAGAAGGCCGCCACAACCAAAAGGCCGCCTGAGCTGAGCATCTCTTACGATAAGCCTGTATTTGTGCGTATCGCACAGTGCCGCACCGTCCCCGGTGCGGCACTGTCATGTCCGGCGGCAGGTTTCGCCGTCACAGACAGTGCCACTTGATTTCCCGGTATTGTCTCGCCCCTGTCCAAGTTGCGCCCCATTCGGGAACGATACGTTTTCCTCGACGAAGTGACTGGACGAGGATGCGAGTATGGATCGTTTGACCGAAATGGAGGCCTTCGCTACCGTTGTGGACCAAGGTGGGTTCACGGATGCGGCGAAGAAAATGGGCATTTCGAAGTCCGCCGTCTCCAAGCACGTGTCGTCGCTTGAGGCCCGCCTCGGTGCCCGCCTGCTGAACCGGACCACCCGCCGCGTGTCGCCCACGGAAATCGGCCTTGCCTATTACGACCGCGCGCGCCGGGTGCTGAATGACGCGGGCGAAGCGGACGCACTGGTCACTTCCATGCAGTCTGCGCCCTCCGGGCTGCTGCGGATCTCGGTGGCCACCGACTTCGGGGTAAACCACCTGTCGCCGGTCCTGGGCGACTTCCTTGCCGAATTCCCGGACATCACCGTGAACATGGTGCTCAACAACCGCTACGTTGAGCTCATCTCGGAAGGCTTCGACATGGCCGTGCGCATCGGCGAGCTTGAGGACAGCACCCTGCGCGCCCGCAAGCTGACTGACACCACCAAACGGATGATCGCCTCGCCCGCCTATTTCGAGAAATACGGCCGGCCTGCGCGCATCGACGATCTCAACGAACACAAGCTGTTGCATTACTCGAACCAATCGTCGGGCAATGTGTGGAAGGTCACTGCGCCGTCTGGCGAGAAACGCCAGATCCGCACCGCCGGCTGGCTGTCCGTGAACGACGGGCAATCGCTGCTCAACGCCTGCATCGCGGGTCTCGGCATCGCCTACCTGCCGTCCTACCTTTATGCCGATGCCATGAAACAGGGTCTCGTCGAGGATGCGATCCCCGACCTGCCGGTTGAGACCCAAGGCATCTACGCAGTCTACCCGCCGGGCCGCTTCACCCAGCCCAAGGTGCGCGCCTTCATCGACTTCCTTGTCCATTCCTTTGCGGAGCGCGGCCCGCAAGGCTGGTGAACGCCTTTCCCTGGCCGCCTGTCTCATTCCGCAACACCCATTCCCCATGTCTCGTTCAGGCACGAGGCCCCCTGCGCTCCGGACAAGATCCCGGAGCGCTTCTTTTTTTTGACGAGGGGTTACCGCTTGGAAAGCGCTCTGGAATATCGCACCCATCGACCCCAGATGCCTGAAGTCCAAGCCGGAGATCCCAGACCCATGCGCCAGACCATTGGCCAGTTCCTCGACCGCCCCGCGACGCGCTACACGATCATGGGGGTGATCCTGTTCAATGCCGTGATTCTGGGGCTCGAGACCTCGAAGCCGGTGATGGCCCGTGCCGGCGGGCTGATCACCGCGCTGGACACCGCCTGCCTTGCGATCTTCGTGGCCGAGCTGTTGGTGAAACTATATGCCCGCGGCCTGCGCTTCTTTCGTGACGCGTGGAACATCTTCGACTTCCTCGTGGTGGGCATCGCCCTTGTCCCCGCCACCGGCGCGCTGTCGGTGCTGCGGGCCCTGCGAATCCTGAGGCTGCTGCGGGTGATCTCGGTCGCGCCTACCTTGCGCCGTGTGGTCGAGGGGTTCGTCTCGGCGCTGCCGGGCATGGCTTCGGTGTTCTTGCTGATGGGGGTGATCTTCTACATCGCGGCGGTGATCGCGACCAAGCTCTTCGCCGCCACCTTCCCCGAATGGTTCGGTACGCTCGGGGCGTCGCTCTACTCGCTGTTCCAGATCATGACGCTGGAATCGTGGTCCATGGGCATCGTCCGGCCGGTGATGGAGGTCCACTCCGAGGCATGGATCTTCTTCGTGCCCTTCATCCTCATCACCACCTTCGCGGTGGTGAACCTCGTGGTCGGTCTCATCGTGAACTCCATGCAGGACGCCCATGCCGAGGAATCGAACGCCGCCACCGACACCTACCGGGACGAGGTGCTGAACCGCCTGCGCGCCATCGAGAAACAGCTCGAAAACCGCTCCTGACCCTTCGAAAGTCGCTGGTTCGGCAGACAGGCAACACGTTGAGACAGGGGCGCGGCCCGCCCCTTCTTTTCTTTCCAAGTACGCCCGCCGGAGGCGTCCGGCACTGGCCACGCGGCGCACCGCTTGTGACCGCGCAAGGCGCAGGCTAGACCCTTGCCCATGACCCTGCGCATCATCGACAGCATCATCAGCGACCGTGGCTCGAAATACGCCGTCTCGGGCGCCCCCTGCGCCTCTGAGGACGAGGCGAAGGCGCTCATCAAGGAACTGTGCCGCAAGAAGAAGTTCGCCAAGGCCACCCACAATACCTGGGGGCTTCTCGGCTCGGATGGCACGCCGATTAAGAACGACGATGGCGAAAGCGGCGCGGGCATGGTGATCCTGCGGATGCTCGAACGCGAAGGGCTCACCGACCATCTCGTCGTCGTCACCCGCTGGTATGGCGGCAAACACCTTGGCGGTGACCGTTTTCGCCACGTTCAGGAGGCGGTGCGCATCTACCTCGAGGATCTGGATCGCTAGGCCTCAGCCCGGGGGCGGCAGCAGCACCACCTCGACGCGGCGGTTCTCTTCGCGGCCCGTCTCCGTCAGGTTCGACGCCACTGGCGCAAGGAACCCCACACCCCGCGCGTCCACCTGGCCCGCGCCGACCCCGAGGTCCCGCAGGTAGCCGACGGCTGCGGTGGCCCGGTCCCGCGACAGGGCAATGTTCGTCTCGAGCGAGCCGACCGCATCCGTATGTCCCACGAACATCACCCGTCGCGTTTCATCGGCCATGAGGTAGTCCGCCAGCGCATCGAGCGAGGCAACAGCCCCCTCCGCAAGCGCCGAAGATCCGCTCTGGAATGCCACGTCCCGCAGAACGAGGTGGCCCAGCTTCTCGAGCTGCGCCGCCACGTCGCCAAGGGGCGACTCGATGGCGGGGGCACTGTCCTCGATGCGCAGAGGCTCTTCACCGGTGAGGGCCTCGCCGGCGCGGATCACCTGGATGTGGACGGCGGCGTTCGAGCGGCTGACCAGCAGGGTAAGGTAGTCGCCTTCAGGGCCGCGCGCCGCCAGGAAGCGGAACGACGTCAGGTCCACGTACATCTGCGGTCCGGGCAGCACCTCGGTGCCGAAACGGAAATCAAAGCCGCCGCAGCGCGCCGATGCACAGTCGAAGACCACCTCGTAGCCCGCGTCCTGCAGTTGGTCGCGCAGCGGTGCCAGCGCCTGCAGCGTCGTCAGTTCGCTGCCGTCAATGCGCCATGCCTCGCGCGCCACCACGCCCTCGACCCGGGTGACGGGCACGCCGCCGTCCCTTGTCCAGGGGCCCGTCGGCACGGCGTAGCTGCCGGCGTCGGTGGTGCGTTCGAGCATCAGCCGCGCCCCGCCGGGCAACGACAGGTCCATCGCCACCGCAGGCCCGGCAAGGGCCAGCAGCAGGGCACCGGCCTCAACGATGCTGCGAATGATACTCTGCATTCGGGCGCATGTCTGTGGCCGAGGCCACCCGGTTGGTCATGTTGAAGAACGCAGCCACGTTGGCGATGTCCCAGATGTCGCGGTCGGTCCAGCCCGCTTCGCGTAGGGCGGCGCGATCGGGTTCGGTGATCTCGGCGCTGGCGCGGGTGACCTTTTCGGCGAAGGTCAGCATCGCCACCTGTTTGCCGGGCAGCTCGGCCACGCGCCAGTTCATCACCAGCATCTCGCCCAGCACCGGATCGCCCGAAAGCTCGCGCACGGCGGCGCCATGGGCGGTGAGGCAGTAGAAGCACTTGTTCACCGACGACACCACGACAGCGATCATTTCGCGTTCGAGCTTGGTCACCCCGGAGTCCGCCAGCATCAACTCGTTGTAGAGGCCGGTGAAGGCGTCAAGCTTGTTGGTGTCGAAGGCATGGGCCCTGAGCACGTTGGGCACCATCCCCAACTTGTCCTCGCAGATGGCAAAATACTTCGCCGTGCGTTCGGGAAGCGGGTCTGCCATGGGCAGGTCGAGCGCGGTGGGGGGCGTATCAGTCATCTCTGTTCCCTTGCCTGATGCGGTAATGGTACTGTCCCACGCATTCGAACCCGAGGGAAGCATATAGCCCGTTGGCCGGCCCGTTGTCCTTCAGGCACAGCACCGCCATCCACGCGGCGCCTTCGGCTTCGGCCCATTGGGCGGCGTGGCGCATCATCCATTTGCCAAGGCCCTGACCACGATGCTCAGCCCGGATCTCGAGCGCGTGGACCATGGCGATGCCGTTGTAGACAGCACAGAAGCCAGCTCCGGCGGGCCTGTCCGACAGCCGCCCCATGATGGCGGTGCGCGGCCCCGTCGTGCGGGCCATGACCCGCAGGCGGGCCTCGCCAATGCCCGCCTCGGCCCAGATCTCTCGCAGGATGGCCAGCGGCTCCCAGCAGGCAAAGGTGGTCAGGCGGGGGATCTTGAGGTCGGTCAGCCGTTCCACGGGGATCAGCCAGAGGTTCACAGGGTCGATGACATCGAACCCTTCGTCCTGCAGTGCAGCATCCAGCGCATCGTCGCCCACGCGGATCATGAACAGTGGATCCTGTCCCAGCAGCTGCATCGCCTTGGCGGCGGCGGGGATGTCGTCGGCGGTCCATGCCCCTGCGGCGCTGGCGCAGGACACGCGCTTGCCGCCGCCACCGCCTTCGCGCAGCAGCCAAGGTCCGGCCTCGACGATGCGCGCAGCAGGCCAAGTGCCGTCGACCGCGGCATAGAGCGCGGGAAGATCCGGCCTCATGCGGGGAACAGCTCGGCCAGCCTGCTCATGGCGGCATCCACCTGCACACCATCCTGTCCGCGGATCACGATGTTGGCACCGAAAACGCCGTTCTTCTGGTAGGGGTAAGAGCCTATGGACAGCTCCGGGAAGGCCTCGGCAAGCTGGCGCAGGGGGCCTGCGATTTCGCCCTCGCCGCGCTCGATCCGCAGGGTTTGCGACAGCAGCGGTGCGCCCCCCGTCAGCGTCGGCAGCACCGAGGTGACCATCGCCTCGAAGACGCTCGGCACCCCGGCCATGACATGCACGTTGCCGATCCTGAAGCCCGGCGCGATGGACACCGGGTTGTCTATCAGCGTGGCGGTGTCGGGGATGCGGGCCATGCGCTGGCGGGCCTCGTTGAACTCAGACCCCTGCCGTTCGTAGTGGGCGGCCAGCAGCGCGCGGGCATCGTCGCGCACGTCGATGCCGACGCCGAAGGCCTCGGCCACGCAGTCGGCGGTGATGTCGTCATGGGTCGGCCCGATGCCCCCCGAAGTGAAGACGTGATCCACCTCATCGCTCAAGGCCTTGATTGCTGCGATGATGGCCTCGCGGTCGTCCGAGACCATTCGCGCCTCGCGCAGGTCGATCCCCGCCTTGGTCAGTTCCCGTGCCAGATAATTCATGTTGGAATCGCGGGTGCGGCCCGACAGGATCTCGTCACCGATGACGATCATGGCGGCGGTGGGGTTCGGCATCAGAGCTCTCCTTGGCGCGTCTTGTGGTTTGGTATAGGGCGACCCCCATGCGCTTTCAAACCCCCCTTGTCCCTGCGGTGCTTCTTCGCCGTTACAAACGCTTCCTAGCCGATGCCCGGCTCGAGGACGGGCGCGAGATCACCGCCCATGTGGCCAACCCCGGTGCCATGCTGGGCACGAAGGACGAGGGCCTGCGCATCTGGCTCGAGCCGAACGACGACCCAAAGCGCAAGCTGAAGTTCGCGTGGCGGCTGGTGGAACATGATAGCGGCGCCTTCACGGGTGTGGACACCAGCCTGCCCAACCGGATGCTGAAGGTGGCGCTGGAAGAAGGCCGGGTTGCGGGGCTCGCCGGTTATGACGCCGTGCGCCCCGAGGTGAAGTACGGCGAGAACAGCCGCATCGACTTCCTGCTGACCGGTGAGGGGCGTTCCGATGCCTGGGTCGAGGTGAAGTCGGTGACCATGAAGCGCACCCCCGGCCTTGCCGAGTTTCCCGACAGCGTGACCAAGCGCGGTGCCAAGCACCTGGCCGAACTGGCGCTCATGGCCGAAGCAGGGCACCGGGCGGTGATGCTGTACCTCGTGCAGCGCACAGATTGCAGCCGCGTGACGCTGGCAGCCGACATCGACCCGGCCTATGCGGCGGCCTTCGCGGACGCGGTGGCGCGCGGGGTGGAGGTGCTGGCCTTCGGCTGTGAGATCACCCCCGAGGCTGTTGAGCTGGGCGCACCGCTGCCGTTCGAGGCCCCCTGATCCGGCCCCATGGCCCTTGGCTTGGCAACGGCGGCCGAGGGGCGTTCATGGCCGTCCCAGGTGCCTGTTACAATTCGTAAGGATTGGGAAAACATCACGTAAAGATTGACCGCCAGCCTTCCAGTGACCCTTAATGGGGCGTGAATCGTTTGAGGAGGCGATTTGCCCCGCCACGGCAGGGCAACCCGGTTGAGGAGCCGGGTCATCACGGGAGGAGACAGCTTGGCTTACATGTCCGAGGGCGCAGAAGGTCTGCGCTCGATCCCTGCGCTGTTGCAGCGCAACGCATCGCGGTTCGCGGGCCGTCCGGCCTATCGCGAGAAGGAATACGGCATCTGGCAAAGCTGGACCTGGGCCGAAGCCGCCGAAGAGATCGAGGCGCTGGCGCTTGGCCTGCTGAACCTCGGGGTCGCAAGGGGAGATCATGTGGCGGTGATCGGGCGCAATCGCCCGACGCTCTACTGGTCGATGGTCGCGGCGCAGATGTGTGGCGCGGTGCCGGTGCCGCTCTACCAGGACGCAGTGGCGGACGAGATGGAATACGTGCTGGGCCATTGCGGCGCACGCTTCGTCATCGCCGCCGACCAGGAGCAGGTCGACAAGGTCATCGACATCGAAGACAAGCTTCACCAGTTCGAACACATGATCTACGTGGACCCGCGCGGTCTGCGGAAATATGACCACCGCCGGTTGCACGAGTTTTCCCACGTTCAGGAGCAGGGCCGCGCCGCGCGTGACGAGCTTGTCGGGGAACTGACGCTGCGCACCGGCAGTCTTGGCTACGACGACACCTGCGTCATGCTCTATACCTCTGGGACCACCGGCAAGCCCAAGGGCGTGGTGCTGTCCAACCGCAACATCATCGAGACGGCCAAGAACTCGTCCGAGTTCGACAGGCTTGGCCCGGGCGAGGAGGTTCTGGCCTACTTGCCCATGGCATGGGTGGGGGATTTCATCTTTTCCATCGGGCAGGCCTACTGGGCCGGCTTCTGCGTGAACTGCCCGGAGTCGGATGCGACGACCCTGTCGGACCTGCGCGAGATCGCGCCGTCCTACTATTTCGCGCCGCCGCGGGTGTTCGAGACCCAGCTGACCCAGATCATGATCCGCATGGAGGATGCGAGCCCGCTCAAGCGCAGGCTGTTCCGCCATTACATGGAGATCGCCCGCCGGGTTGGGCCGCGCATCCTTGATGGCAAGAGTGTCGGCCTGCTGGACCGCCTGCGGTACGGCATGGGGCAGGTGATGGTCTACGGCCCCTTGCGCAACACGATGGGCTTCAGCCGGGTGCGGGTGGGCTATACCGCCGGTGAGGCCATCGGGCCGGAGATCTTTGATTTCTACCGGGCGCTGGGCATCAACCTCAAGCAGCTCTATGGGCAGACCGAGGCATCGGTGTTCATCACCCAGCAGCCGGACAACGAGGTGCGGCCCGATACTGTAGGCGTGCCGTCTCCTGGCGTCGAAATTCGCATCGCGGACAGCGGCGAGGTCTTCTACCGCTCGCCGGGCACCTTCGTGGAATATTACCAGAACCCTGAAAGCACGGCGGACACCAAGGACCCCGAGGGCTGGGTGGCCACCGGCGACGCGGGCTTCTTTGAGGAAGACACCGGACATCTGCGGATCATCGACCGGGCCAAGGACGTGGGAAAGATGGCAGACGGGTCGCTGTTCGCGCCGAAGTACGTCGAGAACAAGCTGAAGTTCTATCCCGACATCCTCGAGGCGGTGGTGTTCGGCGCGGGCCGGGATCGCTGCACCGCGTTTCTCAACATCGACCTGACGGCAGTGGGCAACTGGGCCGAGCGCAACAACATCGCCTATGCGTCCTACCAGGAGCTTGCGGGCCATCCTCGCGTACTCGAGACGCTGCGGGATCACGTGGAGGCGGTAAACGCCAGCGTGGCCGAGGATCCGATGTTGTCGGGATGCCAGATCCACCGCTTCCTCGTTCTTCACAAGGAACTTGATGCGGACGACGGGGAACTGACGCGCACCCGCAAGGTGCGCCGCAAGATCATCGCCGAGAAGTTCGCCGACCTGATCGCGGCGCTCTACGACGGCTCGGAGAGCATCTACACCGAAACCGAAGTGACTTACGAGGATGGCCGCAAGGGGCGCATCCGCGCGACGCTTACGCTGATGGACGCAAAGGTGGTGCCCACGGGTGCGCCCGCGATGGCGGCGGAATGAGGGGCGGGCGCGCTTGCTGCACAAGTCGCCGGGCTTCGCCCGTTCATGCCTCTAACCGTCTCATGGACGGATTGACGCCGATGGCGGCCCGGAGCGCCCCCCGCCAGCCCGCAGGGCCTCGTTCCGGAATTGGGAGCATCTGATGGACGGTTCGGACTATCGCAAGGACGAAAGGGAGGTGCCCGTGATGGACGCCGGGTATGTGACTGCGGACGGTCGGCAGATCGGCGGCACCCTGATGGAGCTGAAGAACATCACGCTGCGCTTTGGCGGGGTGGTGGCGATCAAGGACATTTCGTTCGACATTCATGAGGGCGAGATCCGCGCCATCATCGGACCGAACGGGGCGGGCAAGTCCTCGATGCTCAATATCATCAGCGGTTTCTACACCCCATCCGAGGGCGAGCTCTGGTATCGCGGCGCGAAGCGGCGGCCCATGAAGCCCTACGAGGTGGCCCGTGACGGGGTGGCACGGACGTTCCAGAACATAGCGCTCTTCGAGGGGATGTCGGTGCTCGACAACGTCATGACCGGACGGCTCACACAGATGAAGGCGGGGATTGCCAGCCAGGCTTTGTGGTGGGGCAAGGCTCGGGACGAGGAGATCGCCAACCGCGAGGTGGTCGAGAAAGTCATCGACTTCCTCGAGATTCAGGCCATCCGCAAGACGCCGGTAGGCCGGCTGCCCTACGGGCTCAAGAAGCGGGTTGAGCTGGCCCGCGCGCTTGCCGCCGAGCCCAAGGTGCTGCTGCTCGACGAGCCGATGGCAGGCATGAACGTCGAGGAAAAAGAGGACATGAGCCGCTTCATCCTTGATGTGAATGACGAGTTCGGGACGACCATCGTGCTCATCGAGCATGACATGGGCGTGGTCATGGATCTCTCGGATCGCGTGGTGGTCATGGATTACGGCAAGAAGATCGGGGATGGCCCGCCGGACGAGGTGCGCCAGAACCAGGACGTGATCGACGCCTATCTCGGGGTGGCACATTGAGGGGCGCGGGGATGGACCGGATCGGAACATTCCGGGCCTGTGCCGCGGCCTCGGAGTGGTCACAGGCAGGGTCTTTACGGGTTGGCAGCGCCGCCGGGGAACGCGGTAGGGCCATGGGCTTTAACGGGGTTGAGGGAGCAAGAGCATGCTGAAGGACATTTTCGTCACGCCGTTCGTGGACATGGCCACCGCGCCCGACTTCCTGATGCAGGTGCTGTGGGAGGGGCTCGTGTCGGGCATCCTCTACGCGCTGATCGCGCTGGGCTTCGTGCTGATCTTCCGGTCCTCCCGGATCTTCAACTTCGCGCAAGGGATCATGGTGGTGTTCGCCGCGCTGACGCTGGTGGGGCTGCATGCCATGGGCGTGCCGGCTTGGATCTGCGTGATCCTGACACTGGGTGTCATGTTCGTGCTTGCGGTCACTGTCGAACGGGTGGTGCTGCGCCCGCTGGTGGGCCAGCCTGACATCATTCTCTTCATGGCGACCATCGGCATCACGCTGTTCCTGATCGGCTTCGGCGAGATCATCTTTGGCGGGGAGAACAAGGTGATGATCACCGAAGAGCTGGGCATCCCCACGGACAGCGTGGTGTTCGAGCCCTTCGGCGGCCTGCTGATCCTTGAACAAAAGGACATCACGGCGGTGGTCGTGGCGGCGCTTCTGGTGGTGGCGCTGCTGGCGTTCCTCAACAAGACGCGCATGGGACGGGCAATCCGGGCTCTGGGCGACGATCACCAGGCGGCGCTGTCGGTGGGCATCTCGCTTCAGCAGATCTGGGTGCTGGTGTGGTTCATCGCCGGGATCATCGCGCTGGTGACCGGCATCGCCTGGGGCGCGCGCGCCGGGGTGTCGTTCGCTCTCGAGGTCATCGCCTACAAGGCGCTGCCGGTGCTGATGCTGGGCGGGCTGGAAAGCATCACCGGCGCGATCATCGGCGGGCTGCTCATCGGGATGCTTGAGAAGCTGTTTGAGATCTACTGGGGGCAGCCGCTTCTGGGCGGCAACACCGAGACATGGTTCGCCTTCGTCCTGGCGCTGATCGTGCTGCTGTTCCGCCCGCAGGGCCTGTTTGGAGAACGCATCATCGAAAGGGTTTAGCGCCTGTCCGGGCTAGGCCCGGCAAACCCTCCGGGGGAGGGTTTGAGGCGCTAAAGGGCGGAGCCCCGGAAAGTCGCCTGTCCGGGCTAGGCCCCGGGATGGCGCAAGGCCAGGCGGCGGGAGGAGACCAAAGGGGGCATGGCGTCGCGGCATCGAGGGAACAACGCTTGGAACACGTCTGACCCGCGACGCCCGCTCCAATGGAGAGGCAGGCTCCAAGGAGCGGCGATCGTGGTCGAGGCGGCTCTGCAGGACGGCACGGCAAGCACCGCCGGAAAGATCCGGTATCGCAACGGGAGGGACTGACATGGCGAAGAAGGCAGGCACGGCGACAATGGCCAAGCTGGTCGCGATCCTGAACGTGGTGGCCTGGGCCAGCTTCTGGGCCTTCGGCTACGTCGCGCTGAGCGCGGGAACGGGGGGCGGCAGCACCGCGATGGCGGTTCTGCTGGCGGGGCTTGGCGGGGGCGCGGGCCTCTGGGCGTGGCTCTGGCTGGTGCGTCACACGGAGGCGACAGGATACGCCAAGGCGCCCAAACGCGCCTACCCGGACGAGGACATGCGGCTGCACGACGGCAGCATTTGAGGGAATACGGGCAGCGCATCAGCGCGCCGGAATGGGAGGACGACGGATGCTCTACCGCACCGCAGGACAGTTCAAGACAAGCTACAAGGCCGACCAGGCGCTGTTCCCGGTCCGGCAGGACGCGGTGCTGCTGGGGGTGATCCTCATTCTGGCGTGGGTGGTCTTTCCGCTCATGGCAAGCGAGTTCACCTTCCAGACGCTGCTGATCCCGATCCTGATCTATTCGCTGGCGGCACTGGGGCTCAATCTGCTGACTGGTTACGCGGGCCAGCTGTCGCTGGGGACGGCGGCGTTCATGGGGGTGGGAGCCTACGCCTGCTACAAGATGATCACCCTGATGCCGTGGATGAACCCGCTGGTCGCGATCCTGCTGTCGGGGGTGTTCAGCGCCGGGGTGGGCGTGGCCTTCGGCATCCCCTCCCTTCGGATCAAGGGGTTCTACCTCGCCATCGCAACATTGGCGGCGCAGTTCTTCTTGGTGTGGCTCTTCGAAAAATGGGGCTGGCTTTACAATTACAACGCGTCCGGCGCGATCCAGGTGCCGAACCTCGAGATGTTCGGGGTCTACGTCGCCGGGCCGCAGGCCAGCTCCACGGTGCAGTATTACGTCGTGCTGGGCATCGTGACGCTGCTGACCATCGTGTGCATCAACCTCACACGCGGCACGTTGGGGCGGACATGGAAGGCGACGCGGGACATGGACATCGCCGCCGAACTTATCGGCATCAACCTCATGCGCTCCAAGCTGACCGCCTTTGCCGTGTCGTCCTACATGGTGGGGGTCGCCGGGGCGCTGTTCGTCTTCATGTGGCGCGGCGCAGCCGAGCCGAACCTCTTCGACATCCCGCTCAGCTTCCGGATCCTGTTCATCGCCATCATCGGGGGGCTTGGGTCGATCATGGGCAACTACCTTGGTGCGATCCTGATCGTGGGTCTGCCAGTGGTGCTCAACACGCTACCCGCTGCGTTTGGGCTGCCGATCAGCCCGGCCACGGTCGAGCATCTCAATGTCATGATCGTCGGCGCGCTCATTCTGTTCTTCCTCATCATCGAACCGCACGGGCTGGCACGGCTCTGGGCGTTGATCCGGGAGAAGCTCATCATCTGGCCGTTCCCGCACTGAGGGCCGGCCAACACGCAACAGCATCTAGGGAGGAGACATGATGCGGAACTTCAGGAGGATCGCCACGGGCGTGGCGCTTGGTGCCCTGCTGGCCGGAGGAGCGGCTGCGCAGGAGATCTCGGCACCCAACCTCAGCTACCGGACCGGGCCGTTTGCGGCCACGGGCATTCCGGTGATGAATGGGCAGATCGACTATTTCACCATGCTCAACGAACGCGATGGCGGCATCGGCGGGGTGAAGATCAACTTCTATGAATGCGAAACCGGCTACAACACCGAGAAGGGTGTGGAATGCTACGAGAAGACCAAGGGCGACGCGGTTGTCACGCAGCCCTGGTCCACCGGCATCACGCTTCAGGTGCTGCCGAAATCCAACGTGGATGAGATCCCGATCCTTGCGCCCGGCTACGGCTTTTCGGCCATGGCGGACGGGTCGGTGTTCAAGTGGGCCTTCAACCTGCCGTCGTCCTACTGGGATGCGGCGTCGATGATCCTGAAGGGGATCGGCGGTGAGGACATGTCCGAGCTGTCGGGCAAGAAGATCGCCTTCCTTCACCTCGACCATCCGTTCGGCAAGGAGCCTCTGCCCTATCTCGAGAAAAAGGCCGAGGACATCGGCTTTGAACTGGTGCCGATCCCGGTCGGCCTCAAGGAGATGCAAAACCAGTCGGCGCAGTGGCTTCAGATCCGCCGTGAGCGTCCCGATTACGTCATCATGTGGGGCTGGGGCGCGATGAACATCGGCGCGCTCACCGAGGCGGTGAAGACCCGCTATCCCATGGACCAGTTCGTCGGCGTCTGGTGGTCCGGCCACAGCGACGATCTTCAGGTCGTGGGCGCGGACGGCGCCGGCTACCGGTCGATCAGCTTCAACGCACCGGTGAGTGACGCGCAGGTCATGGCCGATATCCAGACCCACGTGGCGGACAAGGGACTGACGGAATCGGATGAGGAGCAGCGGTCGGAGGTGTTCTACCAGCGCGGCCTCGTGATGTCGGCGGCGCTGGCCGAGGCGATCGCGGCGGCGCAGGAAGAGTTCGGCACCGGCGAGATAAACGCCGAGCAGCTGCGCTGGGGCCTCGAGAACATCGACCTCACCGAAGAGCGCATCGCCGAGCTGGGCATGACCGGCATGGTCGCGCCCTTCTCGACCTCGTGCAGCAACCACACCGGCCATTCGGGCGGCTGGCTGCTTGAATGGGACGGCGAGCAGTTCGTGAAGGCGAGCGATCACCTCATGGCCGACGCCGATGAGCTGGCCGAGATGGAGGTGGCCGCGGCGAAGGAATACGCCGACGCCAACGCGCCGTGGCCGACCCAGGAATGTGACGGCTGATCCATTCTCCCCGGCGGCGACGCGGGTGTCGCCGCCGGGATTTTGCGTATTTGGAAAGAGAAGAAGATGCTGGACGCGGGACGTACCGAGACCCTTCTCGAGGTCAACAATATCGAGGTGATCTACAACCACGTCATCCTCGTGCTGAAGGGGGTGTCGCTGTCGGTGCCGAAGGGTGGCATCACCGCCTTGCTAGGAGGCAACGGGGCAGGCAAGACCACCACTCTCAAGGCGATCTCGAACCTGCTGCATTCCGAGAGGGGCGAGGTCACCAAGGGCTCCATCGTCTACAAGGGCGAGCGGGTGCAGGATCTCGATCCGGCGGCGCTGGTGAAGAAGGGCGTCATCCAGGTGATGGAAGGGCGCCATTGCTTCGAGCACCTCACCGTCGAGGAGAACCTAATGACCGGCGCCTTCACGCGGCGCGACGGCAAGGCGGCGGTCGAGCGCGATCTGGAGATGGTCTACGAGTATTTCCCCCGGCTGCGGGAACGGCGGAAGTCCCAGGCGGGTTACACCTCGGGCGGCGAGCAGCAGATGTGCGCCATCGGGCGCGCGCTCATGTCCCGCCCGGAAATGATCCTGCTGGATGAGCCGAGCATGGGGCTCGCGCCGCAGCTGGTGGAGCAGATCTTTGAGATCGTGCGGGCGGTGAATGAAGGTGAGGGCGTATCTTTCCTACTGGCGGAACAGAACACCAACGTGGCGCTGCGCTATGCGCACCAGGGATACATTCTCGAAAATGGGCGGGTAGTGATGGACGGCCCGGCGGCCGACCTGCGCGAGAACCCGGACGTGAAGGAATTCTACCTCGGCATGTCGGACGAGGGGCGGCGCAGCTTCCGCGACGTGCGCTCGTACCGCCGCCGCAAGCGCTGGCTGGCCTGAAGGAGGGCTGAGGATGGCATTGCATGGATTGGCCCGACTGTTCGAGAGGGGCATCGAGAGGGTTTTGCGCCGGGATGGACCGCCGATCCTGCGCGCTTACCGGGGCTATGCCGAACCGGGCGCGCTGGTGCTTCAGGGCCGGGTGCTGAGCTCGGTCCGGCGCGGAGAGGCGCAGGCGGGGCAGTCGGCCTGGACCAACATCAAGCAGATGGTATCGCTCTTCGTGACCACCGAGGTGGACGGCGTGACCGTGCGTGCCTCGGGCGTGACGGTGCAATCGGATGCCGAGGGCTATGTCACCCTGCGGGTGCCCCGCCCCGAGGGGGTGCATGGCTGGATCGAGGTGCCCGCAGACCTGCCGTGGTCCGAGGATCCGCCGGTGTGCATGCCAGTGCTGGTGCCCGGCCCCGATGCGCGGTTCGGAGTGATTTCAGATATCGACGACACGGTGCTGCATACTGGCGCGCATATGCTGTGGCGCAATCTCTGGACCACGTTCAGTGGCAACGCCATGACCCGGCAGGTGTATGGCGATGCGGTGGCGCTGATGGCGCGGCTGTCCGAAGGCGGGCGTAATCCGGTGTTCTACGTCAGCTCGTCACCCTGGAACCTGTTTTCCTTCCTCGAGAGGGTGTTCGCCCGTGCCGGGCTGGTACCGGGGCCGATGTTCCTGCGCGATCTTGGGGTGAGCGAGCGCGGTTTGATCGGGGCAGGGCATCTTGATCACAAGGGCAGCAGCATCGACCGCATCCTCGCGGGCAACCCCTGCCTGCGGTTCTGGCTGGTGGGGGACACCGGGCAGAAGGACGCGCAGGTCTATGCCGGGGTGGTGAGCCGCCATCCGGGCCGCATCGGCGGGGTGATTTTGCGCGATGCGGCACCTGAGCTTGCGCCAGCCACGCAGGACGCCATTGACGCCATTGAGGTGTCGGGGGTGCCGGTGCAGGTGGTGCCGCAATTCGGCAAGCTATCGGCCCGGGTGCTGCCGGCGCCGGACGAGGGATCCTCGGAGGGGCCTGAGACTGGGTCTGAGACCGGGCCCGAAGAGCAGCCTGCAAAGCGGCTGGGGCAAGTGACAGGACAGGGCAGGGAGGCTTTGCAATGACCGAATATTACGACGCGCTCGAGACTCGCAGCATGGATGCGCGTGAGGCGGGGCAGCTGGAGCGACTGAACGCCCAGCTTGCGCTCTGGGGCAAGCCGGAGCTCGGCGCACTGTCCGAGCTGAAGGACTTGCCGGTGCTGCGCAAGGCGGACCTCGTGGCGCTGCAGGCCAAAAACCCGCCTTTCGGCGGCGTGCCGGTGGGGGACATCGCGCATGTGTTCCAGTCACCAGGGCCGATCTACGAGCCGGGCGGGACCTCTCACGATTGGTGGCGGCTGGGCCGCTTCCTGCAGGCCTGCGGCATCGGGGCGGGGGATCTCGTGCAGAATTGCTTCGGCTATCACCTGACACCCGCGGGCATGATTTTTGAGAATGGCGCGCGGGCGGTGGGCGCGCGGGTGCTGCCTGCGGGAACCGGTCAGACCGAACTGCAGGCGCGGGCGGCGCATGATGCGGGGGTGACGGCCTATGCGGGCACGCCTGATTACCTCAAGTTGATCATCGAGAAGGCGGACGAGCTTGGTCTGCCGCTGAAGATCACGAAGGCGGCGGTGTCGGGCGGGGCGCTGTTCCCCTCCCTGCGCGATTGGTACACAGGGCGCGGTATCGCCTGCCGCCAGTGCTATGCCACCGCCGATCTGGGCATGGTTGCCTACGAGAGCGAGGCGATGGACGGCATGATCGTTGACGAGCAGGTCATCGTCGAAATCGTCACCCCCGGCACCGGTGATCCTGTGGCCCCCGGCGAGGTGGGCGAGGTGGTGGTGACCACACTCAACCCCGATTACCCGCTGATCCGCTTCGGTACCGGCGATCTCAGCGCCATGATGGACGGGGTCAGCGCCTGCGGGCGGACCAATATGCGCATCAAGGGATGGATGGGCCGCGCAGACCAGACCACCAAGATCAAGGGCATGTTCGTGCGCCCCGAGCAGGTGGCGGCGCTGGTCGGCAAGCATCCCGAGATCGCTCGGGCGCGGGTCGTCGCCAGCCGCGAAGGTGAGCGCGACGTGATGACCGTGCGCATCGAGACCGAAGCGCAGGATCCCGGCGCTTATGCAGCGAGCATCGCGGATGTGCTGAAGCTGAAGGGCGAAGTGGAACTGGTCGCGCCCGGAGGGTTGCCGCGTGATGGCGTGGTGATCGAGGACGCGCGCAGCTACGACTGAGGGGCGCGCATCCTCGGGGCCGGGGCCAAATTTCCTGCGAGGAAATTTGCCACCCGTGGCTGGCGGCTCAGAGCAGCTCCAGCACCCGCTCCGGTGGGCGGCCGATCACCGCTCGGCCGCTTGCGATAAACACAGGACGTTCGATCAGCTTCGGCTCCTGCGCCATGGCGGCAAGCAGGGTCGCGTCATCATCGTGCTTTGACAGCGACATTTCGCGGAACACCGCCTCGCCCGTGCGCATCATCTCGATAGCGGGCAGGCCGAGCAGCTGCTGCAGGGCCGTCAGCTCGTCCAGCGTCGGCGCGTCCTCGAGATAGCGGCGGACCTTCACGGGTACGCCACGCTCTTCCAGAAGGGCCATCGCCGCGCGGGACTTGGAACAGCGAGGGTTGTGCCAAAGGATCAAAGCCAGTCCTCGCGCCCGGTGCCGACAGCTTCGGCGACGGTCGCGAACCCGTCGCGAGCCAGCAGCTCGTCAAGCCCCCGCACGATCTGCGGGACGAGACTCAGCCCGCCGTAGACCAGAGCGGAGTAAAGCTGCACCGCAGAGGCCCCGGCGCGGATCTTGGCATAGGCCTGCTCGGCCGAGCCGACACCGCCCACGCCCACCAGCGGCAGACGGCCTTCGGTCAGCTGCGACAGCCGCGCCAGCACCCGTGTCGAACGGTCGAACAGGGGAGCGCCCGATAGCCCGCCCGTCTCGCCCTTGTGGCCCGAGGCCAGTCCTTCGCGCGAGAGGGTGGTGTTGGTGGCGATCACGCCGTCGATGCCTGACGCCTGTGCCACCTCGGCCACGTCGCGCAGGCCGTCGTCGTCCAGATCCGGCGCGATCTTGAGAAACACCGGCAGATGCGTTTCCAAGCCCGCGCGGGCCTCCATCGCGCCCACCAGAAGCGCCGCCAGCGCGTCCTTGCCCTGAAGGTCGCGCAGCTTTTCGGTGTTGGGTGAGCTGACGTTGATGGTCGCGAAATCGAGCATTTCGCCGCAGCGGCGGATAATCCGCGCATAGTCGTCCGCGCGGTCGCTGCTGTCCTTGTTGGCGCCGATGTTGAGCCCCAGCACCATGGCCTTCGGCCGCCGCGCCAGCCGTCCGGCCAGCACCTCGACCCCGTCGTTGTTGAAGCCGAAGCGGTTGATGACGCCCTTGTCTTCGGTCAGCCGGAAAAGACGCGGCTTGGGGTTGCCGGGCTGCGGGCGCGGGGTCACCGCCCCGACCTCGACAAAGCCAAAGCCCGCCTTCGCGAGCCCGTCCAGCGCCTCGGCATTCTTGTCGAAGCCAGCAGCCAGCCCCAGCGGGTTGGGCAGTGCCAGCCCCGCAAGATCGCATGCCAGCCGGTCCGATGTCAGCGCTCCGGGGGCGGGGGCGAGGCCCATCTGCAGCGCCTTCAGGGCAAGGCCATGGGCGGCTTCGGGATCCATGCGGTGCAGGACCGCGAGGCCCGCGCGTTCGATCAGGGTCATGTCATGTCATCCGGAAACACATGGCCGCCAAGGCCCAGCGGAAGCGGGCGCGACCAGACAACATCCGCCAGCTTCAGCGGACCGTAGAGATGCGGGAAGAGCGCGCCGCCACGGGACGGCTCCCATTTCAAATCCTCCCCCAGCGCATCCGCGTCGAAGGCAAGGACATAAAGCCCGTCCTCATCGGCGAAATGCTTGGCCGCTGTCTCGCGCGCCTGTTCGGCGGTGGAGAAGTGGATATAGCCATCGGCCACGTCCACCGGCGCACCGGCGGTCTGCGAAGCCGCGTTCAGGGCGGCCCATTCGTCGGACCTCAGGATCTTGTAAATCAGCATGATCCTGCAATGCCGGGGAACGCCGTGCCGGTCAATCCCCGGCAGGGCGGGGTAGGCGCCATCATGGCCAGCGGCTTCGGAAGGCGGGGGCACCGGGACTGCGGCCCCGCAAGTCCAGGGCTCTGGGCGAGATCGCGGCAACATCGGGTCTGTGGCCACGGCGGCCCTTACGTCAGGTGATACCGCGCTTTGACAAGCTCTCGGAAGCGTTGCACGATTTGCCAAAGAACAACGTCCACAGAGAGGTCCCCATGTCCATTCGTCTCATGACAAGCGCCGCCGCGCTTGCGCTCAGCGCCGGTGCCGCCAGCGCCGATTACTCGCTGACCATTCTCTTCACCAACGACTTCCACGATCGTTTCGAGCCGATCAGCAAGTACAACTCAACCTGCTCGGCTGAGGACAACGACGCCGGCGAGTGCTTTGGCGGCATCGCCCGCCTCGTGACCGCCGTGGAAGGCCAGCGATCCGAGGCTGAGGGCGATCTGCTGCTGCTCGACGCGGGCGACCAGTTCCAGGGCTCGCTGTTCTTCACCCAGTACGGTGGTGATCTCGCGGCAGAGTTCATGACCGCGCTCGACTACGACGCCATGGCCGTGGGCAACCACGAGTTCGACAATGGCCCGGACGGGCTGGCCGATTTCCTCGACAAGGTGGAATTCCCGGTGCTGTCGGCCAACATCGACGTCAGCGGTGAAGAGCGCCTGTCGGGCCGCGTGCCCAAGGCCGTGGTGCTCGAACCCGGCTCCGAGAAGATCGGCATCGTGTCGGTGCTGGCCGAGGACACGCCCGAGACCTCTTCGCCCGGCAATGGCGTGATCTTTTCGCCCATCGTGGACGCCGCTCAGGCCGAGATCGACCGCCTGACCGAAGAGGGTGTCGACAAGATCGTGCTGCTGACCCACGTGGGCTACAAGGCTGACCTGCGGCTTGGCAGAGAGCTGACGGGCGTCGATCTCATCATCGGCGGTCACAGCCACACCCTTCTGGGCGAGATGGACGGTGCCGAAGGCCCCTATCCCAGCATGGCGAATGATGTGCCCGTGGTGACCGCCTATGCCTATGGCAAGTACCTCGGGCTGCTCGACCTGACCTTCGATGACGAGGGCACGCTGACCGAGGTGTCCGGCCAACCCATGTTGCTCGATGCCTCCGTGGCCGAGGACGAGGCGACCAAGGCCCGCGTGACCGAGCTTGCCGGCCCGCTCGAAGAAATGCGCCAGACCGTGGTGGCCGAGGCCGCCGCCCCCATCGATGGCTCGCGCGAGGTTTGCCGGGCGATGGAATGCTCCATGGGCAACCTCGTGGCCGATGCCATGCTCGACCGGGTGAAGGACCAGGGCATCGACGTCGCCATCACCAACGGCGGTGGCCTGCGCGCTTCCATCGATGAGGGCGAAGTGACCATGGGCGAGGTGCTGACCGTGCTTCCGTTCCAGAACACCCTCGCCACCTTCGAGGTCACGGGCGCCACGCTGGTCGAGGCGCTTGAGAACGGTGCCAGCCAGATGGATGAAGGCGCTGGCCGCTTCGCGCAGGTGTCGGGCATGAGCTATACGGTCACCCCCTCGGCGGAGCCGGGCAGCCGGATCTCCGATGTGATGGTGGGTGATACCCCGATCGAGCCGGAAAAGGTCTACGGCGTTGTCTCGCATGACTACATGCGCAACGGTGGCGATGGCTACGCCATGTTCGTGGACGCGCAAAACCCCTACGACTTTGGCCCGGACCTCGCGGACGTGACGGCGGAGTACATCGCCGCAAACGCGCCCTACCAGCCCTATACCGACGGCCGCATCACGGTTAAGGAATAACCGGACAGGGCGGCGCGGCCCCAATGGCCCGCGCCGCCTGCCATCATGCGGCGGCCTGCCCGGCCCGCCGCCCCGAGCCACACGCATGAGGGATGCTGCGCGACCCCGGCCTCCCTCACAAAGAACCCGATCACCCTGAAACCAGGGGGACACCCAGCTCGGGCACGCAGCCCGCTCCTTCTTCTCTTTCCAAATACGCCGGGGGGAGTCCCGCAGGGACGGGGGGCAGCGCCCCCTCCCTTCCGCCCCCGCCACCAGGTGCCCCGATGGATCATCCGCTCATCGACCTCATCAACGCCCGCATCGAAAAGGCCGAGGCGGATGGCGCCTTCGACAACCTGCCCGGCGCGGGCAAACCCCTGCCGCCCTGCGACGATCCCGAGAAGGCAGTGATGACACGGATCCTCAAGGACAACGGCGCGGTGCCCGAGTTCGTCTCGCTCTCGCGCGAACTTGCCCGCCTGCGCGAGGAGCTCTACGAGACCGCCGACCGCACCGAACGCCGCCGCATCATCAGGGACATGTCCCTCACTGAGGCCCGCATCGAGATCGCCCGCAAACGCGGCTAGGACCCGCCGGGCCTTCCCCTTCCCCGCCGTCCGGTGCAGATTGCCACAAGGCGCACAGAAGGCGGAATACGATGGTCACGGTCAAGCAGCAGTACGAAGCCTTCCCCTACCCGGAACGCGACCCCGAGGATGAACGCAGTCGCCTCATCGCGGGCTCGCCATCCCATCCGCTGGAGATGGACCACTTCCTGTGGAAGGGGCAACGCGACTGGACGCAGCCCCTGCGCGCGCTCGTGGCCGGGGGTGGCACCGGCGACGGGCTGATCCAGCTGGCCACGGTTTTGGACCAGCTCGGCCTGCCTGCCGAGATCACCTACGTTGACCTGTCGACCGCCTCCCGCGCCATCGCAGAAAAGCGGGCCGAGGTACGCGGGCTCACGAGCATCACCTTCCACACCGGCAGCCTCCTGGATGCGGCGCAATACGGCAGCTTCGACTACATCGACTGTTGCGGTGTGCTGCACCACCTGCCGGACCCGGGCGCTGGCTTCACCGCCCTGCGCGGCGCGCTCACCCCAGGTGGCGGCATGGGCTTCATGGTCTACGCCCCCTATGGCCGCTCCGGCGTCTACCAGCTGCAGGAGGCCTTTGCCGCGCTGTTCGAGGGCCTGCCGCCCGGAAAGCGCCTTGCGCAGGCGAAAACCATCGTCGAGGCCCTGCCGGCGGGTCATCCGTTCAGGGCCAACCTCAACCTCGGCGACCACCACGCCAGCGACGCAGGCTTTTATGATCTGCTGCTGCACGGGCAGGATCGGGCCTTTTCAGTGCCGGACCTGCTGGACACGCTCGATGCTACCGGCTGGCAGCTTGCCTCCTTCACCACGCCTGCGCTCTACGATCCCGGCCACATGGCACCGGTCCCCGATACCATGCCCCTGCCGCAACGCATGGCGGTGGCTGAAAAGCTGCGCGGCACTCTGCGTATGCACGTGGCCTATGCCAGCCCGGCAGGTGAAACGGTGCAGGGTGTGGCGCGCGCCTCGGACCGCTCCAACATTCCCCATCTGCGCGGCGTGCAGGCCCGCCCGCTGGCGCAGGCCGTGGCGCAGGGCAAAGCTCTGCCGCTGAAGCTTGGGCAGGTGTCGACCAGCATTTCCCTGCCGACAGAGGCCGCGCCGATCCTTGCCGCCATCGACGGACGGCGCAGCCTTTCGGACATCGCGGCAGCCACCCGGTTCGATCCCGTGCGCTTCGGTGCGCTCTGGGCCAAGGTGGATGCGGCGCTGGCGCCATGGGGTCTGCTGCTTTATTCGGGGCTGCTGAGGCAGGCGGCGCAGCTCAAGGCTGGCAAAGGAAGAACGGGCAAAGGAAGAACGGGCAAGGTCGCATCGTGACGGCGCGCTACGTTGCGTCGCAAGCCAGGTGCCGTCGCGTTGCCCGGGCTTGCGTGGCGGCGGCTTCCTTCCCAGACTACGGGGCGGGAGGACCGGCATCCGCCGGCACATGAGGAGGAGCACCGACCATGACCTTTGCGTCAGTGGCCGACAGGAACAATATCGAAGCGCAAATGCCCTGGGCCGACCAGGACATCGCGAAAACGCTGCTGGGCCAGCTTGGCCGCACCGCCGCGGCCTTTCCGGACCGTCCGGCGATCAGCTACCAGCTGCTCTCGGGGCCGAAAGACAAGGCCGAGACGGTCACATGGTCCCAGCTGAAAGACCGCACAGTGCAAGCCGCGAACCTCTTTCGCAACCTTGGGGTGGGGCCGACGGACACGGTGGCCTACATCCTGCCCAACTGCAACGAGACGGTCTATGCCCTGCTGGGCGGCATGGTCGCGGGCATCGTCAATCCGATCAATCCGCTGCTCGAGCCGGAACAGATCGCCGCCATCCTGCGCGAAACCGGGGCAAAGGTCGTTGTGACTCTCAAGCCCTTTCCCAAGACGGACGTGGCCCAGAAGGTGGCTGAGGCCTGCCGCCACGCACCGCAGGTCCAAACCGTCCTTGAGATCGACCTCAACCGCTATCTCACCCCGCCGAAATCTTGGCTGGTGCCCTTGCTGCGCCCGAAGATCGACGGCACGCGCCACGCAGATGTCATCTGCTTCAACAAGGCGCTTAAGGCACAGCCGACGCAGCTTGCCTTCGATGACCCGGACAAAGACCGCGTCGCCGCCTATTTCCACACCGGCGGCACCACCGGCATGCCCAAGGTGGCGCAGCATCTCTATTCGGGGATGCTCTACAACGGATGGCTCGGACACAAGCTGCTGTTCACCGAGGAAGACAACATCATCTGCCCACTGCCGCTGTTCCACGTCTTCGCGGTACACGTGATCTTGATGTCGGCGATCTGTTCCGGCGCACATGTGGTCTTCCCGACGCCTGCAGGCTACCGGGGCGAGGGGGTCTTCGACAACTTCTGGAAGCTGTGCGAGCGCTGGAAGATCAGCTTCGTCATTACCGTGCCCACTGCCGTCTCGGCACTGATGCAGCGCAAGGTCGACGCGGACATCTCAACTGTGAAAGTGGCGTTCTCCGGCTCCGCGCCCATGCCGCTCGAGCTCTTTAAGCGGTTCGAGCAGACCTGCGGCGTGACCATCTGTGAAGGCTACGGTCTGACCGAGGCGACCTGCCTTGTCTCCGTGAACCCGCCCGAGGGGGTCAAGAAGGTCGGCTCGATCGGCATTCCCTTCCCCTACACCCACGTGAAGATCGTGCAGCAGTCCCCGGACGGCCCCCGCGAATGCGCCCCCGACGAAGTGGGTGAAATCTGCGTGGCAAGTCCCGGCGTCTACGCGGGCTCGACCTACACCGAGGAAGACAAGAACCACGAGCTCTTCCACGAAGGTATCTACCTGCGCACGGGAGATCTCGGGCGCATCGACGAGGACGGATACCTGTGGATTACGGGCCGTGCCAAGGATCTCATCATCCGGGGCGGCCACAACATCGACCCTGCCGAGATCGAGGAGGCGCTGCTGGCCCACCCGGCGGTCTGCTTTGCCGGGGCCATCGGTCAGCCCGACGCCCACGCTGGGGAATTGCCCTGCGCCTTCGTCGAACTGGTGGACGGCGCGGAGGTCACCGAGGCCGAGCTGATGGATCATGCGCGCCGCCACATCCATGAACGTGCCGCCTGTCCCAAGCATCTGGCGATCCTGAGCGAATTGCCCAAGACCGCGGTTGGCAAGGTCTTCAAGCCGGAATTGCGCAAGCAGGCCATCACCCGCGTCTACAATGGCGCGCTCGAAGAGGCGGGGCTGGAGGCGCGGGTGACTGAGGTGATCGATGACCGCAAGCGCGGACTGGTGGCACAGGTCACGGCGAACGGCGCGGACAAAGCGCAGATCGCCGCCTGTCTCGGGGCCTTCACCCGGCCATGGGAGCCGGCCGGGACCTGATCAGTCCTCGGGCTTGTCGGCGCAGAACATGTCGTAGAGCAGGGCGATGACCCGCCCGGTATCCTCGCTGGCAAGGCTGTAGTAAATGGCCTTGCCTTCGCGCCGGGTGCTGACCAGATCTTCCTCGCGCAGCCGGGCGAGCATCTGGCTGACGGCGGCCTGCCGCATGCCCAGCAGGTGTTCCAGCTCACTCACGGATTTCTCGCCGGACCCAAGGTGGCACAGGATCAAAAGCCGTCCCTCGTGCGCAAGAGTCTTCAGGAACGCGGCGGCATTGCGCGCGTTCTGAGCCATCTCGTCGGGGAGCATGGACTTCGGCTGATCGTTCACGGACTCTGACCTTTTTTGTATTGGTCATAATGTATCACCGCCGTAGCGGAAATCGAGACTTCAGATGGCGTTACTTCGCGTTTTGGCTGAATGTCGCCGGACCTGTCTTCAGCGCCTCGCGCAAGCGCGCTGCCTCGTGCGGTTCCGCACGCAGGGGGCTTCCGGGCAGGGCAGATGCGTGGATCAGAGCGGATTCGGCGCCCAGCAGAGCCTGACCCATAACCAGCCGCAGGGTGTGGCGTGCGGCGGGAGTCCCGGTGGCGGGGGCGGCGGCATCCAGCGTCACCAACAGGCCGCTGGCCTGCGCCCCCAGCGCGGCAAGCACTGCTGCCCGCGGGGCGCTGCGCCCGAGGCCCAGCGGCGCAAGGGCCAGCGTCAGCCGCGCGGCCCAGTCGGCGATGGCCTGCGCGCCATCCTCACCCGACGGCGGCGCGAGGTTCAGAGCCCGTGCGAGCTCCTCGCCCCCGGTGGCAACGCAAAGCATCTCGGCCTCGATGGCCCGCAACTCGTCGCGCAGCGCAAGCAGCCGCCAGCCGCAGGCGATTTCCTCTGCACCGGCATCGGCCAGCTGCTCGAGGAGCGGCGCCATCAGCGTGCCCAGCCGCGACAGGGCCTGCCGCAGCCGCAGCATGAGGGCGGTGTCCTCGATCTCGTCCGAGGTGCAGCCATGACCGAGGTGCTGAGCGTATTCAGGGGCCATCATCTCGGCCTTGAACGCGTCGATGAGCGCCGGGATCGCGGTGCCCTCGCGTGCGGCACCAAGGGCAAGGCCGCCGGGGTCGATCTGCAGCTCCATGGACGCGCGGTGGATCGCCTTGCCCGCCACCTCGGGGATCTCGCCCGCAGCGCCCTGCGCCTTGGCCAGCGCACCCAGCACGATCATCGCGGCGCGCACCTCGGCAGTGTCCGACAGCAGGCGGCTCAGCTCTCCCGGGGCGAAAAGCTTGTGCAGGGCGGCGCTGTCATGGGGCGTGGCGGTCATGCTGGTGTCCTGTGGCTGGGATGGCCCGCTATACGGTCTGCGCGGGCGTGGCGCCAGCGATCTTGTCCAGCAGCGCGGCAAGGCCCTCCGGATCCGACAGGAACGGCGAATGCGACCAATCCCGCTCATGCAGGTCCGCAAGCGGCAAGGCTCCGGCCATGCGGCGCTGGAACTCCGGCGGGATTGCCCCGTCCCGGCTGCACAGGATGTAGCTGCGGGGCAGGGCCTGCGCCTTTCCATGCAGCGTGACACGCTCTTCCTGTGGGGCGATCGGCTCGGGGCAGAGCCTTGCGATTGCGGCCTCGGCCACCGCATCGGAGCAATCGTTGTAAAAGATCTGCCGCCCCAGCTCCGGGTCGAAGCCGAACACCGGGCTGCCACGCTCGCGCCGGATGGCGGGCAGGAGCGGCTGGCTGTCCTGCGCCCGCCGCAGGGTGCCGACGCTGTCGCCATCCCCGGGCAGGTAGGCACAAAGATAGACCAGCCGTTCGAACCGTTCCGGCGCACTCTCGGCGGCAAGGGTCAGCGGCACCCCGGCCATGGAATGCCCCACGACGAGGGCAGGCTCGTCCAGCGCCCCGAGGATCGCGTCCGCGTAGTCGGCAAGCGTCACGGCCTCGGGGGGCGTGCCGTCGCCGTGGGCGGGCAGGTCGATGGCCGTGGCCTCATGGCCAAGCGCCTTGAGCGCCGCGATGGTGGCGTCCCAGCACCAGGCGGCATGGCAGGAGCCATGGATCAGCAGGAAGCGCGCCATCAGTGCACGTGCCCCGGCGTGCCGCAGCTGCCCGGCTGTTTCAGGTGGCCCTGCGCACCAAGGAAATCGGCCAGCAATGCCGCCATGGCCTCGGGCGTCTCCACCGGGGGCAAATGGCCTGCCTTGCGGATCAGCTCGAATCGCGCGCCGGGGACCAGCTCAACAGTTTCACGCACGAGGTCCGCCGGGGTAGATCCGTCCCGGCCGCCGGCAATGCCCAGCACCGGAAGGCGCAGGCCCGATGTTGGGGTCATGAAATCGGTGCCCGCGATGGCATGGCAGCAGCCAAGGTAGCCCTGCACTGACGTGCCCTCGAGGATCGCACGCCACCGCGAAAGCTCGGGTGTGGCGCGGAAGGCGGGCGAGAACCAGCGCTCCAGAGTCGCCTCCGAAAGCGCCGCGATGCCGCCTGCCTCGACCGCGGCGATGCGCTTGTCCCAGACCTCGCGGGTGGCGATCTTGCAGGCGGTGTTGGACAGAACCATCGCCCGCACGAGGTCGAGCCGCTTTGCCGCCAGTCCCTGCGCCACCATGCCGCCGATGGACAGGCCCACGAAGGCCGCGTCGCTGATCCCGCAATGCTCCATCAGCCGCTCTGCGTCGCGCACCAGCGTGCCCATGGCATAGGGCCCGCCGGGTGCGTCCGACAGCCCGTGCCCGCGCAGATCGTAGCGCAGCACACGCAGCCCCGGCGGCAGCAGAGCCACCATCTTGTCCCAAACCGTCAGGTCGGTCCCCAGCGCATGGGCGAAGACCACCGGCTCCCCGTCTTCGGGACCCTCGAGGCTGTAGTTCAGGCGAATGTCGCCAAGGTCGGCAATCGGCATGGAAATCCTCGTCTCGCGCTCTGGCGGCATCCTATCAACCAGCGCCGTTCCCGCAAACAGGAAGACCTGCGGACAGCAACGCGCTGAAACAGGAAGACCCGGAGGCATGGGCGGCCCCCGGGTCTTCTTCTCTTTCCAAATACGCCCGCCGGAGGCGTCCTGCCTCCGGCCACGGGCGCCAGGGATCAGGCGATCTCGACCAGCTCGATGGCGAAGGTCAGGTCTTTGCCCGCCAGCGGGTGGTTGGCGTCGAGGGTCACTTCGTTCTCGGTCACTTCCGCGACGGTGACCTGCATGGTCTCGCCGTTCGGGGTCTGCACCTGCAGCTGGGTGCCGAGATCGAGCGGGATGTGGTCGGGGATTTCGCCGCGCGGCACGTTCTGCTTGGCTTCGGCGTGGACCGGGCCGTAGGCTTCTTCGGGCTCGATCGCGACGGTCTTCTTCTCGCCGACTTCCATGCCGGGAATAGCCTTGTCGAGGCCCGGGATGATCTGGCCGGAACCGACCACGAACTCGAGCGGGTCGCGGCCCGCGCTCGAATCGAAGGTGGTGCCGTCGTTGAGGGTGCCGGTGTAGTGGATGCGTACGGTGTCGCCGCTCTTGACCTGGGTCATGGGATCTCCGTTGTCTGTATCTGTGTGGGGAGTTGTGAATTCACGAGGCCGCCTCATGCGGGTCCTCGTATCTGATCCCCTCCAACCTAGGGATTGTGCCCGCGGAATGCAAACACCCGGCTTTCCCGGGCCCAAAAGACGTGCAACGCTCCGCGCGAGGAGACCATTTCATGACCATCACCACCTGCATCTTCGACGCGTATGGCACCTTGCTTGACGTGAATTCCGCCGCCCGCAGCAAGGCGACCGAGCCGGGGCAGGACGCCTTGGCTGCCTGCTGGGAGCCGCTGTCCGGGGACTGGCGCCGCAAGCAGCTGGAATACACCTGGCTGCGGGCCATCACCGGGGATCATGTAGATTTCTGGCAGGTCACGGAAGATGCTCTGGACTGGTCGATGGAGCGCCACGGCCTTGCCGATCCGGTCCTGCGCGAAGATCTCCTGGCGCTCTACTGGCATCTGTCGCCATACCCGGAGGCCCCGAGGCTTCTGGCCACCCTCAAGGCCCGCGGGCTGCGCTGCGCCATCCTGTCGAACGGCAGCCCGGACATGCTGGCAGAGGCGGCAGAATCAGCGGGGCTTGCGGGGTTTCTCGATGGAATCCTGTCCGTGGAGGAAGTGGGGGTCTTCAAACCCGCCCGCGCGGTCTACGATCTCGTGGGGCAACGTTACGGAACCGAAGCCTCCGAGGTGCTGTTTGTCTCGTCCAACGGCTGGGATGCAGCGGGAGCGGCGGGCTATGGCTTCACGACAGCCTGGGTCAACCGCGACGGCCTGCCGCGCGACCGGCTTCCCGGCCGGCCACAGCATGAACTGACCGATCTCACCTCCATTCCGGAGCTTCTCTGATGCCGACATTCACCACCTCCGACGGCCTCGCGCTGCATTACACCGACGAGGGCTCCGGCCTGCCGCTGCTATGCCTTGCGGGTCTCACCCGTGACGGCAGCGATTTCGACTACGTGGCGCCACTGCTGGAGGGGGTGCGGCTTATCCGACTCGACTACCGGGGGCGGGGGCAGTCGGCGTGGGGCGATCACGCCACCTATACGATTCCCGTGGAAGGCCGCGACGCGGTCGAGCTTCTGGACCACCTCGGGCTGAAACAGGCGGCGGTGCTTGGCACCTCGCGGGGCGGGCTCATCGCCATGGTGCTGGCGGCGACGGTCAAGGACAGGCTGCTGGGCGTTGCGCTCAACGACATCGGCCCCGAGATCGCCGATGCCGGGCTCGATGTCATCAAGGGCTATCTCGGGCGCAACCCGGCGGTGAAGACGCTGGACGAGGCCGCGGTGCGGCGGGCCGAGGTGATGACCGCCTTCGAGGACGTTCCCATGGCGCGCTGGCGCGATGAGGTGGGCAAGTTCTACCGCGAGACCGAAGAGGGCCTCGTCATCACCTACGATCCGAAACTGCGCGAGGCGGTTCTCGGGGACGGGGACGATGCGGGCGCGCAGCCGGTGGCCGACATGTGGCCACTGTTCGACGCGCTGCGCGGACTGCCGCTCTGCGCCATCCGGGGGGCGAATTCGGACCTTCTGTCGCCGGAAACCTTCGCGCAGATGAAGGTGCGGCGGCCCGACATGATCGCCGCCGAAGTGCCCGGACGCGGGCACGTGCCGTTCCTCGACGAGCCTGCCTCGGTCGGGGCCCTCACGCGCTGGCTGAAGATGCTGCGCTGACGGCCCCGCCCAGGGGCAATTTTCTTGAAAAGAAAATTGGGCGGCGGCTCAGCCGTCGGTCGAGGGCACGAAGACGCGGGTCGGGTGAAGCTCGCCTGCCTTGAAGACGCCCACCGCCACCGCGCGACCGTCAAGCGAGGCCCAGGCTTCGTCGCCGTATTCCACGTCGCCGGGGATGACCATGCCGGGATTGCCGTTGCGCAGCCGCACCGCGCCCTCAGGGGTGCATCTGAGCTCGGTCACCTCGGACAGCCCGACCTCGAGCGGCAGGAGCTTCGAGTCAAGTTCGGGGGTCTTGGCCAGCGCGTCGATCTCCTCGAGGCTGATGCCGTCGCCGGCATCGAACGGCCCGGACCAGATGCGCCGCAGCTCTCGCACGTGGCCGTGGCAGCCAAGCGCCTCGCCAAGATCGCGCGCGATGGAGCGCACGTAGCCGCCCTTGCCGCAGGTCATCTCGAGTTCCACGTGGTCGGCGTCGGGGCGCCCGGTCAGCACCAGCTCCTCGACCCAGAGCGGGCGGGCGGCGATCTCCATTTCTTCCCCGTCGCGGGCGCGCTTGTACGCGCGTTCGCCATCGATCTTCACCGCTGAGAACTGCGGCGGCACTTGTTCGATATTGCCGACGAAGCGGTGCAGTGCTTCCTTGATCTCGTCATCCGAGGGGCGGATTTCCGAACTCGCGATGACTTCGCCCTCGGCATCGTCGGTGTTGGTGCGCTGGCCGAGCCGGACGGTAAAAGTGTAAGCTTTCAGCGCGTCGGTGATGTAAGGCACGGTCTTGGTGGCCTCGCCAAGCGCCACGGCCAGAACGCCGGTGGCGTCGGGGTCCAGCGTGCCCGCATGGCCGGCCTTCTTCGCATTCAGCGCCCAGCGGACCTTGTTCACCACCGAGGTCGAGGTGATGCCCGCCGGTTTGTCGACGATCAGCCAGCCGGAAATGTCGCGGCCCTTCTTGCGTGCCATGCCTTGATGCCTCTTTCGTGATAAGGCGCGCGAGGTAGCGCGGGGCGGTGCTGTTTGTCAATTGCCCTGCGCCGCGAGGGTCGAGACGTGGCAATCCGCGTATTTGAAAAGAGAAGAAGGGCGGTTGAGCGGCCCCTGCCATGGTCTGAAACGTGAAGCGGCGCCCCTAGGGACGCCGCCTTGGTCTGGCTGAAGGGGCGCGTCAGTCCCGCTTGCCTGCAAACCGGGTCTGCCAGTCTTCGCGCTCGTCGTCGGTGATCTTGCGGAAGGTCACGTCCGGTACCTCGAACACGTGGCCCGCGGGCAGCGTCTCCAGCGCGGCGCTCACGTCGTCGGGCCAGCTGTCGCCGTCCGTCTTCAGCGCCGCCAGAAGCTGGGCCGAGGCGTCCGGGATGAAGGGCGAGGAGATTACCGCGTAGAGCCGGATCATGTTGAGCGCGAGGCGGATCTGCCCGGCAGCGGCCTCGGGGTCGGTCTTGAAGGTCGACCACGGCGCGGCTTCCTGCAGGTACTCGTTTCCGAGCACCCAAGCGGCGCGCAGGGCGGTCGCGGACTTGCGGACCTCTGCCTGCGCCATGAAGCCTTCGTATTCGCGGATCTTCGCGGTGAGGTCCGCGATCAGCTGTTCCTCGCGGGCACCGAGGCTGCCGCCCTCGGGCACCACTTCGCCGAACTTGGAGCGGCAGAACTTGGTGACGCGCGAGGCGAAGTTGCCCAGAACGTCCGCAAGGTCCTTGTTCACGGAGGACTGGAAATTCTCCCAGGTGAATTCCGCGTCCGAGCTTTCCGGCGCATGGCTCAGCAGCCACCAGCGCCAGTAGTCGGCAGGCAGGATTTCCAAAGCCTGGTCCATGAACACGCCGCGCCCGCGCGAGGTGCTGAACTGGCCGCCGTCATAGTTGAGGTAGTTGAAGGACTTGATGAAATCCACGAGCTTCCAAGGCTCGCCCGAGCCAAGGATCGTGGCGGGGAAGCTGAGGGTGTGGAAAGGCACGTTGTCCTTGCCCATGAACTGGGTGTAGGTCACATCCTCCGCGCCTTTGTCGGTGCGCCACCAGCGCTCCCAGTCGGCCCCTTTGCCCGCATCGACCCACTCCTGCGAGCAGGCGATGTATTCGATGGGCGCGTCGAACCAGACGTAGAAGACCTTGCCTTCCATGCCCGGCCAGTCTTCGGTGCCCTTCTTGACGGGCACACCCCAATCAAGGTCACGGGTGATGCCGCGGTCCTGAAGGCCGTCGCCGTCATTGAGCCATTTCTTGGCGATCGAGGTGGTCAGGACGGGCCAGCCCTCGCGGGTGTCGATCCACTGCTCGAGCTGGTCCTTCATCCGGCTCTGGCAGAGGTAGAGGTGCTTGGTCTCGCGCATCTCGAGGTCGGTGGCGCCCGAGATCACCGAGCGCGGGTTGATGAGATCCACCGGGTCAAGCTGCTTGGTGCAGTTGTCGCACTGGTCGCCGCGCGCGTCTTCGAAGCCGCAGTTGGGGCAGGTGCCCTCGATGTAGCGGTCGGGCAGGTAGCGCCCGTCGGTGGGCGAGTACATCTGGGTTTCCGACACTTCGCGGATCAGCCCCTGATCGGCGAGAACCCCTGCGAAATGCTGGGTCAGCGACTGGTTCTGCTGGCTCGACGAGCGGCCGAAATGGTCGAAAGAAAGGCGGAAGCCCTCCGCGATCTTCGATTGCACCTCGTGCATCTCGGCGCAGTATTCGGCCACTGGCTTGCCGGCCTTGGCGGCGGCCAGCTCGGCCGGGGTGCCGTGTTCGTCGGTGGCGCAGAGGAATAGCACCTCGTCGCCGCGTGCTCGGTGGTAGCGGGCAAAGAGGTCAGCGGGCAGCTGAGACCCCACGAGATTGCCGAGGTGTTTGATACCGTTGATATACGGAATTGCCGAAGTGATGAGATGCCGTGCCATGTCGCGCCCTGTCCGTGCGGTTTGGCGCTGCTTTACCGGGTTTGGCCCAGCTCTTCCAGTGGGCAGGGGGCAACGGGTCTTTCGTGCCCCCTGCCAGGAGGTCATTGTGCGGTATAGCCGCCATCGACCAAGTGGTAAGAGCCGGTGATAAAGCTCGCTTCGTCCGACAGCAGGAAGGCGGTCAGGGCCGCGACTTCCTCGGCCTTGCCGAGGCGCTTGGTGGCATGGAGCTGCGCCAGCGCCTCGCGGGTGTCCGCATCCAGCGCGTTTTCCACCAGCGGGGTCGCGATGAAGCCCGGGCCCACCGCGTTTATGCGGATGTTGTCCGTGGCCGAGGACAGGGCGGCCGACTTGGTCAGGCCGACCACGCCGTGTTTTGCTGCCACGTAGGCGGGACTTTGTGCAAAGCCGACGCTGCCGAGGATCGAGGCCATGTTGACGATGGCACCGCCGCCCGCCTTCTTCATCTCGGGGATGGCGTAGCGCACGCCGTAGAAGACGCCGTTGAGGTTGATGTCGATGGTCTTGCGCCAGTCGTCGGGGTCGTAGTCTCCCGCCCCCGCGCTCTGGCCGCCGACGCCTGCGTTGTTGACCATGAGGTGCAGGCCGCCGGTGCGGGCCACGGTCTCCTCGATCAGCTTGCGGACCGAGGCCTCGTCAGCGGTATCCACCTCCAGCGCGATGGCGCCGGGCAGCTTGTCCGCCTGAGCCTGCGCCGCGTCCAACTTGAGGTCGGCCACGACGACTGTGGCGCCATCCTCGGCCAGCCGCTGGGCGATAGCAGCGCCGATGCCCGATGCGCCGCCAGTGACAATGGCCGTCTTTCCTTCGAATCGCGATGGCATGGCGGGTCTCCTTCGATGTTGTATCCGTGTCCTCTGGATGTGTGCCGTATTCATTCGCATACAATTGATAATTTGGAGCCTCCACCTTGTGCAGACATGCGCAGGGTCGCAGGTTTATGACGCTGCGGGGCTTGGCATTCCGGGCGCGCTCACTAGTTTGGCCGCAAACATTCCACGGAGACGACATATGAAGATGAACCCGCTTGGCCGGACCGGCATCACCGTGTCCGAGCTTTGCCTCGGCACCATGACCTTCGGCAACCAGACCCCGTCCGAGGATGGCCACGCGCAGATCGAGCGCGCCTTCGAGGCCGGCATCAATTTCATGGACACCGCCGAGATGTACCCGGTGAACCCGGTCCGCGCCGAGACCATCGGCCGCACCGAGGAGATCATCGGGGACTGGTTCGCCAAGACCGGCCGCCGCAGCGACTGGGTTCTGGCCACCAAGCACACCGGCGATTCGAAGTTCGTGCGGGACGGCGCGCCGATCAGCTCGGACACCATTCCGGGCACCATCGAAAGCTCGCTCAAGCGGCTGAAGACCGACGTGATTGACCTCTACCAGTTCCACTGGCCCAACCGCGGTTCTTACGCGTTCCGGCAGAACTGGCGGTTTGACCCGTCGCAGCAGGACCGCGAAGCGACCATCCAGCACATGCATGACGCGCTGGGGGCACTGTCGCGCGAGGTGGAACGCGGGACGATCCGGGCCTTCGGCCTGTCCAACGACAGTGCATGGGGCACCGCCCAGTGGCTGCGCATCGCCGAGGAAACCGGCGGGCCACGCGTGGCGTCGATCCAGAACGAGTACTCGCTGCTCTACCGCATGGCAGACACCGATCTTGCCGAACTGATGGTGAACGAGGATGTGGGCCTCTTGCCCTATTCGCCGCTGGCCGCCGGTCTGCTGACGGGCAAGTACCAGAACGGTGCGGTGCCGGAGGGGTCGCGCATGTCGTTGAACGGTGATCTGGGCGGGCGCAAGACCGACCGCGCCTTTGTCGCCGTGGACGCCTACCTTGCGCTGGCCGAAGAGTTCGGAATGGACCCCGCGCAGATGGCGCTGGCGTGGTCGGCGCGGCGGCCCTTTGTGGCGTCGTCGATCCTTGGCGCAACCACGGTTGGCCAGCTCGATCATCTGCTGGGGGCTGTGGATCTGGAGCTTTCGGACGAGCTGCTGGAGCGCATTGACGCACTCCACCGCGAGCATCCCCTACCGTACTGATGCGACGGGCTGCGCCGCCTGGCTTGGTGGCGCAGCCCTGCTCCGGGCCCTTGGTTGGTTTCAGGGCTGCGGATGCCTGCTCCCCAGCCCGAGAGGCCGCAGGCCTCCTGCCGCTGTATCAAGGCGGCGAGGTCCGGCCCCGAGGTAGCGCGCAAGCGTTGGGGCCGCTTTCGGACCGCGGGACGGTCGGGGCTGGTCCACCAGATCCCAGAATAGATGGCCGGTACGATGTCTGGGGGGCCAGCTCCCCAGACCGCAGGTTAGCTGGGGGCCAGCCCCCAGACCCCCCGGACGTATTTTCAAAGAGAAGAAGCACAGGGCTGCGCCCATGTCGAAGGGACGCGCGGTCCGGTGGTGGTCTCCGGGGCCCTTGCGCTTTTGCTTCGGGCCGTTACTCGGCGGCGATGCCGTCGGTGAACTGCAAGCGGGCGAGGCGAGCGTAGAGGCCACCCTGCGCTACCAGCGCATCGTGGGTGCCGGTGGCAACGATGCGGCCCTCTTCCATGACCACGATGCGGTCGGCCTTTTTCACGGTGGCCAGGCGGTGAGCGACGATGATCGTGGTGCGCCCTTCGGCCAGCCGGTCCACGGCGGCCTGCACCAGCCGTTCGCTCTCCGCGTCCAGTGCCGAGGTCGCCTCGTCCAGCAGCAGTACCGGCGCGTCGCGCAGGATGGCGCGGGCGATGGCGATGCGCTGTTTCTGGCCGCCCGACAGCATCACGCCGCGTTCGCCGAGATAGGTGTCATAGCCATCGGGGAGATTGGTGATGAAGTCATGGGCGGCGGCGTCACGGGCAGCCTGCTCGATTGCCGTGTCAGTGGCATCGGGACGACCGAAGCGGATGTTCTCGCGGGCGGTGGCGGCGAAGATCACAGGATCCTGTGGCACTAGCGCGATATGCTTGCGGAAGGCATCACGGGCCATGTCCGGCAGTGGCGTTCCGTCGAGGCTGAGCGTTCCTGAAAGCGGGTCGTAGAAGCGCTGGATCAGCTGCACGATGGTGGTCTTGCCGGCGCCCGACGGGCCGACGAGGGCCACGGTTTCGCCCGGCTCGATGGCCAGGCTGACCTCGTCGAGGGCCGAGATGCCGGGTCGCGAGGGGTAGGCGAAGCTGACCTTGTCCAGCGCGATGCGCCCGCGCACCGGGGTGGCAAGGGCCAGCGGCGCGTCTGGGTCAACCACCGGGTCGGTGGTGTGGAGAAGCTCGATCAGCCGTTCGGTGGCGCCGGCGGCGCGCTGCAGTTCGCCGAAGATCTCCGAGAGGGCGGCGACGGCACCGGCGACCATGACCGAGTAGATCACGAACTGCACCAGTGCGCCCGCGCTCATGTCGCCCGCGCGCACGTCCCATGCGCCCATCCAGAGCACGCCGACCACGCCGGTGAAGACAAGGAAGATAACGATGGCCGTCATCGCCGAGCGCACCCAGATGCGGCGCAGGGCGACGGTGTAGCTTTGTTCGGTCACCTCGCCGAAGGCGCTGCGCGAGATGTCCTCGTGGGTGAAGGCCTGCACGGTCTGCACCGCCATCAGCGCCTCGGAGGCGTTGGCCGAGGATTGCGCGATCCAGTCCTGGTTCTCGCGGCTGAGTTTGCGCAGGCGGCGGCCCAGCGTCATGATCGGCACGACCACGGCGGGGACCACCAGCAGCACGAGGCCGGTGAGCTTGGCCGAGGTCAGCAGCATCAGCACCAGCCCGCCGGACATCATCAGAACGTTGCGCAGGGCGATGGACACCGAAGAGCCGATCACCGACTGGATCAACGTGGTGTCCGTGGTGATGCGACTGAGCACCTCGCCGGTCATGACCTTCTCGTAGAACACCGGCGACAGGCCGATGACCCGGTCAAACACCGCCTTGCGAATGTCCGCCACCACCCGTTCGCCCAGCCGTGTCACCAGCGCGTAGCGCATGGCGGTGCCCACGGCGAGCAGCGCGGCAATGGCCAGCGCGGCTAGGAAATAGCGGTCCAGCAGCGCGCCGTCCTCGACGCTGAAGTTGTCCACGACCCGGCGCACGGCCAGCGGCAGGGCCAGCGACACGGCGGCGGTGGCCATCAGCGCCAGCAGCGCCGCGAACATCATGCCGCGATAAGGGCGCATGAAGGGCCAGAGCGCGCCGAGCGAGCCAAGTTTGCGGGACTTGCCACGCTCTTCGGCGATGGCGGTTGCCGGGTTGCCGTGTGCCATTGCCTCTCCTTCAGATGTGGCAGGGGTGTAATGACAGCCTCTGCTCAGGAATCAAGACATCCCTTGGCACAACAGCGTCGTAGCGGGCCGGAATGCCGCGCCCGATGCCATGCCTGTGCAGGCTAAGCAGACTGTTCTGCCGCGGTGCCTGTCGTGGCGGGTGGGGCGCCTAGGACAAGCGAGGCTTGTCCCGCGGTGCGGATATGCCGGGACGTCGATGCCGGGGAAACATGGAGCGGGCGACGGGAATCGAACCCGTATCTCTTGCTTGGAAGGCAAGGGTCTTACCATTACACAACGCCCGCGCCGTGTGCGGGGAGAGGTAAATCATGGGCCGCGGACGGTCAAGCCGGTTCTTCCGCCGTGCTGCCGCCCGGACGCGGTACGTGCAGAAGAATGCATGTGTCCAGTGGCCGGATCGGCGCCGGGGATACGTGGCCAGTCGCCAGCGGGCTGCGATGCGGGCGGGAAGGCGCACAGGCCGTTTTGCAAGGCGCTGGAGGGTGCGCAGGGGGACCGGCAGGCAAGGATTAGCAGGGACGCCCGAAAGATCAGTCCACCGCATCCTCGAACGCTTCGCGCAGGCGCGAGCCCTCGGGCGGGGCGCGGCGGATATTGCGGTCCATGTCGAGCACGTACCCGATGATCGCCGCGACCGCCTCCCAGTGCTCCACCGGGATCTCTCGGTCAATCTCGGCCACGTCGTGCAGGGCGCGGGCGAGGGGGCGATTCTCGATCATCGGGATCTCGTGTTCTGCGGCCAGCTTGCGGATGCGCGCGGCGATGAAATCGGTGCCCTTGGCAAGGCAGACCGGGGCCATGTCATGGCCGCTCTCATATTTGAGGGCGACGGCGTAATGTGTGGGGTTGGTCAGGATCACCGTGGCGCGGGGCACGGCGGTGGCGATGCGCTGGCGGGCCCGTTCTCGGCGCAGGGCATTGCGGCGGGCGCGGATATGGGGATCGCCCTCGGTGTCCTTGTTCTCGTCCTTGATCTCCTTGAGAGACATGCGCTGCTTGCGCCTGTGGTCGTAGCGCTTCCAAAGGATGTCGGCGATGGCGACCACCGCAACCATGACCAGCACGTAGATCAGCATCCGCGCCGCTTCGGCCCGCACGTAATCCGCCAGCATCTCGGGCAGGATGCCCTGCGCCTGCCAGATCCGGCGCACCGCATGCCAGCTGACGTAGCCGGCGATGATGCCAACCACGATCACCTTGGTGACGCTCTTGAGGAACTCCACGAAGCTTGCGGCAGAGAACATGCGCTTCAGCCCCGCCACTGGCGAGATCTTGGACCACTTGGGCCGCAGCCGTTCCGCGGCCACCACCACCTCGCCCTGAAGCGCGGCCCCGGCCAGAGCGCCCAGCACCATGAGCACCACCAGAGGGGCCAGCAGCAGAACGACCCCGCGCAGCAGTTCGCGCGTGAGCGTGCCCAGATCGCGCAGGCCGGTGGCGTCGCTGCCCACGGTCAGCTGGCCCGCCGTCTCGAATACCCCGCGCAGCAGGCCCGACAGCGGCCCGGCGGTGGCAGGCAGAACGAAGACCGCAATGACGAACAGCGCCAGCATGGTCATCAGCGTGCCGCCCTCGCGGGATGAGGCGACATCGCCTTTCTCGCGGGCCTGCCTGAGCCGTCGTTCTGTCGGCTCTTCGGTCTTGTTGTCCTTGTCTTCGCCTTCGTCTGCCATGGCTCAGAACACCATGGCGCGCAGCCAGTCCGCCAGCCGTTCGGCGAACTCGCGCAGCATCATCGGGGCCGCGACGCCCAGCATCAGCAGCCCGCCCGCGATGAGCAGGGGCGCTGCGACGAAGAACACCGGCAGGGTGGGCATCATCCGCGCCGCAAGACCCATCCCGAGGTTGACCAGCACCCCCATCACGAAGAACGGCGCGGCCACGGACAGCCCGATGTAGAAGCTTTGCCCGACGGCGGTGACGATCTGCTGGGCAAGATCCCCGGCAAGGATCTGCCCCTGCGGGAAAATGCGGTAGCTCTCGACCATGGCGCTGATCATGAGGTGGTGCAGGTCGGTGGCAAAGATCACAGCAACCGCCCCCAGCATCAGCCCGGTCGAGATCAGCGTAGAGCCCTGGAACGACCCCATGTCCGGGGCAAAGGCGTTGGACAGCCCCGAGATCATGCCGATCTGCGCCCCGGCAAACTCGAGCCCGGTGAGCAGGATGCGCGCGGTCAGGCCGATCCACACACCAAGGGTCAGCTCGATCCCGAAGGCGGCCAGCAGCATTCCCGGCTGTTCAAGCCGGGCGGGCCCCACCGGCAGGACCGGGTAGAAGGCCAGCGTCATGAGGATGGCAAGCGCCAGCCTGTGGCGCACCGGGATCACCGTTTCGCCAAGCGCGGGCATGTACATGATGATGCCGCCCAGCCGGGCAAAGACCAGCGCGTGGCCGAGGAACTGCCCGGTAAGAAGCGCCGAGAGATCCATTACCGGCCTCTCACTGGCCGATGGTCGCGACGGTGCGCAGCGACGCCTTCCGGTGGATCTCGTTGTGCGAGAGCACCACGGTCATGGGGCTGACCCGTTCCAGCATCGAGCGTACGAAGCTGCGCACCTCGGGGCTGACCAGCAGGGCGGGCCATTGGTCCTGTTCGGCGTATTTCTGGATCTCGCGGCGGGCGGCAAGGACGAACTCCTGCACCCTCTGCGGCGACATGACGAAGTTGCGCTCGTCCCCGTTGACTCGCAGCGCCTCGAGGAATTCCTTTTCCCATGCCGGTGACATGGTGATGACCGAGATGAAACCAGACCCGTCCAGGAGCGACTTGCAGATCTGGTTGCTGAGGCGGCGGCGAACGGCCTCGGTGATCTGCACCACGTTGGTGGTGCTGCGGCGGGCGTCGGCGATGGCCTCGACGATAAGCGGCAGGTTGCGGATCGACACCCGCTCGGCGAGCAGCGCCTGAAGCACTTGCTGGATCAGGACGAAGGGCGCCTGCGGGGCGACCTCGGCGGCGAGCTTCTGGTAATCGCGGTCGAGGCCCTGCACCAGTTCCTGCGTGGCACCAAAGGTCATCAGCTCGGGCAGGTGTTCCTTCACCACCTCGGTGAGGTGGGTGATGACGACGCTTTCGGGGTCCACCACCGTGAGGCCCATGCCCTCCGCCTGCGGGGCGACGGATTTCTCGATCCACAGCGCCTCGAGCCCGAAGGACGGATCGCGGCCCCGTTCGCCGGGCAGGCCGCAGTTGCCTGGGTTCACAACCATGAGGCCGTTGGGCCGCACCTCTCCCCGTGCCACCTCGACCCCCTGCACCACGAGGGCATAGGTCTGTGACGGCAGCATGGGGTCGTCCTTGATCCGTACCGAGGGCAGAACGAAGCCGAATTCGCGGGCGAAGAGGTTGCGCAGGCTCTTGATCTTGCCCGCCAGCGCCGCATCGCTGTTCGAGATCAGCGGCACGAGGGCCTGCCCCAGCTCCAGCCGCAGACTGTCGAGCTTCAGCGTGTCCTGGATCGTGTCTTCGGCGGGCGCGGTCCGGGCGCGCTCCTCGGCGGCCTCGGCCATGGCGGCGCTTTGGCGGGCGGTTTCGGCCTGGCGGCCCACCGCGAGGCCAAGGCCCACCATCAGGGCTGCGAGCGCGGCAAAGACCAGCAGCGGGAAGCCGGGCAGCAACCCGATGCCCAGCAGCAGCACGGCGGCCATGAACAGCGCCTTCGGGAAGCGCGCGAGCTGGCCCAGCACCGCCTCGTTCGCCGCGCCCTCGGTGCCGCCCTTGGTGACGATGAGGCCCGCGGCCAGCGACACGATCAGCGCGGGCACCTGGCTGACAAGGCCGTCACCGATGGTGAGTGTGGTGTAGAAGCCCGCCGCATCCGACAGCGACAGCCCGTGCTGCGCCACCCCGATGAGGATGCCGCCGACGATGTTGATGAGGGTGATGATGATCCCCGCCACCGCATCGCCGCGCACGAACTTCGAGGCACCGTCCATGGCGCCGTAGAAGCTGCTTTCATCCTCGAGCACCTTGCGGCGGGCGCGGGCGGTGTCCTCGTCGATCATGCCGGCGCCGAGGTCGGCGTCGATGGCCATCTGCTTGCCGGGCATGGAATCGAGGCTGAACCGCGCCGACACCTCGGCAATCCGGGTCGACCCCTTGGTGATGACGATAAAGTTGATCACCACGAGAATGGCAAAGACCACCATCCCGATGACGAAGTTGCCCGACACGATGAAGCGCGAGAAGCCTTCGATGACGCCGCCAGCAGCCCCGCTGCCGGTGTGCCCTTCGGACAGGATCAGCCGTGTCGAGGCCACGTTGAGCGACAGCCGCAGCATGGTCACCATGAGCAGCAGCGACGGGAAGCTGTTGAAATCAAGGGGCCGCGGGATCCACAGTGCCACCATCAGGATCAGCACCGACACCGACAGCGACACCGCCAGCCCCAGATCGAGCAGCACCGGTGGCAGTGGCACGAACAGCATCGCGAGGATCAGCACGATCGCGATGGCAAAGCCCACGTCGCGGTTGCCGCGGCCCCGGCTCAGGATGCCGCCCGCGGCGCTGTTGCGGATGCTGTCGGTGAAGGCCATCAGAACATCTTCCTGAATGCGGGCAGCACGGGCTGCAGTGCTTCGCGCCCGAAGAGGCTGCGCGCGCCATCAGCGGGCCTGGTGGACCGGCTGAGATCCGAGGTCCAGAACAGTCCGCCCGCCGCCGGTGCCGCACCTGGGGCCGAGACGGTCTTGAATGTGCCGGGATGTCCGTTGCCGCGCGCGGCCAGCTCGCGGAAGATGTCCAGCCGGTCATTGGCGATGGCCACGTTCTGGCGCAGCCGGCCAAGGTAGATGTCTTTGTATTCGTCCGTCGCCGAATGGTAGCGGCCCGCCGCCTCGGTCCAGTCGCCGGTCTGCTCGTAGAGCGACAGCAGCAGCCGGGCGGCGTAATCCACGTTGGTTTCCGGATCGAGCCCGTGGTCCAGCGTCTCGAAGGCATCGGGATGCCAGCGCAGGTTCACCTGCATGCAGCCCACGTCGATCGAGGCGACCCCGCCAGCCTGCCGCGCCCGCACCCAGCTTGCCGCAGCGCCAGGATTGTCGAAGAACCGGCCTTCGCCCTCGGCATTGGCGACCCAGGGCCAGACTGTCAGCTCGCCCTTGTGCATCATTCCCGCCTCCTGCAGGCCGATGCCCAAGAGCAGGTTGCCGGGGATCTGGTGGCGCAGTTGGGCCTTGAGGATCTCGCGGATGCATACGCCCGACGGATCGACAGGTGCGTTCGGAATGGCGGACGGTGCGGCAGAGGTGCGCTCTGACGGCGTGTAGAAACGGCTCCAGTCCGCCTGCGCCGTGGTGACGGGCAGGGTGGCCGCCAGCGCGGTGCAGAGAGCCATGGACAGGAGCGTGACCAGCCGCCGCATCACACTGCCCCGCTGACGATAAGGTCGAAGGCGCGGTCCGACAGTGCCTTGACCATGGCGTACATGAACGGGGTAAAGACCAGCAGGCCGACGAAGATGGCGATGATCTTGGGCACGAAGGTGAGGGTCATCTCCTGCACCTGCGTCAGGGCCTGGAAGAAGGCGATGATCAGCCCGACCACCAGCGCGATGACCATGATCGGACCGGACGCATAAAGCACGGTCAGAAAGGCATCGGATAGGACTGTGTGAACATCGCTTTCGGTCATGGCATCAGGGCATCATGCGGCTCAGACCGGCATCCGCATGATCTCCTGGTAGGCTTCGACCAGCTTGTCGCGGATCGACACGGCCGTCTGCACTGTGGATTCCAGTTCGAGCGTGGCTTCGACCACCGCCTGCGTGTCTGAGCCGTCGCGCAGGCCGGACATCGCCGTCGCCTCGGCAGCACGCATCGACGCGACGGTGTCACGCCCGGCGTCGGCCAGCATGTCGGAAAAGCTCGGGGCCGCCACCTCGGTGGGGGAGGCGATACTCTCCATGCCGCGGCTGGCGCGATAGGCGCCGGAAGCGGCGCTGACGGACAGGAGGGAGCCGGGTTCAGCCATCGGGATCTTGCCTTACTTGAGCAGGTCGAGCAGTTGCGAGCGCATGGTGCGCCCGGTCTCGAACATGTTGAGGTTGGCCTGGTAGGAGCGCGAGGCCTCGCGCATGTTGGCCATCTCGAGGATCGTGTTGACGTTCGACACCTTCACGAAGCCATCCGCATCGGCAGCGGGGTGCGAGGGGTCGTAGCTGAGGTCGAAGCTGGCCTCGTCGCGGGTGATGTCTGCCACCGCCACCGAGGACACGCCGGTGTCGCGGTCCACCATCTCCTCGAACGAGATGACCTTGCGGCGGTAGGGGTCTTCGCCCGGGGCCATACCTGTGGAATTGGCGTTGGCGACGTTCTCGGAGACGACCTTGAGCCGTTCGCCCTGGGCGCGCATGCCACTGCCCGCGACGCTGAGGATGGATTTGAGCGTGTCCATGTCTGTCCCTTTTCCGAAGCTCAGCGGACGCCGGTGACCGCGACGGTGAGCAGGTCATGCCCCTTGCGGTAGAGGTCCGCGGCAAGCCGGTAGCTGCCCGCCACTTCCGACGACTTGATGGTCTGCTGTTCCAGCACGACGTTGTTGCCGCCGATCGCACTTTCCCACGCGTCGGCATCTTCCGAGATCCGCACGCCGTCCGGCGCGCTGGTGCTGCCCGGGATGTGGCGCATGTTGGTCAGGGCCATGCCCTGCTGCGGACGGGTGCTGCCTTCCACCATCTCGCCAAAGCTGCTGACTTCGCGGGCGCGGTAATGCGGGGTGTCGGCGTTGGCGATATTCTCGGAAATCACCGATTGGCGCGCGCCAAGCCAGGTCATCCGCTGCGATGCCAACTGGAAGAGGGACATGCCGGAAAGCTTCATAAACAAAACCCTTTTGCTTAACCCAAGAATAGCATTAATAAACCTAGGATAGCAATGGATAGTCAACATGCATACGGCCTTTTCAGAGCTCTCTAGCCTTGCTCGTGGCATTGAACGCACAAGCATTGGCGGACAGGTCGCCTCGGCGCTTGGCCTGTCGCTGGTGGTGCGCGGTCTCGAGCGGACGTTGGGCATCGGCGATCACTGCACGGTGCAGGGCGCGAACGGCCCCGTGTTGGCCGAGGTCGTGGGCATCGACGATGCCGGCACGCGCCTTTTGCCCTTCGGAACATGGGACGGGGTGCGCACCGGTGATGCGGTGACCGTTACCCATGCTGCGACCGAGGTGCGCCCCGATGCCGCGTGGCTCGGCCGGGTGGTCGATGCCCTTGGCAAGCCGGTGGACGGGCGCGGCCACCTGCCCGAGGGGGCCACGGCGCGCCCCGTCCGCGCCGCGCCGCCACCGGCCTTCGACCGGCGGCAGGTGGGGCCAAGGCTCGACACGCAGCTCAAGGTCATGGACAGCTTCGTGCCGCTGTGCCGGGGGCAGCGGATGGGGGTGTTTGCGGGGTCGGGCGTGGGCAAGTCGACGATGATGGCCATGCTGGCGCGCCATGCGCAGCCCGAGGTCATCGTCGTGGGCCTCGTGGGTGAGCGTGGCCGCGAGGTGCAGGATTTCATCCGCGACGATCTGGGCGAAGAGGGGCTGGCGCGGTCGGTCGTGGTGGTGTCCACCGGGGACCAGCCGCCGCTGATGCGCCGACAGGCGGCCTGGACCGCCACCGCCGTGGCCGAGCATTTTCGCGACGAGGGCAAGCAGGTGCTGCTGCTGCTCGACAGCGTGACCCGCTTTGCCATGGCGCAGCGCGAGATCGGCCTGGCTGGGGGTGAGCCGCCCACCTCCAAGGGCTACCCGCCCACCACCTTTGCCGAACTGCCCCGGCTGATGGAGCGCTCCGGTCCCGGCAAGGGCACGGCGGGGGACATCACGGCGCTCTACACGGTGCTGATGGATGGCGACGACATGGACGACCCGGTGGCGGACGCGGTGCGCGGCATCCTCGACGGTCACGTGATCCTCGACCGGCGCATCGCCGAGCGCGGGCGCTTTCCGGCGGTGGACATCCTGCGATCGCTGTCGCGGATGCTACCTGATTGCCACGGGCCCGAAGAATACGCGCTCTACCGTGCCGCCCGGCAGGCCGCCGCACGCTACGCCGACATGGAAGAGCTGATCCGCATCGGGGCCTATCGCAAGGGGTCGGATCCCGAGGTCGATGCGGCGATCCGCCTCGCGCCGCTGCTCGATACGCTGCTGGGCCAGACCAAGCGCGACGCCATGCCGTCGGGGGAGACCTTTGCGCGGCTTGCGGCCTGCCTCGACGAGGCGGGGATCAAGGTTCAGGGGTAGGGGTTATCCGTCATTCTAACGGTGGTTTGCTTCAGGCTCCGGTGAGCGAGTCTGCCCGCCCGGTCCGGCCAGAGAGTCAGCGCTGCCAGCGCAGGATCGTCTGCATGTCCTGATCACGCGCCTCGCGCCTTGCGGCTTCCTTGCGCTGACGGTCAAGCGTGGCGATGCGCAGGATCTCGTAGGTCTTCTGTTCCGCCATAGCCTCGCGCAGACGGTCCTCAGCCTGTGCCAGTTCGGGCGCAAGCCTTGCTGCCTCGCGAGTATTGCGGTCCAGCTCGGAGCGGATGGAGGTGATGAAGCGCCCGAGATAGGGCGCGCCTTCCAGTCCCTCGATCCGGGACTCTCCCGACAATCGCGCCAGCAAGGCTTCGCGCTCGGTCTCAAGAGTGTCGGACCTTGCGCGCAGGCTTGCCGCCTCGGTGGCGCGCTCTCGCGTGTCGATCTCGCGCAGGCGCTCCATCACGCGCAGGGCGCGAAGGCGGTCAGTGGCCATTGCTCTCGGGCTCGGGGCTCTCGGGCGCGGCCTGCGGGCGCGGGGCTGGGGCCGGCTCGCCGCCCAGCTTTATGCGCATCTCCATGAGGATGTCGGCAGGAAAGCCCGAGCTGCCGGGTGGCAGGGCCCGAAACACTCCGCTCACCGCTGCCGAGCGAAAATCCGGTTCGTCCTCTGCCGGTGCTTTCGGCGTTGCCGCGAAGGCAGGGCCGGCAAGCAGCAGGAGGGCAGCGGCCAGCCTCATGTGGCGGGCAGTTCCTTCTGGGCGCTCTCGACTTCGTAGAAGTCGGGCTGCATCCGGGTGGGAATGTTGCCGCGGCCGATCTCGACGCAGATGTTGGGCGGATGGTCCGATACCATGGCGACAAAGATGTCGCGGATCACGAGGTAGAAGGCGCCGTCCTCTTCCTCGATCTGCTTGAGGCGGCCCGAAACCGGCTGCACCATGCAGTAGGCCAGGAACACGCCGAGGAACGTGCCCACCAGCGCGCCGCCGATCATGCCGCCGAGGATCTCGGGCGGCTGGTCGATCGAGGACATGGTCTTGATGACACCCAGAACCGCGGCAACGATGCCGATGGCGGGCAGGCCGTCGGCGACCTGCTGGATGGCATGGACCGGGGCCTGCGCCTCGTGGTGGTGCTTGCGGATCTTGCGGTTGATGACGTCCTCGGTGGCGAAGCGGTCATCGAACTGCATGGACAGCATCCGAAAGCTGTCGCGGATGAGGTCGATGGCGAAATGGTCGGCCATGATGCGCGGGTAGCGCTTGAAGATGTCACTGTCGCCGGGGCTTTCGATGTGGCTGTCCAGCGCCAGCACGCCCTTGGTCTTGTAGATGCGCGACAGCTCGTACATCAGCTTGAGCAGGTCGCTGTAATCGCCGGCCTTCCAGCGTGGGCCCTTCATGACCTTCACGATGCCCGCTGCCGAGGCCTTCACAACCGACATGGAGTTGGCGATGACGAAGGCCCCGATGGCCGCGCCGCCGATCATCATGCCTTCGAAGGGCAGCGCATGGAGGACGATATCCATCTTGCCGCCCGACAGCATGAACCCGCCAAAGACCAGGCCGAAGACGAGGGCAAGTCCGAGTAACATGGTCATGGAAGTGATCTCTGCCTTGGTGATTGTTGCGGAACGGCCCGCTTTTCATGCCAAATCATATGTAAAATTGACTTTTGTTCAAGTATAAACAAGGATAGCTTGAGGATATCGCGGGACAGTTCTTGGAGTTGCGGTCGTGCTCACCGACAAGCTTGCCTATTTCTTCGACGCTCATGATCTTGGACATGTGTTTGTCGACTGGCCGGAAGAGATCGGGCTGGTGCTCTGTCTCGACGGAGCGGGCCTGTGCGAGATCCTGTTGCATCACGATACCGAACGCTCCGGTGTGCTGAGAAAGGCCGCAGCGGTGCTTGATTGTCCGGACCGGCATTTCGCCGTCGTGCCCAGCACCGAAGGCTATCCCACCCGCCGCGTGCTGTTCACCGACGAGCAGAAGCTGCTGGCGCTGATCGAGGACGAGGATGACCTCGCCGAGCTGGCGCAGGATTACCTCATCAACCACCGCTTCGAAGCCGAAAGGAAGGCCGCGCCGAAACCCTCGCCGTTGCCTCTGCCCAAGGTGCCGTCGCTGTCCGAGACCTTTCGCTGGACGCCGCGCCTGCACTTGTCCGAGGTCCGCTCCAAGACCCGCCGCCCCGAGCCCGCGCCGGATCTGCCCGAGGGCTTCGCAACGATGGTGTCGGATGACGACTGCGCCCTGACCGAAGCGGTGCTGTCCGTCGAGCATGGCAGCGTCCGCCTTGTCTTTGGCGGTGCGCCTGTCGGGATCAATACGCCCACGCGGCGCGCGGCAAAGGTCGGCTTCCGCGACGATTATTCATGCTTCGTGGTCCCGCGCGAAACGGTAGGAAAGTGGCGCCCCGGCGAGCCGCTGGTTCTCGACATGCCCGAGGGACAGTTCCCGGCGGCCCTGCGCCAGCGCTATGCCAAGGGCGCCAGGGTGGCGGATGTAACGGTGACGGGGCAGGGGGTGTTCGTGACCCCGGGGGCACTGGTGCCGCCTGAACAGGAGCCCGAAGCCGCGCCCGCGCCGGTCCGGCGTGCCCGACTGTTCCGGCCGCTCTACGCGATGCTCTTGTGCATGGTCTGTGTCGGGCTCGCGGCGGGCAGTGTCCTGCGCGATGGAGGCCATCCGGTGCTGACGCAATGGCTCGCGCCCCAGACCGTGGCGGACACGCAGCTGGCCAGCCGCTGATTGTCTAAAGTGTCGGTTTGCTGAATCGTTAGCCGGTCCTGCGCTACGTCGTTTGGCGCGGGTGACCTTGCCGATGACGTTCAAGCACATAGCCACGCCCACGGATCGACCGTACGACCAGTTCTCCGTCTGACCGGTCTTCCAGCTTCTGCCGGATGCGGGCGATGTGCACGTCGAAGCGGCGATCGCCATAGCTCCAGTCCTGCATGCCGATCACATGCGCCAGGTCGGCGCGATCGACCACCTCGCCCATGTGGTCGCTGAGGTGGCGGTAGATCTGCTCTTCGATCGGCGTCAGCCCAAGTCGGGCCAGTCGTGCGCCGCGTCGTTCGGAGGAGCTGTGCCGCTGCAAGCGCAGGGCTAAACGGGCGCGCAGTTCGGCGGGGTCATGGCCGGGTCCCAACACGTCGTCAGCTCCGGCAGCGAAGGCTTCGACAGCGGCGCGGGACCGGCCCGAATGATCCACTGCGATGATGACCGCGCCGGGGCAGAGCCGCCGCGCAAGCGCAACGAGGCCCAGTTGTGGCTCGTCCGGCATTTGGCGGCGCGATAGGCCGACGATCATCGCTTCGAGTGGGGCGCTGTCAGTCAAGAGCCCGCGCAATTCCGAGGGCCGTTCGCGCCGCAAGACCTTGGGCATGCCGCTGTCCTGCAGCAATCGAGTCCAGGCAGACCTGAGGGCGCTGTCACGCTCAACCACGACGGAAAAGGACGCTCTGGCTTGCATATTCGCGGGCGGACCTTGGTCGAACCAATAAAAAACAAGGTTTGTACGAAAGTTTTGCGATTTTTCAATCACGTTTAACCTTAGCGCTCTATGTGTGTGTTTGCGACATAGAAACGAGCAACAAGAAGAAGTCAGGGCCATGATTGCATCGCTGCTGTACCAAGGCGCTTCATGCGGTCAGAAGACCGTGTTCGCCCAGCCCGCCGTAAGGCGCAGTCTTGGACATATTGTCCTTGCTGCTTTCAAGGATATCTTTGCGCAGCACGGCGCGCTAGCCTTGTGCGAAAAGTGCAGAAAATTGGGTTTTTCAAGGCTTGAACTCCCCCATAGGATGTATTCAGCTGTGATGGATACAAGGCATGCGCGGATCTGCACGGTTGCCGGCAGCACGGCCGGCCGGGTCGCAAATGGGTCGAACTCCGGAGGCGGGAATGTCTGATCTTGGCATCAAGGAAGAAACGCTTGGTCGCATCGTGGCGGCCTACGCGTCACGCAAAGATGTCGGGCAGGAGGAGATTATCACGCTGTATCGTCGTCTTGCGGCCGAACTTGGCGGCCCTGTACCGCAGCCGGTTTCGGCGCCGGCGGTCACGGCGGACGGACAGGTGCAGCCTGCGGTTCCCGTCGAAAAGGCCGTGACCGAAGACAAGGTCACCTGCCTGTGCTGCGGCCGCAGCTTCAAAATGCTCAAGCGGCATCTGGGGGCGGAGCATGGCATGACCGAAGCAGCCTACCGCACGGCGTTTGGCCTGCCAGAGGATTTCCCGCTGGTCGCGCCGAGCTATTCGCGCAAGAAGGCCGCCCATGCCCGCGAGGCCGGGCTTGGCACCTATGCCCGGTCGATCGTCCCCGGCGAGGCCTGACGAAACATGGCACTCAAGAACGAGCAGACAATCGTCATTCGCCGCACGGAAGAGAGTGACGAACATGCCCACCACGGCGGCGCATGGAAGGTGGCCTACGCCGACTTCATGACGGCGATGATGGCGTTTTTCCTTCTTCTGTGGATTCTTGCGGCCTCTGACGAGGAAAAGCTTCGCGGCCTGGCGGATTACTTCACGCCCAGCCTTTCCGAAAGCGGCGGACGCGGCGACGGACTGCTCGACGGCACCGTGCTGGCCGCCGACGGGGTGCTGAGCGGGACCGATGGGGCAGCGACCCCGGTGCAGTTGCCGAGCTTCGGGCAGGAAAATCCACTTGCGGTCTTTGACAGCCGCCTGCGCGATGATCGCGCGACCCCGGCGGTGCCTTTCGACACCCGTCCTGAAGGGGCACTGGACAGCACGACCATCTCCGACGCGGCGGACCAAGCACAGGACGAACGTGACAGCGCCGCCTGGGAAGCCGAGCAGGACCGGCTAGAGGCGCAGATCACCAGCGACCTGGCCGGGGCGCCGGGCCTCGAGAGCCTGTCGGAACACCTTAGGTTCGAACGCCGCCAGGACGGTATCGACATCCAGATCGTCGACACCTCGGGCAGCTCGATGTTCAGCTCTGGCAGCGCCCGGATCATTGATCGCACCCGCGATCTGCTGGAGGTCGTGGCTGCGGCCGTGGCGGACCTGCCCAACCCGATCACCATCACCGGCCACACGGATTCGCGCCGTTACAGCGGCAGCGGGGCGTATTCCAACTGGGAGCTTTCGGCAGACCGGGCAAACGCGACCCGGCGGGTGCTGGTGGAAAACGGCGTGAATGCCGGGCGGATCACTCGGATCTCGGGGCTGGCGGACACTCAGCCACTCGAGGGGCTGACCCCGGATGCGCCGCAAAACCGCAGGATCAGCGTGATGGTCGTGCGGACCGACGCCGCAACATCACCCTGAGGCCCGCCGGCCTCGGGCTCGATCCCCGCAAAAGAGACGCAGTTCTAAGCGGATATTGTGGGGGCTGCGTTGCTTTTATGCCATATATAGGGTCCGGAATTTTCCTTTGTTAAGGAAATTTCCGGGGTGTTCGCGTGCGCAAAGCTCGCAGTGCCCGCAGCAAGGTTCAACGTATTCAAAGGTTTGCGGGTTTTGTTGACCTGTCTGTATATAGATTCACGGCTGTAGACTTTGCCCACATATGGTGTCTCGCTTTACACTAAGGTTCTTTCGTGAACGTTAACGGCTGCGATATGGTGGCCCGGTAACTTGCTTGTGGACAAACGGAATGCTTGGACAGGACCTGCTCAAACTCATATGGGCCGAACACGTGCGGCTTCCCAGTGACGCGTCGCGTTTCCGGTTCGAGGCGCTGTTCGCCCGGATCCTGCCGGTTCGCATGGCGCTGCTGCTTGCGGAGCTTGATGGCAAGCATCCGTTGGTCCTGCATGACGGGGTGGAGGTCGGCCCCGGCCTGCCGCTTGGCGACGTCCTCGTCGAAGAGCTCCCGATCGACCTGCCTTACGATACCCTCGTGATCGCCCTGCCGCAGCGGCGTCACCATCCCGACCAGCTGCTGGGCAGTGCCGTGGCGGAGGCGCTGATCGTGGCGCTCGACCGTGGTGACATTCCCATGGAGCGAGAAACCGAGGCGCTTCACGGGCTGGCACAGGCCGCAATGAAACGCGCCGCGACCCTTCAGCGTGACGGCGAGGATCTCGATCTCGATGCCTTCACGCTTGGCATGTCGCAAGCCCTGGGTCGCCACTGGATGGTGCCGCAGTCGATCGTTGCGCTGCCCAACATGCTGTCGCAAGCGAGCCTGCAGCGCCATCTCGAGCGGCTTGATCCCGGGTTCCGCGCCTCCCAGTTGCAGACCTTCGGTGCCAGCATTCTGGATGTGGCCGACGACACTCTTGGATTCGGCGACTGGTGTGCCCGCACCAGCACGGCACTGCGGTGCTGCCTTGGCGCGCCCAAGGTGGACAGCGATCCTGTAGAGCTTGGCCTGTCGACGCGCTTTAACTTCCATTAAAGCATTAAATTCTTTCGGCTTTCGTCAAAGCGTGTATTTTTATTCTTGGAAACAAGAATAAGGCGGCCTTGGCGCATGCTGGCGACGTTGTACAAATCAGCACTGGCCAAGCCGTTTCTGGCACTGGCTCAGGGCCGTTCAGGGATGCGTGGCTGGCAGGCCGATGCAGACCTGCGCTTGCCTGAACGGCCGGTGCGATCATTCGCGCGGCAGGTGCGGTCGGTCGCAGCGCGACACACCGGCCTTTCCGAGGCGGTATCGCGACGTCGCCGAAACCTTGTAAGTGGGGGCTTCTTGCGAAGCCTGTCGGGTGCATGTTGAACATAATGTCCGCATTGGCCGGTATCGGCCTTGGTCCAGTTGAGCCGGGCAGCGAGCGCGGCCCGGGGAGCGGCGGGCTTTTTTCACGCCTGTTGGGCCCGGCGACGGTTCCCGAGGAAAGTGCCGAACCGTCAGCACCGGACGCACAGGACTTGCTGTCGGATCTGGAGGGCGCGCTGGCGGATCCGGACCTGTCTGACGAGGCGCTTGTCGAAGAGGTTGAGCCAATCCTTTCCGCCCTTGGCGAGGCCCTGCCGCGTGATGTCTCCGGCGCCGTGACCGGGTTTGAAGGCGGAGTGCTCGATGGCCTGGCCGGCGCCCCCGTGCCCACGGATCGTACCCTTGCCGGCGACGGCGATGCCCGTCGCGAGCATGGCCTTGCGGCGATGTTCGAAAAGGTCCGCGACGTGCTCGGGCTTGAGGACGCAGGGAAAGACGGTGCGGGCCCGAGGGGCGCTGTGCAGGAGGGGCACGCGCGCCCGGAGGGCGAAGGGTCTGGATGGCAGCGGCTCGCAGAGTGGCCAGACGGCTTGGCTGAGGGCACGACGTTGCGCGAAGGGCTCGAACGGCTCGTGGCAGACCTCAGGCAGGCGGTCGCAGCAGAGCCGGGGGCTGAGCCTGATACGCTCGCAAAAGGGGTGCTTGGCGCTGCGGCTGTCCTTGCGCTCAGGACACCGGACGCTGGCACGAAACGAAGTGCAGGCGCGCTGACCGATGTGAGGAGCGCTCTGCCTCGGACAAATGGGCTATCCGAGGCGGGACTTGCGTCGCGGGGTCTCTTTCAGCAGGGGGAGGCCCTTCAGGATGGGGCCGCCGATGGTCCGGTGCCGGATGGCACTGGTTCGGAGCTGTTCGACTTGCGGGCACTGCCTGTGGATGCCGAACAGGATGGGGCAATGCCGCGTGATCCTGCGGCCATGGCAGCTGAGCCTGCCTTGCCCCGTGCCACTGCCGCCAGCGCCGATCCGGTCGCTGCATTGGCCCCAGCGGTGACCGTAGCAGCCTCGGTATCGGCAGCCGTAGCCACGCCGGAGGCTGCCCCAAGGGCGCCTGTACCGCTGCCGGACAGCGCCCAGATCCTCAACCAGATCCGTGCCCAGGTGTCTCAGGACGGTGTGATCCGGGTGCGACTGGATCCGGGAAGCCTTGGCCAGGTGGAGATCGAGCTGTCAGCGCAGGATAGCGGTGCTATCAGCGTATCCGTGCGCGCCGAACAGGCATCAGTGCTTGGCAGCTTGCGGGCGGACCGCGACGGACTTGTCGCGCTCTTGCGGGAACAGGGTCATGTGGTGGACAGCCGTTCGCTCAGCTTCGGGGACCTCGGAGACCGAAGCGCTGGTCAGCAAACGGGTCAGAACGCAGGCCAGAACGCAGGCCATGGCATGGGACAGAATTCGGGCCAGAATCCGGGCCAGCCTTGGGGCGCCCGACCCGTGCCCCAGTCGCCCGGCTGGGACGTGGCCGATGCCGGCAGAGAAACGCCCGAACAACTACCTTCGCGCAGCGCCATGCCTTCGGGCGGCGGTGTCGACATCTCGGTCTGAACCGGAAAGGACACGCATCATGGCCATCGATCCCTTTGCCATCGGCAGCTCCGCCACCGCCACGGGTGCCTCGGGCAGTGCGGCCAACTCGTCGCTCAGCCAGCTGGGCGAGGATTATCAGAGTTTCATCACCCTGCTGACCGCGCAGATACAAAATCAGGATCCGCTCGAGCCCATGGACAGCACTGCCTTCGTGTCACAGCTGGCGACCCTGACGCAGGTGGAGCAGGCGGTGGTGCAGAATGCCAACCTTGAAGGCATTGCCTCGCAGTTGTCGGGCCTTTCGGCGATGTCGGGGCTTAACTTTCTCGGGCGCGAGGTGGTGGCGCCGATGTCCAATGTGACCCTGTCGGACGGCAACGCGACACTGGGCTATCGCCTCGGCAACGAAGCGTCCGACGTGTCGCTTGCGGTGATCGACGGGGCGGGCCGGGTGGTGCGCAACATCAGCGGGCTTCCGGGCACGACCGGCACGCTGCACCAGGTGATCTGGGATGGCCTTGATGACGAGGGGCTGCCGCTGGCCGATGGCCGCTACAGCATGCAACTGGTGGGGCTGGACGCGGACGGGAACACCGTCAATGCGCAGACCTACGCCCTGTCGCAAGTCGCGAGCCTCACCTACGAGCAGGGGCTGGCGATGCTGCATCTTGAAACCGGCGAACAGGTGCCCGCCGGTATGATCGAGGAAGTCAGGTAATCGGGACTGCCGCGCGGCTTCAGCTGCGCGGCACTTCCGCCTGCACCATGGACAGCACGAGCACGTCCGACACCGCGTCGCCGAACCCGTTCTTGAGGTCTGCTTTCAGCTTTTCCGACAGTTCCGGCGTGTCGATTACTGCGCCAGTCAGGCTCATGCCTTCCGCCGCACGGTGCATTGCAGCCAGGACGGCGTCGCGCAGGCGCGAGGTGTTGTCCATCTCGTTGTAGTCGGCGACGGCGGCCAGGTCGCGCATCTGCACGCCAATCTCGGACACCATGTAGGTGACGCTGTGGGCGCCGTAGACCGGCACGCTCATGCGGCCAAGACGGACAACGTGGGAATCATTGGCTGCGGCTTCCATCGCGGCGAGATCCGAGGGCGTGGCCTCTGCGTCGGTCTTGTCCGCGGCCGCGTGGGTGTCGCCCTCTTCATCGGCAAGCTTGTCCAGAACGCCTTCGGCAGCATTTGGAGCGGTGGGCTCTGCCGTTTCGGTGGCGGCGACGGCAGGCGTTTCCTTCACGGGCAACACCTGACCTCCGGCATATCCTGCGGCGGCAAAGACCAGCGGCAGGCCGGCAAATGCGATCAAGGCTTTCTTCATGTCCGATTCCCGAAAATGGCTGCTTCGGGAATCGGTATCGCGGGTCAATGGGGCGATAATTTTGGTAAATCGTGGCTTAATAATGGTAAGCGCGATGGCCTAGTAGGGCAGGATCACGTCCAGCACGTCCTCGCCGTAGCCGCGCACCTGCTGGCGGCTGACCGACCCTCGGCCGCCATAGCTGATCCGGGCCTCGGCCATCTTGTCGTAGAGGATGGTGTTGCCGCGGTCGATGTCCTGCGGTCGGATAATGCCCGAGACGCGCAGCTCGCGCAGTTCCTCGTTCACCTTCACCTCCTGCCGACCGACCACGACCATGTTGCCGTTGGGCAGGGTCTGCACGACCAGCGCCGCCATGCGCAGGAAGATGTCCTCGCTGCGGTCGATGGAGCCGCTGCCCCGCGCGGAAGTGGCCGAACTGATGTCGACGATGTCGCCGCTGGGCAGATCCTCGGGGCCGACGCCGGGCAGGATCTTGTCGATCTGGCTGCCGTAGCCGAAGAAGCCGGGCTGAGCGAGAGTGCTTTCACCGCTGCGGCTGCGTTTTGAGGTGTTGTCGAGGCTGGCCTCGTCGCGGATGTCGATGACGATGGTCAACAGGTCGCCGATTTTCGTGGCGCGCTGGTCGGCGAAGAACCCGCCGGACCCGCGTTCCCACAGCGACGCACCCTCGGCGCGATAGGGGATGCGCTCGGCTTCGGGGGGCGGCATGGGGACGTTGACGGTGCGCGCGGCCTGCAGGTCCTGCTGGTCGACGCCGATGGGGCTGAGTTCGGGTTCGCGGTCGAACACGGGGCTGCTGCAGGCTGCCAGCGCAAGGGCGGGGACCATCAAGGCGGCGGGGCGGTAACGGATCATCGGATCACCTCGACGAGGCCGGGTTCACGCGCGATGGCGACCAGCGGCTGGTTGCTGACCAGATTGACAATGCGCAGCTCTGCGCCGCGATGGGCGGCATCAAGCGCGCGGCCGGGGGCGGTCAGAACCAGCCGGCCATCGTCGTAAAGAATGGAGACCTTGTCGCCCCGGTCGATCACCAGCGGCTGCATCACCGACTGCGCCATCACCGGGCGGCCTTGGCTGAGCATCCGCCGCACCTGCTGGCCCACGAGGTCTTCCGCGTCGGTCAGGGTGTAGGCGCCTATGCGGCGCAGGGCCATTTCAGTCAGGGTGATGTCGGCCTCGGTGACGATGTCGCCCGGCATGAGCGAGCGCACGGGCACCGGCACCGCCATGATCGGCATGGCCATGCCCTGCAGCCGGTGGGTGATGCCTTCGGCGGTCACCGCGTTGGCCAAGAAGCGCCCGCTGTCGCGGTCCATCCAGAAGTCCGAGATCAGCTCGGCCTCTTCGATGGTACTGCCTGAAAAGGTGATCCGCAGCATCGCCTCGGGCGGCAGCTCGGGGCCCCAGCTGCCACGGACCTTTTCCTCGACCAGCACGGTCGGGGTTTCGGCGGCAGTGGCCAGCGGGGCCAGCACGAGCGCGGCCAGAAGGGCGAGACGGCGCAGCATGGCTCAGCGGATCTGGTTGGCCGAGGACATCATCTGGTCCGCGGTCTCAATCGCCTTCGAGTTCATCTCGTAGGCGCGCTGCGCCTGGATGAGGTCGGTGATCTGGCGCACGATGTCCACGTTCGAGCTTTCGAGATAGCCCTGCCGCAGGATGCCCACGCCTTCGTCCCCGGGCAGTGCGGGGATTGCATCGCCCGAGGCGACGGTGGCCTGCAGCAGGTTGTCGCCCAAGGGGCGCATCCCGGCATCGTTGACGAAGGTGGTCAGGGTCAGCTGCCCGATCTCGACGGGGTTTGGGTCGTTGTCCACGTAGGCGCTGACAATGCCCGTCTCGGACACCGCGATGGACGTGGTGTTGTCCGGCAGCACGATGCCCGGGTCGATCTCGTAGCCATTGGCGTTGACGATCTGCCCTTCGGCAGACAGCCGGAAGGACCCGTCGCGGGTGTAGGCCTGTTCGCCGTCGGGCATGTTCACGGTAAAGTAGCCGCGCCCGTCGATGGCCATGTCGAGCTGGTTTTGCGTCTGCGTCAGCCCGCCTTGGGTGTTGAGCCGAACGGTGCCCACCGCCTGCACGCCAAGGCCGACGTCAAGGCCGACGGGGCGAGTGTTGCCCTCTTCCGCCGTCACCGCGCCTTCGCGCGAGACGTTCTCGTAGATCAGGTCGCTGAACGAGGCACGGGCGCTCTTGAAGCCGGTGGTGTTGGCGTTGGCGATGTTGTTGGAGATAACGTCGACGTTGGTCTGCTGCGCCATCATGCCGGTTGCGGCGATCCCGAGGGCTTTCATCTGTCTGCTCCGTTAGGTTGTGCGGCCGATGCGGCTCAGCATCTCTTTCTGCAACTCGTCATCGGACGAGACGAGGTTCAGCGCGTGCTGGTAGGCCTGCTGGATGTCGATGAGGCGGGTAACCTCGGTCACCGCCTGAACGTTGCTCGATTCCAGCGCGCCCTGGATCACCTGGGTGCCGCTGTCATCGGGGGTGAACTGCATATTGCCCTCTTCGGGCACGAACAGGCCGCCACCGGCGCGGCCAAGGCTCTGGCGGTCGGGCAGGGCGAAGATGCCCACCTGCCCCAAAATCGCGCCATCGGGTCCGGAAATGGTGCCGTCTCCGGCGATGCTCACGGTGCCTGCAACCGCGGGCGGCAGGTTGAGTGGCGCTCCGGCGGCGTCCAGCAGCTGTGCGCCACCGGTGGTCACCACGCGGCCCTGCGGGTCCAGCACGAAGTTGCCGTCACGGCCAAAACCTTGCGTGCCATCCGCGTTCTCGTAGGCGAACCAGCCCTTGCCGGACAGCGCCATGTCCAGCGGGTTGCCCGTCTGGATCGTGGTGCCCGCGCGATCATCAAGGTACGAGCCACGGTCGATCAGGTAGTTGGTGCCCTGATCGGTGGGCAGGCTCTCGTCTTGCTGGAGGTAGCTTTCGAACAGCACCCGCTCGGCCTTGAAGCCGGTGGAGTTGGCGTTCGCGATATTGTTCGCCGTCACGTCAAGCTGACGCTCAAGGGCGGTCAGCTGGGACAGCGCCACATAGGTCGAGGTGGCCATGGGCGAACCTTCCTAATCCTTGTCAGTTCAGGGGAATATCGGCTTTTTCTTGCTGACAATGCGATTTCAGCCTGTGTATATCAAGAACAATCATGGTGAGTGAAAAAAATAAATTCGCCTATCCTTGGGCTATTCGTGCTGCCGCAGCGTTTGCGGTCGCGCTGGTGCCCCATGTTGCGCTGGCGGATCTCGACGATGACGGCATCGCACCCGTGCCGGCGCTGGCGCGGCCCGCCAAGGTGATTGACCCGCCGGTGCTGTTCCTGCTGCCACAGCGCGCGCTGCCCTTCCTCGAGGCCCGCGGGGAGCTCATGGCCCGGGTGCTGGACACCGAAGGCGCGGGCCCGGCCCATGCGCGGGCGCTCACGGACCTGGCCGAGCTTCACCTGTCCCACGGTATGGCCTCGGAGGCGCTGTCGATCCTTGGCAACGTGACAGGGGCCGAGCTGCCGCTGGCCCACCGCCTGCGCGCTGCGGCGCTCGAGCTGGTGGTCGGCCTGACCGACCCGCTGAACCGGCCGCTGACCGACCGTGCCGAAAAGTTGCTGGACCCGAAGCACGAGGACTGGGCGGACCAGCCCATGCTGCGCGTGCTGTCGGAACTGAAGTCAGGGGACTGCGCCGCCGCAGCGCCCGAGCTGGCCGAGGCGTTCTTGCGCTCGGACCGTTTCCCGGCGCCGTTGCGTGCGCGCGTGTTGCCGTCGCTGCTGGACTGCGCCATCGAAAGCCGCCGCTGGGGCCTTGCCCGCGACATCGCTGCACGCTTCGCCGATCACCCCGAGTTGCGGGACGGCACCGCGCTGCACTACCTTCTGGGCCGGGTGGCCGAAGCCGGAAACGACCCGCTCGCGGCCTTCGACAGTTATGTCCGGGCGCAGGGCGGAGACGATCTCTGGGCGCATCGGGCGCGGCGGGCCATCGTCGATCTGGGCCTGCGAGAAGAGGTGCTGGAGCCTGCTGAAGCGGTAAAACTCTTGTCCATCGAGACCGAGATCTGGCGTGGAGACGATCACGCGGCGCGCACGCTGGACGATCTTGCCTCGCTTCAGGCCATTACCGAAGACCGGCTGGGCGCGCTGGAAACCTACGGGCGACTGTTGCAGCGCCATCCCGGCACGCCGCAGGCCAGCGCCGCGCGGCAGAAGGCGCGGAGCCTTGTCGAGGCGCTCTATGCCGACGGCGAGAACGGCACCCTGTCGCTGTCACGTTTCATGGAGGTGCATGCGCGCCTCACCCCGTGGTTCCGCTTCGAGCCAAGCTTTGCGCTGGTGTCGGAAGGCTTTGCCGATCACTTCCGTGATCTTGGCGCGACCACCGTGGCGGCCACCGAATACGGCGCGATCCGCGACTACCTGACCGCGGGCGCTGACCTTGGCCTGTTCGAGACCTCCTCGGCGCAGCTTGAGCGGCTGGCAGTCAAGGAGGCCGAGGCGATGCTGGAGGGCGCGCAGTTTGACGCGCTGGGGGCCCTGCTGGCGGACCCGCCCGAGCCGCAGGACGCTGAGCTTGCCCGCCGCGTTGAGCTGGTCAAGGCGCGGTACTTCGACGCGACGGGGCAGGCGGCCGAACTGGTTGCGGGCGCAAGCGCCGGTGCCCCCGAGCAGGTGCTGCGGCTGCGCGCGCAGGCGCAGTTCGGGCGTGAGGACTGGCTGCAGGCACAGGCTACCTATGCTCTGCTTGCCGAACGCACCGGGGATGATCTGCCGTTGCCCGATGCCATCCGCTACATGCTGGCCGCCCACCGCAGCGGCGACGCCGCCACCGCCGCCACCCTCGCGGCACGGTTCGAGGGGCTGACCGACCTGCCGCAATGGGCTGAGATCGCCGCGACCCTCACCAGTGTCGCGCCGCAGTTGCTTCCGCTGCGGCAGGGCACCGCGCGTGAACGGCTCGACAGCGCCGGCGAGATGCTGGACCGGCTGTCCGGGGTGCAAGTCCCCCCGGATGTGAACTGACGGGCGAATCTGAGCTGCCGAATCTGAACGGGCGCAAGAACAGGCCGCAAACGGCCAAGGTCATGGGCAGCCTGTGGAAAAGATAGCAAAGGACTCCCGGTTTTAAAGTTGGTGAAACCGGGGCTCTGTATATCCAATGGGAACGGTGCCCGAACACCGACATTCAAAGAGGCGAGGCTGTTATGAGCATTTCCAACGCGATGGCGTCCGGCGTCAGCGGACTTCTGGCAAACTCCACCGCCGTGGGGAGCATTTCGTACAACATCGCGAATGCCGACACCGTGGGCTACCGCCGCAGCTTCGAGCAGATGATCACCTCGGGCTCCGCGTCGGCGGTGGGCGGAGCGATGTCCACGGGCGTGCAGACCGCGACCGTGAACACCAACACCATCGACGGCAACTATTCCGAAACTTCGGTCGCGACCAACCTTGCCATCAGCGGCGGTGGGTTCTTCGTGGTCAACTCGAACGTCGATGCCTCCTACACCTCGGGCAACATGTTCACCCGCGTCGGCAGCTTCGAGCCGGACGAGGACGGCAACCTCGTGAACTCGGCGGGGCTGTACCTGATGGGCTTCCCCTATGATGCCAACGGCAACCTCGGGTCGGTGGACCGCAACAGCTTTGCCGATCTCGAGCCGGTGAACATCGCAGGTCAGACCATCGCCGGTGCGATCACCGAGAACATCGGCATCAGTGGCAATCTGCCCTCGCAGGAAACCGGGCTCGACACCCCCGGCGATGCCTTCGTGACCTCGATCGAATATTACAACGCCCTCGGCGAGGCCGAGCGCCTGACCCTGTCCTTCCAGCCCACGGCAGAGCCGAACACCTGGGACGTCACGATTTCGGACGCGAACGGCGATTACGGCCAGGTTACCATGTCCTTCGCCAACAGCGGCGAAGGCGCGGGCGCGCCGCAAGCCTACAGCGACGGCACGGTGCTGGCCGCCGACCCGGCGGGCTTTGCCTTCGATCCGGCCACCGGCACCATGACCCTTACCATTCCCAACGGTGACGTGCCGCAGACGGTCAACGTATCGCTTGGCGCGCCGGGCAGCTTCGATGGGCTGAGCCAGTTCTCGGGCGATTACACCCCGCTTTCCATCGAGGCGGACGGCAGCGAAAGCGGCGTGCTCACGCGGGTGGAGTTCGACGAGTTTGGCAACGTGTGGGGTGTCTTCGACAACGGCACGCGCACATCGCTCTACCAGGTGCCGCTGGCGACCTTCGCCAACCCCAATGGGCTGCAGACCTCGAACAACTCGACCTTCTCGGCGTCGATGGATTCGGGCAACTTCTACCTCGGGCAGGCCGGTTCGGGCGAGACGGGCACGCTGACTTCGGGCGGGGTGGAATCCTCGAACGTGGACATCGCGCAGGAACTGACCAGCCTGATCCAGCGCCAGCGGGCCTACTCGTCCAACGCCAAGATCATCACGACCGCCGACGAGATGCTGTCGGAAACCGTGAACCTCAAGCGCTGATCAGGCTGACGGGATAATATCATGAGCCTGACCTCCGCCCTCAACGCGGCCAGCAGCGGGATGACCGTATCCTCCCGCTGGGCCGAAAACGTGTCCTCGAACATCGGCAATGCAAACACCGAAGGTTACGCCCGCCGGAGCATCGGCATCACCGCCGGTCCGAACGGGGCGCCGCAGGTGTCGACCATCGGTCGCGCCGTGGATACCACGCTGGACGCAATGTACCGCACCGAAGTGTCGCGCACCGCGTCGCAGGACGCCGTGGCCACGGGGCTCGACGCCTACACCAGCCTGCTGGGCGACAGTGAAAGCGGCAACACGATCCTGACCAATCTCACCGGGTTCCAGGGCGCCCTTGGCCTACTGTCGGTGTCGCCCTCGGACAGCGCCACCCAGCGCGGTGCGGTGGATGCGGCGCAGGGGCTGGCCGTGGCGCTGAACCGCGCCGGGGACGAGCTGGCCACCACCATGACCCGCACCAACGACGCCATCGCTTCGGACGTGGGCTCCGTGAACGCGCGCATTGCGCGGTTGCAGGAGTTGAACGAACGGGTGGCGGGCGGCCTTCAGGGCGAGGCGAGGCTTGCCACCGAGGACGCCATCGGCACCGAGCTTGATGCGCTGGCCGAGGTAATCGACTTCACCATGCGTACCGATGCGCAGGGCCGGGTGGAACTGTTCACGACCGGCGGTACAGAGCTGCTGGCTGGCAACCAGGGGCAGGCGCTGCGCTACGACGCACAGACCGGCACCCTGTTTGCCGGCGCGGTCGAGATCACGCCGGGAAAGCCGGGGGTGCGTGGCATCTCCGAAGGGTCTCTGGCCGGGCGCATCACCATGGCAAGCGATACGCTGCCGCAAATGCAGGCGCAGCTCGACGAGGTCGCCTCGGCGCTGATCGAGACCATGGCCACCGTCGACACCAGCACCGGCGGTCCGGGCCTCTTTACCGATGCCGGTGCCATGCCGGGCGTGCCCTACGAGCCGGGCCTTGCCGCGCGCATAGCGGTGAACGCGGCGGTGCTGCCCGACGAGGGGGGGGCGGTCTGGCGCATCCGTGACGGGATGGGCGCGGCCCAGCCGGGCAACACCGGGGACAACACGCTGATCGAGGACATGATCGACGCGCTCGATGCGCCGGTCGGCTTCGACGAGGCGGCTGGTCTTGGCGGCAGCGCCACCATCGCCACCTATGCCTCGACCCTGATCGCCGGGCAGAACGCCACCCGCGCGCGCGCTGAAACCGAGGCGGCGACGCTCGCCTCGGGGGCGGTCGCTGTGCAGGGCACGCGCATGTCCTTCCAGGGCGTCAACGTGGATGACGAGCTGCAGCAGCTGACCCAGATCCAGCAGAGCTATGCCGCCAACGCACAGGTGCTCCAGACCGTGGCCGAGATGCTCGACACCCTTATCGCCGCGGCCTGACGGCAGGCCCGAACCGGAGATCCCGATGATCTACAACATGAACAGCGGCCCCTCGACGCAGTACAGCAACCTTCTGCGCCGCAACACCAATGCCGAGCTTCAGACCCGCCTTGCCACCGCCGAGCAGGAGTTGTCCACCGGCGTGAAGTCGGACATCTACAAATCGCTTGGGGTCGGCGCGTCCGAGGCGCTGGCGCTGAACGCTACGCTGGAACGGGACGCGGCGCAGATCGCCGCCAATGGTCTTCTGGGCAGCCGCATCGACCGCATGAGCAGCGCCATCAGCGCCATCCGTGCTGGCGTCGGACCGGCGATGGAGCTCGCGCTTGCCAACAGCGTCGCGGACAGTGGCGCAGCGGACGGCATCCAGGTGGTGGCGCGGGCGGCGCTCGATGCGCTGGTGAACCAGGCCAACGCCACCCATGCTGGAGCGGCGCTGTTTGCGGGTGCAGCGGGTGACGCACGTGCGCTGACCCCTTGGGACGCGGCCTCGGATGGCGGGCAGACGCCCCGGCAGGCGGTCGCGGCAATCACTGGCGGCAGCATCGACAGCCTTGCCGATGCCGAAGCCAAGTTTGCGGAACTGGATGCGCTGTTCTCGGGCGGTGGCTTTGATGGGCTGTTCTATGGCGGCAGCGGCGATGGCCGCCAGTCCGTGGGCATCGGCGATGGCGAGCGGGTGAGCTTTGGCGCCTCTGCCAGTGATCCGGCCTTCCGCGAGGTGCTGCAGGGGCTGGCGATGCTGGTCTCGGTCGATCCTGCCGGGATCACCGATGACGCCGCCTATGATGCCTGGGTCGGTACTGCCGCCTCGCGTATTGCCGAGGGCATGGCCGGGCTGCTTGACCGCCAGACCCAGCTTGACGCCGCGTCTGCGCAGGTCGAGGCCTCCAGCGCGCGGCTGAAGGATCGTGAAGTGGTCTACTCCGCGCGTGTGGATGCGCTTGTCGGGGTGGACAGCTACGAGGCTGCGACCAGCATCACCGCGCTCGAAACCCAGCTTCAGGCCAGCTACGCCGTGACCGCGCGGCTATCGCAGCTGAGCTTTCTGAATTTCATGTCCTGAGCCAGGCAGGGGCAGCGGCTGCGTTGCCTCTTCCAAGCCCTCGGGGGACAGCTTGTAGCCGCGGCCGCGGATCGTGCGGATGTGCGGATCGCCCAGCGGCGACATTTCCTCGATCTTCTTGCGGATGCGGTGGATGTAGACGTCGATCACCTTGTCGAAGGGCTGGTCGTCGGCCATGCCGTAGACCGCGTCGTAGATCCGCGATTTCGACACCACGCGCGGCGCCGCCAGTGCGATCTGCTGGAAGATCGCCAGTTCCCGCTGCGACAGCCGCATGGGCTGGCCCGCCACGTCCGGATCACGCCCGTCGAAATACGCCGTGATATCACCGATATGCACAGACGCCGCCGCGTGGCCGTGGAATCGCCGGGTGATGGCGTTGACGCGGCTGCGCAGCTCGAACCCGGTCAGCGGCCCGACGATGTCGTCATCGGCACCCGCGTCAAGCGTCTCCATCGCCGCCTCGGGGTCACGCTCGGAGCGCAGGACCAGAACCGGGTTGCGGCAGCCGGCGCGGCGCAGGCGCGCGATGCGCTCCACGATGCGGGGGTGGCCCCACATCAGCACAGGGCGGTCGGCAAAGCCGTCGGGCGCGATGAGGTCGAGCTGGCGGTCGAAGAAGTCGTCGGTGACGGGAACCGGCTCCCACTGAGCCTCGCTCATCCCCGAGATCAGCCCGCCAAGGGCGTTGTTACGCGGCTCGTAAAGGTAGATATGCACCACGCCCCCTGACAGCTGTTGGACTTTTCATGGCAATCGCAAGCATACAATGCTGCGATATTGCGGCTCGGTCAAGCAGAACACAAGGATAGAATGGTTAGTCATGGATTGCTGAAGGAATTAATCATTGCGATTTTGGCTCCGTCGTAGTTTAGTTTCACGGCGCGGCCCTGCCGTCAGATCCCCTCCAGACCCGTTCGGAGCATCATGCGTATCGCTGCCTTCCTCGCCGCCGTCGCCACCGCGCTGCTGCCTGCCTTCCCGGCGCAGGCGGATGTGCGGATCAAGGACATTGCCACGTTCGAAGGTGTGCGCGAGAACCAGCTGGTGGGCTACGGCCTCGTGGTCGGCCTCAATGGGACTGGCGACTCGTTGCGCAACAGCCCCTTCACCGAGAAGAGCATCGAGGCGATGCTGGAGCGGCTTGGCGTCGGCAACCTGTCCGACGACAATATCCGTACGCAGAACACCGCTGCCGTTATGGTCACTGCGATGCTGCCGCCCTTCGCGCGGCGCGGCTCGCCCATCGACGTGGTGGTGTCGTCCTTGGGCGATTCAACCTCCCTGCGGGGCGGTACGCTGATCGTGACGCCCCTGACCGGCGCCGATGGCGAGGTCTATGCCGTGGCGCAGGGCCCCATTGCCGTCGCCGGCTGGGCCGCGCAGGGCGTTGCCGCCTCGCTGGTCGAGGGCGTGCCTACGGTGGCCCGGATCGAGAATGGTGCCACGGTCGAGAACGAAATCCCGTTCGAGCTGGCATCGCTGGACACCATCCGCCTCAGCTTGCGCAATCCCGACTTTACCACTGCCAGCCGGGTGGCAGAGGCGATCCAGCAGAAGCTGGGGGGCAACATGGCCCGCGCCCTGGATCCCGGCACGGTAGAGGTGCGGCTCAGCGGGTCGGGCAAGGGCGACGTCCCCGAGATGATGTCCGTGGTCGAGAACCTCATGGTCGAGCCCGACAGCATCGCCAAGGTGGTGATCGACGCCCGGTCTGGCACCATCGTGATCGGGGCCAACGTGCGTATTGACCGGGTCGCGGTCAGCCAGGGTGGACTTACGGTCATGGTGCGCGAGGATCCCGAGGTCAGCCAGCCCAACCCGGTGACAATCGGCGGCACCACCGTCGTGGTGCCCCGCACCACCGTGGGCGTCGAGGAGACTGAGACCCATTTCACCATCCTTGAAGGCGCAGACGTGAGCCTTCAGCGGCTGGTGGATGCGCTCAACGCCATCGGTCTGACGGCGACGCAGACCATTTCCATCCTCCAGGCCATCAAGGCCGCGGGGGCGCTTCATGCCGATCTTGAAATCATCTGACGAGTATTTGTGATGGACATTTCCACCAACATGGCCGCCCTTCAGGTCACTGGCGCGATGGGTGCCCGGCCCGGCACCGCCGAGCCGGATGCGGCCCAGACTGCCGCGCGCGAGTTCGAGGCGATGTTCCTGAGCCAGATGGTCGACGAGATGCTGAGCCAGGTGGACATCGGCGATTTCGGCGGCGGGCAGGCAGAAGAGCACTGGCGGTCCTTCCTGGCCGAGGCCTTCGGCCGCGAGATCGCCGAGCAGGGTGGGGCGGGCATCTCGAGCAGCCTGCGCGGCGCACTTGAGGCCTACACCTCGGCCCGCGGCGAGGAGCGCGAGGGATGACCGACGTGACCCCCGCCCGCGCCAACATGCTGATCGACCAGCTTGCGCGCCTGCTGCGCGACGAGATCGCCGCCATCGGCCAGGGTCAGCTGGGCCGCGTCGAAGAGCTGTTTCCCCGAAAGGCGGAGCTTCTTGGCGAAATTGAGACGGTCTTCGGGCAGCAGGAAAAAATTTTCGGACAAGACGATGCAGCGTCCGAGCGGCTGCGGGTCCGGCTGGATGATCTGCGTGATCTCATCGCGACCGATCTGGCGCTTTTGCGCCGCATGACCGAGGCTACAAGCGCTGTAGCCAGCGAAATTGAGCGAATCCGCGACCGTCAGAGCCTGCGTGGCCTCTACGGCAAGGACGGCGCCCGCAGCTCCTCGGATGTGACCCCATCGCAACGGTTTGACCAGTCGGTCTAGCGTTAACCTTCGTTAAACCTCTGTTCACATTCTGTCGTGTTACCCAGTACTTACGGCAAGGACCGTTTTCGTCAGAAAGACGAAGACCAACGATAGAAATCGGAGCAGAACATAATGTCTTCTATCAATACCAACGCAAGTGCGATGAACGCGCTGGCGACGTTGCGTGGCATCAACTCCAACCTCGAAACCACCCAGGGCCGCATTTCGACCGGTCTCAAGGTGGAATCCGGCAAGGACAACGCAGCCTACTTCCAGATCTCCGAAACCATGAAGGGCGACAGCTCGGTTTACGCGTCGATCAACGAAGGCCTGACCCTCACCAAGAACTCGGTCTCGACCGCGCGTCTTGGTGCTGAAACCATCAATGGTCTGGCTCAGCAGTTTCTCGACAAGGTTGCCTTCGCGCAGGGCGCGACCGGCGGTCATGCCGAGATCGAAAGCGACCTTGCCGAGCTGGTCAAGCAGATGGAAACCACCCTCAGCCAGTCGACCTTCAACGGTGACGACATGCTGGGTGCCGGTGGGTACGACGATATCGTGGCAGGCGCGAACGGTGGTACCAACGCGGTGGCAGATGTCGACGGTACGATCACGACCGCCGCGGTCAACGGTGGCGCCACTGTCGGCGACGACCGCGAAGTGGTGACCGGCATCAGCCGTGCCGGCGGTTCGTACGCGACCACCTCGATCACCGTTGGCACCCACGACGTGGCATCGCTGGTGGCATCGTTCAAGGCGATCGTCGAAGTGGCCGGCACGACCACCGCTGGCGACGCCGTTACCGGTTTCGGCGCGACCGCCGCTGCGGGTGACACGACCGACAACTTCCTGGCGACCGCCCTGACAACCACCGAAGGCCTCGTCGGCCAGGTGACCGACATCGCCACCAAGCTCGGCCAGTCGGAAAAGTCCATCGAGAACCAGCAGACCTTTCTGAACGCTGTCGTCGACAGCATCGACTCCGGTGTGGGCTCGATGGTCGACGCCAACATGGAAGAGGAAGCCGCGCGTCTTCAGGCGCTTCAGGTGCAGCAGCAGCTGGCAACCCAGTCGCTGTCGATTGCCAACCAGGCGCCGCAGAATATCCTGTCGCTGTTCCGCTGACAGGGTTGATACCGCCCGCCGGGGCGGGCCTCTCGCCCCGGTGACACTGAATTAACAGGCCCAAGTTCTTGTCAGAATGACAAGCGTTAACGATAGAAACGGAGCAGTACGATATGTCTTCCATCAATACCAACGCCAGCGCAATGAACGCACTGGCCACCCTGCGTGGCATCAATTCGAGCCTCGAGCAGACCCAGGGCCGCATTTCCACGGGTCTCAAGGTCGAGTCCGGCAAGGACAACGCAGCCTACTTCCAGATCTCCGAGACCATGAAGGGCGACAGCTCGGTCTACTCGTCGATCAACGAAGGATTGACCCTCACCAAGAACTCGGTCTCGACCGCGCGTCTTGGTGCTGAAACCATCAACGGCCTCGCCCAGCAGTTCCTCGACAAGGTTGCCTTCGCGCAGGGCGCGACCGGCGGTCAGACCGAGGTCGAAAATGACCTCAACGAGCTGGTCAAGCAGATGGAAACCACTCTCAGCCAGTCGACCTTCAACGGTGACGACATGCTGGGCGCAGGTGCCTATTCGGGTGGTGACGTGACCGCCGGATCGGTTGCCGCGGCGACCGGTATTCTGACCGCGGCCACGCAGACCGACACCGACGTGGGCGTGGCACGCAACGTCGTCACCGGCATCAGCCGGGCCGGCACCTACAGCACGACCGACATCTCGGTGGGGACCCACGACATCGGCAAGCTGGTGCAGGACTTCAAAACCCTTGCAACCGGCTTCGCCACCAACGCCGAGGCCGCCACCGGCGAGGCTTTCCTGGCAGGGGCCCTGGCCTCGACCGAAGGCGTCGTGGGCAATGTCACGGACATCGCCACCAAGCTTGGCCAGTCAGAGAAGTCGATCGAGAACCAGCAGACCTTCCTGACCGCCGTTGTCGACAGCATCGACGCCGGTGTGGGGTCGATGATCGACGCCAACATGGAAGAGGAAGCCGCCCGTCTTCAGGCGCTTCAGGTGCAGCAGCAGCTGGCGACGCAGTCCCTGTCGATCGCCAACCAGGCGCCGCAGAACATCCTGTCGCTCTTCCGCTGATCAGGACTTACGTTCGGTAGATGATCCGGCGAGGGGCGCGTTCTGCGCCCCTCGCCACCCCAGGCACCAGGACCGGCGGAACCAGCCGCGGCCAGTGCAAGGAACGTCCGGCCCGGTCCGGGCGAAGAGGCAGGAAAGACATGAGCATCAACGCATACAAGCGGACCATCCGCGAAAGCGAAACGCCCCGGCAGATCGAAGCCCGGGTCTTTGCCCGCATCACCGGCGGCATGAGCGTGCATCTCGAGGCCTGGAACGGCGCCGGCGACAAGGCCGAGCGCGTGGCGATCCTGGCGCAGGGCCTGCGCGAGGTGGTGTCGGAAAACCGCGCCCTCTGGGTCCGCCTGCAGAACGACCTCTCGCGCGAGGGCAACCAGCTGCCCGCGGCGCTGCGGGCGAACCTCATTTCCCTGTCGCTGTGGGTCGACCGGACCTGTGGCGAGGTGATCGGCGGCGGCAATGGACTGAAGGCGCTGATCGACGTAAACCAGAACATCATGGGCGGCCTTGCAGGCCAGAGCCCGGCCCCTGCAGCGGTGGATCTCGATGGCACTCAATCTCACGCTCAAGCCGTTTGAACGGATCATCGTCAACGGCTGTCTGATGCGCAACGGCGGTCGCAAGAGCACGATCACCGTTGAAACCCGCGCGGACATCATCCGCGAAACCGACCTGCTCAGCCCCGGTGCCGCGACGACGCCGGTGACCGCCGCCTACTTCCTCATACAGAGCGCGCTCATTGATGCCGAGGGCCGCGACAAGGCGGTCAAGGCCGCGCAGGAGCGTCTTGCGGCGCTGGTGGGCGCCTTCTCGGCCGAGATGTCAGGCCATGTCTTCGAAGCCGCCAACAACGTCAGCCGCGGGGAATACTTCACCGCCCTGCGCAACCTGCGCCCGCTCATGGCGCGCGAGGCCGAGCTTCTCGGGACAGCGGAAGGCGAACGCGCATGATCTCGGTTGCCGGGATGGCGACCAACGTGGCGCTGCGCATCGTCAACGCCACCGAGGACAAGCAGCAGGAGATGATCCGCTCCGAGCCGCAGCACGCCCGTGCCATCGAATATTTCATGGAGAACATCTCGGACGTGCAGTCCGTGGATGATCTCCTGGAGGATTACGATCTCTACAGCTTCGTCATGAAGGCCTATGACCTCGAGGACCAGATCTTCGGCAAGGCGATGATGGAGAAGATCCTCAAGAGCGACATCGAGGACCGCGATGCCCTCGTGAACAAGCTGACCGACAGCCGCTTCAAGGATCTCTACACCGCGCTGGGGTTCGGTGCCGGGGGCGAGGGCAACATCAACACTCTTTTGACCAGCTGGAAGACGACCGTGGTCGACAAGTACGTTGACACCCAGTTCGTCAATGCCAAGACCGACGAGAATGAAACGCTGGGCGCCGCACTGGCCTTCCGGCGCAAGGCCGGTGACGTCAATTCCGCCTTCGACATCCTGCGCGATACCGACCTGTCGAAGGTGGTGCGCACGGTGCTGGGCCTGCCCGAGGCCCTCGCCGCGCTCGACATCGACAAGCAGGCGGCGCTGATCAATGAAAAGCTCGACCTCGAGACCCTGTCGGACCCCGAGGTGATCGAGGAGATGGTGACGAAATACGTGGCCATCAGCGATGCGACGTCGGGCAGCAGCTCCACCCCGCTGAGCGGGGCGATGACGATCCTGAGCAGTGCGTCGAGCTTTGCATCGGGCAGTTTCGTGCCCGTCACCATCGACATCACCGCCATTTCCGGCTTTGGTGGCTACCGCACCAACCGCTGAGCGCGCCGGAGACGCTCAGTAGAGCGTCTCTTCGTCATCGTCGTTCAGCGGCAGGCGGATCTGTTCGTCCTCGGCCAGCGTGCGCGCGTAGTCGAGCGCCAGCGTCTGCGCCTCTCCCACCTCGCGGCGGCGCACCGGACCCATGCCGTTCATCTCTTCCTGCAGCATGTCGCGCGACCGCTGGGGCAGGGCGGCCAGGAACGCCTCGCGGGTGGTCTCGCTGGCACCCTTGAGCGCGGTGGGCAGGGTGTTGCCGGGCATGCCCCGCATGACTCGGGCCAGGTCCAGCGGCTCGAGCTTGGCAAGATCCTCGAAGGTGAACATCTTGGCCTTGATCGCCTCGAAGCTGTCGGGAACCGACTCCTCGAGGGCAGGAGCCATGGCATCGAACGCGACACGGTCCAGCTTGTTGAAGAGATCCGCCATGCGCTGGTGCTGCTCGCTTGCGGTGGGCTGGGCACCGGCGTTCATGATGTCCGCCTGAAGCGCCTCTTCGATCTGTTTCATCATGTGGTTGGGCACCGCTTCCATTCGGATCATCCGTTCCACCACGTCGTTCATCTTGTCCGGCCCGAGCAGCGGCAGCACCTTGGCGGCCACATCCGTCTTCACGTTGGTGAGGATCGCCGCAACAGTCTGCTCGTGTTCGTTGCGCAGGTAGTTGGCGATCACGGTCTCGGACAGGGCACCGAAGCGGGCCCAGAGGTCGCGCTCCTTCAGGGGGCCGCGGATGTCCTTGAGAATACCGTCCACCTGTTCGCCCGGCAGCAGGTTGCGCAGCAGGTTCTCGGCAACCGAGAACGAGCCCACGACGCCGCCACCGTTGGTGATGTCGTCGACGAACTCGCGCAGCACCTGCTCCACCTGATCGTTCGAGATCGACCCGAGACCGGACATGGCGCGGGTGACCTTCTGGATCTCGAGATCGTCAAGCTGCTGAAGGAGCGCGGAGCCGCGCTTTTCCCCAAGGCACAGGAACAGGATCGCGGCCTTCTGCGGCCCTGTCAGCTTGCGCGTGCGGGGGACGGTGGCGGCGGGGTCTGCCTTGCGGCGAAGGTCGGCGACGGCCATTCTGAAGCTCCGTTTCCCGAAGGGGTCAGCCGGCGCCCGCCATGGGCGCGTAGCTTTCCATGAGGCTGCCGGCGAGCATGTACCAGCCGTCGATCAGCACGAAGAAGATCACCTTGAAGGGCAAGGAGATAAGGACAGGGGGCAGCATCATCATGCCCGCGCTCATCAGGACCGAGGCCACGATGAGGTCGATCACGAGGAAGGGCAGGTAGATCAGGAACCCTATGGTGAAGGCGCGCCGCAGCTCCGAGATCATGAAGGCGGGCACCAGCGTGCGCCAGTCCGCCTCGGCGGCGGTTTCGGCCAGCGGCGGCTGCTGCGCCGCATCGCGGCCCGCGATCTCGTGGAAGAGGGCAAGGTCCTTCTCGCGGGTGTTGGCGAACATGAAGGCGCGGAACGGATCTCCGATGCGGCGCAGCGCCTGTTCCTCGTTGATGGCATTGTTCATGAGCGGCTGCACCCCGCCGTCCCACGCATCCTCGAACACCGGCTGCATGACGAAAAAGGTCATGAACAGCGCCATGGACGACAGCACCATGTTGGGCGGCGTCTGATTGAGGCCAAGCGCCGAACGCAGCATGGAAAAGACGATCACGAAGCGGGTGAAGCTGGTCATGATGACCAGCAGCCCCGGCGCGATGGAAAGCGCGGTGATCGCCGCCACAAGCTGGATGATGCGCCCCGACAGGGTGGCGCGGTCGTCCGAACCTGCGGGCGCGTCGCTCAGCGCATCGCCGATGGCGCCCAGCAGGTCGCTACCGATGCCCTGCGCCGCCGCAGGCCCGGCCAGCAGGGCGGCAAACCCCGCGACGGCAAGGCAGACAGCGATGGCGCGGGGCTGGATCATTCGGTGGACACGTAATCCTTGACGATCTCGATCAGTGACACGCCCAGCCGGTCGTCCGCCAGCTTGACGAGATCGCCGCGTGCCACCAGGCGGTCGTTGATGACCACCTCGACCGGCTGGCCGATGGACTTGTCGAGTTCGATGATCGACCCGCGGCTGAGCTTGAGCAGCTGCGCGATGGGCATGCGGGTGCGGCCCAAAACGATCTGCACGTTCAGCCCGACATTCAGCATCGCCTCGATGTTGGCCCCGCCTGCGGGCTTTGCCTCGTCGCCGCGCTGCGCGGCCTCTTCGGCCAGCGCGTCCTGGGCAACGGCGCTCAGGGCGGTTTCGTCGGTGTCAGTCAGGTCGTTCATGTGCGGTCTCCTGCGAGTTTCTGCCCGAGCCTCTGTTCGATATCGTCCCGCGTCATGCCAAGCGCCCCGAGGATGCGGGCGCAGACCTCGGCAAAGCTGTAGGACATGACGCCATTGTCCCAAGCGGCGCGCACGTCACCGGCGGAAAGCTCCGGGTCGGGGCGCAGAGACAGCCGGCCCCCGAAGCCCGCTTCGCGGGCGGCGGCCTCAAGCTCGGCGCTGGCGCTTTCCACGGTGTCGGGGGGCAGGAACAGCGTCAGCTGCGACGCGCCAAGCGCCATGCGCACGGCGCCAAGCGTCTCGCGCCGAGCCTGGCTCTCGGCCAGTGCGGCCAGCACGTCGGGCGCGACCTGCGAAAAGACCGACAGCACGAACTCGACCATCTGCGCCTCAAGCGCCGCGTGATGCGCCTGCGCGTCCTCGAAAAGCGCGCGAAGGGTGGGCACCACCGCCTCGGCCGCCTTGAGGCGGCGGGCGCTCTGCGAGCCTTCGGCGGCGTCGAAGGCTTCGGCGCGGCCCTGCTCGAGCCCCGCCTCGAAGCCCGCGGCGCGGGCCTCGGCAACGGCCTGTTCGTACTGGGCGCGGGTGAAGACGGCACCGATGACCGGCGTTTCACCGCGCGCCGTGGCCTCGCCTTCGGCGTCGAAGTTGCGGTCGAAGACGAAACTCATGTGGCCGATCCTTCGGCGAGCCAGCCGCGCACCACCTTGATGGCATCGTCGGGCTCGTTCTCGATCAGCGTGCCGACGGTGTTGATCCAGCCGCGCTGGACGCCGCCCTGCACCGAGGCCAGTGCAATGGTGTCATCCTCGTCCCGGGGCAGTGGGTCGAGCACGGTGCCATCCTGGTAGACGTTGCGTTCCGTGGTGCCGGCCTGCCGGGCGTTCTGGATGTTGGTGATGTTCGTTGTCGTCGAGCTGCCGTCGCTGCCGATCTGTGCCAGCGCACCGGGACCGCCCGGTGCCGCGCCGTCGGGGCCGGGCAGGGCGGCAGGGGTGGCCAGCCGGTTGAGCGCCGGGCGCACCGCGAAGAACAGGACCGCCGCCACCAGCCCCAACGCGAAGAGGCCGCGCAGCATGGTGCCGAGGTTGTCGCGCATCAGCTGCATGACCCCGCCAGACACCGGCTCGCCCACGTCCATTGAGTAGTCCATGAAGCGCAGGCTCACCACCTCGACGCTGTCGCCGCGCGCCTCGTCGAAGCCGATGGCGCTCTGGACCAGCGTCTCGAGGCGGGCGAGCTCGTCTTCGCCGCGTTCCTCGTAATCGACGGCACCGCCGCCCTCAACGTTGTAGATGCCGTTGACGAGAACCGCGACAGACACGCGCTGGATCTCGCCGGGCTCCTGCACGATCTCGGAGCGGGTGCCGCCAATCTCGTAGTTCACCACCTCGTTGGTGCTGTTCGAGGTGTTCGAGGCATTGCCCGGCACGTCATCGGCGAGCGCCGCGGGGATGTTGTCGTTGACGCCAACCTCTCCGGATGCGGCGCGCTGGTCCTCTCGGGATTCCTCGCGGGTTTCGGTGGAGCGGACCACGCGCTGCGCGGGGTCGTAGGTCTGTTCGTGGATCACCCGGCGCTCGGTGGACAGATCCACACTGACCTGCACCCTTGCGTTGCCGGCGCCCACGCGGGCCGACAGGATCTGGGTGATGCGCTGACCCAGCCGGTCCTCGATCTGGGCGCGGGCCGATTGCAGCGACGTGTCGGACCCCGCCTCGCCATCCTCCGCAAGGATCGTCTCGCCCGAGGCGGACAGCACTGTCACATGGTTCGGCGCAAGGTCCGGCACGGCCGAAGCCACCAGCGACCGGATCGCCTGCGCCTGCCGCATGGCGATCTGACGCTGCCCGCGCACGATGACCGACGCAGAGGGCTGAGCCCGCTCGCGGCTGAACGGCTCGCGTTCGGGCAGAACAAGGTGGACCCGGGCCGCCTCGATGCCGTCGATGGTCTGGATTGAGCGCGCCAGCTCGCCTTCCATCGCCCGCATCCGGTTCACCCGCTGCATGAAGCTGTTCATGCCAAGGCCCGTGGCGCTGTCGAAGATCTCCCACCCCGGGGTGCCGTCATTGGGCAGGCCTGCACCGGCAAGCTCCATGCGGGCGCGGGCAAGGTCCTCGGCGGGCACGCTCACGGCGGTGCCGGCCATGTCGGCGCGAGCGGGGATCTGGGCCTGCTCCAGCGCCTCGACGATGCGCCCCGCGTCTGCGGGCGACAGGTCACGGTAGAGCGAGACGTAATCGCGTTGCGCCAGCACCGCCATGCCGATGAATACCGCGAGCACGAGCCCGACCCCCACGGCGCCAAGCGCGATGAGGCGTTTCTGCCCGAGGGATTTCAGGTTGTCTATCAGCGCCTGCACGTCGGAATCCGCCCCTGTCCGGTTTATCCAAAATTAATCACATCTATCCTTGTCCATCAAGATTATTGTCGCGTTTTATACTTGCTTTAACGGCCGTGTTTTCGCATCATGGTGCAAGGATAGAAAAGCATTTCGGCAGGCTCTCCAATGGCATCGGCAAGCAGCGCAGACCCCGCAGGCGGCGCCCCTCGAAAGGGGCGTGGGCTGTTGCGAGGGGCGCTTCTGGTGCTGGCCTGCCTCGTGGCGCTTGGCGGCGGGCTTGTCGCGTCGGTCGGGCCATCGGCGGTCATGGCGCTGCTCCCCGGGTCTGGCGACGAGGCGGGAGAAGCGCACGCGGACGAAGGCAGCGCTCCGGACGCAGACCAAGCCCATGCAGGCTCTGCTGCTGGTGGCGTGGGCGACGATCGCATCGTTGTCACGCCGTTCCAGGAAATCATCGTCAACATCACGTCCACGACGGCGACCGGGCGGCAGACCACGCGGTTCCTCAAGCTCAACCTTGCGCTGGCCTATGACAACACCCTGCCGGGCGCGGCGAACATCGAAGAGCGCAAGCTGTTCATGCGCGACAGTATTCAGGATTACCTGCGCCAGCTGAACGAAAGTGACCTGCAGGGCAGCATTGGTCTCGTCCGGCTCAAGGCCGAATTGCTGCGTCGCGCGCGTGCGATTTCCGATAGTGATGCGCCGCAGGAATTCCTTATCGCGGACCTGATCGTGCAATGACCGTGCATCCCGATTCCATGCTCAGCACCCGTGACGTGCAGGAGTTGATGGTCGAGCGGGCCAAGCATTCCTATGCCCGCCTGCCCATGCTCGAGGTCGCCTTCGACCGCTTTGCGCTGTCCCTTGGCCAGGTCCTGCGCAGCTACCTGGGCGGCATGGCCGAGACCTCGCTGCGCGGCATCGACTACATGACCTGCCAGGATGCGCTTGGCGAGTTGCCCGAGGTGGCGCTGATCGCGGTGACCGATGCGGACGACTGGGGCGGCACCGTCGCCTCGATACTGTCGCCGAACCTGCTGTTCAACATCGTCGAAGTGACCTTTGGCGGGCGCACCGGGCCGCAGACCGCGCCGGCCTCCCGCAATTTCACCGGCATCGAGAAACGGGTGGGGCAGGGCTTTTGCGAGACGGTGCTGGCCGAGCTGACCGCAGCCTTCAACAAGGTCTCGCCGGTCACGTTCCGCATCGATCACCTCGAGACCAACCCCAAGGGTCTGCTGCTGGCGCCACCGACCAGCGCCTGCGTGCGGGCCACACTCGACATCGAGATCGAGGGCCGCAGCGGCGAGATGGTCTTCATCCTGCCCAACACGGCGTTCGAGCAGGTCAGCCACCTTCTGTCGCAGCAGTTCACCGGCGGCCAGCTGGGCGGTGACAGTGGCTGGCGGTCCAAGATGACCGACATGCTGGGCGGCACCTCGGTGGATCTGTCCGCGGTTCTGGCGCAGGTCAACCTGCCCATGCGGGAGGTGCTGGCGTGGACGCCGGGGCAGGTGCTGGAACTGGGACTTCAGGCGGACGACGCGGTGACGCTGACCTGCGTGGGCAAGGACATTGCCCATGCCGAGGTCGGCCACCGCAAGAACGGGCGCATGGCGCTCAAGGTTACGGAAAAGCTTTACCAAGAAGAGGAGCTGCCAGATGTCCTTCGTGATTGATGTTGCTGTCCTTGTCCTTCTGGTCGGTACACTCGGCTATGCCTGGGTGGTGGACCGCCGGGTGCGCAAGCTTATGGTCGTCCTGCGCGAGATGGAGCCGATGATCGGCAGTTTCTCCCAGGCGGTGGAGCGCAGCGAAAGCACGGTGTCCGCCCTGCGCGCCGCCCGCGAGGCGCAGCCCCGGGCGCGCACCGAGACCCGCAGCGAAACTCGCACCGAAGCGGCCCGCAAGGAACCCGCCTTCCGCAGCAGCCGCGAACGGCCCAGCCGTCCGCCTGAAGCCACGCCGCTGAACGGCAAGTCCGAACTGGTGCGCGGCTTCTTCGAAACCGTCCGTCAACGCGAAGCCTGAGATCTGTCCATGCGCCCCATCAGCCTTATCCTCGGCGGTATCGCCCTTGTCGTCCTTGCCAAGGCCGGGGCCACTGTCCTTGAGATGCCGCAGCTGCAATCGGCCTCCGGCGGTGCACTGATCTCGGCTGCACAGGCCGCAGAGGAGGGCGCCCCCACCCCCGAGCCCGTGATCTGCGAGGCCCCCGAGGAACTGCTCGCCTCGATCCGCCGCGAGCGAGAGCTGCTCGAGGCGCAGAAGGATCGCTCGGCGGAACGGTCGGCGGAACAGGACCTGACGTCGGAAACGCTCGAGATCGAACGCCAGCGGCTTGCGGATCTCAAGCAGGAGCTTGAGGGCCTGCTGGAGCGGGTCGAGGCGGCGCATACGGCCGACGTGGACCGGCTGGTGTCGCTCTACCGGAACATGAAGCCCAAGGAAGCGGCGAACATCATGAACGACCTCGACATCGAGGTGACGGTGATGGTCATGGGCACCATGGACGAACGCGACGCGGCGCCGATCCTCGCATCGCTGGACCCGGTGCGCGCGCGGGCGATCTCGCAGATCATCCTCGAACGGTCCAAGCTGCCCGGCGATCAGCGGCTGGACGACATCAAGCTCTGACATAACCGGCGCGGTGGATCAGGCGGATGTGCCCTTGTCCACAACCCGGTCTGCCAGAAGCACCTGCAGCGTCGGTGCACTGCCAGCCCCGCTGTTGCCCGGCCTGTCCGTGCCGTGAAACCGGCCTTGGAGACTGTGGCCATCCCACGTAGGTTACCGCAAACAGCGCGACGGGGAATGCCATGGCCTTCGACTTCATCCTGATGCTTACCGAAAACGACCGGACCATCCCGGACGCCCGCGCCCGCATCGACGAGGCGCTGGAAGGCGGGGTGCGACACATCGGGTTCAAGGACGTGGGCCTGCCGCTGCCGGAACTGCGCGGTCTCGCGGATGCCATACGCGCGGCGGGCGGGCGCAGCTACCTCGAGGTGGTGAGCCTTGATGAAGAAAGTGAACTGGCCTCGGCCCGCGCCGCCGTGTCGCTGGACGTGGATTGCCTGCTGGGCGGCACGCGAGCAGACGTGGTGACGCAGGTGACCCGCGACCATCCGCTGCGCTACTACCCTTTCTGCGGCGAGATCACCGGACACCCGAGCGTGCTTCAGGGGCCGGAATCGGCAGTGGCTGACTCCGCCCGGCGGCTTTGCGATCTGGAACATGTGCACGGGCTGGACCTGCTGGCCTACCGCTTTGCCGGAGATGTACCGTCGCTGATGCGCGCGGTCTGCGGCGCCGTGGACAAGCCGGTAATCATGGCGGGCAGCATCGACGGCGAGGCCCGCATCCTGTCGGTGGCTGAGGCGGGCGGCGCGGGCTTTACCGTGGGCACTGCCGCCCTCGCAGGCGAGTTTCCCGCCGACACCCCCGGTTTTGCCGGGCAGGTGCGCTCGATCCTCGCGATGACGGGGCGGGCGCGCCGGTCCTCGACGGCGCCGCGCCGCATCGCGCTGGCAGCGCATGACACCCGCAAGTCTCACCTGCGGGCATGGGTGATGCGCCATGCCGCCGCGCTGGAAGGGCACCGGCTGATCTGCACCGGCGGTACCGGGCGTATGATCTCGGAGGCGGCGCCCGAGCTGACCGTTCGGCGATTGCAGCGCGGCTCGCGCGGGGGCGACCAGCAGATGGGTGCGATGATCGCCACGGGCGAGCTTGACGCGGTGATCTTCTTTGCCGATCCCACTGTGCCCCATGGCGGAGAGGCGGACCTTCAGGCGCTTACCCGGCTGTCGGTGCTGCATGACACGCCTTTGGCGCTGGGACCATCTGAGGCTGACATGGTCGCAACGGCGCTGCTCTCGGTCTGATCCGGCGCGCCACCACGCCAAAATCCTGCCTTATTCGTTTCTTAAGGAAGCGGCAGCCAATCGGTGGGGGCCTGTTGAGCTGTTCTAAGGAGTGTTTCATGCTGCGCAAGTCTGCTATCCTCGCCACCCTGATCGGAGCTCTCGCAGGCCCTGCGGCCGCGGTCGAGCATTACGTCATCATCGTGGGTGACGGATTCTTTCCCGATCAGGTCTTTCCCGCGATCGGCGACACTGTCCGCTTCGTGAACCAGTCGGGCACATCCACCAGTGCCTCGGCCACGGATGACACATGGACCACTGGTGTCCTTGAACCTGATGCGCAATACGTGCTGAACGTGACCGACGGCATGGCGCAGGATTTCGTCAGCCCGCTGAGTGCCTCCAGCGGTACCGTGGGCGTGATCGACTATCACAACGCTCCGCCGCTCGAGTTCGAGACCAACTCCGAGCCCAATCACAACTGATTGCCAGCCATTCCTTCAAAGGTCCCGCCACGTCGGCGGGGCCTTCTTCATGCTTCATGCGCGCGATCAGTTGCAGTGGACCCGGTGCACTCTGGTACGGCTGGGATTTAAACGCCTGCGCCGATGCACCCAGCAGGCCGCTGAGAAACCCGAGGCAAAGGCGTTTGAGCGCGAAAGAGCGTCATTTTTCAGCTGCATGCGCTTGGCCGGCAAGACGGATCCCGTTGGGCCGAGGCGAGCAGGACGACAAGCCGATCTCGTGACCTTTTCAGGGGCGTGCTAGCGGATCATCTGCTTGATGGCGCCGGACAGGGCAGGGTCCGCCGCCAGAGTGTGCTCGCACAGGGCGCGGGCGTCGGTCAGCAGGGCAGGGGGCTCGACGATGCGGTCGACAAGGCCCCAGTGCGCGGCCTCTTCCACGGGGATCTTCTGGCCGGCCATGAGGATCACTTTGGCCCGCGCCGGCCCCACCAGCGCGGTCAGGCGCATCGGGTCGGAAGGCTGCGGCAGGAAGCCCAGCTTCATCACCGGGTAGAACAGCTTGGCCCCCGGCACCGCGATGCGCAGATCGCAAGCCAGCGCCATGCCAATGGCACCCCCCGCGCAGGTGCCGTTCATGGCGCAGATGCTGAGGCCCGGCAGCCGCGCGATGGCACCCGACAGCCGTTCCCACAGCGGCGAGGTGGCAAGCCCCGCCCGTGCCGCGTCCAGGTCCGCCCCGGCGGAGAAAACCTTGCCCACACCGGTGATCACCAGCGCCTTGGCGGCCTGCGCGGCTTCGGCGATTTCGCACAGGCGGCCCAGCATCTCCGGGGTCAGCGAATTGGCCTTGTCGGGGCGGTCGATGACCACCAGCCAGTAATCGCCGTCCTGCTCGAGCGATATCATCCGAGGCCGACCTTGCTGCGGATGTCCTCGTCCCTAAGGGACACCTCGTCTCCGAGGAAGCCGTCCGCCTCGGGGCCGCACATCCACAGCAGGGTGCGGGCGACCCATTCGGGGGGGATATGGTCGTCCCAGTCAAGCTCGCTGACCGCGTTGACGCCGCTGGCCTTGATGGTGCGCTGCATGTCCGTGGCGACTGTGCCCGGCGACAGCGACAGGGCGCGGATGCCCTTGGCGCCGTATTCCTCCTGCGCCGCGCGGGTCAGCATCAGGGTGCCCGCCTTCGACGTGCAATAGGCCGACCACCCCTCGAGCGGGCGGTGCGCCGCGCCCGAGCCGATTGTCAGCACCGTGCCGCCGCCCGCGCCAAGCATCACCGGCAGGGCCGCGCGCATGCCGTTGAACACACCCTTGGTGTTGATGTCGATCGCCGCGCTCCATGCGTCGGGGTCGGCCTCGGCCAGCGGGGCGATGGGGTCGATGACGCCAGCGTTGTTCACCACGATATCAAGCGAGCCAAAGGCCTTGAGCGTGTTGGCCACTGCCTGCTCCACCTCCCAGTAGCGCGAGATCTCGCAGGGGATGGCGACGGCGTTCTGGCCGATCTCGCCCGCCAGCTCGGCGATGGCGTCGCGGTTGCGGGCCAGCAGCGCAACCTTGGCGCCGGCCTCGGCAAAGATCCGGGCGGTGGCGGCACCGATGCCGCGCGAGGCTCCGGTGATGAGCGCTGTCTTGCCTGTCAGGTCCATGGGATACCTCGATTTTCCGATTCACAACCTTGGTAAAGGCTGGAAAACCCCCGGTCCAGCCTCTTGACCCCGCTCGCCCACAAGCAGAAGTTCCCGGCAACCAATTGATAGCTCCCGTGGAAGGATTGCCCCATGAAACGCACAAGTCTTGCCGTCCTTGCGGCCTCCGTCTCGGTTCTCGCGCTGCCCGCGCAGGCCGATGTGACCCCCGAAGAGGTGTGGCAGGACATGTCGCGCAGCCTTGACGGGTTCGGCTACGCGCTCGAGGCCGGGACCACGCGGTCCGGCGATGTGCTGACCGTGTCCGATATCCGGATGATCAGCGAGCTGCCCGAAGACGAGGGGACGTTCACTGTCTCCATGCCGGGGATGGACCTCGAGGAGGCGGGCGACGGGTCGGTCCGGGTGGTGCTGCCCGACGTGCTGCCCCTGACGATCGAGGTGCGCCCGAACGAGGGCGAGACGATGGACCTGCAGATCGACTACCGTCCGGAAGAGTTCGACATGGTCGCCTCGGGCGATCCCGATGCCATCGACTACGATTTCAGCGCCGCGCGGCTGGTGCTGGAACTGGCGCGTCTGGTGGTGGACGGCACCGAGATCCCCCGAGAGGGAGCGCGGGGTCTGGTGTCCATGGACACGCTCGACGGGACCGCGACCTCTCGCCGTGACGGCGACATGCAGCGGATGGAGAAATCTCTCAACATCGCCAGCGTCGCCTATGACATCTTCGGCAGCGATGAGACCGGCGCCAACGGCGGTTCGGCCATCGGCAGCGCCGAGAGCGTCGAAGTAAGCTCGATCATGGCGCGCCCGGTGGACATGGCCCCCGACGTGGAGAACCCCATGGCGGCGGGCCTCGAGGCGAGTGGCAGCATCGAGATTGGCCCGGGCCGGTCCGAGATGACCTTCACCGAAGAGGGCTCCGCCACCACGATCACCAGCTCCAGCGACGGGTCGGGGCTGCGCTACAGTGCCTCGCAGGACGGGCTCAGCTACGATGCGGGCGCCCAGCGGGTCAGCTGGGAAGCGCAGACGCCGGAGTTTCCTTTCCCGCTCAGCGCCGAGATGAATGAGGTGACGGCCCATGCGCTGGTCCCGGTGAGCGCCTCGGACGAGCCGCAGGACATGGCCTTCGGCGTCAACTTCGGTGGGCTCACCCTGTCGGACATGATCTGGAACATGTTCGACCCCGAGGCCGTCATGCCGCGTGATCCGATGACCGTGATGCTGGACCTGTCGGGGCAGGTGACGCCCTACATCGATTTCTTCGATCCGACGCAGCTGGCAACGCTTGAAGGTGGCAACACCAAGCCGGGTGAGCTGAACGCGCTGACGCTCAATGACCTCACCATCGAGGCCGGCGGCGCAAAGCTGACCGGGACGGGCGATTTCACCTTCGACAACGACGATCTCGAGAGCTTTGACGGCATGCCCGCGCCCACCGGCACGCTCGAACTGCAGGCCGACGGGGCGAATGGCCTCATCGATCGACTGATCGAGCTGGGCGTGGTGTCCGAGCAGGACGCCATGGGCGCGCGGATGATGCTGGCGATGTTCACCGTGAGCGGTTCGGACCCCGACAGCGTCAGCTCGACCATCGAGATCAACGACAGCGGCCAGATCCTTGCCAACGGCCAACGGGTGAAGTGACCCGGCCGGGCCGGGCATGACACCGGCCCGCATTTGCCTCCGGGTGCGCTGATGCCTGTGGCCCGTGCGGCAAGCGGCCCAAGGTTGCCAAGGGCTTCCACATGAAAAAAAGGCCCCGCCATCGTGCGGGGCCTTCTGTTGTTCCGGTGGGTGTTTCTGAACGGGTTTCGTGGCCGTGGCGATCAGGCGGTTTCCGCTTCGACCACCGATCGCAGGGCCGGAAGGCCGACGCCGGTGCTGTCGAACCCGCCATCCACCGCAAGCACCTGCCCGGTGATATAGGATGCCTTGTCGGAGGCGAGGAACACGATGGCTTCGGCCAGCTCGCGTTCAGACCCGTAGCGGTTCAGTGGGATCGCGTCATGGTAGGCGGCGATGATCTCGGGGGAATGGACCGCCATGGCCAGCTTGGTGCGGACGGGGCCGGGGGCGACACAGTTCACCCGGATGCCCTGTTCGCCCAGCTCGGCGGCGTATTGCTTGGTCATGTGGATGACGGCGGCCTTGGATGTGCCGTAGGCCACCCGCAGGGTCGAGGCGCGCAGGCCGCTGATCGAGGCGATGTTGACGATGGCGCCCTTGGTGGCGGCCAGCGGCTCGATGCAGGCCTGACTGCACAGGAAGGTGCCGTCAAGGTTGGTGTCCATCACCCGGCGCCATTGGGCGTGGCTGCAATCGCGGATCGGGCCGAATTCGGCCACGCCGGCATTGTTGATGAGCGCATCGATGCGCCCCGACCAAGCCAGCGTCTCGCCGACGGCGGTGGTCACCTGCGCGGGGTCGGACATGTCGTAGGGTAGGGTCAGCACGCCGGTCCGGCTTTCGGCGGCAGCTTTCAGTTCGGCCTCGTCCCAGTCGAGCATGGCAACCTGCCAGCCAAGTTCAAGGAACAGGTCGGTCGTGGCCAGACCGATGCCGCGCGCGGCCCCGGTGACGATTGCACAGTTCTGGGTCATGGTGATCCTCTCTCCCGCTTGCGGTATCAGGGCGGACCCTTGCACGCGGGAGAGAGGAAGTTAAGCCGCGATCAGCGCCAGCCGAGCGCGGGGGCGATGTCCTTGAGGATCGTCTCGATCACATGGACGTTATAGTCCACGCCCAGCATGTTCGGCACGGTCAGTAGCAGGGTGTCCGCCTCGGCAATCGCCTCGTCGCCCTTGAGCTGTTCGATCAGCCGGTCCGGCTCGTCCGCGTAGCCGCGCCCGAAGATCGACCGCTGCTGTTCGATGAACCCCACCTGGTCGCTCTCCTTGCCGCCGCGCCCGAAATAGCGCCGGTCCATGTCGTTGGTCAGCGCAAAGATCGACCGGCTGACCGACGTACGCGGTGTGCCCGCATGCCCGGCTTCCTGCCACGCAGCCTTGTAGGCGCGCAACTGGTCGGCCTGCTGAACGTGGAACGGCTCGCCGGTCTCGTCGTCCTTCAGGGTCGAGCTTTGAAGATGCATGCCCAGTTTGGCGGCCCAGACGGCGGTGGCGTTCGATCCCGCGCCCCACCAGATGCGGTTGCGAAGCCCCTCGGAATGCGGCTCGAGCCGCAGCTTTCCCGGCGGGTTGGGGAACATCGGGCGCGGGCTCGGCTCGGCAAAGCCGTGGCCTTCCAGCAGGTTCAGGAACGCCTCGGTGTGGCGCCGAGCCATGTCGGCCGAGCTTTCGCCGGGCTCGGGCTCGTAGCCGAAGTATTTCCAGCCATCGATCACCTGCTCGGGCGATCCGCGCGACAGGCCCAGCTGAAGCCGCCCGCCGGCGATGAGGTCGGCGGCGCCGGCATCCTCGGCCATGTAGAACGGGTTTTCATAGCGCATGTCGATGACGCCGGTGCCAAGCTCGATCTTCGAGGTCTTGGCGCCTGCGGCGGCCAGCAGCGGGAAGGGCGAGCCAAGCTGCCGGGCAAAGTGGTGCACCCGGAAGTAGGCCCCGTCGAGACCCAGCTCTTCGGCGGCCACCGTGAGGTCGATGGACTGCAGGAGCACATCCGAGGCGGTCTTCACCGCGCTGCCGTGGGTCGGGGACCAGTGCCCGAAGGAGAGAAAGCCGATGGATTTCATGTCAGTGATCCTTTCGCGTGGGTGCGCCCGGTGGAGACCTGCAAAGGCAGCGCCACCGGTTGCGCCTTGATGATCAGATAGGGGCCATCCCCCCTGTGCTGCAACGCGCATGGGGGCGCAGGGGCTGTGCAGACCCGCGCCGAGGTGCCGCAGCAGGTGACGCTCTGGAGCCGTGGCAAAGAGGCACTTGGGCGATGCGGCAAAGGCGTGCGCCGGAGGTCGCGCAGGGCATCAGGGACGAGGCTGCCCGCGGCAAGTGTGGCAACAAAAGTGCTCGGGGCGCGTCCGGCGGGTGTTGCACACCGCGCTCAGGAGCAGCTGCGGGTTGCCGAAGCGCGGCCGCAGGGCAGGGGGCTCAAGGCCGCATCAATTCCGGCAGATCTCCGGTGATGCCCGCCGCCTCGCGGATGAAACCACGGCGCATGGCGGGCACCGCGTTGATCGCCGCCATGCCGAGGTCCCGACCCATCCGCAGCAGCGGGTTGTCGTTGGAAAAGAGCCGGTTGAACAGGTCGGTCGAGGCCGCCAGCGTCGCGGTATCGAAGCGGCGCCATTGCTGGTAGCGGTCCAGCACCAAGGGCGAGGCGATGTCCTCGCCCCTGCGCCGCGCATCGGCCAGCACATGGGCCAGCGCCGCCACGTCGCGCAGCCCGGCATTGAGGCCCTGCCCGGCGATGGGGTGCATCCCGTGCGCAGCATCCCCCACCAGTGCCAGCCGCGGCGCGATGAAGCTGTTCGCCAGCGTCAGCCCCAGTGGGTAGGTGAACCGCTTGCCCGCGAGCGAAATCTCCCCGAGGAAATCCCCGAAGCGCGGGCGCAGCACCGCAAGGTAGTCCTCGTCCGGCAGCGCGTTGATGGCGCGGGCGGTGGCGTCGGTCTCAGACCAGACGATGGAGCTGCGGTTGTCCGGCAATGGCAGGATTGCGAGCGGTCCCGGCGGCATGAAGAACTGGTGCGCGACGCCGCCGTGGGGCTTCTCGTGTGCAATGGCACAGACCAGCGCGGTCTGTTTGTAGGACCAGCCGGTGCGCCGGATGCGGGCGCGGGCGGCAGTGCCGCTCTGGCGGCCATCGGCGCCCACCACGATGCGGCTCTTGAGGCTGCCTCCGCTGGCCAGTGACAGGGTCACGCCCTGTGCGGCCACGTCCTGCGCGATCACCGTTTCGCCCTGCATGTGCGTGACGCCCGGCTCGGCGTCCATGGCATCCAGCAGTGCGCGCCGCAGGTAGCGATCTTCGAGCATCTGGCCCATGGGGCCTTCCTCGATCTCGGCGCTGTTGAAATGCAGACCCAGAAACGCCTTGGCATCCCCAGCGCGCCCGTCGGTGACCTTGATCTCGTTCATCGGCTGGGCGTGGTCTGCGACCGTCTCCCAGACCCTCAGCCGCGCCAGCATGCGCACCGACGACAGCGCCAGCGCGTACCCGCGCCCGTCAAAACCGTCATCCGTGCGGGTGGCGCGGGGCAGGGCGTCGATCACGGTGCTGGAAAGCCCGGCCTTCGCGGCGGCAAGCGCCAGCGCGGGGCCGTTGAGCCCGCCGCCGACGATAAGAAGATCGCTGTCATGTTCCATGCCCGTCAATATGGCCGGCCCGGCGGGATTGTCCATGCGCCCTCGTGCCGCTACCAATGACCGCAAAGAAGGAAGGGGTAGCACCGATGACCGACTGGACAGGCAAAAGCGCGGCAGAGCTGGGCGCGGGCATCGGCGCGGGGGAAATCGATCCGGTCGCGCTGACCGAACAGTTCCTCGCGAAGATCGACGCCCACCCAATGCGGGACCGCATCTATGCCCGCCTGACGCCCAGCCGCGCCCGCGCCGAGGCCGCCGCCGCCAAATGGCGCGCCGATCTCGGCCAGCGCCTGTCGTCCCTCGATGGCGTGCCGGTCAGCTGGAAGGACCTCTTCGACACCGCCGGCACCGCCACCGAGGCAGGCACGCGCCTGCTGGCGGGCCGGGTGCCGGACATGGACGCCGAGGTGCTGAAGGTTGCCACAGCAATGGGCCTCGTCTGCCTCGGCAAGACCCACCTGTCGGAACTGGCCTTCTCGGGCCTCGGCCTCAACCCGATGACAGCAACGCCGCCTTGCGTGAACGACGCGGACGCGGTGGCGGGCGGCTCTTCCTCGGGTGCCGCCGCATCGGTGGCCTTCGGACTTGCCGCCGCAGCCATCGGGTCGGACACCGGCGGATCGGTGCGCATCCCTGCGGCATGGAATGACCTCGTGGGTCTCAAGACGACCTCGGGCCGCCTGTCGCTGACCGGCGCCGTGCCTCTGGCGCAGCGGTTCGACACCGTGGGCCCGCTTTGCCGCACGGTCGAGGATGCGGCGCTCACCCTTGCCGCGCTCGAGGGCCGCGCCGCCCCCGACCTTACCGGGGCAAGCCTGAAGGGTGTGCGCCTCGCAAGGCTGAAGACCATTGTCGAGGACGACATTCGCGACACCCCCGCCAGCGCCTACGAGGCCGCCATCGCAAGGCTCGAGGCCGCGGGCGCCGCGATCACCGAGATCGAGGTGCCGCAGCTTGCCGTCCCCATGGGCGACGCGGGCATCCTCTACACCGCCGAGGCCTGGGCCAACTGGGGGGACGCCATCGACGCGGACCCGGACAACATCTACCCGCCCATCCGCGACCGTTTCGCCGCAGGCCGTACCTTCACGGCGGCAGACTATATCCGCGCCTGCGCCCGCATGACCGACGCACGCGCCGCATGGGCCACAGCCACCGCGCCATACGACGCCGTGCTCTGCCCGACCGCCCCCATCCTGCCGCCCAATGCCGGACGGCTGATGGAGGACAGCGACTACTACGTCACGGAAAACCTGCTCGCCCTGCGCAACACCCGTGTCGGCAATGTCATGGGCCTCTGCGCGCTGACCCTGCCCACCGGCACGCCCTCCTGCGGGATCTCCCTCATGGCAGCACCGATGCAAGAAGACCGCCTGCTCCGCCTCGGCGCCGCCGCCGAACGAGCGCTCGCCTGAGTCTTCCTTTGGCCTTAAATATCCCGGGGGAGCCGAAGGCGGGGGCAGAGCCCCCATCCCGGCAAAACCGTGACGCCAAAGGGGCCTCCGGTGCTTTCCCGGGCTGCTGAGGCTTTCCCGCCACAGGGGGGCGCGCTCTCACCTCCGTGCTGGACGGGAGGGCGGGGCTTGCCGTATCGTCGGGGCAGAACGGGGCGCAAATGACCCCGAAAAACAAGCAGTACTACAGGCAACTCAAGGCAGACACGCCATGTTTCCCGAGCGGTTCTCGAACCTGCCGCCCTACGCGTTCCCGCGCCTGCGGGCGCTGCTCGACGCCCATGCGCCGGGCGGGACGGTCACGCATATGTCCATCGGCGAGCCCAAGCACCCCTTCCCGGAGTGGGTGGGCGAGGTGCTGGCCGCCAACGTCCACGAATTCGCGAAGTACCCGGCCAACGACGGCACCCCTGAACTGCAGCAGGCCATTTCGGACTGGATCGCCCGCCGCTACGGCGTGACTGTCGATCCTGCCAGCCAGGTGATGCCCCTCAACGGCACCCGCGAAGGGCTCTACAACGTCGCCATGGCGCTCTGCCCGGAAACCAAGGCGGGCAGGCAGCCCACGGTGCTGATCCCCAACCCGTTCTACCAGGTCTACGCGGTGGCGACGGTGTCGGTGGGGGCCGAGCCGGTCTTCGTCAACGCCACGAAGGACACCGGCCAGCTGCCGGATTACGCCAGCCTGCCCGAAGACGTGCTCGACCGCTGCGCCATGGTCTATGTGTGCTCGCCCGCGAACCCGCAGGGTGCGGTGGCGGACCGGGCCTACTGGAAGACCCTCATCGCGCTGGCGGAAAAGCACGATTTCCGCATCCTCGCCGATGAATGCTATTCCGAGATCTACCGCGATGCGCCGCCCCCGGGGGCGCTCGAGGTGGCGACCGAGATGGGTGCCGACCCCGAACGGGTGCTGATCTTCCACTCGCTGTCCAAGCGCTCGAACCTGCCGGGGCTACGCTCGGGCTTCGTGGCGGGCGGGGCCGAAAGCCTGCGCCGCATCCGACAGCTGCGCGCCTACGCGGGCGCACCGCTGCCGCTGCCGATCCAGCGTGTCAGCGAAAAGGTCTGGGCTGACGAGGCCCATGTCGAAGAAAACCGCGCCCTCTACCGCGCCAAGTTCGCCATCGCCGACCGTCTCTTCGGTGATGTGCCGGGGTACGAGCCGCCGCAGGCGGGCTTCTTCCTGTGGCTGCCGGTCGAAGATGGCGAGGCGGCAGCGCTGAAGCTGTGGAAGGACACCGGGGTGCGCGTTCTGCCGGGCGCCTACCTGTCGCGGGACACGACCACCGGCAACCCGGGCAAAGGATACATACGGGCGGCCCTCGTGGCTCCCGAGAAAGAGACCGAGCAGGGACTCGCGAGCATTCGCGACTGTCTCTATGGCCGATAAGAAAAAGACGAGGCGCGAGATGGCATATCAGACCCGGGGGCGCGACCCCCTGTTCGACCGGAACATGCAGGTGGCGATCGAAAAGCGCGGCCGGGAACTCGCCGGGCTGGCGCTTGTCGCGCTGGGCGTGATGGCGGCGATGATGATCGGGTCCTACACGCCCGACGATCCGTCGTTCCTGTCGGCTACGGACGCGCCAGTGCAGAACTGGCTGGGGCGCATCGGCGCCTCGGTCTCGGCGCCGCTGTTCATGATCGTGGGCCGCGGGTCCTGGGGCATTGCGCTCGTGCTGCTGGTCTGGGGCCTTCGCCTCGCCCTGCACCGCGGTGAAGAGCGCGCCCTGTCCCGTATTGTCTTCGCGCCGATCTGGATCGCGCTGTCGGCGGTCTATGCCGCCGGTCAGACCGTGGGGCCGGAATGGACCCACAGCTTCGGTCTTGGGGGGCTGTTCGGTGACATGATGATGGGCTCGCTCCTCGGGATGCTGCCCTTCGGTGCTGGATTCGCGCTGAAGCTGGTGATGGTGGTGCTGGCTGCCGGGCTGGTGGCGCTGGGGGCCTATGTCCTCGGCTTCACCAAGCAGGAGCTCCAGAACATCGCGCGGTTCCTCATGCTGGGCACGGTGATGGCCTATGCCAGCCTGCTGACCCTCCTGGGGCGCGGCGCGAACGGCACCATGTCGGCGGCGCAGCGCATGCAGTCCGCCCACGCCGAACGCCGTGAACGCCGCCGCGAGGAAGAAGCTGAAGCCGCCGCCTGGGCGGCCGCGCAGGAGGCCGTCCCGGCCCCGCGCGCGCCCATGGCAGAACGCGCGTCGCCTGCTCCGGTGGTCCGCCGCGCCCCCTCCCCTGCCGTGGAGGTGCCGGGCTATTCGGATCATTATGACCACGAAGACACGTACGAGCCGGCCCCCGCCGCACCGCAGCCGAGCCGCGTGGTGCGCGCCCCTGCCGCGCCCGAGCGGCCCCCGATGGCAGAACCGACCCTGCCCATGGAGCTTGAAGATCCGGACGACATGGTCATCGACGAATGGGTCGAACCCGCGCCCGAGCCAAAGAAACCCTCGCTTCTGTCGAGCATGAGCAACCTCATCAAGCGCACGGACCCCGATGCGGACCGCGCCCTTCCCGAGCCCGAGCTCTACGAGGCGCAGATCCTCGATGACAGCGTCGAGGCCCCCGGGCAGGACCGCATCCGCTCCAAGATCGCCGATGCCATCCGGGCCCGCCGTCCTGCGGCCGAGCCGGCCTTCGTGCCCGATCCCTCCAAGCCGCTGACCAAGGGCAGGGGCCGCCGCCCCGAGCCGCTGATCTATCGCCCCGCGCCCGGTGCCCGGACCGAGCCGCCCATCACCGCCGCAAAGGCGCCGCGTCCGGCAGAGCCGCCGATCACCGCCGCGGCCCCTGCTGCTGCGGCAGTGGCTGCAGTGCATCGCGCCGCGGAACCGCTGGCAGCCCCGGCGCGAGCGGCTGCCCCGGCACCCTCAGCGCAGCCCCGCATGGAGCGCGCGGCACCGGTACCGCCCGCGCCTATGCACCACATTCCCGAACAGACGGCAGATGATTTTGCCGACTACCGCGATTTCGACGATTACGCTGATTATGCCGAAGAGCCCATCGCGGCGCCCGCGCCCCGGGCCCAGGCAGGTCGGCCGCAGCCGCAGCCGCAGCCGGCCCGCGCCGAGGACACGCGGGATGCCGCCAGCTACGGCGACTACGATGCCCGCGCCTATGTGGATCAGGGCTATGGTGATGATCGGGGCTACGGTGACGAGAACGTCTTCCGCGACGGAGACTTTGCCGAGGACTATGCCGATGATTACGATGGCCCCGTGTCCTTTACTGCCCCCAGTGATGATGACGGTGATCTGACTTACGCCGAGGAAGAAGCGCAATCGGCACGCATTCACCGCGGTGGCGACGGTTCGGCCCGCCGGGACGACGATGACGACTTCGATGATGAGGACGGCTACAACCCGCCCATGCCCGAAGAGCATCGCAGCGCGCCGATCCCCGTGGCACAGCCGCGCAAGGCCGTTCAGCCCGCGTCGCCCCAGCCGCTGCAGCAATCGAAGCCGGCCCGGCAGGAGGCGCAGCCGGTGGCCGGGTTCGACCCCGCGGACACCGTTTTCGAGCTGCCGCCGCTCAGCCTTCTGGCCAGCGCCGACACGATCGAGCGCCATCACCTGTCGGATGATGCGCTGGAAGAAAATGCGCGAATGCTGGAAACCGTGCTCGAGGATTACGGCGTGAAGGGCGAGATCGTCTCGGTCCGTCCCGGCCCCGTGGTTACCATGTACGAGCTCGAGCCTGCGCCAGGCCTCAAGGCGTCCCGGGTGATCGGCCTTGCGGATGATATCGCGCGCAGCATGTCGGCGCTGTCGGCCCGTGTCTCCACGGTGCCGGGCCGGTCGGTGATCGGGATCGAACTGCCCAACGACAACCGCGAGATGGTGTCCTTCCGCGAGATCCTGTCGAGCCGCGACTACAGCGACGGCAACCAGAAGCTTCCCCTTGCCCTCGGCAAGGACATCGGCGGTGATCCCGTCGTCGCCAACCTTGCCAAAATGCCCCACCTGCTGATCGCGGGCACCACGGGTTCGGGCAAGTCGGTGGCGATCAACACCATGATCCTGTCGCTGCTCTACAAGCTGACGCCGGATGATCTGCGCCTTGTCATGATCGACCCCAAGATGCTGGAACTGTCGGTCTATGACGGCATCCCGCACCTGCTATCGCCGGTGGTGACCGATCCCAAGAAGGCCGTGGTGGCGCTCAAGTGGGTCGTAGGCGAGATGGAAGACCGCTACCGCAAGATGTCCAAGATGGGCGTGCGGAACATCGACGGCTACAATGGCCGCGTGGCTGAGGCCCAGAACAAGGGCGAGATGTTCTCGCGGACCGTGCAGACGGGCTTTGATGACGATACCGGCGAACCGGTGTTCGAAACCGAAGAGTTCGAGCCCAAGAAAATGCCCTATATCGTCGTCATCGTCGACGAGATGGCCGACCTGATGATGGTGGCGGGCAAGGAGATCGAGGCCTGTATCCAGCGCCTTGCGCAGATGGCGCGGGCGAGCGGTATTCACTTGATCATGGCAACCCAGCGCCCGTCGGTCGACGTGATCACCGGCACGATCAAGGCGAACTTCCCCACCCGGATTTCCTTCAGCGTGACGTCGAAGATCGACAGTCGCACCATCCTTGGCGAACAGGGGGCCGAGCAGCTGCTGGGCATGGGCGACATGCTTTACATGGCGGGCGGTGCCAAGATCACCCGCTGCCACGGTCCGTTCTGTTCCGACGAGGAGGTCGAGGAGGTGGTGAATCATCTCAAGGCCTTTGGCCCGCCGGAATACGTTGGTGGTGTCGTGCAGGGCCCCGATGAAGAAAAGGCCGACAATATCGACGCGGTGCTGGGCCTCAACACCGGCGGCAACACCGGCGGCGAGGATGCGCTGTACGATCAGGCGGTGGCGATCGTCATCAAGGACCGCAAGTGCTCGACCTCCTACATTCAGCGCAAGCTGGGCATCGGCTACAACAAGGCGGCACGCCTCGTTGAGCAGATGGAGGACGAAGGCGTCGTGTCCGCCGCCAACCACGTGGGCAAGCGTGAGATCCTCGTTCCCGAGCAGGCGTGACTTTCATCGCAGCGTGAACCGGCGGTGGCGGGCCCTTCGGGGCCCGCCGCTGTCTTGAGCAGGCCCGTGGGGCCTGCCGCAGGGGGCGCTGCCTCCGCCCCTGCAGGGCCCCCCGGCGTATTTTCCAAGAGAAGAAGGGTGGGCTGGACCTATGGCGGCCGCGGGCATAGCTTGGCGGCAGATTTATCGGAGACTCCAGTCATGGCCGCAGGCAAGCGCATCCGCACCTATTTCGAGGGCACCTGGCACGAGGGTGATCTTGCCGTCATGAAGGCGGCGGACCACGGCATGTGGCAGGGCAGCAGTGTGTTCGACGGCGCGCGCTTCGTGAACGGGCTGGCTCCTGACCTTTATCCCCATTGCGCGCGGGTGAACCGGTCCGCAGAGGCGCTGATGATCCGGCCCACGGTGACGCCCGAGGACATGGTGCAGATCGTCTGGGAGGGGCTGGGTGCCTTCCCCAAAGAGGCTGCGGTCTACATCCGGCCCATGTATTGGGCGATCAACGGTGACGAGACGGTGCTGGTGCCCTCAAAGGAGGCCACAGGTTTCGCGATCTCGCTGGAAGAGATTCCCATGGCGGCCCCGGATGCGGCGCAGACGCTGGGCAAGACCAGTTTTCGCCGCCCGGTGCTGGCGGATTCGGTGTGCAACGCCAAGGCGGGCTGTCTTTACCCCAACAACGGGCGGATGCTGGTGGAAACGCGGGGGCGTGGCTTTTCCAACGCGCTGGTGACCGACGCCATGGGCAACATCGCCGAAAGCGCGACGGCCAATGTCTTCATGGCCCGCGATGGCGAGCTGTTCACTCCGATTCCCAATGGTACGTTTCTGTCAGGCATCACCCGGGCGCGGCACATCGCGAACTTCCGTGCCGATGGCGTAACGGTGAACGAGTGCGTGCTCACCTACGCCGATTTCGAGGCGGCGGACGAGGTCTTCCTGTCGGGCAACCTCAACAAGGTGACGCCGGTGGTGGGCTTCGAAGACACGTCCTACCGGATCGGACCGCTCACGAAGCGGGCGCGCGAGCTTTACTGGGACTGGGCGCTGAGCGAAGGCTGAGCCCCGTGCCCGGTTTTCGGCCATTGCGTGCGGTTGGTGCCTGCGACATGATCGCCCGGAAAGGGAGGCCGTAATGCGCAAGTTTCTCGTGATCCTCGATGACAGCCGCGAATGCCTCAACGCCATGCGCTTTGCCGCCATGCGTGCGGAAAAGACCGGCGGCGGGGTCTCAATCCTGTCGGTCATCGCTCCCGAGGACTTCAACCACTGGATTGGGGTCGGTGACATCATGCGCGAGGAGGCCCGCGAGCGCATCCACGCCCATTACGAGGTCTTTGCCAAGTGGATGCGCGACCGCCACGGGGTCGACCCCGAACTGGTCATCCGCGAGGGCGACACTGTGACCGAGATCATGGGGCAGGTGAACGAGGATGACAGCATCGGCGTGCTGGTGCTGGGCGCATCCTCCGGCAAGAAGGGGCCGGGGCCGCTGGTGAACTATCTCAGTCGGTCCTCTGGCAGCCTGCCGATTCCCGTCACCATCGTGCCGGGCGATCTGTCAAAGGAACGTCTGGAAGAGATCACCTGATCTTCGGAACGCTTCCCACAAAGTTTAGAACCGTTCCAAAACTTGACGTTCGGTCCCGCCGGGCGCATATAGGAACTGCCCCCGGAGAAAGGTGTGCTGCACATGTTCATTCAGACCGAATCCACCCCGAACCCCGCGACCCTCAAGTTCCTGCCTGGACAGGCGGTGCTTGGTGCCGGCACGGCGGATTTCCCGAGCGCCGACGGCGCTGACGCCTCCCCGCTGGCGAAGCGCCTCTTCGAGGTCGCCGGTGTCACCGGCGTGTTCCTTGGTGGTGATTTCGTCACCGTGACCAAGGACGATGGCGCCGACTGGGATCACGTGAAGCCCGCGGTGCTTGGCGCGATCCTTGCGCATTACCAGTCCGGCGATCCCGTCATGGCGGGTGAGGGCGGTGCCTCGGGCCACGCGGCTTTCGAAGGCGAAGACGAGGAAATCGTCGGCCAGATCAAGGAGCTGCTGGACAGCCGCGTGCGTCCTGCCGTGGCCCAGGACGGCGGCGACATCACCTTCCACGGCTTCGAGCGTGGCGTGGTCTACCTGCACATGCAGGGCGCCTGCGCGGGCTGCCCGTCCTCGACCCTGACCCTGAAGATGGGCATCGAGAACCTGTTGCGCCATTACATCCCCGAGGTCACCGAAGTGCGCCCTGTCGCCGTCTGACCCCAGCACGTGACTGAACAGCCCACGATCCTCGGTTTCGATACCTCGGGACCGCATGTCTGCTGCGCCGTGCTGCGCGGCGGCACGGTCGTGGCCGAGATCCACGAGGACATGGCGCGTGGTCAGGCCGAGGCACTGATGCCGATGCTCGAGCGGGTGCTCGGGCTGGCAGGAATCGGCTGGTCCGATCTTGATGCGCTGGCGGTCGGCGTGGGGCCGGGCAATTTCACCGGCATCCGGATTTCCGTGTCTTGCGCCCGTGGCCTTTCACTGGCGCTAGGGATCCCCGTGCAGGGGGTGTCGAGCTTCGAACTGATGCGCGGCGAGGACGGACCGGACGATGCGCTTGTCCTCGTGGGGGCGCCACGGGGGCAGGCTTATGCCATGCCTTTCGTGAGAGGGGCTCCTGCTGCAGAGCCAAGGTTCATCGTCCCTGAACATCCGCCCGAGGACCTCTGCGCCCCCGGCGCAGTGGTGCGCGGGGCAGGGGCCTCGGCGCTTGCCGCCCAGCTGGGGCGCGAGGGTGCGGAGGCCGTACTTGGGGACATTCCGGCGCGCCTCGTGCGCTGCGCCGCGCGGCTTCTGGCGGACAATCCCGCGCCGGGCCGTCCCGCACCGCTTTACGTCAAGCCCGCCGATGCCGCGCCGTCGCGCGACACGCCGCCGGCCATCCTCACGTGACTGCCGCAGAGATCGCGGCCATCTCGGCCCGCGCCTACCAGCACATGTCGCCTTGGTCCGAAGCGGACATCGCGGGCACGCTGGATCATCCCCTGACAGTGCTGAGCCACGATGGCGCGTCCTTCGCCCTTGGCCGGGTGATCGTCGACGAGGCCGAGATCCTTGCCCTTGCCACCGACCCGGGAAAGCAGCGTGGCGGCGGGGCTAGCCGGGCGCTGGCGGCCTTCCACGCAGAGGCGATGGCGCGCGGGGCGGTCACCTGTTTTCTCGAGGTCGCCGCAGACAACGCCCCTGCCATCGCCTTCTACGAGACGCGCGGCTATGCCCGCACCGGGCTGCGCAAGGGTTACTATCCGCGCGCCGGGTCTGCGCCTGCGGATGCCCTGCTGATGGCACGGGCACTGCCGTGAGGTCATGCCTTGTGGGCGCGCGATCCCGGACCATCCGGTAAAAATCCGGTTGACCGCCAGACAACCCAAGGCTTTGATCGGACACGATCTGCATGGATCCTGCATGAAGAGCGGGCGCATCGCGACCCGCCGCCATCACCCTGGGAGCAAGACATGACCCTCATCACCAAGTTTCTCGGCGCAAGCGCCGCGCTGGCCCTGACCGCGGGCGCCGCGCTGGCCGACCCGGCGCTGGTCTATGACCTTGGCGGCAAGTTCGACAAGTCGTTCAACGAAGCCGCCTACAACGGCGCCGAGGCCTGGGCAGCCGAAACCGGCGGCAGCTACCGCGACATCGAGCTTCAGTCCGAAGCGCAGCGCGAACAGGCCCTGCGCCGCTTTGCCGAGGCCGGGTTCAACCCGGTGGTGACCACCGGCTTCTCCATGTCCTCGCCCATCGCGTCGGTGGCACCGGATTATCCGGACACCAAGTTCGTCACCATTGACGGCTTCGTGGACCCCGAAGAGCACCCCAACGTGCTGTCGATCCTGTTCTCCGAACACGAAGGCTCGTACCTTGTGGGCATGATGGCAGCCATGGCGTCCGAGACGGGCACCGTGAGCTTCGTCGGCGGCATGGACGTGCCGCTCATCCGCAAATTCGCCTGCGGCTACGCTCAAGGCGCCAAGGCGGCCAACCCCGACATCGAGGTCATCTCCAACATGACCGGCACCACCCCCGCCGCTTGGAACGATCCGGTGAAGGGCTCGGAGCTGGCCAGCGCCCAGATCAGCCAGGGCTCTGACGTGATCTTCGCCGCGGCAGGCGGCACCGGCATCGGCGTGCTTCAGACCGCCGCTGACCAGGACATCCTGTCCATCGGCGTCGACAGCAACCAGAACGCCCTGCACCCGGGGCAGGTGCTGACCTCCATGCTCAAGCGTGTGGACGTGGCCGTTCAGGACGCGATGACCGCCGGCGCCGACCTTGAAACTGGCGTGACGGTGCTCGGGCTTGCGGAGAACGGCGTGGATTACGCCATGGACGAGAACAACGCCGACCTCGTGTCCGAGGACATGGTCGCCGCGCTCGACGCCGCGCGCGAGCAGATCGTGTCGGGCGAGGTTACCGTGCACGATTATTCGTCCGACGACAGCTGCCCGGCGCTGTCCTTCTGATCGCCGCCACATGACCTGACGGGAGGCCGGACCACGGCCTCCCTTTCCCATTCAGCCGGACCTGCCATGACCGACACAGCCCCCGCAATCGAGCTGAAGGGCATCTCCAAGTCCTTCGGCCCCGTGCAGGCCAACAAGGACATTGCGATGCGCGTGATGCCTGGAACCATCCACGGCATCATCGGCGAAAACGGCGCCGGCAAGTCGACCCTGATGTCGATCCTCTACGGCTTCTACAAGGCCGACCGGGGCGAGATCTTCATCGGCGGCAAGGAGGCCCGGATAACCGACAGTCAGTCCGCCATCGCGGCTGGCATCGGCATGGTCTTCCAGCATTTCAAGCTGGTGCAGAATTTCACGGTGCTGGAAAACATCATCCTCGGCGCCGAAGACGGCCCCATGCTGCGCCCCTCTCTCGCCCGCGCGCGCGGTGTGCTGAAGCAGCTGTCGGACGAATACGAACTGTCGGTCGATCCCGACCAGCTGATCGAGAACCTCAGCGTCGGCCACCAGCAGCGGGTCGAGATCCTCAAAGCGCTCTACCGGCAGGCCGACATCCTCATTCTCGACGAGCCGACAGGGGTGCTCACCCCCGCCGAGGCGGACCACCTGTTCCGTATCCTCGACAACCTGCGCTCCGAGGGCAAGACGATCATCCTCATCACCCATAAGCTGCGCGAGATCATGGAGATCACCGACACGGTCTCGGTGATGCGCCGCGGCCAGATGACGGCAACGGTCAAGACGGCGGAGACCTCGCCCGGCGAGCTGGCCGAGTTGATGGTGGGCCGCAAGGTGCTGCTGCAGGTGGACAAGTCCCCGGCCAAAGTCGGTGCGCCGATTCTCCAGATCGAGAACCTGCGCCACGTGGACAGCCACGGGGTTGAACGCCTGCGCGGCGTCTCGCTCGAAGTGCGCGCGGGAGAGGTGCTGGGCATCGCTGGCGTTGCGGGGAATGGCCAGTCGGAATTGCTCGAGGTGCTGGGCGGGTACGCAGATGCCACCGGCTCGGTCACGGTGAACGGCAAGCCGCTGCCGCTGACCGGCACAGGGGCCGATGGGGCCGCCCGCCGCAAGACCGGTATTGCCCATGTCCCCGAGGACCGGCAGACTGAGGGGCTCATCATGCCCTACACCGCGTGGGAGAACACCGTCTTTGGCTACCACCGCGAACCGGAATTCCAGTCCGGCATGCTCATGGACAACGCCAAGATCCGCGAGCAGGCGCAGGACAAGATGACCCGCTACGACGTGCGTCCCCCCGATCCCTCGCTGCCCGCCAAGGCGTTCTCGGGCGGCAACCAGCAGAAGATCGTCCTCGCCCGCGAGATCGAGCGTGACCCCGACGTGCTGCTCATCGGCCAGCCCACGCGAGGCGTGGACATCGGCGCCATCGAGTTCATCCACAAGGAAATCATCCGCCTGCGCGACACCGGCAAGGCGATCTTGCTGGTCTCGGTCGAGCTGGACGAGATCTTTGCCCTGTCGGACCGCATCGCGGTGATGTTCGACGGGCAGGTGATGGGCGAACGCATGCCCAACGAAACCGACCAGACCGAACTGGGGCTACTGATGGCCGGCGTCACCGAACGCCCCGGCGGCGATCCCATCAAGGCCGTCGACGCTGCCCTCGAGCAAAAGGAACAGCGCGAGGCTTCCCAACATGACTGACCTGACCGCAATGGCGCCCGCCGCTTCTTCTCTTGAAAAATACGTCCGCCGGAGGCAACGGCGCCCACAGGGCGCTCAACCCTGCTGCCCGAAGGGCTCCGCCGGATACGAGGCCACATATGGATAAGATGCCCGCCTGGGCCGACGCGGTGCTCGTGCCCCTGATTTCCATCCTGCTCGCTGCGATCCTGTCAGCGCTGGTCATCCTCGCCATCGGGGAAAACCCCGTCGAAGCCTTCAACCTCATGGTCGAAGGCGCGCTCATGCGCTCGGCAGGCTGGGGCTACACGCTCTACTATACCACCAACTTCATCTTCACCGGCCTCTGCGCCGCCGTCGCCTTCCATGCCAAGATGTTCAACATTGGCGGCGAAGGGCAGGCGATGATCGGCGGGCTCGGGGTGGCGCTGGTGTGCCTCTTCATTCCCTTCCCGCACTGGACCGTCGCGCTTCTGGTGGCGATCGTCGCCGCAGGGGCGTTCGGCGCGCTCTGGGCCCTGATCCCGGCATACCTGCAGGCAAAGCGCGGCAGCCACATCGTCATTACCACGATCATGTTCAACTTCATCGCCTCAGCGGTGCTGAACTACGTGCTGGTGAACCTCTTGCGCCCGCAAGGGGCCATGGACCCGGCCACCGCCCGCTTCCCGGAGGCGACGCAGCTGCCCACCTTCCAGGACATGTTCGCCACCGCCGACAACCCGCTGTTCCGGGGCTCCCCGGCCAACGTCACCTTCTTCCTCGCCGTTCTCGCCTGTGTCGCCTTCTGGTTCCTGATGTGGCGCACGCGGCTCGGCTACGAGATCCGCGCCTTCGGACATTCTGAATCGGCGGTGAAATACGCCGGCATTTCGCCGGTGCGCATTACCATTGTTGCCATGCTGATCTCGGGCGGGCTTGCGGGGATGATGGCGCTCAACACCACCATGGGCGAGGCCGAACGCCTCGTGATGAACGCCACCGAAGGGGCGGGCTTCATCGGCATCGCCGTGGCGCTCATGGGGCGCAGCCACCCAGTGGGAATCTTCCTTGCCGCGCTGCTCTTCGGGTTCCTCTATCAGGGTGGGGCGGAGCTCGCGCTCTGGACCAACATCCCGCGCGAGCTCATCACCGTGATCCAGGCGCTGGTGATCCTGTTCACCGGGGCGCTCGACAACATGGTGCGGATGCCGCTTGAGCGGCTGTTCGTGGCGCTGGGACGAAAGGACGCGTGATGGATTTCATGACCCTCCTGCAAGTGCTGGATTCCACTGTCCGCCTTGCCACGCCGCTGCTGCTCGCCTGCCTTGCGGGCCTCTTCTCGGAACGCTCGGGCGTCGTCGATATCGGCCTTGAAGGCAAGATGCTCGCCGCGGCCTTCGCCTCTGCCGCCATCGCCGCCGTCTCGGGGTCTGTCTGGCTGGGGCTGCTGGCCGGGATCGTCTCGGCCTCGCTGATGAGCGCGCTGCACGGGCTCGCCTCGATCACCTTCCGGGGCAACCAGCTGATCTCGGGGGTGGCGATCAACTTCCTGGCCTCTGGCCTTACGGTGCTCATCGCTCAAAGCTGGTTCGGGCAGGGGGGGCGCACCCCGTCGCTGATGGGCGGGGGCAGGTTCGAGTCCATCACGCTGCCCTTCGCCAATGCCCTGCGCGATGTGCCGGTGCTGGGCCCGATCTACGCCGAGCTGATCTCGGGCCATTCCATCCTTGTCTACGTCGCCTTCCTGATGGTCCCACTCAGCTGGTGGGTGCTGTTCCGCACTCGCTTCGGCCTGCGCCTGCGTGCGGTTGGCGAATCGCCCGAGGCGGTGGACACGGCTGGCATCTCGGTCGTCGGCCTGCGCTTTGCGGCCATCGGGATTTGCGGCCTGCTCTGTGGGCTCGCCGGGGCCTACCTTGCCACCGGGCTGCAGGCCGGCTTTGTGCGGGAGATGACCGCGGGGCGCGGCTATATCGCCCTTGCTGCGCTGATCTTTGCCAAGTGGCGGCCGGTCTACGCGCTCTGGGCCTGCCTTCTGTTCGGCCTGCTGCAGGCGGTGGCGCTGCGCTACCAGAACATCGACCTTGGCGGGATCACCATCCCGGTGCAGGTGATGGATGCGCTGCCCTATATCCTGACGGTCATCATCCTTGCGGGCTTTGTCGGCAAGGCTATCCCGCCACGGGCCAGCGGCGAGCCCTACGTCAAGGAACGCTAGGTTGCTGGCCTCTGTCCTGCCCGTGGGCTATTCCGGGGGCAGGACGGACAAAGGAGCCAAGCCATGCGCGTGATCTTCATGGGGACCCCCGATTTCTCGGTGCCGGTGCTTGATGCGTTGGTGGAGGCCGGGCACGAGATTGCCGCCGTCTACTGCCAGCCACCCCGCCCCGCGGGCCGGGGCAAAAAGGACCGCCCCACACCGGTCCATGCCCGCGCCGAGGCGCTTGGCCTAGAGGTGCGCCACCCCGAGCGGCTGAAATCCCTGGAGGAACAAGAGCGTTTCGCCGCTCTGGGCGCGGATGTGGCCGTGGTGGTGGCCTATGGGCTGATCCTGCCACAGGCGATCCTCGATGCGCCCAGCAAGGGCTGCCTTAACATCCACGCCTCGCTTCTGCCGCGCTGGCGCGGGGCCGCGCCGATCCACCGGGCGATCATGTCGGGCGATCCCGAAACCGGTGTCTGCATCATGCAGATGGAGGCGGGGCTGGATACCGGCCCGGTGCTGCTGCGCGAGGCGACGCCCATCGGCCGTACGGAAACTACCGGCGCGCTGCATGACCGGCTGAGCGCCATGGGCGCGGGGCTGATCGTCGATGCGCTGTCGCGGCTGGACCAGCTGCCGCCGCAGGAGCAACCCGAGGCGGGCGTGACCTATGCCGCCAAGATCGACAAGGCCGAGGCGGCGGTGGACTGGTCGCGCCCGGCCGAGGAGATCTCGCGCCAGGTGCGCGGCCTCGCGCCGTTCCCCGGCGCCTGGACCCTGCTGGGCGAGGACCGCATCAAGCTGCTGGGGGCCGAGGTTGTCCCCGGCGAGGGCGCCCCGGGCGAGGCGCTGGACAATGGCTTCGTCATCGCCTGCGGGGCGGGCGCGGTGCGGATCACCCGGGCACAGCGGGCCGGGAAGGGCGCGCAGGACGCCGAGACCTTCCTGCGCGGCATGGCCATTCCGCAGGGCACTGTTCTGGGCTCGACGTCGGGCGCGCACTGATGTTCCCGGTGATGATCGGCACCATCGTCATCGCGGGGTTCGTCGGCTATGCGTCCGAGCGGACCGGCTTTACCCGCAACGGGGTGTTGCAAAGCATCATCATCTGCATTGGCGGGGCGTTCCTCGCCTATTTCCTGCGGTTGATGTTCGGGATCGGCTTCGGCTCTCCAGGGGTGAACGCGATCGTGTCCTCCATCGGGGCGCTGATCATCGTGCCGACCCACTGGCGGCGGCGGAAGTAGAGGCGGTTTCCCGTATTGGCTTGGCGGGACGCTCTTGGTCGGAAGGGGTAACCTTTTCGGCTGGTCAGCTAAAGCCTTCCTCACTTTGCCAGCGCGGAATCAAGGCCGGAGGCCGCCGCACATCGCCGGTCCGCCCCCCCGGACTGGCCATTTGGTTTGTCTGGGTGCTTTGTGTCGAAGTCGTCCGGATGTGGTCGGGATAAATCAATAGGTTCAGTGCGTGGATCGCCAATCCACGGACCGGCGATGCGCGGCTCTCGTCTTGCTGGCTGATGGAAAAGGGCCACCAGCAAAAGGGCCGGATGCTTCGCAGCATCCGGCCCCTCAAATTCTTGAACCTCACCGGCTCAGGTCCTTAGGGCCTTGGGGCCCTAAGTTCAGGCCGTCAGCCCCTCGGGCTCCGGCAGGCCGTTCGCGCGGCAGCAGGCGGTAACCGTGTTGGCGAGCAGGCAGGCGATGGTCATCGGCCCCACGCCACCCGGCACCGGCGTAATCGCTCCGGCCACTTCGGCGCAGCTGTCGTAATCCACGTCACCCACGAGGCGGGTCTTGCCCTCACCCTTTTCGGGCGCGTCGATGCGGTTGATGCCCACGTCGATCACCGTGGCACCGGGCTTGATCCAGTCTCCGGGGACCATCTGCGGACGACCCACCGCCGCCACGACGATGTCGGCGCCGCGCACGACGGACGCCAGGTCCTTGGTGCGGGAATGCGCGATGGTCACCGTGCAGCTTTCGCCCAGCAGAAGCTGCGCCATCGGCTTGCCGACGATATTGCTGCGCCCGATCACCACGGCGTTCATGCCGGACAGCGATCCGTGCACGTCGCGCAGCATCATCAGGCAGCCCAGCGGGGTGCAGGGCACCATGCTCTTCTGACCGGTGCCCAGAAGGCCGACGTTCGAGATATGGAAGCCGTCAACGTCCTTGGCCGGGTCGATGGCGTTGATCACGGCGTCGGAGTTCATGTGCGAGGGCAGGGGAAGTTGCACGAGGATGCCATGCACCGCCGGATCGGCGTTGAGCTGCTGCACAAGCGCCAGGAGGTCCGCCTCGGGGGTGTCGTCGGGAAGCTTGTGCTCGAAGCTCTGCATCCCGCATTCCACGGTCTGCTTGCCCTTGTTGCGCACGTAGACCTGGCTTGCCGGGTCCTCGCCCACCAGCACGACCGCAAGGCCGGGGGTGATATCGTGATCCGCCTTGAGCCGGGCCACATGGCCCGCCACCTTTTCCCGCACATTGGCCGCAAAGGCCTTGCCGTCGATGATCCGTGCCGCCATGGGCCTCTCCTTCACTCGCGACCGAGCGCGACCTGCTCGCGCCGGATCGACCATTCCACAAGTTCGCGCCAGAGCTTTTCCGCAAGATCCGCATCCCAGCCCTCGGCCTCGGCAAAGCGGCGCACGTTGTCGATGACTTCTTCCACCCGTCCGTCGATGCGGGCGGGCCAGCCGTTCTCTTCCTTGAGCTGCGCGGCGCGGCTGATCAGCCGGGCGCGGTGGCCAAGCAGGGCGCAAAGCTGGGCGTCAGTGTCGTCGATCTCGGTACGCAGGTCCGTCATGTCGGCGAGGGTCGCGGGGTCGCGCATGCGCGGGCTCCTTGAAGTTCTGTCGCCCCCTGATGCCGCAGGAAGGCTGAAGTTTCAACGCTCAGGGGCGGCGCTTTTGCGCCCCGATGCGGCATAGCGGGTTCCGATAGGCGCCGGGCGGCCCCCGATCGGAACGGGTTCAGAAAAGGCCTTCAACCTGACCACCCGCGCCAATGCGGATGCTTTCGGCCGCAGGACGGCGGGGCAGGCCGGGCATGGTCATGATGTCACCGCAGATGGCGACAACGAATCCGGCCCCGGCGGACAGGCGCACTTCGCGCACGGGGATCACGTGGCCCTCGGGCGCGCCAAGTGCGGTGGGGTCGGCGGAAAAGCTGTACTGGGTCTTGGCCATGCAGACCGGCAGATTACCGTAGCCCTCAGCCTCCCACGCCGCCAGCTGGTCGAGGACCTTCTGATCGGCGATGACACCTTCGGCGTGGTAAATGCCCTTGGCGACGCTGCCAATCTTGTCCCAGAGCGGCATGTCATCAGGATAGAGCGGGGCGAACTGGGCCTCGCCGGCATCGGCGATCTCGGCGACGCGGGTCGCCAGCGCCTCGGCGCCGACGCCGCCTTCGGCCCAGTGGGTGCAGACATGCGCCTCGGCCCCCTCGGCGGCTACGTAATCACGAATCACGTTCAGTTCCGCGTCGGTGTCGCCGGTGAAATGGTTGATCGCCACCACCACGGGCACGCCGAATTGCTTGAGGTTGCGGATGTGCCGTCCGAGGTTGGCGCAGCCCGCACGCACCGCCTCGGTATCCTCGGCCCCGAGCGCATCCTTGGCCACGCCGCCGTTCATCTTGAGCGCCCGCACCGTGGCCACCAGCACCACGCAATCGGGGGCCAGATTGGCCTTGCGGCACTTGATGTTGAGGAACTTCTCGGCCCCGAGATCGGCGCCGAAGCCCGCCTCGGTCACCACGTAATCGGCCAGCTTCAGCGCGGTGCGGGTGGCGATGACGGAGTTGCAGCCGTGGGCGATGTTGGCGAACGGCCCGCCATGGACGAAGGCGGGCGTGTGTTCCAGCGTCTGCACGAGGTTGGGCTGCATGGCGTCGCGCAGCAGCACGGTCATGGCGCCATGGGCGTCGATGTCACGGGCAAAGACCGGGGTCTTGTCATGGCGATAGGCGATGATCATGGCGCCGAGGCGTTCTTCGAGATCGGCCAGGTTTTCGGCCAGGCAAAGGATCGCCATCACCTCGGAGGCGACGGTGATGTCGAAACCGGTCTCACGCGGGAAGCCGTTGGCCGGCCCACCAAGCGCCGAGGCCACGTGCCGCAGCGCCCGGTCGTTCATGTCGAGCACCCGGCGCCAGACCACGCGGCGCAGGTCGATGTTCTGCTCGTTTCCCCAGTGGATGTGGTTGTCGATCATCGCCGCCAGCAGGTTGTGGGCGCTGGTGATGGCGTGGAAATCCCCGGTGAAGTGAAGGTTCATGTCCTCCATGGGCACGATCTGCGCATGGCCGCCCCCCGCAGCGCCGCCCTTCAGCCCGAAGTTCGGACCGAGCGACGCTTCGCGGATGCAGATCGCGGCGTTGCGACCGATGCGGCTCAGCCCGTCGCCGAGGCCCACGGTCGTGGTGGTCTTGCCCTCGCCAGCCGGGGTGGGATTGATCGCCGTCACGAGGATGAGCTTGCCCATGGGCCTGTCTGCCAGCCCGGCGATGAACCCTTGCGATACCTTCGCCTTGTCATGGCCGTAAGGGACGAGATCCTCTGGCGGAATGCCCAGCTGCGCTCCGATATCCTGAATGGGGCGTTTGTCGGCGGCGCGGGCGATCTCGATATCCGGCAGGACTGGCAATTTTCGGCTCCTTGGGGGCAATTCCATGCCCGTCGATAATAGCGCGGGGGCTGGCCCGTGCTGGGATGGCAGCAAAGTCTCAGCCCTTGCGGGCGGCATCCAGATGCGCCCAGACCGGCTGGTCGGGAATGTGAAGCACCAGCTCGTCACCGACCGAAAGCCGTCCGGGCCGTTCCACCGAGGCGGTGATGCCACGCTTGCCGGCGGCGGCGCGGCGGAACTGACCACCGATTCCCTCGTGCTCCTGCTCGATCTCGCGCGATACGAGGTGGCAGGGGCGGTTCTCCATGTCGACGATGAGGGTCAGCCCGTCCGGCCCCTGCAGCCGCGAGGACGGGGGCAGGTGGCTGAAATCGCCGATGCCCTCGACGATGACCGTTGCGCCAAGCCATTCCGGTTCGATCTCGGTCAGGCCCATGGTGGCGGCGACCTCGGCCATCTCTTCGGCAGAGGCTAGGCTCAGCTGGCGGGTGTTGCGGATCTCGGTGCCCTTGGGGTGCTGGCCGGTGACGCGGCTGCACGAGGGGCGGTTGAGGCCCGAATGGCGTTCCCCCACGGGGCCTTCGAAGCCGATCTCGAGCCCCTGAACCGAGGTAGACCGGATGCCCTTGCCTTCGGGAGGAACCTGCCCGAGCCAGCGGACGGTTGCCTTGAACGGGGTTGGCTTGAGTGCGGGCATCGGGACGGGTCCTGTCAGGTGGTGAGAGTAAGGAACATGCGCCGGAACGGGAACAGCACGTTGCCGTTCGGCTGAATCGGGTAGGCGCTGCCGATGACCCGGTCATAGGCTGCCACGAGGCGCTTGCGCTCATCTTCATCAAGAACGCTCAGCACCGGACGGGCGAAGGAAGATTCGGTAAAGCGGCGCACAGGGTGGCCAGAGGTCTCGGGCGTCAGCTCCTGATAGTACTCGGTTTCCCAGAGGGTGACATGGCCGAAGGGCCGCAGCAGCCGGTGATATTCCGCGCCCAAAAGGACTGACGGGATGGAATCGCGATCGACCCGTCCGGGGAACATCTCTTCGGCAAGGGTCAGCCAGAACCGGTGTGAGGGGGCATTGTTCTGGTTGGGTACCTGCACCGCCAGCGTACCACCGGGGGCAAGCATGCCCGCAAGACGCGGCAGCAGCGTCTCGTGGTCCGGGGCCCATTGGAGGGCTGCGTTGGTGAAGATGAGGGCAGGGGGCGTTTGCGGCTGCCAGGTTGTCAGATCACCTTCGGACAGTTCCGCATAGCAGCCGGTGGCCCGCGCCTTGGCAAGCATTGACGGGCTCAGATCCACGCCCACAAGCCGACGCTTCAACCGTTGCAGAGCAGGGCCCGCCGCGCCGGAGCCGCAGCCCAGGTCGATGATATCGCCTTCCGGCAGGACTCCCACGGACCGCAGCAGGTCCGTGGCGGGCCTCAAACGAAGACCCCGGAACTCGTGGTAGAGCCCGGGGTCCCAATCGGTGGTGCCGGTCTGGCTCATGCGCTGGGCTCGGGCTCCAGACCGCTGTCACCCGCTGGCTTCACTTTGGGCTTGGACTTGGGGATGGCGGTCACGCTCGGGGTGTCGTTCCCGTCATCGTCCGAAGGATCGCTGGAATGGGGCGGTTCACCCTTCATCACGCGCTTGATCTCTTCACCGGTGAGGGTCTCGTATTCCAGCAGGCCTTGCGCCAGACGCTCCCAGTCTTCCTTGTGGTCGGTCAGGATCTGGAAGGCACGGTCATAGGCTTCGGTGATGAAGCGCTGCACCTCGGCTTCGATCAGCTCCTTGGTGTGAGCAGACACGGAGAGGCCGGCAGTGTTGCCCTGATAACCTTCATGCGCTTCGGAATAGTCGATGTTGCCGATCTTGTCCGACATGCCCCAGCGCAGGACCATCGCGCGGGCGAGGGCAGACGCCTGCTGGATGTCGCCAGCGGGGCCGTTCGACACGTTGGGCTCGCCGTACTTGATGATCTCGGCGGCCTTGCCGGCCATGGTCATCGCCATCTTCTCTTCGCATTCCGACAGGTGCCAGTTCAGGCGGTCGATTTCGGGAAGCGAGACCACCATGCCAAGCGCGCCGCCACGGGGGATGATCGTCGCCTTGTAAACCGGATCGCACTGCGGAAGGACAAGGCCCACCACCGCGTGACCGGCCTCGTGGTAGGCGGTCTTTTCCTTCTGGTCCGCGGTCAGAACCATGGACCGGCGCTCGGCGCCCATCATGACCTTATCCTTGGCGTTCTCGAAATCCTCCATCGTCACGAAGCGGCGGCCGACGCGGGCGGCCATGAGCGCCGCCTCGTTCACGAGGTTCGCCAGATCCGCACCCGAGAAGCCGGGGGTGCCGCGCGCGATGATGCGCAGATCGACATCCGGGCCAAGCGGGGTCTTGCGAGCGTGAACGCCAAGGATCTTCTCGCGGCCCTTGATGTCGGGATTGCCCACCATGACCTGACGGTCGAAGCGGCCCGGACGCAGCAGCGCAGGGTCGAGGACGTCGCGGCGGTTGGTGGCGGCGACGATGATCACGCCCTCGTTCGCCTCAAAACCGTCCATCTCGACCAGCAGCTGGTTGAGGGTCTGTTCGCGCTCGTCGTTGCCACCGCCGTAGCCGGAGCCACGGTTGCGGCCAACGGCGTCGATCTCGTCGATGAAGACGATACAGGGCGCGTTCTTCTTGGCCTGCTCGAACATGTCGCGGACACGGGATGCACCCACACCGACGAACATTTCCACGAAGTCGGAGCCCGAGATGGTGAAGAACGGCACGCCCGCTTCGCCTGCGATGGCGCGCGCCAGCAGCGTCTTACCGGTGCCCGGAGGGCCCACGAGAAGAGCACCCTTGGGGATCTTGCCGCCAAGGCGCGAGAATTTCTGCGGGTTGCGCAGGAATTCCACGATCTCTTCGAGCTCTTCCTTGGCCTCGTCGATGCCCGCGACGTCGTCGAAGGTCACACGACCGTGCTTTTCGGTCAGCAGCTTGGCCTTGGACTTGCCGAAGCCCATGGCGCCGCCCTTGCCGCCGCCCTGCATGCGGTTCATGAAATAGATCCACACACCGATCAGCAGCAGGAAGGGCAGGAGGCTGAGCAGGAAGGCTTGGAAGCCCGATTGTTCCTGTTGTTCGGCCCGGACCACCACGCCCTTGTTGATGAGCATGTCGGTGACCTGCGCATCCTCGGGTTTCACGGTGACGTAGTCGGTGCCGTCATTGCTTCGGTAGCGGATCTGTTCGCCGTCGATGGTGACGGCGGTGACATTCTGGTCGTCCACGGACTGAACGAAGTCCGAATAGCTGATCTCGCGGCTTTGCAGCGTGCTGCCGCCACCAGAGAACAGGTTGAACAGGGCCAGAATGAGAAGGAACAGAACCACCCAAAAGGCGATGTTACGTGCGTTGCCCAAGGATTGCCTCCAAACATGCTTCCCGCGCCCGGCAGGCGATGCGGGCGCGCTCTGCCTAACATAAGGATCGTTACCGCCGGTTCAATGCGAAAGAAGGAATGCCGGGAAACCGTTTGCCTCTTGCAGCACCGCGGTGGTCTCGGGCCCGGCTCGCAGCGGGGCGCAGGCGAGCAGCCGGTCGCCGTCCCAGAGTGAAGGAAGCGCCTGTGCCGTGGCATGCGAGAGCCCGCCGGGCAAGGCGGCGCGGGTGTCGGGCGGGAGCTGCTGCCAGCCGTCTTCGGCAAGTGCTCGCAAGGTGAGCGAGGTGCCTTTGGTATGGAATACCTGCCACTTGCCGTCCCAAAGCACCGTTTTGCCCGGAGGCAGGTCCATCGGCGTGGTCGCGGCGGGTTCGCGCAGGATGTGCAGCGCGTCGTGGCCGGTCCGGATGGCACAGCCATGCAGCGTGCCCGACCCGCCCGACAGCAAACGGTCAAGCAGCGCCTCGAGCTGGGTCGCACGCGGGCGGTACTCTGCCGATGCCACGTATTGCAGGGCGCTCGCGAGGAGGCGCATCTGGGTGTCACGCTCATACCCGGCGAATCTGTCGCGGTTGAAGGTAAGGTCAGCCACGGGGCCTTCACGCCCGCAGAGGGTCCACGCCTTGAGGGCGCGCAGCCGCAGCGCCTCGCGGGCGCGGGACATGCGCTTCGCGGTGGCGGCAAGGGTGCCTGCATCCAGCCCCTCGGGGGCGAGGGTGGCAAGCAGCTTGCGGAACCGCACCCGGTCGTAGTGGGGATCGTCGTTGGACGGATCATCCACCCATCGGCCCTTGAGTACCCTGAGGTAATGACGCAGCTCTTCCCGGCCCATGTCGAGGCAGGGGCGCACGAGGCGCAGCCGGTCCGCGGCAGGGCCGGGAGGGGTGGCACCATCCATGTCGGGGACCGGGGCTGTCCCGCGCGTTACCTTGCGGACGGGCTGCATCGCAGACAGTCCGTCAACGCCCGATCCACGGGCCAGCCGCATGAGGAAGGTTTCCGCCACATCGTCCCGGGTATGGGCCAGCAGCAGCGTGTCCAGCCGTCCGCACCAGCGCCCCATGAGGTCGATGCGCGCCCGCCGCGCGGCGTCCATGAGGTTGCCGGCCCCGTCCCAGCGCCAGCGCAGGGTGGCGTGTGGATGGCCAAGCTCATCGCAGGTTTCGCGCACCAGGGCGGCCTCGGCGGCGGCTTCGGGCCGCAGGCCGTGGTCCACCGTGACAACCCAGAGCTTTACGCCCCAGATGTGGGTCCAGTTGTGTGCAAGGGTGAGCATCGCCATGCTGTCGCCGCCGCCGGAGACGGCGAGGGCGATCTCGGCCGGAAAATCCGGCCCCAGCGTCGCGCCCATGGCATCGGCAAAGCGCCGATCGAGGGACGGCGGGGTCACGGGCCGCGCCCTACTGGCAGCCGAGACGGCCCTTCTCGGCCTGCGCATCGGCGACCTCGGGCGTGCCGGGGTAGCGGGTGCCGACCTCGGTCAGGGTCACGCAGGCCTCGGACATGCTGCCAAGCTTGCCAAGGGTCGTGCCAAGCTGCAGCAGCGCCTGCGGTGCCGCGTCGCTGGACGGGTAGGTGGCATAGGCGTCGAGAAAACGGCGCGCCGCCTCACGGGTGTCACCTGCGCCGTCGAGGGCCTTGCCCTCGCCGACAAGCGCGCCAGCCTCTAGGGGCGAGCCTGGAAAGGTCTCGCGGAAGGTCGCAAACTGGTTCGCGGCGGATTGAAAGTCACCGCTGGCGAGCGCCTCCTGCGCCCGCCGGAAATCCGTCTCTTCGCCGACGGCAAGCTCTGCGCCGCCCGAGGGCAGCGTGTCGTTGGAGGGGGCAGGGGCCGGAGCAGGCGCGGCGGTCGCCGCATCCTGCCCGCCGATGGGGGGCGTCTGGCCTACGCTACCGATGTCGCAGCCCGGCTCGAGCTCGCAGATACGGAACTCGAGGTCGCCGACCCGGTTGGTGCCGTCGGTGACCACGGTGTCGATGCGGTGGCCAAGCTCTTCGGCCAGCGCGGTGACGCGCATCAGCTCGGCTTCGATCGTGTTGACCCGGTCGAGCATGGAGCCCGTGACCTGCACCCCGCCGCCGCCGGTTGTGTTCAGTTCCTGCTTGAGGCGCGTGAGTTCGCCGGTCAGGACCGACAGATCCTGCCGCATGTCGGCGAGGGTCTCGGCGTTCTGAGCGGAGAGGGGGCTTGCCAGCAGGCAGGCCCCGAGAACGAAGGCGGCGGCGCGGCGCATGAGGATCAGACCCCCGCGCCCATGGAGATGACGGTCACCGCGCGGCGGTTCTTGGCATAGCAAGATGCCTGCGAGCAGACCTCGACAGGACGTTCCTTACCGTAGCTGATGAAGCGAAGGCGGTTCGGAGCCACGCCCTTGGACACGAGGTATTCCATCGTCGCGTTGGCGCGGCGTGCGCCGAGGGCGATGTTGTATTCGCGGGTGCCCTGTTCGTCGGCATGGCCTTCGATAACGGCAAGGTAGTCGCTGTTGGTCATCAGCCACTGGGCCTGTTGGTCCAGCGTCGCCTGCGCCTCGGCGCTCAGGCTCGATTGGTCCACGGCGAACAGCACGCGGTCGCCGATGGTCTGGTTGAAATAGGCGGGCGACTTCGGGTCGTTCGCGCTGCCGGGGATGATGCCGCCGGTGACGCCACCGTTTGCGCCATATCCGCCATTCGCGCCGGCACCGGCGCCGCCAGCGCCACCCGCACCGAAGCGGTCACCGTTGGTACAGGCGGCAAGCCCGAGAACGGCGGCAATCGTCAGAGCCTTGTAGAGATGTTTCATGGAACTGTCCTGCTCGTGGGTTACGCAGAGGCTAGCACAGCCTCCGCGGTGTGGAAAAGGCGGGAAAACGCTTATTGTAGCGGGCCCCATGCGGGATCCGACGCGCCGTCCGGGGTGCGCACGCGCTTGAGCGTGCGGCCCGCCACGTCCACGGAATACAGCGACGAGGTGCCGCTCGCGCCCAGCGTCTCGCGGCTGAACATGATGACCCGGCCGTTGGGGGCCCAAGTGGGGCCTTCGTCCAGAGGCGAGGCGGTCAGCAGACGTTCATTGCTGCCGTCAGTGCGCATGACACCGATGTGGAAGCGGCCCTGATGCTGCTTGGTGAAGGCGATCATGTCGCCGCGCGGCGACCACACCGGGGTGCCGTAGCGGCCCTGGCCGAAGCTGATGCGCGTCGCCTCACCGCCTCCGCTGGGCATGACATAAAGCTGCTGGCTGCCCGAGCGGTCACTTTCGAAGACGATCTGGCTGCCATCGGGAGAATAGCTTGGCGCAGTCTCGATGGCCGGGGTCTGGGTCAGCTGACGGGTGGCGCCGGAGCCCAGATCCATCGTGTGGATGTCAGTGTTCGAGCCCTGGTTCACCGAGTAGACCACCTGGTTGCCGCTGGGCGAGAAGCGCGGTGCAAAGCTCATGGCGCTGCCGCCGGCGCTGAGGATGCGGCTTTGCACCGAGCCGACGTTGAGAATGTGGATCTGCGGCTCGCCGGTCTCGTAGCTGGTGTAGAGCACGCGGTCGCCGTTGGGCGAAAAGCGCGGCGCCAGCACGATGGAACGGCTGTCGGTCAGGTACTGCACGTTGGCGCCGTCGTAATCCATGATGGCAAGGCGCTTCGCCCGCTGGTCCTTGGGCCCGCTTTCGGAGACGAAGACCACGCGGCTGTCGAAATAGCCGGTTTCGCCGGTAAGGCGCGAATAGACCTGGTCGGCCACCTTGTGGGCCAGCCGGCGCCAGCCATCGGAAGTTGCGGCGAACTGCATGCCGTCGCCAAGCTCGGTCCCGGCAAAGACATCCCAGACGCGGAACTTGACGTTCACCCGGCCGCCTTCCTCTGAGACCGCGCCGGTCAGCAGCACCAGCGCGTTGATCGCCCGCCAGTCAGCGAACTGCACGGGGCTTTCAAAGCTGCTCACCCGGCTGATGTGCGACTCGCGCGGGATCTCGCGGAAGAGGCCCGTTCCGGTGAGGTCCTCGGCGATGACCCGGCCGATCTGCTGGGCCATCTGCTGCGCGCCCGGGGTCTCGGCCACGAAATCGGGAGCGGCAAATGCCATCGGCTCGATGGTGCCTTCGGTGATCTCGATGCGCAGCGGTCCGTCCTGGGCCTGCGCGGTGGCGGGCGCCAGAACCAGCGGCGCGAGCATCGCAAGCGCGACGGCGGCGGCCCTGCTCAGCAGCTTTTTCATGACAACTCTCTCCTTGCAGGGCCTTACGCGGCCCGCTTGTGGTTTGCTCGAACCATGCAACCCCTGACCGGCTGGGGCAAGTGACGGGCCAGTGAACTGGCCGGTGAACAGGCCAGTGATTTGGCCATTGACCAGGTTTATGAGGGGGCGGGTCATGTGGGTCACCTCATCTGGCTGGGGTTGAAGGTCATCTCGACCTGCTTCCATTGCTGGTACTTGTCCTGCGGTAGGTCGTATCCGCCGTCCTGGCAGCGCAGGATGGCCCGGCGTGCGGCCTGGAAGGCAATCTCGGCAGCCGAGGCGCTGCCGCCCTGCGAGCCAAGCATGCGGATGCTCGAACTGACGACTTGCCCGTTGGGCTGCATCTCCATCCCCACGGTGACCGTGGTATTGGCTGCCTCCGATCCCACGTCGACCACCCAGCAGCGCTGCACCGCGATGCGGAAGCCCTCGCGCTCGCCCGAGGTCAGGGGCGGGCCGCTGGGGCCTTCCTGCGCCGGGGCACCGCCACCGCCGCCCGCAAGGGCCTCGGCGATTGCATCTGCCACGGCATCGTCGGTCGCGTTGTCCTGCGGGGCAGGGGCCGGTTCAGGCTCGGGCTCGGGGGCAGGCGTATCGTTCGATGCGCTCTGCGTCGGGGCCGGCTCCTCGGCGGGTTCCGGCTCCGGCTCGGGACGCGAGGCGACATTGGCGGGACGGGTGCGCGGGCGCACCGAAGCATCGGGGGCGCGGGCAGGGTCTTCGTCCGCCTCGGTCACGATCTCGGTCGTGGCCTCTTCGGGGGCGGTTTCTTCCTGCTGCTCCTCGGCGATTTCGGGGCTTTCGGCCTCCTGTTCGGCGGCTTGCTGCGTTTCCTCGGCGATGGTGGCCTCGGGCGACGGCTCGGGCACGGCTTCGGGCGCCACGCGGTCGGCGGGGCGGGGCACCGGGCGCGGCGCGATATCCGGGGCCAGCACTTCGGGCAAGGGCTCGGGCGCGGGGGGGGCGGGGACGGGCTCCGGTTCTGGCGTGGGCTCGGGGGCCGGCTGAGGCGTGGGCTCCGGGGCAGGCGCTGGTTCGGGTTCCGGCGTGGGCTCTGGCTGGGGCTCCGGCTCGGGTTGCGGCTCCGGCTGAGGCGCGGGTTCGGGCGCAGGCTCGGGTTCCGGGGCGGGGGGCGCCTCGGTTTCGGCCTCGGGCTGCGGATCTGCGCCGGTGGAGGGCTGCGTCATCGCGGCGAACTCGGCCTCCGAGATCATCGACACAGACGACACCTGCATCTCCGGCGGGTCAGGCCGGAACACGTTGCCGATCAGCAACCAGAGGATCACCAGGGCGTGCACCCCGGCGGATATGAGGAAACTCCTGCTCAATCAGGCCCCCTCAGCCGTCCGACGCGCCGTCCATGGCAGGCCCGCCCGCATCGGTCACCAGACCGATCGAGGAAAAGCCGCCACGGTTCAGCGCACCCATCACCTGGGCGACGGTCTGGTAAGGCACCGCGCCGTCCGCCCGCAGGAAAATGCGGTCGTCGGCGCGTTCGGTGGCGATGGCCCGCAGGCGGTTCACCAGGTCGTCCATCGGCACTTCGGTGGTCTGGATGGTGACCAGCCCGTCGGCGGTGATGGTCACCGTCAGGGGCTCTTCGGCCTCCGAGGGCAGGGCGGTGGCCGCCGTCTTGGGCAGCTCCACCGGCACGCCGACCGTCAGAAGGGGCGCCGCGACCATGAAGATGATCAGCAGCACCAGCATCACGTCGACCATGGGAGTCACGTTGATCTCGGCCATGGGCTGGGCGCCGCCACCGCCGTGGCGCCGCCGCCTGCGGCCTCCGCCGCCGCCTCCGGGTTTCATCACACCGCCGCCCATGGATCAGGAATCCAGCTGGCGCGAAAGGATGGTCGAGAATTCGTCGGCAAAGGCCTCGTAGCCCGAGATCACCCGGGACGCGTCCGCCGACAGCTTGTTGTAGAAAATCACTGCCGGGATCGCCGCGATCAGGCCAAGCGCGGTGGCAAACAGCGCCTCTGCGATGCCGGGGGCCACGACCACGAGCGAGGTGTCCTGCTGCGAGGCGATCTCGATGAAGGCGTGCATGATGCCCCAGACCGTACCGAAGAGGCCGACGAAGGGTGCGGTGCTGCCCACGGTGGCCAGTACCGGCAGGCCGCGCTGCAGCTCTTCGGCCTCTTTCTGGATGGCAACATCCATGGAGCGGTCGATGCGGGCGTGCGCGCCGGCGATCAGCGCGCCGTCATCGCGGTGCGAGCGGCGCCATTCGGTCATCCCTGCGGCAAAGACACGCTGGGCGCGGCCCTTGGGTTCGGCACCGATCTGGTCATAGAGCTCGTCCAGCGGCTCGCCGGACCAGAAGGCGCGGTCGAACTTGGCGGCCTCCTGGCGGGCGCGGCGGTAGCTGACGACCTTTTCGAAGATGATGGCCCAGCCCCAGACCGACGACAGGACCAGAAGGAACATCACGATCTTAACCGTGAGGGTGGCACGTGCGAAAAGGCCCCACATGGAGAAATCGATCTCCTGCGCGACCGCAAGGGTTTGTGGATCCATAAGCCTGCTCTTCTCTCTCGGGCCCGCGTGTACTGCTTTGACGTGTGTCGCTTTCCGGGGCCTCGTTACACGCGATTCTAGCCCAGTTGCAGGGACATTTCCAACACATTGCCGTCATGAACCGTGTGAGGCGGCCTTTGTGCCATGGCTCCGGCGGCTTTCCGCCTGAGCACACCGGGCCGCGAAGCGAGAGGACCTAGTGAACCTTGCGGCGCAGCTCCTGCGGCAGGCGCGTGGGGTGCCCGTCGAGGGTCATCGCGACCAGCGTGACATCGGCGGAGAACAGCAGCTCGCCCGCCCGCAGAACCTCTTGGTGGAGGGTCAGGCGCACGCCGCTGACCTGCCCGACGCGGGTGGTCACGCTCAGCTGATCCTCGAACCGGGCGGGGGCGCGGTAATCGGCCTCGATGCGGCGCAGGACAAAGACCACGCCCTGCGTGTCACGCAGGGCAAGCTGGTCCACGCCCATGGCCCGCACCCAGTCCGAGCGGCCCCGTTCGATGAACTTGAGGTAGTTTGCATGGTAGACGATGCCCGCCATGTCCGTGTCCTCGTAATGGACGGTGACCGCGAACTCGTGGACCTGGTGGCTCATGCTTTCCCCGCTTGGTGGCGCGCTGCGCTGCGGCGGACCGTAGAAGGGGCGGCGAAAGGGCGCAAGCCCCGCATCTTCCCCTTTGCGCCCCAAGGGCATAGCGTCCGCGCCATGATGACCGCGCTGATCATTGCCACCACCGTTCTGGCCGCCGGGCTGTTGCTTTGGCCGCGGCTGGCGCGGGCGCGGCTGTGGCGGGCGACGCTGACGCCGCTGGCCTCGATCATCGGCAGCGGGTTCCTCGTTCTGGGGCCGATCCTGAACCATGCCTACGGCGCCTGGGCGCCCCTGGTGATGGCTGGGCTCTGCGCGCTGGCATGGGCCTTTGGCGCGGCGATCCGCTTCAACATACGCCGCCGGGCAGCCGGTCCGCGCTCTGCGCCAGAGGCGTGGCTCGAAGACGCGGCGTCATGGGCGCTGAGCTTTGCCTACTTCATCTCGGTCGCCTACTACCTCAACCTCTTCGGGGCGTTCGGCACCGACCTGACGCCTTGGAACGATGCGGTGCATGCGCGCATCCTCACCTCCGCCGTGCTGCTGGTCATCCTCGGGATCGGCTGGACCCGGGGATTTGCCGCGCTTGAACGACTGGAGCAGGTGACCGTGGGGCTGAAGCTGGCGATCATCGCCGGGCTTCTGGTGGGGCTGGCGTGGTTCTTTGCCGATCGGGCCGGGCAGGGGGCGCTGACGCTGACCCCGCCCACGGAGACCGGCTGGCCCGCGCTGGCGCTGGCCTTCGGCCTCATCGTCACCGTGCAGGGGTTCGAGACCTCGCGCTATCTTGGCGACAGCTACACCGCCGGGGAACGCATCGTGTCGATGAAAATCGCCCAGGGCGTCTCGGCGGTGATCTACATGGCCTATGTGCTGCTCATCGCCTATGTCTTTGCCCCCGATGCGGTCGGACTGAGCGAGACTGCGATCATCGGCCTCATGGCGCTGGTTGCGCCGATCCTGCCGCTGATGCTGACCGCCGCCGCGCTGGCCGCGCAGTTCAGCGCCGCCATCGCCGACACCGGCGGCGCGGGCGGATTGGTGCAGGAACTGACCCGGGGCCGGGTGCCCGAGCGGCTGAGCTATGCTGTCCTCGTAGCCTTTGGGGTGCTGCTGACATGGGGCGCGGACGTATTCGAGATCATCTCATACGCCTCCCGCGCCTTTGCCACCTATTACGCGCTGCAAAGCGCCATCGCCGCCACCGGCGCGCTGAAGGAAGGCAAGCACCTGACAGCACTGGGCTTTTCGGCGCTGGCGGTGCTGGGTACGGTGATCGCCCTGTTCGGCACGCCGGTGGAATAGCCCGCTCATGTGCGCCTGCGCGCGGACCCTGCGCAGGCCCGCCCAATTGCCGCAGGACGTCCAGAAGCTAGTTTCTCGGTCAAATCAGGATCAGGAGTTGAGAAGATGGGCTTGCTAGTCGACGGCCAATGGCGTGACGCTTGGGATTACACCAACGATGAAGGCACCTTCGAACGTTGGACCACCGATTTCCGCAACTGGATCACCGCCGACGGCAGCGCCGGCCCCTCGGGCGATGGTGGCTTCAAGGCGGAAGCCGGGCGCTACCATCTTTACGTCAGCTATGCCTGCCCATGGGCCCACCGCACCCTGATCTTCCGCAAGCTCAAGGGGCTCGAGGATCTCATCGGCGTCAGCGTGGTCAATCCCGAGATGCTGGGTGAAGGCTGGAGCTTCGAGGATTACCCCGGCGCCACCGGCGACACGCTCATGGGGCTGAACTACCTGCGCGAGGTCTACCTGAAGGTCGACCCGAAGATGTCGGGCCGGGTAACGGTTCCGGTGCTTTGGGACAAGCAGCGCCAGACCATCGTGTCGAATGAGAGCGCCGAGATCATCCGCATGCTCAACAGCGCCTTCGACGGTATAACCGGCAACACCGACGATTACTGGCCCGAGGAGCTGCGCGACGAGATCGAAGAGGTGAATTCGCCGATCTACGACAAGGTCAACAACGGCGTCTACAAGTCGGGATTTGCCACCTCGCAAAAGGCCTACGACTCCGCGGTGGTGCCGCTGTTCGATACGCTCGACTGGATCGAGGAACGCCTGTCCGAAAGCCGCTACCTCGTGGGGGACCGGATTACCGAAGCGGACTGGCGGCTGTTCACTACGCTGATCCGTTTCGACAAGGTCTACGAGTGCCACTTCAAGTGCAACAAGCAGCGGGTCGTGGATTACCCTAATCTCTGGGCCTATACCCGCGAGCTTTACCAGTGGCCGGGCGTGGCCGAGACGGTGAACTTCGACCACATCACGCGGCACTACTATTACAGCCACGACATGATCAATCCTGAGCGGATCGTGCCGATCTGCCCCGATCTCGACCTCATGGCACCGCACGGGCGTGAAGCGCTGGGCGCCTGAGCGGCCCTGCCTTGCGGTGAAAGAGGAAGGCCCCGCGTCCAGCCCGGCGCGGGGCCTTTGCCGTCAGCCCGCTGCGCTGTGGGCGTAATGTTCGACCATGGCGGCAAGGTCCCTCGGGGCGGTGGCGCTGGGCAGGTAGGCGCAGGCATTGGCGCAATGCTGGAAGATCGAGCCGTCGGAAAAGAAGGTGGTATTGGTGACGAAGACCACCCGCGCTTCGGGCCGCCGGTAGCTGGCGTAATCGGCCACGGCGAGGGCGCTGCCTTCCCCCAGCACGAGGTCGAGCACGATCACGTCGAAATCAGACACATGCAGCCTGCGAATTGCGAAGTCCTGCGTCGAGGCGGTTTCAACCAAGGCCCCAAGACGTTCGAGATGTCGCTGCCAGAGCAGCGCCAGATCCCGGCTGCTTTCCACGATGAGCACGCGCATCCAATGCCTCCGCAAGACGACTAGCCTGATTGCCCAGGCCCGTTCACCTTGGAGCAATCGTCCCATTTCAATGCTGAACAAAATATTAACAATCGTTTTACCTGGGTAAACAACTTGGAAAGGCCGGCGGGATACCGCTTGTTGCGCCTCTCCAATGTGCTGCTAGTGTACACGAACGATCTGGACCCGAGGATACCATGCGCGCGATTTCCTGTCTTGCGGCACTTCTGTTGCCGGTCTCCGCACTGGCGCAGGAACAGGCTTGCGGCGGTGCCTTTCCCGATTTCGTCGCGGGGCTGAAGCAGGAAGCGGTGTCCCAGGGTCATGATCCGGCGCAGGTGGAGGCCTTTCTTGCGGGGGTACGGCAGGATCCGGCGGTGATCGAGGCGGACCGTTCGCAGGGGATCTTCCAGACGCCGTTTATCGACTTCTCGCGCCGGCTCATAAGCCAGGATCGGCTGGATCGGGGCCGGGCGCTCGGGCAGCAATGGTCCGGGGTCTTCGACCGCATCCAGAGCGATTACGGCATCGCCCCCGGCGTGCTGCTGGCATTCTGGGCCTTCGAGACCGATTACGGAAGTTTCCAAGGCGATTTCAACACGCTGAACGCGCTGGTGACCCTGTCTCACGATTGCCGTCGTCCCGAGCTTTTCCGGCCGCAGATCTTTGCGGCGCTGGAGCTCTACGAACGCGGCGATTTCGACCCCCGGACCACCACCGGTGCCTGGGCGGGCGAGATCGGGCAGGTGCAGATGCTGCCACGCGACATCCTCGAGAACGGCGTCGACGGAGACGGCGACGGCCATGTGACGCTCAAGACTTCGGCGCCCGATGCGCTGATGTCGGGGGCGAAGATGCTGGCCGATCTGGGCTGGCGCTACGGCGAGCCGTGGCTGCAGGAGGTGACCCTGCCCGAGGGCATGGACTGGTCCCTGACCGGGCTGGAAACCACCATGACGGTGGCGGAATGGGAACGGCTCGGGGTCAGCGCCCGCAATGGTGCGCTTGACGACGGGCGGCTCGAGGCATCGATCCTCGTGCCGCAGGGGCGTGGCGGACCGGCCTTCATCGCGTACCCGAACTTTCGGGTCTATTTCGAATGGAACCAGAGCTTCGTCTACGTGACCACCGCCGCCTATTTCGCCACGCGGCTCGAGGGGGCACCGGTCTATGATGCGGGCACACCACAGCCGGGATTGTCGGGGCCGCAGATGATCCGCCTGCAGGAGGCGCTGGCGCGCCGGGGCTACGACGTGGGCGAGATCGACGGCATCCTCGGCTCGGGCACCCGCTCGGCGGTGCGCGACATGCAGGCGCAGCTGGGCCTGCCGGCGGATGGTTGGCCCACGCCAGAGCTTTTGTCACTGCTCTGACCCTCGGCCCCGGGGGCGCTTTGCCCCGGCAGTCAGGCCATGTGCCCCCACTTGCCACTCATGCGGGAACCAGCGGAGCCTCTTGCCGGTTCATTGTCCATGATACGCGATGTCTTCCTTCCCGGTGTGCTCATGGCACTGACCCAGCTCACGGTCTGTTCCCCGCAAGACCAGTCCGCCCCGGTCGAGCTGACCGCCATTCCCGCCGAGATGCACGGCCGCTGGGGCCTTGTCGAGGCCGACTGCGAGCCGGGCCGCGACGATGCCAAGGGGCTCATGGAAGTCACTGGCGACACGCTGACCTTTTACGAATCCCGCGGCACCCTCGGGCCCATCCTCGAAGGCGAGGAGGGCAGGATCGCCGCGCGGTTCGCCTTCGAGGGTGAGGGCATGTCGTGGGACCGCGACATTACCCTGACCCTGGGGGAGGAGGGCAAGACCCTCACCCGGTCGGAAGCCGACCCGGAGGCCGGGCCGGTCAACCTTGCCTACAGCCGTTGCGAGACGTCAGCCTAGCCGGGGATGATCTCGAACTTCATGACATCGACCATGCCCCGGTCCGTGATCTTCAGCGATGGGATTACGGGCAGCGCAAGGAAGGCCAGCTGAAGGAACGGCTCGTCCAGCGTCACCCCCAGCGAGGTGGCGGCGCGGCGCAGTTCCACTAGCCCGTCACGCACTTCCTCGAAAGGCGCAAGGCTCATGAGCCCCGCCACCGGCAGCGCCAGTTCGGCAAGAACCTTGCCGCCCGACACCACCACAAAGCCGCCCTCGATCTCTCCCAGCCTGTTGGAAGCGACTGCCATGTCGTCATAATTCACGCCCACGCAGGCGATGTTGTGGTGGTCATGGCAAACGGTCGAGGCGATGGCCCCGGCCTTCAGACCAAAGCCTTTTACGAAGCCCGTCGCCACGTTGCCATTCCTGCCGTGACGCTCCACCACCGCGATGCGCACAAGGTCGCGGGCAGGGTCGGGGCGCTTGTCGCCGTCTTCGATGGCAATGATCTCGTGCAGGTGATCGGTGAGGATCTGCCCTTCGCGAATGCCGATGACATCGGTGTCTTCGCGGTTGCCCGTGGCGCGGAACTGCTCGGCCCGCATATGTGGGGCCTTGCAGGAATTGCGCCCCACCGGCGCGATGGTTTCACGTGCAGCAAAGGCCGCATCGTCAACCCGGCGTCCGGCTGCAAGCACAAGTTGCGCGTTGCAGCCCTCGAGGCTGTCCACCGCCACGATGTCGGCCCGCTTGCCCGGCGCGATCATGCCGCGATCCTTCAGCCCGAACGCCTCGGCCGCCGAAAGCGTCGCGGCGCGGTAGGCGGCCAGCGGCGAGGTGCCTTGTGCGATCATCCAGCGGATCATGTAATCAAGGTGGCCGTGTTCCCCGATATCCAGCGGATTGCGGTCATCGGTGCAAAGGCACATGTAGGGCGAGGTCCGTTCCGTCAGCAGCGGCTGCAACGCGGCCATGTCCTTCGAGACCGAACCTTCGCGGATCAGCACCCGCATGCCCTTGCGCAGCTTTTCGAGCGCCTCTTCGGCGCTGGTCGCCTCGTGCTCCGTCCGGATGCCGGCAGCGACATAGGCGTTGAGATCCTTGCCCGACAGAAGGGGGCAATGGCCATCGACATGGCCGCCCTCGAACAGGCGCAGCTTCTTCATCGCCTCGGGGTCGCGGTGGATCACGCCGGGGTAGTTCATGAACTCCGCGAGCCCGATGCCCGACGGGTGGCCCATGAGCGGCGCAATATCCTCGGCCAGAAGCTCGGCCCCTGCGGTTTCCATGTGGGTTGAGGGCACGCAGGACGACAGCTGCACGCGGATGTCCATGAGCGTGTGGGCGCTGGCCTGCTGGAAATAGCGGATGCCGTCCGCGCCGATGACGTTGGCGATCTCGTGTGGGTCGCAGATCGCCGTGGTCACCCCGCGTGGGGTCACGCAGCGGTCGAATTCAAAGGGCGTGACAAGGCTGCTTTCAATGTGAAGGTGGGTGTCGATGAACCCCGGCACCAGCACGAGGCCACTGACGTCAATGACGTCCCGCGCCTCGTAAGTGTCCAGAACCCCGACGATCGTGTCGCCGCAGATGGCGACATCACCCTCCAGCAGCTCTCCGGTCACGAGGTCGAGGAGCCGCCCCCCGCGCAGCACGACGTCCGCTACTTCGTCGCCGCGGCCCTGCGCGATCTTCTGTTCCAGCTCTGCCATGGGATGCCCTTTCCGGTCTGTTGCGTCCAGATAGCCATGCTCGAGTGCTGCCTGAAACCGTAAAAGTGGCGCTGTTCACCGCATCTTCACCGGTTGCAGGGCAAAAATCCAACCACGGTCTTCAAGGGAGATGCCCGGGATGAGTTTGCGCCTTTACACCATGAGCGCCATTGCACCGCTTTTGCTGATTGTCCTCTACCTCGCGGGGGACGATCTGTGGAGCCTCAAGCGCGCGGCGGACCGGCAGGAGGCGATCCGGGATGTGGCGGCGGAAACGGTGATCGTCTCGGGGCTGGTCCACGAATTGCAGAAGGAACGGGGCTTTTCCGCTGGGTTTACCGCCTCGCGCGGGCAAAATTTCCCCGAGGCGCTGGCGCAGCAACGCCTTGATACTGATGCACAAGTCAGCCGCTTTCGTGATCGCATCACGCTCTATCGCAGTCTCGCCCCCGAAGGAATCGCCACAGTCTCGGATGGGCTGGAGCAGCTCGCCGAAAGACGCGGCGCGATTGATCGCTTTGCCATGACCGTGCCGGAACTTGCCGGGTATTACACCGGCATCATCAACGGCTTGCTGCGCGCCAGCGGCGAACTACGCCAGCGTACCGGCAATGATCGGATTGCCATCCTGATGGAGGCGGCAGACCTCGTAGGTCAGGCCAAGGAAAGCGCAGGGCTTGAACGGGCGATGGGGGCCACCGGGCTCGGGGCCGAAACTTTCCCTGACGCGGTGCACAAACGCTTCGTGGACCTCGGCGCGGCTCAGAGTGCGTTCATCGCCCGCGCTGGGATGGTCTTGGAACAACAGGACTTCGTTGAGACACTGCTGTCTCTTCCGGCGGGCGAAGCTATCGGCCAGCTGCGTGACAGTATCGCCGGTCTTGCGTACGGGGGCGAGGTCTCCTTTACGGCGCCGGAATGGTTCGCTGCCTCCACCGAATGGATCGACACGCTGCGCGAGGTCGAGGTCGGCCTGATCAACGACCTGCTGACCGTGGCGGAAGCTGCACACGCGGCCACTATGAACGATCTGTTGCTGCGCGGTGGACTGACGGCCATTCTTCTGGCCACGAGCGCAGCCCTTGCGCTGGTTCTGGGCGAGACACTCACGCGGCGCCTTCGCAACCTGACCAACGTGATGAACGAGTTCATCGAAGGGCGCTTTGAGGCGTGGGTGCCATACATCAATGCGCGGGGCGAGATCGGGGGCATGGCCTCTTCGATCTATCGCTTCAAGCAGCTCAGCCGCGCGGCCATTCAAAAGCGTGAACGCGACGAGGCTCAGCTGAACGCCCGTCACGCGCAGGTTGTCGAGCTCATGACCGACGGTCTGCGGGCGCTGGCCAGCGCGGACCTGACGCTGAACTTCAAGGAGCCGCTGGCGGAAGAGTACGATTCCATTCGTCATGACTTCAATACCGCCACTGCGCGCCTGCGTGAGGTCATGCAAAGCCTGGCCGCGACGGTGGCAGAGTTGCAAAGCCGGTCAGGCGATATGCGCAGTTCTGCCTCGGATCTTGCGGATCGCACCACCACGCAGGTGGCGATGATCGCTCGCACCGCAGAAACCGTCGCCAGCCTTACCGAGACCGTGGCCGCCACCAGTGGAGCGCTGAAAGATGCCAAGGGCTTGGCAGAAGAGGCCCGTGGCCGTGCCGACCAATCGGGCCAGGTCGTCAGCAACGCGGTGGCAGCCATGGACCGGATCTCGGAATCGTCTGGACGGATCTCGCAGATTACAACGGTGATCGAGGATATTTCCTTCCAGACCAACCTGCTGGCGCTCAATGCCGGTGTCGAGGCCGCCCGCGCCGGCGAAAGCGGCAAGGGCTTCGCGGTGGTTGCCATGGAAGTGCAAGGCCTCGCCAGCCGTTCGGCCGACGCCGCGCTCGAGATCAAGAAGCTGCTGGACGAGAGTGCAGTGGAAGTTCGCGGTGGTGTGGATCTGGTAGGGGAGACGGGGCAGTCGCTTGCAGCGATCCTCGACCAGATCCGCAGGGTGGACCGCGTGATCTCCGAGGTGAGCTTTGCCGCCGAAGGCCAGACGCGTGAACTGCAGGAAATCAATATGTCGATGCGCCAGCTGAGCGACCTGACCGGGCAGAACACCAAGGTCGCCGATTCCAGCCGAGAAACCGCAAGCGAACTCGAAGAACGCTCACAGCATCTGGGCGCGCTGTTGTCGGAGTTCGATCTTGGCGCAGCGGATGCCTCGATGAATTCACCGAAGCGGCTCAGGCTGGCCTGATCTGCCGTGGGACTGAACGCCGCCGGATGGCTGTGGCAGTGCCAGCCCACTTTATGGCTGCGAAAACGTTCATGGCCCCAGAGGACACTTCATCTTTAGCGCCACCATGGCTTCGGCCTTAACTGCCCGGTGAGAAGATTGCCGTACCCTGAGGGCAATCGTTTCACGCAGAGGATCTGGACATGTACGTTTCGTCTGAACTGCTGCACGAACAGCTAGGCTTCAGCGCTCTTGTCCCGGCCAGCGATTTCGCCGGGACACCGGCGTGCCCCGCAACTGGACGCTTCGGCTTCGCAGGAGGTAGGGAGTGACGGACGGCTCCATGAAGCGGGCAAGGGCTGGTGAAAGCAGCGCCTTGCGCATCCTCATCGCGGATGACCACGATCTCCTGCGGGATACGTTGAAGCTCTTCCTTGAAAGCGAAGGCGATTTCCTCACGACCACTGTTGCCAGCTTCGATGAAGCCTTGGCACAGCTGACATCTGGCCGGGTTTTCGATCTTGTCCTGCTCGACTATTCCATGCCCGGCATGAACGCCCTTGAAGGGTTCCAGCGTATGGCCAGCATGGAGGGGGCAAAGCGGGTTGCAATCATCTCAGGGACTGCAAATCGTCAGATCGCGGAAAGGATCCTGTCTGCTGGTGCGGCAGGCTTCCTGCCGAAAACCCTCTCGGCCCGATCCCTTGTCAACGCTGTGCGCTTCATGGCCATGGGAGAGCAGTACGCGCCCACGGAATTCCTGCGCGCCTCCGACAGCGCGCCGCTCCATCCTCTCGCCGCAAGATTGTCGCGGCGCGAGCTGGATGTGCTGAAGGGGCTGACCGAAGGGAAATCCAACAAGGAAATCGCGCGTGATCTTGATCTGCGCGAACCGACGGTAAAGCTTCACATCAAGACGCTCTACCGCAAGATCGGCGCAGCCAACCGGACGCAGGCCGCGCTTCTTGCCAGGGAAGCAGGAGTGTTCTGAGGCTCAGACCCACTTTGCCATGGGCGGCAGGCTCATGAGCACGGCGTTGGCATCATGCCCGGTCGCGAGGCCGAACTTCGTGCCACGGTCGTAGACGAGATTGTACTCAGCATAGAGTCCACGGTGCACAAGCTGGGCGTCTTTCTCGACATCGCCGTAGTCCATGGCCCGCCGCTTCTCGACCAGCGGCAAGTAAGCGGGCAGGAAGGCGCGGCCGATGTCCTGGGTCAGGGCAAAATCGACATCCCAGTCGCCTGTATTGCGATCGTCCATGAAGATCCCGCCCACGCCGCGCGCGCGCTTGCGGTGGGGAATGAAGAAATACTCGTCCGCCCAAGCCTTCAGCTCGGGATAAAGCGTTGCCCCGTGCGGGGCGAGCCATGCCTTCTGGGTGTCGTGGAAATGCGCCGTGTCCTCTTCATACTCGAGGCAGGGGTTCAGGTCGGACCCGCCGCCGAACCACCAGGCGTTCGGGGTCCAGAACATTCGGGTGTTCATGTGGACCGCGGGCGCGTGCGGGTTCTGCATGTGCGCCACGAGGCTGATTCCCGAGGCCCAGAAGCGCGGATCGTCCTCGATCCCGGGAACACCGCGCGCGGCCATGGCCTTTTGCGCCGGGGCGCCGAGCGTGCCGTAGACGGTCGAGACATTGACGCCGACCTTTTCGAAGACCCGGCCGCCGCGCATGACGCTCATCAATCCGCCGCCTGCATCGGTGCCGTCGTCGGTATGGCGGGTCGTGGGGGTCACCTCGAACCGACCTGGCACCATGTCCCAATGAGGGCCTGTCTCGTGGCTGTCCTCGAGCGCTTCGAAGGCGGCGACGATCTCGTCGCGCAAGGTCCGGAACCAGGTCGAGGCCTTGGTTTTTTGCTCGGTGAAATCGGTCATCGCGGTCTCCTGTTCGGGGCCCGTGTTAACCGCATGTCACCGTTGGGGCAATCGGGGCCTAGTGCGCGGGCGCGGCCACCGGATCGAGCAGGGTGCGCCCGCCATCCACGGTCAGGATCTGGCCAGTCATGAAGCCGGATGCCTCTGAGGCAAGGAATTGCACCGCTTCGGTCAGCGCATCTGGGCCCGCAATGCGGCCCATGGGCGTATGCGCTTCGATTTCCTTGCGGTAATCGGGCTGTTCCTTCAGCACGTCCTTTAGGAAGGCAGACATGACCGATCCAAAGCCGACGCCGTTCACCCGGATGCGGTTCGGTGCCATCTCGACCGCCATGGAGCGGGTCATCTGGTCAAGCGCCGCGCAAGAGATCGAATAGCCCAGCAGCTGCGGCTGAGTGTGGGTCGAGGCGATGGACGAGAGGTTGATGATCGTCCCGGCAGGCCGGTCCTCGTCACCGTCGCTTTGCTTGATCATACGCTTGGCGACAATCTGGCTGAGGCGCATGGCGCACATCAGGTTCTGGCCCAGCAGGGTTTCGAGCGAATCATCCTCGACGTCCAGCGGGTCGGTGAACATCATCTGTCGTGCGCCGTTCACCAGGATGTCGACGCGGTCGAAGGCGTCGATGGTCGCCGACAGCAGGTTGGCGAGGGTCAGCCGTTCGCGCAGGTCACCGGCGAAGTAGCGGATCGGGTCACCGTCTTCGCGGGACCCGCATTCCTTGGCCAGTCGTCCTTCGTCCATGTCTGCGAACATCACGTTGGCACCGCGATTGGCGAAATGCCGGGCAATGGCGAGGCCGACGCCATTGGCGGCACCGGTGACGATGGCGGTCTTGCCCTCGATCGAATAGCTCATGCTGCGTTCCTTGCGGCTGGTCCCGGTGGGGCGGCGCGTTGGGTCGTCAGGAAGATTTAACGGTTCGGACGGGTCGCATGAAGGATCTTGAACCGGCTGTCCCCGGCAATCTCTTCGGAATTGCGGAAATGCGTGGAAAGCGCGCTTTCGTAGGGCAGGTGCCGGTTTGCCACCAGCCAGAGCTTGCCAGAGGGCTTCAGCATGCGACGGGCCGAGGCGATAAAGGCCTGCCCCAGCGCGGGATCGGCCTTGCGCCCCTGGTGGAAGGGGGGGTTCATCACCACGGCGTCCAGCGCAGCCTCTGGCTTCCAGTTCGTGGCATCGGCCCAGTGGAACACCGCTCGCGGGTCGTCGATATTGCGGCAGGCACAATCAAGCGCTGCGTGATCCGCTTCGACAAGGTGCAGCTTGCGCAGCGACTCGCGTGGCAGCAGACCGGCCGAAAGCGCGCCCCAGCCGGCCCCAAGGTCGGCGACATCGGCACCAAGCTTGGGCGGCAGCACCGCTACAAGCGCCTCGGATGCGGGGTCGAGGCCATCGGCAGAGAACACGCCCGGCGCGGTCCAGGCTCCGGATGCGGTGCGGGTCTGGCCATGGGCCCAGTCGTCGAAAGATGCGGCCGCGGTGAACCACGCGGTCTTGCCATGCGCCTTGGAGACTTGCCCCTGCAGTTCCACGCGGCCGCGCAGGGCCTTGAGCATGGGTTCAATCCCGTCAGTTTTTTGGCCGTCGATCACTATGAGGCCGCCGGGCGCGGCAGCCACCGCCTCGGCCACGCGGGCTTCGGCCAAGTCGCGGGCGCGGGGCAGGAAGACGATGGCGGCAGCAAAGGGACCCTCGGGCACCAGCGCTGTCGCGACACCGCGCACTTGCCATGCGCTGAAATCGGGGAAGAAGCGCTGTACGACCTGGCAGCGGTCAAGCGGAAGGGGGCCGGTCGCGAGATCGGCGGGCGCCCCGAAAAGCGCGATGCGGCCATCGTCGGGCAGGGGCAAGCCTGCGTCGATGGCGAAACTCAGTCTGTCAGCTGTCATAGACGGGCCGGGCAGGGTGCCGGCCTACTCCTTTTCCATGGTGCATTGCAGCGGGTGCTGATGCCGGCGGGCGAAGTCCATGACCTGTCCCACCTTGGTTTCGGCAATCTCGTGACTGAACACACCGACCACCGCAACCCCCTTCTTGTGGACGGTCAGCATGATCTCGAACGCCTGGGCGTGGTTCATGCCAAAGAACCGTTCCAGCACGTGGACCACGAATTCCATGGGGGTGTAATCGTCGTTCAGCAGAAGGACCTTGTAGAGCGGCGGACGCTTGGTCTTCGGCCTTGTCTGTACGACGACGTCGGATTCGCCATCGTCGTCCCCCGGGAAATCCGGCGTGTTCGCGAGGCGGAAATCTGTTTCCGTGATGGAGTGCGTCATCTCGGCCAAGGCTGCTTTGCGGTTGCTGATCTGGAACGTGTATATAATTCGGAGTGGCCCCGGAGGAAAGGGCCGCAGTGGAGTCTGGGACATATGACACGAAATTTGCAAACGATCGGTTTCGATGCGGACGACACGCTCTGGCACAACGAGCGATTTTTCCACCTCACGCAGCAGCGTTTCGCGGAGTTGCTGGCCGATTACGCCGAGGCGGACCATCTCGGGGCGCAGCTGCTCGAGGCTGAGAAACGCAACATCGGGCATTACGGGTTCGGGGTGAAGGGATTCGTCCTGTCTATGATCGAGACCGCGATCGAGGTGACCGAGGGCCGCGTGCCCGGCCATGTCATCCAGAAACTGCTCGAGGCGGGGCAGGACATGCTGAACCACCCGATGGAACTGCTGCCCCATGCGCAGGAGGCGGTCGAGGCGCTGGCGGACAGCCACATGCTAGTGCTGGTGACCAAGGGCGACCTGCTGCATCAGGAACGCAAGCTGGCGCAGTCGGGGCTGGGCGATCTGTTCGACCGGATCGAGATCGTGTCGGACAAGCAGCCCTCCACCTATGCCCGCATCTTCGGCAGCTGTTCCGGCGGTCCGGAGGCAGCGATGATGGTGGGCAACTCGCTGAAGTCCGATGTTTGCCCGGCGATTGATGTGGGCAGCTGGGGCGTTCATGTCCCGTTCGAGCTTGCCTGGGCGCTGGAGGCGGCGGACATTCCCGACAGCCCGCGTTTCGTCGAGCTGCCGGATCTTGGGGGGCTGGCAGAACTGGTGCGACAAATCGACTGAGTCGCTCGGGCCAAGGCAGAGGGGCCGGCGGATTTGCCGCATTCTTGCCACAATTGCCAGTGTTGCGAGAGCTATTCGGCAAGGCCCCATATATGGAACGACGTGCTTGCAGAATGGGCGGCCGGTGAACGGATTGCATACTTCCTTCAATGCCCTTCTCGTGCTACCGTTTTCATAATAATCGAAAACAAGTCCACCGGAAAAATCCGGGGACACGAGGCAGTAGAAGGCAGATACCGTGACCGGACGGCGTGAGCAGTTGCCGGGCCGAGGAGCCCTGCACGCATTCAGACTTATGTGTACTCTTGTCGCATGCATGATCCTCATGCCTGCGATCTCTCATGCAGCCCCATACGCGGGGCTGGTGATGGACGCGAAATCGGGCGAGATTCTCCATTCGGAGAACGCGACCACCCCGTTGCACCCCGCATCCCTGACCAAGATGATGACGCTTTACATCGCTTTCGAGGCGGTCGAGCACGGCGAGCTGACCATGGACACCATGGTGACGATCTCGCGCAACGCGTCGTCCGAGCCGCCGTCGAAGCTGGGTCTGCGGACCGGGCAAAAGATCGCGCTGCGCTACCTTGTGCGGTCGGCGGCAGTAAAATCCGCGAACGACTCGGCTACCGCCATTGGCGAGGCGATCTCGGGGTCGGAGGCAGCCTTTGCCCGCCGCATGAACCGCACCGCCAAGGCGCTGGGCATGACGAACACAACGTTCAAGAATGCCAACGGCCTGACCCAGAGCGGGCACATGTCCACCGCCAGCGACATGGCCAAGCTTGGCCGCCACATGATCTACGATTACCCGCAGTACTATAACCTGTTCTCGCGCATCACCACCGATGCGGGAATGCACCAAGTGTCGAACACCAACCGCCGCTTCCTCGGCGCCTACAAGGGGGCCGACGGGATCAAGACGGGCTACACCCGTGCCGCTGGCTTCAACCTCGTGGCCTCGGCCGAGCGGGGCGACCAGCGCATCATCACTGCTGTGTTCGGCGGCCGCTCCACCGCCAGCCGCAACGCCAAGGTGGCCGAGCTGATGGACCTCGGGTTCAAGCGTGCCAAGCACAACGTGGCCTTCCGTGCCCCGGGCAGGCCGCAGTACCTTGGCAACAAGGACATCGGCGGAGTTGAAGTGGCGCGCACGGCGGATCCCGATCTCGACGGCGCCCGTGGCAAGACCATTCGCGTGGTCAGCGCCGCCGTCAGCCGGTCCCTGCGCCCCCGGTCGCGGGACGGCGTGTCGGGCACCGACGTGGCACCGCTGGTGGCCAGCCTCGAGGGCGATATCGAGACGGTGCTTGCATCGGTTCAGACCGCCGAAACGGCTGCCTCCGTGGAGGTCGCCGCCCCGGCCCGGATCGTCGATGCCAGTGTCAGCGCCAGCGCAATTGCCAGCGCCGTTGCGCCCGATGCGTCTATCAAGCCGGTCCGCCGCCCGCGCGGTATGGTGATGGCCTTTGCCGCCGACAACGCGGTCGAACCCATCGTTCCGCAGCCCGAGCAGGAAGTGGTCACCCGCCTGTCCACCTCTGGCGGGCACCAGTGGGGCATCAACGTGGGCCGCTACGGCAGCAGCTATGCCGCCGAGAAGGTGCTGCTGAAGACTGCGCTGATGGAAACGAGCACGCTTGATGGTGCCTTGCGCAAGGTGGTGAACGGGGCCCGCGGTTTTGACGCCAACTTTATGGGGATGACCCGCGAGACCGCCGACCTTGCCTGCCGCCGCCTGCAGGCGCGCCAGGTGACCTGCTTCATGATCGGGCCGAACGGCTGACTTGATCATATCGAACGACGACCGCCACGGTGTCTTAAAAGCCGGGCGATGATCCTCCATAGCCTGCCCCCGGTCCCGCCGGGGGCATTTTTTTTGGCCCGAGCGTGGGTGCGGCGAGGCCTCAGGCGAGGTACGACCTCAAGTTTTGATCTGACGCAAGTTACGCCGTGTCCTCGGTCTCCGCCGTGTGTTTGCCCGACCAGGTTCCTGATCCGAGCGTCATTGGCCGAGCCGCGCAGGGTCATAAGGCGGCAGCTTCAACCTTGCGCCCTGTTGCCTTGGAAGCGCCAGCGTCCCGCGATGGCGAAGGGCGGCTCTCTCCCGTGGCAGGCGAGAGGGCAGGGGGGGGGCAAGAAGCAAGAAGGCAAATAAAAACCCCCGAAAGGCGAAGCCCCGGGGGTTCTCGATCTTGTTAGCGTGTCCGAAGCGTTGCTGCCCGGCCAACGGAGCGATCTCAGAGGAGACCTTCGCGCTGGGCCTTCTTGCGAGCGAGCTTGCGGGCGCGGCGGATGGCCTCGGCCTTCTCGCGCGCCTTCTTCTCGGAGGGCTTCTCGAAATGCTGCCGAAGCTTCATTTCACGAAACACACCTTCGCGCTGCAGCTTCTTCTTCAGGGCGCGGAGCGCCTGATCGACGTTGTTGTCGCGAACACTGACCTGCATGTGGTTTTCACCACCTTTCTAAGTTTAGGTTGCATGGAATTGCAGGAAGCCCTGCTTGTAGCAAGGCTGGCCGAAATTGTCTAGGCTCCTATGTTGAGAGTCGATGGAGGCCCCCATGACCGAACACAGTACCAATCACAGCCATGATGACATTGCGGAAAAGCTGCTTGATGCAGCGTTGATCCATGTCGCCTTCGACGGCTGGTCCGAAACCACCTTCCGCGCCGCCGTGGCCGACGCGGGCGTCGACCGGGCGCTGGCCCGTGGCCTGTACCCGCGCGGAGCAGTGGACATGGCGATTGCCTTCCACCGGCGCGGGGACGAGCTGATGGCGGCAAAACTCGAGAAAACCGCCGAGCAGGAGATGCGCTATCGCGATCGCGTCGCCCACGCGGTGCGCACCTGCATCGAGGTGGTCGAGGATCGCGAAGCAGTCCGCCGGGGCACGACGCTCTTTGCGCTGCCGATGTATGCCGCCGACGGTGCAAAGCTGATCTGGGGCACGTCCGACCGGATCTGGACCTGCCTTGGCGATACCGCTCGGGATTACAACTGGTACACCAAGCGCGCCACGCTAAGCGGCGTCTATTCCTCGACGGTGCTCTATTGGCTGGGGGATGATTCGCTCGACGGGCAGGCGACATGGGATTTCCTTGACCGCCGCATCGACGACGTGATGCAGATCGAGAAAGCCAAGGTGAAGGCGCGCAGCCACGGGCTGCTCAAGCACGTGCTGGCAGGCCCTGAAAAGCTCCTGTCGGGCATCCGCGCGCCGAAGTCGCGCGCCGACAACGACCTGCCCGGCGGCTGGACCGCGCCGCGCTGACCTGTCTGCCCCCTGAACCACACCACTGTGCCCCGGGGCACGGCCAGCGCCGGTGCAGGGCCCCGCGCACCGCCGGTGCGCGTCGCCTCCGGGCCTGAAACACGCAGACCGCGGCGGCGACCGGACCACCCACCGCGGCACTAGGAAGGACCCCTGATGACCGACATGATGAACGCCGTCGAAATATCCGAACCCGGCGGCCCCGACGTCCTGCGCGCCGTCACGCGCCCCGTGCCCGATGCGGGCCATGGTCAGGTTGTGATCCGCGTGGCCTATGCAGGCGTCAATCGCCCCGATGCGCTGCAACGGGCGGGCAGCTATGCACCGCCCAAGGGCGCGAGCGATCTGCCGGGCCTCGAGGCCTCGGGCGAGGTGGTGGCCGTGGGCGCCGACGTGGACTGGCCCAAGGTCGGCACGCAGGTCTGCGCCCTGCTGCCCGGCGGTGGCTATGCCGAATATGTCGCCACGCCTGCGGCTCATTGCCTGCCCGTCCCAGAGGGCATGGCCCTGCGCGAGGCCGCCTGTCTGCCCGAGACCTTCTTTACCGTCTGGTCCAACGTCTTCCAGCGCGGTGGTCTTCAGGCCGGAGAGCGGTTCCTCGTCCACGGCGGCTCGTCCGGGATCGGCACGACGGCGATTCAGCTGGCCTCGGCCATGGGGGCTCGGGTCTTTGCCACCGCCGGGTCAGCGGAGAAGTGCGCCGCCTGTGAACGGCTTGGGGCCGAGCGGGCGATCAACTACCGCGAGGAGGATTTCGTCGAGATCCTGAAGGGGGAAGGGGGCGCGAACCTCATCCTCGACATGGTCGGCGGCGATTACATTCCCCGCAACGTCAAGGCATTGGCGGATGAGGGACGACTGGTCCAGATCGCCTTCCTTGGTGGGCCGAAGGTGGAGCTGAACTTCGCACAGGTGATGATGCGGCGGCTGACCATCACCGGATCTACGCTGCGCCCGCAAACCGACTTGGCCAAGGCCCGCATCGCGGATGCCCTGCGTAAGGAGGTCTGGCCGCTGCTGGCCTCGGGCCGCGTCGCCCCGGTGATGGACTCGGAGTACCCGCTGGCCGATGCCGCCAAGGCGCATGCGCACATGGAGAGCTCTGGTCATATCGGGAAGATCGTGTTGAAGGTTGGCTGACGACACTTTCCGGGAGGATATCATGGCACGCACTGTCATCATCGAGGAACACGGCGGTCCCGAGGCGCTCAAGCTGGTCGACCGCGAGGTCGGCGAGCCCGGCCCGGGCGAGATCCGCATCGCGCACAAGGCCTGTGGCCTAAACTTCATCGACTGCTACCAGCGGTCCGGGCTTTACCCCATGAACCTGCCGCAAGCGCTCGGTATGGAAGCGTCGGGCATCATCGAGGCGGTTGGTGACGGGGTCACGCACCTTGCCGTCGGGGATCGCGCCGCCTATGCCGCCGTGCCTCCGGGTGCCTACAGCGAGGCGCGGGTGATGCCCGCCGCGCAGGTCTGCAAGCTGCCGGATGCCATTTCCTTCGAGGAAGGCGCGGCGATGATGCTCAAGGGGCTGACGGCGCAGTACCTCTTCCACCGCACGACGCCGCTAAAGGCCGGGGACACGGTGCTGTTCCACGCCGCTGCCGGGGGCGTTGGCCTCATTGCCTGCCAGTGGGCCAAGTCCGAGGGCATCCGTCTGATCGGCACCGCCGGGTCTGACGAAAAATGCGCCCTCGCGGTTGAGCATGGTGCCGACGTCTGCATCAATTATTCCACCGAAGACTGGCAGGCCCGCGTGCAGGAGCTGACGGACGGCAAGGGCGTCGACGTGGTGATGGACTCCGTGGGCAAGGACACGTTCGAAGGCTCTCTCGACAGCCTCAAGCCGCTGGGCATGATGATCTCCTTCGGTAACGCGTCGGGCGCGGTAGAGGCGTTCAACCTTGGCATCCTCGCGCAGAAGGGCTCGCTCAAGGTGACGCGCCCCACGCTGTTCGCGCATATCGCGGACCATGACGTGTGCCAGGAGATGGCGGCGATGCTGTTCGAAAAGGTGGCGTCCGGCAAGGTGAAGATCCGCATCGACCAGCGCTTCACACTCGAAGAGGTGCCCGAGGCGCACCGGACCCTCGAGGCACGGCGCACCACCGGCCAGACCATCCTGACGCTCTGACCCTCGGCCACAGGCAATAAAAAAGGCGGCGTCCCGTGGGGCGCCGCCTTTGTCGTTCCGCGAGGGCCTTTAGAGGATGCCCTCGTAGATCGGGCCCAGCGTGTCGGTCTCGAACAGAGAGGAGACGGAGGTGCCGTTCCAGATGTTCAGGATCGCCTGCGCGAACATCGGTGCGGTGGGAACGATGCGGATGTTCGGCGCGGCGGCGACGTCTTCGGTGGCCGCGATGCTGTCGGTGATTACCAGTGACTTCATGACCGAGTTCGTCACCCGCTCGACCGCCGGGCCCGACAGGACGCCGTGGGTGATGTAGGAATGCACTTCGGTCGCGCCGTGGTCCATGAGGACCTCGGCCGCCTTGCACAGGGTGCCGGCGGTGTCGCAGATGTCGTCCACGATGATGCATTTCTTGCCGGTGACATCGCCGATGACGGTCATCTCGGCCACTTCACCGGGCTTTTCGCGGCGCTTGTCGACGATGGACAGGGGTGCTCCGATTCGCTTGGCAAGCTCGCGCGCGCGGGCCACGCCGCCCACGTCGGGCGAGACAATCATCACGTCCTCGAGCTGGCCCTCGAACTGCTTCATGATGTCGAGTGCGAAGACCGGCGAGGCGTAGAGGTTGTCCACCGGGATGTCGAAGAAGCCCTGGATCTGCGTCGCGTGCAGGTCCATGGTCAAAACGCGCTCGATTCCGGCCTCGTGGATCATGTTGGCCACCAGCTTGGCGGTGATCGGCGTGCGGGCCTTGGTGCGGCGATCCTGACGGGCATAGCCGAAATAGGGGATCACGGCGGTGATCCGGGCGGCAGACGAGCGGCGCAGCGCGTCGGCCATGATGAGCAGTTCCATCAGGTTGTCGTTCGCCGGGCGCGAGGTCGACTGCATGATGAACATGTCCTCGCCGCGGACGTTCTCGTAGACCTCGACAAAGATTTCCTGGTCGTTGAAGCGCTCGACGCGCGCATCGACAAGCCCCACGGACATGCCGCGATACAGCGACATGCGGCGGGACACGGCCTTGGCGAGAGGCAGGTTGGAATTGCCCGCGATGATCTTGGGTTCGGTGACGATCGGCATTGAGTGGAGGCTCCGGCAGCGATGACAGATTCGTGACGTTGCAGGCGCCTTAGCACGCGGCTAGCGTCGGGCAAAGACAGTCAAAGGGACCAGCTACAATATGGCGCATGTGGATTACTACTTTACGGTGTTGTCACCCTACGCATACCTCGCGGGCCAGCGGCTCGAAGATATTGCGGGGCGGCACGGGGTGACCATCACCTACAAGCCTCTCGACATCATGGCGCTGTTTCCGCGCACTGGCGGCGCAGCGCCGAAGGACCGGCATCCGTCCCGCATGGAGTATCGCGCTCAGGAACTGCCGCGGCAGGCGAAAAAGGCGGGCATGCCGCTCAACTTCAAGCCTGCGCACTGGCCGACGAACGCCGCGCCCGCGTCCTATGCCATCATCGCGGCGCAGAATGCCGGAGGCGGCGATCTGGGCGCATTGGTGCACAGCGTGCTGCGCGCCTGCTGGGCCGAGGACAAGGATATCGCCGAGGATGCGGTGATTACCGAATGCCTGAAGGCCGCGGGCTTTGCGCCGGGCCTCGCCATGAGCGGAATGCTCGAAGGCGCCGAAACCTATGCATCAAATCTCGAGGACGCGGTCGGCCGGGGTGTCTTCGGCGCGCCGTTCTACATTCTTGATGATGGGCAGAAGTTCTGGGGTCAGGACAGGCTGGAGGATCTGGATCTGTACCTGTCGGGCAAGCTTTAAGCTGCCTCTGCGCTGGCCCGCCGGATGGCGGGCGGCGCCCGGTCGCTCAGGGTCTCAGCCGTGTTTGGCAGTGGTCTGCGCTGCAAGCGAAGCGGCGGCTTCGCGGACGGGCAGGCGACCCGCCCACCAGATGGCGGCTCCGCTCAGGCCAAAGACTGCGGCGACGGTGACGGCCATGAGAAAAAGGATGATGAAGGCACTCATTTGTTCTTGCTCCTGTTCGTGCGGGGAGAACCGCTAGCACCGCCGAAAGTTCCCGTTCATCCAGATACCACCGCGCTTCTTACAAGAGCAACAATTGGGAATCGCCCTGTCGCAAATAGCCCCTCTCGTGGCGCAAAAGCCACTGCTTGGCCGGCAGACCGCCTCCGAACCCCGTGAGTTTTCCGTTCATTCCCAAGACCCTGTGGCATGGCAGGATGATCGGGATTGGATTCGCGCCATTGGCTGCGCCCACCGCGCGCGAGGCCCCCGGCGCATCCAGCCGCCGCGCGAGCGCGCCGTAGGTCGTGGTGGTGCCGTAGGGGATGGTTGCAAGCAGCGCCCAGACCTTTTCGCGAAATTCAGTGCCCTCTGGACGCAGTGGCAGATCGAACGCGCTGCGCGCTCCGGCGAAGTAGTCGTCGAGCTGGCGGCGCACCTCGTCGAAGGGGGCCGCGTCCTCGGTCCAGCCGGGCGCGGGGCCGAACGCCTTGTCGCCTTCGGGGAAGCTCAGGAAATGCAGCGCCTCATGCATGCCAGCCAGCAGCAGAGGCCCGAGTGGGCTGTCGTGATGGCACCAGCGCAGGGTCATTGCGGGCGCCTCAGGCTTGACGGCGTGCGGCCATAGAGCGTCGCGAAGGCGGTGTTGAAACGGCGCAGGCTGCCGAAGCCTGCCTGCCGGGCAATCTCGGCCATGGGCAGGGTGGTGGTGTCGAGCAGCCGCTTGGCGCGCTGCATCCGCCGGGTTTGCGCTACCTGCAGGGGCGAGGCGCCCACATGCGCCGCGAACAGCCGCGACAGGTGCCGCGCGCCGATCCCCAGCCTCTCGGCCAGCGCGGTGACGCTTGCGCTGTCGAGCGCGCCCTCGTCGATCAGCCGCAGCGCGCGGGAGACGGTGGTGAGCGTGCCGTTCCACGCCGGGCCGAAGGGCGCGGTTTCCGGTCGGCAGCGCAGGCAGGGGCGAAAGCCCGCGCGTTCAGCGGCGGCGGCGCTGGGGTAGAAGCGGATGTTCTTGGTCAGCGGGGCGCGCACGGGGCAGACCGGGCGGCAGTAGATGCCGGTGGTCCTCACGGCAGTGAAGAACACCCCGTCATAGGCGGCATCGCGGGCCAACCGGGCGGCGTTGCATGTGTCGAAATCCAGCATGGGACCAGCATGCCATCCCGCGCCCGCCGGGGCGAGCGCGGGTGCAGGATCAGGTCCGAAACCGGCGCATCACTTCTTGCTGACCTTGGGCTCGGTGCCCTGTTTCAGCCGCGCAAGATTGCTGCGGTGACGCCAGAAGATCAGCACCGCCAGCACCAGCGTCAGCGCCGTGAGGTCGTATTCGCGCATCAGCACCATCCAGCCGGTCGACAGCAGCGCTGCCACCAGCGCCCCGACGCTGGAAATCCGCGACATGGCGACCGCAGCCAGCCATGTGGCACAGCTCATCAGTCCGACGGGCCAGCTCAGCGCCAGCACGAGGCCTAGGAAGGTCGCCACCCCCTTGCCGCCGCGAAAGCGCAGCCACACCGGGTAGCAATGCCCGAGGAAGGCCATGAAGCCCGCCAGCTGCGCCGCGTCCTCTGCGGCCAGCCAACGCGCCAGCAGAACCGCTACAGCGCCCTTTCCGCCATCGAGGATCAGCGTCCCCGCCGCGGCGGCCTTGTTGCCGGTGCGCAGCACGTTGGTCGCGCCGATGTTGCCCGACCCGATGCTGCGCAGATCGCCAAGGTTCATCAGCTTCGTCAGCACCATGCCGAAGGGGATCGACCCCAGCAGGTAGCCCAGGATGGCCCAGAGGATCAGCAGGGCGGGGGGGGATACAATATCGGGCAGCATCTCAGGCGCCTCCGTAGACGCGGGTGCCGGCGACCCATGTGCCCAGCACCTTGCCCTGAAGGCGGGCACCGTCGAAGGGCGTGTTCTTGGATTTCGACTGCAGCCGGGACCGGTCGAGCACCAGCGGTTTGTCCGCGTCGAACAGCACCAGATCCGCAGGCGCGCCTTTGGCCATGCGCCCGGCCTCGAGTCCCAGCCGTTTTGCGGGGTTCAGCGACAGCGCGCGGAACAGCGTCGGCAGGTCAAGCTCGCCCGAATGGTAGAGCCGCAGCAGGACTGGCAGCATGGTCTCGAGCCCCACTGCGCCGCTGGCGGCTTCTTCGTAGGGCAGGCGTTTGGATTCCTCGTCCTGCGGGGTGTGGAAGCTGCCGATGATGTCGATGAGCCCCGAACGGATCGCCTCGACGGTGGCCTGCCGGTCGTCCTCGGAACGCAGCGGCGGCTTGACCTTGAAAAAGGTGCGGTAGTCGGCCACGTCGAGCTCGTTGAGCGTCAGGTGGTGCATTGAGGTGCCCGCGGTGACGTCGAAGCCGTTGGCCTTGGCCCGCTCCAGCGCCGGAAGCGCCCGCGAGGTGGTGATCTGGTCCGCGTGGTAGCGCACGCCGGTCATCTCCACGAGGGCGATGTCCCGATCGAGCCCCATGCGCTCGGCCATGGGCGACACCGATGGCAGGCCGCGCAGGGTGGCGAACTTGCCAGCGGTGACGGCGGCGCCCTTGGACAGCCCCGGCTCCTGCGGGTGGGCCATGATGAGCGCCCCGAGCGAGCGGGCGTAGCTCATCGCCCGTTGCAAAACCCGCGTGTCCGAGACCACGTGGTCGCAATCGGTGAAGGCCACGGCACCAGCGTCGAGCAGGAAGCCAAGCTCGGTCATCTCGCGCCCCTCGCGGCCCTTGGTGAGGGCGGCCATGGGCAGGGTGTGGACGATGCTGTCGTCCTCGGCCCGCTCAAGGATGAAGGACAGAACCTCGGGCGTATCGATGGGCGTTGGCGTGTCGGGGCGGGTGACGATTGTTGTCACGCCCCCTGCGGCGGCGGCAAGACCGGCGGTCTTGTAGCTTTCCTTGTGGCGTTCGCCCGGCTCTCCGACCTTCACGCCGATGTCGACGATACCGGGGGCAAGGAAAGCGCCGTTCGCGTCGAGGATGGTGGCATTCGTCACCTCTGGGGTGGGGGTGTCAAAGACCTCGGCGATGCGGCCGCCAGTCAGCAGGACCGCGCCCTCGCGGGTGGTGCCGGCCTCTGGGTCAATGAGGCGGGCGTTGGTGATGAGCGTGCTGATGTCGGTCATGGGGCCTGACGGTGCTTTTGTCGGTTGGGACGTGGCGGCGGGGGTGGTCATGTGCCACCCCTCAGAACGGCGGCGATCGCCAGCAGCACGACCACCGCAAGGCCGATGAGGCCAATCACGAGGCCGCGCCGGTTGGGCGGCGGGGTTGCCCCTTCGGGGGTTCCGGCCTCGGTGATGGCGCGGCGGCGGGCAGAGGCGCTGCGCAGTTTTGGCCCGCGCTGACGGGCCGACACTTCGGAAAAGGTGCCGATCCAGCGCAGGGGTGTGGCGATGGTCAGCTCCTGGCTGGTGTGATCGAAGGCTTGGCTGGGCAGGATCACCACATGTCCGGAAAGGCTGTCGATGCGCTGACGCATCTGGCGGAAATCGTCGCCGCTGACCTGGTGCGCCTCGGCCATGTAGGAGGACAGGGACATCTCGCCCAGATCGCGGATCGACACCACGTCGACGAAACCGGGCCTCAGGCGGCGCGCGCCAAGGCCGTATTGCAGAGGGTATTCCCCGGTGCCCGCCTGCGTGGCGAAGCGATTGACCGCTTCGGGGGGCAGATCGAGATGGAAAAGCCGCACCGTGCCCGTTTCCGAGCCGTTTATCTGCATCTTCATGCGGAGAGCTCCGTGGGCCGCGCCCGCAGGTTGCGCGCCAACAGGTCCATGGCGGCCATGCGCACGGCGACGCCCATCTCGACCTGCTCCTGGATGACGGAGCGGTTGATGTCGTCGGCGATAGTGCCGTCGATCTCGACCCCGCGGTTCATCGGGCCGGGGTGCATAACGATGGCGTCTGGCTTGGCATGGGACAGCTTTTCCGCGTCGAGCCCCCAGCGGTAGAAATACTCGCGCTCCGAGGGGATAAAGCCGCCGTCCATGCGCTCCTTCTGGAGCCGCAGCATCATGACCACGTCGGCATCCTTGAGGCCTTCGCGCATGTCGTCGTAGATCTCGACCCCGAACTCGCCGAAGGTGGACGGCACCAGTGTCGACGGTCCCACGAGGCGGATGCGGTTTTCCATCTTGCCCAGCAGTAGGATGTTGGACCGGGCCACGCGGCTGTGGGCGATGTCGCCGCAGATCGCAATATTGAGCCGGTGCAGACGGCCTTTGGCGCGGCGGATGGTCAGCGCATCCAGAAGCGCCTGCGTCGGATGCTCGTGACGGCCGTCGCCGGCGTTCAGCACGGCGCAATGCACCTTCTGCGACAGCAGGTCCACGGCGCCGGAATGGGGGTGGCGGACCACCAGCAGGTCCGGGTGCATCGCGTTGAGCGTCAGCGCCGTGTCGATCAGCGTCTCGCCCTTCTTGATGGAGCTGGCCTGCATGGCCATGTTCATCACGTCCGCGCCAAGCCGCTTGCCTGCGATCTCGAAGCTGGCCTGCGTGCGGGTGGAGTTCTCGAAGAACATGTTGATCTGGGTCAGCCCCGCCAGCACGTTCGAATGCTTTTCCCGACGCCGCGACAGGGTGACGTACTGGTCCGCAAGGTCAAGAAGCGTGGTGATCTCGTCCGGGCGCAGGGGTTCGATCCCCAGAAGGTGCCGCTGGTCGAAGCGCATGTAGATCTCCGTGAAAGTCTGAGCGGGTTATATGAAGCGCGGCGCGACGCGGCAAGTGGCCGTCCGGCTCTGTGGCATTTGAAGCAGATTTGCGCGCGCGGGGATTTCCGCGGGGGCTGGCTGAGGGTATCGTGCCGGCATGGATTCGGGAATGGACAGCCAGGCGTTCGACTGGCACTGGGCACGCGCCGCGCTGGAATGGCAGCTCGAGATGGGCGCCGACGAGGCAATCGGCGAAATGCCCGTGGACCGCTTTGCCGCCGAGGCAGAGGCGCAGGCAGCGCGCGCCGCGCCCGTGCCCGCCACGCCCCAGCGCAGCGCCCCGGTCAAGGAGGTGCTGCCCGACCCCGTCGAGGTGGCGGGCGATGCCGCCGCCGGGGCGAAGACGCTTGAGGATCTACGCCTTGCCATGGGCGCGTTCGAGCTTTGCGACCTGAAACGTGGCGCCCGCAACCTTGTTTTCAGCGACGGCACCCCGGAGGCCCGCGTGATGATCGTGGGCGAGGCTCCGGGCCGGGATGAGGATCTTGAAGGGCGGCCGTTCGTGGGCCGTGCCGGGCAGCTGCTGGACCGGATGCTGGGGGCCGTGGGGCTCAGCCGGGCGGACAGTGTCTACATTACCAACGTGATGCCGTGGCGTCCGCCGCAGAACCGCGATCCGCGCCCCGAGGAAATCGCCATGATGAAGCCGTTCCTTGAACGGCATGTGGCGTTGGTGAACCCCGATGTGCTTGTCATCATGGGCAACATCTCCTGCGATGCCCTGCTGGGCCGGCGCGGGATCACCCGCCTGCGCGGCACTTGGGCCGAGGCAGAGGGGCGTCCGTCGCTGCCCATGTTCCACCCCGCCTACCTGCTGCGTAACGCCTCGGCCAAGCGCGATGCTTGGGCTGACATGCTGGCGCTGTCCGCGCGGCTGAAGGCAGGCCGGTGATCGGGCGGATCACTGCGCTGATCCTTCTTGCCCTCTGGGCCGCGCCGCTGTGCGCGGAGGGCTTCGTCATCGACTTCGCCGAGGTCTTTGACCGGAACGCCGCGAACATTCAGGTTGCCACCCCCGGGGTGGAGCATCTGGAGCTGCCGGGGCCGGTGATCGTCGAACGGCGGGGCAGGCGCATCCGGGCCGAGGATCAGAGCGGATGGGGCCCCGCGGGCTGTGCGCTCGACCGGCTGGTGACGGCTGCGGCGGCGGTGCTGGAATGCCCTGCGCTCTTTACCCCCGAACAGCGCGACAAGGTGGCGGGGCAGCTTTTGCGCGGCGTCGATTTCTTCGCTGAGAACACCGTGCCGCCCATGACGCAGGACGCTCGCCGCGCTGCCATGCAGGACGCGCTGGCCGTGCGGCGGGCCGCCCTTGGTCTCAGCTGCGCCACCGGGGTGCACCCGGCACTGGCCTTTGCCGCCCATATCGCCGAGGATGACAGCCTCGCCCGGTTCGAGCGTATCTTCGCCCGGCCGAGGCTGCCCGTCTCACGCCCCTGCCGCTGAAATTCGTGCTGCTGACCATCCGAAGGCCCCCCATGTCCCGCATCGACGACACCCAAGAGTTCATCCCCGTCCGCATCGCCGTGCTCACAGTCTCGGACACCCGCAGCCTTGCGGACGACCGTTCCGGCGACACGCTGGTGGCGCGGATCGAGGCGGCGGGCCATCACCTTGCCGCCCGTGACATCGTCACCGACGACCGCGAGATCATCGCCGATACGCTGCGCCACTGGATTGCCGACCCGGAGGTGGATGTCATCGTCTCGACCGGGGGCACCGGCCTTACAGGGCGTGACGTCACCGTCGAGGCGCACCGCGATGTCTACGAGAAAGAGATCGACGCCTTCGGCACGGTCTTTACCATCGTCTCCATGAACAAGATCGGCACCAGCGCCGTGCAGAGCCGCGCCACCGGGGGCGTTGCGGGGGGAACCTACCTCTTTGCGCTGCCCGGAAGCACCGGCGCGTGCAAGGATGCGTGGGACGAGATCCTACAGTACCAGCTTGATTACCGGCACCGGCCCTGCAACTTCGTCGAGATTTTTCCACGTCTGGACGAAAAACAACGGCGGAAGTGAAGGATCAGGGCGTATCAGGTAAACTGACCCTATGGTCCTCGGGCCATGCCCTAGACTTGCCAGGCGGAAGCTGAGCCATGCGTTTTCTGCGACAAAGCCTTGTCGGACTGTTCCTGTTCTCCGTTGCACTCGGGCTGCTGCTCTGGGCCAGTGTGCTGGTGCGGGACGCGGTGCAGACCCGGCTTGCGGACAGCCCTCGCATCCCCGAAGCGCGAGAACGGGTGTTCGCGGTCAACGTCATGCAGGCGGTGCCGGGGCAGGTGACCCCGGTGCTGAGCGCCTTCGGCGCCATCCAGAGCGCCCGCACTCTGGAGCTGCGCACTGCGGTGGCGGGCACGCTTACCGACTTCGCGCCGGGTTTTGTCGACGGGGGACGGGTGCAGGCGGGGCAGCTGCTGGCGCGGATCGACCCGGCGGACATGCAGGCGGAACTGTCGCGCGCGGTCAGCGCCCTCACCGATGCCGAGGCGGAACTGCGCGAGGCGCGGCTTGCGGTGGACCTTGAAGAAGACGCGCTGGGCGCTGCCGAAGAGCAGGCCGCCCTGCGCCAGCGCGCCTTCGAGCGGCAGCGTGACCTTGCCGCCCGCAATGTCGCCACCGCCGCTGCCGCCGAGGACGCCGAGCTTTCCGCCGCCTCGGCCCGGCAGGCGGTGGTGTCCGCCCGGCAGGCGCTGGCGCTGGCCGGGGCGCGGGTCGATCAGGCTGAGACCAGCCTTGAAAGGGCGCGCATCGCCCGTGACGATGCCCAGCGCCGCCTTGACGAGACCGAGATCCGCGCGCCCTTCGATGCGCAGCTGACGGACGTGAGCGTGGTGTCCGGGCGCCGCGTGTCCGCCAACGAGATGCTTGCCACTCTGATTGATCCCGAGACGCTGGAGGTGTCCTTCCGCGTGTCGACCCAGCAATATGCCCGGCTTCTGTCCGGGGGCGGATTGCCCGATGCGCGGGTCTCGGTACGCATGGACCTCTGGGAAGAAAGCCTCGCCACCACTGGGATCCTCACCCGCGAGGGCGCCGCCGTGGGCGAGGGGCAGACCGGGCGGCTGCTCTATGCCGCTCTGGACCGCGCCGCCGGGTTCAAGCCGGGGGATTTCGTCACCGTCGAGGTGACCGAAGCGCTATTGGATGATGTGGTGCGCCTGCCGGCCACGGCGCTGGATGCGTCCGGCGATGTTCTGGTGCTGACCGGGGACAACCGGCTCGAGACGCTGCCGGTTACGCTGTTGCGGCGGCAGGGGGATGACGTGCTGGTGCGCGCAGCGGCGCTAGAGGGCCGCGAGGTGGTGATGGAGCGCACGCCGCTTCTGGGGGCGGGCATTCTCGTTCGGCCCATGCGGGTGGATGACGCTGCGCGGATGCTCGACCTGACGGAGGATCGCCGCGCCCGGCTGCTGGCCTTCGTAGAGGCCAGCGACGAGATGCCCGAGGCGGATCGCCAGACCCTGCGCGTGCAGCTGGCCGAAGACCGGGTGCCCGCCGCGGTGGTGGAACGGATCGAACAGCGGATGGGGGGCTGAGCCATGCGCCAGATCCCCGGCCGCGCAGGCGGCCTGCTGAGCTATTTCACCCGCCATCCCACCGTCGCCAACCTGCTGCTGGTGATCCTTCTGGCCGCGGGGCTTTTGTCTGCGCCGAACATGCGGGCGCAGTTCTTCCCGGACGTGATCGACGACGATGTCGAGGTGAACGTCTCGTGGGACGGGGCAGGGGCCGAGGATATCGACAGCGGCATCGTGCAGGTGCTGGAGCCGACGTTGCTGGCGGTCGAGGGGGTGGTGAACTCCGAAAGCGCCTCGCGCGAGGGGCGGGCCAGCATCGAGCTCGAGTTCGAGCCGGGCTATGACATGATGAAGGCAGTCGATGACGTGGAGACCGCCGTCGACAGCATCACCACCCTGCCGGAGGATGCGGAAGATCCGACCATTCGCTCGGGGGGCTGGCGCGACCGGGTGACCGACGTGGTCATCACCGGCCCGGTGGCGGTGGACCAGCTGGGGCGCTTTGCCGATGAATTCGTGGTGCGCCTGTTCCAGCAGGGGGTGACGCGCACCACCATACAGGGTCTTGCCGCGCCGCAGATCGTGGTGGAGGTGCCCAGCCGCAACCTGATCGGCTACGATGTCACCATGCAGGACATCTCGGCCGCCATCGCGGGCGAGGTGGATGCGAACCCCGCAGGAGACGTCACCGGGGCGAATGCCCGCGTGCGCACCGGTGTCGAGAAACGCTCGGCCGAAGCGATAGCCAGCATCAGTCTGCGCTCGGCTGCCGATGGTACGAACCTGACCATCGGTGACGTGGCGACGGTGCGCCGAGAGGGGATCGACCGCCAGCGCAGCTATTTCGTGGGCGGCAATCCAGCCATTTCGATCCGGGTGGACCGCTCGGCGCAGGGCGACGCCATCGAGATCCAGCGCAGCGTCGAAGACGTGGCGCGGACCTTCGGCGCCTCGTTGCCCGAAGGCACGCGCATCGACCTCATCCGCACGCGGGCCGAGGCAATCTCGGGGCGGCTCAACCTGCTGCTCGACAACGGGCTGATGGGGCTGGGGCTGGTGGTGCTTTTGCTGTTCCTGTTCCTCAACGCGCGCACGGCGCTGTGGGTGGCGGCGGGGATTCCCACGGCGATGCTTGCGGCGCTGGCGGTGATGTATGCCACGGGGATCACGCTCAACATGATCTCGCTCTTTGCGCTGATCATCACGCTGGGGATCGTGGTGGACGACGCCATCGTGGTGGGGGAACACGCGGACCACATGTCCCGGCGCGGGCTGTCCCCGGTCGAGGCCGCCGAGACCGCCGCGCGGCGCATGGCGCTGCCGGTGTTCTCGTCCACGCTGACCACGGTGATCGCCTTCTTCGGCCTCGTCATCATCGGCGGGCGCTTTGGCGACATGATCCGGGACATTCCCTTCACCGTCATCGCGGTGCTGCTGGCCAGCCTTGTGGAGTGCTTCCTCATCCTGCCGAACCACATGGCCCACGCAATCGCCGGATCGCAGAAGCGCCATTGGTACGATGTGCCGTCCCGGCTGGTAAACCGGGGCTTTCGGTGGGTGCGCGAGGCGCTGTTCCGTCCCTTCATGCGCGGCGTAGTCCGGGCACGCTACGTGGTGCTGGCTGCTGCGGTTCTGGCGCTGGCCTCGCAGGCGGCGCTGTTCATCCGGGGGGACGTTCAGTGGCGTTTCTTCAATTCGCCCGAACAGCCGTCGGTCACCGGCAACTTCGCCATGGCGCCGGGTGCGGTGCGGGCGGACACGCTGGCACAGATGCGCATGGTGCAGGCCAGCGTCGAGGCGCTGGGCGCCGAGTACGAAGAGCGCTACGGCCTCAACCCCATCGCCTACGTGCTGGCCGAGATCGGCGGCAACGCCGGGCGCGGGCTTGCGGGCACGGACAGCAAGGATGCGGACCAGCTGGGCGGCATCTCCATCGAGCTGATCGAGGCCGACCTGCGCCCCTATTCCAGCTTCGCCTTTGTGGGCGAGCTGCAGGAGCGGATCGAACAGCACCCCATGGTCGAGACCATCAGTTTCCGCGGCTGGCGGTCGGGCCCGGGGGGCGATGCGCTTGATGTGCAGTTCTTCGGTGCCACCGCGCCCGTGCTGAAGGGCGCGTCCGAGGATCTCAAGACCGCGCTGCTGCGCTTTTCCGAGGTGTCGGCGGTGGAGGATGACCTCAGCTACGACAAGGACGAGCTGGTGCTGCAGCTGACACCGCAGGGCGAGGCGCTGGGCTTTGCCATCGACGATCTTGGCACCGTGCTGCGCAACCGGCTGGGCGGGATCGAGGCAGCGACCTTCCCGGACGGACCCCGCAGTGCCGAGATCCGGGTGGAGCTGCCCGAGGGCGAACAGACCGCTGATTTCATGGAGCGCATGCAGATGCGCACCCCGGACGGGACCTATGTGCCCCTGGCGGACATCGTCACCGTGTCGCGGCAGGCGGGCTTTTCCACCGTGCGACGCGAGAACGGGCTGCGCACCATCTCGGTCACCGGCGACCTGTCCGAGGACGACCCGGCCCGCGCCACCGAGATCATGCGAGCGCTCGAAACCGAGATCCTGCCCGCCATCGCCGCCGAGCGGCAGGTGGAATGGCGCATGTACGGCCTTTCGGAACAGGAGGACGAATTCCTCGGCGATGCGCGGACCGGGCTGATCCTCGTGCTGCTGGGGATTTACCTCGTGCTGGCATGGGTCTTTGCCAGCTGGACACGCCCGCTGGTGGTCATGTCGGTGATTCCCTTCGGCCTCGTGGGGGCGGTCTGGGGGCATGCCTATTGGGAGGTGCCACTGTCCATGTTCTCGGTGGTGGGGCTGCTGGGAATGACCGGGATCATCATCAACGATTCCATCGTGCTGGTGACGCAGGTGGATGAATACGCGCCGGACCGGGGGATCTTTGCCGCCATCGTCGATGGCGCGGCGGACCGCCTGAGGCCGGTCTTCCTGACCACCGCCACCACGGTGCTGGGCCTTGCGCCGCTGCTCTACGAGCGCAGCGCTGATGCGCAGTTCCTAAAGCCTACGGTGATCACGCTGGTCTATGGCCTTGGCTTCGGTATGGTGCTGGTGCTGCTGGTTGTGCCTGCGCTCATCGCCATTCAGGCGGATATCGGGCGACGGATGGGCGCGCTGGGCCGGGGCCTAAGGTTCCGCCGGCCCCGGGTGCGGGCGCTTCATGGCGCGGCAGTGGTGCTGATGCTGGGCTGGCTGGCCGCAACCATGGGGCATGTGGCCGTCACTGGAGCATTGCCGCAGCCGCTGGCCCTGCCGGAGCTATCACCTATGGCTGGCGCTTTTGTGCTTTTCGCTGGTGGCGTGGCGGTGATGGTAACGCTGGCGTGGCTGTCGGCCGGGGTGCTGTCGATGATGCGTACACGGCGTCGGGCCTGATGCGCGGCCAAGGGCCAACGGCCCGCAGGATCAGCTATTGCAGCCCTTGATGTCGACGGCGTGATCGCTGCCCAGCACAGTGATGCGCAGGCGCGAGCGATCGACCATCAGCGGCTTGCCCTCGAGATGGCGCAGCTTGGTTTCGGCAACCAGTGTGCCGCCGCTGCGATGGGTGGCGGGCTCCTTGACCCACACGCCGGGCTGGCCGCTTTCGATCACCGCATCCTCTGTGCTGCCCGCACGCGGCATGTCGATCTCGGCCCGCAGGCGCAAACCCTTCCTGTCCGGCGTGATAGTGCAGCGCACCTGGCCTACTCCCGCCTCGGATTCCGAGAACGGGGCCGATGCCAGCGCCGAGGCGATCACCGGATCGGGACGCCCGGATGCGGGCAGGCTGGCCGAAATCCTCAGGGTTTGCGGTACGCAGATATCGGAGCAGATGCCGAGATCCATCTCGGTGTGCAACTCGATCGGGCCTCCCTTGGCGCTGGGAGTTATGCGCAGGGGCAGAACCAGTTCGCGGCTGTAGCCCACCGACCGCATCCCCGACTGGCGGAAGACATGCGGCGCGGGCCAGAGCACATCCACATGCGCCGTATTGCGCGAGCCCGACCAGTTGAACACCGGGGGAATGCCTGCATCACCTGGTGTGCGCCAGTAGGTCTTCCACCCCGGGGCAAGCCGCAGGTGAAGCGCTGCCATGTGGCTGCCGTCGGCCAGCCTCCAGCCGGGGCGCAGATCCGCCTGCACGAGGTCGGGGCTCTGGGCGGGGGCCTGTGTTGCTTGGAACAGGCCAAGCGTGGCGGCGAGGGCGAGGGTCAGGGCGCGGATCATGCCCAAGGAGATGGCGACCGGCGGCGCCTTTGCCAAGTCACATTGACCTTATCGCCCTGCAACATGGCGAGGGTGTTGCCCGTCGTCCCTTGCACCAAGGGGCCGGCGGGCGCATGTTCAGGGGCAAGACCCTGAAGAAAAGCGGAGTGTTCATGGATATAGCGACCGGCGCGACGGACCTCACGGGGAAAATCCTCATCGCCATGCCCGGCATGGGGGATGCGCGATTCGAACACGCGGTCGTCTACCTATGCGCCCATTCGGACGAGGGCGCCATGGGGCTCATCATCAACAAGCCGTCCGGTGACGTGACCATGGCGGCCCTGCTCGAACAGCTGTCCATCGACAGCGGCCCCGAGCTTGAACTGCTGCACGTGCATTTTGGCGGACCGGTGGAAACTGGGCGCGGTTTCGTGCTGCATTCGCCCGATTACATGTCGGGGCTGACGACACTGCAGGTGGCGGACGGGTTCCACATGACCGGGACGCTCGATGTTCTGGAAACCATCGCGCGGGGCGATGGCCCTGCGCAGTGGATGGCGATGCTGGGCTACGCCGGCTGGGGCGCAGGCCAGCTTGAAACCGAGCTGGCGCAGAACGGCTGGCTGGTCTGCGATGCCTCGCCTGAACTGGTGTTCGACATCGCTGACGCATCGAAATGGGAAGCCGCGCTCAATTCCATGGGCGTGCCCGCGCACCAGCTTTCCGCCGAGGGCGGCACCGCCTGAGCAACGGCCCAAGCAATCAACGCCTGAGCGTCAGTCGCGGGGCGCGGCGGCGCGGCTGAGGCGGTCGTTGATCGCAACGCCTAGGCCCACGTGCGGCACAGGCATCACCGCGATGGCATCCGCGCCGGTGTCGAGCCGGTGCAGGTATTCGAAAAGGTTCGCCGCCGCCTCGACAAGGTCTCCCGAGGGTGACAGGTCAAGATCGCAATCCCCCGGCGCCGCCTTGAAGCCCAGCCGCGCCTCGCCCGGCAGCCATTCGGCGGCGTTGAGCCTCACGCGGGCATTGGGCGCGTAATGCGACGACAACTGGCCGGGGGCCGAGATCTTTTCATGGTTCTTGCGCTCGGGCACCGGCTGGCCAAGCGTTTGCGCCAGAGCCTCGGTGCCGATGCGCCCGGGGCGCAGAAGGGTGGGTTTCGGTGCCAGCCCGATGATCGTCGACTCAAGGCCCACGTCGCAGCGCCCTGCATCCAGCACCGCCTCGATCCGGCCATCGAGTGTTTCCAGCACATGCTCGGACCGCGTCGGGCTGATCCGGCCCGACCGATTGGCCGACGGCGCTGCCACCGGGCCGCCGAAGGCGCGCAGAAGCTCGCGGGCCACGGGACTTGCGGGCATGCGCACGGCGATGGTGTCCATTCCGGCGGTCACCAGCTTCGACACCGGCGCGCCGGGGCGTAGGGGCAGAACCATGGTGAGCGGTCCGGGCCAGAACGCATCGGCCACCTTCTGCGCCGCGTCCGACCAGATCACGAAACGCTTCACCGCCTCGAGGTCCGCAAGGTGGATGATCAGCGGGTTGAAGCTGGGCCGCCCCTTGGCCTCGTAGATCCGCGCCACGGCCCGGTCGTTGCCCGCATCGGCCCCAAGGCCGTAGACGGTTTCCGTGGGCAGCGCGACAAGGCCGCCGTCGCGCAGGATGCCTGCCGCGCGGGCGATGTCTTCGGAACTGCTGCCAAGGCGCTGGGTTGCGATCTGGGACATGGGTCGTGACGCCGCGTTTCTGTTGGACTGGGTCGAAGCCGCTCTTAGGGTCTGGCCCCGAGGAAGAGGCGTTTTCCCTAGCGGAGCGCCTCGGCAATGCCAAGCCCAAGGCACTGTCAAAGCCAACACAGCCACTTCAGACTGGACCCGTTACATGCCCTATCGTTCGCCCGTTTCCGAATTCACCTTCCTGCTGGACAAGGTCGTCGGCTTTTCGGCCGTGCAGGGCACTGAACGCTTTGCCGAAGCCACGCCCGACACGGTGCAGGCAGTGCTGACCGAGGCGGGCAAGCTGTGCGACGAGGTCATGGGCCCGCTCCAGCGGAACGGCGATCTTGATCCGGCGGCGCTTGAGAACGGGGTGGTGCGAACCTCGGATGGCTTCGCGGGGGGCTACGAGGCCATCGCCGAGGGCGGCTGGGTCGCGATCGCCGCCGACCCCGAACATGGCGGCATGGGCCTGCCGCTGACCGTCGCCACCGCGGTGAACGAGATGATGGCCGGCGCCTGCCTGTCGCTCCAGTTGAACCCGCTGCTGACGCAAGGCCAAATCGAGGCGCTGGAGCATCACGGTGACGATGCCATGAAGGCGCTTTACCTGCCCAAGCTCATCTCCGGCGAATGGTCCGGCACGATGAACCTGACCGAACCGCAGGCCGGGTCAGACGTGGGGGCGCTGACCTGCAAAGCGGTGGACAATGGCGACGGCACCTTCGCTGTGACCGGGCAGAAGATCTACATCTCGTGGGGCGATGCGGATTTCGTGTCGAACGTCTGCCATCTCGTGCTGGCACGGCTGCCCGATGCGCCCGCCGGCACCCGGGGTATCAGTCTGTTCATGGTGCCGAAGTACATCCCGGACGCCGATGGCAATCTCGGGCCTGCCAACAGCCTGCGGGTGGTCAGCCTCGAGCACAAGATGGGCCTGCACGGCTCGCCCACCTGCGTGATGTCCTTCGAGGGCGCCACCGGCTGGATGATCGGCGCGCCCGGCAGCGGCATGAAGGCGATGTTCACCATGATGAACAACGCCCGCCTTGGTGTCGGCGGGCAGGGCGTGGGGGCGGCCGAGGGTGCCTACCAGCATGCTCTGGCCTACGCGAACGAACGGGTGCAGGGCAAATCGCCTGAGCGCACCATCATCGGCCACGCCGATGTACGCCGGATGCTTGCCACCATGAAGGCAGAGATCCTCGCCGCGCGGTCCATCGCGCTCGATTGTGCGGTGTCGCTCGACATGGGGCGGGCTACCGGGGATGCGGACTGGCAGGCGCGGGCGGCGTTCCTGACGCCCATCGCCAAGGCCTTTGGCACCGACGTGGGCTGCGCGGTCTCCGAGATGGGCGTGCAGGTACATGGCGGCATGGGCTTCATCGAGGAAACCGGCGCGGCGCAATATTATCGCGACGTGCGTGTGACGGCGATCTACGAGGGCACCAACGGCATCCAGGCCATGGACATGGTGGGCCGCAAGCTCATGGACGGCGGTGAAGCCGCCTTCCGCCTGCTGGACGAGATCGAGGCCGAGGCCGAGGCCGCCAAGGCGACGCTGCCGGACCTCGCCGAAGCGGTCTGGGAGGCGGCGGAAACGCTGCGCGAAACCGCCGAGTGGTTGCTGACGCAGGATATGGCCAACCGCTTCGGCACCGCCGTGCCGTTCCTGCGGGCCTTTGCCCGGGTGCTTGGTGGTCACTACCATCTGCGCGCCGCCATTGCCGAGCCCGAGGGCGCCCATGGCCGCCTCGCGCGGTTCTACATCACCCGCCTGCTGCCTGAACACTCCGGGCTTCTGGCCCATGTGCGCAGCGGTGACGCGGGGCTCATGGAGATCACGCCGGACGACCTGGCCGCCTGATGAGTGGCGGCATCCGGTATCCCTTCGATGCGCCGCCGCCCGAGGGCGAGGCCATCGAGGTGGCCGAGGGGGTGCTTTGGATGCGGATGCCTCTGCCGCTGGCGCTCGATCACGTCAATGTCTACGCGCTGGATGACGGCGATGGCTGGACAGTGGTGGACACCGGCTTTTCCTCGGCCCGGGGGAGGGCGATCTGGCAGGCGTTGCTGGATGGCCCGCTGGGTGGAAAGCCTGTGCGTCGGGTGCTGGTGACCCATCACCATCCTGACCACATCGGGCTGGCCGGTTGGTTTCAAGAGCAGGGGGCCGAGCTGGTCACCACCCGCACCGCCTGGCTTCTGGCGCGCATGCTGACCCTCGACGTGCAGGATCGGCCGACGTTCGAACAGATCACCTACTGGAAGCGCTGCGGCATGGCGCGGGACATCCTTGAACAGCGCAGCCGTGAACGGCCCTTCAATTTTGCCGATTGCGTCTGGCCCATGCCGCTGGGATTCACCCGCCTTCGGCAGGACGATTGCATCACCATCGGCGGGCGGCGCTGGGACGTGCACATGGGCAATGGCCATGCGCCGGAACACGCAACCTTGTGGTCCCGCGACGACAATCTCGTTCTCAGCGGTGATCAGGTGCTGCCCACCATCAGTTCGAATCTCGGGGTCCATGCAACCGAACCCGAAGCGGACCCGGTGGGCGACTGGCTTGAAGCCTGCGAACGGCTGATGACGCTGGCGACGCCGGAGCAGCTGGCCCTTGGCGGGCACAAGCTGCCCTTCACCGGGCTGCCCTTCCGCCTGTCGCAACTGATCGAGAATCATCATTCGGCCCTCGAACGTCTCGAGGGCTACCTGTCCGAGCCGCGCACCGCCGCCGAGTGCTTCCCGGTGCTGTTCCGGCGCAGGATCGATGGCGGCGCCTATGGCCTCGCCCTCGTTGAAGCCATGGCGCATTGCCTGCACCTGTGGCGCCACGGCCGGGCGCGGCGCGAGTTGCGGGCGGACGGGGCATGGGTGTGGCAGGCGGGCTGACCACGCCAATTGCGCGATCTTTCAGCGGTGACAGGTGCCGGAAAATCGGCTAACCACGGTGCCGGAGAACATGAACCCAAGGGACGGAGACAGGTCATGGCAGAGCACAAGCAAGGCAGCATGGACATCACTGCGCAAGAGAAGACCTTCGAGGGCTTCATTAAGTTCACGGTGCGCACCGTTGTGGTGATCCTCGTGCTTGTGGTCCTGCTCGCGATATGGAACGGCTGAGGGACACTCGTCCCTACCCGGAGCCTACCCCATGATCCTTCGCGCCACGGTTTTCGCCGTTCTGGCTGCAGCCTCGCTTGCGGGCTGCACCGTTCCCGGTGCCAGCAGGCCGAATGCCTCGCCCGAGCAGATCGCCGCCGCCCGCTACCAGCATGACGGCCCGCCCGCGATCACGCTTTACACCATGATCAGCAACAACACCGAGGAAGGCGCGCATTCCTCGATGATGATCAATGCGCCTTCGCAGCGGATCATTTTCGATCCCGCCGGATCGGTACGGGCCGAGGGACTGGTCGAGGCCGATGACGTGCTTTACGGCATCACCCCCCGCATCGCCGATTTCTACGCGCGGGCCCATGCCCGCGAAACCTACCGCGTGCGCATCCAGCGTATCGAGGTGCCCGCCGAGGTCGCCGAGCGCGCCGTCGCGCTGGCACAGGCGTCGGGCCCGGTGGGGCAGGCGCGGTGTACGCAGGCGACCTCGGGGCTGCTGACGCAGCTGCCCGGCTTCGAGAGCATAAGCCGCACATGGTTCCCCAAGAACCTCGCGCAGCAGCTGGCCGAGATGCCCGGTGTCTCCGACCGCGTCCTGCGAGAGGAGGATGCCGACGACAAGGGCCTTGCCATCGCCGCGTTTGAAAACGGAGCCGAGGCTCAGCCGAACCAGTAGATCCCGCCGAATAGCACTGCGCCGCCGGCAACCATGGCGGCCAGTGCATTGCGGGTGAAATACGCGACTCCCAGTGTCACCGCGGCGGTCAGCAGGCGGATGGGCTCGGGCTCGCCGTCATTGGCGGCGGGAAAGACGATCAGCGGCGCGATGAGCGCGGGCAGCACCGCCACGGCGGTGTAGCGCAGGTGCCGTTGCAGCCACGCGGGTAGGGGCTTGTCCCCCACCAGCCCGAGGAAGGCAAAGCGCAGAGCGAAGCTGCCGATCCCCAGCCCGATGATGATGAACCAGAGTTCCGTACGGTCGATCATGCGGCGGCCTCCCGGCGGCGTTCGATTTCAGCGCCCACCGCCATGCCTATGAGCGCGGCAAGAAACAGCCCGAGGTTCCAAGGCAGGAAGGCAAGCAGCAACGCCGCCAGCGACGCGCTGAAGGCCGCGCCCACGTGGGCAGCGGTGCGAAGGCCCGGGCCGATGAGGGCGATGAAGGCGATGGGCATGGCGAAGTCGAGCCCGCCTTCGACCGAGATCGACGATCCCAGCAGCGCGCCGACCAGCGTGAAGACGTACCACAGCGGGCAGATCGGGGTCAGGGTTCCGACGAAATAGGCAAACTTCTGGCGGTCGGTCATCTCGCGGGCGGTCTCGAACTTGACCACCGACAGGGCGTAGGTCTGATCGACGAGGAAATAGGCGGCCAACCCGCGCTTCCACAGGGGCAGGTGGCCGAGATGCGGCACCAGCGACGCGGAGTACATCGCCATCCGCAGGTTCACGGCAAGGGCCGAGGCAAGGATGACGAAGATCGGCGCGTTGTCCTGCAGCAGTTGCAGCGCGGTGAACTGTGCCGCGCCTGCGATGACGGCCACCGAAAAGCCAAGCGCCTCGATGGCGTTCAGCCCCGCTTCGGAGGCGAGGACGCCGAACAGCATGGCAAAGGGGACGATGACCAGCAGGAAAGGCGCTCCGTCGCGCACGCCTTGCCAGTAGCTTGACTTCAGGTCGCTGCCTGACATGGGTAGTCTCCGGTTTGGAATGGCAAATCCGTAGCGGAGGGGCCGGGCATATGCAATCGGACGCGGTGACTATGATGCGCAGGAACAATCGCCTGACGAGTTTCATCACCGCGGGGCGTGGTGATCGTGGTCCCGTGGCATGCTCGGAGCGAAAGAGATGGCAGCCTTGGTGACGGGCTTTTGCCATGCGCGGAGATGGGCCATAGGCGCTCTTGTCGGCGGCAGGGGGCGGGGCTGATGCGCTTCGACCGCGCCATTGTCGTGGACTGGTCCAGCGGCAACGACACAGGGCCGCGCCCACGCAAGGATGCGATCTGGCTCGGCCAGAGCACTGCCGGCAGCGACGCCGATCCACTTTACCTGCGCAACCGCCTTTTGGCAGAGGACGCGCTGCACGTGCGCATTGACGCCGCCCTTGCCGCGCGCGAGCGGTTGCTCATCGGGTTCGATTTCCCCTTTGCCTACCCGGCGGGTTTTTCCCGGGCCTTGACAGGACAAGATGATCCTTTCGCTGTCTGGCATTGGTTTGCCCTGCATCTCGAAGACACATCGAAGCGCAACAGCCGCTTTCATCTGGCGGGCGCGATCAACCGCAGCTTTCCCGGCGTCGGGCCGTTCTGGTTCAACGGATTGCGCACGGACATCCCGGGCTTGCCCCGGTGCGACCTGCGGGAGGGCCATGGCATGACCGAGCGGCGGCGGTGTGACAGCCTCGCCAAGGGCAGCTTCACCTGCTGGCAGATGGGCGGGGCAGGGGCCGTGGGCGGGCAGGTGATGACCGGCCTGCCGGTGCTGCATCGGCTGCGCAGGCGCTACACTGGCAAGCTCGCGACCTGGCCGTTCGACGCCCCGGAGGTGGTGGCTGCCGCGCCGGTGGTCCTTGTCGAGATCTGGCCGTCGCTGCTCAATGCTGCCGTCAGGGAGGCGATGGCAGGGGGTGGCATCAAGGACGCCCACCAGGTGCGGCTGACGGCGCGGGCGCTGGCGCGGCTGACGCCAGACCAACTTCGGGCGATGATGGACGTGGAGGCACCGGAAGAAGGCTGGATTCTCGGGCTTGGTCAAGAGGCCGCACTTGTGGTGGCGGCCTCTTGAAGGATCGTCTCGTGCTTAGTCGAAGGTGCCGGCAACGCGGCCCAGCAGCATGAAGGCCCGCGACGACCGAACGTTGGCGAAATCCGAGATCTCGGCATCGGTGGCACCGGGGGCGAAACGCGCGAAGGCCTTGTCATACAGCCTCAGGAAATGATGCGCCGCATCGCGAAAGATCGGATCCTGCTTCATTCGGCCCGAAGTCAGCGCCAGAGACGAACGGTCGCGCACGCCGCCAAGTGCCGCGATGGCACGGCCACGGGTACCTTCCGCGAAGGCGCGCCAGATCTCGGGGCGCGCCATGTCGGGGCGCAGATCGTCCATGTAGATGCCGTCCTGGCTCAGCAGGGTCAGCACGTCCTGCGCGGCCTGGATCAGCTGCGCCGCCTGCCGGTCCTTGAGCGCGCGGCGCAGGGAGGTGAACCCTGCCTCGTCCTCGGCGGTCTCGGGGAAGTTCAGGGCGCGGATCAGGTCATCGTTCGACAGCGGTGGGCGCAACGCTTCGGCCGGGGTGCCCAGCGACAGGGCTGGCTGATCCTCCGGTGTGCCGGTGGGGGCATCGGGCGCGGCGGCCGGGGTTGCCTGTGCAGAGGCGGCGCGGGTCGAGGTGAACAGCGCAAGAGCGGTTTCCGTCTTGCGCTGCGCGGCGGCGATCTCGTCCAGCTTCCTGGCGATCGAGGTCTGCCCGTTGTCCGCCTTCGCGGTCTGCTGGGACTGCGTCACGTAGGCGTTGCGAATGGCATCGATGGCCGCCTGCAGCCGGAGGCTTTCCTCGCGCATGACGCGGCTGGCCCGCGCGGTGATCGCCGCAACCCAGATCAGTGCCACCGGCAGGAACACCACCATCACGGTCAGCACGAAGCGCAGACCGTCGGCGCCGTCCTGCGCCCAGAAGACGAAGAACGACCCGGACAGCAAGAGCCAGCCAACGGTCAGGATGACCGCGGCGATCTCGATCCCGGTGATGCCCCCGGCCTGCGGACCCTGGGGCTGGCCAAAATGGGACATGCGGCTGCTGGTGCTGTCGGCCATGGGGGCGGCGACCTTACTTGTAGGTGATGGAGAGAATCTCGTAGCTCTTGTCACCGCCGGGGGTACGAACCTCGACGCTGTCGCCTTCCTCCTTGCCGATCAGGGCACGGGCGATGGGCGACTTGATGTTGAGCAGGCCCTTTTCGATCTTGGCTTCGTGTTCGCCAACGATCTGCCAGGTCTTTTCCTCGTCGGTGTCCTCGTCAACCAGGGTCACGGTCGCGCCGAACTTGACGGCACCGGACATCTTGGTGGGATCAACCACCTCGGCGAGGCTCATGACGGCCTCGATCTCCTTGATCCGGCCTTCGATGAAGCCCTGCTTTTCGCGCGCCGAATGGTACTCGGCGTTTTCCTTGAGGTCGCCAAGCTCGCGCGCTTCGGCGATCGCCTGAATGACGGCCGGACGCTCGACGGACTTGAGCTGCTTCAGTTCTTTTTCAAGCGCGGTAAAGCCCGCGCGGGTGATCAGTATCTTTTCCAAGGAGGCTTCTCCTGCGGGACATCTGGTGCGTGTCTGCTTGAGTATGGCACTTAAACTGTGCGAGCGTTCGACTTCAAGTGGGTATGCGGTACCGCGGAATGTACAGCCCTGTACAAGGCAGGGTTGCGCGCGGGCGCAAGGGTGCCTTTGGCTGATGCAGGGAAAGGCCTGGCATGTCGTTTGCGGCGGGGCCAACGCCGCGTTTGCATTGACGTCCGCGGCGACACCGCGCTACCCCGTGCGAAACAATATTGCGTGACCCAACGGATGAGAGGAAACGTCATGGCCGAGATCGAGCGCGAAAGCATGGAATACGACGTCGTGATCGTCGGCGCAGGCCCCGCTGGCCTGTCGGCGGCGATCCGGCTCAAGCAACTGGACGCGGACCTCGAGGTCGTCGTGCTCGAGAAGGGCTCCGAGGTCGGCGCGCACATCCTGTCGGGCGCCGTGCTCGACCCTTCGGGGCTGAACAAGCTGATCCCCGACTGGAAGGAAAAGGGCGCGCCCGTCACCGTGCCGGTGACGGAGGACAAGTTCTTTTTGCTGGGCGAGGAAGGCAAGATGTCGATCCCGCACTGGCCGATGCCGCCCTTCATGTCGAACCACGGCAACTACATCGTTTCCATGGGCAACGTCTGCCGCTGGATGGCTGAGCAGGCCGAGGCACTGGGCGTCGAGATCTTCCCGGGTATGTCCTGTTCCGAGGTGATCTATGACGGCGACCGGGTAAAGGGCGTGGTCGCGGGCGAATTCGGCAAGAACCCCGACGGCACCCCCGGTCCTGGCTACGAGCCGGGCATGGAACTGCACGGCAAGTACGTGTTCCTCTCCGAGGGCGTGCGCGGCTCGCTCGCCAAGGAGGTGATGGCGAAGTACGACCTGTCAAAGGACAGCTGCCCGCAGAAGTTCGGCCTCGGGATGAAGGAAATCTGGGAGATCGACCCCGAGAAGCACCGCGAGGGACGGGTCGAGCACACCATGGGCTGGCCGCTGGGAAGCAACGCCGGGGGCGGTGGGTTCGTCTATCACCTCGACAACAACCAGGTCTACGTGGGCTTCGTGGTGCACCTGAACTACAAGAACCCGCACCTCTTCCCCTACATGGAATTCCAGCGCTGGAAGCACCATCCGCAGATCGCGAACCTGCTCGAGGGCGGCAAGCGCGTGGCTTACGGGGCGCGTGCGATTTCCGAGGGGGGCTTCCAGTCGATGCCCAAGATGGTCGCGCCCGGCGTGGCGTTGCTGGGCTGCTCGGTGGGCATGGTCAACGTGCCGCGCATCAAGGGCAACCACAACGCCATGCTCTCCGGCATGGCCGCCGCCGAGGCCGCCTTTGCCGCACTCGGAGAGGGCCGGGAAGGCGACGAGCTTTCGGATTACGAGACCGAGGTCCGCGAAGGGGCCATCGGCCAGGACCTGTGGAAGGTGCGCAACGTCAAGCCGATGTGGTCGAAGTACGGCCTTGGCGGGTCGCTCGTGCTGGGCGGGCTCGACATGTGGACCAACCAGCTGGGCTTCTCGTTCTTCGGCACCGTGAAGCATGGCAAGAACGATGCGCAGATGACCGAGCCCGCGTCGCACCACAAGCCCATCGACTATCCCAAGCCCGACGGAAAGCTGTCGTTCGACCGTCTGACCAACGTGTCCTTCGCGGCCACAAACCACGAGGAAAGCCAGCCCTGCCATCTCAGGCTCAAGGACGAGTCAGTGCCGGTGGCGGTGGATTACAAGAGCTTTGCCGGTCCGTCGCAGCGCTATTGCCCGGCGGGGGTTTACGAGTTCGTCGAGGATGACAGCGGACCGCGCTTTGTCATCAACTTCCAGAACTGCGTCCACTGCAAGACCTGCGATATCAAGGACCCGGCCCAGAACATCACCTGGACCGTGCCGCAGGGTGGGGATGGCCCGAACTATCCCAACATGTGACGCCGCGCCGGTCCTGCCGACCTGATGTCATCAGCCTGATGCCGTGGGCCTGAAGTCATTGACCTTGGGCCCCGCACATTGTGACCCCCGCGCAGGATGACCTGCGCGGGGGTTTTTCGTGTTGGCGCTGAGTCCGATGCAAATTTCGGCGGAATCCTGAAGAATAATGCGATTGTGCCCCTTGCACCCGGTATGACAGTTCCGCTAAAGCGGTCGGCGGAGAGGTGGCCGAGTGGTCGAAGGCGCACGCCTGGAAAGTGTGTAGGCGGGGAACCGTCTCGAGGGTTCGAATCCCTTCCTCTCCGCCACTAGGCATTGATATTCTCGATGGGAATCGACGCCTGAGCGTATATCCCGCCAAGAAGCCGCCAACCTGAAAACGATTGGATGCTTCACTCTGCAGCGGCCTCAGTGCGCACTCCCTTCGGAGAAGCCGGTCCCATCTATTGCCGCATCCAGCAGGTTGCACCTCTATCCGCGCCACGGGTACGGACCGGCGGGGGCTCTAACCCGCTCATCCTCATCGAACAGTTCACTTACCTGATGTTCGTCAGGCGGCTCGACGACCTGCGCGCCGCGCCGGAGCGCATGGCCGAGGATCTTGGCCGTCCGCTGGCGCGCCGCATCCTTCCCGAAGGCGTCGATGACAAGGGCGAGTCCTGCGACAATCTCCGCTGGTCCGCTCCCAGTCATTCGAGGCGCGTGAGATGATGCGCTTCGTGGAAGAGCACGTCTTCCCCGTCGCGCGGTCTTCGAACGCCATAGGGCTGAGATAGCCCAACTTTGAGTGGCGTCGTCTCGAATTGTAGAGGCGCTTGATGTAGTCGACCACGTCGGCGCGTGCTGCGTCGCGGATAAGGGAGACCTTGCACGCTGTCCGCTCGGTCTTCAGCGAAGAGTAAAAGCTCTCCATCGCCGAGCTGCCCAGACATTACCTGCCCGGCTCATGGAGCGGGTGATGCCGCTTTTGAGCAGCAGGCGTTGGAACTGCTCGCTGGGATATCAGGCGGATTCAAACGGTCGTCGCAACAGCCCGCAGTTGGAGGTGATGTTGATGTCGGGAAGACGGAAGTCGGAGCGCTCGCCACGACGCACCTTCTTCTCGGCAGGTCGGCCGCCAGTCTGACAGCCTGAGTATCTTTGCCGGTTCTGGCGGGAGGTTGCGGCGGGGGTGCCCAGCGAGAAAGCCGCCGTAGCAGCCGGAGCTTTACCGACTGTCGGACCCGTTGGTTTTGGAGTCCTGGCGGAGCGCCTCCCACAGATCTCGCGCCATCGGCCTTTGTGCCAAACCAGCGCAGTCTTTCGTTCGTGGAACGCGAGGAGATAGCCCTTTAGGTGTGCTCGGGGCACCAGCGTGCGGGCAATCCCGTGCAAGCTGGGCCAATCACCCAGCACGATATCACGTGAGATTTGACCAAAGGAAACCGCGCAGTCACCGCGTACAAGACGCAGTGAGTCGGAACGCGTGCAGTGCTCTATGCCAAATAAATTCGTATGCGCTCCGCCGCGTTCTGGAGGTGGCGTGCGGCGGCTTCTGCGGCGGCTTTTTCATCACCGTTTTTCAACGCGTCGTAGATGGCATTATGTTCGTCCTGAACCGCGTCCAAAAGGTCGGCATGATTGGTTTTCGTATTGCTGCGGGCTTGGCGGATGATATTGCGGGCGCTGGCCTCGAGATGCTGGCACAAGGAAATGAAATGCTGGTTGTGCGTGGCTTCAACGATGGCTTGGTGGAACTGATAGTCTTCTTCGTCGCCTAGACGGTCGCTGGCGATGGCATATTCCATGCCGATCAGCGCGCGTTTGATTTTTTTCAAATCTTCTGGCGTGCGCCGCTTCGCGGCGAGACGTGTGGCCGCGACCTCGATGGTCACAAGAAGCTCCATAGCTTCTTCGAGGCGGTTCAGGTCTGAGACGGAGAAGTTCTGAAAGCGAAAGGCATTGGTGGAGTCGCGTTGTGTCACATACACGCCGCTGCCAGCGCGCGCCGCTACAAGGCCATCGGACTTAAGCTGTGACAGCGCCTCGCGCACGACAGCGCGGCTGACGGCATACTGTGTGCACAGATCGCGTTCCGAGGGAAGCCGGTCGCCGACGGACAAGACGCCAGAGGCAATTTTTGCGCTCAGGTCTTGTGCGATCTCGTCGGGCAAATGCCCATTGCGTGACCCCGTGCTCTTGCGTGGTTGGTCTGATGTGAGACGACTGGATATTGGCATTTCTTCCCTTTATGCGGGTATCATACCTCACTGGTCTGACAGGTTAAAGGTTATTTTATCGTTTAAAAACAATGAATTGATTTTTGATATGTGATAATTCACCCAAATTTTTGCGCTCAGATTAATTGGTCAGTTAGGTCGTTGACTGGTAAGACCATTTTGTGTCATCACATGAAACGTCGAAGGGGTGGAGGATCCCTTCGCAGTCCAAATATGTGAGGGAGGACAGTATGGGATTCCAGAAATTCGCACGCGGTACGGTGGCTATGGCACTGGTCATGGGGGCTGCGGCTGCAGCACAGGCAGAGCCTTTGAAGATTGCTCTCGTGGAGACCCTCTCGGGTCCGCAGGCCTCGACCGGTTTGCTCTATCGCGATGCTGTGAAATATCAGATCGGCAAGATCAACGAGGCAGGCGGCTTCGGCGGTGAGCCAGTCGAACTGCTTGAGTTCGACAATCAAGGTGGCCCAGTGGGCGCCGCTGACCGCGTCCGCGCCGCGATTTCTGAAGGCGCCGATGTGATCCTTCAGGGCTCGTCCTCCGCCGTGGCCGGTCAGGTGACGGAAGATGTGCGCAAACATAACCTGCGCAACGCGGGCGACGAGGTGCTCTACATCAACCTGGGCGGCGAGGCGATGGAGTTGACCGGCTCCAAATGTCACTACTACCACTTCCGCACCAGCCCGAACGCCGCAATCCGCGTCAACACTTTGCTCGATGGCATGAACGAAGCGGGCGTTCTGGGCGACAATGTCTACGCGATGAACCAGAACTATTCCTGGGGCGTGGATGTGCAGGACAACACAGTCGCGGCGTCTGATCGCCTCGGCTTTACCGTTGTCGAACAGACCCTGCATGACGTGAACAAGATTCAGGATTTTTCGCCCTACGTGCAACGTGTGCAGGCCGCAGGGGCCGACACAGTGATCACCGGCAACTGGTCCAACGATCTGCTGCTTTTGATGAAAGCCGCCAGCGGCGCGGGGCTTGATGTGCGTTTTGGCACGGCCTTCCTCGATCAGCCGGGCAACATCGGCAACGCCGGGTCCGTGGCCGAGGGGCATTTCCTCTCAGCGCCCTTCAACCCAGAAGTGAATCCGGAAGAAACCGCGGCCTTCATGGAAGACTACAAATCTGTGACCGGCCACTACCCGAGCTATGTCGAACCGACGACCGTGTTTGGCATGATGCTCTTGCAAGCGGCGCTCGAAGAGGTTGAGCCGACCGAAGACGGTCTGAATGCCGCTGATCTGGCCGTCGCCCTGGAAAACGCCACCGCTGAGACGCCCATGGGCACCATCGCCATGCGTGGGGCGGATCACCAGGCGATCCTGCCGATGATCGTCCAAGAGGTCAGCAAGGACGCCCAATACAAGGCCGATGACACCGAGTTGGGCTTTGTCCCAATCAAGGTCATCTCCGCCGCAGACGCGGAACAGCCCGTGCAGGACAGCTGCGAGATGAAGCGTCCGGGCTAAGCCCTGACAATCCAGTTACACACGAAATGCATGTCGTGATCGGGGCCTCAGGGCCCCGGTCAGGACAACGCTTACCGGATGCCTACGGAGGTCAGTGTGGACCAAATCCTTTTCGCTTTGCTCAACGGCACCATTTACGGGCTTTTGCTCTTTATGGTCTCCGCTGGTTTGACACTCATTTTCGGGATGATGGGGGTTTTGAACTTCGCCCACGCATCCTTTTACATGTTGGGCGCCTATTTCGCCTACACGCTTCAGCCCCTGACCGGGTTCTGGCTGGCGATCATTCTGGCTCCGGTGCTTGTGATGGGGGTCGGCATTCTGGTCGAACGTTTCATCCTGCGCCACGTGCATGAACACGGCCATGCGCATGAATTGCTTGTGACCTTCGGTCTGTCGGTGGTGATCGCCGAGATGATCAAGATGGTCTACGGCAAGTTCGCGGTCGACTACCGCGTGCCGGCCGAGTTGAATTTTGCGGCCTTCACTTTGTCGGGCATCGACTATCCGTTTTATCGCCTTTTCATGGGCGGCATTGCCGTCGTCATGTTCATCGCGATCTATCTTCTGCTTACGAAAACCCGTGTGGGCATCGTCGTGCGTTCCGCCATTTATCGTCCGCAGATGGTCGAGGCACTGGGCCATAACGTACCCATGGTCTTCATGGGTGTGTTCGGCATCGGGGCGGCTTTGGCGGGACTTGCGGGCGCAGTCGCTGGCGCCTTCTACACCACCAACCCGAACATGGCTTTGGAACTCGGTGTCATGGTCTTTGTCGTCGTCGTGGTCGGCGGGCTCGGCTCCATGGGCGGCGCGATGGCAGCGTCCTTGTTGATTGGCATCACCAATTCGCTCGCGGTCGGCAGCGATTTCCGCATCGCGGATCTCCTGACCTGGATTGGTATGGGAGGTTGGGCCGAAGAGATTGGCGGGATGTTGACCATGCGCATGTCCAGTCTCGCCGCCACCCTGCCGTTCTTCATCATGCTTCTGGTGCTGGTGCTGCGCCCCTCCGGGCTGATGGGCGAGAAGGAATAACACTATGAAATACGCACCTCTACTTCTTTTGCTGACGGTCGCTGTGCTGGTCGCTCTGCCGTGGCTGGTCTCCGGCTCGATGTTGAACGCGGCTGTACAGATGCTGATCGCGGCCCTGTTCGCAATGGCCTTTGGTCTGTTGTGCGGACAGGCGGGATTGCTGAGCTTCGGGCATGCCGCCTACTTTGGTGTCGGGGCTTTTGCGGCCGTTCATGCAATGAACGCCTTTGGAGGCGAGGGGCTCTTGCCGACACCGCTTTTGCCTCTCGTGGGCGGGGCCACGGGTCTCGTGAGCGGTCTTCTGGCAGGCTACTTTTCCACGAAGCGGACGGGCGTCTATTTCGCCATGATCACGCTGGCGCTGGCCGAGTTGCTCCATGCGTTGGCACCGCACCTTAAAACCGTCTTTGGTGGTGAGGCGGGCGTGTCCTCTTTCCGTATGCCCGCTTGGGGTATCGGGTTCGGTTCGCTCAACGACGTCTATTTCCTGACGTTGGTCTGGACGCTTCTGTGCATCGGTCTTTTGTATCTCTTTAGCAAAACCCCGCTCGGGCGGCTCGCGCTGGGTCTGAGGGAAAACGCGCATCGTCTGCGGTTTCTGGGCTACAACACCCATGCACTTGGCACGCTGATTTTTGCCGTCTCCGCCATGTTCGCGGGTGTCGCCGGTGCGCTTCAGTCAATGAACATTGAGGCGGCGAACTATGTCGTCCTCGAGTCCCATATTTCGACGGCGGTCGTACTCAACAGCTTTATCGGCGGTGTGCGCGTCTTCCTCGGGCCGGCAATCGGCGGGGCGGTGATGACCTTTTTCGGTCACGTGACGTCTGATTTGACCCGTGTATGGCTTTTGTATCAGGGCATCATCTTTGTGCTCGTTATGATGTTCTTGCCGCGTGGCATCGTGGGTGAGTTGGTCGAGCGCCTGCGCAGCCCCGGCAGCGAGGGTTTTGCCGGTACACTTGGCACGACGCTCATGCGCCTTGCGAGCCTTGCGGTCGCGGCCTTCGGCGGTGTGTTCCTGGTCGAGTTCCTGCAGCGCTTTCTATCGGCCGAATACCGCGCGGGTGTGCAAGAGGGCATCTGGCCCAACATCACGCTTTTCTCTCACGACTGGGCGCCCCTGTCCGTTCTGCCCTGGGGCTTCGGGTTTGGTCTCTTCGGGCTCGGTATCGCGCTTGTCGTCATGGTCAACCGCCGCGTCGCGGCGCGCAAGGAGGCACAGGCATGAGCGATCCCATTCTGTCTTTGCAAAACGTCCACAAATCCTTCGGAGAGGCCCATATCATCCGGGATGCCAATCTCGACGTGATCCCCGGCGAACGCCATGCGGTGATCGGGCCGAACGGGGCGGGCAAATCGACGTTGTTCCACCTCTGTTCCGGACAGTTCGCGCCTTCGGAAGGCAAGATCCTTCTGAACGGCACAAATATCGCCGGGCTGAAGCCGGCGGAGGTCAATCGTCGCGGTCTGGCGCGGTCTTTTCAGATCACCAACATCTTCCCGGGGGTGTCGGTCTTTGAGAACCTGCGCCTTGCGGTGATGCGCAAACACAACCTGCAATTCGTGTTCTGGCGCTCAGTCGCACGGTTACGCCGTGTCAATGCTGAGGTGGACGAACTCCTGACGAGAATCCGCCTGTCGGACCGCGCCTATTCTCTGGCCAGTCAGCTGTCCTATTCCGAACAGAGATCGCTGGAGATCGGAATGACCCTTGCCTCCGACCCGCAGGTTATCCTTCTCGATGAACCAATGGCCGGCATGTCGCATGAGGAGACCAATTACACCGCCGGTCTGATCCGCGAGATCACCGAAGGGCGGACACTTTTGATCGTCGAGCACGATATGGGCGTGGTCTTTTCCTTGGCGCATCGGATCAGCGTTCTGGTCTACGGCGAGATCGTCGCGACCGGCACGCCCGAGGAAATCCGCGGCAACGCCCGCGTGAAAGAAGCCTATCTGGGCGAGGAGGCGGCATGATGGAGACTGTGAACCACACCATTCTGTCCGTCGAGGGCCTGCACGCCCATTACGGCAAAAGTCACATCCTGCACGGCGTCAATTTCGACGTGGCCCGCGGGGAGGTCGTGAGCCTTCTGGGTCGCAACGGCTCCGGGCGCTCGACCACGATGAAGTCCATCATGGGGCTGGTGCCGCCGACCGAGGGCCATGTGCGCCTCGAGGGTGTCGATCTGGCCGGTCAGCGCAGCTTTGCGATCTGTCGCCAGGGCATCGGCTATGTGCCGGAAGAGCGCGAAATTTTCCTTAACCTCACTGTCGATGAGAACCTGGAGATGGGGCGTCAGAATGGACCGGAAGGTGCGCCGAAATGGGGCACTGAACAGATGTTCACCTATTTCCCGCGCCTCAAGGAACGCCGCAACACGCGTGCGGGCAGCCTTTCGGGCGGGGAGCAACAGATGCTCACCATGTGCCGCTCGCTTCTGGGCAACCCTCTGGTGATGCTGATCGATGAGCCAACCGAAGGCCTTGCGCCCAAGATCGTGACGGTCGTCGGCGAGGTGATCGAAGATATCAATAAGCACGGGGTCTCTGTTGTGCTGGTGGAGCAGAAACTCACCATCGCCATGCAGGTCTCGCATCGGGTCTGTGTCATGGGTCACGGCCAGATCGTTTTTGAGGGCACGCCCGATGAATTGAACGCCAGGCCGGAGATCTCTGACGAATGGCTCGCGGTGTAAGGGAGAACGCGTGATGACATCTGCAATGAACATGACGGCACCAATGGAAATGGGGCTGACCGTACGCGATCTGCCCAAGATGCTTGAGTTTTACCAACAGGCGTTCGGCCTTGAGATCATGGCCGATGTGACCGTCCCCGCCGAAAAAGCGGAGGTCGCGGCCTTGAGCCGGGGCGCTTACCGCGTTGTGCGGCTGCAAACGCCTTGGGGGGAACGGATCAAATTGCTCGCGCCGGAGATCGCTCCGGCCGAGCGCCCCGCAGCAACGGACCACGTTCTGGACCGCCACGAAGCGACATACCTGACCTTCATCGTCGACGATCTGCGCGCCGTCGTGGCCCGCGTGGTCGCGGCAGGCGGTACTTTGATGACGGGCAAAGAGCCAGTCGAAGTCCGGCCCGGCACCTTCCTCGCCTTCCTGCGCGACCCTGAGGGGCATATCGTCGAGATCGTCGAATATGCCGACATCACCGCGTATCGCACAGACCTTGCGGAGGGGTCGGCATGATGTTCGATTTCACCAACCGCACGCTGGTTCTCACCGGCGCCAATGGTGGCATCGGCCGCGCCGTGGCCGAGCTCTTTCACGCGGCAGGCGCCAATCTGGTGCTGGCCGATGTCGATGGTGCCGCGCTGGCTGAATTTGCCGCCACGTTGACCTCTCCGAAAGGCGGCACGATTGAAACCCTCGCCGTGGATGCGGCCAATCCCGACGACGCGGATCGGATCGTCGCAGTCGCGACCAACCTCGGTGGCATCGACTTTCTCGTGCCCTCCGCCGGCATCTACATGGCGGAGCCTTTCGCCGAAATGACGGATGACCAGTGGCGCCGCACCCTCTCCATCAATCTCGATGGCGTCTTCTACCTCAGCCGCCGCGCGGTCGACCATTTGAAAGCCGGATCGTCCATCGTCAACCTGAGCTCGCTCGCCGCCCATCGCGGCGCCAAGACCAACGCGCATTATGGTGCCTCGAAAGGGGCCATTGGCGCCATGAGCCGCGCGCTGGCCAATGAGTTGGCGCCGAAAACGCGGGTCAACGTCGTGGCGCCTGGCGTGATCGACACGCCAATGACCCGCGATCTGATCGCGACACGGGGCGACGACACGCTCAGGCACACGCCGATGGGACGGACCGGACAAGCGTCCGAGATCGCCTCCGTCATCGCCTTCCTTTGCAGCGAAGCGGCAAGTTTTGTGAACGGCGAAACCATTCACGTCAACGGCGGCCTCTATATGAGCTGAGCCAGCACACCACGCTAAAAACTGACTGTTTTCAACCCGGCGACCCGAGGAGGGCGTTTCCGGGACCGGAGGAGAATTATCATGACCACCACGTTCGATTTCACCGGACGTACCGCGCTGGTGACAGGCGCTGCTTCCGGGCTCGGCCTCGCCATGGCGCGCGCTTTCGTGGGCGCGGGTGCCAAGACCGTCCTTTTCGATCTGGACGAGGACGGCGTGCGGGAGGCCGAGCATGCGCTGAACGCGGATCACCCCGGACAGGTCACGGCACTTGCGGGCTCGATCACCGACACGGGCGCGGTCGAAGCGGCTTGCGAGGTGGCGGTGGCTTTCGGCGGGCGGCTCGATGTGGTGATGAACAACGCGGGCATCTCCGGCAACGGGCCGTCTCTTGAATTGGACGAAACCACGTGGCGTCGGGGCATCGACATAAATCTCAACGGTGCGTTTTTCGTGGCCCAGGCCGCGGGTCGTGTCATGGCCGAACAAGGTGGCGGCAGCATCGTCAATACTGCCTCCATGTATGGTGTTGTCGCCGCCCCGGAACGTGCCGCCTATTGCGCCGCCAAGGCTGGCGTCGTGGCGCTCACAAAGGTGCTGGCCATCGAATGGGCTGACCGCAACATCCGCGTCAACGCCATCGCGCCCGGTTACGTGCGGACCGCGCTGACCGAAACGCTCGCTGCGCAAGGCCGCTTGGACCTTGCCTCTCTCAACGCGCGGGTGCCCGCGGGACGGCTCGGCACGCCCGAGGAAATCGCCTCCGCCTCCCTGTTTCTCGCTTCGGACGCCTCCGCCTATGTGACCGGTCAAACGCTGGTCGCCGATGGTGGCTGGTCCTCCTACAGCTATTTGTAAAGGACATCTCACATGCCGATCTATGCCGATCTGACGCCGAAAGCCTTCTGGCGTGACATCAAAGCCTCCAAAGAGGATCGCACCGAGCTTGACCCCACCGTCGGGCGGACCATGCTGAGCCAATTGCACCTCATTCGCGCGTTCGAGGAAAAGGTTCTGGACCTTGCAGGGCAGGGGCTTGTGCACGGGCCTGCGCACTCTGCGATTGGTCAGGAAGGCGGCGCCGTCGGCTCAGCGATGGCGATGCGTGGTTCTGATCAGGTCAACGGCTCGCACCGTGCGCACCACCAGTTCCTCGCCAAGGCTCTGGCCTATGCGGCACCCGAAGGGATCGACCCGGAAAAGAGCTTCGGCGAGACGCTGCGGCATCTGTCGAAACGCACCCTATCGGAAATTCTCGGGCTGTCTGAGGGCTTTTGCCAAGGGCGCGGTGGGTCCATGCACCTGCGTTGGGCCGAAAGTGGCAATCTTGGCACCAATGCGATCGTCGGCGGCGGTGTGCCCATGGCGGCGGGCGCGGCTTGGGCGCACAAACAGGCGGGCACGGGCGATGTCGTCTACACCTATTTTGGCGATGGTGCAGTCAACATTGGCTCTGTGCTGGAGACGATGAATATCGCCGCAGCATGGAAATTGCCGATCTGTTTCTTCATTGAAAACAACCGCTACGCCGTCTCCACCCATGTCGAGGAAGTCACTGCAGAGACGCGGCTTTCGGCGCGCGGTCTGGCCTTTGGCATTCCGGCGCTGAAGGTGGACGGCATGGATACGCTGTCCGTGTATCTGGCCTCCGAGGAAGCCAACAAGATCATGCGCGCAGGCGAAGGCCCGGTGGTGATCGAGGCCGATGTATACCGCTATTTCCACCAAAACGGCGCGCTGCCGGGCTCGGCTTTCGGCTATCGCACGAAGGAAGAAGAGCTGGAATGGCAAGGCCGCGATCCGCTCGACGCCATGGCGCGCGACCTGATGGAACGTCAGATCATCGGTGCGCAGGCCGTTGAGGAGCTGCGCAATCAGGCGCAGCAAATGATGGAAGGGATCGCGGACGAGCTGATCGAAGAGGTCGACGGCAAACACCGCATCAAACCGGCGCTCTGGCCCGAAGAAAGCTTTCGGGATTTCGGTCTGCGTGGCGATCTGTCGGAATTCGACGGTGCGCGTTTCGAGGAGCAGGAAGCGTTTTCCGGCACGCTCAAGGACAACGTGAAATTCATCGATGCCGTGGCCGATGTGATGATGCGCCGGATGGAGACGGACGAGCGCGTCGTCGTCATGGGCGAGGATGTGCACCGGCTCAAAGGCGGCACCAATGGCGCCACCAAAGGGCTGTCGGACAAGTTTCCGGATCGTTGCCTCGGCACCCCGATTGCCGAAAACGCCTTCACGGGGCTCGCAGCAGGCATGGCCGCTGACGGGCGCGTGCGGCCAGTGATCGAATTCATGTACCCAGATTTTATGTGGGTTGCAGCGGATCAGGTGTTCAACCAGATCGGCAAGGCGCGTCACATGTTCGGCGGCGAGAATGCCATGCCTCTGGTGATGCGTACGAAAATCGCTATGGGCACAGGCTATGGCTCGCAGCACTCGATGGATCCTGCGGGCATCTTTGCGACCGCGCCAGGCTGGCGGATCGTCGCGCCCTCGACGCCCTACGATTACGTCGGGCTGATGAATGCGGCGCTTCAATGTGAGGACCCGGTTCTGGTGATCGAACACGTCGATCTGTACGCCTCGAAGGGCGTCGGCTCGGCCGATGATCTCGACTACATGATCCCGCTGGGCAAGGCCAAAGTTGTCCGCGAAGGCGCCCGCGTCACCGTCCTGACCTATCTCGCCATGGTCAAAAAGACCCACGAGGTGGTGGAGCGCCTGGGTATTGACGCCGAGATCATCGACCTGCGCAGCCTCGACCGTGCCGGGCTCGATTGGGAGACCATTGAGGCCTCCATCGAGAAAACCGGCAATGTGTTGATCGTCGAACAGGGCGCCTCTGGCACCTCCTATGGCGGCTGGCTTTCTGATGAGATCCAGCGTCGTTGTTTCGACTTCCTCGATCAGCCGATCAAACGGGTGCTTGGCTCCGAGGCCTCGCCCAGCATTTCCAAAGTCTTGGAGGCGGCGGCCTGCGCGCGTCCGCAAGACATCGAAACTGGCCTGCGCGAGGTCATGGCCGATCAGGGTCTGCCACTCGCGGCAGAGGCACCCGAATAAGGAGAGACACCATGCCCAAGGAAATCATATTGCCCTCGCTCTCCGCCGGAATGGAAGACGCGGTGATCGCCAATTGGCTCAAGGCCGAAGGCGAGGCCGTGAAGGCGGGCGACCCATTGGCCGAGGTGGAAACTGACAAGGCGACAATGGAATTTGAGGCCGACACAGACGGGGTGTTGGGCAAGATCCTCACCCCAGCTGGCGAGCGCGCCGATGTGAATGCGGTCATCGCGGTTTTGTTGTTGGAGGGTGAAGACGCCTCCGTGCTGGACGGCTATTCGCCGGGGGACGCTGCGCCAGCCACAGAAGCGAAAACCGAAGCTCCTGTTGAGACTCCGAAAGCGGAAGCGACCCCAATTGCGGAATCCTCCGACAAGATCGCGGCCTCGCCACTCGCCCGCCGGATCGCGGCCCAGAAAGATGTCGATCTTTCGAGGCTTTCCGGGTCCGGCCCGCGCGGTCGCATCGTGCGCATCGATGTGGAACGCGCCGTCGAGGCCGGGGCTGTCGCTCCCGTGGCTGTAAGCCCTGTCGCCGCCGCTTCTGGGCCCGAGCTCGCGGACATTGGTGACTATGAGGCCCTCCCTCACACCGGCATGCGGCGCACCATCGCGCGGCGGTTGCTCGAGTCCAAAACCACCGTGCCGCATTTCTACCTTGAGGCCGATTGTGACATCGAAGCGCTCATGGCGCTCCGTGCCCAAATCAACGAGGGCCGTGAAAAGGCGGACCGGATCTCGGTCAATGATTTCATCATAAAAGCCGTCGCCAATGCGCTGGCCAAAGTGCCCGCCGCCAATGCGATTTGGACCGATGAGGCCGTATTGCGGCTCAAATCCATCGACATTTCCGTGGCGGTCGCAACCGATGGTGGCCTTATCACACCGGTCCTGCGCAATGCGGATCAAAAGAGCCTCGGCACGCTGTCTTCGGAGATGAAAGCACTGGCTGGCAAGGCGCGGGAGGGCCGTCTTAAGCCCGACGAATACCAAGGTGGCGGCTTCTCGCTCTCGAACCTCGGTATGTATGGGGTCAAAAGCTTCTCAGCCATCATCAACCCGCCGCAGAGCTGCATCTTGGCCGTCGGAGCCGCCGAAAAACGCCCTGTCGGACGCGGCGATCAGATCGTGCTGGCGCCTGTCATGAGCGTGACGCTTTCGGTCGATCACCGCACCGTCGATGGCGCTGTGGGCGCGCAGTGGCTCGCAGCCTTCAAAAAGGGCATCGAGAGCCCGATGAGCCTGTTGGTGTAACATGATCACAGGCCACACCAAAACGCTGGCGATCCTCGCCGATCCGGTCACCCATGTGCGCACGCCGCAGGCGCTCAATGCGCGGTTCGAGGCCGGGGGCGTGGACGCAGTTCTGGTCCCGCTGGAGGTACCGTCTGCAGCACTCGAACCGATGCTCAAAGGCCTCGCTGGCGCGCGCAATTTCGCTGGCGCCGTGGTCACCGTTCCGCACAAAACCGCTGTGCCTGCGCTCTGCGATGGGCTGAGCGCGCGGGCGGCGGCGGCGCAAAGCGTCAATGTCATCAGGCGCAGGTCGGACGGGTCGCTATATGGCGATATCCTTGACGGCGAAGGCTTTGTACGCGGTCTGGAACAGGCGGGTGTGACGCTTTCTGGCAAGCGGGTGTTCCTTGCAGGCGCTGGCGGCGCAGCGAGTGCCATCGCCTTTGCTCTTGCAGAACGTGGCATTGCGGCGCTGACCGTTGCAAATCGCTCTGTTGCGAAAGCGGAGGCCCTGATCGCACGGCTGGCGGCGCATTTTTCCGATGTGGACTTCGCCGCAGCCACGGACCCTGCCGGGCATGATATCGCGATCAACGGCACCTCGTTGGGGCTCAAGCCCGAGGATGCTCTGCCCTTCGATCCCAACACACTCGACCCCGGCACATTGGTCGCCGAGGTCATCATGCAGCCGGAGATCACGCCGCTTTTGCACTCTGCCGAGGCGCGTGGGCTGTCGATCCATCCGGGTCATCACATGTTGGAGGCCCAGTTGACGGAAATGCTGAGGTTTCTGACGCAGGAGGAGGAACAACAATGAGTTTGAGTTTGCGAGATCTGCGCGCCACTGGGCTTTTGCGCGATGCTAATCTGGTTGCCGGAGACTGGATCGAGGCTGACCCAAATACCGGCATTGCCGTGCGTAACCCCGCTGACGGCTCGCTGATCGGATACGTCCCGAAACTGGGCCGCGCAGAAGTGGCCAAGGCCGTTAAGGCGGCCGAAGAGGCGCAAAAGACTTGGGCTGCGCGCACCGCGAAAGACCGCGCCACTGTGCTGCGCACATGGTTCGATCTGATGATGGCGCATCGCGAAGCTCTGGCGCAGATCCTGACGCTGGAACAGGGCAAACCTTTGACGGAAGCCGCAGGCGAGATCACTTATGGCGCGAGCTTTGTCGAGTGGTTCGCCGAAGAAGCCCGCCGGGTCTACGGCGAGACCATTCCCGGCCATCAGCCCGACAAGCGCATTCTCGTGATGAAGCAACCCATCGGTGTTGTCGCCGCCATCACGCCGTGGAATTTCCCGAACGCGATGATCACCCGCAAGGCCGGACCTGCCTTTGCTGCGGGCTGTGGCATGGTGTTGAAACCTGCGTCGCAAACGCCTTATTCCGCCATCGCTTTGGCGGTTCTGGCCGAACGTGCCGGGCTTCCCAAGGGCCTTTTCAGCGTCATCACCGGCTCTGCCGCGCAGATCGGTGCCGAAATGACCGAGAACCCGGTGGTGCGCAAACTGACCTTTACCGGCTCTACAGAGATTGGCGCGATGCTCTACGCGCAATCAGCTTCGACGATCAAGAAGCTCGGGCTGGAACTTGGTGGCAATGCGCCATTTATCGTCTTCGATGATGCCGATCTCGACGCCGCTGTCGAAGGCGCTGTGATCGCGAAATTCCGTAACAATGGCCAGACCTGTGTCTGCGCCAATCGCATCTATGTGCAGGACGGGGTTTACGATGCCTTCGCCGAGAAACTCGTCAAGGCAGTTTCGCGGCTGCGCACCGGCAACGGTATGGAGAGCGGAGTCGAACTTGGCCCACTGATCGACGAGAGCGCACTTGAAAAAGTGCAAAACCACGTGACCGACGTGGTGGAAAAAGGCGGGCGGGTGCTTGCGGGCGGTAAACCCCATGGTCTGGGCGGCACTTTCTATGAGCCGACGGTTTTGGCCGATGTGACCTCCGAGATGGCGGTCGCGCGCGAAGAGACCTTTGGTCCCGTCGCACCGCTGTTCCGCTTCACGGAGGAGGCAGAGGCGATCCAAGCTGCCAATGACACAGAATTCGGCCTTGCCTCCTATTTCTACGCTCAGGATGTGGCGCGGATTTTCCGGGTCTCGGAAGGCCTGGAATACGGCATGGTCGGGGTCAACACCGGGCTGATCTCCACCGCTGAAGCGCCTTTCGGTGGGGTCAAAATGTCGGGCTTGGGCCGCGAAGGCTCGCGTCATGGCATCGAAGATTTCCTTGAGTTGAAATACGTGTGTTTGGGAAGCATCGCATGAGCGGGGCGGATCAGAACTTCGACCTCATCGTCATTGGCGCCGGCCCTGGCGGCTATGTGGCCGCCATTCGTGCGGCGCAGCTTGGCCTTAAGGTCGCCTGTGTCGAACGCGAGAACCTCGGTGGGGTTTGCCTGAACTGGGGCTGCATTCCGACCAAGGCGTTGTTGCGCTCTGCCGAGGTTTATCACCAGATTCACCGCGTCAAGGAGTTCGGCCTCTCGGTCGAGGGCGCGTCCTTCGATCTCGACGCCATCGTCAAGCGGTCGCGCGGCGTTGCGGCGCAGATGAACGGCGGCATCAAGGGCTTGTTCAAAAAGAACAAAGTCACCGCGATCATGGGGGAGGCCAAGCTGGCCGGGCAAGGCAAGGTCGAGGTCAAAACCAACCCGGGGCTGGAGAGCGAAACTGTCACGCTGACCGCCAAGAACATCATCTTCGCCACCGGCGCGCGTGCCCGCGAGCTGCCGGGGCTGGAGGCCGACGGTGATCTGGTCTGGACCTACCGCCACGCGTTGGTACCGACGCGGATGCCCAAGAAGTTGCTGGTCATCGGTTCGGGCGCCATTGGCATTGAATTCGCGAGTTTCTACAACACGCTAGGTGCCGACACGACGGTCGTCGAAGCAATGGATAGCGTGCTTCCGATCGAGGATAAAGACATCTCCGCCTTCGCCAAAAAGCAGTTTGAACAGCAGGGGATGAAGATCCTGCAAAAGACCACGGTCAAGAAACTCGACCGGGCAAAAGGCAAAGTGACGGCGCATTTTGAAGCGGCCGGAAAAGTCACCACGGAAGAGTTCGACACGGTGATTTCGGCAGTCGGCATCGTCGGCAATGTCGAGGGTCTTGGCCTCGAGGAGGCGGGCGTCAAAATCGACCGCACGCATGTCGTGACCGACGAGTTCTGCCGCACGGGCGTCGACGGGTTGTTCGCCATCGGCGACCTCGCGGGCGCGCCTTGGCTGGCACACAAGGCATCCCACGAGGGCGTCATGGTCGCGGAGCTGATCGCCGGTCAACATCCGCACCCGATAAAGCCGAATTCGATCGCGGGCTGCACCTATTGTCATCCGCAAGTGGCCTCTGTGGGGCTCACGGAAGACAAGGCGAAAGAGGCGGGTTACGAGATCAAGGTCGGCAAATTTCCCTTTATCGGTAACGGCAAAGCGGTCGCGATGGGCGAGACCGATGGTCTGGTGAAAACCGTGTTCGACGCCAAGACGGGCGAGCTTCTGGGCGCGCATATGGTGGGGGCCGAAGTGACGGAAATGATCCAGGGCTACGTGATCGGGCGGACGCTTGAGACCACGGAAGAAGAGCTGATGAACACGGTCTTCCCGCACCCGACAATGTCGGAAATGATGCATGAATCCGTGCTCGCGGCTTATGGCCGGGCGCTGCATATTTGAGGGGATGAGCGTGGAGTGCCCCATCGCGTGGTACAGCTTGGACGTTAGTGCATGGTCGGCCTTTGTTCTATCGGGGACGATGCTCTTGGGGGCCGGCGGCCGGTGTCCCAAAGCGCTGGGTGGGCTGAGCCAGTTGTAGTGGCCCCGCCACCGTTCAATCAGGATCTGGGACTCGCGTAACGTGGTAAGACCTCGCCATTGAGCAGATCATCGCGGAAGGGGCTTTGAAGCTCTCTACGAAACCCATCTGCGCTGGCTTGCCCGGCGCGATGTAGTGCCACTCGATCCGGTGCGCGGCAGCAAAGGTTAAGATTGCGTTACTGGTCATTTGGGTGGCGTTGTCAGAGACGATCATCCCCGGCTTTCCGCGACCCTCGATCAGGGCCGTCAATTCAGGCGCCACTCGGCGCCCCGAGTGCGAGGTGTCCGGGATCGCCGCGAGGCACTCTTGGGTAACATCGTCGACCACGTGAGCTCCCGAAAGCGCTGGCCGTTGGCGAACTGGTCATGGACCAAATCGAGCGACCAGCGCGCATTGGGACGCGCCTCGACCAGGATCGGGGCTCGCGTCGCGATAGACTTGCGTCGGGCCTTTCGCTTGCGCACCGTCAGCCCTGCCTTGCGATCCGCGCCGGCAATCCGGTACGCCCGCCGCTCTGAGAACCCGAACCGGGCCTTCAGGTGCACGAACACCTCTCGTTTCACAGCAGGCGTCACCACTTTTTTGAAACCAGTTCCTTCATCGCGGCGAGATCGAGCATTTGCTCGGCCAGCAGCTTTTTTAGCTTGGCTTTGTCACCCTTAAGCGTCTTCAGCCGCTCCGCCTCCGATACCGTCATGTCACCGAATTTGGCCTTCCAGTTATAGAAGGTTCCGTCCGACATACCGTGTTTGCGGCACAGGTCCGCGCACTTCGCGCCTGCCTCGTGCTCGGCCAAGATGCTCCTTCCCGGCAGCATTCTGGGAATGCGCCTGCCGGGCAATGGATGATCTGCTCGTCCGTGAATCTTGTTCGCTTCATTGACCATCTTCAAGTTGGAGCGGGCCCTAAACCGCGGTGGACGAAGAATCCCGTGGCAGGTCACTCCCACTACGACATTCATGTTCAGCTTTGCACCCACCTCGCGGACTTCATGGCTGCCTGTAAATTCTCCCTTAGGCTGACGGCGATCAGAGGCCTCACGCCACACGAATATGTCTGCAAGGCAACGACTTTGGAGCCGGACAGATTCATCGTCGATCGGATCCATCAGAAGGCGGGGACTGAACAGCGAAGCGTCCAGAGCGGGGGAGCCGGCTGCGGCCAGCGGAAGGCCTGAGTCGTTTTGTCTAATCCTATGATTGTGAGCGGCTGGAGGTGATCCCGCAAAGGGAGGGAGTTGGCGCTTACGTGATCACAACCGTTTGTTCGCGCTGCTGCCGGGCCTCGGGATGCCGCAACTGGCATCAGGCACTCTTTTGAAAAGCTGTCGGACGTGGTGCAGCGCCTGTATATGTTGGCTTTGGCAAGTGTTCGTGTGACGCAGCGGCAAGATGTCGCAAAACCGTGATCATGTGGCTGGCGTCGGGCAGCCATGCGCTCGGTGCATGACAAAGCCGCTTTCAGGTTTTGGCTCCTTGCGCCCCGGGGGCCAAGGGACTAGCGCAGCGCCAGTGTACTCATTTGTACACAATCATCCCACCTTGCAGGCAGGACATTGCGAATGACCGATCTCCCCGGGTATCCGAGCCGCCGCAACTTCCTCAAGGGCTCCGCCGCAGGCTTTGCTCTTACCGGAATTGCCGCCTCTGCAGAGGCACAGACCGAGGCTCCCGTCTCGCTCGACGAGTACCAGACCGAATATCTGAACGAGGCCGAATGGGCCTTCATCATGGCCGCGACCGCGCGGCTTATCCCGTCCGAGGGCGATGGCCCCGGTGCCATCGAAACCCGCGTTCCGGTCTTCATCGACCGCCAGCTTGCCAGTGACTACGGCACCGCGGACGACTGGTACATGGAAGGCCCCCACGATGCCGATGCCGAGCCGAACCGCGGCTGGCAGACCCCCCTCAACCCCGCCGAAGTGTATCGCCAGGCAATCCCCGTCTTCGACGCGTGGTGCCAGGACACCCATGGTGCCGGCTTTGCCGAGCTTGACGAAGAACGGCAGGATGCCGCGCTGACCTCGCTGTCCAACGGCGACGTGGCGCTGGCCCCCGAGGTCCGTGACTTCTGGTCCCTGCTGCTGTCGAACACCAAGGAAGGCTACTTCGCGGATCCGCAATACGGCGGCAACGCAGGGATGCAGTCCTGGGTCTACATTGGCTTCCCCGGCGCGCGCGCCGCGTACCGTGAATGGCCCGAGCGTCACAACATCGAATACCCGCTCGGCCCCGTGTCGATCTCGGGCGAGAGGGCCTGATCCATGGCAAGAACCGAACCGAAAAAAGACGTCGTCATCGTCGGCCTCGGATGGACCGGCTCCATCGCGGGCATCGAGCTGGCGCAGGAAGGCCTCGACATCGTTGCGCTTGAACGCGGCCATGATCAGAACACCGTTCCGAACTTCGAATACCCCCAGCAGATCGACGAGCTGAAATACGGCGTGCGCGTCAAGATGATGCAAAAGCCGTCGCAGCAGACCCTGACTGTGCGCCGCAGCGGCGACGAGACGGCGCTGCCCTACCGCTCGCTTGGCTCGTTCCTGCCGGGCAACGGCGTCGGCGGCGCGGGCACCCACTGGAACGGCCTCAACTGGCGCCCCATGCCCGAAGAGCTGCGCCTGCGCTCCTACGTGACTGAAAACTGGGGTGAGGACATCATCCCCGAAGGCATGACCATCGGTGACTACCCGGTGTCTTACGACGAACTCGAGCCGTTCTTCACCCAGTTCGAGAAGGTCGCGGGTATCGCAGGCAAGGCAGGCAACCTGAACGGCGAAATCCAGGAAGGTGGCAACCCGTTCGAAGGCTGGCGTTCCGAAGAATTCCCGATGCCGGCCCACAAGCCGACCTTTGACAGCGCGAAGTTCGGCGAAGCGGCCTCGGCCATGGGCTACCACCCGTTCACCGCATCCGCGGGCATCGCCTCGACCTCGTACACGAACCCCTACGGGATGCAGATGGGGCCGTGCAACTTCTGCGGTTTCTGCGAGCGGTTCGGCTGCTACCAGTACTCCAAATCTTCGCCGCAGACGGCGATCCTTGGCGCGCTGAAGCAGTACCCGAACTTCGAATACCGCACCAATTCCGAGGTGCTGAAGATCGAGACCGCCCCCGACGGCCAGACCGCCACCGGCGTCACCTACTGGGACGAAGAAGCGCAGGAAGAGGTCTTCCAGCCCGCCGACATCGTCATCCTGTCGAGCTATCAGCTGAACAACGTTCACCTGATGCTGCTGTCGGGGATCGGCGGCCCGGTCTATGATCCGGTCACCGGTGAGGGCGTTCTGGGCAAGAACTACGCTTACCAGATGAACGGCGGCGTTTCGATGTTCTTCGAGGACGAGCAGTTCAACCCGTTCGTCGGCCACGGCGCCAACGGCATCGCGCTTGACGATTTCGCCATCAACCAGAACGACTTTGGTGCGCTAGGCTTTATCGGCGGCAGCTACTGGCGGTCGGGCACCTTCAACGGTCAGCCGATCCGTTCCATGCGCCTGCCAAGCGGCACGCCCGCGTGGGGTGCCGGCTGGAAGGAAGGCATCAAGAAGTGGTACGGCCACTCCATGTCGATCGGCTCGCACGGCTCGCACATGGCCTATGCCAACAACCACCTCGACCTCGACCCCACCTACACGGACCGCCACGGGCGTCCGCTGATGCGGATGACGTTCAACTGGCAGGACAACGACCTGCGGATGAACCAGTACATGAAGTCGAAGATGGAGCCGCTGGCCGCCTCCATGAACCCCGACCTCATGCAGTCCGGTTTCAAAGGGCCTGGCGCGCAATATGACGTGCGTCCCTACCAGACCACGCACAACACTGGCGGACACATCATGTCCACGAATGCGCGTGAAGGGTCGGTCAACCGCTACAGCCAGGCTTGGGACAAGCACAACGTCTTCGTCATGGGGGCGGGCAACTTCGTGCAGAACACCCAGTACAACCCGACCGGCCTCGTGGGCGGCCTTGCGTATCACACCGTGAACGCGATCCGCACCCAGTACCTGTCCAACCCCCGTCCGCTGGTTTGAGGAGCGATTAGATGAAAACATTTCTCCGCATCCTTGCGGGCCTCGTGCTCGTGGGCGTGATTGCCCTGCTGGCCTTCATCTTCGTGCCGGTGCAGCGCACCGAGCCCACCACCGAGCTTGCCGCCGACTGGCAAGCCGCCGAAGGGCAGGGGGAGCTGGTGCTCGACGCGGGTGACTGCGTGGCCTGCCACACCTCCGACGATGGTGAAAGCCTTGCCGGTGGCCGTGCCATCGCCAGCCCCATGGGGACCATCTGGTCCACCAACATCACCCCCGATGCCGAAACCGGCATCGGCAACTGGTCTTTTGCCGACTTCCGCGCGGCGATGATCGACGGTGTCACCCCGAACGGCACGCATCTCTACCCGGCGATGCCCTACGAGAACTACCGCCTGATGACCGAAGAGGACATGCGCGCCCTCTACGACTACCTCATGACCGAAGTTGAGCCGGTGTCCGCGGCCAACAAGGACACCAACCTCGACTTCCCGTTCAACCAGCGCTGGGGCATCCGTGCCTGGAACTGGCTGGCGCTGACCCATGACGCGGGCTTTACCCCCGCGGGTGTCTCCGACGCGCAGGATCGTGGTCAGTACCTCGTGGAAAGCCTTGGCCACTGCGGTGCCTGCCACACGCCCCGCAACACCTTCATGGCGCAGGACGGCGTGACGGCAGAGTCGGAGAGCTTCCTTGCAGGCGGTGTCGTCGGCGGCTGGAACGCTCCGGCCCTGCGCGGTGACGACGCGGGCATCAAGGGCTGGACCGTGTCCGAGCTGGCCGATTACCTCGCCACGGGTCGCAACGCGCACTCCACTGCCAACGGCGAAATGGCGCTGGTGGTCGAGCATTCCCTCCAGAAGCTGCCGGACAGCGACAACATTGCCATCGCAGCCTACCTCAAGGGCATGGACGGCGATGCGTTCGACCTTCCCGAGGAAGTGGCCGCCGCAGGTCCGATCGCGACCCCCGAGGCAGAAGCGGACGATGCCGGTGCCGCGACCGCCGAGCTGCTGGTGTCGGCTGATCCGGACATGCCGCTGGGCGCGCGCCTCTACTCGGACAACTGCCTTGGCTGCCACTTTGCCTCCGGCAAGGGTGCGCCTGGCATCTTCCCCGAGCTGCAAGGCAACGGCCTCGTGGTCGGCTCCGAAGTGTCGCCGCTGATCTCGGTGATCCTGAACGGCGCCGAGGTTCCCCCGACTGCCAAGCGTCCCATGACGCTGCGCATGCAGGGCTACGCCGACCGACTGAGCGATGACGAGGTCGCCGAGCTGGCGACTTGGCTGCGTGGTGCCTGGGGCAACGACGCGGGCGCTGTGGCACCCGAGGCCGTGGCCGAGGTGCGCGACAGCGACAGCGCGCACTGATCGGACGGCACGTCCACTGGAAAGGGCCGGAGATTGCTCCGGCCCTTTTTTCGTGCGTAACGAAGGGTCGGCCTGCCAGCGATCCTTGACCGTCTGTGACCGGTTGTCCCGCGCGGTGCCGGACGCGCGCCACATCGCCGACGGGCTAGCTGAATGCGGGGTACGCCTCGCGCTAAGGAAGCATGGTCTACGACCCGGCCGTTCCGATGGGAGGGATGTTCTTCAACGTGCTGGCGACCTTCGCCGAGTTCGAAGCTGATCTAATCCGGCCTCGCACCCGCGAGGGCATGGCAGTCGCCTGCGCCAAAGGGAAGCTGAGGGGCAAGAAACCAGAGCATTCTGACCGGCAGCGGCGGAGCTGACACGGATGCACGCAACAGGGGAGTATTGGGTGTTGGACTTGGCCGAGCTCTTATCTGTCTCGCGGCCAACCGTTTATCGCACGCTGGCGCGGCAGGGGCCGAAACGATGACGGCTGACGACCTCTTCCAACTCTTTACAGTCGGCCCTTTCAGCGACGGCACGGATCGTTCCGTGGGCAGGGTGGACGGTCTCCGGACTTTAGCTGCGACGAGAATCCGATCATCCGCAAAGGTGAAAAGCCGACATCAAGAGCGGACCAAGGCTAATTTTTTGCGCCGCCGCAAGGCTCCTCAGAGCCTTTTGCGGCAATCGGTTGACAGATCAGGCGGCTTGATCTGCTACAATGTGCTCCTGAGCATCAGTGCTGCCAGTGAGCAGCGCTTCGGCGTCGCACCCTTGGATTAAATCAAACGACGGCGCCTGCTTCTGGTGATCCGGAGAGCACGTCCATGAACGCATGTCATGATCTTGCAGAGCGCAGCCGGTCGATCAAAAGCCGTAGAGCCGAGCTGAGATTCCGCCGCCCCATGTAGCACAGGTGGTAGCCGTCGAAGGGTGGGCAAAAGGCGGCAAGGACCCTCCGCAAGCGTCCGGTATCGAGGTCGGCACGGACTTCCGGCAGCGGCAGGTAGCCGAACCCGTGACCGGCTCGCACCGCTTCGATCACAAGGCCAGGGTCGTTGAGGATGAAGGGACCGCCCAGTTTTTTCACCACCTCGGTGCCGTCGATCTCGAATTCCCAGTCATAGACCGGCCCGTCAGAGCGGTGCCGCATCAGGATACAGTCATGGGCCTCAAGATCGTCAGGGTGCTTCGGCGTGCCGCGCCGCGCGAGGTAGTCTACGCTGGCGACCGCCGCCATTTCCAGCTGCGGGCCGACGGGAACTGCGATCATGTCGGGGCTCAGGTGCTCGCCGAGCCGGATTGCGCAGTCAAAGCGGTCTTCAGCAAGGTCAGAAAGCCGGCCCTCGCTGCTGATCTCGATGCGCACGTCGGGATAGTCGCGTACCAGTTGCGAGGCCACCGGCCATAGGATGTCCCGGGTGGCGGGCACGCTGGAGGCCACTCGCACCAGTCCGGAAGGTCGCTCCCCCAGCGTGCGGATTTCTTCGATCCGGTTGCCGAGGCTCTGGAAGCTGGGGCGCAGCGCCGCGAGAAGCTGTTCGCCCGCATCGGTGGGGGTCACCTTCCGGGTGCTGCGGTTGAGCAGCCGGACGCCGATCTTGTCTTCGAGCCGCCGGATCGTGTGGCTCACGGCGGATTGCGAGACACCGAGGCGATGGCCGGCGCGGGTGAAATTGCCCTCTTCGGTGACGGCGAGCAGGGTCGAAAGATCGCCGAGCAATTCACGGTCCATGGCGCGCTCCTTATGTGGCTCGCGGTGTTCTGAGGCAACGAACAGCCTGACGCAAAGGAAAAGCGGCGCCCAAGCATGAATCCAGCTCATGGCAACGATAAGGCAAGGCGACCTTATCCGGCCCCAGGGGCAACTCCAGATTGGAGGTCAGACGACACATCCGAACCGGAGTTCCCAAGATGACCACCCCGACCACCTCGACCGATCCCCTAGACCCCGCCCGCCGCGAGCTGCTGCTGAACGCCGGGTTGGGCGCCGCTGCGCTTGGCATGGTCGCACTGAGTGCCGAGGCGGCGCTGGCGCAGGCAACCACCGAGTGGGACAAGACCTTCCCCCAGAGCGACCGCGTCGACCACCGCAAGGTGAGCTTCACCAACCGCTACGGCATCGCGCTGGTGGGCGATCTCTACCTGCCGAAAGACCGCGGCGAGGCGCCGCTTCCCGCGCTTGCGGTCGCCGGCCCCTTCGGCGCCGTCAAGGAGCAGGCCGCGGGCCTCTACGCACAGGAAATGGCCGAACGTGGCTTTGCCGCCGTGGCGTTCGATCCCTCCTACATCGGCGAAAGCGGCGGAGCGCCGCGCTACGTCGCCTCACCCGACATCAACACCGAGGATTTCATGGCCGCGGTCGACTTCCTTGGGCTGCAGGAGGCGGTGGACCGCGACCGCATCGGCATGATCGGCATCTGTGGCTTTGGCGGCATGGCCCTGAATGCCGCCTCGCCCGACAAGCGGGTCAAGGCAGTGGCCGTGACGTCCATGTACGACATGAGCCGGGTCAACGCCCGCGGCTATTTCGATGTGATGACCGAGGAAGATCGCACCGAGGCGCTGACCGCCATGAGCCTGCAGCGCTGGGAAGACGCCGCCTCGGATGAGGCACCGAAGTTGGCCGGCGGTCTGCCCGACACGCTGGACGGCATCGATAACCCGGTGATCGCCATGTACCACGCCTATTACAAGACCGACCGTGGCTATCATTCGCGCTCGCTGAACTCGAACGGCGGATGGAACGTCACCTCGGCCATGTCCTTCATGAACATGCCGCAGCTCACCTACATCCACGAGATCTCGCCGCGTCCGGCACTGATCATCGCCGGGTCCGAGGCGCATTCCCGCTACTTCAGTGAAGACGTCTATGCCGCAGCGCGCGACCCCAAGGAACTGGTGATCATCGACGGCGCGGATCACTGCGATCTCTACGACCAGAAGGACATCATCCCCTTCGACCGCCTTCAGGCGTTCTTCGAAGGCCACCTCGCGTAAGTCCCCGGGCCTGCCCCCGAGCGTGGGGGCAGGCCTCATCGCCCCTTTTCCGATCATGGAGACGCCCCAATGAAGATGACCCTCGCCGCGCTTGCACTGAGCCTCGCCGCCCCCGCAGCCTTCGCCCAGCAGATGACGCAGACCTCGCCTTTGGAGCGGGGCGGCCAGATCGGCAGCCCCGAGACCTTCACCGGCACAGTCTTCGTGGCGCCGGTTTTCGGCCCCGAGATGAACGATGTCAGCGCAGGCGAAGTGACCTTCCTGCCCGGCGCCCGATCGGCGTGGCACACGCACCCGGTGGGCCAATATCTCGTCGTGACCGCAGGCACCGGCTGGTACCAGGAAGAGGGCGAGGACAAACAGGTGATGCGCACCGGTGACGTGGTGTTCGCTCCGGCGGGCGTGAACCACTGGCACGGCGCGACGGACGGAACCTCGGTCACCCACTACGCGATTCAGGCGGTTCAGGACGGCTCTGCCGTCACTTGGGGGGAGTTGGTTTCCGACGAGGACTACGGCGGCTGAGACCGAATGCCTTCAGCGAAAGACCGGTGTGACCGGTCCCGCCTCATCGCCAAGTCACCGATATCAAGGATACTCCCATGAAAACCCAGATCATTGCCTCCGCCTTCGCGCTCGCCAGCAGCACCGCCTCGGCGCAGGACATTGCCCGCACCCTTCCTGCCGCCGCCGATGCGGTGGCTCCGGCCCTCGCCGCCTATTCCACCGACGACCTCTTCGGCTCGGTCTGGACCGACGAGACGCTCTCGATGCGTGACCGCGCGCTGGTCACCTTCGCGGCGCTGGTCACACGCCACGAGGCGGACACGCTCGGCCAGCACACCGAACTGGCACTTGACGCGGGCGTGACCCCGGCGGAGCTGTCGGAAACCATCACGCATCTTGCGTTCTACACTGGCTGGGGTAACGCCACCGCAGCCGCCGAGGCCATGGCCCCGGTCTATGACGCGCGCGGCGTGACCGCCGAAGACCTGCCCGCGCTCGCCCCGGATCTTCTGCCTCTGGACGAAGAGGCCGAAGCCGCGCGGGAAGAGACGGTTCAGTCCAATTTCGCCAACGTCAGCCCCGGCGTCGTCGACACCACGCGCGAGCTGCTGTTCAATGACCTCTGGCTGCGCCCGGCGCTTGCCCCCCGCGATCGCAGCATGGTCACCGTCGCGGCGCTGATCACCGCCGGTCAACCCGAGCAGATGACCTTTCACCTGAACCGCGCGATGGACAACGGGCTGACGCAGGACGAGGCGGGCGCGATGCTCTCGCATCTTGCCTTCTATGCGGGCTGGCCCAAGGTGTTCTCGGCGATGCCCGTGGCGCGGCAGGTGTTCGAGAGCCGCGCAGACTGAAATCCTGCGGCGCGGCCACGGCCCGCCGCCTTTCCAACGGAGACATTCCATGAAGATCATCCGAGCTGGCAGCACGCCCTCCGCTCCCGGGCCCGAGGACTATTTTACCGGGACCGTGCGCATCGACCCGATGTTCCAAGCCGACGCCCCGGGCCGCACCAGCGGTGCCCATGTCACCTTCGAACCCGGCGCCCGCACCGCATGGCACACCCATCCGGCAGGACAGACCATCATCATTACCTTTGGCCGCGGCCGGGTGCAGCGCGAAGGCGGCCCGATCGAAGAAGTCACAGCGGGCGACGTGGTGTTTTTCCCCGCCGAGGAAAAACACTGGCACGGTGCATCGCCCGAAACCGCCATGTCGCATATCGCCATTCAGGAAAGCATCGACGGCACGCCGGTAACCTGGCTGGAGAAGGTCTCCGACGCAGACTATACCGGCTGAAGACAGCCGCGCTGCCGCGTAATGTGGTGGCAGCGCGACGATGCATGAAAGGCCGAGGTCCGGCACTCCGAGACCTCGCCTTGAGCGACGCTTTGCTTTGGGACGCCATTAAAGAACGTCCATAAACTCCAAGCATAGCTTTGCCCATGCCACGGCTCTGCAACCACAGCGAATGGCCGGTCTGCTGAAGCTGCGCCGCAGCAAAAGCGTCTTTGATGAACGGTAGCTCGGGGCGGGGAGTGGTCCGGTTCAGATCTCCACAGCCTCGGCGATCGCGAGCGCATCTTCGAGTTCGACGCCGAGGTAACGCACTGAGCTGCCCATCTTCGTGTGGCCAAGGAGGAGTTGCGCCGCCCGCCGGTTGCCGGTCTTTCGGTATATCTGCGCGACCGTCATGCGCCGCATGGAATGGGTGCCATACGCGCTCGGCTCAAGGTCGATGGATATCACCCGGTCTAGGACGAGGTGAGCATACTGTCGCGTCGAGATATGCCGCCGCTCATGGAACCGTCCGGGCCATGGATGTTCCGATCCGACCATGAGCGGCGCTTCGAGCCATGCTCCGATTGATTTTCGGGTCCGATTGTTGATCTCGAAGCTGACCGGCCGCCGTGTCTTGATCTGAATGATCGAGGCGCGGTGTTTGACACGGCCCGCCGCATAGACGTCAGCGACCTTGACGCGCACCAAGTCGCAGCAGCGCAACTTGCTGTTGATCGCGAGATTGAAGAGCGCCAGCTCGCGGGTCCGCTCCGCGATCTCGAGGCGGGCTCGGATCATTCAGACGTGTTTCGGTTGTAGTGGCTGCTTCTGGCCGACGATCCTCCCCTTGTTCCAAGCGGGGCGGCAGGCACGGATTGCTGGTAGATTGGCCGACGCCCTGTCATAGCACCAATCTCCAGCGAAGGTCGGGAGCGAGCCCGATCTAACGCGCCGACGTCGATCCTTCGCTGCGGTTGCATTCGTCCGCTTGCAGCCCAACGTGACCGAGGCGTCATAGTGGACTGCTCTGATCGCCAAGCCATCGAAGTCTGTTCCAGACACCGTCTTGGGAGCGCGACAGGAGGGGCACGTTCTCCGTACGTTGGTCAGGGGTATTCGCCGCGTCTTGGCTCCGGCATAAATGCATACTCGAGCCTGAACCCCAGGCTCGAGTTGTGACAGCGTTAGACCGTCTGATTTCTGTAAGGCGCGGCCAGTTGAGCGCTTCGCACCGCCGGTCACTTCGGGGCGTCGATCATCGTAGGCCCGTCTCGAACGCGCGACAGCATCGTCGTCAGTCGTCGCGCCCTTCCTTGAAGCCGAAGCCCACCGTCCCCGTCCGCATCAGCCCGAACATCACCGCAAGGCAGAGCAGCACGCCTGCGTTCACCAGCGCCGCAATGGCGTAGAGTTCGGGCTTGATCCCGAAGCGCAGTGAGCCCCAGGCCACTGACGGCATCGTCGGCACTGCGCCCAGCGTGTAGAAGGAAATGTCGAGGTTGTTGAACGACAGGATGAAGGTCGTGATGAAGGCACCAAGCAGCGCGGGCCAGATGTTGGGCAGGGTGATCTCGAAGAAGGTCCTGACCGGCCCCGCGCCAAAGACCATCGCCGCGTCGTCGAGCTTCCAGTTGTAGCGGAAAAGCTGCGTCGCGATGATGAGCAGGGCGTAGGTAAAGGCCCGCACCGTGTTGGCGAGGATCGCCGACCAGATGTTCCCGGGGATGTCGAGGAAAAGCCCGTTCAGGATCAGCGTCGAGATGCCCAGCAGCACGTCCGCGACAAAGAGCGGTGCGACGAAGAGGAACAAGATTAGCCCTTTCCAGCGCGAGCGGTACTTCAGCAGGCCCAGCACCGCGATCGTGGCCAGCGTTGTCGACAGCACCGCAGTGCCAAAGCCCAGCAGCAGACTGTTCCACAGTGCCTCTGCGTAGATGGAGCTGGTGAAAAGCGCCGTGTAGGCGTCCCAGGTGAAGCGGATCGGGTAGGGCCAGACGATGTCGTCGGAGAAGGACGCCAGCGTGATGTGCAGGATCGGCACGTAGAGAAACAGGTAGGTGAGCGCAAGAACCAGCGCCAGCAGTGCCTTGTTGGCGGTTTTCGAACCAAGGATATCCATCAGTCACGCCCTCCCGCGCCGGTAAAGCCGCTGCGCTTCAGGTCGATGAGGCGGCTGATGGTGAACAGGGTGAGCCCTGCGACGAAGAACAGGACCACGCCCATGGCCGCGCCCAGCGACCATGTTCCGGTCGCTGAGAACTGCGACCCCATGGCCATTCCGAACAGTGTCCCGTCTGCCCCGCCGAGAAAGCGCGGGGTGATCGAGGCCGCAAGGCTCGGGACGAAGGTCAGCGCAAAGCCGATCACTGTTCCGACCCAGTTGAGCGGCCATGTGATCTCCCAGAAGGCGCGCATGTTGCCTGCGCCGAATACCTTGGCGGCGTCCAGCAGGCGGAAGTTGAAGTTCAGCAGCGACAGGTAGATCGCCGTCGTGACGAAGGGCAGGTAGAGGTAGACGAGACCGACGACGGTGGCGGTCTTGGTGTACATCAGCGCCTCGAAGGGCGGCAGACCGAGGTGCATCAGCCCCATGTTCAACAGGCCGATGGGGCCGAGCACGCCTTGCAGCGCGATGACCCTGAGCACGATCCCCGTCAGGAAAGGCACGGCGAGCCCCACCACCAGCAGCAGCTTGTAGCGTCCGCCGTGGCGGATTACGAAATAGGCGATGGGCCAGGCCAGTGCCACGCAGGAGAGCGAGACGATCAGCGCGGTCAATACCGAGCGTAGCATGAAGGTGCGGTAGCTCGGCTCGGTCAGCACGTCGATGTAGTTCTGCAGGTTCCAGTCGGTGATGAGCTGATAGCTCTCGGTCCGCCAGAAGCTGACTACGAGGATCGAGCCCAGCGGCACGAGGAAGAAGAGCGCGAGGAACAGCACCACGGGCGCGGTCACGACAAGAAACCGCTGGCTCTCGCTCAGCTTCAGCCAGCCCTGGAAGAGGGGACTCATGCGGCCACCTCGTCAGGGAAGACGTCGAGCTTGGCCGTGTCCCAGGACAGCAACACCGGGTCGCCAGGCTTCACCCGGGTTGCGCTGTCGATGGAACTGGCCACGACCTCCTGCCCGCCGTCCACGGTGACGAGATACTCGGCGTATTGCCCGCGAAAGATCACGTCGCGTAGGGTGCCTGCGATCTTGCCGGACGGGTTCGCGTTCGCGGCCTCGATCAGCGTGTCCTCGATCTTGATGTAGGCGCTGGCGCTCGACGCATTGGAGTCGTTCAGAGCCTGACCCAAGGCGATGCGCTGCCCGTGCCACTGGATCGCCTTGCCCTCCGTCGCGGCCTCCACCGGGCCGGTGAAGACGTTGGAGCGCCCCACGAACTGCGCGATGAAGCGCGTCTTTGGCCGATCGTAGACGGCAGATTTTTCGGCAAAATCCTCGATGCCACCCTTGTTCACCACAGCGATCTTGTCGCTCATGGACAGGGCTTCTTCCTGGTTGTGGGTCACGTAGACAAAGGGAATGCCGAGCTGGATCTGGTAGCTGCGGATTTCGATCTCCATGTCGCGGCGCAGCTCCCGGTCGAGGTTGGCCAGCGGTTCATCCAGCAACAGCACCTTGGGCCGACAGACCAGCCCACGCCCCAGCGCCACCCGCTGTTGCTGCCCACCGGACAGCTGGTTCGGAAAGCGGTCCTTCAGCGCGGTCAGCGACAGGATTCTGCAACACCAGTCGATGCGCTCCTCCGCGTCGTCGCGGTTCATCCTGAGCATGCGCAGCGGAAACAGCAGGTTTTCCCGCACAGTCATGTGCGGGAACAGGAGGAAATCCTGAAAGACCATGGCGATGCCCCTCTGGTAGGGGGGCAGCGCGGTGACGTCCTGACCGTCAATGAGGACCTGGCCAGTGGTCGGTTGTTCCAGCCCGGCGATGAGCCGCAAAAGCGTGCTCTTGCCCGAACCGCTGGGACCGAGCAACGAGACGAACTCGTTCTTCTCGATCGAAAGGTCGACGCCCGAGAGCGCGGTGAAGGTGCCGAACGTCTTGGAGACGTCCTTGATCTGCAAGTACATGAAATCGCTTTCGTTCTGGGGCGTCGAGGGGGCTCAGGCGGCTTCCATGTTGGACCAGACGCGCTCCCACTTCTCGGGCGAGGACGGCTGGTCGAACATGTGCAGGCCCTTCAGCTCCGCCGTGCGGTCCATGAGGAACAACTCGCGCTCTTCCTCGGTGGACAGGTCGCGGATGTCGACGCAGGTCGAGGTGCCCGCCTTGTCGGCGATGGCCTTCATGTGCTCGGGGCGCAGGATGGTGTCGAGATAGCGGTGGCAGACCTCGAGTTTCTCGCTGTCCTCGACGCCGGAGGTGACCATCCAGCTGTCGATCCAGCCAAGCCCGCCTTCCTCAGCCTGCAGCCGGTGCTGGATGTTCGGCACCCGCTTGCCTTCGCGCTTCAGCTGCTGAAGCTGGCGGAAGACCTGGCTGAATTCCGGTGCGGCCCAGACGATGCCGGAGCGCATGAGGTTGTTCAGCGTGCCGAGGTCTTGGTAGCGCGTCATGAGCAAGCCCTTCTGCTCGATCAGCAGTGCCTGCACGCCGTCCAGTTCCGCATCGGTCAGGACGTAAGGGTTGAAGGGCTTGCCGTCCGGGCGCGGATCTCCTTGCGTCCCCATCCGTGCGGTCACGAGGATCGCCGCAAGTGCGATATTCTCCTCGAAGCGCGCGCTGGCCGAGAGGTGGCCCGCCTTCTCCGCGTCGAACAGCACGCCCAGCGAGGAAACCTCCTCCTCCGACACCTCGTCGGCGTTGTAGGTGATGCCATAGCCGCCCCAGCAGAAAGGCACGCCGATTGCGGCACCGCTGGTCTCTTCGGTGAGCAGCTCGTATTCCGGCGCGGTGAAGGCAGGGAAGACATTGTCCATGCTGGAAATCTTCGAAAGGTCGATATCGCGGATCAGCCCTTCGCGGCTGTAGAGACGCGACCAGAAGCCATCCGCCTGCGCCAGGTCGAAATCCCGCGTGCCGCCAAGCTTGAGCTTGTTGTAAGCCTCGGAATTGCCGTCGAAGAAGGTGGTGGTGAACTTCACCCCGTGCTCCGCCTCGAATTCGGCGATCATCGCGGGCAGCACGTAGGGCTCCCACATCAGGGCGCGGATCTCCAGCGTGGCGGCCTCGGCGTTGCGGATGAAGGGCGAGGGCAGCGCGCTCATCGCGCCTGCCAGCGCCAGCGTGCCGGAGCCCTTCAGCATGGACCGGCGGGTGATCGCACCCGTCTTGGTGAATTTCGACATGTCACAGTCTCCCTGTCGGACGGTCGTGCCGTTCCATGAGGAAGGCCGCCGCCGGTTTTCGTTATCCGTGCTGAAAACGTCCTCCAAACCCGGCGAGAATATTAGAACAAAGACGCAATGAACTGATAAGGAGATGTTATAAATGCGGGGCGTTAACCCCTGTCAGGCAAGGGGCACAGCTCGGCCGAGACCTCTTTTGCAATCCTGACGAATTCGGCGATGCGGCCGTTGCCAGCCTTGCGATAGCCGATGGCCACTGTGCAGTTCGAAGTGTCCACCAGCGGGCGGAAGATTACACCGGGCCGTGCGTAAAATTTGGCCGTGCTGTCGGCGGTGATGCTGATTCCCTTGCGGGTCGCCACGGCCTGAAGCTCCGAATCGAGCGTCGCCGCCTCGACCACCACGTTCAGCGTCTCGTTGTGCAACAGGTCGCTTGCCAGCCAGTAGTCGCGCCAGACGCCGCCACCTGGGGCCGCCACGACAGGCAGATCCTTGATCTGCGCCAGCGTCAAAGTCTCGTGCACGGCCAGCGGATGGTGGTCCGGCAGGCAGACGACGCGGCCCTCCTCGAAGAGGTCGTTGATCTCCACGTCCTCAACCCCGATCGGAGGCCGCACGATGGCGCAATCCACCTCGCCGCCCTTCAGCCCGCAATCGGGCCGGTTGAAGTCGAATTCCGCCAGTTCGACCGTCACCTTGGGAAAGCGTTCCTCGAAACGGCGGATCGCCTCGGGCATGATCTCGACACCGGTGCCGATCAGGTAGCCGATGCGCAGCGTCGCGCTGACGCCATCTCGGATCGCCTCCAACTCACGGAGATAGCTGTTCAATTCGCTCTCGAGCGCGCTCGATTTCGCCAGCAGGCGACGGCCCTGGTCAGTAAGATCCACATGCCGCGTGGTGCGGGTAAACAGCTTTACCCCCAGCACGGCTTCGAAGTGGCCGATGGTCTGCGACAGCGCCGGTTGCGACACGCCCAGATGCTGTGCCGCATCGACGAAGCTGCGGCATTTGGCCACCGCGAGAAACGACCGGATGTGCCGCAACTGCAGGCTCTTGATCGACATGTTACAGGCACTCCGGCCGCTGGACTCTCCCGATCTGCGCCGGGAGATTGATAAGGTACGCGGATCAATCCTTTCGAACAATATCATTCTCAGTGCCGAGGTGGATGCCCATTCTGCCAGCAACCAACAGCAGGAGCCTGGAAATGACCATCATGGTTGACCGCGACATCGCAGAGATCGGCAAAACGAGTTTCATCCACGACCCGCGCGAGGGCGACCGCAGCAAGATCACGCTGGCGAAGGCAGAGGGCAGCTACGTCTGGGATGAGAGCGGCAAGAAATACCTCGATTTCACCTCGCAGGCCTGGTCGAACAACCTCGGTGCCGGCGATCCGCGCGTGATCGAAGCGGCGATTGCCCAGACCCGCGCGCTGACCCATGCCCGCCCGACCTTCAATACGCCAGCGCTGCTGGAACTGACGGCGCTGCTGCGCTCGATCACGCCGGGTGACCTGAACCGCATCGGCTACTGCCTGCACGGCAGTTCGGCGGTGGAGATGGCGATGAAGCTGGCCTTCAAGAACAAGCCCGATGCCAAGCATATCCTCGTGCTGCAGGACGCATACCATGGGCGGTCGATCACCACTATGGCCGCCAGCTGGCCGCATCCCAAGAACCCCTTCAGCGCGATTTCCCCGACCTTCCACCGGGTGCCGCACCCGGACGCCTACCGCCCGCGCCTGGGGCTGACGGTGGACCAGGACGTCGACCTCTGTCTACAGCTTATGGAGGACACGATCACCAAGGGCGTCGACGGTGGTGTCGCGGCGATCATGGTCGAGCCGATCATGGGCAACGGCGGGCACATCGTGCATCCCAAGCGCTACCACCAGGGCCTGCGTGACATCTGCGACCGCCACGGCATCCTGCTGATCTGGGACGAGATCCAGAGCGGTTTCGGCCGCACCGGAGAGATGTTCGCGGCCGACTGGTACGGCATCCAGCCGGATATCATGACCTTCGGCAAGGGCGTGGGCGGAGGCTTCCCGCTGGCGGGCATCTTTGCCAGCGACAAGCTGGAGCATTTTGAGGGCGGCGAGGACCAGCTGACCTTCGGCCATTTCCCGGTTGCCATGGCCGCGGCAGTAGCCTGCGTGAAGGCGATCATCGGCGACAATCTCTGCGCCAACGCTCGCAAGCTGGGCGACTACGCGACAGAGAGGCTGCAGGAAATGTCCGCCCGCCGCAAGCTGATCGGCGACATCCGGGGTCCGGCGCTTTTCGTGTCCTGCGAACTGGTGAAGGACCGCGAGACGAAGGAACCTTCGCCCCGTGCCGCAGGCGAGGTCTTCCGCCGCGGGCTGGAAAAGGGCGTGATCTTTGGCGAGAGCCGCTATCTCGGCCTCGGCAACCTCATCAAGATCAAGCCGCCGCTGGATTGCTCAATGGAGGACATGGCGACGGCCCTGGATGTCTTCGACGCGATCCTCGGTGAACTGGAAGCCGAAGGTATTTCCTGAGGTCAGACGCGGCGCCTGCCCCTAGGGGCAGGCGCGATTATTCCGGTCAGTCGCGGCGTTCAGACTAGCCGTGCTACTCCTGCACGAGGCGACATTCGAACGTCTCCGCAAAACGGTTGGCAATCTATCGGACCGCCAACTGCGCTTTGCCGACGCTCAAGCCGGCCCAGGCTGCGATTGCAGCGACCGGTAGCTTCGTCCTGCGCAGTAGACCTCTGACCATCTGATTTCGCTGCACGATGTCATGAAGGGCCGGTTCGGGGAAGCTGCGCCGCAGCGCGGCAAAACCTCTCGAAGGTCCGGTGTGGACCAGGAGCTTCAGGTAGTAGGAGACTGGAGCGAGCTGCGCGGTTTGTCCACCTCGGCAGGTTCTCTCTCTAGCAGGAGATTACGGTCAGATCGTTAATTGCGCACAGACAAAGTCGGCGCGTGATGCGATGTCGGTACGCGGGAGCTCCGTGATTTGGTATCCGAGCACGGTGTAGGTCTCCCGCATGACGGCACAGGTCGCTTCGGCCTCGGTGCGGGTCTGCGTGCGTTCGGTGTCCTGAGTGAAGATCTCGTCCCAGTAGGGTGTCAGGAAGACGCGGGCGCTGTAACGGGCTGCCTTGGCCGTAGCGGCGACGTGGGGCGGCACGGGGAGGCCGCAGAGGGTCAGGTAGCCCATGATGTCGGGAATGCCCCGGTCGAAGATCACGGGGCCTGAGAGTGCCTGAGCGTCCTCGTAGGCGCGCAGGTCGCGCTCAAGCATCCGTTCGGCGTAGGCCATGCGGTCCGCCCAGGGGAGGGCGTCTCCGCCGCGCGCCATCTCCTCGCGAATGATCGCGCGGCCGGATTCGGGAATGTTCTGAAAGCCACGGCGGGCAAGCTCGGTAATCAGGCTGGTTTTGCCCGCACCGGGACCGCCCGTCACGACGAAGAAATGGTCGCTGATGGGCCATCCTTGGATTTGACAGGGGAAAGCACTGCGAAGCGATCGACACGCTAGGAGCGGCGATCAAGGCAGCATGGATTTTCGTAGGGAAAACAGCACCGGTCTGCGTGGCAGAGGCAAATCCTCTGACGAGAAAGGCAGAACTATCTGGTGCTTTTCATCAGGTGGGAAGCGTCACAAAGTTCTGCCTCCACGTTCCAAAATTTCCTTTTGAATTCAGTGCCCCAAAATCTCGATGCTGAACTGAAGCTGCCTTTCTCGTCAGATAAGGTTGCCTCTGACCGCACATGAAAAAGCCGGCGCAGTGGCCGGCTTTCTCAAGGGTTATCGTGTCAGAAGGTCTTGGGGATGGAATGCACAGGTTTCGGCCCCATCAGGCAGCAAATTCCACCATCATTCCTGACCTCATCTATCCTTCACATCGCGGCGGCGGAAGATGATCCGGTTTTCGCCGTTGAAGATGAGTGGTTCAACGCCGTTCTTGTAGAGCTCGCGGCAGAGGTTGGCGGGATCGCGTCGCAACTCGCGGGCAAAATCGGTAGCAGAGATGTAGTGCTCGCCGAACATTGTGACGGAGGCCTCATCGACCACCCGCCAGCGTTCTGAGGACTTTTGGCTCTTTGGAGCAGCGGTCAAGTAGCCCGCGTTCATCAGGTTGCGGATTGTTGCGGTGTCGACACCGAGCTTACCGGCAGCCTCGGACATGCTGATCGCACCAGCTGAGTTCTGGCCTATGGCCGTTTTTACCCGCTCTACAGATATCAGGAAATCGTTGAACCTTGCGTCTGCACCCGCCACGCAACGTAGCGGAATATCATGTTCGAAAATCAGGTGCAGGAGTTCGAGGGTCGAACATTGGCACGCGGGAGTTGCCGCAATGAGTGAAACCTCATCATTGGCCGGTTCCAGCTCGGGGCGTGTTTGGCGATTCAAACGACCGAGAAAGGCGTCGAGATCCTCCCTCCGGAAATACGGCGCGTTTCGGGCCATCTCTCCGGCCTTCTTGACGAGCCTTACCACGACGAAAATGCGCAGCAGGTGGATGTCCACCCCGAGATAGTCTGAAGCGTCGAACCCGCGGAGCAGCCCATTTGTTTCATCGGCGAGTTCCTGCAGCGTCTCCCGTGAGGGATAGCGACGATAGGTGATGGCACCGGATTTTCCCGTTCTCGAGATGTCGCCACGCTCCAAGAGCTTATGGCGCAGCATCCGTTCGTCGATCCCGTAGGCCTTTGCGCCTTTTCGAAGGGAGTACACCTGTTGCCTGTCGCACCGTATCCGCAGGACGGTGCTACCGACGAGCACGGGATAGGTCCGCAGAATATAGTCGAAAACAATCCGGCGGATGTGATTGAAGGCAGCATCATCCTCACGCTGGGACAGCCAGGTCAGGAAAGAACCGGCAATCGCACCGTAGGTGTGACAGCCAGGGCCTGTCTCCATGCGAAGCTCTTCAAGCGCTGCGACCATTTGATCAGGCCCGTTGCGTAGGATGTCGTATCCTGCTGCACCGGCCTCAAGCCATTGTCGTTCGGTCGTTTCCGCTCGGGTGGCCTTGGGGCCTTGCGTCAGCAAAAGGCCAAAATTCTCGCAAAGCTGTGCTGCGACATGGAACTCCAGCGTGTCGAGCCAACAGCCTGCGGGCGTGCCATCTAATCGGCCAAGGAGGTAGCGTTCCAGAGATCGCGCCTCTTCGGCAACGATCTGGATGTCGTCTATGTCCATGTTGTCGACCATCCGCGCGAAATCATAGCTGTGCTTGTGATGCGAGGGAGGCGGGACCTCGATCAACATGCAAGAATGCCGGGCGCAGGTCCGGATTGAAGTGAGCTGCCATGCCCCGAGATGAAACGGGCCATGGGCACCCTGCTCTGAAAGAGCTTCAGCGGCACATCTCGGGCATCCTCTGATCGTGCTTCGGCTGTAGGCCGTGAACCTCGGCGCCTCTGCCCCTAGCTGATAATTCGTCTTCGACGGGGCGTGGGGTGTCCAAGTGCGGAGTTTGGTGGGAGCACACCCTGCGAGTGCGGCTACCCGCTCAATCTCCACCGGGTCGCCGACCTTCAGGGCGCGATAGGAAATGCTCATGTCGGCGCAGAAAGACTGAAGGCTGGCAGTCCCGTTCTTCCGCGCGATGCGGGACGCAAGCGACGTCGCGCTTTCACCGGGTACCGGGGTGACTGTGAGGGGAAGCGGCTTGAGGGGTGACAACATCATGTGCGGTTCTCCCGAGAAAACACCTGGCGGGCGTCGATGCGCATGAAATCCGGAACGACAAACGGGTTGAACTCATCATCGCAGGAGGTCCGCCGATGGTAGGCCCTGATGAAATTGTGCCGGTTCAGTGTCTTCTGGCCATGCAGATAGGCATCCTCGATGGCGTCGAGGATCAGGACAATGGCGATGCCGAACTGGTTTGCCGCAGCATGGACCACGCGTTCGCCGTGGGATACTTCCAGAACGTCATCCTCTGGTTCGAGCTTCGCCAGTTCGCAGTAGTTCTCGAGTAGGTCGAGGATATCTTCGCCATATGCAGCAGGTGATAGACTTTCGAACCGAACGGTCCTCATGCGCCGAGCGAGCTGGTGGTCATGGTTGAGGATGTCTTCCAGCTCGTTTGTGCCTGAAAGAATGATCCCGACCGGCCATTCCGGGTCCGTCATCAGGGTCTTCAGCATGGACGTCACTGAAGCCAGCTCGTGCTTGGTACCCCGCGACGCTAGGTCCTGCGCCTCGTCGAGATGCACGAAAAGGACACGCCGCTCCTTGAGGTGATGTTGAACCAGGTCCCAGATGTACCAAGCATGGCGATCGGCACCGATGGGATAGCCAAGCGCGCGAAGGAGCATCTGTCCAACGAATTTCAGCGTTGCAGGTGATGGCACCCGCAAGCTGATAATGGTTGAATCTCCGTATCCCTGATCGGCCAGCCTCTGCCCTTCTTGGGCAAGAAGATGGGTGATTGCCGCGCTTTTTCCGGCCCCGGATTGTCCGGACAGAGCAAGCCCTTGCGCCTCGCTGATGCGGCCGGTCTGGATGTCTACGAGCCTTTTCTCGGCGAGGATGGAGAACCCTTCTGCCAATGGAACGAAGCGCTCGTGATCGACGAAATACGCCTTCAGTTCAGCGACCCGTTGTGCTGCTCGGGTGATCAGATCATTTCCCATAATTGAACCCCCAGCGTTTGCGGGTCTTGCGTCTCGTTCGACGCTCTGAGATCGGCCCGTTATCGTCGCTGTCCGGCTTCCGAGATGTGTCCGTTGGCGGAGTAATGGAGATTGCGTCATTGAGCAGGTCGTTGCTCGGCGGCATGTGTCCCAGCCGCTGCTGATCAGAGCGGAGCGGATAGTGCAGTGCAGCATCTGCGCGGGCGACGTCCACGTCGGTCACATGGAAAGGGGTCAGGGCGCGCAGAGCGAATGCGCGGCGGTTCGCCTCGGAGATCCGCGCGATTGCCCGCTGGACCTTGGGCGCGTCCAACTGCGCGTTACTGGCGTGCACGTGGCGAACGGCACGCATGCCTTCTCGCAGCTCTTCGAAGCTCACGCCCTCGAAGCCAGGCTGATTGGCGAGCGCAGGATACCAGGACGCACCGACCTTGACGGCTATCCACCCGATGTCCTGCAAATCTACCCTGATTTCCACCTCCCGTACGGGCGAGTGTAGGTGCGCTTCTCGCAGCGCCTCGCAGCTATAGCTTAGGCCCGAGAACAGGACGCCCTCTTTATTAAATTTCCGGGATTTAGGTCGACCAAATGCTTTTCGAAGGGTCAGGCCATCCGGAACCGGAGGTGTCCCGTGTTTAGCCACCAGCCGCTTCCAGGCTGCATTCGGGGTTTCCCCGTTCAGAGAGCCATGCGGTTGGTTGTGGTAGATATCAACAATATAGGTCAGAAGAACCTTTATCAGATCGTCGTCGCATAGGCAGGCGAGCATCTCGGAGGGGTAGTCACCACGATCCACGGTGTCGAAGAAGGTACGGCCTGCCAAGAGCGGCATGAGCTGATGCCCGAGTGTGCGGAAGAAGGACTCGATGTGCCCCCGCATCCAGGGAATTCCGGCGGGTGGCAGGTGCGACGTGATCCCAAGCGACGCTACCGTTGTCTGGAAGGCATCCGAGACGAAGGCAGGCCCCATGTCGGTCACGAGGGTTCCGATCCCGCCATGATGATGCCATGGACTCTCGCATTCGGCCGCCTGGGCCAGCGGGGTCTTGTCCTCGAAAATCTGCCGAAGCGCGCGGATCGCATCATCCGAGTTCGGATTGTCGGCCAGTCGCATCGACACGACGCATTTCGTGGCGCAGTCGATCGCAATGTAGAGCCAGCGTCGTCCGGCCTCGAATTTCTTCTGCCGATCCGGCGGCAGGTGCTCCCAGATACCTGTCAGCGTCAGCAACGACATGACGTCGAGCTTGTTTTCATCCATTTCGACCCGCTCCATGGGGCGTACGACATCAGGACCGTTGCTGCTCATGGCGAACTTTCGGGCAGCCGCAGACGTGCCATGCCGTTTGGCGTAGACGTAGAATGGGTCAGCTGAGTCCAGTCGGCGTTTAACGCTGGAGGCCGAGGGGACCATGAGCAGCGTTGCGCCCGCGCTGGTTCTGCGCGCGTTCTCTTCTGCGAATAGCGCCCGGGTCTCCTGAATAGACTGGACTTTGCTCGGTCGCTGCGTGTCGGCGTAGATATCGATGACTTGGTTCATCAAAGCTTCGGCCTTTGGGCACCAGCGCCGGGTTCTATTGCCGGATAGATGTGTGGCCGGAATGAGCGAAAGTGCGGAGTAGCCTGCAGCCTGGTAGGAGCGCACCCACTGCAAGACCGTCCGGCTTCCCGGCAGCTTCCGAATTTTTATTTCCTTGCCCGGTCGTATCTTGGCAAAGGCCGCTGCGCCTTCGCCAACGAGCTTAGCCGTCACTGATGCGAGCTGCGCTTTGGCCTGCTCATATGCCTGCTGCGTACGTTTGATGAGGCCCGCAGCTTCGAGAGCCAGGAAGGCGTCACAGACGGCTTTCCGCCAAATCACCAAGCGTGCGTTCTTTTCCGATAGCTCGCTGATGACCTCCACAGGTTTGTCGTGACGCGCCTCTTGCGTGGCCCGATCAAAATACCCGGCAAAGTAGGTCGTATGCGGCCGACGCATCATCGCGGCGAGCTGATGATGGGAAAATGCCTCGATGATGCCGGGCTGGCCGACGCGCTCGAAGGTGCCGCCTTTGTCGTCGATCTCAAGCGGGCGCATGGCGACGCCCGCAGTGGTGATCATGTCGGAGTTCGAGAAGCGGAAACGCGGGGCCATGCTGCAACCTCCACCAGTGAGGGACGCGACCAGGCGAGTGTCCGCGCCGCTTCAGCAGCGGCGGCTCGGTCAATGTGTTGGTCGGTGACGAGCACAACCCGGTCGGCGAAGGATTTGGATACTGCCGCCGAGACAGCTTCGAGCTCGGAGGCAAAGTTCAGTTTCAGCACGCGCTCCATGGGTTTGATCGCGACTGCGATGCGCTCGCCATCCGCCTTGGTGACGAGGAAGTCGAAGACATGTCGCGCGGGCGGCCGTCAGCGCCGACATAGGATATCGCCGGGGGCTGCTCCCGGATGTGATGCACGTCCTCGCGCACCAGCATCAGGCAGAGAAAGGCGTATTCGAGGGCGCTCTCGAAGTGGATGATGCGCGGGCGCTCGAAGCCGGGCAGCAGCGCGACCATGGAGCCGCGAAGGCTTCCCTTGGAACGGCGCGCAGGAACTCGGGTCGCGTGGCTCGGTTCCGGCCCGCGGTAGATCAGTTTTTTCTTCATGATGATTGGAGCGCACCTCACCTGGGCGCCGACCCATGTGGATCGGAGCAGGTGCGGGGCGACTTCCCCCTATGTTTGAGATGAGTTTGACCGTCCTGCCGAGAGACGCCCCGGCAGGTTGACTTTTCTTGAGACTCAGGGGATGAATAAGAGGTCGGGTCCAAACGACGCTTATTCAAAAGGCCTTCTTGCTTAGCGCGGGAAGGTCTTTTCTTTTCCCGGTGTCATGTTTGCTCGGTTGGACGTTCCTCCTCCGCTGGGTATCGGTCCGGGAAAAGCTCAGCCGGTGTCGTGCCGACCGCGTCGGCGAGGGCTTTCTCGATTTTCGAGGACCGACGCAGACCCTGGCTAACAAGCGTGACCGTCGAACGCAGAACTTCAAGCTCACGGGCGACCGAGGCGATGGACCTACCGCGCAATCGCAGCTCCATCTTCAGGCGCTCGTGAGCAGGATTCACCGTGTGGGACATCGATGCTGTAACCATGGTTGCTGGGACTTCGTGATCCGGAGAGAATCAGTGATTAACGAATCAGTCAAGAAGAACTGTTTGAAATCAGATGGTTAAAAAGTGGGGCGAAATTCGCGGCACTGCCACTTCGAGAATTTCACCGGAGTTTTTAGCCAAAGGAGGGCGCATGGCGAACGCTAGAAACTATCTGGCCATAGCTGGAGAGAACGTTTTCATTTTCGAGAATGGCCACGGAACAGGAGTGCATCATTCAGAATTGCTGAGCCTGATGGCTGAAAGCCGGTCTTTGGCGGAGGTTAAGACGAAATTCCGCGCTAGCCGTTCCAACCCGATCGAGACGCTTGAGCATTTCGGCTTTGACTTCGACATTCTGCTGCGCGAGCAGTTTCGGGAGGGTCATCGCGATACCACTCTCGCGAAACTTCACCGCGTCGACACGAAGTGGATAGCTGAAAAGAGACGTTCGCTCGGCTTCTCTCGTGAGCAGGGTCGCCCGCCTATTGATTTTACGCGAGATGAGATTTTGCGGGCCCGCGGTACCGCCGAAAGCATCGTGGGCGCCGCAGAGCAACTCGGTATCGACCGGAAGACCTTCAGTAAGCTGTACCTTAGTAAGCTGAGATCTAATGGCCCTGTCGAAACCGATCGCATGAAAAGCAGCCTTCCTTCCAACAAAACGTAATGGCATCAGAAGATCTCGGCTTGAGGTGCCTCGGCTCGCAAGTGCTGCCGTTCAAGCCGCGTGCGGCGAAGGTCGGGAAAGAGCCCTTTCCCGACTTTTGTGCGGCAAGATCGATTAGAGCGATCTCGGAAACAGCGTGCCGATCACCAACTTTGTAAAAATTGTCGGTTGAGGTACTCTTTGCGGGCTGGGGGCGGGGGTAAGGCGTATGGAATACTACGACATCGACGTTTACGAGCGGCGGGTGACGACGTCGTCGCCCGAGGCGCAGACCTGGTTCAATCGCGGGCTTGTCTGGACCAACGCATATTTCCACGACGAGGCGGTCGCCTGTTTCCGCCGCGCGCTCGAGGCCGATCCGACATGCGCGATGGCGCATTGGGGCGTCGCCTATGCCGCCGGGCCGAACTACAACATGCCCTGGGAGCGTCGAGACGAGAAGATGCGCGCCGCGACCGCCGATACGTGCCATTCCGCAACGCGATCCGCCCTGGCTCTGGTCAAGAACGTGACACCATTCGAGCGCGCGATGATCGAGGCACTGCCCTCGCGGTTTCCGCAGGACACACCGGAATCTCTCGAAGTGATGCGCGGTTGGAACGACGATTACGCTAACGCCATGCGGACGGTTTACGAGGCGTTTCCCGGCGATCTCGACGTTGCGTGCATCTTCGTCGAAGCCATCATGAACCGGACGCCGTGGAAGATGTGGGACCAGGCCACAGGTGATGTCGCCGAGGGAGCGGGGACGATAGAAGCGCAGGACGTCCTGGAACGGATGTTCGACCGGCACGAGGAGGCGTGGACGCATCCCGGCCTCCTCCACCTCTACGTCCACCTTATGGAAATGTCGCCGATACCCGAGAAGGCACTGAAAGCAGGCGATGCGTTGCGCGAACTCGTGCCCGATGCCGGCCACCTGATGCACATGCCGACCCATATCGACGTTCAGTGCGGGCACTACCGCGATGTCTTTCACTGGAACTGGAAGGCGACCCAGGTCGACCGGAAGGCGCTCGAAAACATGGGCGTCTACACGCTCTATACAGGCTACCGTATCCACAATTACCACTTCGCCGTCTACGGGGCGATGTTCCTCGGCCAGTATGAACCAGCGATGCGCGCGGCGCGTGAAATGGTGGCTGTCACGCCGGAAGAACTCCTTCGGGTCCAGTCCCCGCCCTTTGCGACCTTCTTCGAAAGCTATTTCGCCCTCTGGGTACACGTGATGGTTCGCTTCGGAAAATGGCGCGAGCTGATCGCCGAGCCCTTGCCAGAGGACCCGGCGCTCTGGGCCAACCTTACCGCGACCCTGCATTACGCAAAGGGCGTGGCCCATGCTGCGCTGGGTGAGGTGCCAGAAGCGGAAGCCGAGCGGGAAAGGTTCCTCGCCGCGCGCGACGCCATGCCCGAGGACCGCCGGTTGCACAATGTCCTCTGCCTCGAACAACTGGCGGTCGCCGAGGCGATGCTCGACGGAGAGATCGAGTATCGGAAGGGCAACTACGATGTCGCCTATCGTCGGTTGCGCGACGCGGTGGCCCTGGAGGACGCGCTTCCCTACGACGAGCCTTGGGGCTGGATGCAGCCGACGCGGCACGCGCTGGGGGCGCTTCTGCTGGAACAGGGTCACGTCGAGAAGGCCGAGGCGGCTTATCGTGAGGACCTGGGCCTCGGCGGCACCTTGACCCGCGCGCAGATCCATCCGGACAACGTCTGGAGCCTGAGAGGTCTCAACGACTGCATGAAGGCGCGTGGAGCGTCTGGGAGCGTGGAGGCACGGATCATCGCGCAGAAACTGGCGCTTGCCGAAGCCCGGGCCGACGGCAGGGTTGGTGCCTCCTGTTATTGCGCGCAGGCCGCTCAGTAGCTTCGTATAGGTTCGCTTGTCTCAATGGCGGCTCCGTCCGCACTGCCGACGCTCGCGCCAGTCGCAGGGAGTGACCGCTTCGGCGTAGAGCGCCCGGTCAGAGGCAACGCCTCTGACGAATAGGGCAGAGCCATGTGATACCGTCCAAACGCACCCGGAACCGTCATCCGCAGTGCCGAGACCTGGGCCGCTGCCCGACCATTCGGCCGCAGCGGCGGTTGGCTCCGGGGGAGACGGCCGACGCCGAACTAGGCCGAAGGTATGGCAGGGATCCAGTGCTCGGGGAGGCCGGCGCGAAGCGTGGGCCGAGTAGGGCGCCATGCGCACGGCGGAGACCGTGCGCGGAGGGGCCAACAATCTCTATTGCGAGGGATTTTGAATTTTCACCGTTCGCGTCGATACTTCTGGAATCGAAGCTAGGAAGAGGCAGAACACTGTGAACGACAACGAACAGAATAACGGCGAAGCGCCTAGCCGGTACGAGCTGAAGCCCTTGGTCGAAGTGAACGCCGCTGGCTACACCAAGATCATCTCCCGGGTCCTTCTCGGGGCCGGTGCCTTGGGCGTAGCCGGCAAGCTGGGAGAATTGGCTTTTCTGGGGCTCGGATCGGGAAACGGATGGACGATTTTCCTTGGGGTGATCCTCGGTGCAGCCGCCATTGGCATGTTCACCATCTCGGTCCCGGTCTTCATCTTCGCTTTTGCAGGGTGGATTGGCGAAGACCGGTTCCACGGCCGACAGGGGTTGAAAGACCCATATGGAGTGGTGTTCGCGATCGCGATGATACTGATCTTCGTGGCTCTCACGCAGATGCTCGTGCTGAGCGCGTAAACGAGGGGAGAGTTGGTCGCCAGCCTCGGCCGACGCCGCCCGTCAGGGCGACGGGCGGCCCGAAGGCCACCTCGCCGATCAGCCGTCGATCGGCGGCTGGTCGCCTTTCCACGGGTCGTTTGCGGGATAGTATGAAGTCCGACGCTAAGCCGACAGCGGTTGTTCGGACAGCGCGTAGCGAGCGGCTGCTTTGAGCCCCAGATTTACTGATGCTGCGACCCGTGTGAATGGCGGCTCCGATAGTCTTCCGCCGAAGAAAGCCAAGTTTACCGGTCACGATCCTCAATCCGAAACTGCGCCAACCCGTGAGCGATCAATCTGTCGAACAACTCCCGTGCGTCGATCCCGCTTGCAGCCATCACCTTCGCGATACATGCCGACATACGTGGATCCGCAACCGTTTTCCGTTCTTTGCATTCATAATCGCACTATCTGGCATCGAAGGCGGCGAGAGGCGGAACCGTTCCTCGTTTCCACGTCAGCACGATGGTCGCCGTGACCATGATCTGGACTGCTGCGAACGCCACCATCGCCGAGAGAAGGCCGACCATATCGGCCAATGCACCGCTGGCGATCACAGGAAGTGAGAACCCGAAGTACGCATAGACGAAAAGGCCCGCCGTCGCCCGCGCCCGGTCGTCCGGCGCACGCGATGAAACTTCCGCCAAAGAAGCTAGATAGGTGAAGCCGTAGCTGGCCGCACTGGTGATGCAGGTGCCGACGAGAACGAATGCCAGAACTTTTAGCCAGGCACCGGCCAGGAGGACGAGAAAGCCGAGCGGGATCAAAACGAACCCGAGGGCGAGGGCGCGGTCGTTGGTCATGCGCCGGGCAATCGGTTGGCAGAGAAACCCCACGAAGATCGCTAGGAAGATGACAAGGCCCGTCCACCCACCGAGGTCGTTCGCGGCAAGCTCCAGTGGAATGACAGCGATGGTCATCCCGGTCGTGGACCAAGCAAGCGCCATTGCGGCACCGAACATCCATGTGCCCGAAGGGAATACCGGCAGGCGCAGAAGGGACACGGGTCGAGGCTTGTCGATCCGCGGCAGTCCGAGGGCGATCGCGGCGAGGACCGGAGCCGCCACGAACAGGCCGATGTAGCTGGCAGGCAAGAGCGTCGGGCCCTGCACCCCGAGGCTGATACCAGTCGCCAGCGCGCCGCCGCCAAAGCCGAGCGACGTCGCAGAGGTAACGATCAGGGCGGCGTTCTTGGCGCGATCCGAGCCGAGGATTTCCGTCATGTAAGCCGTCCCCGCGGTCGTCGCCAGACCGGTTCCGATCCCGAGCAGGAAGCGCGCGACGACAAGACTTGTCCAGCTTGGCGCTTGCACGAGAAGCGCCGTAGCCACGGCACCTAGGATCAACGCCAACGCAATCGGAACCCGCCGCCCGATCCGGTCCGAAAGCCCACCGAGCAGCAACAGTGTCGGCATGAGACCCCCGACATAGGCCGCGAACGCGACCGTCACCGCCGTCGCCCCGACATCACTTTGCGCCGCATAAGCATCGTAGAGCGGAGCCTGAAGGTTCACCGCGAACGTCACCATGAAGAGACCAAGGGCGAGCAGTGAAACTGGGATCAGTTTGGGCATGGGACGCGGACCTCAAAAATTGACTTGAGATCGGAATGCCATGAGGCAATAAGCATGACAATTTTTCTATTGTACTAGATACAGTGAACCCATGAAGTAGGCTCGTTACCTACGCCTTGCCGATATGCTTTCGACGGCGATTCAACAGGGCAAGCTCGCTCCGGGCACGAAGCTGCCAACGCACCGCGCGTTTGCGGAACAGTTTAACGTAGCCCTTGCCACGGCGACTCGTGCCTACGGCGAGCTGGAGCGCAGGGGCTTGATTGTCGGCGAAGCCGGGCGCGGCACCTTTGTTCGCGACCTCGGATTACCCCCTATGCTGGGGGTCCGACAGACCGCCAGCGATGGCCTCATTGACCTGGTTTTCAACATGCCGGGGGGCGCGGCCGATGCGGATATGTTGCGGGCGGGCCTGCGGCGGCTTGCGGCGGCGGGCGACCTTGAGGCGATGCTACGCTACCAGCCTCACGGCGGGCGAACGCACGAACGACGGATCATTGCCGAAAGTCTTGCCTCGACCCTTGGTCCTATCGACCCCGAATGCCTTCTGGTCACGTCAGGCGACCAGCATGGGCTGGCGACCATCGTCCTTGGGCTCTTGCGACGAGGTGAGAGGATCGCAACCGACACCCTGACCTACCCTGGCTTCAAGTCCATCGCGGCGTTGCAGGGCCTTGATCTTGTTCCCGTCGAGGAGCGGCGCGGCGTAATGGACCCGGACGATCTGGAACGACAGTGTCGCGAACGTATGTTGAGGGCGGTCTATCTGATGCCAACCGTTCACAACCCCTTGGGTTCAGTCATGGATGAGGCAACACGCCTGCATCTGATCGAGGTCGCGCGCGCGCATGACTTGTTGCTGATCGAGGACGCGGCCTACGCGTTTCTTGAGCCGGTCCCTCCGCCAAGCTTTATCGCCCTCGCGCCGGAACGAACGATTCATGTAGGGAGCTTTTCCAAGAGCCTCGCAACAGGCTTGCGGCTGGGCTACTTGATCGCTCCGACGACCTACACAGACAGATTGCTTGAAGCGATCCGAGCGACAACCTGGAACGCCCCGGCGCTGATTTCCAGTCTGGTCACGAATTGGGTGGAGGACGGCACACTTGCCAGTTCCGAAGAGGCTCGGCGGCGAGACGGTGCAGAGCGCCAGCGACTTTGCCGGACAGTTTTTGATGGACGGTCTGTTCTTTCGCATCGCAACGCAGGTTTCGCCTGGTTGCCGCTCGAAAAGGGTGTTCGGGCAGAACCAATCGTTACACGTTTGAAAGAGCAAGGTATTTCCGCATCCGGTGCAGAACCTTTTGCAACGACGGTCGCAGTGCCACAGGCGCTTAGGCTTGCTTTTGGCGGTGTGCCGAAAAATGAGCTGGAGGAGGTCTTTCAAATAGTTCGCAAAGCTGTCGATGGGGCTTCTATGGCGTGAGAAAATTCCGAGAGCTGACATTCGCACGGCCGCAGCGAAAGCTCACTTTGTCCGCACTGTGGCCCTTCGAGTGCCTGCCGTCGAGAGTCCGCTCTGGAGGAACGTTGGGGGGCATGGGCGGAAGGCACGACTTTGGCACCGGCCCATGCTCCAAGCAGGGATGGGCCCTGAACTGCATTTTGACCTCCTCAAGAAGCTACCACTATGCCAAACCTGAGGCACCCGACGCTATGCCATCTTTTAGGAAACTCACAGTGGAACAGAGTTTATCTTGGCGAAACTGACGATAAATAACCTGCCGGACGAGCTTCACGACCGCCTCCGCGCTCAAGCTAGATCGAATAAGCGGAGCCTTGAAGACGAGGTGCGCTCGATCCTCACTCAGTCAGCCATCGCGTCGAGCGACGGCGGGTTCGGCGTTCGCATACGCAAACGCTATGGGGCCTACCTAGGGAACGACTTGTCGGTAGAAAGAGACCAGACGACGGGCCCCTCGGGCGTATTCGACTGAATTTACACGCCGTGAGCGTGATCTCGAAAGTGTTGCTGCAGTAGCCCAAAATCAAGAACTTTGTCTCGTTGGCCCAGCGTGATCTCAGGATAACACCCACATCCTACGTGACGATGAAGCCATCTACTTCTGTCCGATAGGGGATCGTTCAACGGACGTTTTTGATTTCGCCTCGCGCTCCTTCTGCTGTTGAGAAAACTATGTCTCGATAGGGTGGTACGATTTTTTTATCGCTGAAGGGGCCGCTTGCGTTACGCTTGACCCATGACAACCCTCCGTATTGGCTATGCCCGCTGCTCCACCGACGCTCAGGATCTCGCCGCGCAGCGCGCGGCGCTGGAAATTCTTGGCGTCGCCTCCGAGCGCATCTACACTGACCATGGGCTGACCGGCCGCAACCGCGACCGGCCCGGTCTTGCCCAGGCGCTGGCAGCCGTGCGGGCGGGCGACACACTTGTGGTGCCCAAGCTTGACCGGCTGGCCCGCTCGGTGCCGGACGCGCGCGACATCACCGACGGGTTAGCTGAGCGCGGGGTACGGCTCGCGCTAGGAAGCACGGTCTACGACCCCACCGATCCGATGGGACGGATGTTCTTCAACGTACTGGCGACCTTCGCCGAGTTCGAAGCCGACGTAATCCGGCTACGCACCCGCGAGGGCATGGCGGTGGCCCGCGCCAAAGGGAAGTTGAGGGGCAAGAAGCCAAAGCTTTCCGACCGGCAGGCAGCGGAGTTGACACGGATGCACGCAACTGGGGAGTATTCGGTGTCGGACTTGGCCGAGCTCTTCTCTGTGTCGCGGCCAACCGTCTATCGCACGTTGGCGCGGCAATGGCCGAAACGTTAATGGCCGACGGTCCATTCCAACCCGTTACAGCCAACCCTTCCAGCGACGGCACAAAGTCTACCGTGGGCAAGATGGGCGGAGAGCTGCCGTTCGCTGCGCCAGTTCCAAAAGCTATTCCAAAGTTATCAAAGCAGACTTTCATTGTGCCTCTAGAAACTTTAAGATCTTCGTCCGTCGCTCAGTAAGAAACGACACGTAACCTTTCAGAAGCGCGGCAGCGTTCGAGTTATTTTCAAAATCCGCACGTCCCGCTCCGACTTGCTTTAGGGTCTGCTCAACCGACGGAGGTCGACCGTCTATGGACATAAGGCGATGCGCGAGATCGATATCCATCGCCTGGACCAAATCGGGTGCGAGTGAAGAACGGCATTCAAAGTAGCAAATTCGCAGCGCTAGTTCTTTCAGTCGGTCATCTTCGAGGGACTGTGCGATTTCGCGCCGTTCGCTCCAAGGAGCGCAGTGGAACCGATCACACAGCGTGGCGTCGTTCCGACTTGAAAACTTGGTGTACAACATCTCTTCAACATGTGCTGGCTCAGGATACTGCGCACGGTTTTCTGAGAAGACTCGCCCGATTCGAGTTTTGAGCCCCTCGTCTTCCACAATTCGCACGGCCCGATCCTCTAGTACTTCGCATGAGGTGCCCACGAAAAATTCCTCAGCTGCTTCCCAAAGTGGCATCATTGTCGGACCTGCGTTCGATCGAACTCTCCGGATTGGGCGTGGAGGGCTCAACAACCAGCTTGCCAACTGTTTATCTGACATCGATGCGAGCTCTTCGATTGGCTTAACCAAGCTCAAGCAAAGCATGCCATTTGGTTGGTCGGGTTCATTTGCAACGAAAACTACAGGGGTGTGATATGCTCTGTTTCCATAAAACTCTGTAAGTACGAAGGGTTCGTCCGACGTGACAAAATCGACAACCGAAGCTTTGTTGGAGAAGCGCACAAACCTTCGCCAAAGATCCGGGCTCAGCTTCTTCACAAGGCGGCAGAGCTCAAGCGCTGTTTGCGTGTCGAACATTGCATCGTGTGACTTGAGCACTGCAATGCCGTTGGCCGCTGCAATATCATGCAAGCGGAAGCTTGGATCACCTGAGTCCTTGAGTGGCACGCGTAGCGCGTTGTCACCTGACGCCGAGCAGGCCAAAGCAAGTGACATCACGTCATTCCGACCGTTCCCATGAAGGCTCGTAAGGTAGGGAGGGTGCAATGTTCGATACAACGCATGGCGAAGAAACTCTTCGTCAAACCTTATGGAATTGTATCCTAAAAAAATGGCTGGGGACCAAGACACCAGACGCTCATTCAAATCCCGCATCATTTGATAATGGGTGGAAAGATGCTGGTCTGTCAGTGCTTCAATTGACAAACCGTTGGCAAGCATCGCCTGAACGTCCGGAACAACGTTCGGATCGATTCTTGATCTCAATTCGAACCGATCGGTTTCGTTGAGGTCACTGTCTGTTCTGACGGCTGCAAATTGAACGATCTGATCGAAACCAGCGTGCAAACCAGTAGTTTCAGTGTCAAAAAATATGAACGACAAGTAGCCACCAAAATCACATGAGGCTGGCCAGCCGGTATTTCATTGCAGACACGCTGACCCGAAACTTCTTGGCGAGCTTCTCGACCTTGGCCTCATCATCCAAATCCAAGCCCTCTTCACCACAAGCGTCCAGCAGAAGTTGGTGAGGCATCAGAAGTTCCGAAGCGAATGTATTCGCTTCGACCTCCAAAGGGTCTGTGCCTTGCGAGGATACTCGATCGCGCCTCAATGCTCGCAATCCCTTGGAAAGGTGAACTTCGCCATGCAGTCTTTCCTCATGCAGTACGTGATGAGCCAGCTCATGCGCTGCCGAAAACCTTTGTCGATTGGGATGGTGTAATGCGTTTACCCCGATCATCGAAACACCGTCTTGGCTGTAGGCCATACCCGATAAGTCCTCATCGAGAGGCGCATAATCAAGCACTATATTCCGGCTCTTGATAATGCGCTCTACAGGAACTGGCGCTCGTTGAATATTGTGCTCTTCAAGGATTCTGCGCGCCGCCTTGATAGCACGCTCTTTGTCCGCAATCATCGTCCGGTACTCTGCTTCGCGCCCTGTTTCAAAGCGTTGCGGATGAGTTGCTCTACACCTGCCTTGCTGGCTTCAGACAGTTTTTCGCTAGTACGCATCTGCGGTTCTTCCTCCCTATCCTGACTAATACTCAGAGGAGGTAGCAGGTCAGACAACGAAGATACTTCCAGTGCGTTGGCTATCGAATAAAGGTGATGAAGGCCAACATTCTGCTGACCACGCTCAATGTTCGCAATCGACGCACGCGAGAGCCCCGTTTTCTGAGCGAGCTCCAATTGGGTCATGTTGTCTCGCTGCTTCCTTCGGGTCGCCACTGCGCGACCGAACGCCCTGTGTATCAGTTCTCTTGACATGGCTCCCGTTACCATTTTCGACATTGGTGTGTCAATATCTCAAACATAGTGTTTGTATTGCAAGCACTCAAATCTACAGTTGTGCTTGTATTGACAACACTAAGCTGGCCATCCATCCTAAGCAGGACCAACAAGAATCGGGCGCTGACAAAGAAAGGGGCAGCTAATGGCAAACCAGGGAGAAGGTGGGGGCGGATACCGTAGCGCGAAGTCGGGTCGCTACGTCACGAAAGCATACGGGAAGTCGCATCCACGGACGACCGTTCTAGAGGCGCCCGGAAAGAGTGGGTCCACGGGCGGGAGCTACCGAAGCGCTGCAAGTGGTCGTTTTGTGACGGCAAAGTACGGGAAGGCCAACCCGAAAACTACTGTGCGTGAGAGGTAGCAATCTCGCCTTGCAAACCTCCTCGAGGGGTGCGTGGGCAGAAGCGCATAAAAGAGAAAAACGCGTGAAGTAGGGAATTACGCAGATGCTAGAATTCAAACGCAATGGGCGCAAAATGTCGAGCCAACAGTTCTTTGACGGCATCAAGAAGGATATGCTTGCCAACGCCGAAGGCGAGGTGGAGCGACGCCTGCGAACCCTTCGTGATCCCGAAACAGGGCAACCAGTTAAGGTCACCAAGCAGGTTCGAAATGGCAAAGCGACTTGGAATGTCGAAGGTTCGCCGAAAGCCATCGCAGAAGCAAAGAAAATCATGGGCATAAGCTGAGGCCAAGCCCTGCGATCGGGCGGTGTTGGTGTATGTTTCCAGAAGAGAAGTTGAGGTCAAATGAGCATTTCCGACGATTTCAAAGCGTTTTTGGAAAACATCAAAGTCGATAACGCAGAAACTATTTCGCTACGGTACGGCGAGGTTACAGCTGCCCTTAACAAGCAGTTCCGAGATACCGAATCCAAGACAGCAAACAGCCTTCAAGTTGGGTCCTACGGACGGTGGACTGCCATCAAGGGCGTGTCTGATTTGGACATGATTTACATCATGCCCGCCGGAAAATGGGACGACTATAAGAGCTGTGGTCAGGCCAAGCTGCTCCAAGACACCAAAGAAGCTATCAAACGTCGCTATCCGTCTACGACGGTACGTGTGGACCGTTTGGTTGTTCGCGTCCTTTACAAGGACTTCCACATAGAAGTGATGCCAGCGTTCAAACAGGATGATGGTAGTTACAAATACCCGGATACCGCGAATGGCGGATCGTGGAAGATCACTAAGCCGCAGGCCGAAATTGATGAAATGCGCGAGGCCAACAAGCGCAAGAACCGCAATCTTCGTCGACTTTGTAAAATGGCGAGGGCGTGGAAGAACAAACACGGTGTCGCCATGGGCGGGCTGTTGATCGATACCTTGGCGTATAATTTCCTAGAATCGACAAAGGAATATGACGATCGAAGCTATTACTATTATGACTGGATGTGCCGGGATTTTTTCAAGTTTCTGGCCGATCAATCGAAGCAATCCGAATATGCCGCATTGGGTAGTCGGCAACGAGTGCGGGTCAAGAAGCGCTTCGAGACGAAGGCCAAGAAGGCCTACGACTTGTGCGTCAAGGCAATCGAGGCCAGCGGTCAAAAGAATGAGCGCCAAAAGTGGCGTGACGTGTTCGGCAATGCCTATCCAGCACCTGTGACGAAGAGCGCAGCGGGAGAGTCCGCAGCGTATTCCCATGTCTTTCGAGACACTGAACAGTTTGTTGAAGACAGGTTCCGTGTCGATATTCGCCATCATCTTCGCATCAACTGCGAAGTTACGCAGGATGGGTTCCGCCCTACGATGCTCCGTGAGCTACTAGAAGGGTACGGCATACTCCGACCGCAGAAAGAACTTCGGTTCTTTCTTTCCGACACATCGGACCTGCCAGATGATATTGAGCTGTACTGGAAAGTCCTGAACCGAGGTGACGAAGCCGAGCGCCGCGATATGATCCGGGGTCAGATCGTACGCGACGACGGACGCGGCGAGCGTCGCGAAACGACAAATTTCCGGGGCGATCACCTCGTCGAGTGCTACGCCGTCAGCCGTGGCGTTGTCATAGCAAGGGACATGATTCGTGTACCGATCCGTGTGCGAGACGCCGAGGACGAAGACTATGCAGCCTAACTACGATATCGCATTTGAAGACCAAGTCAGGGAATGCTTCGGACGTGTGGTCTATACCCACAAGACCCATGAACGTATGGCCGATCGTTGCGCGGCTACTTTGCGCAGATACAAGATGGCCCAAATCGCGCTCTCAGCGCTTACCAGCGCCGGCGCAGTCGGGGTCATAGCAATTGACCAGAAATGGGTAGAGATCGCGACCGTCGTGGTCTCTTTCCTGACGCTGTTCGTAGCCGCTTACCTAAAAAACTTCGACCCAGGCGCCATCGCCCAAAAGCACCGCGACGCAGCTGCAAAGCTCTGGAACGTCCGCGAGTGCTATCTTTCGCTTCTAACGGACCTCGTTAGACTTGAGCATGAAGCGGCAGTCGAGCGCCGTGATGAACTTCAGGCGGCTCTCGCAGCCCTTTATGCAAGCGCACCACAGACTGACGGTAAGGCATACCGGGAAGCGCAACACCGACTGAAAAAGCTGGAAGATATGACCTTTTCCGACGATGAAATCGACTGCTTTCTTCCTTTCTCCCTAAAACGGTCAGGCGGACGTCCCAAGCCAATCGAAATTCGTCCGGGCGAAGGCAAAAGCTAAGTCATGGCGAAGAACATCTGCATATTCTCGGACGGAACCGGCCAGATGGGTGGCGCTAGGCCGGACCAACGGCTTTCGAATGTTTACAAAATGTATCGTGCCATGCGGTCGGGTCCAGATTCACCAATTAGCCCGAAGGACCAGGTAGCCTTTTACGACCCCGGCCTGGGAACGGGAGAACGGGGCGGATTTTTCGGTCGGATCAAGCCGATTCTTGAAAGCGCCGTCGGAACTGGCATCGACCACAACATCATCGATTGCTACGAGCAGATCATTGCCCATTACGAGCCCGGTGATCGCGTGCTGCTGTTTGGGTTCTCTCGCGGAGCCTATACGGTCAGAGCACTGGCAAACGTTATGAACCTCTGCGGTGTCCCGACGCAGATGCCGGATGGTTCTCCGGTGCCGCGTCATGGTCCCGGCCTGCGCAAGATCGCCAAAGATGCTGTGAAATTTGTCTATAATCACGGCGCTGGAAAACCCCGCGGACAAAATCCATACTTCAAGAACCGTGAAGAGCTCGGCAAGCGGTTTCGCAAGAAGTATTCAAGCCTTCCTCTCGTAGGCGAAGACAATCAGGGAAACGTTCAGCCAACATTCATTGGGGTCTTTGATACCGTGGCATCACTGCGAACGGCTGTTGTCCGCACCTTGGTCTGGGGCGTCACGTTAGGGGTTGGGTCGGCTTTTGCCGCAGGCGTCGCATTCGGTTGGTCTTGGCTTTTGGTTGTTCCACTCGGCGTACTACTAGCTGCGCTTCTTTGGCAGCTTGGTTCCCTTTTGCTCGACAACTTCAAGTATTTCTCGGACGATCCCAACCGCAAACTGAAGCTCTGGCGCCCAACAGATTGGCCGCATATGCTCAAAACGGGTCACTTTGCGGCGTGGAACAAGCGCAACTACGACAAGTGGTTGGATCCCGATGTCCAACACGCCCGTCACGCCATGGCGATCGACGAGGACCGTGCTGACTTTCCAAGGGTCGGATGGGCATCCAAGGCGGCTGCGATTGAGACCAAGGATCGAGAGCCGAAGTGGCTGAAGCAGGTCTGGTTCCCGGGCTGCCATAGCGACATTGGCGGAAGCTATCCCGAGGCGGAGTCCCGCCTGAGCGATATCGCCCTCGATTGGATGGTCGACGAATTGAAAGACTGCGTGCCGTCGATACAGATCAACGAGAACGTCTTGAACCGCGCCCCTGACCCTCTTGGTTTGCAGCACCGCGAAGACGCGATGGTAGCATTTGGACCCCTCCGGATCCGCTGGAAGAAGGGAGTTCGCGCAGTTGGCGATGATTTCCCTCTCCATCCCTCCGTCAAAGAACGTATGCATGCAACGGCGGTCGCACAATGCGGAGAGGTCAAACCATATCGACCGAAGCAACTGAGAAATCGAAAAGATCTTGAATGCTTTTATGATCGGTAGATGACGACGGCTTGGTGCCGCAGCTATTCTACCAGCTAGAGTGCTGTACACGTGGCGTATGTCAGCTTTGTGGACTGCAAATGGAGCAATCACATCGCAAGCTGATCGGCAGGTAATGGGATAAACCGACCATCTGCTGCGCCTGGTTCGAATGGCCGCATGGGCCGTCCATGCCCCGCGGCAGGCTCACCTGGACGAGGAGCCTGCCGCGTTGCCGCTTGGCCGCTTGAAGCCCAAATTGCAGTCATTCGTGCCGCCGTTAAGAGAGGGAAGTGCAGGCCTCGACGATTACATCCAACACTTTCTCCATCTTCTCGAAGGGGTAGTCATCAACACGGGTTGTTCGGAGGAACTCGTCTTGCTGCGCGCTCTTCTCGCCAGAGGTTTGGTCTATCGAGCCCTGATACGCTCCCGCGCGCTTTTCGTAGTTACTCCACCTGATACGACATCGCTGCGGGAGCTTCAGGTAGCACTCGATAGCGGCGGCTTTGCCGTTGATGTCAGCAAGATGCTCGCCATTGGGTCCAATTGTCGGGAAGCTCCTAAACTCTTCCAGGTCGGGCAGTTTGATCGCGTTGATGCCTGAAAGCTCTTCAAGCTGCGCGAGCGATGCGACGCCAACCGTGTCGTTGTCGAAGATGGCCAACACACCATCGGCTTTCCCAATGCTTCTCAGCCCCCTCATGAAGTTCATCAGTTGGCCGTGGCCGCCGAACGGATAGTTGTCCTCCATGTCAATGAACCGGAAGAAATCGGCGATCTCAGGGCGCAGGATAGCGAAGGCGTGCTGGATCACCTTAGTGTCGCTGGTGCCTTCGGTCACTAGAAGCAAGCCTTCATCATCTACTCCGACCGAGAAGTCCTCACGTTCGAAGTAGCCGCTTTCAACGACGTCCATAAAGTCCCACTGGACAATGAGATCAAGATTTGCGGGGCGTTCTGCGAGCATCCGCAGAATGTCGTAGGGCATCAGTCGATCAAGAAGCGTGCTGAGATCCCATCCCGGTGCTCGACCATAATGATCGGTCAGCGGTTCCTCCAGTCGCTTCTGATACTCAGCAGGAAGAAGGCCCCCGTGATTATCTCGGGTGCCTTCTTTGAGGGAGGCCAGATCGACGTTGCGGACAAGCTCCAGAGCTTCTTTGAAGGGCACGTCATGCGGTTCGTCGTATGTTACGTATGGGTTGTTGAACCGCCGTTCGATAGCTGGGAGCGTCGATCCGAGGAGCTCTAGGCGTGGAAAGATCGAGCGTAAGGTCGCCTGAAAAACTTCTACTGGCTTTAGGTCGAAGTCCCTTTCGACAAAAACACTGTCAGACGGCAAGTAAATCGAATGGTGCCTCGTAGTCGTAAAGTTCCCACTGGACTCAAGATGGAAATTTCCGATGCGGAAGTCTGAGTAGGTCCCCAACGCTGATCCTCGCTGCCTGCAAGCCGGTAGTTTCGCTTTTGGTAGTTTGCGTTAAGTCGAACGTCGAGCCAATTGCACAGGTGCGCCTACACCAATGCGACGCTAGTCAATCTTCACCGTCGGCTGCACGACTCCATTCTAGTCCTGTTCAGGCTGAAGGGGCAACGACAGCTCTGTCCGCACCGCGGACCTTGGGGCCTTGGACTATGCTGCGCGGTGTCACTGATGGCCGGTTTGGGGAAGTCGCGCCGCGGCGTTGGTGGCCCAGGCGAACGGCAGGTTTGGGCCGTGAGTGTCAGGCAGCGGGAGGCGGGAGGGACCATGCGGTTTGTCCGGTTCAGCAGTTTTGCCAGGGCATCTCGCGATTACGGTCAGTTGACCCGCTGCGCACAAACAAAGTCGGCGCGTGTTACGATGTCGGTGCGCGGCAGCTCCGTGATCTCGTAACCGAGCGCGGTGTAGGTCTCGCGCATGACGGCGCAGGTCGCTTCGGCCTCGGTGCGGGTCTGCGTGCGTTCGGTGTCCTGCGCAAAGATCTCGTCCCAGTAGGGTGTCAGGAAGACGCGGGCGTTGTAACGGGCTGCCTTGGCCGTAGCGGCGACGTGGGGCGGCACGGGGAGGCCGCAGAGGGTCAGGTAGCCCAGAATGTCGGGAATGCCTCGGTCGAAGATCACGGGGCCTGAGAGGGCCTGAGCGTCCTCGTAGGCGCGGAGGTCGCGTTCAAGCATCCGTTCGGCATAGGCCATGCGGTCCGCCCAGGGGAGGGCGTCTCCGCCGCTCTGCATCTCCTCGCGAATGATCGCGCGGCCGGATTCGGGGATCGTATGATAGCCGCGGCGGGCGAGCTCGGTGATCAGGCTGGTCTTGCCCGCACCGGGGCCGCCCGTCACGACGAAGAAATGGTCGTTCATGGGCCATCCTCGGTTTTGACAGAGGGGAGGGCTGAGCAGCGATCGACACGCCGAAATGCGCGGATCAAGGCAGCATGGATTTTCGCAGGGAAAACAGCACCCGTCTGCGCGGCAGAGGCAAATCCTCTGACGAAAAAGGCAGAACTATCTGGTGCTTTTCAGGAAAGTTTGGTGGAGCCTAGGGGGATCGAACCCCTGACCTCTTGCATGCCATGCAAGCGCTCTCCCAGCTGAGCTAAGGCCCCAAACCGTTGCCGTTTCCGGCGTCGTGCGGCGGATTTACGGAAAGCCGCGGGCGGGTTCAAGGGGAAAATCACCGCCCGCGGAAAAAATTCGAAACGACCTCAGTTGTCGTCGTCTTCGCTGGCGACGTCGGTGATCTCGTCCAGCGAAACGTTGTCGTCGTCCTCGTCTTCGAGGACGTCGTCGTCATCGAGATCCACATCGACATCATCGTCATCGAGCAGATCGACTTCTTCGGAATCTTCCTCGGTGGCTTTGCGCTTGGCGCCGTCGGCCGCGTCGGCGACGAGCATGGTGCGCTTGCCGGTGTCGAGTTGCAGAACCTCACCCGTGTACGGGCTGACGATTGGGTCCTTGTTCAGGTCGTAGAAGCGTTTGCCCGTGGTCGGGCAGACGCGCTTCGTACCCCATTCTTCTTTGGGCATGGGTTTTCCCCTTCAGCTTGGCCCTTTCGGGCGTGTCCGGTCATGTCGACAATCCGGCTCCCCTGCCATAAAGGGGGAGCGGTGTCAAAGGCTTTGCCCGCTTGGGCTGTGAGGCATGGATATGAGCGACATAACGCTTCCGGGCAACCCTCCTATCGCGGTGAAGCTGCGGCGCTCGGCGCAGGCGCGGCGGCTGTCCTTGCGTCTGAGCCAGATCGACGGGCGGGTGACCCTTACCGTGCCGCGCCGGCTGCCGGAACGCGAGGCCATCGGCTTTCTGCGCGACAAGGAGGCTTGGCTGCGCGGCCATCTCGAGGCGCGGGGCGATGACGAGCATATTGCCATTGGCGCAACGCTCCCCGTGGAGGGCATCTTGCGGCAGGTGGTGCCGGGGCAGGGCAGGGCGGTCACGCTTGGGAACGGCACCATCGCGGTGCCCGGCCCTGAGGATCGCATTGCGGCAAGGCTGCAGGGCTGGTTGCGCACCCTCGCACGGGACCGGCTGGCCGAGGCGTCGGATCGGCACTCGGCAGCACTGGGGCTGCCCTACACGCGGCTCACGCTGCGCGATGCGCGTTCTCGCTGGGGGTCGTGTACGGCGGACGGGGCACTGATGTACTCGTGGAGGCTGGTGCTCGCCCCGCCGCAGATCCTTGACTACGTGGCCGCCCACGAGGTGGCGCATCTCGCGGAGATGAACCATTCGAGCGCCTTCTGGGCGGTGGTTGAGCGGCTCTACGGAGACTGGCGACCGGCGCGGGCCTGGCTGCGCGACGAGGGGGGAAGCCTGCACCGCTATCGATTCGGAGATTGACGGCAGGGCTTTTGTGATCACTTATGGCGGCACCATGAACCTTGCTCCGAAACCGTCCGACATTTCCTCCTCCGCGCATGACCGCGTCTATCGCGGCTTGCGCAGCCGCATCATGCTGGGCCAGATCCCGCCCGGAGAGGCGCTGACCCTGCGCGGCATCGGCAGGCAATTCGAGGTCTCGATGACCCCCGCCCGCGAAGCGGTGCGGCGGCTGGTGGCCGAGGGAGCGCTGTCCATGTCCACCTCGGGTCGGGTCGCCACGCCCGAACTGTCAAATGAGCGGATCGAGGAGCTGGCCGCCCTGCGCGCCCTCATCGAGGTAGAGCTGGCCTCACGCGCGCTGCCCCGTGCCCACATGGCGCTGATCGACCGGCTTCAGGCCATCGACGCCAATATCTCGGCGGTCATCAGCAACCGCGACTCGGTGGGCTACATCCGCTCGAACCTCGAGTTCCACCGCACACTCTACCTGAGGGCGCAGGCGCCCGCGATGCTGGCCATGTGCGAAACCGTCTGGCTGCAGCTGGGGCCCACCATGCGGGCGCTTTACGGGAGGCTGAAGCGCACGGAGGCGCCGCAGTATCACCGGCTTATCATTGCCGCGCTCAAGGCGGGGGACGAGCCGGGCTTGCGGCTTGCGGTACGGTCCGACGTGACACAGGGCCTGCGGATGCTGGCAAGCTGAGAGCTGCTCGCCGGACGGCAGTCCCCCGGTCAGGCGTCTTCGGAAGGCGCGTTCACCAGTGCGGCCGCCTCGATGGCCAGTGGTTTCAGGCCCGCACCGCCAGCCTCCACATGGGCAAGGTACTGCGCGCGCATCCGGGGTTCCCAGAAGTCGTTAATATGGCCTGCCACGCCCTCGGCCTGCCCGGAGGGCTGCGAGTCGAAGAAGGTGGCGATCTGGTTGGCCATCATGACCATCTTATCAGGCGACATCGCTGGCTCCGTCGGTGATGCGCTCGGGCGCGGAATAAAGATCGAACCCGCCGGCGCGGGCAAATGCGGCCACGGTCAGCCGTGCCTCATCGGCGGTGCGCATGGCAAGCTCGGTGGGCGCCGACACGGCGATGAGAATCGGGCACTTCGCCAGCACCGCCTTCTGCACCATGTCCACCGACACGCGGCTGGTGAGCACGATGGCCCCTTTCGAAGCGTCGACCCCCCCTCGGGCCATGGCACCGATGAGCTTGTCGAGCGCGTTGTGTCGCCCCACGTCCTCGCGGGCGAGCACGATGCCATTTCCGGGGAGCAGGAAGCCCGCGGCGTGCACCGCGCGGGTCTGATCGTGCAGCGGTTGGTGGGCGCGCAGGGCCTCGGTGGCAGAGGCTACCTCGGCCCGGGTCAGGCGCACAGGGCCAAGTGGCAGCCGGGGCAGGGGCCTTAGCGCTGCGTCAAGGCTGTCGATGCCGCACAGCCCGCAGCCCGTAGGCCCCATGCTACGCCGTTGCCGCTCGAGCAGTTGTGCCGAAGCGCCGCCTCGCAGCCACAGACGTGCCTCTATGCCGCGGTCGTGTTCGACGGTCTCGAAATCCGCCACCTGCGCAAGGTCGGTGACGATCTCCTCGCTCAGCGCGAAGCCAAGCGCGAAATCCGCCACGTCCGAAGGCGTGGCCATCATCACCGCTTGCGTCGATCCGTCAAAGACCAGCGCCACCGGAACCTCCTCGGGGAGCGAGCGGGTAATGTCCCGCGCTCCTTCGGACGTCACGGCGGTGCCGGGCCTGCTGACGGATCGCAGAGTCATTCCGCCGCCGAAAGGATGCGCCGGGCCTGCGCGGCCTGGGCGTTGTAATCTTCCTGCCAGTCGGTCGGCCCGTTGGAGGGCGTCACCTGCACGGCGGTCACCTTGTACTCGGGGCAGTTGGTCGCCCAGTCCGAGAAATCGGTGGTCACCACATTGGCCTGCGTGTCCGGGTGGTGGAAGGTGGTATAGACCACGCCGGGCGACACCCGATCCGTCACCTTGGCGCGCAGCGTCGTCTCGCCGGTGCGCGAGGCAAGGCGCACCCAGTCACCATCCTTGAGGCCCCGGTTCTCGGCGTCATGGGGGTGCAGCTCCAGCTCGTCCTGATCGTGCCAGACGCTGTTCTCGGTCCGCCGGGTCTGGGCGCCCACGTTGTACTGCGACAGGATGCGCCCTGTGGTGAGCAGCAGCGGGAAGCGCGGACCGGTCTTCTCGTCGGTCGCGACATATTCGGTCACGATGAACCGCCCCTTGCCGCGCACGAACCCGTCCACGTGCATGAGCGGCGTGCCCTCGGGATGCTCCTCGTTGCAGGGCCACTGGATCGAGCCAAGCTCGTCGAGCCGGTCGTAGGTGACACCGGCAAAGCTGGGGGTGGTGGCCGCGATCTCGGCCATGATCTGTTCGGGGTGGGTGTAGGCCCAGCCCGCGCCCATCGCGTTCGCGAGCATTTGCGTCACTTCCCAATCCTCGTAGCCGTTCTTCGGGGCCATGACCTTGCGGACCTTGTTGATCCGACGCTCGGCGTTGGTGAAGGTTCCGTTCTTCTCGAGGAAGGACGAGCCGGGCAGGAAAACATGCGCGTAATTGGCCGTCTCGTTGAGGAAAAGGTCATGCACGATGACGCACTCCATCGCCTTCAGCCCCGCCGCGACGTGGTGTGTGTCAGGGTCGGACTGGAGGATATCCTCGCCCTGGCAGTAAAGCGCCTTGAACGTGCCCTCGACCGCGGCATCGAGCATGTTGGGGATGCGCAGCCCCGGCTCGGGGTCGATGCTGACACCCCATGCGTCCTCGAAGATCTTGCGGACCTCGGGGCCCTTCACATGGCGATATCCCGGCAGCTCGTGGGGGAAGCTGCCCATGTCGCACGAGCCCTGCACGTTGTTCTGGCCGCGCAGCGGGTTCACGCCCACACCGTCACGCCCGATGTTGCCAGTCATCATCGCAAGGTTCGCCAGAGCCATCACGGTGGTCGAGCCTTGGGAATGCTCGGTCACGCCGAGGCCATAGTAGATCGCTCCGTTGCCGCCTTTGGCGAACAGGCGCGCCGCCGCCCGCAGTTCCTGCGCGTTGACGCCAGTGAGCAAGGCGGTGGATTCCGGCGCATGGCGCTTGTCCGAGACGAACTCGGCAAAGGCCTGGAATTCGTCCCAGTCGCAGCGCTCGCGGATGAAGGCCTCGTCGTAAAGCCCCTCGGTCACGATCACATGCCCGAGCGCCGTGACCACGGCAACGTTGGTGCCGGGGGTCAGGGGCAGGTGGTGGGCCGCCTCGATATGGGCCGATTTCACCATGTCGATGCGACGCGGGTCGATAACGATAAGCTTGGCACCCTGCCGCAGCCGCTTCTTGAGGCGCGAGGCAAAGACCGGGTGGCCGTCGGTGGGGTTGGCGCCGATCACCAGCGCGACGTCGACCTTTTCGACGCTGTCGAAATCCTGAGTCCCGGCAGAAGTGCCGAAGGTCTGCCCAAGGCCGTAGCCGGTGGGCGAATGGCACACCCGCGCACAAGTGTCGGTGTTGTTGTTGAGGAACACCGCGCGCGTCAGCTTCTGCACGAGGTAGGTTTCCTCGTTGGTGCAGCGGCTCGAGGTGATGACCCCCATGCTGCGCCGACCGTATTGCTCGCGGATGCCCTTGAGCCGGGTGGCGGCAAAGGCCAGCGCCTCGGCCCACTCGACCTGCCTCCACGGCTCGTCGATGCTGTCGCGGATCATCGGCTTCATGATGCGGTCCGGGTGGCTGGCATAGCCGTAGGCAAACCGCCCCTTCACGCAGGAGTGGCCGCGGTTCGCCTTGCCATGCTTCCACGGCACCATGCGCACCAGCTCGTCGCCGTTGAGCTCGGCCTTGAACGAACAGCCCACGCCGCAATAGGCGCAGGTGGTCACGACGGACCGGTCCGGCGTACCCAGCTCGGCCACGCTCTTTTCCTGCAGTGTCGCCGTGGGGCAGGCCTGCACGCAGGCGCCGCAGCTGACGCAATCCGAGGTCAGGAAATCATCCTGCGGCCCGCCCGCGGACACGCGGCTCTCAAATCCGCGCCCCTCGATGGTCAGCGCAAAGGTGCCCTGAACCTCCTCGCAGGCGCGCACGCAGCGCGAGCAGACGATGCACTTGGCGGGATCGTAGGTGAAATAGGGGTTGCTGGTGTCTTTGGCGATGTAGCGCGGGTTCGCTTCCCCCTCGGGCATCCGCAGCCGCGCCTCGGCCTGGGACCGCGCCCCGGTGCCCGACGGGTCGTAATGGTTTTCGCCAGGCGTGTAGCGCACGTCCCGCAGCCCGACCATCCCGGCCATGTCCTGCAGCTCGCAATCGCCGTTGGCCGCGCAGGTGAGGCAATCCAGCGGGTGGTCGGACACGTAAAGCTCCATCACCCCCTTGCGGATCTTTTTCACCTTGGACGACTGCGTGTGCACCACCATGCCGTCATGCACCGGCGTGGTGCAGGAGGCCGGCGTGCCCCGACGGCCTTCGATCTCGACCACGCACAGCCTGCAGGATCCGAAGGCCTCGACGCTGTCGGTGGCGCACAGCTTCGGCACGGTGATCCCCGCCTCCGCCGCAGCCCGCATGACTGACGTTCCGGCGGGCACGCTGACCGCGATACCGTCGATGCTCAGCGACACCGGCTTACCTGATTTCGCAGGCGTGCCCATGTCCTTCTCATCCCAGGGAATGATGAAATCTTTCATCGCGCATACTCCCGACTTTGCCGAAGACCCAGTCTTCCTTTGACCAAAAATATCCCGGGGGTCCGGGGGCAGAGCCCCCGGCGGATCGCCTCGCGCCAGCGAGGCGACACCCCTGCGGGACCAATCACTCCGCCGCCTCGCGCACGGCTCCGAATTCCTCGGGGAACAGCTTCAGCGCCGACATCACCGGGTAGGGGGTGAAGCCCCCAAGCGCGCAAAGCGAACCGCTCTCCATCGTGTCGCACAGGTCCGTCAGCAGCTCGACCGCCGCGCCGTCCCCGGCGCGGATCCGGTCCAGCGTCTCGACCCCGCGTACCGCGCCAATGCGACAGGGGGTGCATTTGCCGCAGCTTTCCACGGCGCAGAATTCCATGGCGAACCGCGCCATGCCCAGCATGTCCGCGCTGTCGTCGAAGACCACCAGCCCCGCGTGCCCGATCAGCGCATCCTGCCCGGAAAATTCCTCATAGCCGAACGGCAGGTCGAACTGGGACGTGCCAAGGTAGGCTCCAAGCGGTCCGCCCACCTGCACCGCCTTCACCGGCCGCCCGGAGGCCGTTCCGCCGCCCAGATCGTTCACGATCTCGCCCAGTGGCATGCCGAAGGCGGTCTCGAAGAGCCCGCCGCGCGCGACGTTTCCGGCGATCTGCAAGGGGATCGTGCCCTTGGACCGGCCCAGCCCAAAGTCGGCGTAATGCTCGGCGCCCTTCTCGAAGATCACCGGCACGGTCGCCAGCGAAATGACGTTGTTCACCACCGTGGGCTTGCCGAAGGCGCCCTCGAGCGCCGGAAGCGGAGGCTTCGCCCGCACCACGCCGCGCTTGCCCTCGAGCGAGTTCAGCAGCGATGTCTCCTCGCCGCAGACATAGGCCCCGGCGCCCACGCGCACCTCCATGTCGAAGGCATGCCCGGACCCAAGCACATTCTCCCCGAGAATCCCCGCCTCGCGTGCCAGCTCGATGGCACGGCGCATCACCGCGATGGCATCGGGGTATTCCGAGCGCAGGTAGACATAGCCCTGGACCGCACCGCAGCCGATTCCAGCGATGGACATGCCCTCGATCAGGCAGAAGGGATCACCCTCCATGATCATCCGGTCGGCAAAGGTGCCGCTGTCGCCCTCGTCAGCGTTGCACACGATGTACTTGCGGTCCGCATGGGCCAGCCGCACCGTGTCCCACTTGATCCCCGTGGGGAAACCGGCGCCGCCGCGACCGCGCAGGCCCGACAGCTTCACCTCGTCGATGAGGTCGTCTTGGGACATGTCGATGGCGCGCCGCAGGCCCGCAAGCCCGCCATGGGCCTCGTACTGCACCAGCGACAGCGGGTCGATCACGCCGCAGCGCTGGAAGGTCAGGCGGGTCTGGCGCATCATCCAGTCCAGCTCCTCGACCAGCCCCAGAGACGAGCCGCCGTCGAAGATCGCCGAAACCTCACCGGGCGTCATCGGGCCGTACCCCACGCGGCCTGCGTCGGTCTCGACCTCCACCAGCGGCTCCAGCCAGATCATGCCACGGGTACCATTGCGGGCGATCTCCACATCGAGGCCGCGGGCCCTTGCCTCGGCATGGATCGCGGCGACCACCTCGTCAGCACCAAGCGCCTTGGCGGCGCTGTCCATGGGAACCCAGATCTTCATGCCGCACCCTCCATGGCCGCTTCAAGCCGGTCGGCTGACGCCCGTCCGATCAGCTTCTCGCCCACCATGGCGGCGGGGGCGCAGGCGCACAGGCCAAGGCAATAGACCGGCTCGACCGTCACGCCGCCATCACGGGTGGTGCCGCCCCAGTCGAGGCCAAGCTTGCCCAGCACCGCCTCGGACAGGGCGTTCGCGCCCATGGACTGGCAGGCTTCGGCCCGGCAGATCTTGACCACCAGCCGCCCGGCGGGGGCCTTGCGGAAATCGTGGTAGAAGGACATCACCCCGTGCACCTCGGCCACGGTGAGGTTCAGCGCCTCGGCGATCAGCGGCAGCGCCATCTGCGGGACGTGATCGAAGGCATCCTGGATGTCGTGAAGGATCGGCAGCAGTGGGCCTTCGGTCCCTGCATGACGCGCGATCAGGCCGGCGATGTCGTCGGCTGTCGGCTGATGGGTCGGCTGGTGCTGGCGCATGCTTGCGGCTCCTCCCTCGTGCTTCTTCCTTTGTCGCAGAGAGATGATTGGCAAATCAATATCGCTGTTCCGTCAATTGATAGGAAAAACCTATCAAGAGGCGGGCGCCGTCAGCCCCTCGGCCTCGGCCAGAAGGGCCGTTAGAACAGGGGTGTAGGGCTCCTGGTGTGGCGCGATGAGTCCGACGCCGGGGGCGGGGGCAAGCTCGCGCAGGGGGACCACCGCCAGCGGCTTGCCCTCGCACAGAAAGCGGGCGAGGTCGTCGGGCAGGATGGTGGCCCAGTCGCCGTGCAGCACATTGGCAACCAGCGCCACGGTGGAATTCGATTCGATCAGCGCTGCGGGGCCGACGCCAGCCTCCATGAAGTGGCGGTTGATGATGCGGCGGTTCTGCATGTCGGGGGTCAGCAGGCACAGCCGGGCAGAGCCAAGCGCATCCCACCCCACAGGTCCGCCGGAGGCAAAGGGATGATCGGGACGGCACACCACCGTGTAGGATTCCCGGTAGAGTGGCCTGGTGGTCACCCGCCCCAGTGGTTCGTTGTCGAGATACGAGATGCCTGCGTCGATCTCGAGGTCGTCGAGCATCGACAGGATCTCGGCCGAGGCGCGCGACAGGACCGTGAAGCTGACGTTGGGATGCCGGGCGGTAAAGCTGGTGACCAGCCGCGACGCCCAGGTCAGCGCGGTGGGAATGACCGCAAGCCGCAGATGGCCTGAAAGCCCCTCGCGGCTCGACCGCATCTCGTCGCGCAGGCGGCGGGTATCACCGACGATCTGCCGGGCGCGCACGAGGGCCCTTTGACCTTCCGGCGTCAATCCGCCGAATCGCGACCCGCGAATCACTAGTTTTACCCCAAGCTGTTCTTCGAGATGCCGGATTCCCGCTGAAAGTGTAGGCTGCGTCAGACCGAGACTTTCTGCCGCACGTCCGAAATGTTTTTCACGGGCGAGGGCGATTAGCATCTCCAGCTTGGCGATCATCGGTCATTACCCGTTACAGACAGGGCCTCGACACCGGTTAGTTGCGCGTACGTGTGCGCGCATGCGCCCGCGCGAATAGGACGAAGCTGCGCGTCGCACCAGCAACAAAACAGTGAATGTAAATGGTGCATTGAATGCGCTCCCGAAAGATTGAAAATTCGTACAGAAGACATACTAAATTCCTAAGCAAAAAAACTAATCCCTCTTCGCACCGCATCCGCGCGGCTCGGGGAGGCTGGACGAAGGAACAGGGATGGTGTCAGGCAGCGTACTTCTGCCCGTGATGGTGATGTTGCCGTTTCTCGGAGCCTTGCTTCCGGGATTGATGATCCGTGCAGGCCGCAATGTCTGCTCGAGCTTCACCGCAGCCGCCACTGCCGCGGCGCTGGTTCTGCTGGGCGTCATGACTCCTGAGGTCATGGGCGGAGGCACGATCACCGCTCAGATCAACTGGCTTCCGGCGCTGGGACTCAACGCGAACTTCATGCTCGACGGGCTCGGGCTGCTGTTTGCGGGGATGATCCTCGGGGTCGGCCTGCTGGTGATCTTCTATGCACGGTTCTACCTGTCGGGCGATGACCCGATGGGGCAATTCTACACCTACCTGCTGCTGTTCCAGGGCGCGATGCTGGGCATCGTGGTGTCCGACAACATCCTGCTTCTGCTGGTATTCTGGGAGATGACGTCGCTGTCGTCCTTCCTGCTCATCGGCTACTGGAAGCACCTGCCCGAAGGCCGTCAGGGCGCGCGCATGGCGCTGACCGTGACCGGAGCGGGGGGCCTTGCAATGATCGCGGGGATGCTGATCCTCGGCAATATTGCGGGCAGCTACGATCTGTCGGTGATCCTGCAGAACCGCGAGGCGATCCAGTCTTCGGACCTCTACCTGACGGCTCTGATCCTGATCCTGCTGGGCGCCTTCACAAAGTCGGCGCAGTTCCCGTTCCACTTCTGGTTGCCCCATGCCATGGCCGCACCGACCCCGGTGTCGGCCTACCTGCACTCGGCCACCATGGTGAAGGCGGGGATCTTCCTCATGGCACGCATGTGGCCCGTGCTTGCAGGCACTCCGGAATGGTTCTGGATCGTGTCCTCGGTGGGCCTTGTCACCATGGTTCTGGGCGCGCTGATTGCGCTCTTCAAAGATGACCTCAAGGCGCTGCTGGCCTATTCCACGATCAGCCACCTTGGCCTTCTGACGATGCTGCTGGGCTTCGGCACGCCCATGGCCGCCACCGTGGCGGTGTTTCACATCATCAACCACCTGACCTTCAAGGCAGCACTGTTCATGAGCGCGGGCATCGTCGACCACGAGGCCCACACCCGCGATATCAAGCGCCTTGGTGGCCTTGCCCGTCTGATGCCGCTGACCGCGACCATCGCCATCGTTACGGCGCTGTCCATGGCCGGCATCCCGCCGCTCAATGGGTTCATCTCCAAGGAGATGATGCTCGAAGAGGTCGCGCACACCTACTGGTGGGGCGGCGAATGGCCGATCATCATCGTCGCCACCATGGGCGCGCTGTTCTCGGTCGCCTACAGCTTCCGCTTCATCTCGCACACATTCTTCGGTCCGGTACGCAACGACTACCCGCACCACCCGCATGATCCGCCTATCGGAATGCTGGCATCGCCGGCGCTGCTGGCGCTTTTGGTGATCCTCATCGGCCTGTTCCCGGCGGCGATCGCCGAGCCGCTGGTGCGCGTGACCGCAGGTGCCGTCACCGGGGGCGAGCTGCCTGACTTCTACCTGTCTCTCTGGCACGGCGTGACCCCGGCGCTGTTCATGTCCATGGCCGCCGTGGCGGGGGGCATCGTGCTGCTGGTGCTGCACCGCCCGCTCGACAAGGCGTGGATCGCGACCCCGCGGCCCCATGCCAAAGCGATGTTCGACCGCACCATCGCGGGCGTCGCAAGCCTCACCACTTGGATCACGGAAAAGACCCACGATGGCGCGATCAGCCGCTACCTTGCCATCTTCACCATCGCGACGGTGCTGCTGGGCTACGCGGCCTACACCGGCGGCGGCATGCCTGCGCCGACGCGGGAGATGCTGCCGGTGCCGCCGCTTGTGGCCGTGGGCTTCGTGCTGCTGATCGTGGCCACCGGCGCGGTGGTCATCATGCACCGCCATCGCTTCCGCGGGCTCATCATCACCAGCGTCGTGGGCCTGATGGTCGCGGCGGGATTCATCTACCTGTCAGCGCCTGATCTGGCCATGACGCAGATCACCGTGGACACGGTCACGGTGCTGCTGCTGCTTGTGGCGCTGCACTTCCTGCCCAAGGACACCCCGCGCGACAGCACGACCGCGCGCCGCACCCGTGATGCTCTGATCGGCATCGTGGCGGGGATCGGCACCGGGGCGCTGGCCTTCGCCTTCCTGATGCGCGACGTGGACACGATCTCGGACTACCACCTTGCCAACTCCTACAAGGGCGGTGGCGGCGACAACGTCGTGAACGTGATCCTCGTGGACTTCCGTGGCTACGATACCTTCGGCGAGATCATGGTGCTGGGCATCGCGGGCCTCGTGCTGTTCGCGCTGATGGAGGCGCTGCTGGGCGGGCCTGTGTCGAAACGCATCCGCAACATGGCACTGCCCGAGGACCGGTCGCGCGACCGTCACCCGCTGATGATGGTGATCGCGACGCGGGTGATGATGCCCATCGCCTGCCTTGTGGGGATCTACATCTTCCTGCGCGGCCATAACCTGCCGGGCGGCGGCTTTGTCGCGGGGCTGGTGATCTCGATCGCGGTGCTGATGCAGTACATGGCCTCGGGCTTTGGCTGGGCGCAAGAACGCAAGCGGATCGAGTATCATTCGATGATCGGCATGGGCGTCGTCGTGGCGGCCCTCACGGGCATGGGCGCCTGGCTTGCGGGTGAGCCGTTCATGACATCGGCCTTCGGCTACTTCCAAGTGCCGCCCTTCGAGGAATTCGAGCTGGCCACAGCGGCGCTCTTCGACTTCGGGGTCTTCCTGACGGTGCTGGGGGCGGTGATGCTGATGCTCTACTCCCTGTCGCGGCTGGCGCGCTACGCCGGCGAAACCGTCAACGAGGAGCCCATGGATTACGACCCCTCGCAGCGCATAGACGCCGCGATCGAGGCCCGGAAGGACGAGCGCTGAGATGGAACTTATCGTCGCAATCACCATCGGCGTGCTGACCGCGGCCGGGATCTACCTGATCCTGCGGCTGCGCGCCTTCCCGGTCATCCTCGGGCTGACCCTGTTCACCTATGCCACCAACCTTTTCGTCTTCGCGACGGGGCGGCTGGCCGTCGGCCTGCCGCCGGTACTGAACGACGAGGCGGCAGGCTATTCCGACCCGCTGCCGCAGGCGCTGGTGCTGACCGCCATCGTGATCTCGTTCGGGATGACCGCCGTATTGGTGCTGATCTCGCTCGGGGCCTATCTCGAGGCGGGCAGCGACAAGGTCGAATACACCACGGACGATGACGACATGATGGCCAAGGCCGAACAGGACGAGAAGACGGAGGGCGCGGCATGATGGCTCACTGGCTGATCGCCCCGGTCGTCGTTCCGGCGCTTGTCGCGCCGATGGTCGCCTATGTCATGCGCTTCGACATCGTCATGCAGCGCGCCGCCTCCATGGCCGCGTCGGTGGTGATGATCGCCATCGCCATCGGGCTGATGGTCGCCACCGCCGACGGGACGGTGCACGTCTACCGGCTGGGCGACTGGCCGGCACCCTTCGGCATCGTGCTGGTGCTGGACCGGCTGGCCGCGCTGCTGATCCTGCTGACCACGCTGCTGGGCGCGGTGGTGCTGCTGCACGCATCGGCCACCGGCTGGGATCGCAGGGGGCGGCATTTCCACGCGCTCATGCTGTTCCAGGTGATGGGCATCTCGGGGGCGTTCCTCACTGGTGACGCCTTCAACCTCTTCGTGCTGTTCGAGATCCTGCTGATCGCCTCCTACGGCCTGACGATCCACGCCGGTGGGCGCGAGCGGCTGAAGGGCGGCCTTCAGTACGTGATCATGAACCTCGTCGGCTCGTCGCTGTTTCTGATCGCGCTCGGCACGCTTTACGCCACCACGGGCACGCTCAACATCGCCGACCTCGCGGTGAAGGTGCGTGAGATCCCGGTAGGCGAGGCCGCGCTGGTACGCGTTGCCGCGATGCTGCTGATGATCGTCTTCGCGGTGAAGGCAGCGCTATTCCCGGTGCAATTCTGGCTGCCGGGCACCTACGCCAACGCCCCCGCACCGGTGGCGGCGCTGTTCGCCATCATGACCAAGGTCGGCGCCTATGCCATTTTGCGCATGCACACCATCGTCTTCGGCCCCGACACCGACGCAATCGGATCGCTGTCGCAAGACTGGCTGATGCCCGCCGCACTCATCACCATCGCCATCGGAGGGATTGGCGTCATGGGCGCGCGCAACCTCATGCAGATGGTGTCCTTCGCGGTGCTGATGTCGACGGCGACGCTGATGCTCGCGATCTCGGCCTTCACGCCCTATGCCATCGAGGCGGCGCTGTATTACCTCGTGCACTCGACCTTCTCGGCGGCGCTGATGTTCCTCGTGGCGGACCTCGTTCTGTCGCAGCGCCGCAACGGCGGGGCGCTGGCCGCGTCGCCGGTCATGGCACAGAACGGCTTGCTGGCGGCGCTGTTCTTCGGCGCGGCCATCGCCATCGCGGGGATGCCGCCGCTGAGCGGCTTCCTCGGCAAGCTCTACGTCCTCGATGCGCTGCGGGACACGGGCTATTCGTGGCTGGTGTGGACCGTGGTGCTGGTCAGCTCTCTGATCACCATCGTCGGCCTTGGCCGCGCCGGGTCCACGGTGTTCTGGAAGGCCAACGACGCCGATGTGGTTGCCGCAGAGGCCCGCGCCCGCGCCGAGGCCGAGGCGAACGGCCCCGCCGAGCCCCTGCCGGATCGCAGCGCAAGTGCGCTCGCCATCGCGCCCAGCATGATGCTCATGGCGGCGCTGGTGGCGGTGACGGTGTTTGCCGGTCCGCTGTCGCGCTACATGCAGGCGACATCGGCCCAGCTGTTCGACCCGGTGGATTACATCGAGGCCGTACTGCTGAACCAGGACGACACCAAGGACCTGTCGAGCCATGGCGACGATTATGGCGAGCATGGTGAAGATGACGGCACCGAAGACGGCGCCGCGACCGAGGGGGATCACTAAGCCATGCTGAGACGTCTCTTTCCGCACCCGATCCTGACCCTGACGCTGGCCATAGTCTGGCTGATGCTGGTGAACAAGATCACGTCGGGGAACATCTTCCTCGGGGTTGTGCTGGGCATCGTGATCCCCGTGATGACCGCGCCCTACTGGCCGAACCGCCCCAAGCTGGGGCGACCGCTGTTGGCCATCGAGTATTTCCTCATCGTGCTGGTCGACATCGTCGCGGCGAACATCGAGGTGGCCTATCTTGTCCTGTTCCGCCGGAGCAAGAACATCCGCTCGCAGTGGCTCGTGGTGCCGCTGGACCTGCGCTCGCCAGAGGCGATCACCGTGCTGGCTGCCACCATCACCATGACGCCGGGCACCGTGGCCGCATCGCTGGCTGCGGATGGAGGTAGCCTGCTGGTGCATGTCCTCGACACCGATGCGCCGGATGAGGTCTGCGCGCACATCAAGAAGCGCTACGAGCGCCGTCTCAAGGAGATTTTCGGATGATCCTCTACGCGCTCACCTTCGCATCGGCCTGCTTCGGCCTCGGGCTGCTCGTGACCCTCTGGAGGCTGGTCACCGGGCCAAGCCAGGCAGACCGCATCCTTGCACTGGATACCATGGTCATCAACTTCATCGCGCTGATGGTGCTGTACGGCATCTGGCAGGGGACGCAGATCTACTTCGAGGCGGCGATGCTGATCGCCATGGTGGGCTTCGTGTCCACCGTTGCCTTCTGCCGCTTCATCCTGCGCGGCGACATCATCGAATAAGGGAAACGACATGGACCAGGACCTTACCCTGATTTCGGAAATCCTTGTCGCGGCCTTCCTCGTGATCGGCGGGGTGTTCAGCCTCGTGAGCTCGATCGGGATGATGCGCCTGCGCACGCTCATGCAGAGGCTGCATGCGCCTACCAAGTCGACGACACTGGGGGTCGGGGGCGTGCTGATCGGCTCGATGCTCTATTCGCTGCTGATCCGTGAGGCGCTGTCGTTCCACGAGCTGCTGATCACGCTGTTCCTGTTCATGACCGCGCCGATCACCGCCAACTTCATCGCCAAGACCTACATGCAGGACAAGATCCACAAGGACGAACTGCCGGACACGGGCCGCGACTACGGCTGGGCGGTCTATGACGATCCGCCCATGCCCGGCACCCCCCGTGATCCGGAACTGCCGGAGGAACGCTAGGCTTCGCCGCTGTCAAGCAACTCGCGCGGGATGACAAAACCGCGCGGGACGCCGCTTTGCCAGGCAAGGTCCGCCCAGACGTCGATATCGAACTCCACCACCAGCGTCGCGCCGGTGGGATAGTCGTGGAAGCGCGGGTGAGGCGGTGCGGTCGCGCTGATCTCGTCCGCGAAGGCGGCGATGCCTGGATTGTGGCCCACCATCAGCACGGTGGTGCCGGTGGCGGCGCTCAGCTGGCGGAACATGGATTCCGGCCCCGCGTGATACAGCCGATCCTCAAAGACCGTCTGAGGCTCGGGATCGAGCGCAAGGCGCTTGAGCGTCTCGCGGGTGCGGGTGGCGGTGGAGCAGAGCACCTGGTCCGGGGTCAGCCCCTCCGCGGCAAGCCAGCGGCCGAGGGCCTTGGCGCTCTGCCGACCACGCTTGTTGAGGGTACGCTCGTGATCGGGCTGGCCAAGCGACCAGTCGGATTTCGCGTGACGCATGAGGATGAGGCGCTTCATGGGGTGAACCCTGCGGGCGCAATCGTGGACATGGTCATTCGGGCCTCCTCACGGGTCTTCGATGACGTGGCGGGGGCCTCGTGGCCCCGCGCCATGGCCTTGGGCGGGGTCAGTCCCGCTCGCGCACAGGCGGCAGTGCCGCCGAACGGATGAGCGAGCCTGCACCATGCTCGGTGAACAGCTCGAGCAGGCAGGCATTGGGCACGCGTCCGTCAAGGATCACCACGGCGCGCACGCCTTCGTCGATGGCCTTGAGGGCGGTTTCGGTCTTGGGGATCATGCCGCCCGCGATGGAGCCGTCTGCGATCATCTCGCGCACTTCCTCGGGGGTGAGCGCGGTCACCACCTCACCGTCCTTGTTCTTGACCCCGGACACGTCGGTGAGCAGCAGCAGCCGGTCGGCCTGAAGCGCGCCTGCGATGGCGCCGGCGGCGGTGTCGCCGTTGACGTTGTAGGTTTCGGTCACCTCGGTGCCGGTGGCGACGGGGGCGACCACTGGGATGATCCCGGCCGAGAAGAGATCGCGCAGGACCTGCACGTTCATCTCGATGGGCCGACCGACGAAGCCGAGTTCCGGATCGTCGGGCTCGCAGACCATGAGATCGTCGTCCTTGCCCGACAGCCCCACGGCGCGGCCGCCCTCATCCATGATGGCCTGCACGATACGCTTGTTGACGAGGCCGGTCAGCACCATCTCGACCACCTCGATGGTGGCCTTGTCGGTGACGCGCTTTCCGCGCACGAAGCGGCTCTCGATGTTGAGGCGCCCCAGCAGGTCGTTGATCATCGGGCCACCGCCATGCACAACGACCGGGTTCACACCCACCTGACGCATGAGCACGATGTCGCGGGCGAACTCGGCCATCGCCTCGTCGTCGCCCATGGCATTGCCGCCGAACTTCACCACGACGACCGACCCGGTATATCGCTGGAGATAGGGCAGGGCTTCACTGAGGGTACGGGCGGTGGCGATCCAGTCCTGGTTCATTTTCTGCTGCTTCATCTCTGTGGGCATCCTTCAGGGTGCAGTCGGGCTTGCCCTTTTATGTCTTGGAAGAGACGCCGGGACGCAAGATTTTTCGAGTAAAAATCTTGGGCGTGGGGGCTGGCGTCCCTGCGAAGAGGCGAGGCTTCGCCTAGTCGAGCCCTGCGATGATCGCACGCAGGGTGGCGATGCCATCGCCCTTTTCCGAACTGGTCATGACGATCTCGGGGTAGGCGGCGGGGTGCTTGGACAGCTTCTCGCGGACCTGTGCCTGAATGCGCTCGAGGTCCTTGGCCTTCATCTTGTCAGCCTTGGTCAGCACCGCCTGAAAGGTCACCGCCGAGCGGTCGAGCAGGCTCATGATTTCCTCGTCCACCGACTTCACCCCGTGGCGAGCGTCGATCAGCACGAAGGCGCGGCGCAGCGAGGCGCGTCCTGACAGGTACTGTTTCAGCAGGTTCTGCCATTTCTGCACCACCGCGACCGGCGCGTTGGCAAAACCATAGCCCGGAAGATCGACGAGGTAGCGCCCGTCGGTGAGGGTGAAGAAGTTGATCTCCTGCGTGCGGCCCGGCGTGTTGGACGCCCGCGCCAGCCCCTTGCGCCCGGTAAGCGCGTTGATGAGACTCGACTTGCCGACATTGGATCGACCGGCAAAGCAGACCTCGGGGCGGTCATCGGGCGGCAGGCCGTCCATGGCGACGACGCCCTTGAGGAAGTCGATCTCGCTGGTGAAGAGCTTGCGCGCGGCCTCGCGGGAGGCGTCGTCCGGTTCTTCGGCAAGGGGGAAGGGTAGGGTGGTCATGGGGTTTGAACCTTGTCGCCTGGGGTGAGCGTGCCGGGCGAGGTGACGCGGGCGTAGACGCCGAAATCCCGGTGCTTCCATGTCTTGTATAGGGCCGCAACGGTCAGGGCGTCGCGGTCACCGGTGAGCGGGCTGGCCTCGGTGGCGCGACATCGTTCGATGCGCTGCGACACCTCTAGCGTGACCTCGCCAAGTGTCAGGCTCTTGCCAATCCAGTCGAACTCTTCCCAAGGGGAGAGCCCTTCGAGCACAAGGTTGCCGCGAAAGCGTTCGATCTGCAACGGCTGACCTAGCGCGTCCGACAGCGCCTGCAGGCTGGCAAGGTTCAGCACGGACAGCTCGGCGCGGCCATTGTCGGCCATGCCCTGCGGCGGTGCCTGTACGAGGCGCGTGGGGGCAGGGGAGGTCTCTGGCCAGATCGGGCGGACCCAGCGTGCCAGCGCGTCGCCATCGGTGGCAGGCGCAAACTCGAGCGGGTCGAGACTTGGGTGCGTGAGGCGGAGCCGCCCGCCCTCCAACGTCTGCGCGCGCACCTGCGCCAGCCGCGGGCCGTTCGCGACCACGAGGAAGTTGCGACGGGGTTGCCAGTCGTCGGTTTGCGCTGCCCCCTCGTGCAGAAGCGCCCATGCCCGGTCCCCGGGCATGGGCGCTTCCGCTTGAAGCTGGACCCGGTCAAGAGGTTCGATACCGACCCCCTTGACCGGGTAGCGCGCTATGGCGGCAAGCGTTGCCGTCATTTGCCCGCCTTGTCCGTGGCTTTCTTGCCGCTGTCGGCGTCCTTGTCCTTGGGCGTCTTCTTGAACCCGGACTTGATGTTGCCGAACACGTCGGGCTTGTAGCCCTGGCTGCGCATGATGAGGTACTGCTGCGTGAAGGTGATTGTGTTGTTGGTGATCCAGTACAGCACCAGCCCGCTTGCAAAGCCGCCCAGCATGAACATGAACACCCATGGCATCCAGGCGAAGATCATCTTCTGGGTGGGATCAGCAGGCGCGGGGTTCAGCTTTTGCTGCAGGAACATCGACACGCCCAGCAGGATCGGCAGGATACCGATGAACACCAGCGCGAGGGTCGAGGCCGGCTCAGGCGCGGCCCAGGGCAGCAAGCCGAAGAGGTTCATGATCGAGGTGGGATCAGGCGTGGAGAGATCCTGGAACGGACCGAACCACGGTGCCTGGCGCAACTCGAACGCCACGAAGATCACCTTGTAGAGCGAGAAGAAGATCGGGATCTGCAGAAGGATCGGCAGGCAGCCCGACGCGGGGTTCACCTTTTCCTTCTTGTAGAGCGCCATCATCTCCTGCTGGAGCTTCTGACGGTCGTCGCCTGCACGCTCCTTGAGCTTCTCCATTTCGGGCTGGAGTTCCTTCATCTTCGCCATGGAGACGTAGGACTTGTACGCCAGCGGGAACAGGATCGCTTTGATGATGAGGGTCAGCGCGATGATCGACCAGCCCATGTTGCCGATCAGCATGTGCAGCTGGTGCAGCAGCCAGAAAATCGGCTTGGTCAGGAAGAAGAACCAGCCCCAGTCGATGCTGTCGATGAAGCGGTCGACACCGGCGGCCTGATAGTCGCGGATGGTCTCGTATTCCTTGGCACCGACGTAAAGCTGCGTCGTCACCTGCTGAGTGGCCCCGGCGGCCAGCGCCATGGTGGGCAGCACGGCTTCGGTCTGGAAGATGTCGCGGCGTTCGTCGTATTTCGACACCTGCTTGAAGGCGGTGCCCTGCTCGGGGATCAGGGTCGACATCCAGTAGTGGTCGGTGAAGCCGATCCAGCCGCTTTCGGTGACCTGGGATACCTCGGCGCGGGCGCCTTCGTTCTGGTTCATGTCGAGATCGGGCATGTCCGAGTAGTCGATCTCGGACAGCTCGCCGTCGGCCATGGAGACAACGCCTTCGTGCAGGACGAAGAACTTCTTGCGGTCCGCGGGCTCGCCGTGGCGGGCGATGACGCCGTAGGGCGCTGCAGACACTTCACCTTCACCGATGTTCTCGACCGACTGGGTGACGGAGAACATGAAGTTCTCGTCCACCGCCAGCGTGCGACGGAACACGAGGCCCGCGGGGCTGTCCCAGCGCAGGGTAACAGGGGAGTCAGCGGTAAGGGTCTCGCCGGATTCGATGGACCATTCGGTGTTCGGGCCGGGAACATCGCTGCCCGAGAGGCCAGCGCCGGGCGCCCAGCCGTAAAGCGCGTAATAGGCATGACCGTCGCCCACTGGCTCGAGGATCTGCACATTGGCGGAGTCCTCGTCGAGAGTGACGGTGTAGTCCTTGAGGATGAGTTCGTCGATGCGACCGCCGCTCAGCGAGATCGAGCCCGCGAGGCGCGGGGTGTCGATCTTCAGGCGCGGGGCGTCAGCGGCCTCGGTCTGCGGCGCGGGCGTAGCGTCGCTGGTGGTGCCGGGCGCAACGGACGGTGTCGAGGCGGTATCATCCACGGCCTGCACGGCATTGGGCGCCGCCTGATCTTCGAGCTGCTCTTCCGGTGGCGGGAAAAGCAGGAACCAAATGAGGATCACCACGAAGCTCAGCCCGGTTGCGATGAGCAGGTTCTTGTTCTGATCGTCCATGCGAGACTGCCGCCCTGTCCTTGGAAAGTCACCGCCGGGTTCAACAGGCGTGGCCTGCAAAGGTCAAGCCGATTCCGGGGAGCACGGAGCTTTTGTGAGCTTGTCGGGCATGGGATTCGACCCATTTCAACCGGTGCTTCGGCCGAGGTTCCGGGCTTTTGCGATCTTGGCGCCGTGACGCTTGGCCCAGTCAGCCATCTGGTCGGCCGGCATGGGCCGGGCGATGCCGAAGCCCTGTACGTGATCGCAGCCGAGCTGGGACAGCAATGCATGTTCCGACACGCTTTCGACACCCTCTGCCACCGTCTTGAGCCCCAGTCGGTCTGCAAGCCCGAGCACTGCGGCAAGCATGCGACGCTGTTCCTCGTCCCGATCAACGCGAGTGACGAAGCTGCGATCAATCTTGAGGCGATGCACGGTGAAGCGGCGCAGTGCGGTGATGGAGGCGTGGCCGGTCCCGAAATCGTCGAGGTCGACTTGGCAGCCAAGCTTGGAAAGGCCAACGATGTTGCGCGCCACGATCCCTTCGGGGGACTCCGCGATCACCGTCTCGAGCACCTCGATGCCGAGCCGGGAGGGGGCCATGCCGTGACGATCAAGCTCCCACTTGATGCGTTCGACCAGATGCGGGTTGCGCAGCTCTACATCGGTAAAATTCACGCTGACCTGGGGGATGATGATTCCCTCGGCATCCCAAGCACGCATGGCCGTGAGGCTCTGTTCGAGGATGACTTCGCTGAGACGATCAAGCTGCCCTGCCTCTGCGAGGACTGTAAGAAATTCCTTCGGTGACACGATCCCGCGCGTGGGATGCAGCCAGCGGGCCAGGGCCTCGACCCCACTTATGCTTCCGGTCGAAGTGCAGATCTGCGGCTGGAACCAGGGCTGTATCTGCCCGAGCGCAAGAGCTCGTTCGATCTCATGAAGCAGGGTCTTCCGGGCCTTGCGCTCAGCAGACATGCTGTCAGACCAGGCCCGGATGGCGGAGGGACCATTGCTGACCGCTTCTGCCAGTGCCGTCTGCGCCGCTTCGACCAACTGTGGTCCTGTGACGTCGTCGCCCAGCCGGTGCGATCCGCAAAAGCCCACCGCGAAGGACAGGTAGTGGGTGCCCGTCTCGGTGTCGCAAGGTTCTTCCAAGCTTCGCTGGATGCGATCTGCCATGGTGAGCAGCGCCTCCAGATCGAGCCGCAAGGATGGCGCCAGCAGCACGAGGAACCGCGTATCGCCAATGCGGACCACACGGTCACCGCGACGCACTTCTCGGCGGAGACGGCGCAGGATCGAGCCGTGCAGGCTGTGGATCGGATCGTCACCGGAACGGCGGCGGATATCCTCGAGCCCCTCGGCTTCGATCACGAAACAGGCCGTGGACAGATCAAAGCCCGTGGCCCGAGCGAGTATCTGTTCGGCAAGATCGTTCGCCATGGTGATGTCGATGAGATCCGGCAACGGGCGCGTGGGGTCGAGTGGTTCGACATCGCTGTCCGCCGATATGGCATAGAGCGCCGGCAAGCCGAGAGCCACGACGAGAAGTGCGATTTCCCCGCCCAGCCAGTACCCCGCAAGGGTCAGCGCGGGCAGGAACGCAAGCATATGCGGCCCATGTACAACGCGCGCCACGGCAACGCGTCGCCTGAGGAGATCCGCTTTGAGTTCCGGTATCACGGGCCGTCCTCCTTCTGATGCGCATCCTTGCGAACAGGAGTAGAACGGCGAGGTAACCGGATGTTTAACGTAGGGAGGGGATATCCGAACTTTTTCGTTCAGGATCCAACATCAGCCCGGCGAAATCGAACAGCTTGGGGTCGAGCATGTGCGAAGGGCGGATGTTCATCAGGGACCGGAACATCACCTGGCGCCGACCGGGGGAGTTCTTTTCCCAGCCGTCAAGAATCTGCTTCACCTGCTGGCGCTGCAGCCCATCCTGGCTGCCGCACAGATCGCATGGGATGATCGGGTAATTGAGCGCACGGGCGAACTTCTCGCAATCCACCTCGGCCACGTGGGCGAGGGGGCGGTAGACGAAAAGATCACCTTCTTCGTTGACCAGCTTCGGCGGCATGGTGGCCAGGCGCCCGCCGTGGAAGAGGTTCATGAAGAAGGTCTCGAGGATATCGTCCCGGTGATGGCCAAGCACCACGGCCGAGCAGCCCTCTTCGCGCGCGATGCGGTAGAGGTTGCCGCGCCGCAGCCGCGAGCAAAGGGCGCAGAAGGTACGGCCCTGGGGCACCTTGTCCATGACGATGGAATAGGTGTCCTGATATTCGATGCGGTGCGGAACGCCCATCTTTTCGAGAAACTCGGGCAAGACGGTCGCGGGAAAGCCCGGTTGTCCCTGGTCGAGGTTGCAGGCCAGCAGGTCCACCGGCAGAAGGCCGCGCCATTTCAACTCGTGCAGCACGGCAAGCAGGGTGTAGCTGTCCTTGCCGCCCGACAGGCACACCAGCCATTTTGGCGTGGAGCCGTCTTTGCGGGGTTCGATCATGCCGTATTGCTCGACCGCCTCACGCGTGTACTGGACAATGCGTTTGCGCAGCTTCTTGAACTCGGTGCTTTTGGGGGCACCGTGGAAGAGCGGGTGGATATCGTCACTGTCATCGAGCATGGGCAGGCCATACGCGCGGATCACGTCATCGGCAAGAGGTGTCAGGAACACACGGCGCCGGCAGGCGTTCACCTTTCAGCAACGAAAGGAGCCTTTCATGAAACAGACCACCGCACTCGTCGCCGCTCTTTGTGCCGCGTCCATCGCAGGCCCGGCCCTCGCGCAGTCCGAGATGGACATGCCGGATGCCACGGCCACCCTGTCGAACACCGATGGCGAGACCGTCGGCGAAGTGCAGCTGTTCGAAACGGCGGAGGGCATCCTTGCCCGGGTCACTGCCGAGAACATCGAGGAAGGCTGGCACGGTTTCCACCTGCACGAAATCGGTGATTGTTCGGCCGACGACTTCAGCTCCGCCGGCGATCACTATGCCCCCGACGGCAATTCCCATGGCCTTCTCTCGGATGGGCCAGCGCATGCCGGCGATCTGCCGAACATCTACGCCGATGCGGATGGCAACATCGAGGCGGACGTGACCAGCACCGCGCTGACAATCAATGGCGACATGGCTCCGATAATGGACGAAGACGGCTCGGCCTTCATCATCCATGAAGGCCCTGACAGCTATGGTGAAGAGGCCGGTGCCGGCTCGCGCGTCGCTTGCGGCGTGGTCGAAGTCGCGTCCTAAGACCTAAGACCGTCGTGCCGGGCCCTTGGGGTCCGGCACATTGTCTATCCCGCTACCACCCCACGGGTGACAGCGCAGAATGCGACGGGTGGCGAGCCAGCCACCCCTGAGCGCTCCGTGTTTTTCCAGCGCTTCCAGAGCGTAGACAGAACAAGTGGGCTGGAAGCGACAGCTATGGCCGACCCATGGCGACCAGAGCAGTCGGTAGGCCTTGACGGGCAGGGCGAAGATGCGCGCCGCAATGTTCACGATCGCGGGACCTTCGGTTTCTTGTCCCTAGGAGCATGGATTTTGCGCAGGGCATAGCGCAGATCGTCGCAGAGCGCGCCGAACGGGCGTTCGGCAGTGGCGTCACGACGGCCGATCAGCACGTAATCCCAGCCGGGCCGCGCAATCTCGGGTAATGTCAGACGTGCGATTTCGCGCATCCGGCGTTTGGCACGGTTGCGGGCGACGGCATTGCCGACCTTTTTCGAACAGGTAAAACCGATGCGCACTGACGGATCGCCGTCATCGCGGAACCGTGCCTGCACGAGCATCGAGCCCACCGGTTGGCGGGATGCCCGGGCTGCGGCAAGGAAATCGGACCGCTTGCGCATGGCGCCAAAGGGCTGCGACGCAATTCTTGCGCCGGTTTCGGCGACCTGGTCAGTCACGCCGATCTTACCGATTTCACCGGGCCTGCCAGACGATCCAACATGAGGAAATGCCGCTTCGGAAAGGTCCGAAGCGGCATTTTCTGTGGCTTTCCTGTCCTGCTCCGCCATGGGCAGAGCACCTCTGCTCAGGCGCTGAGGTTTTTGCGGCCGCGTGCGCGGCGCGCGTTCAGGATGGCACGGCCTGCTTTGGTCGCCATGCGGGCGCGGAAGCCGTGACGGCGCTTGCGAACAAGGTTCGAAGGCTGGAAGGTGCGTTTCATCGCGCTCTACTCCGTTACTCGGGCTACCCGGGACGGATTCGCCGGGCGGGTCATTTCGAAGCCCGTGCTATAGGGAGGGGCCGACCGCATGTCAAACATGTATCACGCGAAAGCTGCAACATTTCGCCTCCCAGCATGGGGGTGGTGTTACAACAGGACATATCTTGGAAAGCCCGCTCCCACAAATACTGCGAAGGATCGTCACTGCGCATCAAGGAGCCGTGATGGGGCTGTTGCGCCATGCCTGCTTGGCCCATTGTTCTCTACATGACCGAACCCGCTTCCAAGCCCGCCCCTTCCCACAGCCCCTGGCGTCACCTGCCGCTGGCGCTGGTGGTGATCGCTGCCGTCGTCGGGGCCGTCACCCTGCGCGAGCATATCAGTTTCGAGACCCTGTCCGAGAATCGCGCCGCGCTGATGGCCTTCAGGGAATCACATTACGCCGCGCTCGCTGCGCTGTTCTTGCTCGCCTATGTCGCCATCGTGGCCCTGTCGCTGCCGGGGGCGGCGGTGGCGTCGGTCACCGGGGGCTTCCTGTTCGGTCTCGGGCCGGGCACGGCCTTCAATGTCCTCGCGGCGACGCTGGGGGCACTGCTGATCTTCCTCGCGGCGCGGGCAGGGCTGGGGCAGGCGCTTGCTGCGCGGCTTGATGCGTCCGAGGGGACGCTGGGCCGGCTGCGGACCCGCCTGCGAGAAAACGAGGTCAGCGTTCTGCTGCTGCTTCGCCTGCTTCCCGCGGTTCCATTCTTCGTGGCAAACCTGCTGCCTGCCATGGTCGGGGTACGGTTTGTCAACTTCCTCTGGACCACGGCGTTGGGTATCATTCCAGGAGCGCTGGTCTTTACCTCGATCGGTGTCGGCCTCGGCGAGGTGTTCGACCGCGGCGAGACCCCGGACCTCGGCATCATCTGGTCACCGCAGGTGCTGGGGCCACTGTTGGGGCTTGCGGCGCTCGCAGCCCTCCCCATGGCGATCCGCACGTTGCGCGGACGCCGCGAGATCTGACCCTCGAAGCCCCAGGAGGCATATATATGCAAAGGCGCAAGACGGACCTGCTGGTCATCGGCGCGGGATCTGGCGGCCTTTCTGTCGCGGCGGGGGCGGCACAGATGGGCGTCCGAGTGATCCTACTGGAACCCGGAGAGATGGGAGGCGATTGCCTCAACCACGGCTGCGTGCCATCAAAGGCGCTCATCGCGTCGGCGCAGAGGGCGTTCCGCATGTCGCACGCGTCGGCCTTTGGGGTCGCGTCAGTCGAGCCTCAGGTGGATTATGCCGCCGTGCAGGACCACGTGGCCGAATCCATCGCCCGGATCGCCCCCATGGACAGCCAAGAGCGGTTCGAGGGGTTCGGGGTCGAGGTCATCCGTGAGGCCGGGCGCTTCCTGTCACCGACCGAGGTGCAGGCGGGCGCCCATGTCATAACCGCGCGGCGCATCGTCATCGCCACCGGCTCACGCCCGCGCATTCCGCCGATTCCAGGGCTTTCGGATGTGCCCTATCTTACCAACGAGACGCTCTGGCAGCTGCGCGAGCGGCCGCGCCACCTGCTGGTGATCGGGGGAGGGCCCATCGGGCTCGAGATGGCGCAGGCGCATCGGCGGCTGGGCTGTGACGTGACGGTAATCGAGGCCGGGCGTGCCCTGTCCCGCGAGGACCCCGAGATGGCGGCAGTGGTGCTCGAAGAGCTACGGACAGAAGGTGTCGCCCTGCATGAGGAACACGCCGTCGAGAAGGTGACCCAGACCGCCGACAGTATCGAGGTGACCGCCGGGGGCTTGCGCCACTCCGGCTCACACCTGCTGGTGGCCGTAGGGCGGGCACCGGTGCTGGACGCGCTGGGCCTCGGGAAGGGCAAGGTGGACACTACCGCCGCCGGGATCACCGTGGACGAGGGGCTGCGCACGTCGAACCGCCGGGTCTATGCCATCGGAGACGTGGCGGGCGGGCCTCAGTTCACCCATGTGGCCGGCTATCACGCGGGCCTCGTGGTGCGGAACGCGCTTTTCGGGCTGCCGGTGAAGGTCAAGCCACAGATCCTGCCGCGCGCCACCTATACCTCGCCCGAGATCGCGCAGGTCGGACTGACCGAGGCCGAAGCGCGCCACCAGTATGGCGATAAGGTCGAGATCGTGCGGTTGCCCTACCAGCACAACGACCGCGCTATTGCCCAGAGGCAGAGCGCCGGGCTGCTCAAGGTCATGGTGGTCAAGGGCCGCCCGGTGGGCGCGTCAATCGTGGGGCAGCAGGCGGGCGAGCTCATCGGGCTCTGGGCGCTGGCCCTTTCGGCACGGCTGAAGATGAGCGATATTGCAGGGATGGTTGTGCCGTACCCCACCATCGGGGAGCTTAACAAACGACTTGCGGGAACCTATTTCTCTCCTCGTCTGTTTGAAAACGAAACCGTGAAAAAAGTTACAAGGGCTGTTCAGCGCTGGCTGCCCTGACGAGGCAAGACCCTAGCACATGTTCAACTCTCTCTCCGGCCGCTTCCTGATCCTCACGATCATCTTCGTGATGCTGGCCGAAATCCTGATCTTCCTGCCCTCCGTGGCGCGGTTCCGCGAGGATTACCTCACGGACCGACTGCAGCGCGCGCAGATCGCGTCGCTGGCGCTCCTGGCGGACGGGATCGTGGACATGGATCTCGAAGAGGAGCTGCTTGCCAACGCCGAGGTCTACAACGTGGCCCTCCAGCGCAATGCAACGCGCGAACTGGTTCTGTCTTCCGAGGTGCCGGGCCCGGTGTCGGAATCCTTTGACCTGCGCGAGGCGGGGCCGGTGACGCTCATGCGCGATGCCATGGAACGGCTGATCGACAGCGAACCGACGGTGATCCGGGTTCTGGGCTATCCGTCCCGCGACGCGGGCCAGCTGATCGAGGTCACCATGGACAGTGGCCCCATGCGCCACGCGATGGTGGAATACGGGCTGCGGATCCTGACCCTGTCGGCGGTGATCTCGATCATCACCGCCTTGCTGCTGTTCCTTGCGGTGCGCCGCCTGCTGGTGAAGCCCATCAAGGGCGTGGTGGCCCACATGCAAAGCTACGCCGAGGCCCCCGAGGACGTACGTCGCATCATCCGCCCCTCCGCCGGGGTGCGTGAACTGCGAGAGGCTGAAGAGGCGCTGCAATCCATGCAGACCCAGCTGTCGGCGGCCCTGCGCCAGAAAGAGCGTCTGGCCCAGCTGGGCGGCGCGGTGGCGCGGGTAAGTCACGATCTTCGCAACATCCTCACCTCGGCGCAGCTGTTCACCGACCGGATCGAGATGTCCGAGGACCCGTCGGTCAAGCGCATGGCGCCCAAGCTGGTCGGCTCCATCGCCCGCGCGGTATCCTTGTGTGAGAACACCCTTGCCTTTGGTCGCGCCGAAGAGCCTGCGCCGGTGCTCAGCCAGTTCAACCTTGCCGAGCTTGTCTCCGAGGTGCTCGAGGCCGAGCGTCTTGCCATCGGCGACCATGACCTGAGCCTGTCGGAGGACATCCCCGGCTCCATGCAGGTCCGGGGCGACGTGGAGCAGATTTACCGCATGATCGGCAACCTCGTGCGCAATGCGCGGCAGGCGATCATCGGCACCGGTCAGCCCGGTGAAATCAACGTTGCCGCCCGCGAGGAAGACGATGCCTGGGTGATCGAAGTGATCGACACAGGCCCCGGCCTGCCCAAGCGCGCCCGCGAACACCTTTTCCAGCCGTTCCAGGGGGGCGCACGCAAGGGAGGCACGGGCCTTGGCCTTGCCATTGTGCAGGAACTGGTACGCAATCATGGCGGTGTGCTGCGTCTTGCCCGCACCGGCGAAGACGGCAGCTGCTTCGAGATTCGTCTGCCCATGGGGCAATTCGCCTGAAGCGGTTCCTTGAGGTCTGTCTTGCGGCCATGCCGGGTGTTTCGAATCTGGATATGGCCTGAACGGGGGCAGGGCGCGGCGTGGCAATTGGCTGTCAGGGCATCTCCAAGTGTTTCAATTTTATAAATAATTATTATTTTCCAGTATGTTAGGTGTTTTTTGTCAGTTTCTTGAAAAAGTCGCTTGCGCCTCCCGGCCACTAACTCTAAACCCCGCCTCAACGGACCGATAGCTCAGCTGGATAGAGTACTTGACTACGAATCAAGGGGTCGGGGGTTCGAATCCTCCTCGGTCCGCCATAAATTCAAAAGGCCTCGACGCGAAAGCGTCGGGGCCTTTTCATTTCGCGATGTGGGGTTCCTGGAAAGACCGACTTTCATGTCAGATGCCTGACCCCGCAGACGGAACGTCCAGAACACGGAGTGGCGTTGCCCGTTGAGCTCGCCATCGTAGGGTCAGGACAATCCTGCCATTGTCTGATCTTGGAGGTCTCGTTTGGGCAAAAGCCTCCCTGCCACCCCTGAAATACCTTTCCTCAGTTGCCGCTGACTGTGCGGCATGCGGCGTTCGAGCCGGCATCGTCCTTGTTGCCCCGACCCGCGGCGAGGGGAGGCGCAAGCTGCATGCAGCGCTTCTTCGGCGACATCGCCTTTCCGATCGATCCCTTGTTCCGCGGTGAGAAGTTCGCGATAGGCAATTGGTGCAGTTGGCCGGGTGCGATGCGGCTGCGTTGGCATGGGTGTCCGTCCGCCACCTTGGAAAAGCGCATCTCCGACTGCGAGACGAGTTTGCCTCCCGCCAGAGCTTTCAACGCTTGCGGGTCCGTGTCTGTCCCGAGTGTGTAAGGGCGGAGTCGCCGTCTGCAGCTGAATCGTGGCGTGTACCGCGCCGCCTGCAGTGGAAATTCTCGTCGATCAGAAGCTGCCCCGAGCACGGCTGCATGCTGGTGAACCTTCCACCAGAGAGATTTAGCAAAGATGCCAGGGATTTCTCGGCGCAGCTTCGGAAGCACTACGGCTGGGTTGTGGATCAGCCGATGATCCCCGCAGGCCACAGCCCTTCGAGCAGTCCCTCACCGACCGCACCCTGAAAGGGCGGGGCGATCGATGGATCGACTGTCTCGAGCTAAATGTGGTGTCGCGCGCATGCGAGGTGCTTGGGCTGCGGATCACCAAGGGACCAGACGCCTCGCTGACGGGGCACAGGGAGGCCGACTGGATGAGTTTCGGCGCCTCTGGCTACGACGTGCTGAAAGACGGCCCTGCGGCCCTCTCAGACTGCCTCACTGCGATGGCGCGTGAGAAGGGCGTGGATCGGCGTTTCTTCGGCCGGCTTTTCGGTCCCTGGACCACATGGCTGAAAAGCCGGAGCCTCGGTGATGAATTCGAGCCCCTGCGCGACGTCGTACGGCGGCACGTCTTCGACCATTTCTCCGTCAGAAGGGGAGTGCTGGTCCTTGGGGTGCCGTCGGAGGGAAAGGCTGGGTTGAACGTGCAGAAGCCATTTCCGCTCAAGGGCTTCGCCAAGCGTAATGCAGAGGATTTGGTGCGCCGCGGCCTCGTAAGGCGTCAGGCTGATGGCAGCATTGTCCCGATGGGCTTCGTGACACAGAGAATGCTTGTGGCATACGAGCGCGAGAGGAGGTTTTTCTCAGCGCGCAAGGGCTCTGGGGCAAGAGTGGTCGTCGAGGCACATGGTGCCGACGCTGCTGAAGAAGCATGCGAGCCCCTACTCTCCATTAGCGCCGTCGCACAGGAGCTACGAGTCACCGCAAAGACCGTGAGGTATCTGGTAGAGAACGGGTTGCTGCACGGAGTAGATGCGGCGGAACTCTACCGTCGAGGTGCGACCGTAGTTACCGCTGGTAGTCTGATGCAGTTCCGCGAAATCTTCATATCTTTAGGCGAGCTTGCCGACGCAGCTCAGCGCCCTCAGGGCGCATTGTCTATGAGACTTAGAAATGCTGACGTGGCGCTCTTGGCGATGCCGCACGACCTAAGCAGGATATACTGGCGCGAAGATGTGTGCGCGTAAATAGCGAGCGGTAACATATCGACCCAAAGCCGACTTTGTATTTGTCGTTGGTTGCCGCAGCGCGGCTCCCTTAAAACAGACACTCGGATGTCGACACCTTGGGAAGCAGTTGTAAACTGGGAGCGTGAAACTCATCGAAAATTGGTCTCGAACATGAAGAACGCAACCTCAGCTGAATTTTCTACGGTAGATCTGTTGCTCAAGTCGGATGCGGAAACACGAGCGGTGGATGCGTTCACGCTTTCATGGGTGAAGCTGGAGAAACAGCTCAGAAGACTGACCTCGAACTTGATCTTTCAGCACTCGGCTTTCGAAGATGGAGAGAGAGAACACAAGACGGCCGTGCGAGCAGCTATCCTGCGAAAGACTACGGCCAATCACGACAAATTCATAGGAGCGATCTACCGCCTTTCAAATCGCTCGGTGAAAGATTTGATGCAGGACGAGTACAAAGCGCTTAAACGGGACACGGATACTGCCTATCAATACAGGAAGAAGATACTGCACGGCCAACAAACAGGACATTCTTTGACTCGAACTGAATTAGAGAAGTGTATCTCGTCCATGAGAGCTTGGTGCGAACTGCTTGCGGATCGTGCCAACGAGCGCATTGGGTATGACGGATTTTCGAGGAACTCATTGCGTAAAAACGGGAGAGAAGAAATTACTGCAGCGGTTGACGAAGCCTTGGTCGGGGGATGGGAAGAGTTCATCCGAAAGATTTGACGGCCCAAACCGGACGTCCGGTCCCTTGCCAGGCCCATGGCGCTTCCGGCCCATTGCGGACCTTCACATGCCTAACCGACGCCGCAGTGCAGCTTCCCGGAAGCCGCCGTGGCCACGCCCACGCGGCATCTGCCAGCCGGCGTAGATCTGCTGTGCGTACGAAACGTACATTCATAAGTTTTGCCCGCCTCTGCTTCCCCACAACTGGAACGGACCCGAGGCGTTCACCACGTCGCGCGTAGTCGCCTCGGTGCGTTCTGTGCCCCCTCTGATGACCTCAGGAACGTATCCCATTTCTTCGGAGAGTTGAGCTCTGCGCATTCGAATTGGGGCGATAAGCTCTAGGAAAATCGCTTCCAGGAGCGCCTTGATCCTGCCGTCACCAAGCCCGCCACGCTGGTATTGTGCCTTAAGCTCGGCAAGCTCATCGTGAACGGGATCGAAGGCGTCGAGATACGTGAAGACAACGTTGCCCTCGACACAACCCGAGTCTTCGGCACGCAGGTGGTTCGGATCGGTGAACATCGCCTTGACGGCACTTCGGACCTCTTCGGGCGAGGCGGGCAGGGCAATGGCATTGCCACCGGATTTCGACATCTTGGCCTTGCCGTCGATACCGGGCAACCGGCCCACTTTGGGTATGATCGCTCGCGCCTTGGGTAGCACGTCACGGTCTGCTAGAGCGGTTGACGCGAGAAGCCTATGATCTGGTTTGGGCTATTCCGGCACGATGAGGTCAGCAAAAATGTTCTCTAGTCGATCACCAAATTCTTCGATGCCTTCATCCACATCGAAACTGCGCCGAGCCTTGTTAACGGTTCGATTATGGTAGTCTCGAAGCCAGTCGAACTTTTCCCTCACCCTTTCCGGGTGCCCTGCATTCAGTTCACGTGAGATTAGATCGCGGTGCATACGCAAAAATTCTATCCAACCATGGTAGTAGGCATCCATCTCATTTAGCGACGCGCGCAGGTAGTCGATAAACCAAATGCCTCGTTCATCTTGAGCAAGGAGCCTGTCCGCATAATCCTGCTCGTCCCGTGCGCTGTGCCCTTCTAGCCAAAGTCGTTCATCTTTTAGGTGTTGTCTAACAACCTCTTGGTCTACGGCGATCATCGGAAACACAACGTCGTTTTCTTCCATGAGATAGGCATCAACAAGGGCTTGGCCAAACACAGGCCCCTCTAGGCTCATGCCGAGGTGCATATCCCCTATTTGCATCGCTCCTCTAATGAGTATTCCGTTTGCGATACAGTCGATTTGGATGTGAAGCAGGTCCAGCAACTCCCAAACGAACGGGCCATCCTGATACTGTGTCTCGGTAGTTCTAACGCGAACGATGGCATCCGAAATGATTTCGGCGCGCACCTCACTCTGCAACCGGTAATCCTTCATTCTCCGTGGTTGGTGAGGCTCATCGCCTTCCGTAAATTTACGGAACTTTACCAAATCAGAGGCAATCTCCTCTGCGCTCTTGCGCCCCAGAAGGGAGCGGAATCCGAGAATGTCTAAAAAGGTAACAACACATCTTTCGTAGCCGCTCATCACATATCTCAATTGGTTGGTTTTACGACCTTTTTGGGCAGGATTTAGGGGGAGCGCAACCCAGATTTGTGCAAGACCTCACCCATAGCCTTACGTGACCGTTCGGCGAAGGCGCTCTGGAACAGATCCTATGGCCCTTGCTGCGCTGCGATAGCAGCGTAGCGCCATAGCATGAGCTCGTTCAACCGGCAGGGAGCGTGATACGTCTTGCTCCTCATCGGCCTCCGGCGCAAACCCCTGCTCCCGCCCTACGGGGCTGCGAATGACTGTTTCTTCATCCTTGTGTAGCTTACGCCGGTTCCCAAGGTGGATCCTGGCGGAAAGTCCGCTTTCATGTCCTCGCATGAGTGTGTTCGCGCGTGCAGAGAAGGAGCGCTTTCCGCCCTATTGACCGCCGACGCGCCTTAGAGGGCCCTTCTCCCCCTATTGCCCGTTAGAATATGTCTGGCGGCCTTGAGTACGGGCAGCTCGGCAACGACTGAAAACAGGAAGAGCACGATCACACAGAAGGCTCCGATGAATGCCCAGTCCGTGCCGTTGACCCCGAAGCCAAAGGGGAGCCCCAGCCCCAGCGCGACATGCTTCGCGGCGAAGTACAGCGTTGCGCTGAGAAAGGCGTAGTCGCGGGCCTTCAGAAGATGCTGGCCAAGGGGAGAGTAGTTCCGCTCCCTGGATTCCAGACCCTCTCGCCTAAGCTTCACCCAGAAACTTTCCTCAGCCGCAGTCACTGCCGTTGCGCCTGGAAACAGCGCAGCGCCGTCCAGCCCAATCGCGGCGGCCAGTTGGTCGCTGGCAAGAGGGTCGATCTTGAATACCTGAATGATAGCCAGCCGCGCAGCCTGGGGCAGCTCGCGTTCCCCGCGCTCGTAGCGGCGTAGGGCGCGGTCCGAGAGCCCGATGGCCGCGGCGAACTGGGCCTGGCTCAGTCCGGTGGATGCACGAACGGCCAGCAGGTTGGCCGCACCAACCCGCCGAGCAATCGATTCGTGATCTTCCTGTGGAGTAGCCAAATCCGGTGAATCCAGTGCCTGAGCTGTTCGTGCCTCTCAGGAACCTTAGCTCGGCCACGCTGGTCAGCGGTCAAGAAAACAACGCGGGCGGACCATTTGGTCCGTGCGGACCGAATGGTCCGGATGGTTTTTTGTTTTAAGACAGCGTCTTGCAAGATTGACCAGTTTAGATGGAGTTCCTTAACTGGATGGAGAGTCCTGCTTTTTTGCTCTCTCAGAACCAGGAGATCGCCCCGATGCGCACCCCGACAAAGGAAGATCTGGACGCTCACGAGCGTCTGAAGGCGGAACTTCGAATCCGCGGAACGTCACTGGCGCAGATCTCGCGAGAACTTGGCGTCAGTGACTCTGCGCTGACCTTGGTCGGCAAGCGTATGTGTCGGTCTAAGCGCATCGAAAAAGCCATTGCTCGGGCCATGGGCATGCCGCCGGAGGAGTTGTTTCCGGCGTGCGAAGAGGAGGGAACAACAATGACCTAGAAAAGCAAAGGGCCCGAGGAGTTGACGCTCCCAAGGCCCTTCAGGTGTATCAAGTTGTAGCCAGATACACCTCATTCATGACCCAACTTTCGGCCCCGGTCAAGCGTGCAGAGACTTCTGCGGGCCGGGGCTCCGTGTCTCCATGAAAGAGGACCCCGTTGCACCGGCAGGTATGCCTGCGGTGCCGGGAGCAACAGCCTATGTATGACGAAGATTTCGGGGGGCCGTACGTCCCGCCCGAGCGGACGCGCGCGACTCGCATGTTCCCCGCCCGATCGCGGGCGAGTGCACGAGGGTTTCTGGTCGCGAAACTGCGTGCTCAGGCCGCTTGGCGGCAGCTGATCTTCGAGAGCCACCTTGAGCGCAAGTGCCTCCTGGTGCTGCTCTCCCAGCATGCGGTCGTCGATATCTGGGATCAGCCGCCGCAGGTCACCTATAGAAACCAAGATGGGAAGCTGAAGCCACACACCTTCGATTTCCTGGCCACGTTGGACGACGGCAAAAGGATCGCGATTGCCGTCAAACCGGATGGGCTGGTCGAACGAAATGGTTTCGACCGTGAGTTCGCGCTGATCAGGGCGCAGACCGCGAAGCAATTCGCGGACGATGCACTGCTCGTAACGGATAGTAGCTTCTCCGCGGCCGAAGTGCGCAACGCGGAGCTGCTGCACATGTTTCGACAGGTCGAGGATGCCGAAGCAGATGCGGCGGTTCAGCAGGTGCTCCGTGGCATGAACCGCGAAATGTCTCTGGGGCAGGTTGTTGCCGCGACCTGTCTGGAGGGGAGGGCATTCCGCGCAGGCTTCAAGGCGATCTTCAACGGGGCCGCCATGACGAACCTGTCCGTTCCTGTGACCGAGGCCAGCATGCTCTCGATGCCGGAGGTGCACTGATGGCAGTCAGGCTACGGATCAGTAAATCAGATGCGCTGGTCGTGGGCGGCACCGTGCATGTGGTCTGCGGCGTCTTGGATAGCACGCTGGAACTGCGTCCATTGGACGGCAGTTCGGATTTGCTCTGCTTCAGCCATGCCGATGTCAAACGCATGATCGATGAGGGCAAGGCGTCCATTGAGTACGGCTATTTTTCCGGTGCGCAAGCCGCGCGCCGCGCCTTGGCGAGCAGCGCGCTCATCAGCCGGATGGACGCAGCCGAAAAAGCCGAGATCTTCCGCAAGCAGCTCTATGTCGATTGCTTTCTCGAAGCGGAGGCGAATGGCGAGGTAAACCGCTCCAATGACCCCTGCGTCGCATTCCTCCCTCAGTTGGAAAAACGTGTCGAGGCCAAGATATTGGAGCAGATACGCCATGGTGGGGATGGGGCGGAGCTGGGGAAACTTCTCTCCAAGAAGCATCCCGGTCGCACGGCCCTAATGGCTTCGGTGCGACTTTGGCAGGAAACACGTGATCCCATGTGCTTCGTCAAGAAGAGCCGGTTTAACGGGGGTAATGCCAAGCGGGTCTCGTCTCAGGTCGAGAGTGCCATACAGGCTGCGATCAAGACATACCTGCATCCGGGCCGGCTCAACATCCCGCACATCGCGGATGAGGCAAATCGAATTATTCGTGACTTGAACAAGTCGCTTGCTCTGAGTGACCAGCTTCCGGAGCGGGAGACTTGCCAGAGTACGGTGCGACGACGCATCGCCGAACTCGACCAGTTTGAAACCTGCGCGGCTCGGGAAGGAGTAGCGAAGGCCAAGAACAAGTTGGGACCTTACGGTCAGGGTCTTGAGATCGAAGCGCCCTTGCAGCGCATCGAAATGGACGAGTGGCAGATCGACCTCATCGCCATGCTGGAAGAAGCCGGGATCGATGTCAGCGAGCCGAAGTTTGACGAACTTCGGACAGGGCGCTTCTGGGTCTGCGTCGCAATCGATGCCGCGACGAGGGTGATCTTGGCCATCAAGATGGCGAGAATGCCGAGCCACGAGACCGCACTGGCGACCCTATGGTTGGCCATGCGGAACAAGAGCGAGATATCCAAACAGCTGGGGTGCAAGACAGAGTGGAGCCAGCACGGCCACATTTTCAACGTGGTGGTGGATAACGGAGCTTCCTTCGTCAACCCGGAGTTCAAGGCGGCGCTCGCAGACCTCGGGATCGGGTATGAAGTGCTGCCAGCAGGTGTGCCCAAGCTGCGGGGACGCGTTGAACGCGTCTTCCGGACATTCGTGACGATGCTCATGCCACTCCTGACGGGCAGAACGTTTAGCAATCCGCAGGAGCGCGGCGACTACCCGTCTGACAAGTACGTGGTGCATACCGCGGACAGCATTGTGGAACTTATGGTGCGCTTCGTCGTCGATGCCTACCACCATCGTGCGCATCGTGGCTTGGAATACGCGACACCCGCCGACACCTGGAACCGATTGATGGCGCTCTACGGGCATAGCCCGGCAAAATCACCTCATGTTCTCCGCCATTTCCTCGGTATCCCGCAGAAGCGTCAGCTTGGTCGTCACGGCGTCCTTGTCTGTGGCATAGCCTACACGAGCCGCAAGCTCGCCGCCTTTTTCCAGCGGAGGGGGGCGCAGCAGATCGATCTTCGCATCGACCCTGAGGACATGGGGTACGTCTCTGCCTGGTTCGATGATGCATGGCACACAATTCCGGCTGGATTGCCGAATGCGCGTGGAACTTCGCTCGCCGTTTGGGAGGCGACCATCCGCGAATTGCGGCGGTCGAACAAGGCTGCCGCACGCCTCCATATCGAGGTCGTCGATGCCGCCCTTGAGCGCATCAAGCAGATCGATGATCACCAACGCGCGTGGCGCCAGATTGGCCCGCTGACCGTGTCTGCAAAAGACATTCGCAGGGCGGAGCACGAAAGCTTCTATGGCCTGAGTTTCGGGGTCGTCCCCGGCGAGGTCATCGAGAAACCGGCGGCCGCGGGGACGGCAAGCCTGACCAGCTCGCTCTCGGACATTACTGCGTCAAAGGGGGCAAGCATCGAGGGGGAGCCCACGGTCGACCACTCTTCCGACCAGGTCCAACTGCCGAATGATCCCGAAATCGAATGGAGATTCAGTGATGAAGACGAACAAGAGTAGTCCTGAGGTCCGGCAGATCATTCAGGACATTCGGGGCGCCTACGTCCCGACCATGGCCTACGACCGCCTCGATGAGTATTTCGACCAGTTGCTCGAACAGAGGCGCGCGGACCTCGCTGAGGGCATTGTGTCCGACCTCAGGGGCATCGTCCTCGTCGGTCGCTCAGGGGCGGGCAAGACGACGGCAATTCAGGAGCTGAGGCGGCGTTACCGGAAAAGATTGGTGTACGACAACCTGGACGGCGTGAATGAGATGATCAGCCTCAAAGTGCCTTCGCCGGCCACGATGAAGTTCGTCGCGACGGCTGCGCTGCACGCGGCGGGCTATCCGCTCGTCCGCGATCGGTCAGCGGCTGTTATCTGGGGTCTCGTGAAGCAGCAGTTCAAGTTGCGGAAGACCCTCTTCATGCACATGGACGAGGCGCAGGACTTGGCCCAGCACCAGACCGACAAGGAGCGGCAGGCCATCGTCAATACGCTCAAGTCCCTGATGGAGAACAGTCAGTGGCCCGTCGGACTGCTTCTGACCGGAATGCCCGGCCTCAAGTCGATCATCAATCAGGACGCGCAGCTGGCACGCCGCATGTATCCGATCGAGATCGAACGCCTGTCGCCATATGCTGGGCAGGATCAGGTCCTTGGCCTTGTGGCGCGTTACTGCGACAGGGCGAAGGTGCAGCGTGATGACGATGTCAGGGCGGCGGAGTTCGCGTCACGCCTCATGCTGGCGGCGGACTACGAGTTTGGGTTGCTCGCTCAGTTCATCGTAGAGGCGCTGACGCGTGCTCTCCGGTCCGACGGCCTGGAGGCATGTCTGTCCAGGCGGCATTTCGCGGAGGTCTATCACATGCGAACTGCCTTCGGCCCGGGACTGAACCCGTTTCTCGCCGAGGATTTCCACCGGATTGATCCGCGCCGGTGTTTCGATGACGGGGGCGACGATGTCTGAGGACGACATGCACAATGTGCGGCTGGCGCTGACCGTTTCTCCGCTCAACGGGGAAACTCCCGCAAGCATCGGCTCCCGGCTCGCCGCCCGAAATGGCGTCAGGCCGCGAGACCTATGTTCCGACATGGGAATGCGGTGGCCGTTTCTTTGTTCCGGCCACCCGGACCAGCTTGCTCTGCTCGCCGACGTCGGGGGCCTTGAGTTGCCTCATCTTGAGCTTTGGAGCGCACAGCAGGTTCGGACCGGTCACTACCGGGTCGGTCGCACCAAGAGCAGCACGGGCGTGTTCCGGCGCACGTCCAGCCGGGTCTGCCCGACATGCACAGAAGAGGCTCTTGCGGAAATGGGACGGTATGGGGCGCATCAGCTGCTCGAGTGGAATGTCCTGTGCCTTTCCGGGTGCGCGCGCCACAAAACGGCTCTTCTGGACCTGCCGCGTGCTGCAACCTCGCACGAAACCTATGATGTCGTGGCCCAGGTCGATCTCCACCGCGATCTGGTGAAGCAGGCCGCGGATCGGCAGCAGGTATATGAGGCGACCGAGTTCGAAACCTACGCCCGCGGCAGGATTTACGGGGCGCCGCAGGCTGACTGGCTCAGCGGCTTGGAGCTCACTCATCTCCACGGGGCCTGTATGACGCTGGGTGCGGCCATCTGCGGCGCGCCTTTGCAGCATTTCTCATCGTACGGTCAGGCTCAGGAGCGCGAGTTTTGCGTCGAGGGGCTGCGGGTTCTTTCCGCCGGTTCGGAGAGCCTCCTTCGCTGCATGGAGGAGCTCAAAGCGCGCTCCCGCTCGCGCCGGCCGTATTATTCGACTGACCTCGGCGCGTTCTACCATTGGCTCCGCGCTGCACACGAGCGCCCGGAGCTGCAACGCCTGGTCGCCTGCGTCCACGCCTTCGCGGTGCGCAGCTACACGATGAAGCCCAACAGGCGCGTGTTGGGCAGGCCGGTGCCCGGTGTCCAGCGAATGTCATTTGATTCAGCGCGCAGGCAAACCGGCCTCGGGGTCGCGCTGTTGAAGCGGCTGATCGGTCACGTCGATGGTCTTTCCGATACAGAGACCGAAGCCCTGACGGAAACGACGCCGGAGCAGCTCGACAGGGCGCTCGAATTCTGGGGTGGGTTGCGAAACCTCAAAACCACGGCTGCTGCGCTGAACGTTTTGCCGACGCAGGTGAAGGGGCTGATCGACAAGGGAGTTCTGCGGTCGATCAGGTTCGGCACTGCGCTGCGCTATGTCTACGCTGAAGATGTGGGCCTGATCTTGGCAGAGGTGGCTGCACTGCATGAAGTGCCGGGTGTCGGGACCTATCTCTTGCTTCGAGATCATTGTCGAAACCATCGTATTGGTTTGGTACGCCTGATCACGCTCTGGCGGGAGGGAAAAATTGAGGGGCTCGCCCGTGTGGCAGACGTGACAGGACTCCAGGCGATCCTCGTTCCGTAAGAGGTTGAAGTCGGCGCGGGTGACGTCCCGCTCGCGCTGCGCGATCTGACGCCGCTTGAGGCCGCAGCCTACTTGAAGATCGGGGTTGGGGCCATTCGGGCGCTTCGGGATGCTGGATATCTTGGCCACGCGAAGTGTGTGAACGCCGACACCAATCACCGACACACCCTGATCACCAGGACCAGCATTCGGGACTTCGAGGCGCGGTTTCTTACACTAGGGCAGCTCGCCAAGGCGTCGAAGGTAGCCCCGATCCATTTGGCGCGAAGGCTGGATAGGGAAGGGGTCCCGACAGTTAGCTGCGGCGGGCGACATGTTCGCGCCTACGAACGATCGCAGGTCGCCGCGCATGGGGCACTCATTAGGAGCGCGAGCTATGGATGATGACATCGAACGCCTGAGGAGCTTGCTCTTGGCCATGAGCGAGGTGGACGTGGAGGGTGTGAAGTATCGTGAGCTACGAGCGCAGTTGATTTCCGAACTCGTTCGGATGCGGGCAGAACAAGACCTGCTCGAACGGTTGCGGTCAGTTCAAGATCAGGTTGAGCGTATAGGCGCCCGCGACCCCGACTTTAATTTGAAGGACTTCATGGATGCTGGTTGGGAGTAGCAGGTGGAGGATGTTCGTAGAGATTTGACGACAGCAGTGCGCAATCGCCACTTTCGGACCCCTGCAAGGTCGTCGCTCATAGCCTAGCTAAGTACTGCGGCGCAGCTTCCGAGTTGCCAAGGTTCTCAAAGCGTGCAGAATCTCGTTGATCCGAAAAGCCACCCTCGGGAAAGTATCGACTTTCGCGACATTCATGCTGACAGTTCGGTTGGATAGGGGTTGGCATATGCTGTTGCGTTGATCTGTGGTTCATTGTGAGACGAGAGTGAAAATGAATTCTAAGAAAGGCCGCGATAACGAGAAGACCGTGCCGATATTGCTTCGATACGGCACCCCGCGTCGCAACGAGCCATCCATGCCTGGCCGCTATTGCAATGAGCATGAGATGTGGATGGTCCCGACGAACGCGGGTGAACGCCACGCGATAGATATGCCCAACTCTCAGCTTTCACTGGTGACTAAGACGCTAACGCATACCGAGCAGGATGATGAGTCGTTCTCCACGACCAACATGCTGCAAACCAAGACTGAGGCCGAGCTGGAGCGGGAAGACCAAGCTTTGGGCGCATTGGTTGCGTCACTTCAAACAAAAACTGATGCGGGACGGGAAGCCGATGACACGGCTGAAATGCTTGTTTGAGCATTCTGGCGGCGTTCTGCTCGCGACGAACAAGAAGGACATTACGACCGACTACCTCGTGCGCGAGATGCGCAATCGTGGCGTGCCTTTCCTTCGGGTAAACACCGAGGACTTGCCCGAAACGATCATCACCTTCGCGGAGGACGCGACGCTGAATGGAACGATCTCGATCCGCGGTGTCGCTCACCCACTCACCGGGTTTGCAGCAGCTTACTACAGACGCCCGGAACTGCCTGAGCCAAAAACGATCGAAGGCGGCGACGCGCGTGCGTACGCGGTGCACGAATGGAGCGCCACGACGCGTAGCCTTTGGAACGCGTTGGAGGGACGCTGGTTAAACTCTCCCTTCGCCATACTGCGTGCGGAGGACAAGCCTCGCCAGCTTTCTGTAGCCCGCGCGTGCGGCCTCCCAGTTCCGCCAACCGTCATCGGAAACGACTTCGACGCTGCGCGCGGCCTTTTGGAACGGCATCAATGCGTGATCAAGCCACTGCGTCGCGCCTTGGTTGACGCACCTAACGGTCCTGGGCAGGTTATCTTCACCTCGGAGCTTGCCAGTCTAAGCGAGGGTGATCGTGCGGCATTTGAGGCCGTCCCAGTAATCGTTCAGTCGCTGGTTCCCAAGCGTCGCGATCTCCGCGTCACCGTCGTGGATCAAGTTGCAATCGCGGTCGCAATTCACTCTCAAGAGCACGAAGAGACCCAGGTCGATTGGCGTCGAGGTGCACGGACGGACCTTGTCCACGAGCGCATCGCTCTCCCAACCGCAGTCGCGAACGCTTGTGTGGCGGTGGTTCGGAGGCTCGGTCTGCGCTTCGCAGCCGTGGACCTGGTCGAAGATTGCGACGGAAAATTTTGGTTTCTCGAGGCCAACCCGAACGGGCAGTGGGCTTGGTTGGAGCAGGTTGAAGGAGTGTCGATCGCGTCGGCACTTGTTGACGCGTTGGTCAAATGAGTGAGCCCCGTAAGCTTAGATGGGTAATTGGAGCCATCCTGAATATGCTCTTCCCTCATGCATCAGGGGAGGTAGCCAAGCCACCGGAGAGGGTCGTTACAGCTGAGTTGCTTGTGAAGGATGCCGGGTTGGCGATGGAGATGGCAATCAGTTTGCATGACGCAGAGGTTCGGCGACGGCAGAGCGCGGATACTAAGGCAGCGTTGTATCTAGCTTTCCTCGCGGCAGTGATTCCCGTGATTGGAGCTTTAAGTCCAACCGTATCTGACAGTTTCCGAAACCCAGTGCTGGCCATCGATGTTGTGCTCTTCGCCATCGTTTTGGTCTACGTTCTAATGGCAGGCTGGTACGCTGCGCGCGCGACCGCGCCGAGCGTGGTTAATTCGATCGGGGAAGCCGATCTATCAGATGTATTCAGTGAGAAAGATATCCGAGCGGCCACAGCTATTAAATTAATTGACGCTACGAGGCTAAATTACCCGCTCAACAATAAGAAGATTACCTATGTTCGCTTGACGCAGGCGCATATTTTTCGCGCATTCCTCGCAATAATGCTGATCGTCGCTGTGGATTGGGGGGGCGATGTCGCTGCCGCAATCTTCGAGGAAGCGCAGGGGACAGGCAGCGTTCCTGAAAAGTCTGTTTGCTTCGTAACAGAGCTAACATCTTCGAGCGGAAGCGGTGCCCTCAGATATCGTCTTGCAGAAGTTGACTACGCCCGTCCTTGCTTACCGCTTTCAATGGGGGCTGACGATAATGAATAAATACATCCATAAAAATAACCGAAGCCAGCCTTCGATACGCCGGTGTGGTTCATTTCTGGATCAACTTTGCGTCCTGACTGATGCGTCGCATGCCGCCGGATTGGCTGTTCATATCATTATTTCAATTCGCTAATTTTCGCGCCGCTTCAGCCTGATCCTTCACCACCTGCATCAGCGGGAGGATCTGGTCCAAATGGTCCGCCAACGGGTGCTTGTCGCGAAGTTTCCGATCCAAAGTTCCGCTATACTTGAAGCCTGGTCCGATGCCGGATGACTGATACGAAGCGAACTCTCCTAGGTACTTCTGCAGCTCTTCAGTCGGCACCTTCCAAAGCATATCTTCAAACTGTGATCCGGAAATTATACAAACCTCGATTCTGTCCTGTGGTTCAACGTGCTTTGGTGTGCCTGCGCGGCTATTATTGATTTCGTTTGCTTCCCTCAGACACTCTGCGATGAAGACATGATTGTGGTCGGCCCATTCTTCTAGCGTAATTAGTGCCCCAGTGAGGTTGTTGTCGGGTTCGTACTCCGCGCCGTCCTTGTTGACATTGCCTTCTCGCAAGTCTCTCGCGAATAGCCATAGCTGCACGATGCCGTCAGAAATATCACGTACTTGCTCGAGGTGGTCTCTTACCGGCCGAGGGGAGAGTCGAATATCTATCTTCATCTTTTTGGATTTGCATTCCCCGATAATCTTGATCACTCCGTCATGGGAAATCATGACATCGGAGCTGTGTTTTTTAGTGCCTGCTGGGCCGTATTGAAAGTCGCCCTCCGCGCTCCATGGTGCAGATAATGTTGCTGCGGCTAAAGTTACACAGAACTTTTCAAAGCGATTATCCATTTCTCCTTTCGCTTCGAAAGCATCTTTTCGAAGGCTTCGAGGAGTCTCTTTAGAAGTCGCCCCCATTATGTCGAAATAAACAAAATAGGTGGCCCTGTAGATCAAGAGTTCTGGGAACGGACACATGAGGACAGGTTTGAGTGCATCTCCAACGTTAAACAGCGGGAAGTCGTAGATGCGGTTTTGTCTGAAATCTACGCGATCCTTGAAAAGTCCCGGTATGCTCTTCTCTTGTTTGGAAGCGGCCTTTGGTGTCCGAGATGTAATCTTAAAGTACGTATTGAAGTCGCGCTTTGTGACGCCAATAGACGAAAAGTAATCAAAGTTCTTAAAGTAAGGTGAGCTTTGAAAGTGTTTGGATAGTACGAAACTGATAGTGAAAAACTTCTCCGCACTTATCCCGTGTCTTTTGTTGAAGACATACTTTGCGCGCGGACCAAAGTTGATGAATGAGCTTCGTATCATTGAGCGTACATGGTCATGGCCTTGTTGCCATATTACCTGTTGCCACAGAATGCGTGGTATCATCTCAAGGACACCGTCAGTGTCTTCACCAATTCCGTCCAAAGATTGATAGTTTGCGATATGTTTGAACTGATTAAGTAATCCGGAGATTGTGCGCCAGTCTCTCATGTTCAGGGTTTTGGGTAGCAGGCTGCTGTCAGTGAGGTTGTCATACGCCTCAAGGTATATCGAAAGTAGGCCGATGGCTTCCCATGGAAGAATGATGAACCTGTCAGTTTTTCGCATTTCAGCTATATTTGGGGGAATATCTATTACCCTATTTGCGAGCCTAACGTCACCTCTCCAGAATGTATAGAGCCCCCAAATTGCTAGCAAGAAGTTCTCTGATGGAGCGTGCCGGAGATATTCTTTCAGGACAGTCAGATCAGTTTTCAGCATGGGTAACAAGTACAACAAAGGGGCGGATTAATTTCCAAGCATGCCGGCTTCTGCTGGAAGAGGAAAGGGGCCGTTCCGAGGAACGACCCCCTCTTGGCCTCACAGCCCGAAGAACCTCAACAGCCAGGCAAGACCGAAAAGGTCTAGCTGCGCGTGCATTCGGTACTCCGAACCACTCGTCCTGGCCTCGAGAATGAAAGTTGCTCGCATTAGCGCGCCTCCACCATCCCGTGTGCGCTAGCCCTGATAGGAGCCGCTATGCGCACATTAAGCCATCGCCGGAATCCCCCTTTGGGTAGAGTGGGGCGCGTCCGACAACGCGACTCTGCCGGGGCCCCTTACAGGGGCGTTACAGGTAAGTTGGCGTGCTCTCAGCGAAACTTCAATACCCCGTAGCGACAAATAGTCGGTTAGTCAGGAGCGCAGTTTGCAATTAATGTGTTCGGTGTCTGTAGTGATCGTCAGACTTCTTGCTCTGAAAGGTGATTTTGGCCGCTATAATGAAATTCTAGGTGAGTGCAGACTGTGACGTGCCAAGCCTAAGTGAAACTTTCGGTGGCCATCAGGTTTCTCGGTAAGGGTCGGATTTCTGAGCCAAGATGAACCAAAGGATGACCCCGATCACGAAACCCATGATGGACTAACATGCGGTGGTAGAGAAGAGCGTGACTGCCAAAACTGCTTTGCGAGGTGATCGGCAATGTCGTCGAGCCTCTGATGGAGCTGGAGGTCGGCGCCAAGAGTAGCATCAATTCCATGATCAGCCGGTCTCGGGGCCGTCCTCGTTGACAATGTAGATTGGGCTGCAGGCATGTGTCACGCTCACCCCAATCGGCTCGTCGGATAACGGTGTGTGTTGGGTCAGAAATGCTTGGCATTTGGGTCGGAAATGCTTGGCAGAGCAGGGGTGAGCGACCAAGGTTTTAAGGCTATCCCCGTCGCCGAGAGTCGCTCTAGCAAGACATTCGACATTCAAAAGGCCTCGACGCGAAAGCGTCGGGGCCTTTTCATTTCGCAATGTGGGGTTCCTGGAAAGACCGACTTTCATGTCAGATGCCTGCCCCCGCAGACGGAACGTCCAGAACACGGAGTGGCGTTGCCAGTAGAGCCCGCGATGGTAAGGTCAGGACATTCCTGCCTCTGCTTGATCTCGGACGTCTCACCTAGCCAAGCAGCCTCGCTGCTATCCCCGCAAATACCTTTCCTTAACTGTCGCTGACCGTGCCGTATGCCGCGTTCGAGCCGGCATCGTCCGTGCTGTTCCGACCAGCGGAGGGGGCCACGCAAACCGGAAGAACGACTCACGAGTCTGCGCCCGCCGGATCGAAAAGCTGCTGGCCGAGCTGCGCGGCCATCGAAGCAGCCGTTCGCTGCGCTCGCGAATCCTTGCGATAGTCTAAGGTCCGCACCGCGGAACAAAGCTGCCGTTCATTGGTCGAACCTGAAGGTCAGCTCTGCTCTGAGTTTACGGCAAGCTCGGTGCGCTTGACTGGATCATTGAGCCGCCACTCAGCGTTTTTTCCGAGAGAGTCGCGGCTCTATATCTTCATTCTCGAGGCTGCCGATCAGCCAGGGTTGCGTTCTTCGGAGCTTGGTGCTTCGGCCAAGGCAAACTGCAACTCAATCTTGGCAGGCTGTTCCGGCTCGCCCTCCCAGTGATGGTAGACTTCCCTGCTCTCGCCGGACAAGGCGAGACCCTTCTCGGCGATCGTCGCGAGAAGTGGTGCATAACCCTCGATGAAAATCTTCGACAGAGGCCCCTCGAACATGGTGGCGGCCACACGCCGCGAAGGCAGCGGGTCAATGTCAGGCATAGCAGAGGCGGCCTGGCTTTCGACGGGTCTGCAGATTTCCCAGTCGAACAATGAATGCGGGTCGTGCGGGAGGCCATGAAACACAAAGATCCACGGTCCAGCTGACTTGAGTTCCTTGGTTGCGATGGCCTTGTCGATTTCGGGCCCAAGATCAGCGGCTGCACTCGCAACGTCTGCGATCCTCAATCGCCTCTGACGCTTGATGACCTGAAGGTCTGGAACGGTCTTGATTTCGACGGACATGGTTGATCCTTTCACGAGAGGGATTTGCGCCTAGTTGGTGGAAGAAAAGAGGGGAGCGTTGCCCCCGAGAGGCAGGACTTTGTGACTCCTGCCACCAATGCCGGTTATTCGGTACTCTTCAGTTCTCTGCTCAAAGCGGACACGATATCAGTTGTCTGAACGCGATCGTCCCAGCACGCCGATGTTCTCCATCCACTGCCTGACCTCACCCGGCCATTCGCGCGTGATCGGATCTGCTGTAGGTCGCATTCCGAAGGCATGCCCGCCCGTGGCGTAAAGGCGCATATCGACGGGCACCCCGGCCTCGTTCAGCGTTAGCGCGTAGGCCATGAGCTGCCGGACATCGTCGACCTGGACGTTCTTCGCGTGAATGATGAGCGTGGGCGGCGCCTCCGTGCTTATCTTTACCCAAGGCTGTAGGCCCAGATTGCTCTTGCCCTTGCTGTTGTCCAGAACTCGCGCGTTATACGCCACGATGGCAAAGTCGGGCCGGGGGGGGGACGGTCGGCTGCGTCGGTCAGCCGGTAGGTCCCCTCGACGGTATTGCTCATATCGATGACGAGATAGGCGCCGGCAGAAAATCCGATCGCGCCGATCTTGTGCGGATCGATGCCGTAGGTCGGGGCGCGTTCCCGCAGCAGGCTGATCGCGCGCTGTGCGTGTTCCAGCCCCAGCAGCACCTCCGGTCGTTTGTGCTGACCGTCTTCGCGTGGCCATACTTGCGGCGTCCGGTATTCCAGCATGGCGCAGGTCATGCCCTGACGGACGACCCAGTCGCAGATTTCCGTGCCTTCGAGATCGGTCGCCACCGCATAGAAGCCGCCGCCCGGGATCACCAGCATGGACGCACCGGTGTTGCGCCCCTTTGGTTTGTTGATCGTCATGGTCGGCCGGGTGACGTAGGTCGCCCAATGCCATTTGCGCCCAGCGACGAGCGGCGACCCATTACCGGTGTATTCTGGATGATCGCCGCTATCCGGTTTCGCCAACGGAACCTCCGAAGGCCACAGCGGCACCTGCGTGCCGCCCTCAGTCGGTTGCCAGACGCCCTCCTTTTCTACTTTCGGGACAGCGGCCCTGCTGGACGTGTCCTGACCCGCTTGGCCACAAGCCGAACTCGCGACGCCGAGGGATAGGAAAAGAGAAGTTAGCAAAGTTAGAAAGGGTGACATGTTTGGTCTCAACCTTAGGAGGTAACCGGATCAGGAAATCAGGATTGACGAGAGCGACGATGCATCGGCGGAGCAATGGCCGCCGTCAAATGGATGCCATACTGACGCCGCGCTGGCGCGCAATTTCCTCGCTTCAGTCTCACAAGCTTAATTCTTCAAAACCGACATTCGCGCCCTGTGCAGCATCGGTCAAGTTGGGCTCGAAGCGGTCATGCGGCTACGCAGAACAACCCGTGATCTTGGCCCGGTATGAATGTCGGCTTTCACCTCTGCTGGGCGATTGGAACGTAGCCGAGGCGAACGACCGCTCCGCGCCCACTGTCCTCTAGCGCCCCTTATGGAGCCCGGCGACCCTTGTGGCCCGTCAGAAGATATCTGGCGACCTTGAGTAGGGGAAGCTCGCCGATGACCGAAAAGAAGAAGAGCGCGATCACGCAGAAGGCTCCGATAAATGCCCAGATCATGCCATTGGTTGCGAAGCCGAGGGAGAGTTCCAGCCCCAGCACGATCTGCATCGCGGCGAAGTACAAAGTCGCGCTGGCAAATGCGCAGGTTCGGACCTTCAGGAGAAGCTGGCCAAGGGGAGAGTAGTTCCGCTCCCTGAACTCCAGCCCTTCTCGCCTGAGCTTCACCCACAAACTTTCCTCTACCCCAGGCTCCGCCGTTGCGCCTAGAGACAGGTCAGCGTCGCGTAGTCCAACCGCAGCGGCCAGTTGGTCGCCGGCAAGGGGGTCGATCTTGAACACCTGAATGATAGCCAGCCGCGCAGCCAGAGGCAGCTCGCGTTCCCCGCGCTCATAGCGGCGTAGGGTGCGGTCCGAGAGCCCGATCGCCGCGGCGAACTGTGCTTGGCTCAGTCCCGTGGACGCACGAATGGCCAAGAGGTTGGCCGCACCAAGCCGCCGAGCGATCGATTCGTGATCTTCCTGTGGCGTGACCAAATCCGCTGATCCGGTGTCTGAGCTGTTTACCCTTATCAGGAACCTTAGCTCGGAATGCTGGTCAGCGGTCAGGAAAACAAGGGCATCGGACCGTTTGGTCCGTGCGGACCAAACGGTCTGGGTGGTTTTTGTTTTACGACAATATCTTGAAAGATTGACTGCTTCGGATGGAGTTCCTTAGCTGGATGATGAGCCCGGCTGTTTTTGCTCTCTCGGAACCAGGAGAACGCCCCGATGCGCACCCCGACAAAAGCGGATTTGGACGCCCACGAGCGTCTCAAGGCGGAACTTCGAATCCGCGGAACGTCACTGGCGCAGATCTCGCGTGAACTTGGTGTGAGTGACTCTGCGCTGACCTTGGTCGGTAAGCGGATGTGTCGGTCTCAGCGCATCGAAGAAGCAATTGCACACGCCGTGGGCATGTCACCGGAAGAATTGTTCCCAATCCACGAAGAGGAAGGGGTGACCATGACCTAGAAAAGCAAAGGACCCGAGGAGTTGACGCTCCTAAGGCCCTTTAGGTGTATCAAGTTGTTGCCCGATACACCTCATTCATGACCCAACTTTCGGCCCCGGTCAAGCGTGCAGAGACTTCTGCGGGCCGGGGCTCCGTGTCTCCATGAAAGAGGACCCCGTTGCACCGGCAGGTATGCCTGTGGTGCCGGGAGCAACAGCTTATGTATGACGAAGATTTTGGGGGGCCGTACGTCCCGCCCGAGCGGACGCGCGCGACTCGCATGTTCCCCGCCCGATCGAGGGCGAGCGCGCGAGGGTTTCTGGTCGCGAAACTGCGTGCCCAGGCCGCCTGGCGGCAGCTGATCTTCGAGAGCCACCTTGAGCGAAAATGTCTCCTGGTGCTGCTCTACCAGCATGCGGTCGTCGACGTCTGGGATCAGACGTTGCGGAAAAGCCATTCCGGAGATGAGAGGATTATTGGCATCTTGGAAGAACAGCAAGTCAGCATTGACGCGTAGAAACTTTGGTTTTCCAACGAGCCGTCAGGGGGGCCGCCTCTTCTGTGGCGAAGCCCCGCTTGACGGCGAGGCCTCTGGCTGACTGGACTGCTGTGCCCCGTGCATGGCCTTACATTTTGGTGGGTAGCCAGAGCACAATCTCTGGGAAGGCAAGAAGCAGTCCGAGCATAACGAAGGCGGTCGCAAGGAAGGGCATGAGCCCCCTGAATATTTGCTCGAGTGTCACGAGGTCTCCGGCGGCGCCTTTAACGACGAAGCAATTCAGGCCGATGGGGGGTGTGACTGCGCCGATCTCGGCCAGGACGATGACGTAAACGCCGAACCAGATGGGGTCGTAGCCGAGGCTCATCATCACCGGGTGGGTGATCGGCAGCGAGATCGCCAGCAGAGACGGGGCGTCCATGAGCATCCCTATCAGCAGGTAGACCAGCGTCACGATGGTCACGACAGCCCAGACATCCAGCCCGCCGTTCACCAGCACGTCCTGGATGAAGACCGACACGCCGCTCAGGGCAAGGAACCGCGCGAAGATCAGTCCGCCGAGGATGATCGCGAAGATCATTGCCGTCAGCACCACCGTTTCGGTCAGGGCCTTGCCCAGCTGGATGCCGCGCGGGCCGCAGCGCAGTATGGCCATGATGAAGGTGGCGAAGGCCCCGACCGCTCCGGATTCCGTGGGCGTGAACACGCCGGCGTAAAGTCCGCCCAGCATGATGAAGATCACCAGCGCCAGCGGACCGATCATGCGCAGCGACCACAGGCGTTCCTTCAGCGTGAACCGCTGGTCGCTGGCCGGCGCCTTGTGCGGCGACATGAGAGCGACGGTCAGCACCGTCGTGGCCAGCAGCGCCGCAAAGATCATCCCAGGCACGATCCCGGCAATCAGGAGCTTGCCGATCGCAGCATTGGTGAGGATCCCGTAAACCACGACCAGCGCGCTTGGCGGGATCAGTACGGCCAACGTGCCGGCGATGGCGATGGAGGCAGCCGCGAAGCCCCGGTCGTAGCCGCGCCGGATCATTTCGGGCAGGGCGAGCCGGGTGAACAGGGTCGCGGTCCCCACGCTGGAGCCGGAGGCGGCGCCGAAGGCGGCAGTGGCGCCGGTGCTGGCCAGCGCAAGCCCGCCAGGCAGGCGGCCGAACCACTTTGAGCATGCTTCGAAGAGATCATCTCCGATGCCGGCGCGGATGGCGAAGAAGCCCATCAGCAGGAACATCGGGATGGCGCTGAAGTGGAAGGCGCTGACGACCGGGTAGATCATCGTGCCCAGCAACGACACCGACGGCACCAAGCCGTTCATGATCATGATGCCGGCAAAGCCGACGGCGATCAGGGCGAGCATGATAGGCGCACCGCAAATGATGATCGCGAAAAGCAGGCCGGTGCCGGCGAAGCCGATAAACAGGTCAGACATTGGCGGCCTCGGGGTCGGCGTTCGCCGAGTCTGTTTCGATGGGAACGAAGCCGGGAACCAGCAGGGCGCCAACCGTCTCAAGCGCGAACTGGATCGCCAGCATGCCGCAGCCAATGCTGACGGCCAGCTTCGACGGCCACAGCGGGAACTGCAGAGCGGCACCCCAGACCATCTCGTTCATCTTGTAGGAGCGGAGCCCGTACTGGAATGTACCGTAGGTGGCGGCTGCGAAGACCAGCGTGCCCAGAAGCATCCAAGTGACATATGCGGCGATCTGCGCGCGCTCGGACATCAATTGCGCCAGCGCGACGGTGCGCACGTGCTCGCGTTTCATCAGGGTAAACCCAAGCGGGAAGGTGATGCACAGGACCAGCAGGGCCTGACTGATCTCCACCGAGGCAGGGATCGGGGCGTTAAACAAGGTTCTCAGCAGCGCGCTCAGCGCGATCAGCCACATGATTGCAAAGGTGGCAGCTCCGGCGATCAGTGCCGCGACAAGGGCAACCTTGCCGTATAGCGCGTAGACGGTATTGAAGGTGCTTGTCATCCGTCGTGACCCTTCTTCCGAGCGAAGGGGAGCAGGGCGTGCGGCCCCGCTCCCGTCCGGTTCCGGTTGCAATTACTTGGTGATGTCATCGATGACGCGCTGTGCGTCTTCCTCGGGCATGCCCGAAGCCATCACGCGCTGTTTCCAGCTGTCGCGGGCGGCCTGCACGCCGGGGTTCGACAGGGTCGCCTCAAGGAACTCCTCATCGGGGAAGTCGATGATCTCGATAAGGCCCTCATCCTGCCAGCGCTGCTTGATGCGGGCTTCCTCGGCCTCGAAGAGCTTGAGCTGGGTTTCGAGCTGGTCATACTTCAGCTCTTCCAGCACTGCCTTCTGGTCGTCCGGCAGGGCGTTGTACTTGTCGAGGTTCATGGAAATGATCTGTCCCCAGTTCGCGCCCAGCGGTACGTCGACGAAGTAGCTGGCGACCTCGTGCAGCTGGAAGGCCTCGACGAAGCCGATGTCAGAGGCCGAGCAGTCCAGAATGTTGTTGCTCATCGCCTCGTACATCTCGACATCGACGAAGCTGACCGGCACGCCACCGAGAGCCTCGACCAGCGCGGGCAGGGCGATGCCGTAGGTTCGGATGCGCTTGCCCTCGAAATCCGCCAGGCTGCGGATCGGCTGGGTGCAGATGAAGCCGTAGTTCGGCAGCGCCCGGACCGTCAGGAGTTTCTGGTTGTAGCGCTCCAGTTCCTCGGAGAAGGCGGGCACTTCCTCGTGCCACTGAAGCCACAGCTCGCCGACCTCGCGCTGGGTCAGTGTATTCGGGGTGAAGAAGGGCAGGGCGTTGTTCACGGGCATCTGCTCAGGGAAGTAGGGCACCACCACATTGCCGATGTCGATCAACCCGGTCTCGATCGCGGTGGGGATCTCGCGGACGGACGCCAGCACACCGCCGAACTGGATGTTGAACTCGAGCTCGCCGTCAGTGCGTTCCGACAGTTCGTCAACCATCCACTCGGACGACTTGGTGAACATATTGCAGCATTGGGGGAAGTGATCGCCCCAGCGCATGGTTTCCGCCTGTGCGGATGTACCGGCCATGCCGGCAAGGAGCGTGGCACCAAGTGCCAGTGATGTGATCTTGAACATGGTTCCTCCCGAAGATTTTGACGGATGCGCCGTCGTCGCAACGCCCCGGTTCTCGCGTTGCCCGCAGTTCCGAAAATCCACGTGTCATGTGGATGTCCCTGGTTTGCGCGAGCCCGATCCGGCCAGAGCGAATGTCTCCTCTAGCAAAACCTGACTCATTGTCGGACAATAAGTCAATATGTTTCTTGTAAATCAGTTTTAGGTTAGCCCGGCTCGGCGGAAGTCAGCCTGCGATCATTTCATAAGTTTATTCGTAAATTCAATGTTTTAGGATGTTCTCCTGCCTGCATGCGAGAAATTAATTTTTTGGCATATTGACGAATTGTCAGACAATGTGCACGTTGTCAGCATGCGCTCTGTCAGGAGGGATTGAGCGTGCTTGTACGACGAGGGAGGGACGGCGTGTGACATCCGACGCCTACGAGATCTACGCGATCAAATACGCAGAACACGAACGGCAGGCGCGGGAGAACTTCGTCGGCGGCGATATCCATGACGGCCCCATGGCGATGGACTACTTCGTCTGGGTGGTGCGGAATGCCGAACGTACCATCATCGTCGACACGGGCTTCGATCAGGCGATGGCCGACAAGCGCAAGCGGCGCATCACCCGCCCCGTCGAAGAAGGCCTCGCGCGCCTCGGCATTAATGCCGCTGCCGTGACCGACGTGGCGTTGACTCACCTGCACTACGATCACGCCGGCAACCATCATCTCTTCCCTGATGCGGCCTTTCACGTCCAGGAGCAGGAAATGGCGTTCTGCACCGGGCGCTGCATGTGCCACCCGGAGCTCAACCACCCCTACGCGGTCGAGGACGTGAAGCAGATGATCGACCGGCTCTTTGCCGGCCGCATCCGCTTTCGCACCCCCGAGGACGAACTGGCGCCCGGGATCACGCTTCACCGCGTCGGAGGGCATTCCGACGGGCTGCAGATCCTGCGCGTCAAGACCGCGCGCGGCTGGGTCGTGCTGGCCTCGGACGCGGCGCACTACTTTGAGAACCTGGACAAGAAGCTGCCCTACCCGGTGGTCTACAACGTCGGCGACATGATCGAGGGCTATGCTCGGGTGCGGGCCCTGTCCGAGTCTCCGAACCATATCATCCCCGGACACGACCCGGCGGTTCTGTCACTCTATCCGCCGGCGTTCGACGACACCGAAGGGTGGATCGCAAGGCTCGATCTGCCCCAGCGCCCGGCCACTTCCTGACATCACTTGGATCCCCGCGATCCGCAAAGAAAGGACTTCTTCCATGATCGTTGAAATGCGCGTCTACTACTGTGAACCCACCCGTCTGCCTGCGCTGCTCGACCGGTTCCGCAACATCACCCTCGGCTTCTTCGATCACTACGGGATCGAGCAGATCGGCTTCTGGACGACGTTGGTCGGCGCGGACAACCACAGCCTGACCTACCTGCTGAAGTGGGACAGCATGGCCCAGCGGGAGCAGGTCTGGAACGCGTTTCAGGCGGATGAGGACTGGATCCGCCGCCGGGGCGAGACCGAGGCAGAGCGCCCGATCGTCACCCGTGTAGAGAACAGCTTCCTCGCCCCGACCGACTTCTCGGCGCTGCGCTGAGCGATCCGAACCGGTCCCCCTGAAGAGCCGACAACGCAAGGAAACTCAAGAATGCCCAGTCAGACGATCGCATTCATAGGTCTCGGGATGATGGGTGCACCCATGGCCCGTTGCCTGAATCGCGCCGGATACAAGCTTTTGCTGAGCGACATGGACAAGGAGCGCACCGACGCGCTCTGCAAGGAGATGGGCGCGCTTCCGCTCGATGCGTCTAGCACTGGCGAGGCGGATGTCCTCATTACGATGCTGCCGAACTCCGACATCGTCGAGGCCGTGCTCCTGACGCAGGGTCTTGCCGACCAGATGAAGCCCGGGGCAACGGTCATCGACATGAGCTCCTCGGTGCCGACCCGCTCGCGCGCGCTCGGCGCAACGCTTGGACAGAAGGGTCTCGGCTATCTCGATGCACCTGTCTCCGGTGGCGTGAAGAAAGCCGAAGAGGGGACCCTGGCGATCCTCGTCGGTGGCCCCGAAGAGCTGAAGGCGCGCTGGCAGGGGGTTCTTGACGCCATGGGCGGCTCGATCCTGCACATCGGCGAGGCCGGCTCGGGACACGCGGCGAAGGCGTTGAACAACTACGTTTCCGCCAGCGGGCTGATGGCGACGGTTGAGGCGCTGCATGTGGCGAGGCGCTTCGGCATTGATCCGGAGGTGATGACCGGTGTGCTCAACGCGTCGTCCGGTCGGTCCAACACGTCCGAAAACAAGGTTGCCCAGTTCATGCTGAGCGGCAGCTTCGGCTCAGGTTTCGCCCTCAAGCTCATGGACAAGGATCTGGGGATCGCAGCCGATCTGGCGCGGGATCTGTCCTATGATCTCAAGCTTGGACAGCACGGCATCGCGCTGTGGCACGGTATCGCGCAACGCCCCGAGGTGACTGTGGGCACCGATCACACCGAGATGTACAAGCTGATGGATCCGGATGCCTGACATGACTTTTCCAGACCTGACGAAATTCTACATAGACGGCGCTTGGGTCGAGCCGGCGAAGACCGCGACCTTCGCCCTGATCGACCCGGCCACCGAGGAAGAGTTCGGCCAGCTTGCCATTGGCAGCGCCGAGGACGTGGACCGTGCCGTGCGCGCCGCCCACCGTGCCCTGCCCGCCTTTCGCGACAGCGACCCGGCGGAGCGTGTCGCGCTGCTGCGGCGTGCGCTGAAGCTTTACGAGGAGCGCAGCGAAAGCTTCGCCGAGGCCATGCGCCAAGAGATGGGCTCGCCCATCACCTTCTCGCGGCAGGGACAGGTTCCGCGGGGACCGCTGCACATCAACGCGCTGCTAGAGGTGATGGAGACCTTCGCCTTCGAGAAGGATCGCGGCACGACCCGGCTGCGCCACGAGGCGGTGGGCGTCTGCGGCCTGATCACCCCGTGGAACTGGCCAATTAACCAGGTCGTGGTCAAGGTGGCCCCGGCGTTGGCGGCGGGCTGCACGATGGTACTCAAGCCCAGCGAGTTCTCGGCCACCAGCGCGCTGCTCTTCGCGCAGGTGCTGCATGACGCGGGTGTGCCCGCCGGGGTGTTCAACCTTGTGAACGGCGACGGGCCCAATGTGGGCGCGGCGATCGCGTCGCATCCGCTGGTGGACATGGTGTCCTTCACCGGCTCGACCGGGGCGGGCATCCGCGTGGCCGAGGCGGCGGCGCCCACGGTCAAGCGCGTCGCGCAAGAACTCGGTGGCAAGTTGGCCAACATCCTGCTGGAGGACGCGGACTTCGCCACTGCCGTGCCCAAGGGCGTGGCCGCCTGCTTCACCAATTCGGGTCAGTCCTGCTCGATCCCGACGCGGATGATTGTGCCCCGCAGCCGCCTCGACGAGGTGGTCGGGCTGGCGGTGGCGCGGGCTCAGCAGATCCGTCTGGGGCCGACCACCGATCCCAAGACCGACCTTGGCCCGCTGGTCAACCGCGCGCAGTTCGATCGCGTGCGGCGCCTGATCCAGTCCGGCATTGACGAGGGCGCGACGCTCTGTTGCGGCGGTCCGAACCGTCCCGAGGGGCTGGAGCGCGGGTTTTACGTTCGTCCGACGATCTTCACCGGCGTGACCCCGGAGATGACCATCGCCCGCGAGGAGATTTTCGGTCCGGTGCTCTCGATCCTGAGTTACGAGGACGAGGACGAGGCGGTCGCCCTGGCCAACAGCTCTGACTACGGGCTTGCCGCCTACGTCCAGTCGGCAAGCCAGGAGCGCGCGCAGGCGGTGGCCCGGCGGCTGGTAGGCGGACAGGTCCACATCAACTATCCGCCGGCAGATTTCCACGCCCCCTTCGGCGGATTCCGCCAGTCCGGAAACGGGCGCGAATGGGGCGAGGCCGGTCTGCACGAGTATCTCGAGGTCAAGGCGATGATCGGCTACCGGCCTGCGACCGCGCAGCAAACTCCCGAACAGAAGAAAATACGAGGTTGATGAAATGACTGACGAGAGCGAAATGTTCCACAAGGGGTTCGACAACCGCAAGGCAGTGCTGGGAGCCGGTCACGTCGAGAGATCCTGGGCGGGCGCCGATGACTTTAACCGGCCGGTCCAGCGCATGGTCACCGAGTTCTGCTGGGGCGAAGTCTGGGGCGACGACCGCCTTTCGTTCAAGACCCGCAGTATGCTCAACATCGCCATGCTCACGGCCATGAACCAGCATCACGAGCTTTCGGTGCATGTGAAGGGCGCGCTCAACAATGGCGTGTCGCGCAGCGAAATCCAGAGCGTGCTGTTGCAGGCGCTGGTCTACTGCGGCGCGCCGGCGACGCTGGCTGCCTTCCGCACCGCCACTGCCGCTATGGCGGAATGGGATGCCGCGCAGGCCGAAAGCGCCTGAGCGTGGTCTCCCATGCTTTGCGGGCCGGCAGCGGCCCGCGTTCCACGACAAACCCGGGATGACACACATGAGTGAATCAACAATCGGCTTCATCGGCCTTGGCAACATGGGCGGGCGCATGGCGCGCTGCCTCGTCGACGCGGGCACCCCGGTCTTGGGCTTCGATCCTAATGAGGAGGCGGTGCGGGCCTGCGGCGCGAATGTTTCGCCTTCGGTGGCGGAGGTCACGAAGGGCTGCGAGATCGTTCTGATGTCTCTGCCCGACAGCAACGTGGTCGAGAAGGTGGTCGAGGGCAACGATGGGGTTCTTGCCCATGTCCGCAAGGGCCAGATTGTCGTCGACCTCAGCACCGCCTCGGCCAGTTCCACCCGGCGCCTTGCGGGGCTGATGGCCGAAAAGGGTGTCGATTACGTCGATGCCGGGATTTCGGGCGGGGCCGCTGCCGCCGAGAAGGGCGCGCTGACCCTTATGGTGGGCGGCACCGAAGACGCGCTGTCGCGGCTTGCGCCCGTGTTCGCGGCGATCGCCAGCAAGGTCGTCCACATGGGGCAGAGCGGCGCCGGTCACACCACCAAGCTGCTGAACAACTTCCTGAACGCCGTGAGCCTTGCAGCCACGGCCGAGGTCATGGTGGCGGGCCGCAAGGCGGATCTGAACCTGCACCAGCTGCTCGACGTTTTGAACGCCTCGAGCGGGGTGAACTTCGCCACGCTGAACCGCTTCCCCAAGATCGTGGATGGCGACTATCTTGAAGGCGGCCTGACCTCGAAACTCATGACCAAGGATGTCGTGCTCTATGCCGACCTGTTGCACGAGCTGGGCGTGACCTCGCTCAACACCGCGGGTCCGATGGCCAGCTTTGGTCTGGCGACCGCGCTTGGCTATGGCGATGTAATTTCCAACCGTGTGGTGGATGCCATCGGAGATGTCTCCGGCGGCGTGCGCCTGCACCAATCTTGAGGAGCCCGATCATGCAGATCTTTCCCGGACGCCAAGAGGGCGCGGCATCCCAGCAGCGCAACGCCACCTTCACCGGTGATGTCTGGGCCGATCCGGTCATGCCCACGACCGACGGCAACACCATCAACAACGTGTTCTTTCCGCCCAACTGCCGCACCGACTGGCACACGCATGAACATGGCCAGATCCTGCAGGTGCTTGCAGGCGAGGGCTGGATCTGCCGCGAGGGCGACGCTGCGCAGAAAATCCGCGCCGGTGACACGGTCTGGATCCCTGCGGACGAGAACCATTGGCACGGGGCCACTGCCGACACATACATGATCCACACCGCGATCTCGCTCGGGAAATCCTCCTGGGCCGACAAGGTGACCGCCGAGCAGTTCGCCGAGGCCACGAAATGATCGACGTTGCAGCGCTGCGCCGCAAGATCGAGGACGACCTCGGCTTCTGGGATAAGGAGCAGGAGGCGATGGCAGAGTTGTCGCCCGGCTTCCTCGGGGTCTGGCACCGCATGGCGATGGTGCCGGTGCGCAAGAACCATCTCGGCGCGAAGAACCGTGCGCTGATCGGCCTGGCGGCCTCGGCCGCCGCCACCCATCTCTACACGCCGGGCGTGCGGCGCCACGCCCGCGCCGCCATCGACGCCGGGGCCACCCCCGAGGAACTCTCCGAGGTGCTAGCGCTGACAGCCACGCTTGGCATCCACGCGTGCAACATCGGGGTGCCCCTACTGCTGGAGGTGCTGGAAGAGACCGGCGCCCGCACCGGCCCCGAACCGCTTAGCGAACATCAGGAACGGCTGAAGGCCGATTTCACCCGTGACCGGGGCTACTGGCACAGTTTCTGGGACGGAATCCTCGAACTCGATCCCGAGCTGTTCGAAGGCTACCTCGATTTCTCCGCCTATCCCTGGCGCGAGGGGGTGCTGGAGCCCAAGATGAAGGAGTTCGTCTATTGCGCGTTCGATGCCGCCGCGACACACCTGTACGTGCCAGGGCTGCGGATGCACATGAAAAACGCGCTTGGCTACGGGGCGACGAAAGAGGAGCTCATGGAGGTCCTGGAAATCGTCAACCTGATAGGGATGCATGGCGCGGAGCTGGCAGCGCCCATCGTCGCTGAAGAGCTTCGCCGCGTCTGACGGAACTCGAGTTGCGCTTTGTCGGCTTGTTCATCGTGGTGGTATAATATAATCATATTGCCAGACAAAATTGGTAGAGCATGGCTAAGTTAGGCGTAATTCATCCGGACACCCTGCGTCAGCGCGTCGAGGGCGCGTTGCGTAACGCGATCACCACGGGCGTCTATCGCCCGGGTGAACGTCTCGTGGAACGAGAACTTTGCGAAGAGCTGGGCGTCAGTCGGGCCTCGGTCCGCGAAGCGCTGCGCAAGCTCGAGGCAGAGAAGCTGGTCAACATCGTGCCCCATCGAGGGCCGGTGGTGGCGACGATTTCGCTGGAGGACGCCCGGCAACTCTACGAACTGCGGAGCCTTCTGGAGGGCTTCGCTGCCAACGGGTTCGTGGGGCGGGCATCGGACGAGCAGATTGCCGATTGCGAAGCTGCCGCGGCCGATCTGCGCCGCGCTGCCGAGGGGCAGGACCAGAATGGCGTCCTGCAGGCCAAGGCACGGCTCTACGACACCATTCTGGGAAATTGCGGCAACACCCACGTCTGGGAGATCCTCCGGGGGCTTCATTCGCGGATCAACCTCCTGCGTGCGACTTCACTGATGGACGAGGAGCGCCTGCCCAAGAGCCTCGCCGAGATTGACAGCCTGATCCAGTCCTTCAAGGATCGTGATGCGAAGAAGGCGGAAGAAATCTCCCGGCTGCACGTCCGCAATGCCTCGAAGGTCGCGTTCGGGTACCTCGCGGCACAGGAGGCCGAGGCAGGGGCTGCAAAGGCCTGACGCGCCGTCTACCGCGCATCTGATGGAACCTGAGACTTGGGAAAGGCCCGCCGCGATTGTTCGCTGCGGGCCTTCGTCTGTGCGAGGCGCGCAGGCCGCTCGTCCGGATGCGTTTTTCTGGTCCTGAAAATGAAACGGCGGGGGCCGGTTTCAGCCCCCGCCCTTGCCCGTGTCCTGCTGGTTGCCCGGCATCAGGTGGGTCGATCGGCATCGGTCTTGCGCCTGCGCCGCAGACCCTGCCACACGGTCCAAAGCAACAGGACAAGCGAGATCCCCAGCACCCCGGCTGCGATAGGGCGGTCGATGAAGATCCCGAAGTCTCCGCGCGAGATGACGAGAGCGCGGCGGAAATTCTCTTCCAGCAGGGGGCCAAGAACGAAGCCCAGCAGCAACGTTGCCGGCTCGAAGTCGAGCAGACGCATGCCGTATCCCAGCAAGCCCAGGCCGAGCACCAGAAACACGTCGAACACCGAGCGATCAAGGCTGTAGACCCCGACGCAGATCAGAGTGATGATCGCGGGATAGAGGTAGCGATAGGGGATCTGGAGCAATGCGACCCAGATGCGGATCAGTGGGATGTTCAGGACCAGCAGCAGCAGGTTCCCGATCCAGAAGCTGACGATCAGACCCCAGAACAGGTCGGGCTGCGCCGTCATGAGCGATGGGCCCGGGGTGATGCCGTGGATCATGAATGCACCCAGGATCAGTGCCATGCTCGCGGTCCCCGGAATGCCCAGCGTCAATGTGGGGATGAAAGCCGTGATCGCGGCGGCGTTGTTCGACGATTCAGGGGCTGCGATCCCTTCGACCGCGCCTTTTCCAAACCGCTCCGGGGTCTTGGAAAATTGCTTTTCGAAAGAGTAGCTGATGAACGAAGCGACAGTTGCGCCGGTGCCGGGAAGCGCCCCGAAGAAGCTGCCGAAGGACGCGCCTCGCAGGATCGGGGTCGTGGTGGCCCGCATCTCCTTGGCCGTGGGCAGCATGTCCCTCATGGAGAACTTCGGCACCGGTGCCCGCTTGCCTCCGTGCCGGACCGAAGCGATGATTTCGGCCACGCCGAACAGGCCCATCGCCAGGGCCACGATGCTGATCCCGTCGAAAAGCTCGTCCACGCCAAGTGTGAAGCGCGAGACGCCGGTGCTGATATCCATGCCCACCGTGCCCAGGCCCAGTCCGACGAGGACCATGGCCAGTCCCTTTAGGCGCGACCCTTGGGAAATGGTCGAGGCCGCGATCAGCCCAAGCACCATCAGCGCGAAATACTCGGGCGCACTGAAGTTCAGCGCAACTGTCACAAAGACGGGCCCCGCCACGGTCAGCAGCACGATGCCGATCGTGCCGCCGATGAAGGAGGCAATCGCCGTGATGAAGAGCGCCACGCCGGCGCGCTTCTGCTGGGCCATCGGGTAGCCGTCGAGGCAGGCCACCGCCGACGAGGTCGTGCCCGGAAGGTTGAGCAGAATGGCGGAGATCGAGCCGCCGTATTCGGCACCGTAGAAGATCCCGGCGAGCATGACGATGGCGGTGAGGGGTTCGAGGTAATAGGTGATGGGCAGCAGGAGCGAGATCGCGGCAAGTGCGCCGACCCCGGGAAGCACGCCGATGAACGTGCCCAGAAAGACCCCTGCGAAACACCACATGAGGTTCTGTACGGTGGCGGCGGCGGCAAAGCCGATGGCGAGGTTCTCGAGCATGGTCAGTTCCAGGGTGCTGTGACGGCGGGCATGCGGATGCCAAGGCCCAGGTCGAAGACAAGCCAGACGAAAAGCGCGATCCCCAGTCCCACGCCGAGCGAGGGCAGGGCTTTAAAGCCGGTGTCACCGAGAGCCGCTGCGACCGTGCAGGCAATGGCGGCGGCGATGTATCCGAAGGGCTGCACGAGCAGGCCAAAAAGCAGCACAGCCGCGAGGATCGTTCCAGCGGGGCGCCAAGCGATCTGTTCCGGCTGCGTGCTACGGTCGAAAAGCGCGATCAGCGCCGCAACCAGAAGCAGGGCATAACCGACCAGGCGGGGAAAATAGCCCGGCCCCATGGCCGACGCGGTTCCCATCTTGAGGTTTGGCTGCGCGAAGACCAGAAAGAGGCCGATGGCCCCGACAAGTCCCGCGGCAAGCATTCCTCCGAGCAGGTCTCTGGACATAAACATTCTCCTGTCAGTGTCCACGTGCCCGCCCGGCGCGGGGAGAGGGCGCGCGCCGGGCGGGGTAAGGCCGTGGATCGGGGGCTTGGCTTACTGGCCGTCGTTGAAATCTTCGAGGACCGAAATCCAGCGTTCGACTTCGCGCTTGATACGATTGCCAAGCGCCTCGGAGCCACGGTCATTGGCTGCCGGGGTCTGGATAGCGCGCTCGCTGAAGGCCGTCTGCACTGTCTCGCTGTCGAGCGCGGCGTCCAGCGCCGCCTCCAGCGTGCCGAGAACCTCTTCAGGCACGCCCGCCGGTGCGACCAGGGCATTCCAGACCACCATGTCGAATTCCGGCAGACCCGCTTCGGCAAAGGTCGGTACGTCCGGCAGCTGTTCGATGCGCTCGTCGCCCGAGATGGCCACGGCTGTGGCCTGGCCATCGTTGTGGACGGGGATCATCAGGACGGTTTGGTCCATCTGCGCGTCCATGACGCCTGCGATCAGGTCATTCAATGCCGGACCCGCGCCCTGATAGGCCACGAGCTGTGCCTCAAGATCGGTCACGTCCAGCAGAAAGGACGGGGCGAGCCAGCCGGTGGAGCCGGGGCCCGAGGTGCCGAAGTTCGCAGCGCCGGGATTCTCGCCCATGTAGTCGAGGAAGTCCTGGAGGGTTTTCATGCCGCCCCGGTTGCTCACCGAGAGCACCATCGGGACATTCGCGACATTGCCGATCGGCGCGAAGTCGGTCAGCGGGTCAAAGCCGAGGTTCTCGTGGACGGCCACGTTCGCGGCAAGGTGCCCCATGTTGCCGAAGCCGAGCGTGTAGCCGTCGGCGTCAGAGGTTGCGACGCGGCGCATGCCGATGGTGGCGCCGGCCCCCGGGACATTCTCGATGACGATGTCGGCGTCCATTTCCCGCGCCATCGCGTCGCCGATCAGACGGGCGAGGTAGTCCGTGCTTCCGCCGGGCGAGGCACCCACGATGATGGTGATTGGCTGCTCGGGATACGAGTCCTGTGCCCATGCGGGCCCGGTGAGGCCGGTGGCAATCGCTATGGCTGCGACGAGTGCGGTCTTCATGATGTCCTCCTTGGAAGTTGTGGCGGGACGGGCGTGTCTCTGACGGCGTTCGCCCGGTCAGGATGCGACTGTGCGCGAAATGCCCGATGCGGCGTACTCCTCCAAAGTACCGATCGGATGTCCCTCCGCAGGACTTTTGACATATTGTGAGACAATCCGTCAATAAGCCTGATGTGTTGTGTCTCCAGGCAATGGTCGACGCAGGGCCCGACCGCAGCGCCGGCAAGCGAATCGAACTGCTCGTCAAATAGCGCGCTGCAAGTCCTGGCTGAGGCGATCCGCACGCGGCCTGGCAGGGAAGAGCAGAAAGGTCCGCCCCTTGGTCGTCCACTGCTCCCAGGATGAAGGCCCGTTTCATCTGTCTTGGTTACTCGAAAGGAAGCTCGACCTACGGCTGGCTGCAGACATGTGCCACGCTCACCAAAAGCGGCTCGCCGCCCAACGGCGTTCCTTGGGTCAAAAATGCTTAGCATTTGGCTCGGGAATGCTTGGCACAGCATGGGTGGGCGACCAAGCTTTTAAGGCTGTGTCGCTCGACTAGAGTCGCTTTAGCATGACATTCGACATTCAAAAGGCCTCGACGCGAAAGCGTCGGGGCCTTTTCATTTCGCGGTGTGGGGTTTCTGGAAAGACCGACTTTCATGTCAGATGCCCGACCGCGCAGACGGAACGTCCAGAACACGGAGTGGCGTTGCCCGTTGAGCCCGCGATCGTAGGGTCAGGACAATCCTGCCATTGTCTGATCTCGGAGGTCTTGTTTGGGCAAAAGCCTCCCTGCCTCCCCTGAAATACCTTTCCTCAGTTGCCGCTGACTGTGCGGCATGCGGCGTTCGAGCCGGCATCGTCCTTGTTGCCCCGACCCGCGGCGAGGGGAGGCGCAAGCCGCATGCAGCGCTTCTTCGGCGACATTGCCTTTCCGATCGATCCCTTGTTCCGGGGGGAGAAGGTCGCGATAGGGCAATTGGCGCAGCTGGCCGGGTGCGATGCGGCTGCGTTGGAGCGGGTGTCTGTCTGCCATCTTGGTAAAGGGCATTTCCGACTGCGAGACGAGTTTGCCTCCCGCCAGAGCTTTCAACGCTTGCGGGTCCGTGTCTGTCCCGAGTGTGTAAGGGCGGAGTCGCCGTCTGCAGCTGAATCGTGGCGTGTACCGCGCCGCCTGCAGTGGAAATTCTCATCGATCAGAAGCTGCCCCGAGCACGGCTGCATGCTGGTGAACCTTCCGCCAGAGAGATTTAGCAAAGATGCCAGGGGTTTCTCGGCGCAGCTTCGGAAGCACTACGGATGGGGCGTGGATCATCCGATGATCAACGCAGGACTCAGCCCTTTCGAGCAGTACCTCACCGACTGCATCCTGAAAGGGCGGGGCGATCGATGGACCGACCGTCTCGAGCTCAATGTGGTGTCGCGCGCATGCGAGGTGCTGGGGCTGCGGATCACCAAGGGACCAGACGCCTCGCTGACGGGGCACAGCGAGGCCGACTGGAGGAGTTTCGGCGCCTCAGGCTACGACGTGCTGAAGAGCGGCCCTGTGGCTCTCTCAGGCTGCCTCGCGGCGATGGCGCGTGAGGAGGGCGTGGATGGGCGTTTCTTCGGTCGGCTTTTCGGTCCTTGGACCACATGGCTGAAGAGCCGGCGTCTCGGTGACGAGTTTGAACCCCTGCGTGACGTCGTGCGGCGGCACGTCTTCGACCATTTCTCGGTCAGAAGAGGAGTGCTGGTGCTTGGGGTGCCGTCGGAGGGAAAGGCTGCGTTGAACGCGCAGAAGCCATTTCCGCTCAAGAGCTTTGCCAAACGCAACGCAGAGGGCTTGGTGCGCCGCGGCCTCGCAAAGCGTCAGGCGCTGATGGCAGTATCGTTCCGATGGGCTTCGTGACGCAGCGAATGCTTGTGGCATACGAGCGCAAAAAGAAGTTCTTCCCGGTCATTAAGGGCTCTGGTGCAAGAGTGCCTGTCAAGGCGCATGGTGCCGACGCTGGAGAAGCGGCGGGTGACGCCCATCTCCAGCAGCGCCGTCGCACAGGAGCTACACGTCACCACAAAGACGGTGGGGTACCTCCTTGAAAACGGATTGCTGCACGATGCGGATGCTTCAGAACGCTACCGTCGATGGGGGACCGTGGTTACTGCTGGTAGTCTGTTCAGTTCCAAGGAACCTTCGTGTTCTTGGGCGAGCTTGCCGACGTCGCTCAGCGCGCAGGCATATCATCTACAATGCCTCCGTTGAGGTCCAGAAAGGGCTTGTAGCAGATCTGCAGCGGCGCGGCAGGCGCCTCGCTCTGGCGCGCCGGGGCTGTAGTCGCTCTCGGCCCTTTCCAGACGTTTGCGATGATGCTGGACGCTGCTGTGCGGCTTCACCGAAGCGGTCGTTCAGGCCACGGCGCTGCATGTACGACGGGCCGAGGTCCGCTCAACGGGATAAGGCGGGCTTTCGCCGTGCACGGTGAAGCGTCCGGTTTCGGAGGCTTTTGGCCGGACTTCTTGCCGAAAAACTGACAGGTGCGGCTTTTTGCGATTTCACCTCAAACATCATCGGAGGCAATTACAGCGTCGGCAATATCTGCAATAGTTGCGTTGTCCTTCATCGCCTTGTCTCGGATCCGTTTGTAAGCCCGTTCTTCAGTAATGCCGTGTCGTTTAGAAAGTATAGCGACTGCCTTTTCGATACGCCTCCGGGCCCTCAACGTTTCATCCAGAGACCTGATCCTTTGCTGAAGCCGGGCTTCGTGCTGAGTAAGGCTTACGGCATTGGTCAGGGCGGCGAGCACACCGAAGATCCGAATGGGTTTCGATAGAACCGCGTGAACATGAAGACGTTCAAGGGCAGTCAGGATTTCCGGCGTTTCATAGGAAATGATTGCAATGCGGGTGATATTCGAGCTCTCGGCCATCCATTGCACGGTGCCGTCAGTCTGGTTGCGGAGCAAAAGAAAGAGAACAACATCGACTTCGCGGGGCAGTGTGTCCGGCGGGGATGCGAGCTTTTCGGTCTGACAGCCGATCCTTCGGAGTTGCGCCAACAGGATGCGGCGATCCTCGTCGTCGGGATGGATGACCAATACCCGTTTCTGGCGCAACCTCCGCAGGAGATTTTGATCGTTGGTGCCGGAAATGCTCATGCACTTTCCAACTCGCCAATCGACCGGTCGTAGGTCACCAGATAGGGGTCAGGACGGACGCTTTGCGCGCTGCTCCATACGATGTCGAACTCTCCACTTCGGGTCGATCTGCCGACCTGCGGGCGCATCGTGAAGTGGTTTGTTTCCAAATCGACCGACAGGTCGCCGCCCGGTGCCTTGAAGACGGCACCGGAGAGCGCGGACATCAGGCTGTCGGTGTCGAACTGACCGGCAACCCGCGCGGCATCGGCGAAGAAGTGAACCAGGGCATAAGTGGTTTCGGCATAGACGCTTGGAATCTGGTCCGCTCCGAAACGCTCATGAAACTTGGCGACAAACCGGCTGTTTGCCTCCCGGTCGGTCGTGCTGAAGTACGGTGACACCGTGATGTGTCCCGCGCGGGCCGCTTCGGGCATCTGTTGGAGTTCGGCTTCTGTGGTTGTCAGCGAGGCGATAGGGGCTTTCTTGTCCGGCTCATCCAACTCCGCATAGGCGGAGTAAAGAGTGACGCTTTCCTCACCAACCACTGTCGACAGTATGACATCGGGTCGCGCCGCTGCGGTTTCGCGCAGTTTGGCCGCCGCCAGTTCCGCATCGGTCCCGAATGGTACATAGATTTCGCAGACGATCTCACCGTCGCTTTCCGCGACGAACGCACCCACGATGCGGTTGATTTCCCGCGCATAGTGGGTGTCCGTGCCGATCAGGGCGATGCGTTTCCCATGCTCAGCATAGATGTGCTGCATCAGCGGCAGAACGAGCTGATTGGGCACGGCTCCGCCATAGATGACGTTTGGGGAATACTCGAATCCTTCGTAGACGGAAGGGTAGAAAAGTAATCCGTTGAAGCGCTCGACAACCGGCAGAACCCGCTTTCGGCTGGCCGACAGGCAGCAGCCAAAAATCACATTCACACCCTGATTGACGAGTAGCGCTGTGGCGAGCTGCGCACAGCGCTGATCGTTGCCTTGCGGGTCCAGAATGACGGGGTAGATCTGACGGCCCGCAACCCCGCCGCCTTCGTTGATTTCCTCGATTGCCAGCAGGGTTCCCTTCAGAAGCGCCTCTTCCGTCACTTTCATTGGTCCGGACTGCGAGAACAGAACGCCAACCCTGATTTTCTGCTCATCCATTTACCGTTACCTGTCCCTGTCGAATTGATTTGCGATATTCAGAAGGCGTTCGTCGCTTCCGGGCCGCCCCATGAGCATCATACCGATTGGCAGACCATTTGTGGAGGTGTCCACCGGTAGGCTGATGCAGGGCAAACCGGCAAGGTTTCCCGGCCAACAGAACCATGTCATGCTGTCCTGGGTGGTAACATCGCGCCCGCCAAAGCGTTGCCTGTCTTGCCCGTGTCGCGGTGCAGGCACGGGGAGGGTTGGAAGCACGAGGGCGTCCCAGCCCCCCAGATCGTTCAGCAACAGCTCGATAAACCGCCCGCGCAGTTTCTGGGCATGCATGGCTTCGGTGGCCGTGATCTGCCGCCCGGCTTCGAGATGCGCGCGCGTGACAGATGTGAACGCGGCAGGCTCATCCGCCAAGAGTTTCTGGTGATACGACGCCGCCTCCACATGCAGGATCGCTTCCCACGCGGCGAAGAAGCTTTGCACATTTGGAATTTCAGCGTCCTCCACAGACGCTTCCCCGCCCTCCAGAGCCTTCCGCACCGCCAGATCGACCTCTTCCGAGCGTTCCAGTCCCTTCCCCACAAGATTCAGAAGCCGGGGCGTGGCGGGAGCCGATTGTTCCTTGAACGGTTTCGCTTGGGCGGTGGAGGCATCGTTTGGATCGACCCCCAGAAAATACGGGAGCAGAAGCGCGATGTCATTGAGACTGCGTGCAATCGGGCCGGGCGCATCCAGCGACCAACTGAGCGGCAGCACGCCATGTCGTGACGCCCGGCCATAAGTCGGCTTGAAACCGTATGCGCCGCAGGCCCCGCTGGGGATGCGGACGGACCCGCCGGTGTCACTTCCCAGAGCGGCACCGACAATTCCGGCAGCGACGGCTGCTGCCGATCCGCCGCTGCTGCCGCCTGTGATATGGTCGGTATTGTGCGGATTGCGTGTCGGTCCGATGCTGGAAGTCGTGTTTGTTGCCCCAAAAGCCCATTCGTGCATGTTCGTTTTGCCGAAGATGATGGCACCTGCGGCGCGTAGGTTTGCCACGACAGTCGCATCGACACCGGTCGCAGCACGCGGGAGCGCTTTGGAACAGGCCGTGGTCGGAAAATCCCGCGTGAGGTAATTGTCCTTGATCGCGATAGGGATGCCGTCGATAGGGCTGAGGGCTTTTCCGGCAGCCCGGCGCGCGTCCGATTCCTTGGCCTGATCCAGCACAACGTCAGGGTCCAGAGAAACGAAAGCGTTGAGGTCAGCCCTCTCCTGGGCCCGTCTCAAGGCCGTTCTGGTCAGATCGCCGGATGTTGTCGATCCTTTTGCGAGCGCGTCGGCCTGGGAAGTAACGGTCTCAGGGTTTGGGGACATTGAAACTCTCCGGATGAAAAACGTGGGCGGGCTCGGCAGAGGGCGGTTGAGGCATCGCAGCCAATCCGCCGCGGATGCGCGCCAGCGTCGCCTTGATGCGTTTTTGCTGATCCTCGGTCAGTTGTTCGGGCCTGCTCATGTCAGACCCCCAGCAGCTCTTGCTGAAGTTCCTTGTCCGCCAGCAGAGCGTCCCGGTCTGTTTCCATCCGGATTTCTCCCTTCTCCATGACATAGGCGCGCTCGGCGATGGACAGACAGAAATCGAGGTTCTGTTCGGCGACGAGGATCGCGATGCCCCTGTCCCGGTTGATCCGCTTCAGGATGCCGGCCATCTCGTCGATGATCGAGGGCTGGACACCTTCGGTAGGTTCATCGAGCAACAGGATACGCGGCATGATCGCCAGCGCCCGGGCAAGGGCCAGAACCTGCTGCTGGCCGCCCGATAGTCCTCCGGCCAGATCGTGTGCCTTGGGGCGCAGCATGGGGAAGTCGGCGAGCGCCTCTTCTACCGCCTTCTTCGGATCGTGTCCGTTGGTTGCGGCAGCGACGGCGATATTCTCGATCACCGTCATCCGGGGGAAGACAAAGCGGCCCTGGGGCACATAGCCGAGCCCCGATTTCGCCCGCTTCGCCGGCGAATTTGGCGCGGGGTTGCCGTCGATTTCGACATGACCTTCCATGGGAGGAATGAGGTTTGTCGCGAAGCGCATGAGCGTGGATTTTCCAACGCCATTGCGACCGAGAAGGGCGACGACCTCGCCGCTTTTCACCTCAAGTGAGACGTTGCGGATGATGGTGGTCTTGCCGTAGCCTCCTGTGGCATTCACAACCTTAAACATGCTCGCTCCTCCCTAGGTAGATGTCGAGAACCCGGTCATCGGCGCGAAGCGTTTCGATATCGCCTTCGGCGAAGACTTCACCCTGATGAAGCACCGTCACATGGCCCTCCAGCGTCCGGACGAATTCCATGTCGTGTTCGACCACGACGACCGTTGTGTGTTTTGCGAGCGTCCGGACGAGCGATGACAGCTCGCGGGTTTCCTCGTTGGTCATGCCGGCGGCAGGTTCATCCAAAAGGACGACGCGGGGGGCGAGGCAAAGTACCATACCGATATCCAGCCATTGCTGCTGTCCATGCGACAGGGCTGATGCCTGGACTCCCGATTGCCCTTCGAGACCGAGCATGGAGAGGATTTTGGCCGCGACTTCCTCGGCCTTGTCTGTGTCGTGCGTCCGGGCGAAGGCGGCTGTCCAGAGGTTGTCCGCAACCGTCAGCTCTCCGAAGACCTGTGGTTTCTGGTTCTTGACCCCCATCCCTTTGCGCACACGATCAAAGATCGGTGCATGGGTGATGTCGTCATGGCCGAGCGTGACCGTTCCGCCCTCGGGCTTGTACATGCCAACGCAGGTTTTCAGGAACGAGCTTTTGCCCGCGCCGTTGGGCCCGATCAGCGAGTAGGGCTTGCCAGGTGTGAACGTTTGCGTGACCTTGTTGACCGGGATCACTCCGCCGAATTGCTTGAAAGCTTCGTCAGTGCCCATGTTTTTCGCCGGTCCCGCATCCTTGGCGGCATCTTGCAGAATTTCACCCAGAACCGTGCTGTCGATCTTGACCGCACCTGCATTCCGGGCAGCCTCATTGGGATCAGAAAGCGACTTGCGCCACAGGTTTCCCAATCCGCCGAGGATCCCATTTTGCAGGAAGAGAACGAGCAGGATGAGGACGCCCCCCAGGATCAGGGTTGTCTGGCCCCCAACCGCTCCGCCGCCGAGAAAGAAGGACAACGCGCCGATAGCCAGCGCACCAAGGAATGCGCCCGAGAGCGTGCCGAGCCCCCCGACGAGGACGTAGATCGGAACCAGCAGAGCCTCCTGCACCGAGAAGATCGACGGGTTGAGGTAGTTGGCCCACAGACCGAACAGCGCGCCTGCAAGACCGGCTAGGGCGCCGGAATAGGCAAAGTTCAGAAGCTGGTATTTCCTGACGTCATAGCCTAGCAGTTCAGTCTTTTCGGCGTCGATCCGGATGCAATCCACGATCCGGCCAAAAGTGCCGCGCATCAGCCAGCGGGTGAAGAAGTAGAGAAGTGCGGCGATGACGATCGCCGCCGCGAAAGCCGCGTTGGGCCCGAGCGGCTCTGCGTCTTCGCCAAAGCCTAGGACGATGCCCGGAATATTTGACATACCGTTATCGCCACCGATGGAGGCCTCGCCGACATCGAGCTTGAACGTCTGGGTCACGGACCAGAGCAAAAGAGTGAATGTATAGGAGAGGATGGTGCTTTGCAGCGGCCCCATACGTGCGAAGAAGATGACATAGCCGAGAGCCGCAGCCGCCAGTGCCCCGAAAGCTGCGCCTGCCGGTAGCGCCCAGATCAGGCTGTTTCCGGTTGCGGGTGCGAGGTTGATGGCGACGACACTGCCGAAATAGCCACCCAGGCCATAAAACGCGGTCTGGCCGAGGCTCAGCAATCCGCCACGCCCCCAGACCACATCAAGGCTTAGCCCCAAGAGACCGAAGATCACCCAGGACGTCGCGACAAAGGCCAGATAGGGGTCGATCTGTCCGGCAAAGACGAGAGCAAGCACCACCGCGCCAGCCGGAAAGACGAGACCCGCGTGTTTGTAGAGGTTTTCAGAAATAGACATGGCGGGCCTTACAGTTTGCGACGCCACTTGGCCGAGATACCCATCGGGTAGAGCCAGAGCAGCAGTGCGGTGATGACGAAGAAGAAGACGTCGCCGACGACGGAGGTCATGAAACTTGCGGTCACGGATGCGCCTCCCCCTAGACCGAGCGCGGTGATTGCGCTGCCAGTCAGGGTGACGGGACCGGCCACGACGACCGTGAGGAACGCCTTGATGACGAAGGCAAATCCCATGGAGGGTGTTGCAGGCACGATCGGGAGAAGAACCGCGCCTGCAAACCCCGCCAGACCGCAGCCGACCGAGAAAGTCAGCATGTTCGTGCGGGAAGATTCGATGCCGATGGCCTGTGCCATGTGCGGCACCTGTATCGACGCGCGCGCCTTCATGCCGTAGACGGATTTCGTCATCAGAAGATAGACGAAGATCAGCATTGCAGCGGCCACACCGATCATCAGAAGCGGATACCCGGCAAGACTGTATTCACCGACGGCAATGCTGAACTGCGGCATACCGATGCCCGGAGTCACCGTCCCGAAAATCAGAACCGCGAGCTGGTAGAACACGATGCTCAGACCCCATGTCGCCAGCATGGTGTCGAACAATCGGCCATAGAGCCGGTTGATGATCAGAAGCTCGACGATGGCCCCGATGACCATGGTAACAGCCACCGCAATCGGAATCGAAAGGATGTAGGGCACCCCAGCCTGGGTGACGGTCAGGGCTGTGTAGGCCCCGATCATCAGAAATTCGCCATGGGCAAGATTGATGACCCCCATGAGGCCGAAGACGACCGCGAGGCCGATGGTCGCGATCAGCAGGATCGACGCGCTGGACAAGGACGACAGCAGCACTGTCGCCAGGAAATCGAGTTCCATGGCTTCCTCCCTTGAAGGATGTGCGCCCCCGCTGTCAGGCGCGGGGCGCCCTTTGGCTTAATTGCTTTCAGGTGTGAAATGCTCTGCGAGGTTGGGACTGGCGAGCAGATCGCACATCTCGTTCTCGTAGGTCGGCGCAACGTCTTCGAACGTTTCCACGATCTCGAAACCGTGGCGGTCGTCACCGCGCGCGATGTAGATGTTCTGGCGCAGATGGTGCGAACCCGGCTCCATCGTCACAGTGCCGTTCGGAGCGTCGAACGTGATGCCGCTTTCCAGCGCCGTGATCACGGCTTCCGGGTCAGCCGAACCGGCTTCCTCGACGGCGGCCGCCCAGACATGAACGGCGTTCCAGACATCAACCGCGCCGGAAACGATGGGAGTGTCATTGCCGTATTTCGCGGTCCACATCTCGACAAATTCGGCATTGGCCGGGTTGTCGACCTGCATGAAGTAGCCTTGGCTGGCGATCAGCCCTTCACCTGCTTCCGGGGAAACCACGACCTGCTGGTTGCCCGATCCGTAATTCGAGGAGACCACACCGATGCTGTCCTTCAGACCTGCGGCCGCGAATTGCTCCAGAAAGCCGGTCTGATTTGCACCAACGGGAAGCGCGACCACGAAATCGGGCCGGGATTGCTGGATCTTCTGGATCGTGGGGGCGTAGTCGGTGACCGTCAGGGCAAGGAAATCCTCGCCGACCACTTCGCCGCCGTTCGCTTCAGCGTATTCATTGATCCAGTGAGCCGAGATCGTGCCGAAATTGTAGTCCGGAGCCATGATGTAGACGCGCGGACCATACTCTTCGACGGCCCATTCGACCAGCGGCTGAAGCTGCTGCGATGCCGACGAACCCGTCACGAAGGTCTGCCGGTCGCAGGCGCCACCTTCGTAAAGCGACGAGTAGAAATAGGGAATATTCGCACGACGGAAGATCGGACGTATCGCTTCTCGGGATGAGCTGGTCAGCCCGGCGAACATGGCCGAGATCCCGTCACGCAGCACGGATGTATTGGCGTATTGGGTATACTTGCTCAGTTCGGACTGGGAGTCGTAGCTGACCACCTCAACCTGTTCGCCCAGCACGCCGCCACCCGCGTTGATGCTCTCGACGGCAAGGTCGAGCGCGTTGTCCTGCTGGATGCCGTAGATGTTCAGGCCGCCGGTCAGATCGAAGATCGCACCGATCTTGATTTCCGCCAATGCCGCCTGCGCCGACAGTGCTGCGGCAACGGCAATCATACTGGTTGTGAGGTGTTTTTTCATTTCGGATAGTCTCCCTGTTTATTCTCACAGGCTGAGCATCCGGGCGGTGATTCGACAAAAAAATCGCAACAGAACAAATGCTCAGCTGCGATGCTTGATAATGTCAGGTGCGTCGTTGCACGTCTGAAGTTTAGCCACCAGCAACACTTCGAGTCAACCGAGACCGCGATTTTCCGGCAAGACTGCGTACTCCGCAAAACACTGCTCGACGGTTTAGAGTGGCTGAATCATATCCAGAGCTGTCAGAAACCTCCCACGTGCGATCAGGGCTCGGACACCATCGTCCAACGGCGCAACGCGCCAATGACTCATGACGCAGCATCGGTCAAAGTGGGCTCGAACCGGCCATGCGGCACTGCGGCGTGCCGCGCGACCACCTTGGTGCGGCAACTCGGCGCTCTGGGCCCCCAGCCGACCGTCGCGCCAGGCGCGACGAAAGGCCGGTGGCTCCGCACAACAGCCGTTCAACTATCGCCACATCCTCTGCTGAAACCGTGTTCATGTTTGGGGCAGGACCGGTCGCAGGGTTCGTCCTGAGCCATTGGCAGCAGGCATGGCCAACTTCACAGGTAGGTCTTGATCGACACCACGCTTCCGGCCTTGCTATTCGTGAACTCGAATACATGGCAGAAAGAACGCTTTTGGCCATCTGCCAGGGTTCTTTCCCCGCTGGCCATGCCGACCTTGCCGTGGGAGATTGCGTGCTCGACCATGATCTTCGTCGGTAGAAGGATCGACGACAACGCCCGAAGGACCGCGGCCTGACCCTCGACCGTCTCTGCCGAAGACCGGATCCACGTGACCTCTGGATCGAAGGTTTCGGCCGAAGCGACACCGGTTTCCAAGGCAATCGCGATGTCCTGCACGAATGCATTCTTCGGGGCGTTCCCGCAACCCGCGCTCCTGATGATCTCCGTCAAGCAAGCGGTCATGTTTGCGGTTCGCTACGCAAGGCCGTCTCGATCGCAGCGATCTCGATCCGGCGCATTTTCATCATGGCTGACTGCGCCCGGGCCGAGGCTACGGCGTCCGGATGCGACAGCGCCTCCATCAGGACCCTGGGTGTGATCTGCCAGCGAAAGCCCCAGCGATCCTTGCACCAACCACACATGATCTCGTCGCCGCCATTTCCAACGATCGCATTCCAAAGCCTGTCCGTCTCGGCCTGATCCTCGGTATAGACCTGAAGCGAGTAGGCATCGTTGGGCCGCACATGCGGAACGGCATTGAGCAACGCATAGGGCAAGCCCAGCAGTGCCATCTCAACCACCTGAATGCTGCCCGGGGGCCCGCTCGGCGTCTCGCCCCGCAATCGCACGATCCGGTCCACATGGCTGTCCGGAAAGGTTGCCGTATAGAACTCGGCAGCAGCTTCGGCCTCGGTATCGAACCAGAGGAATACGACGGCCTTGCGCCCTGTCATGGCCTGTCCCCTTTCCGGTCGAAAGCACCATCGCCGGTTCCTGCCGTGGTGATCCGGAGGAAGATAAGGGGCAACAGACAGTCCGAGCGGCATGTGATCGAGAGGTGTGTGGCGTCCGGCAGAACCGCCAGCTGTGCCTCGGTTATCGCCGCAATATGCGCGCCATGCTCGACCGGGGTGAAGTCACTGTCGCCAAGGGCAAGCAGGGTGGGCACAGCGAGCGCGGCAAGCTCCTGATCGCTCCAGCCCCAGTCGCTGACGATGAAGGCCTGCAGTTGCGCAAAGGTGCGGCCGAACTGCTCCGGGCCATCCGGGTTGTCCGAGAAACCTGCCTGCATGCGCGCGAGATCCTCTTCGCTTGGCAGCAGCTTCAGCGCGTCCGCTGAGGGCGCAGTCGTCGGATTCCGGTTCATCTTCGCAATGGCCGGATGCATCCCGTCGAGGTTCTGGCTGACCGATATCACGGTGAGCGTGGCCAACCGCTCGGACGCGGACAGTGCCAGGTCGAGCGCCAGCATGCCGCCCATGGAAAAGCCCACCGCGTGAGCCCGCCCGACGTCGAGCGCGTCCAGCACGGAAAGGGTGTCTGCGCGCATTGCCGCCAGGGTGACCAGCGTGTCACGTCCACCCGTCCGCTGTTCCACACCGATCACGGGGCGCCTTGCGGCGAGGGACGGCAAGTGAGCACCGAAATCCCCTTCGATGCTGCCCATGCCCCCATAGAGCACGAGAAATGGCACCATGCCGGAGCCGAGATCGCCGTGAACCTGATCATGGATCCCTAGATCCCCGGACATGGCCCGGCCTTCGGTGTCCTGCGCCAGCGCGGGTGCGGCCATCGCTCCGACAAGGGCAGAGGCCTGCAGGGCTCCCATGCAGGACCGTGAAGGCGACGGCAGGGGCATCATTTGTTCTTCCCTTGCGTTGTGGTCTTTGCCCGGAAACGGCAAGCCACGGTTCATGCCTCGCGGGTCTTGTCGGCCCTGGAAAAATGCGCGATCTGGTCCGCATGTGCCTTGGCAAAGGCTGGCCGCGCGCAAATCCGATCGATGTAGACATCGGTTGCGGGATAATGACCGATCCCCCGTATCCAGGGCGGACGCAACACGTCGGCCAGCATCAGATCCGCCGTGGTAAAGCGACCATTCACCAGCCAGTCGCGCGCTGTCAGGAGGTCTTCCAGCACAGCGAGACGGGCCCGCAGCCAGCCCTCCAAGGGGTTCTCCGTCGGGCACGACAGCCCGACGAACCACCAGGGCACGCTGACCATCTCGACCGAGTTCAGGGCCGAGAGGATCCAAGACAAGGTTTCGGCCCGCAGCGCTCTTTCCCGCGGCATGAGCAGCTCGCTTTTCTCTGAGAGGTGCAGCAGGCAGGCGCCGCTTTCGAACAGGCTGACATCCCCGTCCGTCAGGTAGGGCACCTGCCCGAAGGGCTGCATGGCAAGATGCTCTGCACCGCGATCCTCGAAGGGCACGGAGCCAATCCGATAGCTCAGCCCGGCCTCTTCGCAGGCCCAGCGAAGCCGCAAGTCACGCACATAGCCCCGCGGCCCCTCCGGCACCCAGTCGAAGGTCCAGATCGTCAGCTGCTCTGGTGCCGTCTGGTTCATGGCGTCAGGCCTTGTCTTCGAAGATCGGCGTGAAGCTGCCCCACATCATGCGCTTGCCATCGAAGGGCATGTCCATCTCCTGCCAGCGCGGATCGGTTGCCATGCTGGCGCCGCACCTGTCGTGGCTTTCCTTGTCAGGCCAGATCATCCACGAGAAACAGACCGTCTCGCCGTCTTCCAGCGCGACGGCCCGCCTGAAATCGGTGTGCTCGCCCGCGGGAACTTGATCGCCCCAGGTCTCCATGATTTGCAGGGCCCCATATTCCTTGAAGAGCGGCCAAGCCTTGCGGGCACTTTCGATGTAGGCCTGCTTGTTCTCGTTCGGCACTGGGGTCAGAAATCCGGCAACGTAGGTCATGCGAGTTCTCCTTGTTTCCTTTTAAGCTCCGCCATCCATTCATCGAAACCGGGCGGCGGATTGCCCGTGAAGCCGGCAATCTGATCGGACAGGGCCTGTTGGAAGGCCGGCCGTCCGGTGGCCCGCGCGACATAGTCGGCAAGATTTGGGAAGGCTTCGACGAGGCCCTCGCCCTCGATGATCCGCAGAACGCTGACCATCATCAGATCGCCGGCACAGAAACTGGCACCGAACCACTCCGCGGTGCCGAGGCGATCGGACGCCTCCTGCAGGCGTTCGTTGATCCGCTCGTCAATGCGCGGCAGGCGCGGTCTGGCCCAGGGCTCTGCCACTTCGAAAATCGTCATCTGTGCCCGATCCATGATCGGCGGCTCCAAAGTGTTCAGCGCGGCAAACAGCCATTCCAGCGACAAGCTCTGGCCCGCGGGCTCTGTCGGCCGCAGACCGGGGAACCGCTCTGCGATATGCCAGACGATTGCCCCGCTTTCGAACAGCGCAAGATCACCTTCCTCGTAGGTCGGCACCTGGCCGAAGGGCTGCAGCGCGCGGTGCGCGGCTTCCTTCTGTTGCCCTTGTGAGAGATAGCGAACGGCGTAGTTCTGGCCTGTTTCCTCGAGCGCCCAGCGCACCCGCAGATCGCGGACCTGTCCCTGGGCAAAGTCGGGCACCCAGTCGTAGGCGGTGATGGTGATGGCGGCTTCGGGATCAACCGGCATTGGACACCTCCGCCGGACCATTCTCGGCGGCCTCGGCACTCATCCACATGGGCTCCCAGATATGGCCATCGGGATCCGCAAAACTGCGTCCATACATGAAGCCGTGGTCCTGCGCCGGGCATGGGTCGGCCGTGCCCCCGGCAGAAACCGCCGCATCGGTGATGGCATCAACGGCTGCCCTGTGTTCACGGCTGATGCAAAGCAACACCTGTGCCTCCTTCGCCGGATCGACGCGGCGACGATCCGTGAAGGTTGCCCAGAACTCATGGGTCAGCAGCATGACGCAAATAGTGTCCGACAGGACCATGCTGGCCGCCTGATCGTTGCTGAACTGCGGGTCCCGGGAAAAGCCGATGGCTTCGTAGAATTCGACAGATCGCCTCAGGTCCGCGACCGGAAGGTTCACAAAAATCATTTGCGGCATTGCCATTCCTCCTTTGTCGTATCGTCATTATGGACAGCGTAGCGGCATTAAGTTACAAAAAGCAACTATGAAGAAACAAAAAGTAACTAAGTCGGCAAATTTCCCCCACGGACGGTGGTATGCAGATGCCTGCGGCACGGCCTTCGGGCTTGAGCTTCTTGGCGAGCGCTGGGCGATGCTGATCGTGCGGGAGCTTATGTTCGGGCCGCGCCGCTTCAGTGACATCCGCGCAGACCTTCCAGGGGTCAGCGCCAAGGTGCTGACAGAACGCCTTGCTGGCCTCGAGGCCAATGGCGTTGTCGTTCGCTCAACCGCTCCCGAGCCAACTCCGGCGCAGCTCTATGGCCTGACGAAATGGGGTTACGCGGTCGAGCCGATCCTGCAGGCGATCGGCCGCTGGGCCGCCGCATCGCCATTGCACGACCCGACGCTGCCACTCTCCCCTGTCTCCTTCATGCTGTCATTGCGCACCATGCTGGATACGTCAGCCGCACGCGGCATGTCCCTGGTCATAGTCTTTGAAATCGGGACGGCACAGTTTACCGCACGATTGGATGACGGCGCCATGCCAGTGGAACGCGGGGCGGCAGGGCGGGCTGACCTCCGTTTCAAAGCGCAAGCCGCGCCGCCCCTTGCGGCTGTCTTCTACGGGGGTGTGACGCCGGAGGCGGTTGGCCTGGAAGTCCTCGGTGAGGCAGCTGTTTGCCGAGACTTCATCGCACTCTTCAGTCTCCCGCAGCCCGAGGCGAACGTGGCATGCCCTCGATAGTGGGGAGCTTGACCAAGCCTTGCGCCTAATAGACCTGGCCCCGGTTGAAGCCGCCGCGGCTCCCCAAAGCGCCGGTGTCACTGGTTGACTAGGCCCAAAGCCGACCTTTTTGCTTGCCTCGGCACATGTCCATTCTCGATCGTTAGCGGACGGTCGCAAACTCGGCCACCCTAATCGGGGATCGCTCCTCGGGGCGAATGGGTCAAGCAGGCGCGGCACGTATTGCGTGCCGCGCTCCCATTTGGCGGCCGTGCTTAGCCCTTTGCCTCCAGATCCGCCATGAAGGCCTCTGCCGTCGGCGTCACCCTTTCGAACTGGTCGAGCTGGCGGGCGTAGAGGTGTCCTCCGAGGCGGCCCACCGCGTCGATGCCGATCTGGTCCACATAGTGGTTTTCGACGTCGACGAGAGTCTCGCGGACGAACATCCGCTTGACCTCGCCCAGTACGATCGTGCGCGCGGGGCTGACAGGAACGGTCTGCGTCAGGTGGCATTCGAACGCAGCGGGGGCGGCGGTGATGCGCGGGCAGCGCACGACTTCGCCCGGGACGGTTTCGAGCCCCGCAAGCGTCAGCTCGTCCACGTCCTCCGGGAACTTGATCGAGCAGATCTCCATCTGATCCACCAGCGCGTGGTCCGAGATATGAACGGTGAACTCCCCGGTGGCGAGGATGTTCGCGGCCGTGTCCTTGGGAGTGCCATCGGGCTTGTGCTCGATCCCGACCGCCATGATCGCCGGATCATGGGTAAGGATGTTGAAGAAACTGAATGAGCCGGCGTTGGGCGTGCCGTCCTCGGCCACGGTGGTGATCAGCGCGATCGGCCTCGGGATCACCGTGCCGATGAGCAGCTTGTAGCGCTCCTTCGGCGTCAGATCGGCGAAATCAAAGGCGTGGCTTGTCATCGTCATGTCTTTCATGCCTCCACCCGGAAAGTCTCGAGCGGGGTGTGGCGCGACAGGTTCTCGAACCCGTCTGCAGTAACCACGTACATGTCTCCGATGTTGCAGCCCGCCGACTGGGGTTCCAGCCACTGGGTGTGCAGAACGAAGACCATGCCTTCCTCGAGCTTGTCGTAGTTGTGGGAGGAGATGTTGAAGGCGTTCTGCCCCCCCGCCATGCCGACGGAATGGCCGAGGTTGGGGTTATGCGGCCCGAAGGTTGCCGGGTAGACGTGCATCAGCTTGCGGCCCTGCGCCTCGTACTCGGCGTCCGGAATATACTGGTGCGGGATCTCGCGCGGGCCGCCATCCTCGGCGGTGGACCAGTTGTAGGGCATGGTTCGGGCCTCGGCGTCGGTCAGCATGCCCGCTTCAATGTAGGACTCGAAGGCGGCGTTGTTGAGATCGCGAATGAGGGTGCCCGGCTTGATCAGCTTCTCGGCGGCCTTGACGCCGCGCGTGCAGGCGTCGAGCACAAGCTCCTGCCGGTCGGTCAGCGCGCCGAAGGCGAACATGCGGGCGGTCTGGGCGGTGTAGCCTTGGTAGGTGACGTTCGAGACGTAGAGATTGCCGATGTCGCCCTTGCGCATGGTGTGGCCGTAGGGCTTGCCGCAATGGGTGCCCCACTGGTTCGCGCCGATCTGGTAGCCATCACCGGTCTCACCGCCGCGCGCCATCTGCGCCATGGTGAAGGCGGCGTAGATCTCGTAGTCGGTCACGCCGGGGCGGGCGACATGATAGGCCGCCTGCGTGGCGATCGAGATCAGCTGTGCCGCCGTGCGGAACTGGGCGATCTCGTTCGGCGTGCGGTTGCGCTGCATCCGGTCGAGGATGCCGTGCTGGTCACTGATCGTTGCCTTGGGCATCTCTGCCACCAGCCCGGCGCGGAACGCGGCCGAGCGCTTGTCCCCGATGAAGCCGATATTGCCGGCCTTCAGTTCGCCGAGGATCCCCACCAGCGCCTGCATGGTCTTGGCATTGCTGTCACCGGGGATGTCGGCGTACTCGCGGCCCACGGCTCCGATCTGCAGGATGCGATCCACGCCCACCGGCTCGCCGCCCGGCGGCAGGATCACCGACTGAGTGAAGAACGACAGCAGCGTGGGGGCCTTGTCCTCGTCCATGGGCACGATCAGCACGCCTTCGCGCATCCAGTCGCAGAGATACCGCAGGTAGGCGTGGGCCGCGTGGAACCAGCCCACGCTGTCGCAATGCACGACCACGGCATCGAGGCCCGCCGAGACGCCTTCGCGCTTCAGCTTGCGCATCCGCTCGGCGTATTCCGACGGCGGGATCGGCATGGCGGGGGTGAAGTCGAAGTCGGGCGTGAAATTACCCAGCAGGCTTTCGATGGACAGGCGCGCGCCGGAGGTATGGACGTTCATGGCAGGGTCCTTTTCTGTAGTCATTGGATCAGCGGGCATCCCGGGCGCCGAAGCGCTGCAGGACGACCAGTAGAATGGCGGCGGCGAGGATCAGCACGCCAGACACGGCGGCAACCCGGCCATCTAGGCTTTCCTCGAGCATGGCGAAGAGGCGCAGGGGCAGCATGGTCCGCCCCGGATCGCCGAGAAACAGCGTCACCGACACGTTGTCGAGCGACTGCATGAACACGAGGAAGGCCCCTGCGAAGATGCCCGGCAGAATCCCCGGCAGCGAGATCCGCAGAAAGGTCCGGATCCGGCTGGCGCCAAGGGTTTCCGAGGCTTCCTCCAGCGCCGGGTTCTGGCGTTGAGCAAGGCCCAGCACCGTGCGGAACATCAGCGGGGCAAAGACCGCCGCATGGCCAATGAGCACCGCGATGAAGGACGGCCCGAGGCCCAGAAGGCTCAGCGCCAGCAGCGCGGCCAAGGCGTAGACGAGGCTGGGCAGCACCAGCGGGGCCAGCAGGATCGGCTCGACCGAGCCCGAGAACCGCTTGGGGGCGCGGGCCAGGGCCCAGGCGGCGGGGGCGGTGATCAGCGTCACCAGCGCCACCGTCGACAGCGCCACCTCGATCGAGTTCTTTGCCGCCGTGTGGATCGGCCCCGAGGCGATGGGATCGAACAGCATTTCGTACCAGCGCAGGGAGAAGCCTTCGGGCGGGAAGCGCAGGGTGGAGCCGGAGTTGAACGACATCACCAGTGCCAGGAGGATCGGCCCGATCATGAAGGCCAGCACCAGCAGGCCGCAGCCCCAGACGAAGACCCAGTAGAGGGCGGTGGAGAACTTGGCGCGCGTATCAAGCATGACCTTGGAGCCTTTCGTGACGGGCCAGCATGGTGAGGCACAGCATGATGACGCCGGTGGACGCCAGGAGAAGGATCGAGATCGCCGCGGCCATGGGCCATTGGAACAGCACCCCGACCTCGCGATAGACGTATTGAGGCAGGTAGATCAGACGCGCACCGCCGATGACGCTTTGCGTGACGTAGGAGGTGGTGGCCGAGGCAAAGACCAGTACCCAGCCTGCCAGCACGGCCGGGATGATCTGCGGGAAAATCGCGCTGAACCACGCCCGCCAGCGGCCGGCGCCGAGCACCTCGGCCGCTTCCAGCGTCTTGCGATCCGCGCGGTTGAGCACGGCGAAGACCGGCAGCAGCAGCAACGGCAGCTCGATCTGCACCAGTGCGATGATCAGCCCGGTTTCCGAGAACAGCAGCGAGAACGGCCGGTCCGACAGGCCAAGACCGAAGATGGTCTGGCTGATCGGCCCGTTGCGGCCCAGCAGCACGACCCAAGCAAAAGTGCGTACCACGTTGGCGGTCAGCATCGGCAGCAGCGTGCAGATGAGGATGACGCTGCGCATGCGCTTGCCCGAGTGCCAATAGAGCATCACCAGCGGCAGCGCCGCGAGGCTGGCGAAGGCGGTGACCTTCGCCCCCAGCCCCAGCGTGCCCGTGAGTACGCCGAGCGCGAAGGGGTCGGACAGGAAGGCCGCGAAATTCCCGAGGCCCCAGCTTCCATCTTCGCCCCGCAGGCTGATGCCGGCCAGCAGCAGCAGCGGCGAGATGAAGAACAGCACCATGAACGCGATCATGGGCCACGACAGAAGGGTGTCTTTGCGGATCATCACGGCCTCCCGAGGCTTAGCGAACGACGAGACGGTCGAAGGTTTCGGTCCATTCCGAGCGGTGTTCGTTGATCGCCTGCCAGTCGGGGTAGACGGCGTTGGCAACCTGCTCGGGGGTGACGAACTGCGAGATGACCTCGGAATACGGCACCTCGGTGTTGGTCGGGATCATCGCGGTGGGTGGCTCGGCCAGCTGGACCTGCGCCGCGGCGTCGATGGCCGCGTCCATGTAGGCGTAAACCGCATCGGGGTTTGATGCGCCCTTCACCATGTGGATGGCCACCGGAACCGAGGGGGAGCCGGTCTCGGGGTGGGCGAACTCGCAAGGCATGCCCAGCTCGCGCAGGCGCGCCACGTTGCCGGTGGAGGCCATGAACACGGCAATCTCGCCCTGCTGGTACATGGTCATCTGGTTGGAGCCCGAGGTCGCGATGGCGCCGATCTTCGGCAGGTAGGATTCCAGCAGGTCGAACACCGGCTGCATGTTCTCGTAGGTGCCGCCGTAGGCCTTGTTGATCTCGGTGTAGGCCATGGTCGCGGTGTTCGAGCCAAAGCCGATGAGCGCGAGGTTGTAATCGTACTGCTCGTCCTCGAACAGCGCGCGGTAGCCCGACGGCTTGTCCACGACCTCGGGGTTGTAGGCGATGCCGTTGACCTCGATGGTCACGTGCGGGCCCCAGGCGTCCTGTGCGGCGGGCGTCAGCTTGTCCCAGTTCTTGAGGCGGGTCGGGTCGATCTCTTCGATCAGACCTTCCTTGACCAGGATGTCGGACTGGCCGGGCGACACAAGAAGCGCGTCATAGGGCGGCTGGCCGGGGCTGGCCATCAGGCGGGCGATCTGGTCCTGCGCCATCGACGGCGCGATGGTCAGCTCATAGCCTGCCTCCTGCACCATCGGTGTCAGAACGGTGCGATAGGCATCTTCCCAGCTGCCGGGGAAGGTCGCGGCGACGAGGCTGCCGCCTTGCGCGCGGGCGGGACGGATCAGTGCCGGGGTGGCCAGTGCCGAAAGGCCGGTCAGGGTAAAGGCGCGGCGGGACATATTGGTCATGGGATCAGGCTCCGTTGGTGTTTGCGGGGAAAACGTGAAGTCGGGACGTGTCGGGGCTCAGCCAGACGGCCTCTCCCTTCTCGGGACGGGGGCCGTCGTCGCGCAGGACCTGCGCCTTGACGGCGGTGCCATCGGCAAGCGTGGCGTCGATGGTGAGGAACTGGCCCATCACCACCGCCCGGTCGAACCGCGCCTGCATCGCGCCGGGATGTATTCTGGTGGACAGCGTGAGGTGCTCGGGCCGCGAGGTGACGGTCACCGGCGCGCCGGGAATGAAGTTCACCGCGCGGTTCATGGCGATCTCGGTGCCGTCGGCGGTGCGCAGGCCTCCCGGCCCGGTCACGGTGGCCGCCACCTGGTTGGCGTGGCCGATAAAGCCGTTGACGAAGAGACTGGCAGGGCGGTCGTAGATCTCTTCGGGCGTTCCGACCTGTTCGACCCGGCCGTCGTTCATCACGACAAGCTGGCCTGCGACCGCCTGCGCCTCTTCTTGGTCGTGGGTGACCATGACCGTGGTGATGCCCACGTCATCTTGCATCCGCACCAGCTCGGCCTGCAACTCGGCGCGCAGCGCACGGTCAAGCGCACCAAAGGGTTCGTCCATGAGCAGCGCCGCGGGATCGGTGGCCAGCGCCCGGGCCACAGCAACGCGCTGCTGCTGCCCGCCCGAGAGGCTCGGCGGAAAGCGGTCTGCGAAGGGCATCAGCCGCACCAGCTCGAGCAGTCGCTCGACCCGAGCCTTGCGCTCGGTCTTTGGAAGGTGGGCAAGGCCGTATGCGATGTTCTCGGCCACGGTCATGTGGGAAAACAGCGCGAAGTTCTGGAACACCATGCCCAGCTTGCGATTGCGCACCTGCACCCGGGTCAGGTCGCATCCGGCAAGGCTGATGGTGCCGCGATCGGGTGTGATAAGCCCGGCGATGGCGCGCAGGATGGTCGACTTGCCGCAACCCGAGGGGCCCAGCAGTGCTACGACCTTGCCGTCGGGCACGTCGAAACTGACGTCGTGGAGGACCTGTTTGTCCCCGTAGCTGTGGTCTACGTTGCGTATGTGCAATCCGGTGTCGGACATCATCTCGTGCTCCGCTGGTTGCGTCATGTCATGAATCGACCCTTGCGGCGAGGTTGTGCGCAAATCAATGCGTAAGTTTTTGCGTAAGTCTAATCGCAAGCATTGCGTAGAATTAATGTGCAGATACACTTGCCCTGCGGCCAATTCAGGCGCTGTGCGAACGGATTCCCTGTAACTCCGCCCTCTGGAGCGATAGATCTGCCCCTGCCAAGGCGTCGAACCGAGGAGCGTTTGCGATGAAAGACACCATGATTCTATCCGACGACATCTCCGAAGTGATTTGCGCAACTCTGCGTGCGGCGATTTTCGAAGGTTCGCTGAAGCCCGGCGACAAGCTGAAGGAGGACGTGCTCGCCACGCACTTCAAAGCATCGCGCACGGTGGTTCGCGGTGCCCTGACCATGCTGGCGCAGCAGAAGCTGGCGGAGCGGCGCCGCAACCACGGCTCTTTCGTCGCGACCCCCTCCAAGGAAGAGGCGCAGAACCTCCTGGCGACCCGCCGCGTGCTGGAAATGGCCGTGATGGACACCATCCCGGGCCGCCTCAAGGCGAAGGACTTCGACGTCCTCGCGCGCCACGTGGAGAACGAGACCAAAGTCCATTCCGGCCACGACAGCATGGAAAAAAAGCGGATTGCAGGGGATTTCCACCATATGCTGGCGGAATACGCGGGCAACGACGTGCTTCTGACCATGCTCGAGAATGTTCTGACCCGGCTCTCGCTGGTTCAGTCGCTCTATGAGCGCAAAACCGAATGCAATTGCGGCACTTCGCATCACGCAGTCATCCTCGAGCACCTCAAATCCGAAGATTATGATGCCGCGCGCGAAGCAATGGCCGTGCATCTCGAGGATATGGCTGACAACATCGTCTACGAGGGGGTGGACGGCGAAAAGGACGAGTTCCTCGCTATTCTCGAGCGCATGACAGGCAAAACCTGATCTTCTCCATCGAAGCCGGTGCCGAATCGTCGGCACCGTTCGCACTCTGCCCGCTTTTGCGACAAGATGATTACGAGACTCGCATTTCGCCGGGTCCGCAGGCGCACTGCGCCAATCTATCCGATTTCTCGCGCCATAAGTTTCGAAAGAAGTTGCGCAAGTTTTGCCGTGAGTAAATCCTTCTCCCTGTAGCGTCGGAACAGGCGCCTCCTCCAACAGGGACCTTCCATATGACTATTCTCCTCCGCAAGACCATCGGCCCGGCCCTTGCTGCCATCCTGGTAACCTCTCCCGTTGCGCTGCTCGCCCAAGGGATGACCGAGATCATGCATCCCTCGGACGAGATCACGGCCCTGCCGGGCGTCGAAGCCAATGCAGACCTCGCCGCAGCGCTGCCTGAGGCGATCCGGGAAACAGGGGTGCTGCGCGTCGCCACCGACCTGACGCCGCCAATCAGCTTCTACGACGACGCAGGCAAGCTCATCGGCATCGACGCCGACATCGCCCGCGCGCTTGGCGTGATCCTCGGGGTCGAGGTTCAGATGACTGATCTCGGCGCTGGTGCAGGTATTGTCCCCGCCATCCTCTCCAACCGCTTCGATATGACTATTTCGGGCATCAACGACGACGTGGAGCTGGAAAAGCAGGTCGATGTCATCGACTACATGTATGATGCGACCACGATCATGGTGGCGCAGGGCAACCCGCTCGACGTGTCGTCGATGGATGACCTCTGCGGCAAGCGCGTCGCGGTGCCCGTGGGCACCTTCCAGAACCGCCTTGTGACCGCCTTCGCTGAAAGCTGCGAAGAGCCGATGCAGATCATGTCCCTGCCCAAGATGCCGGACGTGTTGCAATCTGTGCGCACCGGCCGCGCCGATGCGACGGTGAACGGTTATGCCACCAGCGTCTACACCACCGAGAACCAGGTGGGCAAAGGCGTCGGCCTTCAGGCACTGCCGGAAATCCGGCTTGCTGTGGGCTATCTCGGGATGCTGGTCCACAAGGACAACCCCGAGCTGCGCGACACCGTGGTCGCCGCGCTTCAGCAGATGGTCGACGACGGCGGCTATGCACAAATCATGGAGAAATGGGGCCTCGGCCCGCTCGCCGTCGAGACCGTCAAGGTTAACGACGCCGCCTCCATGCCCGTCACCGTGGAGTAATCGATCATGGCCTCCATCGACGCTGACTTCCGCGCCCCGCCCGCACGGCTGAAGATCCGGTGGGGGCAGATCGCAACGGGCGGCGCCGCGCTTCTGCTCATCCTCGCAATGGCCTGGGTCGTCGCCCAGAGCCAGAGCATCCAGTGGGGCGAGATCCCCGCCTATCTCGTCGATCCGCGCGTCCTGAACGGCGTGGTGCTGACGTTGCAACTCACCATTGGCGCGATGGTCTTCGGCATCGTCGTGGGCTGCGTGGTCGCCGCCATGGCCATCTCTGAGAACCTCGTGCTGCGGGCCATCGCGGCGGGCTTCGTGTGGTGGTTCCGGGGCGTGCCGCTGATCGTGCAGATCTTCCTGTGGTTCAATATCGCGCTCTTCGTGCCTCGCATTGGCCTTTGGGACATCAACATGCTGGTGACCCCGGCGGTGGCGGGCTTCCTCGCCCTTGGGCTGCACGAGGCCGCCAACATGTCCGAGATCGTCCGCGCCGGGCTCAACGCCGTCGGCAAGGGCCAGCGCGAGGCGGCGCAGGCGCTGGGGCTGAAGCCGATGATGATCATGCGCACCATCATCCTGCCGCAGGCCGTCCGCCTCGTGATCCCGCCCACCGGCAACCAGGCGATCGGCATGCTCAAGGCTTCGGCCATCGTCTCGGTCATCGGCATGCGCGACCTGCTGACCATGTCGCAGCAGATCTACGCCGCCAACTTCCTGGTCATCGAACTGCTGTTCGTGGCCTCCATCTGGTACCTCGGCATCACCACGGTGGCGCAGATCGGCCAGCATTACCTTGAAAAACGCTTCGCCCCCAAGGGCCGCGGCAGCTGATCCCCCGGAAAGGACCCATCCATGAAACTCGGTATCGACTGGCAGAAACTGCCCGAAGCCCTGAAGCGCGGCCCGATGGCCAGCCTCGACCACGTGCGGGAGATGGGCCTCGACGGGATCTTCTTTCCCACCGTTCTCGACATGTCCCCGACGCTGGACGCCGGCTTCCTGCGTGAGCTGAAGGCCAAGGCCGACGGTATGGGCCTCTACCTCGAAGCGGGCCTTGGCAAGATCAATCCCTATTGCAGCGCCGAGGCCCCCGAGCTGCGCGCCGCCGGAAACGGCGACATCCTCGCCGGCCTCACCCGGATGGTGGAGCTGGTTGCCGGGATCGGCCTGCATGAACTCTGGATCTCGCCGGGCAACTTCAAGGGCCAGTTCCCCGGCCGCCTTGCCAACGATCGCTTCCGGAGCGACATCGACTGGGCCGACCAGCTGACGGCGATGGAAAAGATCATGCACCGCCTCGCCCCGGTGCTGCGTGCGCATGGCTCGCATATGAACATGGAAACCCATGACGAGATTACCTCTTTCGAGATCCTGCGCCTGATCGAGGCTGTGGGTGAGGACGTCACCGGCGCGGTCTTCGACACGGCCAATGGGCTGCAACGCGGAGAGCATCCGGTCTGGGCGGCCCGGCGCCTCGCGCCCCACATTCGCCAGACCCACATCAAGGACGCTTATGTCGCCCGCGCGCCTGGTGGCCTTGACTTCCAGGGCCGCGCCTGCGGCGAGGGCATCGTGGACTTTACAGCCATCCTGCCGATCCTTCACGGGGCCAACCCCGCGTTGAACCTGTCGCTCGAAATGGCGGCCTCCTGCGAGGACCGCCCCCGCGCAGCCAGCCCCCGCCAATGCATCGAGATCAATGATCCCGTCTGGCGCGCCGCGCACCCGGATCTGACGCCCGAGGAATATGACGCCTACATGGCCATGGTCGACAGCTACGAGGACCGCATCGCGACCGGAGAGATCGAGGATTGGGCGGCTTACGAAGCCCGCAACTATGGCTATGCGAGCTACGAGGTGCAGCCCTACGGCTACCCGGAGGCGCGCGCCTACATCCAGCGCTCTGCCGAACATATCAGGGCATCGGGCGCCGCGACGGGCGTGCCGGTGGGCACGGTGAAAGCTGCGCTCGCTTGATGTGAATTGCAGGAAGTGGGCGAACATTCGTTCGTCCGCTTTCCGTATATCGCAGTTCTCAACGGATTGCGCGGCGAATGTCGGCAATCCGCCCTTCTGTGCAGGCGTTTGGCGTGATGCTGCGGCGAGCAGAAAGGGCAACTCCGGCCTGCCTGAGGAAATGTCTCACCTTACCAAGTCGGCTCGTTAGGCATCGGCTTGTACCTAGGTCAGAAAGGCTTGGCATTTGGGTAGGGAATGCCGGACAGAGCATGGGCGGCCGATCAACAATTTAAGGCTATCGCCGTCGCCGAGAGTCGCTTTAACACGACATTCGCCATCAAAAGGCCTCGAGGCATAAGCGTCGGGGCCTTTGCATTTCGCGGGTGATAGGGGGTGGGGGCGTAGCCGGGATACCGACCGTCCTGCAGAACAGTCTGCCTTCGGCGCTTGCGAGGGCGCATTTCATGCTTTTGCACATCAATGAATGTGCACCTGTCATGTGGCGGGTGCCATTCGTGAGGATCGCTGACCTTACGGGCAGCGGCCTCGTTGTATGTTGCTTAATATGGACGAGCTCATCGCCTTGGCGGCTGTCGTGGAGAGCGCGGCTTAATTTGGGCGGCAGCGCGGCTCAAGCTGTCCCAATTCTCGTTTTCGCATACAGCCGGTGCCTTCGAGCACCGTCTGGGGCTGCAACTTCCGCTCCGGGCCACCCGTTCAATCCCTTTGAGCTTCACCTGGCCGATGTGGTGGAGCGGGGCTAGATCACCGTTTGCGTCGACCGCCGGGGAGGGCGGCGGCCCGCAAGTGGCGCGCTTGAAGGCGCTCACCTGTTGATTGCCCGTAGTCCCGATACGGCGCAACACCGTACCGGCCGGCCGGCGTCCCTTGGAGTGTCCATGTTCGACCCCAGTGCCGAAGAGGTGGCGCTGGAGTGTATCGGTCAGCTGTTTTGCGGCCGTGGTTCGCTGCCTGACGGGGGCGGGGCGGTGAATGGCGTCTTTCTCGCCGAAAGACGTCTGGATGCGGCATGCACCGTCATCATTCTCATGATCTATGACCAGTTCGACGAAACCGTGACCTCCCGGCCCGCCGCCGCTCGCACGCAGGAGGTCATCTGCCGCGACTCCCTGATCGGAGGGCTGTCTGGCTGCTTCATCGCATCTAATGGGCGGGCGGATCGGTCGGCAGCCCCAGTGTGGCATTGCGAGCGTGAGCCGTACATGAAAAAGGGGCCGCGCTCGGCGCGGCCCCTCCTGCCCATCAGGGCAGATCTGTCAAAGCAACTTACGACAGGATCTGATCGATGCGGCTCTTCTTCTCGGTGTCGTTTTGCTCACCGTAAAGAGCGGCACGGATCTGCTGAACCTGCTCGGTGGTCAGGACCGAAAGGTCGGCACCGGGCGCGATACGCTCGACCGATTTCATCTCACCCGGGGTGAGGTTCGGAGTGGCCGAGTTCATCGATTCGAGAACCTGAACGCGGGTCTCTTCCGGGTTGTCGTTGGAGCTCACCAGAGCGATCAGTTCGGCACGCTCTTCTTCGGTCAGCTCTGCCAGGCGCCATTCCGGCACGTAGGCGGTCAGTTCGCTGTCCGAGACGGTTGCGGTTGCAGTGCTCGGGTTGTTGCTCGAGGCAATCTCTTCGATGCGCGAGGTCTTGTCGGTGTCGGACTCGCCGCTGTTGGCGATTGCGAACATCTGTGCGACCTGCTCATCGGAAAGCGTTTCGTAGTTCGCTTCCGGGTAGTAACGGTCGATCGCGGTCATTTCTGCTTCGCTTGCTGCGAAAGCGCTGGTTGCGATGACGGTCGAAAGGGCGGTAAGGGTAATAAAGCGTTTCATGGCGCGATCCTTCATTCGTAATTACTGTTTCTCTGGCAGTGCGATTGCTCTGCGCTTCTGACCACACAACACCGGCCGGGTCGGGATGGTTCCTCTCTAAAAGCCGCTTTGAACTGTACTATTCTCCCTTGATCGCAGCGTCTTAAACCCCTCGTGCGCGCGAACGCGCAAGCCGTCCGAAGGTTGCGGGCAGCTTCGGCCGGAATCGTAGTGTTTTCGTGAAAAGCGATCACTTTTTTATGAGTTCTCAGGTGTTTGGCTGTTGATCGCAGGCCGTTCTGGTGACTTAGACGGACACCGGGCAGCTGAGGCTTGTCACTGCGGGGCTGTCTGGGTATATGCCTGCGAAACCCGTCGAACACCGAAAGCGAGCCGACATGGCGAACCCCGTGCAGTTCATCAACCAGACACGCGCCGAGATCTCCAAGATCTCGTGGCCGACGCGTCGCGAAGTCATCCTGACCACGATCACCGTGTTCATCATGGCCGCGCTGACCGCGACCTTCTTTGCGCTGGTCGATATTGCCATCCGCACCGGGCTTCAGGGCATCCTGACCTACTTCGGCTGATCGGCCCCGCAGGCCCGGCCATGTGCCGGGCGCGCGAATGTGACCACGGCCCTTGAATTCGCGGGGACGTGGCGGTAGTCAGCAAGCGATTACCCCGGCGGGCGTGCAGCGAATCAAGTTGCACGCCAGTTTTCTTTTGGGGATGAACGTTGTCGGACTGATCCGGCACTAAGGTTGGAAGAGGGGCCAGATGGCAAAGCGGTGGTATTCGGTCAGCGTCCTGTCGAACTTCGAGAAGAAGATCGCGGAACAGATCCGTCAATCTGTCGAAGAGCAGGGGCTCGAGGACCAGATCGACGAAGTGCTCGTCCCGACCGAAGAGGTCATCGAGGTGCGTCGCGGCAAGAAGGTGACCACCGAGCGTCGCTTCATGCCGGGTTACGTCCTCGTCCACATGGAGATGTCCGATCAGGGCTATCACCTCGTGAACTCGATCAACCGCGTGAGCGGCTTCCTCGGGCCGCAAGGGCGCCCGATGCCCATGCGTGACGCCGAGGTCGAGGCCATTCTTGGCCGTGTGCAGGAAACCGAAGAGGCCCCACGTCTCGAGATCCGCTTCGAGATCGGCGAGAAGGTCAAGGTCAACGACGGCCCCTTCGAAGGCTTCGACGGTATGGTCGAGGGGGTCGACGACGACACCCAGCGCCTGCGCGTCTCGGTGTCGATCTTTGGCCGCGAAACGCCGGTGGAGCTCGAGTTCACTCAGGTGACCAAGCAATAGACCGGTTCTCGGTATCGCATCATGACAAGCCCGCCAGGTTCCGCCCGGCGGGTTTTTTCTTTCCCGCCCTGCCCGGTTGCCAACCGGGGTAGGGCGGGTCAAGCATGGGTCATGACCTCTCCGCTGCGCATTTCCAACGCCGATGCCCGCCGCCTCTGGCTGCAAGCGCACGGGCTGTCGGGCACGCCTTCGGGGGCGGACGCGCTTGGGGTCATCCGCGATCTGGGCTTTGTGCAGCTTGATACCATCCAGGTGGTGAGCCGTGCGCACCACCACATCCTGTGGTCGCGCGCGCAGTCCTACCGCGAGCCAATGCTCGACAGGCTGCTGCGCCAGCGGCAGGTGTTCGAACACTTCACCCATGATGCCTCGGTCCTGCCCATGGAAATGCTGCCGCTCTGGCAGCGCCAGTTCGACCGGATGAAGCGCAAGGTGGGCGGGTCTTGGTACGTCGGCATCGCCTCCGAAGAGATGACGGCAGAAATCCTTGCCCGGATCCGCGCCGAAGGCCCGCTCTGCACCCGCGATTTCGACACCGAGGTTGAAGCGCGCGCCATGTGGCAGCGACCACCCCACAAGAAGGCACTTGAATACCTGTGGTACGCGGGCGTTTTGGCCACCTGCCACCGCGAGGGGGTCGTCAAACATTACGACCTGGCCGAGAGGGTGTTCCCGGAGGTGGAGGCGCTTTCGGACGACGCGCAGGTCGATGGGCTGTGCGATGCGGCGCTGCACCGGCTGGGCTTTGGTACGCTGGGTGAGGTGCGCAAGTTCTGGGATGCGGCGGAGGTGTCAGAGGTCGCTGCCTGGGCAGGCCGCCGCCAGCCCGTCCCGGTGCGGATCGAGGGGGCGGACAGGCGCTGGACCGCCGGTGTTGCCTGCCCGGATATAGAAGAGCGGCTGTCGCAGGTTCCCGCGACCACCCCGCGGCTGCGACTGCTCAACCCGTTCGATCCCGCGATCCGCGACCGTGTGAGGCTGAAGCGGCTTTTCGGTTTCGACTACACTGTCGAGATGTTCGTTCCCGAGGCCAAGCGGCAGTGGGGCTACTATATATACCCGCTGCTGGAGGGAGATCGTTTCGTCGGTCGGATCGAGGTCAAGGGGGATCGCAAGGCAGGGCGCCTTGCGGTGACGCGGGTGTGGTGGGAGCCGTGGGTACGCGCATCAGGGGCGCGCGATCAGCGCCTGCGGGCTGAGCTTGAACGCCTTGCGCGGCTGGCGGGTCTGTCCAGGATCATGCCGGATGGGCCGCCGTGGCCAGTGATTGGCCAGTGATTGGTCTGGGGCTGCCCGGTGAGCAACCCGCGATTGTCCGAGCATTCACGCTTGATCTTCGCCCACTGCTGCGCTAAGCGCCGGGCTTCGGGCAGACGCATTGCGACTCGCCCGTTCGTGGAAGGCGCGCGCATCGCGATGTGCAGACCGGACCACGCCACCGAAACGCCCCTTCGACGCGTCGCAGGGGAGATGGAACAGGAGATACGCCGATGGCAAAGAAGCTCGCCGGCAAGATGAAGCTGCAGATTCCTGCAGGCAAGGCCAACCCGTCGCCGCCCGTGGGCCCCGCCCTGGGTCAGCGCGGCATCAACATCATGGAATTCTGCAAGGCGTTCAACGCCAAGACGCAGGAAATGGAGCCCGGCGCGCCGTGCCCGACCGTGATCACCTACTATCAGGACAAGTCCTTCACCATGGACATCAAGACGCCCCCCGCGTCTTACTACCTGAAGAAGGCAGCTGGCCTGAAGCCCGTGGGCAAGCGCAACCGTCCCAAGGGTGCCGTCACCCCGGGCCGCGAAGTCGTCGCGACCGTCACCACCAAGCAGGTGCGTGAAATCGCAGAGGCCAAGATGAAGGACCTCTCCGCGAACGACGTGGAAGCTGCAATGCAGATCATCCTTGGCTCGGCCAAGTCCATGGGCATCGAGGTGAAGTAAGATGGCAAAGCTCGGAAAACGTACCCGCGCCGCCCGCGAAGCCTTCGCCGGCAAGGAAGACATCTCGGTCGAGGAAGCCGTCGCACTGGTGAAAGCCAACGCGAACGCCAAGTTCGATGAGACCGTCGAGATCTCGCTGAACCTCGGCGTCGACACCCGTCACGCGGACCAGATGGTCCGTGGCGTGATCGGCCTGCCGAATGGCACTGGCAAGACCATGCGCGTTGCTGTCTTCGCCCGTGGCGCCAAGGCTGACGAAGCCAAGGAAGCAGGCGCGGACATCGTCGGCGCAGAGGACCTGATGGAAACCGTCCAGGGCGGCACCATCGAGTTCGACCGCTGCATCGCGACCCCGGACATGATGCCGATCGTCGGCCGTCTCGGCAAGATCCTCGGCCCGCGCAACCTGATGCCGAACCCCAAGGTCGGCACCGTGACCATGGACGTGGCGCAAGCCGTCAAGGACGCCAAGGGCGGCCAGGTCCAGTTCCGCGCTGAAAAGGGCGGTGTGGTCCACGCAGGCGTCGGCAAGGCATCCTTCGACGAGGCCAAGCTGGTCGAGAACATCCGCGCCTTCGTCAGCGCGGTTGCCAAGGCCAAGCCGACCGGTGCCAAGGGCACCTACATGAAGAAGATCTCGCTTAGCTCCACCATGGGCCCGGGCGTGAGCGTCGACGTGGCAGCCGCGTCGGCCGAGTGATCCTTCACTCAGTCTGATTTTCGGAAGGGGCGGGCCGCAGGGTCCGCCCCTTTTGTCATGAGGGCATGGCTTGCTGGGTGTGCGGGATCGGATCAATCTTGGCCGGTTTGTGCTTGGCAGCGCCGTCCGCAATCTGTAAAGACACCTGTGTTGGGGCTTCCGCGATTCGCGCTGGCCCTGCATTTCGTCCGAGACGGTGGGTTGGAGCAATCCTGTAATTCCTGCCTGAGACGGGAAGAGACATACGTTCCGGATCGATGTGTTCATCGACCTGTTCCGGCGACGAGATGCGACGACCCGAATCGGACCTTTCTTGGCCAGGCTTGCCTGGCTTGAACGAGCCGGAGGGGTCGACCCTCCACAACTGGAGTAGAACTGTGGATAGAGCCCAGAAAGAGAAATTGGTCGAGGAACTCGGCCAGATCTTCCAAAGCTCTGGCGTCGTGGTGGTATCCCGCTACGAGGGTCTCACGGTTGCAGAGATGACGGACCTCCGTGCGCGCGCAAGCGCTGCGGAAACTTCGGTCCGTGTCGCCAAGAACAGGCTCGCAAAGATCGCCCTCAAGGGGACCGAGTGCGAAAGCATTTCGTCCTACCTCGAGGGCATGACCGTTCTCACCTATTCCGAAGATCCCGTGGCAGCAGCCAAGGTGATCGAGGACTTCGCCAAAGACAACAAGAAGCTTGAGGTTCTTGGCGGCGCGATGGGTGGTACGGCTCTGGACCGGGCCGGTGTCGAGGCCGTGTCGAAAATGCCGTCGCGCGATGAACTCATCGCATCGATCGTCGGCTGCATCGGCGCACCCGCTTCGAACATCGCCGGTGCGATTGGCGCACCTGCTTCGAACATCGCCTCCATCCTCAGCACGATCGAGGAAAAGGCGGCGTAATACGCACCTGAGACGGCTGTGGGGTTGTAACCCTGCACGTTGGAACACATCTAGATATACGGAAAAGCGAAATGGCTGATCTTAAAGCACTTGCAGAGCAAATCGTCGGTCTGACCCTGCTCGAAGCACAAGAACTGAAAACCATCCTCAAGGACGAGTACGGCATCGAGCCCGCAGCTGGCGGCGCTGTCATGATGGCCGGTCCTGCTGCCGACGCTGGCGCAGCCGAGGAAGAGAAGACTGAATTCGACGTGATCCTCAAGTCCGCTGGCGACAAGAAGATCAACGTGATCAAGGAAGTCCGCGGCATCACCGGTCTTGGCCTCAAAGAAGCCAAGGAACTGGTTGAAGCAGGCGGCAAGCCGGTCAAAGAAGGCGTGTCCAAGGACGAAGCCGAAGAGATCAAGAAGAAGCTCGAAGAAGCAGGCGCTGAAATCGAGCTCAAGTAATCGGTCCGGTGCTGTTGCGCCGCTTCGATTAGACAAATTTGGCTGGGTCCGGGCTATCCCGGGCTCAGCCGAACCCGTCTCGGAGAACTCCTTTGTGAAGGAGTTTTCCAAGGCAGGTTCCAAGGATCGGGAGGCCGCTGGTGGGACAGGGGCCAGGAATGGATCGGAACTGCCGTCTCGGATGGATGTGCCGCTGGTGCCCGACAGCACGCGCGTCCGGTGAGAAGCTGAAAAGGTGACCAACCTCATGGCGCAAAGTTTCCTTGGCCAGAAACGTCTTCGCAAGTACTACGGCAAGATCCGTGAAGTTCTTGAAATGCCGAACCTCATCGAGGTTCAGAAAAGCTCCTACGAACTGTTCCTGAAATCCGGCGACCAGCTGCAGCCGATGGACGGCGAAGGCATCAAGGGTGTCTTCCAGTCGGTGTTCCCGATCAAGGATTTCAACGAGACCGCAGTTCTCGAGTTCGTGTCCTACGAACTGGAAAAACCCAAGTACGATACCGAAGAGTGCATGCAGCGCGACATGACCTACAGCGCACCGCTGAAGGTCACGCTTCGCCTCATCGTGTTCGACATCGACGAGGACACCGGCGCCAAGTCGGTGAAAGACATCAAGGAACAGGACGTCTTCATGGGCGACATGCCCCTGATGACCCCCAACGGCACGTTCATCGTGAACGGCACCGAGCGCGTCATCGTGTCTCAGATGCACCGTTCGCCGGGCGTGTTCTTCGACCATGACAAGGGCAAGACGCACAGCTCGGGCAAGCTGCTCTTCGCCTGCCGCATCATCCCCTACCGCGGCTCCTGGCTCGACTTCGAATTCGACGCGAAGGACATTGTCTTCGCGCGCATCGACCGCCGCCGCAAGCTGCCGGTCACCACGCTTCTCTACGCGCTTGGTCTCGACCAAGAAGCGATCATGGATGCGTATTACAACACTGTGTCCTACACCCTGCGCAAGGGCGAGGGCTGGGTGACCAAGTTCTTCCCCGAGCGTGTGCGCGGCACCCGTCCGACCTATGACCTTGTGGACGCGGACAGCGGCGAGATCATCGCCGAAGCCACCAAGAAGGTGACCCCGCGCGCGGTGAAGAAGCTGATCGACGAAGGCAACGTGCAGAATCTGCTGCTGCCCTTCGAACAGATCGTCGGCAAGTTCGTCGCCAAGGACATCATCAACGAGGAAACCGGCGCGATCTACGTCGAGGCGGGCGATGAGCTCACCTGGACCGTGGACAAGGACGGCGACGTCACCGGCGGCACGCTCAAGGAGCTGGTCGACGCGGGCATCACCGAGATCCCGGTTCTCGACATCGACAACATCACCGTCGGTCCGTACATGCGCAACACCATGGCGCAGGACAAGAACATGGACCGCAACGGCGCGCTCATGGACATCTACCGTGTCATGCGCCCGGGTGAGCCGCCGACCGTCGAGGCTGCCTCGTCGCTGTTCGACACGCTGTTCTTCGATTCCGAGCGTTACGACCTCTCGGCCGTGGGCCGCGTGAAGATGAACATGCGTCTCGCGCTCGACAAGCCGGATACCCAGCGCACGCTGGACCGTGACGACATCGTCAAGTGCATCAAGGCGCTGGTCGATCTGCGTGACGGTCGCGGCGACATCGACGACATCGACCACCTCGGCAACCGCCGCGTCCGGTCCGTCGGCGAGCTGATGGAAAACCAGTACCGCGTCGGCCTGCTGCGCATGGAGCGCGCCATCAAGGAGCGTATGTCCAGCGTCGAGATCGACACTGTCATGCCGCAGGACCTGATCAACGCGAAACCGGCGGCGGCTGCCGTCCGCGAATTCTTCGGCTCGTCGCAGCTGTCGCAGTTCATGGACCAGACCAACCCGCTTTCGGAAGTGACGCACAAGCGTCGCCTGTCGGCCCTCGGGCCGGGCGGTCTGACCCGCGAACGTGCCGGCTTCGAAGTGCGTGACGTTCACCCGACCCACTATGGCCGGATGTGCCCGATTGAGACGCCGGAAGGCCCGAACATCGGTCTGATCAACTCGCTCGCCACCTTCGCCCGCGTGAACAAGTACGGTTTCATCGAAACCCCGTACCGCGTGGTCAAGGAAAACCAGGTGACGGACGAAGTCCACTACATGTCCGCGACCGAGGAAATGCGTCACACCGTGGCGCAGGCCAACGCGTCGCTGGACGAAGAGGGCAAGTTCACCAACGAGATGGTCAACACCCGTCAGTCTGGTGACTACACCCTCGCGCCGCGCGAGAGCGTGGACTTGATCGACGTGTCGCCGAAGCAGCTGGTCTCAGTCGGTGCATCGCTCATCCCGTTCCTCGAAAACGACGACGCGAACCGCGCCCTCATGGGGGCGAACATGCAGCGTCAGGCCGTTCCTACCCTTCGCGCCGAGGCGCCGCTGGTCGGCACCGGCATCGAGGAAAAGGTGGCAATCGACTCCGGCGCGGCCATTCAGGCCAAGCGCGCGGGCATCGTCGACCAGGTGGACGCGCAGCGGATCGTGATCCGCGCGACCGAGGATCTCGAACTCGGTGACGCGGGCGTGGACATCTACCGGATGCGCAAGTTCCAGCGGTCCAACCAGAACACCTGTATCAACCAGAAGCCCCTCGTGAAGGTGGGTGACACGGTTGTTAAGGGCGAAGTGGTTGCCGATGGTCCGTCCACCGACATGGGGGAACTGGCGCTCGGCAAGAACGTCATTGTCGCCTTCATGCCGTGGAACGGCTACAACTACGAAGACTCCATCCTGATCTCCGAGCGCATTGCGCGTGACGACGTCTTCACCTCGGTCCACATCGAGGAATTCGAAGTCGCCGCTCGTGACACCAAGCTCGGGCCGGAAGAGATCACCCGCGACATTCCGAACGTCGGCGAGGAAGCCCTGCGCAACCTCGACGAGGCGGGCATCGTCTACATCGGTGCCGATGTGGAACCGGGCGACATCCTCGTGGGCAAGATCACTCCGAAAGGCGAAAGCCCGATGACGCCGGAAGAAAAGCTTCTGCGCGCCATCTTCGGTGAAAAGGCGTCGGACGTCCGTGACACCTCGCTTCGCGTGAAGCCGGGCGATTACGGTACCGTTGTGGAAGTCCGCGTGTTCAACCGTCACGGCGTCGAGAAAGACGAACGTGCGCTGCAGATCGAGCGTGAGGAAGTCGAACGTCTGGCCCGTGACCGGGACGACGAGCTGGCGATCCTCGACCGCAACATCTACGCGCGTCTCCACGACCTGATCCTCGGCAAGACCGCGGTGAAGGGCCCCCGTGGCGTCAAGCCGAACGCGGAGATCACCGAGGAGCTGCTGGGCACGCTCAGCCGCGGCCAGTGGTGGCAGCTTGCTCTTGCAGAAGAGCAGGACGCGCAGATCGTCGAGGCCCTGCACGAGCAGTACGAGGCGCAGAAGCGCACGCTCGACGCACGGTTCGAGGACAAGGTCGAGAAGGTCCGCCGCGGCGACGACCTGCCGCCGGGTGTCATGAAGATGGTCAAGGTCTTCGTGGCGGTGAAGCGCAAGCTTCAGCCGGGCGACAAGATGGCCGGCCGTCACGGCAACAAGGGTGTGATTTCCCGCGTTGTTCCGATGGAGGACATGCCGTTCCTCGAGGACGGTACCCCGGTCGACTTCTGCCTCAACCCGCTGGGCGTGCCGTCGCGCATGAACGTCGGTCAGATCCTTGAAACCCACATGGGTTGGGCATCGCGCGGTCTTGGCATCAAGATCGACGAAGCCCTGCAGGATTACCGTCGCTCGGGTGACCTGACGCCGGTTCGCGAAGCCATGCGCATCGCCTACGGTGATGATGTCTACGAAGAGGGCATCGAGGGCATGGACGAAGGTCAGCTCGTGGAAGCGGCAGGCAACGTCATCCGTGGCGTGCCCATCGCGACCCCGGTCTTCGACGGTGCGAAAGAGGCCGACATCAACGATGCGCTGACCCGCGCGGGCTTTGATACCTCGGCACAGTCGCGCCTCTTCGATGGCCGTAGCGGTGACGAGTTCAGCCGCAAGGTGACCGTTGGCGTGAAGTACCTGCTCAAGCTGCACCACCTTGTCGACGACAAGATCCACGCACGCTCCACTGGCCCGTACTCCCTCGTCACTCAGCAGCCGCTGGGTGGTAAGGCGCAGTTCGGTGGTCAGCGCTTCGGTGAGATGGAAGTCTGGGCCCTCGAAGCCTACGGCGCCGCCTACACCCTGCAGGAGATGCTGACGGTCAAGTCGGATGACGTGGCTGGCCGGACCAAGGTCTACGAAAGCATCGTCAAGGGCGAGGACAACTACGAGGCGGGCGTTCCCGAGAGCTTCAACGTTCTCGTGAAGGAAGTCCGCGGCCTCGGCCTGAACATGGAACTCCTGGACGCGGAGGACGAGGAATAACGGCCATTCCAGCCACCGCGCGGCCCCTGCCGGTCGCGCGGTTCCTCTCTCCAAGCCCTGTCATTTAGGAATACGACATGAACCAGGAACTGACGAACAACCCGTTCAACCCGCTCACGCCGCCCAAGGTCTTCGACGAGATCAAGGTGTCGCTGGCGTCGCCGGAACGGATCCTTTCGTGGTCCTACGGCGAGATCAAGAAGCCGGAAACCATCAACTACCGTACGTTCAAGCCCGAGCGTGACGGCCTGTTCTGCGCGCGCATCTTCGGTCCGATCAAGGACTACGAATGCCTGTGCGGCAAGTACAAGCGCATGAAGTACCGCGGCGTCGTCTGCGAGAAGTGCGGCGTCGAAGTCACTCTGCAGAAAGTCCGCCGCGAGCGCATGGGCCACATCGAGCTGGCCGCGCCCTGCGCCCACATCTGGTTCCTCAAGTCGCTGCCCTCGCGCATCGGCCTGATGCTGGACATGACCCTGCGCGATCTCGAGCGGGTTCTCTACTTCGAGAACTACGTCGTCATTGAGCCCGGCCTGACCGACCTGACCTACGGCCAGATGCTGACCGAGGACGAATTCCTCGACGCGCAGGACCAGTACGGCATGGACGCCTTCACCGCCAACATCGGCGCTGAAGCGATCCGCGAAATGCTGGCCGCCATCGACCTCGAAGCCGAGGCCGAGCAGCTGCGCGCCGACCTCAAGGAAGCCACCGGCGAACTGAAGCCCAAGAAGATCATCAAGCGCCTCAAGGTGGTTGAATCCTTCCTGGAATCCGGCAACCGCCCGGAGTGGATGATCCTCACCGTCGTGCCGGTCATCCCGCCGGAACTGCGTCCGCTGGTTCCGCTGGATGGCGGCCGCTTCGCGACCTCCGACCTCAACGACCTGTACCGCCGCGTGATCAACCGGAACAACCGCCTCAAGCGGCTGATCGAACTGCGCGCGCCGGACATCATCGTCCGCAACGAAAAGCGGATGCTGCAGGAAGCTGTCGACGCGCTCTTCGACAACGGCCGTCGCGGCCGCGTCATCACCGGCGCCAACAAGCGTCCGCTGAAGTCGCTGTCCGACATGCTGAAAGGCAAGCAGGGCCGCTTCCGTCAGAACCTTCTGGGTAAGCGCGTTGACTTCTCGGGCCGTTCGGTCATCGTGACCGGGCCGGAACTCAAGCTGCACCAGTGCGGCCTGCCCAAGAAGATGGCGCTCGAGCTGTTCAAGCCGTTCATCTACTCGCGCCTGGAGGCCAAGGGCCTGTCCAGCACCGTGAAGCAGGCGAAGAAACTGGTCGAGAAAGAGCGTCCCGAGGTGTGGGACATCCTCGACGAGGTGATCCGCGAACACCCCGTGCTGCTGAACCGTGCGCCCACGCTGCACCGTCTGGGCATCCAGGCGTTCGAACCCCAGCTGATCGAAGGCAAGGCCATCCAGCTGCACCCGCTGGTCTGCTCGGCCTTCAACGCCGACTTCGACGGTGACCAGATGGCCGTGCACGTTCCGCTGTCCCTCGAGGCACAGCTGGAAGCGCGCGTCCTGATGATGTCGACGAACAACGTGCTGTCGCCCGCCAACGGCGCACCGATCATCGTTCCCTCGCAGGACATGATCCTTGGCATCTACTACGTCACCATCATGCGCGAAGGCATGAAGGGCGAGGGCATGTCCTTTGCCTCGATCGAGGAAGTGGAACACGCGCTCAACGCGGGCGAAGTGCACCTTCACGCCAAGATCACCTGCCGCGTGAAACAGATCGACGAGACGGGCCAGGAAGTGGTGCGCCGTTACGAGACGACCCCGGGCCGGGTGCGTCTTGGTGCGCTGCTGCCGATGAACGCCAAGGCGCCCTTCGAGCTGGTCAATGGCCTGCTCCGCAAGAAGGACGTGCAGAAGGTCATCGACACCGTCTACCGTTACTGCGGTCAGAAAGAGTCGGTCATCTTCTGTGACCAGATCATGTCCATGGGCTTCAAGGAAGCGTTCAAGGCGGGCATCTCGTTCGGCAAGGACGACATGGTTATCCCGGACAACAAGTGGACCCTCGTGGAAGACACCCGTGAGCAGGTGAAGGACTTTGAACAGCAGTACATGGACGGCCTGATCACCCAGGGCGAAAAGTACAACAAGGTCGTGGACGCCTGGTCGAAGTGCAACGACAAGGTCACCGACGCGATGATGAACACCATTTCCGCTGCCAAGCGCGCGGAAGACGGTTCGGAAGAAGAGCCGAACTCGGTGTACATGATGGCGCACTCCGGTGCCCGTGGCTCGGTCACGCAGATGAAGCAGCTGGGCGGGATGCGCGGCCTGATGGCGAAGCCGAACGGCGACATCATCGAGACCCCGATCATCTCGAACTTCAAGGAAGGTCTGACCGTTCTTGAATACTTCAACTCGACCCACGGCGCCCGTAAGGGTCTGTCGGATACCGCTCTGAAGACGGCGAACTCGGGTTACCTGACCCGTCGTCTGGTGGACGTGGCGCAGGACTGCATTGTGCGCATGCACGACTGCGGCACCGACAACGCCATCACCGCCGAAGCGGCTGTCAACGATGGTGAAGTCGTCGCAAGCCTTGGCGAGCGTGTGCTGGGCCGTGTCGCAGCCGAGGATGTCCTGCGTCCGGGCACCGACGAAGTGCTGATCCGCGAAGGTCAGCTCATCGACGAGCGTATGGCCGACGGCATCGAGGACGCAGCGGTTCAGACCATGCGCATCCGCTCGCCCCTCACCTGTGAGGCGGAAGAGGGCGTCTGCGCCATGTGCTACGGTCGTGACCTTGCGCGCGGCACCATGGTGAACACCGGCGAAGCCGTGGGCATCATCGCGGCACAGTCGATCGGCGAGCCGGGCACCCAGCTGACGATGCGGACCTTCCACATCGGCGGCGTTGCACAGGGTGGCCAGCAGTCGTTCCTCGAGGCAAGCCAGGAAGGCACCATCGAGTTCGAGAATGCCAGCCTCCTCGAGAACGCCATCGGCGAGATCCTCGTCATGGGCCGCAACATGAAGCTGCGGATCATGGGCGAAGACGGCAAGGAGCGTGCGAGCCACAAGCTCGGCTACGGCACCAAGCTGTTCGTCAAGGAAGGCGAGACCATCGCGCGCGGCGCCAAGCTGTTCGAATGGGACCCCTACACCCTGCCGATCATCGCGGAAGCCGACGGTGTGGCGCGTCACGTGGACCTCACCCAGGGTGTGGCCGTTCGCGACGAGACGGACGATGCGACGGGCATGACCCAGAAGATCGTCATCGACTGGCGTGCGGCGCCGAAAGGCAACGAGCTCAAGCCCGAGATCATCCTCATGGATGGCGACGGTGAGCCCATCCGCAACGCGGCCGGCAACCCGATCACCTACCCGATGTCGGTGGACGCGATCCTCAGCTGTGAAGACGGCCAGGAGATCAAGGCCGGTGACGTCGTCGCGCGTATCCCGCGCGAAGGTGCGAAGACGAAGGACATCACCGGCGGTCTGCCGCGTGTGGCCGAACTCTTCGAAGCGCGCCGTCCCAAGGACAACGCCATCATCGCCGAGATCGACGGCTACGTTCGCTTCGGCAAGGACTACAAGAACAAGCGCCGCATCGCGATCGACCCGGTGGACGACAGCCTCGAGACCAAGGAATACATGATCCCGAAAGGGAAGCACATTCCGGTCGTCGAAGGGGACTACGTCCAGAAGGGCGACTACATCATGGACGGCAACCCGGCGCCGCACGACATCCTTGCCATCATGGGTGTCGAGGCTCTGGCGAACTACATGATCGACGAAGTGCAGGACGTGTATCGACTGCAGGGCGTGAAGATCAACGACAAGCACGTTGAAGTCATCGTCCGGCAGATGCTGCAGAAGTGGGAGATCTCGGACTCGGGTGACACCACGCTTCTGAAGGGTGAACACGTCGACAAGGCCGAGTTCGACGCGGCGAATGCCAAGATCGAGAAGAAGGGCGGCCGTCCGGCGCAGGGCGAACCGATCCTTCTCGGGATCACCAAGGCGTCGCTGCAGACCCGCTCGTTCATCTCGGCGGCCTCCTTCCAGGAGACCACCCGCGTCCTCACCGAGGCTTCGGTGCAGGGCAAGAAGGACAAGCTGGTCGGCCTCAAGGAGAACGTCATCGTGGGCCGCCTGATCCCGGCGGGCACCGGTGGCGCGACCCAGAAGGTCCGCAAGGTCGCAACCGATCGCGACGGCAAGGTACTCGAGGTCAAGAAAGCCGAGGCGGAAGCCGCGGCAGCCCTGGCCGCACCGGCTGAAGACCTGTCGGCTGGCGACGTTGTCGGCGGAGACGAGTTCGACACCCTCGTGGTGGACACTCCGGAAAGCCGCGAGTGACCCTCGCCTTCACGTGAAACGTTTAAGGCCCCCGCCATATCGGCGGGGGCCTTTTTCTTTGCTAACTCCCGTTCCGGCGGCCCCGGCAGGGGAGGACGCAATCGCTGCAAGGGGCTGTGAGGCCTGCGCAGGGTTTCAGTGGACTACAGAGCCGAGCGGAGGCCGGACTTCAGTTTTGGTCCTTTGCACGAGGGCTCTGGCCCGCGTGCTTGATGTCGCGGGGGCACCACTTTCAGGCCTGCGAAGTGACAGTGGGTGTTTGCTGGTCTGGGGCTGCTGCCGGCCGGGCAATGGGAGGTGCGTGTGCCCTTCACGGTGCTGAAGGGGGTATGGCAAGATGCTTGGGCTGGGTACGCTCGAGGCCACGCTTGCGGCGGGGCAGGGCCATGGTCCGAACGCTCTGCCAACCCTTCGACCGACGCTGTACAGGCTCCGATCCGGCACAGGCCCTGGCCGGCAGGAACATAAGCCCGCTGGCAATACAGGAGGGGCCTTGCGCCAGACGCAGGGCGGGCCTGTTCGTAGGCGAACGTTTTTCCACTTGGAGGAACAGCCGGGCGGGCGTAGGGGCAAATGCATGGCACTTTCAGGCAATGCGCGCGGCGCACTTCTCATGATGGGGGCTGTCGGCTCCTTCACCACCGGCGACGCCTTCACCAAGGCGATCGGGGATGCCATGCCGTTGTCCCAGTTCCTGGTGATGCGCGGTGTGGTTGCCAGCGCCTTCATCGCGCTGCTGGCGTGGCGCTTGGGGGCCTTCCGACAGGCGCCGTCACGCAAGGACAGGGCGCTGATCTGGCTGCGGGCGCTGGCCGAGGTCGGCTCGTGCTACTTTTTCCTCACCGCCCTGCGGCAGATGCCGCTCGCCAATGTCACTGCTCTGATGCAGCTTCTCCCGCTGACCATGACGCTGGGCTCGGCCATTCTCTACCGCGAGATGGTGGGCTGGCGCCGCTGGAGCGCGGTGGGCATCGGGTTCCTGGGGATGCTGCTGATCGTACGGCCGGGTTCGGACGGGTTCAACGAAGCGTCGCTCTTGGGGCTGATGGCCGTGGCCTGCGTCACGATCCGCGACCTTGCCATCCGCCGTCTCAGCCCCGAGGTGCATTCCCTGCGCGTCACCCTTGCGGCCGCCGTGGCGGTGGTGGGCTTTGCCGCGGTGCTGTCGCTTGGGCAGGAGTGGCAGCCCATGACGCCCCGGCTGACGGCACTGCTGGCAGGGGCGACGGTCTGCGTGATCTTCGGCTACACTTTCTCGGTCATGGTGATGCGGGTGGGGGATGTGAGCTTTACTGCGCCGTTCCGCTATACCGGACTGGTGGTAGCGCTGATCCTCGGGTTTGTCGTCTTCGGTGACTGGCCGGTCGCACTGACGCTGGTGGGCGCGGCGCTGATCGTGGGGTCGGGCGCGTTCACCCTTCTGCGCGAGGCCCAGCTGGGTCGGCGCAGCCGCCGCGCTGCGGCGCTTCAGGCGAAGATGCCGCGCACCTGATCGCAGTCGATGGCAAACCGCTCGCGGAAAAGCGCTTCGCCCGCCGCGTCCAGCCGCGGCAGGGCGACCGGCTTCACATGTTTCTTCTGGCGTGAATCGTTGTGATCATTGTGGCCGCGCACGTACATGGCGCGGTCGGTGAAGCTGACCGTGGGCATGAAGTTCAGGATCTTGTTGTGCCCGAAGTTCATGATGCTGTGCTTCACGCCGGGCTTCACCGCCATGGCCTGCGCTACGCCCCAGAACGGGGTGACGCCTTCCTCGGCACAGATCCCCTGCGCATCCGGGCGTGCCACGTAACCCCGGTTCCAGTCGAGCCCCATCAGGCGATGCTTCGCCCGCAACGCCGACAGATCCAGCGCCGCCTCGCGCAGCGTTTCCACGAAATCAACAGCGATTGCGTCGTCGTCGTCATGGCGAAACTGGAGGCAGGGCTGGGCCATGTTCCGCGCTTCGTTGATAACGTTCTGGCAGGTGGCGCGGTGCGGGCCCGCGTCTCTGGCGACGATGCGGGCTTGCGGGAAATCGGCGAGCAGCGCCTCAAGCCGGCCGAGGTACGGGGCGGGCAGGGAGGTGCCCACAAGCACGAGGAAGGTGAAGTCGGGATCGGTCTGCGCCTTGAGGCCGGGCAGGCAGATGGCCTCGAAATGGCGGAACCGCTCGTCCATGCGGGCGGATGCGTAGAGGTAGGATTCGCGAGTGGCGGTATCGTCGTGCTCGACCTGGAAACCGCCCGTCGCAGGGTAGGAAAACCGGCAGAACCCGATGACTTGCATTCGCCTAACCCCCATGGAAAACACGCATGCCATGCATGGCACCGCCCATGGGGCATGGCAAGCACCCCGCTCATGTTGACAACCTCCCCGACTCCTTCTATACGCGCCTCAATTCGCGCGGGCCGTATTGTGTCCGGCGTTTTCTACAGTACTGAAGCGGTCAAGATCCGGGCCACCAGCCCCGATCCTCTGGACACTCACCGCGACGCTCGGGAACGGGCGGATGCGGTGAATTTGCGTCGTCTCAAGCTCCTTGCCGGGGGGGACGCGTTGGTAGTGACCTGTGGACGCACAGGGCGCCATAGAGATTTGGAACCCGCACGGGACGCCCCGTGCACACATATGTGAGAAACGGGGAAGAGACCCAATGCCCACTATTCAGCAGCTGATCCGCAAGCCGCGGCAGCCGAAAGTCAAACGCTCGAAGTCCATGCACCTGCAGGAATGCCCGCAGAAGCGTGGCGTCTGCACGCGCGTTTACACCACCACTCCGAAGAAGCCGAACTCCGCTATGCGGAAGGTCGCCAAGGTCCGCCTGACCAACGGCTTCGAGGTCATCAGCTACATCCCGGGTGAAAGCCACAACCTCCAGGAGCACTCCGTTGTGCTTATCCGCGGCGGTCGTGTGAAAGACCTTCCGGGTGTTCGTTATCACATCCTGCGCGGCGTGCTCGATACGCAGGGCGTCAAGGACCGGAAGCAGCGTCGTTCGAAATACGGCGCGAAGCGTCCCAAGTAAGAGGATACAGGAATGTCTCGTCGTCACGCCGCTGAGAAGCGCGAAGTTCTGCCCGACGCCAAGTATGGCGATACCGTGCTGACCAAATTCATGAACAACCTGATGATCGACGGCAAGAAGTCGGTCGCGGAGCGTATCGTGTACAATGCCCTCGAACGCGTCGAAGGCAAGGTCAAGCGCGCCCCTGTGGAAGTGTTCCACGAAGCGCTCGACAACATCAAGCCGGCCGTCGAAGTCCGGTCGCGCCGCGTCGGTGGTGCCACCTACCAGGTGCCCGTCGAAGTCCGTCCCGAGCGCCGCGAAGCGCTTGCCATCCGCTGGCTGATCGCCGCGTCGCGGTCGCGCAACGAAAACACCATGGAAGAGCGCCTCGCAGGCGAGCTCATCGATGCTGTTCAGTCGCGTGGTTCCGCTGTTAAGAAGCGCGAAGACACCCACAAGATGGCCGACGCCAACAAGGCGTTCAGCCACTACCGCTGGTAAGCCCAGGAAAGGCAGTCCAACATGGCACGCGATTATCCCCTTGAGCGTTACCGGAACTTCGGGATCATGGCCCACATCGATGCGGGCAAGACCACGACGACCGAACGTATCCTGTACTACACTGGCCGGTCCCACAAGATCGGCGAAGTCCACGATGGTGCCGCCACCATGGACTGGATGGAGCAGGAGCAGGAACGGGGCATCACGATCACTTCCGCTGCCACCACCACCTTCTGGCAGTGGCAGGAAGATCCGACCGAAGAAGGGACTTCGGACACGAAGTTCCGCTACAACATCATCGACACCCCCGGCCACGTTGACTTCACCATCGAAGTCGAACGGTCGCTGGCGGTTCTCGACGGTGCAATCTGCCTTCTCGACGGCAACGCCGGCGTTGAGCCCCAGACCGAAACCGTGTGGCGTCAGGCTGACCGCTACAAGGTTCCGCGCATCGTGTTCGTCAACAAGATGGACAAGATCGGTGCAGACTTCTTCAACTGCGTGAAGATGATCAAGGACCGTACGGGTGCAACCCCGGTTCCGGTCAACTTCCCGATCGGTGCGGAAGACAAGCTCGAGGGCATCGTCGATCTCGTGACCATGGAAGAGTGGGTCTGGCTCGGTGAAGACCTGGGCGCCTCCTGGGTGCGCCAGCCGATCCGCGACGACCTCAAGGACGTGGCCGACGAGTGGCGTTCGCACATGATCGAGAACGCCGTCGAACAAGACGACGACGCGATGGAAGCCTACCTCGAAGGCGAAGAGCCCTCGGTCGACAAGCTGCGCGAACTGATCCGCAAGGGCACTCTGAACCTGTCCTTCGTTCCGGTTCTGGGTGGCTCGGCCTTCAAGAACAAGGGCGTCCAGCCCCTCCTGAACGGCGTTGTCGACTTCCTGCCGGGCCCGCTCGACGTGCCGCCCTACATGGGCTTCTCGCCGGACGACGAAACCGAGACCCGCAACATCGAACGTCGCCCCGGTGACGAACAGCCGTTCGCTGGCCTCGCGTTCAAGATCATGAACGACCCGTTCGTGGGCTCGCTGACCTTCACCCGGATCTACTCGGGCCTTCTCGAGAAGGGCAGCAGCATCATCAACTCGACCAAGGGCAAGAAAGAGCGCATCGGTCGTATGATGATGATGCACTCCAACAGCCGGGAAGAGATCGACTGGGCAGGTTCGGGCGACATCATCGCCATCGCGGGCCTGAAGGAAACCACCACGGGTGACACGCTCTGCGACAGCCAGAAGCAGGTCGTTCTGGAAACCATGACCTTCCCCGACCCAGTCATCGAGATCGCCGTCGAGCCGAAGACCAAGGCTGACCAGGAGAAGATGTCCGCAGGCCTCCAGCGTCTCGCTGCCGAGGACCCGTCCTTCCGCGTCGAAACCGACATCGAGTCGGGCCAGACCATCATGAAGGGCATGGGCGAACTTCACCTCGACATCCTCGTCGACCGCCTCAAGCGGGAGTTCAAGGTCGAGGCGAACATCGGTGCCCCGCAGGTGGCTTATCGCGAGACCATCGGTCACGAGATCGAGCACACCTACACCCACAAGAAGCAGTCGGGTGGTTCGGGTCAGTTCGCAGAGGTCAAGCTGGTCATCAGCCCCACAGAAGCAGGCGAAGGCTACTCGTTCGAGAGCAAGATCGTCGGCGGTTCCGTTCCCAAGGAATACATCCCGGGCGTGGAAAAGGGCATCAAGTCGGTGATGGACTCCGGTCCGCTCGCAGGCTTCCCGGTGATCGACTTCAAGGTCGCCCTGATCGACGGCAAGTTCCACGACGTGGACTCCTCGGTCCTGGCGTTCGAGATTGCGTCGCGGATGGCAATGCGCGAAGGTCTGCGCAAGGCTGGCGCGAAGCTGCTCGAGCCGATGATGAAGGTCGAAGTGGTCACTCCGGAAGAGTATACTGGTTCGATCATCGGTGACCTCACCTCCCGCCGTGGTCAGGTGTCGGGTCAGGAACCGCGCGGCAATGCCGTTGCGATTGCTGCCTTCGTGCCGCTGGCCAACATGTTCGGCTACATCAACACCCTGCGTTCCATGTCCTCGGGCCGCGCGCAGTTCACGATGCAGTTCGACCACTACGATCCGGTTCCGCAGAACATCTCTGACGAGATCCAGTCGAAATACGCATAAGCCGGGTGGCGGGGGAGACCCCGCCCTACCCATTTCCGTAGGGTGGGCATAGCTCACCACCCGTCAAAGACAGAGGAGCCAATACCATGGCAAAGGAAAAGTTCGAGCGGTCCAAACCGCACTGCAACATCGGCACGATCGGCCACGTGGACCACGGCAAGACCACGCTGACCGCCGCGATCACCAAGTAC
>NZ_BMJV01000003.1 GCF_014643635.1 Salipiger pallidus
CCCTACAATGCTAACCTTCTCCATGGACGCTTCCTCCTCGTAGCGAATTTCGACACCGCTACCTTGGCACAGCGATGCCGTGAGGGGGCGTCCACACCATCAAGAAGCCCATCGAGGTGATCGTCGGGTACTCGGCCGGGGGTGGCACCGATGTCATGGCGCGCACCGCCGCGCCCTTCATCGAGAAATATCTCGGCGACGGCGCAAGCCTTGTCGTGAAGAACATGCCCGGTGCCTCCGGCCAGATCGGCGTGACCGAGGCGGCCAATGCCGACCCTGACGGCTACACGCTCGGCACCTTCAACCTGCCGGGCATGATGGCGCGCACCATCGACCGCGAGGCCGGCTACGACCGCGACAGCTTTACCTACCTGGCAAACGTGGTGAACGATCCCAACGTCATCGTCACCTCCAAGGACAGCGGTCTCGACACACTGGACAAATTGCTCGAAGAGGCCAAGGCAAACCCGCTCGCGGTGACCGTCGGCATGTCGAGCCTTGGCGGCGATGACCATTTCGCGCTGATCAAGCTGCAGCAGGCCACCGATACCGAGTATACCATCGTTCCCTTCAAGGGCTCGGCTCCCGCACGGACCGCGCTGCTGGGCGGCCATGTCGCCATGGGCATCCTGAACATTTCGGAAGTGGCTGAATTCCAGGACCAGCTGAACGTGCTGGGCGTCGCCACGAATGAGCGTTCGCAATTCGCCCCCGACCTGCCGACCTTCAAGGAGCAGGGACTGGACCTCGTGAACGGCTCCATGCGCGGCTTTATCGCGCCTGCGGGTCTGCCCGAGGACGTGCAGGCCAAACTGATCGACGCCTTCTCGCAGCTGTCCGATGATCAGGAATTCCTCGATGCCATGGCCGCGACCGCGAACCCGGTTGAAGTGGTGACCGGCGAGGAGTTCAAGCAGCTGACCTCGGATCTCTACGACCTCGCCAACAGCGTGTGGCAGACCACCCCCTGGAACTGAGGCCATGTGCGTGAGGGGGAGGCCTCCCTCACGCCATCCAGTCGGATAGGGCATCGCCCTTAGACATCTCACCCCTCATAGCGAAGGCAATCTCATGCCCGAGAGCCGTAATTCCCGTCTGACAAGGCCCGAAACCCTGACTGCTGTCGGCATCATCGTGGTCGCCGCCGGGTTCCTTGTTCCGACCTATGATCTGCGCGCGATTTCCGCGCTCTTACCCGCCGCCATGCTGATCGGACTGATCGTGCTGTCGGTGTTCCTGTTGCTTGCCGATCAGCGCAAGGCCAGCGCCGGTGAAGACGCCGCGCCCATGACCACCTCGCCCAAGCGGGTGATCGGGGCCTTCCTTATGATCGTCAGCTACGCGCTGGCCTGCGATTTCGTCGGCTTCTACATCAGCACCGCCGTGACGATCCCACTGGTGGCGTGGACCTTCGGCTATCGCAGCCCAGTGGGCCTGCTGATTGCGACCGTGATCGTCGTTGGCACGATCTGGGCGATCTTTGATTTCGGGATGTCGCAGGACTTCCCCACCGGTCGTCTTTGGGGGCGCTGAACCATGTATTCCGATCTTCTCCATGCCCTGCCGGATGTCTTCGCCTGGACGAATTTTGCCGCTGTCGTGATCGGTGTGATCGCGGGCATCGTCGTAGGCGCAATGCCGGGCCTGTCGGCCACCATGGCGATCTCCGTCCTCGTTCCCTTCACCTTCGGCCTTGAGCCACTTGTCGCGCTCGGTCTGATGGCGGGCATCTATAACGGCGCGATGTATGGCGGCGCCATTCCCGCCGTGCTGCTGCGTATTCCCGGCACGCCTGCCGCCGTTGCCACCACATTCGACGGCTACCCGATGGCGCAGAAGGGAGAAGGCGGGTTCGCCCTGCAGGTCGCAGTCGTGTCCTCGTCGATTGGTGGCATCGCTTCGGCCTTTGCGCTGATGCTGCTGGCGCCGCCGCTCTCCAAGGTGACGCTGCTGTTCGGCCCGTCCGAGGTCTTCTGGGTGGCGGTCTTTGGCCTCGCGTCGATCATCTTCCTGCTGGGCGGAAACCCGATCAAAGGCCTGATCTCCGCCTGTTTCGGGGTCTTCGTTTCGGTGATCGGCTCTGACCCGATCTATGGCAACGACCGCTTTACCTTTGGCCAGCTCGAAATGCTGGACGGCATCAACATCGTGATCCTGCTGGTCGGGCTGTACGCGCTGCCGCCCGTGATCGACCTGCTGGAAACGCCGCTCAAGACCGATGGTGTCAACAGTTCCAAGCTGGGGACCGAGCCGATCTGGAAGGCGCTGCCGCGTATGAACTACTGGAAGACCTGGCTGCGTGGTTCCTTTCTTGGCATCTGGATTGGCATCCTGCCCGGCGCGGGTGGCTCCATGGCGGCCTTCATGTCCTACAACGAGGCGCGCCGCACCTCGAAGCATCCCGAAACCTGGGGCGAGGGCGAACCTGAGGGCGTCGCCGCCGCCGAGGTCGCCAACAATGCCGACACCGCATCGGCGCTCATCCCCGCGCTGACACTGGGCATCCCGGGCACCGCCGTGGCTGCGGTCATGTTGGGTGGCCTGCTGGTGCATGGCCTGCAACCGGGGCCGATGCTGTTCCGTGACAACCCGGACATCGTCTTCGGCTTCATGTGGCAGTTCCTGTTCGGCGCGATCCTTCTGGTCCTGTTGGGTGGCTCGCTGGCGACCAACTCCTTCGCCCGCCTGCTGAACCTGCCGCGCCCGCTTCTGGGGTCGGTGATCATCGTGCTCATGCTGATCGGCGTCTATTCGATCCATGGCCGCATGTTCGACGTTTACCTGATGCTCGGCTTCGGCGCGATCGGCTGGGTGATGGACCGGCTCAAATTCCCGCTGCCCCCCGTTGTGCTTGGCCTGATCCTGGGCGGCTTCGCGGAAGAGAACCTGCGCCTTGCCCTGCGGATCGGACGCGGCGACCCGATGGTGCTGTTCCAGAACACCACCAGCCTGATCCTGGTTGCGCTGACCGCCGCCGTGGTTGTCGGCCCGACGCTGAAAAAGCGTTTCATCGACAGCCGCAAGAAAGCATGACCGCGAGCCCGCATCATAAGGTCCGCGAGGATTGGCTGGCCCTGGGGCAGGAGGAAACTCTTGCCCCGGAGCAGCCTATCTTGGACTGCCATCATCATCTGTGGGACCGGCCCGAAGGGCGCTACCGGGCCAAGGAGCTGATGGCGGATGTGGGCGCGGGCCATGACGTGCGGGCGAGCCTTTATGTTCAGTGCCGCACCGGATATCGCGATCACGGCCCAGAAAGCCTGCGCCCGGTGGGCGAGGTCGAAACCGTGCTCGACTGGACGCGCGGGCAGGATCGGTTTCCGGCGGGCATCATCGCCATGGCGGACATGCAACTGGGCGGCGATGTGCGCCCGGCGCTCGACGCGCTGACCGAGGCGGGGCAGGGCCGGGTGATCGGCATCCGCAACACCACCGCCTGGCATGCCGATCCGGCGGTGCGCTCCAATCCCAACCCGCCCCCCGAGGGCCTGTTGCAGACAAGCGCCTTCGTCGACGGTGCACGGGTGCTGGCCGCCCAGGGCCTGCCGCTCGATGTCTGGGCCTACCAGACGCAACTGGATGAGGTCCGCACCTTGGCCGAGGCCGTGCCGGAGCTGACCGTCATCGTCGACCACTGCGGCGGCCCACTTGGCGTTGGCCCGCATGACCGCTTCAACACACAGAATTTCCGCGCCTGGCGTGATGCGCTGGCCCCTGTTGCGGCGCTGCCCAACACGCGCATCAAGATCGGTGGCTTCGGCCTTGGGGTCTTTGGCTGGCGCTACGCCGACGCGGCGCTGCCGCCGCATTCCGAGACACTGGCCGAGGACTGGCGCCCGTGGGTGGACACCTGCCTCGAGCTCTTCGGGCCGACCCGCGCCATGTTTGAAAGCAACTTCCCCGTGGACAAGGGGCAGGTGAGCTACCGGACGCTGTGGAACGCTTTCAAACGCCTTGCCGCTCCGCTGAGCGCGGGCGAGCGCGATAGCCTGTTCTGGCGCAGCGCGGCGCGCACCTACGGCATCGACGACCAGATTTTCGCACATGACACTGGGAGGATACTGTCATGAAAACACCCCTTACCGCGCTTGCGCTGGCCCTCACGGCCACCGCCGCATTCGCCGAATACCCCGACAAGCCCGTCGAGGTGGTCGTCGGCTATTCCGCCGGTGGCGGGACCGACGTGATGGCCCGCACCGTGGCGCAATTTCTTGAGCAGGAACTGGGCGATGGTGCATCCGTCGTGGTCAAGAATATCCCCGGTGCCGGTGGCCAGATCGGCTTTACCGAGGTCTCGGAGGCGGCGCCCGACGGCTACACGTTGGGCACTTTCAATCTGCCAGCGGCCCTTGCCCTGACCAAGGACCGCGCGGCGGATTACGACGTGGACAGCTTCACCTATCTTGCGAATTTCGTCGAGGACCCCAACACGATTACCGTCGCGGCCACATCGCCATTCCAGACGCTGGACGAACTGATCGACGCGGCCGAGGCCGACCCCGGCGCGATCACGCTGGGTCTGTCGAGCCTTGGCGGAAACGATCATTTCGCCGCCAACATGATGCAGGACGCAAGCGGCGCGGAATTCACGCTGGTGCCGTTCAAGGGCGCTTCAAACGCGCGCACCGCGATCATGGGGGGCCATGTGGCCGCCGGAACCATGACGCTGGGCCAGACCTCGAACTTCCCCGACGACCTGCGCGTGCTGGCGGTGCTGGCCGACGAACGCTCGCCCTTCCGCCCGGATGTGCCGACCGCCAAGGAGTTGGGCTATGACGTACAGATGTCCTCCTTGCGCGGCATCGTCGCTCCAGCAGGGCTTGACGAAGCGACAACCGATCGGCTGCGCGCCGCGCTGAGCGCCGTCAACGAAAACCCCGACTTCCAAGCGATGATGGCCGAACAGGGCAACCCGATCGCCTTCATGGTGGGCGATGACTTCGCCGAGACCGCCTCCAAGCAGGACGGCATCGCTGCCCGGATCTGGGCTGAAACACCCTGGAAGTAAGACCGCTGCAGTAGAGAGACGACTGAGTTTGGGGAGGAGAACAGTATGAGATACGGGACGGGCACCGCACTTGCGGCGGCGCTGCTGCTTGGCGCGCTGCCGGCATCCGCCGAGAGCGATCCTGACATGTCGGCACGCCATGTGGAAGCCGCAGAGGCCGCCGCGGGACAGGAGCTTGCGCATGTGCTGGGGCATTGCAAAAAGATCGGCAAATCCTTCACCATCCCCCATGACAAGGGGCACGAGATGCTGGAGCGCCTGATCGGAAAAGGCGATCTGCGGTCCACGGCGATCTTCGACAACCTAGTCTTCCTTGGCACGTCCTGGACCACGACGTGGGCGATCCGCACATCCGATGGCATCATCCTGATCGATGCGCTCAACAACGAAGACGAGGCTAAGCGCTTCATTGAGGGTGGGCTGCGTGAGGTCGGGCTGGATCCGGCTGACATCAAAAAGATTGTCGTGTCCCATGCGCATGGCGACCACTACGGCGGTGCCGCCTACCTCAAGGAGAAGTACGGTGCCGAGATCATCATGTCGGACACCGACTGGCAGGAGCTGGAGAAGGATGAACTTCAGTTCGACGACCCGCTCTGGGGCCGTCCGCCCAAGCGCGACGTCAGTGTTTCCGATGGCGATACGGTGACGCTGGGGGACACGACGATCACCCTGCTGGAAACGCCGGGCCACACGCCCGGGACCCTGTCGACCATCGTTCCGCTGACGGACGATGGCACGGCGCACAAGGCGATCATCTGGGGCGGCAACGGGCTGAACTTCGGGCCGAACGCAGCGCAATTTGTTCAGATGATCGAGTCTCAGCGCCGTCTTGCAGCGATGGCGGGGGAGGAAGGTTTCGACGTGTTCCTGTCGAACCACAAAACCCTTGATGCGACCTACGCCAAACTCGACGCCATGGAGGCTGGGTCCGATGGCAATCCCTTTGTCATCGGGACGGGCCAGGTGGAGCGGGCCTTCACAGCGATGAGCCATTGCGTCGCTGCACAGCTGGCAAGCTTCGACCCTGAGGCCGTTCCAACGCACTGAAACAAGATGGACCGGGCTGCAACGCCCGGACCAATGCTTTGAAACCGGAGGAAAATCAATGACCATCAAAACCCTCGGCGCCGCCGCGCTGATCGCCGCGTCCGCCACCGTCGCGCATGCCGACGACTGGACCGCCTACACCTATTCGTCCGTCTCGACGACGTCTGCCGTCAAGGGCATGCAGCGCATCGTCGACCGCGTCGCGGAAGACAGCGACCTGACCATCGACCTGCACCTTGGCAAGACCTTGCAGATCGCGTCCGCAGACATCACGCAGGCCGTGGGCGATGGCATCATCGACATGGCGGCGGATTTCTTCTTCTCGGGCAGCGTGCCGATCGCGCGGGTGTTGAACCTGCCGATGCTGATCGAGAGCGACGAGGAATGGGCCAAGGCCTATGAGGCGATGGAACCGACGCTGGTCGATGCCTTCGCCCAGCAGGGTGTCGTGCTGCTGGGCAGCTATCGCTACCCGGAGCAGACGATCTTCACCACGTTCGAGATCAGCTCGCTGGCAGACCTCGAGGGCCACAAGATCCGCGTGACCTCGCCCGAGCAGGGCAAGTTCGTCGAGATGTTCGGCGGTGCGCCGATCACTTTGTCCGGCTCCGAAGTGCCGACCTCGCTGGAACGCGGCGTGATCGAGGGCGTGCTGACCGCCTCTGCTGGCGGCGCGAAGAACTGGCACGAGTTCCTGCCCTACAACTACCGCTTCGCAGTCAACTACGGCAACTCGATGATCATCGCCAACGAGGACAGCTTCGACGCGCTCTCCGAGGACACCCAGACCAAGCTGCGCGAGATCGTCGCCGAAGAAGGCCCCGCGACCACCGCGGCCTTCCTTGAAGACGAGGAAGCGCAGAAGGCCTCGCAATCCGAGGCGGGCATGACGCTGCTGGACGCGGCTGAGGGCGACGCAGAGATGGCGGGCGAGAAGCTGGCGCCGTTCTGGGAAAGCTGGGCCGAGGAGAACGGGCCGGAGTATGTCGAAGCCCTTGCCACCGTGCGTGAAGCCATCGGTAAGTAAGATGCAGATGCAGAGCAAAACGGGGCCGGCATCGGCCGGCCCCATTTTCGACGTTGCCGCGCGGATAACGGGCGCGGCAACCGGCTTGGTCCTCGTTGCTCTCGTCTCGCTGGTCTGCCTCGAGGCGCTGCTGCGCGGCGGCTTCAACTACTCGCTGGGCTTTGCCGAGGAACTGACGGGCTACGGCGTGGTCTTCATGACCTTCTTCGGCGCGGCCCTCTCGCTGCGGCGCAATGCGATGTTCCAAGTGCATTTCCTGCTGGACACATGGCCCGAGGGCACACGCCGCTGGCTGATCCGCGCCTTCGTGCTGATCGCGCTCGTGATCTGCGTGATCCTGATATGGAAGACCAAGGACCTGACGCTGTCGTCATTTTCGCGTGGCAAATTTGCCCCGACCGTCCTGCGCACACCGCTGTGGATTCCGCAGATCATCCTGCCGGCGGGCTTCTCCGTTCTGGCGTTTTTCCTGGTCGAGAAGCTGCTGCTGACCTTCCGCAAATCTGAGGAAACCTGACATGGAAGCGATCCTCGCCTTCGGCCTGCTGATCGGCCTGATCCTTGGCGGCATGTGGGTACAATTCGCCGTCGCGGGCGCGGGCCTGACCTATATATGGCTGCTCAAGGGGTTTGGCGGCTGGAAGGCGCTCGGCCTTGTCAGCTGGGGCGCGGCCAACAGTTTCACCCTCGCCGCCATTCCGCTGTTCGTGCTGATGGCCGAGATCCTGCTGGGCTCGGGCCTGTCGACGCGGCTTTACAATGGCGTCGCGCCTTTCATGCGGCGCCTGCCGGGCGGGTTGTTGCACACAAACATCGCGGGCAGCGGCATCTTCGCGGCGATCTCGGGCGGCTCGGCGCCGACCGCCGCCGCAATGTCCACCGTCGCCCTGCCGGAATTGTCCGCGCGCGGCTACAACAAGCGTCTCGTCGCCGGATCGCTCGCTGCGGGCGGCACGCTGGGGATCCTCATCCCACCGTCGATCACCATGATCATCTACGCCACCTTCACCGAAACCTCGATCGCGCGCCTGTTCGCTGCCGGTCTGGTGCCGGGCATCGTGCTGGCGCTTTGCTACATGGGCTTCATCATGGCACGTGTTCTGATCAACCCCAAGCTGGCGCCGAAGACCGAAGCAAAGGCAAGTGTCGGTGACCTGGGACGCGCGCTACTCGACATCGTGCCGTTCCTGATGCTGATCGTCATCGTTCTTGGCAGCATCTACGGCGGTTTCGCCACCCCGACCGAGGCCGGGGCCGTGGGCACAGTCGGCGCAATCCTGATTGCCGCGCTCTATCGCAAGCTCAGCCTGCAACTGCTCAAGGATGCCCTGTCGCGCACTGCCTCGATGAGCGGCAATATCCTCTTCATCGTCTTCACCTCGATGATCTTTGCCTATGCCACCGCTCTGTCAGGCATCGGGGAGGACCTCGTCGGCATGCTGGAAGAAGCCAATGTCTCGCGCCTGACCTTCCTGCTGATCATCATGGTGGTCTTTGCGATCCTGGGCTGCTTCATGGAAGGGCTGGGCATGATCGCGATCATCGTGCCGGTGATCTTCCCGGCGCTGATGGCCATGGACGTTGACCCGATCTGGTTCGGCGTCTTCGTGGTGATCCTGGTGGAACTGGGTCAGCTCACCCCGCCGCTGGGAGTGATCCTCTTCGTCGTCGCCTCCTCGTCGAACGAGGTGAAGGTCGAGGATGTGATCATGGGCACCTTGCCCTTCTTCCTCATCATCGTCGCGTTCATGCTGCTTTTGATCGGCGTGCCCGACATCGCGCTGTTCCTGCCGGAGTTCACGTTCGGATGACTCACACCTATCCTTTTCCCGAGCCGGTCATCATCGATGCCGAGGTCTTCACCGAGCTGCCCGCCGCGCTGCGGCGCACCGGCCAGCCATCCTATTGGGCGGAGAAGAACCGGCGCGGTGCCCCCGCGGACAGTTTCCTTGAAGGACCGTCGTTTGATACGGATGGGAACTTGTGGTTCGTCGACATTCCGTTCGGGCGGGTGTTCCGCGCGGATCCGGCGGGCGAGATCTCCCAGATCGCGGAATACGACGGCCAGCCCAACGGGCTGAAGATCCACCGCGACGGGCGGATCTTTCTGGCGGATTACCAGAATGGCATCATGCTGCTGGATCCCGCCACGGGGGCGGTGACCAAGGCGCTTGGTGATGCGGATACCGAAAGCTTCAAGGGCTGCAACGATCTGCATTTCGGGCGCGACGGGGCGCTCTATTTCACCGATCAGGGCCAGACCGGGCTGCAGGACCCGACGGGCCGGGTCTGGAAATGGCAACCTGAAACCGGCGCGCTGACCTGCCTGATCGACAAGGTGCCCAGCCCCAACGGGTTGGTGCTGGATCTGGCAGAACATGTGCTGTTCCTTGCCGTGACGCGGGCCAATGCGGTCTGGCGTTTGCCCATGTCGCCGTCCGGGCGGGTCAACAAGGCAGGGCTGTTCATCCAGTTTTCGGGCGGTCGTGCCGGACCGGACGGGCTGGCGCTGACTTCTGATGGCGGCGTCGTGGTCTGCCAGACCGGTATGGGCCTTGTCTGGGTGCATGATGTGCTGGGACGGCCCATCGCCGTAGTGCGTAGCCCGCGCGGTCTGGGGTCCACCAACTGCGCCTTTGGCGGGCCGGAGGGGAGGACCCTCTTCATCACCGAAAGCGACAGCGGCAGCATCCTGAAGGCCGAGTTTCCCGAAAGCCTCGGTATTGGTGGCGCACCGATGTTCTCGGGCGCGCTTTAGACCGGGTGCAGGATTCCGGGGCCGATTTCTGACAGGTCCCGGAGACCCAGCAGGCCGAGATTGCGATGCACCTCGGCCTTCAGGATTTCAGCGGCGCGCTCGACCATCGGCTGACCGCCCAGCGTTGCTGCATAGAGAAACGGCCGCCCTACCAGCACCATGTCCGCACCAAGCGCCAGCGCCTTGATGACATCGGTGCCGCGCCGAATGCCTCCGTCGATCAGCAGCGCCATGTCGCCCGCCTGCACCCGCGCCTCGGGCAGGATGCGCAACGGCGAGATGGCGTGATCCAGTTGGCGCCCGCCATGGTTCGACAGGACCACCGCATCACAGCCAAGCGCGCGGGCCTGCGCAACGTCGGCGGGCGCGATCACGCCTTTCAGCACCAGCTTGCCGGGCCAGAGGTCGCGCATCAGCGCCAGGTGATCCCAACTCAGGTGATCCTTGCGCCCGAAATCCCGCGCCGCCTGTTTCGAGATGATCGGCGCGCCGCGCACGGCATCGGAATTCTCGAAATGCGGCATGCCCCGCATCAGCGTGGGCAGGAAGGTGCTTAGCACCCAACGGGGCTTGATTGCGAAGTCCCAGATCAGCCGTGGCTTGACCTTGAGCGGTGTGGAAAAGCCCGCGCGCATGTTGTTTTCGCGGTTGGCCACCACGGCGGTGTCAGCGGTCAGCACCAGCGTGCCGAAACCCGCCGCCCGCACGCGGGCGATCAGGGCGCGGATTCGGTCCTCCTCGCCGGGCAGATAGGCCTGGAACCATGCTTTCGGGTTGGCCTTCACCACATCTTCCATACGAGTGAGAGACGACCCCGAGAGCACGAAAGGCAGGCCCGCCGCCGCCGCCGCGCGGGCGAGGGCCACGTCCCCGTCGCGGGCCATCAGCGCCGAAAGCCCCATCGGTGCGACGCCGAAGGGCGCCGTGTAGCTTTCACCCAGAAGGGCGCAGGCGGTCGAGCGCCCCTCGACCCCGCGCAGCACGTTCGGCGCCAGCCGCCAGGCGTCCAGCGCATCGCGGTTGTCCTGCCCTGCCGCGCCTGTCTCGGCAGCGCCTGAAACGTAACCGAAAAGCGGGCGCGGCAGACGCCGGCGCGCGGCAGGTTCGAAGTCATCCAGAGTCAGAAGCATCAGAAACCGTAGAGCCTTTCAGGGTTGCCCCACATGCACCGCGTGAAGCTATCCTGGCTCAACGCCCCGCGACACAGCTCCAGCATCGGCGGAATTTCGGGGACCGGCTCGGGGGTCATCACATGCGGCCAGTCGCTGCCCCAGATGATCTGGTCGGGGAAGGCTGCGCCAAGGCGTTCTATCAGCGCGCTCAGGTCGCCGTAGGATCCGATATCGGTGCTGACCCGCGTGGGCGACAGCTTGGCCCAGACGCAACCTGTCTCGAGCAAGCGGAACAGGGGGGCCGGTGCGGCAGGATCGACATGACCCATGTGGTCGAGAACCAGCCGCAGCCCCTCGGGCAGACTGGCGACCATATCGGCGAGCCGGTCAAAGCTGCGAGGCTCGGTGTTCAGCTCGATATGCCAGCCGATCTCGGCCACGCGTTTTGCAAGTTCTGGAAGCTGATCAAGCGCGCTGTCCCCGAGCCTTGCACGGTCCTGAATGCGGGTCGCGCGGATTCCTGCAGCGTGCAGTGCTTGCAGGTCGGCATCGGCGTCGATCATCGCAACGCCGCGCAGGGCGACGGGTCCGTCGGTGCTCAGAACCTCCACCAGCCGGCTGTTGTCCGTCCCATCGACCGAGGCCTGCACCACAACCGCACGGCGCACGCCCAGCGGCGCGGCCTCGTCCATATAGTCGCGGATGTCGCGTGCGGGCGGCACATAGGCGCCGGTCTGCGGGGCCTCGGTCTTGGCAAAAGAGTGGATGTGGCAATCGGTGATCATAGGCGGGGCTTTCTCAGGCTGAAGAACAGGCTGATCGCCAGCGATAGCACAGTCAATGCCACAAGCCCGATGGTGATGGGCGAGCCCACAAAGATGCCATAGCCACCGCCCGAGGTCAGAAGGGCCTGCCGCAGGCTTTGTTCGAACGGCGCGCCGAGGATCAGGCCGATCAGCAGTGGTGGCAGGGGGAAGTTTGCGCGCCGCAACAGGAAGCCCAGCACGCCTGCACCCAGCATCACCCAGACGTCAAACAGGCTGTTGTTCACGGAAAACGCGCCGAAGATGGCGAGGATGGTGATCGCAGGCAGCAGGTGGCGCGGCTGGATGCGAGTGACGTGGATCGCCACACGGAAGAACAGCAGGCCAAGGATCACCGTCGGGATGGACGACAGTAGAAGCGCCTCGAAGATGGCATAGACCTCAAGCCCGTGGTCGCGGAACAGGAACGGCCCCGGCGCCAGCCCGTGCAGCATGAAGGCCCCCAGGATCACCGCCGTCACCGCATCGCCGGGGATCCCCAGTGCCAGCGTCGGTACCAGCGCGCCGCCGGTGACGGCATTGTTTGCTGCCTCGGGGGCGGCGACACCTTCGGGCGCGCCCCTGCCGAACGCATCCGGATCGGCAGAGCGCGAGCGGGCGAGGCTGTAGCTCATGAACGCGGGTACGGTGGAGCCGATCCCCGGCAGGATGCCGACAAAGGTGCCGATGAGTGAGGACAAGAACAGCGTCATCCGCATCCGCCACAGTTCAACGAACCTCACGACGAAGCTTTTCAGTGGCGGCACCTCGACATCGCCCACGAGCGTTTCACGGTCGAACGCCTGCAAGAGCACCTCGGACATGGCGAAGAGGCCGATCAGTACCGGGATCAGCTGGAACCCGTTCTCAAAGGCGAAGGATCCGAAGGTAAAGCGCGGCGTGCCGCTGATCGGGTCAAGCCCGACGATACCGGCGCAGGCCCCGACGAGAACCATGATCAGCGCGTCAAGCTTCGATCCGCCACCGAACAGAACGATGACCAGCAGGGCGAACAGCATCAGCATCGCCATCTCGGCCGGGCCGAAATCCAGTGCGAAGCGCGCCAGGGGTTCGGCAAGGGCCATCAGGACGAGGCAGCTGAAGATGTTGCCGACTACGCTGGCATAGAGGGCAAAGCGCAGCGCTCTGCCACCCTCACCACGGCGTGCCATGGCGAAACCGTCGATGGCCGTCGCCGCGGAGGATGGCGTGCCCGGCACGTTCAGCAGAACCGCCGAGATCGACCCGCCGAAGATCGCGCCTTGGTAGACGCCAAGCAGCAGGATGATCGCCGGGATCGGCTGCATCGAGAAGGTGACCGGGATCAGCAGCGCGATGGCCATGGTCGGGCCAAGGCCGGGGATCGCCCCGATGATGATCCCCGAGACGATCCCGACAAGCGCGGCGACCAGCACCCAGAGGTTCAGAAGTTCGAGAAAGGCATCGACAAGCATGGCTTGCGCTCCTTTGAGGTCTGGAATGGATCGGCAGGCTCAGGGCAGGGGGATGTTGAGCCCATGCCGTCCGCCTAGGGTCACGACGGCTGCCACTATCAGCGGCAGGACCAGCAAGAGGGGGCGGCGTTCACCCAGCATGAGCGCCACGACGATCCCGGCACCGGCGGCCCCGAAAAAGAACCCGACCTGCGGCATCGCCCAAAGCGCCGCTGCGCTGCTTGCGGTGACGGCCAGGACGCGGCCGAGCCGGACGGGATTGCCAAGCGGGACATCGTCGGAGCGCAGGCTCAGGACAAGGCGGAGCGCCACGACCGCCGCCAGCAGCCACAGGGCAAGGCGGGGAAAGCTGCGCGCGTCCGGTCCGGAGGCGCCAAAGCCGAACACCTGGATCTGGCTGTCGAGACTGTAAAGCCCCCAGGCCGCTGCCGCCAGCAACAGCCCGGCGGTCAGCATCCGGAAGCCGGGGCGGGCGACCCCGCCCCCGTGGCCGTTGGTGCTCAATTTCCGAGATCCTTGGCGATCTCGCGGTAGGCGGCAAAGTTCTCCTCGATCGTCGCCGCGAGATTTTCGCCCGACATGATCCGCACCGGTTGGCTGAGATCGGTCATGAAGGTCTTGAACCCATCCGACGAGGCCACCTCGGTGAAGGCGGATTCAAGCTTGGCGATGATCGCGGGATCGGTGCCGGCGGGGGCCATGATGCCGACGATCGACGGGAATTCCGCGGCCAGCCCTGCCTCTTTCAGCGTCGGGGCATCGGGGAAGTCCGGGTCGTTTGTGCCGTCAAGCACGCCCAGAAGGCGCAGCTGACCGTCCTGCACAAGGTCACGATAGGCCGGAACCAGTGCCGCATCCACGTGGCCGCCCAGCACCGCCGCGGTCGCCTTCGAGGCACCGTCGAAGGGCACGTGCTGCAGCATCGTGCCGGTGTCCTTGGCAACCGAGGCGAAGGCCAGGTGCGCGCCGCCCATGGCGCCCGCGGTGCCATAGGTCACGGCGCCGGACTTGGCGCCCTCGATCAGCGCGTCGAGCGTGTCGTAGGGGCTGTCCGCCGGAACCACGACGCCGTGGAACGGGCCGGAGTAGTTCAGGATCGGGATGAAGTCGGCCAGCGTGTCATAGCCTACATCGCGCAGCGCCGGGGTGACGAAGGACGGCGACGAGGTCGTCGCGATCAGCGTGTAGCCATCGGGCTCGGCCGACGCGACGGAGCGCATCGCATTGGTACCGCTTGCGCCGGGCTGGTTTTCCACGACGATGGGCTGCCCGAGGATTTTTTCGGCCATTGTCGCCATCTGACGCGCCGAAATATCGGTGGTGCCACCCGCCCCATAGGGTACGACAAGGGTGATCGGACGGGTCGGGTAATCCTGCTGCGCGACGGCGGCAAGCGGCGTGATCGCCATCCCGGCCAAAAGGGCCAAGGTCGAACGGCGTGTGTATCTCATGGTATCCTCCCAAGGATCGAAAGTGCTGGCCGATGGCCGCGGCAGTCGGCTGAAAACCTGCTGGCCGTCGGTGCGTCGATGCGCGGCTTACAGTCCGGCCTCCCACCGGATGGCCAATCATGACCTTAATTATTTTTTACTAAAAGCGTTAAAAACTTAAGCTTATAAACAGATATTCTTCACCAGATGTTCTGTCAAAGTGGGGAAGGGAAGGCGGCCACTTGTCCTGATTACACCTCGACTACCTGTGGACAAGTCTTGGATTCACTCTTTTTCGGAGCCACCTTTTCAACTCACTGCACCCAGCCTTGGGCTTAGGTGAACCAGGCATTCCCAAAGCCTATTTCACTGCCATGTCGCGCTGCAAAAACTGCAGAGACCAATGAAGCCTTCATCGGTCTTCGAAGACGGGAGAGCACCGGTTTACACCGCGATGGAAAATGCTCACAAGTTTTGCGACGTTCCGTTGTTGCGCATAGCTGTCATTTGTCTAAGGCGCAGAGAACGACCGTTTGCCGCCCCCTTCATCTGACTTCGCAACTGCGGCGTAAGATGGGCAAGTCGGCGAACGAGAGGCTGGACTCGCGTCCGCTCTTGAAACTTGGACGCCCCGTTTCCGCCGCGGACTTCCGTGTCTGTCCGGTTCGGGTAAGTTGCCCCCTACCTTAGCCAAAGGCGGGTTCGCCGATGGAAAGTGCTGTGCCCTTCGAGTTGCTCGTGCGCCTAGGTCTGTTTCAGTGACAAGGTTCGCTTCGTGCGCTCAGCGGCCACTTTGGGCTTCGGCGCGCACTGCCGCAGCCCATCGACCTCGCCGGGCAGGTGATGCGGTGGCGGGTGTCTGACTTGGAAGCCATCCTGATCGGCGCCGTTCCCGGCGAAGGCTTCGAGACATGAAGAAGTTGGAGCTTCCCTATCTGGACACCATCACCGTGAAGCGGCACACCTACCACGACTTTCGGAAAGGCAAGACAAGGGTTCGGCTCAAGGCGGCGCCCGGCAGCGAAGCCTTCCTTCGGGAGTACTGACATGTTCGTCGCGGGCAACCTTCTGCCGCGTCCCGTACAACCTGGGACCAGCTAATCGCAAGCTGCTATCAAAGCTCAAAGTACAAGCGCCTCGGCAAGGGAACCGCAGCCAACTACAGACGGCATTGCGAAGCGATCCGTGAGAAGAACGGTGCAAGAGACGTCCGTTTTTTCCGTCGGAAACACGCCATCGAGGCCCGCGATGCACTGCAGGACACGTGGTCAAAGGCCAACGAACGTGTGGCCGTTCTCTCAATCCTCATGCGTCACGCCGTTGACCTCGAATAGTTCGGCCGAAACCCGGTCGTGAACGTAGAGAAACTGACGGGCGGCGAGTATGAGCCATGACCCGAGGGCTCGCTGAAAGCGTTCGAGGCAGCGTGTGCGGCCTCCAGCGTGGAGCGCATTGTATCTGAGCTGGCCGACGCGGGCGTCGATATGCGAGACATCCAGGCCGTGACCGGCCACAAGACGCTCTCGATGGTTCAGAAATACACCACCCAGGCGGACCAGAAAGCAGCATCCAGACGAGCGCAAACCGCACGGGAACAGAGCGAAAACGAAACAGGAAAGTGCTAACAAAGTGCCAAACCTGACCGCTCGATCAGGGCGCAGAATCTCCAGCTCAGAAATTCTTCTCGCAAAATCAATATGGTGCGGGTGAAGGGACTCGAACCCCCACGCCAAAGGCGCCAGAACCTAAATCTGGTGCGTCTACCAATTCCGCCACACCCGCGATCCGCACCCCTGTTAGCAAAGCGCAACGATCAAGGCGAGGGGGAATCGTCGCCTCGGAACAGGCTGTGACATTAACCGGATCTTATCCTGAGCTCGGTAACAGTTACGGGGGTAGGAAGCAGCAAGGCAGCGCCCATGGGATCGAAAATGGAGGCGAATAGGGTCCGGTGTGACGATGGAACCCGGGCGGGCAGATCAATCTCCGCGCGTCATGTCGGGCAGTAGTCCGCTCTCAACACCTCATCACGGGCATGGCCTTGCTTACGATGCACGGGGCGCTTCCGGTGATGTGGCGACCGGGTCATCATCCGCGGCAGCGGTAGCGTGACGTTTCGCGATGTGCAGCATCGCAGCGCGTGGGTGAGACTTGTCTCGGGCCGGGCGGAAACACTTGGTATGTCGCGCCCCTGCAGCGACACAGTTCTTCACGCGGGACAGGAGAGCCTCGTGCGGCACTGGCGGGCAAAGGTGCTCTTCGGCGCTGACCTCACGCTCGTTTACACTGAACGGCTGGCGGATGGCGAATTCATCCGGGTCATCGGTACGCGCGCGGTGGAAAGTGATTGAGCTGGCATTCGATGTTCCGCACATCCTTTGCGGCGACGGGCTGGAACTGGTCTCGGGGCCATTGTCAGGACTTGACGGTCTCATGCGGCGGGGCGGTCACGTCGGCCTGTCTCGGTACGGGGGATTCGTGCGGACTTGGTGCCCAGGTGAGCGGGGAACTCTATCTTGCGACAGCTCTGCTCTGAAGTGGTCACCGGCGCTTCAGGGCTCAGACAGGGCGCGGACAGAGGCTGGGACTGTGGTCGGACTTAGACCATGGTTGGGCCGGCACGAGTGGCCGTGCCGGGACCGTGGTTGGGCCGGGAAGAGGGGCCGTGCAGGGAAGCGTGTTCGAGCAGTGAGCCGTGGCCGGTCATGGTCGGATCGGGGTTCAGCCCTGTGGCGTCATGCCGGGGCGTGCCCTGTGGCGCACCAGCCCAAGGTAGCGTTCGCGCAGGATGAGCGAGACGCCGGAGGCGACAACCACTGCCGAGCCGAGCAACATCATCGCCGTCGGTACTTCGGCAAAGAACACGTACCCAATGAGGATCGCGAAGAGGATCGAGGCATAGTCGAACGGGGCCAGGAGCGCCGCCTCGGCCCCCCTGTAGGCGGAAGTCAGGCAGATCTGCGCGACGCCTCCGATGATTCCGACCATCACGAGGATGCCGAACTCTGTCATGGATGGCATGACCCAGCCGAAGGGCAGGGTCAGCAGGGCCAGCACCGTCGAGGTGAGAGAGAAATAGAACACGATGGCCGAGGTTTGTTCGGTGCGCACCATGCGCCGAATGTGGATCTGCACCAGCGCCCGGAACACCGCAGAGGCAAGAATGAAGCCCACCCCGGTCAGGGCGCGGGCGTCGACCTCGCCCAAGGTAAGCAACGGCCACATCACCAGGCCGACGCCCAGCAGACCGCAGACCACCGCTGAAATCCGGAACAGGCGCACCCGTTCGCCCAGTAGCAGCGCCGCGAAGATCACCGTGAGGGGCGGCGCGGCATAGCTCAGCGCTGTTACCTCGGGCAGGGGCAGCAGCACCAGCGCGGCGAAATTGCAGCCCATGGCCGACACACCCACCACGCCGCGCAGGGCGTGGGCCACGAGGTTGTTCGCCTTGAGCCCCGTGCCCAGGTCGCCGCGCCACAGCAGCCAGACGATAATCACCGGCAGGGCAAAGGCCGATCGGAAGAACACCACCTCGCCGGTGGGAACCTCGGGGACCGCCTTCACGAGCGAGGCCATGATGACGAAGAGGATGACCGAAGCCAGCTTCAGGGCGATGCCGCGCAGGGGGGTCATGGAATCCTCTTTGATGCCGGACCGGGATGGCCTGAACATCGGATACGCCCATAACGGGAGGCGGCGCAACCGCCTCACGCCTGCGTTAGCCGGTCTTGGTGCAGTGGCGGCGGAAGGCGCGCTTGAGCATGTCGAGTTCGGCGCGCAGCAGGGCCATCTCGGCCCGGATGTCATCGCCAAGCGCCTCGCCCGCGATCAGGGTGAAGCTGCCCAGCACTTCGTCGCTCGCAGCATCGAGGATGAGGAAGGTCTGCACCCCGTCTCCCAGCGCCTCGACCGGCACCGGCACCTCGAGCGACCAGCGCCCCGGCTCGGAGCTTTGGGCGACTGTGATGCCGCGTACCGGGGCGTCGTGCAGGGTGACGGCGATCTCGGGCGGGGCGGTGGTGTCCGTGGCGGACAGCAGCCCTTCCCAGGTGCCTTCGAGGAACCGCGTCTTGGTCAGGGTGTAGGCGCTCATGTCATGCTCCGTGCCTGGTGCCGCGCTCAGAACTCGGCCCGGGGGCTGCGGCTGAAGGTCAGGTCCCGCAGGATGACCTGGTTCATTTCGGGGCCCTCAAAGATGAGGTCGACCCACATGCGGTCGACCCGCTTTTCGTTGAGCCGGGTGTAGGCCAGGTCGAACTCGACCACGGTGTTCTCTTCGTTGAGGGGCAGTTCGCGCACGATCTGTTCTGTGTTCGGCCCGTGGCGGATGTTGAGCCGGGCAAAGATCTCGAGCGGTTTTTCCATCTCGACGATGGTCTCGAGCCGCAGCAGGTGCTTGCGTTTCAGGCCGGCACAAGCCTCGTCCGGCAGGTCTACGGCCAGCGACAGATAGGACCCGTCAAAGCGGAACACGTCGAGCCGCAGCCCGAAGGCGGCGATGTCCTGTTCGCGGGTGTTGCGCAGCTGGCGCAGGGCGATCTCAGAGAAGGCGCAATCGTGGAACAGCGCCACTTCCGAGCCCAGCCTCGATTGCGACACAACCGACGAGATGCCCTTTACGGGCAGCGGGCCGCACCAGAGCTCGGGGCGCCACGCCCAGTCTGATTCCGCCGGGCGGGGGAAGGACTGGTTGCCGATCACAGGCAGGGCAAGGCGGGCATCGGCGACATGGATCAGCCGGTCGAGCCGCTGGCGCAGGGCACGCGCGGCGCTGCGCTGGCGGCGGAGCAGGCCGAGATCCGCCTCGCCCGCGTCGTCCGCAGCCCGCGACCATCGCCGAAGCGTTGCCGCCGCAAGCCTGCGCCCCAGCCATCCGTCCTGCCTTGGTGCCATCGGCGGTTCCCGTTTCCCTGTCCCGGCGTGTCCGTGGTGCGACGCGTCCCTGTTCGGGCATCCCCGGTGCGCGCGTGTCAGTCGGACGGGCCGATCCTTTCATCGAACAGCCGGGCGGGCAAGCCGGCTTGCTTGCCTGTTGCGGGGCCAGTCGCACGGCCAGTCGAAGGATTCGCCAGGAAAGCCCTTGCGCCAGGCGCACTGTCCTGCGCACGGCGCGGCGAGGCGGCGACGATGCTGTCGCGGACCTGCCGCAGCATCTGCGCGCCGGTGCCAGCAGCCATGCGGCTGCCCTCGGGCGCATAGAGCGCCAGCCCCACCACGTGGTTGTTGAGCACGAAAGCCGCCCGCCAGTAGCGTGGATCGCCGCCCTCGAGCAGCTCGTTGCCGCCGGCGCCCAGCTGGGCAAGGGTGATGTCTCCGCCATTCTCACCGCCGGCGTAGGGGTGCCCTACCTCTTCGGCCAGAAGCCGGGGCGAGGGCAGAACCGGCGCGCCTTCGAACGGGCCGGTGGTGACGGTCACCAGCACCGGCTCGACGAAATCGCCGCGCTCGCCCCCGGAGAGGATGTTGCATGACGCGATCATGGCAAAGCTGCGGGCGCTGCCTCGGGGCAGGGTCTGGGGGTCGACGCAATAGTTGCGCGGACCGGCCACCACCACGTCGCCACCGGCCAGCGTGGCCTGTTTCAAGGGCGCGTCGCCGACGACTTCGGTGCAGGCGGCAGCCGACAGGGCTGTGACAAGGATCATGCCGAATGCCGCCATTCGGCGGGCCAATCCCGTGCCCTGCATCGTTTTCGTCCGCCCGTGCTGCTGAAGTCCGCCTCGAAGCAGATACCGAAGGGCCTGACGCGAAACAAGAAAGGAATCCCGCTGGCTTGCGGGGCAGCGCTTGTGCGGGGGGCGGAGGGGCTTAGATACCAAACCGAAGTGCCCAAGCCACGGCGGATGTCCATGTCCTATCAGCCCCTGTCCCTGATGACCGCCGCGGCGCGCAAGACCTCGCTGCCTAGGCTGTGCCTCGGGGTCCTGGTGATCGTTGTCGCAAGCGTGGCACTGCAGCAGGGGTTATTTTCGCTGCCGCGCCTGTTCCTGTCCGAGGACGGTTATGCCGATTTCCTGGGCAGAATGCTGTCCGGGGACAACCCGGCCGGGCTGTTCGTGATGCTGCTGACCATGGGCACGCTGGGCCTTGGCTGCTGGGTGGCGGCGCGCTTGGTGCATGGCCGCCCCGGGCGCAGCCTTGGTGGGCCGTGGCCGCTCGGGGTGGCGCAGTTCCTGAGCTGCGCGGTGATCCTCGTGCCGCTCTATCTCGGGATCGGGGCGGTGCAGTCGCTGCCCATGTCGGGCGAGATGCTGCCGGGGCTGCCCGCTGGCCAGTGGCTGATGCTGCTGATCCCGACCCTGCTGGCGCTGCTCATCCAGACCGGCAGCGAAGAGCTTCTGTTCCGGGGCTACCTGCAATCGCAGCTGGCCGCCCGGTTGCCGCATCCCGCCGCATGGCTGATCCTGCCCTCGGCGCTGTTCGCTCTGGGGCACTATGCACCTGGCGTCTACGGCGGCAACGCGCTGCTGGTGGCGCTCTGGGCGTTTGTCTTCGGGCTTGCGGCGGCTGACCTTACCGCGCGGTCGGGGACCATCGGCCCGGCGCTGGCGCTGCATTTCGCCAACAACCTGCTCGCCATCGCCGTGGTATCGCCGCAGGGGCAGATGTCGGGCCTCGCCCTGTGGCAGCTGCCCTTCGATGCCACCGACGAGGCGGCCATGCTGGGTGTGCTGCCACTCGATCTTCTGGGCATACTCGTGGGCTGGCTGGCCACCCGCCTGGCGCTTCGTGTTTAACCGCCTTTGGTGCTACGGGCTGAGCGCCTTTGGCGCTACGGGCTGACCGCCTTTGGCGCTACGGGCTGAGCGCCTTTGGCGCTACGGGCTGACTGCTTCAATCGGTGCTTATCCGAGCGCATGATTGCAATCCTGCGCCACCCGTCATAAGTGGTGCCGCGAACGCAGCTTCAAGAGCGCATGGCATGAACTGGATCACCAACTACGTCCGTCCCCGGATCAACTCGATCTTCTCGCGTCGCGAGATGCCGGACAACCTTTGGACCAAGTGCGACAACTGCGGCACGATGCTGTTCCACCGCGAGGTGACGGACAACCTTGGTGTTTGCACGAACTGCAGCCACCACATGCACATCACGCCGCGTGCCCGCTTTACCGCGCTGTTCGACGGCGGCGTGTTCTCGGAAATTTCGGTGCCCGAGCCGGTCGCCGACCCGCTGCAATTCCGCGATCAGAAGAAATACCCCGACCGCATGAAGGCGGCGCAGAAATCCACCGGTGAACGCGAGGCGATGCTGGTCGCCGCCGGCGAGATCGGTCGTACGCCCGTGGTCTGTGCCGCGCAGGATTTCAGCTTCATGGCCGGGTCCATGGGCATGTACGTGGGCAACGCCATCATCAAGGCGGCGCAAGAGGCGAAGAAGCTCAAGCGCCCGCTGGTGCTGTTCTCGGCCGCAGGCGGCGCGCGCATGCAGGAAGGCATCCTGAGCCTCATGCAGATGCCGCGCACGACGGTGGCGATCCAGATGCTGCGCGAGGCGGGTCTGCCCTATATCGTCGTGCTGACCCACCCCACCACTGGCGGCGTCACCGCGTCCTACGCCATGCTGGGCGACGTGCAGATCTCCGAGCCGAACGCGCTGATTTGCTTTGCCGGACCGCGCGTGATCGAGCAGACCATCCGTGAGAAGCTTCCCGAGGGCTTCCAGCGCGCGGAATACCTGCTCGAGCACGGTATGCTCGACCGGGTGACCGACCGCCGCGAGATGCGCGAAGAGCTGGTGACGATCCTGCGTATGCTCATGCAGATGCCCCCCGCGGTGCATGGCGAACTGCCTCCCCCGGGCGATCTGTCGGTGCCCGCCGAGGACGAGCCCAAGGAATGACCGGGCAGGGATCGACGGGGCAGGGCTCCGACGTCATCCTGCAGCGGATGCTGTCCCTGCATCCCAAGATCATCGACCTGACGCTTGACCGGGTCTGGCGGCTTCTAGACGCGCTTGGCCATCCCGAACGCGACCTGCCCCCGGTGATCCATGCCGCCGGGACCAACGGCAAGGGTTCGACCCTCGCCATGATCCGCGCGGGCTACGAGGGGGCGGGGAAATCCGTCCACGCCTATACCTCGCCGCATCTCGCGCGCTTCCACGAACGCATCCGCGTTGCCGGTGAGCTGATTTCCGAAGCAGACCTGACGGCGGTTCTGGATGAATGCTGGCAGGCCAATGGCGGCATCAGCATCACCTATTTCGAGATCACCACCTGCGCCGCTTTCGTCGCCTTCGCCCGCACCCCTGCGGACGTGACGCTGATGGAGACCGGGCTTGGCGGCCGGCTGGATGCGACCAACGTGTTCGAGGCCCCTGCGCTGACCGTGCTGACGCCGATTTCACTCGACCACCAGCAGTACCTGGGTGAGACGCTTGCCGCCATCGCTGGCGAAAAGGCTGGCATCCTGAAGCGCGGCGTGCCCTGCGTCGTCGGTCCCCAGCCCGAAGAGGTGATGGAAGTGATCGAGGCCCGCGCTGCGAAGCTTGGCTACCCGCTCATCGCGCACGGCCAGCAGTGGCATGCGTGGGAAGAACGTGGCCGTCTGGTGTTCCAGGATGAGAACGGCCTTCTGGACCTGCCGCTGCCGAACCTGCCCGGCGCTCACCAGATCGAGAACGCGGGTGCCGCGATTGCCGCCCTGCGCCACCTTGGGTTCGGCGCAGATGCCTGCGAGGCCGCCGTCACCCGCGCAGAGTGGCCCGCCCGGATGCAGCGGCTAAGGCACGGCCCGCTCGTGGACGCTGCGCCCGAAGCGGACCTGTGGCTTGACGGCGGGCACAACCCGGCAGCGGGCGAGGCGCTGGCGCGCCACCTCGGGCGGCTGCCCGACCGCCCCACGCACCTGGTCTGCGGCATGCTCAACACCAAGGACATCGGCGGCTACCTGCGCCCCATGGCACCCCATGTGGCCAGCCTGACCGCCGTGTCGATCCCCGGCGAGCAGAACACCCTGCCCGCCGAGGATACTGCCGAGGCCGCCCGGGCCGCGGGCATGCAGGCCGGCACCGCCGCGTCCGTGTCCGATGCGCTTGCGGGCATCATCGCGAAGGACCCGCAGGCGCGGGTGCTGATCTGCGGCTCGCTCTACCTTGCGGGCAATATCCTTCGCGAGAACGGCTGAGGCGATCAGGGGAAGACGTCGCTGACGGCCCCTCCTGCCTGCCCCCTCCCGCCCCGCCTGCATGGCAACTCTCTTGGCAGCACTTCTGCGCATCAGCCCTCGATATTGACTGAATCCGTGCCTTGGCCCTATATCTTGGCCCGTTCGGATCGGTTTTCCGGGCTGTAGCAGGATGCGGGCGCGAGGCGCCCGAGGTATGAGTGTGAGGGCGAGCAAATGATCAAGGGTGCAGGCCTCGCCGCGCTGACGTGCCTATCGGCAACCGCCATCGCCGCTGATCCCACTCGCATCAGCTCTGGCATCACATCGGCCACGGTTGCCATCGCGGGTGAGACATCGACCATCAGCCGTGACGGTGCCGCTTGTCCCCCGGCCTGCATTCAGCCCATGATCGCCGCCGAGGGCATCGCCACCATCGGTGAGCTCGAAGTTCTGGCGTTTCTCGAGGGGGCCGTGACGAACGGCACCGGCCTGCTGCTCGACACCCGGTTGCCGGGCGCCTACGCTGCCGGAACCCTGCCGGGTGCGGTGAACGTGCCCGAACCGACGCTTCAGGGCTCCAACCCCTATCGCAGTGACCTGTTGTCGGCGCTCGGCGCGCGGGGGAGCGATTTCTCGGGGGCGTTCGAGCTGGTGCTGTTCGCCGGTGGTGCCGATGGCCCCGAAGCGGGGGAGGGGCTGCGCGCGTTGCTCGAGGCAGGGTATCCCGCCGCACGGCTGCGCTACTATCGCGGCGGACTGGCTGCGTGGCAGGCGCTTGGGCTCAGCGTCTCGGCAGGACAGTGAGGGCGCGCGCATGATCCGGATGGTACTCTTGTCGCTGGCGTTCCTCGGGGTGACCGCGGCGCTGCTGGTGGTCCAGTCAGGTTATACCGAACGGCGTGGATCGGAGGGCAGGGCGCCCGAGGTGACCCGCGCGAGCCTGCTGTCCGAAACCGTCGGCACGCCCGAGGCTCGCGACACCGCGCCCGTGACACCCGAGGCCATGCCGTCCGATGTCGACCGGATCGTCGCACAGGCCCTCGCCGCCACGCCGGAGCCGGAGCCCGTGCCGCCGACCGTCTTGCCAGAGGCATCCCCGGTCCTTTCGCCGCGGGGCGATCTTGATGACGATGCCCTGCGGCAGATGACCTGGGCGACCATGGCGCGGCTCAACGAGGCAGCGGGCCGGTCCGCCGCGCCGGGCCTGCCTGGAAGCCTTCTTCACACCATTGTCCAGCGTTCCCTTAGCGGGCAGGCGGCATCCAAGGTTGCCCCGGAAACCTACGAGGTCCAGCCCGGAGACAGCCTCGCCGGGATTGCCAAGAAGATCTATGGCGACATCAACATGAGCGGCCCGCTGTTTGCCGCCAACCAGCAGCTGCTTCAGCGCCCCGATGACCTGAAGGCCGGCCAGAGGCTGAGCTTGCCGCGGCAATAGGCACAGACATACCACACTTGGTGGTAGTTTGAAAAAGTGGACATCATATCACTTGACCCCATCACAATATGTTGACGCGGCGTTTACCATGTGCCTAGGATTGGAAAGAGTGGTGCAGACGCTGCAGGGACAGGACGGCACCGCAACGGGAAAAGAACAGGGAAAAGATGGTCGGATCGGGCGCGCAGGATGCTTGCAGTCCCGTCTGATACCGCGATCCGGACAAGGGGCTGACAGGGCCCTGACGGATCTCTCGGGATAACAGGCAACAGCAAACCGAGCAGCCTTGGAGGGCCCCGAAAGGGGCCCTTCTTCTTGCACGCCGCCAGGTCAGGGGCCTGCGCGCCTTCGGCTCAGGCGGGGTCGTTGCCCCAGTCCGCATCCTGCATCTCGCGCAGGCGGCTGGCGGTGCGTTCGAACTCAAAGGCGCCGGTGCCTTCGATATAAAGGCTTTCCGGCTCGTCCGCCGCGCTGACGATCAGGCGCACCTTTGCCTCGTAAAGCGCATCCACAAGTGTCACGAAACGCTTGGCCTCGTTGAAGTTGGTGCGCCCCAGCCGTGGAAGGTTTTCCAGCACCAGAAGCCGCAGCGCGTCGGCGATGGCAAGGTAATCCGCCGGGCCAAGCATCTGGCCGCAAAGATCGTAGAACGACACCCGCGCCATGGCGTTCTTGTAGCGCGGCAGTTCGATCTTGCGGCCCTTGACGGTGATCGTGAGGCTTTCATCCTCGCCATGGGTCAGCTCGGTCCAGATGCGGTCGATCTCGGCGCGGGCCTCGGCGTTGGCGGGGGTGAAATAGACCTTCGCGCCCTTCAGCCGGTCCTGCCGGTGATCGCGGTCGGAGGCCAGTTCACGCACCACCAGCCGGTCCTTGATCATCGCGATGAAGGGCAGGAAAAGCTGCCGGTTCAGCCCGTCCTTGTAAAGATCGTCCGGCACCCGGTTCGACGTGGTCACCACCACCGTCCCGGCGGCGAACAGTTGCTCGAAAAGGCGGCCCACCAGCATGGCGTCGGCGATGTCGGTGATCTGCATCTCGTCGAAGGCGAGCACCTTCACCGCGTCGCTGACCTTTTTGGCCATGGGCTTTACGGGGTCTTCGACGCCCTGCTGACGCAGTTCGTGCAGTTCCGACTGGATTTCCTGCATGAAGGCGTGGAAGTGCACCCGGCGCACAGGCACGTCGAGGCTTTCAACAAAGAGGTCCATGAGCATGGACTTGCCGCGCCCGACCCCACCCCAGAGATAGAGGCCCTTGGGCGGCTCTGGCGGCTTGGGCTTGCGGAAGAACCCGGTCTTCTGCGGGGGCGGCGGGTTGGCAAGCTCGGCGCGGATGCGTTCAAGCTCGGGCAGGGCCTCGAGCTGGGCGGGGTCGCGCTTGAGGCGGCCTTCGGCGATGCGCCGATCATAGAGATCCATGAGCGTGGTCATGGGGCCGAGATAGCCCGCGCCACCGGCTTTGGGTAGGCCCCGTTTGCGCGAACATCACCGCCCGCATCACGCGAAGCGATTGTAACCATCACATTTCTTGCGTTGACGCGCCGCGCTGCAGCGATAAGCCTGATCGCGATACGAAAGGAGCCCGCCCATGCAAAAGACAACCCTGTTTACTCCTGTCCTGCTGGTGGGCTGTTTCATCATCCTCGTGTCCTTTGCCGTGCGCGCCAGTTTCGGGGTGTTCCAGATCCCCATCGCCGAGGAATTCGGCTGGCCCCGGGCCGAGTTCAGCCTCGCCATTGCGCTGCAGAACCTGTTCTGGGGGATCGGCCAGCCACTGTTCGGCGCCATGGCCGAGAAGGTGGGCGACCGCAAGGCGATCGTCCTTGGCGGGCTGGTCTACGCGGTAGGCCTTGTGCTGAGCGCGGGCGCCCAGTCGCCGGGGGCGATGCAGGCCTACGAGGTGCTGGTGGGCTTCGGCATTGCAGGCACGGGCTTCGGCGTCATCCTTGCTGTGGTGGGCCGCGCCGCCTCGGACGAGAACCGCTCCATGTCGCTGGCCATTGCCACGGCGGCGGGCAGCGCGGGGCAGGTCATCGGCGCGCCGTTCGCCGAGTTCATGCTGAGCCTCATGAGCTGGCAGAGCGTCTTTCTGCTTTTCGCGGCATTGATCCTTGGGATGCTTCTCGCGTTGCCGCTGATGCGCGCGCCGACCCCGCCCGCGTCCCGCGCCGAGCTCGAAGAAAGCCTTGGCCAGATCCTCGTGCGGGCGGGCAAGGATCCGACCTTCGCAATGATCTTCATCGGTTTCTTCTCCTGCGGTTACCAGCTGGCCTTCGTCACCGCACACTTCCCCGCTTTCGTGACCGAGATGTGCGGCCCGATCCTTGCGGGTGGCATCCTGCACGGGCTGGGCATCACCACCACCTCGGCGCTCGGCGCGGTTTCCATCGGGGTCATAGGGCTTGCCAACATCGTTGGCACGTTGACCGCCGGCTGGGCCGGCAAGCGCTGGCCGCGCAAGTACCTGCTGGCAGGGATTTATGTGGCCCGCACCGTCGCGGCGGCGGCCTTCATCATGCTGCCGATCACGCCCGCCTCGGTGCTCATCTTCTCGGCGGTGATGGGATCGCTTTGGTTGGCCACGGTGCCTCTGACCTCGGGTCTCGTCGCGCATATCTACGGGCTGCGCTACATGGGCACGCTTTACGGCATCGTCTTCCTGTCGCACCAGATCGGAGGCTTCCTCGGCGTCTGGCTGGGCGGCAAGATGTACGACATCACCGGCGATTACACGATGGTATGGTGGATCGGCGTTGGTGTGGGCGCGCTATCGGCTGTCATCCACCTGCCGATCCGCGAGAACCGTGCCCCGGTGGCCGCCGCCGCCTGATCCCGGCCGGGACGGCCCTCGCCGGATCTCAGGCCGTCCAGCACTCGTGGATGTAGCGGCTGGTCATCAGGTCGAGATGGGCGCCGCCGCCATTCTTGAACAGCGTGATCTCGTCATCCGAGCCGCGCCGGAAGGCGTCGGGCGTGTAGTGGTCCGCCAGCACATGGTCGCGCGTTATGGCCCCCGAGGCCAGCGGGATCTTGAGCTCTCCGATATGCTCGAGCGTGGTGTCGTAGCTGTCGACGAAGACCCGCGAGCGTTGCAGTGCGGTGTCGTCCGCCTCGCGCATGTCGGGGCGGTAGGCACCGATGAGATCCAAATGCTGGCCCGGGCGCAGCCAGTCGCCGTTCAGCACTGGGTCGCTGGACATGGTGGCGCAGGTGATGATGTCTGCCTGTGGCACGGCGGCGGCAAGATCTGGGGCCACGTCGATGCCCAGCTCTTCGGCCATCGCCTCGGCCTTCGACAGGGTCCGGTTCCAGACCTTGAACCGTGCGCCGGGGAAGCCGGCGGAATAGGCCTCGAACAGCGATTTGCCCACGTGTCCCGCCCCGACGATGAGGATCTCGCGGCTGTCTTGGCGCGCCAGTTTACGCGCGGCGAACAGGCTGTCCCCGGCGGTCTTCCACTTGGTGACGAGGTGGAAATCCACCACCGCCTCGAGCAGGCCGTGGCTGTCATCGTAGAGGCTTAGCCCGCCGTTCACCATGCCGACGCCCTGAGCGGGGTTGCCCGGAAACACCGTGGCGGACTTCACCGCAAGCCCCAGCCCGTCGATCCAGGCGGCGCGGTTCAGAAGCGTGTCCTTGCCGCGATAGAGGAAACTGTCCACGATCTCGGCCTTGGGCATCCGGTGGCCTGCTTCGAAGGCGTCGCACAGCCCGTCCCAGCTCAGGCGGCTTTCGGCGGCGAATGGGATGAAGGCGGGTTCGGTCACAGGATGTCCTCGGGCAGCAGCCCATGCGCGGCAAGGCAGGCGGCCCAGCCCTCGGGCGTGGTGAAAAGATGGGTCTGCCAGCCGCGCGCGGCGGCGGTGGCGATGTTGTCGGCGCGGTCGTCGGCGAAAAGCAGCGTTTCCGGCGCGAGGCCGCAATCGTCCTCGACCATGCGATAGATGTCCTCAAAGGGCTTGATCGCCTTCATCGCGCCGGAGATGTAGGCGCGGTCGTATTCGGCGAGGAAGGGATAGATCTCCTGCCCTTGCCGCAGGGGGCCTTCACCAATGTTGGACAGGAAGAACACCGGCACATCGCGTTCCCGGAGCGCCCGCAGGAGAGTCACCGACCCGTCGATGGCTGGCGCGGCCAGCTGCACCCAGTTGTCGTGCCAGTGCATGATTTCGGAGGCGAAGGCCGGGTTGGCGGCGGCGCAATCCTCGACTGTGGTGCGGAAATCCTCGCCCGCGTCGATGCGTTCGTTCATAGCGTGCAGGTCGACCGCCTCGAACATGGCGCGGCGGCGGTCCTCACCGATGACGGCATCGTAATACAGTTCGGGTTGCCAGCGGATGAGGACATTGCCGATGTCGAAGATGACAGCCTCTATGCCCATGATCCCTAACCCTTCGTCGCCCTGATTTCGCGTTCCAGCACGTTGAGGAAACGGGACCGGTCTGCCTTTGTAAAGGCCTTGCCGCCGCCGCCTGCGCCCAGCGGGTTCGCGGCGCGCAAGTCTGCCATGAGGTCCCGCATCGCCAGCTGCTGGCCGATGTTGGCGGCGGTGAAGACCTCGCCGTTGTGGCGCAGCACGCGGGCGCCGGCCTCGATGCATTTCGCGGCCAGCGGGATGTCCCCGGTCACCACAACGTCGCCGGGGCCACAGCGCTCGGCGATCCACATGTCGGCCACGTCGGGGCCGTCGGGGACGATCACGGTTTCCACCAGCGGGTTCTGCGACGGGCGCAGCCCGCCGTTCGAGACCACGAACATCTGCACCTTGTGGCGGGTCGCGACCCGTTCCGCCTCGACCTTAACGGGGCAGGCGTCGGCGTCGATGTAAAGGCTCATTGCTGGACCATCCCGATGATGAGGCTGAGGGTGACGATGCTGAACAGGGTCGAGAGCAGGATCGTGGCGGACACCCGGTGGGGCGCGATGCCGTAATGGCTTGCCAGCATGTAGACATTGCCCGCAACCGGCAGGGCGGCGGTGGCCACGGCGACGGAGGCCACGAAAGGATCGACCGGGAAGACAAGGTAGACCCCGATCCCCACCAGCAGCGGATGCAGCACCAGCTTTGCCACGCTGAGCCAGCCGGCGATGGCGACCCGCTCCGCCGACTTGCTGGCCAGCGACGCGCCGATGGCAAAGAGCGCGCAGGGCGTGGCGGCGTTGCCCAGCATCTGAAGGAACTCCGACGCGGGGCCGGGGAGGGGCAGCTTGAGCGCCGAAACCAGCAGTCCGGCCGAGATCGACACGATCATCGGGTTGCGGATCAGCCCGTTGCCGATGCTGGCAAAGATGCGCAGCGACATGCGCCCTTCTCGGCTGCCGCTGATGATGATGACCAGCAGCGAGGCAAAGACAATGAGGTCAATGGTCAGCATCAGGATGATCGGCCCGATGGCAGCCTCGCCGAACAGCAGTGCCAGCATCGGCACGCCTAGGAAGCCAGTGTTGCCGATCACCGCGCATTGCGCCTCGATTGCGGCGGTCTGCATGTCCGTGCCTCGCAGCAGCGCCACGGCGCTGGCGATGGCATAAAGCGCGAGCGAGCCGAAGAGGTAGCCGCCCGCCAACTGCGCGTCAAAGATCTGCCCGATGGTCAGGCTCGCGGAAAAGCGGAAGAGCATCGCCGAAAGGGCGAAGTAGAAGACGAAGCGGGTGAGTGCCGCGGTGGCGGTCTCGGAGAAGAACCGGATGCGTGCGGCGCCGTATCCAAGCCCGATGAGCGCAAAGAACGGCAGGGTCTTCAGGAAGATGGCAAGCATGTCACCCGGTCATGTCTCGGGCGCGGTTGCCGCCCTTGTTGCGGGTGGCTTAGGCCTTGTCGGCGGCGGCGAGCGTGTCTTCGAAATCGCGGTGCACGAATTTCGCGTCGCAGTAGCCGCATTCCACGAAGCCTGTCTCGATCGGGATCGACAGCCAGACGCGAGGGTGGCCGAGCGCCCCTTCGCCGCCGTCACAGGAGACGCGGTAGCTGTCGACGATCTTGGTTTCGGGAGCTTGCGTGGCCATGGCTGCGGTTTCCTTTTGGTGAGACCTGCACTAACTGCGTTATGAGCGAATAAATTGGCAGGAGCAAGGCTGGGGATGACTGGCGACGCGATCCGTATCGAAGGTCTGCGCAAGACGTACGCAGGCGGCAAGGAAGCCCTCAAGGGCGTGGATCTTTCGATCCCCACCGGGTCTATCTTCGGCCTGCTGGGGCCGAACGGTGCTGGCAAGTCGACGCTGATCAACATCCTTGCGGGGCTGGTTCTCAAGACCTCGGGCAAGGTGGACATCTGGGGCTGGGACCAGGACCGCAACCCGCGCCAGTCCCGCGCCGCCATCGGCGTGATGCCGCAGGAGCTGAACCTTGATCCGTTCTTCACCCCGCGCGGCGCGCTCGAGGTGCAGGCGGGGCTTTACGGCGTGCCCAAGGCCGAGCGCCGCAGCGACGAGATCCTGCGCATGATCGGCCTCGAGGACAAGGCGGACGCCTATGCGCGGACCCTGTCGGGCGGCATGCGGCGGCGGCTTTTGCTGGGCAAGGCGCTGGTGCATCACCCGCATATCCTTGTGCTCGACGAGCCTACGGCGGGCGTGGACATCGAGTTGCGCCAGATGCTGTGGAAGAACGTCCGCAAGCTGAACCGTGAGCGTGGGATGACCATCATCCTGACCACCCACTATCTCGAGGAAGCCGAAGAGATGTGCGACGAGATCGCCATCATCAACCAGGGCGCGGTGGTGGCGCGGGACAGCACGTCGAACCTGCTGGGCCAGCTTGATGCCAAGACCATGGTGATCACCCCCGAAGCGCCCCCGATGGAGTTGCCGCAGGCCGCCGGCATCAGCTCCGAGATGCGCGATGGCGGCCTGATCGCGCTGAGCTACAATGCCGGCGAGACCTCGGCAGAGGATGTGCTGGCGCTGCTGCATGGTGCTGGCATCCGTATCCGCGACGTGAGGACCGAACAGGCCGACCTCGAGGATGTGTTCCTGGAGCTCACGCGGTCGCGCCCGGCGGCCTGAGCTGACCGTTTGCTGCACGTGAAACAGGCGGGGTGTGATGCCCCGCCTGTTTGTTTTCATGCCTGGGGCGCAGGGGGCGCGGTATTTCTCCGCATGGCTCTGCCGGCGCGGACGGTACGGGGAACGCCCCCTTGCCGCGCCATATTGGCGCTGCGCCGGGTAGGGGCGTCCAATCTGCGTATTTTCAAACAGAAGAAGACGCGGGCGCCATCAGGCCTTGGCGAGCATGCGGCCGAGGGGGCGACCGCCCAGGATATGAACGTGCAGGTGTGGCACTTCCTGAACGCCATTCTCGCCCGCGTTCGAGATCATGCGGAAACCGTCCGGATCCACGCCCGCGATCTCGCAAACCTTCGAGATGGCGCGGGTGTAGTCGAGGATTTCGGCGTCGGTCGCGTTGGTGGCGAAGTCGTCGTAGTTGACGTAGGCGCCGCGCGGGATCACCAGGATGTGGACCGGCGCCTGCGGCTGGATATCGCGGAAGGCAAGGCTGTGCTCGGTCTCGAGGACGGTGTCGTTCGGGATCTCGCCGCGCAGGATCTTGGCGAAGATGTTCTGGTCGTCATAGCTGTAGGGCATCGGAGGCTTTCCGTGTTCGGGTGGTTTGGCGGCATCAAAGGCGCAATCGGCGCCGTGGTGCAAGGGGGGCGGCGGTCAGTCGGCGAAGAGGTGGTCCGCCGTTGCCAGCTCACGCGCCTTGTCTTCGGACACCGACAGAAAGGCGCCGAGGGCGCGGGCATTGAGCTCGGGGCTGTCGACCTGGCGGATGCGCAGGTGGTGTTCGAGCTCCGCGTCGCGCAGCTGGTCGCTTTCCAGCACCATGTCGTTACGGATCGTCGGCAGCAGCCGTTCGATGGCAGGCTTCGGGGTGCTCTCCCCGGCCAGCCCGACCCGCAGGGCATGTCCCACGAGGTCGTCGTCGGTGTATTGGCATTCCACTTCGAGAACGCGCGAGACCGAGCGGTCGCGGCAGAAATCCTCGATCAAATCGAGGTTTGCCGGGTCGAGGCAGATCAGCAGACGGTTGCTGTCGTAATATTCGTAGAGCATGCGCATCAGCGCCCGGCGGTGGCGATGGCGCTTCTCCACGGTGGACTGGATGCCGCCCAGATCCGGAAGCTCGCAGCTGGCTTCGTTGAACAGGTACTCAATGCAGGGGACGTCGGTGACCTCGCGGGTGCGCTGAACCAGCCGCCTCGCCACGTTCCATTTCTTGCAGACCAGGATCAGCAGCTCGCGGTCGCGGCCCAGCGAGCTTTCGGTTTCCCAGAAACGCGGGGCAAAGCGGCGGCCGATGCGGCCCTTGGCAGTGAGGAAGGTGAACAGCGACCGTCCCTCGTTCGAGATCTCGAACCGCACGCCTTCGGCGGCATAAAGCAGCCCGAGCCGGCGTTTCAGGTCGCGCGCGTCGGGGCTGATCTTGCGGGCAAAGAGGTAATCCTGGCTTAGCAGCAGATCGTAGTGGTCGTTGTGGAACACCGCTGGCATGCCGTAATCGGTGAACAGCAGGAAGGTGAGCGTGCGGCTCTCGATTTCCTGTTCTGGCACGAGGTGGCGCACGAGGGTCTGGAAGAACGTCTCGTCGGGGATCCAAGTGGTCCGGAAGAACCGCAGCACGTCCGGGCGCTGCTTGCAGAAATCTAGGATCCATTCCACGGTGCGCCGCCTCAGGCACCACCATTGCGAGCCGATCATCACCTCGATGTCGGCGGGGATGTCGCGGGTCAGGCCAAGGCGCTTCTGAAGGTTGAACATCGCGTAGAAGCGTTTCTTCTGCGTGCGTTCATTGAACCAGTGGCGGTAGATCAGCCGCTCGTCCTTCCAGCCGGTCTTGATCCAGTCGGATTTGAAGTAATCGAAGCTCTCGATGTAGTCGGCATCGCGGCGGTCTAGGAAAGTATGGGCGTATTGCGCCGACTTGATCGCCATGCAGTCGCCCGACAGCATGTAGAAATGCGTGGCGCGGGGGAACGCGTCTGCCGCGGCCCGAACCGCGTTGAGCGTGGCCTGCACGAGGCTCCATTCCCCCCAGCCGCAGCGCAGGCGGCGGGCGAAGGTGACGTTGGGGTTGTCCGACAGCGCGGCGCGGATGCTCTCGAACTCCGCGCGGGGGGCGTTTGCATCGAAATGGATGGCCATGCAATCGCCAGCGGCGGTCAGACGCTGTGCCTGCTTGATGACGGCGTCAGGGTCCTTGTGGCACAAAAGAATGAAGGCGATCTTGGCCATGCCCGAAACTCTACCCCAAACTTGCCCGACTGGCATAGGTGATAGAGGTCTACGGGCGTTGAAGAAACCGGCTTCTTCTGCTTTTTTGCCCCGCAGGCGCCCGGCCCGAGACAGGAGCGCACAGCGGAGGCGAGAGACCATGGGATTCCCCGGCACCTGGATGACCGAAAGCGAGAGCATGATCTACCGGGTGGTGCCGAAATGCGCCTGCTCGACCATTGGCCAGATCATGTATTATTCCGACCATGGCACCTTCTTCGACGGCGATATCCATGACGCGAAGACCGGGCTGCACAAATGGGCCCGCGATGACAGCCAGAGCGTGATCCGCGCCAATGTGAAGATGGGCAGCGCCTATGCGTTTACCTGTGTGCGCAACCCCTACACACGTGTGCTGTCGAGCTTCTTCGACAAGATCTGCGGCATCCAGCGCAACGGCAAGCGCTACCGGGGCAACCTCGTGCCGCTGCTGACACAGAAATACGGCATCGAGGTGGGCGGCAGCGATGGCACGGGCGACTTCGACCAGATCCGCAGCTTCCGCCGTTTCCTGCTGTTCGTGCGCGACACTATCCGCTGGCGGCGTCCCATGGACCCGGACATCCACTGGTCGGCGGTGTCGGGCCACGTGTCCACCTTCATCGTCAACGGCGGGCGATATGACAACATCTTCTGGACCGAGCGCTTCAACGAGGGCATGAGTTCGGTGCTGGACAAGATTGATACCCCGCATCCCGTTGATCTTGAAGCGATTCCCCGCTTCAATGAATCCGAAGGACACGGGCCGAAGCGGCTGCATCCTGTCGAGGACTACTTCGACGATCTCTCGATGCATCTGGTCTACGAGATCTACAAGCGTGACTTCGAGCTATTCCGCTATGATTTCGAGAACCCCGCCAACAAGTTGCCGGTGGGCGAGATCGACCTCGACGAGGTTCATGCGAAGCTGGGAGACTAAACTTCAGGCCCTTCGTAGTGTGCAGATCGCGGCACCAAGGTAGAGCGGGGTTGGCAGCCCGATCACCATTGCCCTCATCGCCTAGCTCAGCACGGCGCGTCCGTCGCCTGTCAGCACCCTATGCAGGCCGTTGACCAGGGCGCCCAGCGCCATCATCCCCGCGCGGACCAGGCCACAGTCCGGGTCAGCCATGCCAGCATTGGTAAAGGCAGGCTTAGAGGCAGATGTAGGACCGATGAAAGACCCACGGTGGGCGGCTGCTGGCCAACGGTCATGCTCGGGCTCCCCGGGCTGGCAAACAGATCTCGTTCCCGCCTGTCCGGAACGATGCACCACTTGGCCCGGCCCGCGCCACCCGCGATGATGGCAGGGATACTGACTGCGTCCGACGCTTGCCAGCCGACCGAAGCCTACTCTGCCAGCTGGTCGGAGGGGATCACCGGGAAGAACTCACGCGACGACCAGATCCCGAACCAGCTTTGCCCCTCGTGTTCGTGGTGGCTGCACAGTTCCACCAGCCGATAGAAGCTCTTGCGGTCGATCAGCGCCTCGAGATTGTGGCGGACAAGCACGTAAGGGGACGGCTCACCCGTGTCCGGGTCGCGGACAACACGAATCGGATGCTCGGGGCCGGCGATGGCATCGTCGCCCACGTGAGTGGTGAAGGTCAGCACCTGTGCCTCGCCCTCCCCGGTGACGGTGAAGTCGGTGGCGACGAAGGGCGCGTCCTCTACGGTGATGCCGACCTTTTCCACCGGAGTGACAAGGAAGTAGTCGTCCCCATCCTTGCGCAGGATCGACGAAAACAGACGGACCAGTTCGAAACGCCCGATGGGCGTTCCAAGGTAGAACCACGTCCCGTCACGCGCGATACGCATGTCGAGATCGCCGCAGAAGGGCGGATTCCACGAATGGACGGGGGGTATGCCACGGCCCTTAATGGCGCGTGCAGAGGCAGCCAGCCCGTCGGCAGAGGGTGTAACGGAATCTTGTGTCTTCATTGCTTTTGTCATTTCGGAACTCCGCGATACAGTCAAAGAGTGAACAAGGGATTGCAAGGGAGCCGTGCCATGGCCGAAGATCTGGTTGCCGAGATCGAAGCGCTCGAGGAAAAGCTGGCAGAGGCCAAGCGCGCCATCAACAGCCGCTTTATCGGGCAGCAGCGGGTGGTCGAACTGACCCTCGCCGCGCTTTTGTGTGGCGGCCATGCCCTGCTGATCGGGGTGCCGGGGCTGGGCAAGACCCGGCTCGTGGAAACCCTCTCGACGGTGATGGGTCTTGATGGCAATCGCATCCAGTTCACTCCCGATCTCATGCCCGCCGACATCCTCGGTTCCGAAGTGCTGGAAACCGCTGCCGATGGCGGGCGGGCCTTCAAGTTCATTCAGGGTCCGATCTTCTGCCAGCTGCTGATGGCGGACGAGATCAACCGTGCCTCCCCCCGGACCCAGTCCGCCCTGCTGCAGGCCATGCAGGAAAAGGCAGTGACGGTCGCAGGGGAAACGCGTGTGCTCGACAAGCCGTTCCATGTGCTGGCAACGCAGAACCCTATCGAACAGGAAGGCACCTACCCGCTTCCCGAAGCGCAGCTTGACCGGTTTCTCGTGCAGATCGACGTGGCCTATCCGGACCGGCAGACGGAAAGGGACATCCTTCTTGCCACCACCGGCACTGAAGAGGCCGAGGCGCATGCCGTCTTCGATCCCGCCACGCTGATGGCGGCGCAGACTCTTCTGCGGCGCATGCCCGTGGGCGATGCGGTGGTCGAGATGATCCTCGATCTCGTGCGCGCCTTCCGCCCCGCCGAGCCCTCCGCATCGGACCGCGTGCGCGACACCGTGGCGTGGGGTCCCGGTCCCCGCGCGGCGCAGGCATTGATGCTGACCGTGCGCGCCCGCGCGCTGCTTCAGGGGCGGCTGGCGCCGTCGCCGGCGGATGTCATCGACATGGCCCGCCCGGTGCTGGTGCACCGCATGGCGCTGACCTTCTCGGCCCGCGCCCGGGGCGAAGATCTGGGGGCCCTCATCGACGACGTCGCGGCGGGGCTCATGCGCTCCGAGGCAGCGGCTTGAACGAGCGCGTCACCCTTCTTCGGCGCGATGCGCAGGTCGAGGCCAGCCGGTTTCCCGCGCTTCTTGCCCGGGCCCAGCATCTTGCGGGCACCATGCTTCTGGGCGACCACGGGCGGCGGCGCGCGGGCACGGGGGATGATTTCTGGCAATACCGCCCGGTCCGTCCCGGAGACTCCGTGCGCAGCATCGACTGGCGCCGTTCAGCGCGCGGGGACGACCAGTTCGTGCGCGAACGCGAATGGCAGATCGCACAATCGGTCATGCTCTGGGTCGATACCGGAGCCTCCATGCGGTTTTCGTCCCATCAGGATCTGCCAACCAAGGGCGACCGTGCCCGGCTGATCTCGCTTGCTGCGTCGATCCTGCTGATCCGGGGCGGCGAACGGGTGGGGTTCACCGGCTGGTCCCTGCCACCGCGGGGCGGCGACGTGCAGGTGCTGCGACTTGCCGAGGCCCTGTCCGAGGACAGCTCCGAAGACTATTCCGAGCTTGAGGCGCGGGGTATGATCCCCCACGCGCGGGCGATCTTCGTGTCTGATTTCCTTGGCGATCTCGCACAGGTCGAGGCGGCCCTGACCAAGGCCGCCGACCGCGGCGTTCGCGGCGTCATGCTTCAGGTGCTCGACCCGACCGAGGAAAGCTTTCCCTTCAAGGGCCGCACCGTCTTCCACAGTGTCGGCGGGTCCGTCTCGTACGAGACGCTGAAGGCCGGCGATCTGCGCAGCCGCTATCTTGAACGGCTGGCCGAGCGGAAGGCGCGACTTGACCATTTGTCCCGGTTAACGGGATGGCAATACATGTGCCACCATACCAGTGACAGTGCGCAGAATGCGCTTCTCTGGCTCTACCGCGCCATGGACGGAGGCCACGGATGACCATGCTAGGCCCCCTCGGCTTCACTGCCCCCTGGCTCTTGCTGGGCCTTCTGGCCCTGCCGATCCTCTGGGTGATCCTGCGGGCAGTGCCGCCTGCGCCGATCCGGCGCATGTTCCCCGGCGTCGTGCTGCTGCTTGGGCTGAAGGATGACGACCAGGTCACCGACCGGACGCCGTGGTGGCTTTTGCTGCTGCGAATGCTGGCGGTTGCGGCGGTGATCCTCGGGCTTGCCGGGCCGGTGCTGAACCCGGCCGATCGGACTGGTGAACAGGTCGGGGCTGGCCCGCTTCTGGTGGTCATGGATGCCAGCTGGTCCAGCGCTTCGGACTGGTCGCAGCGGATCGACGCGCTGGATGCGCTGCTCACCCGGGCTGAACGGGAAGGGCGACCTGTGGCACTGATGCGCCTCACTGATCCGCAGGCGGTACAGTTCCAGGCGGCAGGCGTCCTGAAAAGCCGCCTCACCGGACTTCAGCCCGAACCCTGGACGCCTGACGACACACTCGTGGAGCGCGCCATCGCGCTGCTGCCCGGCGACGGGTTCGACAGCTATTGGATGTCTGACGGCCTTGCCCGCGATAGCCGCGCGCCGCTGCTTCAGGCGCTCGAGGCGCAGGGCGATGTCACCGTTTTCGAAAGCCCGCGCGCCCATTACGCCCTTGCGCCGCCGACGTACGAGGATGGCCACGTGGTGCTGAGCCTTCAGCGCCTGCGCCCTGGCCCCGAAGCCGAGGTGTCCATCGCCGGCCACGGCCTTGATCCCGCGGGCAACCCGGCGGTTCTGGTACGCAACCCGGTGGTCTTTGAACAATCCGCCACCGAGGCGCGGCTGGAACTCAGCCTTCCCGCCGAACTGCGCGCCCGCCTTACCCGGTTCGAGATCGAAGGCGCCCGCAGCGCCGGCGCCGTGGCGCTGCCCGACGACAGCCTGCGCCGCCGTGAGGTGGCGTTGATGGCCGGGACCGAGAACCGCGAGGGGTTGGAACTGCTGTCGCCACTGCATTTCCTTCAGAACGCGCTCGAACCCACGGCGGACCTGCTGGAGGGCACCCTGACCGAAGTGCTGCCCGCCAATCCCGATGTGATCGTGCTGGCCGATGTCGCGACCCTCTCCCCGAACGAGGAACAGGGCGTGACCGAATGGCTCGAGACCGGCGGCACCCTTCTGCGCTTTGCCGGGCCACGCGTGGCGGCCAGCGATCTCAGCCGCGGTACCGAAGACCCGCTGATGCCAGTGCGGCTGCGCGCCGGGGGGCGCAGCGTCGGTGGCGCCATGAGCTGGGGCGAGCCGAAATCGCTCGCACCCTTCACCGAGGACAGCCCCTTCTATGGCCTCTCCATTCCCGAGGATGTGACGATCACCAGCCAAGTGATGGCCCAGCCCGACCCGACGCTTGCCAGCCGGGTCATCGCGCAGCTGACCGATGGCACGCCCCTCGTCACCCGCAAATCCGTGGGGCAGGGGCAGGTGGTTTTGTTTCATGTGACGGCGAACGCGGAATGGTCCTCCCTGCCGCTGTCCGGCCTCTTCGTGCAGATGCTGGAGCGGTTGGCGATCTCATCGATGCCGGCCGCGCCGGAGGCCGAGGATCTCGAGGGCACCATGTGGCAGCCGATCCGCGTGTTGGACGGCTTCGGCCGCGTGCTCGATGCGGGCAACCTGCCGGGGGTCGAGGGTGAGCGTCTGATTGCCGACCCGCTCGGCTCCGAATTGCGCCCGGGCCTCTACCAAGGCGAAGATCGCAGCCTCGCGCGCAACGTGGTGACGGACGGCATGGTGTTCGAACCCGCCGCCTGGCCCGAGCGCATCACGGTCGAGGGGCTGTCGCGCCCCGAGGAAACGCCTCTTGCGGGCTGGCTCCTGGCCGGGGCCATCGCGCTGCTGCTGGCGGACGTGATCGCATCCCTCGCGCTGTCGGGGCGCCTTTCGGGCAGCCGTGCCGGTGCTTCTGCGGTCATTCTGGCGCTAGCGCTGCTGACGATCCCGGGCCAGGGACACGCGCAGCAGTCGGAACAGCAATCGGCCCAGCAGGAGGCAAGCGGAGACGCGGCGGCGATCCTTGCTGCGTCCGAGGTCACGCTGGCGCATGTGCTCACCGGCGACCGCCAGATCGATGATACCGCGCAAGCGGGTCTTCGTGGCTTGTCAGAAACCCTGTTCTTCCGCACCTCGGTCGAGCCGGCAGAGCCCATGGGTGTCGATCTGGAAACCGATGAGCTGGCGTTTTTCCCGATGCTCTATTGGCCGGTCACCCCAACCCAGCCCACCCCATCTGCCGAGGCTTACGTGAAGCTCAACGAGTACCTGCGCTCGGGCGGGATGATCCTGTTCGACACCCGCGATGCAGACGTTGCTGGCTTCGGCACCTCGAGCCCGGAAGGCCGCAAGCTGCAGCAGCTGGCGGCGCCGCTCGACATCCCCCCGCTCGAGCAGATTCCGGGCGACCACGTTCTGACCCGCACCTTCTATTTGCTGCAGGACTTCCCCGGCCGCTACTCCAGCCGCGATGTCTGGGTCGAGGCGTCGCCTCAGGATGCAGAAATGGTCGAGGGCATGCCGTTCCGCAATCTCAACGACAACGTCACCCCGGTGGTCATTGGTGGCAATGACTGGGCCGCGGCCTGGGCCGTGGACGAACGGGGCAACCCGCTGGTGCGCATGGGCTCGGGCTTTGCCGGTGAACGCCAGCGCGAGATCGCCTATCGCTTCGGGGTGAACCTCGTGATGCATGTGCTGACCGGCAACTACAAGTCGGACCAGGTTCATGTTCCGGCACTACTCGACAGGCTTGGCCAATGACCGGACAGATCGTCTTCGACCCCCTCCTGCCATGGCCCGTGATCTGGGCGCTTGGCGTTGTCGCCCTTTTGGGCGTGGCGCTGGCACTGTGGCGGGGCCTGCACGGCTGGCCGCTGCGGTTCTTGGCGGGCGTCGTGCTGATCGCAGCACTCACCCAGCCGTCGTTCCAGGAAGAAGACCGCGCGCCGCTGTCGGATATCGTCCTGATGATCGTCGACCAGAGTGCCTCGCAACGGCTGGGCGACCGGGTTGGCGTCACGCAGGACGCGGCAGACACGCTTGAGGCGAGGCTGCAGGCCCGCCCTGAGACCGAAGTTCGCCGCATCGAGGTCGGTGATGGTGAGGGCGACACCGGCACCCAGCTGATGACCGCGCTTTCCACGGCCATGGCCGTGGAACCGCGCGGCCGCATCGCTGGGGTGTTCCTTGTCTCGGACGGCCGCCTGCACGATCTGGACCGTGCGCCGAACCTGCCCGCGCCCATGCAGCTGCTGCTGACCGGGCGCGAGGAAGACTGGGATCGCCGTCTCATCGTCCGCAACGCACCGGCCTTCGCCATTCTTGGCGAGCCGGTGACCCTGACCTTGCGGATCGAGGACGAGGGTGCCGCCCCGGGGGTCGCCGAGACTGATCTCGACATCTCGGTGGACGGGGCCGACCCGCAGAGCTTTACCGTGCCCATCGGGCAGGACGTGGAGCTGCCGATAGAACTGCCCCATGGCGGGCTCAACGTGATCCGCTTCTCGACCCCCGAGGCCGAGGGCGAGCTGACCGACCGCAACAATGCCGCGCTGGTGCAGATCAACGGCGTGCGCGACCGGTTGCGAGTGCTGCTGGTCTCGGGTGAGCCGCACGCAGGCGGGCGGACATGGCGCAACCTTCTGAAATCAGACAGCTCCGTCGATCTGGTGCACTTCACCATCCTGCGTCCGCCGGAAAAGCAGGACGGGGTGCCGGTGACGGAGCTTTCGCTGATCGCCTTCCCGACCCGCGAGCTGTTCCTCGAGAAGATCGAGGATTTCGACCTCATCATCTTCGACCGCTACAAGCGGCGCGGCATTCTGCCGGCCATCTACCTCGACAACGTGCGCAACTACGTTGAGAACGGTGGCGCGGTGCTGGTCGCGGCGGGGCCCGATTTCGCCAGCGCGGATTCCATCTTCCGCTCGCCCCTTGGCGAGGTCATGCCCGCCGAACCCACCGCTCGGGTCATCGACGAAGGCTTCCGCCCACAGGTGACCGAGCTGGGTGAACGTCATCCAGTGACCGCAGGCATGGGTGATCCCGAAAGCTGGGGGCGCTGGCTGCGCCAGATCGAGGTCGACCCGCGCCCCGAGGCCGAGGTCGTGATGACCGGCATCGACGACAACCCGCTGCTGGTTCTTGATCGCGTGGGGGAGGGCCGCGTGGCGCTTCTGGCGTCGGATCAGGCTTGGCTCTGGTCTCGCGGTTACGAGGGTGGGGGGCCGCAGCTCGACCTGCTGCGCCGGCTGGCCCACTGGATGATGAAGGAGCCGGAGCTCGAGGAAGAGGCGCTGTGGGCCGAGGCCACCGGCCAGAGCATGCGCATCATCCGGCGCAGCCTGTCAGACTCGGTCAGCACGGTCACGGTGACGCGCCCCGATGGAGAAACCGAGGAGGTCACCTTGTCCGAAGCGTCGCCGGGACGGTTCGAAGCGGTCTACGAAGGCCCTGAGATCGGCCTCTACCGTCTTGAGGAAGGTGACGAAGAAGCGGTGATCGGCCTCGGTCCCGCGGCGCCGAAGGAATTTGAGCAGACCATTGCGAGCGGTGACGCGCTCGAGCCCGTGATCGACACCATGCGCGGCGGCGTGCTGCGGCTGGAGGACGGGGTGCCGACGATCCGGGCGGTGTCTGCCGGGCGGCCGGCGGCGGGGCGGGGCTGGATCGGCATCACCCCGCGCGAGGCGTTCGAGACAATGGACATCCGTCAGATCCCCCTGCTGCCCGCCTGGCTGACCCTGCTGCTCGCGGCGGGTCTCATCATCGGCGCATGGCTTCGCGAGGGGCGACGCTGACCACGGTCGGCCAAATTCCTTTCAAAGGAATTTGACCTCGTGGAGCCGCGCATGCCTCGTGACCGGACCGTCGCCCTGCGTGGCGATGCGGTCCACCGCCGCCGCGAGACCCTCGTAGGCGACGGCCATGTGGTGGGCGTTGGCGTGCAGGATCTCGTCGGGCCCGCTCACCCAGGCGACGTGGCCTTGCCAGAACAGCAGATCACCGCGTTGCGGGGATGTATCTGGTCCAAGCGTCTCTCCCAACTGCGCGGCCTGCAAATCGCTGTCTCCGGGACAGGGCTGACCGAAAGCGGCAAGCGCGGCCTGCACGAGGCCCGAACAGTCGATTCCGAACGCGCTGTTGCCGCCCCACAGATACGGCGTCCCGAGGTAGAGCGCCGCCACCGCAACCGGGTCTGCGTCTTGCGTCGCGGCCCCAAGATGCGCGGTGGGAACCCAGCCCAGCTCGGTCTCGGTAAAGCGGCCCTCCGTCTGTCCTGTGGGGCGAAGCCGTGAGAGATGGGGCAGGGCGAGGCGTTCCGGTGTCTTCATGTCGGGCAGGCCGTAGACATGGGTCTGCCGCGCGAGGACGATGGTCTGTGCTTCGTCGTCGGCCACGGCAGGCCGGACGGTGTCGGCAGCAAGCCAGCCGGCGTACTCCTCGGCCGGAGCATAGCCGAACACCGCGCCATCCCGCTCATCAAGCACATCGAACACCGCACCGTAGCGCAGCTGCCGTTCACGCGCCCCGCCCGGGGTCATGGCGAGATCGGCAACCGGAGCGCTTACCCGGAAAGCGCGTGGATCGACGGGGCGCAGATCGGGGAAACGTTCTGCCAGCGCCCGCGTCACCACCCTGTCATTTGCCGGACGTTCTCTTGCGTCCATCACAGGCCAAGCGCTCCGGGCAGGGCGGCAAGGATGGCGCGCGGCCCCTGTGCCGCGCCGCCCTTTGTGCGCGCGGGAGCAGGGCTGGGGTTCCAGCCATAGATGTCAAAATGCACGTAATTCGGGGTGTCGGTCACGAAGCGGCGCAGGAACAGCGCGGCGGTGATCGACCCGGCCATCCCCCCCGCCGGCGCGTTGTCGAGATCGGCGATGCCCGGCTCGATCTTTGCCTCGTAAGGGTCCCAGAACGGCAGGCGCCAGAGCGGGTCGGCCTGCGCCGAGCCTGCCGCCTGCAGGGCTGCGGCCATGCCGTCATCGTCGCAGTAGAACGGTGCGAGGTCTGGGCCCACCGCCACCCGTGCGGCGCCGGTCAGGGTGGCCATGGAGATGATGAGGTCGGGCGTTTCCTCGTCCGCCAGCGCCAGCGCGTCGGCCAGCACCAGGCGGCCTTCGGCGTCGGTGTTGTTGATCTCGACGGTCAGACCCTTGCGGGAGGTCAGGATGTCCTGCGGCCGGAAGGCATTGCCGGAGACCGAATTCTCGACCGCTGGGATCAGCACCCGCAGCCGCAGCGGCAGGCCAAGCGCCATGATTGATCGTGCAAGGCCGAGCACGTTTGCCGCGCCCCCCATGTCCTTTTTCATCAGCCCCATGGAGCTTCCGGGCTTGAGGTTCAGCCCGCCGGTGTCGAAACACACGCCCTTGCCGACCAGTGTCAGTGTCGGACCAGCCTCACCCCAACGCAGGTCGATGAGCCGCGGCGCACGGGGCGAGGCGCGCCCGACCGCGTGGATCATGGGGAACTCGGCTTCCAGCGTCTCCCCGGTGGTGACCTCGATGCTGGCCGAATAGGTCTGCGCCAGCTCGCGCGCGGCGGCCTCGAGGTCGGCGGGACCCATGTCTGAGGCGGGCGTGTTGATGAGATCGCGGGTCAGCGCTTCGGAGACGGCCAGGACCTCGATGCGGGCAGCGTCGATCCCTTCGGGGGCGACCAGCCCGGCCACCACCGGAGTGGTCCCGGCATAGCGGGTGAAGGCGTAGCCCGACAGCAGCCAGCCAAGGGCCTCTTCTTCGGCGGCGCTTTCCGGCAGGCCCGAGGCGATGCGATAGCTGTGCCGCCCCAGCCGTGCCACGGCGGCGGCCAGTGCGAACCGGGTGCGGCGGCGGGTTGCGGCGGTGCCGTACCCGGCAATCGCAGCCACGGGCGTTCCGGCCGTGCCGGGGATCAGCAGCGCGTCGCCGATGGCGCCTGTGAAACCGGCAGCCTCGACCCAGGCGCGGGCTTCGGGGTGGGCGTCAAGAAAGCCTTCGACGCCGTCGCTTTCAACGACGTGAAGCGGCAGTGTATCGGCGTCGGGTTCGGCAAAGCGGAACGACATGGGCGGACCTTTCGGGGCAATGCGGATCACAAAGGATCGGGCAGTGAAACGTTGCCCGAAACCTAACGTTGCCAGTGCCACCTGCAAGGGGCTGCGCCGTCGCGCGAGCGCTGGAGGGCTTGGTCCCTCGGGTCCGCTCCTCAGGGCTCTTCGGTCGATCAGCTCTACGGGCCCGTCTGACCGCCCTTCTTGTCAGCCCGGCCCCGTCCAGCCAGCCCTTTCAGGTCAGGTCAGGTCAGGTCAGGTCAGGTCAGGTCAGGTCAGGACAACCGTCAGTGTCCGTCCGCTCGCGTCAGACCTTCCAGGGCGAACCGCTGGAATTCCGTGGCTATCGACGCAACTCGTGATCGATGAGGCGTCGCGGGGCGATCATAGAACCGGGACGCAACATTCAAAGTGACAGGTCCTGCAGGTCCCATATGGCGTAGAGTGACCGTTCCCCGATCCGTGACATGCGCGCCAGCGTGGCCGAAAGGGCCACCGCATCGCCATCGTCGATGCACTGCACCACGTGCCCCGCCACGTGGGCCAGTCCGGACATCCCGATCTGGTCGGCGATGGCCCTCAGCGCGCGGGTGCATTTGCGCATGTCCACGTAGTTGTGGTCCGCATGCAGCCGGTCCGCCTGCCCCAGCCTGTAGGCCAGTTCTTCCATGGCACGGCACAGCATGTCCTCGCCATCGCGTGGCCCCATCTGGGCGTACAGCTCCTCGAGCCTGTCGGGATCGAGCCCCGCTTTTTCAAAAGGGGTAATCATCGCCACCTGTTCCACGGCCTCATCCAATCCATCGTCACGTCCCCACGGCGTTGCGGTCTAAGGCTGCCGAGTTCCCAAAACGTTAGACAGAAGGTATTTATTCTCTCGAATTCCGCTCGAATTCGGCCTATTGCCTATCGAAACCCGGATATCGAGGAGACCATGATGCAGGCTGCGAAACCGCTTCCGAACTATCTCGTGCAACGTTTCCATGGCTGGAAGGCCACCAGCTACAGTGAGAACCACGCATGGTTCAAACGGCTTGCGTCCGAGGGTCAGCACCCGCGCGCGATGATCATCTCTTGCTGTGACAGCCGGGTCCACGTGACATCGATCTTCGGCGCGGACACGGGCGAGTTCTTCATCCATCGCAACATCGCCAACCTCGTGCCGCCCTACCAGCCGGACGGCAACCAGCACGGCACCTCGGCGGCGGTGGAATACGCCGTGACCGCGCTCAAGGTCGCGCATGTCATCATCATGGGCCATTCCAGCTGCGGCGGCGTTCAGGGCTGCCTCGACATGTGCTCGGGCAAGGCGCCCGAGCTCGAGGAGAAGTCGAGCTTTGTCGGCCGCTGGATGGACATCCTGCGCCCCGGCTACGAGAAGGTGAAGGATCTCCCCGAAGAGGCCCTGCCCAAGGCGCTCGAACAGCAGGCGATTCTGACCTCGCTCGAGAACCTGATGACCTTCCCCTTCGTGAAGCAGGCGGTCGAGTCACAGGAGCTGTCCCTGCATGGGGTCTGGCACGAGATCGGGACCGGCAGCCTCGAGACCTACGATCCCAAGGCCGGCAGCTTTTCGGGAATCTGAGCCCGTCTCAGTCCAGCGAGGCCGAGCAGCCGTCTCGCCCGAGCCTGAGGACGGGGCGGCCGATCCGGCGTGCAATTGACGCCAGTGGCGCGCCAAAGCCGTGACCGGTGCCGAGGATGGCGCCGGTTTCTGCGCTCATGATGACCATGTGCCCCATCCGGAATCCCAGCGCATAGCCCTTGCGGGCAAGACCTGCCGCGAGGCTGGGCCAGTCGGGTGCCTGTTCGAGGATCGGCAGCAGGGCCTGCCGCAGCAGTGCCGCGGTCTCGGAGTCAAAATTTGCGAAGTCTTCGGGTGTGGCGGTCTGGAAATGCATTGTTGTGCTCCTTGCCTGGTGCGGTCAGCCTGCCATCTCAAGGGGGCACCATTTTGGCGGTGAGATCGTAAAGGCTCCGGGCGCAGCAAAGATGCAACACCGCCTCTGAGCGGGCCTCGTGTGGCCCCGGTGGCCGTCGCCCCGCGGCCGTTCGGGATCGCAACCGTGGGGGGCAGGAAAGGGGGCAATGGCCAGCGAGCCGTCTGCCGGTTTTGCGCGAAACCCGGGCGCCCAAGAGAGAGCGAGAGAGCTGGAGGCCCGGGGACGTGGAAGGCTCGGGAACCGGCGCCCGTGCGAAGGCCCCTACGGATGGGCCTGCGGCGGCAAATCTGACATGTTCAGAGCCCTAGAACGCGCAGCAGCTTTTCAAGCACGCTGGTCTCGAGCCGCTGGGGGCGTTCGTGGCGCTCGCACAGCAGAAGGCTGCGTGCGGTCAGGGCTTCAATGCGGCGCCCGCGGGCGATGGTGACGAGATCTTTGGTCATGGCGTGGCTCCGATGTTGTGGGCCCTTCTGGCCGGGGACTGTGCGTTCTGTCTTCGCTGATGTCGCCGTTGTATCCTGCCGTATGCCGCTCCGCTACGCATCCAAGGGATAACCGGGGGCATCTGAGGGGCAGCGCGGCTATCCGTCCGGGTAAAAACAGCCTCACGAAATGCGAAAAGGGGCCCGCGATGGGGCCCCTTTGCATGATGTCGTCGATGCGCTGAAGCGGATCAGCCTTTCTTCAGCGCCTTCTGGCCAAGCACCTCGGCGATCTGCACGGCATTCAGGGCCGCGCCCTTGCGCAGGTTGTCCGACACGCACCAGAGGTTCAGGCCGTTCTCGATGGTCGAATCCTGGCGGATGCGGCTGATGAAGGTGGCAAAATCGCCGACGCATTCCACCGGGGTGACGTAGCCACCGTCTTCGCGCTTGTCGACGACCATGATGCCGGGTGCCTCGCGCAGGATGTCGCGGGCCTCGTCTTCATCGAGGAATTCCTCGGTCTCGATGTTGATCGATTCCGCGTGGCCGACGAAGACCGGAACGCGCACGCAGGTCGCGGTGACCTTGATGCTCGGATCGACGATCTTCTTGGTCTCGGCGACCATCTTCCACTCTTCCTTGGTCGAACCGTCGTCGAGGAAGACGTCGATGTGCGGAATGACGTTGAAGGCGATCTGCTTGGGGTACTTCTTGGGCGGCACCTCGGTCACCGGGTTGTAGACCGACTTGGTCTGCTCCCAGAGCTCGTCCATGCCTTCCTTGCCAGAGCCGGAAACCGACTGGTAGGTCGACACCACGACGCGCTTGATCTTGGCGCGGTCATGAAGCGGCTTCAGCGCCACGACCATCTGCGCGGTCGAGCAGTTGGGGTTCGCGATGATGTTCTTCTTGGTGTAGCCCATCACGGCGTCGGCGTTCACTTCCGGCACCACCAGCGGCACGTCCGGATCGTAGCGGTAGAGCGAGCTGTTGTCGATCACCACGCAGCCGGCCTTGGCGGCTTTGGGGGCGAATTCCTTGGTGGCCTCGGAGCCTACTGCGAACAGCGCCATGTCCCAGCCGGTGAAGTCGAAGGCGGCGAGATCCTGGGTCTTGAGAGTCTTGTCCCCGAAGCTCACCTCAGTGCCGAGCGACCGGCGCGAGGCCAGGACGGCGATCTCGTCCACCGGGAACGCACGCTCTGCGAGGATGTTCAGCATTTCACGGCCCACGTTACCCGTGGCGCCGACGACGACGACCTTATAGCCCATGTGGCTCTCCTTCCATTTATGTCCCGTCTTGCAGGGCAAGTGCTCTGCGCGGGTTTGGCGCGGGTCTTACCGCATGCGGGGGTGCAACGAAAGAGTGTTCACGGGTACCGGGGCAAAGGCGCTGCCTCGCTGCTTTAAAATGAAAGCACAACTTTTGTGCGAGTGACTTTCATTTAGCCTCGTGAACCATTATGGAAACCGGCATAGGTGAAAAGCCGCTCATTCTTGCAGGTGCAGCAATTCCGCACTTGTCTACTCGTTGAGCAGCCGCCTAAGTGGAACGTGTTTTTTGATGACTGAACTAAGTAATCGAGTCGCTTGCAGCCACCCTAAAGGGTGACCCGGGACTTGGTCCCGTGCGCGATATTTTGATTATGCATTGCGTAACTGCGTTCGAAGAGGAACGACCTGAATGCTATACTGGCTCGTCACGTCGCTGACGCGGACCCAGAAACAGCTGCTTTTCATGCTGGCTGACGCCTTGTCGATCATTCTAGCCATGATCGCCGCGCTTCTCCTTCATGCAGTCGTAAACCCGGATATCGAGAGCGTTTCCGGACTGATGCTTCCGCTGGCGATGATGGTGCTTCTCGGCGGGGCGGTGTCCTGGTGGTTGGGGCTGCCGCATCTGAAGCTCAACGCCTATGACACGCGCGGTATCACGCGATCCGCCTATTTCGCCGCGATCACCGGGCTTGCCGGGGTGGCGTTCAGCCGCTTCGGCACGCCTCAGCTGGCGCTTCCGGTCTATTTCAACTTCTCGCTGCTGCTGCTGGTGACCTGCGTCGGCTGGCGCATCATGATGCGCTACGTCACTCTCGAGATCTACCGCCGCGGTGGCAACCGCATGCGGGTTATCATCTACGGTGCAGGCCAAACCGGTCAGCAGCTGGCGCTGGCACTGCGCCACGACAATCGCATCGACCCGGTCGCCTTCGTTGACGACAATCCCACCATGCAGAGCCAGGTCGTGGCCGGGCTGAAGGTGCATGCCTCGTCTGCAATCCAGGACCTGATCTCCAAGAAGAGCGTTCAGCGCGTGGTGCTGGCAATGCCCTCCATCAGCCCGCCGCAGACCGCCCGCATCGCCCATGGCCTGCGCAAGATAGGGGTCGAGGTTCATGCCCTACCGAGCTTTGCCCAGATGGTTGGCGAGGGCGAGCTGCGCAAGCGGGTCACGCCGGTGTCGCTTGATGACCTGCTGGGCCGCAACCGGCTGGAATCGCAGCTTCCGGGTGTCAGCCACGCCTATACCGGACGCCGCATCATGGTGACCGGGGCAGGCGGCTCCATCGGGTCCGAACTGTGCCGTCAGCTCATCGCCTGCAAGCCCGATTGCGTGGTGCTGGTGGATCACTCGGAACTGAGCCTCTACAACATCGAGAAGGAATTGCGCGAGACATCGCAGGGCATGTCCGTGGTGCCGATCCTCGGGTCCATCCTCGACGAGTCTCTGATGTCCGATGTCATGGCACAGCACGATATCGAGGTGGTTCTGCATGCCGCCGCCTACAAGCACCTGCCTTTGGTCGAGTGCAACGTCCTGGCCGGTCTGCGCAACAACGTGCTGGGGACAAAGGTTCTGGCCGACTGCGCCCGCGAGGCCGGGGTCGAGCGCTTCATCCTGGTATCCTCGGACAAGGCCGTGCGGCCGACCAACGTCATGGGCGCCTCCAAGCGCCTGGCCGAGCTGGTCGTGCAGGATCTTGCGACCCGCAGCACCGGCACGCGGTTTTCCATGGTGCGCTTCGGAAACGTGCTGGGTTCGTCGGGGTCCGTCATTCCTTTGTTCGAAGAGCAGATCGCCCGCGGCGGTCCGGTGACGCTCACCGATCCCAAGGTGACACGCTTCTTCATGACTATTTCCGAGGCGGCGCGGCTTGTGCTGCTGGCGGGGTCCTTTGCCCGGGGCGGCGATGTCTTCGTGCTCGACATGGGCAAGCCCGTGGCGATCCGAAAGCTGGCGCGCCAGATGATCGAGGGCGCAGGCTATACCGTCAAGGACGAGGAACACCCCGAGGGTGACATCGAGATCAAGGTCACAGGCCTGCGCAAGGGCGAGAAGATGCACGAAGAGCTTCTGATCTCGTCCGACATGCTGACCACGCCGCACCAGAAAATCCTGCGCGCACAGGAAAGCTACCTGTCCGAGTTCGAGCTGGCGACGGCACTGAAGGACCTGCGCATGGCGATCTCGAGCCTCGACGAGGAGATGGCGCGGGGCGTCATCGCACGCTGGGTCGAGCAGGGCGAGAAGCCTGCCGTCGAGAAACAGCGCGTCTGATCGGCGTGCTGGCCGTGGCCGGGACCGTGCTGGTGCGTATTTGCAAAGAGAAGAAGATGTAAGGGGGCGCGAAGCCCCCTTTTTCGTGCCCGGTGGTTAACGGCCCGGGATGTCTTCGCGGGCAGGGGCGGTGCTCCATTCCTCGATGATCGCGGCGGCCTCGTCGGCGGTCTCCACGAAGCGGAAGAGGTCGAGATCCTCGGGACTGATGGTGCCCGCGTCCTCGAGCGCCTCCCAGTTGATGACCTTTTCCCAGAAGGCGCGGCCAAACAGCAGGAAGGGCACGCGGTTCATGCGGCCGGTCTGGATCAGGGTGAGCGCCTCGAACATCTCGTCGAGGGTGCCGAAGCCGCCGGGGAAAACGCAGATGGCGCGGGCGCGCATCAGGAAGTGCATCTTGCGGATGGCGAAGTAGTGGAAGTTGAAGCACAGGTCCGGGGTCACGTATTCGTTCGGCGCCTGCTCGTGCGGCAGTACGATGTTGAGGCCGATGGACACGCCGCCCGCCTCTTGGGCGCCGAGGTTGCCCGCCTCCATCACGCCGGGGCCGCCGCCGGTGGTGACCACGTATTCGCGGTTGCCGCTGGCAATGGATTTCTCGGTCATCCGGTGTGCAAAGAGGCGGGCCTCCTCGTAGAAATGCGACAAGTCGGCGAGGGTCTTGGTGCGCGCGCCGTCCTTTTCCGCCGCCGAGGGGATGCGGGCGCCACCGAAGAGAACGATGGTCGAGTCGATCTGGTGCTCGTCGAGGACAAGCTGCGGCTTGAGCAGTTCGAGTTGCAGGCGGACCGGGCGCAGCTCGTCCTTGCACAGGAATGCCTCGTCCGCGAAAGCCAGCCTGTAGGTGGGCGCGCGGGTCTGCGGCGTGTCGGGAATCGCCTCGGCGGTCTGGCGGTCGTGGCCTGCGTCGCGGAAGTTCGAGTGGCGGTCGTCATGCATGTAATCTTGGATCCTTGTCCTGCCCGGTTCCGTGCCGGGTGTTCTGCCCTTTTGTTCGACTATAGCGCGGGCAGTGGTGGCGTCATCATCAGAGCATCGGGCGGACCGTGAAAGCTGCGGTTTGCCCGGGGGTCACGGCAGCAACAGCGTCTCGAGGCTGCGGCCCATGACGCGGGCGCTGCCGAGCATGTCGTCCACGCCAACCCATTCGTCCGGCTTGTGCGCCAGTTCCAGAACGCCCGGCCCATAGGCAATGCAGTTCTTCAGCTTGCCGATGCGGTCGATGTGCTTCTGGTCATAGCTGCCGGGCGAGGCGACATAGGTCGGGTCCACCCCCAGTTCATCGCGGATCGCCTGTGCCACGGTGGTCACCACGGGCGCATCACGGTCGGTCATCGAGGGGATCACGCGGTTGAGCTCGCGCAGCTCATAATCGAAATTCGCCCGCCGTGCCTTGAGGTCATCCAGCAGCGCGATCACCTCATCCCGCACGCCGTCGGCGGTTTCTTCCACGAGAAAGCGGCGGTCGATCACGATGCGGCAGCTGTCGGGCACGCAATGCGCTGGAAGGCCGTCGAAATCGGGCGGATTCTCGGGCTGGCCGCCGTGGATGGCGTTGATGTTCATGGTCGACTGCCGCGCCCCCTCGGGCACCACCGGCATATCCGTGTGACGGGCGGCCATGGCGGGGAAAAGCCGGTCCTCGAAGGCCTGAAGCACCGCCCCCATGTGGCGCACGGCGCAATCCCCGAGGAAGGGCATGGAGCCGTGGGCGATCTCGCCCTTCGTCTCGATCTCGGCCCACCAGCCGCCCCGGTGGCCAAGGCAGATCCGGTCCTTGTCCAGCGGCTCGGGGATGATGACATGCTGCACCCGCTCGGGCGCGAAATAGCCCTGTTGCGCAAGGTAGGCGACGCCGCCGTAGCCGCCGGATTCCTCGTCTGCGGTGGCGCTGATCTCGATGGCGCCGGCGAAATCGGAGTGCTGTTCGAGGAACGCCTCGACGGCGATGACAGAGGCCGCCAGCCCGCCCTTCATGTCGCAGGCGCCGCGCCCGTAGATGCGGCCCTCGTCAAGCTCGCCGCCGAAGGGATCGCGGGTCCAGCCCTGGCCGACCTCGACCACGTCGTGGTGGCTGTTGAAATGGACGCAATCGCCGGGCCGCGTGCCGTCGCGCCGGGCCACGAGGTTCCAGCGCGGATAGGTGTCGCTGTCGCCCGGCGCGCCGTGGGCGCGGATCAGCTCGCAGGCAAAGCCACGGGCCGACAGGCGGCATTCGAGCAGTTCGCAGATGTCGCGGTAGTGGGTGCCCGGCGGGTTCAGCGTGGGCACCCGGATCAGCGCCTGGGTGAGGTCAATCAGGTCGTCGCGCTTGGCGTCGATGCGGGAGGAAAGCTTTGTCATGTGGACAGCTTTCCCGGGTTTGCCGTCCGGCGCAAGGCTCAGAACAGGTCGGGGGCCGGGCCTATGGGCAGGATGCCCAGCCATGTGCGCCCGCCGCGGAACTCGAGCCCCACGTCGATGCTGTCCTCGCGGCCCGACAGGCCCGAGAGCAGCTGCGCCGTGCCTTCGATCAGCGTCAGGACCTCGGACGGCATCCGCCCCGCCTCGCGTTCCGCCGCGATGGCTGCCGAAAGGTTGTCTGCGCGGATCGTCAGCTCGCCCTCGATCTCGCCATCCTCGGCCACGTCGAGATCGGCGGCGAGCGCGAGGTCGAGCGCCCCCTGCGTCAGGTCGAGCCGGCCCACGCGGATGCGGCGCAGATCCTCGATGGTGACGGTGCCCCCCATGGCCTCGGGGGCGATCCCGGCCTCGCCTTCCAGCGCGAGGCTGCCGCTGCCGGACGCGCCCGCTGCGGCAAATTCGGTGGCGTTGAAGGCGACGCTGTAGGCGGGCTGATCCGGCACGCGGCGCAGGGCGCCGGTGACACCGGACATGGCCGCCGAGGCCGTGCCGGAGACATTCACCACCTCCGCCTCGAGGTTGAACCGCTGCAGCGCACCGCCGTCTTGCACCGCACTGGCGCGCAGGCCTGTGGCGTCCACGTCGTAACGGTCCTCCCCCTGCGTGACCGAGAACCCGTCCGGCAGGGCGAGGATCACGTGGTCGCGGTTCCACACCATCTGGAGCACCTGCAGCACCGGTACCTCGGCGTCATACCCCGCCGAGGCATCACTTCCACGCAGGCCGGTAAAGGTGGTGTCGATGCGGTTGGGGAAGCCGTCGATGCTCAGATCGTCCCAAGCAACTTCGACCCCATCCGCGCGGCGGTCCTCGGCCCAGGCCTCGATGGCGGACCGCTGGGCGGAGGCGGACCAGAACCAGAAGGCCGACCATGCGAGCGCGGCGGCGACGACGACGAGGACAAGGCGTTTCACGGGTAAGGGCCCTTTCATGGCTTTGCGTCATGGTGTTTACAGCGCAAGAGATGAAAGGAAAAGAAATGGCGCTCTGGGTCTTCGGCTATGGCTCGCTTTTGTGGAACCCGGGATTCCCGGTGGCGGAACGCCATCACGGCATCCTGAACGACTACCACCGCAGCTTCTGCATGCGCTCGATCCACCATCGCGGCACGCCCGACCACCCCGGCCTCGTGCTGGCGCTGGACGAACGGCCCGGATCGTTCTGCGAAGGGCTTGTGCTGCGCGCCGAGACGGGGACCGAGGAGGCGACACTGGACTACCTGCGCGAGCGTGAACTGGTGTCCTCGGCCTATCTGGAAAAGCGCCTGCCGGTGAACCTGAAGGACGGACGCACCGTCGAGGCGGTCACCTACGTGATCGACCCGGGCCACGTGCAGTACTGCGGCGGCCTCCCGCTCGAGGAGCAGGCGATCGCCATCGCAACCGCCGTGGGAGGCATGGGGCCGAACACCGAATACCTTCTCAACACCGCCGACCACCTCGACGAGTTGGGGATACCCGATGCGGAACTGCACTGGTTGCGGGATCGCGTGGGGCAGATGGCCGATAACCGCTTGGCTTGATTGACATGCCACAATAGGCTTTGCGCAACAGGCACCCTTTGCCAGGAACGTTCATGAACCAGCCCGACCTCCAGGCCGAGCCGCAATTCAGCCAGCCCTTCCGCCAGATCGCCCTCATGCTCGCGGTGATCGGCCTGTGCATTGCGGGCAGCTTCGTGCTGCTGCCGCGGGTGCTGCCGGTGTTCGAATCGAACCCCTGGCTCAACGGGTTCATCGCCTTCGTCTTCGTCCTGGGCGTGCTGGCCTGCTTCTGGCAGGTGGCGCAGCTGATCCAGTCCGTGCGCTGGATCGAAGGCTTCGCCGCCGACCGGGACACCGGCGCCGACGCCCCGCGCCTTCTGGCGCCGCTGGCCGCGATGCTGCGCCGCCGCGACCGGCGGATGCAGATCACCACCACCTCGACCCGGTCGATCCTCGATTCGGTGGCCACCCGCATCGACGAGGCGCGCGAGATCACGCGCTATCTCGTGTCGTTGCTGATCTTCCTTGGCCTTCTGGGCACCTTCTACGGCCTCGCCACCACGGTGCCGGCGCTGGTCGACACCATCCGCAGCCTCGCCCCCGCCGAGGGCGAAAGCAACATGGACGTGTTTACCCGCCTGATGACCGGCCTCGAAAGCCAGCTGGGCGGCATGGGCGTGGCCTTCGGTTCGTCCCTGATGGGGCTCGCGGGCTCGCTGGTTGTCGGTTTGCTCGAACTTTTCGCCGGGCACGGGCAGAACCGCTTCTACCGTGAGCTCGAGGAATGGCTGAGCTCGATCACCCGGCTGTCCTTCTCGGGCGACGGGGATGGCGCGGGCGAAGGCGGTACCAATGACGCCGTGGCACAGGTGCTGGACCAGATGACCGACCAGATGGAGCGGCTGACCCTCATGTTCGCCCGCTCCACCGAAAGCCAGATGGAGGTGGATGGGCGCATCGGCCAGCTGGCAGATTCGCTGGAACGCATGACCGAGCGGCTGGAAGCGACGGCGCCGTCGTCCTCGTCGCTTGCCCGCATCGCCGAAGGGCAGGAACGCCTTGCCGACGTCATCGCCGACCGCGAGACTGCTGATGGCTTTGATGCCGAAAGCCGCATGCGCCTGCGGTCCATCGACGTGCAGATGTTGCGCCTTCTCGAAGAGGTCGCGGCTGGCCGGCAGGAAAGCATGGCCGAACTGCGCACGGATCTTGCCACGCTCAACCGCACGATGACCAGGCTGGCGCAATCGGCACAGCCCCAGTCGGTGACGGTCCGCCCCAGCCGCCCTCGTACGGAAAGCTGATTCATGTCCCTGTCGCGGCGCACGGGATCAAGGTTTCAGGCCAACATCTGGCCCGGATTCGTGGATGCGATGACCGGGCTGCTGCTTGTGCTGATGTTCGTGCTGACCATCTTCATGGTCATCCAGTCGGTGCTGCGCGACACCATCACCGGGCAGGAAAGCCAGCTTGACCGGCTTGCCGGGCAGGTGGCCGAACTGGCCACGGCGCTTGGGGTTCAGGAACGGCAGAACGCCGCGCTCACCGGGCGTCTGGGTGAGCTCGAGGGCACACTGAACGACACCCGCGATCAGCTGGAACAATCGCGTGCGCTCGTGTCTTCGCTGACCGCAGAGCGGGACGAACAGGCTGGCCGCATCGCCAGCTTCGAAGATCAGGTCGCCAGCCTGCTGGCCGACCGAGACGAAGCCGAAGGCCGCATCGCCGAGCTTACCGCCAGCGAAGAGGCCCTGCAGGACGCCCGCGATCAGGCCCTTTCGGAACGCGATGCGCTCGATCTGGCACTGGCTCAGGCGCGCGCCGAGGTGGACGCCGAAGCCGAGACCGCTCGCCTTGCCGCCGCCCGCCGCGAGGCGCTGCAGGCGCTGGTCGAGGATCTGCGCGCCGAGGCCGCCAGCCGCGATGACACTGTCGGCAGGCTCTCGCAGCAGGTCTCCGAGCTGGAAAGCCAACTGACCGATGAAGAAGCGCAGCGCCTCGCGGAGGCCGAAGCGGCCCGCGCCCTGCGTGAACGCCTTGAGAACGCCGATGCCGAGCTCACCGCCATGTCCATGGCGCTTGAGGATCAGCGACAGCGGGCCGAGGACACGCTTACGCTGCTCGCCGCCGCCCGCGACCGCGCGGAGGAGGCCGAAGCCCTGCGGGACCAGCTGTCGGATGCAGAACGCGAGGCCGCGCTGCTTCAGGTCGCCCGGGACGAGCTGTCGGACACCCGTGAACGGGCCGAGGATGCGGAACGCGAAACAGAACTGCTCAATCAGCAAATGGCCGCCCTACGGGGGCAACTGGGTGACCTGCAATCGCTGCTCGACGACGCCCGCGAACGGGATGCCGCCTCGCAGGTCCAGCTGCAGAGCCTCGGACAGGATCTCAACCAAGCGCTGGCACAGGTCGCCGCCGAGGAACGCCGCCGCCGCCAGCTCGAAGAGGCCGAACGGAAAAGGCTCGAGGAGCAGAACCGCGATCTCGAACTCTATCGCTCGGAGTTCTTCGGCCGCCTGCGCGATCTAATCGGCAACCAGGACGGTGTTCGGATCGAAGGCGACCGCTTCGTCTTCTCCTCCGAGGTGCTGTTCCCGCCCGGCGGGGCCGAGCTGTCGCAGGACGGTGAACGAGAAATCGCCAATATCGCTGGCATCCTGCGCGGCGTGATGGACGACATCCCCGACGGCATCGACTGGATCCTGAGGGTTGACGGACACACCGACGACACTCCGATCCGCTTCGGCGGTGACTTCGCCGACAACTGGGAACTCAGCCAGGCGCGCGCCCTGTCGGTGGTGCGCTACCTGTCGCAGGGCCTTGGCTTCCCGCCCTCGCGCCTTGCTGCCAACGGCTTCGGGGAATTCCAGCCCATCGACTCCTCGGGCACCGCGGCCGCCCGCGCCGCCAACCGCCGCATCGAGCTGAAACTCACCGAACGCTGAGGCGCCCGCCGCTTCCTCTCTTTGCAGATACGCCGGAAAAAGCGAGGGGCAGTGCCCCTCGTTCAGGTGCTGCAAGCCGGCGTGAGGGCTGGAAAATCCGGGCCCCTCATGCCACAAGCGCCCCGCACCCCGACAAGATAGGCCGCACTCCCATGTACATCGTCTCGCTCATCGCCAAGCCCGGCAGCCTTGATGCCGCGCTCGTAAGCTCGTTGCACGGCGCCATGGGAGGCGGCGAGACCCGCCTTCTTGCCAGCGGCGAAGCCGCCGAATTCCCGGTTGCCGAGATTCCCTCGAACTTCGACGAGATCCGCGCGTCGGTTGCAGACATGGTTGATCTCAATATCCTGCCCGCCGAGGGTCGTCGCAAGAAGATGCTGCTGGCGGACATGGACAGCACGATGATCCAGCAGGAATGCATCGACGAGCTGGCGGACGAGGCCGGCGTCGGCGCGCGGGTCAAGGACATCACCGCCCGCGCCATGAACGGCGAGCTCGACTTCGACGGCGCACTGACAGAGCGCGTGGCCCTGCTCAAGGGCCTGCCCGAAGGCATCATCGACAAGGTGCTCGCCGAGCGCATTACCCTCATGCCCGGCGGCAAGACCCTTCTGGCGACCATGAAGGCGCAAGGCGCCTACGCGGCGCTGGTATCGGGCGGCTTCACTGCCTTCACCGAAAAGGTCGCGGCACTCGTGGGCTTTGACGAGAACCGCGCCAACATCCTGCACATCGAGGACGGCAAGCTGACCGGCGAGGTCGCCCGCCCGATCCTCGGGCGCGAGGCCAAGGTCGAGGCGCTCGAGCTCATCACCACGCGCCTCGGGCTGGGAGAGGACGAGGTCATTGCCGTGGGCGATGGTGCCAATGATCTGGGTATGCTCGGCCGAGCCGGATACGGCGTGGCGCTGCATGCGAAGCCATCGGTGCAGGCGCAATGTGATCTGCGGGTGAACCATGGCGATCTCACGGCGCTTTTGTTCCTGCAGGGCTACGCCTCGGACGACTTCGTCGCGTGATCCGTGCCGGGGCGAGGGGCGCTGCCCCTCGCCCCGGCGTATTTTTCAAGAGAAGAAGGTCAGGGGAAGCTCGGGGCCGGACGGATGTCGCCGGTGAGCAGCCCGCGCCAGTTGCGGATCTCCGGGTTCAGGAAGCTCTTCACGTCCGGGTGGCCGGCGTCAAGCACGCCAAGCCTGACCAGCAGCGCGGCGATGGCGCAGTTCGAGGCGCGGGTGGTGCCGTCGGTGATCTTGAGCGCTAGGCCCTGGCCGCGGTTCGGCAGGATGGCGATGAAATACCCCTCGGCCCCGGTCTTGATCGCCACCGGCTCTTTCGCGGCGCGCATCAGCAGGGTGCAGGCGCGACCCTGACCGGCCACGTGTTCGGGATTGGCGATCATCGCCTCGGTGAGGCGGGCCGCGGCCTTCGAGAGGCCATCACCACGCCCGCCGGCACTGGCAAAGAACGCCATTGCGCGGGCCATCCCGTGCATCGTCGTGGCGAAGTTCGGGGCCGAGCAGCCGTCGATCCCGTAGCCGGGCGAGGTTGCGTCGGTCACCGTCTCGAACGCATCGCGCACCGCCAGCTGCACCGCGTGTTCCGGCTCCACGTATTCGCTACCGGCGCCGAGGTGCTGGTTCAGGGTCAGGAAGCCCGCATGCTTGCCCGAGCAGTTGTTGTGCACCTGGCAGGGTTTGCGGCCCTCGCGAATCATCTCGAAGCGCAGGTCCTTGTCGCGGCTGGGTTCCGCCCCGCAGCGCAGGTCGTCATCGGTGAGGCCAAGGTCCGCAAGCCACGCGGTCACCGCGTCTGCATGCAGAGGCGCGCCTTCATGCGAGGCGCAGGCCAGCGCGAGCTGCGCCGAGGTCAGGCTGCGCGCATCGGCGGCGCCCGAGGCGACCAGTGGCAGGGCCTGGATCATCTTGGCAGAGCTGCGTGGCAGGATGATCTGGTCGGGGTTGCCCCAGGCCTGGATCACGTCGCCGGAAGCATCGCAAAGTACGGCGTGGCCGCTGTGCAGGCTTTCGGCAAGGGGGCCGCGGTGGACTTCGACCATGGGGATGGGATGGGTGTTCATGATGGACTTTCACAACTAGGCGATATCATGCCGACAGGGGCTTTATGACATGAGCTTTTTCAGTCTATCCTCGCCGCGTCGAGTAAAAATTGGTAGCGCCCGGTGGGCCGCCGGACCGTCCGGGTCCCGCCACAGGGTGATGATCGGGGCGCCTTTCGCGGGCGTTGAGGCAAAAAGACAGCTGGAGGCTGCAACCTATGAAGGCATTTCTCGGAGGGGTTATTGGCGGCGTGATGCTGGCCGCGACCGCGACGGCCGCACTGGCACAGGAAGAAAGCCAGAATCGCGTGAACGCGATCACTGACTGGTCCGTGTTCGAGGGGAGCGACCCGCGCGAATGCTGGGCCGTGACCACCTACAAGGAAAGCGTGAACACCGTTGACGGCCGCGTCGTTTCGGTGCGTCGCGGGGATATCCTGCTGATGGTATTCTACCGTCCGGGCGCCAACGTGACCGGGCAGGTCGCGTTCACCGGCGGCTATCCCTTTGCGCCGGGATCGACGGTCAACGTGAACATCGGCGGCAACGAGTTCGATCTTTACGTCGATGGCGAATGGGCTTGGCCGGCGACACCGCAGGACGATGCTCAGATCATCGCCGCCATGAAACGCGGCGCCGACGCGGTCCTGACCGCGCGGTCGGCGCGGGGCACGCAGACGCAGGACACGTTCTCGCTTCTGGGCTTTACCGCGGCAGTGGATGATGCGCAGTCGCGCTGCTCGTCCTGATCCTTCTGCAGTGACCCGAAATTTGCGCCCTCGCTGTTCTGGCGTGGGCGTTTTCGTTTCTTGAGCCAGCGGCCAGAAGCACCTTGCCTAAACGGCGCCTGGTGTTGTCTGGCAGTGCAGCCCCCGAGGCCAGAGGGCCCGAGGCTGCTGGCGTGGCGGGGCGCTGAAAATCAGCGCCTGGGTCTTGCGCGGCGCATTGGCGTCCCCTTTTTCGAGGTCGCGGGCCTGCCGTGTCCCGAGTCGCCCGGGCGGGACGTCAGATCGCGACCCTGTCCGCCAGCCGTTCCTGCACCAGCCTGCTGAGCCGCGCGACATCGCCGGGGAGCGAGCGACCTTCGACACGGGCGCGGGATACATCTTCGGCGGCGGCCTGCAGCACGTGATCTCCGGCGCTGAAGGCGACTCCGCGCAGGAACTGTGCCACGTAGTCGACCATCCGCCCATCCCGGTTGACGTTCAGCACGTCCGCCGCGTGGGCCATGTCGTCGCGGTAGGCCAGGGGGTCCGGGCGCACCGGATCGTCGGCCACCATGCGCAGCCCGCGCGGCTGGCGTTCGGGGGGCAGGTTACCGATGATCTCGTTCTGGAAGGCGACGACGCTGTCCACCGGTTTCGGGAGGAACCCGTCCGCGCCGGCGGCGAAGGCCACATGCTCGGCAAAGCTGTCGCCGCTGGTACCAAGAATGACCGAAACACGAGGCGTCGTCTTTGCCATCTCGGCGATCAGGTCGGCGCCGGAGCCGTCGGGCAGGCCGAGGTCCACGATCACCACGGTGGGCCGGTAGACCATCAGGTGACGCCGCGCCGACAGCAGGCAATCGGCCCGCCGGATGCGCGCCCCGCTGCGCAGGCACAAAAGGCGCATGGCATCACACGCATAGCGGCTGTCCTCGACCACCAGCACGGTCAGGCCCAGCAGAGGGCGTGTGGCGGTGGGGCGTGGGAGATGGGTGTGGCGGTCCGGGTCTGTCATCGTGTCCTCCATAGGGATCTGCCCTCAGCATTCCCCGGTTGTCCCTAATGCCCAGTTAACGCTCGCAGCATCTTGCGGCATTTCCTGCCCTCCGGTCTTATGCGCGAGATTTTCGCGAAACGGAGGAAAACGCCATGATCGGACGCCTGAACCACGTAGCCATCGCGGTGCCGGATCTTGATGCGGCGGCCGCAAGCTACCGTGACACGCTGGGGGCAAAGGTGGGTGCGCCGCAGGACGAACCCGATCACGGCGTCACCGTCATCTTCATCGAGTTGCCGAACACCAAGATCGAACTGCTCTATCCCTTGGGCGACGACTCCCCGATCCGCGGCTTTCTGGACAAGAACCCGGCGGGTGGCATCCACCACATCTGTTACGAGGTGGACGACATCCTTGCCGCGCGCGACAAGTTGCTGGACACCGGCGCACGCGTTCTGGGCAGCGGCGAGCCGAAGATCGGCGCCCATGGCAAGCCGGTGCTGTTCCTGCACCCGAAGGACTTCCAGGGCACGCTGGTGGAACTGGAACAGGTCTGACAGACGCGGTAGGGTCCCCGCACCCAGCCGACAGAGGAGGCCGAGATGGGCATCGTTTCAGGAATCGTACTCTTTGCAGTGATCTGGTTCATGACCTTCCTGTGCGTGATCCCCGTGCGTCTGGTGACGCAGGGCGATCGAGGAGAGGTGGTCGAAGGCACCCATGCCAGCAGCCCCGAGGTGCACAATCTTCGCAAGAAAGCGCTGATCACCACGGCCATCAGCCTCGTGATCTGGGGCATTGCCGCAGCGGTCATTTTGTCGGGCTGGATCACTGTACGGGACATCGATGCGATGATGTTCAACCGCATGGGCTCGCCTTCGGGCAACTGAAGACGTCAGCGCGCGAACCACGCCAAGCCGCGTGCGAAACAGACGGGGCGGCGCACCTGCGCCGCCCCGCTGCATCGTTGCTTCAGCGTTTGCGGGCCTGAAGCCGGTGGAAGAGGTGGGTGAAGGTTGCCGCGCCAATGATCGGCACCAGCAGGTTTACCAGCGGAATGGTCAGCGGCACCACCATCAGGATGCCCGCCAGCCAGATCGTCACGAAATGGCGCTTGCGGATCTGCCGCGCGCCCTCGCGCCCAACCCGGCGCACCGCGGCAAGGGTGATGTATTCCCGGCCCAGCAGGAAGCCGTTGAGCCCCCAGAAGATGAACGGCGCCAGCGGTGCGAACATCAGATACAGCACCAGTGCCACGATGTTGGCCAGCACCAGCACCCCGAGGAAGGCCAGCGAATCGCGGATGTTCTCGGCCAGCGACAGCTCGTCCGCGGGGCCGAGGCTCGGGTAATGCCGGTCCTCTACCGCCTGCGCCACGTCGTCGAGGAACAGCCCGGTGATGGCCGAGGCCACCGGTACCATGAGAAAGACCGACAGCAGCATCATGAGGGGGATCGCCCCCCAGCTGATCGCGTCGTCCACCCATGTCACGGTACCGACCCATGGCAACGTCAGGCTGTCCCCGATGACCCAGCCCACGCCGGTCACGAAGACGAAGTAGACCGCAACGAAGATCGCGATGGTGATCGCAAGCCCCTTCAGGAGCACCCACTGGAAGCGCCGGTCGCCCAGCTGGCCGATGGCGGCAAGGAAGGACGCAGGGATCATTCGCTCACCCAGGTGGTGATCGCGGAGAGGTCCGGGCGCGGGCGATCTGGTGGGGCGGAGGTTTCGGTGCCGATGTGGATGAAGCCAGCGATGCGTTCATGTGGGGCAAGGCCCAGCGTGTCCTCGACGAAGGGCCGGTCCTCGGCAATCCAGCCGGTCAGCCAGTTGGCGCCCCAGCCGCTGGCCAGCGCGGCGTTGAGCAGCGCCAGACATACGGCACCGGCAGAGTAGGTCTGTTCGATGGCTGGGATCTTGGCGCTGTCCTTTGGCGACTCGACCACCGCCACGCAAAGATGGCTGTCGGAAAATTGTTTGCGCCCCTTGCCGGCGTTGCCCTCATCGAGCTCCAGCGCCTCGCCGCGCGCGCCCGCCGCTTCCGAGAGGCGGGCCAATCCCGCGCCTTCGATGACGATGAAGCGCCATGGCTCGAGCTTGCCGTGGTCCGGCGTGCGGGCCGCCGCGGTCAGGATCGGCTCGAGCGCGGCGCGGTCCGGCGCGGGGCCGGTCAGCGTCTTGGCAGGGCGCGACCGGCGGCCAAGCAGGAACTCCATCGCGGCGGTGTTGGGGGTGGGCATCGGCGTCTCCTTCGCTGGTCCGCCTCTATGTCAGCCTTTCTGCCCCGTCTTTCAACCATCGGCGTTGCGGCGATGGGGCAGTGTTTGCCGCCTGTTCTTGACGGCACTGCGACGGGCGCGCGCCCACTCCAAGCGGGAGGCGGGAGGCGGGAGGCGGGAGGCGGGAGGCGGGAGGCGGGAGGCGGGAGGCGGGAGGCGGGAAGCGGGAAGCGGGAAGAAGTCTGGCGCGCAGCCCGGAGAGGTTGCCGCAGGATCACGCCAACGCTATCGAGTGGCGCAGCAGCGAAAAGGACAAACGCCATGGCTAAGGCGGCCCTCGCCCATCTCGCGCAGCCCGGCGCCCGGTTTGAGCTGCGGGTGACCCCCAAGTCCCGCCGCAACGAGATTCGCGAAGACGGCAGCCTTCTGCGCGTCGCCGTCACTGCCGCGCCCGAGGACGGCAAGGCCAATGCCGCCGTCCAGAAGCTTCTGGCAAAGGCGCTCGGCGTGCCGAAATCCCGGCTGGAACTGGTGCGGGGCGCGACCTCGCGGGACAAACTTTTCCGGCTCGAGGAGTGAGCGGCTTTTCGTCTTGGGTATTGCCGTCCGAGACGGATCGGAACGATGGTTCGGCCCCGGGGGTCAGTCCTTGTCGCGCACGTAGACCCCTTCGGGCAGCGACAGTGCCGCGGCGAGGTCGCGCATCTGGGTCATAGACAGGGTGATGCGATACACCTGATCGGTGCGTGGATCGTATTGCTCGACCGTGACGCATTCCTCGAACCCGGAAACGATGACGTCTTCCTGGAGGTGTGTGGAGCCCTCGTCCACAAGGGTGACGACCGTGGCGTCAAATTCGTGCTCTATGCTGAACATGAAACCAGCCTATCCCGGCCACCGCCCGGCGCAAGACCTGAAAAGCACGCCCCGCCGCGAACATCGCCTTCTGCGTGGCAATGCTGGTACAGCAGCGCCATGGCTTCTATGCTGGAGTGACGATCTGCCCGAACCCCGGAGCCTTCATGCGCCGTCTTCTTCCCCTCCTCCTCGTCTTCCTCGCCGCTTGTGAGGTCATGCCCACGGTCGATACCCCGCCGGGCACCGGCAGCGCGCGCCCGGTCGAGACGCAGGCTGAAATGGCGACCCGGCGCTTCGTCGAGGTGGCAAGCCGGATCGAGCCCATTGCCGAATCGCAGTGTGATCGACTGACCCGCGGGCAGAACTGTGATTATCTCATCGTGGTCGATGACCGGCCGGGGCAGGAAGCCAACGCCTTCCAGACGCTGGATGCACAGGGCCGTCCCATCATTGCCTTCAACCTCGCACTCATCGCGTCCGTGCAGAATGCCGACGAGCTGGCCTTTGTCATGGCGCATGAATCGGCGCACCACATCCTCGGACACCTTGCCAAGGTCGAAGAGGATGCCGCCATCGCCGCGGTGATCTTCTCGGGTGTCGCCGAGATGTCGGGGGCAAGCGCCGCCGATGTTCGCTCGGCGCAGGAGCTGGGGGCAAGCGTGGGCGCGCGGACCTTTTCCAAGGAATACGAGCTGGAGGCCGACCAGATGGGCACGGTCCTGACCATCATGGCCGGCTATGATCCGGTGCGGGGCGCGGATTTCTTCCTGCGTCTGCCCGATCCGGGTGACCGTTTCATGGGTTCGCACCCGTCGAACGCCGCGCGCCGGACCATCGTTCAGCGCACTGCGGCCGCCTACCGCGCCACCAACTGACCCGCCAAGGCCCCTCTTGACCTGAATCAAGGGGGGATTGCCGACGGTTTGCTAGCCTCTCTCCTGTCCCCAACCCCGACAGGAGAGACTGCCATGCCGACCAATACCAACTACGCCCGACACGCGCGACTGGTGGATCACATGGCCTCGGCCGTGGGTGTCGACATTGCCGAGGAAATGATCCGCGGGAGACTGACCTTCGATGGTTTCGATCACGCAGTGCTGTCGTGCACCGGCTGCACCCAGCCCTGCGCCTGCGCCGGCTGGCTGGAGCAGCGCGAGCAGCAGCAAGCCGGCCCTGCCGACACCACTCCCGATTTCTGTCGCAACACGGCGCTGTTCCAGCAGCTTCGCGACGCCTGAGCGGCATGAGGCAAGAAGCAGACGAGGAAGCGATGCTTGACGCCACCCCGTTCCGACCGCTCGGCGATGAGACCGAGCATTACTGGCTTGTTCAGCGCATGGCCCGTGCCAGCGGCACCGACCTTGTGGAAGCCTCTGACACCGGGGCGCTCACTCAGGCGGAATGGGCCGGCATGGTTCACCGCTGCCGTACCTGCGCCTGGGCCGACGGCTGCCAGCGCTGGCTGTCGCAGCCGGTGGATGCGCTGCGCGAGGCTCCGGCGGATTGCCTCAACCGTGACTGGTTCGCGGCGTTGCAGGCAGGGCCGGGCATGGCCTCGGGCACAGAGAAGAACCGGCGGTGATTCCATGGCACACCTGCTCGGGGATCCCGCGCTCCATTTCTGGTTGACGCGCAGCGTGGCCCGGGTGATGGGCCTCAGCCTTTATGACGAAATGCAGGAGGGCTCGCTGTCTTCCGCCGACTATGCGCAGATGGTGACGCGGTGCCGTGGCTGCGCTCTGGTCGAGGCTTGCGAGCGCTGGCTGGCGTCCTCAGCCCCCGGTGCGGGGCAGCCGCCTCCGGGGTGCCCTAATGCCGAGCGGTTGCATGCGCTGAAGCGGAGGCACTGACGTCCGGTTGGGAATACCGTTGGCCTGCCATAAAGGCGTCAAGGGTACCGGGAACGGCAAATCGCAGCAGAAGAGAAAAGGCGGCCACCCCGGCGAAGGGGTGACCGCCTTTTTCGAGACCTGGTTCAGGCCACGCAGAGGGCGCTGAACAGGGCTTCGGGCGGTTACTCGGGCCGCAGGCCGCGCGCCGATTCCTTGATGGCGTCGTATTGGCCCGAGGGGCGGAAGCGCCAAAGGTAGTCAGGCAACACCGCCTCGGCGACCGTGGGGGAAATTCCCAGATCAGCCAGGCCTTTGGCCCCGTCGCTGACGATGTTGTCGCTGCCCAGCTGCTTGACCTGGTCACGGGTGATCTGCGCCTTGAAGAGACCACCGGTCAGCTTCTGCACCGTCTCGAAGCCCGATCCCATCACCGAGGCCATTCCGAAGGGGATGTTGGCGGTAAAGCGGCGGCGGCGGATGATGGCCAGCATCTCCTCGATCCATTCGCGGAAGGTCTTCACCTCGGGGCCGCCCAGCTCGTAGATGCCGGTGGCTTGGCCAGTGATCCCAAGGACGGCGGCCTGTGCCACGTCATCCACGTAGACCGGCTGGAACTTCGTTTCGGCGCCGACCAGCGGCAGAACCGGGCCCATGCGGGACATGCCGGCGAAGCGGTTGAAGAACGCATCCCCCGGGCCGAAGATCACCGATGGCCGCAGGATCAGCGCGCCGGGCATGTGCTTCAGAACGGCCTCTTCGCCCAGTCCCTTGGTGCGGGCATAGTCGCTGGCGCTGCTGCTGTCGGCGCCAATGGCGGACAGCTGCACCATGTGCGCGACGCCCAGTTCAGCGGCGATGCGGGCAACGCGTTCCGCGCCGTCCGACTGGATGGCGTCGAAGTTGTTCTTGCCCTTGGCGTCGAAGGTGCCGACGCAGTTCACGACCGCATCCGCGCCCTTCATCACATCGCGCACGGAGGCATCGTCGCGGATGTTGCAGAACACCGGTTCGACTTGGCCGACGACGCCGTAAGCGCGCACGAAGATCGCTTCGTTGGGGCGCCGCACGGCCACACGCACCCGCCAGCCAAGCTTGGCCATACGGCGTGCTATGTAACGGCCAACAAAGCCGGATCCCCCGTAGATGGTGACGAGTTTGCTCATTGGGCCTGCTCCTGATGCCAGGTTTCGATCACTGGATACCCATTGCAGGTGCGTCCAGCAAGGTGCGCAGAGAGGAGATGGAAAACAAATCGAAAAAAGGTCGTTGACACTCCTGCGCACTCCCCGTAAACGCTCGCCACACACCACCTAGTGCCCAGGTGGCGGAATGGTAGACGCGCTGGCTTCAGGTGCCAGTGGCCGCAAGGCCGTGGAGGTTCGAGTCCTCTCCTGGGCACCATTGGTGTACTGCACCAAAGACCCTGGAAACCGCTGGTTTCCGGGGTCTTTTGCATTTCAGGCGGGCTCCTTGTCTTGATGACCCTGGCCTGACGATCAGGGCGGTGTCTGGGGCCGGATGTCAGAGCCGCAAGTTCAGGGCGATCCTCAAAGCGGTATGTCGAGACCAGCCGATCCGCAGCCGGTCGAGTTGATGCCAGTCTGGTCGATGCCTGTCGAAAAGGCCCGGTCATACAGGCCCAAGGGAGCCCGGATGATCTTTCAGCCTTGCGTTGACGCCCCTCACCAGCACCCGGAGACGGCATTAGTTGTTCGGGCCCTGTCTCAGACGTTCTGGTCGGGCATCTGCCGTTCAGGGTGGAAGGCCGTGCCGGAGGTCAAAGCCGATGGCCCCGGAAGGCCAGCCCCGACCCTCTCAGGCCTTCAGCATCCACAGGGCCAGAAGCGGTTCTTCCCCACTGCGCATGGCGTGCTCGTATCCCGGCGGGACGTAGAAGCTGCCTCCGGGGCCGGGGGTGAACCAGTCCGGAGTGCCGACTCGGAATTCGCCACCCGACAGCACGAGGTAGGTTTCCTCGGGCGCATGGTCATGGTCGGGATAGCGCAGGTCCGGGGCCAGAAGGCTCAGGCCGATCCACACGTCGGGGCGGTTCTCCCAGCCGCCGGGGCCGACGAGCATGGCGTTGGCATGCCGCTCGCGCACCTCTTCGCTGGCCGAAGGTTTCGGAGACCAGCGCAATTCCGGCGCGATATGGCGAATCGCCTGCAGCAGCGGCGCAAGCCGGGGCGCCTGCGGCGCGTTCCGCAGCGCCGGGCCAAGCCATTGCGACACCACGGGGGGCATCTCGGCATCGGCGGCATGTTCGCCGGGAGGAATGTCCGACAGCCGCTCGCGGATCATTGCAAGGGACGCGCGCGAGCGGTCGTCGGTGGCGTGATGCTCCGCCGCGTCCAGCGCGACGGAGAGGAAGGTTTCGAGCGTGTCCGCTCTCATAGGCTCTCCTTGGGTCAGAGCGACCGGGTCAGCCGCAGTCCGTCGTAGATTGCCGCGTGGGTGTTGCGCGATGCAACCGCGTCGCCGATGCGGAACAGCCGGAAAGCGCCATCGGGGTTCGCATTGACTGTTTGCGCGCCACCCGTGGCCAGCGCGTCGTAATCCACCTCGCCCAGGTTGCGCGACAGCGGCTTCAGCTCGAAGTAGAGATCATCGAGCGGGCGGGTGCCGTGGTTGACCACCACCTGGTCCACCTCGCGCGTCCGGCTGAAGGCGCCGTAATCCGAGCCAAGCACCGCTTTCAGCATGTTGCCACTGCGTTCGACCGAGGCGAGCCGCCATGTCACCGTGAAGGTGGTGTCACGCTGCTGCAGATTGCGCATGTATGGCACGAGGTTCATCGCCATGACCTCGGGGGCGAAGCTGCGGTCAGGGGTGACGATCTCGACCGACGCGCCGGTCTCCGAGATCATGTCCGCCGCCTGAAGCCCCGCGTGATCGCCCGCGTCGTCATAGACCAGTACGTTGCGCCCCGGCTTCACGTCACCTGACAGGATGTCCCATGCGGAGACGACCAGATCGTTGCCGTCGGGCAGTACCTCGGTGTGGGGCATGCCGCCGGTGGCGATGATGACCTCGTCGGGGGTGGTGGCAATGATGTCGGCGGCTTCGGCGAAGGTGTTGAAGTTGAAGGTCACGCCCAGCTTCTCGCACTGATCAAATCGCCATGCGATGATCGAGGACATTTCGCGCCGCCGTTCCTGCAGGGCGGTCAGGCGGATCTGCCCGCCGGGCTGGTCGGCGGCCTCGAAGACGGTCACCGCGTGGCCGCGTTCGGCCGCGGCGCGCGCCGCTTCCATGCCGGCGGGGCCAGCGCCCACGATGGTCACGCGCTTGGGGGTTTCCGCCTTGGCGATGGTGTGGGGCTGCTCGATTTCACGCCCCGTGGAGGGATTGTGCAGGCAAAGCGCCATCCCGCCCTGATAAATGCGGTCGAGGCAATAGTTGGCTCCGACGCAGGGGCGGATGTCATCCTCTCGTCCTTGGGTGATCTTGCGCACAAGGTGCGGGTCGGCGATGTGCGCGCGGGTCATGCCGACCATGTCCACCTTGCCGCTGGCGATGGCATGGCGGGCGGTGGCCACGTCGGGAATCTTGGCGGCGTGGAAGGTGGGGAAATCGGTGGCCTTGCGGATCTCGCCCGCGAAATCGAGATGCGGCGCGTTCTTCATCCCCTGCACCGGGATCACGTCTGTCAGGCCTGCATCGGTGTCGATATGGCCCTTCACCACGTTGAGGAAGTCGACCAGCCCGCTGTCCTTTAGCTTGCGCGAAATTTCAAGGCCGTCCTGGGCGTCGAAACCGCCGGGCAGATCCTCGTCCCCTGTGTAGCGTACCCCCAGCAGGAAATTTTCGCCGCAGCGCTCGCGGATGCCTCGCAGCACGTCGAAAGTAAACCGCAGGCGGTTGTCGAGGCTGCCGCCGTATGGACCATCAAGGTCGTTGGTCAGTGGCGACCAGAACTGGTCTGCCAAATGGCCGTAGGCTTGAATCTCAAGCCCATCGAGCCCCGCCGCCTTCATACGCTCTGCGGCGCCGATGTAATCCTCGATGATGCGGGCGATGTCCCAGTCTTCCATTTTTTTCGGAAAGGCGCGGTGCGATGCCTCGCGTTCATGGCCGGGCGAGACGACGGGCAGCCAGTCGGCCTTGTCCCAGCGGGTGCGGCGGCCCAGGTGGGTGAGCTGTATCATCACCGCACAGCCCTCGTCGTGGCATTCCTGCGCCAGCTTGGCCATGTGGCCGACCACCTCGTCCTTCCAAGCAAGGATGTTGTTGAACACCGGCGGGCTGTCCCGCGACACGCTGGCCGATCCTGCGGTCATGGTCATCGCCACACCGGCCTTGGCGCGCTCCACGTGGTAGGCGCGGTAGCGGTCCTTGGGCATGCCGTCCTCGGGGTAGGCTGGTTCATGGCTGGTGATCATGATGCGGTTCTTCAGCGTCAGATGCTTGAGCTGGTACGGCTGGAGAAGCGGGTCGTTCGACATGGGGGCCTCTTCGTCTTGCTGAGGGAACTGCGACGACGATTTTCCAAAATGTACATATGTGTCAATAAATTTCGCAATCGTGCGAGGTGGTGGCTGGCCCTGATATTAGGGGTGCACGATATGTGGTGACTGTTTGGTCTCTGATATCAACATACACGCCAACGCCGCTGCTGAAAACTGGACATAACCGTACATTCAGGCGACACTGACTCCATGACCGACACCCCTCAGACCGACCTTGACCTTCCCGAACGTGGCTGGCGCGGCTCGCCCGAGCTGTGGCTTGATGCCGCCTACGAGGCGCTGGTGACCGGGGGCGTGGACGCGGTGAAGATCATGCCGCTCGCCACCTCGCTGAAGCTGTCGCGCACCAGTTTCTACTGGTTCTTCAAGGATCGCCGCCAGCTTCTGGCCGCGCTTCTGAACCGCTGGGAAGACACGACCACCGAGGCGCTCATCGCTGCCACCGTCGCCTATGCCGCGACTGAGACCGAGGCGATGCTCAACGTCGTCTCAGTGTTCCTGTCGGACGCGCGATTCGACACGCGGCTGGAATTGGCGGTCCGGTCCTGGGCGCAGCAGGACGAAGAGGTGCTTTCCCGTCTGAGGCAGGCGGACACGCGCCGGCTTGCCGCTCTGCGTGAGATGCTGGAAGGCTGGGGCCATGATGTGGCGGATGCGGATGTGCGGGCACGGACGATCTACCTCGTGCAGATCGGCTACATCTCCATGCGGGTGGTCGAGGGGCTCGAAGAGCGGCTTCAGCGCTTCCCCAACTACGTGGAGATCTACACCGGCAAGCGCCCCACCGAGGCCGAGATGGCGCGCTTTACCGCTGGGCTCGGGCTGGGCTAAACCTCGACGTTTCGCGCGCCCATTTTTCCACGTCCCAGTGCAGGAAGTTACCGCATGAGCACCGAGATCCCCCCGAGTGGAGAGCTGATCCTTGTCCGTCATGCCCCGGTGGTCGAACCGGGCTGCCTGTTCGGACGCACCGACGTGGCCGCGCGGGTAGATCCTGTGGCGGCCCAAGCGCTGCGTGAGGCGCTGCCCCGGCCCGCGCGACTGGTAAGCAGCCCGGCCCGCCGCTGCCGCGAGACGGCTGCCGCGGTCTGGCCGGACCTTTCACCCGAAACCGATGCCCGCCTGTGGGAGCAGGATTTCGGCGACCACGACGGGCTGCCCTTTGCCGAGATACCCGACATCGGCCCGCTGTCCGGCCCGGATCTTGCACGCTGGGCGCCGCCCGGAGGCGAAAGCTTTGCCGATGTCTGCGCGCGCACCACGCCCGCGCTGGCCGAACATGGCGCAGCGGCCTGTGAGGCCGGGCCGGTGGTGCTGGTGGTCCATGCGGGAGTTATCCGGTCGGCTCTGTCACAGGTGACGGGGGTGATACATGCGGGGCTGGCCTTTGAAGTTGCCAATCTTTCGATCACCCGCCTGCGGTGCGGCGCGAAGGGACCGCTTTCGGTGATGGCGGTGAACCATGCCTGACAGGTGGATTGAGTTCCGCTAAACCGGAAACCAGTGGACTCATCTGTTCAGCCACGGGGGCCGCACCGCATACTGCCCCAAACGCGCAACAGGGATTTTTGACATGGCACGCGACGACAAGCTCAAGCTGGGTACCTTCGTCTACACCTTCGGCTTCCACCCGGCGGCCTGGCTGCATCCGGAGTCGGACGTGAACGGCGCCAACGACATCGCGCATCTGGCGAACGTGGCGAAGATCTCGGAGGCGGCGAAGCTGGACTTCATGTTCTTCGCCGACAGTCCGGCCGCCGCCATCGGCCATCCCGACGCGCTGGCCCGCCAGCCCACGAAGATGAACCGCTTCGAGCCGATCACCGCGATCACCGCGCTGTCCATGGTAACCGAGAAGCTGGGCTTTGTCGCCACCGCCTCGACCTCGTATTACGAGCCTTACAACATCGCGCGACTCTACGCCTCGGCGGACCATATCTCGGGCGGGCGGATGTGCTGGAACGTGGTCACCTCGGACCATGACGAGACCGGGTACAACTACAACCGCGAGGGGCTGGATCCGCACGCAGACCGCTATGCGCGCGGCGAGGAGTTCCTCGACGTGGTGTTCGGGCTGTGGGACTCCTTCGAGGACGATGCGCTGCTGCTGGATCGTGAGAACGGCGTCTACCACGACAAGGACAAGCTGCATCAGCTGGACCACAAGGGCGAACACTTCCAGGTGCGCGGGCCGCTGAACATCGCCCGCACGCCGCAGGGGCGCCCGGTGATCGCGCAGGCCGGAGGGTCCGAGCGGGGCCGCGAACTGGCGGCACGGACCGCCGAGATCGCGTTTTCGCTGGCGTCGAACATCGACAAGAACGCCGCCTTCTACGCGGATGTGAAGGGGCGCATGGCCAAGTACGGGCGCAATCCCGACGACCTGAAGATCATGCCCGGCATCGTGGTCAACGTGGGCCGCACCCGCGAAGAGGCAGAGGCCCGCGCGCAGGAGATGGTCGATCACATGCACCCCGAGGTGGGGCTTCTGATGCTTCAGGAATTCCTCGAGACCGACCTGCATGGTGCCGACCTCGACGCGCCGTTCCCGATGGACCGCATGCCGGCCAAGGCCAAGGGGTCCGAGGCGATGTTCGCCGAGGTGAAGGAGTTCGTGGAACAGGGCCACACCCTGCGCGACCTCATCACGCATTACGCCCGCAAGCACACCGGCAACGGGCTGACGGGGTCGTACATGGAGGTGGCCGACTACATGCAGGAGTGGTTCGAGGCACGGGCCGCCGACGGGTTCATCCTGATGTTCCCCACCCTGCCTGCCTCGCTGCGCGATTTCGCCGAGCTGGTGGTGCCGGAACTGCAGCGCCGTGGGATCTTCCGCGAGGAGTACGAGGGCAGCACCCTGCGCGAGAACCTTGGGTTGAGCTGGCCTGAGAACCGCTACACGTTGGCGCGCAGCGCGGCGGAGTAGGCGCCGGTTCTAGGCTGCAAGAACGGCGGGCGTTGCATCTGGCGGCGCCCGTCCGCATTTTGCGTATTTGGAAAGAGAAGAAGGGTCTGTCGATGAATGGGGCGATGAGCGAAGCGGCACTCGAGGCGCTGGTGGCGCGGTTCGGAACACGGATCGAGACGGGTGAGGCGGTGCGCGCCCAGCATGGTGCCGGGGACAGCTGGCACGCGGCGGCGGCGCCGGATGCGGTGCTGTTCGTGGACAGCACGGCGGAGGTGTCGCAGGCGCTGGCGATCTGCCACGAGCATGGCGTGCCGGTGGTGGCCTTTGGGCACGGATCGTCGCTCGAGGGGCAGGTGCAGGCGGTGCGCGGTGGGCTTTGCCTAGACCTCTCGCGCATGGACAAGGTGCTTCGGGTGTCGCAGGGCGATATGGACTGCAGCGTTGAGTGCGGCGTCACCCGGCAGGCGCTGAACGAGGATCTCCGGGCCACGGGGCTGTTCCTGCCCATCGACCTTGGCGCACATGCGACTGTGGGGGGCATGGCCTCGACCCGCGCCTCGGGGACGATGACCGTGCGCCACGGCACCATGCGTGATCTGGTCATGGGCCTGACCGTGGTGCTCCCCGATGGCGAGGTCGTGCAAACTGGGGGGCGGGCGCGCAAATCCTCGGCCGGGTATGACCTGACTGGGCTGTTCATCGGTGCCGAGGGCACGCTTGGCATCATCACTGAACTGACGCTGAAGCTGGCTGGCATCCCCGAGACGGCGAAGGCGGGGATGTACGCCTTTGCGAGCGTGGATGAGGCCACCGCCTGCGTGGTGGAAGCATTGCAGTGTGGGCTCTGCCTGAACCGGATCGAGCTTCTGGACGGCTTGCAGATGGCGGCGATCAACGCCTGGAATGGCACCGCCCATGCTGAAACCGCGACGCTGATGGTGGATCTTGCGGGCGGCGAGGTGCAGGTGGAGACCGACCTTGAGATGTTCGGGGCGCTGGCCGAGGGTCATGGTGCCACCGCCCATCCCTGCGAGACGCCCGAGGCGTATAGCGCCATGTGGGCGCTGCGGCATTCAGCGCTTTATGCGGCGCGGGGGCTGCGGCCCGGCTGCAAGAGCCTGTCCACGGACGTTTGCGTGCCGGTGACCGAGCTGCCCACGATCATCGCCGCGATCGGGGCCGAGATCGAGGCGGCGGGCATCGTCGCCCCCATGCATGGTCACGTGGGCGACGGTAACTTCCACCTTGTCATGCTGTTTGACCCCGAGGAGCCTGAAGAGCAGGAAACCGTGCGCGCCCTCAATCACCGTCTTGTCTCCATGGCGCTGGAACATGGCGGCACCGCTACGGGCGAGCATGGCGTGGGGCTGGGCAAGAAGGTGTTCATGGAGGCGCAGCACGGGCCGGCGCTGGGCCTCATGAAGCGCATCAAGCAGGCGGTGGACCCGAAGGGCATCCTTAACCCCGGCAAGATCTTCGACCTCTGAGCTCCCCCTGCTTTCATGAACACCCATGGCGGTGGCGGAAAACAGCGCCTGTTTTTTAGGCGTTGCCTTGCGTGTGGCGTGGGGGCATGAAAAGGAAATCCGGCGCTGGCGACTTTTCCCCTGTCCATGCGGCTCCTTTTTATTTTGTATATGCAAATGGGCTGCCGGGTGCTGGAGATCAGAATCGTGGGCCAGCCCGAGAGATATGCAACGACAAGGCCCGGAACGGGCCGCACAGGGAGAACTTCTATGCGCAAGCATTTCCTTGCCGCCCTCGCAGGGGCGGCCGTGACCCTCGGCTCCACCGTGGTCGCCCAGGCCGATGCCCTTGACGACGTGATGGAGGCAGGTGTCCTCCGCGTCGGCACCGAGACCGCCTTCGCGCCCTTCGATTTCATCGACGCAGGCACCCACACCGGCCTCAACACCGATGTCTTCGCCGCCATTGGTGAGGAAATGGGCGTCGAAATCGAGTGGATCACTCTTGACTGGACCGGCGTTCTGCCCGGCCTCGAGGCGGGGCGCTTCGACGTGGTCGCCGGCCCTGCGACCATCACCAAGGAACGTGCCGAGCGCTACCGCTTCTCGTCGCCTATCGCCGAGGCGACCGTGGCGATCCTTGCCTGCGCTGATTGCGACATCGAGGCCCCCGAGGACATCGCCGGCAAGCCCATCGGGTCTGCCACGGGCACCGCGCAGCTCAAGCAGCTGCAGGAGTTCGCCAGCACTCTCGACACCCCGCCGACCGAGATCAACGAGTACGTGTCGTTCAACGAAAGCTACGCGGACATCGCTGCGGGCCGGATCGAGGCAGTTGCCAACTCGCTGCCCAACATCGCCTTCGTGGCGCAGCAGCGTCCCGAGGTCTTCAAGGTCGTGACCCCCGCCTTCGGCACCCCGACCTACTTCGGCTACCCGGGCCGCATCGAGCCCGAGTTCGCGACCCTCATGGACAAGATCGACGAGATCCTGCTCGCCATGAAGGAAGACGGTCGCATGGCCGAGCTTCAGGAAAAGTGGTTTGGCACCACCTTCGACATGCCCGACTACGTCACTGAACCCAACATCTGATGACCATCGGCGGTGCGGGGGCGAACCCCGCGCCGCCAAGCAGAACGGGCCCTCATGACCTGGAAACTCTTCTCCCTGCTGCTCGAAGCGTCGCTGATGACGCTTCTTGTAAGCTCGATTTCCATCCTTGTGGGGCTTGGTATCGCCATCGTGCTGTCGGGCATGCGCATGTCGGGAAACCGCGCGCTGTTCGCCATCACCGGCGTCTTCATCTCGTTCTTCCGCGGTGTGCCGCTGCTTGTGCAGCTTCTGCTGATCTACAACCTGTTGCCCGTGCTTGGCCTCACCCTGCCCAGCCTTGCCACTGCGATCATCGGCCTGTCGCTGTGTACCGCCGCCTACCAGGCCGAGAACCTGCGCGGCGGCTTCGAAGGGGTGCCCAAGGGGCTGGTCGAATCCGCCGAGATGGCCGGGTTCTCGCCTGTGCAGACGTTCATCCACATCCGCACGCCCATCGCCCTGCGCATGACCTTCCCGGCGCTGGTGAACGAGGCGATCCTGATCCTGAAATCGTCCTCGCTGGTGTCGGCCATCGGCCTGATCGAGCTCACCAAGATGGCGCAGAACCTTGCCGCCTCGACGTACATGCCGCTGCCGATCTTCGCTTCCGCTGGCGTGATCTACCTTGCCATCAACCTTGTCGTGGCCTGGCTTGGCCGCCGCGCCGAGAACGCGCTGCCCGGACTGCCGACCAAATGAGCTTTGATTTCGCCGTCATCCTTGCCCAGGGGCCAAAGATCCTTTCGGGGATTGTCGTCACCATCCTGATCTGGGTGGGCGGCAATGTCGCCGCCGCCGTGCTGGGATTCCTCATCGCCACGCTGCGCCGCTTTGGCGGGCGGGGCGTGGATGTCCTGCTGCAGGTGCCGATCGAGGTGATCCGGGGCACGCCCTTCCTCGTGCAGATCTTCTTGCTGTATTTCGGCGGTCCCTACATCGGGCTGCGGCTGGATCCGATCACCGCGGGCTTCATCGGCATATCGGTCTACGGTGCCGCGTACTACGCCGAGATTTTCCGTGCCGGGTATCGGTCGGTGCCCGTGGGCCACGTCGAGGCCGCCGAATGCGTCGGCTTCAGCCGCAACCAGATCATCCGCTTTGTCCTTCTGCCCGAGATGGCGCTGCTCGTGCTGCCGCCGTCGATCAACATGGCGATCATCCTGCTCAAGGAAACCGCGCTGCTCTCGCTCATAACCGTGCCCGAAATGACCATGACCGTGAGCGCCATCGGCTCGCAGCAATATGCCTTCGTAGAGGCGCTGGTGGTGCTGGCGCTGGTCTACTGGGCGCTGGTCGAGGTCGCCAACTGGCTGGGCCGCATCGCCGAACGCAAACTCTCGAAACTGAGTGCCTGACATGACCGACCACGCAATCGTCGCCACCCACGTGTCGAAGCAGTTCGGCGACACCGTCGTCCTGCGCGACATCAACATGGAGGTCGAGCGGGGCAAGGTGTCCTGCCTCATCGGCCCCTCCGGCTCGGGCAAGTCGACGCTGCTGCGCTGCATTGCCTTCCTCGAGCAGGCCACCAGCGGCACGATCCTTGTCGAAGGTCAGCCGCTGGGCTTCGTGGGGGACGGCAAGGACCGCCGCCGCCAATCCCCGGCTGAACTACGCAAGGTGCGCTCCAAGATCGGGATGGTGTTCCAGCAGTTCAACCTTTGGCCCCACATGACCGCGCTTGGCAACGTGTCGGCTGCACTGCGCCGGGTGCGCGGCATGTCCCGCTCCGAGGCCGAGGACCGCGCCATGCGCCAGCTAGACCACGTGGGCCTCAAGGAGCGGGCGGGGCACTACCCCAGCCAGCTGTCCGGCGGCCAGCAGCAGCGCGTCGCCATCGCCCGTGCGCTGGCGCTGGATCCGACGATCATGCTCTTTGACGAGCCGACGTCGGCGCTTGATCCCGAGCTGACCGGCGAGGTGCTGAGCGTGATGCGCGAGCTTGCCGCCGAGGGCATGACCATGGTCGTCGTGACTCACGAGATCGGCTTTGCCGCGTCGGTCGGGCACAAGGTGGCCTTCCTCGACGGGGGCAAGCTGCTGTTCCACGACACCCCCGAGGCGGTGTTCCAGAAACCTCGCGAGCCCCGGCTCGAGCAGTTCCTCGACACCTATCTCGATCGCGGCGCGGCGATGCTCAAATGACGCCCCTCTTGGGGGATGTGGAAATGGCGCCCCTCCGGGGCGAGTCCCAAATCGCAGCATGGGCCTGACATGGCCCGTCTGCCCCAGCTTCGCGCAATGGAGAGCTTTGAGGCGGTGGGGCGGCTTGGGTCCGTCGCCGCGGCGGCGGCCGAGCTGGGCGTGACCGCCGGTGCCGTGAGCCAGCAGGTCCGTCGGCTCGAGGCGCATCTCGGGGTCACTCTTCTGGAACGGCAGGGGCGTGGGCTGGAGCTGACCCGTTGGGGCAGGCTCTACCATGCGGGCCTCGCGGACGGGTTCGCCCGGCTGGCTGAGGCTGAACGCCCTCTGCGCGCCGCCATGGAGGGCGCACCGCTGGTGGTCAGCGGGTTGCCCACAGTGGCGGCGAAGTGGCTGGGGCGTGTCCTTTACGACTGGGCGCGGGCTCATCCCGAATGGCCGGTGCGCTTGATCTCTGAAGACGATCCCCGTGCCGGAGCGGGCGTGGACTTCGCCATGTGCTTCGGCGCGCCCGAGGGGCAGGGGGCCACGCTTTTCACCGACGAGGCGGTGCCGGCCTGCGCTCCCGCGCTGCTGGCTGCTCATGCGCCCGTTGGCCCGGAGGAGCTGCTGGACATGCCACTTCTGCGCATCGACTGGAGCGCGCAGTACGATCGCTTCACACCGCCGGGGTGGGAGCCATGGGCCGCGCTCAACGGATTGCCCCCACCGCAGGCCACGCCGGTGATGAGCTTTGCGCAGACTGCGGCTGCCATCGACGCGGCGGTGGCGGGGCAGGGGGTGGTGCTGGGCCAGCGGGCGATGATGCACGAAGCGCTGGTGACCGGGCAGCTGGTGGTGCCCTTTGACCTCGGGTTGCCGTTGTCGCAGCCCTATTCGCTGGGCTGGTCTCGCGAGGCACTGGAAAAGCCCGGCGGCACCGCGCTGCGCGACTGGCTGGTGGCGCGGGGGCGCGAGGAGCGCAAGGCTTAGGCCGGGCAGGGGCGTTGCGTGACCGGATGGCGGACTCTGAGGGGCGAGCGAGCCGCATGCTGCCTGTATGTGGGCCTGAACGCGAAGCAGCGCAGCGTCGGGCCGCGGACTGGCGATCCGCCTGCGGAATCCCTCGGTTTACCGTCGCCAGATCCGAAGGCCCTCGCAGCTTAGCGCTTGTGTCGACAAATCGCCGGGCCGGGGGGCGGCCCGACGATGCGCGGCGGCCTACAGCCTTGTTTCCGCGCGAGGGCAGACGGCAAACGGAAAAAGGGCGCCCCGAGGGACGCCCTTCCTTGATCTCGAACGCTGAGCGATCTCACTCCTGCGGAATGACACGCAGGGACAGTTCCATGAGCTGGTCCGAGGTCGCATCGGACGGCGCGGCCATCATCAGATCCTCGGCGCGTTGGTTCATCGGGAACATGATGACCTCGCGGATGTTCGAGGTGCCGGCCAGCAGCATCACGATGCGGTCGATCCCGGCGGCGCAGCCACCGTGCGGCGGGGCACCGTACTGGAACGCGTTGTAGAGGCCCTGGAAGCGCTTCTTCACCTCGTCCTCGCCGTAGCCCGCGATCTCAAAGGCCTTGAGCATCAGCTCGGGCTTGTGGTTCCGGATTGCGCCCGACACCAGCTCGTAGCCGTTGCACGCCAGATCGTACTGGAAGCCTTTCACCGCCAGCGGATCGCCTTCCAGCGCCGCCATGCCGCCCTGCGGCATCGAGAACGGGTTATGCTCGAAGTCGATCTTGCCGGTTTCCTCGTCCTTCTCGTAGATCGGGAAATCCACGATCCACGCAAAGGCAAAGCGGTTCTTGTCGGTCAGGCCAAGTTCTTCGCCGATGACGTCACGCGCCTTGCCCGCAACGCGCTGGAAGCTCGCGGGCTTGCCGCCAAGGAAGAACGCCGCGTCGCCGACGCCAAGGCCCAGCTGCTCACGGATCGCCTCGGTGCGCTCGGGGCCGATGTTCTTGGCCAGCGGGCCTGCGGCCTCGAGGCCTTCGCCCTGATCACGCCAGAAGATGTAGCCCATGCCCGGAAGACCTTCCTTCTGGGCAAACGCATTCATCCGGTCGCAGAATTTGCGCGACCCGCCGGTCGGCGCCGGAATCGCGCGGATCTCGGTGCCCTCCTGCTCGAGCAGCTTGGCGAAGATCGCAAAGCCCGAGCCGCGGAAATGCTCGGAGACGTCCTGCATCTCGATCGGGTTGCGCAGGTCCGGCTTGTCGGTGCCGTACTTGAGCGCCGCTTCCTTGTAGGGGATCTGCGGCCAGGAGGCGGGATCGTCGACCTTTGCACCCTCGCCGAATTCCTCGAACACGCCCGCGATCACCGGGGAGATGGTGTCGAACACGTCCTGCTGCTCGACAAAGCTCATCTCGAGGTCGAGCTGGTAGAAATCGGTGGGCGAGCGGTCGGCGCGGGGGTCCTCGTCGCGGAAGCAGGGCGCGATCTGGAAATACTTGTCGTAGCCCGACATCATGATCAGCTGCTTGAACTGCTGCGGCGCCTGCGGCAGGGCGTAGAACTTGCCCGGGTGCAGACGGGACGGCACGAGGAAGTCGCGCGCGCCTTCAGGAGACGACGCGGTGATGATCGGCGTCTGGTATTCGCGGAAGTTCAGATCCCACATGCGCTTGCGCATGGACGACACCACGTCCGAGCGCAGGGTCATGTTCTTCTGCATCGCCTCGCGGCGCAGGTCGAGGTAGCGGTACCGCAGGCGGGTTTCCTCGGGGTATTCCTGATCGCCGAAGACCATCAGCGGCAGCTCGGCGGACTGGCCCAGCACCTCGATCTCGCGCACGAAGACCTCGATCTCGCCGGTGGGCAGCTTGGGGTTCACGAGGCTCTCGTCGCGGGCCTTCACGGTGCCGTCGATGCGGATGCACCATTCGCTGCGCACCTTCTCGACCTCGGCGAAGGCCGGGCTGTCGGGATCGCACAGCACCTGCGTGACACCGTAATGGTCGCGCAGGTCGATGAACAGGATGCCGCCATGGTCACGGATCCGGTGGACCCAGCCGGACAGGCGGACGGTGTCCCCCACGTTCTGCTTGGTAAGCTCGGCACAGGTGTGCGTGCGATAGGCGTGCATGGGTACGGGCCCCTTGAAAGCTGCTGGAAAGTTAGGCGCCGATACAGCCTGCACAGCCCCGGAAGTCAAGGGAACAGGGCGCAAACTTGCCGAAAAGGGCGCCTGTATTAATGTTTATTAATGCCCCCCGCGACCATTGCCGCGCCGGGCGAAGATGAAAAGCTCACAGATTGGAGGTCTTTGCCATGTGGAAGACCGTACTCGACAGGATGTTGAGAAAGCTCGTGGTGACGGGCGAGCTGACCGTTACATGGCCGGATGGAATGAGCGATGCCTATGGCCCCGGAGGTGGCCCGACCGCCGATGTGCGGCTCACCGATGACAGCATCGTCAAGGAACTGGGCCAGCGACCGGTACTTGCCCTTGGCGAGGGGTACATGGACGGTCGCATCGATGTGGCACCGGACCGGGTCTATGACCTGCTCGCCCTGTTGATCCGCTGCCAGCAGCAGGGGGCCATGCCCAAGTGGTTCAACGCGGTGCAGGCGGTGCGCGGCTGGACCCGCGGCATCGAGCAGCGCAACAACCCGCTGCGCAGTGCAAGGAACGTGCAGCATCACTACGACATCTCGGATGATCTCTACCGGCTCTTCCTTGATGACGACATGCAGTATTCCTGCGCCTACTTCGCCCGGCCCGACATGACCCTGGACGAGGCCCAGGCAGCCAAGAAGGCGCATATCGCCCAGAAGCTGCAGCTGAAACCGGGGATGACCGTGCTTGATATCGGCTGCGGTTGGGGCGGCATGGCGCTGACTCTGGCGCGCGATTACGGGGTAAAGGTCACCGGGGTGACCCTGTCGGAAAACCAGCTTGCCACGGCGCAGGCGCGGGCGAAGGAGATGGGGCTCGAGGATCGGGTCGAATTCCTGCTGCGAGACTACCGCAAGGTGGAGCGGCATTTCGACCGGATCGTCAGCGTGGGGATGCTCGAACACGTGGGCTACCCGCATCTCGACAGCTATTTCGCCAAGGTCGATGACCTGCTGGCCCCCGATGGCGTGGCGCTGATCCACTCCATTGGCCACGTGTCGCCGTCGACCGCCACCTCCACCTGGATCGACAAGTATATCTTCCCCGGCGGCTATATCCCGTCGCTGTCCGAAGTGTCCCAGTCCATCGAGAAGACCGGCCTCTGGGCCGCCGACGTTGAGATCCTGCGCGGCCATTACGGCCCAACGCTGAACCACTGGCGGCAGCGCTTCGAGGCGCGGCTGGACGAGGTGCGCGCCATGTACGATGAGACCTTCGTGCGCATGTGGCGCTTCTACCTCGCGGTCTGCGAGGCGGCGTTCGAGGAAACCCGGCAGGGGGTGTTCCACCTGCAGCTGTCGCACGGGCAATACGCGGTGCCGCGCACCCGCGATTACCTTTACGCGGCCAAGCCACAGGACGAGATGAGGCACGCGGCCCAGTAAGGGACGCCCACCGGCACCGGCTGGGCGAGTTTCAGAGCGCGTCCAGCCCGGATTTCAGCGCATCGCCCATGCCGCTGTCTTCCATGTGGACCCGAAGCCGCTGGTTGTAGCCGCCTTCGGTGTTCAGCGCCGCGATCAGCGTGGTGCAGTCGCTTCCCGCAAGGCTGGACGCGACGAGCATGCGCAGGAAGGCCTCGCCCTGCGCGGTGTCCTCGACCTTGTCGCCCAGCCAGTCCGCAGCGTCCGCGACCATCCGTGCCGCCGGGGACAGCACCGCCTGCGCCGACAGGTAGGCCGACAGCTCCGCCTCGTCCTTCAGCGGGAAGAGCGTATTCTTCGCCCCGAAGAGGTCGCCCACCAGCGCCTCGTCGCCCAGCATCATCAGCGGCGTGCCGCCGGTTGCAATGCCGGGGAAGGGCATCATCACCGCCGCCGCCCGGGCCGGGGCCACCAGTGCGGCCACGTCACCAAGCCCGGCCCCGGCCATGAAGCTGATGACGTTCTGTCCCTCGCGGAAGGGCAGCCCGCCGAGGATGCCCGGCGCGTGCTCAGCCATGAGCCCAAGGAAGACGACGTCGCAGGCTGCCACGATGGCCGCTGCCTCGGCGATCTCCACGTTCTCGTGCGCCGCTGCCAGCCGCGACGCATGCGCCTTGCTGCGCGGGGTTACAAGGATGCGGTGGCCGTCAGGCGCGAGGCCCTCCACCACTGCCGATGCGATGGTGCCGCAGCCGATGAAGCCGATTGTCGCCATGGTATGTCCCCCGTATTGGCCCTGTCTTGGTCCCTGTCTTGCGTTGCTGTGACCCTGCCCCGCGATCCTCTCGGGGTGCAAGGGGCAGGGCCCGTGCAGGACGCCGCAGACGTGACGCTGATCGGGGGTTGCACGGGACAGCGGCATGTCTATAACGCACGACAATTTGCGGGCAGCAGCGACTCTCCCCCGCCGCTTTGCCGTGCCTGCCGAAAATTGCCCCGAATACGTCCAAGCCAGAGGTCGAGACATGCCCAAGAGAACCGATATCAAATCCATCATGATCATCGGCGCAGGGCCCATCATCATCGGCCAGGCCTGCGAATTCGACTATTCCGGTGCCCAGGCCTGCAAGGCCCTGCGCGAGGAAGGCTACCGGGTCATCCTGGTGAACTCGAACCCCGCCACGATCATGACGGACCCCGGCCTTGCCGACGCCACCTACATCGAGCCGATCACGCCCGAAGTCGTCGCCAAGATCATCGAGAAGGAACGCCCCGACGCGCTTCTGCCGACGATGGGCGGTCAGACCGGCCTCAACACCTCGCTGAAGCTCGAGGAAATGGGCGTTCTTGAGAAGTATGGCGTGGAGATGATCGGCGCCAAGCGCGAGGCCATCGAGATGGCCGAGGACCGCGCCCTGTTCCGTGACGCCATGGACCGCATCGGCCTCGAGAACCCGGCGGCGACCATCGTCACTGCGCCCAAGAAGGAAAACGGCAAGGCCGACCTCGACGCGGGCGTGCAGATCGCGCTCGAGGCGCTGGAAACCGTCGGCCTGCCGGCGATCATCCGTCCCGCCTTTACCCTTGGCGGCACCGGCGGCGGCGTCGCCTACAACCGCGAGGATTACATCCATTACTGCCGCAGCGGCATGGATGCGTCCCCGGTGAACCAGATCCTCGTCGACGAATCCCTCCTTGGCTGGAAGGAATTCGAGATGGAGGTCGTCCGCGACAAGGCCGACAACGCTATCATCGTCTGCGCCATCGAGAACGTGGACCCGATGGGCGTGCACACCGGCGACTCGATCACGGTGGCGCCCGCGCTGACACTGACCGACAAGGAATACCAGATCATGCGCAACGGCTCGATCGCCGTCCTGCGCGAGATCGGCGTGGAAACAGGCGGCTCTAACGTGCAATGGGCGGTGAACCCCGAGAACGGCCGCATGGTCGTCATCGAGATGAACCCGCGCGTGTCGCGCTCCTCGGCTCTGGCGTCCAAGGCGACCGGCTTCCCCATCGCCAAGATCGCTGCGAAGCTGGCGGTCGGCTACACGCTCGACGAGCTGGACAATGACATCACCAAGGTGACCCCGGCCTCCTTCGAGCCGACCATCGACTATGTCGTCACCAAGATTCCCAAGTTCGCCTTCGAGAAATTCCCCGGCTCCGAGCCGCACCTGACCACCGCGATGAAATCCGTTGGCGAGACCATGGCCATCGGCCGTACCATCCACGAGAGCCTGCAAAAGGCGCTGGCGTCGATGGAATCCGGTCTGACGGGCTTCGACGAGGTGGAGATTGACGGCGCGCCCGAGAAATCCGCCGTCATCAAGGCGATCAGCCAGCAGACCCCGGACCGCATGCGCACCATCGCGCAGGCGATGCGTCACGGCCTGACCGATGACGAGATCCACGGCGTCACCATGTTCGACCCGTGGTTCCTTGCCCGCATCCGCGAAATCGTGGAAGCCGAGGAAGACGTGAAGGCAAACGGCCTGCCGCAGGACGAAGACGGCATGCGCATGCTCAAGATGATGGGCTTCACCGATGCGCGCCTCGCCAAGCTAACCGGCTTCTCCGAGAAGGACGTGCGCAAGCGGCGTCACGGCCTTGGTGTCACCGCCGTCTTCAAGCGCATCGACACCTGCGCCGCCGAGTTCGAGGCGCAGACCCCCTACATGTACTCCACCTACGAGACCCCGATGATGGGTGAGGTGGAATGCGAATCCCGGCCCTCGGACAAGAAGAAGGTCGTGATCCTCGGCGGTGGCCCGAACCGGATCGGCCAGGGCATCGAGTTCGATTACTGCTGCTGTCATGCATGTTTCGCCCTGACCGATCAGGGCTATGAGACGATCATGATCAACTGCAACCCCGAGACCGTGTCGACCGACTACGACACCTCGGACCGTCTCTATTTCGAGCCGCTGACCTTCGAGCACGTGATGGAGATCCTGCGCGTCGAGCAGGACGCCGGCACCCTGCACGGCGTCATCGTGCAGTTCGGTGGCCAGACTCCCCTGAAGCTGGCAAATGCGCTCGAGGCCGAAGGCATCCCGATCCTCGGCACCACGCCCGACGCCATCGACCTTGCCGAAGACCGCGAGCGGTTCCAGGCGCTGGTCAACCAGCTTGGCCTGAAGCAGCCCAAGAACGGCATCGCGTCCACCGATGCGCAGGCGCTGGCGATTGCCGAGGACATCGGCTTCCCGCTGGTGATCCGCCCGTCCTACGTCCTTGGCGGCCGCGCCATGGAGATCGTGCGCGACATGGCCCACCTCGAACGCTACATCAAGGAAGCGGTTGTCGTCTCCGGCGACAGCCCCGTGCTGCTCGACAGCTACCTGTCGGGTGCGACCGAGCTTGACGTCGACGCCCTTTGCGATGGCGAGGCGGTGCATGTCACCGGCATCATGCAGCACATCGAAGAGGCCGGCGTGCACTCGGGCGACAGCGCCTGCTCGCTGCCGCCCTATTCGCTGGGCAAGGACATCATCGAAGAGATCAAGCGCCAGACCGAAGCACTGGCCCGTGCGCTGCACGTGGTCGGGCTGATGAACGTGCAGTTCGCGGTCAAGGGCGGCGAGGTTTACCTCATCGAGGTGAACCCGCGCGCCTCGCGTACCGTGCCCTTCGTCGCCAAGGCCACGGATTCGGCCATCGCCTCCATCGCGGCGCGGATCATGGCGGGCGAAAAGCTGTCTGCCTTCCCACTGCGCGCAGGCTATGCCGCTGATACGGACTACGACACCGACGTGCCGATGGCCGACCCGATGACCCTCGCCGATCCGGATATGCCCTGGTACTCGGTGAAGGAAGCGGTGCTGCCCTTCGCCCGCTTCCCGGGTGTCGACACCATCCTTGGGCCGGAAATGCGCTCCACCGGCGAAGTCATGGGCTGGGATCGTTCCTTCCCCCGCGCCTTCCTCAAGGCGCAGATGGGCGCAGGCACGCACCTGCCGACCGAAGGCGCGGTGTTCTTCTCGATCAAGGATGACGACAAGACCGACCAGATGCTCGAGGCAGCGCAGGTGCTGACCGAGATGGGCTTCACCATCATCGCCACCGGCGGCACCGCGGCCTTCTTCGAGAAGGGCGGCGTGACCGTCGAGCGGGTCAAGAAGGTCTACGAGGGTCGTCCCAACGTGGTCGACCTGATGAAGGACGGTGGTATCCAGCTGGTTCTGAACACCACCGAGGGCGTTGCCTCGGTCGAGGACAGCCGCGAGATCCGCTCGGTCGCGCTTTATGACAAGATCCCCTACTTCACCACCGCCGCCGGCGCCCATGCCGCGGTGATGGCGATGAAGTCCCGCGAGGAAGGCGACATCGTCGTGAAGTCGCTGCAGGGCTGAGGCCCTTCGCGCAGATGAACACAGGAAAGCGGGGCGGAAACGTCCCGCTTTTTCCGTTTGAGCCGAGGCCCTCAGCGCGGAATCAAGGCCGCAGGCCGCCGCGCAAGCGCCGGACCGTCCCGGCGGTCTGGCGCTCTGGTGATGTCCGTGCATCGTGTCGAGGTTCTTCGGACGTGGCCGGGATAAATCGAGAGGATCGACCATTTCAGCGCCAGCCCATGGTCCGGCGCTGGCGCGGCTCCACACTGAGGCGACAACCAAATCGGCGCCAACGGGAATTCCCGCAGCTTGCGCAGCCGAACCCGATGCATCCCCTTCCCCCTCCCCGGGAAACCCTGCTAAGCCTCACCTGACCGCAGAAGGAGGCCCATCCCATGACCACGCCGAAACCCGTTGTCCTGACCATTCTCGACGGATGGGGCCTGCGCGACGAAGAAGCCTTCAACGCCCCCAAGCTCGCCCGCACCCCCAACATGGACAGGCTCTACGAAAGCTGCCCCAACGCCACCCTCGTGACCTACGGCCCCGAGGTCGGGCTGCCGTCCGGGCAGATGGGCAACTCCGAAGTGGGGCATACCAACATCGGCGCAGGCCGCGTGGTGGCGATGGATCTCGGGCAGATCGACCTTGCCATCGAGGACGGCAGCTTTTTCGACAATGACGCCATCAAGGACTACGCCGCCAGGGTGAAGGATGCCGGGGGCCGCGCGCATGTCATGGGCGTGATTTCGGACGGGGGCGTGCACGGGCATATCGACCACGTGAAGGCCGCGGTGAAGATGCTCACCGATCTGGGCTGCCAGGTGGTTATCCACGCCATCACCGATGGCCGCGACGTGGCACCGAAATCGGGTGAAGGCTTTGTGACCGACCTTGCGGGCAATCTGCCCGCAGGCGCGACCATCGGCACCGTCATCGGGCGCTACTACGCCATGGACCGCGACAACCGCTGGGAGCGGGTAGAACAGGCCTATAACGCGATGATCCTCGGGCAGGGCGACACCGCGCCCGACGCGCCCACCGCAGTCTGCCAGAGCTACGCCAGGGAGAAGACCGACGAGTTCATTCCCGCCACCGTCATCGATGGCTATGACGGCCTGAAGGACGGTGACGGCCTCTTCTGCATGAACTTCCGCGCAGACCGCGCGCGTGAAATTCTGAAAGCCATCGGTGACAAGGATTTCGACGGGTTCGAGCGTGAGATGCCCAAGCTGTCCGCGCTGCTGGGCATGGTGGAGTATTCCGATGCCCACAACGCCTATATGACCACCGCCTATCCCAAGCGGAAGATCGTCAACACGCTGGGCGAATGGGTGGCCAAGCACCGGCTGAAGCAGTTCCGCCTCGCCGAGACCGAGAAATACCCCCACGTCACCTTCTTCCTCAACGGCGGCAAGGAAGACCCTGAGGAGGGCGAGGACCGGTTCATGCCGCTGTCGCCCAAGGTCGCGACCTACGACATGCAGCCTGAGATGTCCGAACCCGAGGTGGCCGACCGCTTTGTCGCTGCCATCGAAAGCGGCACCTATGATCTCATCGTTACCAACTTCGCCAACCCTGACATGGTGGGCCATACCGGTGTTCTCGAAGCGGCCGTCGCCGCCTGCGAGGCGGTGGACCATGGGCTTGGCCGGGTGATCGAGGCGCTGGAGAAGGCCGGAGGCGCGATGCTGATCATCGCCGACCACGGCAATTGCGAGACCATGTGGGACGAGGCCACCGATGGCCCGCACACGGCGCATACCACCAACCTCGTGCCGGTGATCCTTTACGGCGGCCCAGAGGGCGCCGAGCTCAAAGCAGGCAAGCTGGGCGACGTGGCTCCGACGCTGCTGCAACTCATGGGCCTCGAGAAACCCGAAGAGATGACCGGCGAGAGCCTCATCAAGTGAAGCCCCTCGCGCTTGCCCTGCTGCTGCTTGCAGCGCCTGTCGCCGCGCCCGTTGCAGCTCAGGAGCCGGCAGAAGCCGCGCGCGCGGCGGCAGGGGCGCTCGAGGAGGCATCGGTGCAGCTGGACCGCGCGACAAGCGCGCGCGACCGGGTGGCTGCTCTGACCCGCACGGTCAGGGCCTACGAGGCCGGGCTGGCGGCCATGCGCGACGGCCTTCGCGAAGCTGCGATCCGGGAAACCGAACTGTCGCGCCGCCTCGAGGGGCAAGAGGCCGAGATTGCCCAGCTGCTGGGCGTGCTGTCGAGCATGGGAGGCCGGGCCGAGCCGGGCATCATGCTGCACCCACAGGGGCCCGTGGGCGCCGCGCGGGCGGGAATGATGCTCGCTTCGGTAACGCCAGGGCTCAATGCCGAGGCGCAGCGCCTGCGCGCCGACCTCATGGAGGTGACAGAGCTGCGTCTGCTGCAGCAATCCGCTGCCGACACCCTGCGCGAGGGGCTGACCGGCGTGCAGCAGGCCCGCACCGCGCTCAGTCAGGCTGTAGCAGACCGTACTGAATTGCCGCGCCGCTTCACCGAGGACGAGGTGAAGACCGCGATTCTGATCTCCTCCACCGAAACGCTCGAAGGCTTTGCCAGCGGGCTGTCGCATATCGCGGACAACGAGGTGCTGACCGCTCTGCCGCCCATCGACGACCGCAAGGGCGCGCTCGATCTGCCGGTGCAGGGCCAGCTGCTGCGGCGCGCGAACGAAGCCGATGCGGCCGGCGTCGCTCGCCCAGGTATCGTCCTCGCTACGGCGCCGGAGGCACTGGTCACCACCCCCACGTCGGCCACCGTGCGCTACAGCGGGCCGCTGCTTGATTACGGGCTTGTGACCATTCTCGAGCCGCAGCCCGATCTGCTCTTCGTTCTGGCCGGGCTCGACACGACCTATGGCAAGACGGGCGAGGTGCTGCCCGAAGGCACCCCGATAGGTCTGATGGGTGGCGCGCCGGACGGGGACAATCCGTCACCATCTGTTGAAGGGGGTGGCGCTGGACGCAGTGAAACGCTCTATATAGAGGTCAGAGAGGGTGACAGGCCCGTGGATCCACTGACGTGGTTCGCAACCGACCAGAACTGAACCGGGGATGAACTGAGGGATGAACAGGGCATGAACAAGTTTATGATGGCCGCGCTGGGTGGCACCGTCGCGGGCGTTGTCGCGACCACCCAATTCGTGGGGCCGCTGCTGGCGCAGGAAAACGAACGGCAATCCAGCGTGTATGAACAGCTCGACCTGTTCGGTGACATCTTCGAGCGCATCCGCGCGCAATATGTTGAAGAGGCCGAACCTCAGGAGCTGATCGAGGCGGCAATCAACGGCATGCTCACGTCGCTCGACCCGCACTCGAGCTACCTGCCCCCGGACGACGCCGAGGACATGCGGGTGCAGACCCGCGGCGAGTTTGGTGGTCTCGGCATCGAGGTCACGCAGGAAGATGGCTTCGTCAAGGTCGTCTCGCCCATCGACGACACCCCGGCCGCCGAGGCCGGGATCGAATCCGGTGACTTCATCACGCATGTCGACGGCGAAAGCGTGCTTGGCATGACCCTCGACGAGGCGGTGGACCTGATGCGCGGTCCCGTTGGCTCCGATATCGTCATCACCGTGGCCCGCGAGGGCGAAGAAGAGCCCTTCGACGTCACCATCACGCGCGACACCATCACGCTGACCGCCGTGCGCACCCGCCTCGAAGGCGACACCGTTGTGCTGCGGGTGACCACCTTCAACGATCAGACCTTCCCCAACCTCGAGGCCGGCCTTGCCGAGCGCATTGAGGAAGCGGGCGGCCTCGATGCCATCAACGGCGTGGTGCTTGACCTGCGCAACAACCCCGGTGGCCTGCTGACCCAGGCGATCAAGGTGTCGGACGCCTTCCTCGACAAGGGTGAGATCGTGTCGACCCGGGGCCGCAACCCCGAGGACGGCGACCGCTACAATGCCGAAGCGGGCGACCTGACGAACGGTAAGCCAATGGTCGTGCTGATCAACGGCGGCTCGGCCTCGGCCTCCGAGATCGTCGCGGGCGCGCTCAAGGATCACCGCCGCGCGGTGGTCGTGGGCACCAAGAGCTTTGGCAAGGGGTCGGTCCAGACGGTGATGCCGGTGCGTGGCGATGGCGCCATGCGCCTGACCACGGCGCGCTATTACACGCCGTCGGGCCGGTCGATCCAGGCGCTCGGCGTGTCGCCGGACATCGTGGTGGAACAGCCGCGCCCGGCGCCAGAGGAAGAAGAGGAAGAAACCTCCATCTTCAGCCGCTCCGAAGCGGACCTGCGCGGGCGCCTCGACAACGACAGCCTGTCCGAGGACGAGATCCAGCAGATCGAGGAAGACCGCGAGCGGGCCGAACAGTCCGCCGCCCTGCGCGAAGAGGATTACCAGCTGGCCTACGCCATCGACATCCTCAAGGGCCTCAGCGTTCTTGAAACCGAACAGCAGGAATGAGATTGGACGGGCGGGGATTTCCCCGCCCTTTCCTTTTCCGACGAGGCTTCGATGACCAAACCCCTGCTGAGTGCCGAAGAGATTGCCGCGCTGCCCTACCGCCCCTGCGTGGGCGTCGTGCTGGCCAATGCCGAGGGCAAGGTGTTCGTGGGCCAGCGCATCGACAGCGAGGTGCCCGCCTGGCAGATGCCGCAGGGCGGCGTCGACGAGGGCGAGGATGCCCGCACCGCAGCCCTGCGCGAGCTCTGGGAAGAAACCGGCGTGACCTCGGACCTCGTGACCGTCGAGGCGGAAACAGACGAGTGGTTCACCTATGATCTGCCCGACAACCTCGTGGGGCGGATCTGGAAGGGCAAATACCGCGGGCAGGAACAGAAGTGGTTCCTGCTGCGCTTTGCGGGCAACGATGAGCAGGTGGACATCGCGACCAGCCACCCCGAGTTCTCGGTCTGGCGCTGGCTGCCCATGGACGAGGTGGTCGAACAGATCGTGCCCTTCAAGCGCGCGGTCTACAAGCAGGTCCTGAAAGCCTTCGCTGACAAACTCTGAACGACGGCTGCAGCTGCTCTTTCCTACACTCGCCGTGTGGTACGCTCCGCCTCAGGGCATTGCCGTGCCAGCGCTCCTTGAACGTTCTTGCAAGGGACGGGGTGGCTAGCGACACGCCGGAGACTGCTGTGGGTGGGCTTTGCCCCTTCACGTCAAATCCGGCGTCTCGCGGCCTGCCGCTAACGCGCTTTCCCAACCTGCGCCATGATGAATGAGGCGGTGCGCTCGCTGGCGCAATCACGGACTGACCAAGGGTCGAGATGGCTCAGGGAGCCGGGCTTTACCGGTATTTTCTAAGCCCCATGCTTCGTCGGGGCTAACCTGTGAACCTTAGATTGCGAACGTTTGAAAGGTCGCAGGGGCCCTTCCTTGCCTGCCCCAAAGCGTGACGAAGGCACATCTAGATCCATCGGACCATCAACCCGAATGTCATCGAGGTTCGAGATGTGGCAGGGGGCTCTGCCCCCGTCTCCTGCGGAGACTCCCCCGGCGTATTTTCAAAGAGACGAAGAGCAGGCCGCGCCCGGGCACCTGCCGAAGGACGCCCTGTTTCCTCTTGCCGAAAATATCCCCGCCGGAGGCAGGCCCGGCAGTCGGACCGGGTGCCGAGTGGGGCAAGGGCACTCAGCGCAGGGCGTTCAGCACTCGCAGAGAGGCATAGCCATCCGGCACCATGTCGCGGCTTTCCTGATAGCCACGCACGGCGGCGATGGTAAGGGGGCCGATCCGCCCGTCGAGACCCTTGGGATCGAAGCCCACGTCTTGCAGCCGCTCCTGCAGCTCTAGCCGTTCGTCCAGCGTCAGGGCGCGGTCCTCGCGGGGCCACTCGGCCTGGATCGCAGGGCCGCCGAGGATACGGTCACCAAGGTGGCCGACCCCGATCACGTAGGCATCGGCGGTGTTGTAGCTTTCGATGACCGAGAAGTTCTCGAAGATCATGAAGGCCGCGCCCTCGTGCCCGCCGGGTAAGAGGAGCGAGGCGGGTCCATGATCCGGCACCGGATCCCCGGACATGTCGGTGACGCCGAGCGCCTCCCAGTCCGTCCCTTGCTTTTCGATCTCACGGTCTGCGAGCGTGTAGTCGAAACCGTCCGGAAGGCGCACTTCCACGCCCCAGGGCTGACCCTTGGTCCAGCCGTTTTCCGCCAGGTAATTGGCAGCCGAGGCCAGCGCGTCGGCAGGATCGTCGGACCAGATGTCGCGCTTGCCGTCGCCTGTCCAGTCCACCGCGAGGGAAAGGAAGGACGACGGCATGAACTGCGTGTGCCCCATGGCCCCGGCCCAGGACCCGCGCATGTGCGCAGCGTCAGTGTCGCCGTTCTGCAGGATGGTCAGCGCGTCGATCAGCTGGCCTTCGAAGAAGGCGCCGCGCCGGCCGTCATAGGCCAGCGTCGCGAGCGAGCGGATCACCGGATCTGAGCCGCGGAAGGTGCCGAAGGCGCTTTCCAGTCCCCAGATCGCCACCACCGCTTGCTTGTCGACGTTATAGTGGTCCTCGATGCGCTGCAGCAGCTCAGCATGCTCAGCCAGCGCCTCCTTGCCGGCCTTGATGCGGGCGTCCGAGGCGGCACTGTCGAGATACTCCCAGACCGTCTTGGTGAATTCGTTCTGGTTGCGGTCACGCTTGATGACCGCCGGATCGTATTCCACCCCGGAGAAGGCCGCATCGAGCACGTCGTCCCGGATGCCCTGTTCGGCGGCGCGGCTGCGGAAGGCGGCGACCCAGTCGATGAACCCGTCCGGACCCTTCACGTCGCTGTCCGCCGGCGGCAGATCGCCTTGCGTCGACAGCACCGGGCGCGCCTCGGGTCGGGTGGATGTGTTCGGGGCCTCGGCCTGCGCCATTGTGGCGGTGCAGGCGACGAGGGCGATGCTCAGGATCCGCGTTCTCATGCCGGGTTCTCCCTTATGATGCCTCGGGGCGCAAACTACAGCCTGAGCGCCCCGCTGCGAAGGGGGATCGCGCGCGGCGGCGGAGTCCCGCCCGCCACTTCGGCTCGCTACTTGGACCGACGCTGGCGGGTGACCTTGCGCTTGGCCTTGGCATCCTTGCGCTTCGCCGCGTTCTCCTTGCGGCGGGGTGGTCCGGAGGGTTTGCCCCGCTTGCCGCCCGGACGGCGCGAGGGCCGGCCCGTGCCGCGCCCTTCGGGCATCTTGGCATCCTCGAGTTCGATCAGTTCGAGCCCGATGCCGCCGGTGACGGGCACCGCCTCGGCAAGCCGCACCTTTACCCGCTGGCCAAGGCCGATCACGATGCCGGTGTCGGAGCCCATGAGGGTGCCCGCCTCGCGGTCGAAGTGGAAATACTCGTTGCCTATGTTGCGGATCGGCACGAGCCCGTCAGCCCCGGTTTCGTCCATGCGTACGAACAGGCCGAACTTGGCGATGCCGCTGATCCGCCCGCCGAACTCCGCGCCGATGCGGTCGGCAAGATAGGCGGCAAGGTAGCGGTCCGTGGTGTCGCGTTCGGCCATCATCGACCGCCGCTCGGTGTCCGAGATGTGCTGGCCGGTCTGTTCCAGCCGCTCGATCTCGCCCTCGGTGAGGCCATCGTCGCCCCAGCCATGGGCCGAGATCAGCCCGCGGTGGACGATCAGGTCGGAATAGCGCCGGATCGGCGAGGTGAAATGGGCGTAATCCTTCAGCGCGAGGCCGAAGTGACCGAAGTTCTTGGGGCCGTAATAGGCCTGCGTCATCGACCGCAGCGTGGCCAGGTTGATCAGCTCGGCTTCGTCCCGGCCCGCCGCGTCATGCAGCAGCTTGTTGAGATGCGCAGTCTTGAGCACCTGCCCCTTGGCCAGCGACAGCCCGGCGGCATCGGCGGTCTCGCGCAGTGCCTCGAGCTTGTCCTGCGGCGGCTCCTCGTGGACACGGAACAGCAGGGGGGTGCGCTTGGCGATGAGGGTTTCGGCGGCGGCCACGTTGGCCAGCACCATGAACTCCTCGATCAGCTTGTGAGCATCGAGCCGTTCCGAGAACTGCACCGAGGTCACCTTGCCCTCGTCCGAGAGCACGATCTTGCGCTCGGGCAGGTCGAGATCCAGCGGCTGGCGCCTCTCGCGGGCCGCGCGCAGGGCCTCGTAGGCGGCGTAGAGCGGTTTGATGACCGGCTCCAGAAGCGGGTCGGTGGCGTCGTCGAGGGTGCCGTCCATGGCCGCCTGCACCTGCTGGTAGCTCAGCGAGGCGGGCGAGCGCATGAGGGCGCGGACGAACTTGTGGCTCTTCTTATTACCTTCGGCATCGAGCACCATGCGCACGGCGATACAGGCGCGCGGCACGCCTTCGTGCAGCGAACACAGATCGCCCGACAGCCGGTCGGGCAGCATCGGCACGACGCGATCGGGGAAGTAGCTCGAGTTGCCGCGCTTGCGGGCTTCGATGTCCAGCTTGGATCCGGGCCGCACGTAATGGGCGACGTCGGCGATGGCGACCCAGACCACGTGGCCGCCCTCGTTGCCGGGATCCTCGTCCGCCTCTGCATAGACCGCATCGTCATGGTCGCGGGCATCGGAGGGGTCGATGGTGACCAGCGGCAGCTCGCGCAGATCCGTTCGGCCCTTGAGGCCCGCGGGCTTCATCGCGTCGGCCTCGGCCAGCACATCGGCGGGGAAGTCGTCAGGGATGCCGTGCTGGTGGATGGCGATGAGCGATACCGCCTTCGCCTCGGACGGATCGCCCAGGCGTTCGGTGATGCGCGCCTTCGGCCTGCCCATGCGGCCCTTGGGGCCTGCCTGTTCGGCCTCGACCAGTTCGCCGTCCTGCGCGCCATGGGTGGCATCGGGGCCGACGATCCATTCCTTGTCCGACCCCTTGTCGATGGGCAGGATGCGGCCGCCCTCGGCGCCCTTGCGGAAGATGCCCACCACCCTGAGCGCGGTCTGGCCGATCCGGCGGATCAGCCGCGCTTCGTAGTTGTGGCTGTCCTCGTGCACCACCTGCAGCTTGGCAAGGATGCGATCACCCGGTCCAAGCGTGGCATCGGTGGCGCGTGGAACATAGAGCACCACGGGCTCCACGCCTTCGCCATGCCATTCGAGCGGCTTTGCAAAGAGATCGCCGTTCTCGTCCGGCGCTTCGATCTGCAGCACGGTGACGGGGGGCAGCCGGTCCGGGTCGCGGTAGGTCTTCTTGCGTTTCTCGAGATGACCCTCGTCCTCGAGTTCTTTGAGAACCCGCTTGAGGTCGATGCGGGCAGCCCCCTTGATGCCGAATGCCTTGGCAATGTCGCGCTTGGAGGTGAGGGTCGGGTTCGCGGAGATCCAGTCGAGGACGTCCGCCTTGGTCGGCAATTTGCTCATGTCTACGCCGTATCACGCCACCGCGACGCCGTCATGACGAATCGTGCGGTGTTGGCGGGGCTGGTCATGGGGAAAAAGGGACAGACCCGACCGGTCGGCGGGGCAGGGTGGGAGCAGCGGCTGCGGCTCCGGGCCAGGGTGCGGATCTGCGCCACTGCTGCGGCGGTCGCCGGGGGACCTGATTGGTCGGTCAGGCTGGCTGTCCGGACAATCGTCGGGTCAGTTGATATGCCCGCCCCGTGAGTGGCAGCTTTAGAGCCGACCCTGAGGCGGACGGCTCAGGCCGCCTGCGAGGATCGGTCTTCGGTCAGTATTGCATAGAGCGTCGCCGGATCGGGATTGGCCCGCAGCTTGGTGCAAAGGGCCGGATCGCGCAGGGTGCGGGATACGAGGGCCAGCGCCTTGAGATGTTCCACCCCGGCATCCTCGGGCGCGAACAGTGCAAGCGCGATGTCCACGGGCTGGCGGTCAACTGATTCGAAGTCCACCGGCTTTTCCAGAAGGATGAACACACCGCGCACCTCGTCGAGGCCCGAAAGGCGCGAGTGCGGCAGCGCGACACCATGGCCCACACCGGTGGGCCCGAGGCTTTCGCGCTCCATCAGTCCCTCGACGACGCGGGGTGCCGAGAGCTCGTAAGCGCTCTCGGCCAGTTCGGCGATGTCATGCATCAGCCGCTTCTTGCTGCTGGCAGCCGCGACGACCTTGACCGCCTGCGGTTTGAGTAGTTCCAGAAAGGTCATGGACCGCCTTTCAGTGTCTGCTCTTTGGGGCAAGCCCGTCGCGGTGCCGATCGTCTTACGGATCGATCCAGCCGATATTGCCGTCTTCACGACGGTAAACGACGTTCACGCCATCCTTCTTTTCATTACGGAACACCAGCACGGGCGCGCCGGCAAGCTCCATCTGCATCACGGCCTCGCCCACGGAGAGAGAGGGAATCTGGGTTTCCATCTCTGCCACGATGATAGGCTGAAGGCTATCGGGCTCCTCGGCACCAGTGTCCGACTCGCCGGCGAGGATATACGAGGACACCCCGAAGAGTTCAACGGGCTGTGACCGGTCCTTGTGGTGATCCTTCAGACGACGCTTGTAGCGACGCAGCTGCTTGTCGATTTTTTCGGAGGCTCCCTGGAAGGCGGCGTAGATCTCGGTCGCCTTGTCCTTGGCCGTGCAGTTCAGGCCGGTGGACAGGTGGACCGTGACTTCGCAGACATATTCATGCGCACTTTTGGAAAAGGTCACCTGGGCGTCGGTGGGTCTGTTCGAATACTTGTCGAAGATGACGCCCATCTCGTTCTTGACGTGCGTCTGAAGCGCTTCGCCAATGTCGATCTGCTTACCCGTGATCTGATAGCGCATTTTCATTCCTTCTCATCGTTGGATCCGACTTCCACGAATGCCCTCTGGGGCCTTAGGGATGTGGGGACGGACCGGGGGCGACGCAACCACTTTGCATCCAATGACGTGCCGGCCCTCTCCCTGGGGTGGCGCTTGGTCTGGCATGCAAGATCACGTTGCGTCATGGGGTATATTTGACGCGAGGAACGCAGAGTCTGTCAATGATCTGTCACAAGGCGAAGCGGGTTGCGGCCTGCCAGCCTGAACGATTGGTAAAGCCGCGTCGCGGCATGACCATCAGTCGATTCGGAAGTTCTCGCCCAAGTAGACGCGGCGCACGTTCTCGTTCTGGACGACTTCGGCGGGGGTGCCGTGCATCAGCACCTTACCGTCGTGCAGGATGTAGGCACGGTCGACGATTTCCAGCGTTTCCCTCACGTTGTGGTCTGTGATGAGCACGCCGATGCCGCGGCTTTTCAGGTCCGCGACAAGGTGGCGGATATCGCCGACGCTGATCGGGTCGACCCCGGCGAAGGGCTCGTCCAGCAGCAAATAGCGGGGATTGGCGGCAAGGCAGCGGGCAATCTCGACCCGGCGGCGTTCACCGCCCGACAGGGCAAGCGCCGGAGCCCGGCGCAGGTGCTCGATCGAGAACTCGCCCAGCAGCTCCTCTAACCGTTCACGGCGGCGGTGGCCGTCGCCCTCGGCGATGTCGAGCACGGCCGAGATGTTGTCCTCGACCGACAGGCCGCGAAAGATCGACATCTCCTGCGGCAGGTATCCGATTCCCAGCCGGGCGCGGCGGTACATGGGCAGCCAGGTGGCGTCACGCCCGTCGATGGTGACCTGCCCGCCTTCGGGGTTCACGAGGCCCGCCACGGCGTAGAAGGTGGTGGTCTTGCCCGACCCGTTGGGACCGAGCAGGGCGACGACCTCGCCCCGGTTGAGGTCGAGCGTCACGTCGCGGATCACCACGCGCTTGCGGTAGCTCTTGCGCAGGTGGCGAACGCGAAGGCCGCTGTCGCCTTCGGTGCTGGTCGTGTCGGGGCGGGCCATGTCGTCTCTTTACTGCTGCGCGGCGTCGTCGCCCTGGTTGAGCACGGTGCGCACCCGACCGGTCATCTCGGCGGTGCCATCCTCGAGGTTGACGACCATCCGCTCGGAGGTCAGCGCGTTGTTGCCCTGCGTGAGAAGGACGTTGCCGGTCATCACCACGGTGCCGGTGTCGATGCTGTAATCGGCGCGCTCGGCCTCGGCAGCCTCTTCACCGCTGACTAGCGTGACACCGCCCGACGCCTCGAGCCGGTCGATGCGGCCTTGGCCTTCGGTATAGATCACCAGCACGCGCGGCGCGGCGAGGCGCATCTCGCCCTGACCGATGACCACGTTGCCGGTATAAAGCGCAGTGCCGTCGGATTGGTTGACCTGAAGCTGGTCGGCGGTCACCTCGACGGGCGCGTCGGTGTCCTGCTGCATGCCTCCGAAAGCGACCTGCGCCCCCTGCGCCAGCAGCGGACCGGAAACGGCAATGAACGCGGCGGTAAGGGCTGCGGTCGTGAAACGAAGCATCTTGTAGCGTCCTCAAGGATCTTTCGGGTCGTATACCAGCTTTACACCGTCCGTGAACAGCAGTTGCACATCATCGCTGGACTCTTCGCCGGTGATCACCAGCCGTCCGGCGGTGAACTCCCCCGCTGGCCCCTTGCCCGAAACGGGCGCAAGCGTTTCCGCCTCGATCCGGTCCAGAGCAGTGCGCATGCGCTCCGTGGTCATGACATAGCCGGTGGTGCTGGTGATTTCCACCGCTCCCTCAAGGTCGGCGCTTCGGGTGTTCTCGTCCACCAGCCCCTCCGCCGAACGCAGGGTCACGCGGCTGCCGTCCGCCATGTCGAGCGCGGCATCGAGGCTGAAGGCGCGGATCCGGTCCAGTGCGCCGTCTACCGGCTCGGCCCGTTCGGCGGTCAGGCGCAACTGGTCCCCTTTGGCAGTGGTGCCGGCAAAGTTTGGGCCGACGATCTGTTCGCGCCCCGGCGATCCGCTGCCCTGCATGAAAGGCAGGTCGATGGTGGGCTCCGTGCCACGCGGCAACAGGAACAGCGTCGAGAGCAAGGCAAGCGCTGCCAGCGGCAAAAGCAGTTTCAGCCAACCGACGAACCGGGAATATGTGTCTCCGCGCGGTGCCATGTCAGGAATGGGCGAAGATGTCAGTGTCAGCCCAACCCTCAAGGTCGAGCATCGCGCGGGTCGGCAGGAAGTCGAAGCAGTGCTGCGCGATCTCCATCCGGCCTTCGCGGACCAGCATGGCGTTGAGCGCCTCGCGCAGGTGATGCAGGTGAAGGACGTCCGATGCGGCGTAGTCGATCTGTGCCTTGCTCAGCTCGTCCGCACCCCAGTCGCTGGATTGCTGCTGCTTGGAGATGTCGACACCCAGAAGCTCTTGGGTGATCGCCTTGAGCCCGTGGCGGTCGGTGTAGGTACGCACGAGGCGGCTGGCGATCTTGGTGCAGTAGACCGGCGCGGCCAGTGTGCCGAAAGCATGCTGCATGGCGGCAATGTCGAAGCGCCCGAAGTGGAACAGCTTGAGCACGTCCGGATCGGCCAGAAGGTTGCACAGGTTCGGCGCGTGGGTCTGGCCTCTGGCCACCTGGACCAGATGCGCGTCACCGTCACCGGAAGACAGCTGGACGACACACAACCGGTCCCTCTGATGGTCGAGGCCCATGGTCTCGCAGTCGATGGCGACGACCGGGCCGAGGTCGAGGCCGTCCGGCAGATCGCCTTTGTGCAGATGGTTTGCCATGGATCCGACCCCTTTCACAGTCCTGCGGGCAGTGCGCTGGACATAGGCAGAAGCGACCCGGCGCGCAACTGGGGCCGCGTTCCCAAGCTTGCCACATTTGGTCCGAATGAAGCGGCAAATGTGGTGCGATTCGGCAGGAATGTGGCGTGAAGTGGGCGTCCTCTCTGTGGAGTCCGGAGTAGATGATGACGAAAAGTGACAGAATGTAACATTTCGTGATGTCCGGCGTGCACGCTAAGGGTGTGCTTTTTGCGGAGCGAGTAGCTGCGTCGATCCGCCGGCGTTTGGTCGAGGCAGGCGTGGCTCGGGCGTCGTTTTGTCACGGTCGGCCTGGCTCGGGCCTCAGCACTGTTTCTGGTTTATAATGAGTTCATGACGTCTTCGTTGTCTCAGTCGAGCCAAAAAATCAATATTCGCAATATGAAATGGAAAGTGGCCCGGATTATCGCGAATTGTTTCCAATATTAATGCCACTTTAAGGCGAGTTAGTGGCGCATTGTTGATGATCTAATTTGAGGCGTCCGAGGTCTCCGTGTGACATGAATCCCGGTTCATGCTCTCGACTGGTCTGACGATACCGCCCGCGCGCCGGCCCATCCAAGCGGCATACGCTCGCCTGTCATCAGACGGGGTGAACAACCTATTGGTGTGCATATAAACCACTTGTTGACGTGCCACGGGTTGGACGCCATATCTCTAAAAGTCGAAGGATGGACACATTCTCGACAAACTACGGCACTGGGGGTTGGTGCTGCCCATTCGGGAGAACAGGGTAAAGTCTGCTGCGATCCGCTCGGATCTGACATTTGCATCATCTGCCCCGGCATGCCGGGATGGCCCCCCCCTCTGGTCGGACTCTGTCCGACCTCACGGATAGGTCTTGCCGATATGCAGCCGTCATTCAGACCAACCCAAAGCTTCCGGTAACGCACGCCTCCGGGAGGTTATTGTGACACTGCAGATCCGCCAGCCGCTGCCGACGGCCCAGCTTGAAACGCTGATCGACACCGCGCTTTTCTCGACGCCCCGCTCTGCGTTCTATCGTAATGTCGCCAAGCGTGGTCTTGACATCGCACTGATCGCGATCGGCGTGCTGCCGGTGATGCTCGTCACTCTTGTCCTTGCCGCCCTCATCGCCTGTGACGGACATTCGCCGATCTACCTGCAGAAACGCGTGGGCCGGAATGGCCGCGTGTTTCACATGTGGAAGCTGCGCTCGATGGTAAAGGATGCGGACAGCCGGCTCGACGCCTACCTCGCCGCCAATCCCGAAGCCCGGGAGGAATGGACCCGCACCCAGAAACTGCGCCACGATCCGCGCATCACTCGGATCGGCCGCATCATCCGCAAGACCTCGCTCGACGAACTGCCGCAGCTCTGGAACGTGCTGCGCGGCGACATGAGCCTCGTGGGGCCGCGCCCCATGATGGTGGAGCAGCAGGACATCTACCCGGGGACTGCCTATTACGCCCTGCGTCCCGGCATCACCGGCTTCTGGCAGACCTCGGTCCGCAACGAATCCAGCTTCGCCGAGCGTGCCGGCTTCGACACCGACTATCTGCGTCAACTGTCTCTTAAGGCGGATATGAAAATACTTTTGAAGACGGTCAAGGTCGTCATCAAAGGCACTGGCTGCTGACGCTTCTCTCTCTCTCAAGAAGCTCACGAAAGGCCTCCTCATTCGAGGGGGCCTTTCTTCTTCTGCGCCTAGGCGGCAGGGCAGAGCCCATGAAAAAGGCGCGCCGCGGGTTCTCCGCAGCGCGCCTCGCTTCGTCGGCCCTGATGGGATCAGGAAGCGTTGGGCAGGATCACGATTTCCACGCGGCGGTTGCGCTGCTTGCCCTCGGCGGTGAGGTTGGAGGCGATCGGCTGGTCTTCGCCGCGGCCGATGGATTGCACGCGGTAAGACGGCACGCCTTCGGACATCAGCACGCTGGCCACGGCCTGGGCGCGGCGCTGCGACAGGCTTTGGTTATAGGCGGCTGCGCCGTCACTGTCGGTGTGGCCCACCACCTGAACGGTGGTGTTCGGGTAATCGAGAAGCGACCGGCCGACAGTGCGGATATCGGCGGTCAGGTCGCCGCGCAGGGTGGCGCTGTCGGTCGCGAACAGGATGTCCTGCGGCATGGTCACGACGAGGCGATCACCGGTGTTGTTGATCGACACGTTGTTGCCAAGCTGCTGGCGGAGCGCCGCTTCCTGCTTGTCGAGCTGGTTGCCGATCAGGCCACCCGCGACGGCACCGGCAAGGGCGCCCGCGGCGGCGTTCTTGACGCGGTCATCGTTGTTGCCGCCGATCGCGCGACCGGCGATAGCACCACCCAGCGCGCCGATGGCGATACCGCGGTTGGTGTTGTTGTTGGGGTTGTTCTCGTTGAACATCTGGTTCTCGGCACAGGCGCTGAGCGCCATCGCGGCCGCGAGGGAAACCATAAGGGGGGTTTTGACCCGGATCATCTTGTGCCTCATCTGTCACTCGTCCCGTTTCAAAGGGCTCTGGCGACGTTATAGCGCGCCGTTTGCTTTCGCCAACCGAACATTCCGTGTGCGGTCGGCAGCCTTCCGCCCAAAATGTAACTCAGCGTTTCAGGCCTCGAGCCGCGCGCTTTCCCACGCGAGGATGGCGCGCTTCACCGGCAGTCCCCAGTGATACCCTCCAAGGCCGCCCGATTTGCGCAGCGCCCTATGGCAGGGAATCAGCAGTGAGATCGGGTTGCGCCCCACCGCCGTGCCGACCGCCCGCACCGCCTTCGGGCTGCCGATGGCGGCGGCAATGTCGGAATAGGTGGTCACATGCCCCGAGGGGATCGACATCAGCGCCTCCCACACCTTGATCTGGAAGGGGGCGCCAATGACGAACAGTGGTACCTCGGCATCGCTGCGCCCGAAGGCGGCATCGGCCCAGGGGGCAAGCGGCGCGGGTTCTTCGACATAGCGCGCGCCGGGCCAGCGGGCGCAGAGGTCGGCCATTGCAGCCTCCTCACCTGCTTCGGCAGTGAAGGCGATGCCGCAGATGCCCCGTTCGGTGCCCATGATGATGGCAGGGCCAAAGGGGCTGTCGAAACGGCCCCAGCGGATCATCAGCCCGTCACCGCCCTTCGCAAAATCGCCGGGGCTCATGGCCTCCCAGCGCAGGAACAGGTCGTGCAGCCGCCCGCCCCCGGACAGCCCCGCCGCCAGCGCGGTATCAAGGGTGCTGTGCCGATCTTCCAGCAGGGCCTTGGCGTGGCCGAGGGCAAGGTACTGTTGCAGGCGCTTCGGCGACACCCCGGCCCAGGTCGAGAACAGGCGCTGGAAATGCGCCGGGCTCATGCCCATGCCGCCGGCGAGCTCGTCGAGCGTGCAGGCGGGGCCGCGTTCGTCCACCAGTTCGATGGCGCGGCGCATCACCTCGTAATGGTAGCCTGAGGTCTTTTGCATCTGGTTCATGGTCTCGTCTCCGGCCCCGATACCCCATTAGGCGGCAAACGTGGGCCGGATGCGACCCGAATATTGCGCATCCCGCGCCGCTCGGGCATCAGGGTGGGCATGGCAAAGCAGCTTGATTATCACACCCTGCGCGAGATCTTCACGCGCTTTCACGAGGCCGAGCCCGAACCCAAGGGCGAGCTTCACCACGTCAACGCCTTTACCCTCGTGGTGGCAGTGGCGCTTTCGGCGCAGGCGACGGATGCCGGGGTCAACAAGGCCACCGCAAAACTCTTCGAAATCGCCGACACCCCCGAGAAGATGCTGGCCTTGGGCGAAGAGGGTGTGACCGATCATATCAAGACCATCGGCCTTTACCGCAACAAGGCCAAGAACGTCATCAAGCTGTCCCGCATCCTGCACGAGGACTACGGAGGCGAGGTGCCCTGTTCCCGCGCCGCGCTCGAGTCGCTGCCCGGTGTGGGGCGCAAGACGGCCAACGTTGTATTGAACATGTGGTGGCATTACCCGGCGCAGGCGGTGGACACCCATATCTTCCGTGTCGGCAACCGGTCGGGGATCTGCCCCGGCAAGGACGTGGTCGCCACCGAGCGCGCCATCGAAGACAACATCCCCGTGGATTTCCAGCAGCATGCGCACCACTGGCTGATCCTTCACGGGCGCTACACCTGTGTCGCGCGCAAGCCCAAATGCGGGGCCTGCCTGATCCGCGACCTCTGCCAGTTCGAGGAAAAGACCTTATGACCTCCACCAAGAAATACCAGGTTGTCGGCATCGGCAACGCCATCGTCGACGTGCTGACCCGCTCGGACGATACCTTCCTCGATCACATGGGGATCGAGAAGGGGATCATGCAGCTGGTCGAACGCGAGCGTGCTGAACAGCTGTATGGCGCCATGGAAGGCCGGGTGCAGGCGCCGGGCGGGTCCGTCGCCAACACCATCGCCGGGATTGGCGCGCTGGGGCTGCGCACCGGCTTCGTGGGCCGGGTGCGCGACGACGCGCTGGGGCGCTTTTACGCCGAGGCAATGGAGAAGGACGGCACCGATTTCGTCAACCCGCCGGTGGAAGGCGGCGAGCTGCCCAGCTCGCGCTGCATGATCTTCGTGTCCCCCGATGGTGAGCGGTCGATGAACACCTACCTCGGCATCTCTGCCGAGCTTGGCCCCGAGGACGTCTCGGACGAGGTGGGCGCGCAGGCCGAGATCGTCTTCCTCGAAGGCTATCTCTTCGACAAGCCCAAAGGGAAAGAGGCTTTCACCCGCATGGCCCGCACCTGCCGCGCGGCAGGTGGCATGGCCGGGATCGCCATTTCCGACCCGTTCTGCGTGGAACGGCACCGGGACGATTTCCTCAAGCTCATCGCCAATGAAATGGACTACGTCATCGGCAACGAAGCCGAGATCCGGTCGCTTTATCAGGACGATTCGCTTGAGGCCGATCTGGCCCGCGTGGCCGAGCTGTGCCCGCTGGTGGTCTGCACCCGCTCGGGCGATGGCGTCACGATCATTCACAACGGAGAGCGGACGGACGTGCCGGTGACCAAGGTAGTGCCGGTTGATGCCACCGGCGCGGGCGATCAGTTCGCCGCCGGGTTCCTCTATGGCCTCGCGACAGGCGCGGACATGGCAACCGCGGGCCGCATGGGCACCGTTGCCGCGTCCGAGGTCATCGGCCACATGGGCCCGCGCCCCGAAGCCGACATCCGCGCGCTGTTCCGCCGCGAAGGCCTGATCGACTGATCCGATGCGCCGGGGCGGGCTGCCGCCCCGGCCTTTTCTGATGGGTCTGCACACTGGCCGTCCCGGCCCTTCGGCCTGCGGCGACGGGCCTGCCGAACCGGCCCTTCCAACCTTGCCCCATCCAAGCTGGCCGACCTGATGCCGGTGTGCCGGGCGTCAGTGCGCTTCGGCCCAGTTGCGGCCCATTCCTGCATCCACCACCAGAGGCACATCGAGCTTCACCACCGGCTCTGCGGCGCCTTCCATCACAGATTTAGCGGCCTTGATCAGGTCGTCCTCGGCGCCGGTCTCCACTTCGAACAGCAGTTCGTCGTGCACCTGAAGCAGCATCTTCGCGGGCAGCCCGTCGATGGCGTCGGGCATGCGCACCATGGCGCGGCGGATGATGTCGGCAGCGGTGCCTTGGATCGGCGCGTTGATCGCGGCGCGCTTGGCAAAGCCCGCGCGGGGGCCCTTGGCGGCAATCTCGGGTGTGTTGATGACGCGGCCAAACAGCGTTTCCACCCGCAGGTGTTCCTTGGCGAAGGCCACGGTGTCGTCCATGTAATCGCGAATGCCGGGGAAGCGCTCGAAGTAGCGGTCGATGAATCCTTGCGCCTCGCCGCGCGGAATGCGCAGGTTGCGCGCAAGGCCAAAGCCGGAAATGCCGTAGATTACACCAAAGTTAATCGCCTTGGCCTGCCTGCGGATCTCGGGGGTCATGTCCTCCATGGGCACATTGAACATCTCGGAGGCGGTCATGGCGTGGATGTCCTGCCCGTCACGGAATGCCTGCTTGAGCGATCCGATGTCCGCCATATGCGCAAGGATGCGCAATTCGATCTGGGAATAATCGAGCGCTACCAGCGTCTTACCCTCGGGCGCGACAAAGGCTTCGCGGATGCGGCGGCCTTCTTCGGAACGGATCGGGATGTTCTGCAGGTTGGGGTCGGTGGACGACAGCCGCCCGGTCACCGCGCCGGATATGACGTAGGAGGTGTGGACCCTCCCGGTGTCCTTGTTGATATGTTCCTGCAGGGCGTCGGTGTAGGTGCTTTTGAGCTTGGACAGCTGCCGCCAGTCCAGAACGCGGCCCGGCAGGTCGTGTTCCGTCGCCAGATCCTCGAGCACGTCGGCCCCGGTGGCATAGGCCCCGGTCTTGCCCTTCTTGCCGCCGGGCAGGGACATCTTGTCGAAGAGGATCTCGCCCAGCTGCTTGGGCGAGCCCACGTTGAACGTCTCGCCCGCAAGCTCGTGGATTTCCGCCTCGAGCGCGGCCATCTTCTGGGCAAAGGCGCTGGACATGCGCGACAGCGTGGCGCGGTCAACCTCGACCCCCGCCATCTCCATCTGCGCCAGCACCGGCACCAGCGGACGTTCGAGCCCTTCGTAGACCCGCGTGACCTTCTTGGGGCTGAGCTGCGGCTTGAAGATCTGCCATAGGCGCAGGGTGATGTCCGCATCCTCGGCGGCGTATTTCACCGCATCCGCGACGGGCACGCGGTCGAAGGTGATCATGCTCTTGCCCGACCCCAGCAGCGACTTGATCGGGATCGGCTCGTGCGACAGATACCGTTCGGACAGCGTGTCCATGCCATGCCCGTGCAAACCGCCATGCATGGCGTAGGACATCAGCATGGTGTCATCGAAGGGCGCGATATTGATGCCGTAGCGGGCCAGCACCTTCAGGTCATACTTCATGTTCTGACCGATCTTCATCACCGCCGGATCCTCGAGCAGAGGCTTCAGCAGATCCAGCGCCTCCTGCATGGGGATCTGCCCCTCGGCCAGATCGTCCGACCCGAAAAGGTCATCCGTGGCGGCGCTGCGATGGGCCAGCGGGATGTAGCAGGCCTTGCCCGCCGTGGTGCAAAGCGAAACACCTACCAGATCGCAGGCCATCTCGTTGAGGCCGGTGGTTTCGGTGTCCACGGCAACCCAGCCGCGCTCGTGCGCTTCGGCGATGAAGGGGGCGAGGTCCTCGGCGGTTTTAACCCAAGTGTAACTTTCGGGGTCGATGGCGGGGAATTCGGGCGCGGCTGCGGCTTCGGGGGCGGCCTGCGGCGCGGTTTCCGCAATGACCGGCGCGTCTGCGCCAAGGCTGTCAGCGATGCGTTTGGTCAGGCTGCGGAATTCCATCTTGGACAGGAAGCCAAGGATGGTGTCCGGATCCGGCTCGCGCACCTCGAGATCGTCGAGCGTGTAGTCCAGCGGCGTATTGCAATCGAGCTGGACCAGCTTTTTCGACAGCTCGATCTGTTCGCGCTTGTCGATGAGGGTCTGGCGGCGCTTGGGCTGCTTGATCTCCTCGGCGCGGTCGAGCAGCTCTTCGAGCGAGCCGTATTCGTTGATGAGCAGGGCGGCGGTTTTGATGCCGATGCCGGGCGCGCCGGGCACGTTGTCGACCGAATCTCCCGCAAGCGCCTGCACGTCCACTACCCGGTCAGGGGCGACGCCGAACTTCTCCATCACGCCCTCGCGGTCGATGCGGCGGTTCTTCATGGCGTCGAACATCTCGACCCCGTCGCCCACCAGCTGCATGAGGTCCTTGTCCGAGCTGATGATCGTCACACGCCCGCCGGCCTCGCGGGCCTGGCAGGCGAGGGTGGCGATGATGTCGTCGGCCTCATAGCCTTCGGTTTCCTTGCAGGCGATGTTGAAGGCGATGGTCGCCTCGCGGGTCAGCGGGATCTGCGGGCGCAGATCCTCGGGCATGGCCTCGCGGTTGGCCTTGTACTGGTCGTAAAGATCGTTGCGGAAGGTGTGCGAGCCCTTGTCGAAAATCACCGCCACGTGGGTCGGCGCATCGGGGCCTGCGTTGTCCTCGACATATTTCTGCAGCATGTTGCAGAAGCCCGAGACCGCCCCGATGGGCATGCCGTCGGATTTCCGCGTCAGCGGCGGCAGCGCGTGGTAGGCGCGGAAGATGAAGGCCGATCCGTCGATCAGGTGCAGGTGGCAGCCCTTGCCGAACTGGGTCATGTGTCGCGTCCTTCTTCGCCTAGTCCTTGAGGCGCAGGTGTGCCACGGGCGCGCCCGCTTCGCCAGTGCGGATACGGGGTCAGGCGCCCGATGGCGATCCGCAATCGCGGTCTCCGGGGTGTTGCAGCGGAATTGCCCCGCAAATCTCGCGCAGTGCGGTCTTGAGCCCCTCTTCCAGAGTGGGATGGTAGATCGGCAGGTCGAGCATGTCTCCGGCGGTCATGCCCTGGGTGATGGCAAGCGCCAGCAGGTGGGCCATGTGGTCCGCGCCGGGGCAGAAGAGGTCGGCGCCAATGAGCCGTCCTTCACGGTCGGCGTGTAGCCGCGCCAGCCCGGTGGCCCGATCCTCGACCTTCGCGCGGCCCTGATCGGTGTAGTCGGCGGTGCCGGTGACGGCGCCCTCGTCCGCAGGTTGGCCCACGGTGACCAGCGGCGGGTCGGTGAAGGTCACCGCCAGCGGAACCTTGCGGGTGCCGGGCACGGGGGCGGGGAAGCTCACCGCATTGCGCCCGGCGATGGCACCTTCGTCGCTTGCCTCATGCAGGAGGGGGCGGTCGGCATCGGCGTCGCCCACCATGAAGATCGGCAGATCACCGCATTGCAGCGTGGCAGGGCAGACCTGCGGCATGCCCTTGTCATCCAGATCGAGGCCAGTGGCATCGAGCCCCAGCCCCTTGATGTTCGGCGGCCGACCGGTGGCGACGAGCACCTTGTCGAACTCTTCCGATCCGCCCTCCCAGTCGATGCGCAGACCAACCTCGAGGGCGGTGGGCTGCGGGTCTGTGCCGAGGCGCAGGGTCATCTCGTGGCTCAGCGCGTCGTACAGCGCATCGTGTATGTCCTCGTCCCGGGTGCCGCCAAGGCTGTCAGACTGATCGAAAAGTGTCACCTTCACCCCGAGCCGTGCCATGGCCTGCGCCAGCTCCATCCCGATGATCCCGCCGCCAATCACTGCAAGTCGGCGGGGCAGGTCGGGCAGCTCGAACAGCGTGTCGTTGGTCAGCAGCCGGTCACCCAGATCGCGGTAGGGCGGGGGTACCATGGGGGAAGAGCCGGTGGCGATGATCACCGCTTTCGCGCTGACACTGCGCCCGTCTTCGAGTTCCAGCGTGGTGGGGCCAGTGAAATGGGCGCGGGACTGGATGCGTATCTCGTCCGGCAGGTCCATGATGCTATCACGGGTGGCCCCGGCGAAGTCGTCGCGCAGGCGGCGCAGGCGGGTCATGACCTCGGGGCCGTTCACCGTGACCTCGCCAGTGTGCACTCCGAAAGTGTCGGTGCCGCGGGCATCATGGGCGCGGTGGGCGGCGGCGATCAGCAGCTTCGAGGGCATGCAGCCCACGGTGGCGCAGGTGGTGCCGATGAATTCCGGGTCGATGAGAAGGGTGGTCGCGCCATTCTTGCGGGCGCTGCGCTCGGCGGCGAGCCCGGCGGTTCCGGCGCCGATGATGGCGACGTCGCAGGTAAGGTCTGTCATGGGGTCCCTTTCCGCCCGGTCAATCGGGGTCTGGAAGGGAACGGCGGAAGGCCGGGCCGAGTTCCGCCCGGCCTTCCGCCATCACTCGCAGGCTGTCGGCCCGATGGGGCCAGTCTGCGCTGGTCAGTCCGCGAACCAGTCGCGCAGGATGCGGGTGTAGATCGCTTTCAGCTGGTCGATCTGCTCCACCGGCACGCATTCGTCCACCTGGTGCATGGTCTTGCCCACGAGGCCGAATTCCACCACCGGGCAGTGGGTCTTGACGAAGCGCGCATCCGAGGTGCCGCCCGAGGTCGACAGCTCTGGCACCACGCCGGTTTCGGCCTCGACGGCGCGGCCGATGATGTCCGACAGCGCCCCCGGCGGGGTAAGGAAGCTTTCGCCCGACACCTTGATGCGGATTTCAGTGGTGGTGCCGAAGGCGGTATCCACGGCGGCGGCCTCCTCGCGCAGCCAGTCCGACAGGGATGCGCCGCTGTGCAGGTCGTTGAAGCGGATGTTGACCGTGGCGCGGGTCTGCGCCGGGATCACGTTGGTGGCCGGGTTGCCGGTGTCGATGGTCACCACCGCAAGCGTCGAGGCGTCGAAATGGTCCGTACCCTCATCAAGCGTATGGGACGCCAGCCGATCCATCAGCCGCGCCATGGCGGGCATGGGGTTGAGCGCCCGGTGCGGGTAGGCGGAATGGCCCTGCCGCCCGGTCACGGTGAACCACGCGGACAGGGACCCGCGCCGCCCGATCTTCATCATTTCACCCATCTGCGACGGGCAGGTCGGCTCGCCCACGAGGCAGACCGTCATCGCCTCGGCCTCGGCGTCCATCCAGTCGAGCAGGGCGATGGTGCCGTCAGTGGCGTCCCCCTCTTCATCACCGGTGATGGCCAGCACGATGGCACCGTCGGGGGGCGTGTCCCTGACGAAATCCACGGCGGCGGCGGCAAAGGCGGCGACGCCGGATTTCATGTCCGTGGCCCCGCGCCCGTACATCACGCCGTCCCGGATCTCGGCCCCGAAGGGATCGGCGGTCCAGGCCGCCTCGTCGCCCACTGGCACAACGTCGGTGTGGCCGTTGAAGCCGAAGGTGCGGGGGTGGCCCTTGTCGCCCCACCGGGCATAAAGGTTCGACGTTCCGTTCCTGTCGACCCGGTAGCAGGTGAAGCCGGCCTCGGTCAGCAACTCCTGCAACAGCACCAGCGCACCGCCTTCGGCGGGTGTGACCGAGGGGCAGCGGATAAGCCGGGCGGTAAGGTCGACGGGGTCGGTCATGTCATGGCTCCTGCGTTTGCGTGCCCTCCGGGCTAGCGCAGCGGCGGACAAAGGGCAAACCTGTAGCATGACGGGCGTGGAGAACGATGGTCCGGTTTCCACGGGCGTGCCCCTGTTCGGGCAGCAAAATGGTGTGGGTTGATCGACGCCGCGATGCCCCTTGTCATGACCAGATGCCGATGCTTGGAGACGATGGGACTTGTAGCGGCATGCACGGCCCAAGCCCTTTTCCCAAGCGCATGACTTCCCAAGTGGATGGATGTCCTGGCGGATGGACCAACCGCAGATCTGCCCTCTCAGGGGCCGCGGGGTGGGTGGTGCCCTTAGTCCTCGTCGTAGAAGGGCGTGACCTGCGCGACGATGACCGAGTTCTCTTCGAGCGCGCGCTCCATAAGGGCGCGCTCGTCCTCGTCGATGTCGTGGCCCTGTTCGAGCCGTTCCTCGAGGGTGCCGTAGCCCGTCACGTCCAGCGGGGCGACATCGGCCTGCTTGAGGATCGCGACGGTCTCGCGCACCGCTTCGGCCTCGTCGACACCGGAGGCATAGCACATCAGCGCGGCGCCGGTAGCCTTGTCGGGTAGCCCGTCACCGGACTTGCGGCCCACGTCCACCAGAAGCGTGTAGACCTGCTGGCGCGAGGGTTTCTTGGGCTTGTTCATGACGGACTCCGGCTTGACTGCGCGGGGGGATGCGGCAGCGCCGCGCCCCTGTCAAGCGGACACTGCGTTTCGCTTGGGGCGCATACTGAATTGCGCCAGCGGCGCATGCTGAACTATTCCAGCGGCACACAGTGGGGAATGCCTGGGGCGGGCTCAGCCCATGGAACCGAAGAGCTCGACCGCCACGGCGCAGCCGTAGATCACCATCAGCAGAACGCTTTCGATACCGATGCGCGCCGGCCCCTCGCGCTGGCGCAGCACCAGCCCGCCCAGCAGGACGGCGGTCATCAGCATGCCCGTCGCCAGCCAATAGAGGTCGGTCTGCCCCGCTGCCTGATAGATGCTGCCATCGCGGTAGGCTACGTCCGAGAACACGAGGAACAGCGTGTCGAAGGTGTTGCCGCCGATGATGCCGCCCACGGCCAGCTGCAACGATCCCTTTCGCACTGCGACCAGCGTGGTCACCAGCTCGGGCAGCGAAGTAATCGTCGCGGTGATGAGCGCGCCGACAAGGCTCGATGACAGCCCGTAGCGGGTGATGAATTCGCCTGCGACCTGGCTGATGATCCAGCCCGCACAGCCCATGAGGGCCACCAGAGCGGCAAAGATCAGCGCGGGTCTCAGGACCGGGGCGTTTGGGTCGTGGTCTTCCTCGGGCTCGTCTTTCCGCGTGTCGCGGGTCTGAACCGGTTGCCACATGGGTCGTTCGCTGACGATGGCCGACAGCCGCACGCCCCACAGGTAGCCTAGGAACATCACCAGCGACACGGGGTGCACCCCGAAATAGGCGATGTCCGGCCCGGCCATCGCGGCGACGGGAAGGCTCAGCAGGATCATCAGCATCACCGCTTGGAACAGGTTCGCAGGCTCGGCGGCGGCATGTTCGAGGTTGGCGCGCTTGTGCAGCAGGTCCGCCACGGCAAGGAACAAGGTCTGCGCCGCGATCCCCCCGACCGCGTTGGACACCGCAAAGCTCGCGTCACCGCCATAGGCGGCGGTGATCGACACCACCACCCCCGACAGCGAGGTGGCCCCGCCCAGCAGGATGCCCCCCGCCAGCGCTTCGCCCAGAGAGGTGCGGTCGGCGATGAGGTCGGCCAGATGGGTGGCCCGGATCGAGGCGGCGACAACGGCGGCCCCGGCGATGGCAAAGATCAGCAGAAGGATCGTGAGCGATAGATCGGCGAACATGGGGCTCCGGCGTCTTGGTCAGCTGCGTCGGGGGAGTGGGTGACATGAAAAAGGCCGCGCACCGGGTGGTGCACGGCCCAAGGCCTCATGGCCAATGTGTCAGGCGCTCCGGCGGAAGGCCCGCGCAATGGCGATCAGAATGCAGGCACCGATGAAGCCGATGATCAGCTGACCAATCCAGCCACCCAGCGTGCTGCCGACAACAAACATCAGGATGGCGTTCAGCAGGATCGCGCCCACGATGCCGAGAATGATGTTCATGATGATGCCCATGTTCGACTTCATGAACTGTTCCGCGAGCCAGCCGGCGATCCCGCCGACGATGATGGCTGCAAGCCAACCGAGTCCGGTCATTGTAAAACCCCTTGAATATATGGTGCCGGGGCACGCCCGGCGTCTGAGTTAACAACATCCGAAGGTTTGGATTGGTTCCGCGCCCCTGTAATTTTACGGCCCGCCACGCGAAAGGCCGGAGCAGGTGCCCCGGCCTTCCACAATAGTCTGCGTCGCGGATCAGTCGCGAAGCAGCTCGTTGATGCCGGTCTTGGAGCGGGTGCGCTCGTCGACGCGTTTCACGATGACGGCGCAGTAGAGGTGCACGCCGTTCTTCGACGGCATGGTGCCCGACACGACCACCGAGTAGGGCGGCACCTCGCCGTACATGACTTCGCCGGTCTCGCGGTCGACGATCTTCGTGGACTGGCCGATGTAGACACCCATGCCCAGCACCGAGCCTTCGCGGACGATGACGCCCTCGACCACCTCGGAGCGGGCGCCGATGAAGCAGTTGTCCTCGATGATGGTCGGGCCGGCCTGCATGGGCTCCAGCACGCCGCCGATGCCGACGCCACCTGACAGGTGCACGCCCTTGCCGATCTGTGCGCAGGACCCGACGGTGGCCCAGGTGTCGACCATGGTGCCGGTGTCCACGTAGGCACCGAGGTTCACGAACGACGGCATCAGCACCACGCCCGGCGCGATGTAGGCCGACCGGCGCACGACGCAGTTCGGCACGGCGCGGAAGCCGGCCTCTTTCCACTCGGCGTCATCCCAGCCTGCGAACTTGCTGTCGACCTTGTCCCACCAGCCGCTGCCCTGCGGGCCACCGGACTGCAGTTCCATGTCCTTGATGCGGAAGCCCAGCAGCACGGCCTTCTTGGCCCACTGGTTGACCTGCCAGTCGCCGCTCTCGGTCTTCTCCGCCACGCGCAGCTGCCCGCTGTCGAGCGCGTCGAGCGTGTCCTCGATAGCTTCGCGGGTTTCGCCGGTGGTGGCGGGGGTGATGGTGTCGCGCGCCTCCCAGGCGGCTTCGATGGCGGCTTCGAGCTGTGCGTTGGACATGTCTGTCTCCTCGTGCGATCCGGGGTTTGAATTGCCTATAGCGGCCAGATCGCCGCAAGAAAAGGAGCCTCCAGCATGGCCAAAGCCATCCACAGCATGATCCGCGTCCTAGATGAGGACCGCTCGGTCGCCTTCTACGACACCGCCTTCGGGCTCAAGGTCGCGGAGCGGCTCGATTTCGACAGCTTCACGCTGGTCTACCTGTCGAACCCAGAGTCGGAGTTCGAGCTGGAGCTGACGGTGAACAAGGACCAGTCCGAACCTTACGATCTGGGCAATGGCTACGGCCATTTCGCCGTGTCGGTCGAGGATGTCGCCGCCGAGCACGCGCGCTTCACCGAGGCCGGCCTGAACCCCCGCAAGCTGGTGGATTTCGCCCCGGGCGGAGAAGTCATCGCACGGTTCTTCTTCGTGCAGGACCCTGACGGTTACGAGATCGAGGTGCTGCAGCGGGGCGGACGCTACCTCTGAGATTCTGCGCGGCGGCCCGGACCCAGCGCCGCAGGTCGCCGCGACATCGCCATACCGGAGACGAGGCTTTGGCTTGGCCGCCTTCAGGCTGGCGACCGGTTGCCTGGCGCCCAAAGGGGCAGGGTCTTGCGGACTTTGCAGGGACAAACCGGGAGGTCCGGAGGCCGCTTCGCCAGCCCGGCGGCCGGTGATATGCGGCGACCCACGCTTACCCCTTGCGGAATCGCGGTGCGGCGCGTATATCCCCCCTCAATAGCGGCGCGTTCGGAGCTTCTCCGGGGCCCACCGGGAAAGATACGACGGGCCGCGCGCCCGTTTTTTTGTGCCGTAATCGGACCTCAACCGGACCCGGAGACATGACAGACCTGATCGCCAAGACCTCCATCGACAAGCGCATCGCCGAGATCGTCACCCCCGTCATCGAGGACATGGGGTTCGAGCTTGTGCGCCTCCGCCTGATGAGCGGCAAGACCGCCACGCTTCAGATCATGGCCGAGCGCCCCGAGGGCGGTGTCGAGATCGACGAGCTGGGCGAAATTTCGACCGCCATTTCCGCCGTACTTGATGTCGAAGACCCGATCATCGACACCTACGTGCTCGAGGTCGGCAGCCCCGGCGTCGACCGTCCGCTGACGCGGCTCAAGGATTTCGAGACTTACGAAGGCTATGACGCCAAGATTCAGACCGAAGAGTTGGTGGATGGGCGCAAGCGCTGGCAGGGCATCCTGGCCGGTGTCGAGGGCGGCGAAGTGCTGCTCAACATCGAAGAGGATGGCGAGACGCAGACCATCGGCCTGCAGTTTGACTGGTTGGCCGATGCCAAGCTGATCCTGACCGACGACCTCATGCGCGAGATGCTCAAAGCCCGCAAGGCGCGCGATGGCAACGACGCGGATGCATCGACTTTCGACGAAATTCAGGCCGACGACGCGGCCACCGACGAGGAGTAAGACCCCCATGGCAATCACCTCTGCCAACCAGCTCGAGCTGCTTCAGACCGCCGAGGCCGTCGCGCGCGAGAAGATGATCGACCCGGCTCTCGTGATCGAGGCTATGGAAGAGTCGCTCGCCCGCGCCGCCAAGAGCCGCTACGGCTCCGAGATGGACATCCGCGTTAAGATCGACCGCAAGACCGGCCGGGCGACCTTTACCCGGGTGCGCACCGTGGTCGAAGACGAGCTTCTGGAAAACTACCAGGCCGAGTTCACCGTGAAGCAGGCCAAGCAGTACATGGCCGACCCGCAGGTGGGCGACACCTACGAAGAAGAAGTTCCGCCTGTGGATCTTGGCCGGATCGCGGCCCAGTCGGCCAAGCAGGTGATCCTGCAAAAGGTCCGCGAAGCCGAGCGTGATCGCCAGTACGACGAATTCAAGGACCGCAACGGCACCATCATCAACGGTACCGTCAAGCGCGAGGAATACGGCAACGTCATCGTCGACATCGGCCGTGGCGAGGGCATCCTGCGCCGCAATGACAAGATCGGCCGCGAGGCCTATCGCCCCGGCGATCGCATCCGCTGCTACATCAAGGATGTGCGCCGCGAAGTGCGCGGCCCGCAGATCTTCCTGTCGCGCACCGCGCCGGAATTCATGGCCGAGCTGTTCAAGATGGAAGTGCCGGAAATCTACGACGGCATCATCGAGATCAAGGCTGTGGCCCGTGATCCCGGTTCGCGCGCCAAGATCGGCGTCATCTCCTATGATAATTCCATCGACCCCGTCGGTGCCTGCGTCGGTATGCGCGGCAGCCGCGTTCAGGCCGTCGTGAACGAGCTTCAGGGCGAGAAAATCGACATCATCCCGTGGAACGAGGATATGCCGACCTTCCTCGTGAACGCCCTGCAGCCCGCAGAGGTGAGCAAGGTGGTGCTCGACGAGGACGCCGAGCGCATCGAGGTCGTTGTGCCCGACGAGCAGCTGTCGCTGGCGATTGGCCGCCGTGGTCAGAACGTGCGCCTTGCGTCGCAGCTGACCGGCCTCGACATCGACATCATGACCGAAGAGGAAGAATCGAAGCGCCGTCAGGCCGAGTTCGAGCAGCGCACCAAGCTGTTCATGGACACGCTGGATCTCGACGAGTTCTTCGCCCAGCTTCTGGTGTCCGAAGGCTTTACCAACCTCGAGGAAGTGGCCTACGTCGAGCTGGACGAGCTGCTGGTCATTGACGGTGTCGACGAGGACACCGCGCAGGAACTGCAGACCCGTGCCCGCGAGAACCTCGAGGAACAGGCCCGCAAGGCTCTGGAACACGCTCGTGAACTGGGTGCAGAGGACAGCCTCATTGACTTCGACGGCCTCACTCCCCAAATGGTAGAGGCACTTGCCGAGGACGGCGTGAAGACCCTCGAGGACTTCGCGACCTGCGCGGACTGGGAACTGGCCGGCGGCTGGACCGTCGTGGACGGCAAGCGTGTGAAGGACGATGGCCTTCTCGAGACGTTCAATGTCGATCTTGCCGAAGCTCAGAACCTCATCATGACCGCACGCGTCATGCTGGGCTGGGTCGATCCGACCGAGCTCGAGGCGGACGAGGAAGAGGGTGACGATCTCGAGATCGACGCCGAAGAAGACACCGACGAGGAGCAGGCCTGAACATGAGCCGGGGCGGCGCACAGAAAAACCGCGAGGACGGCCCGGAACGCCGCTGTATCGCCACGGGCGAAACGGAACCGGCGTCCGGACTGATCCGCTTCGTGGTGGGGCCGGAGGGGCAGGTTGTGCCTGACCTCGCCGGCAAGCTGCCCGGGCGCGGCATCTGGGTGTCTTCGGAGACGAAGGCGCTCGAGACTGCCGAGAAGAAGGGCCTCTTCAAACGGGCCGCGAAGGCTCCGGTCACCGTACCGGAAAACCTTCCGGTGCTCGTGGAACAGATGTTGGCGCGCAGGGTGGTGGAACTCATCAGCCTCGCACGCAAGTCCGGCGCCGCGGTGGCGGGCTATGAAAAGGTCAAGGACTGGCTTGGGCGTGAGGACGCCGATGTGCTGATCCAGGCCGAGGACGGGTCGTCTCGCGGCAAGTCCAAATTGTCTACTCCCCCCTGGGGGACCTATATCGGTTGGCTCACTGCGGATGAACTTGGGCTGGCCTTCGGTCGTGAAAAGGTGATACATGCCGCGCTTGGCGCTGGCGGACTCACCAAACGTGTTGTAGAGGAGGCCCGACGACTGAAGGGCCTGCGTGTCGGTGCGTCCGACGCGAAAACGGTGGCAGGGGCCACCGGGGGCGGCAGCGGCCGCCGGAAAGGACGAGAGAGCTGAATGAGCGATAACGACGGCAAGAAGACTTTGGGTGTACGTGGCGGAGGGCCCCGTTCGGGTTCTGTGAAGCAGAGCTTCAGCCACGGGCGTACGAAGAACGTCGTGGTGGAAACCAAGCGCAAACGCGTCGTGGTGCCCAAGCCCGCAGCGGGTGGTGGCAAAAGCGGTGCGGTTGGCGGCAGTGGCAAGCGCCCTGCGGGGATCACCGACGCCGAGATGGAGCGCCGCCTGAAGGCGCTTCAGGCTGCCAAGGCGCGCGAGGCTGGTGAAGCCGCGAAGCGCGAGGCCGAGGAAAAGGCCCGCGCCGAAGAGCGTGCACGCCAGCGCGCCGAGAAGGAACAGAAAGAGCGCGAGCAGCGCGAAGCCGAAGAGCGTCTCAAGGCCAAGGCCGAAGAAGAGCGCAAGGCTGCCGAGGCCGCCGAGGCTGCGAAGGTTGCCAAGAAGGCCGAGGCATCCGCACCTGCTGCTGCGGCGGCACCGGCCGCGGACCGCGCGGCGCCTGCCGGCGCCAAGCCCGCCCCGAGCCCACAACGCAAGGCCGACCGCGAGCGCGAAGAGCGTGGCCGGTCTGCCCGTGGCCGCGATGATGGCAACCGCCGCTCCGGCAAGCTGACCCTGAACCAGGCGCTTGGTGGTGAAGGTGGCCGTCAGAAGTCCATGGCCGCGATGAAGCGCAAGCAGGAGCGTGCGCGTCAGAAGGCGATGGGCGGCAGCCAGCAGCGCGAGAAGATTGTGCGCGACGTTCAGCTGCCCGAGGCCATCACGGTCGCGGAACTGGCGAACCGCATGGCGGAACGCGTGGCTGACGTGGTCAAGTCGCTGATGAACAGCGGCATCATGGCGACGCAGAACCAGTCGATCGACGCTGACACCGCGGAACTCATCATCGAAGAGTTCGGCCACCGTGTGACCCGCGTTTCCGACGCGGACGTTGAAGACGTCATCAAGACAGTTGACGACAAGCCGGAAGATCTGCAGGGCCGCCCGCCGGTCATCACGATCATGGGTCACGTCGACCACGGCAAGACGTCGCTGCTCGACAAGATTCGCGAAGCCAACGTGACCTCCGGCGAAGCCGGCGGCATCACCCAGCACATCGGCGCCTACCAGGTGACGACGAAGGGCGGCGACGTGCTGACCTTCCTCGATACCCCGGGCCACGCCGCCTTCACTTCCATGCGCTCCCGTGGTGCACAGGTGACGGACATCGTGGTGCTGGTGGTCGCGGCGGATGACGCCGTCATGCCGCAGACGGTCGAAGCCATTGCACACGCCAAGGCGGCGGGTGTGCCGATGATCGTCGCTATCAACAAGGTCGACAAGCACGAGGCGAACCCGACCAAGGTCCGCACCGATCTGCTGCAGCACGAAGTGGTCGTCGAGGCCATGTCGGGCGACGTGCAGGATGTCGAAGTCTCGGCCCACACCGGGCAGGGCCTTGACGAACTGCTCGAAGCTATCGCGCTGCAGGCCGAGGTTCTCGAACTGAAGGCCAACCCCGACCGCGCCGCCGAAGGTGCCGTGATCGAGGCGCAGCTGGATGTGGGCCGTGGCCCCGTTGCGACCGTTCTCGTTCAGAACGGCACGCTCAAGCAGGGTGACATCTTCGTCGTGGGCGAGCAGTACGGCAAGGTCCGTGCGCTCATCAACGACAAGGGCGAGCGCGTGAAGGAAGCCGGTCCGTCGGTTCCGGTCGAGGTGCTTGGTCTCAACGGCACGCCGGAGGCGGGCGACGTTCTCAACGTCACCAGCACCGAGGCACAGGCCCGTGAGATCGCAGAGTACCGTGAACACGCAGCCAAGGAGAAGCGCGCCGCCGCCGGTGCCGCGACCACCCTTGAGCAGCTGATGAAGAAGGCCAAAGACGACAAGAACGTGTCGGAACTGCCGGTGGTTGTGAAAGCCGACGTGCAGGGGTCTGCTGAGGCGATCGTTCAGGCGCTCGAGAAGGTCGGCAACGACGAGGTCCGCGTGCGGGTCATCCACTACGGTGTGGGTGCCATCACCGAGACCGACATCGGTCTTGCCGAAGCGTCGGGCTGCCCGGTCATCGGCTTCAACGTCCGTGCCAACGCGCCTGCGCGCAACAGCGCGAACCAGAAGGGTGTGGAGATCCGCTACTACTCGGTGATCTACGACCTCGTGGACGACGTAAAAGCAGCGGCCTCGGGCCTGCTGTCCAACGAGATCCGCGAGAACTTCATCGGTTACGCCGAGATCCGCGAAGTCTTTAAGGTGTCGAACGTTGGCAAGGTTGCCGGCTGTCTCGTTACCGAGGGTGTGGCGCGTCGTTCCGCAGGTGTCCGCCTGCTGCGCGACAATGTGGTGATCCACGAAGGCACGCTGAAGACGCTCAAGCGCTTCAAGGACGAGGTTCCCGAGGTCCAGTCCGGCCAGGAATGCGGCATGGCCTTCGAAGCCTACGAGGATGTTCGCCAGGGCGACGTCATCGAGATCTTCGAGCGCGAGGAGGTTGAGCGGTCGCTCTGATCGTTGCCTGATCCAAAGAATTGAAGGGGCGGTACCTGCTGGTGCCGCCCTTTTTCATTGCCGGAAGACCGGACAAGAGCGCGGAATTTGGAGGTAAGAGCCTGACGAAGCTCCAGCGTGGTGCATGTCACTGCAAATAGTAGAGGCAAGCATCGACTTGGTTACGCGCTGCTGAGCTTGGCATGGAAGCAACTGCATTGCAGTTAACCCGAAAGGCCTGTCAGGCAGCGCGTTGCGGGCCCGAAGCCGCCTTGGCATTGGCTTGCGGAGGGGCCTGAGGTTTGTCTGGGGGCCGGACAGCGAAAAGCCCGGCCGTTTAGGGTCGGGCTTTCGTGGTAATGTTCAAGAGAGCGTTGCGAGCGGTTTAGGCTGCGACCGGTGTGCCGGTGAAGACCTGGGTGCCGACCCGCACAGCGATGCGTCCATCCGGGAGCTTCTGTTCAAGAATGCCCTGGACGGAGACGCAACTGCCAAGAACGATCGTACGCAGCATTTCCAGTGTTCCCCAATCAGATACAAGAAACTCACGGATATCGGGAAAACGTTAAAATCTCCACAAGAAATAATCGGTACTGCGACTAATTGTTGTGCAATCGTGAGTATTTCTTAAAATATTCTTGCTGCAGCGCAGAAATTCCTGGACTTCCGGATCTCAGAGCCAGTCCCGCAGGATCGGGATCAGCGGCAGGTCCGCGGGGGGCATGGGGTAATCGCGCAGCTGGTTCGGCCTGACCCATTTCAGCGCCTGACCTTCTTTCGGCTGAGGCGTGCCCTGCCACTTGCGGCAGGCAAACAGCGGCATCAGCAGGTGGAAATCATCGTAGGCGTGCGAGGCGAAGGTCAGAGGCGCAAGGCAGCTTTCCCAAGTGTCTATGCCCAGCTCTTCTTGCAGTTCGCGGATCAGGGCATGTTCGGGGCTTTCGCCCGCTTCGACCTTGCCACCGGGGAATTCCCAGAGGCCTGCGAGAGACTTCCCCTCGGGCCGCTGGGCCAGAAGGACGCGGCCGTCGGTGTCGATAAGGGCGACGGCGGAAACGAGGACGATATGGGCCATGCGGAGCTCCTGGCGGCAACGCCGGAGCGAGGGGCCAGCCCCTCGCGCTCCCCGGCATATTTGAAAAGAGAAGAAGGGGCGGGCGTCAGGACCGGTAGTCGGCGTTGATGCTGATGTAGCCGTGGGTGAGATCGCAGGTCCAGACGGTAGCCTTGCCACCACCCAAGCCGATGTCGACGTTTATGATGATCTCGGGCTGCTTCATCACGCTCGCGCCGTCGGCCTCCTTGTAGGAGGGAGCGACCCAGCCCTTTTCCGCGACGAGGATGTCGCCGAAGCTGATCGACAGCATGTCGCGTTCGGCGGCGGCGCCGGATTTGCCGATGGCCATGACGATGCGGCCCCAGTTGGGGTCCTCGCCGGCGATCGCGGTCTTGACCAGCGGCGAGTTGGCGATGGCCATGGCATGGGTGCGGGCGTCGGTGTCGGATTCAGCGCCGGTGACGTTGACCGTGACAAACTTGGTCGCGCCTTCGCCGTCCTTCACCACCTGGTGGGCGAGGTCGAGGAATACCCCCTCAAGCGCTTCGGCAAAGGCGGCGTCAGCGGACGTGACCGAGACGCCCGAGGCACCGGTGGCACCCATCAGCAGGCTGTCGGAGGTCGAGGTGTCGCTGTCGACGGTGATGCAGTTGAAGCTGCGATCGTTGATTTCCGAGACCATGCGCTGCAGGTCAGCGCGCGAGACCTTCGCGTCAGTGAAGATGTAGACCAGCATCGTCGCCATGTCGGGCGCAATCATCCCTGAGCCCTTGGCAAAGCCCGCGATCTTCACCGGGCCGCCGGGCAGGTTCACGGTGGCCGAAGCGCCTTTGGGGAAGGTGTCGGTGGTCATGATGGCGCGGGCGGCTTCCTCGCCCTTGGCGGCATCGAGCGCACCGTTCAGCTCATCCAGCTTGGCGATGATGCGGTCGTGGGGGAGGCGCTCGCCGATCACCCCGGTGGAACTGGTGAAGACGCGGGCAGCAGGCAGGCCGGTGGCCTCGGCGGTGGCGGCGCAGATCGCCGCGACGGACTCGTCCCCCGCAGCGCCGGTGAAGGCGTTGGAGTTGCCCGAGTTCACGAGGATCGCCGCGCCTTCGGCACCATCGCCGCCGATCTTGGCCTGGCAATCGCGCACGCAGGCGGACCGGGTCTTGGAGCGGGTGAAGACCCCGGCAACGGTGCTGCCGGGGGCCAGGAGGGTCAGCATCACGTCCGTGCGTCCCGCGTATCTCACCCCTGCCGCGACGGAGGCGTATCGCACCCCGTCAATGACCGGAAGGTCGGGAAAGGCTGCGGGTGCGAGCGGGGAGACAGACGTGATCTTGGCCAATTATTCCTCCAGGAGTTGCATGTTCGACAGCGCCGTGGGATCGACTTCGGACGCGTCCTTCCGAGTGATGTCAGCCGAGGACATCTTTTCGTCAATGTAATTCTGCACCGCGGTCTGCTGCAGCTTCATCTCGATCTCGCCGCGTACCTCGTCGAGGGCCGGAGCCTCCTGGACGCGGGTCTCATTGAGTTTGATGACATGCCAGCCGAACTGGGTCTGAACCGGCTCGGATACCTCGCCAACTTCCATCTCGTCGACGGCCGCCTGGAAGGGCTCGACCATCATGCCGGCACCGAACCAGCCAAGCTCGCCGCCGTTGGGGCCGGAGGGCCCGGTGGATTTCTCGCGCGCCACTTCGGCGAAATCGGCGCCGCCATCGAGCTCTGTGATGATCTCCTGGGCTTCTTCCTCGGTTTCCACGAGGATGTGCGAGGCGTTGAATTCCTGGCCCATCTCGGCGTCGACGTATTGCTCGTCATAGGCCGCCTGTACTGCCTCGTCGCTCACCGCGCCGTCGGCTATCGTCTTGACCACCTCGGCTGCCAGAAGCGAACGGCGCTCGTTGTCGAGCGACAGGGTCACGCGGGCGGTTTCCTCGGCCGCGTCATCCTGTGCCAGAACTTCCTGCTGGATGATCTGGTCGAGGATGCCGGTCCACAGCACTTCGTCGCCAAGCTGCTGGTATTGATCGGGAAGCGTGGCGCGGACCGACAGCATGTGGCCAAGGGTGATGTCCGTGTCGCCGACGGTCGCAACCACGGTATCGAGCCCCATGTCGTCCTGTGCGGAGGCGGGCAGCGCCAGGCCGATGGCGAAGGCCGCCGCGGTCAGGGTGGTAAGGGTCTTGCGCATGAGATCAGGTCCTTTCGGGTCCTTGGTATGTCGGTCACGGCAGGAGCATGGCCACCGGGGGCAACGTTGACACTCCCACAGCACAGCCTTACATGGCCCAATGGCTCTGCAAGGCCGGTCGTTCTCTCGTGTCATATGGGCTGCGTTCCGGGCGGGCAAGCGGATGCCACCGCAAGAACACGGTTTTGTCAGACAGGAAGCAGGCCAGAATGCTGGGTATCGGAAGTCTCGCGAAGAAGGTCTTCGGAACGCCGAACGATCGCAAGGTCAAGGCCACGCGTACCATCGTTGAAAAGATCAACGCGCTGGAGCCCGAGTTCGAGAAACTCGACGACGCCGGCCTGATCGCCAAGACGGAAGAATTCAAGAAGCGTATCGAGGGTGGCGAACACCTCGACAATCTGCTGCCGGAGGCCTTTGCCAACTGCCGCGAGGGGGCCCGCCGGGCCATCGGTCTGCGTGCCTTCGACGTGCAGCTCATGGGCGGCATTTTCCTGCACCAGGGCAATATTTCCGAGATGAAGACCGGTGAGGGCAAGACCCTCGTCGCAACCTTCCCGGCCTATCTCAACGCGCTGACCGGCAAGGGCGTGCACGTGGTCACGGTGAACGACTACCTCGCTCGCCGCGACGCGGAATGGATGGCGAATGTCTTCGCCGCGCTCGGTCTCACCACCGGCGTGGTCTATCCCAACCAGGCCGAGGACGAGAAGCGCGAGGCCTATGCCTGCGACATCACCTATGCCACCAACAACGAGCTGGGCTTCGACTACCTGCGCGACAACATGAAGTCCGACCTCGGGCAGATGATGCAACGCGGCCATTACTTCGCCATCGTCGACGAGGTGGACAGTATCCTCGTTGACGAGGCGCGCACGCCGCTGATCATTTCAGGCCCGAGCCAGGACCGTTCGGACCTTTACGTCGCCATCGACAAGCTGATGCCGCAGCTGCCAGAAGAGGCCTACACCCTCGACGAGAAGGCACGCAGCGTCACCTTCACCGAGGAAGGCAACGAGGCGCTTGAGGAGGTGCTGCATAGCGCTGGCGTTCTGGAAGAGGGGCAGAGCCTCTATGATCCGGAAAGCACCACCGTGGTGCACCACGTCAACCAGGCGCTTCGGGCGCACAAGCTTTACACCCGCGACAAGGACTACATCGTCCGCGACGGGCAGGTGGTTCTGATCGACGAGTTCACCGGGCGCATGATGGCGGGCCGCCGCCTTTCCGATGGTCTGCACCAGGCCATCGAGGCCAAGGAAGGCTGCCAGATCCAGCCCGAGAACGTGACCCTCGCCCAGGTGACCTTCCAGAATTACTTCCGTCTCTATGACAAGCTGTCCGGCATGACCGGCACCGCGGCCACCGAGGCCGAGGAATTCATGGAGATCTATGGCCTTGGCGTGGTCGAAGTGCCTACCAACCGGCCCATCGCGCGGGTCGATGACGACGACAAGGTCTTCCGCACCGCCCGCGAGAAATACGAGGCCATCGCAGAAGAGATCAAGGTGGCCCACGAGAAGGGCCAGCCGGTCCTCGTCGGAACCACCTCGATCGAGAAATCCGAGATGCTGAGCCAGCTTCTCGCCAGGGAGAATCTGCCGCACAACGTTCTGAACGCGCGCCAGCACGAGCAGGAGGCGCAGATCGTCGCTGATGCCGGCAAGCTGGGCGCGATCACCATCGCGACGAACATGGCGGGCCGCGGCACCGACATCAAGCTGGGCGGCAACTTCGAATTCCAGGTGATGAGCGCCATCGCCGAGGCGCCCGACGCAGACCCCGCCGAGATCCGTGCCCGCATCGAGGCCGATCACGACAAGGCCGAGGCTGCGGTCAAGGAGGCCGGCGGCCTGTTCGTGCTTGCCACCGAACGCCACGAGAGCCGCCGCATCGACAACCAGCTGCGCGGCCGCTCGGGCCGTCAGGGCGACCCGGGCCGCAGCTCGTTCTACCTGTCGCTCGACGATGACCTGATGCGGATCTTCGGGTCTGAACGGCTCGACAAGATGCTGTCGCGGCTTGGCATGAAGGAAGGCGAGGCGATCGTGCACCCTTGGGTGAACAAGTCGCTGGAACGCGCCCAGGCCAAGGTCGAGGGTCGCAATTTCGACATCCGCAAGCAGCTTCTGAAGTTCGACGACGTGATGAACGACCAGCGCAAGGTGATCTTTGCGCAGCGGCTCGAGATCATGGAAGCCGAGGACGTGTCCGAGATCACCGAGGACATGCGCCACGATGTCATCGACGAGCTGGTCGATGCCTACATCCCGCCGAAGACCTACGCCGACCAGTGGGACACCAAAGGGCTTTATGCGGCACTGCTGCAGAAGCTGTCCATCGACGTCCCGGTCATCAAGTGGGGCGAAGAGGAAGGCACGGACGCAGAGATCATCCGTGAACGGCTCGAAGAGACGTCCGACAGGATGATGACAGAGAAGGCCGAGGCCTTCGGTGCCGATACCATGCGCCAGATCGAAAAGCAGATCCTGCTGCAGACCATCGACCAGAAATGGCGCGAACACCTGCTGACGTTGGAGCACCTGCGTTCGGTCGTGGGCTTCCGTGGCTACGCGCAGCGCGATCCGCTGAACGAGTACAAGACCGAGGCCTTCCAGTTGTTCGAGACCATGCTGGAATCGCTGCGCGAGACGGTGACCGAACAACTGTCGCGCATTCGTCCCATGACGGACGAAGAGCAGCAGGCGATGATGCAGAAGCTGTCGCAGCAGCAGCAGGCTCTGCGCGATCAGGCCGAAGGGGCCCGCGCGGCTCAGCCTCCCGCGCCCGAGACCGAGGCCGAAGTGCAGGAGGCCGCCGAGGGCATCCCCCCGGAACCCACCACCCCGCTGGTGGACGGCTTCGACGAAAGCGACCCGGCGACTTGGGGCAACCCGAGCCGGAACGACCCCTGCCCATGCGGTTCGGGCCGCAAGTTCAAGCACTGCCACGGGCGGCTTGCCTGACGGGCCGGCGCGGCCCGCCACGCCTGTGTCCGCAGGCCGCGCCCTGGGCCCGATGGCCCTCGGCAGGACTGCTAGACAGGCGATGCTGTGGCGCTCCGGTCAAGGCGTGCTGCCGGGATGTGTGATTGCTGCTCATCATGCTGGCCGGTGGCCTCCGACGCACCGCGCATAGACATGGCCCCGGCCAAATGGCCGGGGCCTTCTGCATCTAGTCTATCCTTGTCACCGCCCGCCCCGGAGCAGCTCGCGACGGGCGCGACCGAACGCTAACGGACCCCACCTGATGGAGCACTGGCACGCCACCGGATCCAAGATCGAGTCCCCTCACCGGGCCGAGCTTGGCGAGAACGCGCTGACCCCGGGCGCACATATCAGGGCTGCCCTGATCCGGACCCGGCGCGAGATCTTCTCGCGTCCCGACTGGGTGCGGTTGGTTTCGCTGCAGACCCTGCGGGCGGACCTGCTGGCGGGTCTGACCGGCGCCTCGCTGGTGCTGCCGCAGGGCATCGCCTTTGCCGCCATTGCGGGCCTGCCGCCCGAGTATGGTTTTTACGCGTCGATCATTCCCACCATCATCGCCGCGCTGCTGGGGTCAAGCTGGCATGCAGTGACTGGCGCGACCACGGCGCTTTCGGCGCTGGTCTTCGGCGCATTGGCGGGAAGCTTTGTGCCCGGCTCGCCCGAGTTCATTGCTGCTGCCATCTCGATGGCCTTCCTCGTGGGTCTGTTCCAGCTGCTGCTGGGGCTGATGCGCATGGGCACACTGGTGGATTTTGTGTCGCATTCCGTAATGACCGGCTTCGTGACCGGGGCAGCTTTGCTGATCGCCACCAGCCAGCTGCGTCACGTGCTGAACCTGGATCTGCCGCGACCCGACGATCCGATGGCCTTCGCGCGGGCGCTGGCAGTGGGGGTGCCCGGTGCCGACCTGGCCGCGGTGGCCGTCAGCGTCACTGCCATTGCCGTCGGCATCGCGGTAAAGCGCATCGACCGGCGCCTGCCCCATTACCTCGTGGCGTTGCTGGCGGCGACGCTGCTGGGCCGCTGGCTTGCGTTCAAGGGGGCAGAGCTGACCACGGTGGGCGCAATCGAGTCGGTGCTGCCGGTGGCGGCGATGCCGGACCTCAGCCCGGGGCTGCTGCGCGACATCGTGTCGGGATCGTTCGCTGTCGCGTTCGTGGGCCTTCTCGAGGCGGTGTCCATCGCCCGGGCCATGGCGGGCAAGTCGGGCCAGATGCTTGACGGCAACCGTGAGTTCATCGGGCAGGGTGCGGCCAACCTCGTGGGCAGTTTCTTCCAAGCCTACCCGGTGTCGGCCTCCTTCACCCGCTCGGCAGTGAACTACGACAGCGGGGCGCGCACGCCGCTTGCGTCGATCTTCTCGGCGCTGCTGCTGGTGGTGATCCTTCTGCTGGTGGCGCCGCTGTTCTCGTACGTGCCCATCGCCGGGCTTGCCGGGGTGATCCTGCTGGTGGCCTGGCGGCTGGTCGATTTCCGCGAGATCCGGCATATCTGCAGCACCTCTGGGGTCGAGACGCTGATCGCGGGGGCCACCTTCTTCAGCACCGTGTTCATCAGCCTCGAGTTCGCCATCTATACCGGGGTGATCCTGTCGCTCCTGCTGTTCCTGGCGCGTATCGCGCAGCCGGTGATCGCCGTCGTCGCTCCGCACCCCGAGGCGCCCAGCCGGCACATGCGCAGCGCCCGGCTTTACGATCTGGACGAGTGCCCACAGCTTATGATTACCGCCATGCACGGGCCGCTTTATTTCGGCACGGTCGAGGCGACACGGCGGGACTTCCACCGGTTCCGGACCGAGCGACCGTCGCAGAAGCATATCCTCTTCATGACACCGTCGAGCAGTGAAATGGACCTTCCCGCCGCCGAGCTTCTGGTGGAAGAGGCCCGCAAGCGTCAGGCCCTGGGCGGATCGCTGCATCTCAAGATCGGGAGCCTGCGTGCGTTGAACAAGCTGGCACGATTCCGCGTGGTCAAGGCGCTTGGCCGTGAGCATGTCCACATGTCCAAGCGTGACGCAATTGCCGAGATCATCCCTGAGCTTGATCCGGAGATCTGCAGGACGTGCCAGGTAAGGATCTTCCGCGAATGTGCAGGTCAGCCGGGCGGCGATGCCGAGACCTCTCGGCAAGACCTCTAGGCCGCGATTCGGCATGCGGGTGATCAACGCGGCACTGCGGGTCATAGGCCCCGGGCAGTGGGGGCAGGCCCGGGAAATATGCCAGGGTGAGCGGATATGAGGGGGCACCGGGCCAGAGCGGCGGCGACCCGGACCTAGCCTTCATCGAAACGTTGCGCAGAGGTGGGGCATGTCCTGACAGGCCGGCCCGCCCGAATGACTCCGCAACTGCGCCGCACGAGCGCCGCTTTTCGCTGTCACGTTTTAGTTCACTGAACAGTGATCGATTGCGGAGTCCAGAATGGCGCAGTTCAAGACCCTTCCACTTGCGGTGGCGACAGTCTGTTCCGCGCTCGCGATCGGTTACTTCATGGAGCAGGGGTCGAAGGAGACCCTGGTCTACGAGGCTGGCGAGCCGATGGTCGTGCGCGACATCAATGATACCTCCTCGGGTGGGGTGACGCCCAAGGCCCCGCGCGGCCCCGTCACCATTGCCGCCCCGTCAGCGACGCCGGTCGTCGCCGAAGCCACCGAAGCGCCCACCGCACCGCCCGACGTGTCTGCAGCCCCGGATTGCAGGGTGACCGCTGAGGCCACCAGCGAAGCCGGCGCAATGATTGCGTTCTCCCTGAAGGCGCCCTGCTTTGCCGACGAAAGCGTGACGCTGCATCACCATGGCCTCATGTTCAGCGGCCTGACGGACGAGAACGGCGAGCTTTCCGTTCAGATCCCGGCGATGGCAGAGCGAGCTCTGGTGGTGGCTGCCTTCGATTCCGGCGATGGTGCCACTGCAGTGGTCGACGTTCCCGCGCTTGCCTTCTATGACCGGGTGGCGCTGCAATGGCAGGGGAAAACCGGCCTGCAGCTTCATGCTCGTGAATTCGGCGCGGCCTATTTCTCTGAGGCCCATATCTGGGCCGAACACCAAGGATCCATCGCGCGACTGTCCGGTGGAAAGGGCGGCTTCATGATCCGGCTCGGGGACGAACGCCTGTCGGACCCGCTCATCGCCGAGATCTATACCTTCCCCACAGGTGCCGCGACGCGTGACGGAACGGTGTCCCTGACCGTCGAGACCGAAGTGACTGACGCCAACTGTGCAGGCAACCTGAAAGCCCAGAGCCTTGAGCGCCTTTCCGGTGATGACCTGCGGGCCCGGGATCTTACACTCGATATGCCCGGATGCGACAGCGCCGGAGATTTTCTGGTGTTGAAAAACCTCGTCGAAGACCTGAAGATCGCCGCGAAGTGACAGGCGCCCCATCGGGGCAACCGAGGTAACAATGCAGACCTTGCGTGCGGCGGTCCTCGCCGCACTTTCTATTTTTGCACCCATCTCGGGGGCATCCGCGCAGGATGTGGCCCTCAGCTCGCGCGATGGCGGGATCGAACTGGTGGGAACCATGCTGGGTTTCGACGGTGAATTCTACCGCGTGGAAACCCGCTTTGGAGAGCTGACTGTGGACGCCTCGGGGGTGCTCTGCGAAGGGGTCGGCTGTCCGTCCCTGACCAATTTCGTGGCGCGAATACGCGTTTCCGGCTCTGCCACCATCGGTGAGGTTCTGATGCCCGCCCTGGTCGAAGGCTTCGCCCTGCGAAGCGGGTTCGAGGCCGAACGCAGCGCCGCTGAGGGGGCCGATTTCCGCTACACCCTGACCGATCCCGAACAGGGCCGTGTCGTGGCGCAGTTCGCGTTCCAGGTCAGCAGTACGAATGAGGGCTTTGCTGACCTGCTGGCCGACGAGGCCGACGTGGTCATGGCCCTGCGCGAAATCCGACCCGAAGAACGCGACGCGGCGCAGGCGGCAGGCCTTGGAGATCTTGACCACCCCAACCGCAGCCGGGTGCTGGCGTTGGATGCCATCGTGCCGGTGGTGGCACCGGGCAACCCTGTGTCATCCATCACCTTGGCACAGCTGGCACAGCTGGTGTCGGGCCAGATTGTCAACTGGACGGCGCTTGGGGGGCCGGATGCGCCGATCGGGCTGCACCTGGCTGACCAGGGCTCGGGCTTGTCCCAGGGGATCGAGGACCGGCTGCTGCGGCCCTCCGGTCTGTCCCTGCGTGACGGGGTGGTGCGCCACGCCAGCAACGCTGCGCTGGCCGAGGCGGTGCAGGGTGATCCGTTCGGCATCGGCCTTGCCAGCTATTCCGAGACGGGCCATGCCAAGCCGCTCTATCTCAGCGGGAGCTGCGGCTTTCAGTTGCGGGGGCGGCGGGCAGATATCAAGACCGAGGATTACCCTCTCACGGCACCTATGTTCCTCTACCTGCCGGCCCGGCGTCTGCCGGCGCTGGCCCGCGAGTTCCTCGCCTATACCCGAAGCGCGCCGGCGCAGGTGGTCATTCGTCGCGCGGGATTTGTCGACCAAGCGCCAGAAGAGCAAGTGTTGAACCAGCAGGGCGACCGACTGGCCAATGCCATTCGCATGGCCGAGGGAGAGGATGGCCTCGCGACCCTGCAACGCATGGTCACTACGCTTGCGACCAAGCGACGGCTCAGCACGACGTTCCGGTTCGAGCCGGGGTCGGCCCGGCTTGACGCGCAGTCCCGATCCAACGTCCTGCAGCTGGCGAGGTCTCTGGAGGAAGGCGCATATGATGGGCGCAGCCTTACCTTTGTGGGGTTCTCGGACGGGCAGGGGCCGGCGTCGGCCAATATCGACATCGCGGCTGATCGGGCGGAGGCCGTGCGGCAGGCGGTGATTGCCGCTGCCGAGGCGGCGGACCTTGCGCAGGTCGATCTTGCCACCGATGCCTTCGGTGAGGCCATGCCCATGGCCTGTGATGACACGGTCTGGGGCCGGCAGGTCAACCGCCGGGTCGAAGTCTGGCTGCAGTGAACTTCAAAGCAGCCCTTCGCTGCGGAAGCTGAGCTCGCGCGAGCGTCCGATCACGAGGTGATCGTGCAGGGTAATACCAAGCACGTCGGCCGCCTGCTGGATCTGGTTTGTCATCTCGATGTCGGCGGCGCTTGGGGTGGGGTCGCCGGAGGGGTGATTGTGCACGAGGATCACCGCGCTGGCGTTCAGCTCGAGCGCACGCTTGACCACCTCTCGCGGGTAGACCGGAACATGATCGACAGTGCCGCGAGCCTGCGGTTCATCGGCAATCAGCACGTTCTTGCGGTCGAGGAAGAGAATGCGGAACTGTTCCGTATCGCGATGGGCCATGGCGGTCTGGCAGTAGTCCAGAAGCGCATCCCATGAACTGACCACCTGCTTCTGCAACACCCGGCTGCGTGCCAGCCGGTGGGCCGCAGCCTCGACGATCTTGAGTTCGGTCACCACCGCGTCTCCGACGCCATTCACCGCGGCAAGCCGCGCCGGAGGGGCAGATACCACAGCGTTGAAATCCCCGAAGGTCTCAAGCAGTAATCGCGTAAGCGGCTTCACATCACGCCGCGGGATGGCGCGGAACAGTACCAGTTCCAGAAGTTCGTAATCGGGCAGGGCCTCTGCGCCGCCGATCCTGAACCGTTCGCGCAGCCGCGCCCGGTGGTCGCGGATATAAGACGGTTGGCCCCGCTGGTCGGGCGGGGGGCGCGCTTCGTCATGGGCAAAGAGCGCGGCTTGGGAATCGGAAAAATGCTGGCTTCGTGTCATGACCGAAGCCTGCCTCAGCCTGGTTATGGAAGGGTTAACTGCGCTCCGCTTCCGACCGTTTCTCGGTGCGCCGGTTGTAGGTCGCAACTCGCCAGACGTAGATTGCCACCAGCCCGACGACCACGGCGGTCGACACAGGATCAAGCCACGCGCTCACAGCCTCGTAGCCACCTTCGAGCCAGTATCCCGCCAAGGTCAGCAGCGTCGTCCAAAGGACGGTGCCAAGGGCACTGAGGCCAAGAAACCAGCCGCGGTGCATGCGACGCACCCCGGCCGGAACCGAGATGAAGGTGCGGATCGTGGGGATCATCCGCCCGATTAGAACGGCACTGCCGCCGTGACGGTCGAACCAGCCATTGGCGCTGTCCAGCTCGTCCGGGGACACGGAAAGCCAGCGGCCGTGTTTTTGCGCGAGTCGACACAGGCGGTCGTAGCCGATGCGCCTGCCAATCCAGTACCACAGGTAGGCCCCAGCGAGGGACCCGGCGCTGCCCCACGCGATGACGAGCAGCAGGGACATCTCGCCGCGCGCAGCGTTGAACCCGGCCAGCGGCATGATGAGCTCGGAAGGAATCGGGGGGAAGACATTCTCGAGAAACATCAGAAGCCCGACGCCGAAGCCACCCATGGTGCTGATAAGGTTGGTGATCCAGTCGAACATACTATTGCATCCGAAGTGAAAAAAAGAGCCGGTGGAAAACAACCACCGGCCTTCCGATTTCGTTCCAGAGGAGAGCAAGACCACGCATTCAGCGCGAACCAATTCCCCATCCCTCACGCGGCTGGTTTGCTTGTGCGGGGCGACCGGAGTGCGTTCGGGCGAGGGCCGGACCTCAGTCGGGCCTGCGCCCTCGATGCGGCTGACCGCTCTGACAGGACGGCCTGCCGGGCCTGGGCCTAGCATCGCCGGGGGCTTCGCCCGTAATGTCCTTGAACGCTCCACCAGAGTGTTCACCGGGCCCTCGCGGGCCCGGCTATGACATCACCCTTTCATGGAATCCCAGAAGTTCTTCACGGATGAGAAGAAGCTGTGGGACTCCGGGTTGTTGTCCTCGGAAAGCTCTTCAAACTCGCGCAGAAGCTCTTTCTGGCGGGAGGTCAGGTTCACAGGGGTCTCGACCGCGAGCTCGATGAACATGTCACCGGCCGGGCCGCCGCGCAGGGCAGGCATACCCTTGCCACGCAGGCGCATCTGCCGTCCCGATTGGCTGCCGCCGGGGATCTTCACCCGGCTGCGGCCACCGTCGATGGTCGGAACCTCGATGTCGCCGCCAAGGGCCGCCGTGGCCATGGACACGGGCACGCGGCAATGCAGCTCGGGACCGTCCCGCTCGAAGATCTCGTGCTTCTTCACGTCGATGAAGATGTAGAGATCGCCGGGAGGCCCACCGCGCATGCCTGCCTCGCCTTCACCGGCCAGACGGATGCGAGTGCCGGTCTCGACCCCCGCAGGAATGTTGACCGAGAGCGAGCGGTCCTTCTGCACGCGGCCTGCACCACCACACTTGGCGCAGGGGTTCTTGATGATCTGACCAAGGCCGGAGCAGGTCGGACAGGTGCGTTCGACCGTGAAGAAGCCTTGGGTGGCGCGCACCTTGCCCATGCCCGAACAGGTCGGGCAAGTGACAGGTTCGGCACCACCTTCGGCGCCGGTGCCGCTGCATTCGTCGCACTGCACTGAGGTCGGCACGTTGATCGTCTTCTGAAGACCATTGTAGGCCTCTTCCAGCGTCACGCGCAGATTGTACCGCAGGTCGGCGCCGCGCGCCGCGCGCTGACGTCCACCGCCCTGGCGGCCACCCATGAAATCGCCGAAGAGATCGTCGAACACGTCCGAGAATGCGCTCGCGAAATCGCCCTGGCCTTGGAAGCCGCCACCGGGACGGCCACCGCCGCCACCCATGCCGCCTTCGAAGGCCGCATGGCCGTAACGGTCATAGGCCGCCTTCTTGTCGGCGTCCTTGAGGACCTCGTAGGCCTCGTTCACTTCCTTGAACTTCGCTTCGGCGTCGGGGTTGTCGGCGTTGCGGTCGGGGTGAAGTTCCTTGGCCTTCTTGCGATAGGCCTTCTTCAGATCGTCCGCAGACGCGCCTTTTTCGACACCGAGCAGATCGTAATAATCACGCTTGGACATTCATGTCCTCCTATTACCCGGAACGGGAAGGGGCCGGTCCGGCATCCGGACCGGCCCCCGATCTGTTCCAAGCGTCACGCTCAGCTGCGCTTGTCGTTCCCAAGGTCCTCGAAGTCGGCATCGACGATATCGTCGTCACCACCGGCATCCTTGGAGGCTTCGGGCTCGTCCGCCGGAGCGGAGCTGTCACCCTCGTCGGCCTGCGCCTTGTAGATCGCTTCACCAAGGCGCATCGCGACCTCGGTCACGTTCTGGATGCCGGATTTGATCTTCTCGGCTGTGGCGTCGGTCTTCTCAAGATCGTCCTTGAGAGCGGCAACTGCCAGCTCGATCGCCTCGATGGTGGACGGATCGACCTTGTCGCCGTGATCCTCGATCGACTTCTCGGTCGAGTGGATGAGGCTTTCCGCCTGGTTGCGGGCCTCGACCAGTTCGCGGCGTTCCTTGTCGGCCTCGGCGTTCGCCTCGGCGTCCTGAACCATCTTCTCGATGTCCGCATCGGACAGACCACCGGAAGCCTGGATGGTGATCTGCTGCTCCTTGCCGGTGCCCTTGTCCTTGGCGCCCACGGACACGATGCCGTTGGCGTCGATGTCGAAGGTCACTTCGATCTGTGGCAGGCCGCGCGGTGCCGGCGGGATGTTTTCGAGGTTGAACTGACCAAGCATCTTGTTGTCGGTCGCCATCTCGCGCTCACCCTGGAAGACCCGGATCGTCACGGCCGACTGGTTGTCTTCGGCGGTGGAGAAGATCTGGCTCTTCTTGGTCGGGATCGTGGTGTTGCGGTCGATCAGACGGGTGAACACGCCACCCAGCGTCTCGATGCCGAGCGACAGCGGGGTCACGTCGAGAAGGACAACGTCCTTCACGTCCCCCTGAAGCACGCCAGCCTGAATGGCCGCGCCCATGGCAACCACTTCGTCAGGGTTCACACCCTTGTGCGGCTCCTTGCCGAAGAACTTGGTCACCTCTTCGTAGACCTTGGGCATACGGGTCTGACCGCCGACCAGAACGACTTCGTCGATCTCATCCTTCGAGAGGCCCGCATCCTTCAGCGCGGCTGCGCAGGGCTTCAGCGAGTTCTTGATGAGATCGCCCACGAGGCTTTCCAGCTTGGCGCGGGTCAGCTTCATCACCATGTGCAGCGGCTGACCGCCCGAGCCCATCGAGATGAACGGCTGGTTGATCTCGGTCTGGCTGGACGAGGACAGTTCGATCTTGGCCTTCTCTGCCGCCTCTTTCAGACGCTGCAGGGCCATCTTGTCCTTGGTCAGGTCGACGTTGTGCTCTTTCTTGAACTCAGCGGCGAGGTAGTTGACGATCCGCATGTCGAAGTCTTCACCGCCGAGGAACGTGTCGCCGTTGGTGGATTTCACTTCGAACAGGCCGTCATCGATCTCGAGGATGGTGACGTCGAAGGTACCGCCGCCAAGGTCATACACTGCGATGGTCTTCGACTCTTTCTTGTCGAGGCCATAGGCCAGTGCGGCCGCGGTCGGTTCGTTGATGATGCGCAGCACCTCGAGGCCAGCGATCTTGCCGGCGTCCTTGGTGGCCTGACGCTGCTGGTCGTTGAAGTACGCGGGGACGGTGATGACCGCCTGCGTCACTTCTTCGCCCAGGTAGGATTCAGCGGTTTCCTTCATCTTGCCGAGGATGAAGGCCGAGATCTGGCTCGGGGAATACTTTTCGCCACGGGCTTGGACCCAAGCGTCGCCGTTACCGCCATCGACGATGGTGTAGGGGACGATGTCCTTGTCCTTGGTCACGGCGGCGTCGGTGACGCGACGGCCGATAAGGCGCTTCACTGCGAAGACAGTGGCTTCGGGGTTGGTCACGGCCTGGCGCTTGGCCGGCTGGCCGACGAGGCGTTCGTCGTCGGTGAATGCAACGATGGAGGGGGTGGTACGAGCACCTTCGGCGTTCTCGATGACGCGCGCCTGAGTGCCATCCATGATGGCAACACAGGAGTTGGTGGTGCCGAGGTCGATACCGATCACTTTACCCATGTTCGATCCCTTTCTAGTTCAAGGCGATAACGCGAGGCGACAGACCCGATTACGGCATCAGAGCCCCGCTTGAGATTAACCGTCCGGCTTGGGGCCTCGCGGCTTCGGGAGGTATATAAGGAGGGGTTTTCGGTGCTGCAAGCATCCCAAACCCCGCGACTCGGCCAATTGAGGAGATTTTCTTTGCCACTCTTCAATAGATGCGGAACAAAACGGCCATGACCGGCATGGGCGATATGACCGACATGATCGAAAGACGCGGCTTTCGCATTTACCCCGGGCTGCTGGGCCGCGACGCTCAGCAGGCCGTGGTGACCCGGTTGCGCGAGTGTCTCGCGCAGGCGCCGCTTTACCGGCCCGTGACGCCGCGCGGCAGGGAAATGTCCGTGCGCATGTCGTCTGCGGGGCGGTTCGGCTGGGTGACCGACCGGCGCGGCTACCGCTACGAGCCGCGCCACCCGTCCGGCGTGGACTGGCCGCCGATCCCGCCCGAGATCATGGAGATCTGGAATACAGTGTCGGGCTGTGACCGGGCCCCGGAATGCTGCCTCATCAACTGGTACGGCGAAGGCGCGCGTATGGGCCTGCATCAGGACAAGGATGAGGCCGATTTTGGCCAGCCGGTGGTGTCCGTATCGCTGGGGGACGACGGGCTCTTCCGGATGGGAAACACCGAGCGCGGAGGGTCGACCGAATCGATCTGGCTGCACTCGGGGGACGTGGTGGTCATGGACGGCGAGGCACGGCTGCGTCATCACGGAGTGGACCGCATCCGGTTCGGCTCGTCCACTCTGCTGCCACAGGGTGGCCGGATCAACCTGACCCTGCGGGTGGTGACCTGAGCCACGTCGCGCCTGGTACCTTGCGGTACTGAGGGGGGACTGACAATCGTGGCAGCCCGGTAGCGGACATGGTGCTCTTAAGCGTCGCGTCCTTACCCGGAGGCGCCAAGCGGTTGGGCCTTGTTCGACCCCGTCCGTGGCAGGATACCGATCAGTACGAACCTCGCCATCTTCGACACCGGCAAACGAAAAAAACGCCGCCCCGGGAGGGACGGCGTTCGATCTTGCGATCAGGTCTGGCTTCAGAAGCCGAGGCCTTCGTACTTCTTCTTGAACTTCGACACGCGACCGCCGGTGTCCAGCAGGCGCGAGTTGCCGCCGGTCCATGCCGGGTGCACGGTCGGGTCGATGTCCAGCTGCAGCGAGTCGCCTTCCTTGCCCCAGGTGGTGCGGGTCTGGAAGACGGTGCCGTCGGTCATCTTGACGTCGATGACGTGGTAGTCGGGGTGAATGCCCTTTTTCATCGTGCGTCTCCTTATGCGTCGGCGCTTGCGAGCGGCTTGTAGTTGGTCTGCTCTGCGATACGTGCGGATTTGCCGCGACGGGCACGCAGGTAGTAGAGCTTGGCGCGACGGACACGGCCGCGGCGCACGACGGTGATCGACTCGATGTTGGTCGAGTACAGCGGGAACACACGTTCCACGCCTTCACCGAAGGAAATCTTGCGAACGGTGAACGAACCCGCGATGCCCTTGCCGTTCTTGCGGCTGATGCAGACGCCTTCGTAGTTCTGCACACGGGAACGGGTGCCTTCGGTCACCTTGTAGCCGACGCGAATGGTGTCGCCGGCCTTGAAGTCGGGGATCTCTTTCCCCAGGGCGGCAATCTGTTCCGCCTCGATCTGTGCGATCAGATCCATCTGACGCTTCTCCTATCTGCTCACGGTTGGACCCGTGACGTGTCTCGCGTCCCAGAGCTCCGCGTCTTCGACCAGGTCCGCGCCGGAAGTCCGGGGCGCCTGCGGGAGGCTATCGACGTCTTTTTCCGTATCTGCGTGTCCGGAGCGCCGGGTGTCCGCGCCGAAGTCGCGCGATCAGGCAATGCCGAACAGGCCCGCTCGACTCAAAGAGCCTGCGGACGGGCCGCGTATAGGCGCTGCGGGGCGGCCAATCAAGATAAAACAGGCGCGCGGAGCCGCTATTCGCCGCGCTTGGCAGCCTTGTGCGCGTCCCACAGGTCGGGACGGCGTTCGCGGGTGATTTCTTCGGACTGGACGCGGCGCCATTGCTCGATCTTGCCGTGGTGGCCGGACATCAGGACGGGCGGAATCTCGCGGCCTTCCCATGTCGCGGGGCGAGTGTACTGGGGATGTTCAAGCAGGCCGTTGGAAAAGCTCTCTTCTTCGATCGAATCGGCGTTGCCCAGCACGCCGGGCAGCAACCGAACGGTGGCATCCAGCATCGCCTGCGCCGCCAGCTCGCCGCCGGTGAGGACATAGTCCCCCATGGAGACCTCGGTGACGCCGTAATGGTCCAACACCCGCTGGTCGAGCCCCTCGAACCGGCCGCAGATCAGCGTGACACCGGGGGTGCGTGCAAGGTGGCGGGCGAACTTCTGGTTGAACCGGCGTCCGCGCGGCGACAGGTAGATGATCGGCGCGGCGGGGCTGATATGCCGCCGGGCCGCCTCGAGCGCGCGGCCCATGACATCGGGGCGCAGCACCATGCCCGCGCCGCCACCGGCAGGGGTGTCATCGACGTTGCGGTGCTTGCCTTCTCCGAACTCGCGCAGCGGCACGGGCTTGAGCTGCCACTTGCCGTCCTGCAGCGCCTTGCCGGTCAGTGACAGGCCGAGCACCCCGGGAAAGGCCTCGGGGAAGAGGGTTATGACCTGCGCCATCCAGGCGCGGGCCAAGTCCGGGCGGTCGGACATCAGCTCGCGGGGGACCAAAGTGGGATGGATGGTCTTGCGGCCATGGGATTTGTTGCTGTCGCTCATGCGCTGTCCTCTAGCCGCAAGGTGGCGGGCGCTCAAGCGCCGTGATCCCGGTGAGGGCACGTCTGGACGGGAATGATGGAGGGCCGCGAGCCCGCAGCAGCGGCTGGCGCCGCGAACTTGCGCTCCGGTGAGCGGCTGACGTTTCTGGTCAGGTGATGGTGTCGGCGTGCAGCCGAGCCTGATTCAACGTTCGTGGCGTCCGCCCGCTAGCTGTTTGGCCGAGCCTGAGGGGCGCCCATCGCATCAGGCGCAGCCCGCCGGTCGTCAAACGCGCGCCGGTTGCGGGCAATTTCCGCCACGTGGTCCCGCAGCTCAAGCACCACGTTGGGGTTTACGAAACGCTGGGAAAGCTCTCCGGCCCGGTCCGGCCGGGTGGTGATAAGGCTCTGCAACTCCCACAATTCCTGCAGCCGTCCGGGCCCAAGCGCGGCGATGTCGCGGGCGCCCCACGAGGCCACGATACGCTCGATCACCCGGCGCAGGGCATGCTCGGCGGTTTCGGGGCCGGACTCGACGGACCCGTCCGGCGCTTCGGCTTCGAGCGTGCGCACCAAGGCCCTGCGAATGTCCCGGGCGCTTGGCATGTCGCGCGCGGGGTCATCCAGGGCTTCGTGCGTCAGAAGCGGGGCCTCGCGCAAGGCGCGCCGATTGATCGCGTGGCGCCACAGTTCAATGGCGGTAATCGACAGTACCGATGCCACCGCAATCAGGACGAATGAACTTACACGGTCCTCGGCGATGGCAAGAACACGGTCCGGTAAAAGGATCAGGATCACGGCAGGCGACACTGCCAGTCCAGCCCAGAAGACTCGTTGACAATAGGAAAGCATACCCGGCTCTCGTTACATACTATAGGGCAACGATAGGTCGGGAATGTGGCTTTTTCGGGACGGTCAGCGGTGTGAGGCGGTGCAGTTTCTATAAACCAAACAATCAGTCGAAATAAGCCTGACTGTTTGTTTTGAGTCACAAATATCTCTGGGATTCCGTCAGATAGATATCTTTCAAACCACTCCGGTTGAGAGCACGAAACACCTTTACCAGCCTGATACCCGGCTGGGCTTTGTCCGGCGGCTGGAATCGGAGAGACGCACCGACACCCAGCTCAAGCCCGACGAGATCCAGAAGTGGCGTCAGCGGCCTCTGCGCCAGCGACCGGCTGGCCTCGTGCGCAACGGCCACGGTCTGGTGGGGCTGCACCGAGCCACGGCCATCTCGGCGACAAGCTCGTCGAGGGCGGCGGCGGCGTGCCGTACGGCGTCGCCGTCGAGATCTTCGGTCAGCCGGGTGCTGCGCCGGTTCTGCCACCCGGTCGAGCGCCGCCAGGCGTTTGCCTTGCGCATCGACAGGTAGACCGTCAGGTCAAGCGCCGCACGGAAACGGTACCCGGCATTATCGGCAGTGGCCGACAGGGCGCGGGCGGTGCCGTGGTATCGCGTGATGCCGCGCCGCCCGGGCAGATGCCTGACCAGATCCTCGGAGGACATGAGCACCGGGCGATGGCCGCTGCGATCAAGCTTGCGAAAGAATCGCGCAGTGTGGCGGCCAACCGCGGTAAAAGCGTCCTTGGAGCCGTCCAGCGACAGGGCCGGCAGGCGTCGGTCAGCTGCTCGAAATTCTCATTGAGGAACACCCTCAGATGAGGCTCGAGCAGCGAGTGATTGTTTCGAAGGGTCTTCTGGACGGAAGTAGTCCCGATCTTGTGAAATCCGGCATGAATAGACGCATCGCGTCATTCAAAGAGACCCTCTGGCGGGTCCGCCACGATGCGGCCGCCGGCAAGATCCACGGTCGGCACAACGGCCTGCGTGAACGGAATGAGCACGGTCTTCGAGCTGCCGGGCACCTGTACCTCGAGCAGGTCGGCAGCACCATGATTGAGCACCGCCTTCACCGGCCCCAGAAGGACACCGCCGGTGTCATGCACCTGCAGGCCGATCAGGTCGGTGTGGTAGAACTCATCGTCGGGCAGGTGCGGCAGGCGGGCACGCTGGGCGAACAGCTGGACCCCCCGCAGTGCATCCGCGTCCTCTTTGCTGCGCACCCCGGTCAGCCGGGCGGCAAAGCCACCCTTCACGGGCCGTGTCAGCTGCAGGTCAAACTCGCGGCTGCCATCTTCGGTTGCCAGGGGGGCGTAATCCGCAATTGCCTCCGGATCGGCGGTGAAGCTCTTGATCCGCACCTCTCCGTTGACGCCATAGGCGCCCGAAATCGAACCCACGCAGATCATGTCGGTCATGGAGACCCTCGCCAATTGCTTTCGGAAACCGGAGTTCTGGATAGACCACGGTGCAGGGGCTTGGCAATCGGATCCATGGCCCGGACGAGCGGTGCTGCGCCCAGAAATGGTCCTGTACCTCTCCTGCGCCGGTCGTGCCGGGGCAGGGCCGTGGCACTGCCCTGGGGGGATCAGAAACGCAGGTGGAAGTTGCGGGTCACACCAAGACGCAGGGTCCAGTTGTCATCGCTGCCACTCTCGACAATGGGGCTGTCGGCGGCATCCCCTTGGTATTGTTCCCAGGTGACAGCGCCCTCGATGCCCCAGTCGTCATTCAGGCGGTAGGTTGCGCCCATCTCGACCCCGGCAGAATAGAGCCCGGCATCGGGGTTGAAGGTACCGCGCGTGGCTGTGGCCTCGTCGCCGTCGACGCCGAAATAGGTGTCGACGAAGTCATTGCCGCCCCAGTTCAGGCGCGGGCCAACGGACAGCTTCCAGCGATCGTTCGGACGGGCGATAAGGTCGGCACCGGCTTCGCCAACCCATGCCTCGTGGCCGCCGAACCCGCGGCGGAAATCGGTGTAGCCCGAGAAGTACTCGGAGGTGTAGCCAAAACCGAAACCAAGCTCGAGCGCCGCGTCGACGTCATCCATGCCGCGCAGGTCGTCGAAATCGGACGCGTCGCGTTCGCCGATGAAGCGGAAGGCACCGTGAATGTTCCAGCCGTAGCGGTCGCTCCACGGGTCGCCAGCGCCGAAGCTGCGGCCATTGCGCAGGGTCAGGCCGTGGAACTTGAACCCGAGGTCAGGGCCGACCGCGTAATCGTCCGAGCCGAAATACTCCGGCGCGACCGAAAGCCCGCCTCGCAGCGAGAACATGAGGCCCGGCTCTCCGCTTTGCGCCGCCGCGATCACGGGCAGGGCGACAAGCGCAGTGGACAGGGCGAGGGCGGTACGGGTCGGTTTCATGGCACGCTCCGGCAGCTAGAGGGTGATTCTCGTTGTAGCGGCAGAAGCATGCTTTGCCATACGACGAAAACGAGAAAGGCGCGCAGGGGGTCCCCTGCGCGCCAGATTTCCTGCCAGTGTGGCAAGGATCACTCGGCTGCGGCCTCTTCGGTCGCTTCCGAAGCAGCGGCTGCCTTGGCTGCCTTGGCTTCCGCGCGGTCGGCTGCTGCCTTGCCCGGCTTCGCCTTGTTGGGGTTGTTGCGGGCTTTCTTGTCCACAACGCCGGCGTTCTCGAGGAAGCGCGACACACGATCGGTGGTCTGTGCGCCTTGACCGATCCAGTACTGGATGCGCTCGACGTCCATGTTCACGCGACGCTCGTCATCCTTGGCGAGCAGCGGGTTGTAGGTGCCGACCTTCTCGATGAAGCGGCCGTCGCGCGGCATGCGCGAGTCGGCGACGACGATTGCGTAGTGGGGGCGTTTCTTGGAACCGCCGCGGGCGAGACGAATCTTGAGGGCCATTGCGTTTCTCCTTTGAATGGCTGTGGTTGACGGCGGGTGCCGTCAGGATTGGTGTCGTTCGTGGTGCTTGATGACTTCCTGAATGATGAAATTCAGGAACTTCTCGGCGAATTCGGGGTCGAGGTCGGCCTCGTTCGCCAGATCCCGTAGCCGCGCGATCTGTTTTTCCTCACGCGCGGGGTCGGAAGGGGGGAGGTCGTGGGTCGCCTTGAGGACGCCCACGCCTTGGGTGTGCTTGAACCGCTCGGCCAGGGTGAACACGAGGATCGCGTCCAGACGGTCGATGCTTTCGCGGTGGCCCTTGAGCAGGTCCGCGGCGCGAGCGGTGGTGTCGGTCATGTCAGTCAATGGCCCAGCCTTTCGGTTTGAACAGGGGGTCCCGGAAATTGGCGAGTTCCATGTCGATGCCATGAGCCAGCTGAGTGCCTCGAAGGGCGGCGGGCGCAGGGTGGCGATAGACCGCGTCGCTGCCGTCGATCGAGGCAGCGGAGGCGTCCTTCGTGGCCCCGAGCCGTTCCGCGAGGCGAATGGAATCAAGGTTCTTGGGGTCGATGTAGCTGACCGCCCCATCCCAGCCCATGTGGTCATAGAGATGCGCGCGCACGCAATGGGTGGCCTCGAGCGCAAAGCCGCGCCCGGCCTTGTCAGGCCAGATGATCCAGGCGATCTCACGCTCGGGCCATTTTGCCGGGAACCAGCCACCGGCCATGCCGACGGTTTCGCCTGTGTCCTTGAGGCGGATCATCCACATGCCGAAGCCGCGGATCTCCCAGTGTCCGATCTCGGCGGCGTAAAGCATCCAGGTCTCGTAGGCGTTCAGCGGCCCGCCCATGAAGCGCGAGCGGTACGATGCGAAGGTTGCCTTGAAGTCCGGGTAATCCTGAGGTTCGGGCGCACCGAGGGTCAGGCGCGCGGTCTCGAGGCGGGGAATGTCATGCAGATGCATCAGCAGGCCCCCTTCACATGACGCCAGATCTGCGTGCCGTCGGCCAGCTCGCCCTCGGCTATGTCGTCGCGGGCGGCGCCGAGACGTTCCATCAGCTTGCAGCCGCGGGTGTTTTCCTCCGCGAGGTAGGAGACGACGCTGTCCCAGTCGAGGGTGTCGAAAGCGTAGTCGCGGGCAGCCTCGCAGGCCTCCTGCGCGTAGCCTTGGCCTTCGGCGCCTGCGGTCAGGAAAATGCCAAGTTCGACCTCGGGGTCGTCGTATTCGAAGCCGAGCAGGACGAAGCCGGCCGAGGGCATGGTCTGGGCGTCGATGGTCCACAGGCCATGACCGTGCAGCAGCCATTGCGCGCTGTACTGGGTGAACGCGCTCCATGCCTCGGCGCGGGACAGCGGGCCGCCCACGTGTTCGGCCCGGTCTGAGCAGAGGATGTCCGCGTAGGATCTGAAGTCGTAGATCCGCGGCCCGCGCAGCTGCAGCCGCCGGGTGTCGATGCTGGGGATGCGGCCACCAAGCCGGGCGGCCTGCCGGGCGCCGGGGCCGGGGCGGTGCTGTTCGCAGGCGGCGGTCATTGTTCGCCCTCCTGGTCCAGTGCATCGGGGCCGGGGTGTCTCCAGAGCTGGTCTTCGCCCATATTGTAGTTGTGGTAGGTGCGCTCGTAGGTGGCGCCGAGCCGTTCGGCCAGCGCGACCGAGCGGGTGTTGCCCGGCACGATGTTCGAGGTCAGGGTGTCGAGCCCGAGATCCTCGTAGGCGTATCGGCGCACGCGGGCGGCCGCCTCGTAGGCGATGCCCTTGCCTTCGTGGCCGTCGAACACCACCCAGCCCAGTTCCGGCTCGGGCCAGCCTTCGGGATACCAGATGCCGCAGATGCCCGCGACGGCGGCGGTGTCCTTCATCTCGATGGTGAAGTAGCCGTGGCCGCGCAGGTGCCAGTGGCCGATGTTCGTGGCGAACCAGCGCCAGGCGTCGCCGCGATGATCATAGGCGCCGAAGCCCTCCGCACGGGTGCGGTCGAGCAGGAAGGCGATCATCGGCTCCGCATCCCCGGCCTCGGGGCCGCGCAGGACGAGGCGCCCGGTTTCGAGGCGGGGGGCATTCACGACAAGGCTCATGCGCGCACCTCACCGGTCCACGCCGCGGTGCACGCGGGGCGGGCAAATTCCTTGCAAGAAATTTGGCGGGTGGAGAGGGCGCGGCGGAGGGTCATGCGTAGGCCTCGGGGGAGCCGTCGTCGTCATCGCCGGGGGCGCCGTATTGCGCGTAGGGCGATGTTGTGTCGGTGGGCGGGATCGCAGGTGCGTATTTGGAAAGAGAAGAAGGGCGCAGGTCTTCGGACCCGGCCGCGGTGGGGGCGGTCGGGGTGGTCTTGTCGAAGAGGGGGACGCCCTTGTCGGTCATTTCTTCTTGCCGAAGCCGCTGAGGCCAGGGGGGAGGCCGCCGCCGCCCATGCCGGGCATTCCGCCCATGCCGCCGGGCATGCGCTGCCCCATGGCCTTGGCCGCCGCCTCGAGCTGCTTGGGGTCCATCTGCGACGGGTCCATGCCTTCGGGCATGCCACCCTTGCCGAACATGCCCTTCATGGCCTGCTTCATCATGCCGCCTTTGCCCATCTTGCCCATCTTCTTCATCATGTCGCCCATCTGGCGCTGCATCTTCAGAAGCTTGTTGAGGTCGGACACCTCCATGCCTGCGCCCGCCGCGATACGCTTCTTGCGGCTTGCCTGCAGGAGCGCGGGATTGGCGCGTTCCTTCTTGGTCATGGAGTTGATGAGCGCGATCTGCTGGCGCAGGATGCTGTCATCCATGCCGGCATCATCCATTTGCTTGGCCATCTTGGCGGCGCCGGGCATCATCTGCATCATCGCGCCCATGCCGCCCATCTTCAGCATCTGCTCGAGCTGCATCTTGAGGTCGTTCATGTTGAACTGACCCTTGGAGAAGCGCTTCATCATGCGCTCGGCCTGTTCGGCCTCGAGCGTCTGCTGCGCTTTCTCCACCAGAGCGACGATGTCGCCCATGCCAAGGATGCGGCCCGCGACCCGGTCAGGTTCGAAGGTTTCGAGCGCGTCCATTTTTTCGCCAAGGCCGACGAAACGGATGGGTTTGCCGGTTATGGCGCGCATCGACAGCGCGGCGCCGCCGCGACCGTCACCATCCATACGGGTCAGCACCACGCCAGAGATGCCGATGCGGGTGTCGAAATTCTCTGCGGTATGGACGGCGTCCTGACCGGTAAGGCCGTCCACCACCAGAAGCGTCTCACGCGGGGTGACCACGTCGCGGACCGCCTCGACCTGGGCCATCAGCTCTTCGTCGATCGACAGGCGGCCGGCGGTGTCGAGCATGTAAACATCGTAGCCGCCGAGGCCGGCCTGGGTCTTGGCGCGCTTCGCGATGGAGACCGGATCCTCGCCCTTGACGATGGGCAGGGTGTCGACGCCGATCTGGGTGCCGAGGATCGCCAGCTGTTCCATCGCCGCTGGGCGGTTGACGTCGAGCGAGGCCATCAGGACCTTCTTGTTCTGACGTTCCTTCAGGCGCTTGGCGAGCTTGGCGGTGGTGGTGGTCTTGCCGCCGCCCTGCAGGCCGACCATCAGGATCGGCGCGGGGGGAGTGTCGATGCGCAGGCTGCCCGGATCGCCCTCGCCGGCGAGCACGGCGATCAGTTCGTCATGGACGATCTTGACCACCTGCTGGCCGGGGGTCACCGACTTGGTCACCGATGCGCCGGTTGCCTTCTTCTCCACCGCCTTGATGAACTGGCGGGCCACCGGCAGCGACACATCCGCCTCAAGAAGTGCGACGCGGACCTCGCGCAGGGCGGTGCGGACGTCGTCCTCGGACAGGGCGCCCTGCTTGGTCAGCCGGTCGAATACGCCGCCGAGCCGTTCCGAAAGAGTCTCGAACATGGGGCCTCTGGCCTCCCGTTTCCTGTTTTCCCTGACCCGCAATGTGGGGCCTGATGTTGCGCGATGCCAGCGGCGGGGCCGCGACCGGATGCGGGACAAGCAGAACGGCCCCCGTGGGCGCAACGCGCTGACGGAGGGCGATCCCGGGCTGTTCCCATGGGACCGGAGGCACAATACGGCTTCCGGAGTTGGCGCGGGAATACGCGTTGCACCCGTCCGAGTCAAGAACGGCGGTCCCGTGAGGGGGCGTGGAACATTGCGCTGGCACGCGCGTTGCGGTAGGTGTTCCGAGGTTCGATGCATGCCAGATTGTGCCGGGTCCGGAACTCTTCCGGTATCCCGGCTCAAGTATTGCACAAAAAATACACCCCCAGGTGGTTTTTGCGCGTAATGATGCTGGTGCAGAATTTCGAACTAGTCGATTCGGCAATCCGCCGGTATGGATGTTAGAAGAAACGCTCATTTCTGAAGGTGTAGCATGAAACTGAAAACTCTTATGACCTCGGCTGCCATCGCGAGCATGCTGGCCGCTTCCGCTGCAACGGCTGGCGACATCAGCGATGCGGGCACCACCGACGATGACCCCTATGCAATGGTTCCCGTGGTTCCCGCAGCCGGTTCGGCAAATGCTGGCCTGATCGCTGGTGCCATCGCCGGCACCGCCGCGATCGTCGCAATTGCAAGCGCAGGTGGCGACGGTAGCTCCTCCGGCTCGACTGGCTCGACCGGCCGCATCAAGCGCTGATATCTAGGGGGCACAGCCTCCTAAATCATGGAATTCCAAGGGCGTCCGGCATATGCCGGGCGCCCTTTTCGCTGGTGAGCAGTTGTCTGCGTGGCTTTTGCACCGCAGGACCCGCGCCGTGTCATGCGGTCCGCGTTGCGGCAGGGGTGCAAGCTTGCATCTTCCCGCCAAACACTCTTGTTTGCTAGAGCAACGAGCAGCGACGACGGAAAGCGAACATGACCGACTGGGACGAGATCCGAACCGCTTACCAGGTGGCGCGGCTGGGCACCGTGAGCGGGGCGGCCGAAGTGCTTGGCGTGCACCATGCGACCGTGATTCGCCACATCGACGCGCTCGAACAGCGGATGGGGGTGAAACTGTTCCAGCGTCATGCCCGGGGCTACACGCCCACCGAGGCGGGGCAGGACCTGGCGCGGGTGGCGCAGGCCACCGATGACCAGTTCCAGCAGCTGTCGGGCCGGATCAAGGGGCGGGGCGAAGGCGTCTCCGGCGAGCTTCTTGTCACCTCGCTGATCAATTTCTCGCCGCTCATGGTCGGGGCCCTTACGTCGTTCCGCGAAGCGCACCCCGAAATCGTCGTGCGGTTCCTGACCGGTGCCCGGCTGTTTCGGCTGGAATACGGCGAAGCACATGTCGCGTTGCGGGCCGGCAGCGCACCGCAAGAGCCGGACAACGTGGTGCAGTCCTTCTCGCGGCAGGCGGTGGCGCTCTACGCGGCGAAATCCTATATCGCGGCTCGGGGCATGCCCAAGGACGAGGCTGCGCTGACCGGGCATGACTTCGTCGGCTACGACGATCCTGAAAGCCGTGCGCCCTACGCCATCTGGATGCGCAAGACCGTTCCCTTTGAACGCGTCGTGTTCCGCGCCGAGGATGGCCGGGTCCAGCAGGAGGCACTGCGGGCCGGGGCGGGGCTTGGCTTCATGGCGGTGCAAGAGGCGCGGCTGGATCCGTCTCTGGTGCAGGTGCTGCCTCCGCGCGAGGAATGGTCGTCGCCTTTGTGGCTGGTAACCCACGTGGACCTGCACCGCACTCCAAAGGTGCAGGCCTTCCTGCGGCACCTAAAGGAGTACGCCGCCGCCCGGGACGCGGAGTGACCGCTGCAGCGCAGGGCCATCTTGCCCTGCTTGCTTTCTCCGCTCTCGCGGCAGGGTCCTTCGCGCTTGGCTCCATGGTGGCGACCGAGATCGCGCCGCTGGCCCTCAATACTGTTCGGTTCGTTCTGGCCGTGGCGGTCCTGAGCGTGGCCGCCGCAGCCTCGGGGCAGGTGCGCCGCAGTTCGCTGCAGGCACCTTGGCGCTACCCGGTGCTGGGTGGACTGATGATCACCTACTTCGTGTTGATGTTCAAAGGGCTTGAGACAGCTGAGCCGGTGTCCCTGTCGGCGGTCTTTACCCTGACGCCGCTGATGGCGGCGGGCTTCGGGTTCTTGCTGCTGCGCCAGAAGGTAACGCGGCGGATGACGCTGGCGCTTTGCGTCGGGGCGGCGGGCGCGCTCTGGGTGATCTTCAGGGGCGATCCGATGGCACTTGCAACACTGGGCCTGGGGCGCGGCGAGGCGATCTATTTCATCGGCTGCGCATCACATGCGCTTTATGCTCCCATGGTGCGCAAGCTCAATCGCGGCGAGCCGGCATTGGTCTTCACGCTCTGGACCAACCTGGGGGGCACGGTGCTGCTGCTCATTTTCGGCTGGCCCACCCTGATGGCGACGGACTGGGCGTCGCTGTCGCCGATGGTCTGGATTACCATCGTCTATACTGGCGTGGCGGCGACCGCACTGACCATCCTGCTGCTGCAGTTTGGCGCGTTGCGGCTGCCGTCGGCCAAGGTCATGGCCTACACCTATCTGACGCCCAGCTTCGTTATCCTGTGGCAGACGCTGCTCGGGCAACCTCTGCCGCCGGCGTTGGTTCTGCTCGGGCTGGTGTTGACGATGGTCGCGCTGGGATTGCTTCTGAAGCAGGAGTAACGGCAAATTCCTTGCCAAGGAATTTGCGAGTGCCGCGCTACTCCTCCGGCGGTGTGCCCAGCTCGGCGTTCAGGAAGCGCTCGAAGGCGTCGAGGTTCACCGGTTCCACGAGCCCGAACCCCGTCATCCATACTGACGCCTCGCGCAGGGCGTCTGGTTCGAGCTTGCACCATTTGACCCGGCCGCGCTTTTCCTGGCTGATGAGCCCGGCGCCGGCGAGGATGGCGAGATGCTTGGAGATCGCCGCCAGCGACATCTCGAACGGCTCGGCCACATCGGTCACCGCCATGTCATCCTCGAGCAGCATCGCGAGGATGCGGCGACGGGTCGGATCAGCTAGGGCGGCAAAGACGGGGGAGAGCGCGTCGGTCATGGCGCCATAAGCGGTGCTTGCGAAGGCAAGGTCAAGCGGCCCTGCGCCAAGATCAACCTCGGGGTTGAATATGGGTCAAGGCGGCATGTGGGCGCAAAAGCCCAGCAAGGGGCCGGTCCGGCCTTAACTGCCACCTGGAAAATTACATGAAAAACAGGTATTTAGGGTCATTGAAGCAATTGTTCACCGCTTCTTGACTTAAGCCCCCCCACCGCATAGCAACATCCCCGAACTCCTCTTGGGGCAGTACGTGTGAGCGATCCCGATCCAAAGCAGCAACTCGATGCACTGGAGGCGAAGATCGCGGCGGCGAAGGCTGCCCGGGTCAGCGACCGGCGGCACCAGGAAGAACACTACAGCCAGGCGAATCTTGCCTGGCGCATGGTAACGGAAATGGTCTCGGGTCTCGGGATCGGCTTCGGGATAGGTTTTGGGCTCGACGCCCTTTTCGGCACCAAGCCTTGGCTCATGGTGCTGTTCACAGTACTGGGTCTGGTGGCGGGCATCCGGGTGATGATGCGCTCCGCCGACGAGATCCAGGAGAAACAGCTGGCCGCTCAAAAGGCCGCAGAGGACGAAAAGAGGGATCGCGATGGCGACTGAAGTGGAACACGGCGCAGAAATGGCGGATCACGCGGTCGAGAACACCGGCCTCGTCTTTCATCCCATGGACCAGTTCATCGTCAAGCCGCTCTTCGGGGACGGCCACGTGGGCATGTTCACCATCACTAACGTAACCCTCTGGATGGCCATCGCCATCGCCGCGATTGCCGCGCTGATGGTCTGGGGCACCTCGCGCCGCGCCATCGTGCCGTCGCGCACCCAGTCTGTTGCGGAACTGGCCTACGGCTTCATCCACAAGATGGTCGAAGACGTCACCGGCAAGGACGGCCTGAAGTACTTCCCGTACATCATGACCCTGTTCATGTTCATCGTGATGTCGAACTTCCTCGGCCTCATCCCGATGTCCTTCACCACCACCTCTCACTTCGCGGTGACCGTGGTGCTGGCCCTCGCGGTGTTCCTTGGCGTGACCATCCTCGGCTTCGTCAAGAACGGCGCTTCGTTCCTGTCGCTGTTCTGGGTTAGCTCGGCCCCGCTGGCGCTGCGCCCGATCCTGGCGCTGATCGAAGTCATCTCGTACTTCGTCCGTCCGGTCAGCCACTCGATCCGTCTTGCCGGCAACGTCATGGCAGGCCACGCGGTTCTCAAGGTTTTCGCCGGCTTTGCTGCAGTCGCCGCGGTGTCGCCGCTGACCATCGTCGCGATCACCGCGATCTACGGGCTCGAAGTGCTCGTGGCCTTCATCCAGGCCTACGTGTTCACGATCCTCACCTGCGTCTATCTCAAGGACGCACTGCATCCGCACCACTGATTTCGGGCCGGGGGCCATGCCCCCACCCAACCGCACACCCGTTCAAGATCACTTCCAGACGTAAGGAGATACACCCATGGAAGGTCAACTCGCACACATCGGCGCAGGTCTCGCAGGTCTCGGCACCGGTCTCGCCGCTCTCGGCGTGGGCAACGTCGCAGCCAACTTCCTGTCCGGCGCGCTGCGCAACCCGTCGGCTGCTGCATCGCAGACCGCAACCCTGTTCATCGGCATCGCATTCGCCGAAGCACTGGGCATCTTCTCCTTCCTCGTTGCTCTGCTTCTGATGTTCGCCGTCTGATCGACGGTCACTGACATCCTTACGCGCGGGCGGCATCGTCATATGATGGGCCGCCCGTAACAGAGACAACGTTCCGACGGAGGACGACATGGCGACATCTCAACTCGCCGAAGATCTCGCCGGCATCTGCGTCGATTCCCATGGCTCGGCCATCGGCATGCCGCAGCTTTGCTCGGAGTGGATCCCGAACCAGGTCTTCTGGCTCGTCATCACGCTTGTCGTGATCTTCTTCGTGCTGTCGCGCATCGCTCTGCCGCGGATCGCATCCGTCCTGGCCGAGCGTCAGGGCACGATCACGAACGACATCGCCGCCGCCGAAGAGCTCAAGCGCCAGGCGTCCGAGGCCGAAGCGGCCTATGACAAGGCGCTCGCCGACGCGCGTTCCGAGGCTCAGGGCATCGCCCAGGCCACACGGGATGAGATCAAGGCAGAGCTCGACGCGGCAACCGCCAAGGCGGACGAACAGATTGCGGCCAAGTCCGCGGAATCCGAGGCAGCCATTGCCGAGATCCGTGCGTCTTCGCTGGCCAACATCGAAATCGTTGCCAAGGACGCTGCTGCTGCCATCGTGGCCCGCTTCGGCGGCAACGCCGATCAAGCTGCCATTTCGGCCGCAGTCGACAGCCGGATGAAAGGGTAAGTCATGCGCAAGCTCATCGCGACCGCCGCACTTGCCGCAGGCACTGCCAGCCCCGCGCTGGCCGCTACCGGCCCGTTCTTCTCGCTGCGCAACACTGACTTCGTGGTGCTGCTGGGCTTCCTGCTTTTCCTCGCGGTCCTTGCCTACTTCAAGGTCCCGCAGGTTCTGAACAAGCTGCTCGACAAGCGCTCGGACGACATCCGCAGTGAACTGGACGAAGCCCGCGGTCTGCGGGAAGAAGCCCAGAAGCTGCTGGCATCCTACGAGCGCAAGCAGAAGGACGTTCAGGTTCAGGCTGAGGGCATCGTCGCAGCGGCCAAGGCCGATGCGGAGAAGGCTGCGGCTCAGGCCAAGCTTGATCTTGACGCCTCGATCAAGCGGCGCCTTGCCGCTGCCGAGGACCAGATCACTTCGGCACAGGCTTCTGCCGTCAAGGAGGTGCGTGACCGTGCCGCCGAGGTGGCCGTCGCCGCTGCCCGCGACGTGATCGCTCAGCAGACCAGTGCCGCGGACAAGAACCGCATGATCGACGAGTCGATCTCGGAGGTCGGTGCCAAGCTGCACTGATCCCGGCATCGCCGACCGACAGATCTTCGCAAAGCCCGGCCCTTGTGGTCGGGCTTTTCGCTTCTGTGCCCGCTGAGGCATCTCGGGCACGCTGTGCGCCCGACAGGGCAAGTTCCGGTCGGCAAGTCTTTGCTTATGCCAATCCACCAGATACGGTGTGACAGCGGCGCTCACAGCGGCACATGTGGGCAGGGCGGAAGATCAGAAGGGGACACAGTGGCACATATTATCGTCGTCGGGAACGAGAAGGGCGGAGCGGGCAAGTCCACCGTTTCCATGCACGTGGCCACGGCGCTGTGCCGCATGGGTCACCGGGTCGGTGCGCTGGATCTCGACCTGCGCCAGAAAACCATGGGCCGCTATTGCGACAACCGCAGCCGCTACCTTGCGTCGGAAGGGCTTGAACTCCCCGGGCCGACCTACATCGAACTGCCTCAGGTGGACGCATCCGAACTGGCTCCCGGCGAGAACGCTTATGATCATCGCTTGAGCAAGGCCATTGCCCAGCTGGAGACAACCTCGGATTTCATCCTGATTGACTGCCCCGGCTCGCACACCCGCCTGAGTCAGGTGGCGCATTCACTGGCTGATACCTTGGTGACGCCACTCAACGACAGTTTCATCGACTTCGACCTGCTCGCCCACATAGATGGGGATGGCGAAAAGATCCTCGGGCCTTCGGTCTATTCCGAGATGGTGTGGAGTGCACGTCAACTGCGCGCCCAGGCGGGCCTCAAACCCATCGACTGGATCGTGCTGCGAAACCGCATGGGCGCCCAGCAGATGATCAACAAGATGAAAATGGAAAAAGCGCTCGAGCGCCTGTCGCGGCGGATCGGCTTCCGCATTGCGCCGGGTTTCAACGAACGGGTCATCTTCCGGGAGCTGTTTCCGAGAGGCCTCACCCTGCTCGACCTGAAGGATGTTGGCGTGAAGCAGCTCAACATCTCGAACGTGGCGGCACGTCAGGAGCTGCGTGACTTGATGACGGCGATCAACCTGCCGGGCGTTACGGTCAAGTTCTGAGGCCTGCTTCGGGGGATCAGCGCAGACGCCAGGCCAGTGCCGCGGCGCCGATCCCCGAGCTCAGCAATTCGATGCCGAGCAGAATGCCTAGCACGCTTGCCGGAGCGTCAGACATGGCGATCAGGATCAGCAGGCCAAGTACTATGGAAATGACGCCGGATGTCATGAACCAACCCCAGCCTGAGTGGCCGCGTAGCTGCATTGCGATCCAGACACGTAGAACGCCGATCAGCATGAAGAACCCAGCCACGATCAGGGTCAACGACACGATGCCGGCCATCGGGTTTGCAAGCAGCGCTACGCCGAAGATCATCAGAGCGAGCCCAAGCAGCGCCGTCCCGACGCTGCCTGCACCGAATTCGACATCCTGAAAGGCCAGCCACAGGTGGATGATGCCGGCCAGACCGACGACTGCACCAGCAATGGCCGCAGCGGTGAGGGATGCGGCGAACGGGTTGATGAGTGCCATGATTCCGCCGACAGCCAGCAGGGCGCCGAGAATTAGAAGCCAGCGCCAATCTGGCCGGCGGAATTCTTGTTTTTTATAAGGTTCATCGGTCACGTCGCACCTCCTGTGCTCTGGCAATTCAACCGGCAGGTAGAAGCTATGGTTCCATCACCTGCTGGCGAGGCCGCCATGCGGGGACTGCATGGAGCGGGCTGCCCGATGTGAGTGGGGAGGGGGTGACAAGGTCAGCCGGGTTGACCGGAAGACATGTCAGCCGCTAGAGGCGGGGATTAACTTTGGCTTAACTAAGGGGCGGCATGATCGCGAGATGATCAAAGCCATCTTCTTCGCCCTGTCAGCCTGTCTTGGGACCACTGCGTGTACGTTCCCCAGCACCGGATACTACGGTGTGCCGTCCGTCGAGCGCGAGGTCGAAGGATCGCGCTTTTCCATCCGAGTACGCGACGACGTGGCGGAGGTGATCCGCACAAGCCCTGAGTTTCCTGCCCGCTATCCCGTCATTGCGGCGCGTGCGCAGAAGGCCGTGCACCTTGAGACTGGCTGCAGCCCTGAATGGGTGACTGGCGATCCCGCGATGCTCTGGGTGGGGCTGTCGTGTGACGGGGCGGCGCCACCGAAACGCCCGAGGCGGGGCATCATCACTTGGCAGGATTTCGGGTAAGCCGCGTCACGCCATGGGCTTTTCATAAAACAGGCTTGAGGCGTTGGGCTGGTAGCTTCCGAAGGCGTCACGCCGGATGAACCCCTGCCGCTCATAGAGCGACACTGCCGCAGCCAGCCTGTCCCCGGTCTCGAGCCGCAGAAGTGGCAGCTGTTCGGCACGTGCGGTTTGTTCCACTTGGGCAAGAAGTCGCCGGGCGACCCCTATTCCCCGCGCTTCAGGCACGACGAACATGGATTTCACCTCGCCATAGCCGTCGCGACGTGCGAGAGCGGCGCAGCCCAGAAGCTCACCGCCGCTTTCGGCACAGAAGAAGGTGATCTCGTCCGAGCAGAGCGCCTCGAGGTCGAGCATGTGGTTCTCTTCGGGCGGAAAAAGCGCGTTCATCAGCGCATGGCTTTCGCTGAGCAAAGCCGCGGCGCGGGGGTCGCGCGGGGACACGGTGTGTATGGCAAGCGTCATGGCGGCAGCTCCTTGCAGGTCCGATGATGAAACGCCTTCGTTACAAAACCGTCAAGACACGCTTTCGTGGTGAATATCGCAATATCTTGTGGATATGACGTCGAAAACCTCCATATCCTGACCGGGTTGATTGACCCATCTGTCTGTAAACGTCAAAATGGCGAAAAACTGGAATCAAGGCAGGTCCACGTGCAGTTCTCACGCCTCCGACTTACCGGCTTCAAGAGCTTCGTCGATCCAACCGATCTTGTCATTGCGCGGGGTCTCACCGGCGTGGTGGGCCCGAACGGCTGCGGGAAGTCCAACCTTCTCGAGGCGCTGCGCTGGGTGATGGGCGAAACCCGCGCCAAGGCGATGCGCGGCGCCGGGATGGAGGACGTCATCTTCGCCGGTGCGTCGTCCCGCCCCGCCCGCAACTTCGCCGAGGTCTGCCTGACCATCGACAACACGGACCGGCTGGCACCTGCGGGCTTCAACGATGCCGACCAGCTCGAGGTGACGCGGCGCATCACCCGCGACGTGGGCTCGGCCTACAAGACCAACGGCAAGGACGTTCGGGCGCGCGACGTGCAGATGCTGTTCGCCGATGCCTCCACCGGCTCGACCTCGCCGGCGCTGGTGCGGCAGGGGCAGATCTCCGAGCTGATCAACGCCAAGCCCAAGGCCCGCCGCCGCATCCTCGAAGAAGCTGCCGGGATCTCGGGGCTCTACCAGCGCCGCCATGAGGCGGAGCTGAAGCTGAAGGGCGCCGAGGCGAACCTGCTGCGGGTTGATGACGTGATCGAACAGCTTGCCGGGCAGCTGGGTCAGCTGGACCGGCAGGCCCGGCAGGCGGCCCGCTACCGCGCCATCGGCGTCGACCTGCGGCACGCCGAGGGGCTGCTGCTGTTCCGCCGCTGGCGGGATGCCGACGAGGCGCGGCTCGAGGCCGAAGCCGGCCACGGGGCCACCGTGACCGCCGCCGCCGCCGCCGAAAGCGCCGCCCGCGCCGCCGAGGCCGCTCGCGCGCAGAGAGAAGAGGCGCTGCCGCCCCTGCGCGAGGAAGAGGCCATCGCCGCCGCCGTTCTGCAGCGGCTCGGGGTGCAGCGGGATGCGCTGACCGAACAGGAAAGCCGCGCCGCCCAGACCATTGCCGCGCTCACCCACCGCATCGAGCAGATGGCCCGTGACATGGAGCGCGAAGCCAGCCTCAACCACGACGCTGGCGAGAGCATCGCCCAGCTTGAGCGCGAAAGAGAACGGCTCGCCGCCGCTGTCGACGGCCACGATGACCGTCTTGAGGAAGCGTCAGAGGCTGCCGCCGAGGCCGCGACGGTGCTGGCCAAGCGCGAGGCGGATCTGGCGCAGTACACCGAGGACATGGCGCGCCTTGCCGCCCGCCACCAATCGGCGCACCGCTACCTGTCGGACAGCCGCCGGACGCTGGAAAAGCACGAGGCTGAATCCGCCAGTGCCCGCGAGGCGGTGGTCGCCGCCAAGGCGACCCTCGAAGGGGCGTCGGGTGCCATGGAAGAGGCCGAAGCGCGCCACGATGAAGCCGAGGCTATGGCCGAGCGCGCCGAGCAGCTGCTGATCGACGCAGACGCAGCCCGCACCGAGGTGCAGTCCCGCGAAGCCGAGGCCCGTGCCGAACGCTCCGAGGCCGAGGGCGAGTTCAACGCCCTGCGTGCCGAGGTCACCGCCCTTGCTCGGCTCGTGGAACGCGACACTGCCGAAGGCGGCCAGATCCTCGACCGGCTTCAGGTGGAGCAGGGCTTTGAAAAGGCGCTTGGCGCTGCGCTTGCCGACGATCTGCGCGCGCCCGAGGTGGAGGCCGACGGCCCCACCGGCTGGACCGTGCAGCCGAAGTATGACACCGACCAGCCCCTGCCCGCAGGGGTCACTGCGCTGACGCATCACGTATCGGTGCCCGAGGTGCTTGAGCGGCGCATGGGTCAGATCGGCCTCGTGGAGGCGGACGACGGCCCCCGCCTGCAGGCGCAGCTGGCGCCGGGCCAGCGGCTGGTGAGCCTCGAGGGCGACCTGTGGCGCTGGGACGGCTACCGCGCCTGGGCCGAGGATGCGCCCTCTGCCGCCGCGCTGCGGCTGGAACAGCTCAACAAGCTCGAGACGCTCAAGCAGGAGATGGCCGAGGTCACCGCCCGCGTGGACGGCATGCGGGCGGCGCACGAGGCGCTTGTCACCCGGCTGGCCGAGCTGACCGAAGCGGACAAGTCCGCCCGCGAGGCCCGGCGCGAGGCCGACCAGAAGCTCAACGACGCCACCCGCGCCATGAACCGCGCCGAGGCGGACCGCAACATGGCCGAGGGAAAACTGGAAACCCTTGCCGTGACCGTGACCCGCCACGAGGACGAGGCCACGCTTGCCCGCAAGCAGGTGCTCGAGGCCGAGCGCGCGGTGGAGGAGCTGGGCGATCTCGAGACCGCCCGCGCGGTGGTCGAAGACATCAAGCTGACGGTTGAAGCCTCGCGCATGACGATGATGGCCCGCCGGTCGGCCCATGACGAGCTGCGCCGCGAGGGCGAGGCCCGCAAGGGCCGCATCCAGCAGGTGGCAAAGGATCTTGCCGGCTGGCGCAATCGCCTCGACACCGCCGAGAAGCGCGGTAGCGAGCTGGCCGAGCGCAAGCAGGCGACCGAGGATGAACTCTACGAGGCCGCGCAGGTCCCCGAGGAGCTGCGCGAGAAACGTGCCGAGCTGGGTGAGGCCATCGCCGTGGCCGAGGCCCGCAAGGGCGCGGCGTCGGAAGCGCTCTGGCGGGCCGAAGAGGATCTGCGCACCACCATCGCCGCCGAGCGGGACGCGGAACGCAGCGCCTCGGAAGCGCGCGAGACCCGCGCCCGTGCCGAGACCCGCGTGGAGGCCGCCCGCGAGACCGTTGCCGCCGCCACCGCCCGCATCCTCGAAGAGCAGGAGACCACCCCCGAGGCGCTGCTGGAACGGCTGGGCGTCGAAGCGTCCGAGATGCACCCCAGCGCCGAGCTCGAAGCGGAGGTGAACCGCCTCAAGCGCCAGCGCGACGCCCTCGGTGCCGTCAACCTGCGCGCTGAGGAGGACGCCGCCGAGGTCCGGCAGGAGCATGATGCGCTGGTGGCCGAGAAAACCGACCTCGAGGCGGCCATCGGCACCCTGCGCGCTGGCATCGCCTCCCTGAACAAGGAAGGCCGCGAGCGGCTTCTGACCGCGTTCGAGCAGGTGAACAGCAACTTCAGCATGCTGTTCAAGCACCTCTTCAACGGCGGCGAGGCGAACCTCGTGATGGTGGAATCCGATGACCCGCTCGAGGCGGGGCTCGAGATCATGTGCCAGCCGCCGGGCAAGAAGCTGTCGACCCTGTCGCTGCTGTCGGGCGGCGAACAGACCCTGACCGCGCTGGCGCTGATCTTTGCGGTGTTCCTGGCCAACCCCGCGCCGATCTGCGTGCTGGACGAGGTGGACGCGCCGCTGGACGATGCCAACGTGACGCGCTTCTGCGATTTGCTGGACGAGATGTGCCGCCGTACCGACACGCGGTTCCTCATCATCACCCACCACGCGGTCACCATGTCCCGCATGGACCGCCTGTTCGGCGTGACCATGCAGGAACAGGGGGTGTCGCAGCTGGTGTCCGTGGATCTCAAGAAGGCCGAGAAGCTGGTCGCCTGAGGCGATCTTGGCTCAGGCTGAATAGAGGGCGGTGGTCTGGTTCAGGCCACCGCCCGTTTTACGGCAGAGGTGAACACGGTCTCGTTTCCCGGCGTGGGATGGCGGGGGATCATCAGCGCGAGGCCCAGAGAGGTCAGCGCCATGCAGGCCGCCAGCGCGAACACCGCCCCCGGCGAGACCAGCCACAGGTAGCCAAGCGCGAATGGCAGGATCACCGCGGCGATGTGGTTGATGGTGAAGGCCACCGCGGCCGTGGGGGCGATGTCCTCGGGCGACGCGATCTTCTGGAAATAGGTCTTCAGCGCCAGTGCGAGGCCGAAGAAGATGTGGTCGATCACGTAAAGCACAGCGGCCAGCAGCACGCCCCAGCCGAACCAGTAGAGCCCGCCGTAAGCAAGGAACACCAGCGTCAGTCCGACATATTCGACGATCAGCACCCGGCGTTCGCCGAACAGGTGCACTGCCTTGCCCAAGAGTGGCGCGCAGATCATGTTGGCGATCAGGTTGACGAGGAACAGTGCGGTGATCTCGTGAACCTCGAAGCCGAAGCGTTCCACCATCATGAAGCCGGCGAAGACGACGAAGATCTGCCGCCGTGCCCCCGACATGAACTGAAGCGCGTAATAGAGCCAGTAGCGCCGCCGCAGCACAAAGCTCTTGAGCTGCGGGGTGGGGCTTTCGAACTGCGGGAAGGCGATGGCGCAATAGCCCACGATCAGCAGCGTCAGCCCGCCCGAGGCCATGTAAACCGTGTTGTAGGACAGATCGAGCGCCTCCCACGTGAGCACGATGAGCCCGTAAGAGATCAGCGTTGCCCCGCTTCCGGCGGCCAGAAGCCAGCCAAGCATCTGCGGCGCGCGGTCCTTGGGAAGCCATTGCAGCTGCAGGCTCTGGTTCACGGTCTCGTAGTAGTGAAAGCCGATCGAGCTTAGCATGGTGACGATGAGAATCCCCGCCATGTTCGGGAACAGCGCGGTGATCGCCGTGGCCGCCCCCAGCAGCGCCAGCGCCGACAGGGCCAGCACCTGCTCGCGCATCACCATCAGCACGAGGATCACCCCGATGGCAAGAAAACCGGGGATCTCGCGCACCGTGTGCAGCCAGCCGATGTCGGACCCGTCGAACTGCGCCGCGTCGATGACGAAGTTGTTGAGCAGCGCCGACCAAGTGGCAAAGCTCAGTGGCATGGCCACGGCCATGGCGAACAAAAGCGCGACGGGGCGGCGCCAGAGCGGCAGGGACCGGGCATCGGTAAGGGGAAGTGAGCGTGTCATGCACACTCGATAGGGCGGTTTCATGGATTTGGCGACAGGATTCAGCCCGGTCCGGGGCCGGGGAGGCCTTCAAATCTCCTAGGCACCGCCATAGACAGGGGCCGACCGACAGGAGGACAGGCCATGGAGCCGCAGGACATCGAGCCGCTCTTCACCCGGGCGGATGGCAGCTATCTTTGCGCTCGCTGGGGGCGGCCCATTGCGCCCATCGTCTTCGGCGTCGAGGATGCCACCATCGCCACGCTCAAGGGCGCTTTCGAGGCGGTCTGTGTCGTGGCCGGGCACCGCATGGCGGAAACCGACCCCGAGCTTGGCGCCAATGCCATGGTCTTCTTCTTCCGCGACTGGGCCGAGCTTTTGGCGGTGCCTGATCTGGGCCGGATGATCGACGGGCTGGAGCCGCTGGTGGCCCGGCTGGCACAGGCCGGGGCGAACCAGTACCGTGTGCTGCGCTTCGACGCGGAGGGTGCGATCAAGGCGGCCTTCGTGTTCCTGCGTGTGGACGAGGCCATCGCGGCGCAGCCCGCGGACGAACTGGAGCTGGGGCAGGTGGTGCAGATCATGCTCAGCTGGTCCGAAGGTGCCTTCGCGGAACGTTCTCCGCTGGGCCGGCTCGAGGATGGCCGTGTGGTGCTGCGCCCGGACGTCGCGGGGCTGTTGGCGGCGGCCTATTCGCCGGTCATGCCCGCCTGCGCCACTGACCCGAGCCACGCGCTGCGTCTGTCCGCCCGCCTGCGCTGAGGGGCACCCTTTGTAAGGGGGAGCAGGGTACGCTCTGCCTGTTGGATGCAGGCAGGAAGAGCCGCCGCAGGTCGTGACGTTGGTCGTTTGAGATTGGGCAGGGCATCCGGACCGCCGTTGTGGTCCGTGCGCTGTCGCTTGGCAGGCGTACCGTGCTGCCGCTTGCCGTGGGTGCCGTGCTGGTGCTTCGGGCCTTGCCACATCTTGCGCCGGAATGGTGCGGCGCGCAGGGTCGAGCGCTGGAGTGCGGTTCCGCGCATCGGGGGCTGTCGAAGGGTGGCTCTCGGTAACCCGCTGCCGGCGCTTGGCAGCTGTGCCACGCCGATGCGGGTGGCCTCAGGCACTGATCGGGCCGAAGGCGGGGCAGGTCGGCCCACCAATGCGGGCCGACCCTTCAGTTCACGACATCAGACGCGGGCGCCGACCATGCCGACGATCTCGTAGGTGCGCTGCAGGATCGGTGCCGCGATGGCACGGGCGCGGTCTGCGCCGCCCGCAAGGATGCGGTCGATCTCGGCCGGGTCCTGCATCAGCCGCGACATCTCGGTCGAGATCGGCGCGAGCCTATCCACTGCGAGGTCCACCAGAAGCGGCTTGAACTCGCCGAATTGCTTGCCTGCCATCTCGGCCATCACCGCGTCGGTGCTGGTTTCCGCCAGCGCCGCGTAGATGTTGACGAGGTTGCGGGCCTCGGGGCGGTCTTTGAGGGCCTCGAAGGTCTCAGGCAGGGGCTCGGGGTCGGTCTTGGCCTTGCGGATCTTCTTGGCGATGGCATCGGCGTCATCGGTCATGTTGATCCGGCTGGCGTCCGACGGATCGGATTTCGACATCTTCTTTGACCCGTCGCGCAGGCTCATGACGCGGGTGCCCGCGCCCTCGATCACCGGGTCGGTCATCGGGAAGAAATCGACACCGTAATCGTGGTTGAACTTGGCCGCGATGTCGCGGGTCAGTTCCACATGCTGCTTCTGGTCCTCGCCCACGGGAACGTGGGTGGCGTGGTAGAGCAGGATGTCCGCGGCCATCAGCGCAGGATAGGCATAAAGGCCAAGGGATGCCTTCTCGGCATTCTTGCCCGCCTTGTCCTTGAACTGGGTCATGCGGTTCATCCAGCCAAGCCGGGCAACGCAATTGAAGATCCAGCCCAGCTGCGCATGTTCGGCCACTTGGCTCTGGTTGAACATGATCGACTTCGCCGGATCGACCCCGGCGGCGATGTAGCCGGCGGCCAGCTCGCGGGTTTGCTTGCGCAGCGCTTCGGGATCCTGCCAGACGGTAATGGCGTGCATGTCGACCATACAATAGATGGTCTCGATGTCACGTGCCTGCCAGTCCACGAAGCGCTTGATGGCGCCGAGATAATTGCCAAGCGTAAGTCCACCGGACGGCTGGATGCCGGAAAAGACACGCTGGGTGAAGGCGGGGTTGTTCTGAACCGCCTCGGACATGGGCTGATACTCCGTCTGGAAATTCGGGTAGGGCTGGCTTACCCATGCCCCGAGGAAGCGTCAAGAAAGAGCCAGACCATGAACCAGTCCCCGATGAATCCGATGAACCCGGTGCCGCCCGTGGTGCTGGCGCTCTGCATCGTCATCGTTGGCATCGAGGCGGCGTTCTCGCTTGGCGCCTCCGGCCTCGTGGGCGGCCCCGGCGCGGTGGGCTGGCGGCTCGCGGCGATGGAGCGATTTGCCTTCTTCCCGCAGGTGCTGTCCTGGATGTTCGAGACAGGACGTTTCCCACCAGAACACCTCGTGCGTTTCGTCAGCTACCCGTTCGTGCATGGCTCGTTTACCCATGCGCTGTTTGCCGGGGTGATGCTGCTGGCCATGGGCAAGATGGTGGCCGAGGCGCTGGGGCCGGTACGCACCGTGGCGATCTTCTTCGCCTCGAGCCTTGGCGGCGCGTTGGCCTACGGGCTGCTGGCGGATACGCAGGTGCCGCTTATCGGGGCCTTTCCGCCGGTCTACGGGCTGATCGGCGGCTTCACCTACCTGCTGTGGCTGCGGCTGGGCATCCTCGGAGAAAGCCAGGTCAGGGCATTTTCCCTGATCGGGATGCTGCTGGGCATCCAGCTGCTGTTCGGCCTGATCTTTGGCGGATCGCAGGACTGGATCGCCGACCTCGCGGGCTTTGCGGTTGGCTTTGCCATGACGCTGGTCATGGTGCCGGGCGGCTGGGCGCGGCTTCTGGCGAAGCTGCGCCGGGACTGAGCCGCCTCAGAACATGTCAGCGGGCAGGAACGGCATCGCGCGCGAGAAACGCCGCCCGGTCGCGGAGGGATAGGGCAGGGCAAAGCCGTCGCGATCGACCGGATCTTTGGCGGCATTGGCCAGTGCCGCCTGACGCCACGTCCGTGCCTGCGTGGTCGACCCCGCCCCAAGGCGCGGACCCAGCCACTTGGCCGCCAGCCGCTCGCGCAGCTCCTTGACCGCCTCGGGGTCGCGGAACAGTACCGACGCTTCGGTGTCCCAGCGCATCGACCGTCCGTTGAGGTTGGCCGACCCAACCATGCCCACGCGGTCGTCCACCAACGTGACCTTGGAATGGATGTAGATCGGCCCCGCGTCCAGCACGCGTGCCAGATCGTCCTTGGCCTGCTTCGTCTGGCCGGGCGATATGAGCGCCAGCCGATCGCCGAAGGCCTTGGCGATCTTGGTCACCGCGCGGGTCTGCAGGGAATGGCCGTAGCGCGCGCTCCAGCCGACGTCGCTGTCAAAGAGCACACGATCGGCGGCGGGGGGCAGGATGACGACCAGCTGCAGGTCGGGTGCCCGCTTGGCGGCGCGGACCAGTGCATCTGCAATGGGCTTGTGCCGCAGGAACTGCGTTTCGATGTAGATGTGATGCTGAGCCTCCCCGGCCAGCGCGATCATCATCTTCTCGTGGTCATAGACCGATGGCTGTGGCGCCAGCCGCGCCGGGCCGCTGCAGGGCATGGACATGGTCCGGACAAGGCGCATGTCCGCAGGTGCCTGAGGGCGCACGCTGCTGGGCATCTTCTCGGCATCACCGTTGAGGCTCGGGCTGCCGCAATCGAGAGCGGCGTTCCACGTGTCCGAGAAGTGCACACGCAGCGCGGCAGAGAAGTCCGGGTCGTCCACCTGCATGGAGACATCGTGCCATGTCTCCTCGGTAGGACGGTCATGCTCGAAATCGTCCCAGCGGCGTTCGTTGACGTCGAGCCCGCCGATGATGCTGCGGGCGCCATCGGCCACCATGAACTTCTGGTGGATGGTCACCGGGCGCAGCCGGACCTGTCCCTTGAGCAAGGTGCGCTGCACCGGGGTCAGGAGCGACGAATCCTCTTCGCGCAGCTTACGCAGAAGCCCGCCGATCCGTCCCCGCATGGCGAGACGCCAGAAAGGTCCGGCAAGCTGGCCGTGGGGAGCGCAGACAATGCGCACGTCGCCGTGAACAATCTGGGCGAACCCGCTGGCGGACCGCCATGCAAGCTGATGCAGGTCAGAGGCGAAGATCGGGTCGAAGTCCGACAGCACCATACGGATCTTCACGCCACTGCGGGCGATATCTGCCAGCAGGTCGGCCCATGTTTCGAGGCCGCGCTCGATCAGCTCGGCGCTGCGCAGCTTGGTCTCGGGCTCGAAAATGCGGAAGGACATGACCAGCTCCTCCTTGGCGGAGGCGGCAAGTCGTTCCAGTGCGGGAAAGCCCTCAGCGGCAGTGATCAGTGACGTCAGGCTCACGAATCGGGGTCCTTCCTACGATTTCTGCGCATGGCAGTGCGGAAATCCGCAAGCCGGAAGGCGCCCATCACCTGACCGGCCACGCCATAGGAGACGATGCCTACGCTCAGCAACAGCAGCAGGGTCGGATAGCGCCAGTAGTTCATATTCAGAAAAGGCTCGAGCGCGAGGAAGGTTCCGTAGAGAATTGCTCCCATCACCAAAGAGGCACCTATGATGCGCCAGATCCGCCTGCGGAATCGGTCGTCAAAGCGGGCGGTGTCCCCGAGGCGGCGGCCGCCGAAGACCAGCAGGATCACCATGGCCCAGCCTGCCGCGGTGGTGGCAATGGCCGGGGCGATCCAGCCCAGCACCGGGGCGAGCCCGATGGCCAGCACCGCATTCACCGCCAGCGACCACAGCGCGTAGCGGAATGGGGTGCGAGTGTCCTCGCGGGCGAAGAACAGCGGTTGCAGCACCTTCTGCAACACGAAGGCCGGCAGCCCCAGCCCGTAGATCGCCACCGCCATCGAGATGGCAAGGCTGTCCGCCCGGCTGGTGGCACCACGTTCGAACAGCACCGAGACCATGGGCAGCGGGATTACCACCAGCGCCACGGCGGCGGGAATGGTCAGCGCCAGCGCCATTTCCCCGGCGCGGGAAAATGCATGCCGCGCCCCGGCGTCGTCCTGCGACTTGAGCCGGCGCGACAGGTCCGGCAGCAGCACGATGCCAACGGCGATGCCCACCACGCCCAGCGGCAGCTGGTAGAGCCGGTCAGCAGCATAGAGCCAGCCCACCGCCTTCTCGAATTGCGAGGCGACCTGCTGCCCCACCAGAAGGTTGATCTGCATGACCCCGCCGGCCAGCGCCGCGGGCACGGCCACGCGCACAAGCCGCTTCATGTCGGGCGTCAAGCGCGGGCGTCCGGGGCGCACACTGATCCCCGCCCGCTCGGCGGCGATCCAGACCAGCGCCAGCTGCACTATTCCGGCCAGCGGAACGGTCCAGACCAGCCATTCGATCACGTCGCCGCCCATGGATGCGCCGATCAGCATGGCGCCGATCACCATGATGTTGAGCATCACCGGCGCCGCGGCGGCGGCCGCGAAATAGCCCACCGCGTTGAGCGCGCCGGAAAACAGGGCCGCCAGCGAGATGAACAGGATGTAAGGGAAGATGATCCGGCCATAGCCTACGGTCAGGTCGAACCGCGCATCCTGCGCGAAGCCTCCGGCGGTGGCCCAGACCAGCGCAGGCATGAACACCATCGCGAGCGCCGAGATCACCAGAAGCACGAAGGCCAGTCCGTTCAGCGCATCGCGAGCAAAGCCCAGCGGGTCTTCCTCGCCTTCGTATTTCTTGGAAAAGATCGGCACGAAGGCCGCGTTGAACGCTCCTTCGGCAAAGAAACGGCGGAACATGTTGGGCAGGCGGAAGGCGGCCACGAAGGCGTCCATCACCGGGCCGGGTCCAATATAGGCAAGGATGAAGATTTCTCGCACCACGCCCAGCACCCGGCTGGCGAGGGTCCAGAACCCCACGGTCATGAAGCCTGAAAGCAGGCGGATGGGTTTCATCTTGGATCGGCCCTTGCAATGGATTCCGGCTGGTCCCAACCGGCGCTGACGCCAATCCCTAGCGGATCGTCAATGCTTGCGGAAGGGGCTCGCGGTGGCAGAGCTCAGCTCCACTCCACGTCGCCGACAAAGATGTAGCCGGCCCCGTATATGGTCTTGATGAGACGAGGATTCTTGGGATCTTCCCTCAGCTTCGTGCGCAACCGCGAGATGCGCACGTCCATGGCACGGTCGAAACTCGCGCCTGCCGCGCCGCCAAGAGTCTCCTGCATCTGTGCGCGACTGACGAGTCGCTTGGGGCTTTCGAGGAACAGCCGCAACACTTCGCCCTCCGCATGGGAAAACGGCGTTTCGCTGCCGTCCGCATCCTGAAGCGTGTAACGGTCGAAATGGGCAGTCCAGCCGGCAAACTGCGCGGTGCTGCCGCCTTGCTGCGCCTGCCGGGGGCCGCGCAGTTGGGCGCGGATGCGGGCGACCACCTCGGCGGGATCGAAGGGCTTGATGATGTAGTCATCGGCCCCGAGTTCCAGCCCCGTCACCCGGTCCTGAACCTGCGCCCGACCCGAGATGATGATTACCGCCGCCCCCACCTCGAGTGCCAGCCGGTGCACGAGGGTCAGTCCGTCCCGGTCCGGCAGACCCAGATCGACAAGGCACATGTCCGGCACCGAACGGTTCAGCGCCGCCTCGAATTCCGTGGCACGAGCAAAGCTCGCGGTGCGAAAGCCCGCCTCGGTCAGCGCGTCGGTGAGGATCGATCGGATCGCCGCCTCGTCGTCGAGGATGAAGACCAGTTTGCTCATGCGCGCCTCCGTTTCGAATCCGTTTCCAGAAAGGCCACCAATGTCTCGCTGCCAAAAGGCTTGGCCAGCACCGGGCCATGGCGCAACGCCTCGATATGCAGCGCGTGTCCGGGCGGGAGCGAGGTCATCAGCCGCACCGGCAGGTGGGGCAGCAGCCCGGGCAGGGCGGTGCCGGAGGCCTCGCCTTCCAGCGTGATGTCCGAGAGCACCAGTTCCACCGGCAACCCCTCGGCCAGCATCACCGCCTCGTCGACAGAGCTGGCCTCGACCACGCTGTAGCCCAAGGCGGTGAGCATCTCGCGCACCTCGGCGCGCAGCTCGAGGCTGTCCTCCACCAGCAGCACGAGCCCCTGCCGCGGCAACGCCTCGGCCCGTCGCAGGGGCAGGCGCAGGGTGACCACGGCGCCGCCCTCGTGGTTGCCAAGCTTGATGTCGCCCCCGGCCAGCTTGACCATGTCGTAGACCATCGCCAGCCCCAGCCCCGATCCCTCGCCGCCCTTGGTGGTAAAGAACGGGTCCAGCGCATGGGCCATGACATGGGGGCTGAAGCCGGTGCCGCTGTCGCGCAGCTCGATCTCGAGCCAGGTGTCCCGGATCGTCCGCACCGCCAGTCGGATGTGCCCGTGGCCCCCGCAGGCATCGGCGGCATTGAGCAGCAGGTTCAGCACCGCGTCCTGCAGCATCCCGGGATCGAGCAGGACCTCCCCCTCTGCCTCTGCCAGGACTTCGAAGGCGATGCCTGCGGGCAGGGACGGGGTTGCCAGCACCTCGATCTCGCGCAGGAAGGGGCGCAGGGCGACCGCCTCGGGCCGCCACGATCGGTGGCTGGTCATGTCCGCGATCCGTCCCAGCAGATCGCCGCCCCGCCGAGCGGCCCGTGTGGTGGCGGTGATCAGCGGCTCGGCCTCGGGCTGGTCCACCAGCCGAGCCAGCCGCGATTGCATGCTGAGGATGATGGTCAGAAGGTTCGAGAAATCATGCGCCAGCCCCGAAGTCAGCTGCGCCGCAAGCTCTCTGCGCCGGGTTTGTTGCAGCGCCGCTCGCGCCTGGGTTTCCTCGGTGACATCATGGCTGAGGATATAGACCCCCGGTTCGGCGGGGTCGGGGGTGAACACCGCCCGGATACGCCGGGACGATCCGTCGTCAGTGAACTCCAGCACACTCTGCTCTCCGGCAAGGGCACGATGCAGACAGGGAACCACTTTTTCCTGCGCCGCCCCTAAGGCATCGCGCACATGCAGCCCGATGATATCCGCAGGCCGACCCGGCATCACCAGCGGCAGGCGGCGGTTGGAAAAGGTGTAGTGCAGGCTCGCATTCACCCGGGCGATATGGGCGGGCATCATCTCGGTGGTAAGGCGGGTGCGCGCCTCTATCTCGCGAAGTTCCCGCTGCGCCTCGGCCAGCGCGGCATTGGCGGCGGCCAGCTGGCGATTCGATGCCGCAAGCGCCTCGGACCGGGCCAGCACCTCGCCCGACAGCAGCTCGGAGCGGGTGCGCAGAAGCCGCTCCTGCCGCCGGGTGGCGGTGATGTCGGTATAGACCGTGACCCAGCCGCCCTGCGGCAGGGGCGAGCCCTCGACCGAGATGACCTGACCCGAGGCCCGCTCGCGCTCCATGTAATGGGGCTCGAAGGCGCGTGCCTGCTTGACCCGCGCTCGCACAAAGGCGTCCACGTCGGCGACGTCGCCGTACTCTCCGCGCGTCACGAGATGGTGGATGGTTTCGGCGAAATCCGCGCCCTCGACGGCCAGCCGCTCGGGCAGCTCGAACATTTCCACGAAGGGCCGATTGCAGACTGCCAGCCGCAGGTCGCTGTCATAGATCGACAGGGCCTGCTGGATCAGGTTCAGCCCCGCCTGCGTCAACGCGTCCTTGCTCATCCTTCCGCCCCTCCCAAGGCCCCCTCCCGGAGTAGGGGAAGAATGCGCGAGCCTTTAACAAAGCACCAGCCCGCAGCCACGCAAACCGGGTGCCAGACGCAACGTAGCGCCATTGGAGATCTGCCCCTCGAAACGAACCGCTCGAAATACGCGCCCCGGAAACGAGAAAGGCGCGGGCCTATGGCGCCGCGCCTCGTCTTCTTCTCTTTGAAAATACGCCGGGGGGACTTGGCGAAGCCAAGGGAGGGCAGAGCCCCCGCTGCCCTATTCGTCCGCGCCGGGGAAGAAACAGTCGCCCGGCGACAGGGTAAAGATCTCCGCCCCGTCTGCGGTCACGCCTATGGAGTGCTCGAACTGAGCCGACAGGGACTTGTCGCGGGTGATCGCGGTCCACTCGTCCTTGAGCACCTTGGTCTCGGGGCGGCCAAGGTTCACCATGGGCTCGATGGTGAAGAACATCCCTTCCTCGAGCACCGGCCCGCTGCTGGCGCGGCCGTAGTGCAGCACGTTGGGCGGTGAGTGGAACACCTGGCCCAGCCCATGGCCGCAGAAATCGCGTACCACGGACATGCGCTGCGCCTCGACATAGCTCTGGATGGCGTGCCCGATGTCGCCGAAGGTGTTGCCGGGCTTCACCTGCTCGATGCCGAGCATCAGCGAATCGTGGGTCACCTGCATCAGGCGCTGGGCAAAGGGCTTGGGCTTGCCAGCCACGTACATGCGGCTGGAATCGCCGTGCCAGCCATCGAGGATCACCGTCACGTCGATGTTGAGGATGTCGCCATCCTGGAGCGTGTCGTCGGTTCGCCCGTGGCTGTCGTTCTTCCACTTGGGGATCTTGCTGCCCGGAATGCCGTGGCAGACCACGTGGTTCACCGAGATGCAGCTGGCATGCTGGTAGCCTTTGTAGCCGATGGTCGCCGAGGTGGCGTCCGAAGCCTCGACTGCGTCGCGGATGAAGGCCTCGATGGCGGCCGTGGTCTGGCCGGGGTGGATGATCTCGGCCACGTCGTCGAGGATCTTCGCGGTGATCGCCCCGGCGGCGGCCATACCGGCGTAGTCCTGAGGCTCGTGGATGCGGATGCCGTCACGGGTGAGACGGCCGCCAGTGTCATTTCTCAAGGCTGCACGCTCCGGAAAATTGGGTGTTTCCCCCATTTAATCCCCATCGACGGCAAATGCCAGTACCCAAGCCGGAAGGCCGACCTAGCTCTTGCGCGTCGGGCGCCGCCCCGGCACACGGGAGGGACGACCGTAACATGTATCTGAAAGAGGCCTTTTTCGACCGATGGAACAAGTTGAGAATATCCTGAACACCGACATCTACAACGGCACGTCGTTGTCCGATGTCCTGACCCTCGACTTCCTTGCGTCTCTGCTGGGCAACGTGGTGACGGGCCTGCTGATCCTGATCGTCGGCCTTCTCTTCGCGGGCTGGCTGAAGCGGCGCATCGCCAACATCTCTGCGGGCCGGGCAAGGCTCGACGATACGCTATTCACCTTCCTTGGGCAGATCGCGCGCTACATCGTGATGATCTTCACGATCCTGATCCTGCTGAACAATCTCGGGATCGAGACGACCTCGATCATCGCCGCCCTTGGTGCCGCTGGCCTTGCGGTCGGTCTTGCCTTGCAGGGCACGCTGTCGAACGTGGCGGCGGGCGTGATGATCATCCTCTTCCGCCCCTTCAAGCTGGGTGATTTCATCGAGGTGGCCGGCGAAATGGGCACCGTCAAGGACATCTCGCTCAACACGATCGAGCTGGCCTCGCTGTCCAACACCCAGGTGATCGTGCCCAACAGCCAGGTCTGGGGCAACGTGATCGAGAATTACTCGGTCTACACCACCCGCCGGGCGGAATGGACCTTCGGCGTTGGCTACGGCGCGAACCTCAAAACCGCGCATGAGGTCATCATCAATACCATCATGGCGGACGAACGCTCCAAGACCGAGCCGGAACCGTTCATCCAGGTCAACAACCTCAACGACAGCTCCGTGGACTTCCTCGTGCGCGTATGGGTCAGCTCGGCCGATTTCTTCGTCTACAAGGCGGACATGACGCGGGCCGTGAAGGAAGCGCTGGACGCGGCGGGCGTGCCGATCCCGTTCCCGACCCGCACCTTGTATATCGAGGGCGAGGACGACGCGGCGAAGATCGCCGCGCAGTAAGCGCCTCAGAGCCGGCGCAGCACGGTGGCGTGGGTGTCGCCGTAGCGCCGCGTATCGAGAAGATCGAAGCCCCCCGGTGCAAGCTGGGGGGTATTTTCTTCCCAGACCACAAGGGCACCTGGCGCGATCCACCCCGCCCGATCCGCCGCCAGAAGCGCCTTGCCGCCCAGAGACTTGCCGTAAGGCGGGTCGAGGAACACGAGGGTTGCGGCCTCTCCGTCGTTGCTTGGCAGGCGGGTGGCATCGCGGCCGATGACCTTCGATCGGTCCTCGGCACCCAGAAGACGGATGTTGCCGCGCAGCAGGGTCAGCGACTTGCGCCCGTCATCGACGAAAGTGCAGGCGCTGGCCCCGCGCGACAGCGCCTCGAGCCCCAGAGCCCCGGTCCCGGCGAAGAGATCGAGCACCTGCGCCTCCTCGAAAGGCTCGCCGAAGCGGCCCCCGGCGAGCATGTTGAACAGGCTCTCGCGCACGCGGTCGGTGGTGGGGCGCAAATGCGCGCCCGGATCGCCCTTGCCTACGGCGGTGAGCGCGCGGCCGCGCCAGTCCCCGGCAATGATCCTCACTTGAGCAGCGCCTTCAGCTCGGTTTCGGGGTCGGAAACGGCCTCGGGGGCAGGGGATTTACCGGCCTCGATCAGGCGCTTGCCGACCATGTAGGCGCGCGGATCGTTCATCGCGTCCAACGCCAGAAGCGTGCCCCCGGCGTAATACCAGTGCGACACCGCATCGCCGGTCTTGCGCACTACGACGCTGTCATATCCGGCGTTGAGCCCGGCGATCTGCAACTTCACATCGTACTGGTCGGACCAGAACCACGGCTTGGCCTCGTAGGCGCGGCCTTCGCCCATGATGTTGTCCGCCACGCATTCCGCCTGGTCGATGGCATTGCCCACGCTTTCCAGCCGGATCTGGTCCCCCTTCCACGGGAACGACGCACAATCGCCTGCCGCCCACACGTTTGCCGCCGAGGTGCGCCCTGTGGCATCGGTGCGGATGCCGTTCTCAATGTCGATGCCCGCGGCCTCGGCCAGTTCGATCCCCGGCAGGATGCCGACGCCCGCGATAACAAAATCCACGTCCAGCGTGGTGCCATCGGTCAGCTCGGCCCCGCTCACGGCCCCGTCGCCGGTCAGCCGCCCAAGTCCGACGCCCTCGCGGATGTCGACGCCATGGGCGATGTGCAATGCCCGGAAGTAATCCGAGGTTTCGGTCGATGCGACGCGCTGCAGGATACGCTCTGCCATTTCGACCAGCGTCACCTTCAGGCCCAGCTTGGACGCCACCGCCGCCGCCTCGAGGCCGATATAGCCGCCGCCGACGATCAGCACTCTGGCACCTTGGGTGAAGCGGGGCTTCATGGCGTCCACATCGGCGATGGAGCGTACGGCAAAGACCCCGTCCAGCGTGCCGCCGATGGCCTCGGGCAGCATGCGCGGGGCAGATCCTGTGCAGAACACAAGGTCATCCCACTCGATCTTGCGTCCGTCTGCGATCAATGTGCGCGCTTCTGTGTCCACTGCCGTCACCGGCGTGCCGAGAATCAGCTCGATGTTCTGGTCGTCATAGAAAGCGCGGGGGCGCAGGAATAGGCGATCCTCCTCCATCTCGCCCAGCAGGTAGGCCTTGGACAGTGGCGGGCGCTGGTAGGGAGGGAACGACTCGTCCCCGATCATGGTGATCTGCCCGTCGAACCCCTTGGAGCGCAGCCGCGCCACCATCGAGGCGCTTGCCTGCCCCGCGCCGATCACAACGACTTTCCCCATGCCCTGCCTTCCTTTTTTAAGAGTGGTCCGATTGCCGCGCAGCCTATATCCCTGAAACGTCAGAACGCAACGCAAGGAGACGTGCACAATGGCCATTTCCAAGGGCGATACCCTTCCCGACGCAACCCTCCTCGCCATGGGCGAGAACGGCCCCGAACAGGTGGCGCTGTCGGACAAGCTCAAGGGCCGCAAGGTGGTAATCTTTGCCGTGCCCGGCGCCTTCACCCCCACCTGCAGCGTGGCGCATGTGCCCAGCTTCGTGCGCACGAAGGACCAGTTTGCAGAGAAGGGCGTGGACGAGATCATCTGCCTGTCGGTGAACGATGCCTTCGTCATGGACGCCTGGGGCAAGTCCACCGGAGCGTCCGAAGCGGGCATCACCCTGCTTGGCGATCCCGAGAGCGCGTTCACCAGTGCCATCGGCATGGATTTCACCGCGCCGCCCGCCGGTCTCATCAAGCGCTCCAAGCGCTACGCGATGGTGGTCGAGGATGGCACGGTCACCCTGCTGCACGCCGAGGCCAGCCCCGGCGAATGCGAGATCTCCGCGGGCGAGAGCCTGCTGGCGGAGATGTGATCTAGGGCGGGGCGCTGGGTTTGCGGCGCCCCCCTGTTCCCACCGCGGTCAGGCCGCGGGGGCTGGCGCGTCGAACCGAATGGGCCCTTCTGGGTGATGAATGCGATCAGCACCAGAAGCCCGATGACCGGGAGGAGCGTCAGAAGACGCCACCAGCCTGAACGGTCGATGTCATGCAGCCGCCGCGCGCCCACCGCGAGATTGGGGATCAGCACGGCCAGACCAAAGATCGACCCAAGTACCGAGATCTGCGCACTACCGGCTGTGCTTCCAAGATCATCGCATCAACGATCCCTAGCACGATGTTTCCGAGGAACACGAACAGCGCGAACCACCAGAATTCCGGGCGCTTTGCCCGTGCCGAGAGAGTTGTCTACTTGCGCAAGCAGGTTGCGACAGCGGTCTTGAAGTCCATGGTGACACCCCTCCGTGGTGCAGGAGCCCTTGCGCAGCGGACATTGTGCGGGAATGCCTGCAGGGAGATCTGACCACGGGAGATGTCATGCACTCAGTCCTGCCGTGTCAGCCGGCGCGGCGCAGGTCCGCGATCATGGCGTCGATATCGCCACGCCGGCGGTCAAGCATGGACCCGATCTCGGTGCGTTCGGTCAGCAGCATGTTCACGCCCTCGACATACATGTTGTAGAATTTCCCTGACTTTTCACCCACGAAGAAGGTCACGTCGAAGGGCGACTGGCCGCGCAGCAGAGCCATGGTCTGCACCTGGTAAGCGTTCTTGACCTTCGAGGTGCCCTGCACCTCGATCCGGCCGCCGATGAACTTGCGGAACTGCTTGCCGTATTTGCGCGCCACGTAGCCCGAGAAGGCGGCGGTGAACGCCTTTTTCTGCGCCGGGCTGGCGCGGCGGCCGTCGGCCCCCAGCGCGTAGGCAGCGATATAGGGCATGTCTCCATAGGTCTGGAAGATACGTTCGAACCGCGAGATCATCGCGGATTCCGAGCCGCCGCTGTCGATGACACCGTTGATGTCGGTAACCATGCGGTTGACGAGGTCCTGCGCCTGCCCGGCGCTGACCGCCAGTGCGGCGCCCGGCAGGGTCGCCACGAGGGCCGCCGCGGCCGCGCCGCCGATGATGCCCCTGCGGGTGTGGAAATGCATGGTCATCAGAATCCCTCCGTGTCGATTGCCTCGGGGTCAATATAGTCCGATCCGCCGGCGCTTTCATCTCCCAGCTCGTAGCGGCGGTTTTGCAGGTAGATGGTGCGCAGCTGGGCGTAGCTGTCGGCGCTGCCGTCCAGCAGCGCATCGATGGTGTCGCCGTTCTCGGCCACGTCCAGCGCCTTGTCACCGACCCGCACCGCCTTGACGTAATAGCGGTCGGGGGCGGGGATCACGTAGCTCAGCGGATCGGTGAAAAGATCGAAGATCCGCCCCACCGCCTCGCGTTCGGTGTTGGGGCCAAGCACGGGCAGTTCGATGTAGGCGCCCTCGGGGAAGCCCCAGACATACAGCGTCTCGCCGAAATCGGTGTCATCCTCGGGCAGGCCCAAGGGCGTGGCGACATCGAAAAGCCCGGCAATGCCCGCCGTGGCGTTGAGCGTGAAGCGCGCGGTATTGCGCAGCGCCCGCCCGGGGCGCAGCTGCAGCACCTGGTTGACCACCACCTGCGGCAGGGACACGGTGTCAGCGAAGTTGTGCACCCCTGTGCTGACCGGCGTTGGCAGCGACGACATCACCCCCGGCCCGTCCCCGCCCGACACGGCCCCCGCAAGGCGCTTGTTGAAGGCGTGGACCCGGCGGTTGGCGCCCTCGTTGGGATCAAAGATGCCATCCGGCGCCTCGCCCGGTCCCGGCACGGCGCAGGCACCAAGCCCAAGCAGCGCAGCAAGCATGAGGGCGACGACGGGGCTGCGCCGCGATGCGGTCCGGTGGGCGAATGACATTGGAAATTCCCGAGGATTGAATAGAACGATGGACGGTAAGCACCGCTGACAGCTTTGCAGGCAAGCAGGCCGTCAGGCAACACTGCCAACTGAATCGCGTTTGTGGCATCGGCGTGACACGGCAATGGGTCGGTCACATTCACTAAAGGGTTTGTGGCGCATACTAAGCGAGAATGCCGCATACTCGAAAAGACTTCTCTGCGGATGGCGCAGGGATGCTCGGGGCAGGGAAGACAATGGCGAACAGGACCACCGGCAAGGGACTGGAAGAGCTTCGTGCCGCGAGGCGCGCGAGCCGGCCGTACTATTGGCTGACCGGCGTCTTCAGCGTCTTCGTCAACCTGCTGATGCTGACCGGGCCGCTCTACATGTTGCAGGTCTACGACCGGGTGCTTGGTTCGCGGTCGGTGGCGACGCTGGTGGCGCTGTCGGTGCTGGTGCTCTTTCTTTACGGCATGATGGGTCTGCTCGACTACGCCCGAGGCCGGATTATGGCGCGGGTGGCGGCGCGGTTCCAGTCGGCGCTCGACATGCGGATCTTCGACGCCGTGATGCGCCGCGCCGCGGTCCAGCCTGACGAGCTGGCGGCGACCGGCCTCAAGGATCTCGAGGCAGTGCAGAGACTGATGGCTTCGCCGGTGCTCATGGCCTTCTTCGACATTCCGTGGACGCCAATCTTCATCGCGGGGATCTTCGTCTTCCACCCGTGGCTCGGCTTCCTCGCGCTGGGCGGTGGGCTGGTGCTTGTTGCGGTCACCGTCCTCAACCAGCTGCTGAGCGCGACACCGACGCTGACATCCAACCGTGCCATCCTGCAGGCCGAAACCACGTCGGAGCAGATCCGCAGCGAGGCAGAGATGGTGCAATCCCTCGGCATGCGTGACGCAGCGTTCAAGCGCTGGAACAAGGCGCGGGCCAAGGCGCTGTCAGGACAGATTGGCACCACGGATATCATCGGCACCTTCACGGTGACCACCCGCACCTTCCGGCTGTTCCTGCAGTCGGCGATGTTGGGCCTTGGCGCGTTTCTTGTGCTTCGCGGAGAGATGACGCCGGGGGCGATGATCGCGGGCTCCATCCTCATGGGCCGTGCCCTTGCCCCGATCGAGCTCGCGGTGGGCCAGTGGCCGTTGGTGACGCGCGCGCGCAGGGGGTGGGACAACCTCGTGCGGCTTCTGTCCGAGGTCCCGCCCGAGGACAATCGCACCGCTCTGCCGCAGCCGCGTGCCAGTCTCGAGGTCACGCAGCTGACGGTGGTGCCGCCGGGCGAACACCAAGCCGCGCTGCGGCTGGTCAGTTTCCACATGGTGCCGGGGCAGGCGCTTGGAGTGATCGGACCGTCTGGTGCCGGCAAATCTACCCTGGCGCGGGCGATCACCGGGGTCTGGCGGCCTGCGGGGGGCAAGATCCGCCTCGATGGCGCGTCTCTGGACCAGTATGGGCAGGATCTGGGGCGGCACATCGGCTACCTGCCGCAGCGCGTGACGCTGTTCGACGGCACCATCGCCGAGAACATTTCCCGCCTCTCCGACTCCCCCGACCCCGAGGCCATCGTCGCCGCCGCCCGCAAGGCCGACGCGCATGACATGATCCTACGGCTGCCCGCTGGCTATGACACCCGCGTCACCGCCAGCGGCGGGCGGCTGTCAGGCGGTCAGATGCAGCGCATCGGGCTGGCGCGGGCCATGTATGGTGATCCACGGATCCTCGTTCTGGATGAGCCCAACTCCAACCTCGACAACGAAGGGTCCGAGGCGGTCAACCGCGCCATCCGCACCATGAAGGCCGAAGGCCGGTCGGTGATGATCATGGCCCACCGCCCCGCTGCGATCCGGGAATGCGACATGCTCTTGATGCTTGAAAACGGGGGGCGAGCCGCCTTCGGTCCGCGGGACGAAGTGATGCGATCCATGGTCAAGAACCACGACCAGATTGCCCGGAGCACCGGGCCGGGAGGAGTGCGATGACGTCCGATTTTCCCATGCGCGTGCCGCTTATCGTGGGCCTGTCGGCGCTGATCCTGCTGGTGGCGGGCTTCGGGACCTGGGCCGCGACAACGCAGATCTCGGGGGCGATCATCGCCTCCGGGCAGATTCAGGTGGAACGCAACCGGCAGGTGGTGCAGCACCCCGACGGCGGGGTGGTGCAGGAGATCCTGGTGGAAGAGGGCGACATGGTCGACGAGGGTGACGTGCTCATCCGGCTCGACCCGACGCTGCTGCTGTCCGAGCTGAACATCGCCGAGGGCCAGTATTTCGAACTGCTCGCCCGCCGCGCCCGGTTGGTGTCGGAACGCGATGGCCTCGACGAGATCTCCTTTGCCGAGGAACTGCTGGTCCGCGCGGAAATTGACGCCGAGGTGGGTGAACTGGTCGAGGGGCAGCGCAATCTCTTCTTCGCCCGCCGCGATTCCCTTGCCCGCGAGATCGAGCAACTGGGCAAGCGCACCGACCAGATCGGCAACCAGATCGAGGGGATCGAGGCGCAGGTGGCAGCCATGGGCGACCAGCTTGGTTTCGTGGAGGAAGAGCTGGTGGACCAGCGGTCCTTGCTGGAGCGTGGCCTCGCGCAGGCCAGCCGGGTGCTGTCGCTCGAACGCGAGGCGGCGCGACTCGCGGGGGAACGGGGCGAGCTTGGTGCCAGCCGTGCGCAGGCCGAGGGTCAGATCACCGAGCTCGAGATCGAGGCGCTGAAGCTGGAAACAGCCCGCCGCGAAGAGGCGATCACTTCCCTGCGCGACATGCAGTACCGCGTCCGCGAGCTTTACGAACAGCGCGCCTCGCTGCGCGAACAGCTGCGGCGGCTCGACATTACGGCGCCGGTATCGGGGGCGGTCTATGGTCTGACGGTCTTTGCCCCACGCTCGGTCATCCGGGCGGCAGAGCCGGTGCTTTACCTCGTGCCGCAGGACCGGCCCCTGGTGATCTCGGTGCAGGTTGAGCCTATCCACATCGACCAGACCCACGTGGGGCAGGAGGTGCTCCTGCGCTTTTCCGCGCTGGACCAGCGCACGACGCCCGAACTTTATGGCCGGGTGACCCAGATCTCGGCGGATGCCTTCACCGACGAGGCTACAGCGGTGCGCTTCTACCGTGCCGAGATCGAATTGCGCGAAGGCGAAGTGCAGCGCCTGCCCGAGGGCGTGGCGCTTATCCCCGGTATGCCGGTCGAGGCGTTCCTGCGCACCGCAGACCGCACGCCCATTGCTTACCTGGTGAAGCCGTTCACCGATTACTTCTCGCGCGCGTTCCGGGAAGGTTGAGGGTATTTCCATTGTACCGGCGCAGCGCTAGCCTGCGCCGGAATCGCCGCGGGGCCCACCCGTGCGCCAACAAGGAGACCACCCCATGTCCGACATCGACGCCCGCCTTTCCGAACTGGGCCTGAGCCTGCCCGACGCCCCGGCCCCTGCCGCCAACTACGTGCCCTACGTCCAGAGCGGCAACACGGTCTACGTCTCGGGCCAGATCAGCCAGGGGCCGGACGGCCTTGTCAAAGGCAAGCTCGGCGCGGACATGTCGGTCGAGGACGGTGCCAAGGCTGCGCAGCTTTGCGCACTGAGCCTGCTGGCACAGGCCCGCGCCGCCTGCGGGGGTGACCTGTCCAAGCTCAAGCGCGTGGTCAAGCTGACCGGCTTCGTCAACTCCACCGCAGACTTCACGGACCAGCCCAAGGTGATCAACGGTGCATCCGACCTGATGGTCGCGCTGCTGGACGACGCTGGCCGGCATGCGCGCTCGGCTGTTTCTGCCGCCTCGCTGCCCCTGGGAGTCGCGGTCGAGATCGAAGCCATCTTCGAGCTGGCCTGAGCAACGCCATGACGCCTCTTCCCGCCGCCTTCCTCGAGCGCCCCATCGCGCATCGCGCCTACCACGACCTGTCACGGGGGCGCCCCGAGAACTCGCTCGAGGCGATCGGGGCGGCGGTCGAAGCCGGTTACGGCATCGAGATCGACCTGCAACTGTCTGGCGACGGGCAGGCCATGGTGTTCCATGACTACGATCTCGAACGCCTCACCCTCGCGGTCGGAGCGGTCAAGGACCGCTCTGCCGCTGACTTGTCCAAGATCGTGCTGCGCGGCGGCACGACCGGCGTGCCCACCCTGCGCGAGGTGCTGAAGCTGGTGGATGGCCGCGTGCCCCTGCTGATCGAGGTCAAGGATCAGGATGGTGCGCTGGGCAGCAACGTCGGCCCGCTCGAGGCGGCGACGGTTGCGGCGCTGACCGGCTACCGGGGGCCGGTGGCGCTCATGTCGTTCAACCCGCATGCCATGGTTGCGCTGGAACAGCTGGCCCCGGACCTGCCGCGCGGCCTGACCACCTGCGCCTATACCGAAGACGATTTCCCCGAGCTGTCCCATTCCCACCGCGAGCGCCTGCGCGGCATTCCCGATTTCGACCGGGTCGGCGCCAGCTTCATCAGCCACCACTGGAATGATCTGGACCGTCCCCGCGTGGCTGAACTGAAGGCCGCCGGCCATCCTGTCCTGTGCTGGACCATCCGCACCCCCGAGCAGGAGGCGACCGCGCGTGCGGTGGCGGACAACATCACGTTCGAGGGATACATCGCTTGATCCGGGCGCATCCGGTGCCAGATACTGGACCAAGGGAAGATGCGCATGACTGACCAGAGCCCCACCGACCAAAGACCCGACGGCCAAGACACCTCCGGCGCCACCGTCGCCGTCAATGTCCTCACCTCGATCGACCAGATCGCCCCGCTGGACTGGGACGCCTGCGCCTGTCCCGAGGCGGCGGATGGCGGCCGCCCCAATGATCCCTTCACCACCTGGCGCTTTCTTCATGCGCTCGAGGCGTCGGGATCGGTCGGGCGCGGCACTGGGTGGGAGCCGCGCTATCTCGTGGTCGAGGTGGACGGGCAGATCATTGCCGCAGCGCCGCTCTATGCAAAGGGCAACAGCCAAGGCGAGTATATCTTCGATCACTCGTGGGCCCATGCCTACGAGAACGCGGGCGGGCGCTATTATCCGAAACTGCAGATCGCCGTGCCGTTCACCCCCGCCACCGGGCGGCGGTTCCTGACCCGGCCGGGGTATGAAACCATGGGCATTTCCGCGCTGGTGCAGGGGGCGGTTCAGCTCGGGGCCGAGAACGGGCTAAGCTCGCTTCACGTTACCTTCTGCACCGAGGCCGAGGCCATCGCGGGCGAACAAATGGGTCTTTTGCGCCGCACCACCCAGCAGTTCCACTGGCTCAACCGGGGCTACGCCGATTTCGACGCCTTCCTCGAGACGCTGGCCTCGCGCAAGCGCAAGGCGATCCGCAAGGAGCGGCGCACCGCGCAGGCCTTCGGCGGCGAGATCCGCATGCTGACCGGGGACGAGATCGAGCCCGAGCACTGGGACAGCTTCTGGCGCTTCTACCAGGACACCGGCGCGCGCAAATGGGGGCAGCCGTACCTCACCCGGGAATTCTTCGAAATCGCGCACGAGACCATGCGGGGCGACATGGCGATGGTCATGGCCAGCCGCGATGGCATGGACGTGGCCGGGGCGCTGAATTTCATCGGGCGCGATGCGCTCTACGGGCGCTATTGGGGCTGCGTCGAAGATCATCCCTGCCTGCATTTCGAAGCGTGCTATTATCAGGCCATCGACTTTGCCATCGCCCACGGGCTTGGCCGGGTCGAGGCGGGGGCGCAGGGGGAACACAAACTGGCCCGCGGATACCTGCCGATGGAAACACATTCGCTGCACTGGATCGCGGACCGGGGTTTCGCCCGCGCGGTCGAGAGCTATCTCGAAGAGGAGCGGCGCGCCGTCGGGGAAGAGATCGAGATCCTTACCGACTGGGGCCCGTTCAGAAAAGAGAACAGGAAAGAGCAGGAATGACCGAACGTTTGTCCGACACGGCCCGCGACACCATCCTCGCGCCGCTTCTGGCCAATGGCTGGAAAATGACGGAAGGGCGCGACGCGATCACCAAGACCTTCGTCTTCGAGGATTTCGTCGAGGCGTTTTCATGGATGACCCGCGCCGCCTTCTGGGCGGAGAAGTGGAACCACCACCCCGAATGGACCAACGTCTACAAGACCGTCGAGGTGGTGCTGACCACCCATGACGTGGACGGGCTGTCGTCTCTCGACGCCAAGCTGGCGCGCAAGTTCGACGCATTGTGATCTGCGCGAAGGGGCGGGCAATGCCTGCTCCTTCGCCTTTTGCCGGTATCAGGACGTCAGGATGCTGTCCGGGTCCAGTCCGCGCTTGACCGCGCTTGTCCGGACCGCCTCACGCAGGGTCTCGCTGCGCTTGAGAAGCCGCCGGAACCGCGCCTCATCCAGTTTCAGAAGCGTCGTCGGCGCGATGGCCCGGGCCTCTGCCATGCGCGGGCGCTGGGTGAGGATGGCCATCTGGCCGAACATCTCGCCCCGGCCCAGCAGCCAGCTCTGACCGCGCTGCTCCATCTCGACCGCGCCGGTGGCGATGAAGAACACGCTGCGCGCCGGACTGTCGCGGTGCATCACGATTTCGCCCGCGTTGACGTATTGCGCGGCGAGGGACTTGGCGAGCCGCTTGGCCACGCCCTCATCTAGGTCCGCAAAGAGAGGGAACTGGCGCACCAGCTCGGAGCGGCGCAGGGCGACATCCAGATCAGGGCGCTTTTCGGTTTCAAGGCGGCGCTCTTCAATGCCCTGCATCAGCGCGGTGTGCACCTCGTCCCCGATCAGTGCGTCCGCGCGCATGGTGTCGTATTCGCGCTCCTCCAGCCGCAGCTGGATCCGTTGGATGAAGCTGCGTTCCAGCGTCTCGGCGTAACCGGGGTATTGCAGCCGAAGCCCCTCGAGCGCGGTGTCCACCTGTTCCACGCGGCGCGACAGAAGCTCGGTCAGCAGGTCCGACACCCGCCGCCCGTGGATCCGCCGGATGCGCCCATGGGTGAACCCGCCAAGATCGCGCAGGATCAGGCGCTGGGACAGCAAGATCTCGAATCGGTCGGCGGTAAGTCGGGCCAGTGGCCCCGACAGCCCGAAGCGGTTGTGCAGCGCCACCGCCAACCGGAACTGCCGCCCGTAAGACGTCGACCGCCGTGCCGCTTTGCGATAGCCCGACCTGCCGCCGGTGCGAGTGGCCTCGATCAGGCGATCCGCGTCGGAGACCAGCGTTTCCGACAGCCGGGTCGAGATCGAATGGTCCCGCACTCGCGCGATGATCGTGTCGCGTTCGGCGCCGGCCAGCGCGATGAGGCCCAGTGTCACCCGGTCCTTGTCGAGGATGTCGGTTTCCTCCTCGGCGGATTTCACTGCCGCTTCCAGCCGGTCACCGAACCGTTTGGCCTCGTTTCGGATGATCTGCTTGTCGAGATCGTAGTTCGAGGTGGTCTTGGCCACGTCCTCGCGCACGGTCTGCAGGGCCACGGCGACCACCTGCTTCGACAGCGCGTTGTCGAGGGCGGTCAGCCTGTCGAGCCCCAGCTTGCGGATCACCCAGCGCAGCGTGGTGCCCTGTGCCAGCAGGGTGAAGAGGGCGTAGCCGGTGGCGAGGATGCCCACGAGGCGCTTGACCTCGACGGGAATGCGGAAGCTTTCGGTGACCGCCAGCGCCAGCGCCAGCGTGACCGCCCCGCGCAGCCCACCCCATAGGATGGCGACCCGGTAGGGCCGTTCCACCACCGGCGACAGCCGCACCTTGGTCAGCACCGGCAGCAGGCCGAACAGGATCACCGCCCGCGCCAGCGTCGCCGCGATGACCACCACGAGGACAAGGCCCGCATCCGACAGCCGGAATTCCTCGAGCATCCTTGGGATCAGCAGGGCGGCAAGGATGAAGATGAGCGCTCCGGCCCAGTGCGCCAGAAGATCCCAGACCTCGCGCAGGTTGAGCCACGCCTGAGGCGGCAGCCGTCCCGGCCCAACAAGGTTCAGCGTCAGGCCCGCCGCCACCACGGCGATCACGCCCGAGGCACCAACGCTTTGTTCCGCGATAATGTAGGCAAGGTATGGGACCGCCACCGACAGCGACTGCTGCGCCAGCTCGTGGCGTTCAAACATGCCCATGAGCCGGATCATCACCCGACCCACGACGAAGCCGGTGACCGCCCCGCCGACGATCAGCATCGGGAAGCGCGCCAGCGCGTCCTCGAGCGTGGGGTCGGGCAGGCCCAGCATGACGAAGCCCATGAAGAAACCAAACAGCGCGATGGCCGCGGCGTCATTCAGCAGGCTTTCGCCTTCGATGATCCGGGCAAGCCGTCGCGGCGCCGACAGTGCGCGGAAGATCGAGATTACCGCCGAGGGGTCCGTGGTGGATACGATGGCACCGATCAGGAGGCAGGCCGCCAGCGGCAGGCTCGAGGCATAGGACAGCGCGTAGCCGACGCTCAGCGTCGCCACCACCACCGCGACCACCGCCATCACGAGGATCGGCACCCAGTCATCGAGCATCCGCCTCAGGTCCATGCCCAGCGTCGCCTGGAACAGCAGTGTGGGCAGGAAGACATACAGGAAAACGTTGGACCGGATCGGCAGCTGGATGATCGCCTCGGCCACCGGGTTGAGCGCGTCCGTCAGCGTCGTGTTGAGGAAAAAGATCGCGCCACCGCCCAGCAGGATGCCGATGACGGCGAGGATCACGCTGTAAGGCAGGCGCAACTTTGCCGCGAGCGGTTCGGACATGCCGATGACAAGGAAAAGCGACGCGATGACGGTGGTGATGAGAACGATGTCCATGCCGCTGAAATAGCGGCAATACAGCGGGCAGCAAAAGGTTTCGACGCCCGGATCACGGGTGTTTCGCGAAAAGTTGGCAATGCACCGCCGGTGCGGCGGGCCCGGAGTGACGCTGGCGTGAATGGCTCGTCCATTGCCTGCTAACCTTTGGCGGTTTAGCATAGGCCAACAGGTATCAACAGGAGCGCAGCGCATGGCAGGCAGCACGCAGAAGGCACTTCGCAACACGGTCGCGGCCATCGGGCTTCTGACGGCGCTTTGCAGCCCCGCTGCGGCGGCAAGCCTGTCGGGCGATTACCTCGCCGCGCGTCAGGCCAGCTTCATGGGCGATTTCAAGGCGGCGGCGGAATACTACGGCCGCACCATCGCCTACGATTCGGAAAATCCGGGCCTGCTGGAACGGGCGGTGCTGGCCAATCTGTCGCTGGGCGATCTTGAACACGCGATCGAATTGGCGAAGGACATGACCGAAAAGGGCTACACCAGCCAGATCGGCCACATGGCCGAGATCGCGGACATGGCGGCCAATGAACGCTATGCCGAGATGATCGAACGCGCCGAAAGCGAGACGGCCATCGGCCCACTGGTCGACGGTCTTCTGGTCGGCTGGTCGCGGCTGGGGCAGGGCGACATGACCGCTGCCGTCAACGCCTTCGACACCCTCGCCGAGGAGCGGGGCTTTGCTACCTTCGCGCATTATCACAAGGCTATGGCGCTGGCCTCGGTCGGTGACTTCGAGGGGGCGGAGGAGATCTTTGCCCAGAACCTCGCCGGGTCGATGCAGTTCACCCGCCGTGCCGTCATGGCCCGTGCCGAGATCCTGAGCCAGCTTGACCGCCAGGACGAGGCGGTGGCGATGATCGACGAAGGTTTCCCGCCGCCCATGGACCCCGCCCTCGCGGAAATGCGCGAAGAGCTCGCCGCCGGCGAAGTGCTGCCCTTCACCTACGTCAACAGCCCCCGTGACGGTATCGCTGAGGTGTTCTACACCCTCGCCGGTGCCCTGTCGGCCGAAGCGAACGACGATTTCACCCTGCTATATTCGCGCATCGCGGAATACCTTCGGCCCGATCATGCCGGCGCTATCCTGATGTCGGCCAACCTGCTGGAAAGCCTCGAACAATATGATCTTGCGGTGGCCACTTACCGCAAGGTGCCGCGCGATAACCCGTCCTACCACGCCGCCGAGCTGGGCCGTGCCGAGGCGCTGCGTTCCGAGGGGCGCATGGATGCCGCTGTGGAAGTGCTGGAACAGCTGGCCTCCAGCCACGGTGACGAGGCGACGGTGCAATCGGCACTGGGCGACATGATGCGTCAGCTGGAACGCTACCAGGAGGCAATCGACGCCTACAGCTCCGCCATCAGTGCCTTTGAGCCGGACAATCCCGGCCAGTGGTTCCTGTGGTACGCCCGTGGCATCTCGAAAGAGCGGCTGGGCAACTGGGAGGGCGCCGAAGAGGATCTGCGCCAGGCGCTGGAACTCAACCCGGACCAGCCGCAGGTGCTCAACTACCTCGGCTATTCGCTGGTCGAACACGAGGTGAAGCTTGACGAGGCGCTGGCGATGATCGAACGCGCCGTGTCGGCCTCGCCCGACAGTGGCTACATCGTCGACAGCCTTGGCTGGGCGCTTTATCGCATGGGCCAGTACGAAGAGGCCGTGACCCACATGGAACGCGCCGCCGAGCTGATGGCGGTGGACCCGGTGGTCAACGATCACCTCGGCGACGTGTACTGGGCCGTGGGCCGCACCAACGAGGCACGGTTCCAGTGGCAGCGCGCGCTCAGCTTCGTCGATTGGGAAGATGCCTCTGACGAGGTCGACCCGGACCGCATCCGCCGCAAGCTTAAAGTCGGCTTGTCTCAGGTGCTGGCCGAGGAAGGCAAACCGCCGCTGGAGGTTGCCAAACGTGACTGAGATCTTTGCCCCGGCGAAGATCAACCTTGCACTGCACGTGATCGGCCGCCGCAATGACGGCTACCACCTGCTCGACACGCTGGTGACTTTCGCTCCGGTAGGGGACCGACTGACAATCAAGCCAAGCCCGGACCTGTCTCTCAAGGTGACGGGGCCGGAGGCCGATGGCCTGCCGACGGACCTGTCCAACCTTGCCCTGCGCGCGGCGTCTTTGATGGCAGACGGGCAGGGGGCCGAGATCGTCCTGGAGAAATCCCTGCCCACCGCGTCCGGCATCGGCGGTGGTTCTGCCGACGCGGCTGCCGCGCTGCGGGGGATGCTGGCCTTGGCCGGGGAGAACCCGGCGACCATCGCGGACACACTTCTGCGCGAGCACGGCGCCACGGTGCTGAGCCTTGGGGCCGACGTGCCCATGTGCGTGCCCTCGCGTCCGCTGCGCGCGCGGGGCATCGGCGAACGGCTGGTGCCTGCGTCCCTGCCACAAGTGCAGGCGGTGTTGGTGAACCCGCGCCTGCAGGTATCGACCCCGGACGTTTACCGCGCCATGGAGCGCCGCGATAACGCGCCGCTTCCGGCGCGCTTGCCGATGCTGACAGGAAGCGCCGCGCTGATCGATTTTCTCGGGCACACCCGCAACGATCTTGAACCGGCGGCCTGCAAGGTGCAGCCGGCCATCCGGGACGTGCTGGACGAGATTGCCGCCCAGAAGGGCTGCGGCCTGTCGCGCATGTCTGGGTCGGGGGCGACGTGCTTTGGCCTGTTCGCACGGGATGCGGATGCCTTTGCCGCCGCCGAGGCCCTGCAACAAGCGCATCCGGATTGGTGGATCAGGACCGGCCGCCTTGGCGATTGTTCCGCCATGGCCCAGCCGCGCGCCGCAGTTCCGGCGCAATAAGCCCGCCCGGAAGGGCGGGCAGCTTGCCGGGTCAGTGGACCCGGCTTACCACGAATTCAGCAAGGTCCGACAGAACGTCGCGCAGCTCGGACGCGGGCAGCGTGGCTATGGCCGCGCGGGCCTTTTCGCTCCAGCCAAGCGCGTCGTCGCGGGTGGCGGCAAGCGCGCCGTGCCGGTTCAGAAGTTCAAGCGCATGTTCGAGATCGCCGTCCTGCTGGTCGCCTTTCTCGATGGTGCGCTTCCAGAAGGCGCGCTCCTCTTCGTCGGCGGCGGCGATGGCCTTGATCACCGGCAGGGTCAGCTTGCGCTCGCGGAAATCGTCGCCGACGTTCTTGCCGGTGGCCTTGGTGTCGCCTTGGTAATCCAGCAGATCGTCCGCGATCTGGAAGGCGATTCCCAGCGCGTCGCCGTAATCGAACAGCGCCTGCGTCTGCGCATCGTCCACGCCGGCGATCACGCCACCCACTTCGGTCGCCGCCGAGAACAGCGCGGCGGTCTTGCCGCGCACCACCTGAATGTAGATGTCCTCGGTGGTCTTGAGATCCTGCGCGGCGGTCAGCTGCAGCACCTCGCCTTCGGCGATGGTGGCGGCGGCATTCGACAGGATGTCGAGCACCCGCAGGTTGCCGGGCTCCACCATCAGCTGGAAGGCGCGGGCAAAGAGGTAATCCCCGACCAGCACGCTCGACTTGTTGTCCCACAGCAGGTTGGCGGTGGGGCGGCCCCGGCGCTGGCTGCTTTCGTCGACCACATCGTCGTGCAGCAGGGTCGCTGTGTGGATGAACTCCACCGTCGCGGCAAGGTGCACGTGGAACGGCCCCTCGTAGCCGCACATCCGCGCGGAGGCGAGGGTCAGCAGCGGCCGCAGCCGTTTGCCCCCCGCTTCGACAAGATGCGCCGTGACTTCGGGGATGCGCGGCGCGTGTTTCGACGCCATCCTCTCACGGATCAGGGCGTTGACCCCGTTCATGTCCTCGGAAAGAAGCTCTGCGAGCCGGTCGTGCGGCTTTTGCTTCGGCGTGTCCAGACCCATCAAACCCTCGGTATCAGGCTCGACAAGGCGACGGCCCTGTCCTTACATCCACGTCATGGAAGAGCTCTTGCGCACCACCGACATCACGCTGATCCCGCTGGTCAGAACACTCCTTGACGGGGAGGGTATAGACAGCTTCGAGCTGGACGTAAACATGAGCATTCTTGAAGGCTCGATAGGTATTTTGCCGCGCCGCCTCATGGTGCGCAGCGGTGATCTGCCTCGCGCTAGAATGGTGCTGTACGAAAACGGTGTGGATTTTGAGGGTTGAAGCCTTTGGCACCCCCGAACTCGGGTGCAACGATTTCCTCGGGGGGCTGGTGACGATCTGGCAGCCCTTGTTTGGTTACCGCGCCGGGGTGGACCCGGTCTTGCTGGCCGCGACGATTCCCGCGACGCCGGGCCAATCTGTGCTTGAACTGGGCTGCGGCGCTGGTCCGGCGCTGTGCTGCCTTGGCACGCGGGTGCCGGGCCTGCGCCTCGCAGGGCTCGAGATCCAGCCCGCCTACGCCGCGCTGGCCCGCCGCAACCTTGAGGGCAACGGCCTTGTCGGTGAGGTGTTCGAGGGTGACATCGCCGCGCCGCCTGCCCCGCTCAAGGCGCAAAGCTTCGATCATGTCATGGCTAACCCGCCCTATTTCGAGCCGGGCTCGCGCCGGGCCGCTGCCGATCCGGGGCGCGAGATGGGTCTAGCCGGGCCATTGTCCCTGCCGGCATGGGTGACGCTGGCGGCGCGGCGGCTGAAGCCGGGCGGCACGGCGACCTTCGTGCAGCGGGTGGAACGCCTGCCCGAGCTGCTGGGCGCGATGCCCAGTGCGCTCGGATCGATCGAGGTCTGGCCGCTGGTGCCCCGCGACGGACGGCCACCTCGGCTGTTTTTCGCCCGTGGGCGCAAGAACGGACGGGCGGCATTTCGCCTGCATCCGCCGCTCGCGATGCATCGCGGGCCGGTCCATCTTGAAGACGGTGACGACTATTCCGATGTCATCAGAGCGGCGCTGAGAGATGGTAGAGCCCTACCTTTTCCGCAGTGATCGTGCGCTGAAGGTGTAGGTGAAGGTAATATTCACTTGTTTTGCACCTGCGGCGTGACTGGAATCGAAAAACGTGATGGACTGGATTCTCCAGACCCAGCACAGGAGGAATGTTATGAGCTTGAGTTCGCACCTGCAGGAACTGAAGAAGAAGCACCAGAACCTCTCTACCGCTGTAGAACACCTTCAGCGCAGTCCAAGCGCTGATGGTCTCCACGTCGCCCAGCTGAAGAAACAGAAATTGCTGCTCAAGGAAGAGATTTCCCGCATCAGCAGCAACATGCACTGACACCTTTCGCAAGGATTAACGGCCCGGCGGCGTCCCCCGCCGGGCCGGTTGCCAAAATACTTGGCCCCGGGACCTGACCCGGGGCCGGGGCAGGTCTGGGCGAATAGGCCCGGAATTCTGTCGCGACCCATCGCTGACTTAAGTCAACGCTCCCATGAAGCCGGTGCCCTCCTCTCGGATCACTGCAGTGGCTCAAGGCTTTGCCCGAGCTTGTCGCGCAGGTGTTCATGTTGTGCCGGCAGCATCAGGCGTTCGCCAAGGTGCCGCGGATCTTCGTCATGGGCAAAGCCGGGGCCGTCCGTCGCAATCTCGAACAGCACTCCGCCGGGGCTGCGGAAATAGGTCGACCAGAAGTAGTTACGGTCGAGCTGTTCGGTCACTCTGATCCCTTCGGCCTCAAGCGTCCCCGACAGCGTAAGCTGTGCCTCCCGATCCGAGACAGAGAAGGCGACGTGGTGCACGCTTCCTGCGCCAGGCCGGGCACGCGGCGCGTCGAGCTGGCGCAGATCGATCAGATTCGCGCCATTTCCACCCGGCAGGCGAAACCGCGCGGCCCCCGGTTCTGAGACATCCTCGACATAGCCCAAGAGGCGCAGCACATCAGCCGTGGCGCCAATGTCGCCAAGGCTCAGCTCGACCGAATGGAAGCCGGTGATCGCCTCCGCCTCCGGCACGCGTTCGGTCCAGAGCCTACCGGGGGCGGTCGCCTCCGTAACGGCAAGACGGTCGCCGTCCGGGCCGGTGAACAGCAGCCGCCCGGTGCCGAAGACCTCGTCCCGCGTGACCTCTCCAATGGCGGAGAGCCGGGTTTCCCAGTGCTTGAGGCTGCCTTGCGGCACCGCGAAAACGGTCCGGGACACCTCGCCCCGCCCTGGTCTGCCCGGGGCCGCGTGCGGGATCGGAAAATAGGTCATCACCGTGCCGGGCGTGCCGACAGCGTCGGCGTAGTACAGATGATACATGTCCGGCGCGTCGAAATTCACCGTCGTCTTCACCCGGCGCAGGCCGAGCGTTTCCGTGAAAAAGCCGTTGTTGCGCGCCGCGCCCTTCGCATAGGCGGTGACGTGGTGCAGTCCCTGAACTTCGGTCATCGGATCTCTCCCGTTGCTTGGGAAAAGATAGGCCGCGAGGGCGGAGCTGAAACGCCGCTCTGCGCGCCGATGCTGTTCAACCGCGCACGAAAAGGCCCCGGCGCGGATGCACCGGGGCCGAAATGCGCAATGCGCAGGCGTCAGACGAAGAACTGACCGCCATTGGCCGAGATCGTCGAGCCGTTGAGGAAGCCCGCGTCGTCCGAGGCAAGGAACACCACGCAGCGCGCGATTTCCTCGGGCTCTCCAAGGCGGCCCGTGGGGATCTGGGCGATGATGGAATCACGCACCTTTTCGGGAACGGCCATGACCATTTCCGTGGCGATGTAGCCGGGGCAGATGGCGTTGGCGGTGATGCCCGCGCGCGCGCCTTCCTGCGCCAGCGACTTCACGATGCCGAGGTCGCCCGCCTTGGTCGCGGCATAGTTCACCTGGGCGAACTGACCCTTCTGGCCGTTGATCGACGAGATCACGATGACTCGACCGAACTTGCGCTCGCGCATGCCGGGCCAGACCGGGTGAACGGTGTTGAAGACGCCGGTGAGGTTGGTGTCGACCACCTCGTTCCACTGCTCCGGGGTCATCTTGTGGAAGGGCGCATCGCGGGTGATGCCCGCGTTGGCCACGACCACATCGATGGGGCCGAGGTCGGCCTCGACCTGTGCGATGCCTTCCTTGGACGATTCGTAGTCGGCCACGTTCCACTTGTAGGTCTTGATGCCGGTTTCCGCCGTGAAGGCTGCTGCCTTCTCATCGTTGCCGGCGTAGGTCGCTGCCACCTCGTAGCCTGCCGCCTTGAGCGCCTTCGAGATCGCCTCGCCGATGCCGCGGCTTCCGCCGGTGACCAGTGCAACTCGTGCCATATTCCCTCCACTCCCATATTAACTTAGTTTTCGGTAACGTTGATACTATTTGGAAACTATATGCGCAACAATATTGCGCACCACTCTTTAGTCCTGCAGGTAGCGCTGCGCGTCGCGCTCGCCTTGTGTCCAGGTATCGCGCAACTTTTGCGGATCCGTGAAATCGATCTTGTCCGCCGGCGTTTCCTTTGACGGAGCGATGTAGAAACGCCCCTCCACCTTCGGCAGGCGGGCGTAATCGCGGGTGAGCAGCACCATGGTGCTGCCCTCGTCGGGCTCGGGCAGGGGTGCCTGGTTGGCCATGCCGCCATCGACCACGCGGCGATCCTGCCAGAGCGGCGGCTCGAACACCGGCGGGATCACCGCCGCGGCCGAGATCAGTTCGATCAGGGTGCCGTCGCGGGCGGCCTGGTTGGCGTCCACGAGGTGCGAGGTCAGGCCCAGCTTCTGAGTCCATGAGAAATGCGGCGAATTCACCGTGTGCAGCTCGGCCTCGTAGATCGCGGCCATGGCGACGCCGGTGAGCGTCGGCAGCTTGCTGTCCGGAGGATGCGCGATGAGGATCTGGAACTGCGGGCCGTCGGCGATGGCCTTCGCGGCGGCATCGTCGATCACGTCGGCAACGACACGGCAGTAAAGCTCTTGGTGAGGGGTGATGCCGTCTTCGTTCGCGGCAAAAAGGTCGATGTTGCTGTCCTGCTTTTCAAACGCCTCGCACATGCTGTTCAGCAGGCGGCGTTCGTTGCCCGACAGGTACGCCGCCCCCGCAAGGGCGCCGCCGCTGACACCGGTGAGCCGCTTTGGCGACAGGGTTCGGGACTGGCACAGGGTGGTCATGAAACCACCCTGCCAGAAGCATCTCAGACCGCCGCCGGAAAAGACGATCTGGTCGGGATCTTGGGGAATTGTCACCATAGTGAGGTCGGGCCGCGCCGGGCGCGGCCCTGGCCCGTCAGGGACGTTCGAGGCACATGGCCACGCCCATGCCGCCGCCGATGCACAGGGTCGCAAGGCCCTTCTTGGCATCGCTGCGTTTCATCTCGAACAGCAGGGTGTTGAGCACGCGGCAGCCCGAGGCACCGATGGGGTGGCCGATGGCGATGGCACCACCGTTGACGTTCACCTTGGACGGATCCCAGCCCATGTCCTTGTTCACGGCGCAGGCCTGCGCGGCGAAGGCCTCGTTCGCCTCGATGAGGTCGAGGTCGCCCACAGCCCAGCCGGCCTTTTCCAGTGCCTTGCGCGAGGCGGGGATGGGGCCAGTGCCCATGATCGACGGGTCAAGCCCGGCGGTGGCGTAGGAGGCGATGCGTGCCAGCGGCTCGAGCCCGCGTTTTTCGGCCTCTTCGGCGCTCATCAGCATGACGGCGGCGGCGCCGTCATTGATGCCGCTGGCGTTGGCCGCCGTGACGCTGCCGTCCTTGGTGAAGGCCGGGCGCAGCTTTTGCATGCTTTCGATGGTCGCGCCGTGGCGGATGTATTCGTCCTTGTCGACGATGGTGTCGCCCTTGCGGCCCTTCACGGTGTAGGCGATCACCTCGTCATCGAACTTGCCGGCCTTCTGCGCGGCCTCGGCCTTGTTCTGCGACGCAACGGCGAATTCATCCTGCTGCTCGCGGGAAATCTGCCACTGCTCTGCCACGTTCTCGGCGGTCTGGCCCATGTGGTAGCCGTTGAACGCGTCCCAGAGGCCGTCCTTGATCATGGTGTCGATGAACTTGGTGTCGCCCATCTTGTGCCCGTTGCGCAGGTTTTGCGCGTGGGGGCTCATGGACATGTTCTCCTGCCCGCCGGCGCAGATGATCGACGCGTCGCCAAGCATGATGTGCTGGGCGCCAAGCGCTACGGCCCGCAGGCCCGACCCGCAGACCTGGTTGATGCCCCATGCGGCGGCTTCCTTGGGCAAGCCCGCGTTGATGTGGGCCTGACGCGCCGGGTTCTGGCCCTGGGCCGCGGTCAGCACCTGGCCGAGGATCGTTTCCGATACTTCGGATTTGTCGATGCCCGCGCGGGCGACGAGCGCTTCGAGCACGGCTGCGCCCAGATCATGCGCGGGGACGTTGGCAAAGCTGCCCCCGAAGCTGCCGACGGCGGTACGGGCCGCGGAAACGATGACGACGTTGGTCATGGATAACTCCTCCAAGCAGAGCGTGAAGAGGAAGGCGCCAGCATGTCGGCAAGCCTCCCTTCTGGATCTTGCGTCCAATTCATAGCCTGCGGGTTTTCGGGAAGACTAGGGGGCAGGTGCGGAAAACTCATGCAATTGGGGTATTTGCTAGCGCAAACCCCCGTCAGAGGCGTTTTTCTGCTTGAGAGGCCCGTGCCGTCAGGCGCTGGCGCGGCCGATCGAACCGTCCCGCCACGCGGGGCTGATGGTGGGGGCGCCGAAGAAATAGCCTTGAAGGCAATCGATTCCGATCTTGGTCAGGAACTGCGCGTCTTCCGCCCGTTCTACCGATTCGGCGATGGTGAAGAGGTCGAACTGTTCGGCGATCGAGATAATGGCCCGAGTCATCACCTGGTTGTCAGGATCCTGCGCGATGTCGCGGATGAACTGGCCGTCGATCTTCAGGATGTCGAAGTGGAACTGCTTGAAATGTCTCAGGGCGGTGTATCCCGCGCCGAAATCGTCCATCGCGAAAGAGATGCCCTGGCGCTGCAATTCGGTCATGAAGCCGATCACCAGCTCAGGCACCAGCATGGCCGAAGCCTCGGTGATCTCGAGGATAAGCCGTTCGCCCAAGGTGGGATCGGCAGAAAGCCCGGCGCGAAGCACCTCGGACCAGCGCGGATAGCCGATGGAGCGTGCGGACATGTTGACCGCAAGGCGCAGCCCGGGTTCGGCCATCAGCTCTTCGAGGCCCTTTTCCAGCGCGATGCAGTCTAGGATGCGGCCATATTCCGTCTCTTCGATGTGTGACATGAAGTCCCGCGCGGGGACGATCCGGCCGGTTTCGTCCATGACGCGGATCAGCCCTTCATAGAAGGCCGTGCTGGCGGGCTGGCGGGCCTGCACCACGGGCTGGAAAGCCAGAAGCACCTGCCGGTGTCGGATCGCCGCGCGCACCGTGTCGATGACCTTGCTATCGCGGCTTGCCACGGCCAGGTCGAGCGGGTTCTGTCCTTGCAGGGGCACTTGCATCGAAAAACCGTCCTTTTGACTCGTGGGGCCGATGGAATCGCAGAAGCCACGGGCCCGTTGACGCCACCTTTGACCGCGCGGCCTTAACCGCGCGTAAAATCCCGCCGAGTGTCGTGCAATTCGCCCTGTTCTCTTGGCTGTTGACTCCGGCCCCGATCCGCATATAAGCGCCGCTTCATTGGTGTTGGTGGCCCCCGTAAGGGGATGCCTGTCAGACCGGGGCGCCAAGCGCGGGTTCGCCTGCGTGCAGGTCCGGGAAGAGGACAACGCCCTTCATTGCCGCAGCCCGTCGCAAGGCAGCCGTGGCACACATATAGAAGGAGATCAGACGGTGACCAAGCGTACCTCTGCCAAGTACAAAATTGACCGCCGCATGGGCGAAAACATCTGGGGCCGCGCCAAGTCCCCGGTGAACCGCCGTGAATACGGCCCCGGCCAGCACGGCCAGCGCCGCAAGGGCAAGATGTCCGACTTCGGCCTGCAGCTTCGCGCCAAGCAGAAGCTTAAAGGCTACTACGGCGACATGACCGAGAAGCAGTTCCGCCGCATCTTCTCGGACGCCGAGCGTCTGCGTGGCGACACCGGTGAGCTGCTCATCGGCCTGCTCGAGCGCCGCCTCGACGCCGTCGTGTACCGCGCCAAGTTCGTGCCGACCGTCTTCGCCGCCCGTCAGTTTGTGAACCACGGCCACGTGCTCGTGAACGGCCGCCGCGTGAACATCCCCTCCTACCGTGTGAAGGAAGGCGACGTGATCGAGGTCCGCGAGAAGTCCAAGCAGATGGCACTCGTGATCGAAGCTTCGCAGCTGCCCGAGCGTGACGTTCCCGACTACCTCGAGGTCGACCACTCCAAGATGACTGCGACCTTTGTGCGCACGCCGTCGCTGGGTGACGTGCCCTACGCGGTCCAGATGGAACCGAACCTTGTCATCGAATACTACGCACAGAACTGATCCGGTTCTCTGCGACGATTGCGAAAGGCCGCTCCTCCGGGGCGGCCTTTTTCTTTGCGCATCAAAGGCTGAGGCAGGGGCGGCCGGAGCGGTGCGGCACAGGCTTTCCCCGCTGACTTCGCAAGGCGGCCTGATCTGGCGCTGCCGTCGCTAGTGGTGGACCCGGACCTGGTTGGAATCGCATATGATCACGTATTGGTCCCCGCATTCCACGAGGTGGAAGCGCCGCGCCTTCACCGCTGCATGCAGTGCCTCGTAGCCCAATTCACGCTCTGCGTCCTGCTTGGCGCAGCGCAGCACCTTGCACCTGCGTGAAGCCATGGCGGCAAAGAAGCGCGCCTGCCACGCGTGTCCGCGCGAACGCGCTTCATGAAAATCTGTCTTGTGTTCCATGGGCCCCCGATAGCTTTCCGCCAGTGGCGGTGTCCCTATTCCGTCTCCGTGGCGCCCTGAACATTCCAGTGACGGCATCCCTTGAATGACCGCTGTTCAGGGGGCGTCTGCCTAGCCTTCCGCAGAAGGCAGTGCGTGTGCGGTCCAGAGTGTGGGAGTAAGGTTAATTGGCCGTAAGCAATTCACGGAAAATGCGCTCCACATGCGCATTCGCGGCGTCCCAGCCCGCTGCCTCGTCGGGGATCAGGGCGCGGATCTGGGCGTCGAAATCCGCGTAGTGCTGGGTGATCGCCCAGATCGATAGGATAAGCTGCTGGGGATCGGATTTCGCCAGTCGCCCATCCTCCATCCAGCGGCCAATGAGCGCGGCCTTCTCATCAAAAAGAGGTTTCAGGCCGGACACGAGATGCGGACCCATGCGCGGCGCACCCTGCAGGATCTCGTTCGCGAAGAGACGGCTTTCGCGGGGGTAGAGCCGGCTCATCTCCATCTTGCGGCGCACGTAGGTCAGGATTTCATCCAGCGGCTCACCGCCGGGGTTCATGTCCTGCAGCGGAGCCAGCCATTCGGTCATCAGCGCGTTCAGTAGGGCGACGTGGATCGCTTCCTTGCCATCGAAATAGTAGATGAGGTTGGGCTTGGACATGCCCGCTCCCTCGGCGATCTGGTCCAGCGTCGCGCCGCGATAGCCGTGCTGCGAAAACACCTCGAGCGCCGCGTCCATGATCCTGCGCCGATTGCGCAGCTGGATGCGGCTGGGTTTCTTGGCAGCGGTCTGGGCCATTGTCTGGGGTCTCCGCACAAATTCCGGGCATGTCGGCCCGGCTGACGCGCGGGTCACGGTAGAGGATTCTTGACAGGTTCCGGGACGGTTGCAATCGTACCTTTACCAAATGGTAAAAAACACGTGGGCCGGACGGGAGCCTGGCCCTCAAATACAGCAGACGACCATAAAGAACGACAGGGGAAGCGGAATGGCGGTATCGGGAGAGAACCTCCGGATCGATGGCGACCGGTTGTGGGACAGCCTCATGGAAATGGCCAAGATCGGGCCGGGCATCGCGGGGGGCAATAACCGGCAGACGCTGACCGACGAGGATGCCGAAGGCCGCGACCTGTTCAAGTCGTGGTGCGATGAGGCGGGCCTGAGCATGGGCGTCGACAAGATGGGCACCATGTTCATGACCCGTGAGGGCACCGACCCGGACGCGCTGCCCGTCTACGTGGGCAGCCACCTCGACACCCAGCCCACGGGCGGCAAGTATGACGGCGTTCTTGGCGTGCTTGGTGCGCTCGAGGCGGTGCGGTCGATGAATGACTTCGGCATCCGGACGAAGCACCCCATCGTGGTGGTGAACTGGGCCAACGAGGAAGGCGCGCGGTTCGCACCCGCGATGATGGCGTCGGGCGTGTTCGCCGGCGAGATCCCTCTCGAGTACGCCTACGGGCGCAAGGATCTCGAGGGCAAGACCTATGGCGCCGAGCTCGAGCGTATCGGTTGGAAGGGTGACGAGGAGGTCGGCTCGCGCAAGATGCACGCCTATTACGAGCTGCACATCGAACAGGGACCGATCCTCGAGGCCGAGGGCAAGGACATCGGCGTCGTCACCCATTGCCAGGGTCTGTGGTGGCTCGAGTTCACGCTGACGGGACGCGAGGCGCATACCGGCTCCACCCCGATGGAGATGCGGGTGAATGCGGGCCTCGCGATGGCGCGGGTTCTCGAGATGGTGCAGCAGGTTGCCATGTCCGAGCAGCCCGGTGCCGTGGCCGGTGTGGGGCAGATGCAGTTCTCGCCCAACTCGCGCAACGTGCTGCCGGGCTCGGTGGTGTTCACCGTGGATCTGCGGACGCCCTCCCAGGACAAGCTGGACCGGATGCGGGCCGAGATCGAACGTCGTGCGGCCGAGATCTGTGAGGAGATCGGGGTGCAGTGCGGTGTCGAGGCGGTGGGCCATTTCGATCCGGTGACCTTCGACGAGACGCTTGTGGGCAACGTGCGCAAGGCCGCCGAAGAGCTGGGATATTCGCACCTCGATATCATTTCCGGGGCCGGGCACGACGCCTGCTGGGCCGCGAAGGTGGCGCCTGCGACCATGGTGATGTGCCCGTGCGTGAAGGGCATCTCGCATAATGAGGCGGAGGAGATTTCCAAGGACTGGGCCACGGCGGGTGCCGAGGTGCTCTTCCGGGCGGTGCTTGAGACGGCGGAAATCGTGGAGTGACCGCGCGAAATGCTGCCGGGCGGTGTTGGCTGTGCCGTGCTGTGCACGACGCGGGGGCTCTGCCCCCGCACCCCCGGGATATTTGAAGTCAAAGGAAGATCGGGGCGCGGGCCCCGGCAGGGAGCAAGACAATGACCACAGTCATCAAGGGCGGCACCGTCGTCACCGCGGATTACAGCTACGAGGCGGATGTGCTCGTGGAGGGCGGCAAGATCATCGAGATCGGCAAGGGCCTTTCGGGCGACGAGGTTCTGGATGCCACCGGCTGCTATGTCATGCCGGGCGGGATCGATCCGCACACCCATCTCGAGATGCCGTTCATGGGCACCTATTCGGCGGATGATTTCGAAAGCGGCACCCGCGCGGCGCTGGCGGGGGGGACCACGATGGTGGTCGATTTCGCGCTGCCGTCGCCCGATCAGGGCCTGCTGGATGCGCTGAAGACGTGGGACAACAAGTCCACGCGCGCCCATTGCGATTACAGTTTCCACATGGCGATTACCTCGTGGAACGAGCAGATCTTCAACGAGATGGAGACCGTCGTCAAAGAGCGCGGGATCACCACCTTCAAGCATTTCATGGCCTACAAGGGCGCGCTGATGGTGAACGATGACGAGATGTATGCCTCGTTCAAGCGCTGCGCCGAACTGGGGGCGATTCCGCTGGTCCATGCAGAGAACGGCGACGTGGTGGCGGAGCTGTCCGCCAAGCTGCTGGCCGAGGGCAACAACGGCCCCGAGGGCCACGCCTATTCCCGTCCGCCGCAGGTGGAGGGCGAGGCGACCAACCGGGCCATCATGATCGCCGACATGGCCGGGGTGCCGCTCTATGTGGTGCATGTGAGCTGCGAGGACAGCCACGAGGCCATTCGCCGTGCCCGGATGCTGGGCAAGCGGGTCTGGGGCGAGCCGCTGATCCAGCACCTGACACTCGACGACTCCGAGTATTTCGACAAAGACTGGGATCATGCGGCGCGGCGCGTGATGTCGCCGCCCTTCCGCAACAAGATGCATCAGGACAGTCTCTGGAACGGGCTGGCCTCGGGGTCCTTGTCCTGTGTGGCGACGGACCATTGCGCCTTCACCACCGACCAGAAACGCTATGGCGTGGGAGATTTCACCAAGATCCCCAACGGGACCGGCGGCCTGGAGGACCGTATTCCGATGCTCTGGACCTATGGCGTGGGCACCGGGCGGCTGACCAAGGAAGAGTTCGTCGCCGTGACCTCGACCAATATTGCCAAGATCCTGAACTGCTATCCGCGCAAGGGGGCGGTGCTTGTGGGGGCGGATGCGGATCTCGTGGTGCTGGATCCCGAGAAAACCAAGACCATCTCCGCGGCGTCGCAGCAGTCGGCCATCGACTACAACGTGTTCGAGGGCAAGGAGGTCAAGGGCTTGCCGCGCTACGTGCTGACCCGTGGCCGGGTGGCCGTTGTCGACGGCGATCTGAAATCGCAGGAGGGGCATGGCCAATTCGTCAAGCGTCCCGCTTCGGGGACCGTGAACCAGGCGCTGTCCTCGTGGAAGGCGCTGACCGCCCCGCGCCCGGTCGAGCGTACGGGCATTCCCGCCAGCGGGGTCTGATGCCTTGGGCTGGGCCTTGCATGTCGCCAATGCCTCAGGGCAGCTGACCCCGCACGAGGGTGCCATCCGCGCGGCCATCGCGCGGGGGCAGGCCCTTGGCGAAGCACGGCTGCCTGAAGTGGCACTCGACGTGGTGGTGCAGCACTGGCCGGGGCAGGTCATCGGAGCCTTGGGCTTCGTGGGCTACTGCCCCACCGGCGACATGATCCAGCTGACCTTCGATGCGGCGAACGAGAACCTGCCGCGTAATCTCGGCGAGCCGCTGGTGCGCACCGTCCTGCACGAGCTGCACCATGTCCACCGCTGGCGCGGCCCCGGCTACGGCACCACCCTTGGAGCGGCGCTGCTGAGCGAGGGGCTTGCCGGGCACTTCACCCGAGAATGTTGCAGCACTCCGCCGGAGCCCTGGGAGGACGCCCATGCCCCCGAGGTTTTGCGTGCCGAGGCGGACCGTGTGCGTGCGGGCTGGCTGCAGCGCTATGACCACGCGGAATGGTTCTTTGGCGCCCGCGATCTGCCCGCCTGGTTCGGCTACACCCTGGGCTACCGCATCGTGGGCCAACACATCGCCGCAACCGGCATCCCCGCCTCGCAGCTGGTGCATCTGCGCCCCGAGGACGTGACTTTGAACGAGGAAGACTTCGCGTGACTGACCCCAAGCCCGAGATCGCCCGGCACCCGGTGATCGAAGCCAGCGGCCTGAACCTGACCTTCGACACCAATGACGGCCCGGTGCATGCCCTTCGGGATGTGAACCTCAAGGTGGACAAGGGGGATTTCGTGTCCTTCATCGGCCCCTCGGGCTGTGGCAAGACCACCTTCCTTCGGGTGATGGCGGACCTCGAACAGCCCACATCCGGCTCTGTCCTCGTCAATGGCGTCACGCCCGAGGTGGCCCGCAAGGCGCGCGCCTACGGCTACGTCTTCCAGGCGGCGGGGCTGTATCCGTGGCGGACCATCGGCGGCAACATTCGCCTCCCGCTCGAGATCATGGGCTACGACAAGGCCGCGCAGGCCGAGAGGGTGCGCAAGGTGCTGGAGCTGGTCGAACTGTCGGGTTTCGAGAAGAAATACCCCTGGCAGCTGTCGGGAGGGATGCAGCAAAGGGCGTCCATCGCGCGGGCGCTGGCCTTCGAGGCGGACATCCTGCTGATGGACGAGCCCTTTGGTGCGCTGGACGAAATCGTGCGGGATCACCTCAATGAACAGCTTCTGGCACTTTGGGCGCGGACGCAGAAGACTATCTGCTTCGTCACCCATTCGATCCCTGAGGCGGTGTTTCTGTCCACCAAGATCGTCGTCATGTCGCCCCGTCCGGGGCGGATCACCGACGTTATCGAAAGCCCGCTGCCGAAGGAGCGCCCGCTCGAGATCCGCGACACGCCGGAGTTCCTCGAGATCGCGCACCGGGTCCGCGAGGGGCTGCGGGAGGGGCATGCCTATGACTGAGCCGGACACCTGCCGCCGCGCTACACCCGAGGACGCCCCCGCTATCGCCGCCGTGGTCAATGCCTGGATCGACGCCACCCCGTGGATGCCGCGCAGCGAGCCGCCTCAGACCATCGAGATGTACATCACCAAGGCGCTGCCCGACCACGAGATCTGGGTGATCGGCGATCCCATCGACTGTTACCTGTCCCTTGATCCGGGCACCTCCCGCATCGGTGCGTTGTATTGCGAGCGGACGGGGCAGGGATTCGGCAAGGTGCTGATGGACCGGGTGAAGGAGGGGCGCGAGTTTCTCTGGCTGCACACCCATGTGCCCAACCTCGCGGCGCAGAAATTCTATGCCCGCGAAGGGTTTCACCCCGTTGGCGGCGAGATCGTTCCCGAACCGCCAGAGACCGTGCCTGAACTGCGGATGGAGTGGCACCGATGAGAAACGTAATCCCTGTCCTGACGGTCGTTCTGGCCATCGTCGTGCTGTGGTACGGCGCGTCGGTTCAACTCAACAAGCAGTGGGCTCTGGATCAGGCGGCGCGTCAGGATCGCGTGCTCTCCACCGCCGAGCTTGTGGCCGACACATGGTCGCAGGCAAAGCCGAAGCTGCCTGCGCCGCACCAAGTGGCGGTTGAGCTGTGGGAGACGGTGGCGCAGAAGGCGGTCACGTCCAAGCGCAGCCTTGTCTACCACGCGTGGGTGACCCTTTCGGCAACGCTGCTGGGCTTTGCGCTGGGGACCGCCTTTGGGTTCTTGCTGGCGCTCGGCATCGTCTACCTGCGGGTCATGGACATGAGCGTCATGCCATGGGTCATTGCCAGCCAGACCATCCCCATCCTCGCGGTCGCGCCCATGATCATCGTGGTGCTGAATGCGGTGGGAGTGTCGGGACTGCTGCCCAAGGCGATGATCTCCATGTACCTGTCGTTCTTCCCGGTGGTGGTGGGCATGGTGAAGGGGCTGCGGTCGCCGTCGACCATGCAGCTTGACCAGATGCGCACCTGGAGCGCCACGCGCCGGCAGGAATTCCTGCGCCTGCGTCTGCCATCGTCGCTGCCGTATCTCTTTGCCTCGCTCAAGATCGCTATGGCGGCCAGCCTCGTGGGCGCAATTGTGGGCGAGCTTCCCACCGGTGCTGTGGCCGGCCTCGGGGCGCGGCTGCTGGCGGGCAGCTATTACGGCCAGACCGTGCAGATCTGGTCGGCGCTCATCATGGCCGCGGCCGTGGCCGCCGCCGCGGTGGGGCTGATCGGTGTCATCCAGCGTGTAACGCTGAAACGGATGGGGCTGAACTGATGTGGATTTTGCTGGGTATCACGGCATGGATCGCAGGCTGGGCGCTCAATGTCTGGCTTGCTGGGCGCTCCGCGTCGAAGATCACGGCACTGATGGTGCCGATCCTGTTCGGCCTCACGCTTGTCCTCGTCTGGGAGGCGCTGGTGCGGGGCTTTGGCATCTCGCCGGTGATCCTGCCGCCACCCTCGGCCATCGCCGCGCGGGCAGGCGAGTCGGGCATGATCCTTTGGGAGGATTTCGTCCAGACCGTCATCAAGGGCGCGCTAAGCGGCTATGTCATGGGATGTGCCGCCGCGATCGTCACGGCCATCGTGGTGGACCGCTTCGATTTCCTGCGGCGTGGGCTGCTGCCGGTGGGCAATTTCGTCGCCGCGCTGCCGGTGATCGGCATCGCGCCGATCCTTGTCATGTGGTTCGGGTTCGACTGGCAATCCAAGGCCGCCGTCGTGGTGGTCATGGTGTTCTTCCCCATGCTGGTGAACACCGTCGAGGGGCTGCGCGACACCAGCGCCATGCAGCGCGACCTGATGCGCACCTATGCCGCCGGATACTGGACGACGCTGGTGAAACTGCGCCTGCCGGCTGCCATGCCGTTCATCTTCAACGGGCTGAAGCTTGCCTCGACGCTGGCGCTCATCGGGGCGATCGTGGCGGAATTCTTCGGCTCTCCGATCAAGGGCATGGGCTTTCGCATCTCGACCAGCGTAGGGCTCTTGCAGCTTGACCTCGTCTGGGCCGAGATCGTCGTTGCGGCCATCGCCGGTTCGGCCTTCTATGGCGGCATGGCGCTGCTCGAACGCGCGGTGACCTTTTGGCACCCGTCCCAGCGCAAGGGGCGCTGACACCCGATATTCCACGAAAAGACCGGGCAAACCGGCCAGATCAACAAAAGCCCCGAAGCGGGGCACATCCACCAACAAGGAGCGACCAATCATGAAGATCACCACTCTGACCGCCACCGCTGCGCTGGCCCTGACCGCAGGCATGGCGCAGGCGGCGGACGAAATGACCGTGCAGCTGAAATGGGTGACGCAAGCCCAGTTCGCGGGTTATTACGTGGCCGAAGACAAGGGCTTTTACGACGAGGAAGACCTCGACGTGACGATCAAGCCCGGCGGCCCCGACATCGCGCCCGTGCAGGTGCTGCTGGGCGGCGGGGCCGACGTGATGGTCGACTGGCTGCCCTCGGCCCTTGCCGCCCGCGAGAACGGCGCGCCCATCGTCAACATCGCCCAGCCGTTCAAGTCCTCGGGCCTGATGCTGACCTGCCTCAAGGAAACCGGCATCGAAACGCCCGAGGATTTCTCCGGCCACACCCTTGGCACCTGGTTCTTCGGCAATGAGCTGCCGCTCTATTCGTGGATGTCCAAGTTGGGTCTGCCCACTGACGGCTCTGAAGAGGGCGTGACGATCCAGAAGATCAACTTCAACGTCGATCCGCTGCTGCAAAAGCAGGTCGATTGCGCCACCACCATGACCTACAATGAATACTGGCAGGTTATCGACGCGGGCCTCACCCCGGCTGACCTCGTGGTGTTCAAATATGAGGACGAGGGCATCTCGACCCTTGAGGACGGGCTTTATACCACCGAAGAGAACCTCGAGGACCCCGAAATGGTCGACAAGCTGGCCCGCTTCGTGCGTGCTTCCATGAAGGGCTGGAAATACGCCGAGGAGAACCCTGACGAGGCCGCCGACATCGTGCTTGAGAACGACGAGACCGGCGCCCAGACCGAAGAGCACCAGAAGCGGATGATGGGCGAAATCGCCAAGCTGACCGAAGGGTCGGACGGCACGCTTGATCCGGCTGATTTCGAGCGCACGGTTGAGGTGCTGCTGTCTTCCGGTGCCGAACCGGTCATCACCGAGGATCCGGGCGAGGCAGCCTGGACTCACGAGATCACCGATCAGGCGCTGAACTGATCGAAGATACCGCATGAGAGACAGCGGGGCGGGCCTTCGGGCCCGCCTTTGCGTTTCCGGGGGCAGGCAAGGCCGGGCTCGGGGACGTCAGGTCAGGAAATTTGGCCCCGTTACAACCAGGGCACCCAAGGCGAGCCCTCCACGACAGGGCTCGACAAAAACGGGGTGGTGCGAACACCACCCCGATCTGGTCATGAAATGCCTTATCAAATCCCAAGCGCGGAACTGCGGATCTGAGGAGAGCCGCATTTATTCGGGGACGCTGCGTTCCGCGTCGGTATGAGGCCATCGTTAGGCGGGCCAAGTGACGTGCAGGTGACGCGGCCATGACCGACCGGTGACATTTCAGGCGATTTTCTGGGTGCCCTTACCTGGAAAGCGTGTCCCGCGGCAGCAATGCGACCAGGTCCGCGGTTCGGAACGGGCGTTGCAGCACCGCGTGGCCATGGGTGTCGCTGCTTTCTTCGGCGGCAGTGCCCATGAGAATGATAGCAGCCCCAAGCTCGGTCAGGCGTTTGCCGAGGGGGCTTTGATCAAGCAGGTCCGGGCTGAGAAAAAGCACGGCCACCGGCGGGCTGTCCACGCCTTCGATCGCCGACAGTGCGGCGGCATGATCCGGTTCGCTGATAAGGTTGGCGCTCGGATACACCTCCGCGAGAATCGTCGCGACATCGAGCGCGACGAGTGGATCCGCGATGCAGACAAGGCAGATGCGGGGATGGCTTGGGCTAGTTGCGTACGACATAGCTCGCTTCAGTGATTTCATTGATGTCCCTATGGAACATAAAAGAAGACACCGCATTAAACTGTGACATACCTGCTCACGAGGATTGTGCGAATGAAGACCATCGACTGTGGCGCCTGCCCCTTGCGTGACTGCGAACCGCTCATGTCACATGACGAGGACCAGATCGACTTCCTGCGCCGATTCAAGGCCGGGGAAATGACAGTCGGTCCGGGCACCCAGATCCTGTTGGAAGGCTCGCGTACGCCGCAGCTTTACACGGTGCTCGAGGGTATGGCGCTGCGGGACAAGACGCTCGAGGATGGTCGGAGGCAGGTCATCAACTTCGTGATGCCCGGCGAACTTCTGGGCCTGCAGGGCGGCATTACCGGCGAGATGGCCCATACCGTCGAGGCCGTGACCGAGATGCGGCTGTGCGTCTTCCGCCGCGAGGACATGTGGGTGCTGTTTCGGACCCAGCCCGAACTGGCCTTCAATCTCACATGGATCGCTGCGGCCGAAGAACATTTCCTTGGCGAAACCGTAGCCACGCTGGGCCAGCGCGATGGCACCGAGCGGGTCGCTTGGGCACTTGTGAAGATGTATCAGAAGCTGGTGGGGCTCGGCCTCGAGACCCGTGGCAGCGTTCCGCTGCCGTTCCGGCAGCAGGACCTTGCGGATGCGCTGGGGTTGTCGCTTGTGCACACAAACAAGACCCTCAGCCGTTTGCGACAGCGCGGTCTTGCTGACTGGTCCGAAGGCCGCCTGAAGATCCCAGACGTCGAGGCCATGGCCGACCTCGCGGTCACCTCCGCAGAAGGGCCGCCGCAACGGCCCTTCCTGTAGGCGTCGGGCTCAGCGGCGCAGGGTGTCGCCGTAGCTGATCTTGGGCGAGAACTCGATGATCTTTTCCGGCGCGGCGTCGCCGTTCTCGACCCGGGCCCAGATGATCTCGGCGGCCTTGCGCCCGATCTCGGAGCGCATGGCGTCCATGGTCGCGAGCTTGCGGGGGAGGCCCTGTAGCAGCTCAATGCCGTTGAACCCGGCAAGGCCGATGTCGCCGGGGATGTTGCACCCCTGTTCGTGCAGATAGAGAAGGCCGCCTGCACCGATCATGTCGTTGGAGTAGTAGATGAAATCCAGCTCAGGCTCACGCTCGAGGATTTCCTTGGTCATTTCCGCGCCCTTGGCCAGCGCTGATCCGCCGCTGTAGAATTCCTGCGCCATGACCTCGACGCCGCCCTTGGCCAGCGCTTCGGTGAAGCCCTCGAAACGTTTGCGGGCGCGGAAATCGAGCGGCATCTTCGTCCCAAGGAAGCCGATCTTCTGGTAGCCCGCCTTGAGGATCGCGGTCGCCATCTCGCGGCCTGCACGTCGGTGGGAAATGCCCACGGCGGTGTCGATGGGAGTGCCATCGGTATCCATGATCTCGACCACCGGGATGCCGCTGGCCTTGAGCATGGCCTTCGACGCCTCGGTGTGTTCGATGCCGGCGATGATGACGCCCGAGGGCCGCCAGGACAGCATCTCGTAAAGGACACGCTCTTCCTTTTCAGGCTCGTAATCCGTGACGCCGACCACCGGCTGCAGTTCGGTATCCTCGAGCACGGAGGAAATGCCGGCCATGACCTCTGGGAAGACCATGTTGCGCATGGAGGGGATGATGACCGCCACGAGGTTCACCCGCTGACTGGCCAGCGCCCCGGCGATCTTGTTGGGAACATAGCCCAGCTCCTTGGCGGCCTCGAGCACCTTCTTGCGGGTGGCCTCGGACACGTCCCCCCGGTTGCGCAACACGCGGCTCACGGTCATCTCGGATACGCCGGAAGCCTCGGACACGTCTCTCAGGGTCAGGGGGCGGGGATCGTCATCGGCCACGGTATGTCTCCTCGGCATTTCAGGCTGTTGCGATGTTAGCTGTTACACCGGCGCAAGCAAGTCGTGTATGATCCGGGTCAATATTTGCCGCATGTGGTGCGCTTCCAGGAGGCAGGGTGGTCTTGCACCGAGTGCCTCACCGCCATAGACAAGGGCAGACGGCTCCGTGGCTCAACTGGATAGAGCAGCCCCCTCCTAAGGGGCAGGTTGCAGGTTCGAATCCTGCCGGGGTCGCCATTATTCTGCTTCAGAATCGGATATGTCCTCTGACCAGCCACAAGCCTCCGCAGGGTCGCTCTGTGACAGATGCGTTGGGTCGGATGCATGCCAGGCGCGCCAGTGGCCCGGGACGTCGGGGGCCAGCGGGCTTGCTGCGGCGCGGGCGTTCATGGAATTCCTCGCGGCGTTCTGACGCGCGGTCGCTCAGGACCTGGGCGCGTTTGATCTCCGTACGGGGATCGATCCACAACGTCAGCGCCTGCTTTCGTGCCTCGCTCGCCTAGGCCAATCCCTCGGGAAGGCGCGACGGAAAGCCTTGGGGGAAGCTTCGCTGTCATCATTCATGACATTTCCCCCCGTGTTCTGCTGATCTTCGGGCCATATGCCGGCCCGTTCGGGGTAGGGCGGATCCGCATCCGTGGAGCATTGCACGGACCCGGGCCCAAGCCCTCCAATCACGCGCGCAACCACGGCGGGAGCGTTCCGTCTGGGCAACTGGCCGTCTCCTGCCGATCACCCGGCAGCCGCTTGCCGAGGGGTTCAGTGCAGGCCACAGTGGCGCAAAACCGAAGCAGGAGGCAGACATGCGATTCACCCGGCGGGCCATGATCACAGGCGGAGCGTCCCTGGCGTTTCTAGCTGGATGCGGAGGCGGCGCGGGGCCCGTCGCCATGATGGACGAGGGGCTCGACCCCGACCTGATGCCGCAGCCCAACGCCGGCTGGGATGCCTGGGTTGCCTCGTTCCGGGGCAGGGCGCAGGCGCAGGGCATCTCGGGGGCGACGCTGGACGCGGCCTTCCGCGGCGCGGGATACCTGCCGGGGGTCGTCACCCGCGACCGCAGCCAGACCGAGTTTACGCGCACGCTCGAGGATTACCTCGCCATTGCCGCGTCCGAGACCCGCGTTTCGGAAGGGCGCGCCAAGCTGCGCCAGCAGGCGGGCGTGCTCTCCGAGATCGAAGCCCGCTATGGCGTGCCCGCGCGGGTCGTCACGGCGGTCTGGGGCATGGAAAGCAACTACGGCAACCGCCGGGGCAACATTCCGGTGGTTTCGGCCACGTCGACGCTGGCCTATGATGGGCGGCGCGGTGAGTTCTTTGAACGCCAGCTGATGGCGGCGCTGCGCATCCTTCAGCGCGGTGACACCACGGCGCGCAACCTCACTGGCAGCTGGGCAGGGGCGATGGGCCACACCCAGTTCATCCCCACTACCTACCAGGAATACGCAGTGGATTTCCGCGGCGACGGGCGCCGCGACATCTGGTCCGAGGATCCCACGGACGGGCTGGCCTCGACCGCGAACTACCTGTCGCGCAGCGGCTGGCGCCGGGGCGAGCCATGGGGCGTCGAAGTGCGCCTGCCTGCCGGGTTCTCGTCCGGCCTGACCGGGCGCGGGACGCGACGGTCGGCCTCGGATTGGGCGGCCATGGGCGTGAGCCCGGCGGCGGGCGGATCGCTGCCTGCGGGCACCGGCTCGGTCCTCGCGCTGGCGGGGGTGGGTGGTCCGGCCTTCCTCGTTTATCGCAACTTCAACGTCATCCTGCGCTACAACAATGCGGAGAAATACGGCGTTGGCGTGGGACACCTGTCGGATCGCCTTGGCGGCGCGGGGCCGGTGCGTGGCACCTTCCCGCCGGATCGCTACGGTTTCACCATCGACGAACGCAAGGAGCTTCAGGCCTTGCTCAACCGGGCCGGACACGAGGCAGGCAAGCCGGACGGAGTGCTGGGCTCGAACACCGAAGCGGCGATCAGGGCCTACCAGCAGCGTTCGGGCATGGCGGTGACCGGCGAGCCATCGCGCGAGCTTCTGGTGCGCCTGCGGCGGGGCTGACCCCCTCATGGAAACGAGAAAGGGGAGGGCGCGATGCCCTCCCCTTTTGATGTTGCGGTGGCGCCTCGGGTCAGGCCGCGAGGCCGCGGTCGCCCATCTCGAGGAACTTGTCCCGGCGCGCCTTGATCAGCGCCTTGGGCTTCATGTCGCCCATTTCGTCCAGCATGGCCGAGATCATCTTGCCCACCGACGCGATGGTCGCCTCGCGATCGCGGTGCGCGCCGCCCAGAGGCTCGGCGATGATACGGTCGCACACGCCCAGCTTCTGCAGGTCCTGCGCCGTGAGGCGCAGCGCCTCGGCAGCTTCGCGCATCTTGTCGGAATCCTTCCACAGGATCGACGCGCAGCCCTCGGGCGAGATCACCGAGTAGACCGAATGTTCCAGCATGGCGAGCCGGTTGGCGGTGGCAAAGGCAACTGCGCCACCCGAACCGCCCTCGCCGATGATGACCGAGACGAGCGGTACGCCGATCTGCAGGCATTTCTCGGTGGAGCGGGCGATGGCCTCGGACTGGCCGCGCTCTTCCGCGCCCTTGCCCGGGTAGGCGCCGGGGGTGTCTACCAGAGTGATGACCGGGATGCCGAAGCGGTCGGCCATGTCCATCAGGCGGATCGCCTTGCGGTAGCCCTCGGGGCGGGCCATGCCGAAGTTGCGCTCGATGCGGGACTGGGTGTCGTGGCCCTTCTCGTGGCCGATCACCATCACGGGGCGATCATTGAAGCGCGCAAGGCCGCCCATCACCGCGTGATCGTCCGCAAAGCCGCGGTCGCCCGCAAGGGGGGTGTACTCGGTGAACAGCGCCTCGATGTAGTCCTTGCAATGGGGACGGTCGGGGTGGCGCGCCACCTGGCATTTCCGCCACGGGGTGAGCTTCTTGTAGAGGTCCTTGAGCATGTCGCGCGCCTTGCGGTCGAGCGCGGCAGCCTCATCCCCGACGTGCATTTCTTCGTTGTTGCGCGCCATGTTGCGCAGCTCTTCGGCTTTGCCTTCGATTTCGGCAAGCGGTTTTTCGAAGTCGAGATAATGCGTCATGGACCTTGGGTACTCTTGTTTCGCGTGGCCTATATGGCGATTTGCGCGGCGGGATGCAATGTCGCAGGCCCGATCAGGCGATAAGCACGGGGTAGAGCGAGATCACCAGCAGCAGCGCCGCGGCGATGTTGAAGATCCGCAGCCGCCTGCGGTTGCCCATAACGCGCCGCGCTTCGCGCCCCAGAACGGTCCAGGTGGTGGTCGAGACCATGGACATGGCAAGAAAACAGGCCGCCACCCAGAGCACAGATGCGAGACTGCGGTCGGCGGCATAGAGGGTGATGGCGCCAAGGGCCATGGACCAGCCCTTGGGGTTCACCCACTGGAAGGCCGCCGCCGGGAAGAAGCCCAGCGGCCGAGCGCGCCCGGGTTCATTTTCATCGGGCGGTGCTGCGCGGGCGATGCGCAGCGCGAGCCAAAGCATGTAGAGCACCGACACCACGCGCATCACGTCATGCGCTGCGGGGTAGCGGTCGAAGACCTGCATCGCGCCAAGCCCGACCAGCACCAGCATCAGAGGGTAGCCAAGGGTGATTCCGGCCATGTGTGGCAGGCTGCGGCGGAAGCCGAAAGTCGCCCCCGAGGACATGAGCATGAGGTTGTTGGGTCCCGGCGTGATGCTCGAGACAAGGGCGAAGGTCAGGATGGCCAGCAGCAGCTCGGGTGTCATGTGGGCTCTCGTGGCGGGGAAGGGGGAAGGGCCGGTTCGCCCTCTGCCCTGCGGGCATTCACCCCGCAGAATATTTACAGCAAATGCAAACAACAGGGCGGCGCCATGGGTATTGCCCGGCGCCGCCCCTTCTTCTCTTTCCAAGTACGCCGGGGGAGCCCCGCAAGGACGGGGGCAACGCCCCCTTCCGGCCTCTCCGTCAGATCTGGCGGACGGCACCCTTGGAGGCGCTGGTGGTCAGGGCGGCATAGGCCTTGAGGGCCTTGGACACCTTGCGCTTGCGCTTTTCGTCCGGCTGCCAGCCCTTGTCCTCGCGGGCGAGGCGGCGTTCGGCGATGACCGCGTCATCCACGGCAAGCTGGATCTTGCGCTCGGGGATGTCGATTTCGATCATGTCGCCCTCTTCCACGAGGCCGATGGTGCCGCCTTCGGCCGCCTCGGGCGAGACGTGGCCGATGGACAGGCCCGAGGAGCCGCCCGAGAAGCGGCCATCGGTTACCAGCGCGCAATCCTTCCCGAGGCCTTTCGACTTCAGGTAGGAGGTCGGGTAGAGCATTTCCTGCATGCCGGGGCCGCCGCGCGGGCCTTCGTAGCGGATCAGCACCACGTCGCCCTTGTGAACCTTGCCGGTGAGGATCGCCGACACGGCGGTGTCCTGGCTTTCAAAGATGCGCGCGGGGCCGGTGAACTTGAGGATGCTCTCGTCCACGCCCGCCGTCTTCACGATGCAGCCGTCCTCGGCAAGGTTGCCGAAGAGTACCGCAAGGCCGCCATCCTTGGAGAAGGCATGGTCTGCGTCACGGATGACGCCGTTCTGGCGGTCGAGGTCCAGCGCATCGAAGCGCCGCTCGGTCGAGAAGGCCTGCGTGGTGCGCACGCCGCCCGGGGCCGCGCGGTAGAAATCATGTACGGTTTCCGAGTTGGTACGCGACACATCCCAGCGGTCGAGCGCGTGGGCCATCGTTTCGGCATGCACCGTGGGCACGGAGCTGTTGATCAGGCCCGCCCGGTCGAGCTGGCCGAGGATGGCCATGATGCCGCCCGCGCGGTGCACGTCTTCCATGTGCACGTCGTCCTTGGCGGGCGCGACCTTGCACAGCACCGGAACCTGACGCGACAGTTTGTCGATCTCGGAGATGTCGAAGTCGACCTCGCCCTCGTTCGCGGCTGCCAGCAGGTGCAGCACCGTGTTGGTCGATCCGCCCATGGCAATGTCGAGGGTCATGGCGTTCTTGAACGCCTCGACCGAGGCGATGGAGCGCGGCAGCACCGAAGCGTCGTCCTGCTCGTAGTAGCGCTTGGCGAGGTCCACGATCAGGTGGCCGGCCTCGACGAACAGGCGCTTGCGGTCTGCGTGGGTCGCAAGGGTCGAGCCGTTGCCGGGCAGCGACAGACCAAGCGCCTCGGTCAGGCAGTTCATCGAGTTGGCGGTGAACATCCCCGAGCACGAGCCACAGGTCGGGCAGGCGGCCTCTTCGATGGCCTGCACCTGTGCGTCGGTGTACTTGTCATCGGCAGCGGCGACCATGGCGTCCACGAGGTCGAGTGCCTTTTCCTCGTCGTCCCATTCCACCTTGCCGGCTTCCATCGGGCCGCCCGAGACGAAGACCACGGGGATGTTGAGGCGCATGGAAGCCATCAGCATGCCGGGAGTGATCTTGTCACAGTTGGAGATGCAGACCATGGCGTCGGCGCAGTGGGCGTTGACCATGTATTCCACGCTATCGGCGATGATCTCGCGCGAGGGCAGGGAATAGAGCATGCCGTCGTGGCCCATGGCGATGCCGTCATCCACCGCGATGGTGTTGAATTCCTTGGCGACGCCGCCAGCCTTTTCCACTTCGCGCGCGACCATCTGGCCCAGGTCCTTGAGGTGGACGTGGCCCGGCACGAACTGGGTGAAGCTGTTGACGATGGCGATGATCGGCTTGTTCCAGTCGCCATCGGTCATCCCGGTGGCGCGCCACAGGCCGCGGGCACCGGCCATGTTGCGGCCGTGGGTGGTGGTGCGTGAGCGATAGGCTGGCATGGGTTCTCCCCCTCTTGGGTGTCTGGGGGCTGTGTACCGCCTGCGATGCCATGCGGCAAGAGTGAGCGCTTTCAGTGGAAATCACGACTCGGGAAGAGCCGCTTTGCCTGTTCGCGCGGATGTCGGGCCGATCCGCGGATGCTGCCGCCGGGGGGGCGGCGGGTCTCGTCGGCGCGGCCATCGTTGGTCTCGATCACGACGGGGCGGCCAAGCTGAGACAGCCATGGGGACAGATCCTCGATCTGCTCGGCGATGAGGTGGGTGACCCCGTCCGCCCGTTGCAGCCGCCCGCGCACCCGCAGAAGCCGGCCCGCGATCACCGCCTTGCGGAAGCGTTCGTAGACCTTGGTCCAGACCACCACGTTGGCGCTGCCGGTCTCGTCCTCTAGTGTCAGGAAAATCACCCCCGAGGCGGTGCCGGGTCGCTGCCGGGTGATGACCAGCCCGGTGATCGCGGCCCGCCCCTGCACGGGGCGGGCGGTATCATTCAGAATCGAATGCGGCAGGCACCCTTCTAGGCGGGGGCGCAAAAGCTCCACCGGGTGGGCTCGCAGGCTGAGGCGGAGCGACAGGTAATCCTCGATCACCTCCTCGCCGAGGGTCATCTGCGGCAGGTGCGCCTGCGGCTCGGCCCCGCCTTCACCGTCCGAGCCGAACAGCGGCAGCGGCGCCGGCGCCCGCAGCGCGCGGGCCTGCCACAGCGCCTCGCGGCGCGACAGGCCAAGAGGGGCGAAAGCGTCGGCCTCGGACAGCCGTTCAAGTGTGTCTGGCCCCACGCCAGCCCGCCGCCAGAGGCTTTCCACGTCCGGGTAGCCGTTGCCCCGCGCCGCGACGATCCACACGGCGTCTTCCTCGCGCAGGCCCTTGATCTGGCGAAACCCCAGCCGCAGGGCCAGCGCGCCGTCGGGCCGCGCCTCTAGCGTGCAATCCCATGACGAGTGGTCCACCGACACCGCGCGCACCTCGACCCCGCGGTCGCGGGCATCGCGCACCAGTTGGGCGGGGGCGTAGAACCCCATGGGTTGGGAATTCAGCAGCGCGCAGGTGAAGGCCGCCTGGTGGTGGCATTTCAGCCATGCCGAGACATAGACCAGCCTCGCAAAGCTGGCCGCGTGGCTTTCGGGAAACCCGTAGGAGCCGAAGCCTTCGATCTGGGCAAAGCAGCGCGCGGCGAAATCCGCCGCATGCCCCCGCGCCAGCATCCCCGACACGAAGCGATCACGGAACGCACCGATGGTGCCCATGCGCTTGAAGGTGGCTAACGACCGGCGCAGGCGGTCCGCCTCGGAGGGCGAGAACCCCGCCGCCACCACGGCGATCTGCATCGCCTGTTCCTGGAACAGCGGCACGCCGTAGGTGCGGCCCAGCACCTCCATCATTGCGGGGCCGAGGTCTTCGATCTTTTCCTTGCCCTGCCGGCGGTTGATGAAGGGATGCACCATGCCGCCCTGGATCGGGCCGGGGCGCACGATGGCCACCTCGCAGACCAAATCGTAGAAGGCGCGCGGCTGCATCCGGGGCAGGAAGTTCAGCTGCGCGCGGCTTTCCACCTGAAACACCCCGATGGCATCGGCCCGGCAGAGCATGTCGTAGACCCGCGTGTCGTCGGTGGGCACATTCGCCAGATCAAGCCGCAGCCCCCGGTGATCGGCCAGCAGGCCAAAGGCCTTGCGAATGCAGGTCAGCATCCCCAGCGCGAGGATGTCGACCTTGAGCAGCCCCAGCGCGTCGATGTCGTCCTTGTCCCATTCGATGATGGTGCGGTCCTCCATGGCGGCATTCTCGATGGGGCACAGCTCGTCCAGCCGCCCTTGCGTGATGACGAAGCCGCCCACGTGCTGGCTGAGATGGCGCGGAAAACCGATGATCTCGGACACGAGGCGGGCAGCAAGGCGCACCCGGTCGTCGCCGGGGTCCAGGCCCGCATCGCGCATCCGATCGTCATCGGGAGCGGACGAGGAATGCCCCCAGATCTGCCCCGAGAGCCGCGCGATCACGTCCTGCGACAGGCCCATGACCTTGCCCACCTCGCGGATCGCGGCGCGGGACCGGAAGTGAATCACCGTCGCCGTTAGCCCGGCGCGGTGGCGGCCGTAACGGTCATAGATCCACTGGATCACCTCTTCGCGACGTTCGTGTTCAAAATCCACGTCGATGTCGGGTGGCTCGCCCCGGTCCTTCGAGATGAAGCGTTCGAAGATCAGGGTGATGCTTTCGGGCGGCACCTCGGTCACGCCCAAAAGGTAGCAGACCACGGAATTGGCCGCCGATCCGCGCCCCTGGCAGAGGATCCCGCGCGAGCGGGCGAAGGCCACGATGTCGTGCACCGTGAGGAAGTAGGGTGCATAGCCCATGTCGTCGATCAGGCGCAGTTCCTTGTCGACGCGGGCGGTAATGGTCTGGGGCGGGCCGGAGGGGTAGCGCCAGTGCAGCCCCTCGCGGGCCAGCCGTTCCAGCCGGTCCTGTGCCGGTTCGCCGTCCTGCGCTTCGTCCGGGTACTGGTAGCGAAGATCGTCAAGCCGGAAGGCACAGGCGCGGGCGATCTCGGTGGTGCGGCGCAGGGCGGCGGGATAGCGGTGGAACATGCGCGCCATTTCGTGACCCGGTTTCAGCCGGTGTTCGCCATGGGGCAGGCGGCGGGTACCGATGCCGTCGATGGTGCAGCCCTCGCGCAGACAGGTGAGCACATCCGCAAGCGGCCGCCGCGCAGCGCGGTGCATGAGTACGTCGCCTACCGCGACCATGGGCAGCCCGGTGGCCTGCGACAGCGCCGCCAGCCGGTCAAGCCTTGGCTGGTCGCGCCCGTCATAGCGCGGCGCGGCCCCCACGAAACAGCGCCCCGGATGGCGCTGGTGCATCCGCCGCAACGCGCCGTCATCGGGCCGCGTGGCGAAGGGATCGGGGGGCAGGGCGATCAGCATCATGCCGGTGCAGGCCTCCAGCAGATCGTTCATGTGCAGAAGGCAGTCCCCCTTTTCGGCCCGCCGCTTGCCCAGTGACAAAAGCAGCGTCAGCCGCGACCAGCCGGCCACGTCCACCGGCAGCGCCAGCCAGTCGGTGTCGCTGTCCGCCAGCACCAGCCGCGCCCCGGTGACAAGGCGTGGCAGTTCTAGATCCGGCGGGATCTGCGGCGCGTCGGTGGTGCCAAGGTCGACCTCCTGCCGCGCGGAATGGTCCGTCACCCGGCGCGAGCGGATGGCGGGGCCCGCCGCTTCGCGGGCCTCGTCGCGCAGGCGGGTCAACTCTTTCAGGGCCGAGAACGCCCGCACCACCCCCGCCACGGAATTGCGGTCGGTGATGGCAATGGCCTCAAGGCCCAGTTCAGCGGCACGGATCACCAGCTCCTCGGGGTGGGAGGCTCCGGTGAGGAAGGTGAAGTTGCTGGTCACGCACAGCTCGGCATAGGCGGTCATGCGAATTCCCCCTGAACCTGCCACCCCGGGGCCTGCGGGGTGTGGAACAGCCACAAGCGCGGGCCTTGGGCGGTTTCGACCCGCCAGTAATCGCGCAGGCCCGTGCGCCAGTTCGGATCGTCGAACCACCATTCGGGGGCGATGCGTTCGGGGCCGGTGGCGCGCAGGGTGGTGAAGGCCATGCGCCGCCAGCGAAAGCTGGCCGGGGGCTGGCCGGGGCGGGTCATGCCATGGGTGAGGGCAGGCTCCGGCGGGAACAGCACCAGCGGGCGCTCCGGCCCTTGCCGGGGCGGAGCGCCTTGGGCGGTGGAATAGGCGGCGGGGGCGACAAGGAAGCTGCGCTCGGGGATCGAGCTGTGTGCAGGCAGCAGCCGCAGCACCCGGTCGAACCCCAGCCGGTTGCCGATGCGCGAAAACAGATCCGCCAGCGCATCCTCGGGCGATGGCCCCCCCTGTGGGCCGCCGATCTGTTCGGGCGCCATGGCTTCGGTCACATGGGCCACAAGGCGCAGCGCCTCGATGCCAAAGCCCGCCTCGATCTCGTCCACGCCCCGCGCGAACAGCGCGGCGATGCGGCCGGGGTCGCGCATGGGGCGGGCAAGACCGATCTCGACCGTCGCGGTTTCCCGGTCCACCCGCTGCAATTCCAGCCTTAGCCGCCGCGCCCCCCGGCGCTGGGCGGCAAGCTTTGCGCTCAGCCGCTCGAGCAGGCGGGTGAGCGCGGCCATCACGTCGTCCTGAAGGCCGATGGGCTCGGGCAGGCTCATGCGGACGCCGAAATGAGGGGGCTCGCCCTCAGGGGACACGGGTTCGGGCTGAAGCCCCAGCGCCTGATCGAGCCGCAGCACGAGGCCGGGGCCGAAGCGTCGGGCGAGGGGGGCGCGGGGCTGGCCCGCAAGGTCTCCGATCCGGCGCAGGCCCATGCGGACCAGCGCCTGCGCGGTGCCATCGTCGATGCGCAGGGCGGTGACCGGAAGATGCGCCAGCCCCTTCGCCAGCGCCCCCTCGGGCAGGATGCCGCCGCCGTGCCGGGCCAGCGCATGGGCCGCGCCCCGACTTTCGGCGATACCGCTTTGTGCCGCCAGCCCCGCCCGGTCGAGCCGTGCGTGCAGATCCTCGCGCAGCGCGTCCTCGCCGCCGAAAAGATGCGGCACCCCGGTGATGTCGGCAATCAGCCCGTCGCTGCCATCCCGCGCCACCATGGGCGCATAGCGCCCGGCCCAGCGGCGCAGCGCATTGAGGGCGGCCGCCTCCTGCACGAGGTCGGCGGGGCGGGAAGCAAGCTCGGGACAGATGGCGCGGGCATCGGCAAGCGCCATGCCGCGATGCAGCCCCCGCGTCTCGGCGGCGGGGTTGAGGCAGTGCAGATGGTCGGCATTGCCCGCGCGGAGACTCAGCGCGAACGGCCCCTCAAGGGGCCGCCTGCGCAGGCTTATGTCGCTCGCAAGCCTCTGAAACCATATGGAAAGCAGCCGTCGCGCCATTCCAGTTCACGCACCAATCCTGACATGTTCCTGATTTGTTCTTTATAAGCTGCCACGCCTGCGGGGTCGAGTCCCGACCTTGCGCCGCCTGCGGATCGCAGCGCCAGCGGGTCTCGGCGGCGTTGCTGCCCTGTCCCTCGCGGATCAACATGAGGCCGGTGGTCCGCCCCCCCTCAGCCGCCAGCTGAAGCCGCCGTCCGGCGGTCAGTGACAGCTCTTTTTCAGGCTCGGCGATGACGAGACCGGGAGCGGGGCTGCGCAGCGCCTCTTCGGCGGACCAGAGCAGATCGACCTCGGAGCCGGGGCGCAGCAGGTGCAGGCGTGGGCCGACGCCCTCGGGCAGGCCGCGCAGCATCGGCAGTTCTGGCAGGTGGCCGGGCAGGATCCAGATCACCGGGCCGGGATGGCGCGCCGCTTGGAACAGCGCAAAGGCGCGCTTGCCGCGGCCCTCGGCCTCGTGGACGCGGGCGGGGCGCAGGGTGAAGGGATCGGCTGGGGCGGGTCTGGGTGACGCAGGTCTGGCGGTTTCAGGCGGCATCCTCGCGCACCCCTTCGGCGACGATACGAAGGCTGCCGTCCGGCAGCGGGCGTTGCAGGGCGCGGGCCTCGTCCCACGGCGCGGTGAGCCATGTCCGCCACTCGGCGGGCGTGGTCAGGATCACCGGCATCGCCTTGGGGTGGACGGGGGCGACCTCGGCATTGGGATCGCAGGTAAGGAAGCCGTAAAGCTCGGCGGTGACCTCGCCTTCCTTCAGCTTGCGGATCGAGGTCCACTGCGTGCGCAGCCCGGCAAAAAGGGCCTGCGGGCGGTCTTCGCCCAGTGAGAACCACACCGGGGAATTGCGCGGCGCGCCCCGGCGCTGGTCGAGTTCCGAAAAGCTGGTGAAGGGCACGAGGCAGCGGTGCTCGGGCCCCAGCCAGCGCCGCCAGTGCGGCGAGCCGGTGTTGCGGATGTTGGTGACGCCCTTGTCGGTGCGCTTGCCCTCGAGGAATTTCGGCGGCGTCGGCATCCCCCAGCGGGCCCGGGTGAGTTGCCAGCCCCTGTCGTGCCGTCGCAGGATCGGCGCGGGGTAGTCGGGCCAGATCCCGGCCATGGCGGGCAGGTTGCCGACATCGTCGACCACGTCTTCGCCGTCGTCCAGCATGTCGGAAAAGACCTGGCGCATGGCGTCCTGGCTCTTGGTCTGGGAATAGAGATTGCACATGGGGTGGCTCCTGCGGGCAGCTGAGGAATCACGAAGGTATTCCGGGAACAATGCCAGAACATTTTCGTCCATGAAAGGGGGCTGGCCCGTCTTGACGCGGTCTCCAAGACCGTGACGAAGCCGAAGCCGAAGCCGAAGCCGAAGCCGACGGAAGGGCAAGCCCCGCAACTGCGGGTTCCCGGGACGCGGCTCCACCCGAGATCAGCTTGGCCCGCAACCAACCATCCCCGAGAGCCGCTGGCGGGGCAGCCATTCTGGAGGCGTGTCATTTCCGTTATCAGTCAGTCCAGAAATCTGTCGGGCTCGGGGCAAGCTCGTCCAAAGTGAGGCAGACCAGGAGCGCGATCAGCCGTCCTCGAAGCAGGCGGCGCGGCCGTCGCGCTGGATGGTGGCGGCGCCGTCGCGGATCTGGCCGGAGCGGCGCTGCACAAAGCCCGACGGGTTCGAGGCGGAGCGGTCCTTGGGGTCGGGCAGGATCGCCGCCAGCCGGGCCGCCTGCGTTGCCGACAGGGCCGCCGCGCTGGTGCCGAAGTAATGCCGTGCCGCCGATTCGACGCCGAACACACCTTCGTCGAACTCCGCGATGTTGAGATAGACCTCGAGGATGCGGCGCTTGGGCCATATCGCCTCGACCGCCGGGGTGATTACCGCCTCGAGCGCCTTGCGGGTCCAGGTCCGCCCTTGCCAGAGGTAGGCGTTCTTGACCACCTGCTGGCTGATGGTGGACGCGCCGCGATTTCCGCCAGCGTCGATGGCTGCGCGGATCGCCTTCATGTCAAAGCCCCAATGGGTGCAGAAATTGGCATCCTCGGCCGCCACGACCGAGCGCAGCATTACAGGCGCGATCTCGTCCACGCCGACCCAGATCTGGTCGACCGGCTGGCCGAGCCGGCGGCCTTCAGACCACATGGTGTAGGTCGTGGGCGGTGCCACCACCCGGTAGAGGACCACCGCCAGAAGCACCAGCGCCGCCACCACCAGCACCGCGCGCAAGACCATGCGGCTGAACCATCGCGTGGATCGGCCACGGCGACGCGGGGCAGCATCTGCTGCCTTGCGGGGGGTCTTGGTGGTTTTTTTCGCTGCTCTCGCCATGGGCGCAGATTTGCATATGGCGGCGGCGTGGAAAAGGCGGCTTTGCCCCTTGGATGGCGAAACCCGGTTCGGCTGTTGCAAACCGGGCTCCGCCTCCCCTCCGTGGATGAGGGGCCTTGGAATACAACTCGTCACCGCACTCCACATGCCGTTCCTAGAACACAAACCCGGAACAAATGGTTTATGCCGTGAAATTCGCGCCGGGGGAGAAAATACGACAGGAAACCTGCCTGAAAGGGGTGACGCGCGGATCATCTGCCCCAAAAAGCAACGCGCCCGGCACAGGGCCGGGCGCGTCTGTTCATCATGTGGATTGCGATCACTCGGCGGGGATCGCGGTGCTCTCTTCGATTCCCAACGGGTGGGCGATCTTGTTGAGCATCTCCTTCGGGCAGACCTGCAGGAAGTGGCCCTTCTCAAGCTCCCAGTGCTGCAGGATGTCCTGCGCCTTGCGTGACCGGGTCTCCGCGACGTGGCGTTCGATAAGGCCCTTGAGCTCTGCTTCCCAGTGCTCGGACGTCACGGGGCAGGTGACGAGGCTTTCCATGTTCATCAGGGCCTGCGCCTTGCCCTCGGGATCGTAGAGATAGGCCATGCCGCCGGTCATGCCGGCGCCAAAGTTGGCCCCGATCTCGCCAAGGATCACCGCGATGCCGCCGGTCATGTATTCACACCCGTTAGAACCGCAGCCCTCGACCACCACCTTGGCACCCGAGTTGCGCACCGCGAAACGCTCACCGGCGCGGCCCGCGGCGAAGAGGTAGCCATCCGTCGCACCGTAAAGAACGGTGTTGCCGATGATGGTGTTGTCCTCGGCCTTGAGCGGCGAGTTCATCGGCGGACGCACCACGACGGTGCCCCCGGACAGACCCTTGGCCACGTAGTCATTTGCATCCCCGGACACCTCGATCTTGAGACCCGGAGCGGCAAACGCCCCTAGCGACTGACCGGCGCTGCCCGTCAGCTTGATGTGCAGGTGGTCGGGCTGAAGCGCGTTGCGCATGCCGAACTTGCTGACGATGTGGCTCGAGGTCCGCGTGCCCACGGTGCGGTGGGTGTTTTCCACCGCGTAGCTGAGCTGCATCTTCTCGCCATCCTCGAGGAAGCGATGACCGTCGCGCACGATCTCGGCGTCGAGCGTGTCGAGCGCGGGGTTCCGCGGCTTGGAGCGGTCGTAGACGATGTCGTCGGCCCCATCCACGCGGATCAGCAGCGGGTTGAGGTCGAGGTCATCAAGATGTTCGGACCCACGCGACACCTGGTGCAGCAGGTCGGCACGGCCAATCACGTCGTTCAGGCTGCGGGCACCGATGGAGGCGAGGATCTCGCGCACTTCGGTGGCGTAGAAGGTGATGAGGTTCACCACCTTGTCCGCGTTGCCGGTGAACTTGCCGCGCAGTTCCTCGTCCTGGGTACACACGCCCACGGGGCAGGTGTTGGACTGGCACTGACGCACCATGATGCAGCCCATCGCGATCAGGGCGGCGGTGCCGATGCCGTACTCCTCGGCGCCCAGCATCGCGGCCATGACGATGTCACGACCCGTGCGCAGGCCGCCGTCGGTGCGCAGCGTCACACGGTCCCGCAGCTTGTTCATCGCAAGAACCTGATGCGCCTCGGTGAGGCCCATTTCCCACGGCAGACCGGCGTGCTTGATCGACGTCGCCGGAGACGCCCCGGTGCCGCCGTTGTGGCCCGAGATCAGGATGATGTCGGCCTTCGCCTTGGCAACACCAGCCGCGATGGTCCCCACCCCGGAGGACGCCACCAGCTTCACCGTCACCTTGCAGCGCGGGTTGATCTGCTTGAGATCGTAGATCAGCTGGGCAAGGTCCTCGATCGAGTAGATGTCGTGGTGCGGCGGCGGCGAGATCAGCGTCACGCCCTTGGTGGAATGGCGCAGGCGGGCGATCAGGTCGGTGACCTTCATCCCTGGAAGCTGGCCACCCTCGCCGGGCTTGGCGCCCTGCGCGACCTTGATCTCAAGCTCTTCGCAGTGGTTGAGGTATTCCGCCGTGACGCCGAAACGCCCCGAAGCCACCTGCTTGATCTTGGCCGACGGGTTGTCGCCGTTGGGTTCCGGCACAAAGTGCGCCGGATCCTCGCCGCCCTCGCCGCTGTCCGACTTCGCGCCGATGCGGTTCATGGCAACGTTCAGCGTCTTGTGCGCCTCGGGCGACAGCGCGCCAAGGCTCATGCCCGGCGTCACGAAGCGCTTGCGGATCGAGGTGATGCTCTCCACCTCTTCCAGCGGGATCGCCTTGCCGATGGGTTTGAAGTCCAGCAGGTCGCGCAGGTGGATCGGCGGGTTGGCCCGCATCGCCTTGGAATAGGTCTTCCACAGCTCGTAGGACGCCTTGTTGCAGGCCGCCTGCATAAGATGCATCGACTGGGCACCCCAGGCGTGGGTCTCGCCCGACTTGCGCGCCTTGTAGAAGCCGCCGATGGGCAGCACGTCGCGCCCGCCCTTGTAGGCCAGACCGTGGATTTCCTCGGCCTTGTTCTGGATGCCGTGCACACCGATGCCGGAGATGCGGGACAGCATGCCGGGGAAGTATTCTGCCACCATGGCGCGGCTGAGGCCCACCGCCTCGAAGTTGAGACCGCCACGGTAGGACGAGATCACCGAGATGCCCATCTTGGCCATGATCTTGAGCATGCCCTGATCGATGGCGTCGCGATAGCGGCGCACGTTTTCGGTCAGGGTGCCGTCAAGCAGGCCGCGGCTGATGCGGTCGGCAATGCTGTCCTCGGCAAGGTAGGGGTTCACGATGGTCGCACCGCAGCCCACGAGGACCGCGAAGTAATGCGGGTCGATGCATTCCGCCGACCGCACGCCAAGCGAGCAGAAGGTGCGCAGACCCTTCTTGGTCAGCCACGAGTGGACCGCCGACGTGGCAAGGATCATCGGCATCGCGACCTTGTCGTCCGATTGCAGGTGATCGGTCAGCATGATGTGGCCGCCGCCCGAGCGCACCGCGTCCTCGGCTTCCATGCGGATGCGCTGCAGCGCCTCGCGCAGGGCGCCTTCGCCGGCACCGGCGGGGAAGGTGCAGTCGATCTCGACCATGCTGGCGTTGAAGTGGTTGGTCAGCTCGTCAAGCTGGGCGTTGCCCACGAAGGGGCTGTCCAGCACGAGGATCTCGGTCTGGGAGCTCGATTCATCCAGCACGTTCTTGAGGTTGCCGAACCGCGTCTTGAGCGACATTACGCGGAATTCGCGCAGGCTGTCGATCGGCGGGTTGGTCACCTGGCTGAAGTTCTGGCGGAAGAAGTGCGACAGGGGCCGGTACTTCTTGGACAGGACCGCCGACGGCGTGTCGTCCCCCATGGAGGCAAGGGTTTCCTTGCCGTCCTCGGCCATGGGCGCAAGGATCTGTTCCAGCTCCTCGATGGAATAGCCCGCCGCGATCTGGCGCTGGCGCAGCTCGGGCCCCGAGAACATCGCGGTTTCGGTCACCTTGGACAGAGGGCCGTCCAGTTCCGAGATCTTGCCGACCCACTCACCGAAGGGTTGGGACGCGGCAAGCCGGTCCTTGATCTCGGTGTCGCGGTAGATCTTGCCCTCTTCCATGTCGACGGCAATCATCTGGCCGGGCCCAAGCGCGCCCTTTTCGCGTACGGTGGATTCGTCCACCGGCACCATGCCCGCCTCGGAGCCCGCGATCAGCAGGTCATCGCCGGTGACGACGTAGCGCATCGGGCGCAGGCCGTTGCGGTCGAGCCCGCCGCAGACCCAGCGACCATCGGTCATGGCAAGCGCGGCGGGGCCGTCCCACGGCTCCATCACGGAGTTCACGTAGGAATACATGTCGCGCCACGCCTGCGGCAGCTCAACCGCCTGGTTGGACCAGCTCTCGGGGATCAGCATGGTCTTGGCCATCGGCGCGTTGCGGCCCGCACGCACCAGCACTTCGAACACCGCGTCGAGCGCGGCGGAGTCCGACGCGCCGTTGGCGATGATCGGCTTGATGTCCTCGGCCATGTCACCAAAGGTCGAAGAGGCCATGCGGATCTCGTGGCTCTTCATCCAGTTGGTGTTGCCCTTGATGGTATTGATCTCGCCGTTGTGGGCCAGCATCCGGAAAGGCTGGGCCAGCCACCACTGCGGGAAGGTGTTGGTGGAATAGCGCTGGTGGTAGATCGCGAAGGCAGATTCGAAACGTTCGTCCTGAAGGTCCGGGTAGAATTCGCTGACCTGCTCGGCCAGCATCATGCCCTTGTAGATGATCGACCGGCAGGACAGGGAAGCGATGTAAAGCTCGTTGATGCCGGCCGCCTGCGCTGCCTTCTCGATGCGGCGACGGATGACGTACAGCTCGCGCTCGAAGGTCTCCTCGTCCACGCCCTTGGCGTTCGAGATCAGGATCTGCTCGATCTCGGGGCGGGTGGCATTGGCTTTCTCGCCAAGGCAGTCGACGTTCACCGGAACGTGGCGCCAGCCGTAGATGTAGTGGCCCATGCGCAGGACTTCGGTCTCGACGATGGTCCGGCAGGTTTCCTGCGCCGCGAAGTTGGTGCGCGGCAGGAAGACCTGGCCCACGGCCATCAGCTCGTTCTTGCGGGGGGCGTGGCCGGTGCGGTCGATCTGGTCGTAGAAGAAGGCGACCGGGATCTGCACGTGGATGCCCGCGCCATCACCGGTCTTGCCATCGGCGTCGACCGCGCCGCGGTGCCAGATCGCCTTGAGGGCGGTGATGCCCGCTTCGACCACCTTGCGCGACGGCTTGCCGTTGATCGAGACCACGAGGCCCACGCCACAGGACGAATGCTCATGTTCCTCGCGGAACATGCCGTTTTCGTTCATCCACTTGCGCTTGGCTTCCTCGGCTGCGACCCAGGTTTCATCGTACTTGGTCATGGCATTGCACCTCCATGCAAGGGCCGCGTGCTGCGGCCGGTCTCGTCACTCCGGCGCGGGGGCCGGTAAGGTCATTCCGGCGCGGGGCCGGTCAGGTCGGGTCGGGTCAGGCGTCGTCCACCTGAACCCCGTATTTCGTCAGGGTCTCGGCGCGGGTCATCCGCAGATGATCGCCCGAAAGCCGCCAGCAGTCCGGCTGCTGATCGGCAAAGATCTCGCGTTCGAGCACCAGCCCCGTGGCATCGTCGAGCGAGCCGAGGGTCACTTCGTAATCGCCGCCGCCATCTTCTCCCTTGTCGAAGCGGTACCAGAGCACCGATCCGCAGAGGCCGCAGAATTCGCGGCTGGCCCAGGCCGAGGAGCGGAAGGCGCGGATGTGCTCCGCCCCCTCCAGCGCCATGTCCGAGGCCGGGACCGTGGCGGCGAACAGCGCCGATCCGGTCCACCGGCGGCACTGCTCGCAATGGCATACGCCAAGGCCGGTCATGGAGGAGGCGGTGTAACGCACCGCTCCGCACATGCAGCCACCCGTCCGTTCCATACCGCAGCTCCTTCGGTCCGGGACGCCCCCATCGCACCGGGACGCCTTCAGCTTTACGAGAATACTCGCGAAACGCGCCCCGCCAGTGGCGGGGCATTCTGGATCACTCGGCGGCGATGACAGCCTGCTTGTCGAGATCCTGAAGCACGTGCTCGGCGCAGTCGCGGCCATCGCGAATGGCCCAGACCACGAGCGATGCACCGCGCACGATGTCGCCCACCGCGTAGACGCCCGGCAGGGCGGTGCGGCCGCTGGTGAACTCGGCCCGGATGGTGCCCCAGCGGGTCACTTCAAGCTCGGGCGCGCCCCAGAGGGTCGGCAGCTCTTCGGCTTCGAAGCCAAGCGCCTTGATGACGATGTCCGCCGGTTCGTCGTATTCCGAGCCGTCGATGATCTCGGGGCTCTGACGACCCGAGGCATCGGGCAGGCCAAGGCGCATGCGGTCCACGACCACGGCCGACACCGGATCACCCTTGAAGCTTTTCGGCGCGGTCAGCCATTCGAACTGCACGCCTTCTTCCTCGGCGTTCTGGGTTTCGCGCTGGCTGCCCGGCATGTTGGCACGGTCTCGGCGGTAGAGACACTTGACCGAGGTCGCGCCCTGGCGGATCGCCGTGCGCACGCAGTCCATGGCGGTGTCGCCGCCGCCGATCACCACGACGTTCTTGCCGTTCGCGTTCAGCTCGCCGCTGTCATACTCGGGGACGGTGTCGCCGAAGTTCGCCACGCGGTTCGATGCGGTGAGATAGTCGATGGCCTTCACGATGCCCTTGGCGCCTGCACCGGGGCCGGTAAGATCGCGGCTCTTGTATACGCCGGTGGCGACGATGACCGCATCGTGCTGGTTGCGGATTTCCTCGAAGGACATGTCCTCGCCCACGGTGCAGTTCATGACGAAGCGAACGCCGCCGTCCTCGAGCTGCTTCATGCGGCGCATGACGATTTCCTTCTCGAGCTTGAAGCCCGGGATGCCGTAGGTCAGCAGGCCGCCGCCACGATCGTAGCGGTCATAGACCGTCACCTGCACGCCGGCGCGGCGCAGCATGTCCGCCGCCGCAAGGCCGCCAGGGCCCGCGCCGATGATGCCGACGCTCTCCGAGCGTTCCACGGCGGGGGAGGCGGGCTTGACCCAGCCTTTTTCCCACGCGGTGTCGGTGATGTATTTCTCGACCGAGCCGATGGTCACGGTGCCATGGCCCGACTGCTCGATGACGCAGTTGCCTTCGCACAGGCGATCCTGCGGGCAGATGCGGCCACAGATCTCGGGGAAGGTGTTCGTCGCCTGGCTGACCGCATACGCCTCTTCGAGGCGACCGGTGGCGGTAAGGTTCAGCCAGTCGGGGATGTTGTTGTGCAGCGGGCAGTGGCTCTGGCAGTAGGGCACGCCACACTGCGAGCAGCGGCTGGCCTGTTCTTCGGCCTTGGCCGAAGCAAACTCTGCATAGATTTCGTCGAAATCTTCCTTGCGCGTCTCGGCCCCGCGTTTCTCGGGCATGTCGCGCGAGATCTTCACGAATTTGAGCATCGGCTGTTTCGCCATCTTCCTGGGTCTCCGAGCAAGTCCTTGGGTGCGGCTTGATTAAACAAGGAGAATGGAAAAGAAAAGTCAGATATGTTGACCTATATCCGCTTTATTGGCCTTGTCGGAGCCACCCCGAGGCAAAAACTTCACGAAATTAGGTCCGATGCGTTACCTAAATGCGTCTTTAACCACTTTTCACAAGGCGCTATAGCCTTGGAAGACAGGCTAGCGAACGGAATGCTCTCATGCCAATGCTTCAACTGATCCTGCTGGCCCTGATCCAGGGAATCACCGAGTTTCTGCCCATATCTTCGTCGGGACACCTGATCCTGCTGCCCGGCCTTACCGGTATGGCGGACCAGGGGCAGGCCATCGACGTGGCTGTGCACGTGGGTACGCTGGCGGCGGTGGTGCTGTATTTCAGGGCAGATGTCGCCGTGGCCCTGCGCGGCACCGGCCACCTGCTGCGCGGACGGCGCGATACCGAGGCCTCGCGGCTGGCGCTGGGGCTGGCGATTGCCACGGTGCCCGTGGTGATTGCGGGGCTGCTGCTGAAGATCACGGGTTTTGACGAGGCGCTGCGGTCCGTCGCCGTGATCGGCTGGACCATGCTGGGCTTTGGCATCTTGCTGTGGATCGCCGACCAGAAAGGCTCAGAAACCAAGAGAGAAGCCGACTGGGGCTCGATGGATGCACTCAAGATGGGGTTGTGGCAGGCGGTCGCGCTGATTCCAGGCACCTCACGGTCTGGAATCTGCATCACCGGCGCGCGGTTCATGGGCTACAATCGGCACGATGCGGCCAAGATTTCGATGCTGATGTCGATCCCGACGATCCTTGCCTCCGGCGCGCTGCTGGGACTCGAGGTCGCGTCCGAAGCGGATGCGCAGGTGGCCATCGACGGCGCTATCGGGGCGGTCTTTGCCTTCGGAGCGGCGCTGATCGCGTTGTCGCTGATGATGCGCCTGCTGCGGTCGGTCAGCTTCACACCTTACGTGATCTACCGCGTCGTGCTGGGTGCGGGCCTGCTGTGGTTCGCCTACGCCTGAGCGGCATGTCTGCAACGGATTGATCTGAAAAGGAACGGCCCCGGAGGTTGGGGACTCCGGGGCCAGGGCTGCGCGTGCCCGGAACGGCCGGGACGGGCCGTCGGGACAGGTTGGGCCTGCGCAGGAGCGTGGTGTCATCACAGCTGCGCGACACTTGCTTGAATCCTGCTAGTTCAATGACATTTAGAGGTAAATCGCCGGTCGTACGCCGCAGGCGTATTTCCGCTACAGAGGCTGGCAGTCCGGCGGAAAAGCGCCGAGTCGCCGCGCCGTTGGTGTGGATCACACACGGTGGTAGGGAGACCCAGCAAGAATTGACGCGGCCCGGTAGAGCTGTTCCGTCAGCATCACCCGAACCAGCATGTGCGGCCAGACCATCTTGCCAAACGACAGTGCCATGTCCGCCTCTGCCCGCAGGCCCGGATCGATGCCGTCGGCACCGCCGATGAGGAAGGCCATGTCCTGCACGCCGCCATCGCGCCGTTTGGCCAGTTCGTCTGCAAAATCCGGAGAGGTCACGAGGCTACCGCGTTCATCCAGAACGCAGAGCCGTGCGCCCGAGGGCAGGGCGCGGCGCAGCAGGTCGGCTTCCGCCGCCATACCACCGCCCTTGCGGTCCTCGACCTCGATCACGCGCAGGGGGCCAAGCCCCAGCGCGCGTCCGGTGCGGTCGAACCGCTTGGTGTAATCGTCGACGAGATCCCGTTCAGGCCCTGCCCGAAGGCGCCCGACGACGCAGAGATGTATACGCATGAGCCGGGGTCAGGACACCGGCTTGGCGCCGTCTACGGGCATCCACATCTTCTCGAGCTGGTAGAACTCGCGGACCTCGGGGCGGAACACGTGGACGATCACGTCGCCCGCGTCGACCAGAACCCAGTCGCCGGTGTCCTTGCCTTCGGTCTTCGCGAGGACGCCAAGCTTGTGCTTGAGGTCTTCGGCGACGTTGTCGGCAATCGCCGCGACCTGCCGCGAGGATCGACCGGAGGCGATGACCATCTGGTCGCAGACCGAAGTCTTGCCGCGCAGGTCGATCTGCACGACATCTTCCGCTTTCATGTCGTCGAGAGATTCGAGGATGGACGCCAGAATATCGGCGTTGGTGACCTCGGAAGTGGGCTGGCCGCTCATGGCTGCCCCCGGCTCGGCGGCGCTTGCCGCGTTCGCGTTAAGTGACAGGACATTGTCCTCCTTCATGACAAGCGCCGAAAGCCACCCCGGCGCCGGGCGTACCTACAAGATAGCATCGAGTGCGTGAAATCTCAATGATTGCGCACCATCGTGCCACCGCCCTCTCGGCGGGAAAGGGGCCTCATAGCCTTTTCCACGGCAGAGTCAAAGCCATTCGCTCTGGCGTGGCCTTGGGCCGTTGCGTCATCCATGAGCGGTCCGCCGGGCTCGGGGTGGCCCTCGATGGCCGTGCGGGAGACCGGATGAGAGGGCGTTTCAGGCCCCCCAGGGGATCCAGATGGTCTTCACCTCGGTCGCCGCCTCGAGGAAGGCATCGGGCGCGCCCTCGGGGCCGGTCCAGTCTCGGTCCATGCCATCGTTGACCCAAGTGCGCTTGAGGCTGCCCGCCGAGCCGCGTTCGATGACCTCGGACAGGGGTGCGCTCGAGAAACTCCAGACCGCGTCGATGTCCATGTGTTCGGCCATGCTGGGGGCCAGCGCCTCGTGCGGGCCGGTGAGGATGTTGACCACGCCCCCCGGCACGTCCGAGGTATCCAGCACCTGGTAGAAATCTGTCGCCGCCAGCGGGAAGGCTTCGGAGGCCACGAGCAACATGCGGTTGCCCATGGCGATGGCCGGCGCCATCACCGACACGAGGCCAAGCAGCGGATGCTCGTCGGGGCAGAAGGCGCCGATGACGCCGCAGGGGGTCCGGGTGGCCAGCGTCGCGCCGCGCAAAGGCGTGTTCGCGATGCGCCCGTCGAAACGGTCTGCCCAAGCGGCGGCGGCAAACAGGCGGTCCACCGACAGGGCGACCTCTTCCGTGCCGTTCTTGCCGGTCATGCGTTCAAGGGTTGCGGCGAATTCGTCCGCGCGGGCGGACAGGTTTTCGCCGATGAAATACAGCACCTGCGCCCGGTTGTGCCCATGGGCCGCAGACCAGCCTGCGGCGCCGTGTGCGGCCTCGACCGCGTTGCGGATGTCCTTGCGCGAGGCGACGGGCGCCTCGCCGATGAGCCGCCCCTTGGGGTCATGGATGCCCCGGGTCTGGCCGTTGTCGGGCCGCGCCTGCTTGCCGCCGATATAAAGCTTCGGCGTACGGTCTACCGCGGCGGGGGCAGTCTCGGTGCCGGTGAAGGCGGAAGTGCGGGTCAGGGGCCTGGGGGTCCCGGCGGGCCGGGTGTAGGCGCTCAGACCCTCGGGGCCGCCCTCGCGTCCGAAGCCGCTTTCGCGGAGGCCACCAAATGGGGCTGCCGCGTCCAGCATGTTGGCGCCGTTCACCCAGATCACGCCTGCCGCGATCTTCGGGGCGACGTCGAGCGCGGTGTTGATGTTCTCGGACCAGACCGACGCTGCCAGCCCATAGGAGGTATCATTGGCCAGCGCCACCGCCTCGGTCGGGGTGCGGAAGGTGGTCGATACCAGCACGGGGCCAAAGATCTCATCCTGCATCAGCGGATCGGCGGGCGACAGGTTCGAGATCAGCGTCGGCGGGTAGAAGCAGCCGTCGGGGCAGGGGGCTTGGTAGACGTCGCCATCCGTGCCACTCACCATGGCGGCGATGCGGGCGCGCTGTTTGGGGTCCACGATGGCCCCCATGTCGATGCACTTGTCGAGCGGGTTGCCCACCCGAAGCGTGTCCATCCGAGCCTTGACCATCTCAAGGAAGCGGTCGGCGACGCCTTCCTGCACCAGCAACCGCGATCCGGCGCAGCAGACCTGCCCGCCGTTGAACCAGATGGCATCCACCAGCCCCTCGGCGGCAGAAGCAAGGTCGGCGTCTTCGAAGACGATGTAGGGTGACTTGCCCCCAAGCTCGAGGCTCAGCGCCTTGCCGGACCCTGCGGTGGCGGCGCGGATGGCGCGGCCCACCTCGGTCGAGCCGGTAAATGCGATCTTGTCCACCGGGGATTTTACGATCATCTCGCCCACTGTGCCGTCGCCGGTGACGATGTTGACGACGCCCTTCGGCAAACCGGCCTTGTGGCAGAGCTCGGCAAAGAGCAGCGCGGTCAGCGAGGTCCACTCGGCGGGTTTCAGCACCACGGTGTTGCCCATGGCAAGCGCCGGGGCCACCTTCCACGCCAGCATGAGCAGCGGGAAATTCCACGGGATGATCTGGCCGCAGACGCCCATGGGCACGCGGCCCGGCATCTCCACCTCCATCAGCTGGGCCGCGCCCGCGTGGTGATAGAAATGACGCGCCGCCAGCGGCAGGTCGATGTCGCGGCTTTCCCGGATCGGCTTGCCATTGTCGAGCGTTTCCAGCACCGCGAACAGCCGCGCGTGCTTTTGCAGCATCCGCGCCAGCGCATAGAGGTGCCGCGCCCGTCCCGGCCCGCCAAGCGCGGCCCAGCCCTGCTGCGCTGTGCGCGCGGCGGTGACGGCGGTGGCAACGTCGCCTTCGGTGGCCTGTGTCAGGGTGGCCAGAACCTCACCCGTGGCGGGATTGCGGGTCTCGAAGCCAGCGCCGGGGGTGGTAAAGGCGCCGTCGATGAACAGGCCGAAACTGCGCCCCTGCGCGTCCAGCCATGCCGTCGCCTCAGAAGGGCTTTCGGAGGCGGGGCCGTAGTCCATGGTTTCGAAGATGTCCTTGACGCTCATCGTTGTCTTCCCTCAATCCATACGGGCCTGAAGCCGTGCTGGGCATCATACCTTAGACCTGCTCGGGCGCGGGAATGCAAAGCGCAAAAGGCCCCGGCGCGGTGCCGGGGCCTTGCTACGTGGCGTTACGCTGGGGGACGTCACGCCACGAGACGATAACCGCCGCTCTCGGTCACGAGAATGCGCGCGTTCGAGGGATCGGGCTCGATCTTCTGGCGCAGGCGGTAGATGTGGGTTTCCAGAGTGTGGGTGGTCACGCCGGCGTTGTAGCCCCAGACCTCGTGCAGCAGCACGTCACGGGGCACCACGCCTTCGGTCGAGCGGTAGAGGAACTTGAGGATGTTCGTCTCTTTCTCGGTCAGGCGCACCTTGCGGTCGTCCTCGGTCACCAGCAGCTTCATCGACGGCTTGAAGGTGTAGGGGCCGACAGTGAACACCGCGTCCTCGGATTGTTCGTGCTGGCGCAGCTGGGCACGGATGCGGGCCAGCAGCACCGGGAACTTGAACGGCTTGGTGACGTAGTCGTTGGCGCCCGCATCAAGGCCAAGAATGGTGTCCGCGTCGCTGTCATGGCCGGTCAGCATCAGGATCGGCGCCTTGACGCCCTGCTTGCGCATCAGCTTGCACAGCTCGCGCCCGTCGGTGTCCGGCAGGCCCACATCGAGGATAATGAGCTCGTAATTCTGTTCCTTGATCCGCGCCATGGCGGCACTGCCGCTGTCGCCTTCGAAGACCTCGAAATCCTCGGTCATCACGAGCTGCTCTGCCAGTGCCTCGCGAAGGTCGTCGTCGTCGTCTACCAGCAGGATGTTCTTGATCTGCGCCATTGTGGCCTCCGTCTTCTTTGACCTCACATGGAAACACCGTTGCGTGTGGGCAAGTTTTGCTGCACCAGTCTCACGCCCTCGTGTTGTGAGCCTTGCTTTGTTACAGGTTAAGGGCTGCTTTGTTTCAGTCTGCACTGCCGAAAGACCCGCCCCATGCCCCTGTCCCCCGATCTCATGGAACTGCTTGCAAGGGCGCGGGCCGACCTGCGGATGGGGGTGCCGGTGGTGATGACGGGCCCCGACGGGGCCGGGGCGCTGGTCATGGCGGCCGAGACCGGATCGCCCGAACGCCTCGCGCTGATGCGCGAAATGGGGGCGCCGGACCTTGCCATCAGCGCCCGCCGGGCCGAGACGCTCAAGGCCCGGCCCTATGACGGCGATCTGGCGCGGGTGATCCTGCCCGAAGACGCGGGCATGACATGGGTGCAGGGCATCGCCGATCCCGCCGACGACCTGACGCGCCCCATGAAAGGGCCGCTGTCGTCGCGCCGCGAAGGGGATGCCGCGCTGCACCGCCTTGCCATCAGCCTTGCGAAATCGGCGCGGCTTTTGCCCGCCGCCCTCGTGCTGCCGGTGCCGCAGCCCTTCGCGCTGGCCGGGGCCGAGCAGCTTACCCTGATCGACGCGGTGGCCGCCGCGCCAAGTCTCATGGTGCTGGCCAACCTCGACCACGTGGTGTCCGCACGCGTACCCCTGCGCGCCGCCGAGAACGCGCGGCTGCACATCTTCCGTCCCGAGGACGGCTCGGAAGAGCATTATGCCATCGAGATCGGCCGGCCCGACCGCGACGCGCCGGTGCTGGCCCGCCTGCATTCGGCCTGTTTCACCGGCGATCTTCTGGGTTCGCTCAAGTGTGATTGCGGCCCGCAGCTCAACGCCGCGCTGGCGATGATGGGCGAGAACGGCTCGGGCGTGCTGCTCTATCTCAACCAGGAAGGGCGGGGGATCGGGCTTGCCAACAAGATGCGGGCCTATGCGCTTCAGGATCAGGGCTTCGATACGGTTGAGGCCAACCACCGGCTGGGATTCGAGGATGACGAGCGCGATTTCCGCCTCGGGGCCGAGATCCTCCAGCGTATGGGCTTTTCTGCGGTGAAGCTGCTGACCAACAACCCCGGCAAGATCAAGATTATGGAGCGCTGCGGCATCGACGTGGTGGAACGGGTGCCGCTCAAGGTTGGTGAGAACCGCTTCAACGAGGCGTATCTTGCCACCAAGATGCTGAAATCGGGGCATCTGTTATGACCCCTGCCATGACCATGGTGCTGACCCGGCAGGGGCTTCGCCTGGGCGGCAGGCTGGTACCTTGCGTCATCGGACGTGGCGGCATCCGGGCCGACAAGCGCGAGGGCGACGGGGCGACGCCGGTGGGCACGCACCACGTTGTCGGTTGCCTCTACCGTCCCGACCGGGTGGCAAAACCCGCCCCTTGGGCGCTGCCCATCCGGCTTGGGGACTTGTGGTCCGACGCATCCGGGGATGCGGCCTATAACACGCTGGTACGTGCCCCTTATGATGCGAGCCACGAACACTTGCGCCGGGCCGATCCGCTCTATGACATCATCCTGCTGACCGACTGGAACTGGCCGGATGCCGAAGCAGGGCGCGGCTCGGCAATCTTCCTGCACCAATGGCGCAGGCCGGGCTTCCCGACCGAGGGCTGCATCGCCTTCCGCCGCGATCACATCGCGCGTATCGCCGCGTGGGCTGTGCCGGGAACGCGGCTCGTGGTGCCCGAAACGCTGGCCTGAAGCGCTTGTCTGAAGCGCACGGGGCCATGGGCCCGACCCACCCGGGGTTCCGGGCAGGTCGGGTGCGGGACGGTCAGGCCGCGCCGGTCCCCTAGTAGACCGCGTCGAAGAATTCCAGCTCGAGCGACACGGCGCGCAGGAAGAAATCCCGTGCGATGTCCGGAGTGGTCGGCCCGACCCGATCCAGCTCGGCCCGCAGGAAGGCCACGAACTGCGCGAACGCAGGGCTATCGTGCAGCGTGATCCACTCGGCATGGACAAAGCTCTCGGGGAGGGGCTTTGGCGCGCGCATGGCCCAGTCGTAATAGAGCCCCTCGGCCACGTTCAGCACGGCGAGTATCGCTGCATAGGAGCGGGTCTCGGCGGCCTCTCTCATGATCGACTGGAAGCCGGTGGTGGGCGCTGTGTCCGGAGTTTCGGCACGGTCCTTGTCGGTCACGCCCAGATGGTCGAAGGCCCGCAGGAAGTAGGTGTTCTCTTCGCCCGAGACCATGCCCGCGAACTGCCCAAAGCGCAGCCGGGCGTCAAACGTGTCGCAGGTCGCTATGGCCGCGCCCAGCAGGGTCAGGAAACTGTCGAGAAAGCGGTGATCCTGGATGAGATAGAAAGCCATCACCCGGTCATTGACGCTGCCGGTGTATAGTTCCGAGACAAAGCGATGTTCCACGGCCCGCGTCCAGTTCGGTTCGCTGGCGGCCCTGAGCGTGTCGCTGAAATGGTCTGTCATGATGCTACCCTTTCGAGGCTGGTAGCGAAGCCGTTGGTCTTAGACATGGGGCGGCCTCGCTGTGAGGCCGGCAAAGGCAGGCATATCGGTCCCATCCCTTCGCCGGCATGATCCGGATCAGGTTCGAAGGGTCACCGCGCTGCTTGCGCCAGCGGTCTCTCAGCTTCTTGTCGAAACTCCCCTTGGTGGGGCCTTCCTATCTGATGGAGCCGGTCCTGTCATCACACGGTTCGCCGGGACAGGCGGTGTACGTCCCATCGCAAAGCCCGGCCGCCGCGCGGTGGCGTTGCGGCACGAACGGAAAAGGGCCGCCCCGCAGGACGGCCCCCTCGTACCGAAGAGGTCAAAGATGTTCAGCCGCCGCCAAGCAGATCGCGCAGCACCTGCTGGATGAAGTTGTCGCGCTGCTGGCGCTCGGGCTGGCGCTGGGGCTGCGGCTGGGGTTGCGGCTGCGGTGCGGGCTGCTGCTCGACCACCTGCGGCTCGGGCTGCTTTGGCGGGATCGAGGGCAGCGCCTTGACCGGCAGACCGTCGTTCACCCGGATCATCGTCTCGCGCCAGATGTCGGCGGGCAGGCCGCCTCCGGTGACGCCGGACAGGGGCGAGTTGTCGTCGTTGCCCATCCACACGCCGGTGACATAGTCGCCGGTGAAACCGATGAACCACGCATCGCGCGCATCGTTCGAGGTGCCTGTCTTGCCTGCGGCGGGGCGGCCGTCGGGCAGCTTGGCGCGCCCGCCGGTGCCCTGCTGGATCACCTGCTCCATCATCCACACCAGTTGACCTGCCGCGTCGGGTTGGATCACCCGGTCCCGGATGCCGCCGCCGGACCCCATGAGCACCTCGTCCTCGCCCTTGAGGCGCAGCTCGCGCAGGCCGTAGGGGATCACCGCCGAGCCGCCATTGAGGATGCCGGCATAGGCGCCTGTCATCTCGACCAGCGTCGCTTCGGACGTGCCAAGCGCCATGGCCGGAGAGCTGTTGACCTCGGACTGGATGCCGAAGGAGGTGGCCACCTGCGCCACGAGATCGCGGCCCACGGTTTCCGACACCTTCACCGCAGGGATGTTCAGCGACTGCGCCAGCGCCTGCGTCAGGGTCACGGTGCCCTTGTAGTTGCGGGTGTAGTTCTCGGGGCACCAGCGGCCCGAGCCGGGGATGTTCATGCAGAACGGCTCGTCCACCACGGTGTCATAGGGCGACGCCCCGAGGTCGAGCGCGGTGGCGTAGATGAAGGGCTTGAAGGACGAGCCAGTCTGGCGCTTCGCCTGCGTGGCGCGGTTGAACACGCCCGACACGCCGGTCTTCTTGCCGCCGACCATGGCGCGCACGGCGCCATCCGCCGACATCACCACGATGGCCGCCTGCACCACCGATCCGGGCTTGGTCACCTTTTCCGAGTAGACCTTGTTCATCGCTTCTTCGGCGGCGCGCTGCAGCTTGGGATCAAGCGTGGTGCTGATCACCACATCCTCGGTGGTGTCGCGGGTAAAGAACTCGGGGCCTTCGGACATGATCCAGTCGGCGAAATAGCCGCCAAGCCGCCGTTCCGCCTGTTCCGACAGAGTGGCGGGGTTGTTCTGGGCCTGCTGCTCCTCGGCGGCGCTAAGGTAGCCCTGTTCGCGCATCAGCCGCAGCACGGTGGCCGCCCGGCGCTGTGACCGCTCGAGATCGTTGGTGGGCGAGAGCGACGAAGGCGCGGTCAGAAGGCCGGCAAGGACGGCCGCCTCCTGCGGGCGCAGCTCACCTGCGTGCTTGCTGAAGTAGCGCTGCGAGGCGGCCTCGGCACCATAGGCCCCGCCGCCCATGTAGGCGCGATTGAGGTAGATCGACAGGATGTCGTCCTTGGAATACTTCAGCTCCATCGCCATGGCGTAGAGGGCTTCGCGCCCCTTGCGCACCAGCGACGACTGGCGGCAGTCGTTGACGTAGGCTGCCTCGGTTTCCCAGACCTCGGGATCAAAAGTTTCGCCAAGGCAGAGCAGCTTGGCGGTCTGCTGCGTGATGGTCGACCCGCCGTGGCCCGACAGCGGGCCGCGCCCCTCGGACAGGTTGATGCGGATCGCCGAGGCGACGCCGCGTGGCGACACGCCGAAGTGGGAATAGAACCGCCGGTCCTCGGTGGCGATGACGGCGTTGCGCAGGTGCGGGCTGACGCTATCGGCGGTCACGACACCGCCGAACTGATCGCCGCGCCAGGCGAAGATCTGGTTGTTGCGGTCCATCAGCGTGACCGACCCGCGCGACCGTCCGTCCAGAAGCGTCTGATAATCGGGCAGCTTGGCGTAGTAGTAACCGACACCTGCCGCCAGAAGCAGCAGAAGGACGGTCGTCACCCGCCATGTGATCTTCCAGACCAGGCCAAAGAGCCAGCCGAAGATGCCAAGGATGAACCCTGCGATAGGGTTGCGCCGCCGCCTTGACGCCGCAGCCTTGCCGCGCGTTTTCGGCGGTGCCTTGGCCCTGGTTTTGCTGGGCTTCTGATCGCCTTGCTTGCTGTAGCGGCTCTCTGCCACGAGGCGGCGCTTGCCTCGGCCTGAATCACTCATTTCGCCCTGCCCGGTCTTTTTCGAGTTCCCTTGAGGATACAGCCATAGAGCAGGGATGTTGACCGTGAAACCGCCGCAGTTATGACTTTTTAATGAGCATAAAAATTGTGCTTATTTGGCTTTCAGGCCCATTTTTTGAACATCGATGTGCCGTGGGTTTGGGATTGCAACCCCGTTGCCCTTTAAAAGAGCGCCCAGTGGCGGCTTTCTGCCCCTGCACATTGCAGGCGTGGCTCTGCGAAACCGAAAGGGACCAAGGTGAAACTGATCATTGCGACGATCAAGCCGTTCAAGCTCGAGGAGGTGCGCGAAGCGCTCACCGCAATCGGCGTGCGCGGCATGATGGTGACGGAAATCAAGGGCTTCGGCTCGCAATCTGGACACACCGAAATCTACCGCGGCGCCGAATACGCAGTGAATTTCGTTCCGAAGATCAAGCTCGAGATCGTGGTCGCATCCTCGATGGCAGAGCAGGTCGTCGAGACCATCACCAAGACGGCGCAGACCGGCAAGATCGGTGACGGCAAGATCTTCGTTCTGGACGTGGCGCAGGCGGTACGCGTTCGGACCGGCGAAACCGACGCGGACGCCATCTGATCCGGATCGGATCGCAGGATACAAGGGACATCAGACAATGAAACTTCTCAAGACACTTGCCCCGGCTGCGGCGCTGATCGCGCTGCCGTCCCTGGGCTTGGCACAGGACGAAGGCCCGACCGCCGGCGTCAACGCCTCGACCGATACGGTCTTCATCTTCAACTCGCTGCTCTTCCTCATCGGTGGTTTCCTGGTGATGTGGATGGCCGCGGGCTTTGCCATGCTCGAAGCGGGCCTCGTGCGTTCCAAGAACGTCGCCATGCAGTGCATGAAGAACGTCGCACTGTTCTCGCTGGCGGCGATCTTCTACTACCTGATCGGCTACAACCTGATGTACCCGCTGGGCACCTGGGCCACCGATGGCGTGATCTCGGGCGTCTGGGGCCCCGCCGTTCTTGAAGTCGTGGGCGTTGCCGCCGATGGCGCGGATGACTACTCCTATGCCTCGACCGGCTCCGACTTCTTCTTCCAGCTGATGTTCTGCGCCACCACCGCCTCGATCGTCTCCGGCACCCTCGCCGAGCGCATCAAGCTGTGGCCCTTCCTGATCTTCGTGATCGTCCTCACCTCGATCATCTACCCGCTCCAGGCGTCCTGGAAATGGGGTGGCGGCTTCCTCGACGCGGCTGGCTTCCTCGACTTCGCAGGCTCGACCGTGGTGCACAGCGTTGGTGGCTGGGCGGCTCTCACCGGTGCGTTGATCCTTGGCCCGCGTATCGGCAAGTATCGCGACGGCAAGACCGTGCCGATCCCCGGCTCCAACCTGACCCTCGCCACGCTTGGCACGTTCATCCTGTGGCTCGGCTGGTTCGGCTTCAACGGTGCATCGCAGCTGGCAATGGGCACCGTGGGTGACGTGGCCGACGTGTCCCGCATCTTCGCCAACACCAACACCGCGGCAGCGGGCGGCGCCATCGCAGCGCTTATCATGACCCAGGTCATGTACAAGAAGCCCGACCTCACCATGGTGCTGAACGGCGCGCTGGCCGGCCTCGTGTCGATCACCGCAGAGCCCCTGACCCCGAGCCTCGGCGCGGCCACCATCATCGGTGCCATCGGCGGCATCATCGTGGTCTTCGCGGTCCCGATGTTCGACAAGCTCAAGATCGATGACGTTGTCGGCGCGATCCCGGTCCACCTCGTGTGCGGCATCTGGGGCACCATCGCGGTGGTCTTCACCAACGCGGACGCCTCCTTCGCGACCCAGCTTTACGGCATTGTCGTGGTCGGCATCTTCACCATCGTCACCTCGGCTGTCGTGTGGTTCATCCTAAAGCTGGTCATGGGCATCCGTGTGACCGAAGAGGAAGAGATCACCGGTCTCGACATGGGCGAGCTTGGCATGGAAGCCTACCCCGAGTTCTCCAAGAGCTGAGGCTCTGATCTGAAAAGGCCCTTTGCGGGCTGACGGCCCGGGCGTTCGCGCCCGGGCTTTTTCGTTGCAGGGGGTAGGGCCCTTGGATGGGTCCGTGTAGGCCTTGGGCGGTATCAAGATCCCTTCGCTAAAAATTTTCTGTGATCGGCGGGAACCTTCCGGTGTGTCGATGGATTTTGTTCTCGGGGAGCGAGAGTGCCCGAAGAGCGCGCAGCCCCTCACCACACTGATGACAGAGGAGGTCTTCATGGCCACCACAACCTATGACACCCGGGGCGCAGTCGACGCCGCGGGTGAACCCGTCCGCACGCGCCCCGGCTGGGGTGTCCTGTTGCTTGGCTGGGTCTGTGTCCTGTTCGGGCTGGTGATCTTCGTCGGCGGCGTCTGGCTGATCGTGCTGGGCGGAAGCTGGTATTACGGCATCGCGGGCGCGGGGCTCATTGCCACGGGCATCCTGCTCAACCATGCCAACATGGCGGCGTTTTGGATCTATTTGGCGATCTGGGGCGGCACATTGGCTTGGGCCTGGTGGGAGGTCGGTGCCGACTGGTGGGCGCAAGTGCCGCGCATGGTCGCCCCCACGGTGATCCTCGTGCTGATCCTGCTGTGTCTGCCCAGCATCCGCCGGGTGCACCGCGCGCCGGTCCACTGACCACGCTGCCGATCGGCACGCCCCGCTCTGGGGCGCGTGCCGCAGGGCGTCCCGCAGATGCCTGACGATATGCCAATCCGGCCGTGTCGAACCGTTCCGCGGCCAAGGAGGAACCATGAAGATACCCCATAGCAGCCTAAGCGCCCTCGCGCTCGGTGCGGCGCTGGCGACAGCTCCCTTCGCCGCATCGCCGCTTCTGGCGCAGGACAGCGGCACCGACACGCCCCCCTCCGCCGAAGCGCCCGAAGAGACGCCTGAAACCGAAGCGCCTGAGACCGAAAGCCCCGAAGCCCAAGCTCCGGAGGCCGAGGCAACCGGGACCGAAGACCCGGAACTGCCGGTCCCCGAGGTCGAGACCCCCCAGATCGAGGATGACGAGCCTGACACCGCTTCGGACGCCGAAGGCACCGAAGACACCGCCGCCCCGACCGGGCAGGACGCAGCCTCCGAAGCGGACACGCCCGAGGACGGAACGACCAACACCGATGCAGAGCCCGAAACGGGCACGGCCTCTGACGAAGGCACCGCCGAGGAGGCAGGCACCGAAACCGCCCCTTCCGCGGAGCCATCGACCGACACGGCAGAGCAACCTGAGGACGAGGGCGCAGGGTCCGGTGCGGACGGCGACACCGCCGCCGAGACCGAGGACACAGCCGGCGCCACCGGCGAAGACGAACCGGATGCCATGGCGGACGGCGCGGCCGAAGACACCGGCCCCGACGCCGCGCCCTACGCCGCAGCGCAGATGCCTGACGTAGGCAGGGACTGGCCCTTCTGGGGCGGCAGCGAACAGGCGCAGCGCTATTCCCCGCTGGACCAGATCACCCCCGAAAATGTGGGCAACCTCGAGCGGGCTTGGGTCTACCACACCAAAGACCTCCCCGAGGGCCCGACGGAGGGCAAGTATTCCCCCGAGAACACCCCGCTCAAGGTCGGTGACGATCTGCTGATGTGCACGGCGATGAACATCCTCATCTCCATCGATGCGGCGACCGGTGAAGAGAACTGGCGCTACGATCCCGACGTGCCCCCCGAGGCCATCCCCTACGGTGCCTCCTGCCGTGGCGTGTCAGTCTGGACCGACCCCGCCGCCGCCGAGGGCGAAGCCTGCGCCACCCGCGTCATCGAGGCCACCATCGACGCCCGCCTGATCGCAGTGGACACGCAGACCGGCGAGCCCTGCGCCGATTTTGGCGAGAACGGCAACGTCGACCTGTGGGAGGGCATCGGCGACAAGGTTCCCGGCTGGTACGCGGTGACCGCGCCCCCCGCCATCGTGCGCGGCGTCGTGGTGACCGGCGCGCAGGTCAAGGATGGCCAGGCCGAGGACGCGCCCTCCGGCGTGATCCGTGGCTATGATGCGCGCAGCGGCGACATGGTCTGGGCCTGGGATCTTGCCGCGCCCGAGGAAATGCGCAATGGCCCGCCCGAGGGCGAGACCTACACCCGCGGCACCCCCAACATGTGGACCACCGCCACCGGCGACGAAGAGCTCGGCCTCGTCTATCTGCCCTTGGGCAACTCGTCGGTGGACTATTATGGCTCCAACCGCTCGGAGGTGGAGAACGAATACGCTACCTCTCTCGTGGCGCTTGATGCGACGACCGGCGAAGAGCAGTGGAAGTTCCAGACCGTGCGCAACGACGTCTGGGACTATGACCTTGGCAGTCAGGCCAGCCTGCTCGAATACCAAGGCCAGCCGGCGGTGCTGCTCGCGTCTAAGCAGGGGGACGTCTACATCCTCAACCGCGAAACCGGCGAACCGTTGACCCCGGTGGGCGAAGTCACCGACCTTCCGCAAGGCGACATCGAACCCGATTTCGTGGCCGACAGCCAGCCGGTCTCCGACTGGTTCGACATCCGCAAGCCCGAGCTGACCGAGAAGGACATGTGGGGCTTTACCCCCATCGACCAGCTCTACTGCCGGATCCGCTTCCAGATGGCTGAATATCAGGGCTACCTGACGCCGCCTTCCACGGACTGGTACATCCAGTACCCGGGCTACAACGGCGGCAATGACTGGGGCTCGGTTGCTATCGATCCCGAGCGCAACCTCATGATCATGAACTACAACGACGTGCCCAACTACAACCGGCTTGTCCCGCGCGAGACCGCCGATGCCCAGGGATGGAAGCCGATCAACGAGACCGGCAACGAAGGCTCCGGCGGGGCTGAGGGCGCGGGCGATCCGCAGGCAGGCTCGCCCTATGCGATCCAGGTGAACGCCGGCTGGCAGTCCGAGCTGACGGGCATGCCCTGCACCAGCCCGCCCTACGGCGGCATCACGGCTGTAGATCTCGAAACCGGCGAGCAGGTCTGGGATACCCCGATCGGCACCGCCCGCCGCAACGGCCCGTTCGGCATTCCGTCGTTCCTTCCGGTCAAGATCGGCACGCCCAATAACGGCGGCTCGGTGGTCACCGCAGGCGGCCTGACCTTCATCGGGGCGGCCACGGACAACCTGTTCCGTGCAATCGACACGGAAACCGGGGAAACGCTGTGGTCCGACGTCATGGATCAGGGCGGACAGGCCAACCCCATCGCCTACGAGGTGGACGGCGAGCAATACGTGCTCATCGGTCCGGGCGGGCACCACTTCATGCACACCCCCGTGGGGGATGCGGTGATTGCCTACAAGTTGCCTTCGGGCAACTGACCTCAGGGCACGCAAGCATGCGTAAACACTTCAGGACGCCGCGATCCTCTCGCGGCGTCCTGAGCGTGTCAGGGGTTGCCCGGAGCACCCCACGCGTCGTCTCATTGGAAATACGCCAAAACGATGAGTGGGCGTCCCGTAAGCCGTCCGGGGGGCGGTTTTGCTCATGACGGAGCGGTGGCCGCAAGCGGCGAAGCAAAGAGGGGGCAGCGCCCCTGCCGTCTTTTGAACCTTGTCCGATGTCGGTCATCGATATTCGAAGACGGTCTGCAATCGGCGTTGCCAACAATCCATCGTGGTCAGTGGCAATGCGGGGCGCGCGGCCATCCCTGCCAAGCTGACGCAGTTACCCCCGGGAGACGATCCGCTCAAGCCGTTGCCGCGCGATGTCCTCGTCCCGCTCCGCCCGTCGGTCGGCAGCCAGCGCTTCCTCGACATAGGCAAGGTGCCGGTCCACCGCCGCATGGGCTGCCGCGGGATCGCGAGCCTGAAGCGCGGCGTTGATGGCGCGGTGCTGGTCCAGCAGGGCCTCGCGCGTGGTGCGCTGCTTGAACATGACCTGCCGGTTGTAGAACACCCCCTCGCGCAGCAGCTGGTACATGGACCGCATCATGTGAAGCATCATGACGTTGTGGCTGGCCTCGACGATGGCGAGGTGAAAATCCGCGTCCAGATGCGCCTCGTCCGCCGGATTGCGCTTCTGGTGGGCGGCCTCCATCTGGCGGAACAGCTCGTCGATAACGCGAAGGTCGGTCTCGGTGCCGTTGATCGCGGCGCGCTGGGCGGCGATGCCCTCCATGTCGCGGCGGAAATCCAGGTAATCGAAGATCGCCTCGTCATGGCGCGCGAAAAGCTGCACCAGCGTGTCGGAAAACGCCGAGCCCAGCGCCTCGGTGACAAAGATCCCCGCGCCGGCGCGCGATACCAGCAGGTCGCGCTCCTGCAGGTCGGCCACCGCTTCGCGCAGGCTGGGGCGGGACACGCCCAGCCGCTCGGACAGCTCGCGCTCGGCGGGCAGGCGTTCGCCCGGGCGCAGGATGCCGCGCAGAATCAGCTCCTCGATCTGGCGCACCACCGCGTGGCTTAGCTTTTCCGATGACACGGGGCGAAAGGGCATGAGGCTTCCCAGCTGGCTGGAATTGTGGAATTGGTCAGATCATATGACCGCAACCGGGGTCAGACAAGGGCGGACAAGGTGGCAAAAAGGCTTACCAGCGCTTCAGCGCATCCTCGTCCTCATTCTTTGCAGCAACCCATGCCGCGCCATCCTTCGCGGTTTCCTTCTTCCAGAAGGGCGCGCGGGACTTGAGGTAGTCCATCAGGAACTCGGCGGCCTCGAAAGCATCCTTGCGATGTGGCGAGGCGGTGGCGACCATCATGATGCGCTCGCCGGGGGCCAGCGGTCCATGGCGGTGGATAACCAGAACCTCGCCCAGATCCCAGCGACCTTCCGCCTCGCGGGCGATCGCTTCAAGCGCCTTTTCGGTCATGCCGGGGTAATGCTCAATCTCCATGCCGCGCAGATCGCCACCAAGGTCGCGCACGGTCCCCGCAAAGGTCACCACTGCCCCCAGATCGTGGCGCCCGGCGGCAAAGCCGTCGCATTCGGCACCGAAATCAAAGGGCTCCTGCTGAACGAGAATGCGCAAGCCCATGGGCCTCAGCCTCCGGTCATCGGCGGGAAGAAGGCCACCTCGCGCGCGCCCGACAGGGGGGCGTCGAACTCGGTCAGCTCCTGATCCACGGCGACGCGCAGGGATGACAGGTCGGCAAAAGCAACCTCGTAGCGTTCCTCGCGGGCGCGCAGTTCCTCGACCAGCTCGGCGACGGTGGTGGCCGAGGTCTCGATACGCTCTTTCGGCAGGCCGATGCGTTCACGCACCCAAGCAAAGTAGAGAACGTCCAGCATCATCCGTCCTTCAGGTGAGGCATCGCCTTGGCGAAGTAATCCCATCCGGTGATCAGGGTCAGGCTCGCGGCGATCCACAGCAGGGTGAGGCCCACATGTCCGGCCCAGATCATGCCCTGATCCTTCCAGATCAGCCCATGGGTGTCAGGTGCGTCACCGGACAGGATGGCGCTGACCTGAGCGGCCGACATCCCGTCGATGCTTACGGCAAGGTAATGCTCGAACATGCCTTGGGCGAAAAGAACGGCGATGGCCACCATCTGGAAGGTGGTCTTCCACTTGGCCAGCTTGGTCACCTTGAGCGTGCCCGCCACGTCTCCGAGGAATTCCCGCAGGCCGCTTACGAACACCTCGCGGAAGAGGATGAAGGTCGCAGGCAGCACCAGCCACGGCGACATGGACGAATAGCCCACGATCACCATGAGGGCGATCACCACCATCGCCTTATCCGCAATGGGATCAAGCATTGCCCCAAGCCGCGATTCCAGCGCCCAGGTGCGGGCGATGTAGCCGTCGAACCAGTCGGTGACGGCGGCGCTGATGAACAGCACCAGCGCGAACCAGTCGGCCAGCGGGCGTGAGAAATAGAGGAACATCACCGCCAAGCCGGGAGCGGCGAGCAGGCGAAGGGCGGTGAGGGTGTTAGGCAGGGTCCAGCGCATGAAGGGATAGTTAGCGCTCTTTCCCATAGGAGGAAAGGGACAGTGTTAAAGGTTGTTAATACGGCCCGCCACAGGCCCTGTTGTGAGCCAGACGCACAAGCTTCGGGGGCGGGGAGGTCTAGCGGGACGACGGCGATGCCGCGCCCCGGGCCGCCCGGGCCAGCCGGTCCATGAAAAGCCCCCGCGCGGCGGGCAGGGGGCGGTCCCGCAGGGCGTAGGCAAGCCGCTGCTCCATGAAATGCCCGGTGGTGCCAAGCGCGGTGAGGATGTCGGCATCCGTGGCCGGGCCTTCGCCCAGAAGCACCGGGGGCAGGGGCAGCAGCCTTGGCGCCCAGTCCCCGGCAGCCGAAGCGGACACCGCCCGCCCGGTGCGCGGCGAGACATAGGCCAGGTGGTCGTTCCCCCCGCTCACCGCGCAGGCTGACAGGTCGAGCCCGAAGCCCATCTCGTCCAGAAGTGCCATTTCCCAGCGCAGGTAGGCCAGCGGCCAGAGGTCGGGCTCGGCCAGCAGGTCCAGCAGCTGTTCGGTGCGGGTGTAAAGCGCGGGATGCGCCTCGCGCTCGGGCAGGCAGAAGGCCAGCAGCGCCACCACCGCGTTGAGCCCGGCCAGCGACAACCGGTCCGCCATGGCGATGGCCGCCCGCGAACGCTGCGGCTCCACGGTGAAGGCGCCCATGTGATCCTCGAGCCGCGCCCGCCACGCGAGGTCAAGCTGCGCCCCTGGCTGCAGGCTGGGCGCGATTTTTCGCGATGCCCCGCCACGCAGCACCCCGAGATGACGGCCATGCTCGGGGGTGAATACCTCCAGGATGGCCGAGCTTTCGCCATGCCTGCGGGAAGACAGAAGAATGCCGGTGTCGCGCCAGTCCATGTGGGCAATGTCGTGATTTCCGGCGGCAAGGGCAAGCGGGTGCTGCCCTCTCCGGCTTGTGAAGTGCCGTCAGTCCCCGGTGGATTGACCGGACGGGGGAGGGCGTCAAGATCTCCCTGACCTGACCTGACCTGACCTGACCTGACCTGACCTGACCTGACCTGACCTGACCTGACCTGACCTGACCTGACCTGACCTGACCTGACCTGACCTGACCTGACCTGACCTGACCTGACCTGACCTGACCTGACCTGACCTGACCTGACCTGACCTGACCTGACCTGACCTGACCTGACCTGACCTGACCTGACCTGACCTGACCTGACCTGACCTGACCTGACCTGACCTGACCTGACCTGACCTGACCTGACCTGACCTGACCTGACCTGACCTGACCTGACCTGACCTGACCTGACCTGACCTGACCTGACCTGACCTGACCTGACCTGACCTGACCTGACCTGACCTGACCTGACCTGACCTGACCTGACCTGACCTGACCTGACCTGACCTGACCTGACCTGACCTGACCTGACCTGACCTGACCTGACCTGACCTGACCTGACCTGACCTGACCTGACCTGACTTTGCACGCCATAGGTTCGGCCCTTGGTCGTTCGCCTGATGTAGCCGGGCCGGGCTAGCCGCTCGCCCCTATCTTGCCATCTGCCTCATGCCGTCCGATGGCTTCAACTCCAGCCCCCTGCACAGAATGCTTCGAGCTGTGCCCAAGCCGGGTTGCCCATTTTTCGGCGCGGTTTGGGGCCTTCTTTATCAAAGAGCTTTCGCCCGGTCGGTCCTCAGCCGATCCGATTGACCAGAGCGGCCCACATGGGCCTCAAACGGCCCAATTCGCCCATTGCGTTCCGCCGGCCCGGCCCAAAACTTCATCCGTTCATCCGTTCATCCGTTCATCCGTTCATCCGTTCATCCGTTCATCCGTCCGTTGAAAGTCACCATGTCTCCGACTCCCCGTCTCATCGCCCTGCTCGTCGCCCTGCTTGCCGCCACCTCGGTCGGTGTGCAGCTGTGGCTCGGGCTGAGCCGCCGGCCCCTGCTGGACGAGGCATGGCGCATGGCGCGGTACTTCACCAACCTTACCAACGTGCTGGTGGCGCTGACCTTTCTGCGCATCGCGCTGGGATGGCGACCCTCGGCGTGGTGGAGCGCCGGGCTCACCCTATGGATCGTCATCGTCGGAGTGGTCTACCACGCGCTGCTGTCGCGCGATCTGTCGGGGCTGCGCTGGTGGACCGATCTTGGCCAGCATAGCGCGGTGCCCGTGGCGGTGGTGCTGTGGTGGCTGGCCTTCGCGCCCAAGCACGGCCTTGGCCCGCGCCACGCGGTGCTGTGGTTGAGCTGGCCGCTGGTCTATGTCGCCTACGTGCTGGTGCGTGGCACGATGGACGGCCGTCACCCGTATTTCTTCGTCGATCCCGGGCGGCTAGGCTGGGACGGTGTGGCGCTCTGGTCGATGGGGCTTGGTGTCGGGTTCTGGCTGGCTGGGCTTGGCGTGGTGCTGCTGGCGCAACGTCTTGGCAGGTCGGCCCCGTCCATGAAACGCGATGATCCTGCAGGCCCCGAGGCCGGTTGAACGCGCAAGCGGCGCACACTGGCGCTTGCCGAAACCCGCGACATGGGCAACACATGCGCCCATGTCAAAGCGTGCCCGTTTGTTTTCCGTCCTGATTGCCTGCGTCGCATGGGCGTCCCTTGTGGCCCAGTTCATCGCGACAGAACAGGAAAGCCTCGCGTTCGCGCCGCTTGGCACCGCGTGGGATCTGGCGCGCTATTTCACCCTCCTGACCAACCTGCTGGTGGCGCTGAGCTTTGCCGTCATGACGCTGACCGACAGGATGCTCTCGCCGGCGTGGCTGGGCGGGCTGACGCTGTGGATCGGCATCGTGGGGGGTGTGTACTGGGCGTTGCTGGCGCAATCGCCGAAGGGGCTGGAGGCCTGGGCGAACCAGGGGCTGCATACGGCGGTGCCGCTTCTCACTGTGCTGTTCTGGATAAAGTGCGCACCCAAGCACGGGCTGCATTTCGGCACGGCCCTGGTGTGGATGCTATGGCCGCTGGCCTATTTCCTTTACGCCATTGCACGGGGGCAGGTGGACGGGGTGTATCCCTACTTCTTCACCGATCCCGCCAGCGTCGGCTGGGACGGGGTGGCACGCTGGTTCGCGATCCTCTGCGCCGCCTTCGTGGCGGCGGGCGGGGTGCAGGTGGGGATAGCACGGCTGATCCGGAGCTAGTCGCGCCTGTCTGCGATCCTGCGATCCTGCGATCCTGCGATCCTGCGAAGGGCGGGGCAGACGCCCACAGCACCCTGATCTCCGGTCGGTTCTGAGCCTGCCTCAGGCCAGCCCGTCCTCGTCTAGCAGGTGGCGGCCAGCGCGGTCCTCGACCTCGATCACCCACAGATCCGGATCGAAGCTGCGCTGTTTGGCGACAGACGCATCGACCTCGCGTTCGTCACCCGAGGCCAACTCGGTCCATTTGCGCTCGCCGGACATGAGGTCGAAGCCGCGGGTGAAGGCCACTGCACGGCCATCGAGCGTGGCAAGCTTCACAAGCACCGCGCCCGCGTGATCGTCGCCGTGGGCGACCACGTAGGCGGGGATATTGGCAAAGCCCAGCCGCGCAAGATAGGCATCGACCCAGAACCGCGTCGTCAGGCGCGCCATACAGTCAGTTGCCGTCCTTGAAATCGAGGCCCATCTCGGAATAGCGCTCGGCCTCTTCAAGCCAGTTCTCGCGCACCTTCACCTGCAGGAACAGGTGCACCCGGCGGCCGAGGAATTCCTCGAGCTCGGCGCGGGCGGCCTGGCCGATGGCCTTGACCGTCTCGCCCTTGTGGCCCAGCACGATGCCCTTGTGGCCGTCGCGCACCACGTAAACCACCTGGTCGATGCGGGCGGAGCCGTCGTCTCGTTCCTGCCAGTGTTCGGTTTCCACGGTCAGCTGGTAGGGCAGTTCCTGATGCAGGCGCAGGGTCAGCTTTTCGCGGGTCATCTCGGCGGCGATCATGCGCATGGGCAGGTCGGCGATCTGGTCCTCGGGGTAGAGCCACGGGCTTTCGGGGACTTCACCCGCCAGCCACTTGCGCAGATCCTCGACCCCGTGGCCACGCTCGGCCGAGATCAGGAAGGTCTGGGCAAAGTCGTAGCGGTCGTTGAGATCCTTGGTCAGCGCCAGAAGGGCAGGGGCCTCGACCCGGTCGATCTTGTTGATGGCCAGCGCGACGCGGCGACCTTTCGGCAGATCGGCAAGACCTTCGAGGATGCTTTCCACGCCTTCGGTCACGCCCCGGTGCGCCTCAATCAGCAGCACGATGATGTCGGCATCCGACGCCCCGCCCCAGGCAGCGGCGACCATGGCGCGGTCAAGCCGGCGGCGCGGTTTGAAGAGGCCCGGCGTGTCGACGAAGACAAGCTGGCTGTCGCCTTCCATCGCCACGCCGCGAATGCGGGTGCGGGTGGTCTGCACCTTGTGGGTGACGATCGACACCTTCGCCCCCACCATGCGGTTGGTGAGGGTGGATTTGCCCGCGTTGGGCTCTCCGATGAGGGCGACGAATCCGGCGCGAGTGGTCATTGGGCTGTCCGTTACGATGTGATCCGCAGACACATAGCGATTAATTGACCCAAGCGCCATAGAGCGACGCTTGGAGATCGGTGTCGAGGCGACTATATTCGTCTCTTCGCAACCTCAGCCCGCCGGGTCCCGCCATGAAACCGCTTCTCGCTGCCCTCTTCACCCTTGCTGCCACCGCTGCCAGCGCCCAGTCGCTCTATGTGCCGGTGATCCACGTGCTTCAGGGGGATGGCAGCTACAAGGAGCAGCCGCTCAAGGGCGCGGAGGCGGGCCTCCCGTTGTCCGACTGCAAGCAGCGGGCCGAGGACTGGCGCGGCAAGAACGGCGCCGCCATCACGCTGGCAGAGGAAACCTCGGGGTCTGGTGGGCGCTATGGCACCATCAGCGTCACCTGCGAGCTGCGCTGAGAACCGCTAGGCCGCGCGGGCGCTCCCGCTGCGCACGAGGGTGAAGACCCCGGTGGCCACGATCAGCGTGCCGCCTGCGAGGGTCCACAGGTCCGGTCGTTCCTCGAAGAACAGGTAGGCGAAGGTCAGCGCCACCAGCAGCCGCGAATAGCGGAAGGGCGCGACAACCGATACCTCTCCGGTGCGCATCGCGCGGGTCAGAGCGGTGTAGGCGGTGACGCCGACCACCCCGGTCAGCAGCAGCCGTCCCAGCTCCCAGGCCTGTGGCAGGCGGGGGGCGGCAGGCTCGAAGGGCAGCATGATGAGGCCCGCAACGATGATCACCGCAAAGCCCAGCACCCCGAGCTGGTTGGCCGACACCGCCGGCGGGCTGGCGCGGGTGTAGAGATCGCGCATGGCAAATCCGATCATCCCGGCGATCGCCAGCAGCGCATCGGCGCGGAAGGCGTCAGGGGTGGGGCGCACGATCATCAGCACCCCGGCAAAGCCCACTGCCATGGCGATCCAGCGCGCTGGCCCCACCTTTTCGTGCAGCAATAGCGCCGCGCCCGCCGTCACCACGAGAGGTGCCGCCTGCAGGATCGACGAGGTGATCGACAGGGGCGTGTAGGCCAGCGACAGCGCGAAGAAGAGTCGCCCCATGATCTCGAACCCGGTGCGGATCATCAGGGATGGTTGCAGGATCGCCGGGTGCAGCACCGGCTCACCTGCGCGCAGGGTCAGAAGAGTGTAGAGCGCCGTGCCCGTTACGCCGAAGATCAGCGTGGCGATGCCGGGCGGAAACCCCGGCGTCACGGATTTGAACAGCGCGTCCTCGACCGCGAACAGTGTCATGGCGATGACCATGAACAACGCGCCGCGCGCGTTGTCCGAAACCGCCCTAGCCATGAGAGACCTTGTCCAGCAGCGCGGCGGCGGCCTGCTGTTCGGCACGGCGCTTGGCGCCGGCGGTGGCCTGCGCGCTTTCGCCGTTGGCAAGCCGCGCCTCGATGGTGAAGACCGGCGCGTGGTCGGGGCCGCTGCGCGACACCTCAACATAGGCGGGCGGGGTCATGCCGCGTGCCTGCGCCCATTCCTGCAGCGAGGTCTTGGGATCGCGCGCGTCTTCGTCGACGCGGGCAACCCGGTCGCCCCAGAGCCGCAGGATCATCTCGCGCGCAACCTCGAACCCGGCGTCGAGGTAGACGGCGGCGATCACCGCCTCCATTGCATCCCCAAGCAGCGCCATCTTGCGGCGGCCGCCCGACATCATCTCGGACCGGCCCAGTTTCAGCGCGGCACCGATGTCGATCTCGGCGGCGACGTCGGCGCAGGCTTCCTTGCGCACCAGCGCGTTGAAGCGCGGGGCAAGCTGGCCTTCGGAGGCGGCCCGGTCACCGGCCAGAAGCGCCTCGGACATGACGAGGCCAAGCACCCGGTCCCCGAGGAATTCGAGCCGCTGGTTGTCCTCGCGCCCGGGCGAGGACATGGAGCTGTGGGTCAGTGCCCGGCGTAGCAGGTCCACCTGCTCGAACCGGTGCCCGAGGCGATCCTCGAGCGCAGCTATCTCGGCAGACCGTTTCATTGCAGGCGGTGGAAGAAGCGGTCGCCCCGCCAGGTCCAGAAGTACAGCATGGAGTTGCCCGCGGACGAGAACACGACGCGGCGCGCACGGCCGATGAGGTTCTCGAACGGCACGAAGCCGACACCGCCCGCGGCGTTGGGCACGCGGCTGTCGGATGAGTTGTCGCGGTTGTCGCCCATCATGAAATAGTGACCCTCGGGCACGGTGTAGACGCGGGTATTGTCCGAGTTCTGCATCGCGATGTTGAGGATGTCGTGGCTGTGGCCGCCAGGCAGGGTTTCGGTGAACCGCTCTTTTTCACAGACGCCGCCGGTGCCCACCGGGCCGTTGGCGCAGCGCGGGCGCAGCTGTTGCGGGCCCTGCGGCTGTGCCGTTTCGGTGAAGGTGCCTGCAGGTTCGATGCCGACCGGTTCATCGTTGATGTAGAGCCGGCCTTCCATCACCTGGATGCGGTCGCCGGGCAGGCCGATGACGCGCTTGATGAAATCGGTGCCGTGGACCGGGTGACGGAACACCGCGATGTCGCCACGCTCGGGCTCCGATCCGAAGATGCGGTCGTTGTCGTCGCCGAGCCAGCCGCAGATGTCCTGCGCGTCGATGTCGATGCCGATCTGCGGCAGGCGGATCGACGGGCAGGAGGCATAGGAATAGCCGTATGCCATCTTGTTGACGAAGAGGAAGTCGCCGATCAGCAGCGTGTCCTTCATCGAGCCCGAGGGAATCCAGAACGGCTGGAAGAACAGCGTGCGGAAAACGCCCGCGATGACCAGCGCCCAGACCACCGTCTTGACGGTCTCGAGAATGCCGCCCTTTTCCTTTTCCTTCGCCATCTGTCCTGCCTCATGCCACTAACCCGCGTTTCATGGGCGGGGGGCCCCAAAGTGTCAAGGTGCAGGGCATCGCGAGGCCGTGTGCCGCAGCGCCCCGGAGTGTGGTGCGCCATGGGCCCCGCCGCCGCTGTCCAGTGCCACGGGGCTGTTGCCGGGGTCATGAGGCGGCTCCTCGGTGAAACCTCCGGAGATGGCCCGGGATAGGGTCAGTGCCTGGAGAGGGGCTTAACAAGGGAACGAGCACTCGGCCTCAGGCGGAGGCGATCATCACCTCGGTGCCCCAGTCACGGCATTTTCCGGCGAGCTCCGGAGGGAGGGGCGCATCGGTGACGAACGTGTCGAAATCGTACAGGCAGGCGATGCGGGCCGGGGCGTTGCGCGTCAGCTTCGATCCGTCTGCCAGTAGCACCCGCCGCCGCGCCTGCCTAAGAATGACCTGCGCCAGCCCCACCTCGGACATGTCGAAATCCATGAGATCCCCCGACGGATCCAGCGCCGAACACCCCATCAGCGCCATGTCGAAGCGGAACTGCCGCGCGGTGTGGGCCGCGTGCAGGCCCAGAAGGCCGCCGTCGCTGCGCCGAAGCGTGCCGCCGGTCAGCACCACGGTACAGTCACTGTTGGCCGACAGGATGCCCGCAACATGGGTGTTGTTGGTCACCACCAAAAGGTTGCGATGGTGCAGGATCTGCCGCGCCAGCGCCTCGGCGGTGGTGCCAAGCCCGATGAAGAGGGCGCAGTCGTCGGGGATCATCCCGGCGCAGGCGCGCGCCATGGCGGCCTTGGCTGACGCGTTCAGCGTGCGCCGTTCCGCATGGGCGATGTTGATCGTTCCCGAGGGCAGCACCGCGCCGCCATGCACCCGGTCAAGCTGCCCGGCTTCGGAAAGCTCGGACAGGTCGCGGCGGATGGTCTGTAGGGTCACGCCGAAGCGCGCGGCAAGGTCGTCGACCCCGACCTTGCCATCACGGCGGGCAATCTCGAGGATTTCAAGCTGGCGAAAGGATTGTGACATGGCTGTTCGCTTTTTTTCGCCGTTATCGTTCCGGCTTATGGAACAATCAATATTCCCCACGAGTTGACAGAGTGTTACCCGCGCCACGCCACAATCATCCACAGCAGGCGCCAATGCGAAAGAATTCGAAGGTAATTCGGTTGCGGCCCGCGCCTTCGATGCGGCATACCGCTGGTGGTGCCGGTAGAAATAGTGGGAAACGTGAACGTCATGCAGGACCAAGCTCCAACCGACCTTTTCATCATCGGCGGAGGGATCAATGGCTGCGGTATTGCCCGTGACGCTGCGGGTCGTGGATACTCGGTCCGGCTCGCCGAGATGAACGATCTGGCCTCGGCCACCTCCTCGTCCTCGACCAAGCTTTTTCACGGTGGCCTGCGCTATCTCGAGTATTTCGAATTCCGCCTCGTGAAGGAGGCGCTGGTCGAACGCGAGGTGCTGCTCAAGGCGATGCCGCATATCGCTTGGCCCATGCGCTTCGTGCTGCCCTACCACCCTTCCATGCGTTTCGACAGCGAAACGCCCACCTCGAAACTGCTGAGCACGGTGATGCCTTGGATGAAGGGCCGGCGCCCCGCGTGGCTGATCCGGCTGGGCCTGTTCCTTTACGATCACCTCGGCGGGCGGAAGATCCTGCCCGGCACGGAATCCCTGTCGCTAAAGGGCAGCCCCGAGGGCGCGCCGCTGGATGACCGGTTCGAGACCGCTTACGAATATTCCGACTGCTGGGTGCAGGACAGCCGCCTCGTGGTGCTCAATGCCCGCGACGCGCAGGCGCGCGGGGCAAAGATCATGACCCGCACGAAGGTTACTTCGGCCCGCCGCGAGGACGGGCTCTGGGTGGTCGAGACAGAGAACACCGAAACCGGCGCAACCACGACCCACCGCGCCCGTATGCTGGTAAACGCCGGTGGCCCTTGGGTCGGGCAGATCATCCACGACAAGGTGCATCTGAATGTGCGCGAAGGCGTGCGACTGGTGCGCGGCTCGCATATCGTGACCCGCAAGCTATACGATCACGACAAGTGCTATTTCTTCCAAGGGACCGATGGGCGCATCATCTTCGCCATCCCCTACGAAGAGGATTTCACCCTGATCGGCACCACCGATGCCGAACATCACGACCCCGACAAACGTCCCGAGTGCACTCCCGAGGAACAACAGTACCTCATTGATTTTGCCAATAGCTACTTCAAGCAGGACATCTCGACCGAGGACGTGGTCTGGACCTATTCCGGCGTGCGCCCGCTTTATGACGACGGCGCCAGCAGCGCCACGGCGGCGACCCGCGATTACACGCTGAAGGTCGAAGGATCAGGCGGTGCGCCCATGCTCAATGTCTTTGGCGGCAAGATCACCACCTACCGTCGCCTTGCGGAAAGCGCGCTGGCCCGGATCGGCGAGGCGATGGGCAAGGATCGCGAGGCATGGACCGCTGGCGTCGCCCTGCCGGGCGGTGATTTCCAGGTCAACGGTGCTGAACGGCTCGCTTTCGATCTGCGCAAGGATTACCCCTATCTCAACGAACGCTGGTCCCGGCGCCTCGTCCGGCTGTACGGCTCCGAAGCGCCCGAGGTGCTGCGCCGCTCGCCGCGCCGCCGTCTGCTGGGCCGTGATTTCGGGCAGGATCTGACCGAGGCCGAGGTCGACTGGCTGATGGAGCGTGAATACGCCCGCACCGCGCAGGACGTGCTCTGGCGTCGGACCAAGCTGGGCCTGCATTTCGACGACGCACAGGTCGCCGCGCTCGAGGATTACATCAGCGCGAAGCGCGCGGGGGGCGCATGCGCCACCGCCTGAGCGCGGCACCATCCGCAAGACCGAAGAGGGGGGAGACACATGAGCCATATCCTTGCGATCGACCAAGGGACCACGTCCAGTCGGGCGATCCTCTTCGATGCCGATCTGAAGATCACCGCCGTTGCGCAGGAGGAGTTTGAACAGCACTACCCTGACAGCGGCTGGGTCGAACATGATTGCTCGGACCTTTGGAGCACGACCGCCGCCACCTGCCGCGCGGTGATGGAAAAGGCGGGCCTTGGCCCGTCGGACATCGCGGGCATCGGCATTACCAACCAGCGCGAAACCACGCTGGTCTGGGACCGCAAGACCGGCCAGCCCATCCACAACGCAATCGTCTGGCAGGATCGCCGCACCTCGGAATTCTGCAAGAAGCTGAAGGCGGACGGCCACGAGGAGACGGTCACGCAAAAGACCGGCCTGCTGCTCGATCCATATTTCTCGGCGACCAAGGTGGCATGGATCCTCGACCAGGTCGAAGGGGCCCGCGACCGGGCCGAGGCGGGCGAGCTGGCTTTCGGCACCGTCGATACCTGGCTGATCTGGAAGATGACCGGCGGGCGCGAGCATGTGACTGATGCCACCAATGCCGCGCGTACCATGCTTTACGACATCTCCAAGGGCTGCTGGTCCTCGACCATGTGCAAGATGCTGGGCATTCCCATGTCCATGCTGCCCGAGGTCAAGGATTGCGCCGCCGATTTCGGCATGGCCCGCGCCGATCTTTTCGGGGCCGAGATCCCGATCCTGGGGGTTGCGGGCGACCAGCAGGCGGCAACGATCGGGCAGGCCTGCTTCCGGCCTGGCATGTTCAAGTCGACCTACGGCACCGGGTGCTTTGCCCTGCTCAACACCGGGGACGAACTGGTGCGGTCCAACAATCGGCTGCTCACCACCATCGCCTACCAGCTTGACGGCAAGCGGACCTATGCGCTGGAAGGGTCGATCTTTATCGCGGGGGCCGTGGTGCAGTGGCTGCGTGACGGGCTGCAGATCATCCGCGATGCGAAGCAGACCCAGCCGCTGGCCGAATCCGCCGACGAAAGCCAGGAGCTGACGCTGGTGCCAGCCTTCACCGGCCTTGGCGCTCCCTACTGGAACGCCGAATGCCGTGGAGCGGTCTTTGGCCTCACGCGCAACAGTGGCCCGGCGGAATTCGCCCGCGCGGCGCTTGAATCGGTGGGCTTCCAGACCCGCGATCTGCTCGAAGCGATGCACGCGGACTGGTCGGGGGCCGATGACACGGCCCTGCGCGTCGACGGCGGGATGAGCGCCAGCGACTGGGCCATGCAGTTCCTAGCGGACATCACCGATGCTCCGGTAGATCGCCCCGAAGTGCTCGAGACCACTGCTATGGGCGCGGCGTGGCTCGCCGGGCAGCGGGCCGGGATCTACCCGGTCATGGAAGAATTCGCCAAGGGCTGGAAGCTGGAACGGACCTTCGAGCCCAAGATGGCGGACGACATGCGCAACCGTCGCTACAAGGCGTGGAAACGCGCCGTGGCCGCCGCTCAGGACTACTGACGGAGGCCCCTCGGCCTCATGCGGTCCAAGCTCTGATGCCTGGAAAAGCATCGGGCCGCCACCCGCGCCATCCCACCGGAGGCGCGGGTGTTTTGTGCTTGCCGCCTGTTTGTATTCCGGATTGTATGCAGACGAAGCCGCTCCTCCGGCGGCATCCGGCAGGCACAGAAGGCAGGGGCCATGAGCGACCACAAGATCGAGACCATCCGCGTTCACCGCATTCTCATTCCTGGCAAGGCGGTGCATTCGCATGGTATCGGCGATGTGGCGGGCATTCATTCGGTGATCCTCGAACTGGTGACGGACACCGGCCTTGTCGGCTGGGGCGAGGCGTCGCCGTGGCCTGCCTTCACCGGCACCGCCGAGGGCACCGTCGCGGCGCTGCACAGCTATATCCGCCCGCTGCTGCAAGGCGCCGACCCTGTGCAGGTCGAGCCGCTGATGACAAAGGCCGAGGCCGTCGTCGTCGGCCACCCCGAGGCCAAGGCCGCGCTGGAAATGGCGCTGCTGGACCTAACGGGCAAGATCTCGGGGCTGTCGGTGTCCGAGCTTGTGGGAGGCCGCGCGCGCGAGAGCATGGGGCTGTCCTTCTCGGTCGCGAACCCCGATTTCGGCAAGGATCTGGAGGACGTGGCCACCATGTGGGACGACGGCGTGCGGATCTTCAAGATCAAGACGGGTTTTGCGGACCACGCCTTCGACCTCATGCGGCTGGACAAGCTCCGCGGCATCTACGGGGCCGAAGCGGATCTGCGCATCGACTACAACCAGGGCCTGCCCGCCTATGACGCGGTGCGCTGCATTCAGGATCTCGAGGCGTTTCGCCCCACCTTCGTGGAGCAGCCCGTGAAGATGCACGAACGCGAGGTTCTGGCCCAGATCACCCACCAGATCGCCACGCCGATCATGGCGGACGAGTCGGTCTTTGGCGTGCGCGAGGCGATGTACGGCGTGCAGATCCGCATGGCGGACATCTTTTCGCTCAAGGTGATGAAGGCGGGGGGCATCCGCCGCGCGCTCGAGGTCGGGGCCATTGCCCGCGCCGCCGGGATCGAGGTCTACGGCGGCTGCATGTTCGAGACTGGGCTGGCCCACGCCGCAGGGGCGCACCTGATGGCGGCGCTGCCGGAACTGCGGCTGGAGTGCGAGTTCTACATGTCCACATACTACGCGTCAGAGGACATCCTGACTGAACCCTTCCCGGTGCGGAAGGGGCGGGTGCACGTCCCCACCGGGCCGGGCCTCGGGGTTGACGTGGACCGTGACCAGCTGGCGAAATTCGCCGTGGCCGAAGTGCTGGGTTAAGCCTGCGCCTGCGTGCGGGGGCGGTCGCCGACCGCCTCGCGCCAGTGGCGGCGGCAGAGGGAAACATAGGTTTCGTTGCCGCCGATCTGCACCTGATCGCCGTCGATCACGGTTCGGCCGGACCCGTCCTGACGGATCACCATGGTGGCCTTGCGCCCGCAATGGCAGATGGTGCGCACCTCGCGCATCACGTCCGCCCATGCCAGCAGGCTGGCCGAGCCTGGGAACAGCTTGCCCCGGAAATCCACCCGCAGCCCGTAGCACATCACCGGGATCTTCAGGTCATCGGTGACGCGCGCCAGCTGCCAGACCTGATCTTCCGTCAGGAACTGCGCCTCGTCCACGAAGATGCAGGCCAGCGGGCGGCGCTGATGTTCGGCGGCGATGCGGGCGGACAGATCATCCTCGGGGCCGAAGGTCTCGGCCGGGCGGCCAAGCCCGATGCGTGACCCGATGCGCCCCTCGCCGGCACGATCGTCGAGCCGCGCGGTCAGCAGGAAGACTTCCATCCCGCGTTCGCCGTAGTTGTGCGCCGCCTGCAGCAGCAGCGTCGACTTGCCGGCGTTCATGGTCGAGTAGTTGAAGTAGAGCTTGGCCATGGCCGCGGTCATGCCGCAGTCGAAGGATGGCTGCAAGCGTCGTCGGTGGTCGGCCGCGAAGGGGCATGCCAAGCGCCACGAAACAGCCAAGCGCCACGAAACAGCCAAGCGCCACGAAAAATGCCTCCGGCTGAACCGGAGGCATTTCTCAGAGACACAAAATCACATCTGACAACTCTCGGTCCCCTTGGACAGATCCGGGGGGGCAAGGCTGGCTCGGGCGACCCCGGGCCTGAAAACAATGTACTGGCTATGCATCCAATATATTCGGACGCACGAATATTTTCAATATGATAATAAAACGATTTAAGTCATTTTCAGCAATTTTCGCAACCAAGCCGATATCTTTCGGCTCATAAAACAACCCTGTGCTGCGGGTTGCGGCAGAATTGGCGGTGGTTGATGAAGAAGCGGGCAGAGTCGTGCCGCCCGGCACCGGCTCTGCCCGCGAATCGCCGTCTCAGACAATGCGTCCCCAGAGGTCGTATTCCCCGGCCTCGTCCACCTCGACGGTGACAATGTCCCCGGCCTTGAGGCCTTCATGGCCCTCGTCGATGAAGAGGTTGCCGTCGATCTCGGGCGCGTCGGCCTTGGTGCGGCAGGTGGCGGCGTCGTCTTCGACCAGGTCGACAATGACATCCATGCGCTTGCCGACCTTGGCCGCAAGCTTGGCCTCCGAGATTGCCTGCGCCTTCTCCATGAAGCGGTCCCAGCGCTCCTGCTTGACCTCGGAGGGAACGTGATCGGGCAGGGCGTTGGAGCGCGCTCCGGCGACGTTCTCGTACTGGAAGCAGCCAACGCGATCGAGCTGCGCCTCGTCCATCCAGTCAAGCAGGGTCTGGAACTCTGCCTCGGTCTCGCCGGGGTAGCCGACGATGAAGGTGGACCGCAGCACGATGTCCGGGCAGGAGGCGCGCCAGGCGGCGATCTCGTCCAGCGTGCGGGCGGCGGCGGCGGGGCGCGCCATGCGGCGCAGCACGTCCGGGTGCGCGTGCTGGAAGGGAATGTCGAGGTAGGGGAGGATGCCACCCTCGGCCATTTGCGGGATCAGGTCACGCACATGGGGATAGGGGTAGACGTAATGCATCCGCACCCACGCCCCGAGGCTGCCCAGATCGCGGGCCAGCGACAGGAACGGCGCTTTTTCCTCGCGGTCCTTCCAGTCGGTGCCGTAGGCCGAAGTGTCCTGGCTGATGACCAGAAGCTCTTTCACGCCGGCCTCGACCAGCTTTTCCGCCTCACGCATCACGGCGCGGTGCGGGCGCGAGGCCAGCTTGCCACGCATGTCAGGGATGATGCAGAACTTGCAGGCGTGATTGCAGCCCTCGGAGATCTTCAGGTAGCTGTAGTGCCGCGGCGTGAGCTTCACCCCCGAGGCGGGCAGCAGATCCACGAAGGGATCGGGCGACGGCGGCACCGCGCCATGCACCGCGTCGAGCACTTGTTCGTACTGGTGCGGGCCGGTCACGGCGAGAACCTTGGGATGCACCCCGGTGATGTATTCGGGCTCCGCCCCGAGGCAGCCGGTCACGATGACCTTGCCGTTTTCGTTCAGCGCCTCGCCGATGGCCTCAAGACTTTCCGCCTTGGCACTGTCGAGAAAGCCGCAGGTGTTCACGATCACCGCGTCCGCGCCGGCGTAGTCGGGCGAGATGCCGTAGCCTTCGGCGCGCAGGCGCGTGAGGATGCGTTCGCTGTCGACCAGCGCCTTCGGGCAGCCAAGCGACACCATGCCGATGGTCGGCTGGCCGTCACGGGCGGTTTCGGTGATGCGGGCGCGCGCGAGATCCGGGCGCAGGTCAGGAGGATTCTGCATGCGCGGCATATAAGCTAAGGTGCAGCGTCGGGGAAGAGGGTCGCGCGAGGCGCTGGCGCAACCTTGGTGTCTACCTCTGCTCTTCGGCCCGGATTGCGCTGCTCCGATTGGGCCCGATTTGCGCCGCCGCCTTAAGGTTGCCCTAAGGAACGCCCGTCACTCAGACGGAAATAGGGCCGGTATCGGCAGGGTTCTGCCGGGTGCCCCTACGGAAGGGTGGCATGATGAACACGCCCGCCAAAGGAAGGGGGCATCCGTTTTGCCGCAACCGCATCATCGGTCTATGACTCGAAAGATCGAACCGGTGGCACAGTGCCCCGGTCCACATGTCGCGACGCCATCCTCCGGTTTGCCGGGGCGCCGCCCCGATGTAGCCTTGAAAGGATCCCGATGATCGCGCCCCAATTCCTCAGCCGCCCGGTGCTTGCACTCGTGGCCGCTGCCAGCCTGCTGTCCGCCTGCGCTGTCGCCCCCGAGATGTCGAACCCAGCGACCACGCTGACCGAAGAGACCCGCGCCATGTACGCGGCCACCGTAGACAACGGCATCGAAGTGCCCGCCATCGAGGACAAGTACCTGTCCGAAGCGCGCAAGCGTCAGCTGGTGGAGTACCATGCCCCGCATCCCGCCGGCACCATCGTCGTCGATCCCGGTGCCAAGTACCTCTACCACGTTCAGGACGGCGAGACCGCCATGCGCTACCTCGTCGCCGTGGGCGAGCAGGGGCGCGGCTTTTCGGGAACCGCGACTGTCGCGTTCCAGCGTGACTGGCCCTACTGGACGCCGACCAAGAACATGCTGCGCCGTGATCCGGAAACCTACGGCCCGGTGAAGAACGGCCTGCCCGGCGGTCTCGAGAACCCGCTGGGGGCGCGCGCGCTCTATCTTTACCGCAATGGCAAGGACACGCTCTACCGCATCCATGGGACACCGAGCCCCTGGACCGTGGGTCATGCAACCTCGTCGGGTTGCATCCGCATGTTCAACCAGGATTCGATCTACCTTGCGGATCAGGTGAGCAACGGCGCGCGGGTGATCGTGCTGCCGGTGTCCGAGGCCGGCAAGTGGACTCCGGGCGGCATCGTCACCCCGGACACTACGCCCGACGGCACCACCGAGGGCACCCCGGTGGCCGAAGCACCGTCGACCGCCACCGATCCCGCGGCCCGCGAGGTTGCGCTGCTCGACTCGAACGCCTGATCTGATAGGCCGCGCCCGATGCTCGACCGTCGAACCCTCCTGATCGCCTCCGGTGCTGCCGCGGCGATTGCCCTTCGCCCCCGTGGCGTGTGGGCGCAGGAGATCACGGTCGAGGGGGTGCTTTACGATCCCGCGGCGCCGGTGCTGGGCAACCCGGAGGGCGATGTCACCATCGTCGAGTACTTCGATTACCAGTGCCCTTACTGCAAGGCGATGCACCCGGACCTCATGCGCGTTGCGCGTCAGGACGGAGGGCTCCGCATCGTGCTCAAGGACTGGCCCATCTTTGGGCCGGTTTCGACCCGGGCGGCGCGGCTGGCGCTGGGGGCGCAGGATCTTGGTGCCTACGAGCAGGTGGTGAACACCCTCATGGCCACCACCGGTCGGCTCAGCAATGGCCAGCTCAACGCGGCGGTGCAGCAGGTGCTGGCACCGGGCCGGGCGCAGGCCGCCTACCGCAAGCGCCGCGCCCATTGGGATGGGCTTCTGGAGCGCAACGCCATGCAGGCCGAAGCCTTCGGCTTTGCCGGTACGCCGGGCGTTCTGGTGGACACGGTAGTCTTCGACGGCGCTCTTGATCACGAAGCCTTGACCGCAGCGGTGGCCGAGGTCCGCTCTCCTCGCTGATCCTTAAGCTTCGCTTAAGCGCCGGGCGGTCATGTCGTGGCCAGGGTCGGGACACATCCCGGCAGAGACCAACGACAAGAGGAGCAGCCCGCATGACCAACACCTATTCCAGACGCCGCGCACTCGCCCTTGGCATGGCAGGGGCCGGGGGCCTGATGATCCCGGCGGTGGCCCGTGCGCAGGACGGTCCTGCGCCTGCCGCCCCGGCCGAGCCGGTGATCCGCCGCAATATCTCGAGCTTCGTGCGGCAGGACTGGCGCGATCACTTCGACAGCCTCGGCAAAGGCGCGATCGTCGCCGACACCACCTCGCGGGCGCTGCACTACTGGAACGCGGACGAGACCGATTACCGCATCTATCCCACCTCGGTGCCCAAGACCGACGAGCTGACCAAGCGCGGCTATACCGAGATCGTGCGCAAGAAGGTCGGCCCTTCGTGGACGCCTACGGCCTCCCAGATGGAGCGTTTCCCAGACTGGAAACCCATGGGTCCCGGGCCGGACAACCCACTTGGCACGCACGCGATGTACCTGAGCTGGCCCGCCTACATCATTCACGGCACACAGGACACGCGCAAGATTGGCCGCCGGTCGTCTGACGGGTGCATCGGGCTCTATAACGAGAAGATCGAAGAGCTGTTTGCCCTGTGTCCCATCGGAACGCAGGTCCGTGTAATCTGAGGCGGAACGCAGGTCCGTGTAATCTGAGGCGGAACGCAGGTCCGTGTAATCTGAGGCGGAACGCAGGTCCGTGTGATCTTGGTCTCACGGCAGTTGCGTTTGAGCGACGAGCTATGCGCACCTGCATCAGCCTGGCTGAAACCCTGTTTCCCGTGATCCCGGACGATCAGATCAGGCGCGCCCCCGCTGAAGGCGCGCCTGACATATTTCAGGAGTAGTCGCGTTCGCCGAAGATGGCAGAGCCGACGCGCACATGAGTCGCGCCAAGCGCGATGGCTTCCTCGAAATCCGAGGACATGCCCATGGACAATCCTTCAAGCCCGTTGCGCTTCGCGATCTTCGCAAGCAGCGCAAAGTGCAGCGACGGGGTCTCTTCCACCGGCGGAATGCACATCAGGCCCTTCACCGGAAGGTCAAGCCCGCGCGCCTCGGCGATGAAGGCATCCGCATCGGCGGGCAAGATGCCGGCCTTCTGGTCTTCCTCGCCGGTGTTCACTTGGATGAAGAGGTCGGGGCAGCTTCCCATCTCCTGCGCCAGCCGGGCAATGGTGTTCGCCAGCTTGGGCCGGTCGACCGAGTGGATGGCCGAGAACAGCTCCATCGCGGCGCGGGCCTTGTTGGTCTGAAGCGGGCCGATGAGATGCACGTCCACTCCGTCAAACCGCTCCTTGAAGCCGGGCCACTTGCCTTGGGCTTCCTGCACCTTGTTCTCGCCAAAGAGCCGGTGGCCCTGTTCCAGCACCGTCTCGACCCGCTCGTCGGGCTGCACCTTGGAGACGGCGATCAGCTGCACGGACCCGGGGGCGCGGCCGGCGTCGTCTTCGGCCTTTGCGATACGGTCACGGATGTCGGTCAGTCCCAAGGCGTGTCTCCCCATGCGTCGAAGAAGGGTTGCAGGGCGGCCTCGTACTTGCGCCAGCCCTCGGCGCTGCCGGTGTAGATCGGCTGGCGCACCTGGCTGACGCTGAGCGTCCGGACCGCGGAGGTCTGGGTGTGGAAGTCGAGGCAGGCGTCCTGCCAGTCTAGGCCGGCGGCAGAAACCAGGGCGCGCGATTGCGCTTCGGGTTCGGCCACGAGATCCTCATAACGGATTTCATGGATCACGCCGGGCAGGGCGGTCTTCCACTGGTCCACCTGGGCTCGGAAACGCTTGATGGCATGGGCGATGTCCGCAAGGTCGTTACCGTAGCGGTGCACCCCGGTGGGGAAGTGGTTCCGCCAGATCGACAGGGCGATGTCGCGCGGATCACGCTGCACCACGATGATGCGGGCGCCGGGCAGGGCGCTGTGGATCAGTCCAGTGACAAGGTAGGACAGAATCGACTTGTCGGTGATCACCGGGCTGTTGCCAGGCACGTCACGGCGGGCAAAGCGGCTGTAGAGCGCGCCGAAGCGCTTGATCTTCGCTGGATCGGCAGCGGCGATGTCGGTCATCTTCTCGCCCGCGCCGAAAACGCCATAGGCGAGGCGAAGGGCAAGGCCAAGTTCGCCGCCGGCAGAAACGTCGGAATGGGCGGACAGGATGCGTTCGACCAGCGTGGTGCCCGAACGGGGCATGCCGGTCACGAAGACCGGGCGGGGCGTCGCAGGATCCGCATCGGCGGCGGGGGCGGAAAGGCTTTCCTGTGCGGCGATCACGCGGGCAAATTCGCGGTCCTGCGCGTCCCGGTCATAAGGGGCCAGTTCGCGCTGGATGGTGTTGGCCTCGGCGATGCAGGGGGCGGCGCGATCGATCTCGCCAGCCTCGTCCAGAGCCTTGCCGAGGGCAAAGCCCAGCTGCGCGCGCGGCTCGCCCTTGAGCGTCTTGCGCTTCCACAGTCGCTCCATCTGCCGCAGCAGCGGATCGCCCGGGCGGGTGGTGCGGGTGGCCAGGAAAATACGGTAAAGCTGCGCTTCGTCCGGGTTCTTGGAGATCAGCTTGCGGAAGATCGCCTCCGCCTCGTCGAAGCGGCCCAGAAGCTGCAGGTAGTGCGCCTTGTCGGCCTGGTCGCGCAGGGGATTGTCGCCGCCTGCGATGAGCCTGTCATAGGCGGCCAGCGCGTCGTCTTCAGCGCCGAAGCGGCGGAAGCGGTCGGCAGCGTGGCGGCCAAGCTTGACCGATTTCGGGTCGAGTGCCACCGCCCGACGCAGGTTGGTAAGGCAGGCCTCGCGATCCCCTTCTTCGAAGGCGATGCGTGACAGGTTGAAATAGACCTCCGGCCGCGCGGTCTGGGCACGGGCCAGTTGCAGGAAGCCGGCCTTCGCCTTGGAGATCTGTCCCTGGGACAGGTAGCGCATGGCCTGCTGCAGGATCCGGTTGGTCATGTCGTTCGACAAGGGCAGCATGGGGCATTCGTCCATTTTTTATGACACCGCTTTGGTGTCACAAAAGAAAAGAGCGGGCAATTGCCCGCTCTTCCCTAAATCCAATCTCGGAAGAGATTAGAAGGACATGCCCAGGCCGAGCGACCAGGTGTCGACGTCGTCGCCGACGATCGGGTTGGTTTTGCCGTAGCCCATTTTGGCCGACAGACCGCCGCCGAGGTCGTAGGAGCCAGCAAGGCCGAAGCCGGACTGCTCTTCGCCGTCGTACTTGAACTCACCGTAGTTGATGCCAACTGCCAGTGCGTTCATTTCGTAGCCGAAGCCAACGCCCCAGTGCTGCACGTCGTCGGAGACTGCGTCCAGGTCGGTGACCGAGTAGGTCAGGCCAGCCGAGAAGCCGTTCGCCATGGAGCCGGTGACAGCCAGAGCGGTCTGGTCAGCGTAGTCTTCCAGGGTCTGGTAGCCGAGACCTGCAACCAGGTCGACGCCCGAGAAGGAGCCGGTGTAGCCGACGCCAACGCCCCAGATGGTTTCGCCGAGGCCAGCAACGTCTGCGCCGTTTGCAACTTGCTCAGCCGATGCGGTGAAGACGAAGTCGCTGTACGCGTAGTCGAAGCGAGCAATCTGGCCGTCGCCGAGACCGTCGAGGCCGATGGCCTGCGAGATCGCGTAGGAGGCTTCAACAACTTCGTATGCTTCTTCGTAGCTGTCGATGTCGTTGACGTCGACGCCGATTGCGTCGAGGGCTTCCACGAGAGCTGCGAAGGACGCGTCGGAGCCTTCGATCAGGTCGAAGTCGATTGCGTCAACTGCGTCGAAGAAGTTGACTGCTGCGTCGAGGCTCATGCCGTCAGCGTGGAAAAAACCGCCGTGGATGGTTTCGTCGTCGGCCAGCGAGCCGCCTGCGAGGGCCATCTCGGGGACGATGAAGTCCAGAGCGCCGTCGGTGTCGCCCATGGTCAGGGTCGCGCCGCCGTAGGAGACGAAGATGTTCTCGCCGCCCTGCACTGCCGGGTTTTCGAAGTCCGGAAGGTCGGTTGCTTCGTCGAGATCGATGGTTGCACCGAAGGTCAGGCCGTTGTCGGCTTCACCGGTCATGGTGAAGGTGACGTCCAGATCGGTGAAGAATTGGGTGTCGTCGTTGCCGTTGTCCCAGATGCCGATTTCGGCCATACCGGTCAGGGCGACTTCTGCCGAGGCGATGCCTGCGGTTGCAACCAGCGCGGTGGTAGCAAACAGAATCTTTTTCATTGTTTCCCTCATGTGTTCTAAGGCACGTACCAATCCGGGTAGCCCGGCCTTGATGGGCTTTCTATGCGCTTTCGGACCTCGTCATTGCAACTGGTCGCTGAGCCCCCCGGGCAACTCGCCTTTCAGTGATGCGCAATTGTCACAACGCTCCCAGGTGCCCCGGCGCAGCACCTCTCACGGGGGCACGCGTCCATTCTTCTATATGCACGAGGCAGTTCCCTGCCACTGATGACTTGTCGCCCGCGATGGTGCCGAGTATGCAGGGCGGGACTTGGACAGTGTACGGGCAGGAGCGATTGCGATGGACTGGATGCGGGTGGCAGGCAAAGCCGTGCTGATCGGTGCGATGCTGGCGGTGTCGGGCTGCGGCATGAGCAGCTGGTTCGACGGGCGCGGCGACGACACGCAGAACGTACCGCCGGGCAACGCGGAATATTCGCAGCAAACGATCGAGCGCGAGATCTACGGACGCGAGGGGCGCCCGAGCTCGACCATCTGGGATCTGTTCCGCACCCGTGAGGATGCGGGCAGGGTGGGAGCGGTGAACCGCTACATCTGGAACGCTTCGCTCGAGGTCCTCGATTTCCTTCCCGTGGAATCGGTTGACCCGTTCACTGGCGTCATCAGCACCGGCTACGGCACCGCGCCTGGCAGTGGCCAGGCCTATCGCGCGACGATCTATGTATCCGACCCGGCGCTTGACGCGCGGTCGCTGAACGTGGCGCTGAGCTCGCGGTCGGGTCCGGTCGACGGGGCGACCACCCGCGCGGTCGAGGATGCTATCCTCACCCGCGCCCGCCAGCTGCGGGCTCGCGACAGCCGCCTTTGAGCACAAGGGCCCCGGCGGCGCGGGCAAATCTCTTGCAAGAGATTCGCAAGGCCCTTCAGAAGGGCCTTGGCCGGGCTCAGGAGCCTTTTTCGACATTCTCCTTGAAGGCGGTCTCGAAGGCCGCCTTTTTCGCGTCGTCCACCTCGGTCTGCTGCGCCTTCCAGTCTTCGTAGGGCATGCCGTAGTAAATCTCGCGCGCCTCTTCCTTGCCCAGGGTCACGCCACGTTCTGCCGCGGCCTCCTGATACCAGCGCGACAGGCAGTTGCGGCAGAAGCCGGCAAGGGTCATCAGATCGATGTTCTGCACATCGGTGCGGTCTTCCATGAGGTGCTGGCGCAGCCTGCGGAAGGCGGCCGCCTCGATTTCTACCTGGGTCTGCGGGTCGATGTCGTGCTTGGACATGGGGTCCTCCTATTAATCTGTGTCGTCGAGGGCAGCGCGCAGGAGCGGTGCCAACCGCGCGCCCCATTCGGCCTGTGCATCTGCGGTCTCTATAAGATCGCTGCGCAGTTCGATCAGCGTATTGTGCCGCCCGTGCATCAGCGCGTTGCGGTGCATCGAATCCCCCGGCAGGTGGCCGGGGTAGGGTTGGTTGCGACCGACCACCAGCCCCTCCTGGGCTTGCAGCCGGGCGATCAGAGGATCGGAGAGCCGCGAATCCCAGGCGTGCAGGATGCCCACGTGCCATGGCCGTGGCGGCCGCCCCCGCAGCTGCGGGGTAAAACTGTGCATCGCCACCAGAACCACGTCCTCGCGCCGCGCGGCAAGGCGCTCGATGGCGTCGTGATAGGGGCGCCAGTACTGCTCCAGCCGGCGCGTGCGTTCGGCGGCGTCCGCGTGGCGGTTGCCGGGAATGATCGTACCGTCATAGAGCTTCATCAGCAGGGTCGGGTCGTCCTCGCCCCGGTTGGGGTCGATCACCAGCCGCGAAAAGCCCGCGTGCACCAGCGGCGCATCCAGCGCCACCGCCAGCGCGCGGGCCGTCCCGAGCGCGCCCACATCATAGGCAATGTGCCGCGCCATGTCCTCGCGGGGCAATCCGAGGGTTCCCCCGAGGTCGCCCGGCACGCTATGGCTCGCATGATCGCAGGTGACGAGAAACCGCCTCGAGCGGGCCTCTCCTTCTACGTGATACGGCGCAGTGGTCATGACTTTTCCGATCCGATCCTGCCCATATCCCTTAGATCAGTTGCGTGGGGAATGGAAATGAGCAATACCCGCAGGTGAAAGTTAGCGGTAACTTGTACGGTTTCGAAGGACATCGCCGGCCTCTCCCCGGTCGGCAAAGGGAGACGAAGATGAGACGTTTGCGCAAAGTGAAGATCGTGGCCACGCTGGGCCCTGCCAGCAACACCTACGAGATGATCCGCACGCTGCACGAGGCAGGAGCGGACGTGTTCCGCCTGAACATGAGCCACGGCAGCCACGAAGACATCACCAAGATGCATCGCGCCATCCGGCAGGTGGAAAAGGATCTCGACAGCCCGATTGCCATTCTTGCGGACCTCCAGGGCCCGAAGCTGCGTGTCGGCGAGTTTGCCAACGGCTCGGAAGAGCTGGAGTGGGGCGAGACCTTCCGCATGGATCTCGACCCGAAGCCCGGTGACAAGAAGCGCGTCTGCCTGCCGCACCCCGAGATCTTCGAGGCGCTCGGCGTCGGAGCGCACCTGCTGGTCAACGACGGCAAGATCCGCCTGCGGGTCGAGGAATGCGGCAAGGATTTCGCCAACTGCGTGGTCGAGGCGGGTGGCACCATCTCGAACCGCAAGGGCGTGAACGTGCCCGACGTGGTGCTGCCGCTGGCGGCGCTCTCCGACAAGGACCGCAAGGATCTCGAATTCGCTGCCGCGCTTGGCGTGGACTGGCTGGCGCTCAGCTTCGTGCAGCGCCCCGAGGACGTGCTCGAGGCGCGCAAGCTGGCCGATGGCCGCGCCGCCATCCTGTCCAAGATCGAGAAGCCCTCGGCGGTCAAGGAGTTCGATGCGATTCTCGAGGTGTCCGACGGCGTCATGGTCGCCCGTGGCGACCTTGGCGTGGAACTGCCCGTGCAGGCGGTGCCGCCGATCCAGAAGCGCCTGATCCGCAAGTGCCGCAAGGTCGGCAAGCCGGTGATCGTCGCGACCCAGATGCTCGAATCGATGATCGAGAGCCCGATGCCCACCCGCGCCGAGGTGTCGGACGTGGCCACTGCCATCTACGAAGGCACCGACGCGATTATGCTGTCGGCGGAATCGGCGGCGGGCCAGTACCCGGTTGAAGCGGTCACCACGATGAACAACGTCGCGGTCGACGTCGAAAAGGATCCGACCTACACCGAGATCATCGAAGCCAGCCGCAACATCGACAAGCAGAGCGTGGCCGATGGCATCGTCGCCGCCGCCCGGGAAATCGCCGAAACCGGCGACATCAAGGTGATCTGCTGCTTCACCTCCTCGGGGACCACTGTGGCCAAGGTGGCCCGCGAACGCCCCCGCGTTCCGATCATCGCCATGACCAGTGCCCGCGGCACCGCGCGGCGTCTGTCCCTGACCTGGGGCGTGAACTGCGTGATGACTGGCGAGCTTGAGCGCTTCAAGCAGGCGGTGGTCAACGCCGCCCGCGCGGCCCGCGCACAGGGCTATGCCGGTACCGAGGACAGCATCGTCGTCACCGCCGGTGTGCCGTTCAACATCCCCGGCACCACCAACATCCTGCGCGTCGCCCCTTGCGACGAACGGCTGATCTACACCACCGATCCGGAATGATCGCCGCGATGTCGGGCTGAGCGGCCCGGTTGCAAATACAAAGCCCCCGGCACATTGCGTGTCCGGGGGCTTTTGTGTTCCGGCCGGAGACTTTGGCTTTGACGCTGGATGGCTGTGGTCATGAGGGCGCCACCGCAACATCTCCGCCGTGGGCATGCTGACGCCAGCGGCGCGGCAAGCATGGCATTGAGGGCGGGACCGTGAGCGCGTTGGATGGGCTGCGGCGTCGGAGCGGGGGCTATCGCAGGCCGGGAGCCGCATGTTAGCGTCCAGTTCTATCGGTGGGCGCATTCATGACGGCAGACCAGTTCCTTGTTCTCGGCCTCTTTCTGGGGATGATCTCGATTCCCGCGATGCTGTCCGCGTGGTCGGACCGGCGCCGGCCTGTGGTGGGGCTGGTCGTCGGCTTGGCCGGGATAGCCATCGTGCTGTACGCCAACACCCGCAAGCCCGATGGCTATCGGCCCGCAGAGGTGCCGGAGGCCTTCTACGGCGTTCTGGCGGATATCATTCGCTGAGGCGGCCCCGCACGGGCGGATCGCCCTTGCATCGCAGCCCCGTGCCTTCTATAGGAGCGTTTCCTACCGCGTGGCCGGCCCTTAGTGGCATGCCGAGTCGCGCGTCACCGCAGTACGTCAAGGAGACGGAAATGCCCAAGATGAAGACGAAATCGAGCGCCAAGAAGCGCTTCAAGGTGACCGCGACCGGCAAGGTCGTGGCAGGTCAGGCCGGCAAGCGCCACGGCATGATCAAGCGCACCACGAAGTTCATCCGCGACGCTCGCGGCACCACCACCCTGTCCGCCCCCGACGCCAAGATCGTCAAGGGCTACATGCCCTACGACCGCTGATAGAGGAGAGCTGACCAATGGCACGAGTCAAAGGTGGTACCGTAACCCACGCCCGTCACAAGAAGGTTCTGGATCAGGCGAAAGGCTACTATGGCCGTCGCAAGAACACCTTCAAGGTTGCAGCCCAGGCCGTCGACAAGGCGAACCAGTACGCAACCCGCGATCGCAAGAACCGCAAGCGCAACTTCCGCGCGCTGTGGATCCAGCGGATCAACGCCGCAGTGCGTTCGCATGACGAGCAGCTGACCTACTCCAAGTTCATCAACGGCCTGACCAAGGCCGGGATCGAAGTGGACCGCAAGGTTCTCGCCGATCTCGCCGTGCACGAGCCCGAAGCCTTCGGTGCCATCGTGGACCAGGCCAAGGGCGCGCTCGCAGCCTGAGCTGCACGCACCTTGTGAATATGAATAGAGCCGCGTCCGGGACACCGGGCGCGGTTTTTCGTTGTGGCATCGATTATTCGATTCCTCTCTTCCCTGTTGTGACGGGCTGGTCTCTGGTCTCTGGTCTCTGGTCTCTGGTCTCTGGTCTCTGGTCTCTGGTCTCTGGTCTCTGGTCTCTGGTCTCTGGTCTCCATCTTCTCCCTTCTCCCTTCTCCCTTCTCCCTTCTCTCTCGTCCTTCTTGATCGAAGGGCGTTTCGGCTCATGGGCCCCATGTCGGGCGTCGGGAGCCGGAAGTCGTCCAAGGTGTCCCCGCATGGCCCTTCTGTTCGTCGCAGCTGAGCCGCCAGCGGAACGTTGCCGCCGCAGGGGCGTTGACGTGCGCCACACCGGGGAGGGATGGCGAAGGCCTCGCCTTCACGGGCTCTGACGCTATTCTGATGGGGAAGGGGGACGGTCATCGCTTGATCGGACCGCCGGGGCTCACGATATGCTGCTGAACCCCGGTGCTATCGCATAACCACCCGCGATGTGCTGTCGTGGGTGACGACATGAGCAGGACGAAGGAAGACTACATGCTCCGTACCATCACCGCCGCACTTACCGCTGCCACAGTCATGCTGGCCGCGCTTCCGGCGGCCGCTCAGCAGCTGTCGCTTGGGCAGATCTCGCAGTACCTGAACACGATCCAGTCCGCCAAAAGCCCGTTCACCCAGATCAACGGAGACGGCACGATTTCGACCGGGACGGTGTTCATCAAGCGGCCCGGCAAGGTGCGCTTCGAATACAATCCGCCCGAGGAATCGCTGGTGCTGGCATGGTCCGGCGCGGTCTACATCTTCGACCGCAAGACCCGTGGCCAGCCGGAAACCTACCCCCTAAGCCAGACCCCACTGTCGATCATCCTCGCACGGAACGTGAACCTCGGGCAGGCGGGGATGGTGACCGGGCACAGCTTTGACGGCACCGCCACCACCGTTACGGCACAGGATCCGCGTCATCCGGAATACGGCTCGATCCAGATGAAGTTCACCGGCAACCCGGTGGAACTGCGCCAGTGGATCATCCGCGATGGCGGCGGAGAGACCACCACCGTGGTGCTTGGCGGGTTGCAGGACACCAACCTGTCCAACAGCACTTTCGACGTGAACCGCGTGCGCTGACGCGGCCCACGACGTGAGCTGCGCGGCCTTAGCGGGCCGCGCGGCAGTTGGCGAGCTGAACCTCGTAGACAACGGCACGGCTGCCGACGTCGTCGGCCACGCGCACGAGCCAGGCCTTCTGGTTGAAGCTCCCGCGTTTGAAGCCGGTGCGCCCCTCGTGGTACGCAAGGTATTGGTTGCGCGCATCGCGCAGGCTGATGCCAAGCCCGTCACGGGTGCCGGACATGTACCAGCCCATGAAGTCCGTCGCATCGTGGATGTCGTCCCGCCGCGCGCGGCGCTTGCCGGTTGCTTCGAGGTATTCATCCCAGGTGCCGTCCAGCGCCTGGCTGTACCCGAAGGCCGAGCTTTGGCGGCCGTAGGGGATGACGCCCATGGAATAACGGAACGGTGTCCGCGCGTCGGACTTGAACTTGCTTTCCTGGTAGATCGTCGCCATCTGGACGTGCACGGGCACGCCCCATTTGCGCTCTGCCGCCTTGAAGGCGCGGATGTAGCCGGGGCGTTCACCAAGGATCGCACAGGCGTCTTCAAGATTGCTGGGGGATTCGCCGACACTGCCGCCGCTGCCGCAGGACGCGGCGAGCAGCACGCTTGCCAGCGCGCGTAGCCACTTGCTCATCTGCCTCTCGCTCATTTTTGTTGTTCTGGTTTTTTTGGTCTTCTTGCCTGTGGGTATATTAGCGAAATTCAAGCAAATTTGGAATCACAATTCCGCCGCATCACCCGAAGGGCGGCTTTGCGCCGTTGCTCTGGTCCAACGTCCTGAAAGCACTACTGTCAGTGTGGGTGGCACACAGTGTTTCCGGTTAAACGTTGGCTAAGGTTGGACAAGTTGGCGTAAATTTGGCAAAACTTGGTCTAGTTAAGGGGATGTCATGAATACACAGCGTGCGAAATATCACCTCGGCCAAGTGGTGCGTCACCGCAAGCACCCGTTCCGCGGTGTCGTTTTCGACGTGGACCCCGAGTTCAGCAACACCGAGGAATGGTACGAGGCGATTCCCGAAGAGGCGCGCCCGGTGCGCAAGCAGCCCTTCTATCACCTGCTTGCAGAGAACGAGCAGAGTTTCTACGTTGCCTATGTGTCCGAACAGAACCTCGTGGCCGATTACTCCGGCCAGCCGGTGGAACATCCGGACATCCCCGACTTGTTCGGGGCCTTTACCGATGGCAGCTACGAGCTGCATTTCCAGCTGAACTGACCCGGCTTCCGGGCGTTGTGAAAGGCCCTGGACCATGGACGCGTCAACCGCACTCGCGCTGATCGTGGCAACCGTCGCCCTTGCAGCCATTCCAGGCCCCAACGTGGCGCTGATCGTCGGCAATACCCTGACCCACGGCATCCGTCATGGCATCGCCACCGCTTTTGGTACCATGCTCGGTGTCGGAGCGCAGGCGCTGCTGGTGATCGCTGGGCTGACGCTGCTTCTTGAGACCGCCGCTGCCATCTTCCCCATCCTCCGCTGGGCGGGCGTGGCATGGCTGCTGTACCTCTCCATCGCCGCATGGCGGCAGGGCAGGGAGGCGCTGCGTGAGGTTGTGCCCCCGAAGCGCAGTCCGTTTCAGCTTGTGCGCCAAGGGCTGCTCATGGCTCTGGTGAACCCCAAGACACTGCTGTTCAACGCGGCCTTCCTGCCGCAGTTCTGGGGGCCCGACACCGGGGCCCTGGGGCTTGTGGAGGTGGCGGTGCTCTACCTGATGGTGCTGTTCGGGGTAGATGTGCTCTGGAGCCTTGTTGCCGGGAAGGCGCGGGGCTGGATGAAGAAAGGCGGTGCCTTGCGACACCGCCTGAGCGCGGGGATGTACGCGGCTGCGGGTATCGGCCTCGCGTTTGCGCGCGACCCCCGCTGAACTTCAGATCACCTGGTTCAGCGCCTCGAGGAAGCGCGCGACCTCGGCCTCGGACAGGTTCCAGTCACAGACCAGCCGTCCGGTGAGGACGGTTTCGGCGGTGCTGCCGGTCATATCGTTGAAATGGTACACGGCACCAGCAGCCTGCAGCGCCTCGTGCGTGGCGCGGGGCAGGCGGAAGAACACCATGTTCGCATGGGTGTCGTTCAGCATCTCGACCCTGGCCTTGCTCAGCCCATGCACCAGCTGATCGCAGCGGGCATTGGCGCGGGTGGCGAGATCCTTCCACAGGTCATCCTTCAGGTAGGCCTGCATCTGCGCTGCAAGATAGCGGTGCTTGGAGAACAGCAGCGCGCCGCGCTTGCGGCGGTACTGGAATTCCTCTGCCTTCGCGGGATCGAAGAAGATCACCGCTTCGACGCCCATCAGGCCGTTCTTGGTGCCACCGAAGACGCAGACATCGACGCCGATTTTCCAGCTCATTTCGGCGGGGGTGACGCCCAGCTTGACCGCGGCATTCGAGAACCGCGCCCCATCGAGGTGAACTGGCAAGCTGTAGTCCTTCGCCACCGCGATCAGGGCGCGCAGCTCATCCATTGTGTAGACGTTGCCCGCTTCGGTCACCTGCGTGATCGACACCGGGCCACGTTTCGGCCCGTGGAAGCCGCGGTTCTCCTCGCCCTCGATCGAGGCGCGCAGGGCCTCGGGGGTCATGCGGTCGCTGCCGGGTACGAGGGTCAGCTTGGCGCCGGATGTGAAGAACTCCGGCGCGTTGCATTCGTCCTCGTGGATATGGGCCACGGGCGAGCAGAAGGTGGTGGCATATGGCGGGCAGAGGCACGATAGCGCCAGCACGTTTGCCGCCGTGCCCGTGGGCACGAGGAAGACCGCCGCATCGGGGGCCTCGAACAGGGTGCGGATGCCGTCCGCGACCTCGGCGGACAGCGGGTCGCCGCCGTAGCCCATGGCATAGCCGGTGTTGGCCTCGGCCAGCGCAGTCAGGACCTGCGGCGCCACGGGGCCGGAGTTGTCAGAGGCGAAATACATCAGGTCGGCTCCTCGATGATGTGATCTTCCCAGTCGTCCTCGCCCACCTCGAACTCGGGCACCGTGCGGTCCTGCATGGACACGCCCGCCTCGTGGACCGTGGCGGAATCGCCCGAGATCAGCGGATGCCAGTCATATAGCGGCTGACCGGCCCAAAGCAGGTAGTAGGCGCAGGTTCGGGGTAGCCAATAGGCGTGTTCCGAAATGTTCTTGGGGGTCAGTACGATACATTCCGGCACGAACTGGTGACGGATCGGGTACTGAGTGCAGCGGCAATCGCTGTCGTCGAACAGGCGGCAGGCCACGCGGGTCAGGGCGACCTCGCCGGTGTCCTCGTCCTCGAGCTTGTTGAGGCAGCATTTGCCGCAGCCGTCGCACAGGGCTTCCCATTCCGGTTTCGAGAGTTTCGAAAGCGGTTTGTTTTCCCAGAAGCGGGGGGCGAGGCCGTCGCGGCTGATCGGATCTGTCATGGGGCTGGCCTAACGCAGGCGTGGCAATTGGGGAAGGGGCGGCGCCGTACGCTCACAGCGCCGCGAGGATGTCGCGGGCTTTGAGGCAGTCGGCGTCCATCTGGGTGATGAGCGCCTCCAGCCCCTCGAACTTCACCTCGGGACGGAGGTATTCGACCAGCCCCACGGACAGAGTCGCACCGTAGAGGTCGCCCTTAAAGTCGAAGAGAAAGGTTTCGAGGTTGGGGCGGTTTTCCCCGAACATGGGCCGCACGCCAAGCGATGCCGCACCATGGTAGCGCCCCTTGTGGGGGCCGGTCAGCACCTCGACCAGAACCGCGTAGACTCCGAGGCGGGGCAGATGCAGCCCGTCCACGGACATGTTGGCGGTGGGGTAGCCCAGCTCGCGGCCACGCTGTTCGCCGCCGATCACCGTGCCCTCGATGCGGTGCCAGTGGCCCAGCTGCGCGGCGGCATCCCGGGCGCGGCCCTCGGCCAGCGCGGTGCGGATCCCCGTCGAGCTGACCTGGTCGCCGTCATGTTCGAGCAGCGGCGCCACGGTCACGCCAAAGCCCATCTCTTCTCCGAAGCGCTGGAGGTCCTCGACGGTGCCCGCGCGGTTCTTGCCAAAGCAGAAATCGGCACCCACCACGATGTGGCGCAGGCCCAGACCGTCGGCGATGACCTTGCGGGCAAACTCTTCAGGCGTCAGCGCGGCCAGCGCCCCGTTGAAGTTCAGCTCGTAAAGCCGATCCACCCCCAGCTTTTCCAGCCGCGAGGCGCGCGCCTTGGAAGACATGAGCCGGAAGGAAGGTCCATCGGGCGCGAAATACTCGCGCGGATGAGGCTCGAAGGTGAGTACGCCAAGAGGGGCGTCGGGATCGGCGGCGCGCGCCATCTCGATCACCGCCTGATGGCCACGGTGCACGCCGTCGAAGTTGCCGATGGCGACGCTGGCGCCCCGGTCCTGAGGCTCGACGAACTGGTAATCCCGGATGATCCGCATGGCCAAAGCCCTAGCCCCGGACGACGGCGGGCGCAAGACGGCTTGGGCGTGGGAGCCTGGCGGACTGTTCGCTTGCAAACGTTGCTGCCGCTTTCGGATGCGTGCGGTGCGTGGCAGGCGTGGTGCGGGGGCTCACCCCGTGGGGTGTACACGGCTCAGCCGCATGGCGTGGATCTGCCGCAGGGTGTCCTGCGGTGGCACTGTGCGGAAGATGTCGCGCATCATCGCAACGTCTGCCCGCACGCCTTCCATCAGGCCGCCACGCTTCTCATGCTTGAGCGGGCTTTCGACACCGGGCCAGCGCACCACAGCGATGCTCAGCCTCTCTTCGATCCAGATGCGGTTGGTGAACACCTCGAGCCCGAAGCGCGGCAGTCCCCTCAGCGCATCGAGCCGCTGCGCCAGCAGATTGCGCGGCATCACCCGCTCGCCCGAGATATAGTCGAGCCCGATGGCCCGCCACGGCCAAGGAGCGTTCTCGCGCAGGCTGACGGAGGCGTCGGCGCGGCCATCGCGCACCGGGTCGATTAGTGCCGCGAGGTGATCGGCGTCAAGGCCCAGAAGGTCGCTGTCGAGCAGCAGGATATGGCTCCCCGAAGCCTCCTCGATGCCGCGCACCACGGCGCGGGTCTTGCCGCCGTTGCGGGGCTGTTCGATCACCCGCAGGGCGAGGTGGGCATGGGTTCGGGCATGGTCCGCGGTGCCGTCCGATGATCCGTCATCCACCACGATGACCTCGTCGATCAGCGGATGGCCCAGCACGGCGTCCAGCACCGCGTCGATGCGCGGGGCCTCGTTATAGGCAGGAATGATGCAGCTGAGGGTCAGGTCGGTCATCGCTTGAGGGTCCGTTTGAGAAGCCAGACGATCCCGCCCAGCACGAGTAGCCCGAGAACGAGCAGGGAGGCGCGGGCGATCCAGTCGTCGATGCGGCTGTAGGCGGCGCCAAAGGCGTAGCCGATCACCACGAAGAACAGACTCTTCGGGACCGTGGCGAGCAGATTGACCCACGTGAAACGCCACAGCGGCATCTTCGCCAGCCCTGCCGCCACCAGCACCGCCGCGCCCGCGGAATGGGTGAGCTTGCCGAACACCAGCGTGCGCCCGCCCTTTTCGTGGAAATGCCCCGCCAGCTGCCCCAGCCGCGCCCTATTGAGCCCCAAGCGGTAGCGCCAGCGAAGGGGCAGGCGGTGCAGGCCCCAGCGCCCGAGGCAGTAGAACAGCGCGTCCCCCACGAGATCTGCGAGGATCACCACGACGGTGACGCTCCAGACATCCAGCAGGCCCCGGTTTGCCAGCCACGCCGCGATGACCGTGACGATCGGCCCTTCGAGCATGGCAATGGGGGCAAGGATGGCAAGGCCGTCCTTCGCGATCAGGGCTGTGACTGTCTCCAATCCGACCAAGGGTTACTCCGCCGCTGCGGGGGCCATGTCCGTACCGCGCCAGGTGATGCCGCGCCCGGCCCATGTGGCGACCCAGAGCGCAGGCAACAAGGCGTCGCGGACCAGCATCGCGGCAAGGTCACGCAGACCGGCGGGCCAGCCCGCCTTGCGGCACAGCGCCAGTTCAGCGCCGTACCACACCGTCTGCAGCACCGGGATCGACCAAAGCGGCGCAGCGCCGAGGCCCGCCAGAACGCCAAGCGCGGCAAGGGGTATGAGTGGCCCCTGCATGATCTCGGCCACAAAGATCAGCGGAAATCCGTCACGCCGCACCCGGCTCCAGCGCAGCTGCCGGTCCCAGACCGCGCGGGCGCTGCGTTTGCCGATGGGCTGGGCGAAAAGTGTCGGCGTCAGGCGCACCCGCAGACCCTGCGCGCGCACCAGTTTAGTTGAGGCGACATCCTCGGCCAGGTTGCGCCCCAGTGCCTGCAGGCTGCCGCCAGCTTCGAGAATATCGCGGTCCCAGCACAGGGTCTTGCCTTGGGCAAATCCCATCCCGATGCTGTCGGCGGCCAACTGCCAGCGTCCCTGTGAGCCGTTGAGAAACGCGCATTCCACCGCGCCCCACAGATTTCCGGGACGGATGCCAGCGGGGGGCGAGGACACCAGGCCAGTGTCGCTGCGCCACGTGAAACATAAGGTCCGCAGGTAATTGCGCGGCAGCAGCAGGTTGCTGTCAGTCATCACCACGCGGCGTCCAAGGGCTTGGGCATAGCCCTTGTAGAGATTGTTGAGCTTGGGGTTGCCGCTGATCGCCGTCTCGCCGCAGAGCAGCCGGGCTTTGACATGGGGATGGGCCGCGATCAGGCGGCGCACCAGCGGCACGGCGGCGTCGGCTTCGGACGGTGCGCAAAAGATCACCTCGTAGTGCGGGTGATCCTGCCGGAAGGACGAGGCAAGCGTTTCCTCGTCGAAGGCATCCACGCCGCAGACCGGGCGCACCAGCGACACGAAGGGCAGATCGTCATCGCGGCCCGCCGGTGGCGCGGCGCGGTAGCGCAGGGCGGCAAGCGCCGCTGACAGCAGATGGGCGCCAAGGGTCACCACGAGGATCGCGACAAGGGCAAGGAAAAGGGGCGTGGTCGTCATGCGACACCTTCGGAAAGCGGCCCGCCGGGGGTGGGGCGGGGCAGGGGCGTGGGCAGTGGCGCCTCAGACGGACGCGCTTGAGGGCGGGCCTCTGGACGGATCTCGGGAAGGAACTCGACCAGATCGAACTGGCCGTGGCTGTCCTCGGTCAGGGCGGTGAGGCTGTCGATCCAGTCACCGCAATTGGCATAGAGCAGCCCGTCGTGGCTGCGCAGCGCGGGCTTGTGGGAATGGCCGCAGATCACCCCCATGGCTCCCGACGCGCGGGCAAGTTTCAGCAGGCGGCGTTCGAACCGGTCGCCCATGGCAAGCACGTGGTTGGCCCCGGTGATGATGCGCTGGGCATGGGAAGCATGGTCGCGGGCGAGCCCACCGCGGGCACGCTGCCAGTCGTCCGCCTGCCTGAGGATGGCATCAAGCCGGCTGCCGAGGCGGGTCATGAAATGCCAGCGCAGGAAGCGTGGGTCGCACTGGTCGCCGTGCAGCACCAGCATGCGGCGGCCATCGGCGGCGCGGTGGATCACCGCCTCGCGCAGCTCCCAGCCTTCGATTGCCGCGTCGGGCGCGCGCATGGCGCAATCGTGGTTGCCGGGCAGGTAGATGATGCGTGCTCCGTCGCGCTTGCGGGCGCGCAGGTTGGCCAACACCGCCTCGTGCGCGTCGGACCAGAACACGCGGCCGCCGTGCCACAGGTCGAAAATGTCACCGACCAGGTAGATCGTCTCGGCCTCGACACCCGACAGGAACTCAAGGATCTGCCGGGGGCGACTGGCGCGGGCACCGAGGTGAAGGTCGGAGAGAAACAGGCTTCGCAGGGAACCCCTTGGCGCGCTGCAGGCGGCAGGTGCAGACATATGGCCCAACTTCCATGTTCGCTTGCCCGCCTTCATGAGGGCTGGTTGTATCGGGAGTGTGACGTCCAAGTGGACGTTTTCTAACGATTTGCGACTGGATGCTGTTCCGTGCAGTTGCAGAAACGTGAGCGGGGTCAGGCGGTGCCCTCGACGCTTTGCCGGCTGACCGAGACAGCCTTGAGGACCGCATGCACCTGCATGCCCTCCGCCAGCCCGAGGGCGCCCACGGACCGACGGGTGATCCTCGCCAGCAGCAGCGCTCCGTTGGCGTCCAGCTGCACCAGCGCGCCGGGCCCGTTGCCCATTCGGATGCCGCGCACGATGACGGGCAGCACGTTGAGGGCCGAGATCCCCTCGGGGCGGGTGAGGGCGATCATCACGTCCTGCGCTTCGATATGCACGCGGACCGGCGCGCCGGCGGGGCGGTCTACGCGCGGCACCAGAAGGCGCAAGGCCCCGGCCTGCAACTCCGACAGACCATCGGGATGCTGGTTCAGCAGGGTTGTCTCGATCATCGCGCCAGCGGCGCGGGGGCCAAGGGGGGTGACGGCGGGATCGCTGAGGATGACGGAGGCGGGGCCTTGCCGCACGACCCTGCCGTTGCGGATCGCAATGACCGAGGTGGCAAGGCGCGCCACCTCCGATGGGGCGTGGCTGACGTAGAGGATCGGTACGTCCGCTTCGTCCCGCAGGCGTTCAAAATAGGGGAGGATCTCGGCCTTGCGCTCGGCATCGAGCGCGGCGAGCGGCTCGTCCGCCAGCAGCAGCCGTGGTTTCGCCAGAAGCGCCCGCCCTATGGCGGTGCGCTGGCGCTCGCCCCCAGACAGGGTGGCTGGGCGGCGGGACAGGAGGTGCCCGAGGCCCAGCATCTCGGTCACGTGGTCGAAGCTTGCGCCGGATTCGGCCTTGGGGGCGAAGAAACGGCCATACGCCAGGTTCTGCCGCACGGTGAGATGGGGAAACAGCCGCGCATCCTGAAAGATGTAGCCCAGCCTGCGGCGATGTAGCGGGACATGCAGGCGTTTGTCCGCGTCAAAAAGCGGGACGTCCCCCAAGGCAATGCGTCCTGCGTCCGGGCGCAGAAGGCCGGCGACGGCGTTGACGATGGTGCTCTTGCCCGAACCTGATCGGCCAAAGAGCACGCTCACACCCTGCGGCGCCTCGAATTGCGCATCGAGGCTGAAGTCACCAAGGCGGTGGCGGATGTCGACGGACAGGCTCATGCGCCGCCCACCCGGGCCGCGATGCGCCGGGACAGCACCTCGGACAGCAGCAGAGCCGCCATGGCGATGACCACGGACACGGCAACGAGGCGCAGCGCCGACGCCTCGCCCCCCGGCACCTGCAGGAAGGCGTAGATGGCCGAGGGCAGGGTGCGGGTTTCGCCGGGGATGTTGGACACGAAGGTGATCGTCGCGCCGAATTCGCCCATGGCCTTGGCAAAGGCAAGGATCGCCCCCGCAAGGATCCCCGGCAGGATCAGCGGCAGAGTCACCGTGCCGAAGACCCAGAGCCGGGATGCGCCGAGCGTGCCCGCTGCCTGTTCAAGGCGCGGGTCGACCGCCTCGATCGACAGGCGAATGGCGCGGACCAGCAGGGGAAAGCCCATGATGGCGGCGGCCAGCGCAGCGCCGGTCCAGCGGAAGGCGAAGACGATGCCCAGCTCGGCCAGCGGGGCGCCCACCGGCCCGCGCGTGCCGAAGGTCAGCAGCAGCAAGTAGCCGGTGACCACGGGCGGCAGGATCAGCGGCAGGTGGACAAGGCCGTTCAGCAGCTGCTTGCCGGGGAACTCCCAGCGGGCCAGCGCGAAGGCCACGAAGATCCCCGGGGGCAGCGACAGAACCGTCGCCCACAGGGCCACGCGCAGCGACAGCGCGACGGCCTGCCATTCCTCCGGGGACAGAAACTGCATGCTGGGGATCACTCTGACAGGACGGTGAAACCTTGCCGTTCAAAGGCCTCGCGCGCAACCGGCCCCTTGAGGTAGTCGAGGAACTGCTGGCCTGCGTCGCTGCCGCCGAAGGTGGTCCGTGCGGCGGGGTAGATGATTGGATCGTGGCTGTCCTCGGGGAAGGTGCCGATGGGGGTCACGTCATCCTCGGCGACGGCGTCGGTGGCATAGACGATGCCATAGGGCGCTTCGCCCGTGGCCACGAGGGCCAGCGCCGCGCGCACGTTGTCCGCCTGCGCCACCTGGGGCGATACCGCGTCCCAAAGGCCAAGGCTTTCGAGCGCCGCCTTGCCGTAGACCCCGGCGGGCACGCCGTCTACCAGCGCCATGGCAAGGCGGTCATCGCCGAGCATGTCCGGCAGCGGCAGGTTTTCCGAGATGGTCACCGGCTTGGCCTCGCCATGGGCGATCAGCACAATAGAATTGCCGAGCAGGTCGCTGCGGCTACCGTCCACGAGAACGCCGTCGTCCTGCAGGGCGTCCATCCAGCTGGTATTGGCCGAGATGAACACGTCCGCCGGTGCGCCCGCCTGAATCTGCCGCGCCAGCACGGATGAGCCGGCGAACGACACGGCGGCTTCTTTTCCGGTTTCCTCGGTGTAGGAGGCCGCGATGTCATCCATGGCATTTTTCAGGCTGGCCGCAGCAAAGACGACGACGGTTTCGGCATGGGCTGCAAGGGGCAGCACCAGCGCAGCGGCAAGGCAGACGGAGCGAAGCATGGGGACGGCTTTCCGGGCAGGAGGGTAGCAATATGTTTCGCTGAATATATCGCCACGACGGGCGCTCCGGCACAAGCGTTATTTCTGACGGAATATATCGATGCCAGGCGGCGCGTTCGATCATCGGATGTGGTCCACTCTGGTGCGCGCGTGCGCCCGGGTGCCTGCCTCAGTGCCCCTCAGGCACGTTCGCCGCATCGCTGAGCAGGGCACGCAGCCCGTCGATATGCTCGGCCCCGGCGCTTGCGGCGGCGGCTTCGGCGGCGCGGTAGAGGGCAAGCACCTGTTCACCAGTTTCCGAAAGGTAGGCCCCGCCGCCCTTTCTGCCGCCCCGTGATCGCTCGACCAGCGGGGCGCGAAAGGCGGCGTTCATCTCTTCCACGAGGCTCCAGGCGCGCTTGTAGCTCATGGACATGGCGCGCCCGGCGGCAGCGATGGAGCCGGTCTCGCTGATATGCTCGAGCAGGTCGGCCTTGCCGGGGCCGAGCATGGCACTGGTGCCGAAGAGAATGCGCAGGCGCAGGCGCGTGTCTGGACGGGAGGCGGTGTCGGTCATGGGCGCACTGTCCGGGATCAGGCTTGCGCTGGCAAGCCGCCTTGGGTCATCAGGGGCTATCGTATACGGGGGCGCGCATGTTCGACGCAAGGATCCTGCCGCTGCAGAAGCGGCTGCTGAGGCCACTGGGCGCTGCGCTGCACCGCGCCGGGGTGGGTGCGGACGTCGTGACGCTGACCGGCTTCGGGCTGGGCCTCGGGGCAGTGGTGGCAGCGGCCTGCGGGGCATTTTGGCTGGCGCTGCTCGGACTGCTGGCGAACCGGCTGGCCGACGGCCTCGACGGCGAGATCGCTCGGCGTGCGGGGCCAACGGACCGGGGCGCGTTCCTCGATATCGCGCTCGATTTCATGTTCTACGCGCTGTTTCCGGTTGGCTTTGCCCTCGCGGATCCGGGGGCAAACGCGCTGCCCGCGCTGGCGCTGGTGGCGAGCTTTGTCGGCACCGGATCGTCCTTCCTTGCCTTTTCAGTCATCGCAGAACGGCGGGGCCTCACGGCGGCGGAGTACCCCACGAAGGGCATCTTCTACCTCGGAGGGTTGACCGAGGGGACCGAGACCATCGCGCTTTTCGTGCTGATCTGCGTCTTTCCGGCAGCCTTTCCGGTGCTGGCATGGGTCTTTTCTGCCGCCTGCGCGATCACAACGCTGACCCGATGGTATGCGGGCTGGCGGCTGTTTGCATAGCAGGGGCCGACAAATGCAAAAGGCGCCCCCGTAGGCGCGCCTTTCAAAATCTCATGAACCTTTCGGATCGCGTAATTGCGATCAGAGCAGTTCGATGTTGATCGCGCTTTCGCGGCCGTCACGGCCAGCCTGAAGCTCGTAGGACACCTTTTGGTTGTCCTGCAGGCCCTGAAGGCCCGAACGTTCCACTGCAGAGATGTGCACGAACACGTCCTTGCTGCCGCCTTCGGGTGCGATAAAGCCGTAGCCCTTGGTGGTGTTGAACCACTTCACGGTGCCAGTTGCCATGGGATAATTCCCCTTCCTGTATGCGCTGCCCGCGGAACTGCGGCAGCCCGGCGTCGTCGTCTAGTCTCGACAGGGGCCGGTAAAGCAACAGGTCGGATAGAGAGTAGCTACGCGGAATATTGCCAGAAACACCTGAGTCGCGCAAGCGGCGCGACACTGGAGGGAACGGGGTGCGCGTATGGGGCGTTTGATGCTCAACGACACGACGTACCAGAAGGAGGACCAGATATGTCGATCCAACGCATCGCGAAACAGGCTCTTTCGGCCTATGCCCGCAGCAAGTCGGGTGCCCGTCGCACCACCGCTACCGGCATGCCCACCCGCAACCGCCCGATCCGCTCCAAGAAGATACATCGCGGCCGGAGCGCCGAAGGGCAGATCGCCGCCAAGGCGATTCGCTCCTTGCGCAAGGCGTTCTGAGCCGGGGCCATCGGACCCGAAGAAATGAAGAAGGGGCGCCCGGTGGCGCCCCTTCTTGTATTGATCAGCGGGTGAACTTTTTGAACTTCACGCGCTTGGGTTCGACCGCGTCGGGTCCGAGGCGACGTTTCTTGTCTTCCTCGTAATCCTCGAAGTTGCCTTCGAACCATTCCACATGCGCGTCGCCTTCGAAGGCGAGGATGTGGGTACAGATCCGGTCGAGGAAAAAGCGGTCGTGCGAAATGACCACGGCACAGCCAGCGAAATCGACCAGCGCATCTTCGAGCGCCCGCAGGGTTTCCACGTCGAGGTCGTTCGTCGGTTCGTCGAGCAGGATGACGTTGCCGCCAGACTTCAGCAGGCGCGCCATGTGCACGCGGTTGCGTTCACCGCCCGAAAGCAGGCCAACTTTCTTTTGCTGGTCGCTGCCCTTGAAGTTGAACGCCCCGCAATAGGCACGCGAGTTGATCTCGGCATCGCCCAGCTTGATGACTTCGGCGCCGCCCGAGATCGCTTCCCAGACATTGGCATCGGGTTCGAGATCGTCGCGTGACTGGTCGACATAGCTCAGGTCCACGGTGTCGCCGAGCGTGATCGTACCCTCGTCGGGCTGTTCCTGACCGGTGATCATCTTGAACAGGGTCGACTTGCCGGCGCCGTTCGGGCCGATGACGCCGATGATGCCGCCCGGCGGAAGGCTGAAGGACAGGTCCTCGATCAGAAGCTTGTCGCCCATGGCCTTCTTGACGCCCTCGAGCTCGAGCACCTTGGCACCGAGGCGTTCGCCGTTGGGGATGACGATCTGGGCCTTGCCGACGCGTTCGCGCACCGACTGGTCCGCCAGCTTCTCATAGGATTGGATACGGGCCTTGGACTTGGCCTGACGGGCCTTGGCGCCCTGGCGCATCCATTCGAGTTCGCGTTCCAGCGTCTTCTGCTTGGCCTTGTCCTCGCGGGCTTCCTGCAGCTGGCGCTTGGCCTTCTGTTCCAGCCAGCTGGAATAGTTGCCCTCGTAGGGAATGCCGCGGCCACGGTCGAGTTCGAGGATCCAGCCGGTGATCGCGTCGAGGAAGTAACGGTCGTGGGTGACGATCAGGATCGTGCCCTTGTACTCGATCAGGTGGTTCTGCAGCCACGCGATCGTCTCGGCGTCGAGGTGGTTGGTCGGTTCGTCGAGCAGCAGCATGTCCGGCGCTTCAAGCAGCAGCTTGCACAGCGCGAGGCGGCGGCGTTCACCGCCCGACAGGGTGGTGACGTCCGCGTCGTCCGCCGGGCAGCGCAGGGCTTCCATGGCGACGTCGATCTGGCTGTCGAGATCCCACAGGTTCTCGGCGTCGATTTCGTCCTGAAGGCGCGCCATCTCGTCGGCGGTTTCGTCCGAGTAGTTCATTGCCAGCTCGTTGTACTTCTCGAGCTTGGCCTGCTTGGCGGCAACGCCCAGCATCACGTTTTCGCGCGCGGTGAGCGCGGGGTCGAGGTAGGGCTCCTGCGGCAGGTAGCCGACCTTGGCACCTTCTGCGGCCCAAGCTTCGCCGCTGAAGTCCTTGTCGGTGCCCGCCATGATTCGCATCAGGGTCGACTTACCGGCGCCGTTGACGCCGACGACGCCGATCTTGACGCCGGGCAGGAAACTGAGCTTGATGTTCTCAAAGCATTTCTTGCCACCGGGATAGGTCTTGGACACCCCGTCCATGTGGTACACGTACTGATAGCTGGCCATGCGGTCCTCCGGTGACGTTGCGCGTCAATTCGATTTGCGCCCGTGTATCGCACCCCGTCGCAGGAATGCAAAGCCCCCGGCGCTGCTGCGCCGCAAGGGGCGGTTTGTGGTTGAATCCCCCTGTCGTTCCAGTGTCATTGGCGGAACTTCCCATCCGGATAGGGCAAAATGCGCTGGAATGCTTACGAGACCGGGTTCCGCCTGACCCCCGGCATGAGGGTGGGCCTGCTGGGTGGATCCTTCGATCCGCCGCACGCGGGGCATCTGCGCATCACGCTCGAGGCACTGCGGCGGTTTCGGCTCGACCGGGTGATCTGGCTGGTTAGCCCGGGCAATCCGTTGAAGGCGCGGGGGCCGGCACCGCTCGATGACCGGATGCTGGCGGCGCGGGCGCTGGTGGATCATCCACGTATCATTTTGTCGGATTTCGAACGGCTTGCCGGAACTCGCTACACCGCCGACACGCTGGCCGAGTTGCGGCGCAGCTTTCCGGCGGTGAACTTCGTCTGGCTGATGGGGGCGGACAACCTTGCGCAGATCCACCGTTGGGATCACTGGCGGACGATCATGGACAGCATGCCCGTGGGTGTGCTCGCGCGGCCCGGCCTGCGCATGGCGGCGCGGGCGTCGGTCGCGGCGGGGGTCTATCGCAAGGCGCGGCTGCCGGGGACGGCGGCGGGGCTGCTGGCCCGCAGCCCGGCGCCGGCGTGGTGCCTCGTGAACCTGCCCATGGTGAACCTCAGCTCAACCGAGCTGAGGGCCGCTGGACATAGCGCCGGGGCACATGTCGCCAAGGCAAGAAAAAAGTGAACGGCGCCGACGACTCACCCGCTTGCCGGATCGTTTTCGCTGCGATTAGATCGCGCGCATGATGCACTCCCTTTCCCGACGCCGATTTCTGACATCCGCAGGTGCCGCAGGCTTTGCCCTTGCCACCCCTGCCTGCGCCACGGCGCCCGAAACCTCACTGCGCCCGGCTGTCCGGGCGGATGATCTGCGCCTCAAGGCGCTTGGCACTCCCGCGCAGGTGATCGCTGCCTCCGGCCTCACCGGAGAAGTCGCTTACGCGGTGATGAACGCCCGCACCGGGCAGCTACTGGAGCATCACGACGGCACGCAGGGCATGCCGCCGGCGAGCTGCGCCAAGGCGCTGACCGCCTCCTACGCGCTCAGCACCCTCGGGGCCGACTTCCGCTATGACACCCGCGTCATCGCCACCGGCCCGGTGTCGGGCGGTACGGTGCAGGGGGATCTGCTGCTGCTGGGCAGCGGTGATCCGACGCTGGGCACCGATGACCTCGCGGCGCTGGTGGCCGATCTGAAGGGCCGAGGCGTCACCGGCGTCAATGGGCGGTTCCTCGTCTGCGGCACGGCGTTGCCCTACGAGCGCACCATCGACGCGGGCCAGCCCGACCACGTGGGTTACAGCCCTGCGGTGTCGGGGCTCAACCTCAACTACAACCGCGTGCATTTCGGCTGGAGCCGGGGCGGCAATGGCTATGACGTGACCATGGACGGCCGGTCAGACCGGCTGCGCCCTGCGGTGTCGATGGCGCACATGACTGTGGCCAGCCGCAGCAGCCCGGTCTACACCTACCGCGATGCGGGCGGACGGGACGAATGGACCGTGGCCAGCGGCGCACTGGGTGGCCGCGGGAGCCGCTGGCTGCCGGTGCGCAAGCCCGACCTCTACGCCGGCGAGGTGTTCCGCGCCGTCGCCGCTGGGCAAGGCATCTCCCTGCCTCAGCCAGTGATGGTGGCCCGGGCCCCGGGCGGTACCACGCTGGCAAGCTGGCAGAGCCAACCGCTGCGCATCCTTCTGCGCGACATGCTCAAGTGGTCCAACAACCTCACGGCGGAATGCGTCGGCATGACCGCGACCTTGCGGCGGCTGGGCAGCGTGCGGTCGATGAAACAGTCGGGGCAGGCCATGAGCGCCTGGGTCCGCGAGGAATTCGGCGGCGCGCGCGTGGATCTGCTGGATCACTCGGGGCTGGGGCCGGACAGCCGCATTGCCCCGGCAGACATGGCCCGCGCGCTCTACCAGCTGAACGCGCAGGTGGGCATCAAGTCCCTGATGAAGCCCTTCCCCATGCGCGACAGCCAGCGCCGCATTCTCGAGAACCACCCGATCGACGTGAATGCCAAGACCGGCACGCTCAATTTCGTCAGTGGTCTGTCGGGCTTTGCCGACCTGCCCGAAGGGGGCGAGCTGGTGTTCGCGATCTTCACCGCCGACATGCCCCGCCGCAATGCGCTCAGCCGCGACGAGCGTGAGCGCCCCGAAGGCGGGGCGGTATGGAACCGTCGAGCCAAAACGCTGCAGCAGACGCTGATCGAACGCTGGGGGCGGCTGGCCACGGCTTGATACGGCTATCGTATCGGCGCGGCTTCTGGAGTCGCGTCGATGACGGGCAGCCCTGACAGCAAGGCGGCCGCGGGGACGTTCCCGTCGGCCCTCAGGCCGACAGGTGGCGAGCCCTTGCGCCGCGTTCGATGGCCGCGGCATGCAGCCGGTCGAGGTCCAGCTCGTAGCGGATTTCCTCGAGCAGGCGCAGTTCTGTCTCGCGCAGGGTGCCGTCTGCGGCAGCCACGTCGCAGGCCAGCGCATAGGCCGTCTCGTAGAGACGTTCGGGGAGGTTGTCACGGATCAGGCCGAACAGGGCATCGAGCCCGTCTTCCTGTTCGAAGAGTTCAAAGACCATCTCGGACATGACGCGAATGCGATCAATGTCATATTCCGCGAAGACCGGCAGCATGTTGACCGAGCTTTCGATCTTGACCAGCTCGGCGGTGCGGATGTTCTGGTCGGATACCGAAACCGCGATCATGGTTGCGACAAGGCAATCCTGCGGGGTCATGGGATGCGTGGAGGCGTCGTTCACTTCGGATCTTCCTGCGTCATTCCTTTGATTTCCATTTATTGACCCGAGGCCCCGTCTGCAATAGGACGCAAGCCTGTCTGCCCTGCGCTCGCGCGGGGCAGGTCTGTTTCTACGACCAATCTTACCACACCCCGCGACATATGGAGAGTTTCGGATGTCCGATCTGCGCGAAGCCGCAATGAGCTCGAAGGCCTGGCCCTTTGAAGAGGCCCGCCGCATCCTGAAACGCTACGAGAAGAAGGCACCTGAGAAGGGCCATGTCCTGTTCGAGACGGGCTATGGGCCGTCGGGCCTGCCGCATATCGGTACCTTCGGCGAGGTGGCGCGCACCACGATGATCCGCCGTGCCTTCGAGATCATCTCGGACATCCCGACCCGTCTGATCTGCTTTTCGGACGATATGGACGGTATGCGCAAGGTGCCCGAGAACGTGCCGAACCAAGAGCTTCTGCAGGCCAACCTGCAGCGTCCTCTGACCTCGGTTCCCGACCCGTTCGAAACCCACGAGAGCTTTGGCCATCACAACAACGCGATGCTCCGCCGGTTCCTCGACACCTTCGGCTTCCAGTACGAGTTCTACTCTGCCACGGATTTCTACAAGTCCGGCAAGTTCGACGAGATCCTGCTGCGCTGCGTCGAGAAATACGATGACCTGATGGCCATCATGCTGAAATCGCTGCGTGATGAGCGGGCGGCGACCTATTCGATCTTCCTGCCAGTCCACCCTGAGACCGGCCGGGTGCTCTATGTGCCGATGAAGCATGTGGATGCGGCAAACGGCACGATCACCTTCGACGATGACGATGGTCAGGAAATCACCCTGCCGGTCACCGGGGGCAACGTGAAGCTGCAGTGGAAGCCGGACTTCGGCGCCCGCTGGGCCGCGCTTGGCGTCGATTTCGAGATGTACGGCAAGGATCACAGCACCAATACGCCGATCTACGACGGCATCTGCCGGACCCTTGGTGTGCGCCCGCCCGAGCATTTCACCTACGAGCTTTTCCTCGACGACAAGGGGCAGAAGATCTCGAAGTCGCTCGGCAACGGCATCAGCGTCGACGAATGGCTCAGCTATGCCAGCTCGGAATCGCTGTCGTATTTCATGTACCAGAAGCCCAAGACCGCCAAGCGCCTCTGGGCGGCGGTCATTCCCAAGGCGGTGGACGAATACCACCAGCAGCTGCGCGCCTTCCCGGATCAGGACGCCAAGGGCCAGCTGGCCAATCCGGTGTGGCACATCCATGGCGGCGACGTGCCGGAATCGAAGATGCTGGTGCCGTTCTCCATGTTGCTCAACCTCGCCTCCGCTGCCGGGGCCGAGGACAAGGAGACCATGTGGGGCTTCATCAAGCGCTATGCCCCCGAGGCGACGCCGCAAAGCAACCCCGACATGGATCAGGCCGCAGGCTTCGCGGTGCGCTACTACAACGACAAGGTGAAACCCACCAAGGACTTCCGCGCCCCCACCGATCAGGAGCGGGCGGCGATGGAAGACCTTGCGCAGCGCTTCCGTGATTACGACGGCGCGGCGGACGACGAGGCGCTTCAGACGGTGGTCTTCGCGGTCGGCAAGGATCACGGGTTCGAAAACCTGCGTGAATGGTTCCAGGCGCTCTACGAGGTGCTGCTTGGCCAGAGCCAGGGGCCGCGCTTTGGCGGGTTCGTGGCGCTTTACGGCGTGCCCGAGACGGTGACCCTGATCGAAGACGGCCTCGCGGGCAAGCTGGGCTGATTTTGACCGCGCCCCGCATTGCGCTATCTTCCCCTCAGGAGGAAACGCGATGCGGGGAACGGTTCTTGCACTGATCACGGCAATCGGCCTTGCGGGGCCGGTGGCAGCCCAGGGCAACGCGGAAGTGGAGGCCATCCGCGATGTCATCCGCCAGCAGATGGACGCGTTCGATGCGCGCGACATTCCCGGCGCCTTTGCCTTCGCCAGCCCCGATCTTCAGCAGATGTTCGGCAGCCCCGAGCGCTTTGGCCAGATGGTCGAAGAGGGCTATCCCATGGTCTGGGATCATGGCCGGGTCACCTTCGGCGATCTTGCTCAGGACGATGGCCGGCTGTGGCAGAGGGTCTACACCAGCGACCCTTCGGGGCGGGAACATGCGCTCGATTACCTGATGGAGCAGGTGGATGGCGCCTGGCGCATTGCCGCCGTCCGTCCGGCACCCTTGCCCGACATGGCGGTCTGACCGCCTGCCGATCCTTGACATGACGGAGAGTTGCGCCGCGCTGCCCTTGGGTGCGGTCGTGGCGACTGTCTTGAGGCGGTTCACGCTGGCGGCCCCCTGGGGCGCGGTGTTGCGCCGCCGCCCGTTCTATCGTCACGGTGGCCCAAATTCCTCTTAACGCCGCGTTGATACCCAATCTGCCACGGGGTCCGCGGCGTGTTGTCCGCCGGTTGTCTGGCCCCTGATCTGGTCCCGGGTGTGAGCCCCGGGCCAAGGGCGCAGCAACCGTAAGGATCGAACACATGAACATGGCAGTGACTGATGGCGTGGTCTTCATGCCCACCCCCTTCTCGGACGGGCTCGATGTCTGGTCGAGCGGGGACGGAACGCCGGGATCGGACACCTACGAGAGCCTCCTGTCTGCCGCCTATGTCCCGGCGGATGCTGATTTCGCCGGCTGCCTCGAGATCCAGAAGACTGAAAGCCTGCAGAAGCTGCGCTACATGGGCAATACGCGGCTGTTGCCCGGCGTCTACCTGAAGGTCACCGCGCGGGTGAAGGCAATCGCGGGGCTGATGCCGTCGGTGCGCATCGCGGGCTGGGCGGGGCAGGCCAATGGCTCGGCGGTGACGGGGCTGGTGACCACCGGCGCGCTTACCCAGCTCGACACCTACGGCGAGGTGGTCGAGGTGTCGGCCATCGTCGGCAACGGTGCGCGTGACGGGGTCGATCTTGTTTGGGGCGGCACCACCGCCTTCGGGCATTTCGGCATCGACCTCACCGGGTCGAATGGTGGCATTGTACGGGTGGATGACATCATCATCGAGGATGTCACCAATTACTTCCTACGCGACATGATGAACGTGGTGGACGTGCGCGATTACGGGGCCGTCGGTGACGGCACCGCTGATGATTTCGCCGCGTTCGAGGCCGCCGATGCCGCCGCCAACGGGCGCAAGGTGCTGGTCTCCGAAGGCACTTTCCGTATTGGTCAGACCCTGACCATGGAAAGCCATGTGGAGTTCCAAGGCACCGTCGTGATGCCCGACAGTGCCTGCCTGTCGCTGACGAAGGACTATCACCTGCCGGCCTACATCGACGCGTTCGGCAGTGAGGAGATGGGTCTGAAGAAAGCGCTGCAATCGCTGATGAACAGTTCTGATCACGAAAGTCTCGACATGTGCGGACGGCGGGTGTCGATCACCGGGCCCATCGACGTGCGGGCGGTGGTGAACAACCGTGACAGCTATTCACAGCGCCGGGTGCTGCGCAACGGCCAGCTGCGCGCCGAAAGCTCGACCGGCTGGAACAGCACGACCGTCACCAGCACTGCCACCTATTCGGCGGGCAACCGCTTTCAGCTGACCGGCGTGTCCAATATCGCCAACATCGAGGTCGGCAGTTACGTGCAGGGGGCGGGCGTCGGACGCGAGATCTATGTCACCTCGGTCAACGTCGGCGCGCAGCGGCTCAACCTGTCTCAGCCGCTCTATGATGCCGAAGGCACCCAGGCCTATACATTCACCCGCTTCCGCTACCAGCTGGACCTGTCGGGCTTCAGCCGGCTCGACAAGTTCGAGATCGAGGACGTGGAGTTCCAGTGCAACGAGCTGTGCTCGGGGCTTATCCTGCCGCCGACTGGCACGGTGAACGTGGTGCGTGACTGCGTGTTCAACAAGCCGCTGGACCGGGGCATCACCTCGATCGGCGAGGGCTGTCAGGGCATGCTGATCGACAACAACCAGTTCATTACCGCGCAGGCGGAGCTGGCCAGCCAGAACCGCACGTCCATTGCGCTCAATACCAACGCCAACGATGTCAAAATCCGGTCCAACCGCGCCTCGCAGTTCCGTCATTTTGCAGTGGTGTCGGGCGGCAATGGGGTGATCGCCAACAATCACTTCTTCCAGGGTGAGGACAGCGGCGACGGCGCCCGCACCGCCGGCATCGTGCTGTGCACCAAGGCGACGAACACCACCATTTCGGGCAACTACGTGGACAACTGCTTTATCGAGTGGACCAACGAGCGCGAGCCTGATCCGAACTTCGTGTCCGGTTTTGGCTTCTCGGGGCTGTCGGTGACCGGCAACGTGTTCCTGTGCTCCAACGTCGCGGACCATTTCACCTTTATCGTGGTCAAGCCCTACGGCACCAATCACCGCATCAACGGGATGAACGTGCAGGGCAACCTGTTCCGCTCGGTGGGGCAGATCATCACGCGGGTTGAAAGCGTCGATGACAGCTTCGCGCCCCTCGACCTCGGTTCGATGCGGGACATCTTCTTCGACGGCAACACCTACCTCAACATCAGCCGTGGGGCGTCGAACCCGCTCATGGTGAAGCACTCACAGAACGCCCACAATCAGACGTGGGTGGTGAACACCGAGGACCGACTGCCCTTCGAGGGCCGCGCGCAGGAGATCGAAAGCATGGTGATCCGGTCCCGGCCGCGCAACACGTCGAACGTGACGGTGTCTTCCATGCCTTACGTGTCCTCTCTCGAGGGCAGCAACCGGGACCGGGTTCACGTGGTCTGGCCCGAGCCCGTCATGGGCGATGTCACCATGCGGATCCGCATGGACTATTGAACAGGCGGCCAAGGCACCACGCGGCAGGGCCGGTCCGTCGGGGTCGGCCCTTGCGTTTGCGCTGGGTCAGAAATCTGCCCATAGGCCCAGCAACAGCCCCATGGTCTCGTCTTCGTGAAAGCCGTAGCTGCCGCCGACTTCGGCGGAAAGGCTGTCCGTCAGGGGAAAGATGACCGAGGGTGCGAACGTGGCGGAAAATGGGTCCTCTGCGGTCTTGCTGCTCTGAACCTGCAGCACGATCTTGCGATCCCTGGCGAGGTTGATGCCATAGGTCAGGTCCAGCTTGAACGCCATTCCGGCCTCACCAACGGAGATCTCAGCCATGGCATCCGCGTTCAGCCAGCCGTTTTCCAGCCCGCGCCCGATGCCGAGGCCGGGGCGGATCACCGTATCGCCCGCGATCGTCCCGACCCCGAGATCCCATGCGATCTGAGTGCCCGTGTCAGGCTGGCGGATTGGCTTGCGCATGAAAACGATGACCTTGGGCTCGCCCTCGCGCGGCACACCGATATCCACACCGAGGGTCAGCCGTTCGGATACTCCGTACTCGGCGTAGATCGTGTGGTAGGTCCACCCATCGGCCCGGGCCTTCGCGGCCGGCACATCCTTAGGCCAGACCAGCCGGGTGGTGGTGCTGACGAACCAGCTGCTGGTCTCGCGCATCCACGCGCCGGCCTGAGCCGGGCCACCGCTAAGCGTCAGCGCGGCCATGAGACACAGTTGCACAATTCTGGTCATGCCATCTCCACTCCTGTGGCAAGCTTGCCGAAACCTTGGTTAACTCTGCGTTAAGTTGCTGGACGGGGCCGGGGGAATGCCTGAAGCTGGCCGTGGTCCTTTCGTTGGGCCGACGGGAATCGGGGGACGTTCATGGCCGGATCGGTAATCACCGTGGCGCAGCAGAAGGGCGGGTCGGGCAAGACGACCCTGTCCGCCAACCTTGCGATCGGCATGCGGCAGGCAGGGCGCAGCGTCGCGCTGATCGACACCGACCCGCAGGGCAGCCTGGGGCGCTGGTTCATGACCCGGCTCGAGCAGCACCCCGAGGGGGTCGAGGACATGGAATTCGCCACGTCTTCGGCATGGGGCATCACCTACGAATGCCGCAAGCTGGCGGACCGGTTCGACGTGGTCATCATCGACACGCCCCCCAAGGCGGACAGCGACCTGCGGCCGGCGCTGCGGGTGGCAGACCTCGTGATCGTGCCGGTTTCCATGAGCCATCTCGACCTCTGGGCCACGGAAAGCGTTCTCGACCTTGCCCGCCGCGAGGACCGCGAGGCGCTCATGGTGATGAATCGCACCCGCCCCGGCACGCGCCTATCCTCCGAGATCGCGGGCGCGGCGCAGCAGATGCAGGCGCGCATCGCGGGCAGCCAGCTGGCCAACCGCGTGGGCTATGCCGAGGCCTTCGGCCATGGGCTCAGCGCTGCCGAAGGGCGCAAGACCCCGGCCCGCGCCGAGGTTGAGGCGCTGACGGCAGAGGTGGCGGAGATCCTGTCGAACGGGTAAACGGGGCAGGACACCTCGGCGCCCGCCGCGGGACAGGAGACGACCCATGCCCCAGAACACGCCCCAGATCGACCTTGAAGCCCTTGCCGGGACCATCCGTGCCCACGAAGCGGCGCAGGGCCAACCCGTGTCGCGCATGGGCTATTTCTGCGCGCCGTTCCGGCCTGCGGATGGCCCGTTTTCCGACAAGGTGATCAAGATCTACCGCGCCCCCGGCGATGCCGCCGCGCTCGACCGGCTGGCGCAGGCCCATGACGATTACGTGGCAGCCCTGATCGCGACCGGCGTGCCGATGCCCGACACCCAGTTCGTCCTGCTGCCGCAGGGCGGTGCCCGCGTGCCGGTCATCATCCAGCAGGCGCTGCCGGAATCCTCGCTCATGCGGCCCCGGATGCAGGCCGAGGGCTTGGCCTCGACCCTCGAGATGATGGAGGCTGCGGGGCTGGTCATCGCCCGGTTCTGGAACGCTGCCGACCGGTTCGACACGCGCATCGGTTTCCATCCGTCGATCCGCAATTTCGCGGTGCTGGATGGCGAGGCGATTTTTTATGACAGCTTCCCGCCGCTGATTCACTACAGCCGTGAAGAGATGGGGCGCATGCTGCTTACCTACTCGGACAAGCGGCTGATGCGGGTCATCGGACCCTTCATGCGCCGCCGCGTCACCGGCATCCAGGACGAATGGTATTCGCCCCCCGAAACGCTCGTGGGCCTCGTGGGCTCGGCCTGCCGGCTGCGCCCGGAACATGCGGAACATTACCTGGCCTGGGGCCGCGACTTCGTGCGCCGCGAGATGCCGCGCTGGGCGGACGAGGCGCTGGAGGGGCTGCGCGAGGCCCCCCGTCTGCCGGGCTACTGGACTGGCTTCCGCAAGCTGCTGGGCCTGCAGGGGGAACCCAACGTCTGAGCCGCTGCCGCAATCACGCGGCCAGAAGCCGCACCTTGCCCAGCGTCTTCTCGGCCTTGCGGCGCAGCTTGACCTCGCGCTCGATGAGCTGATCGCAGAGCTTGCCCACAAAGGCAGATGAGGCCTGCCAGAACGGATTGTCCGCCTCGCCATCGTAAAGTGCAAGGTCTAGCGCCTTGACCCCGGTGTTGGGGTAGGAGGCCGTCAGCCCGTAGAAATGCCCGGTCCGCCCGAGCAGTTCGTCGTAACTGCTGCCGCACAGCACGTAGCCGTGGGCCGACTGCCCTTCGGCGAACTTCGGATCGGTCACGCGCCAGTCGAGGTACGGCGCGTCCGTTCCGTAGCGGTCAGCGAAAGCCTTGTTCATGGCCTCGGCGACATGTTCCCCGAACTTCCCGTTGGCCAGTGCGTCGGTGCCTTCCTTCTTGCGGATCGACTTGGGGTCGAGCCCGAGGGCGAACCTCAGGATGTAGAACAGAACGGCCGCCGCCGCGAGGATCAGGAAGCCGATGAAGAACGCCCCGATCAGAGCGACCGCCAGCCCTACACCCGCCAGTGCCATGACAGCCATGACTTCCCCGCCGAAATCATCATCGTTCGTCTTGCTCATCGTCGTCCCAATGCCTGCCCCGTGTGGGGCCGGTCCCTCTGCTGAATTGGTCCGTCCTAGGTCGGAAATAAGAAGCCGATCATGTCCAGAATTTTGCGATATCAAAAAGATAGAAGGTGTCTAAGCCCATGTTGCGGGGTGCCCACCGCGCTGACCGGAACCGGTGCACAGGCAAACGGCCCGCCGCGTGTTGTCGCGGCAGGCCGTTCGGAACAGGAGGGGTGATGGCCAACTCAGGCGGCGGTGATGTTCACTGCCGCGGTGTCCTGCCCGTGATCCGCGAGGGCCTTGTCGGTAAGCTCGTGCGCGATCATGGCGCGGATCACGTCGGGCGGCGCGGTCGCCACGTCGATGCCGATACGCGCGCATGCGGCAAAGTTTTCCGCCGTGCGGATCGAGGCGGCAAGGATCTGCGTCTCGTAGCCATAGTTGTCGTAGATCTGGCGGATTTCCTTCACCAGCCCGAGCCCGTCCTGCCCCGTGTCCTCGAGCCGCCCCACGAACGGCGACACGAAGGTCGCTCCAGCCTTGGTGGCCAGCAGCGCCTGCGCGGCGGTGAAGCACAGGGTGACGTTGACCATCCGGCCAGCGCCGGTCAGCACCTTGCAGGCGCGCAGGCCCTCGAAGGTCATGGGCAGCTTGACGGCGACGTTGGGGGCCACGTCCGACAGAGCGCATCCTTGGTCAACCATGCTTTCGCAATCTCCGGCCTGCAAGTCCACGGACACCGGGCCTTCGACCGCCTCGCAAATCTCGGCAACCAGCTCGTCCACCGGGCGTCCGGTGGCGCTGATCAGCTCCGGGGTGGTTGTGACCCCATCGACAAAGCCTCCGTCCACGAGGTCTCGGATCGATTCCACATCTGCGGTGTCTACGAAGAATTTCATGGCAGTGGGCCCTCCCGGCATCGCTTGGCATTCGGCTGCGCGTGTCTTACCCAAGCAGGAATGAGCCATTAAAGTTCCCGGTGCGGCGCCGGGGCAAACGGAAAATCTCTTGCCATGGATGCGTTCTACGACGAAGGCCAGCTGGTCGCGGTACTGACCACCCAGCCGCTGGGCCGCCCCCTCGATTACAAGGCTCCCGCCGGCGGCTGCTGGGAGGGGGCGTATGTCGAGGTGCCGCTTGGCCCGCGCAAGGTGCTGGGCGTGGTCTGGGGGCCAGGGCAGGGCGATTTCGACTATAACAAGGTGCGTCCCGTCATCCGGGTGCTCGATGCGGCGCCCATGCGCGAAGAACTGCGCGAGTTCCTCGTGCGGGCGGCGGATTACACCCTGACGCCCATGCCCGCCATGCTGCGCCTTGCCACCCGCGCGCCGGGCCTTGGCGAGGCGCCGTCGACCCGCCGCATCTACCGCATCGGGGACGACGAGCCCGAGCGCATGACCGACGCGCGCCGCCGCGTGCTCGAGGTGCTGCGCGATCTCGGCGGGCTGTCCCTGACCCAGAAGGAACTGGCCGAGGCTGCCGGCGTCACGCCATCGGTTATCAAGGGGCTGGCAAAGCAGGGCGCGGTGCGCGAAGAGGACGCCCCTCGCGACACCGCCTTCCCGCGGCTTGATCCCGACTATGACGGCAAGGCGCTGGCGCCCGACCAGCAGACGGCGGCGGATGCGCTGCGGGCGGGGGTGGTATCGGGGCGCTATGGCACGACCTTGCTTAAGGGCGTCACCGGGTCGGGCAAGACCGAAGTCTACCTCGAAGCGGTGGCCGAATGCCTTGCGCAGGGGCGGCAGGGCCTCGTGCTGCTGCCCGAGATCGCGCTGACCTCGGAATTCCTGACGCGGGTCGAGGCACGGTTCGGCGCAAAGCCCGCCGAATGGCATTCCGGCGTTACCTCGACCGAACGGCGGCGGGTCTGGCGGCAGATCTCGGAAGGCGGGGCGCAGCTGGTGGTCGGAGCGCGTTCGGCGCTGTTCCTGCCCTACCGCGATCTTGGCCTCATCGTTGTCGACGAAGAACACGACACCTCCTACAAACAGGAGGAGGGCGTGTTCTACAACGCCCGCGACATGGCCGTTCTGCGCGCGTCCATCACCAAGGCGCGGGTGGTGTTGGCCTCGGCCACGCCGTCGCTTGAAAGCTGGGCGAATGCCGATGCGGGCAAGTACGAACGGCTCGACCTCGTGTCGCGCTTCGGTGCCTCGGTGATGCCGGAGATGCGGGCCATCGACATGCGCGGGCAGGAGCTGCCGTCGAACCGATGGGTGTCGCCCGCGCTGGCCGCTCATGTGCGCGCCCGCATCGAAAAGGGCGAACAGGCAATGCTGTTCATCAACCGGCGCGGCTATGCCCCGGTGACCATCTGCCGGGCCTGCGGGCACCAGGTGGCCTGCCCCCATTGCGATGCGCGCATGGTCGAACACCGCTTCCTTGGGCGGCTTGTCTGCCACCAGTGCGGCGAAACGCAGCCCAAACCCGAGGCCTGCCCGGAATGCCATGCCGAGGACAAGCTGGCCGCCGTCGGTCCCGGCGTCGAACGTCTTGCCGAGGAGGCCGCCGAGCTCTTCCCCGAAGCGCGCCTTGCGGTGCTGTCCTCGGACCTGTTCGGGTCGGCCCGGGCGCTCAAGGACGAAATCGCCAAGATCGCCACGGGCGGCGCAGACATCATCATCGGCACCCAGCTGGTGGCCAAGGGGCACAACTTCCCCAAGCTGACGCTGGTGGGTGTGATCGACAGTGACCTCGGGCTTCAGGGCTCGGACCTGCGGGCTGCCGAACGAACCTTCCAGCTGATGCGGCAGGTGGCGGGCCGAGCAGGGCGGGCGGAACGTCCCGGCGTTGCATTGATGCAGACCTATCAGCCCGAACACCCGGTGATCCGAGCGATCCTGTCCGGCGACGAAGAGGCGTTCTGGAAGGCCGAAGCGGACGAGCGCCGCGTTGCCGGGATGCCCCCCTATGGTCGGCTGGCCGGGATCATTTTGTCGTCAACCGAATCGCAGGAGGTTTTTGACCTTGGCAACGCCATGGCGCGGCAGGACGGGCCGCTGCGGCGCATCGGCGCGCAGGTCTACGGGCCTGCGCCCGCGCCCATCGCGCGGGTGCGCGGTCGTCACCGGGTGCGGCTTTTGGTCAAGGCCGCCAAGGGCACCGTGCTGCAACCGGCGCTGGCCGAATGGGCCGCGCAGTTCCGCCTCAAGGGCGAATTGCGCATGGCCATCGACATCGATCCGCAGAGTTTCTTCTGACGTCAGACCCGCGCCTACCGGTCAGCCTGAAAAACACCGTCCTCGCGGGATGCCGCTGCGTGCAGACCGACGCCTGTGCCATGCATCCCGTTGCCCGCCCTGCCGTCCTGCAAGGAACTGGCCCGACGGAGTGGCTGTCGCCATCACCTGCTCGTTTTCCGTAACGGATGCCGCGATCCCGCCTTCGACACTGCCCCGGAAGATCCCTTGCGGATCAGGGCAGGCATGATGCCTTGGCCTCCTCTCCGAGCGCAGCTGCGGCACTCAGCAGGCTGCCATCGGTCCGGCGTGAGGGATCGAGGCCGGGCCGACACCCGCAAGCCGCCCGGCGCTGAGGCGGCGGGCCGAGGGGCGGGCAGAACAGGGCAGGAGCAGTCAGCTGGTGGTGTCGGTCCCATTCGGACCGACACCACCATCGCGGGTCAGCCCGCGGGCTTGCGGACGCGGCTGCGCGGGGCGCGGGGGGCGACCTTGGTTTCGATGTGGCCGATGATGAGGCTCGCTATGTCCTTCTGAGAGGTCTTCTCGATCCCCTCCAGCCCCGGCGAGCTGTTCACCTCGAGCACCTTCGGCCCGTCCTCGCCACGCAGCAGGTCGACGCCTGCCGCATCGAGCTTCATCACCCGTGCGGCGCGGATCGCCACCTCGCGTTCCGCCTTGGAGATGCGGACGGTTTCGGCCGTGCCGCCCTGATGCAGGTTGGAGCGGAAATCGTCCGGCTTGCCCTTGCGCCGCATCGACGCCACCACCTTGCCGCCCACCACGAAGCAACGGATGTCCTCGCCCGCGGCTTCCTTGACGAAGCTTTGCACGAGGAAGTCTGCCTTCAGCCCCTGGAAGGCCGAGATCACCGATTCCGCCGCCTTGCGGGTTTCGGCCAGCACCACGCCCTTGCCTTGCGTGCTTTCCAGCAGCTTCAGCACCAGCGGCGCGCCACCCACAAGGCTGATGAGGTTGCCCGAATCCTTGGGGCTGCGGGCAAAGGCGGTGGTGGGCATGCCGATGCGGGCCCGGGCCAGCACCTGGTGGGCGTGCAGCTTGTCACGGGACATGGTGATGCCCTCGGACCCGGCAAGGCAATAGGTGCCCATGCCTTCGAACTGGCGCACGACGGCAGTGCCGTAGGAGGTGATCGAGGCGCCGATGCGCGGGATCACCGCGTCGTAATGGGGCAGGCGGCGGCCGTCGTAATGCACTTCGCCGCCCATGCCACGGATGTTCATGTAACAGCGCGAGGTGTCGATCACCTCCATTGCGTGGCCGCGCCGTTCCGCCGCGGCGATCAGTGCGCGGGTCGAATAATTGTCCGGCTCCCGGGTCAGCACTGCAAGGCGGAGGGCGCGGCGGTGAGGCTTCTGCCGGGTGATGTCGCGGTAGGCGTCAAAGGACAGTTTGGGTTGGCAGAAGCTGGCCGAGGGGTTCACCAGCATGTCATCATCCAGCGCCGAGCGGCCCAGCAACATGCGATAGGCCATGGTGCCCCGGTCGGTCAGCGTGACCTCGATGGGCCAGCTGCGCCCGTCCATGGTGATCGTCGTCTCGATGACAAAGCGCAATTCGGTCTCGCCGTTGGACGAGGTGACCTCGCGTTGGTCCTTCATCGGGGCGGAACAGATGATCTGGAGATTCGGATCGGACGGGTCGGGGTGGATGGCAAAGCGCACCATGGGCTTGTCCGCTGTCCCGAAGGGTTCGATGGCGAAGGCATGTAACGCCGAGGTCCGCGCGCCGGTGTCCACCTTGGCACGGATTGCCGGAAGGCCGAGGTCAGGGAGGGCGAGCCATTCTTCCCACCCGAGCGTGAACTGGGTCATGATCTGGTCCTTTCATCGAGCAGGAACAGCGCCATATCGCCGCTCTGTGACAGGCACAATACGTAGCGCATCGGCCTGGTGATCCAGCGCGATTCCCCGGGCCGTCCTGCGGATTGCGGCGTCAGGGTGCCTTGTGCGCATCATCGGGAAATGCGGTGAATTTTCAGGCTGCCGCGCAGCTGTGCCTGCGAATTCGGCGCCGAAACGCCGCCGTTGCGCCAAAAATACCCCCAGCTTTTCGGGAAAGTCGCGCAATCTTGGCGTGTACCAAAGATGGAGGCTGCCATGGGTGCGCTACAAGATGGCGACGGTAAACTGTCGCTGACCACCAAGATCATCTTCGCGATGCTTGCCGGACTGGTGTTGGGGGTGATCCTCAACATGGCGGGACTCGAGACCATCAACACGCACATCGTGGGCGGCCTGTTCGGCATGATCGGGCGGATGTTCGTCAACGCGCTGCAGATGCTCGTGGTGCCGCTGGTGTTCTTCTCGCTGATCTGCGGCGTTGCGGGGATCGGGGACATCCGCATCCTTGGCCGGGTCGGGGGCAAGAGCTTCGGGCTCTACCTGCTGACCACCGGCACCGCCATCGCGCTGGCGATCATCATCGCGCTGCTGGTCGGACCGGGCAACGGCTTTGTCATGGACGGGGTCGACACCTCGGGCGTCACCGCGCGCGAGGCCCCCAGCGTGTGGGACACCTTCGCCAACATCGTGCCGCGCAACCCCGTGGCGGCCTTCACCAATGGCGAGATGCTGCAGATCATCTTCTACACCATCATCCTCGGGGTCGCGGCGCTGATGCTGGGCGAACGGTCCACGCCCTTCGTGCAGGCATGTGAGTTCATGAACGAGCTGATGATGAAGGTCGTACAGATCGTCATGGCCTTCGCCCCCATCGGTGTGTTCTGCCTCATCACCAAGACCTTCACGGAACAGGGCATCGGCCTGTTCATCCCGGTGCTGAGCTACGTCATTGTCCTCGTGGGAGCGCTATTCCTGCACCTCTTCGTGACGCTGATGGTGTATCTCAAGCTGTTCTCGGGGCTGAACCCGTTCATCTTCATGAAGAAGATCCGCCCGGCGCAGATCTTTGCCTTCTCGACCGCCTCGTCCAACGCCACCATCCCGGTGACCCTGCGCTGCGTGAACGAGCGCATGGGCGTGAACAACTCTGTGGCGTCCTTCACCGTGCCCTTCGGCGCGACGATCAACATGGACGGCACCGCGATCATGCAGGGCGTGGCGACGGTGTTCCTGGCCAATGTCTACGGCATCGACCTGGGGGTCGGCGGCTATGTCACCGTGATCGCCATGGCGGTCCTTGCCTCGATCGGCACCGCCGGGGTGCCGGGCGTCGGCCTTGTCATGCTGACCATGGTGCTGACGCAGGTGGGCCTGCCCATCGAAGGCATCGCGCTGATCCTCGGAGTTGACCGGCTGATGGACATGATCCGCACTGCGGTGAACATCACTGGCGACGCGGTGGTGACCACCATTGTGGCCAAGACCGAGGGGCAGATGGACATGAACACATACGCCGATCCCACCGCTGGCGATCTGGTGGGGGACAACCTGGGGATCAATGAGGATGCCGAGCATGTGCTGGCCAGTGCGGCGCACAAGCCTGCCGAGTGATCCCTTTGGCCGCCAATGATCCAGCGGGGCGCCGTTTGCGGCGCCCCGTCTGGCGTTCGGGGGAGGGTCTCCCCCATCGGGCGGCTGATCCTGCCGGTCTCCAGTCGGCTGGAGGCCTATAGCGTGCAGCCCGGAGACACGCTGAGTGCCATCGCGCAGGCAAGTACGGCACGGGGGATCTCGCGCCGAGCCTTGCCGCCAACCAGCAGGGTCTGGCCGGTCCGGGCCTCATCGTCTCAGGTCAGACCCCGCGCATGCCGCGCAGCGACGTCTGAGCCCGGGGAGCTTGCGACAAGGACAGCGCGGCCACGTTCAGCCAAGCCAAGGATAACCCCAGACGCGGAAACCAGCACCACGGACACACGGGCGGCATCGCCGGCGGCACTGCGCACCGGCCACGAAAAAGGCGCGGACCGGCGGGCCCGCGCCTTGCCACGGATGGGGCTGCCGTCAGTGCCCGGCGATCATCTCGGACTGCTTCACGATCACCTCGGCCTGCTTGATCGAGGCGAGGTCCACGAGGCGGCCCTTGTAGACCGTGGCACCTTCGCCCTTGGCCTTGGCCTCTTCCATGGCGTCGAGGATCTCGCGCGCTTCGGAGACAGCCTTATCGGACGGGGTGAAAACCTCGTTGGCCAGCGTCACCTGCTTGGGGTGGATCGCCCATTTGCCCACCATCCCTAGCGTGGCCGAGCGCAGCGCCTGCGCGCGGTAGCCTTCGTCATCCGAGAAATCGCCGAAGGGGCCGTCCACGGGCAGCACGCCATGGGTCCGGCAGGCGGCGACGATAGCGGCCTGCGCCCAGTGCCACGGATCGGACCAGTGCTTCGCGCCCTCGTGCAGCATGTAGTAGTTTTCCTGCGTGCCACCGATACCTGTGGTCGCCATGCCCATGGAGGCGGCGAAATCCGCCGCGCCAAGGCTCATGGCCTCGAGGCGCGGAGAGGCGGCGGCAATCTGTTCCACATGGGCGATACCGGCGGCAGATTCGATGATCACTTCGAACTTGATCGGCTTGGCGCGGCCCTTGGCGCGCTCTACCGCCGTGACCAGCGCGTCCACGGCATAGAGGTCTTCGGCACAGCCCACCTTGGGGATCATGATCTGGTCGAGCCGGTCGCTCGATTTCTCCAGCAGGTCCACCACGTCGCGATACCAGTAGGGGGTATCAAGGCCGTTGATCCGTACCGACAGGGTCTTCTTGCCCCAGTCGATGTCGCCGATGGCCTGAATGATGTTGTCGCGCGCGCTCTCCTTGTCGGTAGGCGCGACGCTGTCCTCGAGGTCGAGGTTGATGACGTCCGCCGCCGAGCCGGCCATCTTCTCGAAGATCGCGGGACGCGAGCCTGGGCCGAACAGCTGGCAGCGGTTCGGACGGGCGGCGGGGCTGGGCTGGATGCGGAAGCTCATGGTTTCTCCTGTAACGGCTATAGGCGCGTAACTATGTTTCGTTATTCCCTTCAGTTTGGTTATTAAATTGCCGCGCGTGAGGCAAGGGGATTTTCTGCGCCTGCATCATGGGACCTTGGTCAGAGAGGCGCGTCGCCTGGGGCGAGCGCCGCGTGCAAGACCCGGTCCACCTCGCGGCTGAGCGGCAGCCGCCCGTGCAGGACGTCTTCCTGGGGATGCCAAGCGGCCTCGAACACGTCATCCTGTCCCTGCGGCGTGCCCGAGACATGACTGCACTGTACCGCCACGAGGTAGAAATGGTGGGTGACCACGCCTGCCTCGGTGCGGGCAAACGTATCGAGGCCCATGAGGCTGCGGACCGGCGCGGCGATGACGCCGGTTTCCTCGAAAAGCTCGCGCACGGCGGCCTCGGCGGTGGTTTCGCCGAAATTCACATGGCCGCCGGGATAGCCCCAGAGCCCGGCATCGGGCGGGTTCCTGCGCCGTACCAGCAGCACCTGGTCCCCCTTGAGGACCACGGCGAGGGCGGCAAGTTTCGGTGTGGTCATGAGCGGCCTTATCCCTGCGGTTGTTCCGCGAGTCTCGGGGGGCAGGCGGTGAAGATCAAGCGGCGCTTCACCTGCCGTGGGGATCGTGAAGGGGCCTTGGGATGAGGTCTTGGGGAGCGTTGGAAAATAATTTGTGCAGATGCCTCTCTTGCGGGAGATTCTTCGCAACGGGTCATGCGGCAACCGCGAAAACGGCATCGCATTGCATCACGCCCGCGCTAGTGTCCGTCAAAACCGCGGTGCGTGGGCCATGGCCCCCATACGCGGCACGGGCCGTCCGGCCCGACACAAGCAGGGGCCGACAGCCCCGTGACCAATGAGGGCCAGCGGCCCCGTGACTGACAAGGAGACTGCCATGATCGAGACCCCCTATCTGCTGTTCCTCGGCGATGCGCCCGATGCGCTTGCCGCCAAGGTTGCCCAGGGGATCAAGGACTGGCGCCCCGAGAATTGCGTGGGCCAGCTGCGCCTTGACGGCTGCAAGGCCGACATGAAGCTGCAGGACATGACCCTTGCAGAAGCCAAGGCCGCTGGCGCCAAGACGCTGGTGATCGGCGTGGCAAACCGGGGCGGCGTGATCTCGCAGACCTGGAAGAAGGTGCTGATCGAGGCACTGGAAGAGGGCTTTGACCTTGCCTCGGGTCTGCACAACCTGCTGCGCGACGAGGAAGATCTTGCCGCCGTGGCCAAGGCCACCGGCCAGAACCTTTGGGACGTGCGCATTCCCAACGTCAAGTATCCCATCGCCAATGGTGAGCCGCGCAAGGGCAAGCGCCTGCTGGCCGTGGGCACCGACTGTTCCGTGGGCAAGATGTACACCGCGCTGGCGCTGGATGCCTGCATGCGTGAGCGTGGGATGAAATCCACCTTCCGCGCTACGGGCCAGACCGGCATCCTCATCACCGGCGACGGTGTGCCTCTGGATGCGGTGATCGCCGATTTCATGGCCGGGTCGATCGAGTACCTGACCCCCGACAACGACGACGATCACTGGGACATCATCGAGGGGCAGGGCTCGCTGTTCCACGTGTCCTATTCCGGTGTCACCATGGCACTGGTGCATGGCGGCCAGCCCGATGCGCTGATCCTGTGCCACGAGCCGACCCGCGAGCACATGCGCGGCCTGCCGGGCTACAAGCTGCCGACCCTCGAGGCGGTGCGCGACGTGGCGCTGCAGCTGGCGCAGGTGGCCAACCCCGAGTGCAAGGTGATCGGCGTGTCGATCAACACCCAGCACATGGGTGACCAGGAAGCGCTTGATTACTGCGCCGAGGTCGAGGCCAAGCTGGGCCTGCCCACGGTGGATCCGTTCCGCCACGGCGCCGAGCGGCTTGCGGAGGCGGTTGCCGCCTACTGAGCCTTTTGGCAGGTTCGCGAGATTGCCTTGCGGCGGTGCGTGTTGCGCCGCCGCTGGTGCGTATTTGGAAAGAGAAGAAGGGCAGGGTCCTCGTGATAGACGTAACGCGCGACACGTATCGACTGGCACAGGTGTTCACCATCTCCCGCGGGAGCAGGACCGAGGCGAAGGTGCTGACGGTGAAGGTAACGCGCGGCGGCGTCACCGGCTGGGGCGAATGCGTGCCCTATGCCCGCTACGACGAGACGCTGGACAGCGTCGAGGCCGAGATCCGGGGCCTGCCCGAGGATGTCACCCGCGAGGCGCTTCAGGGCCTCCTGCCCGCCGGGGCGGCCCGCAACGCGGTGGATTGCGCGCTGTGGGATCTCGAGGCGAAGGCGTCGGGCAAGCGGGTCTGGGAGATGCTGGGCATGGCGGCTCCGCGGCCGGAGGTTACCGCCTATACCCTCTCGCTGGACACGCCCGAGGCCATGCAGGCGCAGGCGGCCAAGAATGCCTTTCGCCCCTTGTTGAAGATCAAGCTGGGCACCCCCGACGACATGGCGAGGCTCGAGGCCGTGCGCGCCGGCGCGCCGGACAGCACCATCATCGTCGATGCCAACGAGGGCTGGAGCGCCGAGGTTTACGCCGATCTTGCGCCGCATCTCGTGCGCCTTGGCGTCGCGCTGGTGGAACAGCCGCTGCCTGCCGGTGACGACGAGGCGCTGATCGGCATGGACCGCCCGGTGCCTGTCTGTGCCGACGAGAGCGCCCATGACCGCAGCTCCTTGCCGAAGCTCAAGGGCAAGTACGACATCGTCAACATCAAGCTCGACAAGACCGGCGGCCTGACCGAGGCGCTGGCGCTGCGCGAGGCGGCGCTGGCCGAGGGCTATGGCGTCTTCGTCGGCTGCATGGTGGGCTCGTCGCTGGCCATGGCGCCTGCGGTCCTGCTGGCGCAGGGCGCAAGTTACGTGGACCTCGATGGCCCGCTGCTGCTCGGGGAGGACCGCGAGGTGCCGCTGCGTTTCGACGAGTACGGGGTGCATCCATCGGACCCGGCGCTCTGGGGGTGAGGCATGTCAGTCGAGGCTCTGGACCCTGCAGGCTTCGGTGCCGTCCATGACGGTGTTGCCGAGGCGCGGGCTGCCGGGGTCCTCGATCTCGACACAGAGGCGGAACTCGGTGTCCGACAGCCGTTCGTAACGCACGTCTTCGGCCATGGCCGAGAGGGTGCCGCCGCTCGGGGCGCAGTCAGTCGGATCAAAGGTTTCCGGCAGGTCGGCGCGGTCCGCAAGGCAAGTGCGCACACTGTAGGACAGGGTGTCGAGATCCGACAGATGGGCCCGGTCGCGGGCCTGCATGCGTCCCTTTGCTGGCCCTCCGGTGGCGGTGAAGGTCAGCACGGCGGTCAGTGCGGCAAGGCCCAGCAGGGCGGCAGTCGCCGGGGTGCGGCCCCGGTCCTGCCGGAAGTAGCCCAGCACCAGCACCGCCATGCCCGCCACTGTCAGCGCCTTGGCGATGAAGCGCGACGAGAGCGCACCGTCGAGGTAACTGAAGATGACGTAGAGCGCATCGCTCAGCAAAACCATTGCCGCGATGAGAATGGCAATGGAAGACAGCCACCGTCGCACGGTGCCATGCCTGCGTGCGGGATCTTCCACAAGGCTGCGGCGGTCGGCGCGGTCAAGCAGCCAGAATGTGGGCGCAAAGACGATCAGGGCTGCAAGCGACCAGCGCGCGGTGCCCGCTCCGCCGATGTAGCGGGTGGTGGGATCGGCGAGCCACAGATCGATCTGGCCGAAGAGCAGCGCCAGCACCTGGCCCGACACCATGCCGAAGGTGATAAACAGCAGCGCATAGAACAGCGCGTCGCGGGCGGCGGTGCTGCGCACGGGGCGCGGGATTGCGCCGGCGGCGCCGGGGGTGTCGGACCACGCGGCGAGCGCGGCGTCCGCCTCGCGGTCGGTCCAGCCTTCTGCGATGAGCTCGGCCCGGAGCACCGGTTTGGGGATGCCCGCGCCGATGGCGCTGCCGATCCAGCTGCCGAGTCTGTCTTGATCTGCCATCCGTCTGCCTTTCCGGTTGCTGCCATCGGATCTAGGGCTGCGATGGGCATTTGTCATCGGAGCGCGGGCGGGCTAACGCTGTCGCGCCGTCACGTTACACGCGGGGGCGCGGCCACGGAGCCCGCCCCACAACCCAAGGAGCTTTGGCCATGACCCGTACCGTTTATGTCAACGGAGACTACCTGCCTGAGGACGAGGCGAAGATCTCGATCTTCGACCGTGCCTTCCTGATGGCGGATGGCGTCTACGAGGTGACCTCGGTCCTCGGTGGCAAGCTGATCGACTTCGACGGCCACCTGAAGCGGCTCGAGCGGTCGCTGAACGAACTCGAGATCAAGAAGCCCGCCGCCTTCGACGATCTGATCGAGATCCACCGCAAGCTCGTGGAGCTCAACGGCATCGACGAGGGGCTGGTGTATCTGCAGGTGACGCGCGGTGCCCCCGGCGACCGGGATTTCGCCTTCCCGGACCCCGAGACCACCGAGCCGACGCTGGTGCTGTTCACCCAGGCCAAGCCGGGGCTGGCGGACAGCCCGGCGGCGAAGACCGGCATCAAGGTGATCTCCATCGACGACATCCGCTGGGGCCGCCGCGACATCAAGACGGTGCAGCTTCTTTACCCGTCCATGGGCAAGATGATGGCCAAGAAGGCCGGTGCCGATGACGCGTGGATGGTCGAGGATGGTTTCGTCACCGAGGGCACGTCGAACAACGCCTATATCGTCAAGGACGGCGTCATCATCACCCGGAACCTCGGCACCGACATCCTGCATGGCATCACCCGCGCCGCTGTCCTGCGCTTTGCCCGCGAGGCGCAGATGAAGGTCGAGGAACGTCCCTTTACCATCGACGAGGTGAAGGCGGCGGATGAGGCGTTCTTTACCTCGGCTTCGGCATTCGTGATGCCGGTGGTGGCCATGGACGGCGAGACCATCGGGGACGGTGTGCCGGGTCCGGTGTCGCTGCGCTTGCGCGAGATCTACCTCGAGGAAAGCCGCGCCGTGGCGGTGTGATCGCTGTGCCATGAGGATTGGCGGCCGGGGTGCGATGCCCCGGCCGTTTTCATTTGGAGGGGTGGGGACGCCTCCGGCGGGCGTATTTTCAAAGAGAAGAAGAGGCCGGCTGCACCTTTGCCCAAGCGGCGGCATTGCGGCCTGCCGCGAGGCCGGTGGCGAGGCTCGCGGTGAGCAGGTAGCCGCCCGTCGGGGCCTCCCAGTCGAGCATTTCCCCGGCGCAGTAGGTGCCGGGGCGGGCGCGGAGCATGAGCCGGTCGTCGAGTTCGGAGAAGGGCAGGCCGCCGGCGGTGGAGATCGCCTCGTCCAGCGGGCGCAGACCGTCGTGGGAGACTTCCAGCCGCTTGATCTGCCGGGCAAGGCTCGCGGCGTCGTTGGGCAGGGGGCGGGCGCATTCCAGCAGCAGGGCGCGGGTGGCGGCCGACAGGCCCGCCGCCTTGCGCAGGTGGTTCGACAGGCTCTCGCGTGAGCGGCGGCGTTTGAGCCTTGCGGCGAGCGTGTCTTCCGGGAGGTCCGGGGCAAGGTCGATGAAGAGCGGATGCCCCTCACGGATCGCGGGGGTGAGCGGGTAGAGCCCGCCACCCTCGAGGCCGCGGGCGGAGATCACCGCCTCGCCGCGCGAGGTAAGGGCACCTGCCGAAAGGCCAATGCCCTTGAGCGGAGCGCCGAAATGAGGCTGCATGTGGTCGGACCATGCCTTGAGCAGGCCTGCGTTTGACGGGGCGAAGGGGGTGGTGGCGATGCCATCTGCCTCGAGGATATGTGCCCAGTCCCCATCGGAGCCGAGCCGCGCCCAGCTGGCGCCGCCGAGTGCAAGGACGGTGGTTTTCGCAATCACCTGCGCGGTGCCCTGGGGGATGTCGAAGGTGGCCGCTGGACCATTCCAGCCGGTCCAGCGCCAGCGGGTGCGTCGGTCGATCGCCCGCTCTTCGGCATTCCTGCCTTCGGTCTTGCTGTCTTCACCCGACCCGCCGTCCGCACCCATGCCGCCCGTATCCATGCCACCCGCATCCATGCCGTCCAGCCGCGCCAGCCACGCACGCAGCAACGGCGAGGCCTTCATCGCTTTGGGGAAGACCCGGCCGGTGCTTCCGGTGAAAGTCTCCTGCCCCAGTGCCTCGGCCCACGCGGTGACCGCCGCGGGAGGCAGCGCCTCTAGGTAGGGGCGCAGGTGCGGCGCGGCGGTGCCGTAGTGGCTCAGGAAGGCCTCGAAGGGCTCGTCCTTCGTGATGTTGAGGCCCGACTTGCCCGCCATCAACAGCTTGCGCGCCACCGAGGGTTTGTGTTCGGCCAAAACTACGCGACAGCCCGCCTGCAAAAGCGCCTCGGAGGCCATGAGCCCGGCGGGGCCCGCGCCGATGACCAGCGCGTCGGTGTGGAGGGTCAGGGGGGGCAGGGCGGTTTCCTCTTGATCACCGGCGCTTTGATACCAGTGTCTTGCCTTGCGAGGCCCCTGCGTACAAGGGGCGAAACCCCAAGGTCGTGCCCCATGCCCGAAGACCTGCCGATCTGCCCGCTTTGCCTGCGCCCGATTCCGCCCGAGGCAAAGCAGAGCCTGCATCACCTTGTCCCCAAGCTGAAGGGCGGCAAGGGCGGGCCGACGGTGCTGTTGCACCAGATCTGCCACAACGAGATCCACCGTGCCTTCACCGAAGCGCAGCTTGCCCGCGATCTGAGCACGCCCGAGGCGCTGCGGGCGCATCCGGAGATGCAGCGCTTCCTGGCTTGGGTGGCGAAACGCCCGCCGACCTTCCATTCGCGCAGCAGCGGCGGGCGGCGCAAGCGCTGATGCGGTGACATGGGGCACCCTGGGGCCCGGGACCTTGCCTGACGCATCGGGGAAGGTGGGGCGGAAGACGCTGGACAGATCCCGTGCCTGGATAGTCGAGATCTGCGCGGACAGGGGCGCTGTGCCGGGCCGCAGGTGTGGGGAGGCGTGTTCGCGGTACGGTCTGGCGGCAGCGTTCCGAGCGAGCCTCGGGAACCAACCGCCGCTTTCAGAGCGCTCTGCCTCCACTCTCTGCCTGCCTCATCCGTGCACCAGTCCGGCAGCCCGGTCATGATCGGCTGGTCCTGAAAAGGGGGGATCCTGCGACGCGGGCTAGTCGCGGGGCGCGCGTGGCTGCAGGGCCGCAAGCCGCTCTACCCAGTCCAGCTGGCGGGGCAGGCAGACGGTCTGAAGGTCGTAGTTCGCCCGGACGAAGGCGCGGGCATTGGTGCCCAGCTGAGCCCGGCGGGCCGGATCCTCGAGCAGATCGCAGACCTTTTCCACCATTGCGGCACCGTCGAAGAAATCTGTCAGCACGCCGGTGTCTTCCTCCGTCAGTGCCTCGCGCACCGGCGCGGTGTCGCTGGCGACGATGGCGCATTCCGCGCTCATCGCTTCGAGCAGCGACCAGCTGAGGACGAAGGGGTAGGTGAGGTAAACGTGCACCCGGCTGACCTGCATCATCGCGAGGAAGCGCTCGTAAGGCACCCGGCCGAGGAAATGCACCCGCTTCCAGCCGCTGGCGGGGATCTGATCCTGCACTTCGTCGATGAAGATCTGCTTCCAGCTTTTGCCCTCGGGGGGCTTGGCGCCGTAGCTGACCTCGTCGCCGCCGATGAGCACCACCTGCGCAAGGGGGCGGCGGCGCAGCAGCTCGGGCAGGGCGCGCATGAAAACGTGATAGCCTCGGTAGGGCTCTAGGTTGCGGTTGATGAAGGTGATGACCTCGTCATCGCGGGTGACGGTGCTGCCATCGGGAAGGTCGAGCCGGGCCGCGGGGTTCGGGCAGACCTTGTCGGTGTCGATGCCGTCATGGGCCACGGTGATGCGATCCTGCCATGGTTCGGGGAAAGTCTCCGCCTGGAAGCGGGTGGGCGAGATGCCCGCATCCATCACCTCTTCGTGCAGGCGGTTGTTGAGGTTCTTCACCCGCAGGCGCAGCGGGTCGGCCTCGGGGGCCATGCGCTGGAATTCCGGGTCGAACCCGGTGAACTGCCGGTCCGCCCGGTGGTAGAGCTCGCAATAAAGACCAAGCCGCGCGTCGGGCCACACATCCTTGAGGAAGAGGCTTTCGCCCCAGCCGTGGTGGGCAAGGATCACGTCAGGAGAGAAACCTTCGTCCTTGAGCGCAAGGGCGGCGCGGTAGCAGCTTGTGCCGCGCAGTACCTTGGTTTCGAAATCCGACAGCCACGGGTGAATGCCCTTGGTCGACTTGCCGCGTACCGCGTAGGGCAGGATGCGCACCCCGGCCCAGCTGCTGGGTTTCTTGACCTTGGGGGTGAGGGCGACGACCTCGTGGCCCCGGGCGGCAAGGGCCGGGGCAAGATGCTTGTACTGGCCGGGGAAATTCTGGTGGATGCAGAGGATCTTCATGACGGGCCGCCGAACGGTTGGATGCCGTTTCTTTTGGCACGCACGGGGCAGGGCGGCCAAGGGCAAGGGGCGGATTGTCCCCTTTCGGTTGCGGAAATGTCGCCAAGGCCGGGCCCCGAACACGGCCCGGGACTGGACCGCGACGCCCCTTCGGCCTATCACCCGCCCAACCGAGACCCGAACCCGCGGATGGATACCCCTATGTCGCAATACGATCCCGCCCAGATCGAGCCGAAATGGCAGGCCGCCTGGGACGACGCCCAGACCTTCAGCGCAACGCGCGATGAAAGCCGTCCGAAATACTACGTGCTGCCGATGTTCCCCTACCCGTCGGGCCGCATCCACGTGGGCCACGTGCGCAACTACACGTTGTCGGATCTCGTGGCGCGCTACAAGCGGGCGACCGGGCACAACGTGCTGCACCCCATGGGCTTTGATGCTTTCGGCATGCCCGCCGAGAACGCCGCCATGGCATCGGGGGGCCATCCCAAGGATTGGACCTACGCCAACATCGACACGATGATCGAACAGATGAAGCCCATGGGCTGGGGCTTTGACTGGGACCGCATGTTCGCCACCTGCGATCCGGAATATTATGGCCAGCAGCAATCCATGTTCCTCGACATGCTTGATGCCGGGCTGATCTACCGCAAGAACGCCGTGGTGAACTGGGATCCGGTCGACATGACCGTTCTGGCCAACGAGCAGGTCGAGAACGGCCGCGGCTGGCGGTCGGGCGCGCCGGTGGAGCGCAAGGAACTCACCCAGTGGTTCTTCAAGATCTCCGACTATTCCGGCGAACTGCTCGAGGCGCTCGACACGCTCGATGACTGGCCCGCCAAGGTGCGGCTGATGCAGGCCAACTGGATCGGCCGGTCGCGCGGGCTTCAGTTCGCCTTCTCCACCGTCGAGGCCCCGGAAGGCTTCGACCGGATCGAAGTCTACACCACCCGCCCCGATACCCTGCTGGGCGCGAGCTTCGTCGGCATCTCGCCGGACCATCCGCTGGCCCGCGCGCTCGAGGCCGAGCGCCCCGAGGTGGCCGAGTTCGTCGCCGAATGCCGCAAGGGCGGCACCACCGAAGAGGCGATCGAGACCGCCGAGAAGCTGGGCTTCGACACCGGCATTACCGTGCGCCATCCCTTCGACACATCGTGGGAGTTGCCGGTCTACATCGCGAACTTCATCCTGATGGATTACGGCACCGGCGCGATCTTCGGCTGCCCGGCGCATGATCCGCGCGACCTTGAATTCGCCCGCAAGTATGATCTGCCGGTGCGCAGCGTCTTCGCCCCCGCCATGGGCGAGGAAGGCACTTTCATCCTGCCCGAGGACGGCGGCCCGGCCTACGTGCCGCCCAAGCCCGAAACCGTGCGCTACCTCCAGCCCTTCGCCGGCGCTGAGGCGATGACCGGGGAAGATGCCATCGACGCCGCCGTGGCCTTCTGCGAGGACAACGGGGTCGGCACCGGCGTGACCAAGTTCCGCCTGCGGGACTGGGGCCTGTCGCGCCAGCGCTACTGGGGCTGCCCGATTCCGGTGGTGCATTGCGACACCTGCGGCGTGGTGCCCGAGAAAAAGGAAAACCTGCCCGTCGTCTTGCCCGAGGACGTCAGCTTTGACGTGCCGGGCAACCCGCTCGACCGTCACCCGACGTGGCGCGACTGTGCCTGCCCCTCCTGCGGGGCGCCCGCACGCCGCGAGACGGACACCATGGACACGTTCGTCGACAGCTCGTGGTATTACGCCCGCTTCACCGCGCCGCGTGCGGACACCCCCACGGACATGGACGAGGCGAAGTACTGGATGAACGTCGACCAGTACATCGGCGGCATCGAACACGCGATCCTGCACCTGCTCTATTCGCGCTTCTTCGCGCGGGCGATGTATGTCACCGGCCACTTGCCCGAGACCAGCAAGGAGCCGTTCAGCGCGCTCTTCACCCAAGGCATGGTGACCCACGCGATCTACCAGACTCCGCAGGCCGAAGGCCGCCCCACCTATCACTATCCCGAAGAGGTGGAGCTGAAAGAGGGCAAGGCGTTCCTCAAGGACACCGGCGCCGAGGTCGAGGTCATCCCCTCGGCCAAGATGTCCAAGTCCAAGAACAACGTCGTGGACCCAGTCACCATCGTGAAGCAGTACGGTGCCGACACCGCGCGCTGGTTCGTGCTGTCCGACAGCCCGCCCGAGCGTGACGTGGAATGGACCGCCGCCGGGGCCGAGGCCGCGAACCGCCACCTTGGCCGCGTCTACCGTGCCTGCGCCGAGATCGCCGCATCCGACGTTCCCGCCACCGCCGAGGACGAGGCGCTGCTGCGCGAGATGCACAAGGCGATCCATGACGTGACGCTTGCGGTGGAAAGCTTCGGCTTCAACGCCGCCATCGCGCGGCTGTACGGGCTGACCAACGCGCTGACCAAGTCGCGCGCCGGATCGGGCGTGAAGCGGGAGGTCGCCGCCGTACTGGCGCAGCTGATGGCCCCGATGACGCCGCACCTGGCCGAGGAAATCTGGCAACTGCTGGGCCGTGACGGCCTTGTCGCCAACGCGCCGTGGCCGCTGGCCGACGAGGCGATGATGATCGAGGACACGGTGACCATGCCGATCCAGGTCAACGGCAAGCGCCGGGGGGAACTCACGGTGCCGCGCGACATGCCCAAGGAAGAGATTGAAAAACTCGCCCTCGCGCATGATGCTGTGGTGCGGACGCTGGATGGCGCCCAACCGAAGAAACTCATCGTGGTGCCGGGTCGTATCGTCAATGTCGTTGCCTGATCGCAGACAAGTGCTTTTCTCGCTCGGGGCCCTCGTGGTCTCGGGCGGGCTTTCGGCCTGCGGCTTCACCCCGGTCTATGGACCGCAGGGCGGCGGCGGCAGGCTGCTGAACGCTGTAGCGCTGGCCGAACCCGAGAATCGCGCGGACTACGATTTCCGCTCGCGGTTCGAGGAGCGGCTGGGGCGCGGGACCGGCCCTTACGAGCTGACCGTGAACCGGTCACTCAGCAGCCGGGGGCTGGGGTCACTGTCGGATGGCCAGACCACACGCTATCGCCTGACGGGGCGGGCCAACTACCGGCTCTCGCCGGTCGGCAGCGACATCGCGCTGATCGAAGGCTACACCGATGCCTTCACCAGCTATTCTGCCACCGGCTCCACCGTGGCCACGCAGACCGCCGAGCGGGACGCGCGGCGGCGCCTGATGGTGATCCTTGCGGACCAGGTCATCGACCGGCTGCTGATCGACGCGGACAAGCTGCCGAGGTGAGCCGCCCATGAAGCTTACCGGCCGCGACGCACAGGCGTTCTTTCGCAAGCCCGACCCGACCCGTGCAGGCATTCTGCTGTTTGGGGAGGATGCCATGCGCGTCGCGCACCGCCGGCAGGAGACCATCGCCGCCCTCATCGGACCCGAGGGCGAGACCGAAATGCGCCTTGCCCGCATTCCCGCGTCCGAGCTGCGGCGCGATCCGGCGATGCTACTGGATGCGATCAAGTCGCAGGGCTTTTTTCCCGGCCCCCGGGTCGCCTTTGTCGAAGAGGCGACCGACGGGCTGACCGACGTTATCTCCACCGCGCTGAACGACTGGCGCGAGGGGGATGCCCAGATCATCGCCACCGCCGGGGTGCTTGCCGCCAAGTCTAAGTTGCGCAAGCTTTTCGAGACCCATTCCAACAGCTATGCCATCGGCATCTACTCCGACCCGCCGGGCCGGGACGAGATCGAGGCGGCGCTGCGCAAGGCTGGACTGGAGCAGGTGGATCGCTCGGCTTGGGATGCCCTTGAAGGGCTGGCCCGCGCGCTGGAGCCGGGCGATTTCCGGCAGGTGCTGGAGAAGGTCGCACTTTACAAGCTGGATGATCCCGCCCCCCTGACCGGTGAGGAGGTGGCGCTGAGCGCCCCGGCGTCGATCGAGGCCGAGCTTGACGACATCCTCCACGTGGTGGCCGAAGGCCGCCAGTCCGAGATCGGCCCGCTGGTGCAGCGGTTGGCGGGGCAGGGGGTGAACCCGGTGACGCTGCTGATCATGGCGATGCGGCATTTCCGGGTGCTCTACACGCTGGCCTCGGCGCCGGGCGGGCCGCAGGCGGGGATCGGCAAGCTGCGCCCGCCGCTCTTCGGCCCGCGCCGCGACCGTATGCTGAGGCAGGCTCAAGGCTGGTCGGCGGACCGGCTCGAGATGGGGCTCGGCATGCTCATGGACACGGACCTGTCGCTGCGCTCGGCCGGGCAGCGGGCCCCTGCCATGGCGCTGGTCGAACGTGCCTTCGTGCGCATCGCGTGGCTGGCACGGCGCTGAGCAACACCTCGGTGCGGGGGCTGATAGGTTCAGGGGGCAGTCGCTGACGGTGCCATGCGGTCGTGGCTTGCTGGAAAGTCGGCACACCATCAGGCCATCCGGGGCATTCACTGCCAGTGGACGTCGGTGGCCTCGGACATGATCCATTGGCTTTGGAGACACGCCCGCGGACTGGTACGACCTGCGTTCAGACCGGAACCATCGTCCCTGTGAGGAGCGCGATGTGGGTTTCGGCACCGTCCTCTTCGGCGAAGACATCCGCACTTACGATCACCAGCCTGCGCCCGGGTTTAACCACGCGCCCTCGCGCAATCAGACGGAGGCCCCGCGCTGGGGCCAGAAGATGGATTTTCATCTCCGATGTCACCACCTCGCGCCCCTCGGGCATCACGGTCAGGGCCGCATAGCCTGCCGCGCTGTCACCGAGGCCAAAGGCCAGCGCGGCGTGGCCAAAGCCCTGCTGTTGGCTGGTTTCGGGGCGCAGTGGCGCACTGAGGCAGACCTCCCCCCGGCGCAACCGAGACGATCTGCGCCTCAAATGTCCGCATCATGCCCTGCAGGGCAAAGCTCGTCCGGATGCGCCCGCCCAAATCAATGTCCATGTCCATACTGCGATCAGAGCAGCCTCAGATGCGGCAGGCAAGCCTTCGGGGGCCGCGCGCCGCAACGTTACGGGCGGCACGGCAAGCGGTTAGGCGCTGCGCGACATGGGGATGGTGACGGGTGTCGGCCCGGTCAGGATGGCGCGGGCGTCCGGGGCCATGAGCCCCGCCAGCGCCGCGTGATCGCAGCGCAGACCGCCGGTATAGGCGCCATAGGCAGGCAGGATCAGCCGGCGCTCGTCCACGAGAAAGCAAGGCCGCGAGATCACCCGTCCGCGCAGGCGCAGCCGTGCCTTGGGATGGTAATGCCCTGACACTTCCCCTACCGGGCCGGGGGTGGCGATGTGGCGGAAGATCAGCGAGCCGATGGCCAGTTCGGCCAGGTGGGTACCGCCCAGCGACACGGGGCCGGGGTCGTGGTTGCCCTCGATCCACGTCCAGTCGCGTCCGGCCTGCAGGCGCAGGATCCACAGCCGATCGTCCTCGGGGAGGGCGACATCGATGCCGGCGGCGTCGAAACTGTCACCAAGGCAGATCACCCGGTCCGCGCCGGTGGCGGCAAGGTCGGCCTCGAGCCGTAGCAGCGTCTCGCGCGTCTCGTAGGGGGGAAGGGCCGCGCCGCCCACCGCCGACAGCCGTGCGGATTTGCCGAAATGCAGGTCCGACACCACCAGCAGCCCCATGGCAGGCCAGTGCAGCGCCCCCGAGGGCAGCGCCGCAAGCGCGGCGTCACGAAACTGGAAAGCGGCGGTGTTCATGCCCTGTTCCTTGCCTGTATCAGTGCCCTGGGGCAAGGGCAAAGCTTGGACCCATCAGCGCTGACATGCCGAAACATGCCGGTGCGCGGCACTCACGGTGGCCAGAGTGATGATCCCACCGCAGTGGCGAGGGCATTTGCCTGTAGGTCTGGCAGGGATGTGTTCTTCGAAGAGGGGGGCAGAAGGCCCCGATCCCTGCCACTCGTGTGCGCCACTGCGATCCAGCTGGCAGGCTGGACCGGGGCAGCAGAAGGGAGCCCTCCGGCAGGTGGATGTCAGCCGGAAGCTGCTACCTTGGCCGACGTCTCCCCCAGCCGGGCCAGCCCGGACTCGTCCAGCAAGCGCGTGACCTCCTCTTCGAGAAGCCGCTCGTCCGCGCTGCCGTTGATCGGCACCCGCCCGGGTTCGAGGAACAGCGGTGCCGACAGGGGGGACACCCGTTTCAGCCGCACGAGGTCGATGCGGTCCCCGATGCGGTCGCACATCTCGCGGATGCGGGCGAAATCCACGAGGCCGCGCATGGCCTCCTCGCGGGTGATGTCCAGCAGCAGGTGGCCCGGGTCGTATTTGACCAGCGTGTCATATAGGATGTCCGACGACATGGTCGCCTGCCGCCCGCTCTTGCGCGCGCCGGCGGTATTGCGTTCGATTAGTCCGGCGATGGTGGCGCTGGCCCGGAAGGTGCGCTTCATCACCGCGTTGCCCTGCAACCAACCCTCGAGCCCGTCCTCGAGCCGGTCCAGATCGAACAGCGGGGCCGGGTTGATTACCGCGTCCAGCCCCCAGATCAGCACCGCGTAATCCGAGGCCACGAAGCCCATGGGGGCGAGCCCCTCCTCCTCCATGCGCTTGGTCAGCAGAAGGCCAAGCGTCTGCATCGCGTTGCGCCCGGCAAAGCCATAAACCACCAGTTGTTCGCGCCCGTCATGGGGGAAACTTTCGATCAGAAGGCGGCCCGGTTGCGGAAGTTGGCTGACCTCCTGCTGCAGGGTCAGCCACTGGGCAGTGTGGCCCGGCAGGGCGGACCAGTCGCCGGCATCGAACATGCGCAGGATACGTTGCGACAACTGGGTCGAGGTGGCGAACTTGGTGCCCATGAAGGTGGCGATCTTCGGCTTTTTCGCCGCATCGCGGGTCACCTCGACGACCATCTCGCGCAGCCCCTCGTAGCGCACGATCTGCCCGCCGATGAGGAAGGTGTCGCCCTTGGTGAGGCTGGCGGCAAAGCCTTCCTCGATCTCGCCCAGGGTTTGCCCGCCGCGCCCGCGCCAACGCACTTTCAGCGTGTCGGTGTCCTGAATTGTGCCGATGTTCATGCGGATGCGTGCCGCCGAGCGCGGATCGCGGAGCTGCCAGAGGCCGTCCGGGCGCTGCAGCAGCCTTTGCCAGCGATCATAGGCGCGCAGGGCATATCCCCCCGTGGCGCAGAAATTCAGGCAGGCGTCGAAGTCTTCACGCGCCAGCCCCGCGTAGGCCCCGGCGCTGGTCATTTCCTCGAACAGGGCATCCGCGTCAAACGGCCCGGCGCAGGCGGCGATCAGGATATGCTGGCACAGCACGTCGCGTGGGCCGGGGCCGCGCGGCTCTCCGTCAAGCTCGCGCTCCTGCACGGCCTGAAGTGCGGCGACGCATTCCACCACCTCGAAACGGTTGGCGGGCACCAGCAGCGCCTTCGAGGGTGCGTTGTAGCGGTGATTGGCGCGCCCGATACGCTGCACCAGCCGCTTGACGTTCTTCGGTGCGCCGATCTGGATCACCAGATCCACGTCGCCCCAGTCGATCCCCAGATCGAGGCTGCCGGTGCAGACGATGGCCCGCAGATCGCCGCGCACCATCGCCGCCTCGACCTTTTCACGCTGGGCGCGGTCGAGGCTGCCGTGGTGGATGCCGATGGGCAGCGCATCCTCGTTGGCAAGCCAGAGGTTGTGAAAGAAGATCTCGGCTTGTGCCCGCGTGTTGTGGAAGATCAGCGTGGTGCGGTGCTGCCTCACCTGTTCCAGCACTGCCGGAATGGCGTAGGCGGCGCCGCCCCCGGACCATGGCGGAGCCTCGTCCGTCTGCAACATGGAGATGTCCGGCTCGGGGCCGGGATCGGCCATCAGGATCTTGCAAGGGTCCGGATGACGGGCAAGAAGGCGGGCGACGGCAGGGGGATCCTCGACCGTGGCCGACAGTCCCACCCGGCGCAGGTTTGGGCACATGGTCTGGAGCCGCGCCAGCGCCAGCATCAGCTGATCGCCGCGCTTGCTTTCGGCAAGGGCGTGTATCTCATCGACGATAACCCGCTGGAGCCCTTCGAACATGCGCGGAGCGTCTTCGTAGCTGGTCAGCAGCGCCAGCGACTCGGGCGTGGTCAGCAGGATCTGAGGCGGGTCCGCGCGCTGTCTGCGCTTGCGCGACGACGGCGTGTCACCGGTGCGGTCTTCGACCCGGATCGGCAGGCCCGCCTCCTCGATCGGGATGAGCAGGTTGCGCCGGATGTCCGTCGCCAGCGCCTTGAGTGGAGAGATATAGAGCGTGTGCAGCCCGGTGCGCGGGGCATCGGCCAATTCCGCCAGGGTGGGCAGGAAACCCGCCAGTGTCTTGCCACCGCCGGTGGGAGCGACAAGCATCAGGCATGCGTCCGACGCGCGGTCAAGCATAGCCTGCTGATGCGGGTGGATCTGCCAGCCACGGCTGTCGAACCAGGTCTGGAGGGAGGCGGGAAGCTGCGTCATTCCCCCTAGATAGGGCGCAGCCGGGACTCTTGCCATGGGCGGGCTCAACTGGGAGCGGTCTGCAGGCCTACTGCCTGACCGGCCGCCGAGGGGCTGCGCCTTGGCAGCCTTGGGGCTTGCCCGCGACAGACGGGCTCGAATGGCCGGGCAGGGCAGATCCTTGTCTTCATTGGCGGCAAGGCCAATCGCGTTGCTCGCCTGAGTGGTTCGAGGGGCGGCATCCTTTGCACGCTTGCGCCGAGGCACCCACGGCGAGCTCTTGCCTTCGTGGACGAGGCACGGCTGGCCCTGCGCGCACCGGCACGCGTCTGCGCCTCCGTCCTGCTACGTCGCTTGGCGCCCCGGTCCGTGGTCTGTGCTTTGGCGCACAAGCCGCCCGCAGGGGGTGGGGGGTGGTCATTCCGCACGCGGTCATTACGTTGCCATTCAAATCACCATTCAACCCACATGAGACGGAGCCATCAGATGAGCGAAGAGTACACCCCGCCAAAGGTCTGGACATGGGAGCCGGGCAACGGCGGCAAGTTCGCCTCGACCAACCGGCCCATCGCCGGCGCAACCCATGACAAGGAGCTTCCCGTCGGCGAGCATCCCTTCCAGCTTTACTCCATGGGCACGCCCAACGGGCAGAAGGTCACCATCCTCTTCGAGGAGCTTCTGGCCGCAGGCCATGCGGGCGCGGAATACGATGCCTGGATGATCAACATCATGGAGGGCGACCAGTTCGGCTCGGGCTTTGTCGAGGTGAACCCCAACTCCAAGATCCCGGCACTGATGGATCGTTCGGGCGACACGCCGGTGCGCCTGTTCGAATCCGGTGCCATGTTGCTGCACCTTGCCGAAACGTTCGGCGCCTTCCTTGGTACGTCCGGCAATCGCCCCGAGGTGCTGTCGTGGCTGTTCTGGCAGATGGGCAGCGCGCCTTACCTGGGCGGCGGCTTCGGCCATTTCTATGCCTATGCGCCCTATCCGATGCAGTACCCCATCGACCGCTTCACCATGGAGACCAAGCGTCAGCTCGACCTGCTCGACAAGGTGCTTGCGGATCGCGAGTTCATCGCCGGGAACGAGTACACCATCGCCGATATCGCGATCTGGCCTTGGTACGGCAACCTCGTTCTGGGGCGCGCCTATGACGCGGCCGAGTTCCTCGACGTGGCCAGCTACACCAACGTGGTACGCTGGGCGCAGGCCATCGACGCCCGCCCCGCCGTACAGCGCGGCCGCGTGGTGAACCGCACCGAGGTGCCCGGTGCCAAGGGCGTGCCTGAGCGTCACTCGGCCGCGGATTTCGACTGAGGCGCTGGTCCGGGCACCCGGACCCATCCCGATGAAGCGCCCCGCCCGGATGCCGGTGCGGGGCGTTTTCCTTTGCAGGGCGCTGTTGTGCCCACGCCACCCCGGCGGGGGCGGCACCACTGGCTGATGGACAAGCCCGGGCCCAGCGGTATAGTGCGGCCTTCTTTTTCACGAAAGCAGGGGCGCGGGCGCATGGCAGAGCAGATCAAGGTCGGGATCATCATGGGCAGCCAGTCGGACTGGCCGACCATGGAAGAGGCGGCGAACGTGCTCGACGAGCTTGGCGTGTCTTACGAGACCCGCATCGTCTCGGCCCACCGCACCCCGGACCGGCTTTGGGCCTACGGCAAAGAGGCTGCGGGGCGCGGTCTTCAGGCCATCATCGCGGGCGCTGGCGGTGCGGCGCACCTGCCGGGCATGATGGCGTCCAAAACGCGTGTGCCGGTGATCGGCGTGCCGGTGCAGACCAAGGCTCTGTCGGGGGTCGACAGCCTCTATTCCATCCTCCAGATGCCGCGCGGCTACCCTGTGGCGACCATGGCAATCGGCGGGGCCGGGGCCAAGAACGCCGGGCTCATGGCGGCGGGCATCCTGGCGCTGCAGGACCCAGCCCTTGCCGAGCGGCTGGATGCATGGCGCGAGGCGCTCTCTGCCTCGATTCCTGAAGAGCCCGAGCGGGGCTGAGACCGGACCAAGTCCGGCGCGAGGCAGGGCTGATGCCCGGCTTTGCGGACGCCGGTCCGGGAAAGCTGCCGGGCGGCGGTCTGGCCTGGCTCCGGATCGCGCCCGGCGGCCTGTCGAACCCAGCCAGTGGCCCGTCCCGGCGGGGCCGACCCGTGCAGGGCTGGACCTGCGGCGCTTGTCAAACCGGGGCAGGGGCGCTGCTGGGTGCATCTTCGCTTGAAGCGGACGGCGTTTCGCGGGAAAAGCCGACCAAGGCAACGCGCGGAGGCTTTTCCATGACCAATCCCCTTCCCCAGGGCGCAACCATCGGCATTCTCGGCGGTGGCCAGCTTGGCCGCATGCTCTCGGTCGCGGCAAGCCGCCTTGGCCTGCGCAGCCACATCTACGAGCCGGGCGCCAACCCGCCCGCCGGCCATGTCGCCCACGCGGTGACCACCGCCGCCTACGAAGACGAGGCCGCCCTGCGCGCCTTTGCGGAATCGGTTGATGTCATCACTTACGAGTTCGAGAACATCCCCACGGAGGCGCTCGACCTGCTGCAACAGATCCGCCCGATCCGCCCCGGCCGCGAGGCGCTGCGGGTATCGCAGGACCGGCTGACGGAAAAGACCTTCCTCACCGACCTCGGCCTCAAGACCGCGCCCTTCGCCAACATCACCGACGAGGCGACGCTTGCCGCCGCCATCGAGGTGATCGGCACGCCGTCGATCCTCAAGACCCGGCGCTTCGGCTATGACGGCAAGGGGCAGGTGCGGATCCTGAACCCCGAGGAGGCGGCGACGGCGCTGGCCGAGATGAAGGGCGCACCCGCGATCCTCGAGGGCTTCGTGGACTTCTCCTGCGAGGTGTCGGTGATTGCAGCGCGCAGCGCCGACGGCTCGGTGGCCTGCTTCGATCCCGGCGAGAACATCCACCGCGATGGTATTCTGCGCACCACCACCGTGCCCGCCCGCCTGTCGGCCAAGCAGCGTCAGGACGCGGTGTTGCTGGCGGCACGGATCCTCAATGCCCTGGACTACGTGGGCGTGATGGGGGTCGAGCTGTTCGTGACCCCGCAGGGTCTACTGGTGAACGAAGTGGCGCCGAGGGTGCACAACTCGGGGCACTGGACGCAGAACGGCTGCACCATCGACCAGTTCGAACAGCACATTCGCGCCGTGGCCGACTGGCCGCTTGGCGACGGCGCGCGTTACATCGACGTGCAGATGGAGAACCTGATCGGAGACGATCTCGACCGGCTGCCCGAGCTGTCCTCGGAGGCGGATGTGGCCATCCATCTCTACGGCAAGGACGAGGTGAAGGCGGGCCGCAAGATGGGCCACGTGAACCGGATCATCCGAGGCTGAGGGTTCGGCCATGCCGGGATGAGGTTTTGAGGGGCGGTGGGGCGATAGCCTGCCGCCCTTTTCGCCTCATGGAGGCCTTTGCGCTTGGCACTGCTTTTCCGCCTTGTCGCACGCGGCCCCAAGCTCGGTCAAACCCCGCTTGAACGCGAAGCCTCTGCGCGGAATCAAGGCGAAGCCGCCGCGCATCGCCGGCCCGCCCGACCGGGCTGGCGATCTGGTGAAGCCAGCACATCGTTTCGAGGTTTTCCGGACTTGGCCGGCATAAATCGAGAGGTTCGGATGCTGCATCGCCATCCCGCGGACCGGCGATGCGCGGCTCGCGTTGTGAGAGCGACCAGCGTTTCAGGGCCTCAGAAGCCATCGGTGAATGGTAAGGGATGCGTTGACAGCTGCTGATGACTGCGCTCCCTGAGCCCTGAGCCCTGAGCCCTGAGCCCTGAGCCCTGAGCCCTGAGCCCTGAGCCCTGAGCCCTGAGCCCTGAGCCCTGAGCCCTGAGCCCTGAGCCCTGAGCCCCGATTATCGTAGGATCGGCGGTTTCGCGGGGTCCGAGCCCGGCGCGACCCGCTCCACCCGTTCGGGCACCTCGGGCTCGGGCAGGTCGAACCGCAGCCCCACCCGGGTGAGCGCCGCCGTCACCGGGTCGCTGTCGCGCAGGAAGGCCACGTCGAGCGAGCCTGCCTCTATCCCTGAGAACACCAGCGCCTCGTTCACCGCCCGCGCGAGCGCGTCCTCGGCCCCCGGCACCGTCCCGGCAAAGGCCAGGAGGTGGCTCTGGGCGCCACCCTCGTAGCGCACCCCCGAGAGCCACGCGCAGCGCGCGAAGCCCGCCGCCGTCGCAAGCTTGGCATCCAGCGCCGTCAGAAGCACCTCGGGAAGGCCGTGCGGGGGCAGCACCTCCTCGATCTTGCCCTCGGCCTCCTGCGGGCCGTGGCCCAGCGTCTCGGCCAGCCAGTCCACCGCCGGGGGCGGCAGCATCAGCTGAGATGGTGCCACCTCGAGGTTCAGCGCAAGGCCGATGCCCTGTCCCGCCAGCATGTTCGCCACCGCGCGGCCAGACAGCGCCGCGTAGGGCGCGGCGCGGCCTACGAACTGTGACAGGCGGTCCTCGCGGTCGAAGACCAGCACGAAACTGGCATCGGCCAGCTCGAAGATCTCGGGCGAGATCTGGTCGCCCTCGGGCTCTTCGGTGAGCAGCAGGAACAGCTCGCCATCCGCAAGCCGCTCGTAAAAGCGCAGGCGCGCGGCGTCATCGTCGGGGGCGGCGTCCATGGCGGCGTGGGCCAGGTCGAGAGGGGTCGTTTCGGTCATTCCAGTGCCTCGCGGACACGGGTGCGCAGGACGGGCAGCAGCTCATCCTCGAACCACGGGTTGCGTTTGAGCCAAGCCGTATTGCGCCACGACGGGTGAGGCAAGGGCAGAGCGTCCGGCAGATGAGCGCGCCAGCCCCGCACGGTTTCGGTCACGCCCACCTTGGAGCCGAGGTGATAGCGGTGCGCATAGCCCCCGATGTAAAGCCGCAGCCGCACCTCTCCGAGCGCCGCGAACAGCCGTTCGTGCCAGGTGGCGCGGCAAATGGGTGGCGGCGGCAGGTCCGAGCCCTTGGCATCGTAGCCCGGAAAGCAGAAGGCCATGGGCATGATCGCCACCTTGGAGCGGTCCCAGAAGGTGTCGTCGTCGATCTGAAGCCACTGCCGCAGCCGCTTGCCCGACGGGTCGTCAAAGGGCCGCCCGGCATTGTGCGCCCGCATGCCCGGCGCCTGGCTGGCGATGAGGATGCGCGCACCGGGCGCGAACCACACCACCGGGCGTGGCGGATGGCGCGTGGCCGTCGCGGCAAAGCGCTCACGGCAAAGGCGGCAGGCTTTCAGGTGCTGCGCCAGCTCTGGCAGGGTCTCTTGCATGAGGCAAAGGTAGGAGGGGCAGGGGGCGTCGTCCAGTGTTCACGACATTTCTAGCATTATCGAAATATCGCTTGCCCGAGAGTTTTATTTCGACAATGCTAGAAGAATGAAAAATGATTCCACCCCCCGCCTGTCCGAGATGCCGCTGGAAGTGGCTGCCTCGCAATTTGCCGCCCTCGGATCCGAACAGCGGCTGACGGTTCTCAAGACGCTGGTGCGGTCGGGCCCAGGGGGGCTTTCCATCGGTGCGTTGGGCGAGCGCACGGGAGTGACCGGGTCGACCCTCACCCACCATCTGCGCATTCTGACCACCGCTGGCCTTGTGCAGCAGACCAAGCAGGGGCGCAGCACCATCTGCGCCGCCGCCGCCTACTCCGAGGTGCGGGCGTTGTCGGAGTTTCTTCTGACCCAGTGCTGCGCCGATTGCAGCGATCCGGAGCATGACCATGGCTGACACATCCCTGCCCATCCACCGCATGCCCCGGCTCGATCCTGCCATCACCGCAAGCGCATTGGTCCTGCTGGCGGTCGCCCTGTTTGACCGGGAGGCCGCGATCCCCTCGGCGCAGTTTGCTGTCACGTCTTTGCTGCACACGCTGCCCTTCGTGCTCTTTGCGGTGCTTGCGGTGGCTTACATCAAGGCCGCCGGGATCGAGACGCTGCTGGCCCGCGCCTTCGATGGGCCGCAGACCCGGATGATTGTGCTGGCGGCGCTGATGGGTGGGCTGTCCCCATTCTGTTCGTGCGAGGTCATCCCCTTCATCGCCGCACTGCTGGCAGTGGGCGCGCCGCTGAGCGCGGTGATGGCGTTCTGGCTGGCCTCGCCGCTGATGGATCCGGCGATGTTCCTTGTCACCTCGGGCACGCTGGGCTGGGATTTCGCCATCGCCAAGACCGTGGCCGCCGTTGCCATCGGGCTTGGGGGCGGCCTTGTCACCATGGCGGCGAGCCGCTCTGCCGTCTTTGCCGACCCGCTGCGCCCGAAACCGCAAACCTGTTCCTCGGGCTGCTGCAGCGGCCCCACCAAGCCGTTCTCGGGCACCCGCAACTACCGTTTCTGGACCGAGGCATCCCGGCGCGAGACCTTCCGCAAGGAGGCGCTGACCAACCTGCTCTTCCTGTCGAAATGGCTGCTGCTGGCCTACCTGATCGAGGCGGTGATGCTGCGCTACGTTCCGACGGAAACCATCGCGGGGGTACTGGGCGGCACCGGCGCGATGCCCGTGGTGCTCGGAGCGATCGTGGGCGCGCCCGCCTATCTTAACGGCTACGCTGCCGTTCCGCTGGTAGCGGCGCTTCTGGATCAGGGTATGGCCCCGGGCGCGGCCATGAGCTTTGTCGTGGCAGGCGGCGTGAGCTGCATCCCGGCGGCGGTGGCGGTCTGGGCGCTGGTGAAGCCAAGGGTGTTTGCCGCCTACATCGGTTTCGCGCTGACCGGCGCGTTGCTGGCGGGCTTTGGATGGAGCGTCATGGCCTGACCGACGATTCCCGACACGGGATTGACGCGGTCCGGCATCCGGTTCCTGTAAATGGGGCGGAAGTCGGGCCGTGATGCGTCTGCCGGGCGATTGCGCCCGCCAAACGTGGCAGGCGTTTCCCTTTGTTTCCCCGTTGGGCCATAGTGTAACCAGATTCCGCCTCTAAGACATGCTTAACGCACCCTCCATAGACAAGGAGGGAATGAGGACCTCGAGCCCGGGACACGGCGAATGCTGCAATTCGACATGGTCAGCAAGTCCTTCTGGACTGGCACACAGCGCAAGGTGATCCTTGATCGCGTGTCCTTTCAGGTGGAACTTGGCCAGTCGCTGGGCATCCTTGCCCCCAACGGTACCGGAAAGACGACCCTGATCCGCATGATGGCGGGGCTGGAAAAGCCCGATGAGGGCGAGGTGCGCAGCACCTGCCGCGTGTCCTTCCCGCTGGGGTTCATGGGTGGTGTGGTGTCCAAGATCTCGGCCCGGGAAAACGCCCGGTTCATCGCTCGAATGTACGGGATCGACCCCGATTACGTGGAAAGCTTCTGTCGCTGGCTGTGCGATCTCGGAGAGTACTTCGAGCAGCCCCTCGGCACCTATTCCAGCGGGATGCGGTCGCGCTTTACCTTCGCGCTGATGCTGGCGCTTGATTTCGACATCTACCTGATCGACGAAGGCATGCCCAATTCCACTGACGTGGAGTTCAACAGGAAGGCCGGGCAGATCCTGGCCGAACGGCTGCGGACCACGACCATCGTGATCGTCTCGCACCAGCCCGAGATCCTGCAGAAGTTCGCGCGCAAGGCCGCCGTTTTGATGGATGGCAAGCTGCACATGTTTGAAACCTTGGAAGAAGCGAAACAGCTCTATGACTACGAAACCCAAGGCTAAGAAATTCCGTATCCGCCGCAGCAGCCCAGCCGAACAATCCGCCCCGGTGCCGCCAGAGGGGCGCGAGGGCGGGGAGGCGCCTGCTGCGGATAATGCGCGCCCGGCTGGCCCGTCCGCAGCACAGCCGCGACGGACGCAAGCCCCCGGGACAGCGCAATCGCCGCGCCCAGAGGCACCGCAATCCACCGCGCCGGGCGCGCAGCGACCACAGGCCGCAGCGGGCAGGCCCACCGCCCAGACCCCCCGCTCGGGCGAGGTCAGTTCCGCCGCGCAGGTGTCATCCGAAACCGACATCGAGGCGATTCGCCGCGAGGGCCTGACTGGCCGCCAGCTGCGTATGGCGCGGCGGGTGGCGCAAAAGCATGGGCTTCCGGCGACCTCGGATCTGGATGCGGTGCGCCTGCTGCGCGCCCGTGGCATCGATCCGTTCCAGCGCGTCAACATGCTCGAACTCGTGGTGCCGGCCGCCGAAGCATCCGGTGGCGGCGCGGCCGGAGCGCCTCCGCCGCCAGCGGGGAAGGGGCCCATCCAGCCTGCCGGGCAGCACCCCATGGGCCGCGTGCAACTGCCCCAGACTGTGCCTGCGGGACATGGCAAGCCGCAGCTGCCGTCGACCGAAACGATCAGCCCCGCCGAACGCCGTGCCGCCGAGATCAGTCAGATCCAGAAGGAACTGGCCTCGCGCCGCCGCAAGAAAATGATGCTGCTGCTGACCCGGCTGGCCTTTTTCGTGCTGCTGCCGACACTGATCGCAGGGTACTATTTCTACGTCATGGCCACGCCCATGTATTCGACCAAGTCCGAGTTCCTGATCCTCAAGGCCGAGAGTACCGCGGGGGGCATGGGCTCGATGTTCTCGGGCACGCAGTTCGCCACCAATCAGGACGCGATCGCGGTGCAGAGCTACCTTCTGTCGAAGGATGCGATGCTGAGGCTCGACCGGGACGAAGGGTTCAAGGACCACTACGAGCAGGACTGGATCGACCCGGTCCAGCGGCTCGAGGATGGCGCCTCGAACGAGGACGCCTACAAGCTTTACAAGCGCAACATCGAGATCGGCTATGACCCCACCGAGGGTGTCATCAAGATGGAGATCATGGCCGCTGACCCCGAGACCGCGGCGCAATTCAGCCGTGCCCTCATCGGCTATGCCGAAGAGCGGGTGGATACCCTGTCCATGCGCAAGCGATCAAATGCCGTCACCGATGCCGAAGCCGGGCTCGCCGATGCCGAAGAGGCCCGCTACGACGCGCAGGAGCGGCTCGTGCGGCTGCAGCAGGAAGGGTCCATCGTTGATCCCGAGGGCCGCATCACGGCGCTGCGCACGCAGATCAGCAACGTGGAAGTTCAGCTGCAGGAAAAGCAGCTCGGCCTTCAGGCCTTGCTGGACAACGCGCGGCCCAACTCGAGCCGTGTGGAAGGGGCCGAGGGGGATGTGCGCCGGCTCGAGAACCTGCTGGCCGATCTCAATTCGCAGATGACTTCTGCGACCACGGGCGAGAATTCCCTGGCCGAGATCGCGGTTCAGATCAAGCTGGCCGAAGCTGACCTGTCGACCCGGGACCTGATGCTTCAGACTGCGCTGGAACGGCTGGAACAGGCGCGGCGGGACGCGGACAGCCAGGCGCGCTACCTGACCACTTCGGTGGTGCCGGTGGCCTCGGAGGATGCTGCCTACCCGCGCAAGTTCGAGAACACGATCCTGGCCTTCCTGATCTTCTCGGGGATCTACCTGATGATCTCTCTCACCGCGTCGATTCTGCGCGAACAGGTGTCGAGCTGATCCGCGCTGCGGCCGGGCCGCTAGGGCAAACCTGCGGCCCGTCAGGCAAGGTCGGACCTGAGCAAAGCCAAGCTTGGGCGGACCTGACCGCAAAGAGGGGAAGACCGGACCTGGCCGACAGGACCGGGCAAACCTGCCGGAAGGTAGCGAGGCGCGGGCTTGGCGGGAACGCCAGGAAGGGGCGGATTTGACCGCAGTGCAAAAAGGGCGGCCCTGCGGGGGCCGCCCTTTTTTCAGCGCATGAGAATCAGGGCCGTCTGCGCCTTTGATTGACGGGGGCGTTTGGGGCACGCCCGGGTATGCCTGTGCTTAGCCGCGGATGGTCTTGAGTGCGCCGGCCCAGGTGTGCAGCTCGTCCAGCATGCCCGCCGTACCTTTCTGCACTTCCTCGTTGGGAGCCAGCTTGGCCTCGTCGGTGATGTCACCAAAGACCATCGGCATCGGTACCGCTTGCTTGAGCGGCATGATGCCCATGTTGGCCAGCATCATGCGCAGTTCCTGAGCCGAACGCAGGCCGCCCGAGATGCCACCATAGGACACGACGCCCGCGACCTTGCGGTCCCATTCCAGCACCAGCGCCTGCAGCGCGTTGATCACGGCGGCGGGCGGGAAGGAGTTGTATTCCGGAGTCACGAACACGAAGGCGTCAGCCTCCGCCACGGCGGCGGAGAACTTCTTGGTGTGCTCTTTGGTGTAGTCCTGCATCGCCGGATGGTTCGGCTCGTCCAGCAGGGGCAGGTCAAAAGTGTCGAGGTCGAGGATCTCGACATCGAACTTGCCGTGCGCGGTGGCCTGCTCGGCGACCCAGTTGCTGACGATCGGGCCGATGCGGCCGGGGCGGGTGCTGGACGTGACGATCTTGAGCTTCAGTGCCATGGTATCCTCGTGGGGTAAAATTTCGCAGCGTGTTGCACGCCTTTCCCGGCAGAACCTATGCAGATGCCGCGCCGCGGCAACCGTCCGCACCGCACAGCGGACATGCAGCAATGCACAGCCTCAGGGCGCTGTTCAGCACGGCCGCGCATCACTCCCGTAAAAAGAGTGCGTCTCAGGCCAATTATTCGGAACATGGCGGGAGACGGGGCGTTTGTTCAAAATTGCTCACGATGAGGGGACAGAGCCAATGAGCCTATCCAAGGCCCTGAGACTTCGTACGGATCCTACGATTTTCTTCAGCGCGACTGCCTGCATGGTCATATTTCTAGCAGCTTTGATCATCGCACCCACCGCAATCGGTGCCTTCTTTGAAGGGGGGCGGGCGTGGGTGGTCACCAACCTTGGCTGGTTCTTCATTCTCGGTGTGAACATCTGGCTGGGCTTTCTCGTCTGGTCCGCCTGTTCCCGGCACGGCCACATCGTCCTTGGGCGCACCGGCACCAAGCCGGATTTCTCCAACATGTCATGGTTCACCATGCTGTTCGCGGGCGGCATCGGCACGGTGCTCATGTTCTGGGGCGTGGCAGAGCCCATGTCGCATTTCGCCACCCCACCGCGTGAGGGTGTGGAGCCGCATTCCATCGAGGCTTCGCGCGATGCCATGGCGTTCTCGCTCTATCACCTCGGGCTGCACACCTGGACGATCTTCACCCTGCCGGGGCTGGCCTTTGCCTATTTCATCCACCGCTACGATCTGCCGGTGCGGGTATCCTCGGTGTTCTATCCGCTGCTGAAGGAGGGCATCCACGGCCCCATCGGCAAGACCATCGACGTGGTGGCGATCCTCGGCACGCTCTTTGGCGTCGCGGTGTCGCTTGGTCTCGGGTCGAGCCAGATCGCCGCGGGCCTCTCCGAGCTGACGGGTTTCGAGAACACCACCTGGATGCGCATCGGCATCATCGCCGTGCTGACCCTGGTCGCGGTGGGATCGATCGTTGCGGGACTGGATTCAGGGGTGAAGCTGCTGTCGAACATCAACATCGGCATGGCCGTTTTGCTGATGATCTTCGTACTCGTTACCGGCTCCACCCTGTTCCTGCTGCGCGGCATCGTGCAGACCGTGGGCATCTACTTCAGCCAGCTGCCGGGGCTGGCCTTCTGGAACGACATGCTGGCCTATGCCCACGAAAGCGGGGATGGCTGGGGCTGGCAGGGCAGCTGGACCGTGTTCTACTGGGCCTGGACGGTCACCTGGTCGCCCTTCATCGGCATCTTCGTGGCGCGCATTTCCAAGGGCCGGACGATCCGGGAATTCGTCATGGGCGTGCTTCTGGCGCCGTCGGCCTTTACCCTCATCTGGTTCGCCGTCTTCGGCTGGCAGGCCATGCAGATCGACGGCATTGGTGAAACCGCCCGCGCCGCCATGGGCGACAGCGCCGGCGAGCTGAGCGCCGCCGTGGCCGAATCCGTGCCGCTGGCCATGTTCGCCTTCTTCGAACACTTCCCCTTCACCACCTTCGTGCAGGGCCTTGCGGTGGTCATCGTGGCGATCTTCTTCGCCACCTCGTCGGATTCGGCGTCGCTGGTGGTGGACATGCTCTGCACCGGCGAGGAAACACCCGGGCCGACCCACCAGCGCGTCTACTGGGGCGTGGCCGAGGGGACCATCGCGGGCATGCTGATCTGGCTGGCGGGGGATGCGGGGCTCAATGCGCTGCAACAGGTCATCACGGTGATCGGCCTGCCCATCTTCGTTCTGGTGTTCATGATGATCCCGTCGCTGATCAAGGGTTTCGCCTCGGAGGAAATCCAGCACGTGGAGATCAAGGACGACCCGGCGCTGGACAACCTCTGAGCCTCGCGCCCTGGCCGGCGCATGGCGACACCGTCGCAAAGCAAAAGGGCCCGCAGCGATGCGGGCCCTTTGGTCTGTAGTTCAAGGCTGGTCTCAGACCTTGCCGGTCATTTCCGGCACGGCTTCGAAGATGTCGGCCACGAGGCCGTAATCCGCGACCTGGAAGATCGGGGCTTCTTCATCCTTGTTGATCGCGACGATCACCTTGGAGTCCTTCATGCCGGCGAGGTGCTGGATCGCACCCGAAATGCCACAGGCGATGTAGAGCTCGGGCGCGACGACCTTGCCGGTCTGACCCACCTGCCAATCGTTCGGAGCGAAGCCCGAATCGACGGCGGCGCGCGACGCACCCACGGCAGCGCCCAGCTTGTCGGCCAGCGCTTCGATGATCTTGAAGTCCTCTTCCGAGCCAACGCCACGGCCGCCGGAGACGACGATCTTGGCAGAGGTCAGTTCGGGACGGTCGCTTTCGGCAACCTTGTCCGACACCCATTCCGACAGGCCAGGGTTCTCGGCTGCGGCGATGTCCTCGAGCGCGGCGGAGCCACCGGTGGCGGCCGCATCGAAGGTCGAGGTGCGGAAGGTGATAACCTTGGTCGCATCCTTGGACTTCACGGTCTGGATCGCGTTGCCCGCATAGATCGGACGCTCGAAGGTGTCGCCGTCGACGACGCCAGTCACATCGGTCAGCACCATCACGTCCAGCAGCGCGGCAACGCGCGGCAGGATGTTCTTGGCGTCGGTGGTCGCCGGGGCGACGATGTGGCTGTAGTCTCCGGCGAGACTGACGATCAGCGCCGCAGTGGGTTCCGCAAGACGGTGGCCGTAGATCGCGTCCTCGGCAACGAGCACCTTGGAGACGCCCTCGATGGTGGCGGCTTCGCCCGCGGCGTCCTTGGCGGTGGCACCCACTGCCAGCACGGTCACGTCGCCCAGCTTGGAGGCAGCGGCGACGGTCTTGGCGGTGGCGTCCATGGCAAGGCTGCCATCGGTGATTTCTGCAAGAAGAAGAACGGCCATCAGAGTGCCCCCGTTTCTTTCAGTTTCGCAACCAGCTCGTCGACCGAGCCGACCATGACACCGGCGGCACGCTCTGCGGGCTCGGCGGTGGTGACCACTTCGAGCCGCGGTGCGACGTCAACGCCGAAGTCCTCGGGCGTCTTCTCGTCGAGCGGCTTTTTCTTGGCCTTCATGATGTTCGGCAGCGACGCGTAGCGCGGCTCGTTGAGGCGCAGGTCGGTGGTCACGATGGCGGGCAGGGTGACCTTGATGGTCTGCAGGCCGCCGTCCACTTCACGGGCGACGGTGGCCGAACCTTCCTCGACTTCGAGGTTGTTGGCGTTGGTCGCCTGCGCGAAACCAGTGAGCGCTGCGAGCATCTGGCCGGTGGCGTTCAGGTCGTTGTCGATGGCCTGCTTGCCGCAGATCACGAGGCCCGGCTCTTCTTCCTTGACGACGGCGGCAAGGATCTTGGCGACGGCGAGCGGTTCGATGTCGGTGTGGACATCCTCGGCCGCGGTTACCAGGATGGCGCGGTCCGCGCCCATGGCAAGGGCCGTGCGCAGGGTTTCCTGGCTCTGCTTGACGCCGATCGACACCACGATCACCTCGGAGGCCTTGCCGGCCTCCTTGAGGCGAATGGCCTCTTCGACGGCGATCTCGTCGAACGGGTTCATCGACATTTTGACATTGGCAAGATCGACGCCGCTGCCATCCGCTTTGACACGGACCTTCACGTTGTAGTCGATCACGCGTTTGACAGGCACAAGTACCTTCATCGGCGATAGTCTCCCATGGTTTTTGCCACGCGGCGCGTGGCTCCTGTTGGTTTTGAGAAAGGTGTAACGAAGACGATCCGGGGGAAACAGGCCTAAAACGACCTGTTAGCGCCAAATCGACGCGGCGTTTCGTAGCCACTTGGTGTCGCTTTCGCGATATGCCGCCGACGGCTTATCCGCGTACGCGACGTTCAAGAGGCGCAGATTGCGCGAAGCGCGTCCCACTGGTCATCGTCCAGAACCGGGCCGGATTCGGTCTGCGGTCCGGGGGCGTTGCGGGCGGCCTCGATCCGCTCGGCCAGCTGCGGGTGGCTTACGAAATGCGCGGCGATGCCGCCGGTGTCCCCGTATTCGCGGCGGAAGGTCTCGAACATTTCGGCCAGCGCTTCGGGGGGCAGGCCGGCGTTGCGCAGCAGCCCGTGGGCGTAGCCGTCGGCAGCGGTTTCTGCGCCTTGGGCGTAGCTTGCGTTGATCATGCGGTCGGCCAGCAGCACCATGGCGGCGCTGCCGGTGAAGTCTCCGAACAGCAGCCCCAGCAGGCCGACCGAGCCCGTCGTGCGCAGGGCATGGCGGGTGGGATCGCGGTGGACCACGTGGCCGATCTCGTGCGCCAGCACGGCGGCGACCATGTCGGGGCTTTCCGCGTTGTCGAGCAGTCCATGCATGATGACCACCTGTCCGCCGGGCACCGCGAAGGCGTTCATCATCGGATGGTCGAGCACCGTCACCTGAAGCGGATAGCCCAGGTCCTCGCCCGCCGTCAGCCGGGCCACCATGCTATCAAGGGCGGCGCGCCCCGCAGGGGCATTGCAATCGAGCGTGCCGGCCTCCGTTGCCCCGAAGGACCGTTCCACCTGCGTGCGCACCGCGCGTCCGAACGCCTGTTCCCGCTCCAGCGGGATGAGCCGGGCAAGGGTGCCCGCCAGGGCGGGCAGGATGACGAAGATCATCACCAGAACCGCAGCGAGCGCGCCACCGATGCGCAGGCCGATGCGCCGTCCGGTGCCGCCCCTCAAGTCGCGCTTGTGCAGGCGGGGGCGGGTCCGTTCTATCCAAGCGGCCATGTCGGGATCGTCGACCAGCAGCCGCGCGGGATCGCGCTGCAGCTCGTCCACGCCGTCCGCGTGGCGGGTGACGACCAGCCGCGCATCGCCCTCGTGGCCGGGCACCGCGCGCAGGTCCTGCAGCGGCCAGAGCAGGGGGGCGGGGATGGTATCGCCGGTGATCCGCAGCGCGGTGCGGTCTTCGGTCAGCGCCACGGCCACCGCGTGGCGGCGCGCGGTCTGCCCGTCGTAGAGGAAGGCGGTCCCCGGCTGCATCACAGCGCTCCGCCGATGTCGAGCGCGTCGGCAAAGCCTTCGGCATCGGCGCCGGCATCGCCCGCGCGCTGGTGGATGCCCTGTAGCGCGGCAAGGTTCACCAGCGTGACACTGGTCACGTAATGCCGCAGGATCGGCTGGGTGATCGCTGCAAGCGCGCCCGCACGGGCTGCGGCCAGCGTCAGCAGGTAGCCCAGGACCGCGATAATGCCTGCAATCACCGCTCCGGCGGGCATCTGTTGCAGGGCGGTGTCGAGGTTGGTCAGTGACAGCACCCCGGCGACAGCACCGGCGAAGATGCCGGTGACCACCGACAGTGCGACGGCCAGGCCGATGGCGCCCACCACGTAGGTGAGGATCACCGTCTTGGTGGACGGCTGCGCCTCGAAGGTAATGTCTTCCCCGAGGCGCTTGTGGCGTGTCAGGATGGCAAAGCCCTGCACCCGGTACGAGATCACGCCCACCGGAAGCCAGACCAGCCCGGCGGCCAGCGCCAGCCCACCCAGCAGGTTCGGGCCGACCCCGGCACCGAGCCCCAGCAGCGCTCCGCCGCCCAGGACCAGCGCCAACCCGATGCCGAGGTGCTTCATCGCGGCATAGAGCGCCGTCCAGCGGCCCCCCTGGACAAAGCGTTCATCGCCGAACCAGGTGCGGTCGGTCATGTAGCGTTCCAGTCGGAAGGTCATCAGCGGCGTCAGCAGGCCGAGGCTCAGCAGTGTCAGCGCCCAGTAGGCCATGGCCCGGAAGGCATACCCCCAAGCGGCCGGCTCCATGCCGAAGCGGATGCCGCGCCAGCGGGTGCGCGCCATGCGGTAGCGCCGGGCGCGGTAGATGGCGAAGAACAGGAACGGCACGGTGGCAAGACCGGTCAGTGACGCCCCCAGTGTCTGCAGCAGCGCGCCCTCGGGTGTGGCGGCGGGGCTCAGCAGGGTCATGCCGAACCAAGCCAGCAGGATCTGGATCAGCCCGAGGTAAAGGGCCAGAAACACCACCGCCATCAGAAAGCCGAGGAATTTCTCAAGGCCCGTGCCGGTGTACTCGAACCGCGAGCCGTCAATTCGCACGGCGGACCAGATGAAGCGGCGGATGCGGGTCTTGGCCCAGAACCGGTAGATGCCAAGCGTGAAGATGGTCAGCAGCGTGGTGCGAAAGGCCAAAAAGAACAAGGCCTTGCCACTTCCGGTGTAGTCACCGTGGGCATGGTTGGGGGGCTGCGGGATGTCGGTCATGGGGGCCTCGCGTCGCGCAGATCGGGTGCGCGCAAAGGAGAGTTTGGAAAATCAGATGGTGAAACGGGCGCGTGAAAGTTCGGTGCGTGCCAATGAGCATCGCGAGGGTTGGTAGTGCAAGAGGGTGTTGCAAGGTCGTCGCAAGTTTGGCGGCGCGTTCGGATCGGTTCGCAGGGCGCTTGGACGGTGCCGCAGGAGTGGAAGTGATAGAACCCGTGGCGGACAGTGAGGCGTCATGCGCGTGCTGGTGATGGGCTATGGCGCGATGCAGGTCGAAGGGTGACGCGCGCGGCTGGTGGTCAATGTGAGCGCACGCGGTGAGCCATCGCGCCGGCCGGTTGACGTGAGGATGCCGCAGGGGCTTCCTGTCTGGAACACAAAACGGGCGGGGAAGCCCCGCCCGCCTCAGTCAGCCAAATGTGTTGTCCCGCGGGAAGCCGCGCGGGGCCATGCGCCCCGAGGTGGCCCGCTTGGCAAGCCATTCCGACAGGTCCGGTTCGGTCCGGGTCCGCCCCGCCGGGTCGAGCCACGAGAGGCCCTCAGACAGCGTCAGGGTGGTGGCATCCGACAGGCCGCCGTCCTTGTACTTCTGCAGTCGCACACCCTTGCCGCGGCCCATCTCGGGCAGCTCATCCAGCATGAAGACCAGCATCTTGCGGTTCTCGCCCACCACGGCCACCGCGTCGCCGCTCACCGTCTGACAGATCTTCGCCTTGGCGCCGTCCTTGACGTTCAGCACCTGCCGGCCGCCACGGGTCTGGGCGACCACGTCCGCCTCGGGCACGACAAAGCCGTCACCGGCAGAGGACGCCACCAGCAGCTTGCGGTCCGGGCGGTGGATGAACAGGTCGACGATCTCGGCTTCGTTGGGCAGGTCGACGGTGATGCGCACCGGCTCACCCATGCCGCGCCCGCCGGGCAGGTTCGCCGCCGAAAGGGTGTAGAACCGTCCGTTGCTACCGAAGATCAGCAGCTTGTCGGTGGTTTCCGCGTGGAAGATGAAGCGCGGGCCGTCGCCGTCCTTGAACTTCAGCTCGCGGGTCAGGTCGATATGGCCGGTCATGGCGCGGATCCAGCCCATCTGGCTGCACACCACAGTGATCGGCTCGCGTTCGATCATCGCCTCGAGTGGCACGTCCTCGGCCTCGCCGGCATCGGCAAAGGTGGTCAGGCGCGCGCCGCGGTCGATGCCCTTGGTGAAGTTCTTCTTCACCTCGCGCAGCTGCTCGGACACGCGGCCCCACTGCAGGTCCTCGGAGGCCAGCAGATCCTCCAGCCCGGTGCGTTCCTCACGCAGGGCATCGCGTTCGGCCACCAGCTCCATCTCTTCGAGACGGCGCAGGCTGCGCAGGCGCATGTTGAGGATGGCCTCGGTCTGCACCTCGGTCAGCACGATCTCGGCATCGGGATCATGCGGCGGCGAGACGTAGTCGGCTTCGGAGGTGGCGCGGGCGAAGTCCTTCGCCCAGTCCTCGCGCATGAGCGCCCTCTTGGGGTCCTCGTCGTAGCGGATGATGTCGATCACCCGGTCGAGGTTGAGGAAGGCGATGATCAGGCCCTCGAGCACCTCGAGCCGGTGGTCGATCTTCTCCATCCGGTGCTCGGCGCGGCGGCACAGAACATCGCGGCGGAAATCGAGGAAGGCGCGCAGCACTTCCTTGAGCGAACAGACCTTCGGGGTCACGCCGTCGATCAGCACGTTCATGTTGAGCGAGAACCGCGTCTCGAGATCCGAGTTGCGGAACAGCATGTTCATGAGCACATCCGGGTCCACGTTCTTGGACTTCGGCTCGAGCACCATGCGGATGTCTTCTGCGCTCTCGTCGCGGATATCGGCGAGGATCGGCACCTTCTTGGTCTGGATCAGCTCGGCGAGCCGTTCGACCAGCTTGGCCTTCTGCACCTGATAGGGGATCTCGGTGACCACCACCTGCCAGACGCCGCGCCCGAGGTCTTCCACATGCCAGCGCGCCCGCAGCCGGATCGACCCGCGCCCTGTGGAATAGGCCTGCGCGATGTTCTCGGCGGGCTCCACGATGACGCCGCCAGTGGGGAAGTCGGGGCCGGGCACGTATTGCAGCAGCGTGTCATCCACCGCGTTCGGTGACTTGATGAGATGCAGGCACGCGCCGATCAGCTCGCCGATGTTGTGCGGCGGGATGTTGGTGGCCATGCCCACCGCGATACCGCTGGACCCGTTGGCCAGCAGGTTCGGGTAGGACGCCGGCAGCACCACCGGTTCCTCGAGACGGCCATCGTAGTTGGGCCGGTAATCGACGGCATTTTCGTCGAGGCCATCCAGAAGCGCCTCGGCCATCATGGTCATGCGCGCTTCGGTGTACCGGCTCGCTGCCGGGTTGTCGCCGTCGATGTTGCCGAAGTTGCCCTGACCGTCGACCAGCGGATAGCGAATCGTGAAGTCCTGCGCGAGGCGCGCCATGGCGTCGTAGATCGCCGCGTCACCATGCGGGTGAAAGTCCCCCATGGTGTCGCCGCTGATTTTTGCCGATTTCAGGAAGCCTCCGGCGGAACTAAGCCGAAGTCTGCGCATTGCATATAAGATACGGCGGTGCACGGGCTTGAGCCCGTCCCGGGCGTCAGGAAGCGCCCGGTTCATGATCGTCGAAAGCGCGTAGGTCAAGTAGCGCTCGCCAATCGCGCGGCGCAGAGGCTCGGCCACATTACGAGGGTTCATGTTGGGGTCATCGACGATGTCATTCATAGATACGCTGATAGCTTTCGTGGACAGGTCGGTAAAGCTGTCCCGAGTTGGCTTGCGGAATTTTTGCCGAATTCATTCAGAGGTATTCAGAAAGCTGAATGCTGACGATTCAATTTCGCGTTGTTCATTAATGGTGTCGCGCGCGTCCGGATACGACTGCAATACCGGAGGGTATGCATCATGAAAAGTCTTATGCTGCTGAGTTTTGGCGTTCTTGCGTTCGGTTGGTACGAACTGTCCGGCGGTGCCGATTTCAAACCCGGGACCAACGGCATCCCGGTCGCGGCGCTATTCGACATGCCCGCCCCCCCCGCCTCCAAGCCCCGGGTGGTCGCGGTCGCCGCTGCCTCCAGCGAGACCGTCGAAGCCGAAATCTCCGGCAATACGGTTGCCGACACTCCGGTTCCGAAGCTCGACCTGACACTGGCCTCCGCCAATCCCGACGCGGTGGCCGATGCACAGCCCGCGTTTGTCCAGCTTGCGTCGCTGAACGTGGTGAACGATATCAGCCCCGAGCCGCAGGCCGACCTGCGCGAGGTGAGCGGCAACGTGGTCAACATGCGCAATGGCCCGGGCACCCGGTTCAGCGTGCTCGACCAGCTGCGCCGCGGTGACGATGTCGAGGTGGTGGCCGATCCCGGTGAGGGCTGGGTCAAGCTGCGAGTCATGGAAAGCAACCGCATCGGCTGGATGTCCGACGATTTCCTGCGCACTGCCGTGAACTGACGGTCTGCGCTTGACCCGCACTGACGGGTCGGGCACCTGAACGCGCATGACCAAGCGCTCCGTTCTCATCACAGGTTGTTCTTCCGGCATCGGCATCGATGCTGCCCATGGTCTTCGTGACCGGGGCTGGCGTGTCTTTGCCTCGTGCCGGCAGGAGGCCGATTGTGAACGCCTTCGGGCGATGGGCTTCGACAGCCCCCGCCTCGACTACAGCGATCCAGCAAGCATCGACGCCGCGCTGGCCGAAGTGCTCGAGGCCACCGGCGGAACGCTGGATGCACTTTATAACAACGGCGCATTCGCGGTGCCTGGCGCGCTGGAGGATCTGCCCACCGGCGCCCTGCGCGAGATCTTCGAAGCCAATGTTTTCGGCTGGCACGATCTCACGCGCAAGGTAATCCCTGTGATGCGAGCCCAGGGGCACGGGCGCATCGTCAACTGCTCATCTGTGCTGGGGCTCGTTCCGATGCCGTGGCGGGGCGCATACGTGTCGACCAAGTTCGCCCTCGAAGGCCTCACCGATGTGCTGCGCATCGAGATGAGCGATACCCCCATCAAGGTCATCCTGATTGAACCGGGGCCCATCACCTCGCGCATCCGCGCCAACTCGGTCCCGCATTTCGAAAGATGGATCGACTGGCGCGCCTCGCCCCGGGCCGCGCAATACGAAGCTTCGCTGCTGCCGCGCCTCTATGCTGCCCCGAAAGAGGACCGGTTCGAACTGCCCGCCTCGGCGGTCACGGCGAAGCTGGTGAAGGCGCTGGAACACCCAAGACCCGCGCCGCGCTACTATGTCACCACGCCCACGTATCTCATGGGCACACTGCGACGGCTGCTGCCGACCCGGGCGCTTGATCTGCTGATCGCTCGCGCCCGCTAGGGCTTCGCAATCGCGCGGCGGGGCGCTATGTGTCGGACAAAGCCGAGGAGCGGAGGAGACGGCGATGAGAGATGATCCCCTTTTCATGGTGATGGCGGTGGCGATGATCGCCGTGGTCGCGATATTGCTCTTTGGCATCGGCTCTTTCGCAAAGGGCGGAGAGTTCAACAAGAAATACGCGAACAAGGCGATGCGCTGGCGGATCGGGGCACAGGCCGTGGCGGTCGTGCTGATCGTTCTGTTCGTGCTGCTGCGCCGGGGAGGTTGAGAATGGTCGTTCTGAACAAGATCTACACCCGCACCGGGGACAAGGGCGACACCGCGCTGGTGGACGGCACCCGCGTGCCCAAGTTCAACGCCCGGGTCGAAGCCTACGGCACCGCGGATGAACTCAACGCCGTGCTGGGCATCGCCCGCCTGCACGCAGACGAGGACATGGCCGCAAGCTTGTCGCGCATCCAGAACGACCTTTTCGACCTGGGCGCCGATCTGGGGCGCCCGGACATGGAGAAGGACTCTGAGGCAGGCTACCCGGTCCTTCGTATGGTCGCTGCCCAGACCGATCGGCTGGAAGCCGAGATCGATGCCATGAATGCAAGGCTCGAGCCGCTGCGCAGCTTTGTCCTTCCGGGCGGCTCGGCACTTGCTGCCCACCTGCACCAATGCCGCACGGTCGCCCGCCGGGCCGAACGCCGCGCGGTCGAGCTTGCCTCGGTCGAGGACGTGAACGAGCACGCGGTGCGATACCTCAATCGCCTGAGCGACTGGTTCTTCGTCGCCTCGCGCATCGCCAACGATGATGGCCGCGCCGACGTGCTCTGGGTGCCCGGCGCCAACCGCTGAGGCGCTGCAGCCCCGGGGCGGTCACCTGTTCGGGGGATCGCCGGATGGTAGTCGGTAGCGGCAGGGCGGTGGTTACGGTGCGTATTAAGGGAACGGCGGCGGGACAATGGGCTCGGTTTCGCCGATATAGTATTCCCATGCTGCGGGGGGTCGCACTTGGCGGACCAAAATCGCGAAGGAATGACAGATGGCGGGGGGCTGTCCCCCTCTTGCCCTGCGGCGATTCCAGCGCTCCGCGAAGTCGTGTGTGAAATTGCCCTCGGACGGCTTCGGGGAAGCCCGCTCATCCCCCGGCAAATCATCAAATGCAAAAACGCCGCCCGCACGCCTTGTTTCCTTTGACCCGAAATATCCCGGGGGAGTCTCCGCAGGAGACGGGGGCAGCGCCCCCACGCCGTCCCCACAGATCTCAGCCCTCCACGGGTCGCGCCTCGATCACCACGAAGGCCTGGGCCCAAGGATGGTCATCCGTAAGGGTGACATGGATAATCGCTTCATGACCGGGCGGCGTCATCGCCTCGAGCCGCTCGAGCGCCCAGCCGGTCACCTCCATCACCGGCTGGCCAGTGTGCAGGTTGCTCACCGCCATGTCCTTCCACGCGATGCCCATGCGCAGCCCGGTGCCAAGCGCCTTTGAGCACGCCTCTTTGGCGGCCCACCGCTTGGCATAGGTACCAGCCACATCTGCGCGGCGCTCGGCCTTGCGCTGTTCGGTTTCGGTGAAGACGCGGTTGCGGAAGCGGTCGCCAAAGCGTTCGAGCGTACCTTCGATGCGCTCGATATTGGCGAGGTCGGTGCCGATGCCGAGGATCATTGATCAGTTCTCGAAGCTCGGGGTGATGGTGCCGGTGGCCTGGTTCACCGTTACCGAAAGCTCTGTCCAGGAAAATCCCCCAGCCGCAGCGTCGTGCAACTGCACCGGCAGCACGAATGTCAGGCCGAGGGCGGGATCGTAGTCCGCCTCGAGCCGGTCGAAGGCCATCCCGGCAAAGCCCGCGCCACCAAGACCGACGACCTTGCATTGCCGCGCGCCGATCTCGTCATGCGGCGGAGAGAGTACCAGAAGCCTCAGGGGCGCTCCGCCGGGTTCAATGGTGTCGAGAACCGCAAGCCGCACCGCGCCTTCGGCGAAACTGCGGCTGTGATCCCCCCAGGGTTCGGGGATGTTCTGCGCGCTGGCCTGCCAGTCGCACTCCTGCACCTCCTGCGCGAAGATCGCGCCCGGAAGCACAGCGGCCAGTCCTCCGGCCAGTCCGCCGGCCAGCGACAGCGCGGCGCGGCGCATCAGGCCCGTGCCTCGTCCATGAGGCGGCGCATCTCGGCAATCGCGTCGGGCAGACCTCGGAAGATGGCTTCGCCGATCAGGAAATGCCCGATATTAAGCTCCATCACCTCGGGGAAGGCGGCAACCGGCTTCACCGTCTCGTAGGTGAGGCCGTGGCCCGCGTGTACCTCGAGCCCCAGTGAATGGGCATAGGCGGTCATCTCGCGCAGCCGCTCGAGTTCGGCGTCACGGGCGGCAAGGTTGCCCTCGTAATGCATGTCGCAATAGTGGCCGGTGTGCAGCTCGACCACCTGCGCGCCGATCCGGGCCGAGGCCGCGACCTGCGCCTTGTCGGCACCGATGAACAGCGACACCCGGCAACCCGCGTCCCGCAGTGGCGTGATGAAATGCGCCAGCCGGTTCTCGTCATGAGCCACTTCGAGGCCGCCCTCGGTGGTGCGCTCCTCGCGTTTTTCAGGGACGATGCAGACCGCGTGCGGTTTGTGGCGCAGGGCGATGGCAAGCATTTCCTCGGTGGCGGCCATTTCGAGGTTCAGCGGCAGGTTCAGCGTTTCCATCAACCCGTCGATATCCGCGTCCGAGATGTGGCGCCGATCCTCACGAAGGTGAGCCGTGATGCCGTCGGCACCGGCTGCCTCGGCAATTTCGGCGGCGCGTAGAGGGCAGGGGGAGGCACCGCCGCGGGCGTTGCGCACGGTTGCAACGTGGTCGATGTTGACGCCAAGCCTGAGGCGTCCGGCATAGTCTGGCATTTCGGTCCTCGCCGGGATGGTGTGACGGGGGGACAGTATCCTCAGAGCGGCTGGATGGGAAATGCCTTTTGGTGCCCGTGCTTTCAGCACCGACGGTCATCAGATGTCACGAACGGCATGGGCCCGCTGCGCTTATGCACGCAATGGTTGTTAATTTCCGGTGTAATTTCCGTAAAAGTTGGCAGGGGTCATCGCTTCTTAACAACCGTGGCCTAGCTTGGCGCTTCAAGGCGACAGAGGCAGGCGCAGATGGTACGACATGGCGATCAGATCGCGGCTCTCCCCATGTTCTGGGACAGGAAGGGGGGCTTGCAGGTTCTCATGGTCACGTCCCGGGACACGGGGCGCTGGGTCATGCCAAAGGGCTGGGAAATGGACGGCAAGAAGCCGTGGGCCGCCGCCGCGATCGAAGCGCTTGAGGAGGCCGGTGCCAAGGGTCGGATCGGTCGTGTTCAGATCGGCAGCTATGTCTACGGCAAGGTGCTTGAAGATGGCACGGTGCTGCCATGCAATGTCCGGGTGTATCCGATGCTCGTGGAAAAGCTGAAGCGCAACTGGAAAGAGCGCAATCAACGCAAGCGCAAGTGGTTCAGCCCGGCTGTCGCCGCCAGGCGCGTGCACGAACCCGAACTGGCCGATTTACTCCGGACACTTGCCGAAGGGACCTTCGCGGCCCTGGATCTGAAAAGGATCGTTGCTGCGGCCTGATAGACCTCGGGACCAATCAGCAGGTGGCCTCTTGTCCGCACGGACGTTGCTGAAAGGGCGGCCGGGCACAAGCGTGGCCCTCAGCGGCTGACCGGCGCGCCCGAGTGGGCCGCGCTTGGGGAACGCGGGGCCGGCATGGTTCGGTCGCGGCCGCAGTTCTGCGCCAGAAAGGGCGGCGGTCCAGCCCCGCGGCTGGCGCCGCCCAAGATCAGCTGTCAGCGATGAACCCGCCGAACGCCCCAGCATTGAAGGTCAGTGGTGCGCCCGGTTTGGTTGAAACAGACAAGACATGGCCGATCAGGATGGAATGGTCGCCGCCGTCATGTTCGGCGGCCTTCTCGCACAGGAAACGGGCGGCGCAGCCTTCCAGTAGCGGTACGCCATGGGGGCCTTCATGCCATGTGGCCGCAGCGAACCCGTCCGCCGAGCGCGAGAAAGCGTGGCACAGGTTCACTTGTTCGCGCAGCAGAACGTGAATCGCGAAATGATCTGCAGCCATGAAAAACGGGTAGCGCTGAGAATTCTTCGCAGGCGACCATAGTACGAGCGGCGGATCGAGAGACACGCTGGCAAAGCTGTTGGCCGTGATTCCCACGGGGCCATCCGGCGTGTTGCAGGTTACGACGGTCACGCCGGTCACGAAGCGACCAAGCGCGTCCCGAAGATCACGCGGATCGGCATCGGACGGGTCGAAATCCCTGGTTTCGTCGGTCATGATGTGGCCCGCCCGGACCCTTGCGCTCGCAGTTGCACGTCGTCTGTCTCCTGTCTCTCGGCAGGTTGCGCTGCCTTGTCTTCCGGCTCCCTGCCTGAGGAATAAGCGTGCGGCGGGACAGTGTCGAGGCAAGCTTGACGTGAGTTGGGTATAACCTGCAAGGCGCGCAATCATGGGTTGCGCCCAGGTCCAAGGCAGATTCTGGAAAATTATTATCCGGGTAAATACAATGCTTTGCGTGGCGGCTTCAATCCTTGCAAAGCTGGCATTGCAACTGTGCCTTTGGCACAACAGCTTTTGCAAGAGGCGCCATTTATGACGCCTGATCAATTTGCCGCTAGAGATTATGGCGAAATTAAGGTAGTTGGATACCGGAAAAGTAATGTCGCCACCTAGAACAAAAAACCGGCGACTGAGGCCAAGAGCGGTGTAGTAATGATTGCGATTGATTTTGTCGCCCGTACTCGTACGGGCTCTGTAAACATGGGCAGCGTTGGCGGTGAGGGGCAGGGTTTCCTCATTGACGCCAGCGGCGGCAACCAGGTTTCTCTCAACCTTCACGAGACGGATGTGGCGGGTTACCAGCGGCAGGGAAGTGACCTGCTGGTGACCCTTGCCGATGGCCGGACCATCGTGCTCGAGGGATATTTCTCGGCTGGCACGCCTGCCCAGTTGTTCCTGAGCTCTGACGGGGTGCTGCATGAGGCGACCTTCGTGGACGGTGGCAGTGGCACGCTTTACGCGCAGTACGGAGATACCGAAACCTGGGGCAAGTGGAGCCCGGACGACGCCTTGATCTTCTATGATCGCCCGGTTGTCCTGGCCGAGGGGTATGAGGAAGACGAGGTCACGATGCTCGCCGAAAGTGCTCTGGTGGGCACGGCACTGTCACCTGCGGTCGGTGGCGCGGCCGTGCTGGGCGGTGTGGCTGTGCTGGGCGGTGGTAGAGAGGGGGGCGGTGGTCCTCGAGGCTCCGGCGACGACACCACGGGCGGCGACGATACCACCGGCGGCGACGATACCACCGGCGGTGACGACACCACCGGCGACGACGACACCACCGGCGACGACGATACCACTGGCGGTGACGACACCACCGGCGACGACGATACCACTGGCGGTGACGATACTACCGGCGGCGACGACACCACTGGCGGCGACGATACCACTGGCGGGGACGACACCACTGGCGGTGACGATACGACGGGCGGCGACGATACCACTGGCGGCGACGATACCACGGGCGGTGACGACACCACCGGCGGTGACGACACCACCGGCGGCGACGATACCACCGGCGGCGACGACACCACTGGCGGCGACGACACCACTGGCGGTGACGATACCACTGGCGGTGACGATACCACTGGCGGTGACGATACAACTGGCGGTGACGATACAACTGGCGGTGACGACACCACTGGCGGCGACGACACCACTGGCGGCGACGATACCACTGGCGGTGACGATACGACGGGCGGTGACGATACCACGGGCGGAGGTCTCGACGGGGGGCGGGCTCAGCCGACGGTGGATAACCCTGATGTTCCTGTCCTCGTGGGGGGCACTGAAGAGCCCGAGATCATCATCACCGGTACCGGTGAGCCGGGCGATACCGTCTCGATCTCCATTGATGACGTGACGTCGGGCGGTGTCATTGACGCAGATGGCACCTGGGAGGTGACCTTCGGCAGCGATGATTTCCCCGGCGACGGCAGCTATGACGCTGTCGAGGTCATTGTGAGCACCCCGTTCGGCCACGAGATCCTGCTGGACGGGCCGCCGGTGACCATCGACCTCACGCCCCCGGCGCTCGAGATCACCGAAGGCACCGTTGCCACCGGCGACATCGTCAATGCCGAGGATCACACGGACGGTGTCACCATCGCCGGCACGTCTGAGCCCGGGGCGACCGTCACCGCGACCACGGGCGATGCCTCGCAAAGCGTGACCGTGGCCGCCGATGGCAGCTGGAGCGTCACCTTCGATGCCGCGGCCCTGCCAGAGGGAGAATATCTTGCTGACCTGTCGGTCACCGCAACGGACGGTTTGGGCAACAGCACCATGGTGGCGGACGGGGTGGACATTGACACCGTGCCCGATCCGCTCAGCATTGACCCGGTAGGCGACGACAACCTCGTCAACGCCGCCGAAGCGGGCACGGGCTTTGCCATCACCGGCGGCGCCGTGGCCGGTGCGACGGTGATCGTGACCTACGGTGGACGCGAGTACACCACCACCGCCGGATCGGACGGGGGCTGGGCCGTGGTCGTTGCGCCCACGGACATCGAAGGCGGCGAGTACGTGGCCGACATCTCGGCGGTCACCATGGACCGGGCGGGCAACGTCAGCACCGCCAGCGCGGAGGTGCAGATCGACACCACCGGATCGCTGACCATTGAAAGCCTGCCGCTTGCCGGGGACGACGTCATCAACGCGGTGGAATTCGCCAGTGGTGTCATGCTCACCGGCACCTCGCAGCCCGGTTCGACCGTCACGGTCGAGCTGGACGGAATGAGCCACGAGGCCGCCGTCGAGGCGGACGGCAGCTGGAGCCTGGCGCTCGATATGCTCGCCCAAGGGACCTACGGCACCACCGCCACGGTGGTGGCGATCGATGCTGCGGGGAACACCACCAGCACAGAACACGCCTTTTCGGTGGATACCGATCTGGATGTCACCCTCGACGGCGGTATCGCTGGTGACGGTGTGGTGGACAGCACCGAAGCGGTGGATGGTGTGGCTCTTTCGGGAACCTCCGAAGCGGGCGCTGCGATCTCGGTCGCCGTGGGGGGCGAGGTATACGACACCACTGCCGACGCTGGCGGAGCCTGGACGATCACCGTGCCGGCGGCGGATGTGGCGGCGGGCAGCTATGACCAGTCCGTCACCGTGACCGCCACCGATGCGGCGGGCAACGTGGCCAGCGCCACGGGCAGCTTTGCCGTCGACACCGGCACCTTCGTGACCCTCTCGGATGAGCCGGTAGAGGGTGACAACGTGGTCAATGGCGTCGAGGCCGCCGATGGCGTGACCCTTACTGGGGTGGCTGAACCCGGTGCCTCGGTCGAGGTCACACTTGGCGAGGTCACCACCACCGCCACCGTGGCGGCGGATGGCAGCTGGACCGCGGATTTCGCCTCTTCGGACATTCCCGAAGGAGAGATGACGCTGGCCGTGACCGCCACCGCCACCGACCCGGCGGGCAACGTGGCGACCGACAGCGGTGAGATTGCCGTGGACACGCTGCTGCGCGACTTCGCCAGCACCTCCACCCCCGGCGGCGCGGACGGGATCGTTAATGCCGAGGAAGCGGCGCAGGGCCTTGCCCTGACCGGCACGACCGAGCCGGGCGCTACCGTGGACGTGACCCTCAATGGCGTGACCCACGCCGCTACCGTCGCGGCGGATGGCAGCTGGACGGTCGACTTCACCGCCTCGGAACTGCCCTCGGGCGAACAGACGGTGCAGTTCGTTGCGGTCTCGACCGATGCGGCGGGCAACAGCGAGACGCTGGTTCAGGATGTGGTGATCGACACCGACGCCGGCCTGCTGACCATCAGCCCGGAGCCGATGGCAGGCGATGACATGGTCAACGCCGCCGAGGCATCGGACGGTGTCGCCGTCACCGGCACCTCGGCCCCGGGGCAGGAGGTGGTGGTGACCATGGGCGATGCCTCGCACACGGTCACGACCGATGCGAGCGGGACCTGGACGGCAACCTTCGCCGCCTCCGAGATCGCGGCGGGCACCTATACTGCGGATATCTCGGCGACGATCACCGATGCAGCAGGCAACACCCTGACCCGCACCGACAATGTCGCCGTGGACACGGAGGTGGTGAACTTCGGCATCGCGCCCACCCCCGTCGAGGGCGACGACATGGTCAACGCCGCCGAGGCGTCGGACGGCATCGTCCTCACCGGCACCACCGAGCCGGGTGCCACCGTGGTGGTGGAGATCGAGGGTACCGCCCTCGAGGCCACCGTGGATGCGGCGGGCAACTGGTCCGTGGCCTTCGCCGCTGCCGATATCCCGGTGGGCGAATACCCCACCAGCGCCAGCGTCACCACGGTGGATGCGGCGGGCAACGTCGCCACCGCCGAGAAGGCGTTCGAGGTCGACACCTCGGTCAACCTTCTGGAACTCGATGGCGCGCCCATCGCGGGCGACGGCACCATCAACGCCGAAGAGGCGCGGGCGGGCGTGAGCGTCAGCGGCACCGTCGAGCCGGGCTCGACCGTGAGCCTGACCGTGGCGGGCACCGTCCTCGCGGCCAGCGTCTCGGAAGATGGCAGCTGGACGGCGGACATCCCGACCTCGGCCATCCCCATCGATGCCACCTCTCTGGCGCTGCTGGTGGAGGCGACCGATGCGGCGGGCAACACCCGCGCGCTGACCGAAACCGTGGGCATCGACACCACCCCGCCGGACAGCCCGGACGTGGAGAGCTACACCCGCGATCACCTCGGCCTGCGGGGCATCACCCTTGGCTCGACCGACGGCGAAGATGTGCAGATCCTGCAGGTGACCGACGAGGTCACAGGCGAGCTCGAGCAGGTCGATTTCAGCTCGTACAAGATCGCGGCGCTGGACGAGACCGCCTTCAGCTTCACCAATGTCGTGCCCGATGGCTCGCATCTCGTGGTTGCCTCGACCGATGACGCGGGCAACACCACCGGCACCTATTTCGTGGTCGATGACACCACCACCTCCGAGGTGACCATGACCGGCGACATGGCCGAGGCGCTGTCGGCCTACGACGTGGAGACCATCGACCTGGACTTTGCCGAGGAATCCGAGCTGACCATTACCGAAAGCCAGGTTCTTGCGCTGTCTGACAACAGCGACAGCCTTACGGTGGAAGGCGGGGCCGATGACAGCGTCACCATCCTCGGGGCGCAGTCGGTGGGCAACGACGGGGAGGGGCACAACATCTTCACCCTTGGTGAGGCGACCCTCTACATCGACGAAGAGATCACCAACGTCGTCATCTGACGGCGCTGGTGCGCACAAACGTCCGGGGGCCTCTGCAGGGGGCTCCCGGATCCCGACACATATAAAACAAGCGGGCCGGAAACGGGGGCACCACATGAGGCAGACCAGCAGGCGCAGGCTGGGGGCGATCGCGGTTCTCGCGTGTCTTCCCGGCTGCACGAGGGACACCGGGGACAATGCCGTGACGCGGTTCCTCGGCATGGACAGCACAGCTACAACACCGATGGAGGCCACCGCGCTGCCGCTTGCGGCGGACGTGGCCGAGGCATCGCCGATCATCGCCGCCTTGCAGCAGCGCCGGAGCGCCATCCGCCCCGGCACCCCCTACGCGCGGGTGGCGCAGGCGGTCATGGCGTCGGACGCCCGTGTTGCCGAGGCCGAGCTGCGCGTGGCGCAGCTGCGGTCCGAGGCGGCGCAGAAGAACTGGATGCCGCGCATCGGGCCGCGCGCCTCGCTGACCTCTCTGGGGGACGTGGTCGCGCAGCTTGTGGTGGAGCAGGTGATCCTCGACAATGGCCGCATGCTTGCGGAGCGGGACAAGGCCAAGGCCGACGTGGAGCTTGCCGCCGTCGCCATGGTCGAGGACGGCAATGCCCGCGTCTTCGAGGCGCTGAGCCTTTATCTGCTCGCCGAGGAAGGCCGCGACAGCCGCGCCCACTTCGGCCGCGCCCTGAATGACATGTCGGAGTTCGAGTGGATCATGGAGCGCCGGGTACAGGGCGGGGTATCGGACCGTTCCGACCTCACGGTGCTGCGCCAGAAGCTGGGCACGATCCGCGCCCGCCGCGATGCCGCCGAGGAAAGCACCCGCACCGCCCTTGCAGAGCTGCGCACCATGACGGCGCGGCCCATGGACGAGATCTTCGGCCTCGGTGATCTGCACGCAGCCGCCGAGAACGCCCCCCTCGGGGTATTGCGCGCCGAGGCGGAACGCGAGGTGACGCTGGCCTCGGCCCGCATCCAGCGCGCGGGCTACCTGCCGGGCCTTGCGGCCAATGGCAGCGTGGATCGGGGCGGGAACGCCATGGGCGGGCTCGAGATCACCTCTGACAGCCTTTTCGGCCTTGGTACCATGGCCGAGCTTAACGCCATCGAGGTGGGGCGCGAGGCTGCGGGCCGCCGCGTGGCACAGGCGCAGGAGGCTGCCGCCCGCGAGATCGCCAGCCAGACCCGCCAGATCGAGGCCTATCGCGGCCAGCTGTCCGAAGCGCGGCTGCTGACGGTGGAGGCCAAGCGCAACCTCGACCTGTTCCAGCGCCAGTACGAAGGCGGGCAGCGGCAGGTGATGGACGTGGTCGGCGTCTACGAAACCTATTCCGCCGCGCTCGAGAAAGAGATCGACCTGCGCTACAAGGCCGCCCGCGCCGAGCTTGACCTCGCGCGGCTCAAGGGCGCTCTGGCCGAAGGGGCACGGATGTGACGCGGCAGCCGCTCTCGGCACTGTCGGGGCAGGCGCGCGGCGCCGCCTTTCAGGTCGTGCCCGGAGCGGCGGCTGTGCCCACCAATACCGGCGGCCCGCGCCACTCTGTCCGCGCCGAGGCGCGCTGCGATCTGATCCGCGTGCTCGCCGGGCTGCGCGGGACCGAGGCGCGGCGGCAGGACGTGCTCGAGGCGCTGTCGCGGCACGAGGGCGCTGATGGCAGCATCGGGGCAGGCGCGCTGGTTGCGGGGCTTGAGGCGGCGGGCCTTCAGGCAGAGGCGCAGAAGGCGGTACGCCCCGCGCCCGCGCTCTGGCCTGCCATCGCGCTGATGACCAACGGGCAGGCGGTGCTGGTGCTGGAACAGGAGGCCGGCGGCCTCGTGGTCTATGATGCGGGTGCCAAGGGCCACCGCGCCGAGGTGCCGCTGGGCGATTTCGCACCGTTCTTTTCGGGTACCGTGCTGCGGGCCGAAGCGCCGGTCGCGGCGCTGGCGGACGCTCACACCGACGCCGCCGAGGCGCCGCACTGGTTCTGGGGCCAGTTCCGCCGCTTCCGCCGGTCCTTTGCCGAGGTGGCGCTGGGCAGCTTCGTCGCGAACCTGCTGGCGGTGTCGGTGGCGCTGTTCTCGCTTCAGGTCTACGACCGGGTGATCCCGCACCAGTCGGAAAGCACGCTCTGGGTGCTGGCGGCGGGGGCGTTCATGGCCCTGCTGCTGGAATCCTTCCTCAAGATCGCGCGCTCGCAACTGCTTGACGGTGCCGGGCGGCAGATCGAGATGACCGTGCAGGAACTGCTCATGTCACGGCTGCTGGGGATGCGATCGGACACATCGGGGCGGTCCCCGGCGCAGCTGTTCTCGGCCATGCGCGAATTCGGCTCGGTGCGGGAATTCTTTACCGCCGGCACCGTGGGCGCTCTGGCCGACATCCCGTTCATCTTCGTCTTCCTCGCGCTGGTCTGGTCCATCGCGGGGCCTGTCGTGGGCGTGCTCATTGCGGGCGGCGTCCTGATGGTGCTCCCGAGCCTTGTGATGCAGCGCCGCATGATCCGCCTGACCAAGGAGATGCAGGGTGCATCCTCGCGCCAGTCGCGGCTTCTGCAGGAGGTGGTGGGCGAGATCGACACCATCAAGGCGCAGCGCGGCGAGGATCGCTTTGCCCGCATCTGGGCCGAGCTGACCGCCGTTCAAGCCCTGAAAAGCTCGCAACAGCGGCAGCTGTCGGCGGTGCTGTCCTTCTGGTCGGCGGGGATGCAGCAGGCCACCTACGTCACGGCGGTGATCGCGGGCACCTACCTTGTGTTTGCGGGGGAATTCACTGTGGGATCGATCATCGCCACGGGCATCCTCACCTCGCGCACCCTTGCGCCGCTGACGCAGCTGTCTGGCATCCTTGCGCGCTGGGGCAACGTCAAGGGCGCGCTCGACGGGCTGGATGCCATCGCGGAGGCACCGCAGGACCGGTCCGAGGCACGAACCTACCTGCGCCGCGAGCATCTGAAAGGGGCGTTCGATCTGCGCGATGTGACCTTCCGCTACGATCCCGAAAGCGCCTCGGTCGTGGATCTGCAGAGCCTTTCGATCAAACCCGGCCAGACGCTGGCGCTGCTGGGGGCGAACGGGTCGGGCAAGACGACGCTGCTCAAGATGCTGAGCGGGCTTTATGCCCCTGCCTCCGGGCGGCTGCTGGTGGACGGCACCGAAGTGGGCCAGATCGAGCCCCGTGATTTGCGCCGCTGCATCGGCTATCTCGGGCAGGACGTGCGCCTGTTCCAGGGCACGCTTCGCGACAACCTTACCCTGTCGCTGCTGGAACGGGACGACGCACGGCTTTACGAGGCGCTGGATTTCGCCGGGCTGGGCCAGTTCGTGAAACAGCACCCCAAGGGCCTCGACCTAGACATCCGCGATGGCGGTGAGGGGCTGTCCGGCGGTCAGCGGCAAAGCATCGGCTGGGCGCGTCTGTGGCTTCAGGACCCCGACATCTGCCTGCTGGACGAGCCCACCGCCGCACTGGACCAGACTTTGGAAAAGACGCTGATCTCGCGGCTGGAGGGGTGGCTGGCCTCGCGCACCGCGATCATCGCCACCCACCGGGTGCCGATCCTGTCGCTGGCGGACCGCACCATGGTGATGGCGAACGGGCGCATCGCCGTGGACGGGCCGCGCGACGAAGTACTGTCGCATCTGCGCAGGGGGGCCTGACATGGCATCAACGTCCACCAACCTGCAGGCGCAGCTGTTCAAGGACCTGAAGGGGCCGTCCCTGACCATCTGGCTTTGCGCCCTGTCGGTCTGGGGCTTCATCCTCTGGGCCGGCTTTGCCTGGGTTGACGAGATCGTGCGGGCGGACGGGCAGATCATCAGCTCGTCCCGGCCGCAGATCATCCAGAACCTCGAAGGCGGCATCCTAGCGGAGCTGCCGGTCAAGGAGGGCGACGTGGTCATGCGCGGCGACGTGCTGGCGCGGCTTCAGGGCACGCAGTTCCGGTCCTCTGTGGGGGATCTGTCGGACCAGATCACCGCTCTCGAGATCCGCCGCCTGCGTCTCGAGGCCGAGCTGGTCGGTGCCGCCGAGTTTACCGTGCCTGAGGCGCTTGCGTCCCGGTCGCCGCAGATCGTCGCCTCCGAGGGCGCGTTGCTGAGGGCGCGCCATTCGGACCTCGTCAAGCGCTCTGCCGGGGCGCAGCGGGTGATGGAGCAGGCAGCAAGCGAGCTGAAGCTGCTCGAAGATCTGCTGGCCGACAAGGTGGTTGCGCTGATCGAGGTGACGCGCGCCCGCAAGGCCCATGCCGATGCCAAGGTCCGCTACGACGAGATCGTGACGCAAGCCGAACTGACCCGCGCGCAGGAATATTCCGATACGCTCAAAGAGCTTGCGACCCTGCGCCAGAACCTCAAGGCCAGCGAGGACCAGCTGACCCGCACTGTTCTCACCAGCCCCATGCACGGGGTGGTCAACGGGCTGAACGTGACCACCATCGGCGGGGTCGTTCGACCGGGCGAAGAGATCATGCAGATCATACCGCTGGACGAGGAGCTGTTTGTCGAAGCGCAGGTCGCGCCCGAGAATATCGCCAACATCCGCCCCGGTCAGGAGGCGACGATCAAGCTATCGGCCTACGATTACACAATCTATGGCACGCTGAAGGGCAAGGTGGATGTCATTTCCGCCGACACGTTCGAGGACGAACGCCGCCCCGAGCTTGGCCCGCATTACAAGGTTGCCGTGCGGGTCGATACCACGGCGATGACCGACCGGCAGGCCCGGATCGAGATCCGCCCGGGCATGCAGGCGCAGGCCGAACTGCACACCGGCGAGAAGACCGTGCTGCAATACCTGCTCAAACCGCTCTACAAGACCCGCGAAGCCTTCCGCGAGCCGTAAGAGGCGCAAGTCCCCTATTGCGGGGCGCCGATGCTGTGGCTTCCGAGCCCAAAACGAGCCGATGCTTGCGTGCAGGCTGCGCGCGGCGTCTGCGATCTGGTCCTGTCCAAGCCTCCAGCGGAGGGCGAGCGCATCCCCTAAAGGCAACACGAGCCCGGGACCTTCGGTGGGGAGGGGAGAACTCTCGGGGCGGCGGAAGCGAATGAGCCACCTTGGCGGGCAGCTTCGGTAAAGCTCTGGAGCGCCTTAGGGCAGGAAAAATACCAGCATCAGCGAAGCGGTGCCAGCATGCGCACCTGAACTGCGCAAGCGGCCTATGATCTTCGCAGTGCAGTACCGGAGGGACAGGGACACAGGAAGGCGCGGCTATGCCACAGCGGTGGGCCTGCACGGATCACGCTTGCGCACACACGGACACGGGCGCATGGATGTACACATGACTGTACGCACGAATCCCGCGCTGGCCGCAATGCTCACCCTTGTCGCGTCCTCGCTGGTGGCGGGGACGACCCTGCTTGCGAAATCGCTGGGCACGGACACCCTCGGTCCAGCGCTGCATCCTCTGCAGGCCAGCCATGGCCGGTTCATCTTTGCACTGATGGGCTTTGCGGTGGCCGGGGCATTCCTGCGCCCGCGCATCGTTGCACCGCGCTGGCGCATCCATGGCCTGCGGGTGCTGTTGGGCTGGGCGGGGATCAGCCTGATGTTCACTGCGACCGTCTTCATCCCCTTGTCGGACGCCACGGCGATCAGCTTTCTCAACCCTGTGGTGACCATGCTGCTGGCCATCCCCCTGCTGGGGGAAACCGTCGGCAAGGTGCGGATCTCTGCGGCGGTGATCGCGCTGACCGGCGCGATCATCCTGCTGCGTCCGACGCCGGACGCCTTTCAGCCCGCGGCGCTTTTCGCGCTTGGAGCGGCAGTCATGCTGGGGTTCGAGATGATCATGCTCAAGCAGCTGTCAGGCCGGGAGGGCCCCTACCAGGTGCTGCTGCTCAATGCGTTGATCGGGACGGTAATCGCGAGCGTCGCGGTGCTTCCGGTCTGGCGCATGCCAACGCCGGAACAATGGGCGGCGCTGGTTGCGGTGGGCCTCGTGATGGCCAGCTCGCAGGCGATTTTCATCCAGGCGATACAGCGGGCCGATGCCAGCTTCGTGGCGCCGTTCTGGTACGCCACGCTGGTCTTTGCCGCGCTTTACGATTTCGGCCTCTTCGGCGTGGTGCCCGACGCGGTATCGGTGCTGGGCGCGCTGGTCATCACGAGCGGCGCCGGTCTTCTGGCGTGGCGCGAGGCGCGGCTCAGGGGCCGCGCCGCCCCGGTCATGCCTTCAACCGCCATCCCGTCCGGAACAGTGACCACGCCGCCAGCATCACCGCCGCCGTCGCAACCAGGGCCACGATGAAGCCAAGGCCGGGGTTGGCGTCGCTGACCCCGAGCATGCCGTAGCGCGCGCCGTCGATCAGGTAGAACACCGGGTTGAAGTGGGTCACCTCGTAGAGGCCGGCGGGCAGGGCCTCGGCGGAATAGAAGGTGCCCGAAAGGAAGGCGAGCGGGGTCACCACGAAGTTGGTGATCGCGGCCATCTGGTCGAACTTATTCGACCACAGCCCTGCCAGCATCCCCAGAGCCGACATGAAGGCCGCACCAAGCAGCACGAAGACCAGCAGCACCGCCGGGTGCTGCGGGACGAGGCCGGTGGACACGAAAAGCCCGATGGTGATGGCGCAGGCCACGAACAGACCGCGCGCCACGCCGCCCGCAAGGTAGCCCAGGATCAGCTCGAGCGGAGACAGCGGCGGCATCAGCGTGTCGACAATGTTGCCCTGCACCTTAGAGATCACGATGGACGACGACGCGTTGGCAAAGGCATTCTGGATCACCGTCATCATCAGGATGCCCGGCGCGATGAAGCTGGTGAAGGGCACGCCCATCACGTCACCGCGCTGCGGACCTATCGCGATGGTGAAGATCACGAGAAAAAGCCCGGCGGTGACCAGCGGCGCCAGCAGCGTCTGCGTCCAGACATTGAGGAAACGCATGATCTCGCGCTGGCAGAGGGTCTGCAGCCCAAGCCAGTTTACGCGCCCGAAGCGACGTTCGCCCGGGGCTTTGCTGGAAATCTCACTCATCTGGAGGCCTTTCGATTGCGGGCTTGTCTTGTAACTCGGGTGGCGATGACTACAATAGGGCCAACCGCGGAATTTCCAGGCCACCTGTTTTCCGGGTCGCCTTTTCCAACTGACCTGTATTCCGGGTCGCCTTTTTCAACAAGGATGAGACATGTCCTGGACCGATGAGCGCGTCGAGCTCTTGAAGAAGATGTGGGCTGAGGGCCAGTCCGCCAGCCAGATCGCCAAGGAGCTTGGCGGTGTCACCCGCAATGCCGTGATCGGGAAGGTCCATCGCCTCGGCCTGTCGAACCGCACCGGCGGTCCCGGCGCCGCCCCGGCGGCCGCAGCCCCTGCCGCGGCGCCCGCCGCAGCCGCCCCGGCTGCCGCGCCCAAGCCCGCGCGCGAGCCCAAGCCCGCGCGACCCGCTCCGGCGCCCGCCGCAGAGCCTGAGGATGACGAGGACGAGGCCCCGGTGGCCGAGACCCGCCCGGCGGTGGCCTCGGTGCCGAGCGCGCGAGCCAAGATCATTCCCGCTGGCCAGCCGCTGCCGCCACAGCCCTCCGCCAACGAGATCAGCCCCGAGGCCCTCGCCAAGGTGAGCGAAGTCGAGAAGAAGTCTCGCAAGCTGGGCCTTATGGAGCTGACCGAGCGCACCTGCAAATGGCCCGTGGGCGACCCCGCGACCGAGGATTTCTGGTTCTGCGGTCTGCCGGCCCAGCAGGGCAAGCCCTACTGCGAGGCCCACGTAGGCGTAGCGTTCCAGCCCATGTCCTCGCGCCGCGACCGCCGCCGGTAAGGCGCCCGGCGCAGGCTGAACAGGAAGGGCGCTCCTTGTGGGGCGCCTTTTCTCTTTGACAGGGAATGGCGCGGGCCGAGCCTGCAGCAGGCAGCAGGCAGCAGGCAGCAGGCAGCAGGCAGCAGGCAGCAGGCAGCAGGCCCGTCAAATGGTGCGTGTCGGCAAAGCCGTGCCGCTCTTCGTTTCGTGACTTCCGAAAACGTCACGCAGACGCCATATCCCAAGGCCATGACGGGCGCCGCACGCGCCCTTTTTCCGTTTCCGAAGGCTCCCGTATGACCGACACTTCCGCGCAAGCTGCGCTTTCTCCTGACGAGTCGGGCCGCAACCGCCTCGTGATTGGTTTGCTGATGGTCTCGGCTTTCACGGTGATTCTGAACGAAACGATCATGGGCGTGGCGCTGCCGCACCTGATGACCGATCTCGGCGTGACGGCGAACGCGGCGCAATGGCTGACCACCGCCTTCCTGTTGACCATGGCCGTGGTGATCCCGATCACCGGCTTCCTGCTGCGAAGGTTTCACACCCGCACGGTGTTCACCGCGGCCATGTCGCTGTTCAGTCTCGGCACGCTGGTCTGCGCCCTGTCGCCGGGGCTGGGGATGCTCATCGCCGGGCGCGTCGTGCAGGCTTGCGGCACCGCCATCATGATGCCGCTTCTGATGACCACTACCATGACACTCGTTCCGCCCGAAAGCCGGGGCAAGGTCATGGGCAACATCTCGATCGTGATCTCGGTGGCACCGGCCATCGGACCGACCATTTCAGGGATCATCCTGAGCCTGCTCGACTGGCGCTGGATGTTCTGGCTGGTGCTTCCCATCGGCCTTAGCGCGCTGGCGCTGGGCCGCGCCAAGCTGGTCAACGTGACGGAGCCGAAGAAGACCCCCCTTGATCTGGTGTCGGTGCCATTGTCGGCGCTGGGCTTCGGCGGTCTGGTCTATGGCCTCTCGGCCATCGGCGAAGGCCATGGCAAGGGCGGTGCGGTCCCGCCATGGCTGCCGCTGGCCGTCGGTGCGCTGGTGGTTCTGTGGTTTGGTGCGCGGCAGCTGAGGCTGGGGCCGCAGGGGCGGGCGCTTCTGGACCTGCGCACCTTCCGGGTGCGGGTGTTCACGGTCTCGGTCGTGATGATGGCGCTGTGCATGATGGCGCTGTTCGGAATGATCATCCTGCTGCCGATCTACATGCAGACGGTGCTGGGCATGACGCCGCTTCAGGCGGGGCTTCTGCTGCTGCCGGGTGGGCTGCTGATGGGCCTCATGGCGCCCTTCGTGGGCCGCATGTTCGACAAGGTCGGCGCGCGCAAGCTGGTGATCCCGGGATCGGTGGCGGTCTCGGGTGGGCTCTGGGCCATGGCTGCACTGGGCACGGACAGCGGCATGGCGGCGGTGCTGGGGGCGCATGTGCTGCTGAGCATCGGCCTCGCGCTGCTCTTCACGCCGCTTTTCACGTCGTCGCTGGGCTCGCTCCCCAAGGAGCTTTACCCGTATGGCTCTGCGGTGATCGGGACGGTCCAGCAGGTGGCGGGCGCTGCGGGCATCGCGCTGTTCGTGTCGGTGATGTCTCTGCGCATCGGCACGGAAATCGCTGCCGGGGCCGACATGGTCGACGCGACGGCGGCGGGGGTCCGGGTGGGCTTTGCCACCGGGGCGGCGATCGCGATGCTGATGATCGTGGCCAGCTTCTTCGTCCGCCGCCCGCCGGACATGGTCAAGGACGCCTAGCGCGGTTCGAAGTAGTCGAGCGGGATCTTGAGATACCGGCGTCCGTCCTCCTCGGGCGCCGGTTTGCGCCCGCCCCGGGTGTTGATCTGCAACGCCGCGAGCATGAGCTTGGGCAGGGGCAGGGTGGCATCCCGCTCGTCCCGCACCTTGCGATATTCCGCCTCTGTGGGCGCGTCCTTGAGGTGGATGTTGCCGGCCTTGTGTTCAGCCACGGTGGCGCAGCAGGCGGCCTCGCGGCCCTCGGGGGCGTAATCGTGACCGACGTAAAGGCGGGTGTCCTCGGGCAGGGACAGGATGCGCTGCAGCGAGGCATAAAGATCCGCCGACGATCCGCCGGGGAAATCGGCGCGGCTGGTGCCCGCGTCGGGCATCATGAACGTGTCATGCACGAAGGCCGCGTCCCCGGCCACATAGGTGATCGACGCCAGCGTATGACCGGGTGAGAAGATCACCGAAACTTCGATATCGCCCACCATGAAGGTATCGCCATCGGAAAACAGGCGATCCCATTGCGAGCCGTCGGTGGGGAGATCCTCGCCAAGGTTGTAGATCTTCTTCCACAGCTTCTGCACCCCGGTGACCTTCTCGCCGATGGCCGTGGGCGCGCCGAGCTTTTCCGCAAGGTAGGGCGCGGCGGAGAAGTGGTCCGCATGAGGGTGGGTGTCGAGGATCCAGACGATCTCGATCCCGGCGTCCTCGATATAGGCGAGGATCGCGTCGGCATTCTTGGTCGAGGTCGCGGCGGCCTGTGGGTCGTAATCCCACACCGGGTCGACGACGGCGCCCCGCATGGTGGCAGGATCATGGAAGACATATTGCCAGCTTCCGGTGGTCTCGTCCCAGAAGGACTTCACGGTGGGGCTGGTGGTCATGATGGTCGTCTCCTTGGTGATTTCAGACAGTTTCCATGTTTGGAATATGTATGGTGCGTTCTGCCGGTTTAACCCGGAAACCGCGCGCGGTCATGAAAAACGCCGCCCCCTCCGGCAGGAGGGGGCGGCGACTGCTCAACATCGTTGCGTGGTGGGATCAGCTTGCTTCGGCGGCCTTTGCGGCCTCGGCATGTTCACGCACCTGCTTGCGGGCGAAGATGCGGTAGATCACCACGAAGAACAGCGGCACGAAAAGAATGCCCAGCACCGTGCCGGTGATCGTCCCGCCCAGCACCGCCGAGCCGACCGAGGTCCGCCCGCCTGCGCCTGCGCCCGACGATAGCACCAGCGGCACCACCCCCAGCGAGAACGCCAGCGAGGTCATGATGATGGGCCGGAACCGTTGTTTCGCCGCTTCCTTGGTCGCGGTGTATAGGTCCTCGCCAGCATCGAACCGTTCGCGGGCGAATTCCACGATGAGGATGGCGTTCTTGCCTGTCAGGCCGATGACCGTCAGCAGGCCGACCTGGAAGAACACGCCGTTCTCGAAGCCGAACCAGTAGGCGGCACCCATGGTCCCGAGCACGCCGATGGGCATGGCCATCATCACCGAGAACGGGATGGACCATGACTCGTACAGCGCCGCGAGGCACAGGAAGATCGCCGCCAGCGACAGCGCGTAGAGCAGCGGTGCCTGACCGCCGGACGAGCGCTCTTCGAGCGACAGGCCGGTCCAGGCGATGGAGTAGCCCGGGGGCAGCTGCCCGGCGAGCCGTTCCATCTCTGCCATTGCTTCACCGGTGGTGACGCCGTCGACCGGCGAGCCCTGGATCTGCATCGAGGGAATGCCGTTGTAGCGGGTCAGGCCCTGCGGTCCGTAGGTCCAGCTTTCGGAGGTGAAGTTGGCGAAGGGCACCAGTTCACCCTGCGCGTTGCGCACCCGCCACTTGCCGAGGTCCGACGGCGTGGCGCGGCTGTCGGGCTGGCCCTGCACGTAAACCCGCTTGATGCGGCCGTTGTCGTTGAAGTCGTTCACGTACTGTCCGGCCCACGCAATGTTGAGCAGGTTGCCCACGTCGGTCGGAGACACGCCCACCGCACCGGCAGCCCGCCAGTCGATGTCCATGTTGAACTGTGCCGCATCCTCGAGCCCCGAGGGACGCACTGATGCGATCAGGTCAGACTGAGAGGCCATGCCCAGCAACTGGTTGCGCGCTTCAAGCAGTTGCTCGTGGGTCTGTCCCCCCTGCGCCTGCAGGAAGAAGTCAAAGCCCGACACGTTGCCAAGTTCGATCACCGACGGGGGCACGATGGGGAACACCATGGCGTCCTGGATCTGGCTGAACGCGCCGAAGGCACGGCCCGCCACCGCCTGAACCGACTGGTCGCCGCGCGTGCGCTCTTCCCAGTCCTTCAGGCGGACGAAGGCAAGACCCATGTTCTGGCCCTGACCGGCAAAGGAGAAGCCGACCACGCCGAACACAGATTCCACCACCTCGGATTCGTTTTCCAGGAAATGGGCCTGCACCTGTTCCACCACGTCGAGCGTGCGCTCGGCGGAGGCACCGGTGGGGCCCTGCACGAGGGTCATCAGGATGCCCTGATCCTCGGCGGGCAGGAAGCCGGTGGGGGTGTTGTCGAACAGCCAGACCATGCCCGCCGCCAGCGCGGCATAGACCGCGAGGATGCGCAGCGGACGGCGGATCAGGTAGCCGACGGCGCCACCGTAGCCCTTGATGGTCTTGTCCACGCCCTTGTTGAAGGGGCCGAAGATACCTTTCTTGCCATGATGCGCGTCCTTGGATTTCAGCAGCGTGGCACAAAGGGCAGGGGTCAGGGTCAGCGCCACCAGCACCGACAACGCCATGGCCGAGACGATGGTGATCGAGAACTGGCGGTAGATCACCCCGGTGGAGCCGGGGAAGAAGGCCATGGGGACGAACACAGCCGACAGCACCAGCGCGATGCCGATAAGGGCGCCGGTGATCTGGCCCATGGACTTGCGGGTTGCCTCGCGCGGGCCGAGCCCCTCTTCCTCCATGATCCGTTCCACGTTCTCCACCACCACGATGGCGTCATCGACCAGCAGGCCGATGGCCAGCACCATGGCAAGCATGGTCAGCGTGTTGATGGTAAAGCCCGCGACGGCGAGGATGGCAAAAGTGCCAAGGATGACGACCGGCACCGCCAGCGTCGGGATCAGCGTGGCGCGGATGTTCTGCAGGAACAGGAACATGACGCAGAACACGAGGATGATCGCTTCGATCAGGGTTTTCTGCACCTCGTGGATCGAAATCGAAACAAAGGGCGTGGTGTCGTAGGGGATCACCGAGATCACCCCATCTGGGAAGAATTGACTCGATTCCTCAAGCTGTTGGCGGACCCGTTCGGCGGTATCAAGCGCGTTTGCACCCGATGCCAGCTGCAGGGCCATGCCCGACGCGGGTTGACCGTTGAAGCGGGCGATGGCGGCATAGCTTTCGGCACCGATCTCGACTTCAGCCACGTCCTGCAGCAGCACCATGCCACCGTCGGTTTCCGTGCGCAGCACGATGTTGCGAAAATCCTCGGGGGTGCGCAGCAGGGATTGCGCGGTGATGGTGGCATTGAGCTGCTGGCCTTCCGGCGCGGGCAGCGCCCCGAAGGAGCCCGCCGAGATCTGCGCGTTCTGCGCTGACACCGAGGCGACCACGTCCGATGGCGTCATCTCGAACGCCGAAAGCTTGGACGGGTCGAGCCAGATCCGCATGGCGTAGGGCGAGCCGAACACCTGCGCACCGCCGACGCCTTCGATCCGCGCGAATTCATCCACCATGTTCGAGTTGAGGTAGTCCGACAGGTCCGCTTGTTCGAGAGCACCGTCCTCCGAAATCAGGCCGATCACCATGAAGAAGGACGACGACGCCTTCTCGACGGTGACCCCCTGTCTCTGCACGGTTTCGGGCAGCAGGGCCGTGGCCTGACTGAGCTTGTTCTGCACCTGAACCTGCGCCACGTCCGGGTCCGTGCCGGATTCGAAGGTCAGGGTGATGCTGGCCGTGCCCGCCGAGGTCGACGAGGACGACATGTAGCGCATGCCGTCGAGGCCGGTCATCTGCTGTTCGATGATCTGGGTGACGGTATTGGCGACGGTCTGGGCCGAGGCACCGGGGTACTGGGCCGAAACCCGCACCGAAGGCGGTGCGATCTGCGGATACTGCGCGATCGGCAATGTCAGGATGGAAAGCAACCCGACCCCCATGATGAGGATCGAGATCACCCAGGCAAAGACCGGACGGTCAATGAAGAAACGGGCCATTGGGGACTCCTGGCGCTGGTCTGCGCTTATTCGTTGGCGGGCGCGGCGGCGTCGCCGGCAGACACCTGAGCCTGCTCGGACGCGGCATCGGCGCTGCGCTCTTCGGGGGCCACGGTCTGGCCCGGTGCAATCTTCTGAAGGCCGGCGACGACGATGCGGTCGCCGGAGCCGAGGCCCTCGGTCACCACCCAGTCGTTGCCCTGGTCGCGCTGAACGGTCAGCTGGCGGGTTTCCACCACGTTGTCAGCGTTGACGACCATGGCCATGGGGCGGCCGCGGCGGTCACGGGTGACGCCTTCCTGCGGCACGAGGATGGCGTTCTCGATGCGGCCCTGCGGCATCTCCACCCGCACGTACATGCCCGGGAGCAGGAACTGGTCGGGGTTGGGGAACTCGAGCCGCAGCACCACGACGCCGGTCTGTTCGTTGACGTAAGGCTCAGCGGCGGCCAGCTTGCCGGTGTGTTCATAGGTCGAGCCGTCGGCAAGGGTCAGCGACACCGTGGCCTCGCTGTCTTCGACCTCCTGCCCGGCGCGGCGCCAGCGCAGGATCTCGGCCGCGGACTGGGTCACGTCGACGTAGACCGGATCGAGCTGGCGGATGGTGGTCAGCGCCGTGCCCTGACCGGAGGTTACAAGGGCGCCTTGCGTTACCGCCGACAGGCCAGCGGTGCCGGCCAGCGGCGCGCGGATCACCGTGCGCTCAAGTTCGATGTTGGCGGACAGCAGGTTCGCCTCGGCCACCTTGACGGCGGCAGCGGCCACGTCGCGGGCGGCAAGGGCATCATCCAGCGTCTGCTGACTGGTAACGTTGCGGTCGCGCAGGTCCTGCTGACGCTCGGCGTCCCGCTGGGCCGACGACAGCTGCGCCTCGGCCTGAGCCAGAGAGGCCTCGGCCGAGGCGCGGGTGGCCTCGTAGGTGGCGGCGTCGATCTGGTAGAGCGCATCTCCCTTGTCCACGGAGGCACCTTCGGTGAAGAGGCGTTCATTGATGATGCCATTGACCTGCGGGCGGACCTCGGCGACGCCCGAGGCCGCCACGCGGCCAGGCAGGGTCGAGGTCAGGGTGGTTTCGGTGGCCTCCAGCGTCACCACCGTGACGGCGGTCGGCGGCTGTTCGCCGCCTTGTTGCTGGGCGCTTGCGGGCAGGGCCGCAAACAGTGTTGCCATGCCGGCAGCCAAAACCAGGCCGCGCAGACGCACAGGGGAACCATTGAGCATGTCATCACTCCGAGGAAGAAATTGGGCCGCTGCTTTGCGGAAGGCTCTTGAAGTCGGTTATGGAAACCGTCAGGTTTTGTAAAGTGCGCCGCCGACCATTGATTGGATTTCGGGAAAGGTCGGGGCAGAGGAGTTGCCGAATTGCAAAAACGTTCATCACCTGACACCGAAGAGACGCCGCGAAAGCGCGGGCGTCCGGTGCAGATGGATCAGGAAACCCGCGAGGGCATCGTGCTTGACGCGGTGGCCGAACTGTTGGGCACCTGCCGACTCGAGGACGTGAGCATGGCGGCCATTGCGCGCAAGTCAGGCATGTCCAAGCGCACGCTCTACACCATCTTCGCCAGCCGCGAAGAGCTCCTGGGCGCCACCTTCGCTCGCATTGGCCAGACGATCTTTCGTCCGCTCGAGCCGGGGGACGAGGCGCTTTCGCTGGAAGACCGACTCGACAAGTTGCTGACCGTCAACCACATGCCGCAATTCGAGCAGGCCCCGCTGGAGCTGCTGCGCGCCGTGGTGGCCGAGGCGCCGATCTATCCCGGTGTTGCCATGCAGTTCGACGCGGAGGGCCGTGGCGCCCTGATCCGTTACCTTGCCGCCGAGATCGCGCAGGCCGCCGGCGCGGGCGAGATCGTTCTGGACGGCATGTCCTCCAAGGATGCCGCCGAATTGCTGGCCGACATGGTGATGGGCAACGCGCTGCATCATCTTCTGACCCCGCTCGAACCCAAGCCCTGTGATCTGTCCGAGGAAAAGCGTCTGCGGCGAAAGAGGGCGGTGTCTATCTTCCTCAACGGGTTGCGGCCTCGGGGGTGACAGCTTAAGCGGGAGCTTTGCACGCATGATGCACGCAGTCCCTGTTTTTGTTGTCACGAGTTGTCCCATGTCCCGCCTCAATCCGATTGCCGCCGCGCCGTCCCATGCCACCTCCCGGGTGGCAGGAGCGCTGTACCTGCTCATCATCCTGCTGGGGCTGACCAGCGAGCTCGCCCTGCGCGGTCCGCTGTTGGCCCCGGGCGATGCCGCCGAAACAGCCGCGCGGATGCTGTCCGCGCCTTGGATGCTGCGCGCAGGGCTCGCAGCCGATGTGTTGATGGCGATGGCGGACGTGGCTCTTGCGGTCCTGCTCTATCGCCTGCTGCGGGGAGTGGAGCCACTGGTGGCCCTGCTGGCGATGGCGTTCCGGCTGGTTCAGGCGGTGCTGATCACAGTGGCGCTTCTGGCGCTTTACACCGGGCTGCTTGCGCTGGAGCTGGGGGCCGATGCGCATGTGGGGCTGCTGGCGATGCTGGTACATGCCCACGGCTACGATCTTGGTCTGGCGTTCTTTGGCGTGAACAGCCTGCTTACCGCGTGGCTGCTGCTGCGGTCGGGGTGGGTGCCCGGCGTCATCGTTTGGCTGCTTGGGGCAGCGGGGCTGGTGTACCTCGTCGGCAGTGCCTTGCGCTTCCTCGCGCCACCGCTCGCCGATCCCTTCGCCGTGGCATACGTCTTGCCAGTCGTCGCCGAGACCGCGTTTTGCCTGTGGTTGCTGCTGCATGGGCTCCGGCCAGGTAAAAAGGTGTCTCACTAAAAAGGACACGGGTCGCTTGGGGCGCAGGCTTCGGGGCTTGCTGCGATCCTGCCTTTGATCCGACTGCTGGTGCCCATCTCCGGTCCCTCTGTCTGGCCACCTGCCAGCGGGGCTGGCACGGGGGCCACGCCTTGCGCCGCGCAGCACCCCCAGCCTCGCGATCCGCTTGCCAAAAACGCGGCGCGCTCGCAAAGTCCGATCATGCAGATATACCTCCCCATCGCCGAGGTTTCGGTCAACATCTTCCTGCTCTTCGGCCTTGGCGGGCTGGTGGGGGTGCTTTCGGGAATGTTCGGCGTGGGAGGCGGCTTTCTCATCACCCCGCTGCTGTTCTTCATGGGCATCCCTCCCGCCGTCGCCGTGGCCACCGGGTCGAATCAGATTGTCGCCAGCTCCGTGTCCGGCGTTCTGGCGCATCTCAAACGCCGGACGGTGGATCTGCGCATGGGTACGGTGCTGCTCTGCGGTGGTATCGTGGGGGCAGCGCTGGGGATCTGGCTGTTCAACCTGCTCAAGACACTGGGGCAGGTCGATCTGCTGGTGCGGCTCTGCTACGTGGTCTTCCTTGGCGTCATTGGCGGGCTGATGTTCATCGAGAGCCTGCGCGCCCTGCGCCGGTCGAAACGTGGCGGCCGGCCCACGCGGCGCCATCACGGCTGGGTGCATGGGCTGCCGTTCAAGATGCGCTTCCGCACTTCGGGACTTTATATCTCGGCTATCCCACCACTCATGGTGGGCCTCTCCGTGGGCATTCTGTCGGCGATCATGGGCGTGGGCGGCGGCTTCATCATGGTGCCCGCGATGATCTACCTGCTGGGCATGCCCACCAAGGTGGTCGTGGGCACGTCGCTGTTCCAGATCATCTTCGTCACCGCCTTCACCACGCTGGCCCACGCGGTCACCAACCAGACGGTGGACGTGCTGCTGGCGCTGATCCTGCTGGTCGGCGGCGTCATCGGGGCCCAGTTCGGCACGGCGGTCGGTACACGGCTCAAGGCGGAACAGCTGCGGATCGCGCTGGCGACATTGGTGTTGCTGGTCTGCGGCAAGCTGGCGCTGGACCTGTTCCTGACGCCCGCCGACCTCTTCGAGCTGGGGGTGGGCGAACAATGATCCGACTTGCCGCCCTGCTGCTGCTGATCGCCGCCCTGCCGCTGCGCGCCGAGGAGGTGGTGATGGGCATGAGCCGCGACAGCGTCAACATCACCGCAGATTTCGACGGCTCCGAGGTGCTGATCTTCGGCGCGGTCAAGCGCGAGGCGGTCATCCGGCCGGACCCGCCGCTCCAGGTCATCGTGACCGTGGCGGGGCCGGTCGATCCGGTCACCGTCTGGCGCAAGGAACGGCGCGCCGGCATCTGGGTCAACGCCGACGCGGTCGAGATTGACGCCGCGCCATCCTTTTACGCCGTCGCAACCTCGGGCCCCTGGGGCAGCGTCATTTCCGAGGTTGAGGATTTGCGCCACAAGGTGTCGATCAACCGCGCCATCCGGTCGGTGGGCGCGCCCATGACCATCTCGGACAGTCGCAGCTTTACCGAGGCGCTGATCCGCCTGCGTGAGAAGTCAGGGCTCTACCAGAACCTTTTCAACACCGTGGATCTGCGCGAGAGCACCCTGTTCGACACCGCCATTTCCATGCCCGCCAATATTGTCGAAGGCACCTACCAGGTGCGCGTGCTGCTCACGCGGGGCGGGCAGGTGGTGGCGCAGCACACCTCCGAGATCGGGGTGGGCAAGGTCGGCATCGAGCGGTGGCTGTTTAACCTGTCGCAGCGCCAGCCGCTGGTCTATGGCCTGCTCTCCATCGTGCTTGCCGTCGTGGCCGGCTGGGGCGCATCGGCCGCCTTCAGAGCCATGAGGTCCGGATGAGCCGCAAGCCCCCCGCCACCCGCGCAGACTACCGCGTCTTCTACCCCGTGCAGACCCGTTGGATGGACAATGACGTCTACGGGCACATCAACAACGTCACCTACCTTGCCTATTTCGACACGGTGGTGGCGCTCTGGCAGATCGACAACGGCATTCCCGTGGCTCAGGACGCCGGCATACGCTTTCTTGTGGTGGAAAGCGGCGCCACCTACCACGCCGAGGCTCGGTTCCCCGAAAAGCTCGAGGCGGGCATCCGCGTGGGCCATCTGGGCACCAGCTCCATGCGCTTCGAGGTGGGGATCTTCCGGGAAGGGCAGGACAGCGCCTGTGTCGAGGGGTTCTTTACCCATGTCGCGGTGAACGATGAGACCCGTCCGACGCCGCTGCCCGCCGAGGTCCGTGCCCGGATCGAAGATATCCTCGTCTGATCCAGGGCTGATCCACGTCTGGTGCTCGCCGGGGTGCCAACACGGCTGCGCTTGTCGCCCCTCGGATGGCGCGTCGCCTGATCCATAGCTGGCGGCCCATGTCGCGGGGGCACGTGTGGGCGTCGCCATGGGGGCATTCTTGTGCAAGTGCCGGGAACCGCCAGCACGTAACGGGCGTTCGGACAAGGACCGTTTCCCAAAGGATTACCGTCATGACCGATGTACAGACGATCACTGCCAGCACCTCGCAGCTTGAGGCGCTTCAGGACCTGTTGTCGCGCAGCACCGACACCCATGCGTGGTATGAAGCCATGGCTGAAAGGGCCGAGCCGCAATTCCGGCCGGTGGCTTTGAAATATCGCGGACTGCATTCCGAGCAATGCGACCGCATTGGTGCGATCATGGTGGCGCTTGGCGGTGATCCCGACCGCACAGAGGGCATCCGCACCGCCGTCAATCGCACCTCGGTGTCACTGCGCGCGGTGTTCGACGACATCGACCTCGACATGCTGTCGCGCATCGAAGAGGCCGAGGCCGACGTGATCTCGGATTTCGATGCCTCGATCTCTGGCTTGCCGGAGTCGCGCTACCGCGAAGAGCTGATCGACATGAAAGCCGAGCTTCTCAAACTTCTGGGCGAAGATCCGGCCATCGACTGACCGTATCGCACCGCTGCAAAAGTCCCCCTGCAAATGCGAAGCGCCATGGCTGATTTCCCGGCCATGGCGCTTTTTCATCGGGTCAGCTCATCGGGGCAGGGTGGTTCAGAAGCTGAACAGTGACCCCAGCCCGAGGCTGATCATCGGCACGTAGGTGATCAGCAGCAGCGCGAGGATGATCGTCGCGATGGGCCAGACCAGCGCCGGGAAGATCTGCTGCACCGGGATCTTGGCCACGGCTGCGGCGGCAAAGAGGTTCACCCCCAGCGGCGGCGTGAACATCCCCAGCGCCAGGTTCACCACGATGCCGATGCCGAAATGCACCGGGTCGATGCCGAAGGACAGCGCCACCGGTGTCAGGATCGGTGCCAGCACGAGGATCGCGGCCGAGGTTTCGATGAACATGCCGACGACCAGAAGCAGCACGTTGATCGCCAGCAGGAAGGTCAGCGCCGACGAGAAGGTGTTCTGCGTCCAGTCACCCACCGCGTCGGGCAGGCCCGACAGGCTGATGAGGAAGCTGAACAGCGTCGCCGCGGCGATGATCAGCATGACGACGCCCGAAGACACCGCCGCCTCGCGGAAGAGCTTGGGCAGGTCGCTGATCTTCAGCTCGCGGTAGACCAGAAGACCCAGCACGAGGGCGTAGATCACCGACACGGCGGCGGCCTCGGTCGGGGTGAAGACACCGCCGTAGATGCCGCCGATGATGATGACCGGCATCATCAGGGCCCAGAACGCCTTGCGGAAGGCGGGGAAGAGGGGGGCGCGGTCGTCGCCGTCCCGGTCGCCCACGCCTTTCACGCGGCACCAGATCTGCACCATGATGACCAGCCCGCCCGAGATCAGAAGCCCCGGCACGAGGCCCGCAAGGAACAGCTGGGTGATCGAGGTTTCGGTGGACACCGCGTAAAGGATCAGCGGCACCGAGGGTGGGATGATCACGCCCAGTTCCGCCGACGCCGCCTGGATGGCCGATGCCATGGGCACCGGGTAGCCATGGCGCACCATGGCCGGGATCAGGATCGAGCCGATGGCGAAGGTCGTTGCCACGGACGAGCCTGAGATCGCGGCGAAGATCATGCAGGTCAGCACGCAGGAGCTGGCGAGCCCGCCGCGCATGCCGCCGATCATGGATTTCACGAACTCCACCAGCCGGTGCGAGATGCCGCCATGGGTCATCAGAACGCCCGCGAGGATGAAGAACGGCACCGCCATCAGCGGGAAGCTGTCGAGGCCGGTGAACATCTTCTGCGGCACCACCAGAAGCGGCAGGTTCGAGAAGAACTGGATCGAGATCACCGAGGCCAGCCCGATGGAGATCGCCACCGGGACCGACAGGCCGAACAGGATAACGAGCGACAGGACAAGTGCGCTGTTCATAGCTCACCCCTTTCTGCCTGGAGGTGGCGCAGCATCAGGCCGGGAACGGCCAGCAGCGCGCCGACGGGAATGGCGTAATAGAAGACCGACATGGGCATATCCAGCATGGCGACCCGCTGGCTCGACACGCGGTCGGCCATGGCCAGCCCGTACCAGACAAGCACCCCGAGGAAGATCAGCGTCAGCAGTGTCACAAGGCGGATCACCCAGAGCTGGCCGCGCTCGGGCAGCAGGCTGCGCAGGAAGTCGATGGGGATCATCGCGCCCAGCTTGAACCCCGCCCCGGCGGCAAGGAACGTCGACCAGACGATCAGCCCGCGGGCCAGCACTTCGGACCACACGGCGGCATCGCCGAGGACAAAGCGGGTGACGACCTGGATGAAGACAAGGAGGGTGGCCGCGGCAAGCAGCAGCGCGGCAAGGTTGTGCGCAAGGGCGACGATCACGTCGCCGGCGCGGGTCAGGCGGTTCATTGGAAACGCTCCCGTCGATGAAAGTGAGGAGGGCGCGAACGCCCTCCTTCGGCGGTGCTTGCGGGCGTTTACTGCTGCGCGGCGCGGATGCGCTCGATCAGCTCGGGGCTGTAGCGGTCGGCGTATTCGTCATACGCCGGCTGCACTGCCTCGGCCCATGCGGCCTTGTCGATGCTCTCGACGACCTGCATGCCGTTTTCCTTCATCTGCTCGACGCCGGCGGTCTCGTTGTTGGCAACGGTCTCGCGGGCGGCATCGGCTGCGGCCTGAGCGGCCTCGCGCACCCAGCCCTGTTCCTCTTCGGACAGCTGGTCCCAGTGGATCTGGCTCATCGCCACCACGGCGGGGGAATAGACGTGGCCCGTGAGGGTCACGAAGTCCTGCATTTCCCACATGTTGTTGGCGGTGATGATCGGAACCGGGTTTTCCTGCCCGTCGATGGTGCCCTGTTGCAGCGAGGTCAGAACCTCGGTCCAGCTCATCGGGGTCGGCGCGGCTCCGGTGGCCTGGAAGGCTGCGATGTGCACCTCGTTTTCCATGGTGCGCAGCTTGAGGCCTTCCATGTCCTCGGGCGTTTCGACCGGGTGGACCGAGTTGGTCACGTGGCGGAAGCCGTTTTCCGACCATGCAAGGCCGATGATTCCGTGGTCGGTGAATTCGGCAAGGATCTCCTGGCCGATTTCGCCGTCCAGCACCTCATGGGCGGACTCGTAGCTGTCGAACAGGAACGGGAAGTCGAGCGCGTAGACCTCGGGAACGAAGTTGCCGATCGGGCCGGTGGACGAGATGGTCAGCTCGATGGTGCCGATCTGCAGGCCCTCGATCACGTCGCGTTCGCCGCCAAGGGCGCCCGACGGCTTGAGCGCGACTTCGAGATCACCGCCCGACAGCTCTTCGAGGGTCGACTTGAAGGCCTTGCCCGCGTCGCCGTAATGCGAGTTGATCGGCGGAGTGAAGGCAAGGTTCAGCGTCTTTGCGCTCACGGGGGCCGCAATCGCCACCGACGCCATGAGTGCTGCAATCGTGGTAAACTTGGTCATCCTGTTTCCTCCCTTGGATGATAAGCAACCGGCGGAGCATGCGCCCCGCCGAAATCTGGAGATCTGCGCTAAGCTATGCCTCAGGTGATCCGGTGAATGGAGGCCTCGATTTCCTCGGGCTTGAAGACGTCCTTCCAGTCGTCCCGCATCAGGGCGGGCTTGCCGAACTCGATGGCCTTGTTGCAGGCGTCCGAGAACTGGCCGTCGATCTGGTCGAAGATCACCGCGCCAAGGATGTTCATGTGGCCCAGCAGGAAGTCGCGGGCACAGTCGTAACTGACGCCGCGGGCGACAACCTCGTCCATGGCTTCGCGCATGACCACCAGCAGCGACGCGCAGACGGTTTCCGACAGGCCCGGCTCGAGCAGGGCCATCTGTTCCACGCTCACGCGGTAGGTGCGGGCAACGGGGGCGTAGATGGCGCGCGAAATGGCTTCGCCGATCTCGTAATGCTCTTCAGGGCCCTGCATCAGCGCGTTGACCACGCCCTGCTGTGCCGCGACGCCGCCGAAGTAGTCCTTGCGGCCCGCTTCGGTGTTTTCATCGTTGAAGATCGGCGGGTGGCAGGGGTGGGTGACGAAATAGGTGATGTCCTCACGCTCGGGCAGGTGGCCGGCGAAGGGCGCTGCGGCGTCGAGGATGACGACCATGGTTCCGGGCTTCAGTTGCGGCACGAGGCCCTGGGCCACCTTGCCGATCACGGTGTCCGGCACCGCGAGGATCACGACATCGGCGGCGCCGATGGCGGCTTCGGGCGTCACCGCCTCGACACCGACTTCCTTCTTGAGGCGTTCCTTGCCGACATCGCTGACTTCGACGTGGCGCACGTCGAAATCGGTTTTCGCAAGGTTCAGGGACAGGCGCACGCCCATCTTCCCGCCCGCGCCGAACAGGGCAACTGTGGTCATCTGGTTTCCTCCCGACAGTCTCATCGTGTTAACTGGTATAATCAGATACTCTTCATCTTGTTTTGTCAATCGACCTTTGGCATTTCTGTTACAGGCCGCCCCCTGGCAGCCCATTGTTCGACGAGGAGGACTGACGCAAATGACCACGCCCACAGACCGCATCAGCCCGCGCATCGCGTGGTATGGCGACGATTTCACCGGCTCTGCCGCCGTCATGGAGGTGCTGGCCTTTGCCGGGCTGCGCAGCGTGCTGTTCTCGGACATCCCCGATACCGCGCTGCTGCAACGGTTCGGCGATGTGGAAGCGGTGGGCCTTGCCAGCACCGCCCGCACCCATGACCCGGACTGGATGCGCGAGAACATGCCCGAGGGCCTGTCGTGGCTGACCGGGCTGGGGCCGGAGCTGCTGCACTACAAGGTCTGCTCGACTTTCGATTCCTCACCGACCTCGGGCAATATCGGCACCGCGATCGAAACCGCGCTGGCGGTTCGCCCCGCAACGGCGGTGCCCCTTGTCACCGCCGCGCCGCAGATGCGCCGCTACCAGAGCTTCGGGCATCTTTACGCGGGCACCTTCGACGGGGTCTACCGGCTTGACCGGCACCCGGTCATGTCCCGCCACCCGGTGACGCCGATGCAGGAGGCGGACCTTCTGCGCCACCTTGCCGAACAGACCGACCTGCCCTCGGCGCTGATCGACCTGGAACAGCTTTGGGCCGACGGCGGGCAGGGGGCGCTGGAGGCCGCGCTGGGTCAGGGCGCGTGCATCCTGTCCATGGACAGCATGGAGCCGGTGTCCGAGGCCGCCGTGGGCCGCCTGATCTGGGAAAATCGCAACCGGCTGGGGCTGGCGGTTGGCTCGCAGGGGCTCGAATATGCGCTGGTGCGCCACTGGCAGCAGACCGGCGAGATCCCCGTGGCCAAGGCGCCGGGATCGGCGGGCAAGGTGGACCGAATCGCGGTGATCTCGGGGTCCGTTTCGCCCAGCACGGCGCAGCAGATTGCGTGGTCCAAAGCGCATGGATTTGAGGTCATCTCGTTTGACGCCACCGCCATCCTGTCACCCGAGGGCACCGAGGCCGAGATTGAAACCGCCACCCGCGCCGCCCTTGCTGCAACCGAACGTGGGGCAAGCTCTCTGGTCACCTCGGCGACCGGGCCAGACGACGCCCGCGTGGCCGACTTCCGGCAGGCGCTGTCCGAAAGCAGCATGTCCGGCGAAGAGGCCAACGCCCGTATCGGGCAGGCCTTGGGCCGGGTGCTGGACGGCACGCTTGAGGGCAGCGGACTGCGGCGCGCAGTGATCTCGGGCGGGGATACTTCAGGGCACGGGATGCGGGCGCTAGGGCTTTCGGCGCTCGAAGCGCTGGCCCCGACGATCCCGGGCGCATCGCTGTGCACCGGGCATTCCACCGGCGTGCACGACGGGCTTCAGATCGCGCTTAAGGGCGGGCAGATGGGGTCCGAGGATTTCTTCGGCTGGATCCGCGACGGGGCAGGAGCGCGCTGAAAGGGGCAGGGGGGCATGTTAGTGGCCGCTCTTGCAGCGGCGCCGCGAACGCTGCGCATGATCGCCGGAGTAGGCTGAACGCATCGCTGAAGCAAATCGCCGGAGGGCGCTGTCATCGGCGCCCCCAGATAGGCGCGCAGGCCGCTATTCGAAGCTTTCGCGGGAGCGTTGCAGGTGCCGCCGCATTTCGTCCGCGGCACCTTCGGTGTCCCCGGCTTCGATGTGATCGGTGATCTTGGCATGTTCCGCCAGCGTCACCTGTTCCGACCCCGACCGGTGCAGCAGGCTGATGTGATGCTCGAAGAGCCAGCCCAGCATCACGTCCGACAGCGCGGCGATGATCGGGTTGCCCGCCAGCGTCGCCAGCTTGCGGTGGAAATCCATGTCGGCGGCGATGAAGTCATGCGGATTGCCCAGTTGCGCCCGCTGCGCTTCGACAAGGCGGCGCAGTTCGGCCACGTCCTCGGGGGTGGCGCGTTCGGTGGCGACGCGGACCAGGCCCACTTCGAACATCTGACGCGCTTCCTTGAGCTGCTCGAGCGACGCGGGCGTGGAGCTGAGGACAAGACGCGCCAGTTCGTCGCCCTGGTGCAGCACGGTGCTGGCGTCGATGGCGTTCACCCGGCTGCGTTCGCCGTGGTTAATGGTGATGAGCCCGCTGTTGTGCAGGCTTTGCAGCGCCTCGCGCACCGCAGGACGGCCAACGCCGAAGCGGTCCATCAGCGCCCGCTCGGAGGGCATGGTGTCACCGGGCTTCAGCTCGCCCTCGCGGATCATGTCATGCAGGCGCTCAAGCACCTGGTCGGACAGTTTGCGGCGAACGATCTTGCCCTCTCGGGCGGATGCCTGGCGGTTCATGCGGGGTCTCCCTGTCAGACATGTATTACAAGTGAACAAGTATACTGTTTTGGTACAGAGATCAAACCTCTCCGACATCCACGGAATAAGGAGCGAGGCCGTTCTGCTCCACCGGTTCAAGATTTGCGCGCAGCCGCCGACCGGCGACAGTCAGCGTGGCGATGCCGTCGCGGATGTCGGCCTGCTCGACGGGGTGTCCGGCCAGCCCCGAGAGCACCTTGAGCACTTCTGCCAGCGGGTAGGGTCCGTCCAAGCCGGTAATGCCGCGCGGGCCGAGCACGCAGGTCGGTGTCCAAACCGCGATCCCCGCAGATGCCAGCGCTGTGGCAAGGCCCAACACGTAGGCCGCGCCGAACGTGCCCCGGTGGCGGGGGTCGTCGTCGGTCATGCAAACGGTGCTGCCCTTGGGGTTTGGAATGGTGCGCGAGCCGTAGGGGTTCTGGCGCATGGCGATGGTTGCTGGGCCAATGCGGTACTCTCGCCCGTCCGCGATGGCCAGCGCAGAAGCGGTGATGTGGGGCACGGCTTGAAGCGTTTCCATCACCGCATGGTCATCCGCCGCGTGGACGATGGGGCAGAGCCCGTGGGTGATGAAATCGAGCCCCTTGGTCGGCGGGCGCTTGCGGTTCAGCTCGGTGAAAAGGCTGGCCATGCCGCCGCCCCGTGTCACGTTCGGGAAAGCCTGCGCGGCGGCGGCGTGAATCTCGGCCAGCGGCGGGCAGGCGGGCCAGTCCGACCCCGGCGGCGTCGATTGCCGGTCCACCGACGGGCAGGTGAAGACCGATGCAGGCGTGAACCCCGCTCCGGTCATGGCGTTTGCGTGGGCGTGCAGCTCCGGCCCCGGCGGGCCGTCGAAGCTGCCGATCAGTTCCAGATCGTAGATCATATCCGGCACCGCGTGCTGAAGCGCGGCGAAGGCAGCGAACTGGTCTGCCACCGCGCCATGGGTCGCATCCACGTGACACAGCAGCCGCTGCGGCGAGACCAGCGCCAGCGGCGATGGGTCCTGCGCAAGCACTGTCGCCTCCTCGGGCGTGACCAGCAGGGCGGTCTCGGGGAAGGTCGGGGCGACAACCCGGGGGCGCGGCGATGGCACGGCGGGGGCCTCGGCATGGCTCCAGCCCAGCGTGACCTCCTGCGGCGGATAGGTGCCCTGCGGCAGGGCGTAGGGCCACGGCAGGTCGAGCGAGCGGTTGTAGGTCTTGAAGGACGCATCGCCCCATTGCCGCTGGTCTTCCATCTCGAACGTGTCGCCCGACAGCGCGCAGGAGATGGCAAGGCCATTCGCCACGTAATCCAGTCGCACGATGTCCTCGAAGGGCCGCCACGGGTCGATGAGCGTGGGGAAGGGTTTGTCCTGCGTTTGCCCGTCCGGGTGTGTGACCGTGGCGGGGGCCCCGGCGACGCCCTCGATGGGGTGCAGCAGGGTAAACCCCGCGCGGTTCGTCTCGAACGGGGCGTCCGCGGTGCCGGTGGCGCGCAGGGTCAGCGCCGAGCCGGTCAGCGACAGCGCCACCGTGACCGACAGCGTGGCGCCATCGGTGCGGAAAGTGAGCGGGATGAGCAGGCCGATGCCCTCTCCGCCGGTCTCCTGCACCTCGCCCACCTCGGCGGGGATGGTGCCCCAGTCGCGGTCGCGTACGAGGAAGGCGACCTGGCGGATGATCTCGGTCTCGCCCAGCCGCAAATACCGCAGCGCGCCACCATCGAGGGTGAAGCTCAGATCGCCAAGGCTGTAGCGGCTCACAGCTCGGACAGCGCGACGGTGCGCCCCTCCTTCGCTGACAGGTAAGCCGCCTCGACCAGTGCGAATGTCTTGAGGTTGTCCGCCGCCTCCGTTTCGGGGGCGCGGCCCGCCGTGATGGCCTCCACGAAGTGCTTCTGGATCAGCGCCACGCTTTCCTGAATGTTGTGCCAGGGCGCTTCGGCCCATGGCAACCTCGGCGGTGACACATCGTCGGTCCGGCTTTCGCCGCCGGCCTGCACCGTCAGCCTGTACCCGGCATCAAGGCGCAGGGTGCCGTCGGTGCCGTCGATCTCGAGCAGCGTTTCCGGGAAAGTCTCGGGCTGGCGTCTGGTTGCGTAAGAGCAATCCACCACGGAGGTCACGCCGCCCTCGTGGGCGAGCAGCATGGTGGCCACGTCCTCGCCCTTGATGGCGGGGTTGATGCGGGTGGTGGTGGCGGTGATCCGCGCCACGTCCCCGAAGAGCGCGCGCGAGATGTCGAGGATATGGATGCCGAGATCCTCGATGATGAAACGCTCGCCGGTGGCAAGGTAGGGCTGCCCCGAAAACACGTCATAGCCTGACCGGAAGCTCACCCGGCCAAAGAACGGCGTGCCGATGGCGCCGCCGCGCAGCAGCTCGATGACGCGGCGCACGGCGGATTGCCAGCGGAAGTTCTCGTGGATCATGAGCACCTTGCCGGTGGCGGCCACGGCATCAGTCATGGCGCGGGCATCGGCAAGGGTGGGGGCAAAGGGCTTCTGGCAGATGACATGCACGCCGTGGCGGGCGGCCATTTCCACCAATGCGCGGTGGCTGCCCACGGTGGTGGCGATGTCGACGAAATCGAAACCGCCTTTCGCGAACATCTCTTCGGCATCCGCGTGGCGGCGGTCGATGCCGAACGCGTCCCCGGCTTCGGCCAGCCGGGCGGGATCGCTGTCGCAGATCGCGACGATCTCGGCATCGGGCAGGTCCGCCCATCCGTGCAGCTGGTTGCGAGCAAAGAACCCGCAACCGATGAGTGCGCCTTTCAGCATGTCTGCCTCACTTTCCCACCATGGCCTGCGATTGCAGGGTGACGCGGGCCTGTACCTTTTGTTGCGCCTGGTCGATGACCACGGCGGCGACGATGACAAGGCCCTTGATGACCGTCTGCCAGAAGGCCGAGACGCCCATCATCACCAGCCCGTCCGACAGCACGCCGATCACGAAGGCCCCGACGATGGTGCCGCCGATGCGGCCCCGCCCGCCGGACATGGAGGTGCCGCCAAGCACGGCCGCCGCGATGGCGTTCAGTTCGAAAGTGTCGCCCGTGGCAGGGTGGGCTGCAACCAGTTGCGACGAGATGATGATGCCAACCAGTGCCGCGCAGAAGCCCGAGAACATGTAGACGAAGAACTTAACGCGGGTGACCTTGACCCCCGACAGCCCCGCCGCCCGTTCGTTGCCGCCCACTGCATAGATGAACCGGCCCAGCGGCGTGCGCTTGGCGATGTAGGCGGCCACAAGCCCCACCACGATCAGCATCCAGATCGAGATCGGCACCCCCAGAAGGCTGCCAGAGCCGATCATCCGGTAGGTGTCTGAGCCGTATTCCGCGTTGCCGGTGAGGTTGGGGAAGGTCTCGCCCTCGCTCGACAGCAGGGCGGCGCCGCGCGCGATGTAAAGCGTGCCAAGGGTGGCGATGAAGGGCGCGACGTTCAGCTTGGTTATCAGGAAGCCGTTCAGCGCCCCGATGGCTATGCCGACAAGGCAGACGATGAGGCAGATCTCGAGCGTGTTGAACTGGATCGACCAGCCAAGCCCTATGTCGATCCCGTTGAGGAGCAGGAAGCCCGCCACCATGCCGCAGAGCCCGACGATGGAGCCCACCGACAGGTCGATCCCGCCCGAGACGATGACGAAGGTCATGCCGATGGCAAGGAAGGCGTTGAGCGCGACGTGTTTCGACATGATAACCATGTTCGCCGCCGACAGGAAGTTCGGCGCGAAGATCGCGAAATAGGTGAAGACGAGGATCAGCGCGATGAAGGTCCGGGCCTTCATCAGCATCAGAAGCGCGCTGGTGGTGCCGGATTGCGCCGGTCCGGATGCGGTCATGTCGGTCATCAGGCGGGTTCCTTCTGGGAGGCGCTTTCGGAGCCGTGCAGGTCAGGGGCGTGGCCCACCGAGCTTGCGGTCACGAGCGCGGTGTCGGTCGCGGTGTCGCGGGTGAATTCGCCGGTGATCCGGCCATTGGACATGACAAGGATGCGGTCCGACAGGCCCAGCACCTCCTCGAGGTCCGAGGTGACAAAGACGATGCCTAGTCCCTCGGCGGCCAGCTGGCGCATGACGCGGAAGACTTCGGCCTTGGCGCCGATGTCGATGCCGCGCGACGGCTCGTCCATCAGTAGCACCTTGGGATTCGTCATCAGCGCCTTCGAGATCACCACCTTTTGCTGGTTGCCGCCCGACAGGGACGACACCGGGTTCTCGGGCGAGGCGATCTTGATCACCATGCGTTTCACGAAGTCCTTCACGCGGGACCGTTCCTTGCCGAGGTCCATGTGAACGCCGCCCCTTGTGACATCGCCCAGCGATGACAGGGTCATGTTCTCGCGGATCGACAGGTCCTGCACGAGGCCGTCATGCTTGCGGTCCTCGGGGATGAGCGCCAGGCCATGGGCGATGCGATCTGCCACGCTGGCGCGGCCCATGGGCTTGCCGTCCACCTCCACGAGACCGGCGGCGTGGGAATGGCGGCCCATGATCGCCTCGACCAGTTCGGTGCGTCCCGCGCCCATCAGGCCGTAGATCCCGAGGATCTCGCCCTGCCGCAGGCTGAAGGACACGCCGTTCACCACGAAACCGCCCGCGCCGTCAGCCATGCGCATGTCGGTGACCTTCAGCACCTGGCCGCCGTAGGGGTGGTCGATCTCCTTGGGAAATTCCTTGCTGCTGTCGCCGATCATGGCGCGGACGATCCACGCGATGTCGACGCCCTCCATCGACCGCGCCCCGGTGATCGCGCCGTCGCGCAGCACGGTGATGTAATCGCCCACGCGGATGAGTTCCTCCATCCGGTGCGAGATGTAGACGATGCCGACGCCTTCGGCCTTCAGCTCGTCGATGACGCGGAACAGGATTTCGACCTCTGCCGCCGACAGGGCCGAGGTCGGCTCGTCGAGGATGAGGATGCGGGCATCGCGGGCAAGGCTCTTGGCGATTTCGACGATCTGCTGCTGCCCGACCTTGAGATCGCCCACCAGCGTGTCCGGGTCGATGTCATGCTCCAGCCGCCGCATGAGTTCGGCGGTCAGGCGGCGCTGCTCGGCGGCATCGATGTCGATGCCGCCCCGGGTCTTTTCGTGCGCCATGAAGATGTTGTCCGCCACCGAAAGGTTCGGGAACAAATTCAGCTCCTGGAAGATCATCCCGATGCCGTGCTTTTCGGCCTCGTCGGTGGAGGTCAGGTGAACCTCGCGCCCCTCCATCTCGATCCGGCCCGAGGTCAGCTGTTCGACCCCGGCGATGACCTTCATCATGGTGGATTTGCCAGCGCCGTTTTCGCCCACCAGCACGTTGACCGCGCCCATGTGCAGGTCGAAGTCCACCTCCTTGAGTGCCACGGTACCGGGATAGACTTTGGTGCCGCCGCGGATCGACAGGCCAATGGGGTGGGAGGCTGCGGGATGCGCGCTCATGGGCGCACCTCGAGCGATGTGGGCACCGCCATGGGCGTCTCGGCGCTGCTGTTGAGGCCGAAGACCCCGGTGAAGGCAACGGTGCTGCCGGTCAGGTCGCCTGACAATTCAGGCAGGTTCGCGGTGGCACGGTCATTGAGCGCGCGGCCCAGCTTGGCAAATTCGATCTGGTCGCGGAAATCGGTGAAGCTGACGAAGGGCAGGGCGTCGCGCAACGCGGTGCCGCGCACCACCGGTCCAAGCTGCAGCGCGATGTCGGCGCTGCCGTCGCCGTCCATGTCCAGCTCCATGCGCCGGGCGCGGCTGTCCAGGTTGGCCTCGACCACCTGGCCTTCGCCCTGCATGAAGAAGAACCACGGGCCGTTGTCGCTGGGGCGCAGGCCCTCGGCCTCTCCGGCGGGCTGAAGGCCCTCTTCCAGCGCTGCGCTGAACGCGGGCCAGGTGGTGCGGTTGTCCTCGGCGGCGGGCAGGACGCGCGCGTCCCAGTTCTCGTCGACCCAGGCGGCCATGCGGTCTTCGTCGCTCATGTTGGCGGCGGCCACCTCTTCGGGGTCGGGGTTCGGCACGATCTTGCAGGCGGCAAGAGGCAGGGCGGCACAAAGCAGTGCCGCAGTCATGGAAGCTGCGCGCATGTCGGTCTCGTCTGGCTTGGAATGGTGCGGCCCGCCACCCTTGGCAGGCCGCGAAAGGCTGTCGGATCAGGCGCCCTGAAGCGCGAAGGTCTCCAGCAGCTCGGCATTGTCGGCATTGATGAGAACGCAGTCCATCAGTTGCTTTTCCTCGAGGCCGGTGCTGCCGGTTTCGAGATACTGGTCGGCCTGTTCCACCGCCAGCTGCGCCTGCCGATAGGCGGGCTGAAGCACGGTGGCCTTGATGCCACCGTTGAGGATGCTGTCGCGCACGTCGTTGGACCCGTCAAAGCCCACGACGATCACGTCGGTGCGCCCCGCCGCCTCGAGCGCGGCCCATGCACCCATGGCCATAGTGTCGTTGCCGCAGATCACGCCCTTGATGTCGGGCTGGGCCTGCAGGATCGTCTCCATCTTCTCGTAGGCTTCGGTCTGCGACCAGTTGGCCGATTGCTGAGCGACCATCTCGAGGTCCGGGTACTGGTCGATGATGTCGTGATAGCCCGACGAGCGGATGCCCGCGTTGGTGTCTGCCTCGCGGCCCAGAAGTTCCACGTAAGGCCCGGCTTCTTCCATCTCAAAGACGAACTCCTCGGCGCCCAGCTGCGCGCCCTGGTAGTTGTTGGACACGATCTGGCTGATGGCGATGCCGCTTTCCTTGATCTCGCGGTCGATCAGGAAGCTGGGAATGCCCGCATCGAGCGCGCGCTGCACCGGTGCCACGGTGGCATCGGCGCCCGCGTTGTCGCAGATGATCGCCGCCGCGCCACGGGCGATTGCGGTGTCGAACATCTCGGACTGTTTGTTGGGGTCGTCGTCATGCACAAGGATCAGCGTCTCGTAACCCAGTTCCTGTGCGCGGGCCTCGGCGCCCACCGCCTCGGCCTTGAAGAACGGGTTGTCGTGGCTGGGGGTGATGATCGCGATCAGCCCCTTGCCCTGCGCGCTTGCGGCCTGAACCATGGGCAGAACGGCAGTCATGCCAAGGCCGGCCACGAAAATGCGGCGTGTAACAGTCATAGATTTTCCTCCTCAGATCAGCACGGCACCCACCACGGTGCCGCCTCCACGCTGATGTCCGTAAAGGTTGTGGTATGATTTACACATTGTCAACAGGTATGATGAGCACTACAGATTGAACCAAGGAGGACCGCCAATGAGCCAGCAGCCGATGATCCGCGTCACCTACCGCATCGAGACGCCCGGAGACCCCGAGGCGCTTGCGGCCAAGATCGCGTCCGACCAGTCCACCGGCACCTTCACCGAGCTTCCGGGCGAGACCGAGGCCCTGCGCGCCCGCTTTGCAGCAAGGGTCGAAAAGGTCGTGCGGCTGGACGATTCCCCGGTGCCGGGCTTTCCCACGGACGAGGCCGGGCCGTTCCACCGCGCGGATGCGACCATCGCCTACCCGCTGGAGGCCATCGGCACCGACATCGCGGCGCTGATGACCGTTACCGTGGGCGGTGTCTACGCGGCGCGGGGGCTCTCCGGCGTTCGAGTGATGGATTTCGACCTGCCGCAGGAATGGGCCTGCCATCCCGGCCCGCAGTTCGGTATCGACGGTTCGCGCCGTCTGATGGGCGTGGACAAGGGGCCGATGATCGCGTCGATCATCAAGCCGTCGCTGGGCCTGACCGCCGAAGAGACCGCCGAGGTGGTCCGCACCCTCTGCGAGGCGGGGGTGGATTTCATCAAGGACGACGAGAAGATGATGAACCCCGGCTATGCCCCTCTCGAGGCGCGGGCCGATGCCATCCTTCCGGTGATCGAGGATCATTACCAGAAGACCGGCAAGCGGGTGATGTACGCCTTCGGGATCTCGTCCGCGGATCCGGACGAGATGATGCGGCGCCATGATTACGTGGCCGATCGCGGCGGGCTTGCGGCGGTGGTCAACATCAACTCCATCGGCCATGGCGGCATGAGCTACCTGCGCAAGCGGTCCAAGCTGTGCCTGCACGCGCATCGCAACGGCTGGGACATCCTCACGCGGCATCCGGCGCTGGGCATGGAATTCCGCGCCTACCAGAAGATCTGGCGCCTTCTGGGCGTCGACCAGTTCCAGATCAACGGGCTTCAGGCCAAGTACTGGGAGCCGGACGAAAGCTTCGTGCGCAGCTTCCACGCGGTGCGCGAGCCGATCTTCTCGGAGGCCGACCGGCCCCTGCCGGTGGTCTGCTCCGGCCAGTGGGGCGGGCAGGCGGTCGAGACCTACAACCGCACCGGCAAGACGCTGGATCTCATGTATCTTGGCGGCGGCGGCATCCACGGCCACCCAATGGGTCCGGGTGCGGGCGTGCGCGCCATCCGGCAGGCTTGGGACGCGGCCGAGGCCGGGCTGACCCTTGGCCAGATGGCCGCCGATCACCCCGAGCTGGACGCGGCGCTGAAGAAGTGGGGCACGCCCGAGATGCTCGGGGCCTGAGCCTCGGGGTGTCCTCAGTGCGGGAGAGCCTGCGTGCGCAAGCGACATGGCCTCCTGCCTGAGCCTCTTCAGGTATTGCCGGGCGTGTAAGGCCTTGGGGCCAGCACGAACCTACCCTGCCGACCGTCGGTCACGCCGCCGAAACAGGCGCTTGTTAAAACCCGCGCCTTCCGCAACCGACTTGCCTCACCGTGGGTGGAGACAAAGGCGCGCGCCGAGCCACTTTTCGGACGATGCCATTGGTTTCTATGCCTGCCCGCGTGTGAGCGCGAGTCGCGATCCCACGGCTTGTATGTTCGCCGGGCAGAGCTTCCGGTTGCCGATGCGCGGGGCAACCGGAGAGTGGCCCGTTTAACTACCAGCCGCTCATGATCGGCCAGTCCTCGGTGACCTTTTCCCCGTCCAGCACGGCGAAGGACCGGTGCATCGCCACCGTGGCGCAGGCGTGGTTGGGGTAGATGCGCAGCCTCGTTCCTATGGGCAACTCTGGCAGGGGCGCATCGCTGCCGGGGCGGATGGACAGCTGGCCGTGTTCCTGGCTGGTGGCCGTCACCAGCAGGTCCGGGATCGGTGTGCCATCCAGCATCGCCACCACGCCGAAGCCCTGATCCACCGGCATCGATGCGGTGCCGTGGTCCTTGGAAAGCGCCATGTAGCCCGCATCGGTGAGGATGACGCCCCGGTCCGGCTGGTGGCCGATCACGGTGCAGACCACGGTGGCGGCGATGTCCCCGATGCCGCCGACACCGCAGTTCACCATCATCAGGTCCATGAGGGTGTAGACCCCCGCGCGCACCTCGGTCACGCCGCCGAGGTCGGTGGTGAAATGCGCCGACGGGGTCGACCCGATGCTGACAACCGGGCAGGGCAGACCATCGGCGCGCAGCCGCTCGGCGGCGGTGACGGCGGCAAAGCGTTCCTCGGCGGCCATCTGGCGCTGATCCTCGGGGGTAAAGTAGCCGTAGCTGCCACCCCCGTGGGTCAGCACGCCGCGCAGCTCGGCCCCGCTGTCTAGGATGCGCCCTATGATGGTCAGCGCCGGATCGCCCGACCGGATGCCCGCCCGCTTGCCGTCGCAGTCGATCTCGATCAGCGCGGGAATGGCGGCGCCGGCGGTGCGCGACGCCTCGGCCACCGCAAGCGCCTGCGCCGGGCTGTCGAGGATCACGGCGATGTCAACGCCGCGCGCCCGCAGCGCTGCCACGCGGGGCAGCTTGGCCGGGGCGATGCCCACCGCGTAGATCAGGTCGGTGCAGCCCGCATCGGCAAAGGCCTCGGCCTCCTGCAGGGTCGACACGGTGGCGGGATTGGTCATCTCGCCAAGGATGCGCCGCGCGGCGGGCACGGATTTCACCGTCTTGAGATGCGGGCGCAGCCGCGGGCCAAGCGCCTCCACCCGGGCGCGCATCCGCGCGGCATTGGCATCGAGGCGGGTGGGATCGAGGGCAAGGAAAGGCGTGTCCCGGTCGGAAAGGCTGGTCATCGGCGGTCCTTCTGGTCTGGTGTCGCGGGCAAGCAGGGTCCGGTTGCATACGAACGGCATATTCCTTGCGCATCCTTTGGGCTTCAAGTGGTGAACGTTGTCGGGCAGGCGGGCTGCGAGTTGATCCCGGCGACAAGTCCCCCCACAGTCGGGCAACGCCTTGAAACCGTGCAGCCGGCCCATGCCGCCGCACGTGCCCCGGAAAGGAGAGGCCCACATGCCCGGATTTTCCCACAGCATCGGCGGGGAGACCTTCCGCTTTGCCGACCTGCGCACGCTTATGGCGCGCGCCACGCCCCTGCGCTCGGGTGACGAGCTTGCCGGCATCGCCGCCGCCACCGACGTGGAGCGGGTCGCCGCACAGCTTGCCCTTGCGGATCTGCCGCTGAAGCATTTCCTGACCGACGCGGTCATCCCCTACGAGGCCGATGATGTCACGCGGCTGATCCTCGATGGCCATGATGCGGCGTCGTTTGCGCCGGTGTCGCACATGACCGTGGGGGCCTTCCGCGACTGGCTGGTGTCGGATGCCGCCACCTCCGAGGCGCTGTCGGCGCTGGCCCCCGGCCTCACCCCCGAGATGGTGGCCGCGGTGTCCAAGATCTGCCGGATCCAGGACCTCATCCTCGTGGCGCGCAAGTGCCGGGTGGTGACGAGGTTCCGCAACACCATCGGCCTGCCGGGGCGGCTTGCGACGCGGTTGCAGCCGAACCACCCCACCGACGACGTGAAGGGCGTGGCGGCCTCGGTCTTCGACGGGCTGATGTACGGATCGGGGGATGCGGTGATCGGCATCAACCCCGCGTCCGACAACACGGGCGCGGTGACCAAGCTGCTGCACATGCTGGACGAGCTCATCACCGAAGGCGGCATTCCCACGCAATCATGCGTTCTGTCCCACGTCACCACCTCGATCGAGGTGATCGAGGCGGGCGCGCCGGTGGACCTGACTTTCCAGTCCATTGCCGGGACCGAGGCGGCGAACCGATCCTTCGGCGTAACGCAGGACATCCTGCAACAGGGCCTCGAGGCGACGCGCAGCCTGAAGCGCGGCACCGTGGGCGACAACGTCATGTATTTCGAGACCGGGCAGGGATCGTGCCTGTCGGCGGATGCGCATCACGGCGTCGACCAGCAGACGCTGGAGGCGCGGGCCTACGGCGTGGCGCGGCTGTATCAGCCGCTGCTGGTCAACACGGTGGTGGGCTTTATCGGGCCGGAGTACCTTTACGACGGGCGGCAGGTGATCCGCGCCGGTCTCGAGGATCACTTCTGCGGCAAGCTGCTGGGCGTGCCCATGGGGTGCGACGTGTGCTACACCAACCACATGGAGGCGGACCAGAACGACATGGACCAGCTTCTGACCCTGCTGGGCACGGCGGGGGTGTCCTACATCATGGGCATTCCGGGATCGGATGACGTGATGCTGAACTACCAGACTACGTCCTTTCACGATGCGCTCTACCTGCGCCGCGTCCTCGGCCTGCGCCCCGCGCCCGAGTTCGAGGCATGGCTGGATGAGACCGGCATCCTTGCCTCGGACGGCTCGTTCACCCCGAACCCGACCCCGCCCGCACTGTTCAAGACCTCGCTGCCGCAGATGGAGCATTCATGACAGACGAAACCCGGGACTTGTGGAACACCCTGCGCCGCCACACCAGCGCGCGCATCGCGCTGGGCCGGGCAGGGGTGTCGCTGCCAAGTGCGCGGCAGCTGGAATTCCAGGCCGCCCATGCCGCCGCCCGCACCGCCGTGCATTCCGAGCTGGACGAGACTGCCCTGCGCGCCGAACTCGCGGGGCTGGGCCTTGACCTTCTGTCGGTGCGCAGCCGCGTGGCGGACCGGTCGGAATACCTACGCCGCCCGGACCTTGGCCGGCGCCTGAGCGACGCCGATGCCGAGGCACTGGATGGGCGCGCGGCTCCTGCGGACGTGGCCATCATCATCGCCGACGGGCTGTCGGCGCTGGCGGTGCAGGACAACGTGGCCCCCTTCCTGCGCGCCTTTCTGCCCCATCTCCAGCGAGAAGGGCTGAGCCTTGCGCCCACCGTCATCGCGCACCAGGCGCGGGTGGCCATCGGGGACGATATCGCCCAACGGCTGGGGGCGGCTTGCGTCGTCGTTCTGGTGGGGGAGCGGCCGGGCCTGTCAGCGGCGGACAGCCTTGGACTTTACCTGACCTACGGGGCAAGGCGCGGCAGCACCGACGCGGACCGCAACTGCATCTCCAACATTCGTACCGGCGGGCTGACCTTTCCCGAAGCGGCATACAGAGCCGGGTACCTCGTGCAGGAGGCGTTCCGCCGGCAGCTTTCGGGGGTCATGCTCAAGGACAACTCGGTGTCCGCGCCCGAGCTTGAAGACAGTGCCGGAGCAGAGCGCATTTCGGGTGAATGAATTCGCGGCAAGGGCGTGACGCCGGGCCGGAGTAGCCTAAGTTATATTCCGGAACCTGAAACTTTTGCTGCGCATGCTCCGTCTCTTCAGTCGGAAGACGCAACAGGAAGAGGCAAGATCGCAAGATGCAGCACTGCAAGACTGCCGTCATCGGCAGCGGAATCTCCGGCCTCGCGGCCGCATGGCTGCTGTCGGGCCATCACGATGTCACGATTTTCGAAGCAGAGGACCGGCCCGGCGGTCACGCACGCACCAAGGTCGTGGATGGCTGCGCTGTGGATACCGGCTTCATCGTGTGCAACCGCAAGACCTATCCGCTGTTCATTCCCATGCTCGAACACCTCGGGGTGGAGCTTGCCCCCAGCGACATGAGCTTTGCCGCCAGCTTCGGGGCCGGGGCGCTGGAATACGGCACGACGCGCAACCTCGACATGTTCGCGCAGCGCAGCCTGCTGGCGAGCCCGAGCCACTGGCGCATGATCCGCGACATCATGAAGTTCTTCCGGGGCGCGCCCGCCCACGCCATGTCCAATGCCTCGATTGGCGACGTGATGAAGCAGATGGGGCTGGGACGCGAGTTTGCCGAACGCTTCCTGATGCCGATCTCCGGGGCGATCTGGTCCACCCCGACGCGTGACATGCTGGATTTTCCCGCCCGCAGCTTCGTGACCTTCTTCGAGAACCATGGCCTGCTGACCGTGGACGACCAGCCCGACTGGCTGACCGTGCGCGGCGGCTCGGCCCGCTACGTTGAGGCGATCCTGGCGGCGACGACGGCCGACCTGCGCCTGTCCTGCCCGGTGCGCAAGGTGGAACGCGGCGGCGATGGTGCCACCGTCCACAGCGCCGCCGGGTCCGAGCGGTTCGACCGGGTCATCATGGCCACCCACGCGCCGGTCACCACCCGCCTGCTGGACCGTATGGACGCAGAAGAACGGTCGATCCTTGGCTGTTTCCGCACGGAGGCCAACCGCATGGTGCTGCATTCCGATCCGCGCGCCATGCCCAGACGGCGCAGCATCTGGTCCTCGTGGAATTACGTCACCGCCGAGCAGCCGGGCCTGCACGACCGGCCCATCAGTCTGACCTACTGGATGAACAAGCTGCAGCCGCTGGACACTGACCGGGACATGTTCGTGACCCTCAACCCCGAGGGCGAGCTCGACAACGTCCACGACGAGGCGATCCTGCATCACCCGCAATTCGACGACGAGGCACAGTTCGCGCAAAGCCATATCTCGGGGATCCAGGGGCGCGGAGGCATCTATTACGCCGGGGCCTGGACGCGCTACGGCTTCCACGAAGACGGCGTGCTCTCCGCTCTGCGGGTGGCGCAGCGCATGGGCATCGACTGGCCGCTGGGACGCGATCCATGGGCGCGGGAGCAGGATGCGCCGATCGAGGCGCTTCAGGCGGCGGAATGACCGACCTCTGGGATGGCGCACTGATCTCGGGGCGGGTCTGGCACGCTCGCCGTGGCGCGGTGTCCCGCGACTTTCGCTACGAGGTCACATCGCTTGCCCTGCCGTTGGCTGCCTTCGAAGAGGGCGCGCTGTGCTTGCGTCCCGACACGGGGCGGATCTGGCAGGTGCGGCAGCGCGATTTCGGGGACGGCACCGGGTTTCGCAGCTTCATCGCGGGGCTTCTGGACCCGCTCGGGCTGGCCCATTGCGACGTGGTGCTCGTCACTACGCCGCGCACAAGCGGCTACGGCTTCAACCCCGTGAGCTTCTGGCTTGCGCGGGACGAGGGCGGCCTGAGGGCGGTGCTGGCTGAGGTGTCGAACACGTTTGGCGAACGGCATCTCTACCTTGTCCACCATCCTGATTGCCGCCCCATTGACCGGTCTGACCGCATCGCGGGACAGAAGCTGTTCCATGTCTCGCCCTTCCTGCCGCGCAATGGCCATTACGTGTTCCGCTTCGACGCGGGGACGGGGCGCTTCGGGGCATGGGTCGACTGGATCGGCGAGGACGGCAGCACGAAGCTGCAAACCGCCCAGAGCGGCCCCGCGCGGGCGCTCGATGCTGCCTCCCTGAGGCGCGCACGCTGGCGTCATCCGCTGCAATCGCAGCGGGTCATGGCGCTGATCCACTGGCAGGCGCTGAAGCTTGCCCTGAGACGGGTTCGATTTATTTCGAAGCCTGAGCAACTTGCCCGGAAGAAATCCGAGGCCACCGACAAGGTACCCCGCGATGTTTGAACGCCAGATCGAAAGCCGTCTTCTCGGCTGTCTCGACAAGATCGAGCACGGCACGCTCACCCTGACCACCCCGGACGGCAAGACCCGGGTGTTCGGAGGGCGCCAGCCGGGCATCGACGCCGACCTTACCATCGCCGATTGGCGCGCCGGTCCTGCAGTCGCTGCCAAGGGAGATATCGGTCTGACCGAAGCCTACCGCGATGGCTGGGTCGACAGCACCGACCTTGCCGCCTTCCTGACCTTCGGACTGCAGAACGAGGACGCGCTTGAGCCCTTCCTCTACGGGCACCCGATCCAGGCGCTGATGGTGCGAGCGCTGTACCTGTTCAACCGCAACACCAAGGCGGGCTCGCGGCGCAACATCTCGGCGCATTACGATCTGGGGAACGACTTTTACAAGCTCTGGCTTGACGAGACGATGACCTATTCCTCGGCGCTCTATCGGCCCGAGGATGCCAGCGCCGCAGATCCGCTGGTGCCCGCACAGCACCGCAAGTACGATCGCATCCTTGAAGGACTGGGCCGGTCGTCGGGCAACGTGCTGGAGATCGGCTGTGGCTGGGGCGGTTTTGCCGAACGGGCCCTGACGCATGGCGATTTTGCCACCAAGGGGCTGACCCTGTCGCGCGAACAAGCGCAGTTCGCCCGTGAACGGCTTGGGCGCGATGCGGATATCGCCATCCAGGATTACCGCGATGAATACGGCCGCTTTGACAGCGTCGTGTCCATCGAGATGTTCGAGGCCGTGGGCGAACGCTACTGGCCCACCTATTTCGGCAAGCTCAAGCATGTGCTGGCGGACAAGGGCCGGGCGATGGTGCAGACTATCACCATGGCCGACCGGTATTTCGACCGCTACCGTGTCAGCGGTGACATGATCCGCAGCTTCGTGTTTCCTGGGGGCATGCTGCCGTCGCCCAACGCCTTCCGCGACCTTGCCGAGTCCGCTGGCCTGCAGGTCGAGGACAGTTTCTCCTTTGGCAAGGATTACGCCCGCACCCTGCGAGATTGGCAGGCCCGCTTCGAAGCACGCCTGCCCGAAGTTCGGGCGCAGGGATTCGATGAAAACTTCATCCGCATCTGGCGCTTTTACCTTGCGGCCTGCACCGCCGCATTCGAGGTCGGACGCACGGATGTCTACCAGTATCGGCTTTCCCATGCCTGACACCCAACGCATCTGGATCATGGGCGCCTCGACCGGCATCGGCGCGGCGCTTGCCACGGAATACGCCCGGCGCGGGGCGCGGCTGGTGATCTCGGCCCGTTCCGAGGATCAGCTTCGCGCGCTGGCCAGCGACATCGAGGCCGCCGGCGGCAGTGCCGAGGTCGTGATGGCCGACGTCTCGGACGAGGCAAGCCTTGCGGCGGCGGCAGACACCATCCGCGCGGGCGGCCCGCTCGACAAGGCGATCACGCTGGCGGCGCTTTACGATCCCGGCAAGGTGATGGAGATCGATGCCGAAAAGGCCGCCAAGCTGGTGACCGTGAATCTTACCGGAACGTTCCTCTTTGCCCGCGCCGCCGCGCCGCTGCTGCGCGATGGCGGGGATCTTGTTCTTACCGGGTCGGTGGCGGGCTATGTCGGCCTGCCCAAGGGGCAGATGTATTCCGCGTCCAAGGCGGGGGTCATCAACCTCGTGGAAAGTCTGCGGGTCGAACTGGCGCCGCGCGTGGTGGTCAAGATGATCAGCCCCGGCTTCGTCGACACCCGCCTGACCGAGAAGAACGATTTCCAGATGCCTGGCCTTCTGCAGCCCGAAGACGCCGCGACGCGCATCGCGGATGGGCTGGACGGGAAGCGGTTCGAGGTGCATTTCCCGCGCCGCCTGACATGGCCGCTGAAGCTGCTGCGAGCCTTGCCCTACGGCATCGCCTTCCGGCTGACGAAGCGGCTGAACCAGTAGGTCCAGCCGCCGCGTTGTCCGCCTCAGCCGTGGATCCATCGCGTGATGGTGAGGCCCGCCCAGGCCGATCCACCGGTCAGAACGGTGCCCCAGATGCAGTCCACGATCACCTGGTTCCACGTCCAGACTCGCAGGGTCGACAGGTTGGTGAACTCGTAGGTGCCATAGCACATGAGCCCCAAAAGTGCGCCCGCGAGCAGTGCCCGGGTGGCATTGCCCTCGGCCATGGCGGGGACGGAGACGAAATAGAGAAGGCCCGCGATGTAGAAGCAGTAGAACATCGCCGCAGGGCCAAGCTTCAGCTCGAGCAGATCGCCGACGCTACGTTCGAAGACGGGTTTCACGATGAAGCTGATGCCTATCATGTCGACCACGAGGAAGATGATCAGCGTCGAGGCATAGAGGGTGAAGAGTTGCATGGCATGATCCTTTGTCCGTTTCACGGGAACATGGCGCGATTGCGCCTGGTTTCACCTGACGATTTCGAAAGACAGCCTTTCAGGAGCGCCGCGATGCCCCGCATGGTCCGCAAAGCCGATCTTCCCACGAAACCATGCGCCTGCTGCGGCCGCCCCTTCGCGTGGCGCCGCAAGTGGGCGAAGGACTGGGACGCGGTGAAATACTGCTCGGACCGATGCCGCGGGGCGGCCCGCCGGAAGGAGGCGACATGACCCGCAATCTGTGCTTCGTGCTGGGGGACCAGCTGACCCGGGATCTGTCGTCGCTGCAGCGCCTGATCCCGGAGCGCGACGTGGTGCTCATGGTTGAGGTGGGGGACGAAACCACCTACGTGCGCCACCACCCGCAGAAGATCGCCTTTATCCTGTCGGCCATGCGCCATTTCGCCGAAGACCTACGCGAGCGCGGCATCACGGTCGACTACGTCAAGCTTGACGACGAGGACAACACCCACAGCTTCAGCGGCGAGCTGGCCCGCGCTGTGAAACGCCATGATCCCGAGCGGATCCTCGTGACCGAGCCGGGGGAATGGCGGGTCTGGCAGATGATGGGCGACTGGGAAACGGATCTCGACCTGCCGGTGGATATCCTTGACGATGACCGCTTCTACTGCTCGCGCGACCGCTTTGCCGAGCTGGTGGAGGACCGCAAGACCGGCCGGATGGAGTATTTCTACCGCGAAATGCGGCGGGAGACCGGCCTGCTCATGGAAGACGGCGAGCCCGCCGGGGGCGCGTGGAACTTCGACAAGGAGAACCGCAAATCCCTTCCCAAGGGATTTGCCCCGCCCCACCGCATGCGCTTTCGCCCCGACGAGATCACGCAGGAGATGCTGGAACTGGTCGCCGCGCGGTTCGACAACCACTTTGGAGACCTTGAGGGCTTCGGCTGGGCAGTCACCCGCGACGAGGCCCTGCGCGCCCTGCGCCATTTCATCAAGGAGTGCCTGCCCAGTTTTGGCGACTATCAGGACGCCATGAAGACCGGCGAGGATTTCCTGCTGCACGGGCTTATCTCGCCCTATCTCAACGCTGGCCTGCTCACCGCGTCCGAGGTCTGCGACAAGGCCGCCGCCGCATGGAAGGACGGGGATGCGCCGCTCAACGCGGTCGAGGGGTTCGTCCGCCAGATCCTTGGCTGGCGGGAATACGTGCGCGGCATCTACTGGACCGAGATGCCCGAATACGTCGAGGGCAACTACCTGAACGCGAAACGCGACCTGCCCGCCATGTACTGGGGCGCCGAGACCGACATGCGCTGCATGGCCGAATGCATCGGCACCACGCAGCGACACGCCTATGCCCACCACATCCAGCGCCTCATGGTCACCGGCAACTTCGCCTTGCTTGCCGGGGTGGCACCGAAACAGATCGAGCAGTGGTATCTGGAAGTCTACGCCGATGCCTACGAATGGGTCGAGTTGCCCAACGTGCATGGCATGGTGATGCACGCCGATGGCGGGCGGCTGGGGTCCAAGCCCTATGCGGCCTCGGGCGCCTACATCAACCGCATGTCGGATTACTGCGCCAACTGTTCCTACGATCTGAAGCAGAAGACAGGGAAAGAGGCCTGCCCGTTCAACTACCTCTACTGGAACTTCCTGATCGAGAACGAGGGCAAGCTGGGCAACAACCAGCGCATGGGCCTCATCTACGGCAACCTGCGCCGCAAGTCCGAGGAGGAAAAGGCCGAGATCACCCGCTCGGCCCGGGCCTTCCTCGACGGGGGCAGCTGGGACTGAGCCCATCTGAAACAGCCGTGACCAAGCCGTGCGCCAGCCGTTGGGACGCCGCATGGACAGCACGTGGCTCAGGATCCTCATTACCAGCGCCTGGGAGGGCAGCTTTGCCACCGCCGGGCGCAAGCTGTAGCTGTCGTGAACGGCGGTCTCCCGGGCCATCAGGGCTCGGGGCGCGGCACAATGTGCCGTCGCGCACGCGCAGCTAAATCGACTTCCTGAGTGAACGCCCTGACGAGATCAGCGCTGCTTCTTCGCCCGCTTGATCAACATGTCCCGTTTCACCTTGCTGAGGTGATCGAAATACATCCTGCCGTTCAGGTGATCCACCTGGTGCTGCACCGAGGTCGCCCAAAGCCCGACGAAATCGCGTTCCTCCGTCTCGCCCGCTTCGTTCATGAAGCGCACGGTGACGGCGCGGGGGCGCTCGATGGTGGCCCAGACGCCGGGAAGGTTGGGGCTTGCCTCGTCGTGGCTGCGCATCTTCACCGAGGCATGCAGGATCTCGGGGTTGGCCATGCGTACGGCCTGTCCACGGTCCTCGGAGGCATCCACGACCGCGAGCCGCAGCATGACGCCGATCTGCGGCGCACCGAGGCCGACGCCGGGCATCGCCTCCATCGTGTCGATCATGTCCTGCCAGTGGGCGCGGATGTCGTCGGTGATGGTCTCGACCGGGGCGGCAGCGGTGCGCAGGCGCTTGTCGGGCCATGGGATGCAGGGGCGGGCGGTCATGACTGGCGCTCGTACGCGTGCATGAGGTCAGCGGCATCCTCGGGCGGCATCCGGTCGAAATGCACGAGGCCGTCGAGGTGGTCGTATTCGTGCTGCGCCACCCGCGCCTCGGCGCCTTCAAACCGGCGCTCCACGCGGTTGCCCTGCAGATCCGTGAACACCATGGTCACGGTCTCGGGGCGGGTCACCGGTGCGGTGACGCCGGGGATCGAAAGGCAGCCCTCGTCCATGCGACTGGTTTCCTCGGATACGTCGAGGATCTGCGGATTGATGACCGCAAGCGGGGCCATGTCTCCGTCCTTCCAGCCCGCGTCCATGACGAAGACCCGGACCAGCGAGCCCACCTGCGGCGCGGCAAGGCCGCGGCCGGGGGCATCGTACATGGTTTCGAACAGGTCGGTCACGAGCGCCTCGACCGAGGCGGGGTCGTCTACCTCGGCGCAAGGCTGCTTGAGCCTCGTGTCGGGCCACTTGAGGATGTCGCGAAGGGCCATCAGCCGCGCGCCCGGTCGCGTTTGAGCTTGACCATCTTGCGGGTGATCATCTGGCGTTTCAGCGGCTTGAGGTAGTCGATGAAAAGCTTGCCATCGAGGTGGTCGATCTCATGCTGCACGCAGGTCGCCCAGAGGCCGTCGAACTCTTCTTTCTGAAGGGTACCGTCCGTATCGAGCCACTCGACCTCGACCATCTTCGGGCGTTCCACGTCGGCATACTGATCCGGGATCGACAGGCAGCCTTCCTCGTAGACATTCCGTTCATCCGAGGACGCTATGACACGCGGGTTGAACATCACCAGCGGGCGCGGATCCTCACCGTTGTCCGGCTTGGCACAGTCGAGCACAATCAGCCGCGACATGACGCCGATCTGTGGCGCGGCCAGCCCGATGCCCGGGGCATCGTACATGGTTTCGAGCATGTCCGAGGCAAGCGTGCGCAGATCGTCCGACATATCGGGGACGGGGTCGCACAGCTTTTTCAGCCGGGGGTCGGGGTGGATGAGGATCGGGCGTTTCATGGGCTTCACTTAGGCAAATCCACGTGATTTCGCAAGCGTCGGGGGTTGCACCTGACGACCGTGGCGCTAGCGTTCGCAGACCAACGGCCCAGACCGCATATTTCCAAGGAACATCAACGCATGACCAGCCGCTTCGACGAGGTGATCGACCGCCGGGGAACCCATTCCGCCAAGTGGGACTTGATGGAGCCGATCTACGGCGTGTCCCCCGATGACGGGCTTGCCATGTGGGTGGCCGACATGGAATTCCGCCCGCCTGAGGCGGTTCAGGCGGCGGTTCAGGCGATGGCTGACCACGGGGTCTACGGCTATTACGGCGACGATACCGCCTACCTCGACGCGATCCGCTGGTGGATGTCGAACCGGCACGGCTGGGATATCGAACGTCACTGGATCATGACCACCCATGGCCTCGTCAACGGCATCGGCCTGGCGCTTCAGGCCTATTCGAAGCCGGGCGATGGCATCGTGCTGTTCACGCCCGTGTACCATGCCTTCCATCGGGTCATCAAATCCGCCGGGCGCACGGTGGTGGAATGCCCGCTGGTGGAGAAGGACGGCCGCTACGAGATGGATTTCGGCGCTTACGATGCGCTGATGACCGGCTCGGAGTCGGTGGTGATCCTGTGCTCGCCCCACAATCCCGGCGGCCGGGTCTGGAGCCCGGACGAGCTGCGCGGCGTGGCGGAGTTCGCCAAACGGCATGACCTGGTGCTGATCTCGGACGAGATTCACCATGACATCGTCCTGCCGGGGTACAAGCACACGCCCATGGCGCTGATCGAGGGCATCACCGACCGGCTGGTGATGATGTCGGCCACCACCAAGACCTTCAACATCGCGGGCGCCCACACGGGCAACGTCATCATCGAGGACGAGGCCCTGCGCACGAAGTTCGTAGACGTGATGGCGGGCCTTGGCATGTCGCCCAACAGCTTCGGCCTCAACATGGCGACGGCGGCCTATTCACCCGAGGGCGCGGCCTGGGTCGACGAGATGACCGCCTATATCGACGGCAACCGCAAGATGTTCGAGGCGGCGATCAATGGGATCCCGGGGCTGTCGTGCATGACGCTCGAGGCGACCTATCTTGCTTGGGTGGATTACTCGGGCACCGGCATGGACGAGGCCGAGATCCTGCGGCGCATCGAGGGCGAGGCGAAGATCGCCCCGAACTACGGCCCGGCGTTCGGCAGGGGTGGCGAATCCTGCATGCGGTTCAACATCGCCATGCCACGGGCGAGCATCGTCGAGGCCTGCGAGCGGCTGACAGCGGCCTTTGCCGACCTTCAGTGAGGCGTTGAGACGGGGCAGGGGCTCCGGCGTTGCCGGTATCTACAGAGCCCCCTTGCGCTGGCGTTGCCAGCGGCGCGGCATCGCACCTGTCGTCCCGGCGGTCTGCAGGTTTGAGAGGCGGCAGGGGGCGCTGCACCCTCTTGGCCTGCGGCCAATTCACCCCCGGCGTATTTTTAAAGAGAAGAAGCGGCGAGCTGCGCACTGTCCTGAGAGGGGCATTATCGGCGGGGAGGGCGGCTCTTGTAGGTGGGCAGGCGCCAGTTGGTGCCGATGGCACAGCCACGCAGCACGAAGGTGAGGATCGCCGCGATGAGCGCGGCGCGGTCCGCCAGCATTCCCGTGCCATGGGCCGCCAGCAGCGTGATCGCGCCGCCAAGGGCACAGGTGGCATAGGGTTCGCCCTGCTTGAGCAGAAGGGGTACCTCGTTGGCGACGACGTCGCGCATGAGGCCCCCAAGGCAGCCGGTCATCACCCCCATCACCAGAACGATCGGCCAGCTTTGGCCGCTGTCCATGGCGATGCCCGCCCCCGCTGCCACGGCGAAGGCCAGCGCCGCGGCGTCGAGCCAGACGATGGCGCGGGCGCGGCTTTCCAGCAGGTGGGCGGTGAAGAACACCAGAACCGCCGCCGTGCAGGCCAGGCCCAGGTAGGCGGGATCCGAGATCCACAGGACCTCGCGATCCAGCAGCAAATCGCGCATGGTGCCTCCGCCGAGCGCCGTGAGGCAGGCAAGGAAGGCAAAGCCGACGATGTCGAGCTGGGCACGGCTGGCCACCAGCGCCCCCGTCAGGGCGAAGACGAAGACCGAGGCGTAATCGAGCGCCTCCAGTGGGGAGATCATCAGCGCGTCCAGCGTCATCCCCGGCGCGCCCTTACTTGCCGCCGGGCTTGAAGGGCGCCATGCCGGCGCGGGCCAGCTCGTCCGCGCGTTCGTTTTCCGGGTGGCCGGCGTGGCCCTTGACCCATTTCCACGTCACGTCGTGGCGTTTTTGCGCCTCGTCGAGACGCTGCCAGAGCTCGGCGTTCTTCACCGGCTTCTTGGCGGCGGTCTTCCAGCCATTGCGTTTCCAGCCGTGGATCCAGCCGGTGACGCCGTTCTTCACGTAGGCGCTGTCCGTCACCACGGTGATCTTGCTGTCGCGGGTCAGCGATTCCAGCGCCGAGATGGCGGCCATGAGCTCCATCCGGTTGTTTGTGGTCTCGGCCTCGCCGCCCTTGAGCTCGCGCTCCTTGCGGACGGTGTCGCCATCCATGGCGCGCATGAGAACACCCCAGCCGCCGGGGCCGGGATTTCCGGAGCAAGCTCCGTCGGTGTAAGCGTAGAGTTCGGTCATGGAAGGGCGCTTAGCCAGTGCGGGCGGGGGCCGTCAAGCGGATGCGGGTGCAGGGGGCGAAAGAGAGCGCTCAGAGCACGACCCCGACCATCAGGCAAAGCACCACCGCGGCAGTCATAGGCACCCGCAGGCGCAGCCACCACGCGGGCGCAAGGCCCCAGCGCCAGAACTGCCAGTCTAGCGCCAGCAGCCCGAGGTAGCCGAAAACGAGGTTCATGCCCGCCGACACCGGCCCACCGCCCGCCATCAGGTAGCCCCAGAGCGCCGGGATCACCGACAGGGCGTAACAGTAGGGTGCCAGAGCGGCGGGTGCGCGGGTGGCAAAGCCCCAGAGCACGCCGGACATGAACCCAAGGATCATCACGCCGTAGGACAACTGCAGGTAGGGGCCGACGAAGCGACCACCCAGCAGGTCCAGCATGAGCGCATAGGCGCTGTCATTGAGCAGTGTCATCGCGCTGACCACGAAGGGGATCAGCCCGGCGAGGGCCAGCAGCAGCGGCGTGCGGGGAATGCCGCCCATCTCAGGCGCGTTCCAGTGCGAGGCGCCCGGCGAGGGCCGCGAAGATCGCTGCAAAGGAGCGGTTCAGCCAGTGCATCGCCCGCTCGCTCGACAGCAGGCAGTCTCGGGCATGGGCGGCAAACAGGCCGTAGACCACGAAGACCGCGAAGGTGAGCGCCATGAAGATCGCCCCCAGCAGCACCATCTCGGCGCTCGCGGTGGCAGCGGTGCCGCTCAGGAACGGCGGCAGCAGCGCAAGGAAGAACAGCGACAGCTTGGGGTTCAGCACGTTGAGAAGCGCGCCGCGGGTCGCGATGCGCGGGCCGCTCTCGGTGCGGGCATTGGCCGACACCGCGAGCGTGCCGGTCGACCGCAGCGCCTGAACGGCCAGCCACAGCAGGTAGGCGACCCCGGCCATCTTGACCGTGGTGAAGAGCACCGCCGAGGTGTGCAGCAAGGCCGCAAGCCCAAGGATCGCTGCCGCGAGGTGGGGCACGATGCCGAAGGTGCAGCCCATGGCCGCCCAGAGCGATGCGCGCCGCCCCCGTCCAAGGCCCACGGCAAGCGTGTAAACCACGCCTGCACCGGGGGCGAGCACGACCACCAGCGCGGTCAGCAAGAACTGGGCGGAGATCACGTCGGTCATGCGGGAATCCTCAGCACGCGGGGCACCTTGAACTCCACGTTCTCCTGTGCCGTTTCAACCAGCTTTACCGTCACGTCCCAGCGGGCGCGGAAGGCGTCGATCACCTCGTCGATCAGCACCTCGGGGGCCGATGCACCGGCGGTCACTCCGATCGAGGCGATGCCCTCGAGGGCGCGCCAGTCAATGTTCTCGGCGCGCATGACAAGCTGGCTGTAAGGGCAGCCGGCCTTGCGCGCGACCTCGACGAGGCGGCGTGAATTGGACGAGTTGGGCGCACCGACCACCAGCAGGGCGTCGCAGTCTGGGGCAATGGCCTTGACCGCTTCCTGACGGTTGGTGGTGGCGTAGCAGATGTCTTCCTTGTGCGGGCCGACGATGGCCGGAAAGCGGTCGCGCAGCGCGGCGACGATGTCGATGGTGTCGTCGACCGACAGGGTGGTCTGGGTGACGAAGGCCAGCTGCTGGGGATCGCGGACCTCGACATGGGCGACATCCTCAACGGTTTCCACCAGCAGGACCTCGCCCTCGGGCAGCTGGCCCATGGTGCCGATGGTCTCGGGGTGGCCGGCGTGGCCGATCATGATCATCTGCAGGCCGTTCTCGTGGTGGCGGGCGGCCTCGATATGGACCTTGGACACCAGCGGGCAGGTGGCGTCAACGTAGACCATCTCGCGGCGGGCCGCCTCGGCGGGGATCGCCTTGGGCACGCCATGGGCCGAGAAAATGACCGGGCGATCCACGGGGCAGTCGTCGAGTTCCTCGACGAACACGGCGCCCTGGTCGCGCAGACTGTCGACCACGAACTTGTTGTGCACGATCTCGTGCCGGACATAGACCGGCGCGCCCCATTTCTGGAGCGCCATCTCGACGATCTTGATGGCCCGGTCAACGCCCGCGCAGAAGCCGCGCGGCGCTGCAAGGTAGAGGGTGAGGGGCGGCTTGGTCATGTCGGTCTCCTGCATGTCTCCAGACCTAGGCGCAAATGCCGCGCGAATCCAGAGCAGCGATGGCAGCTTGGGGCACTGGCGGCGTTCAGGCGCCGCTGGTGGCGCGGGCGGTGATCCAGGCCAGCACGATGTACCGGCCGGTCTTGGCAACGGTGACGAGCGACAGGAACAACAGCCAGTGGGTGCGCATCACCCCGGCGATCACGGTGAAGGCATCGCCAAGCGGTGCCCAGCTGAGCAGCAGCGTCCAGACGCCCCAGCGTGCGTAAACACGCTGCGCCCGCTCCAGCTGCCGTTCGCTCACGGGGAACCAGCGGCGGCGGCGGAAACGCTCGAGGCCACGGCCCATCCAGTAGTTCACCACCGCGCCAAGCGTGTTGCCGATGCTCGCCACAATGATGATCAGCACAAGCGGCGCGGTGTTCCCCAGCTGCATGCCGACAAAGACCAGTTCGGACTGGAACGGCAGGATCGTCGCCGCCCCGAAGGCCGCAAGAAACAGGCCGCCAAGCGCGGCAGCTTCGGTCAGCATGTCGGCGGAGCCTCATGCCCGATGCGCCCTTTCGGCCGGGCGATCTCAGTTGCCTCCCGAGGCGACCTCGAAGTTGCGCTCGGCCTGCGGTTCCCGGGGCGGGCGGCCGATGACGTCGCGCAGCTCGTCGAGTTCGATGAAGTTGTCGGCCTGGCGGCGCAGCTCATCGGCAATCATCGGCGGCTGGCTGCGGATCGTCGAGACCACAGAAACGCGCACGCCCTGACGTTGCAGGGAGGCCACCAGCGGGCGGAAGTCGCCGTCGCCCGAGAACAGCACGATGTGGTCGACGCGGGGCGCCAGCTCCATGGCATCGACGGTCAGTTCGATGTCCATGTTGCCCTTCACCTTCCGGCGGCCCTGGCTGTCGGTGTATTCCTTGGCGGGCTTGGTCACCATGGAGAAGCCGTTGTAGTGCAGCCAGTCCACCAGTGGGCGGATCGGCGAGTATTCATCGTTTTCCAGAAGGGCCGTGTAATAGAACGCGCGCACCATCTTGCCGCGGCGCACGAATTCCTGTCGCAAGAGCTTGTAATCGATGTCGAACCCCAGCGCTTTGGCAGCGGCGTACAGGTTCGATCCATCGATGAACAGCGCAAGCCGTTCGTCCTTGTAGAACATCAAAAGTCCTTTCGGCAAAAAAGCGCGCCAGAGTAATCCGTGAGTGAAATTGGATAGCGCAACTGTACTGTGGTGATTAAAGTACTGATCCGCGGGTTAGCAAGCCGCCAAACATACCCGGAAGGATAGCCCGAGCGTGCCAAACGGACAAGAAATCTTGATTGCCCTTGGCGCAAACCTGTCGTCTCCCGCGGGAGACCCTGCAGTGACACTGGATAAAGCGTTACAAGAACTGGGCAGTTATGGCATTCGGGTGCGTCATACCAGCCCGTTTTATGCAACTTCGTGCTTCCCCGCCGGCGCAGGCCCCGACTACGTCAATGCCTGCGCGGCAGCGGAATGCGATCTTGCCCCTGTCGAGATCCTCGAGGCGCTGCACCGGGTCGAGGCCTTGTTTTCAAGGCAGAGGGACCAGCGCTGGGGGGCGCGGAGTCTTGATCTCGACCTGATCGCCATCGGCGACATGGTCCTGCCGGATGCGTCCACGCAGGCGGCCTGGCGTGCGCTACCCCCGGACCGTCAGACGGCCGAGGCCCCGGACCAGCTGATCGTGCCGCATCCAAGGATGCAGGACCGCGCCTTCGTGCTGGTGCCGCTTTGTGACGTTGCGTCGGATTGGCGCCATCCCCTGCTGGCGCTCAGCGCACAGGAGCTTTGTGACGCGTTGCCGCCCGAAGCGCGGGCAGAGGTGGTGCCTCTTTAGGCGAATCGTCCTTGTATTTCGCCTTTGACCGCGTTAAATCATGCCTTTCTGACGGCAACCGATAGGTGATACGCACATGGCCCGCGTGACGGTAGAAGATTGCGTCGACAAGGTTCCCAACCGCTTCGAACTGGTGATGCTTGCAGCACACCGGGCTCGCGAAGTGGCTTCGGGCAGTGCGATCACGGTGGATCGCGACAACGACAAGAACCCCGTCGTCGCCCTGCGCGAAATCGCAGAGGAAACCCAGTCGGCTGACGAGCTCCGCGAGCGTCTGATCGAGAGCCACCAGACCCAGATTGAGGTCGACGAGCCCGAAGACGACAGCATGGCCCTTCTCATGGGGGCCGAGCAGGACAAGCCGGTCGAAGACGACATGTCCGAGGAAAAACTGCTTCGCGCGCTCATGGAGGCGCAAGGCGAAAGCTGAGGCCCGGTTTCTTTGCGGACCGGGAAGACTGCCAGGTAAGGATGGGCGCCGATGATCGCGGCTGAAGACCTGATTGCGCTGGTCCGCAACTACAATCCTCACACCAACGAAGAACTCATCCGCGCGGCCTACGAGTTTGGCCGCGCGATGCATGACGGGCAGATGCGCCATTCCGGCGAGCCCTACTTTACGCACCCTGTCGCCGTCGCTGCCATCCTCACGGAACAGCAGCTGGACGATGCCACGATCATCACCGCCCTACTGCATGACACGATCGAGGACACCCGCGCCTCGTGGCAGGACATCGCCGAACGCTTCGGGCGCGACGTGGCCGACCTCGTGGACGGGGTGACGAAGCTGACCAACCTTCAGCTGTCGAGCTCCGAGACCAAGCAGGCCGAGAACTTCCGCAAGCTGTTCATGGCCATGTCCAAGGACCTGCGGGTGATCCTCGTGAAGCTGGCCGACCGTCTGCACAACATGCGGACGATCAAGGCGATGCGCCCGGAAAAGCAGGTGCAGAAGGCGCGCGAGACCATGGACATCTACGCCCCCCTCGCGGGGCGGATGGGCATGCAGTGGATGCGTGAGGAACTCGAGGATCTGGCCTTCCGCGTGCTGAACCCCGAGGGGCGCGCCAGCATCATCCGCCGCTTCATCACGCTTCAGAAGGAAGCGGGCGACGTGATCCACCGGATTACCGGCGACATGCGTCACGAATTCGAGGTGGCAGGCATCGATGCCGAGGTCTTCGGCCGCGCCAAAAAGCCCTATTCGATCTGGCGCAAGATGCAGGAGAAGGGCCTTGGCTTTTCCCGGCTGTCGGACATCTACGGTTTCCGCGTGATCACCCGCAACGATATGGACTGCTACCGCGCTCTCGGCGTGATCCACCAGCGCTGGAAGTCGGTGCCGGGGCGGTTCAAGGATTACGTCAGCCAGCCGAAATCCAACGGTTACCGCAGCATCCACACCACCGTGTCGGGCCGCGATGGCAAGCGCGTCGAGGTCCAGATCCGCACCCGCCAGATGCACGAGGTCGCCGAAACCGGCGTGGCCGCGCACTGGTCCTATCGCGACGGGCAGCGGGCGGAGAACCCGTTTGCCGTCGATCCCGCGCGCTGGATCGCCTCCCTGACCGAGCAATTTGACGGCGAGGACGACCACGAGGATTTCCTCGAGGCCGTAAAACTCGAGATGTATTCGGACAAGGTGTTCTGCTTCACGCCCAAGGGCGACGTGGTGAAGTTGCCGCGCGGGGCGACGCCGCTGGATTACGCCTATGCCATCCACACCCGCATCGGATCGGGCTGCGTAGGGGCCAAGGTCGACGGGCTGAGGGTGCCGCTCTGGACCCGGCTCAAGAACGGTCAGTCGGTCGAGATCATCACCGCTGAAGGCCAGACCCCGCAGGCCACATGGCTCGACATCGCGACCACGGGCAAGGCCCGCACCGCCATCCGCCGCGCCTTGCGCGAGGCCGGGCGCGAGCGGTTCATCCGGCTGGGCGTCGAACTGGCGCGGTCGGCTTTCGAGCACGTGGGCAAGAAGTCCACCGACAAAGTGCTGGAGCGGGCCGCGCGCACCCTACGGCTCGAGGATGCGGACGAATTGCTGGCCCGACTGGGCAGCGCCGAGCTGACCTCGCGCGAAGTTGTTCACGCGGTCTACCCGGATCTCACGGTCAGTGACGAGAACGCCGTGGACAGCCATCGCGCGGTGATCGGCCTCGAGCCGGGGGTGGGGTTCACCCGCGCCCGTTGCTGTCAGCCGCTGCCCGGAGAGCGCATTGTCGGCATCACCCAGCGTGGCAAGGGCGTATTCGTCCACGCCATAGACTGCGAGTCGCTTGCCGCCTTCGAGGATCAGCCCGACCGCTGGGTTGATCTTCGCTGGGCCGAGGGCAATCATCCGGCAGCCTACGCGGTCAGCCTCGAGTTGACGATCGGACATGCCGCAGGCGTGCTTGGTCGGGTTTGCACCTTGATCGGAGAGCGTCTGGCCAATATCTCGGATCTCGAGTTCGTGGATCGTAAACCAGATTTCTTTAGACTGCGGATGGACGTGGAACTGCGGGATGCGGAGCACCTCCATTCAGTGATCTCCGCACTCGAAGCGGAAAGCGATGTGGCCTCGGTCCATCGCCGCCGCGATGCGACCCTGTCGGCGGTGCCTACCGCAGCGGAATAGGGGCGCCGCGCAGAAGACCCCGGGCCGCCCATGCAGGGTGGCAGCGCAGCTGAGGTGACCGCAGGGTCGCAGAATGAACACAGCGGCGCCTTGCGTCGCAGAACGGACGGATAAGGGCCCTTGGTTTTCAAGCGCCGCGACAAGCGACCTTTCTGGCGTATCGTGCTGGAATTCTTCTGGCCGCGCGGCGGCTGGGCTCGCGCGGCGCGTTATGTTCAGCACCGTCTTCATCGCCTGCCCGACCCGCCGGAAAAGATCGCCCGTGGCGTCTTTGCTGGGGTGTTCACCACCTTCACGCCGTTTTACGGGCTGCATTTTGTCGTGGCTGCCGCGGTGGCCTGGATGGTCCGGGGCAACGTGATCGCAGCGCTGCTGGGGACGTTCTTCGGCAACCCGCTGACCTATGTGCCGATCGGCATCGCCAGCCTGCGCACCGGCTACTGGCTTCTCGACATCGATCGCAGCGCGCCGCATCACCGCAACCTGCTGGAAAGCTTTGCCTACGCGGGCGGCGATCTGAAGGACAACGTGCTGGCGTGGTTTACCGGGGAACCGACCAACTGGTCTCATTTGAACGCCTTTTATCACACGGTATTCTATCCCTACATGATCGGGGGCATCCTGCCGGGCATCATCACGGCGCTGGTGTGCTACTACCTGACCGTGCCGGTGATCCGGGCCTACCAGAACCACCGCAAGGGCAAGCTCAAGGCCAAGCTGGCTGCGCTGGCGGCCAAGTCGGAGAAGCCCGGTGAGCAGGGGCCGGGCAAGGCGCCCCCCGAGCACAAGACCTGAGTTCCGCCCAAATGTGGGCACGGGAGGGGAGGCCCGTTCACATGCGCCTGTTTCTTCTGGTCTGCGTGACCATGTGCGCCTTCGCGGCCAATTCCCTGCTGAACCGTGCGGCGCTGACCTCGGGCGGGATCGACGCGGTGAGCTTTGCCACCCTTCGGCTCGTCGCGGGCGCTTTCATGCTGGGGGCCCTGGTGCTGCTGCGCCACGGGGGGCTGCGGCTTGGCGGGCGTGGGCGGCTGGCGGGCGTCGTGGGGCTCTTTCTCTACATGTATGGCTTTTCGCTGGCCTATGATGGGCTGCCGGCAGGGCTGGGCGCCCTTCTGCTCTTCGGAATGGTGCAGGTCACGATGTTCGTCGGCAGCCTCGTCATGGGTGAAACGATCCCCGCGCGCCGCTGGCTGGGCGCTGCGCTGGCCTTCGCGGGGCTGGCGTGGCTGCTCTGGCCCGGTGGTGAGGCCGCGCCAAGCCTACCCCATTCGGCGGCGATGCTGGCCGCGGGCCTTGGCTGGGGCGTCTATTCCCTTGCGGGGCGGCTGTCCGAGGTACCACTGACCTCGGCGGCGGCGACGATGGTCATTACCGCAGGACTGGGCCTTCTGGTGCAGCTGGGGGCGTGGCCCGTGGGGCTCGCACATGGCGGCTGGGGCGGCGAAGCCATCGCGCTGGCGGTGATCTCGGGGGCGGTGACATCGGGGCTGGGCTACGCGCTGTGGTACACGGTTCTGCCGCGCATCCCCGGCAGCATCGCGGCGGTGGCGCAGCTGACCGTTCCGGTGCTTGCCATGGCCGGGGGAATCGCACTGCTGGGTGAAAGCCTCAGCCCGCGATTCGCCGTATCGGCGGCGCTGGTGCTGGGCGGGGTGGGGCTGTCGGTGCTGCCGAAGCGCCGCGCCTAGCGGGGCGGGCCTGAAGTGTCCCCTTGATGCCTCTGGCTGGTCTGTCCTGCCCCGGCATCGTTTCGGCCCCGTCTGGCCCTGTCTGCCGGGCCAAGGCCATCTGGTCTTGGCGGTCGCCCTAGTTGTCGGGCGCGACCTTGCCGCGCAGGGCCTTGACCTCTCCGCGCTGCTTCTTGCCCGCGAGGCGGCGTTTCTTGGACCCGAGCGTGGGTTTGGTGGGGATGCGCCGTTTCGGCTTTTCCAGCGCCTTGGCGATCAGTTCGGCCAGCCTGTCGCGAGCGATTTCGCGGTTGCGGGCCTGGCTGCGAGTCTCGTCGACCTGCAGGATCACCGCGCCTTCCTTGGTCCAGCGCCGACCCGCAAGCTTGCGCAGGCGGCTCTTCACGGGTGGTGGCAGGTTCGGAGATCGTTCTGCCTCGAACCGCAATTCGACGGCGGACGAGACCTTGTTCACGTTCTGCCCACCCGGCCCGGAGGCGCGGATGAACTGTTCGGTGATTTCCCAGTCCTCGATGCTGATACTGTTGGTGATCTTCAACATGGGCAGGGATGTAGTGCGAAAGGGGCGTCTTGGAAACTGAAATGGGCCGCCCTGCCTGTGGGGCGACCCATTCGAGACGTCAAGGAGGCGGGCCGGTTAGGCAATGCCAATCCTTTGGGAGTCATGCCAGGGACTGCCCTAGCAGGTCTTCCTCCGAACTGTTCCGACACCTCTCTCCAATGTGACTCTAGACACTGGATCACCTCCTTTCAGCTGTTGAAAAACGCATCTTCAGGTTGGCACGGAAACCCGCACCGTCAAAGCGTTTTTTTAGGCCTGTGCCGGGGCGCGCCGTGCAAGTGCCTTCGAAACGATCACGCGGAACGGGATCAGCGCGAGAAGAGCAAGCGAGAGCTTCACCAGCCAGTCCGCGATCCCCAGCGACACCCACAGCGGCACCATCGGGCCAGCGCCCAGCAGGGGCAGGGTTTCCGCGGCCCAGGACACGTCGTTGCCCGGTTCAATGAAGGTCAACGCGCCCGAGAAGGCGATGGAGAAAAATATCGCCGTGTCGAGCGAGCTGCCCACCAGCGTCGAGGCCAGCGGCGCACGCCACCACGCGCCGCCGCGCAGGCGGTCGAACACCGCCACGTCCATCAGCTGCGCCACGAGGAAGGCAAGGCCCGATCCGATGGCCACACGCAGGGTGACGGCGGGGTAGGTGTAGCCGTCGCCCTGCAGCATCACCTGCGTGCCGATGAGCGAGCAGATCGCCCCGACCACAAAGCCCGCAAGCACCACCTTGCGCGCGGCCTGCACGCCGTAGAGGCGGTTCATCACGTCGGTGACGAGGAAGGCGAGCGGATAGGTGAAGGCGCCCCATGTCAGCCACTGGCCGAAGAGGATCTGCACGAGAATGTTCGAGGCCAGCACGATGGCGGCCATGGCAAGGATGCCGGGGATATGCTTGCGCGTCATGATCTATGAACCCGTTTTGGCAAGGTGGCGGGGAACTTGTTCCACCCGTCGGGTGGACCGTGGCGCCCATACGGGCAGATTGGGCCTGTTAGGGCCGTTCGGGATTCGGCGCAAGGGATTCCGGCACGACGTATTCCACCAGCTCCGTGCGCTGGATGGCGAAGAAGTTGTCGTCCGAGATCATCGTCAGCACGATTTGCCCGGCCCCGTCGCGCCAGACGCCGATGCCTTCGAGGTTGTCATGCCGCCATACCGGGCTTTCGAACAGGGTCTCTTCGGCGCCGAAGCCCGTCTCGGTCAGCTCGAAGCGCCGTACCCGGCTGCGGAAGCCAAAGCCGGTAAAGCCACGTTCGAGCAGGTAGAACATCCCATCCGGCCCGATGTCGGCCCCCACGGCAAGAAAGGTGCCGCGGCGTGGGATTGTCGCAAAATCATGCCAGCCCTCTGCGTCCATGCGCCAGACCGGGAAGGGCGTGGCAAGATCGCCGGACTGTTCGGGCAGGGTATAGAGCCGCCCTTCGTTGTCGATGGCCAGCGCCTCGAGCGAGGCGTTGATTTCAAGCCCGCTGAAGTCAGGATGGCGGGGCAATGGGATGGCGCGTTCGGGCGTTTCGAATTCCGCGACGCGGGCGTAGCCCTCGTAGGACACAAAGATACGGCCATCATCGCTGATCGCCAGCCCTTCGGAATCGCCGGCGGCGCCCTTGGGCTGGATGCCCTTGGCGTTTTTCAAAGGGACGATGGGCGATGGATCGATCGCGGCGATACGACCGTTCTCGCGCCGGATCTCTCCGGTGACGAACCATGACCGGTCGCTGATCGCGGTGAAGCGTGCGCCATCCTCGGAAATGTCGAACCCGGAAAACCCGCCGAAAGCGGGATCGTCCCTGGTCCATGTGTAGCTGCCGACGTGATGCGCCTCGCCGCCGCTTGCGGCGGCAGCGAAGGCGAGGGTTCCGGCCAGCAGGGCGCTGGTTACGGCGCCGCGAGGACGGATGCGCATTGTGCCGGCAGGTCTCCCATCACGAGGTCACGTTTGGGCTTGGGCGCCGGTGCGTTGGGATCCGGGGGCGGCGGGTTCAGGATGTTGTTCACCCAGGCCTGCGCATCGGCGCAGCCGTCGCCCGGGGGCGGCGGGGCCTGGTTGACGCAGCCGGTGGCGTCGGGAGGGCAGCTGAGCCGCACGTGGAAGTGGTAGTGGTGACCGTACCATGGCCGGATCTTGCGCAGCCACGACCGGTCGCCCGTCTCGTCGTTGCACATCTGAACCTTGGCGCCGGGGAAGATGAAAATTCGCGCCACCCGAGGATCGGAGGCGGCGGCCTTCAGCAGCTCGTGGTGCGAGCGGGTCCAGTTGTTGTTGGTGAAGGCGCCGGACTGGCGGCGCATGGAGATCGACGAGATGTTCTCTCGCGCGCTGCGGCTGAGGTTCATGTCCGTAGCCGGGCGCAGCCAGATGTCCGCATCGAGCCCGACTTGGTGGCTGGCATGCCCCGAGGTCATCGGGCCGCCGCGCGGCTGGCTCATGTCGCCCACGTAGATGCCGTTCCAGCCGGGCAGTTGCGCCGCCTTGCGGCTGAGGTCCTGCACGTAATCGACGGTGATCGGCAGCGCCCAGTTGCGGTTGCGTGACAGGCGCATGGCCTGCCAGGTGCTGCCGGTTTCGGGAAGCTGCACGGCCCCCGCGGCGCACCCCTTGGAATAGCTGCCATAGGCGGCGGGGGACTGGCCCGAGCCAACGCTTTGCGAACCGAACATCGCCTTGGCGCTTTTGGTGGAAATCGCGCCGGTGACGCGGGGAAGGTCTTCTTCGCTGACTGACGCTACGGGGCGGTCGCCGCCGCAGCCGGTCAATACCGCTGTCGCGAGGGCAAGGGCTGTGATGGTGCGGATCATGCTGCTCGGTCTCCGTCTGGTTGGACCCACGCTAGCAGAACGAGGCCGCCAAGGAAAAGGAAGATCACCGGAAGAAAGCCCAGCTGGTTGCTTTGCGTCCAGAGGGTGAAGAAAGTGATCAGTGCGGGGGCAAGGAAGGCCGTCGCCTTGCCGGTGAGGGCAAAGAGGCCGAACGCCTCGGCGGCGCGATCCGGGTCGGTGTGGCGCACCATCATCGACCGCGACGCGGAATAGAGCACACCGCCTGCGCCGCCGATCACCGCGCCGCAGAGGTAGAAGATGATGTCCGGCAGGGGCGATCCCTCGGGCAGGGGGATCCACAGGATGTGCTCACGCGACATGCCGATGATGATCGTGCTCACCCCGATGAGTAGCCAGACGCAGGTGGTGATGACCGGCTTCGGGCCGATCCGCTTGTCCGCCATCCCGCCCAGCCATGACAGCAGCGCCGCGGCGATGGCGGCAATGATGCCGAAGATGCCGATCTGGGTGATCTCCCACCCCAGCACCAGCCGCGCATAGATCCCGCCATAGGCATAAAGCGCTCCCATGCTGTCGCGGTAGAGCATCGAGGCGATAAGGAAGTTGCGATAGGACCGGCGGTGCGCAAGCTCGGCCAGTGCGGCCTTGAGGTCGCTCATCACCTGTCTCATGCGGACACGGGCGACAGGCGCGCTGCGTGGCTCGCGGTTCCAAAGGAAATACGGGATCAGGAAAACAGCCAGCCAGAGCGCGATGAACGGCCCGACGAAACGCGTGCCCTCGCGCATTTCGGGGTCGAGGCCGAAGGCCGGGGCCAGGGCGATGAGGGTGGTGCCGCTGTCGTTCTCGGCAAAGAACAGCAGCATGATGAACAGCGACACCACGCCGCCCCAGTAGCCGAAGGCCAGCGCCGAACCCGAGATCCGCCCCACCTCGCCCGGTGGCCCCAGCGCGGGGAGGGTGGCATTGTTGAGGTTGAAAGCGCATTCTGACGCGGTGAAACCGACCCAGAACGCCACCAGCGCCAGCATCAGCCCGGTGCCGTCCGGCAGCAGCCCCCAGAGCATCGCGGCGCAGATCACCGCGATGGCGGCAAAGGCGGCGATCCACGGCGTCTTGCGCCCCGAGGCATCGGCCCATGCCCCGAGCACCGGGGCCGACAGCGCGATGAAGATCCCCGATACCGTCTGCGCCGAGGACCACAGCCCCTGCGCCTGCGCCTTGGCCGCATCCTCGGCCATGCCGGTACCGGCGAAGTAGTCCGCGGCGACGGCAGCAAAATAGGGCGAGAAGACGAAGGTCAGCCCCAGAGTGGCATAGGGCTGCTGCGCCCAGTCAAAGAACATCCAGCCCCAGATGCGCCGCTTTGAAACCTGTTCCATGCCGTCCCCGCTGTTTGCGGCGATAGAACAGCGCCGCGCGCGGGCGGGCAAGGGGGATGCATGAACTCCTGCGTCGGGCTGTTGCCCGGGAGCGCCGCATTTCGGCGCACTACGGGACCAGGGCTGCTCCCAATGGCGCCATGACCGAGCCTTGGTGGTGTCACAGCGTCGCCGTCAGGAACGCTCCCTTGCTCCTTGGGCGACCGTCAGTACCAGCGGGCTGCCGCCCGAACGACCGAAACCGTGGCGTCGAGCGGCATCACCTCTCGGGCGGCCAGGGCCGTGCATCCTCGGCGGTGATCCACGTGCTGACCCAGTCGGGCAGGTCTGGCGGTGTTATGTCATGGCCCATCGCCTCCAGCACGTCCCGAGGCGGCACGATCCCCCCGGGGCCGGTGACGGCAGCGCGCAGGACGAGCTGGTTGGCGCATTCGCCGCCGCGCTTCCACATGGTCTGCTCGATATAGAGAAACCGCCGGTCCCAGCCGAGCATGCGGCTGCGCATCTCGATTGTCTCGAAGGGGCGGATGCGGCGGCGGTAGCGCACCACCGATCCCGCTACAGTCAGGCCCCAGCGTCTGTGCCTCAATGTGCCGATCAGCCCCGCGCGCCGCCCAAGCGGCACGCGCCCGAGGTCGAATAGCGTCAGGGTGCGCCCGTTGTTGAGCTCCATCCAAAGGTCGATGTCCCACGGCCAGCAGGTGTGGCGCGACACGTGCACGTCATGCAGCCCCAACGCCGGGGCGTTGCGATATTTCCAGATCTCCTTGGCCATGCGGATGAAAGGGTACATGTGGGCTCCTGCTTTTGGGGCGACAGTGGCTTTGAGGCCGCGCCCGTCAACCACGACCTCGCGGCACACTTGTGCGCGGGGCGCGGGATGCCTACCTCTGGCTCAACCGGGCCGCAGGGGTCCACACATCGGTTCTGAACAGGAGATGACCGGCACATGATGGCAATCTACGGACCACTTCAGCTGATCCTGAGCGTGATCTTCTTTATCATGGTCGTGCACATCATCATGAGCTGGCTTATCAACTTCCAGATCCTCAACCTGCGCCAGCCCATCGTCGCGCAGATCTGGGAGGGCCTGAACCGCCTGCTCGAACCCATGTACCAGCCGATCCGCCGCATCCTGCCGGACACCCGTCCGCTGGACCTTGCTCCGCTGGTGGTGTTCATCATCGTGATCTCGCTGCGCGACTTCATCCTGCCGACGATCTTCTTCGGCTGATCTTTGCCGCGAGGGCGGGCTTGTTCACCGATTCTTAGTGTGAGACTGTTCGAACCAGAGCAGATCTGGTTCGAATTTGCAGGATCACCGCCTTATGCCACGTGACAATGCGCCCGCAGAGGCGCTGCTGAAAGAGGTCTTCGGCTTCGATGCCTTCCGCCCCGGACAGGGCGAGATCGTCGATGCCGTGGCTCGCGGCGACAACGTGTTGGCGATCATGCCGACGGGCGGTGGCAAATCACTCTGCTTCCAGCTTCCGGCGCTGCTGCGCGACGGGGTCACGGTGGTGATCTCGCCGCTCATCGCGCTGATGCGCGATCAGGTGCGCGGCCTACGAGAGGCAGGAGTGGCCGCTGGGGCGCTGACCTCGGGCAATACCGCCGAGGAAACCGATGCCGTCTGGGACCGTCTGCACGATGGGTCTCTGAAATTGCTCTACATTGCGCCGGAACGGCTGGCGAACCCGGGCACACAGCGGATGCTGGCGCAGGCCGGGGTCGCGCTCATTGCCGTGGACGAGGCGCATTGCGTGTCGCAGTGGGGCCATGATTTCCGTCCAGACTACCTGCGCATCGGAGAACTGCGGCGCGATCTGGGCGTGCCGCTGGCCGCCTTCACCGCCACCGCCGATCAGGAAACGCAGGGCGAGATTGTTCAGCGCCTGTTCGACGGGGTGCAGCCGGAAACCTTCCTGCGCGGCTTCGACCGGCCCAACATCCACCTTGCCTTCAGCCCCAAGGACAGCCCCCGCGCGCAGATCCTGCGCTTTGCTGCCGCGCGCAAGGGGCGGTCAGGCATCGTCTACTGTGGCACCCGCAACAAGACCGAAAGCATCGCCTCCGCGTTGCGCCAGGAGGGGCACAGCGCCTGTCATTATCACGGCGGCATGGACGCGGACGACCGCCGTCATGTCGAGGAACGCTTTGCCACCGAGGACGGGCTGATCGTGGTCGCCACCGTCGCCTTCGGCATGGGCGTCGACAAGCCGGACATCCGCTGGGTCGCCCACGCCGACCTGCCCAAGAGCATCGAGGCCTATTACCAGGAGATCGGCCGCGCCGGGCGCGACGGCGCCCCCGCCGAGACCATGACCCTTTACGGCCCCGAGGACATCCGCCTGCGCCGCGCCCAGATCGACGAGGGCAACGCCCCGCCCGAACGGCGCGATGCCGACCACGGGCGGCTCAACGCGCTGCTGGGGCTGGCCGAGGCGCTTGGCTGTCGCCGCCAGCAGTTGCTGCGCTATTTCGGCGAAACCTCCGAGCCCTGCGGGAATTGCGATCTGTGCGACAAGCCCCCCAGCCTCTTCGACGGGACCGAAGCGGTGCGCAAGGCGCTCTCGGCGGCGCTGCGCACGGGCGAAAGTTTCGGGATGGGGCACCTCGTGGACATCCTCATAGGCAATGAGACCGACAAGGTGCGCCAGCGCGGACACGACAAGCTGCCCACCTTCGGCGTCGGGCGCGAGCTGAAACGCGGCCAGTGGCAGGCGGTGTTCCGTCAGATGATGGGCTTTGACCTCGTGCGCCCGGATGCGGACCGCCACGGCGCTCTGGTGATGACTGACGCCGCCGTGCCGATCCTCAAGGGCGAGGAGCAGATCACCCTGCGCCGCGACATGATCGACCGCGCCACCGACCGCCGCCCTCAGGTCAAGACGCTGGTCTCGGATGAGGACGAGCCGCTGCTGTCTGCGCTGAAAGCCAAGCGCCGGTCGCTGGCGGAGACCGCGTCGCTGCCGGCCTATATGATCTTTCCCGACCGCACACTCATCGAGATGGCCGAAAAACGTCCCGAGAGTCTTGATGCGATGGCGCGCATCAATGGCGTCGGTGCAAAGAAGCTGGAACGCTACGGCACGGAGTTCCTGTCGGTCATTACCGGCGCCCGCGAAGAGGTGCATCCCACCCGCATGAAGCTGGCCGCACGCGGTGCGGGGGATGTCTACGATGCGCTGATGCAGGCGCAGGCGGGGCTGGCGCGCGGGGTGGATGGCACGGAAAAGCCGCTGTCCTGCTCTGCCTCTCTGCTGGCCAAGGTGGCACAGATGCGCAGCGATCGTCCGGACGAGCTGGAGCGCCTGCTTGGAGAGCGCCGCTATGAGCGGTTCGGCCACGCGTTTCTGGACGTTCTCGCCTCGGCAGACTAAGTCCCGTTCTGCGCCCCGTGCGGGGCGGCAGTCAGAAGGGGAATGCGGATGCTCGTAGTGGTGTCTCCGGCCAAGAAGCTGGACTGGACGGAGCGGGACGTGGCGATGACCACCCCGCGCCTTGCGGAAGATGCGAATGCGCTGGCCGAAGTGGCGCGCGGGCTGAGCCAGGCCGAGCTCAAGAAGCTGATGCACCTGTCGGATGATCTCGCCAAGCTCAACCGAGACCGGTTCCGCGATTTCTCTGATGAACCTGACGCGGATCTGCTGCGCCCCGCCGCGCTTGGGTTCGCGGGCGATACATACCAGGGCCTAGAGGCGGGATCGCTCGATGAGGACGAGATGGCCTATGCCCAGGATCACCTGCGCATCCTGTCGGGCCTTTACGGTGTGCTGCGCCCTATGGATGGCTTCCAGCAATACCGGCTCGAAATGGGCTCGAAGCTGAAAACGGACGCGGGCAAGAATCTCTACGACTACTGGGGCGACCGCATCGCCAAGCTGCTGAAGGCCGATGCCGAAGCGGCGGGCACCGACGTTCTGGTGAACTGCGCCAGCCAGGAGTATTTCGGCGCCGTCGATACCGATGCCCTCGGGCTGCGGGTCATCACCCCGCAGTTCATGGAGAACAAGGACGGCACCCCCAAGATCGTCAGCTTCTACGCCAAGAAGGCGCGGGGCGCGATGGCGCGCTACATGGTGCAGCGCCGCCTGACCGATCCCGCATCGCTGCTCGAGTTCGACAGCGGCGGCTATGCCTATGACAAGGCGTCCTCGACTCCCGATAAGCCGGTGTTCATCCGCCCCTATGGTGGCTGATAGATCCGGTCCCACCAGCGGTCGAGCAGCCCCGACAGTTCGGATTTGCGCAACGGCTTGGTGAGGTAGTCATCCAGCCCCGCCTCGAGGATACCCTCGCGGTCGCCCGCCATGGCATGGGCGGTCACGGCGATGATCGGTACGCGGACCCCGTCGCGTTCAAGCTTGCGGATCTCGCGCGTGGCCTCCTTGCCGTCCATCCGGGGCATGGAGATGTCCATGAAGATGATGTCCGGCGTCTGCTTGCGAAACGCCTCGACCGCCTCGAGGCCGTTGTCGGCAAAACGCAGGCTCAGCGGGCGGTCGATCTTCTGCACCATCTTGCGGAACACCAGCTGGTTGGTGCGGTTGTCCTCGGCCAGAAGCACGTCAAGCTCGAGCCCGCGCTGCAGCAGGAGCGGAGGGACGGGGACGATCTCGTCGGCGGCGCGGTGACGGAAGGACGCCAGCGCCGGGGCCTTTTGCAACGGGCGGGCGTCTCGCGTGGCAATCGCTTGGATGGCGGCAAACAGAGCACGGCGTTGGGTGGGTTTCTGAAGCACCATGTCGATGTCGTCCGCACGGGCGCTGTCCGCCACGGATCCGGGTTCGGCGGTCAGCAGGATGATCGGCAGACCGGGCTGTATCCGCGACAGTTGCCAGGCCAGTTCGACCCCGCTGGCGTGCGGCAGATCCTGGTCGGTGATGACAAGATCCGGCGGCTCGTCCATCTGGTCCAGCGCCTCGTCGGCGGTCTTGCAGACGGTGACCCGCAGCTGCAGCCGCTCCAGCTGCTGCGCGATGATCGCGGCGTTGAGCGCGTGGCCGTCCACCAGCATCACGTGCCCGATCCCCGGCGGCGCGGCAAGCGCCTCGGCCCGCGCCCCCTCGGGCAGGCCCAGCTCGATCCTCAGACCGAAACAGGAGCCGACGCCGGGGGTGGAGTCGACCCAGATATCACCAGCCATCATCTCGACCAGCCGCCGGGTGATGGCAAGGCCAAGGCCCGTGCCTTCGAACTGGCGGTTGCGGTCGTCCTCCGCCTGATTGAATTCACCGAACACATGCTCGATCTTGTCCGGAGCGATGCCGATGCCGGTGTCCTCGACCGCCATGTGGATCGAGGCGGCGCCATCTGTTCCAAAGGCCCCGGTGACCCGCACCAGCACATGCCCGTCATTGGTGAATTTCACTGCGTTGCCCACGAGGTTGGTCAGGATCTGCCGCACCCGGCCCGGGTCGCCCACCATCTGCGTCGGCAGGAACAGGTCGTAATCCAACAGCAGCTCCAGCCCCTTTTCCCGCGCCGTGGGTTGAAGCAGCAGAAGCACCTCGTGCACCGCCCGTTCTAGGTCGAAGGGTTCGGGTTTCAGATGCAGCTTGTCGGCCTCGATCTTGGAATAGTCCAGGATGTCGTTGATGATGACCAGCAGAGCCTCCCCGGACGACCGGATGGTGTCCACGTAGAGCTTTTGCTCCTGCGTCAGCGTGCTGTCGCGCAGAAGGTCCGCCATGCCCACGACGCCGTTCATGGGGGTGCGGATCTCGTGGCTCATGTTGGCGAGGAAGGCGGACTTGGCGCGGCTGGCGATCTCGGCGCGCTGCTTGGCCTCGACCAGTTCGTCCTGGGTCTGCTTGATGTCGGTGATGTCGATGCGCAGCCCGACCCGGCCGCCATCGGACAGGGGCCGTTCGTAGATCCGCAGCCAGCGCCCGTCGTCGAGTTGTTGTTCCAGCTCGTTCTGGGCGCGGCGGTGGGCGGTCAGGCGCTCCTCGAGCCAGTCGTCCTCGCGGCCCACGGCTGCAGCATACTGGCCGTTTTCGAGCCCGTAGCGCAGGATATCCTCGAAGCTGTTGCCGGGCACGATGGCCGGGGCGCTGGCGCTGTAAAGCGCGCGGTAGGGCTCGTTGCACATGAACAGCCGGTCGTCCGCGTCGTAGATCACGAAACCGTCGGGCAGTTCCTCGATGGCGGACCACATGCGCATCAGTTCCGTGATGTCGACGGACAGGGACACGATTCCGCCATCGGGCATGCGGCGGTCCTGCACCTTGATGAACTGCCCGGTCCACAGCCTCATGGTCACCGGCTCGATCACCTCGTCGGACCAGCGGGCCAGCATCTGCTGCTGCCACGCGCGCGGATCCTCGCCCTGCAGATCGACGATGCCTTCCTCCACCATCATCTCGAGCACGTGGCGGTAGCTGGCGCCGGGGCCGACGCTGTCGAGATTCTCGAACGGGGCGAGGAAAGCGGGGTTTGCCAGCTCCAGCATGCCGTCCGCGCTGAACATGGCAAAGCCGTCGCGCATGGTCTGCAGCGCCTTCCACAGCTGACCTTCCACCATTTCGATCTTTTCATTGGCAAGGCCCAGCTGGGATTTCACCAGCTGGTTCTCGGAGCGGATCTCGGTGATCTCGGCGCGGGTTTCGTGGATCTGGGAGCTGAGCGCGCGCGCATGCTTGTCGAGCTTGCGGTTGGCGGCAAACAGCTCGGCCTGCTTGAGTTCAAGCAGCCGTTCGGCGGCCAGCCGGGCCCGGCGTTCCTCTGCCAGCCGCGTGCTGAGACCCATTTCGAATCCCATTCCTGTGCTCCCTCCTGTGTCGTGGAAGGATGGCTCCGGGTTGGTGTACATGGTCTTAAAGAAAAACGGGGAATCGTTGCCAAGACATGGGGCGGGGGTTCACCATGTCTTCATTGTATCGGGGGAGGTTGGTGCATGGTCCGGTTCAACATGAAACCAGTGATGGGGGCGCTGGCCGCGCTCTGCCTGCTTGGCTCCCAGCTTGCAGCGCAGGACGTGCTGCCGGACCGGCGGGTCGTTGTCACCCGGGACATGGATTTTTATGGCGGTGATCTGCAGCCGTTGTTCGATACGACGCTCAGGGCCTGCAGCAGCCTTTGCCTGAACGACGCCGCCTGCGGAGCCTTCACTTTCAACGCAGGGAAGGGGGCCTGTTTCCCGAAGTCCGGCGTGGCACAGCGCACGCCGTTCGCCGGTGCCATGTCTGGTGAGGTGATCGCAACGCCGCCCGACCGCGCGGCGCAGGCGGCACGGCGGCGGGACGAGATCGGTTTTGTCCGCGAAGACCTGCTGGCGGCGGCGCAGGAAGAGGCCGGTGCCATCGGCCTGCGCCATCCCGGTGGCGACTGGGATGTGCCGGAGCTTCTGGCCGCGGCCCGCTCGGCTGAGGCCCAGGGAAATATCGCTGCCGCGCTCGACTGGACCGGCTCTGCCCTTGCGCAGGAGGATAGCACCGGGCTTTGGCTGACCTACGCGCGGCTGTCCCTTGCGCAGGCTGATGCACCCAACCGGTCCGACCGTTACGATCTGCGCCGCCAGGCCATGGCAGCGGCTGTCAACGCCTACCTGCGTGCGGGGGACGTGCCGCAACGGTCTGCGGCGCTGCTGGACATGGCGCGCGCCTTCGAGGCGGTGGACGAGGGGCAGCTGATGATCCCCGCGCTGCGGCTGGCGCAGAATATCGCTCCAACCCCCGAGGCCGGGGCCCTGCTGGAGGATGCGCTGGGCAAGTACGGCTTCCGTATCACCGGGCACGAGGTCGACGCCGACAGTGCCGCGCCGCGCATCTGTGCCGAGTTTTCCGACCCGCTGCACCGTGCCGGGCAGGATTATGCTCCTTATGTCCGCCTGCCCGACGACCGGCTGGCGGTAACTTCGGATGACACCCGCGTGTGTGTCACCGGCCTTGCTCACGGGATGCGGTATGATCTGGTTTTTCGCGCCGGTCTGCCGTCGGCCGAGGGCGAGACGCTGCAGCGGGACGTGCCGATCAGCGCCTACGTGCGCGACCGCGCGCCGAAAGTGACCTTCCCGGGGCGGGCCTACGTGCTGCCCAAGGGGCCTGACGCGGGTCTGCCGGTCAAGACGGTGAACCTGTCGGAACTGGACCTGACCCTGCGCCGGGTGTCCGAGCGCAATCTTTTAAGGACCATGCAGGACAGCTACTTCGGCAAGCCCCTGTCGGCTTGGGAGGAACAGCAGCTTTCCGATGGGGTGGCGGAAGAGATCTGGACCGGCACCGGAGAGGTCGGCAACAGCCTCAACGCCGATGTCACCACGCGGCTGCCCATGGGCGAGGTGGTGGGCGATCTGCCCGCCGGGGTCTACGCGCTCACCGCCTCCGTTCCCGGTGACGAGGATGCCGCCCGCGCCACGCAATGGTTCATTCTCAGCGACATAGGCTTGACGACCCTCGAGGGGGCGGATGGTCTGACGGTGTTCGCGCGAGGCCTGTCGGACGCCGGGCCGCTTGCGGGGCTCGAGGTCACGCTGCTGTCCCGGTCCAACAGGCCTCTTGGCACCGTGACGACCGACGCGCAGGGCGTCTCGCGGTTTCCCGCGGGTCTCACGCGCGGCACCGGCGGGGCCGAGCCTGCGCTGGTCACCGCCAGGAGGGGCGAAGCGGATATGGCCTTCCTGTCGCTCACCGATCCGGCGTTCGACCTGTCGGACCGGGGCGTTGCCGGACGCGATCCGGCGGGCCCTATCGACGCGTTCCTCACCACCGATCGGGGTGCCTACCGCGCTGGCGAGGTGGTGCATGCCACGGCGCTTCTGCGCGATGCGCAGGTGGCGGCGGTGGAGGTGCCGCTCACGGCAGTGCTCACCCGGCCCGATGGGGTGGAGCATGCGCGGATCGTGTCGTCACAAGGGGTGGCAGGTGGCCATGTCTTCGATCTGCCGCTGGCACCTTCGGTGCCGCGCGGGACATGGCGACTGGCAGTCTACGCCGATACCGGAGCCGACCCGCTCGCCAGCCGGACGCTGCTGGTCGAGGATTTTATCCCAGAGCGGATCGACGTCCTCCTGTCCTTGCCGGACACCCCCATCCGCCAGGATGCACCGTCCCGGCTGACCCTCGAGGCGCGCTACCTTTTCGGTGCCCCGGCGGGCGACCTGACCATCGAAGGTGAGCTGACGCTGACACCCGAAACCACGATTGAGGGCGTTCCGAACTACAGCTTCGGTCGCCACGATGCCGGGACCACGCCGGAGACACGAAGCTTCGGGGCGGGCCTTCGAACCGATGCCGAAGGCAGCGCCGAGATCACCCTGCCACTGCCCGAGGGTGCGCCCGGGCAGCCGCAGACCGCCCGTGCCACGGTGCGCGTCATTGACGGCTCGGGGCGACCGGTGGAGCGGTCTATCACTCGCCCCGTAGCACCTGCCAGCGCGATGATCGGCATCCGGCCCGAGTTCGACGGCACGATACCCGAAGGCTCGGAGGCGGGTTTCCTGCTGCAAGCCATAGGGCCGGACCTCGCCCCGGTGCCGATGGAGGTCAGCTGGACCCTGAACCGCATCGATATCCGTTACCAGTGGTACGAGATGAACGGCAACTGGAACTGGGAGCCAGTGACCAGCCGGAGTACCATCGCCTCCGGTCAGGTCGGCCTTGGAGACGCGCCGCGGCGCGTCGCGGCGGACGTTGACTGGGGCCGCCATGAGCTGGTGGTGGGACGGACGGACGGGGCCTATGTCGCCTCTTCGGTCGGCTTCGATGCGGGCTGGTTCGCCCCGGCCTCGGCGCAGCCGACGCCGGACACGCTGGAGCTGACGCTGGACAAGCCGCTCTATGCGCCCGGCGACACCGCGCAGCTGCGCATCGTTCCGCGAGAGGCGGGGCAGGCGCTGGTGACGGTGCTGTCGGACCGGGTGATCTCGATGCAGGCGGTCGAGGTGCCGGCGGGCGAGACGCTGATCGAATTGCCGGTGACGGATGAGTGGGGCGCGGGGGCCTATGTCACCGCTCAGGTGATCCGCCCCACGGATCGCGCCGCTGGGCATGCCCCGGGTCGTAGCCTTGGACTGGCCCATGCGGCCATCGACCCCGGCGCGCGGCAGCTTGCGGTCAGTTTAGATGCGCCCGAGCAGAGCGCACCGCGCGGCCCTCTGTCTGCTGCGGTGCAGGTGGAGGGTGTTCCCGAAGGCGAAACCGCCTATGTGACCGTTGCCGCTGTGGACGTGGGGATCCTGAACCTCACCGGGTTCGACAGCCCCGCCCCCTCGGGGTATTACTTCGGCCAGCAGCGGCTCGGGGTTGAGATCCGGGATATCTATGGCCGTCTCATCGACGGCAGCACCGGGGCCATGGGGCAGCTGCGCTCTGGAGGAGATGCGGGCGGCGCGGCGCGTCGGCAGGCGCCTCCACCGACCGAAGAGCTCGTTGCGTTCTTCTCTGGCCCGGTCACCGTGGGCCCGGACGGGCTGGCAGAGCTGTCATTCGACATGCCCGACTTCAACGGCACCGTGCGCCTGATGGCCGTGGCCTGGACCAGAAGCGCCGTGGGTGAGGCCGAAGCGGAGGTGCTGGTGCGCGATCCGGTGGTGATCTCGACGGCGCTGCCGCGCTTCCTCGCGCCCGGGGACGAAACGCGTCTGGCGCTCGAGCTGACCCATGCCTCGGGAGCCGCCGGTGCGATGGCGCTGGAGGTGTCCGGCGAGGGGCTCGGGCGCGGTCCGCGGGAGGTCATGCTGGATGCAGGTGGGAAGGCTCGGATTTCGCTGCCGCTTGTCGCCGGAGATCCCGGGGATCACGAGATCACTGTGGCGCTGACGACCCCGGACGGCATCCGCCTGACAAAGCGGCTGATGCTGGGTGTTCGTGTGAACGATCCCGCCACCGGGCGAACCCGGCGGCTGACGCTGGCCCCCGGCCAGACCTTCACGCTGGACAGGGAAACGCTGGCGGGCCTGCGCCTGGAGGGTTCAGAGGTCATCATTTCGGCCGGGCCCCTGGCCCGGCTCGACGTGGCGGGGATGCTGTCTTCGCTGGACCGCTACCCCTATGGCTGCACTGAGCAGGTGACCAGCCAGACGCTGCCGCTGCTTTACCTGTCGCAGCTGGCTGAGCCGCTGGGTATTGGCAGTCCGGCGCAGCTGGACAGGCAGATCGGTCAGGCCATCGCCAAGGTGCTGACGCGGCAATCAGCGGGGGGCGGCTTTGGTCTCTGGCAGGCGGGGGACGGAAATCTTTGGCTGGATGCCTATGTCACAGATTTTCTGACCCGTGCCCGCGCGTCAGGACAGGAGGTGCCGCAAATGGCGATGGAGCGGGCGCTGGACAACCTACGCAACCGGCTTGCCTATGCCGCTGATTTCGATGACGGGGGCGAGGAGATCGCCTATGCGCTCATGGTGCTCGCGCACGAGGGCAAAGCGCTGGTGGGCGATCTGCGCTACTACGCTGACGAGCGTGCCGATGCCTTCGCCACGCCGCTGGCGCAGGCGCAACTAGGCGCGGCTCTGGCGCGTTACGGAGACCAGCCGCGTGCCGACCGGATGTTCGCGAAGGCCGCTGCGTGGCTTGCCGCGGAGGCTGGCCCCGAGGCGCAGGTCTGGCGCGGCGATTTCGGCTCGCGCCTGCGCGATGCGGCTGGGGTCCTGTCGCTTGCCACCGAAGCGCGGAGCGATGCCGTGGACCGCGAGGCGCTGCTGACCCGGATCACCGCCGCCACGCGCCCACTGTCGACGCAGGAGCAAAGCTGGTCGCTCATGGCCGCCCATGCGCTGGTTCAAGATCCGGCGGTGCAGGGGCTGTCAGTGGATGGCGTGCAGGCGGGGGGGCCGTTCCTGCGGCGCATCCCCGGAGATGCTCTTACCCTCATGCGTCTCAAGAACGAGGGGACAATGCCTCTGCCGATCACCCTCACTACACTCGGGCAGCCCGAGGGTGGGACCGAGGCAGGGGGCTACGGCTATGCGCTCGACCGGGCGTATTTCACCATGGAGGGCGAACCCGTGACCGACGCGATCCGGCAGGGCGACCGCATGGTGGTGGTCCTGACCGTGCGTCCCGCCGAGGATGGCGGCGCAAGGTTGATGATCGACGATGCGTTGCCTGCCGGGCTCGAGATCGACAACCCGAACCTCCTGCGGTCAGGCGATCTGCGCGGCCTGCCGTGGCTCGAGCCTACCGATGCCGTCCATGCAGAGTTCCGCGCCGAGCGTTTCCTCGCCGCGGTGGACCAGCAGGGGGCGGCGCCGATACGGCTGGCCTACGTGGTGCGGGCGGTCACGCCGGGCCGCTTCCACCACCCCGCCGCGCTGGTCGAGGACATGTACCGTCCGGAATACCGCGCCACTACCTCCTCCGGCACCATGGAGATCGAATGACCGAGACCATAGCACAGATGCACTGGCGTGCCCTCGACCGCGAGGGCGAGGACAAGTGCCGGCTGGCCCATCTCGATGCCGGTTACATGCTCGTTGGCCATGCGCGGTTCCGCGAAAGTGACGGAGCATGGGCGGCGCTGGATTATGTGGTCCGCACCGATGCCGCCTGGCGCACGCTCAGCGCCGATGTCACCGGGACTGTCGGCGGGGCGGAGCTTGCGGTGAAGATCGTCCGCGGTGAAACCGGCTGGCGCCTCGGTGACGAGATCCAGCCGCAGCTTTCCGGGTGCGAGGATGTGGATTTCTCGTTCACCCCGGCCACCAACCTGATGCCCCTGCGCCGCCTGCCGGACGTGGGACGGCTGACCACCCGCGCCGCGTGGCTGCGCCTGCCAAGCGGCGATCTGCGCCCGCTTGACCAGAGTTACACCCGGGAGCGGGGCGGGATCATCGCCTACACCGCCGAGCAGACCGCCTTCGCCACCCAGCTAGTGGTGAACGAGTGCGGCTTCATCACCACCTACCCGAACCTGTGGGAGGCGGATGCGTAGCCTCCTTGCTCTCGTGCTGATGCTCTGGCTCGGGGCTCTGTGCCGCGACGGGATGGACGACTGGATCGCCCGGACAGAACTGCCAGTGCTGGTGCAGGAGACCGGAACCGAGGTCCGAGACCGCAGCGGCACGCTCCTGCGGGCCTACACGGTGGAGGACGGTCTCTGGCGGCTGGCCTTGCCCCCCGCCGGGGTCGATCCGCTGTTCATCGAGATGCTGGTGGCCTACGAGGACGGCCGCTTCCGGTCTCATGGGGGTGTCGATGTGCTGGCTGTGGCGCGGGCTGCGTGGCAGGGACTGAAGGCCGGGAGAATCGTCTCAGGGGCCTCGACCCTCACGATGCAGGTGGCACGGCTGCTCGAGGACGGCGCGACCGGCACGTGGGATGGAAAGCTGCGGCAGCTGCGGCTGGCGCTGGCGCTTGAACGGCGGCTGGACAAGGGGCAGATCCTGTCGCTCTACCTCGGGCTTGCGCCGTACGGTGGCAATATCGAGGGGCTGCGCGCCGCGTCCCTTGCATGGCTCGGGAAAGAGCCGCAGCGCCTGACCCCCGCAGAGGCTGCGTTCCTGGTGGCGCTGCCGCAGGCCCCCGAAAGCCGACGCCCAGACCGCCACCCCGGGGCGGCCCATGCTGCCCGTGACCGGGTGCTGGCCCATGCCGTGGCCGCCGGTGTGCTTGACGAAGACACCGCGCAGGCGGCCCTGCGAGATCCATCTCCGCAGCGGCGCCTTCCCGTGCCGCAGCTTGCGCCGCACCTTTCGGACCGCGCCGCTGCGCTGGGGCCGGGGGTGCACCGGCTGACCGTGGATAGAGCCCTGCAGGCCTCGGTCGAGGCGCTGGCGCAGGACTACATGGCCGGCCGCGACCCTCGCCTTTCGGTGGCGATCCTCATTGCCGATCATCGCAGCGGCGAGGTGCTCGCCAGTGTCGGTTCGCCCGCCTACGATGCCACGAAGGGGCAAGGGTTCGTCGACATGACCCGGGCGCTGCGCTCTCCGGGGTCGACGCTGAAGCCGCTGGTGTACGGTCTTGCCTTTGACCGGGGGCTGGCCCACCCCGAAACCCTCATTGATGACAGCCCGGTGCAGTTCGGCAGCTACGCGCCGCAAAATTTTGACGGGCAGTTCCGGGGCGAGCTGCGCGTGTCCCGTGCGCTGCAACTGTCGCTCAATATCCCCGTGGTGCGCCTGATGGACCGCATGGGCCCTGCGCACCTCATGGCGGCGCTGGACAGGGCTGGGCTGCACCCGGAGCTTCCGGGCGGGCAGGCTGGCCTTGCGGTCGGCCTCGGGGGAGTGGGGCTGACGCTTTGGGACATGGTGACCCTGTATGGCGGGCTTGCGAGCGGCGGCGCGGTGCAGCCCTTGCGCTGGCGGGCAGACGACGTGCCGGGCGCTCCGGTCCGTATCCTTCAGGCTCGGTCCGCCTGGCAGGTGGGGCATATCCTGGCCGGGGCGCAGCAGCCGCCGCAGGCAGGGAAACGGGGCCGGGTGGCGTGGAAAACCGGCACCTCCTACGGCCACCGCGATGCATGGGCGCTGGGCTGGGACGGCGCCGTGGTGGCCGGGGTCTGGATCGGGCGGCCCGACGGCACGCCGGTGCCCGGTGCCTTCGGAGGAGACCTTGCCGCGCCGCTGTTGTTCGAGGTGCTGGGCCGTGCCGCGCCCCAAAGCACGCCGTTGCCACCGCCGCCTGCCGATGCACTGCTGCTGGGCAATGCCCAACTGCCCCAGCACTTGCGCCGCTTCGATCCACCTCAGGCTGCTCCGGCGCTGACGGTCACCTTCCCGCCCGACGGTGCAACGCTGGCGGCGGACCCCATGGGCGTGCCGGTAAAGCTGCGGGGCGGCACGCCACCCTTCACTCTGCTGGCGGACGGCCGCGTGGTCATGCGCGGCAGTCGCACGACCGAAATGCTTGCCCCGTTCAGCGGTCCGGGCTTCACCACCCTGTCGGTAATCGACGCAGACGGCCGGTCGGGCCGGGTGTCGGTGCAGCTGCGCTAGGGGCGGTCTTCGGGGAAGGGGGGCAGGGTGTCGTTCAGAACCCTGACCTCGCGCTGGGGGAAGGGGATGGATAGGCCGTTTTCCTTGAAAGCGTCCCACAGCGCCAAGTAGACATTGCCGCGGATGTTGGTGAGCCCGCCTGTCGGGTCCGAGATCCAGAACCGCAGGATATAATCCACTGAACTGTCACCGAAGCCAACGATATGACAGACCGGCGGGCGATCCGTCAGTACGCGGTTGACCGAGGACGCTGCCGCGATGGCGATGCGCCGCACCGCGTGGGGGTCGTCCTGGTAGGCGGTGCCGAAGTAGATATCGAGCCGCACGAACTCGTTGGAATGGGACCAGTTGACCACCTGCCCGGTGATCAGATCCTCGTTGGGGATGAGGTATTCCTTGCCGTCCCGCGTGGTGATCGACACGTAGCGCGCGCCAAGGGCGTTGATCCATCCGAAGGTCTCGCCCAGCGAGATGACGTCGCCGGGCTTGATCGACTTGTCGAGCAGGATGATGATCCCCGAAACGAGGTTCGACACAACCTTCTGAAGGCCGAAACCCAGCCCGACACCGATGGCCCCCGACAGCACCGCAAGCCCGGTAAGGTCCACTCCCACCAGCCTCAGAGCAAGGAAGAAGGCTGCCCCGTAAAGTGCCACCTGCATGAACTTCACGCCCAACACCTGCATCGAAGGGCTGATGTTTTCGTTGCGCTTCAGGCTGGCGGCACCGGCTCCCGACAGGAACCTTGCCAGCGCAACGAGCGCGATCAGCAGGACGATAGCCTGCACGATGAGCCAGAGTGACAGCCGCGCCCCGCCAAGCTCGATGGCCATGCTTTCGAGCAGGTCTTGTGTTTCGTCCGCCAAGCCGACGATCGACAGTGTGACCCAGGCCCACGCCCCGTAACGTACAAGGCCGCGCAGGGCCGGATTCCTGATAAGCCGCGTGACAAGGGCTATGCCAAGCCACGTGGTCGCAAGCTTGGCGATGATGACGAGAAGATAGGTTCGGGACGGCCAGGTGAGCTGAAGCATCACCTCGATCAGCAACCATATCAGCGGCACAAAGAGGATCATCCGCAGCCGCCGCTGCACCACGACCAGAACGCGCAGGCGCCAGGTTGGCCAGCCGTCACGGCGGCGCATCCAGTCCCGGAAGGGCGGAGTGAGCAGCCGGGATAACAGGTGCGCCAAGGTGAGGACCGCAAGCGCGATGCCGATCTGGTAGAAATTCCACGGCCGCAGGAAGCTCGCCATGAACCCATCCCACTGAGCGACGAGATCTAGCGCCGTGGCCTGCAGCTGTTCAAACGGCGTCGGGGCCGATGCGTCTTTGGGGTTCATCGTGGTCCTGCATTGCTGTCCCGGTTATGGTTGCACCGGGACAGGCAGGTGGCAAGGGCTGGCAGTGGGCGCTCAGCGGTGCTTGACGATCCGGTTGCGCACGGGCAGGCGGCGTTGCACGGGGACATGAGCCTTGGCGGTGACGCGGGCCGGTTCCTGCCGCTTGCGATTGATCACAAGGGCGGCCAGCCCGAAAGCGGTGGCAAGGGCCCCTGCAAGCAGCGGCAGGGCGAGCGGATCATTGGTATTGAACATGGTTTCAGCCTCCAGTGTTGCATGGTCAAACCACCGGGGGCCTGCCCCGGTTCCGGCGCGGCCGCTCACGAAGGTGCGGGGAGTGACGGCACGGCGGTTTGGCGCCTGCCGCTCGCGTGCCGAAGGCCCGATGCTTGCCAGACCCGGAGCCGATCCCGGCCCGAGGCTTGCCTGCACTTCACTCGCATCCCTTGCCAGGGGCGTGCACGACACTTGCCCGACACTTGATTGCGAGGCGGAGTCGCTGTATCTCCGCCGTCATGACTCTGGTTTTCGACATCGTTGAACGCGTGCGGCTTCGCGAACGCTTCCACGGCGCCACCTGCACGGTGCTCGCGCGGCTATAAGCCTGCCTGTCTCACGCCCGCCCCGGCGCGGGCCCGTTGCCCGCGCCCAGCCCAAGCCAAATTCCCCATTCCGGAGAGACACCCATGTCCGGCAAGACGCTCTACGACAAGATCTGGGACGCCCATGTCGTCAACCAGGACGACGACGGCACCTGCCTTCTTTATATTGACCGCCACCTCGTCCACGAGGTGACCAGCCCGCAGGCCTTCGAGGGGCTGCGCATGGCGGGCCGCCAGGTGCGTGCACCGCAGCGCACCATCGCCGTGCCCGACCACAACGTGCCCACGACGCTCGACCGTGAGAACGGCATCGAGAACGAGGAAAGCCGCATCCAGGTGGACGCGCTGGACAAGAACGCACGCGAATTCGGGGTGAACTACTACCCGGTCTCCGACGTGCGTCAGGGCATCGTGCACATCGTCGGTCCCGAGCAGGGCTGGACCCTTCCGGGCATGACCGTGGTCTGCGGCGACAGCCACACCGCGACCCACGGCGCCTTCGGCGCGCTGGCCCACGGCATCGGCACCTCGGAGGTCGAGCATGTGCTCGCCACCCAGACGCTGATCCAGTCCAAGTCCAAGAACATGAAGGTCGAGATCACCGGCCAGCTGCGTCCGGGCGTCACTGCCAAGGACATCACGCTGTCGGTCATCGGCCACACCGGCACCGGCGGCGGCACCGGCTATGTCATCGAGTACTGCGGTGAGGCGATCCGGTCGCTGTCCATGGAAGGCCGGATGACCGTCTGCAACATGGCGATCGAAGGCGGCGCCCGCGCTGGCCTTATCGCGCCGGACGAGAAGACCTTCGAGTACGTCAAGGGCCGGCCCCACGCGCCCAAGGGCGCGCAGTTCGAAGCGGCGCTCAACTGGTGGAAAACGCTTTATTCTGACGATGACGCCCATTGGGACAAGGTCGTGACCATCAAGGGCGAAGAGATCGAGCCCGTGGTCACTTGGGGCACCTCGCCCGAGGACGTGCTGCCGATTTCGGCCGTCGTCCCCGCGCCTGAGGATTTCAAGGGCGGCAAGGTCGAGGCGGCCAAGCGCGCGCTTCAGTACATGGGTCTCGAGGCCGGTCAGAACCTGACCGACATCAAGATCGACACCGTGTTCATCGGCTCCTGCACCAACGGCCGGATCGAGGACCTGCGCGCCGCGGCCGAGATCCTCAAGGGCAAGAAGATCAAGGATGGCATGCGTGCCATGGTCGTGCCGGGCTCGGGCCTCGTGCGGGCACAGGCCGAAGAAGAAGGGCTTGCCCAGATCTTCATCGACGCGGGCTTTGAATGGCGCCTTGCGGGCTGCTCCATGTGCCTTGCCATGAACCCCGACCAGCTGGCCCCGGGCGAGCGCTGCGCGGCCACCTCGAACCGCAACTTCGAGGGCCGTCAGGGCAAGGGGGGGCGCACGCACCTCATGTCGCCCGCGATGGCGGCAGCGGCGGCGCTCACCGGTCACCTGACCGACGTGCGCACGCTTGCCTCGGAGCCCGCGCTGTGAGGTCCCGCGTCAGTGCCATGCGCCTTGGCGTCTGCGGCCTGCTCCTTGCAGGCTGCGCGCCGGGGGTCGTGCAGAACCCGGATTATTTCTGGTTCACCGCGCGATCGGGCATGGCGATGGGCAATTACAACGCGTCCACCTTCTCGCAGGCCGAGGTGCGCTCAGTCGTCGCCTCGACCTGCAATGGGAGCCGCGTGGCCAGTTACTCCGAACAGGCTTCGCCTGAAGGCGCGATGATCTTCAGCGCGGCCTGTGCGGGTGGCACCAACGGCGCTGCGGGGCGTTATGAGACCGACAAGCTGGCGGACGGGTCCCTCAAGACCCGCTTCGTCCGGTACTGAGGAGCTCAACTGTGCCGGGACAACTCGCTTTCGGATTTCAGGACCTCGTCTCCGTCGTCCTGCCTGATGCGGTAGGCCGGGTTGTCCTCGGACGCGTTGCGCGTGACCTCATTGCCCTTGAGCTTGAGGGTGATCTTGCGGGTGTAGCGCTTGACGACCTTGCCGCTGCCGGTGCCGTTTGCCCAGTTCCACTCGACCGTGGACCCTTCGCTGTAAGACATTGCTGAACTCCCTTGTTTCCTGATGGGAACGCGGCCGGATGCCCCCGGTTCCGCCATCCCCGAAGGTCAACCGACAGGATACCGACATGGAAAAATTCGAGAAACTCACCGGGATCGCGGCGCCCATGCCGCTGGTCAACATCGACACCGACATGATCATCCCCAAGCAGTTCCTGAAGACGATCAAGCGCTCCGGCCTTGGCGTGCACGCCTTCGACGAGATGCGCTATCTCGATGACGGATCGGAAAACCCCGAGTTCGTTCTCAACCAGCCCGCCTACCGCGAGGCACAGATCATCGTCGCGGGCGACAACTTCGGCTGCGGCTCGTCGCGGGAACACGCGCCGTGGGCGCTGGCGGATTTCGGCATCAAGGCGGTGATCTCCACCTCCTTTGCCGACATCTTCTACAACAACTGCTTCAAGAACGGCATGCTGCCCATCGTGCTGCCGCAGGAGGCCGTGGACGTGCTGATGAAGGACGCCGAGAAGGGCGCCAACGCCCGCATGATCGTCGACCTCGAGAACCAGAAGGTCGTCACCTCGGACGGCGAGGAATTCGCCTTCGAGATCGACAGCTTCAAGAAGCACTGCCTGATGGAGGGCCTCGACGACATCGGCCTGACCATGGAGAAGGTCGGTGCCATCGACACGTTCGAGGCCACCGCCGCCCAGAGCCGCCCCTGGGTCTGAGGGGCCGGTCCCGTCGACGGGTGTGACCGGCGGGCACTGCCAATAGGCTCATCCGCTGGCCACCAGCGACATCGAGTGATGCAAGGAAGGCAGGGTCTGCGGGGCCCTGCCTTTTTTCATGCCTGCGCGCCTGCCCTGCCCGTGGTGCGTCTGGTGCACAGGGGCGCTTCCGGCGGGCGTATTTACGAAGAGAAGAAGGGCAGGGGGCGTGCTCTTGTCCTTCTTCTCATTCCAAATCCGCAAATTCCTCGCCGGCCATCGCTCGACACGCCGGGCAGCGGGAAGGCGGTGTCAGATCGTGCGCGACAGGTCCATCTGCGGCACGTTGTCCGGCACGATGAGCGTGGCCTCAGTCTGGTCCAGCACCGTCTCGAGGCTCACCCCGGGGCCGGTCTCGAGCAGGTGCAGCCCGTCGTCCATGGGGCGCATCACCGCAAGCTCCGTGACGATGAGGTCCACGCGGCGCTGCGAGGTGAGCGGCAGGGTGCATTCCGGCACCACCTTGGACTGGCCTTTGGCGGTGTGGATCATCGCTACGATCACACTCTTCGCCCCGGTCACGAGGTCCATCGCACCGCCCATGCCAGGGACAAACTTTCCGGGGATCATCCAGTTGGCCAGATGCCCCTTCGCATCCACCTGCAGCCCGCCGAGAACCGTAAGATCGAGGTGGCCACCGCGGATCAGGCCGAAAGAAAAGGCCGAGTCGATGATCGAAGCGCCAGGCACCGCCGAGGTGAAGGTGCCGCCTGCATCGGTGAGGTGGCGGTCGGTCATGCCCTCGGGCGGGCGATGGCCAAGGCCCACGACACCATTCTCGGACTGGAAGAACACACCGAGGGCCGGGTCCAGATGATCCGACACCAGCGTGGGGATGCCGATGCCGAGGTTCACGAGCGTCCTCGGCCGGATCTCGAGAGCCACGCGGCGGGCGATGATTTCCTTGGGGTCCATGGTCATGACATCTTGCATCATGCGGTCCTCTTGATGATGTGGTCCACCAGGATGCCCGGCGTCTTCACGGCATCCGGGGGGATGACGCCCACGGGCACGATCTCTTCGGGTTCAGCGATGACCGTCTCTCCGGCCAGCGCCATGATAGGATTGAAGTTCGTGGCCGACAGCATGTAGGTCAGGTTGCCCACGTAATCGCAGCTGCGCGCCGCGATGAGCGCGAAATCCGCGCGCAGCGGCGGCTCCAGCAGGTAGGTCCTGCCCTCGACCTCCACGGTCTGCTTGCCCTCTGCCACGCGGGTGCCGAGCCCCGTGGGCGTCAGCACCCCGCCAAGGCCCATCCCGGCGGCGCGGATGCGTTCCACGAACGTGCCCTGCGGCACCAGTTCGACCTCGATCTCGCCGCGCTGCATGCGGGCCTGCAGGTCCGGATTTACTCCGATATGGCTGCCGATGAACTTGCGCACGCAGCCCGCGGCCACCAGCGGGCCGACCCCGGTGGCCGGGCGGGCGGCATCGTTGACGATCATCGTCAGATCCCGCTTGCCCGCCTTCGCGAGGGCATGGACAAGTCCGTCCGGACAGCCAACCCCCATGAATCCCGACAGCATGACGCGGGCGCCATCGGGGATCATCTCGACAGCTTCGTGCAGTGATAGTGCCAGGTGCATGGGGATTGCCCTCCTTCGCATGTGGCGAATGTCTGTGACCCCATGAAAGCCGATCCGAGTGCCCGGGCCATGCGCCATGTCAAAGTTTCTGTCGATTTTCGTGCAGTGCCATACGGTGTGCTGAACTGTGGCAAATTCCATGAAAATGCCCTGAAGATGATGCAAAAAGGCACCGTTTCGCTCCGTAGGCTCGGGGGTCGGAGGCGCGATGTTCGATGCCCGCTTGCCGGATGACACCAACTTGGGCAAAATTGGGGCGAGATTGAGGCAAGCTGCTGACATGGCAGTGGTGCGGTAAAATGGGAAAGCGGCAAAGAACTGCGCCCGGCCGGACCGGAAAAAGGGCAGATCCGTTGATCCACCGTCTGATCAAAGCCGGCGTGCGCGCCGTACTCATGGCCTTTCTGATCGCCATGCCCGCGTTGTTCCTGTCCGAGCATTCGGCGGATCAGGCGCAGATGGTCGCCCTGCTTGCCCTGATCGCTGCCATGCTCACCTTCGTGGAATATGTCGGCGATTACCCGTCGATCATCGAGTTTCGCGACGCACCACCCTTCAACCGCATGCGGTTCATCGCGTTGTTCCTGACAGTGCTGATGCTGACCCTCATCAGTCGCGGTGAAACCCATCCCGGGATGGTGGCCGCCGCGCTCGAGGGGATCGGCCGGTTCGTAGGCGATGCGCTTGATTTTCCCTATTCTCCGGTGCGTCTCATGTGCCTTCTGGCAACCGGAGACATGACCCCCCGCGAGATCGAGCTGATCCGCAGCCATGCAGGTCTGTCCTACCTGGCGTCGCTGCTGACCATGGGGGTGTTCTTGCTTGTGGTGCGGGTGCTCAATTGGCCGATCCGCACCGGAGCTTTCAATTTCTGGGTAAACCTGCCCTTGTTCGATCCGACCGCCGGCGGAGATATCCTCTACCGGCTCAAGCGCGATGCGCATGTTAACGTCGCTTTAGGGTTTCTTCTGCCATTCCTTATCCCGGCGGTCATGAAGATGGCGTCGGCGATGATCGACCCGCTGTCTCTGACCGATCCGCAGACACTGATCTGGACGATGAGCGCATGGGCCTTCCTTCCTGCAAGCCTGATCATGCGCGGCGTGGCGCTTTTGCGCATCGCCGACCTGATCGAGGAAAAGCGCCGCCGCGCCTACGCGCAGGCGGAATTGCAGATCATCTGATCACTGCCCTCGCGGCGCTGTGGCTGTGCTGCGCCCCCGCCCTTGCCGAAGAACTGACCCTTGCCACGTGGAACGTGGACCTGTCGCGCGAGGGGCCGGGGCTTTTGCTGCGGGATATTCTGAAGGGCGACGTGCGGCCCGTGGTGGACGAGATCGCCGCCGCCGCGCCCGATGTGCTGGTCCTGACCGAGGTGGATTACGACCATGGTGGCCGGGTGCTCGGGACGCTTGCGGAACTGCTGGCGGCCAAGGGCGCCTTTTATCCTCACCGCATCGCTCAGCGGGGCAATACGGGGCGTCCCACGGGGCTTGACCTTGACCAAGACGGTTTGCTGGGCGGGCCGCGTGATGCGCAGGGCTATGGTGAATTCTCGGGGCAGGGGGGCATCGCGGTGCTGTCCAAGCTGCCCCTGACGCTGGTCCGGGATTTGACGGACATGCTCTGGTCCGATCTGCCGGGCCATCGGCGCATCCCGTCCGATCCGGCGCCGGCGGTACAGCGGCTGTCCTCGAACGCCCATCTCGCGATAGGGGTTGGGCCTCTTACCCTGTTGGCGTGGCATGCGACGCCTCCGGTCTTCGATGGCCCGGAGGATCGCAACGGGCGGCGCAACGCGGACGAGCTGGCGCTGTGGCTGCGCTATCTCGATGGCGCTTTTGGTGAACCGCCGGCGCACCCGGTGCTGATCGGCGATGCCAACGTGGACCCAGCACGGGGGGACGGGCGGCACGAGGCGGTGAGGGAGGCGCTTGCCGATCCGCGTCTGCGCGATCCGTTGCCCGGCTCCGACACAGTGACTTGGGACCAGACCGGTCCCATGCGGGTGAGCTACATCCTACCCGCCGCCCACTTGGCGGTCACACGGGCGGAGGTCCGGCCGCCCATCGAGGGGGAGCCGCACCACATGGTACTGGTGACGCTGGAGCCGCCCTGACAGGCAAGCAGCACCATGGCCCGTGCGCGGTCCATCGCGCGCGCCAGAGGCGGCGCTCCACGTCGTTCAGGAGCCTGCCCGGTCCACCTGCGAACGGACTGCACTCCCCTGCGTGACCGCCCCGAAAGCTCCGGCTTTCTTGACCAATCCCCGGCCAGCCGCTACGCGATGCGGGACATATCCGAGGAGAGGACTAGACCCATGAGCAACCCTTCGCTGCTGATCCTGCCGGGCGACGGCATCGGCCCCGAGGTGATGGCCGAAGTGCGCCGCATCATCGACTGGTTCGGCGACAAGCGCGGCCTTTCCTTCGACGTGTCCGAAGACCTCGTGGGCGGTGCCGCCTATGACGCGCACGGCACGCCGCTGCATGACGACACCATGGCGAAGGCGCAGGAGGTTGATGCCGTCCTGCTCGGTGCCGTGGGTGGCCCGAAATACGACGTTCTGGATTTCTCGGTGAAGCCGGAGCGTGGCCTGCTGCGTCTGCGCAAGGAAATGGACCTTTATTCCAACCTGCGCCCGGCCCAGTGCTTTGACGCGCTGGCGGATTTCTCGTCCCTGAAGAAGGATGTTGTCGCCGGGCTCGACATCATGATCGTGCGCGAGCTGACCTCGGGCGTCTACTTCGGGGAGCCGCGCGGCATCTTCGAGGAAGGCAACGAGCGTGTGGGCATCAACACCCAGCGCTACACCGAGTCGGAGATCGACCGCGTGGCGCGGTCGGCGTTCGAGCTGGCCATGCGACGGGGCAAGAAACTGTGTTCCATGGAAAAGGCCAACGTCATGGAATCGGGCATCCTGTGGCGCGAGGTCGTGACCGAGGTGGCCAAGGATTACCCCGAGGTCGAACTCAGCCACATGTACGCCGACGCCGGCGCCATGCAGCTGTGCCGCTGGCCCAAGCAGTTCGACGTGATCGTGACCGACAACCTCTTCGGTGACCTGCTGTCCGACGCGGCGGCGATGTTGACCGGCTCGCTCGGGATGCTGCCCTCGGCCAGCCTTGGTGCCCCGATGGCCAACGGCCGTCCCAAGGCCCTCTACGAGCCGGTGCACGGCTCGGCGCCCGACATCGCGGGCCAGGGCAAGGCAAACCCCATCGCCTGCGTGCTCAGCTTTGCCATGGCGCTGCGCTACAGCTTCGACCAGGGCGCCGAGGCCGAGCGCCTCGAGAAGGCGATCGAGGCTGTCCTCGCGAGCGGCGTGCGCACCGCGGACCTGCTGGGCGAAGAGGGCGTGACCCCGGTCACCACCTCCGGCATGGGCGACGAGATCCTCAAGGCGCTCGACGCCAGCCTCTGAGCGGCCGCTGAACACCGCGCCGCCCCCGTCATGGGCACGGGGGCGTCGCCATCTGGCGAAACCTTGCTTTCGCCGCATCCTCCCGTTGACCCTGCCGGATTTCCTGCGCACCTCTATGGACAAAGGTGGCCGAGAGTCGTGCCGCCACAGAGCAGGCAACCTGGGAAAATCGATGCACTCCAATGCGAAAGGCGCGCTTCTGGCGCTGCTTGCCTTCGGCATCTTCGCGACCCACGACGTGATCGTGAAGTTTCTTGGGGCGGATTACGCGCCCTTCCAGATTGTGTTCTTCTCGGTCCTGTTCAGTTTCCCGATCGTCAGTCTAATGCTGATCCGCGACACCACCCCGGGCCACCTGCGTCCAATCCACCCGTGGTGGACCGCGCTGCGCACGGGCTCAGCGGTGATTGCGGGGCTGTGTGTGTTCTACGCCTTCTCGGTGCTGCCAATGGCGCAGACCTACGCCATTCTATTTGCCCAACCGCTGATCATCACCGTGCTGGCGATCCCGATCCTTGGCGAACAGGTGCGCCTGCGCCGCTGGATGGCGGTGCTCGTGGGCCTCGCGGGGGTGCTGGTTGTGCTGCGCCCCGGCGCGACTGAGCTGACACTGGGCCATGGCGCTGCGCTGGTGGGGGCGTTCTTCGGTGCGGTGGCGTCCATCGTGGTGCGCAAGATCGGCAATGACGAACGGTCGGTGGTGCTGCTGCTCTACCCGATGATGGCGAATTTCATCCTCATGTCCTGCGCGCTGGCCTTCGTCTACAAGCCGATGCCCATCGAACACCTTGGCGGGGTCGGCGTCATGGCGGGCTTTGCGTTGACCGGCGGGCTCGTGCTCATCGCCGCCTACAAGACTGGCGAGGCCGTGATTGTCGCGCCCATGCAATATTCGCAGATGATCTGGGCCACGGCCTATGGCGCGCTGTTCTTCGACGAACTTCCGGGAATCTGGACCCTTGCGGGGTCGACACTGATCATTGGGTCTGGGGTCTATATCGTGCTGCGCGAGGGGCGCGGGGGCGGCTCGCAGACCACGCCCGTGCTACGCACCCGCAACCGGATCGAAACCGGCACCTCGCTGCGGGTGGGGCCTTTGTCACGGGCAATGAAGCGCCGGGAGAAAGTCTTGAAAGAATCCGCAAGATGAGGCCTTGCCAACCGGCGCTGTCTTGGGTACATCCCGCGCCACGGTCGGGCTGTAGCGCAGCCTGGTAGCGCACCTGCTTCGGGAGCAGGGGGTCGGAGGTTCGAATCCTCTCAGCCCGACCAGTTTTACCTGCATCAATAGTCAGGACATTTGTCCTTTATCGTCACGATGTGACCCTTGGGTCCCGTTTTGCCTAGGCTCGGTTTGCCCGCTGCTAGAGGGCAAACACCTTTTTTGCACCCGCAGCGCGGGTGCGCCGCTTCTTGAAAACCTAGGGTCAGGACCCATTGATTTGGCTGGGCGCGTGTTTCACCGTTCGAAAACGAGTGGTGAACATGTCTTATCTTTTCTGGTTCAGCGATACGCAGATGGCGCATCTGGAGCCTTACGTCCTCAAGTTGCACAGCAAGTCAGGGTTGATGACGGGCATGTCCTGATCTGGATTTTATTTACCAATCACTATGGCTTGCGGTGGCGATATGCACCAAGGGAATACGGCCCGCACAAAACGCTCTACAGCCGCTGGAAGCGTTGGAGCGACAGGGGTGCCTTCGCCCGGATCATGGCGAGGTTGGTGGCCGAAAGCGGCGAGAAGACGACTGTGATGATCGACGCAACTCAACTGAAAGCCCATCGTACGGCGTCCAGCCTGAGCGTCAAAAAGGGGGGTGTGGGCGTCTGAGTGGCCGAACCAAAGGCGGCATACTTACGAAGCTGCACGCGATTTGCGAAAGCCAAGGCCGACCCATCGACCTGTTCCTGACTGCCGGACTTGTCAGCGACGACATCGGGGCGCGTGCCCTGGTCAGCGGGTCGCCCCACCGGATCGACATAGAGGATCAGGCCGGAATACGGCTTTTGATCAGTGGTGAAATCACCCTCAATGACTGCTTCCAGTACATCCAGCTCGGCACGGCCTTCCTCGTCCAGTGCGCCGCCCTCCGCCAGTTCTTGCAACTCATGATGCCTTGCGATCTGTTCGGGGGACAGCTGCCTGACCTTCTTGTGGACCCGCGCCATCTTGTCGTCCTCGATGTGATCGTAACGGACATAGCTAACCGCGCTGGCATCAGCCTATTTCCATCCGTCGCCAAGATAGCCTGCCGCCAGCGTGTCGAGATCTTCTCAGAACACAGCATCAAGGATGTTCGGGTCATCCAGAAGGTTTTCCTCGGCAAAACGGCCGCCGCCGACCCGGCCACCTGCCGTCTTGTCGGCGTGCAAGGGGCGGAAGGGCCGCAAGGTCATGCTGCCACCTGGCTTGCCCGCACTCCTGCGCGACGACTGGCGCGAAGCGCGACCCGAGGGCTGGTGTTCCCAGGCAAGCCCAAGATCAACCCGCTCTCGCAGCGTCAGTCGAACCGGGCCTTCACGTCGGCAAAGACGATGGCCGGAGTCGAGAAGGCCGCTACCCTGCGAACCCTGATTTGCGACGCACCTGCTCGAGGCCGACACAGATGTGCGGGTGATCCGGATTTGCTAGGGCATTCCAAACTCACGACGACCGTTCAATACACCCACGTCGCCACCAAGACGATCCCGACACTGTCAGCCCTTACGAGATGCTGGCCAAGCTGCAGGATCAAGCTGTGAAGCGAAGACTGGAGTGACCGGGCGCCGGGGTGCCCCGGTCCACGCCCCGCGACGCTGATGATATCCTTCGCATGGGCTGGCTATGTGCGCTGCCGGTGGCGTTGATGATGTGACCGCCCCCCGACGGCATCGCTGTGCCATGGTGTGTCTGCGATGATCCACAAAGCAGGACGGTCACATCACAAACACACCCACTAGACGTTTCAGGCGACTTGGTCCGGAACTCTGTCACCTCTGAACCAAGCATCAAGGTTATCAAGTACCCGGTCGCCCATCATGCGGCGTGTGACCTCGGTGGCCGAGCCGACGTGCGGCAGCAGCACCGTGTTGGGCAGCTCGATCAGAGCCTGCGGCATCTGCGGCTCGTGCTCGAACACGTCGAGCCCCGCCGCGCCGAGCCGGCCCGACGCCAGCGCCGCGATCAGTGCCGTCTCGTCGACCACCGAGCCACGCGCCACGTTCACCAAGATCCCGTCCGGGCCAAGCGCGTCGAGCACCTTTGCACTCACCAGCCCCTCGGTTGCGGCGCCGCCCGGGACGATCACCACCAGCGCGTCGCAGGCCTGCGCCAGTGACAGGGCGTCGGGGTGGTAGGCATAGGGGACGTCGCGGGGGGTGCGGGTGGCATAGGCCACCTCGAGCTTCATGGCGGTGAGCCGCTCCGCAATGGCAAGGCCGATGCGGCCAAGGCCGAGGATGCCGATCCGGCGCCCGCGCAGCGAATGGGTCAGCGGGTATGGTTTCGTGGTCCAGTGGCCCGCGCGCAGGTAGGAGTCGGCCTGAGGAAGCTGGCGCGAGGTGGCGATCAGCAGCCCCACAGCGAGGTCGGCGACCTCCTCTGTCAGGACATCGGGCGTGTTGGTGACGGCGACGCCACGCGCCTGCGCCGCCGCCACGTCGATGCTGTCATAGCCAACACCGAACTTGGCGACGATCTCGAGTTTGGGGAAGCGGTCCATGACCGCCGTGTCGACCTTGCTCGGCCCCGACAGCGCGATCGCCCGCACCTCGGTGTCGCGTCCGGTGTCGTCCGGGCCAAGCAATTCGTAGCCGTTGACGCGGCCCTCGCTGGTCGGGAAGGCGCGCGGCAGGTAGAGAAGCGGTCTGGTCATGGGCCCTCCGGGGTCGGCTCAGAAGATGTCGGGCTCGCCGGCGGCCTTGCCGAAGCCCCGCTCGAGGTAGTCGAAGTCGCAGCCCGTGTCGGCCTGAGTCACGTGCTGCGAGTACATGTAGCCCCAGCCCCTCTCGAAGCGAGGTTTCGGTTGCGTCCAGGCGGCGCGGCGGCGGGCCAGCTCGTCCTCGTCCACCAGCATGTCGAGGCTGCGGTTCGGCAGGTCCATGCGCACGATGTCCCCGGTCTTCAGCAACGCCAGCGGGCCGCCGATATAGCCCTCGGGGGCGACGTGCAGCACGCAGGCGCCGTAAGATGTGCCTGACATGCGGGCATCGGAAATCCGCAGCATGTCGCGGTAACCCTGCTTGATCAGCGCCTTGGGGATCGGCAGCATGCCCCATTCCGGCATCCCTGGCCCACCCTTCGGCCCGGCGTTGCGCAGCACGAGAACGGTATCGGGCGTGACATCCAGATCCTCGTCGTCGATGGCGGCCTTCATCTCGGGGTAGCTGCCGAAGACCAGCGCGGGCCCCTCGTGAACGTGGAATTTCGGATCGCAGGCGGCTGGCTTGATCACCGCGCCGTCCGGGCAGAGGTTGCCGCGCAGCAGCGCGAGCGAGCCCTGGTGGTAGACCGGGTTCGACAGTGGGCGGATCACGTCGTCATTGTAGACCTCGGCGGTGGCCAGCGCCTCGGAGAGCGGCTTGCCGGTAACGCCGGTCACGGTGGTGTCGAGCCGTTCCTCGATCTGCTTCATCAGAGCGAGGAGGCCTCCGGCGTAGTAAAAGTCCTCCATCAGGTAATCCTTGCCCGCCGGTCGCACGTTGGCGCAAAGCGGCGTGACGCGGCCAAGCTCGTCGAGATCGTCGAGCGTGAGGTCGATCCCGGCGCGGCGGGCCATGGCGATGAGGTGCACCACCGCGTTGGTCGAGCAGCCGGTGGCCATGGCGACGATGGCGGCGTTGCGTACGGCGGCTTCGGTGATGACGGTGGCGGGGGTCATGTCCTCCCAGACCATCTCGACGATGCGGCGCCCGCAGCCCGAGCCCATGCGCTTGTGGCTGCTGTCGGCGGCGGGGATCGACGAGGCGCCGGGCAGCGTCAGGCCCATCGCATCGGCGATGGCGGTCATGGTCGAGGCGGTGCCCATCGTCATGCAGGTGCCGACCGAGCGCGCGATGCCGCCCTGGATGCCGAGCCATTCCTCATCGGTGACGTTGCCGGCGCGGCGCTCGTCCCAGTACTTCCAGCCGTCCGAGCCACTGCCAAGGGTGCGGCCCTTGTAATGGCCGCGCAGCATCGGGCCGGCGGGCAGGAAGATCATTGGCACGCCTGCGGTGATCGCCCCCATCACGAGGCCGGGCGTGGTCTTGTCGCAGCCGCCCATCAGCACCACGCCATCCAGCGGGTGGCTGCGGATCATCTCTTCGGTCTCCATCGCGAGCATGTTGCGGTAGAGCATCGAGGTCGGTTTGGTAAAGCTCTCGTCCACGGACAGGGCGGGCATCTCGACGGGGAACCCTCCCGCCGCCAGAACGCCGCGTTTGACGTCCTGCACCCGCTCCGGGAAGTGACCGTGGCAGGTGTTCAGCTCGGACCAGGTGTTGAGGATGCCGATGATCGGCTTGTCACGGAAATCCTCCTCGGCGTAGCCCAGCTGCATCATACGCGAGCGGTGACCGAAGCTGCGAAGATCGTCGGGAGCAAACCAGCGGGCGGAGCGGAGGGTATCGGGGGTCTTCTTGGTCATGAGTGTCTCTCTATCGCTCTGGTCTCACACGCCGCGCAGACGGCTGACCGTTGTGCGGGTGGATATCTGGTCAGGGTCAGTCATCAGCTCGATCACCGTGGGGCCGTCATGCTCGAAGGCGCGCTGCAGTGCGGGCTTGAACTGGGCGGTCTCAGTGATGCGCTCATGCGTGGCGCCAAGGCCTTCGGCGATGCGCCCGATGTCGGATGAGGCGATATCGGTGCCCGAGATCCGCTCCGGGTGCTCGCGCTCTTGGTGCATGCGGATGGTGCCGTAAGTGCCGTTGTTGAACACCAGCACGATGGGCCGACCGCCATGCTGCGCGGCGGTTGCGATCTCCATGCCGGACATCATGAACCCGCCGTCCCCGACAAAGGCGATGGCCTGCCGCTTGGGTTCCTGCAACGAGGCGGCGACGGCCGCAGGCACCGCGTAGCCCATGGACCCGCAGGTCGAGCCGATCTGCCGTCCGGGCCGTGCATAACGCAGGAAGCGTTGCGCCCAGCCGGTGTGGTTGCCCGCGTCCAGCGTGATGACCGTGTCGGCGGGCAGCAGGTCGCGCACGTCGGCCATCGCCTGCCCCATGTCGAGCGGGTAGTCATGCGGCGGTGGCTCGCTGTCGGCGAGATACTCGCGGCGCAGCGTGGTGCACCAATCCTCAGCGGCGGGCGCGGAGGGCTGAGCGTTCAGCGCCGCCAGCGCAGCGTCGGGGCCGGAAACGGCGGAGACGGTGGGCGAATAGACCCGGCCGATCTCGTCGGCATCCGAGTGAATATGCACCAGCGTTTGTGCCGGGGTCGGCACCGAAAGCGTGGCATAGGTCTTGGTGGTGATCTCTCCAAGCCGGGCGCCGATGACGAGCAGCAAGTCGGCCTCGGCCAGCCGTTTGACGAGGCTCGGCGCGACGCCGGTACCGAAATCGCCCACGTAGACATTGGAGCGGTTGTCGATGAGATCCTGCCGCCGGAAGCTGGTCGCCACCGGTAGGCGGTTGGCGTCGGCAAAGCGCAGGAGAGCGGCGCAGCCTTCCTCGCTCCAGCCGGGGCCGCCGGCCAGCAGCAGAGGGCGCTCGGCCCTGGTCAGCGCAGCCATGACCGAGGCCGCGTGCTCGGGCGTCAGCGCCGGAACGCTGGGCGTGTAGGGCATGGCGTCAGCGACCTCGACAACGTCGGTCAGCATGTCCTCGGGCAGCGCCAGAACCACTGGGCCAGGACGCCCGGAGGTGGCGACGCGGAAGGCGCGCGCCATGTACTCGGGGATACGGTCCGCGCTGTCGATCTGCGCCGCCCACTTGGCGACGGGCGCGAACATCTGGCGGTAGTCGATTTCCTGGAAGCTCTCGCGGTCCATCGTGTCGCGGCCCACCTGGCCCACCAGCAGGATCATCGGCGTGCTGTCCTGGTAGGCGATGTGCACGCCGACGGCGGCCTGGCAGGCGCCCGGCCCGCGCGTGACCATGCAGATGCCGGGCCTGCCGGTGAGCTTGCCATAGGCCTCGGCCATGTCGGCGGCGCCCGCCTCATGCCGCGCGTTGTAGAGCGTGAAGCGGTCCTTCACGTCATGCAGGGCGTCGAGCACCTCAAGGTAGCTCTCGCCCGGCACGCAATAGGCGCAGTCCGCGCCATGAATCAGAAGCTGATCCACGAGCACCTGTCCGCCGGTGCGCTTGGCGATCTCCGACATGGTATCTCCTCCCATGATGTCTTTTCGGGTCGCGATGTCTCGCGTAGGGGGGGCTGCCCGGAGGGCTCAGGGCAGCACAATGCACGCGGGGTCGATGGCACGACCCTCGGCATGGGCACGGATATTGCCCGACCAGTGCCGCACCATGCGGTCAAAATTGTCGAGCGTGCGTCCGGCCACATGCGGCAGGGTGACGGTGTTGGGCATCTCGAGCAGCGGGTTGGGGCCATTGACCGGCTCTGTTTCGAACACGTCGAGGCCCGCCGCGCCGATCTGTCCGGACTGCAACGCCGCGATCAGCGCCGCCTCGTCCACAAGTCCGCCGCGCGAGGTGTTGATGAGCACCGCGCCCGGCTTCATCGCGGCGATGGCGCCGGCGTCGATCAGGTGCCGCGAGTCCGCCGTCATCGGCAGGTGCAGCGAGATCACGTCGGCCCAGCCCAGCAGGTCGTCGAAGCTCATGAACTGCGTACCGAGCGCGGCATCTGCGCCGGAGCGTTTTGTATAGGCAATTTCGCAGCCAAAGCCCGAGAGGCGCTTGAGCACCTCCTTGCCGATGGCGCCCATGCCCACCAGCCCGACCTTGCAGGCCCCGAGATCACGGGCCTCGCGCCACAGGTCCGGCTGGTTCCACGCACCGCCTCTGAAGGTGCTCTGCACCTGGGGCAGGCGCCGCAGCGTTGCTAGCATCAGGGCCAGCGTCGCCTCGGCGACGGTGGGCGCATTCATCCCCGGTGAGCGCGCGACGGTCACGCCGCGCGCCTTGGCGGTGTCCAGCGGGATGCCGTCGACGCCGGTTCCCCACTGGTGCACCATTTTCAGCGCCCCGGCCTCGGCCAGAAGCTCGGCCGGGAAGCGCAGCCCGCGCGTCACCGCGTAGGCTGCACCGTCGAGCGCGGCGCGCATGTCCTCGGTTTCCACGCTGCTCACGAAGCGCAGGTCGAAACCGTCGCAAAGCTGCTCGATCCGAGCCCGCATGCCGGGGCTTGCGGGCTCCAGGACGGCGACGGGTCCGATGGGCATCAGCCGCGGCCCGCGATGAGGTCTTGCATCATCTCGCGCTCTTCGCCGGTCAGGTCGGTGAGCGGCGCACGCACGTGCCCGGTCTCGAAGCCGCGCAGGGCGACACCGGCCTTGACCGCGGATACGGCGTATCCCGATTTGCGGTCCCGGATTGCGGCGAACTTGTAGTAGAAGTCACGCAGCAGCTTCTCGCACGTGGCATCGTCCCCGGCGAGGAAGGCGCCGTGGAATTCCAGCGCGGTCTTGGGCACGAAGTTGAATACCGCCGAGGAATAGGTCTGCATCCCCGCCCCACGATAGGCTTGCGCGAAAAGCTCGTGCGTCGGCATCCCGCCGATGTAGGACAGCCGATCGCCCAGCTTCACGGTGATGCGGCGCACAGTGTCGATGTCACCGGTGCCGTCCTTGAAGCCGATGAGGTTGGGGCATTCGTCGGCCAGCTGCTCAAGCGTCTCGGCCGAGATCTGCGCCTGGCCGCGGTTGTAGACGATGACTGCCATGTTGGTCGCCTTGCAGACGGCGCGGATGCGGTTGGCAACGCCCTCCTGCGGGCCCTCGGTGAGGTAGTGCGGCAGCAGCAGGATGCCGTCGCCGCCCGCCGCCTCGATCTCGCGGGCGAGGTCACAGGCCATGCGCACGCCGTAGCCGCAGCCTGCGATCACCGGCGCGTCACCGGCGACCTCGCGCGCCGCGCGCACGACGTTCACGATCTCTTCCGGGGTCAGCGAGAACATCTCGCCGGTGCCGCCCGCGACAATCAGACCGGCCACCTTGTGCGGCTTGAGCCATTCCAGGTGCGCCTGGAACGGCTTCGGCGCGAAACGGTCGTTCTCGTCGAAGGGCGTTACCGGGAAGGACAAAAGCCCGTGGCGGATGATCTCGCGAAGCGCGTCGGGTGCGATCATGGTGTGTGTCTCCTCACTCTTGCTTGTCGTGTCCGCATGACGCGGGATCTTGTCTGTGCTGGCCGCGCGGCGACGGGGGTTGACCCCACCGCCGTGCGGAAAGGTCATTTCCAGCCGGCGGGCATCAGCGCGTCGGGCAGGTTCTGGTAGCTCACGGGGCGCTGGAAGCGGCGGATCGCCATCGTGCCGACCGAGGTGGCTCCAAAGTTGGTGGAGGCTGGGTAAGGCCCGCCGTGCACCATCGCGTCGGACACTTCGACCCCGGTGGGGAAGCCGTTGGCGAGCACCCGGCCCGCCTTGCGCTCGAGCACCGGCATCAGGACGTGGGCCGCATCGGTGTCGGCCTCGTCCATGTGCAGGGTCGCGGTGAGCTGACCCTCGAAGCCTTTGGCCAGGTCTACCATCTGCTCGGGTCCGCTGACGCGGATCACGAGGCCAAGTGGGCCGAAGACCTCTTCGCCAAGCGCGTGGTCCTGAAGGTAGGCCGCGGCGTCGGTTTCGTAGAGGTTGGGCCTGGCGTTGCGGCCCTCCTGCTCGGTGGTGAACACCGGCTTGACGGTATTGCGCTCGTCGAAGCGATCCTTGCCGTCACGGTAGGCCGCTGCGATCCCCTCGGTCAGCATGACCTGCGCGGGGGCATCCTTGAGCGCCTCGGACGCGGCGGAGACGAAAGCGTCCCCCTCGGGGCCGGTTCCGATCACGGCGATGCCGGGGTTGGTGCAGAACTGACCCGCGCCCATTGTGAGCGATCCTGCCCAGCCCTTGCCGATCTCGGCGCCACGCGCCTTGGCGGCTGCGGGAAGCACGAACATCGGGTTGACCGAACCAAGCTCGCCGAAGAAGGGGATCGGCTCGGGGCGCTGTGCGCACAGATCAAAGAGTGCGCGGCCCCCACCGAGCGAGCCGGTGAAGCCCACGGCCTTGATCAGCGGGTGCTGGACGAGCGCGGTGCCCACGTCGCGCTTGCCGCCCTGCACGAGGCTGAAGACCCCGCCCGGCAGGCCGCAGATCTCGATGGCGGCCTTGATGGCTTCGGCGACGATCTCGCCAGTGCCGGGGTGGGCGGAGTGGCCTTTGACCACGACGGGGCAGCCCGCCGCCAGCGCCGAGGCGGTGTCGCCGCCGGCAGTCGAGAAGGCCAGAGGGAAGTTCGAGGCGCCGAAAACCGCCACGGGGCCGATCGGGCGCTGCATCAGCTTGATGTCGGGACGCGGCAGCGGCGCGCGGTCGGGCAGCGCCTCGTCTTGGCGCCGGTCAAGGCAGTCGCCGGCGCGGATGTGGCTGGCGAAGAGCCTCAGCTGGCCGACGGTGCGGCCGCGCTCGCCCTGCAGGCGGGCTTCGGGCAGGCCGGTTTCCTGCGTGCCGATCAGGGTGATGGCCTCGCCGCGGGCGTCGATCTCGTCGGCGATGGTCTCGAGGAACTTCGCCCGGGTCTCCACGTCGGTGTAGCCGTAAGTCCAGAACGCGTCTTCTGCCGCCTTCACCGCGGCATCCACCAGGGCCGGGGTGCCGACGCCGAAGTCGTGCGCCTCGCCATGCGCCGGTTCCGAGCGGAAGGTCGTGTCTGCAGCAACCCACTCACCCGCGATCAGGTGGCGGCCGTGCGGAACAAATGCGCTTGTCGTGCCGTCCATGTCATTGGCCTCCTCTTGCCGCGCGGTCGGACGCATTGGCCTCCCGCGCTTTGATTCCCGCCCCATCCCGGCGCGAATCACGCGCCGCGCTCTGCAAAGCCTTGCCGGCACTGGGCCAGCACTGCCGCGTCTCGGAGCTTGTCATGTACTAATATTTTAGTTTATCAGTATGGTCAACCGGTCCGCAAATGCGGTTAATTGCCCGCCATCAAGGGAAGGACTCGGATCTCGGCATGAAGACACCAATGATGACAGGCGCGTACGACATGATGCGGCAGGACACGACGATGGGGCGCCCGATGGCCTCGTCCCGGATCTATGACGATCTGCGGCAACGCATCCTGTCGTTGGACCTTCCGCCGGGCACCGCGCTGACCCGCGCCGATCTCGCGCGTGAATACGATGTCAGCCAGACCCCGCTGCGCGACGCGATGCAGCGGCTCGACCAGGATGGGCTGATCCGCATCTACCCGCAGTCCAAAACGCTGGTGACGCGCATCAACCTTGCCCAGATCCGCGAGGCGCTGTTCCTGCGTCAGGCGCTCGAGACCGAGGTGGCCATGAAGCTCGCCCGCGAGCCGTCCCCCGAAACCATCGACCGCCTCAGAGAGGTGATCGCCATGCAGCGCCAGGTCGCGCCCGACCAGGCCAAGCTGCGGCGCTTCCAGGAGCTCGACGAGTACTTCCACTATGTCATGTTCGAGGGCGCGGGGCATCCGAACCTGCACGCCCTGCTGCGCGCTCAGACCGGCGACATGGACCGAGTGCGGCGCCTTCAGGCCCATTCCGAGGAACGGCTGGGCCTCATCCTCGAGGGTCACGAGCGCATCGTCGCCGCGATCGAATCCGGGGTCGTCGAGGAGGCCATCCGCGAAATCCGTTTCCACACCCACAAACCCGACGACTGGGCCGATGAGTACCGCGCCCTGCACGAGGACTACTTCACCTGACACCCGGCCCGCCCGGGCGTCAGCAGGCACACCAACATTATCGAAGGAGAGCGCGGACCACGCCGGTTCGCGAAGGGAGAGATCATGTCCAACGCACTTGAGCACACCACCGGCCTGCACGTCGTGGCCCAGACGCCGTTCCTAGACGACGGCACGCTCGACCTGCCTAGCATCGACACGCTGTCGGCCTTCTACTACCGCCACGGCGCGCAGGGTCTGACCGTGCTCGGCGTTTCTGGTGAGGCGCAGAAACTGACCGTTGACGAGACCATCGCCGTGGCCGCCCGCTACGTCGCGGCGGCCGAGGGACACCGGATCATCGCCGGGGTCTCGCACCCCAACCTTGCCACGCTCGTTGAAGTCACGGCACAGGTCATGGCCGAGGGGGCCGACGCGGTGATGATCTGCCCGCCCTCGGGCATCCGCACCGACGAGGACCTGATGCGCTATTTCGATGCGGTCTTCTCACGCATCGGCGACGTGCCCACGGTGCTGCAGGACTTCCCAGCCTCGTCCGGCGTGATGATGTCGGTGCCGGCACTCGACCGGCTGCTCTCCGCCTTCCCGCAGATCGGCGTCATCAAGGAAGAGGACTTTCCGTCCCCCATCAAGATCACCCGCATGCGTGCCGAGCTGTCACGCCCGGTGCGGATCCTGACCGGCAACAACGGCCAGTTCTTAGTGCAGGAGATGGAGCGCGGCGCCGATGGTCCGATGGCCGGCTTCTCCTACCCGGAGATGCTGTCGGGCGTGTACGATCTGATGACCGCAGGTAAGCGGGCCGAGGCGCATGACCTCTTCAACCGCTACCTGCCTCTGCTCAAGCACGAGGCGCAGGGCCAGTGGGGAATCGCACTGCGCAAGGAGATGATGCGCCGGCGGGGTGCCCTGACCTCGAACGCGCTGCGCGGGCCGGGGCCGAAGCTCACCGAGGCGGATCTGGCCGAGCTCGACTTCCTCGTGGGGCGCATGGACCTGCCGCAGGGGTGAGCCCCGTACCGCAGCCGGGAGAGGCGCGGCCCGACGGCCGCGCACTCCGCTCATGCCTTCGGCGTGAAGAACGGCACCGGCGCCAAGAGCTGGTTGACCTGCGAGACGAGATAGCCAGCTTCTGCGCTCTTCTTGAGGTAGGCCTGCCATTCAGGGTCCGCCGCCAGGGACGCCCGTTTGGCCGCCCGGTCGGCGGCGTCTGCATAGCACCAGATATGCACGTAGGAATTCACGTCCCCGGTCTCGACCGCGCCGTAGACCACGGGCTCACCAAGGTGACGGCGCTGCACGTCGAAGCCGTGTTCGCCGTAGAGCGCGAGGTGTTTCTTGATGGTGCCGGGACGGCAAGAATAGGTCCGATGGTCGTAAAGCATGTCGGTTTCTCCAGGTATTTCAACGTTTTGCCGCGATATCGCCGGCGTGACCCCAAGGAGGCTTGCCAGCTTCGCGCAAATTCATATAGTAATGTATTAGTTGGATGGGGCGCAAGCACCTCCAGCGAATCCGGCCCCTGTGGCCCGGGACCGACTGAGGAGGAGCTCAGCGCGCGCCAGCGCCGTGGCACGGGTCGGACGGTCAGATCAAAAGAGTCGGGACGGCATCGCCGGGCCCGGAACGTCTAGGAGGAGACACACCATGAATCGCAGCTTCATCGGCGCTCTTGCCGCTATCACTACGGCCCTCGTGCCTGTTGCCGCCCTTGCGGAATTCCCCGAGCGCGACGTGCGCATGGTGGTTCCGTGGGGCGCCGGCGGCGGCACCGACGGCATCGTGCGCAAGGTGACCACGCTGGCCGAGGACGCGCTTGGCGGCACCATCTACGTCGAGAACATCGAGGGCGGCAACTCGGCCACCGGCGTCGGCCAGGTGATGAGCGCACGTCCCGACGGCTACACGATCGGGACGCTGACCTATGACAGCATCGTCACCGTTCCGTGGCAGGGCATGCTGCCGAGCTACCAGATGGACAAGCTCGACCTCATCGCCCGTATCACCAGCGAAGCCGACGCCATCATCGTCGACGCCGAGTCCGACTACCAGACGCTCGACGATCTGATCGCCGCCGCCGAGGCCGACCCGGGCAACGTGCGCGTCGGTGTGCAGAACCTCGGCGGGCGCGTACACCTGACCCTGCTGCAGCTTCAGCAGATCACCGGTGCCGAATTCCGCATCGTCTCCTACCCCGGCGGCGCGGCCCCGCAGAAAGAGGCGCTGCTCTCCGACGAGGTGGACGTGGTCCTGACCTCGCTCGGTGACTTCGCTAACCTGATCGAGGACGGCACCGCGCGCGGCATCGTCGAGTTCTCGGACGCCAAGAACCCGACCTACGACGTGCCGACTGCCGAAGAAGCGGGCATCGACCTGCTCAACGGGTCGTTCATCGTGCTAGTTGCGCCGGAAGGCACCCCCGAGGACGTGGTGGCCTCAATCGAGGCGGCCTATGAAGAGGCCTACAACTCGGACGAGTTCCAGGACTGGCTGGGCACGATGGGCGTGACGCCGAACTGGCTGGCGGGCGACGAGCTCGACACCTGGGCGGACGAGACGGCGCAGGGCCTGTTCACCCAGATGGATGCGCTGGTCGAAGCCGGCGTGCTGAACAAGTAAGCGGCCCCGTTCCATCCCAGCAGTCATGACAGGCGGCATCGGAGTTCGGCTCCGGTGCCGCCCCTATACGGAGACCAAGATGGCCGACCGCGCGCCCCTTCTCAGGACAGGTGTCCTGCTGCCCCTCTTCTTCCTGATCGTCACGACCGTCTACCTCGCAGCCGCCTTCGACATCCGCTCGCAGTTTGCGGCCCCCGGCGAGATGAGCCCGCGGTCCGTGCCGATCCTGATGGCCTGCCTGATGTATGTCGCCCTCGCGGTGGTGTTCGTCGGCGAGTTCCGCAAACCCACCGCCGACGGGCCCACACGCGAGATGCTGCGCCCGGCGCTGGTGATCGTTGCAACGGCAGGCTACATCGCCCTCTTTCGTCCGCTGGGCTACTGGCTGGCGACGCTGCTGTTCACCTCGGCGCTGTTCGGCATATTCCACTTCCAGCTGCGCAAGCCGCTCATGTTCGCGATCTACGCCATCGGCGTGACGGCCCTGTTCTACGGGCTCTTCGCCGGCATCTTCGGCGTGCGCCTGCCCACCTTCACCGAGGGGGTCTTCTGATGGACATCTTCGCCAATATCCTGGGCGGCATGAGCGCCCTTGCCGATCCCTACGTCATCGCGTTCATGGTTGGCGGCTTCCTCGTGGGCACCTTCTTCGGCGCAATGCCGGGCCTCACGTCGGTGCTGGCCATCGCGTTGCTGCTGCCGATCACCTACACGATCGACGTGGTGCCGGCACTGGTGATGTGTGCCTCGATCTTCATGGCCGGGATGTACTCCGGCTCGATCACCGCGACCACCATCAACATTCCGGGCGCCCCCTCGTCGATGATGACGGCGCTCGAGGGCAACGCGCTGATGAAGCAGGGCTTCGGCGCCAACGCGCTTGGTCACGCGGCACTTGGCTCGATGATCGGCGGCGCCATTGGCGCGGTGCTGCTCATGGCCTTCATGCCCATCGCCGCAGAGATCTCTTTGCTGATCCGTACACCGGGCAAGTTCTCGCTGGTGCTCTTCGCGCTGGTCGTCATCGTGATTGTCGACAAGGGCAACATCGCCAAGGGTTTCGTCGCGACGCTGCTCGGGGTGATGATCGCCACCGTCGGCATCGACGTGCTCCAGCCGATCCCGCGCTTCAACTTCGGCACCGAGACACTGGTCGAGGGCATCGACATCATGCCCCTGGTGATCGGCGCCTTTGCCATCTCCGAAGTGCTCATGCAGTCGGAGACCTGGAAGAACAGCCTCAGCTCGACGCTGGAGAAAGCCAAAGACCTCAAGATCCGCCGCCGCGACTTCCTGCCGCCGCGCAAGGAAATCCGCGAGATCGGCCTCTTTGCCTACCTACGCTCGGCTTTCATCGGCTACGGCATCGGCATCCTGCCCGGCGCCGGCGGCTCGATGGCGGCCTTCGTGTCCTACGCAATGGCGCGGTCCTCTTCCAGAAAGCCGCAGGAATACGGCCATGGCTCGCGCGAGGGGATTGCCTCGGCCGAAGCGGCCAACAACTCGATGTGCGGCGGTGCCTTCGTGCCGATGCTGATGTTCGGCATCCCCGGCGATCCGACCACCGCCATCGTGCTCGGCGTCCTGGTGATCAACGGCCTCCAACCCGGTCCGCGGCTGCTCGAGAACCAGGCCGAACTGTTGGGGCCGATGTTGGGCTCGCTGTTCTTCTCGGCGCTGATCCTGATCCCGCTGACGCTGTGGTTGTTCGGGCCGTGGTTCATCAAGATCGTCTCGATCCCCAAGGGGTTGCTATACACCGGCATTGCCGTGGTGGCGCTGGTCGGCAGCTACGTTGCGACCTACTCGATCTTCCAGATGTCGCTGGCGGTGATCTTCGGCGTGCTGGCGTACTTCATGCGCAAGCAGAACTACTCCACCGTGTCGATGCTCCTGGGCTTCATCCTGGGCCCCGATCTCGAGGAGTATCTTAGGCGCTCGCTGTCCCTGAACGACGGGAATCCGATGGTCTTTCTGACCAACCTCGACAGCCTGTTCTTCCTTGCGCTGACCGCACTCTTCGTCTGGGCGATCCTGATCCGCAAGCCTAAGAAGAGCTTCGCAGAGATGCGCCGCGACGTCTAAGTCGTGTTCACAAGAGGAATTCACAGTCGCTTCTAGGCATGTTTCAAGCTGGTCTCTGCGATGGAGACCAGCTTGGCATGAGACCTGATGTCGGACGAGGAAAGGACGTTCCTTGAGTGGTTTAGCCTGGCAAGGCCGTGCGCCAAGCAGCCAACCACCGTCTTGCTCTTGATAGGGATTTTCTGGATCGCTCGGATCAGTGCGCGCAACTTGGCACCTCGGCAGGACACTCTGGAAGACGTGGCTCGGCTGCCATGTCCGAAGTCGGGTCGAGGCGCAGCCTCTTGATGGTGTGGACGCCCCCTCACGGCATCGCTGTGCCAAGGTAGCGGTGTCGAAATTCGCTACGAGGAGGAAGCGTCCATGGAGAAGGTTAGCATTGTA